>NZ_SJRW01000007.1 GCF_004352825.1 Luteimonas arsenica | reverse complement strand
AGGCGTTAGGCCGCTTGTTGCGTGATGCGCAACGTGATACAGTGGGCCCATGATCAAGTCGTTCCGGCATAAAGGCCTGCGCAAGCTCTTTGAGACCGGAAGCACCTCAGGCGTCCAAGCCAGCCACGCCAAGCGGCTTCGGATGCAACTGGCTGCCTTGGACACTGCGCAGGCTGTCGAGGACATGGACGTTCCCGGGTTCCGGCTGCATCCGCTCAAAGGACAAATGCGCGGGCGCTGGTCCATTACGGTCAATGGCAATTGGCGGCTGACGTTTGAGTTCCAAGATGGGAACGCCTACGTCCTGGACTATGAGGACTATCACTAATGGCCATGTACAACCCTCCCCACCCCGGCGAGTTCATCACTGACATTTACCTTGAGCCCAATGGGATCAGCGGTCGCGAGCTTGCGGAAAAGCTGGATGTTGCCGCCTCCACCCTCAGCCGCATCCTCAAGGGCACGAGCCGCGTCACCCCGGAGATGGCGCTCCGCCTTTCCAAGGCCGTCGGCCGCTCTCCCGAGAGTTGGCTCGCCATGCAGGACGCTCATGACCTTTGGGTTGCTCGCCAGCATGTCAACTTGCAACGGGTTAGCAAACTCAAACTGGCCGCGGCCTAACAAGTCATTCAAGCCGACGCCGCTTCGCGGCGCGGCTTAATTCAGGCGTTAGGC
>NZ_SJRW01000006.1 GCF_004352825.1 Luteimonas arsenica | reverse complement strand
GCGCGGCTTAATTCAGCAACTGTCTTGAAGCGTGCCGTTCAAGCCATTGCCATGCCCTCGGCCCGCAGCTCATCGCGCCGCCTGGCATTGATGATCCCGAGCAGCTTTCGCATGCACGCTACGAGTGCCATCTTGCCCAGCTTTCCGCGGGACCTGAGCTGCTGGTAGTGCGCCTTCATCGTCGGGTCCCAGCGCACAGCCGAGAGCGTGGCCATGTAGAGCGCGACGCGAACCGGGGCGCGGCCGCCGCGGATGCGGCGCTTGCCTTGCCCTTGCCCGCTGTCGCGATTCATCGGCGCCACGCCGATCAGCTTGGCGATCTGCCTTCGGTCCAGATGGCCAAGCTCGGGCAGCAGCGCGAGCACGGTGGCCTGGAACACAGGCCCCAGCCCCTTGCTCGAGCGGAGCGCCGGGGTGGCGTGCTCGGCGATCAGCGCCCTCATCGTCTTCTCGATCGCGGCCAGCTCGCGAGCCAAGGCGGCGAGGGTGCGGGTAACGAGCTTCCTGACCGGAGGTGGCGCCATGGCGGCCTGCTGCTTGTGGGCTTGAAGGGCCACGACAACCTGGCCGCGACGGCGCAGCCAATCGCGGAGCTCGCGTTGCCACGGCGGTGGCGCGACATAGGGTCGCAGGCGATCGGCGAACAGCCGGGCCATGAGCGCAAGCATCCGGGCGTCGATGTGATCGGTCTTGGCCAGCTCGCCGGTGGCGCTGGCGAAGGCGCGGGCCTGTCGTGGATTGACGCGGGCGACCCACAGGCCGGCGTCGCAACAGGCCTCGATCAGCGGCTCCTCGTAGCCGCCGGTGGCTTCGACCACGATCCGGGTGGTCCCGAGCGCCCGCAAGCGCTTGACCAGCTTGGTGATGCCGGCGCGGTTGTTGGCGAACCCCACCACACCCGGCTGCCCATCCACGGCCAGATCCAGACTGGCCTTGCACACGTCGATCCCTGCTGCCGTCATCCCGGTTCTCCGCTACAGTTGAGTGGCCGAGAGCATCGCGCCCGAGGCCCACGCTTATCAGTTCGAGGGCAACCTCGATCAACTGTTCGGGCGCAGGGCGCGAGATCCGGCGTGCGGCCCCTGCTGAATTACGGTGGTGCTGACACCGAGGCGTTATCGGGCGCGCACGCCGGGCTCTCGGCTCTCAGGCTAGGGGAAACTCAAGACATAAGGCGTTAGGCC
>NZ_SJRW01000005.1 GCF_004352825.1 Luteimonas arsenica | reverse complement strand
TCATGACCTTTGGGTTGCTCGCCAGCATGTCAACTTGCAACGGGTTAGCAAACTCAAACTGGCCGCGGCCTAACAAGTCATTCAAGCCGACGCCGCTTCGCGGCGCGGCTTAATTCAGGCGTTAGGCCCCATGCTCAGCATCTTCAGACGCTCCAAGCAGCATAAGTTCAACATCGCCTCAATAGGCGAGAATTGGCTGGTTAGACCGCTAACTCATGACAATATCCCAGGCAAGCTTCACGTTCGGCAGCTTCCATCCGATGTGCCGCGGAACCACTTCCCAATCGTGGCACTGGCATGGACCGATAAGGCGGAACAGACGCTGGAAGCGGACTCGCTTAGCCTTTCGGTCAGACAAACGCTGGAACGAGAAGGAAACTGCCTGCTTGTGCTAGTTCATGAGACGCCAGATCGGTTGACCTGGTACGCCTACGCAGCTAGCTCAAAGGCGCTGGACGGAGCTTTTGCCTCACTGAGCAACGAGAAACTTAGGTGGGGTGTCAACGAAGATCGAGGTTGGCTAGAGTACGAACATGCCAAGAATCTCGTTGGGGCCTAACAATTCATTCAAGCCGACGCCGCTTCGCGGCGCGGCTTAATTCAGGCGTTAGCCCTCATAGGAGCATCATAGTGACGGAGACAAAGTTCGAGGGCGGATGTCAGTGTGGCGCCGTTCGGTATCGGATCGCGGGCGAGCCGCTTATGGCGGCAATCTGCCATTGCTCCATGTGCAGGCGGGCCAACGCAGCACCGGCAGTCGCTTGGGCCATGTTTGAGGAGCCACAACTGACCTTTGTTCAGGGCGAGCCCAAGTTCTACGCTTCATCGGAGGAGGGGAAGCGGGGATTCTGTGGGGCCTGCGGTACGCAGATCTCCTTCTCCGCAACGTACATTCCTGGTTTGGTGGACATCACCATCGGCAGCTTGGACGAGCCGGCCGCGATCGCACCGCAGTTTCACTTTTGGCACTCCAAGCATCTTTCTTGGGCGGAGTTCGCGGACACTCTGCCCCGTCATGCGGAGTTCCCTCCCGCGGGCTGAGGGCTAACAATGCGTTGAAGCCGCTTCGTTCCGCAAAGCACATGGCAGGAAGAGCTTGCCATGTTCTTTGCTCCACTACGCGGCTTGGCTTAACTTAGGTGTCAGGGCTCACTTCGCAATGTTCTGGAGAGTCATAATTCTTCTACTGCTGGTCGCCTGGCTGTACGTCAGCGTTGCAGCAAGTTGGGCTTTAGCAAGAGCGACCACGGTTTCACGACCACGCAAGGTCACGCAGTCGTTGCTCGTGTGGCTGATTCCATTTCTGGGCGCATGGTTGGTCCTGCACATCTTGGCAGAAGCGGAGCCCGAGGCCATTCCATCACGTATATTCGGGTCTACTGGGGTTGGGTGGTTCATCGTTGCTGGAGCGCATGCGGGGCACTTGAGCGCCTCGGAGCAAGCATTGAACTCAGCTGACGGTGGGGGCAGCGGTTCAGATGCGGGTGGCAGCAGTGAGCCCTAACAAATCATTCAAGCCGACACCGCTTCGCGGCGCGGCTTAATTCCGGCGTTAGGCCCCGCAAGGAACTGCGTCGCATGGACAAGAACAACTTCCTTATCGAACTCTCCGAAAGTGACCGCACAGCTTTCGGTCGTGTCGATTTCGCGGCCCAAACACCGCAGCAGCGGGTTTTCTCGGCCATCTGGTCGCTTGAAAGCCAAGTCAATAGCGGCGGCTTTGAGAGCTTTTTCGAGTACGAAGATCCTGCCTTGGTCGCGTTCGCACCAGAAGCGCTGCAGACAATTGGCGCGGTCAGCTGCGCGGACATAGTCCGTCGTGCCGCTTCCGCGAATCCTGGCCACCTGGACGACCTTGACTCTGAGTTCTATGCCTACCCAGACGATCTGACTGACTTGCTGTACAAGTACGTGTCGGCCAATCCAGACACATTCGGTCCCACCACGGGCGGGCCTAACAATTCATTCAAGCCGACACCGCTTCGCGGCGCGGCTTAATTCCGGCGTTAGACCTCTATGTCGAGTTCATCGGATCGTCTTGCTGCAATATCGGAACGGATAAAGAAGGGCGTGGCCGGGCCTACGGAGACCGTTCGAACGGTCCTATCCTGGTTCGGAGCGGAACGCCGGGGCATCTGGGTCGTTAAGCAGATCAACACGGCACTGGATGCCCACGACTTGATGACAGAGCCAAGCTTCGAGTCGACTTGGATCGATGGGCCGGTCACGTTCGTTCGCAAGCCGAAGAAGGGCGCTGAGGATGCACCCATTGATCCGACATTTCGACTTGGCCGGCTTGAGGCGGCGAACAAAGAGATCGTGTCAGTCAAGCCGAACGACAGCTTAGACAAAGTGATCACGCTCATGCTGACCAATGACTTTTCTCAATTGCCAGTCATGAGTGGGCAACGAGACGTCAAAGGCATGGTGAGCTGGAAAACAATTGGCTCACGACTTGCGCTCAATAAGCCATGTACGCAATGCAAAGACTTCATGGAGCCAGCTCAGATTCTTTCGGAGGAGGTTTCACTCCTTGAGGCTGTAGATATCATCGCCAACCACGACTACGTACTTGTCCAGAGATCCGACAAGACCATAGGAGGCTTGGTAACGGCTAGCGACTTTAGTTTTCAGTTCAGAACAATGTCTGAACCTTTCCTCCTTGTTGGCGAAATCGAGAACGGCATTCGCCACTTGCTGTACGGAAAGTTCAACAGCAAGGAGTTGCAGGTCGCACGGGCGGAGAGCGACTCTGGCCGCACCGTCAAAAGTCCGAGCGACCTAACGTTCGGTGAGTATGTCCGGCTTCTTGAGCCAGAGAGCAATTGGAATAAGCTTGGCGTCAAGATTGATCGAGTCGAATTCATCAAACAGCTTGATCGCGTACGAACGATTAGAAACGACGTGATGCACTTCGACCCAGACGGACTTGATCCGGACGACAAGAGATTCCTAACTGAGTTCGCTCATTTTCTCAAGCGCATTCGGGAAATATGCGGATAGAGGTCTAACAATTCATTCAAGCCGAACCCGCTTCGCGGGTCGGCTTAATTCCGGCGTCAGCCTTCCGGGACAGATCATGCGCAAGCTTCTGGCAACTGCGGCACTACTTCCGGCCTTTGCTGTGGCGTCTCCGCCGCCGGACAGCATCAACGACCTTTTCGCGGGCACGTGCATGAAGCACTTCTACTCACAAGACGCGCTACGGAAAGCAATGAGCGACACAGGCGCTCCGGAGGCTCCACCCGAGAAAGCGGAGTTTTTTCTTGGAGGCAACCCAGGCAAGGCGTGGTTCGTTATAGCGCCTTCGACCGCATATGTGGTCGCGCTCCGAGATGACACGGTATGTGCCGTTTTTGCTCAGCGCGCCAACGCTGATCAGGCTCATGCCGGCTTTTCGGCCTTGGTTAGTACGGCCCCGGTACCGTTCGTGGCAGCGAAACAGGACGCAGCCGCGCTTGGCCCCAAAGATTCGCACACTCGCACCGTGGCTTACTCATGGTCGCGGCCAGAAGACAAAGATGAGCTCTTGTTTGTCCTTACCACCTCCGACAGCGCTGACGCCACCGCTCAGGCAATGGCCTCAATGTCACTGGTCGGCAAGGCTAACAATTCGTTCAAGGCGATGCCGCTTCGCGGCACGCCTTAACTCAGGCGTTAGGGCTCACTGTGAAGGACTTCTGGTTCGGCCTGGTTATTCTTCTCCTCGGCGTCGCCATGTTCATTTGGACGCAGATGGACTTTAAGAGTTTGGTCAGAAGCACTGGGCGTCTGTCGAGGTGGGCTGGACTGTTACCGTCTACCCGAGTTGGGCTTACCGCGGCATCTCTGTTCGGTATTCTGCTTGGCCTGAGTGTGGTGCTGCCCATTAACAAGAGTTCCGGGATCGGTAATGTTGTCTCGGTTGCCTTAGTGGTCTTGCTCTTTGGCGGCCTGATCCACGACCTAGTTTCGTACTCCTGGCGTCGTTTCAATGGGGCTGGCGGTGAGCCCTAACAATTCATTCAAGCCGACGCCGCTTCGCGGCGCGGCTTAATTCCGGCGTTAGACCTTTCTGATGCGAACTCACGGCACGCTGACAAAATGGAACGATGACCGAGGGTTTGGGTTCATTTCGCCCGCTCAAGGCAAAGAGGAGATATTTATCCACATCTCGGCGTTTCCAAGAGATGGCAATCGTCCTCGAATCAATGAACTCATATCCTTCGAGACCGAGACGGGACCAAATGGCAAGTTGCGCGCAATCCGCGTCATGCGTCCTGGACAACGCCCAGCTTCAGCCCGGCCTCTTGTAAAGCACCGCCCCAATCAGTCCTCCCGGGTTGTCGGAGTAGTTTTTAGTCTTCTCACAATTGCAGCCATCGGGGCTTATGGCTACTCGCGCCTCACCAGAGCAGCCCCCGAACTTCCTGCAGCGCAGGCTGTAACGGCTTCTCCCGCTCCATCCGCCTTCAAATGCGACGGTCGTACGATGTGCTCACAGATGACTTCTTGCGCAGAGGCGCGTTACTTCCTCAAGCATTGCCCAAGCACCAAGATGGATGGAAACAATGACGGTGAGCCATGCGAGCAACAGTGGTGCAACTGACCGGAGAAGGGTCTAACAATTCGTTCAAGCCGACGCCGCTTCGCGGCGCGGCTTAACTCAGGCGTTAGGCGCCGATGTTCGAGTCCGCGTCCATCGTTCCGTGAAGAATGCGGACGATGAACACTTCGTCCTCAGTCGGTTGCTTGTAATAGATCACATGCGCACCGTGGGGAAGCTTCCGGTAGCCTTCTCGGATCTCGTCGCATGGCTTTCCCATTAGGGGGTTTTCCGCCAGCGAGCGAAAGACTTGATCTATTTCTTTCAAGTACGCATTGCGCTGCCGCACGCCCCATCGGCTCTGCGTAAACCGCGCAATCGACTTTAGGTCGGCCTTCGCCGACTTGGTCAGGTCAAAGCGCCTCACTGCTGTTCCGAGTCCAGCTCGGCAACGAGCGACTCATAGCTATACTTGGCTCGCCCGCTGCGCTCACCAACAATCAGTGCGTTACGTAGAACTTCCAGCCTGCTTTCGGTAGTCTCAAGCAAACGCAGTCCGGCCCGAATAACTTCGCTGGCGGAGCCGTACCGACCACTGTCTACTTGGCCAGCAATGAACTGCTCAAAATGATCACCCAAGCTGACACTCGTGTTCCTAGCCATGGCACCCTCCTGCACTTGTACCAGATACTGGTACAAGTGGCCGCGTATGTCAATCGGCGCCTAACAATGCGCTCAAGCCGACACCGCATCGGGGCGCAAACCACATGGCAGATACAGCTTGCCATGTGCTTCACGCCCCGCTGCGGCGCGGCTTAGCTTAGGCGTTAGGCAACACAAGGGAGTGAATCGTGACTTTGCCAAAAAACAAGCAAATCATTGGGTTCGTTGCCTGGCTCGTAGTGAGCTTCATTGCAGCCGCCATTGGCAGCGCCGCATCCATACAAGCTGGTCCGTTCTATACGCAGCTAGTACGCCCGAGCTGGGCGCCACCACCTGACCTGTTCGGCCCCGTCTGGACAATCCTGTACGCGCTCATGGGCATTGCCGCATGGTTAGTCTGGCGTGTCGGAGGGTTCCGTGCTGCACGTACAGCCCTCACTTTGTTTCTGGTCCAACTCGCAGTCAATGCGCTCTGGAGCTGGCTGTTCTTCGGGTGGCACTTGGGCGGCTTCGCCTTCGCGAACATTGTTCTGCTTTGGATGCTTATCGTTGCAACGCTCATTGTATTCTGGCGTGTCAGGCCGTTGGCTGGCGCGTTGTTCATCCCGTACCTGCTTTGGGTAAGCTTCGCCTCTGCGCTTAATTACTCAGTGTGGCGACTCAATCCTCAGATTCTGGGGTAGCGGGGTGCGTTGCCTAACAATTCGTTCAAGCCGAACTTGCTTCGTTACACCAAACACATGGCAGAAAAAGCTTGCCATGTGTTTGGCTCCACTACGCAAGTCGGCTTAACTCAGGCGTTAGGCCTTGGTTTCTCGGCACTGTTGTAGCCGGGTTATGAGCGGACTGGGGCATTTCGCTCATCCGTAGCGTTTGCATTTCGCACGCGCGGGAGTGACATCGGCGGTCACTCGTGGCGCAGCTCGGCTTCGGACAGACGCAGATTCTGCACAAGTACGATCATCCTGAATCGGCCTCGTGAGGGTTGGCGGTGCGGCTTCTTGGCCGCGCGCCCGGGCAACTTGGCTTCGGCCGCAGCAAGCTCCAGTTCCAGCCCAAGCTGCCTGGCCAGACTTGTTGTAGTGTTCGACCAGGGGTTGGGCCGTGACAGGTCGGGCGGGGTGCCAGGCAGCGGCGGCCTAACAAGTCATTCAAGCCGACGCCGCTTCGCGGCGCGGCTTAATTCCGGCGTTAGACCTTTCTGATGCGAACTCACGGCACGCTGACAAAATGGAACGATGACCGAGGGTTTGGGTTCATTTCGCCCGCTCAAGGCAAAGAGGAGATATTTATCCACATCTCGGCGTTTCCAAGAGATGGCAATCGTCCTCGAATCAATGAACTCATATCCTTCGAGACCGAGACGGGACCAAATGGCAAGTTGCGCGCAATCCGCGTCATGCGTCCTGGACAACGCCCAGCTTCAGCCCGGCCTCTTGTAAAGCACCGCCCCAATCAGTCCTCCCGGGTTGTCGGAGTAGTTTTTAGTCTTCTCACAATTGCAGCCATCGGGGCTTATGGCTACTCGCGCCTCACCAGAGCAGCCCCCGAACTTCCTGCAGCGCAGGCTGTAACGGCTTCTCCCGCTCCATCCGCCTTCAAATGCGACGGTCGTACGATGTGCTCACAGATGACTTCTTGCGCAGAGGCGCGTTACTTCCTCAAGCATTGCCCAAGCACCAAGATGGATGGAAACAATGACGGTGAGCCATGCGAGCAACAGTGGTGCAACTGACCGGAGAAGGGTCTAACAATTCGTTCAAGCCGACGCCGCTTCGCGGCGCGGCTTAACTCAGGCGTTAGGCCGCTTGTTGCGTGATGCGCAACGTGATACAGTGGGCCCATGATCAAGTCGTTCCGGCATAAAGGCCTGCGCAAGCTCTTTGAGACCGGAAGCACCTCAGGCGTCCAAGCCAGCCAC
>NZ_SJRW01000004.1 GCF_004352825.1 Luteimonas arsenica | reverse complement strand
GGGCGCGAGATCCGGCGTGCGGCCCCTGCTGAATTACGGTGGTGCTGACACCGAGGCGTTATCGGGCGCGCACGCCGGGCTCTCGGCTCTCAGGCTAGGGGAAACTCAAGACATAAGGCGTTAGGCCACTGGATGCAACTATGTCGCAAACACTAATTGCTCCTATGGCCGCACACGTCGCACTTGCTGCGTTCCTGTACGTGCTGCTTACTGTTGCGCGCGCTCCCGCTGTATGGGGCATTGGCCGTCGCCCGGACGGGAGCAATCCTAGGGCGTCTGTCGAGCCTCGTATCAGCGCCAACCTCTCCAACCAGTTTGAGTGGCCGCTGTTCTTCTACGCCGCGTGCCTCATCCTTCTACAGTTCCAGCCCAATCCGGCTGCCGTTGCACTAGCCTGGATCTTTGTTGTGGGCCGCATACTGCATAGTGCTGTCCAAATTCTTACTCACAATGTCCGGCTTAGGGGTATCGTGTTCACAGTCAACTTTCTGGCCGTGCTTGGTCTTTGGGTTCTCGTTCTCATGTCCACCGGCACGTCGCCAGTGGCCTAACAATTCATTCAAGCCGACGCCGCTTCGCGGCGCGGCTTAACTCAGGCGTTATACGGACAACACACATGCCTAGCGCCACGATCAAAATTTACCTTCCGCATGGCGATCCGAAGCGCTTACGGACTGGCGAGATCTCGAACTGGTCGGGAAAAGCCGTCGCTGGCCCTCGCACGGAACTCGATCAGCTCCTTAAGCGCGAGGAAGCAGGCAATGTCGGGGTCTACTTGCTTACCGGCGTAGATCCGCTGTCTGGCGGCCCAGCCGTGTACATCGGCGAAGCTGAGTCGATCCAGTCGCGGCTTAAGCAGCACGTAGACAAGGACTTCTGGAACCATCTCGTTTACTTCACTAGCAAAGACGAGAACCTCACCAAGTCCCATATCCGCTACTTGGAAGGTCGGCTCATCGAGCTGGCAAAGCTCGCTGGTCGCGCCAGCCTTACAAACTCCCAGGCAACCACGTCAAAGCTTCCTGAATCCGATCGCGCGGACATGGAGATCTTCCTGGAAAAGATTGAGCAGCTGCTTCCCGCTCTTGGAGTTGAAGTGCTCGTTCCAATCGCCGCCCCGCCGGAATCCCAAGAAGAAGCGCGCCTCCTGTTCTGTGAGATTAGCGGCCTTAAGGCCAGTGGGCACCTCACACCAAACGGTATTGTGGTGCTCGCCCAGTCGCAGGCTGCCCAAGCGCTGCGCCCATCGGCAAAAGACTATCCGTGGGTAATTAATGCTCGCGAGCAGTTGCTGAAAGACGGTGTGCTCGCGCCTGCTGCAGGCCACCTTGTTTTCACCAAGAACCACGAGTTCTCTAGCCCAAGTGCGGCGGCAGCGGTGATTCACGGCGGCACCGCCAATGGCAGAACCGCATGGAAGGACGCGAGCGGCCAAACGCTCAAGCAACTCGAGTCCGTATAACAACTCGTTCAAGCCGACGCCGCTTCGCGGCGCGGCTTAACTCAGGCGTTAGGCCTTTGGTTCTCGGCACTGTTGTAACCCGGTTCTGAGCGGATCGCGGCACTTCGCTCATTCGTGGCGTTTGCACTTCGCACGCGCGTGAGCGGCATCGGCGGCCACTCGTGGTGCAACTCGGCTTCGGACAGGCGCAGCTTCTGCGCAAGTACGATCATCCTGAATCGGCCTCGTGCATGCTGGCGGTGCAGCTTCTTGGCCGCGCGCCCGGGCAATCTGGCTTCGGCCGCTGCAAGTTCCAGCCCAAGCTGTCGGGTCAGACTTGTTGTACTGTTCCGCGCAGGGGTTGGGTCACCGCAGCCCGGGTGCAAGTGCCAGGCATCGGCGGCCTAACAAGTCATTCAAGCCGACGCCGCTTCGCGGCGCGGCTTAATTCCGGCGTTAGGCCTTGTTTCCCGCACTGTTGTCGCAAGGGTACTGGGGCAGCTCGCAGTCTTCGCTCATCCGCAGCGGTTTGCGCTTCGCACGCGGGAAAGTCATCGGCAGTTGGTCCTGCTGCAGTTCGGCTTCGGACAGACGCGACTCTCCGCAAGGTTTGAACTGCCGGGTCGGCTTCGGAGCGGTCGCGGTGAAAGTTCTTGGCCGCGCGCGCTAGCATCGCGGCTCCGTTCCCGGCGGTGGCCAGGCCAATCTCCTTGGCCAGACTTGGTGTACTGTTCGGCGCAGGGGTTGGGCTATCGCAAGGCCGGGCGCACGCTTGGTTACGGCGGCCTAACAATGCGTTCAAGCCGAAGCCGCTTCGTTATGCAAAGCACATGGCAGGTACAGCTTGCCATGTGCTTCGCTCCACTACGCGTCTCGGCTTAACTTAGGCGTTAGGTGCCTCATGACAGTGTCACTTGTACTTCCAAGCTACGAATACGAGCAGAGCTACCGCGAGTACATTGCCGAGCTGGGCGAGGAAGAGAGGTATCCATTTCAGTTGGATCTTGAGTCCAATAATTTCGGCGAATTGCTGCAGCGCCTTGATGACTTCTCCAACGGCGTGAATATTCCATCCGGTTATGTGCCTAGTTCGACATACTGGCTTGCTGAAGGCCAGGAGCTTATCGGGGTATCAAGCCTGCGCCATTACTTGAATCAGAGGATCCAAGAATGCGGTGGACACATCGGGCTTGGGATTCGCCCGTCGCACCGAGGCCGGGGACTTGGCACAGAGCTATTAGCGCTTACACTCACCCAAGCACGCCAGAGGGGTATCGGGGAGATACATGTTCATTGCCACAAGCACAACGAAGCATCTGTCCGTATGATTGTTCGCAATGGTGGTGTACTGCACTCCGAGATCGAGACTGGTGATCCGGCAGAGACTGTTCAGAGGTACGTGGTGCCGGCACCTAACAATTCATTCAAGCCGACGCCGCTTCGCGGCGCGGCTTAATTCAGGCGTTAGCCGCCTAGCTGCGTCGAGATCGTTCGTTACACAAATGGAGATAGATAGATGAACTGTGATGATCTACACCTAGAGCTCCAAGCCGAGTTCGACAAAATTCTTAAAGAGGCTGCGCCAAACGGAAACATCACGGATGAGATGGTGCTGAAGTCTAAGTTCAACGAGTTAGTTGAGAAGGCCGCTAAGGAATGCAATCGCTACTACTCAATCAAATGGACCGATCAGGGATACGTCCTGTCGTACGATTGAGTGTCAGCGGCTAACCAATCATTCAAGCCGACGCCACTTCGTGGCGCGGCTTAACTCAGGCGTTAGGCCGTCATTGCGGAGAGTTCATGAGTATCAAAGCACTGCTGCTCGCCGTCGTTGGTTTGATCGTCGCCGGCTTCTATGCGCTTGAGTCTTACCTGTCATTCCAAGCAAACGGGTTCACGGCCCCCTTGCTCGTCAAGCTTCTGATCTGCGGCGCAGGCTTGTACCTGCTCGTACGCAATATCAAGCGCATCAAGGGCGGCTCTGGCGGTTCTTCGGCCAATGCAGCCTAACAAGTCATTCAAGCCGATGCCGCTTCGCGGCACGGCTTAATTCTGGCGTTAGGCGGCTCCCGACTTATGTCGCAATTCAGGCTCTTAACGGCGGCTTTCTCACTGATGCTTACCGGCTGTTTTGGGGCAGACCCTGAGCACACTGAGTACTTTCCCGCAGCTAACGGCAACAAGCCAGATATATTTGAGCTAGGCTTCGTTCAAGTGTGCGAGGACGGATCAGCGGCAATCGAGGGAGTTATGCGCTTTGCCAACGAGCAAGGAATGTACAAGCATGAGATTGCGAAGCCAGGAGAGCGAGTCCTTGTTGTTTATACCCTTGGAGCGCCGATGAAGGCGCATTTGATGGTCGAGCGCATACACAAAGACCGCTTTCGTATTGGCATTTCGACATTTCGTGGGTATTCCACGGCAGTAGTAGACGCGGCCCGCAAGAGTGACTTCTGCCGCAATATCTTGCCGCCACCTAACAATTCATTCAAGCCGACGCCGCTTCGCGGCGCGGCTTAACTCAAGCGTTAGGGCCCAATGAGCTTATTTCGGCAACTGATACTTGTTGAGGCAGCAGCACTCTTTGCGCTGCTAGTAGTCGCTCTAGGCATGGGTGGCTACGGCGCCATTGACTCCATGCTCCATGACAACTCGTTGTTGGATCCGTTGGACTCGGTAAAGATCGTGTTTGCCTACACCATCATCCTCGGCTTCCTGCCTGTCGTGGTCATGGGCGCACCCGGCTACCTCGCCCTACTCAGACACAATCGCGCGAGATGGTTGTATGCCTTGCTGCTTGGCATAGCCCCAGGTCTCGTGGCGCTTCCTTTTGGGGCATGGACAGGATTCTTGGCCATTGTTTGTGGCGCAGCCGTGGCAGCTTTGACGCATCTCATGTGTCGTCGGTTGGGCCCTAACAATTCATTCAAGCCGACGCCGCTTCGCGGCGCGGCTTAATTCTGGCGTTAGGCCTCTATGGCGCAACTTGACTTCTTTGGGCTAGATGAAGACTTCTATAGCCTTATGCAGTTTGTCTTTGCAGAGACGGACATGATCGTCTACGAGGCTTACTCGCGCATTGACAGAGATATCCGCCAAATAAGGTCAGTCGAGGAACTCCGCACTATGGCGGACGAGCGCATGGCCGGTGGATTTCTCCTGCGTGGCTGGTTCCCGGATGCTACCGACACGCCTACGTTCACCACCTTCAAACTCAATCCGGGCGTTGGAACCCATCGAACCTCCTTGGAGGGAGCTGGTGTAGTGCAGTTCATGCAGGGTGTCATTGACCTCGGCCATCTCAAGTTCTCATCGTTCTCCCACTGGAACGAGGCTGGAGCCATACAACGCAATGTTCCCGGATCTAAGACGGTAAATTGGGCGGAAATGCGGCGCCAATCAAGCCGCATCCACCGGCATACTCGTAACAAGCTTGCTATTGCAAAGGCAGCTACGGCCTCAGTGCTTCCTCATGCTTACGCGGCTCTTGGAGACGGACTGAGCCTTTGGTATGGAAAGGAATACAAGCAGGACTCTCTGGAGCTGAAAGAGAGGCCTAACAATTCATTCAAGCCGACGCCGCTTCGCGGCGCGGCTTAATTCAGGCGTTAGGCCGCAGGAGATAGCTACGTGCAAGCTTTCCTTACAGCACTCCTTGCTCTGGCGCCTGCTGCTCCTGGTGAGCCGCCAATTTCACTGTTCGAGGCTGTCGAGACGGCAAAGGTCTACCTGTCGGAAAGGGGCGTTCAAAACGAGCACCGCTACTTAGCCAGCGCCAAATGGCATCACAGCCACGAAGAGCCGAACGCTGGCTGCTGGTACTTAGTATGGGACGTTTACGCATGGCCACCCGTAACGGATTCGCACTTGCAAGCTACGGTGTGTAGCAATGGCGACGTTCGCTACATGGACAATTGGGATTGACCGGCGTGCGGCCTAACAATTCATTCAAGCCGACGCCGCTTCGCGGCGCGGCTTAATTCTGGCGTTAGGCCTTGTTTCCCGCAGTGCCGTAGCCGGGTTCTAGGTGGATTGCAGCATCGCGCTCATCCTTAGCGTCTGCACCTCGCACGCGCGGGAGCGACATCGGCGGTCACTCGTGGCGCAGCTCGGCTTGGCCGCGCGGACTGGGTAATCTGGCTCCGGCCGCGGCAAGTTCAAGCCCAGGCTGTTCGCCCAGACTTGTTGTACTGTTCGGCCAGGGGTTGGGTCGCAAGTCCGGGCAGGGTGCCGGGCAGCGGCGGCCTAACAAGTCATTCAAGCCGACGCCGCTTCGCGGCGCGGCTTAATTCCAGCGTTAGCCGGCCATGAAGACTCTTACTGCTCTCATGCTGATTGCCATCTCCACGAGCGGGCTGGCTATAGCCGGCCTAGCAACTCCGGAGCCACTTGAGGTGCCGGATGTTTCAGTGCCACCGGATGACTGTTTCGGGCGTACTTACACCTGCCAAGCCAAACTTTCCTTCACCGTAGGAGAGGATGGCTCGGTAGTTGACATCAAAGTGCTGGAATCATCACGCAGCTACCCGTGCGACCGCGCACTCATTCATAGCTTGCGCGGCCGCGTCTATCCTGAGCAGCCGACTGCTATGCACTTGGAAGAGAGGCTTGTTGGCTATCATTGCATTGACGGTCGGCCGGCTAACAATTCGTTCAAGGCGATGCCGCTTCGCGGCACGCCTTAACTCAGGCGTTAGGCCCCTAATGAGCCTTCAACTAGGCCTGTTTCAGCAGTTCAAGGGCGCGGACACCTTGCTCATATCGGGCACTGCAGCCGATGTCTCTGATTTATCGGCTCGTCTCGGAGCGTTCGCCGCATCTGACGCTGCTGTTTTCCCAGTCCATGGCATGGTCCGTGTTTCGGCCCATAACTCCGCGGAGCTCTTTGCCTCCCGCACACCCTACTCCCAAGCAACTGGATATGTGTGGCTTTGCTCTCCGGACTCAGTGTCGGTCATTCAAGGTAAGCTCCAAGCTCTGGCCTCCTCCGGCTCTGGGCATCAGTACTTCGACCTACTCGATTCGTCGGTCCAGCTAATGGTTTCGGTTGGTGAGTACAGCGAGTCCTGGTGGTCGGACGGGGCCTAACAATTCATTCAAGCCGACACCGCTTCGCGGCGCGGCTTAATTCAGGCGTTAGGCGCGAGGGGGAGCGCTTCTATGAGTCCGAAGCAAGAAGAATGCATTCTCGATGGGCTGCTTAAGGCTATGGATACTGCGGGAAAGAAGCGCAGTGGGTGGCGCTTCTGGCTGATATCCGCCGTGCTTTGGCTAGCGACGGCAAGTCTCTTCTTTGTCGTTTTCCGTTACGGCGGATCGCTTCAATGGCCACATTACTTACTCGCCGCAGGCAGCTTTGCATTGGGCCTCGGGTTCGCCTACGACTTCTACAAGTCGATTTCCCACCAACAGTGGCCGGTCATGGCACGCTACGTAGACCGAGAGCAAGTGGAGCGCAGGCTTGCAGAGCTGCGCACCTAACAATTCATTCAAGCCGACACCGCTTCGCGGCGCGGCTTAATTCCGGCGTTAGCCAGCCATGGAAAAGTTATCGGATCGGGTAGCAGAGATGACGCGCCAAGAGTGGCGCGACTTCGGCGTTTATTACCTCTCCGACGACAAGGCGGGGGAGTGGCATTTGCACGGGGGCACATCGGGACTCATTCGTCTCGTCGAGGCGCTTGAACGGTACGCTGGCAACCCAAGCCGGGCCGCTCCATCCGAGCATGAACACTTGGGGCCACACTGGTACCTGACCCTAACCACTTGGCCAGAACCTCGCTTGGATGCCCGGGGCATTTGGGGCCAGCCGCACGACTTTGAGCGGCTAGCTGGCATTTTGCGTGGCGTGCTTGGCGCCAGTTCACCTGGGCAAGTTCACTACATCCGCGAGCAGTTTGCCCCATCTGCCCACTACTCTCTGATCTTGCACGTTGAGTCAGAGTCCTTCGATCCGGCTAGCCTAGATCCGCAGCTGGCTGGCTAACAATTCATTCAAGCCGACGCCGCTTCGCGGCGCGGCTTAACTCAGGCGTTAGGCCGCATGGGTGAGTTCATCGCAGATTGGCCGGATGATGCAGATGGAGGCGTGTTTCGTCGCCTCGCCGCGGCTGGCTTCGACTTCTCGCAAGATTGGTCGGTTGACTATAACGTGGACTTTGAGGAGTGGCCTCCTGCGGAGGTGGCGCTTGAGTTGCTCCGGTCTGTATATGGCAGCCTCAGCCTCTATCCTCCGGATGAGCATGGTGCTGGTTACGTCCAGTTTCAGGTCGTTGGCCCCGTAACCTATGAGGGCGTAACATCCGTCCAGCGTCGCGTCAGCGCCACAATGCTTCCGTTCGGCGGTGTCTGTGAGTCATGGGGAGTCATGCACTGATGCGGCCTAACAATTCATTCAAGCCGACGCCGCTTCGCGGCGCGGCTTAATTCAGGCGTTAGGCACCGCATGGAAGATCAACGCAAATTTTGGGATTGGTTCGAGCGGAACGAGGCCAAGTTCCGAGACATCCAGTTGCCGCGGGACGAAGAACTGCTCGATGAGATACAAGAAGCTTTGCACGCCTACTGCTCGCATCTGTGGTTTGAGACAGGACGAGCCGACGATGGCTGCAATGAACTGATCGTGTCGGCTGAGGGACGGACAAGCTACTTCTCGGCAGTCCGCACTTTGGTCGCATCCGCTCCGCCTATTCCCGGATGGAGATTCATTGCGTTCAAGCCAGCCCAAGGCTTTGACTTTGACACCTCCTACGCAGGGATAACTCTCAGCCCAAAGGCTACTTGGTACATGCCTCTACGATCATCGGCAGACCCAAGTGCCCTGGGGCTTCGCATTGGCTACGCTCATTACGATCCAGCGCGGGAGCAGGCGTTTCTTGCTGGGACATTCATCATGCTGGAGTGTGCGCTTGGGGAGCTTGCGCTTGCCGAGCAAGTCCAGCACATTGAGGTTGCGGCACTGCCCTCTAGCCCAGAGTCCGGCGGGTACTCACCCCTGCCGGAGCTTGCTCAGCTGGTACGTGGGGGCGGTGCCTAACAATTCATTCAAGCCGATGCCGCTTCGCGGCACGGCTTAACTCAAGCGTTAGGCAGCAGGAAAGAGAGTTCATGGCGAGCCAGAAGAGCTGTCCAGAGTGCGGCAGCAACGACCTACTCACACACAGCGACATTTCAGCTCGCGGCGGTTACGGACCAGATCTTCTTCCTGGGTCTAGCGGCTTGTTCACCTCGCCAAAGCTGAGAGCTGTCGTGTGCAAGGACTGCGGCCTCATCCGCTACTACGCGGCCAAAGAAACCCTCCAGAAGCTCATCGAGAAGGGTCAGTGGAATCGCTTGCTCTAATCAATGGACTGCTGCCTAACAATTCGTTCAAGCCGACGCAGTGTCGTGGCCGCGGCCTGTGCGCTTGCGCTACGCTAGCGCACAGCCTTGCCACTCGCGGCGCGGCTTAACTCAGGCGTTAGGCCTTTGGTTCTCGGCACTGTTGTAGCCGGGTTCTGGGCGGATTACGGCACTTCGCTCATCCGTAGCGTTTGCATTTCGCACGCGCGGAAGTGGCATCGGCGGTCACACATGGCGCAGCTCGGCTTTGTACAGACGCAGCTTCGGCACAAGTACGATCATCCTGAGTCGGCCTCGTGTGGGTTGGCAGTGCGGCTTCTCGGCCGCGCGCCCGGCAATCCGGCTTCGTCCGCGGCAAGCTCAAGCCCAAGCTGTTTGCCCAGACTTGTTGTACTGTCCGGCCAGGGGTTGGGTCGCGGTGCTGGACATCGGCGGCCTAACAAGTCATTCAAGCCGATGCCGCTTCGCGGCACGGCTTAATTCCGGCGTTAGGCGCGCTGCTACACAGCAAGGAGGCGTGAAGTGAAACTGACAGAGTCGGAAGTTCGCCACTTTAAGAATGTGCTGTGGGGCACGCGCTTCTGGGCTTGGTTCCGTTGGGTTCTGTTGGCTGTTCTGGGCTACACCGCCGTCGCACATCTCACCGGCTGGAAGCCGCTGACCCGTGCGGACTGGCTGGTCGCTGGAGCGCTCTACATGCTTGTCGCTTGGCCAGGTCTGTGCCGTACCTACGTGTTTCACACGCTCCATCGCGTTGTTGCGGAGGATCCGGAGGCACGGGCTCAGCTTGCTGCGGCTGGTGTTAAGGAGTTCGCGTCTGGCACGTCGACGGGGCGCGCCTAACAATGCGTTCAAGCCGACGCCGCTTCGTTCCGCAAAGCACATGGCAGGTACAGCTTGCCATGTGCTTCGCTCCACTACGCGTCTCGGCTTAACTTAGGCGTTAGGCCGCTTGTTGCGTGATGCGCAACGTGATACAGTGGGCCCATGATCAAGTCGTTCCGGCATAAAGGCCTGCGCAAGCTCTTTGAGACCGGAAGCACCTCAGGCGTCCAAGCCAGCCAC
>NZ_SJRW01000003.1 GCF_004352825.1 Luteimonas arsenica | reverse complement strand
CACTCGTAGCGTGCATGCGAAAGCTGCTCGGGATCATCAATGCCAGGCGGCGCGATGAGCTGCGGGCCGAGGGCATGGCAATGGCTTGAACGGCACGCTTCAAGACAGTTGCTGAATTAAGCCGCGCGCGCAAAGCGGCGTCGGCTTGAATGAATTGTTAGCCCTTACCGCGGCTGGCCACGCAAGCTATTGAAGAACTCTGCTCTCTCCGTAGCACAAAAGGTGTGGTCAGCATCCAGTTTGTCCTTCTCTTCGGGCGCGGAAGGATCGCGTGCAATGCGAACACTGGCGGGGAACCACTCCTTATTGCCAGCCGTTGGAGTGACTGTCATCAGGTACCCATCGCGCTCTAGCGTTAGTCGCGCGAACTCCACGCGGTGGCCTCCGACAAGATCCCACGCCGTTACCTTTGCAGAATTACCGAACACGCTGCCTTCCAGCAGAATGTAGTTGAACATTGGGAGCTCTTTGCACAGTCTCTTCGTTGCAATGGTGCCCTCGATCCGACCTTCAGTCGCCCAGATAATGATCTCTAAATCAACGTCAGAGAGCCTCATGTCTGCAAGGTCAGCGAAGCCTTCAGGGTGAGCAGTCCATTTCCCCGTCCAGTCTGCGTCTTCCTTTACCCAGCTGCGGAATTGGGAGATTGTTTTCGAGACTTCAGATGGAAGGATCCTGGAGTTGCGCAGGGCCTCGGGTCCGCTGATGAGGATTGCGGCAAGTATGGTGAAGATGCCGGAAGCGATCACCCAGAATCGCTTATACCAAGGTGCCTTCGTAGGCGCAGCATCGGCTTTTCCCACCCGCATGGGCTGCGCTGGCGCTTGCTTTGGTTTTTTTCGGCGGCGAGACATTCTTATAAGGGCTAACGCCGGAATTAAGCCGCGCCGCGAAGCGGCGTCGGCTTGAATGACTTGTTAGGCCGCCGCTGCCCGGCACCCTGCCCGGACTTGCGACCCAACCCCTAGCCGAACAGTACAACAAGTCTGGGCGAACAGCCTGGGCTTGAACTTGCTGCGGGCGGAGTCAGATTTCCCGCCTCGCGCGGCTGAGAACCCGCACCGCCAAACCGCACGAGGCCGATTCAGGATGATCGTACTTGTGCAGAAGCCTCGCCTGTCCGAAGCCGAGCTGCGTCACGAGCGACCGCTGATGCCGCTCCCGCGCGTGCGAAGTGCAAACGCTACGGATGAGCGCGATGCCGCAACTCGCTCGGAACCCGGCTACAACACTGCCGAGAACCAAAGGCCTAACGCCGGAATTAAGCCGTGCCGCGAAGCGGCGTCGGCTTGAATGAATTGTTAGGCGGCACCTGTGTCCCTTGCCACCTTGTACTGAGACAAATAGTACTCCAGCGGATAAACGGTGCCAGTCTCTGTGACTTGTCCAGTAAGACGGTCAACAATGAGCGGAGCGTTACCGGCCAGAGCGTCGCTCGGGTTATCGGTTTCCAGGTAGCGGCGGGACTGATAGAAGAACACCCAACCGAATGAACGTTCAACTGTCTCAGCCTCAAGAATGGCAAAAGAGCGTTCGCTACCAGCGAGATCGGAGATGTGAGAATCAGCAATGACTTGAGCTTGTGCGCGCGAAACCATGTCGTGCCGCCTAACGCTTGAATTAAGCCGTGCCGCGAAGCGGCATCGGCTTGAATGAATTGTTAGGCAGATGGCCGTGAAAGCCAGCCGCCATAGCCTATTTGCTGGAGTCAGAGCGTACTTGCCACGCAAAGCTGAGAACAACTCCGGCAACCCCAGTTGGTGCGCAAATTGACCAAGCGACCCAGTCGGGGGCGCCCGAAGGAATGAGTGAGAAGAAAACAACGCAAAGAGCAACTGTGATAGCGATGCCAACGTAAAGGCGCCAAGAGAGAAAGAGCTCTCCGATTTCTAGCAGATCAAGAAGCGCCATTCACTGTCTCCAACTGCCTAACACCTAAGTTAAGCCGAGCCGCGTAGTGGAGCAAAGCACATGGCAAGCTCTTCCTGCCATGTGCTTTGCGGAACGAAGCGGCTTCGGCTTGAACGCATTGTTAGCCCTCAGCCCGAGGGAGGGAACTCCGCATGACGGGGCAGAGTGTCCGCGAACTCCGCCCAAGAAAGATGCTTGGAATGCCAAAAGTGAAACTGCGGTGCGATCGCGGCCGGGTCGTCCAAGCTGCCGATGGTGATGTCCACCAAACCAGGAATGTACGTTGCGGAGAAGGAGATCTGCGTACCGCAGACCCCACAGAAGCCCCGCTTCCCCTCCTCCGATGAAGCGTAGAACTTGGGCTCGCCCTGAACAAAGGTCAGTTGTGGCTCCTCAAACATGGCCCAAGCGACTGCCGGTGCTGCGTTGGCCCGCCTGCACATGGAGCAATGGCAGATTGCCGTCATAAGCGGCTCGCCCGCGATCCGATACCGGACGGCGCCACACTGACATCCGCCCTCGAACTTTGTCTCCGTCACTATGATGCTCCTATGAGGGCTAACGCCTGAGTTAAGCCGCGCCGCGAAGCGGCGTCGGCTTGAACGAATTGTTAGGCGGGCCAGCTAGAAGCTCTGTATGCGAAGGCCAGCCCACCGTGGGCTCGAAGTCTACCCGACAGACGTCAATCTCGAACGGTTTACCGTCTTGGTCAAGATTGAGCGCCGCCGATACAGGAATGCCATCCAAGTCGTAGAAGTGGCACTCAGCTGGCGATGAGCCGAACCTGCGAGAGCTGTCGAAGGGCACAATGGCGAGGCTACCCATGCCACCATCTGACATGGGGTGAACAATAAGCGCATCGAGGTCGACCGGCATGCCAGCAAGCTCGAATAGATATGCGACTACCGGACGCTCATGTTCGAGAAGATGTCTCATGGCCGCCTAACGCCTGAGTTAAGCCGCGCCGCGAAGCGGCGTCGGCTTGAATGAATTGTTAGGCGCCGGCTCGCTCCCTCTACTCGCCATCGCCACCAGAACTTCCCGAGTCAGCGTTACTTGCGCTGAGCGGAAACGATGCACCAGCATTATCTACGAACGATGTTGTGTCGGAGCCAACGTTCTCGTGCAATGTATCCGTAGCGATGAACGCCAAACACGCGATTGCACCAATGCATGGGATAAGCCATATCAGCACGATCTGAACAGCTCTTTTCCTACCCGAGAGTTCATCCTTTCTCAGCACGGCAAGCGTTGCCAAGATGTTGAGGACAAACAAGGCGACTAGCAGTGAAGTAGCTATGGTTGTCATGAGACTCCAAAAAGCGCCTAACGCCTGAATTAAGCCGCGCCGCGAAGCGGCGTCGGCTTGAATGAATTGTTAGGGCTCATGCCGATAAGCGAGCCAGAACGCCGCAGCACCTGCCAAGCCTAGAGCGCCTATAGAGAGTAGCCCAACTGCGTAACTTTGCCACCCGGCCAGAGTCGGGACGCCGTCCACAACGTGAGCAATACCGCCAACGCTGGAGCTGAAACCCGGTCTCATTGGCCACGTAAGGAGAGCTGCTGGCAGAGCAGCAAGGAGAAATCCGGCGAGCAAAGCGGACTTGGCATCAACACGATTGTTGGATTTGAGCACTAGAAAAGTAGGAAGACCAAGAAGCAACACGAACAGCGCTGAGACGATAAAACAAGGTATGGCGAAGTTGCGTGTTCTTACCCAGATGTAGGGGTCATCGCTCGGGAAGAATGAGAACTGACCATACAGGTACCAGCCAGTCATCAGAATGGCAGGCACCAGAGCAGCCAAACAGAGCGCGACGAAAAGTCTCATGAGCCCTAACGCCGGAATTAAGCCGCGCCGCGAAGCGGCGTCGGCTTGAATGACTTGTTAGGCCGCCGCTGCCTGGCACATGCACCCGGGCTGCGGTGACCCAACCCCTGCGCGGAACAGTACAACAAGTCTGACCCGACAGCTTGGGCTGGAACTTGCAGCGGCCGAAGCCAGATTGCCCGGGCGCGCGGCCAAGAAGCTGCACCGCCAGCATGCACGAGGCCGATTCAGGATGATCGTACTTGCGCAGAAGCTGCGCCTGTCCGAAGCCGAGTTGCACCACGAGTGGCCGCCGATGCCGCTCACGCGCGTGCGAAGTGCAAACGCCACGAATGAGCGAAGTGCCGCGATCCGCTCAGAACCGGGTTACAACAGTGCCGAGAACCAAAGGCCTAACGCCTAAGTTAAGCCGCGCCGCGTAGTGGAGCCGACCACATGGCAAGCTTTCTCTGCCATGTGGTTGGCGTAACGAAGCGGTGTCGGCTTGAACGCATTGTTAGGCGCCACCCGACGCACCCCGCTGCTGTCCGACCCACAGGCGATTTCCGTCCGGATCATCGATGCGGAACTCTGTCATGCCATAGAACGTCTCGTCCAGGTCCGGAACGGGCAAACCGGCCGTACGCGCCTGTTGGTGAAACTCCACCACATCTTGGGGATAGAGGTAGAGAACGGCGATCCTGGGAATGCCCGCATGGAGGTTGATGGACTGGTCCAGCATGATCTGGCTGTCGCCGCAGCGCAGCCTAGCCCAGCCCCATTCGTCGTTTCGTTCTTCAACAACGAATCCGAGCTTCTCGTAGAAGCTAATGCTCTCGGGCATGTTCGAGACCGGCTGCATCGGCACAAGATCTTTGAGACTCATGCAACCTCCACGTGGCGCCTAACGCCCGAATTAAGCCGCGCCGCGAAGCGGCGTCGGCTTGAATGAATTGTTAGGCATCTTGGCCGCGAGACCGCACGCCCACAAAGCCTGCCGAAAAGAAGGTGATGGATCCACCCAAGAGCATAAGTCGATGGTTAGCGGAACCGTCCAGGAGCAAGAGAATGACGAATCCTGCTGCTCCGACAAAGAGGAGAACCCAAGCAAGTACACGGATTTCACCCCGATGAAGCGCGCGAGAGGTGCCAAACGCTGCCCGGTAGAACATGACAACCCATGCCGCAGTGATCAAACCGAAGATTGCTGCGCCAACGGGCACGTCGCGGAACATCAGGAAGATGGCTAGCGCACCAGACAGCAGCGCTAGTGCCGCGTTGAGAACTACGGCGATAGCACGCTCTCCACGTGTAGGTTGGCGGCTGAAATCTCTCATAAGATGCCTAACGCCAGAATTAAGCCGCGCCGCGAAGCGGCGTCGGCTTGAATGAATTGTTAGGCCGCTCCAGCGGGAAAGGGCCTAGCATGTTACTGATCCTGCCATGGCTGAAACTTCTCCACAGCTATGGAGTGAAGCACATCCCCGGTAGATTGAGCAGCCATGAACCGACCAACTACAAGAACCGGCAGCTCCTCGGGACTTGCACCCATGTTCTTGTGGGCGTAAGAAACCAGGCGAGAGTACTCAGCTCCTCGATTTTCAGGCGCTTTGATGTCTACGTTAGGGCGCCTCTCACCGCAGGGAAGAAGTGCAACACCGTGAATAATGACGTTGATGCACGCAGCAACAGTAATGTGTTGTCCGTCATACATTGCAGGGTCAGAGATGACAGAGCTCAGTTCAAGCGCTTTGCTTGATGGCACTGAGGCACAGCCTATCAAGCAAGTGGCGATCATTGCCAAGGTGAGTTTTCTGGGCACTTGTGAAGTCCTCCAGAGCGGCCTAACGCCTAAGTTAAGCCGCGCCGCGTAGTGGAGCCAAACACATGGCAAGCTTGACCTGCCATGTGTTTGGCGTAACGAAGCGGTGTCGGCTTGAACGCATTGTTAGGCCCCAGCCTAGATACCGTGGGCCTCCGAGAACACGACCAGCTGCCTGTTGATTTGAGCTGCAACCTCCGGCGAGCTAAAGAAGTACAGGTCTGGTGCATCCGAGTCGTCCTTATGAGCCGCAATGACTAAGCGAGCGGGCTGACCATTGAAGGTAACCGAGAACTCCCAGTTGCCGGATTGGCCGACCCATAAGCCGTCCACTTGGTCAGTGACTCTAGCCGCGGCATCCTGCGGGAAGCCAGTAGGGAACAGGCCGGAAATCTCGGTGAGCAACGGCCCAACATGCTCCTGGTCGAGGTTCATCGAAGCTTCGGCCAGACCGGATGTGTCGATTGGCTGCGTGGCCGCGGTGCAACCAACGATGGCGAGCATAGAGAACAACAGAGCGCGGAAGCTTTTCATGGGGCCTAACACCTAAGCTAAGCCGCGCCGCAGCGGGGCGTGAAGCATGTGGCAAGCTTAACCTGCCACATGGTTTGCGCCTCGATGCGGTGTCGGCTTGAGCGCATTGTTAGGGCGCGCTGCTGCACTCTGACTCATCGATTCTCTGCGCTTGAATGGAGGCAACTCCTGCCGCAACCCTGAGTGTTAAATGCTTGCGATTCTTCTCGGCGCCCATTGGGCCAAAACACCTCGGCGAGAGGTTAACGAAGTATGTTCCGTTAAGCCATGTGGCCGGAACTCGGGCAGGCATATCAGGGTAAACATAGCTCAATGGCATTTCGCCACCGCACCGGAGCAAGCCAACAAGCCATATTTGTTCACCGATCAGCTCGAACCTACCGACAGGCCCACCTATGGCACTGCAAGACTCGGCGAGCTTTGCAGCGGTAAGGCTTTCCGTCTTTGGGAGCTTGACCCAGCAACACTCCTCAGGAAGTATCTCCCCGCTCTCTTCGCCAACAACGATCGTGTCAATCAACGGCCTCGTTGCCTCGGACGGGAACGTTGCCGCCGAGAGAAGAAAGAGAAGTCCAAAGCGGAGAAAATGCTTCATGTGCGGCCTAACACCAGAATTAAGCCGTGCCGCGAAGCGGCATCGGCTTGAATGACTCGTTAGGCCGCCGATGCCTGGCACCTAGCCCAACCCCTGAGCCGAACACTACAACAACTTGCCGGCCTTGGCCGTGCCTGCGAGAGCGGAGCCGAGACCGACGGCTCGCGCGGCGGAGTATTCGCACCGTCAACCACAACGAGGCCGACTCAAGATGATCGTACTCGCGGCGAAGCGGCGCCTGTCCGAAGCCGAGGTGCGCCACGGATGATTGCCGATGCCACCCCTCGCGCGTGCGAGGTGCCAACCGTGATGGATGAGCGGCGTGCAGCAAGCAACCGGATGCCCTGCTCCGGCAGTGCGGGAATCAAGGCCTAACACCTAAGTTAAGCCGCGCCGCAGCGGGGCGTGAAGCACATGGCAAGCTCTTTCTGCCATGTGGTTTGCGCCCCGATGCGGTGTCGGCTTGAACGCATTGTTAGGCCACAGCTACCGATCCTGAGCACCCGCGAAAGCCTAACTCGTGCGCAAACCATCCTACGGCAACAACAAACTCAGTATTGCCAGAACGCCTGGATTTCGATCTTAGAAAGTTCAGGAGCTCCTTGACCAGCACGAATAGCATACCCGCATTTCTCAGCCCATTCGTGGACACGGATGGCCATTTCCCTTCCTTCCGGCGCAGATGGAAAATGGAGCCACGCGAGAGGCTGGCCCTCCCAAAACGCAAGAAAGTGCGCCGCACTCTTTGGGCACTCCTTCTCGGTCGGCAATCCTCGGTCTTGGCAGAAAGACGAGAACTGCACTGCCAGAGATGCAGAATCCTCAAATGCGGAGGCGAGATTCCGTACGTATGTATCGCTTGGCACGTAGTTCAAGCCAAGAACGATGTCGTCAGGCAACCCTGACGCCACGCGACACTCTTCAGCGACATACTTCCCGTCCAGAGGACTTGCTGCCGTCCTCGGCAGTGACCAGAGTTCCAAGTCGACGATGCGATTCATCTGCGGCCTAACGCCTGAGTTAAGCCGCGCTGCGTAGTGGAGCGAACCACGTGGCAAGCTGTACCTGCCATGTGGTTTGCGTAACGAAGCGGCGTCGGCTTGAACGAATTGTTAGGGCCCCGACGCGACCGTAACTGTCAAGCCAATGTCCCCCGAAGAAACAGTAACTGGCTTGTCCAGAGCGGTAACGGTGCTGGATGAAATGGAGCCCTGCACAGTGTCGGCGCGAACCGTTACCTGGAGCAAATTGTTCTCTTGCGGATCAACTTGAACGGTCATGCTGTAACCGCTGTCACCGGACACCTTCACGGTTGCGGGGGTGCCCGCCCTCACGCCAAGGACTGGTTCTGCTACAACGGTGCCGCCATTCTCGATCTTGGACGCGACCAGAAACGTATCAGAAGCAGCGGCCAAGAGTGCCGGCCACATGCCAAGCGCGATAACGCCGATTGCAGTCAACTTCTTCGACTTCATGACAATCTCCCATTGGGGGCCTAACGCCTAAGTTAAGCCGAACCGCTTCGTTACGGCAAAGACATGGCAAGCTTTTCCTGCCATGCCTTTGCCGTAACGAAGCGGTTTCGGCTTGAACGCATTGTTAGGCGGCGCACCAGAGTGCTATGCCGCCGATGACGAACAGTACCAGCCACGACAGATGCCTGCCCCGGGTGAGTATCAGTGGCAAGAAGCCCGAAACTACTGATGTGAATCCGATGATCTGTAGCATGCCCTGCACCGTGAGGTCACCCCGAGCGGCATGCACCAATAGTGCAGCGAATCCGAACCAGGCGACCGTGGTGATATGCCAAGCAAAGCGCAAGGTGCGCGTCGTGAACTCGGCGCTGCCGAATAGCTTCGGCAAGTCGCTGCGACGGAACAGTCGCGCGAGGATGTAGCGCTCACCGAGCAATGAGTGAGCTATGCCCAGAGCCACGACGAGAAATGCTGCAACGTAGAGGAGTTCTGTCATAGCCGCCTAACGCCTGAGTTAAGCCGTGCCGCGAAGCGGCATCGGCTTGAACGAATTGTTAGGCGGCACGTGGTGCGCGAACGTCATTGGATCTCCTGGCGTATCTGCCAAGCTCTTGGCTTGTAATTCGGATCGTCCTGCGGATTAACTACCCAGAACGCGGTTCCTTTGTGCTCTCGGTCAAGGTAGAAGTGATGATTCTGATGCTGGATCGCGTCGATGGCGGCCGCCGCAGTGACTCTGGTTTCGGCCACAGGATGGGCTAGCATTTGCTCTAGGCTTGGTATTGCATCGTGCCGCAGGCTATAAGCGAGAATCTCGCAAGCATGCATTCGTACAGCTGCAGATCTGTCTTGAAGCCTGTCCTTTGCAATTTCCACTACCCGGGGGTCTCGACGGGCAAGTGGAATCAGATCGAACATGATGTGGATCCGACCCATAGCATTGCGAATCTTTGGCAGTGCCTCGTTAAAGAGTGGCACGAGCGCACACAACCCATACTCGCTCCGAAGTTTCGATCCATTGCTAGCAACCACCCAGCCGCGGCGGTCATCGAAGGCCGAAACCACTTCTTCGACCGTCAGAATCTTTGAAGGCTCGGATTGCATGTTCATGCCGCCTAACGCCTAAGTTAAGCCGCGCCGCGCAGTGGAGCAAACCACATGGCAAGCTGTATCTGCCATGTGGTTTGTGGAGCGAAGCGGTGTCGGCTTGAACGCATTGTTAGGCCTGTGATGGTGCGCCTAACGGCACCAAGCTCTCAAGAGGCGGCATTGAGTCCGGCGTGCTCTGGCCGTCAACCGACCACAGATCTAGTCCGGCAAGCAGACCGTCCTGCTCAAACACGAAGGCCCCGAATAGATGGCCTTGGTCATTGCGCCATTGATGGTCTGAGAGTACGCGCATGGCAAGGCGCTGGGGCCGCTTGCCGTTAATGGAGAAGTTGATGCTCGCGCAACCACAGCCACAAAGACGAACGACACGGGCACTCTTCAGCTGCTCCAGGAACAACGAATTGTCGCCCTCTCCGTGCTCTAGCAGCCATTGGACTACCGCAAGCTCATTCGAAGCCAGCGGACGATCTACTTGAATGCTCGATGGAGTATGGCTCACGGGCCTAACGCCGGAATTAAGCCGCGCCGCGAAGCGGCGTCGGCTTGAATGACTTGTTAGGCCGCCGATGCTCAGCACCGCGACCCAACCCCTGGCGGAACAGTACAACAAGTCTGGCCCGGCAGCTTGGGCTTGAGCTCGCTTCGGACGGAGCCGCATTGCCCGGGTGCGCGGCCGAGAACTTGCACCGCCAACCCTCACGAAGCCGACTCAGGATGATCGTACTTGCGCCAAAGTCGCGCCGGTCCGAAGCCGAGGCGCACCACGGGTGACTGCCGATGCCGCTCCCGCGCGTGCGAGGTGCAAGCGCCACGGATGAGCGCGGTGCGCGCAGACCGCTCAGAACCCGGCTGCAACAGTGCCGCGAACCAAAGGCCTAACACCTAAGCTAAGCCGCGCCGCAGCGGGGCGTGAAGCACATGGCAAGCTTTACCTGCCATGTGGTTTGCGCCCCGATGCGGTGTCGGCTTGAGCACATTGTTAGGCATGAGCTACCGCTAGTCCTGTGCTTTCTGAGGTGGCGGAGGCGGTGGTGGCAATGAGGACGTGTACTCGGCAGCTCTCCTGGGCGGAAATCCGTCAGGGAGTGGCTTTCCATTCAAATACTCAAATATCGGCCACAGCAGATCGCTTTTATACCAATCCTCGGACACTAACTCGCTATACCAAAGACTTACGTCAAGAATTGAAGGGTCCAATGGGCGAAGTTTCAATGTCGGTCCGGAACTGTCCGTAGCGACCAGAAAGTAGTGACCTACATCGAGCCTCAAACCGCCGCACCAACTCGTACTAAACACTACTGATTCAAACAGAGATGAGTCACCCTGCAGGTCCTGCGTTACGCGAATCCGACCTTCGATCCATTCGGTGTATGCCGTCTCCCCTACGGCCTTGCGTTTCACCTCTGCAGACTCGAGCCTAAATATAAAGACATTCGATGCGCTCTCGAGAGCCTCCTTGAAGGAGGGCGGCTCTGGATAAGAGCAGGCAGATGCCGGTGATGGCAGCAACAGGGTGATGAGTAGAGCTGCTGCCGCAATCTTGGATGAAGTGTCTCTCATGCCTAACGCCTGAATTAAGTCGCGCCGCGAAGCGTCGTCGGCTTGAATGAATTGTTAGGTCTCTGCTAGCGAGCCCGGATATGCGCAGCAAGTCCTAGTGCAAGCTCCACATAAGACCGCGCATCATCCTCGCTTAGGTTGAGCTCTTGTGCATGCGCTGCCTTGTTGCGAAGTTGTTGAAGTCGCTTGAACGTATCTAGTTGCTTCTGGTCAATTACCTTGCTCTGAAGCAGGTACTCTCCCATACGCGAAAAGTTCTTGAAAGTGTTGCTGGGAGGCATGCCCCAGAACGAGCTTGCGACCTCGATGGCCGCTGCTTCTACTTCTAGCCAGGCTTCCATGATTGCGACGCGTGTCGAGAAGCTCGCCATGCGAATGAGTTCATCACGCTTAGCGTCGAGCCTATCCGGGAGCTGTGTTGCCGCCTGATGTTCGTTGCTGGGAACGCTTGCCGGAAGCGCTGATTGTCTAGGCGCAGGGAGCGCCTCCGCTTTGAGTTCGGCGATCTCGCGAGAGAACTCCAGTTCCATTTCTTTGTATTTCAATCTCCGAAGAAGGGGTATCAGATCTCCGATTGGCTTGCGGAGCATAAAAACAATTAGCGCGACGGACGCTGGCCACGCCAACGCTCCTATCACTTGAGCGATGAACGTCAGTATGTCCAAACGATGATGCTCCCCAAGAGACCTAACACCTAAGTTAAGCCGAATTGCAGCGCGTAGCCGGACACATGGCAAGCTCTTTCTGCCATGTGGCTGGCGTAGCGATGCAATTTCGGCTTGAACGCATTGTTAGGCCGCTGCACAGCCACCGGCTTTCCGGACACGCTCTTTTGAGGCCGGGAACTTGGCAAGCAGATGCGCCGGGCGGATTGGGCGAGGTGAGAAGTTGCCCCCGCAGTTGGGGCAAACGCCTGCCAGGACGCCTTTGACGCAATCAGGGCAGAACGTGCACTCAAAGGTGCAGATGAAAGCCGCCGCATCCGGAGGGAGGTCCTTGTCACAGCACTCACAGTTGGGGCGAAGTTGAAGCATGTCTAACCTCATGGACGTTCATGTGAGCGGCCTAACGCCGGAATTAAGCCGTGCCGCGAAGCGGCATCGGCTTGAATGACTTGTTAGGCCGCCGATGCCCAGCACCGCGACCCAACCCCTGGCCGAACAGTACAACAAGTCTGGCCCGACAGCCTGGGCTGGCGTTTGCTGCGACCGGAGCCGCGTTGCTCGATTCGCGCGGCCGAGAGCCCGCACAGCCAACCATCACGAAGCCGACTCAGGGTGATCGTACTTGTGCCGAAGCTGCGTCTGTCCGAAGCCAAGGTGCCTCACGAGTGGCCGCCGATGCCGCTCACGCGCGTGCGAAGTGAAAACGCCGCAATTGAGCGAGATGCGGCGACCCGCTCGGAACCCGGTTACAACACTGCCGCGAACCAAAGGCCTAACGCCTGAGTTAAGCCGCGCCGCGAAGCGGCGTCGGCTTGAACGAATTGTTAGGCAGCGGCCGGCTGCCACCAAAACCACAGACACTCACCATTGCGTGGGCCAATGGAATAGTCCCCCTTGCCCTTGGGTACGCCAGCGACAGACTGCCGGAAGACAGGTAGCCAATCAACACCGAGCGAAAGTTCGGCCGGGGCTGCCGATCGGGGGAATAACCACTCCGAGGCGATGGAGGCGAAAGATAGCCGGAACTTGGACGGCACAAGCAGATCATTGGAGCGATTGTTGGGCACGGAGAGGACCGCTGGTGTTGGGGCCGTGATGGTCAACGTGCGTGAGCCTGGTGGGCCATCCGCCGCGAAGGCGTCGAGCAAGGCAATGAGCGAATCGCAACCGGCACGGTCAGCCGTGAAGTGCCAGCCGGGATAGTTGCGCAGGTTCTCTGTGTAACCCCACAGCATGATGGAACCCGATTGCTTCCATAAGTGCGATTGACGCTTCACAAGCTGCCTAACGCCGGAATTAAGCCGCGCCGCGAAGCGGTGTCGGCTTGAATGACTTGTTAGGCCTGCCTACCACCAGGCCGACCTCAGCTTTGCCATTTCCGGAACAAGCCACTTCTGGCCAATCTTTCCGAAGTCGATGCGGATAGTGTGCTCACCGCTAGCCCACTCGGCGATTTCAGTTACGGTGCCTCGGCCGAAAACAGGATGCTTGACCTTCTTGCCGGGTTTGACGAGCCCTAAACCATCAATCTGCAATTCAGGGACAGCCCAAGACTCCTTCTTCGCAACCACCTTCACATCTCCCTAGATCTCTGCTACAGGCCTAACGCCGGAATTAAGCCGACCCGCGAAGCGGGTTCGGCTTGAATGAATTGTTAGGCCCCACCGGTGAGCTCCACTGACTGAGCCAGCACCCAACCATCAAACCCGTAGCTAGACTCCAAGTCAAAGCCTCGTAGGCCATTCTCCGTGCAATAGGCGCGCGCACGCTCCAGCGAGTCGGCCCAAGCGCCTGGCCAGCCCGTAAGGCGGGTACCCTCCTTAAAGTCTTCCCACTCTCGAGCGAGAAGCTCTTGGGCGGGAATCTCATCGAGGCCGAACACCCACGAGGGCATGAGGGGATACTTGAACTGGTGTGCCGCGACACCCGAAAAGACCAGCTGGAAGATAGGCGCATCGTCGGCAGGCCCATCGCGCAGCACCAGCTCCAAGCGTCCCGAGCGCGAATCCGCCGAGTAGGCTACGACCTGAGTGTCATGGATGCGCGGAAACATGTTGTGGGGCCTAACACCTGAATTAAGCCGAGCCGCGAAGCGGCTTCGGCTTGAATGAATTGTTAGGCCCCGCTCGGCGCACTGAACGTGACCTCGCCTTGCTCGTCCAGGACCTCGATGCGAGCTTGGCCATCCCGGGTTACGCGGAGACGGATACGGTCACGGCCCTGCGGATCCGCTAGCAGGATCTCGGCATCTTCGTTGTCGTTATGAATGGCGATGCGGCGCTGTACGACCTTACTGGCTTCAATCACATCCAAGTCCGCAGGCGGGCGTGAGTTGATTTGTAGACCTGCCAGAGAATTCTTTCCGTCTGGGCTGACACGAGTAACCATTCCCATCGCGTCATAGTTCGGATAATCGAACGCCAGAGCCGAAACTTTGCCGATTCTCGCGTCAGTGATTGCGAGTCCGCCGACCTCATTGCCTTTGGTGTCATAGAAGATGATGCCAGCGGGATGCACAGCGCGTGGGTACTCTTTTCCGTTTAGCTTTGGCAGGGGAATCCGTTCTGCATTGGAAATAACAAGTCGAGGTACGCCAGAAGGATCCACGATATTGATGCGCTCTACGGTCAGCTCCTTGCTTTCTGGAGCCTTTGCAGCCGTAAGACCGAGGATCGCCAGAGAGATAGTCGTTACGGCGGCATAGATTTTTAGCCAGCGAAGGTCTCGAACAATCTTGGCACTGTCAGCAACCGTGACAAGGTTGCCTTGCGGATGAATCATGCGTATCTCCATTGGAAGCTTGAGAACAGGGATATCGATTGCGGGGCCTAACGCCTGAATTAAGCCGACGCCACTTGTGGCGTTCGGCTTGAATGAATTGTTAGGCGGCAGCCTACTGCACCGCCGATGCCGCCAACCAAGTCAGCGCGTCCTGTGCGCTATCGAAGGCGCGGAACTGTGGGTGGCGACGTGCCTCCAGCAAGAACTCACGGAATCTCTCCGGATAGGATCCATCTGGGTCGAAGACAGCAGCGGCACGTAGGCGGGAATTGACAAGTCTCTGTACGAACTCCCCAGCGAACCCGGTGCGGAGTTGAAAGAACTCCGAGGGCAGTGCCCCAACATGTATGAGCAGCAAGTCAGTGTCAGCGTCGCTACAGGCATAAGCCAGTTCCATTGAATCTCGGATGTCCGTGATGCCGGCGATGCACTCTATGACGCTTGGATCAGAATTCTGGACTAGCTGAAATTTCATGTATGCCGCCTAACGCCTGAGTTAAGCCGCGCCGCGAAGCGGCGTCGGCTTGAATGAATTGTTAGGCCAAGTCATCCGCACACGCTTGAACGAAATCTCGCAGTCTTCGCTCAGACAGCGTGGCTTCGTTTGATGGATACATGGTGATGTCCGCAGCCTGCCTTATAGGCTCACCCAGCGGTGGAGTGGTGCGACCTCTGTGACCAGCCTCTGAGTGCGCGTCAATCGTGAAGTTATAGACATTTAGGTTTGCGTGACAGACGAGGCTGCGGAAGTAAGCTAACGCCGGGATGACATGATTAAACCAATCTTCCGAAACATTTGCAGTGCCGAGAGCTGGGTAGCGCCATGCGGACCCACCGATGTGCTCCCAGCCGAACCGCCTAAAGCATGCAGTGATCCGAGTGCGATCGTTGGCATCAGTAATTGATGCCTCGTCAATGTCGTATGTAATTGTGATCGGCATAGCTCCCCCTGTTTGGCCTAACGCCGGAATTAAGCCGTGCCGCGAAGCGGCATCGGCTTGAATGACTTGTTAGGCCGCCCATGCCCAGCACCGCGACCCAACCCCTGGCCGAACAGTACAACAAGTCTGGCCCGGCAGCTCGGGCTTGAGCTTGCTGCGGACGAAGCCCGAACGCACGACTCGCGCGTCCGAGAGCCCGCACAGTCAACCATCACGAAGCCGACTCAGGGTGATCGTACTTGTGCCGAAGCTGCGTCTGTCCGAAGCCAAGGTGCCTCACGAGTGGCCGCGAATGCCGCTCACGCGCGTGCGAAGTGAAAACGCCGCAAATGAGCGAGATGCGGCGACCCGCTCGGAACCCGGTTACAACACTGCCGCGAACCAAAGGCCTAACGCCTGAATTAAGCCGTGCCGCGAAGCGGCATCGGCTTGAATGACTTGTTAGGCCAAATACCGCTCATTGGTTAGATACAGGATCCCTTTGTGACCATATCACTGAGATGATCTTCCAGCCGTCTTCGGTATGGACAAGATGCCACATCTCACGTCCCCAATGGGCTTCCTTTCCGCTGCGTAGAACCGAATAATCAAAGTTCACGGAAGCGACCAATCCATCCGTATCTATGGTTACATCCCGAAATACTTCCTCGATCGCCTCTGACTCAGCCGCGGTTGTCCCATCGATCATGGCTAGGTAGTTGTTCTCTGGCCACCTAACCACTCTGCTCGCTTCGGGCGCGAACTCTTTGATTCGGGCTACTCTTGTGTCGTCGTCTACCATCTGCCAAGTCACATGCTCGGGCTTGTCAGAGAAGAAAAGTCCAACGAACGTTGCCTTGTCTTTATTGATGATGGATGTACGGAACGCTTCCACAATTTCACGAATCGCTGCCACGTCTCCAGGGGCGTTCTTGGCAGCTACTGCGGGTTGCAGGCTGGTTGACAATGAAACGACAGCAATGAAGGCAAGCTTCTTCAGAGGTGACATGTGAACTCTCCCATGGCCTAACGCTTGAGTTAAGCCGCGCCGCGAAGCGGCGTCGGCTTGAATGAATTGTTAGCCGTCAAGCCGCTTGACCATGAATGCCGATGACGACGGGCACAACTCCGAGAATTGGCTGGTGCAGGCGATGGCTGCTGGAGCATCATCGCGACTGGCACGGACATATCCGCGACGCTCAAAAAATTTTTCTGCGGTGGTGGTGAGCAAGTACACGGTATTTGCACCTAGCGCCGCGGCTCGCTGCTCCGCGCAAGAAGCTAGTTTGGCACCGAGTCCTGTGCTGCGGTTTGACTCTGTAACGGCAAGTGAGCGAAGTAACGCATTTGTTCCGTGTAACTCCAGACCGACCATTCCGGTCAAAGTGCCATCAGGCGCATGGCCGAACAACAAAACCTTGGACGATCCGGACAGGTCGCTGGTGGGCAAATGGCAGGACCTGAGCAGAGCCTCGGCGGCAGGGTCAAACTCTATGGGTCGGATCGATGTGTCCATGACGGCTAACGCCTGAATTAAGCCGCGCCGCGAAGCGGCGTCGGCTTGAATGAATTGTTAGCGATCACCGCCGCTAAATGTCGTTATTGATCTCATCAAGTGTGATTATTCTCGTGGCAACTTTCAGCACATCCTCATAGCTGAACTTAGACTTTGCTAACTGCAAGTGCCGGACAAAGTCGGAGATTTCAGACTCATCTTTGATTATTATGTACTTGATGTCGTTTGGCTCGAATATAAGGCGATGATCATTGATCTTTGACAGGGCCGCATTTCTCTTGCCTTCATTGTCAAAGATCGAGTTGTTTTTGATCCAGAGGTAACCCTCATACTTTGGAACGTACCTCCATTCGCGCTCATCATAGAACCTGTAGTTCTTGATGACCGTCCCGTCCTGCCTTTCGACATCGCCTTGATAGTTCTTAACGTATCCAAGGACGTCAATCAATGCGTAGATCGAGTCCTTAAGCTCCTTGGATTGCTTGTCAGCCAAGTCGCGAGTTGACTTAGACGTAAGTAATTTTGCTGCTTTGTAATAACTTGCGGACAACAAAGAGCCGCGATCCATGTACATGACGGGGTTGAGTTGTTGCTTCTTGGCCCACGTTTTGCTGAGCCCAATACCGTAGGATCCGTAACTTGCAATGTGATTCTTTACCTGAGACAGGGGTAGGTCGCAGAAACTAACCATTGGAACCCTGAGATCGCTACCGCCGGTTCCGAACCTCGCCTTTTCCCGACAGTACGAAAGCTTGAAGTTATCGCTCAAGATGCCAGTCAATGCATCGCGCGAGTTCGTGAAGTGAAAGACGCAACTTGGACTGATGGCCAATCGAAAACTCCCCTGTGATCGCTAACGCCGGAATTAAGCCGCGCCGCGAAGCGGCGTCGGCTTGAAAGATTTGTTAGGCCGCCGATGCCCAGCACCCGCGCTGTGCCCGGACGACCCAACCCTTGAGCCGAACACTACAACAACTCGCCGAAGCGTGGCTGGTGCCAGGTTGGCGAAGCCGAAAGACTGCGGCCCGCGCGACCAAGAACTCTCACTGCGACGTTTCCGAAGCCGACCCGGCATGTCGAATCTTGCGGAGGGTCGAATCTGTCCGGAGCCGAGCTGTGCCAAGAACTGCTGCCGCGAACCGTCACAGCGCGTGCGTAACGTTGCAACGAGGCACAAGCGCAGCAGAATGGAGAAATGCAGCACGACCGCGAAGATGCTGCTACGGCAGTGCGGAGATCAAGGCCTAACGCCTGAGTTAAGCCGCGCCGCGAAGCGGCGTCGGCTTGAATGAATTGTTAGGTCGCTGCTGCCCGGAACGAGCACCCGACCTGCCACAGCCAACACTTGAGGAGAACATTACCGCAAGTTTTGGCGATCCGCCCAGGTCGACTACCACCACCTGGCGATGCCAGCGACCAAGTCCCAAAGCCACCCGATCACATTCGGAGCGAACCGGGGAAATACGAAGGAAAGAACCGCGAAACCCAAGATCGCACCGCCCAGGTACGAGATCGGAATCACACTGTCTGACACCATTGCGATTTGGCTGTTGAAGAGCAGCCAAAGCAAGCCCGTGACCGGGACGGAGAAGAACAGCGAAGCAAACGCAGCCGCAAGTCGGCCGCCGAGCGTCAGTTCTGGATCAATGCTTCGGTGTGTCCGTTTGCGTGACATGCGGCCTAACGCCTAAGTTAAGCCGCGCCGCGTAGTGGAGCGAACCACATGGCAAGCTGTACCTGCCATGTGGTTCGCGTAACGAAGCGGTGTCGGCTTGAACGCATTGTTAGGCCCCAAGCTCACGTAGCCTAGCCTCGATTGCTGCGCGGTCAACATATTGACCCACGAAGGACCACCGGGCTTTGGACCATGACCTAAGTACCAAGTATGCAGTTGCCGCCCCGAGCGCAAGAGCCAGCAGCGGCTCAGCGGCACGCACCACCGGATGGCTTAGAAGCGCCAAATCGAGCCACGAGATTGCGAACCCTGCCAAGAGCGCAACCATTAGGTAGAGCCCCAACGGCCTCTTCTTGGCGAAGTCTGGCGGCTTTGCGTCCAAGGACTTGAGCACGGACTGCAATGCCGCGCGTTCGATCTTAGTTGTGTCTGCGAGAGAGTTTGTCATGGGGCCTAACACCTAAGTTAAGCCGCGCCGCGTAGTGGAGCCGACCACATGGCAAGCTTTCTCTGCCATGTGGTTGGCGTAACGAAGCGGTGTCGGCTTGAACGCATTGTTAGGCGCCACCCGACGCACCCCGCTGCTGTCCGACCCACAGGCGATTTCCGTCCGGATCATCGATGCGGAACTCTGTCATGCCATAGAACGTCTCGTCCAGGTCCGGAACGGGCAAACCGGCCGTACGCGCCTGTTGGTGAAACTCCACCACATCTTGGGGATAGAGGTAGAGAACGGCGATCCTGGGAATGCCCGCATGGAGGTTGATGGACTGGTCCAGCATGATCTGGCTGTCGCCGCAGCGCAGCCTAGCCCAGCCCCATTCGTCGTTTCGTTCTTCAACAACGAATCCGAGCTTCTCGTAGAAGCTAATGCTCTCGGGCATGTTCGAGACCGGCTGCATCGGCACAAGATCTTTGAGACTCATGCAACCTCCACGTGGCGCCTAACGCCTGAGTTAAGCCGCGCCGCGTAGTGGAGCGAACCACATGGCAAGCTGTACCTGCCATGTGGTTTGCGTAACGAAGCGGTGTCGGCTTGAACGAATTGTTAGGCTGCTGCTGGCCGGAGCCTTGACGCCCTGCCCCAGACACCCGCAGCCCAACCCTTTGGCCGGAACACTACAACAACTTGGGCAGGGACCGGTCCAAGGATCGGGCTGGCCGAACTATCTGCGCCAGAGGCTGGGCCAAGGCCCTCGCCCAGGTCGCTGTGGCCGAAGTCACCGCTGGTGGAAGGCGCGCACCTACGCCAGAAGCCTACGGCCAAACCGCTCGGCGAGAACAACGTCGTGCCGCGGCGCTCTTAGAGCTCAGTAGAACGCCAACCAACCTAAGGCCGCCATACCGACAAGTTGCGCGACGACAAGCGCCCAGAACAACACGGGCTGTTCAGCGCGGTTGGCTTGAATCTGAGCGGGGTACCAAAGGATTCGGCCAGATCGGATTGACAGGACAGTGACCAGCGCAAGCAAAGCAGCCGCTAGCGCGCAAATGATTGTCGATGCTGCGGTCATCATGGAGGTCCGGAATAGGGCCTAACACCTAAGTTAAGCCGAGACGCGTAGTGGAGCGAAGCACATGGCAAGCTGTACCTGCCATGTGCTTTGCGGAACGAAGCGGCTTCGGCTTGAATGCATTGTTAGGCCGCGCCGCCCGACAGCCTGCCCCAAGACTGCCGAAGGCCCACAAGGTGGACGATGCCGATCAGCAGGCAGATTGAAGAGCTTACGACCCAGAACGTCATGCTGTTTCCCGGGAAGTACGCCATGACCGGCGCGAACGCGACGCCCCGGACAATGTAGATGGCGGTGATTGCGCAGAGGGCGGTACGGCGCAACGGCAGCTTGCGAATCACGCCGGCTCCGGACAGGGCGTAAGCACTCCACACAGCAAGAACGCCGGCAATGACCAGGGTAACGACGGTGGGATACCAGTGGCCGGCCAAATGCAGCTGCGCCATCTGCTCTCCGGCGCCCAAGAGCCGAAAGAGCGGAGCGCCTACCACCAGACACGCCAGATGCATGAGCGCGGCGAGCCCGCTAAGGGCGGCGCCCACTACCAGAAGCTTGTTGGTCGAACTGGCCATGTAGCTCCCCAGCGGCCTAACACTGGAATTAAGCCGCGCCGCGAAGCGGCGTCGGCTTGAATGACTTGTTAGGCCGCCGCTGCCTGGCACCTGCACCCGGGCTGCGGTGACCCAACCCCTGCGCGGAACAGTACAACAAGTCTGACCCGACAGCTTGGGCTGGAACTTGCAGCGGCCGAAGCCAGATTGCCCGGGCGCGCGGCCAAGAAGCTGCACCG
>NZ_SJRW01000002.1 GCF_004352825.1 Luteimonas arsenica | reverse complement strand
CCCCCCCCCCCCCCCCCCCCCCCCCCCCCCCCGCGGCGCAGACCTCCCGAAGGAAACGCTTCGCCAGCCGTCAGCCCAAGACCCACGGATTGACCACGATCAGTGCGCCGCGAAAGGCAAGCGGCGACGATCACGCCTGGACCCCAGCCAGGCCGGTCCGCCTTGGCCCAAGGGGCCAAACCTGAAAGAATGCAGCGTTGGCCCGTACGGTCGCCCAGGTCCCGGGCCGACCCACCCGGGGCCCGCGCGCCTCCTGCCAGCGAAAACCCGATGTCCGACATGAACCCGGTGATCCGCTGGTTCCACCAGCTGGGCTCACCGCCCTACTTCGACCGCTTCGCCGCCCGCTGGGCACCGTGGGGCCATGGGCTCGGCCTGCTGGTGATGGCCTGGGGCGTGTACGGCGCGCTGTTCCAGGTGCCCGCCGACTACCAGCAGGGCGACAGCTTCCGCATCCTCTACATCCACGTGCCGGCGGCCTGGATGAGCCTCATGGTGTTCGGGCTGATGGCGCTGTACTCCGCGATCGCCCTGGTCTGGCGGATCAAACTGTGCGAGATCCTGGCCATGGCCTGCGCGCCGATAGGCGCCGCCTTCACCTTCGTCACCCTCGCCACCGGCTCGATTTGGGGCAAGCCGATGTGGGGCACCTGGTGGGACTGGGACCCGCGCCTGACCAGCCAGCTGGTGCTGCTGTTCCTGTACCTGGGCGTGATCGGCCTGTACCACGCCATCGACGACCGCCGCACCGCCGCGCGCGCCGCCGGCCTGCTGGCGCTGGTGGGCGTGGTGATGCTGCCGATCATCCGCTACTCGGTGGTGTGGTGGAACTCGCTGCACCAGGGCCAGACCATCCGCATCTTCGGCGAGTCGTCGATGGATCCGAGCATGATGCCGCCGCTGGTGTGGATGCTGGTCGGCACCAAGCTCTGGTTCGCCGGCTCGCTGCTGGCGCGCGCCCGCGCCGACAACCTGCAGCGCGAGGCCGGCAAGGACTGGGTGCGCCGGATCGCGGAGGCCGGGAAATGAGCTATCGCGAATACGTCATCGCCGCCTACGCGGTGTTCGCCCTGATGCTGGCCTGGGACTACGTCGCCCCGCGCCTGGCCATCTCGCGCCAGCTGCGCGCCGCGCGAAGGCTGGCCGCACGCAAGGCCGCGCGCCCCGCCGGCACCGACCGGCCCACGGAGCTGCACCGATGAACCCCACCCGTCGCAGGCGCCTCTGGTTCGTGCTCGCCGTCGTCGCCGCGGCGGCGCTGGTGGCGGTGCTGGTGGCGATGGCGCTGCAGCGCAACGTCGCCTACCTGTTCACGCCGGCGGAAGTGCTCGACGGGCGCGCCGGCGCCGACGTGGCCTCGGGCGCGACCCGCTTCCGCCTAGGCGGCATGGTCGCCAGGGATTCGTTCGAGCGCCCGCCGGGCTCGATGGAAGCGCGCTTCATGGTCACCGATGGCGACGCGCTGATGCCGGTGGTCTACTCCGGCATCCTTCCCGACCTGTTCCGCGAGAACCAGTCGGTGGTCGCCACCGGCCGCATGCGCGCCGACGGCACCTTCGTCGCCGACGAGGTGCTGGCCAAGCACGACGAGACCTACGTGCCCAAGGAAGTGGCCGACAAGATGGGCCTGGCGCACGAGAAGCACAACGTGGACGTGCCCGCGCCTCCGGCCGAAGGCCAGCGCTAGTGCTGCCGGAGATCGGCCAGGCGGCGCTCGCGCTCGCGCTCGTATTCGCGGTCCTGCAGGGGCTTTCCGGCCTGGTCGGCGCCGCCCGCGGCCGCGAGGACCTGGCTGCGGTCACCCGCCCGGCCGCGATCGCGCAGCTGGTGCTGGTGCTGGGCGCCTACGTGCTGCTGACGGTCGCGTTCGTGGTCGGCGACTTCTCGGTCAAGTACGTCGCCGACAACTCGAATTCGCTGCTGCCGCTGATCTACCGCTACACCGCGGTCTGGGGTTCGCACGAGGGCTCGCTGCTGCTGTGGTCGCTGATGCTGGCGATCTGGAACGCGGCGGTGGCGGTGCTGTCGCGGCGCATCCCTTGGAGCTTCCGCGCGCGCGCGCTGGGCGTGATCGGCCTGGTCGCGGTGGGCTTCCTGTCGTTCATGGTGTTCACCTCGAACCCCTTTGAACGCCTGCTGCCGGCGGCGGCCGAGGGCCACGACCTCAATCCGCTGCTGCAGGACCCGGGGATGATCATCCATCCGCCGCTGCTGTACATCGGCTACATCGGCTTCGTGGTGCCGTTCGCGTTCTCGCTGGCCGCGCTGCTGGAAGGCGCGGTCGATGCGCGCTGGCTGCGCTGGTCACGGCCCTGGACCAACATCGCATGGGCCTTCCTCACCGTGGGCATCGCCATGGGCAGCTGGTGGGCCTACTACGAGCTCGGCTGGGGCGGCTGGTGGTTCTGGGATCCGGTGGAGAACGCCAGCTTCATGCCCTGGCTGGTGGGCGCGGCACTGATCCATTCGCAGGCGGTCACCGAGAAGCGCGGCAGCTTCGGCAGCTGGACCATGCTGCTGTCGATCGCCGCGTTCTCGCTGTCGCTGCTCGGCGCCTTCCTGGTGCGTTCGGGCGTGCTGACCAGCGTGCACTCCTTCGCCGCCGATCCCTCGCGCGGCCTCTTCATCCTGGTCTTCCTGGGCGCGGTGATCGGCGGCGCGCTGCTGGTCTACCTCACCCGCGCGCCGCGCCTGGCGCAGGGCAAGCCCTTCGCCGCCTCGTCGCGCGAGACCCTGCTGCTGGTCAACAACCTGCTGCTGGCCTCGGCCTGCGCGATGGTGCTGCTGGGCACGCTGTATCCGCTGATCGCCGATGCGCTGGACCTGGGCAAGGTCTCGGTCGGCCCGCCCTATTTCGGCACCCTGTTCCTGGTACTGATGGCGCCCCTGGTGCTGCTGGTGCCCTTCGGCCCGCTGACGCGCTGGCAGCAGGAGCAGGCCTCGAAGCCGCTGGCGATGCTGGCACCGTGGCTGGGCCTGGCGCTGCTGCTGGGCGTGATCGCCTGGTTCAAGGCGCCACAGGGCGCGGTCAAGACCGGCTTCGGCGTGTTCGCCGCGGCCTGGGTGGGCCTGGGCACGCTGCGCTTCGCCTGGACGCGGTTCAGCGCCCAGGGCCGCGGCTTCACGCCCGAGATGATCGGCATGGTGCTGGGCCACCTCGGCATCGCCGTGTTCCTGGTCGGCGCCATGCTGGTCGAGGCGCAGAACGTGCTGCGCGAAGTGCCGATGTCGCCGGGCGCGACCGAGACCATCGGCCGCTACGCCTTCCGCTTCGACGGCGTCGAGCGCGTCCAGGGCCCGAACTACATGGCCGACCGCGGCCACGTGCAGGTCTTCCGCGACGACCGGCCGCTGGTGCTGCTGCATCCGGAGAAGCGCGCCTACGCCAGCGGCGGCCAGGTGATGACCGACGCCGGCATCCACGCCGGCGTCCGCGCCGACATCTTCGTCGCACTGGGCGAACCGCTGGGCGGCGACGCCTGGGCCGTGCGCCTGCACATCAAGCCCTTCGTGCGCTGGGTCTGGGCCGGCGCACTGCTGATGGCGCTGGGCGCGGTGGTCGTGGCCACCGACCGCCGCTTCCGCCTGCCGTTGAAGACGAAGGAGGCGCCGCGATGAACACCCCAAGCGCCCCCGAAGCCGCGCCCACGGGTGGCCGCCGGCTGCTGGCCGCGCTGCTGGTCGGCGGCTTCGTGCTGCTGCTGGTGCTGCTCGGCTGGGGCGTCAGCCGCTCCGACCGCCCCGACCGCGAATCACTGCCCTCGCCGCTGATCGGCAAGCCGGCACCGGAGTTCTCGCTGCCGGTGCTGCACGACGCCGACTACCGCATCGGCAGCAACGACCTGCGCGGCAAGCCCTACCTGATGAACGTCTGGGGCAGCTGGTGCCCGGCCTGCCAGGTCGAACACCCGGTGCTTGCGCGCTACGCCGAGACCAAGCGGATCCGCGTGGTCGGCTACAACTGGAAGGACGAGCCCGAGGACGCGCTGCGCTGGCTGGAACAGTTCGGCAATCCCTACTGGGTCGTGATCACCGACTACGACAGCGACGCGGCGATCGAGTGGGGCATCTACGGCGCGCCCGAGACCTTCCTGGTCGATGCCGACGGCATCGTGCGCTGGAAGCACGTCGGCCCGCTGACCGACGACATCGTCGACGAGGTGCTGGCGCCGATGGTCGAGGCGATGGAGGGCGGCGGATGAACCTGCGCCGGCCCTCGCTCCCACTTGCCCCGCGGCTGCTCGGCGCGGCCCTGTCGCTGCTGCTGGCCGCGCTGGCCATCGCGCCGGCGCCTGCCCTCGCCCAGGTCGCGCGCCCGGCGCAGCCGCTGGAGTTCCGCGACCGCGCCGAGGAACAGCGCTTCCACAAACTGACCCTGGAACTGCGCTGCGTGATGTGCCAGAACCAGTCGCTGGCCGATTCCGACGCGCCGATCGCCCACGACCTGCGCCGCGAAGTCTTCAACCTGATGCGCGAAGGCCGCAGCGACGCCGAGATCAAGGAATTCCTGGTCGACCGCTACGGCGAGTTCGTGCTCTACCGCCCGCAGTTCGGCGGCGGCACCCTGCTGCTGTGGCTCGGCCCCGCGGTCGTGCTGCTCGCCGGCGCGATCGTAGTGGTCGTCGTCGTGCGCAGGCGCGCGGCAGGCAACCGCGTCGCGCCCGATCCCGTCGACGAAGGACAGGAGTGGTGATGGCCGCCGTCTTCCTGCTCGCGGTCCTGTTCGCATCGCTGCTGGCCACCGCCCTGGTGGTGGCGCCGCTGCGCCGCGGTTCGCCGCGCACCTGGCTGGTGCTGCTCGCCGCGGTGCCGCTGCTGGCCGTTGCCGGCTACCAGCTGCTGGGCACGCCGGCCGCGCTGGATCCCGCCGCCCGTACGTCGTCCGCGGACGCCATCGAGGCCGCCGCCCACGTCGATCCCGCGCAGTTCGCGGAGGCCGTTGCCGAACTGCGGGCCGAGCTGGAGCGCAATCCGCAGCAGCCCGAAGGCTGGGCCCTGCTCGCGCGTTCGCTGTCGGTCCAGGGCGACCACGCGGGTGCGCGCGACGCCTACGCCCGCGCCCAGGCCCTGGTGCCCGACGAGCCGGCGCTGATGGTCGAACTGGCCCAGGCCAGTGCCCAGGCGCATCCGCAGAACCTGTTCGAAGACGAGGCCCTGGCCATGCTCGAGCGCGCGGCCGCCCTGCAGCCCTCCAATCAGCGTGCGCGCTGGTTCATCGGTGTCGCCCAGCGCCAGCGCGGCCGGGATGCCGAAGCCGCCGCGACCTGGGAAGCCTTGCTGCCTGACGTCGATCCCTCCACCGCGGCCAGCCTGCGCACGCAGATCGCCGAAGCGCGCGCGGCCGCCGGCCTGCCCTCCGCGGCCGGGCCTGCCACCGCGGGCGCGGGCGCCGCGACGCCCGCCGCGTCCCCTGCCGGCAACGCCCCGGCTTCGACCGCGGGCGGCCCCGGACTGCGCGTGCGCATCAGCCTGGCGCCGGGCGTCGCCGAACGCCTCGGCGGCCGCGGCACCCTGTTCGTCATGGCCCGAGACCCCGACGGCCCGCCGATGCCGGTGGCCGCCGAGCGCCATGACGTCTCCGCGCTGCCGCTGGAGATCGTGCTCGACGATGCCGACAGCCCGATGCCCACCCAGGTGCTGTCGCAGCTGTCGACGGCCGTGGTGTCGGCGCGGATCTCCGCCAGCGGCGCCGTGCAGCGCGGCGAGGGCGACATCGAATCGGCGCCGGTGCAGGTCACCCTGCCCAGCGACGAAGTCGTGGAGCTGGTGCTCGGCGCCGACTGAGGCCTCCTTGACAGGCGGCGATGCTGCATTGCAGCATCGAGGCGACCTTCCACGGAGACGCCGATGAAGCCTGCCACCGCCGCGGATTTCCTGGCCGGGGTCGAACAGCGCAATCCCGGCCAGCGCGAGTTCCTGCAGGCGGTCGGCGAGGTCGTGGACAGCGTCTGGCCCTTCCTCGCCGCCCATCCGCGTTACGCGAGCCAGGGCCTGCTCGAGCGCCTGGCCGAGCCGGACCGGATCATCGTCTTCCGCGTGGCCTGGGTCGACGACCACGGCGACGTGCAGGTCAACCGCGGCTACCGCGTCCAGCACAACAACGCGCTGGGGCCCTATAAGGGCGGGCTGCGTTTCCATCCCTCGGTGGACCTGTCGGTGCTGAAGTTCCTGGCCTTCGAGCAGACCTTCAAGAACGCCCTGACCACCCTGCCGATGGGCGGCGCCAAGGGCGGCTCGGACTTCAACCCCAAGGGCCGCAGCCCGGGCGAGGTGATGCGCTTCTGCCAGGCGTTCGCGATCGAACTCTCGCGCCATATCGGCGCCCACACCGATGTGCCGGCCGGCGACATTGGCGTCGGCAGCCGCGAAATCGGCTTCATGGCGGGCATGGTGAAGCGGATCGCCAACCGCGCCGACTGCGTGTTCACCGGCAAGGGCACCGCGTTCGGAGGCTCGCTGATGCGGCCGCAGTCGACCGGCTACGGCACGGTCTACTTCGCGCAGGAAATGCTCGAGCGCACGGGTGCGGCACTCGACGGCCTGCGGGTCTCCATCTCGGGTTCGGGCAACGTCGCCCAGTCGGCGATCGAAAAGGCGATGGAGTGCGGGGCGAAAGTGGTCACCGCCTCCGACTCCAGCGGCACCGTGGTCGACGAGGACGGCTTCACGCCCGACAAGCTCGCCGAGCTCATGGAGGTGAAGAACCACCTGTATGGCCGGGTCAGCGACTATGCACAGCGCGTGGGCGCCCGTTTCGAGGCCGACATGCGGCCGTGGTCGGTGGCGGTGGACGTCGCACTGCCCTGCGCCACCCAGAACGAGATCGACGCCTCCGATGCCACGGCCCTGGTCCGCAACGGCGTGCGCTGCGTCGCCGAGGGCGCCAACATGCCGACCACCCCCGAGGCCGTGCGGATCTTCGAGGAGGCCGGCGTGCTGTACGCGCCGGGCAAGGCCAGCAATGCCGGCGGCGTCGCGGTCTCGGGCCTGGAAATGAGCCAGAACGCGATGCGCCTGACCTGGGGTGCCGATGAGGTCGACGCCCGGCTGCAGCGGATCATGTGCGACATCCACGAGACCTGCGTCGAGCACGGGCGCCGCGAAGACGGCAGCGTCAGCTATGTCGACGGCGCCAACATCGCCGGCTTCGTACGCGTGGCCGACGCGATGCTGGCGCAGGGCGTGGCCTGAGGCGATTCCTGAGGCGCGATGCCCGCGGCGCCATCCACCGTGGCCGTCCACGGCACCGGTAAACTTGCCGCCATGACCGAATTCATCCCGCCGGGCACGCGCTGGATCGAGCTGCCGTCGCCGTTCGCCATGAAGCGCGGCGGCGCCCTGCAGCACGGGCGCATCGCCTACGAGACCTGGGGCCGCCGCAATGCCGCCGGCGACAACAGCATCCTCATCCTGACCGGCCTGTCGCCCGACGCGCACGCGGCTGCGAACGAAGCCGACCCTTCGCCCGGATGGTGGGAGGCAATGGTCGGGCCAGGCAAGGCCATCGACACCGGCCGCTGGCACGTGGTTTGCGTGAATTCGCTGGGCAGCTGCAAGGGCTCCAGCGGCCCGGCCTCGATCGATCCCGACAGCGGCCAGCCCTGGCGCCTCGATTTCCCGGACGTCGCCATCGAGGACGTGGCCGACGCCGCTGCGCACGTGGTGCGTGCGCTCGGCATCGAACGCCTGGCCTGCGTGATCGGCAATTCCATGGGCGGCATGGCGGCGCTGGCGCTGCTGGCCCGCCACCCCGGCATCGCCCGCAGTCACGTCAACATCTCCGGCGCCGCGCGCGCGCTGCCGTTCTCGATCGCGATCCGCTCGCTGCAGCGCGAAGCCATCCGGCTCGACCCGAAATGGAACGGCGGCGACTACGACGACGCGCATTACCCCGAAAGCGGCATGCGCATGGCGCGCAAGCTGGGCGTCATCACCTACCGCTCGGCGCTGGAATGGGACGGCCGCTTCGGCCGCGTGCGCCTGGACTCCGACCGACGAGACGACGAGGATCCCTTCGGCCTGGAGTTCGAGGTCGAAAGCTACCTCGAGGCGCATGCGCGGCGCTTCGTGCGCAACTTCGATCCCAACTGCTACCTCTACCTCAGCCGCAGCATGGACTGGTTCGACATCGGCGAATCCTGCGGGGGCACCACGGCCGAGGGCCTGGCGAAGATCCGGATCGAGCGCGCGCTGGCGATCGGCGTCCACACCGACATCCTGTTCCCGCTGCAGCAGCAGCAGGAGATCGCCGACGGCCTGCGCGCCGGCGGCGCCGAGGCCAGCTTCCTGCCGCTGGAGTCCCCGCAGGGCCACGACGCCTTCCTGGTCGATTTCGCTCGTTTCTCGCCGGCGGTGGGCGGCTTCCTGGCCGCGCTCTGAGCGGCCCACGGCCTTCCGCAGGCACCGCGGCAGCGGCGGCCGGTGCTGCAGCGCGGCGCAGACGCCAGCCTTCGCGGCGTACACTTGCCCCATGAGCGAACCGAACCACGGCGCCCTGCCCGACATCCCCTTCCCCGGCCGCGACAGGCTGGTCGCGGGCATCGAAGAGGCCCTGGCCGCTGGCGACTGCCACGCCGTCACCGCCGCCCTGCGCAGTATCATGTGCGGCCTGATCCGCGATCCCGCCGTGCGCCTGCCCGACTGCGTCCACGAGCCGATCGCCGACCACTACGCCCGCCGCGAGCTGTACCGCAGCCCGGAGCACGGTTACAGCGTCGTCGCCATGACCTGGGGCCCGGGCCAGGGCACGCCGATCCACGACCACGACGGCTGCTGGTGCGTGGAAGGCGTGTGGGCCGGCGAACTCGAAATCACCCAGTTCGAACTGCTGGAGCGTGATGGCGAACGCTTCCGCTTCCGCTCCGCCGGCGGCATCCAGGCCGGCCCGGGCAGCGCCGGCAGCCTGATCCCGCCGCACGAGTACCACACCATCCGCAACGCCGATGCCGCGGCCATCGCAGTATCTCTGCACGTCTACCAGGCGCCGCTGGAGCAGTGCTCACGCTTCGAGTCCAGTTCGGGCGAGTGGTACCGGCGGGTGGACAACACCCTGGCCACCGACCAGGCGGCCTGAGGCGCGGACGCGCGGGCCGCTGCCGCTATACTTGGCGCCCGCGCCGGAATGGCGGAATCGGTAGACGCAGCGGACTCAAAATCCGCCGCCCTTAAAAGCGTGTGGGTTCGAGTCCCACTTCCGGCACCACCCTAGGGGTTTCCTGACCCCCACCCGGGACCTGTCCCGATACCGGCCCCTCACGCGACGGCGCATGCTCGCCTCTCCGGCAGCACAGCGCACCAACGGACGGCGCGCCGCCTATATGGAACTGCGGCCGTGGCCTCTGGTCGCGGTGCTGGGCCGGAACCCCGTCTCTCCCGGGCCTATCATGGCCGCATGTGCCTGATCGCCCTCGCATGGCGCCAGCATCCGCGCTGGCTGCTTGCCATCGCCGCCAACCGTGACGAGTTCCACGCCCGTCCCACGGCGGCGGCCGGCATCGATCCCGAAGATCCTTCCGTCTACGGCGGCCGCGACCTCGTGCAGGGCGGCGGCTGGTTGCAGGTCTCCAGCCGTGGCCGGCTGGCGGCCGTCACCAATGTCCGCGACGGGCGCAACGGCCTGGCCCCGCAGCCACAGTCGCGGGGATGGCTGGTGCGTGATTTCGTCCGGGGCCGGGAAAGCGCCGGAGCCTTCGCCGCCGGGCCTGGTTCGTCACCGGGTTACGGACACTTCAACGCGCTGTTCTGGGACGGCGACGCGCTGGTCCACGCCAGCAACCATCCGGGCATCCGGCACGCAGCCGTATCACCAGGCATGCACGCGATGTCCAACGGGGCCTTCGACGCAGCGTGGCCGAAAAGCGTGGCGGCCACGCGGGCGCTGGAAGCCTGGCTCGCCACAACGCCTGGCCTCGACGCTCCAACCACCTCGATCGACGCGCTGGAACCGCTGTTCGCCGCCCTCGCCGACAGCCGCGTCGCGCCGGACGAAGCCCTGCCCGACACCGGCGTGGGGATCGCGCTGGAACGCGCGCTGTCGCCGCCCTTCGTCAGCGGGCCGGAGTACGGCACGCGCTGCAGCAGCGTGGTGCTGGTGGCCTCCGATCACATCCTGTTCGCCGAGCGGCGCCATGACCCCGGTGGCGTCCGCGCCGGCGAGGGCATCGCGAGGATCCCGCTGTGCCGCGACTGAGCGCCTGCCCCCGGTCCCGCCGCTGAACGAAGGTCGCGTCGACGGCCGCCTGCTCAGGGCGAACTGGCGCGGCAGCGCAGCGGTGCGTTGTCCTCCAGGCCCTGCTCCCAGCCATTGGGCCGGCGCAGCGCGATGGTGTGGTTGATGCAGGCGCGCTCGGCGCCCTCGCGCATCGCGGTTACCGGACCGGGCAGCAGGACCACCTCGCCGCCACTGCTCTGGCCGACGGTGACCATCGCGGCATCGCTGGCCAACGAATCCTCTTCGGCCACCTCGGGATCCGACACAGCGGCGGCCGTCTTCACCGCCGTCTCCTCGTCGCTGCCGAACGCGGCGCCCGCGACGTGACGGACGATATCGGCAAGGAGAATGCCCAGCGCCACCGCAAGCAGCATCGGCAGGAAGAACGACCAGGGACTGGACTCGTCGCGCGGGCGGACTGGGCGCATGGATGGCCTCCTGAAGGACGCCAGAGTAGCGCGTCCCGCGAACGGCCAGGCCTGGGGTAAACCCGAGGTCGCGTGACGCGCGCGACCGCACTGGCGGCGCGATCGGCGCATATGCGAAAGGCCCAGTCGCCCGGGTTTCCCCGGTCGGCTGAGCCTTCCTTCGTCGAAGCGATTGCGTAGGGGCTTTGTCAGCCTTTTCCGCTTTTTCTTCGACGGTTGCGACTCTAGCGCAGCGGCCGTTAGCGGAACGTCAATCGAGCCGACCGTTCGTCGGCGGCGCCGGCCAGGGCCACCAGCCACGGCCCGTGAGCGCGTAGCGGTCGGCCGAACGCTCGAAGCGGTTGCGCACGCTGATGCCGCCGCACAGGAAGTACAGCGGCAGGAACAGCGGCCCGAGCGCCATGTACTGCAGCACGTGCGCGCGTTCGTGATCGACCAGGCGCACCGCGGGCTGTTCGCACAGGCCGGCGCGATGGGCATAGGTCAGGCAGTCGCAGTCGATGCTGTCGCCAGTGTGCAGGATGACGTTGCCGAGCGTGAGCGCGCCGCCCGGTCCGAACGGCACGGCATCGAAGACCAGGGCCAGCTCGCGCCCGCGCAGGCGCATGCGGGCACCGAAGGGCAGCGCTGACAGGCCGGCCAGCAGGCCGGGCAACGTGTACGGCAGCGCCCACAAGACGCCGAGGACGCCGGCGACCAGGCGCAGCGCGCGCCATGGGGCCGAGCTCACCCCTCCTCGGGCATCAGCAGCCACAGCACCACGTAGACGAGGATGCCCGGGAAGGCCGCCGACAGCACCGAGAACACCACGTAGAGCACGCGCAGCAGGGTCGAGTTCCAGCCGAAGCGGCGCGCGATGCCGCCGACCACGCCGGCGAGCACGCGGTCGTCGAGCGGACGGCTGAGCCGGGGATGGGTGGCGCTCATCGCTGCGCCAGCCAGCCATGGATCGCGTCGGGCACTTCCTTCTGCGCGCGGCCGGAGACGTAGATGCCGATGTGGCCGCCACGGAAGGACAGCTCCGAATAGTCGTTGCTGCCGATCAGCCCGCCCAGCGCCTTCGACGCCGCCGGCGGCACCAGGTGGTCCTGCTCGGCGTAGATGTTGAGCACCGGCATCTCGACCATGCCCAGGTGCACCTCGCGGCCACCGATCTCGATGCCGCCGTTCACGAAGCCGTTGCCCTGGTAGTACTGCTTGATGAACTGGCGGAAGGCCTCGCCGGCCTGGTCGGGCGAATCGAAGATCCACTTCTCCATGCGCAGGAAGTCCTCCATCGCCGCCTTGTCGTCGAGGATGTCGGCCATGCCCACGTACTTCTGCACGAACAGCCGCCAGGGCTTGAGCGTGAGGTAGCACATGTTCATCAGGTCCGCGGGTACGTTGCCCAGGGTGTCGACGAAGAGGTCGACGTCCATGCCGCGGGTCCAGTTCGACAGCATGTTGTCCGGCGTATGGAAGTCCACCGGCGTGACCATGGTGATCAGGTTGCGCACCTTCTCCGGATTGAGCGCGGCGTAGCTGAGGGAAAACGCGCCGCCCTGGCAGATGCCGAGCAGGTTGACCGCGTCGACGCCGTGCGCTTCACGCAGGTGGTCGACGGCACCGCCGATGAAGCGTTCGATGTAGTCCTCGAGCTCGAGGAAGCGATCGGAGCGGTCGGGATAGCCCCAGTCGATGATGTAGACGTCCTGGCCGCGCGCAAGCAGCTGGCGCACCAGCGACTTGTTGTCCTGCAGGTCGACCATGTAGGGACGGTTGACCAGGGCGTAGGCGATCAGCAGCGGCACGCGGGCGGTGGGTTCGCGCTCGCCGACGAAGCGGTAGAGCACGACCTTGCCGTCGCGCCAGACCTCTTCGCGCTGCGTGGCGCCGAAGTCGACGTCGTCGACCTCGCGCAGCACCTGGAGGCCGGCGGCAAGCTTCTGCTGCAGGCGCACCGCCTCTTCGGCAAGCCCTGCGGGCGTGATGTTGAGCGGACCGTACATGTCAGCGCTTCCCCTTCTTCACGGCTTTCTTCGCCGATTTCGATGCCATGGGTTCGGGCGCGCGCGGGATGCTGCCGGCGATCGCGCCGCCGAAGCCGGCGCGCGCGGATGGCCGGCGCGCACCGCGCCCGGCCATGGTGCCTGCGGGCGCGGCGCGCTTCGCGGCTTTTTTGGCGGCCGTCTTCGCCGGGGATTTCGCGGCGGCCTTCACCGTCTTCGCGGCGGCCTTTGTGGAAGGCTTCTTCGCCGTGCGCGCTGCAGGCCTCTTCGCGAGCTTCTTCGCAGCCTTTTTTGCTGCCTTCTTCACTGCCTTCTTTGGCGTCGCTTTTGCAGTCCGCTTCGCCGGCTTCTTCGCCGCCTTCTTCGCGGGCCTGGCTACGCGGCGTGCCGCCACCGCTTCGTCGACTGCGGGTTCCACGACATCGACGGTGGCAGCGGCCGCCCGTACAGGGCGTCGCGCAGGCGCCGCGACGCGCTGCGGCACGCCCTGCCCATGCATCCGCCCGGCGGCATCACGCAGCCGCCGCACCTCGCGCTCGAGCTGCGCCAGCTTGCGGTGCGCGCCGTCGAGCTCTGTGCGGGTAGGCATCCCAAACTGCGCGCAGGCGTCCTCGACCATGCGCTGCACGCCGGCGCGCACGCGCATCTGCGCGTTCACCAGGTTGCCGTAGACCTCGCGGAACTCCGGCGACAGCGCGACCTCGGCATAGGCTTCCTCGGCAGCGTCGATCCACAGGTCGAACAGCGCGCGCCCGGACTGGAGCTGGCGCCCCGGCTCCTCGTGGTCGATCAGCCGGTTCTCGAAGATCGCGAAGGCCTCCTGCTGCGCCTTGGCCATCAGCGCGCCGTAGGCGCTGGAGGCCTGGTGGTACTCCGCCACGTGCGCCGCGAGCCGCTGCAGGCGCTCCTGGTGCTCGCGGCCGGCGCCGAAGGCCGGCATCCGCAGCCAGGACAGGCCTTCGTCGCGGATCGAATCAAGCCAGGGCGAGGCGTCCTCCACCCATTGCTCCAGGCCCTGCAGGTGGTGGCCGCGCAGGCTGCGCAGCATTTCCGGGAAGGGGTTCTCGCCACTGGCGCCCAGCGCCTCCTTCCAGGCGCGGGCGACGTCGACCGCGGTGGCCTCCTGCCCGGCGAAGCGCGCGGCGACCTCCTGCATGCGCGCGTACCACTGCCGCGCCTGGCGGTTGAAGTGTGCGAGCGCGTCGTTGGCCTCGCTGCGACCGCCGTGCGCGAGCCGCGTCCACCAGTCGATCGACTCCTGCCAGGCCTCCGCGCCCAGCGGCGAGGCGTGCTGCGGCCCTCCCATGCCGGGGATGGCGCCCGCGCCCGGCACCGCGTTGCGCAGTGCGTCGCCCCAGGCGGCCCAGTAGCGCCGCGCCAGAGACTCGAAATCGTCCTGCCTGTTGCCCAGCATCACGCGCCTCCTTCCATTCGCTCCGATCATAGCAACCGGGGATGGCGGCGCCAGCGCCGGTTCAGGGCTTCGGGATGCGCAGGGTCTTGCTGATCATCAGCGAGCCCGACAGCGCATACACCAGCACCAGCGGGTGCAGCTGCCACGGCCCGATCTGCCACTGGCCCAGCCAGATGGCATCGCCGATCGCGCCCTGCCAGGCGGCCACGGCCAGCAGCATGACGATGGCGACGCTGGTCGGGATCGGCGTGCCTTCGAAGTACTTCACCTTGTCGCCGCCGTCGGTCAGGGTCTCGGCGGTGACGTTGTAGCGCGCCAGTCGGCTGACGCCGCAGCCGACGAAGAAGCTCAGCACGATCCAGTCCCAGCCGCCATGCAGGCCGCAGGCGTAGCCGAGCGCGGCCGGGGCGACGCCGAAGGAGATCACGTCGGCCAGCGAATCCAGCTCGCGGCCCAGGGTCGAAGCGACCTTGCGCCAGCGCGCGATGCGACCGTCGAGCGCGTCGAAGACGAAGGCCAGCGGGATGAGCGCCATGCCCAGCAGCAGGTCGCGGACGCCGCCCTCCTGCAGGTAGCGCATCGCGGCGAAGATCGCGCCGGTGCCGCAGAAGGCGTTGGCGAGGGTGAACCAGTCCGCGAGGTGGAAGTCGCGGAGCATCGAGAAGTGGCGCTGGCGGGTCATCGGCGTTCCGGGAGGCGCTGGGAAGGCTGCAGCATGCCAAACCCGCCGTCACGGCGGGTGCAAGCCGCCACGCCCCGGCTCAGCGCGGCATTGCCAGGTGCGAAGCCTCCAGCGCCGCCGAACCGCGCGGAGTCGCGTCGATCACGGCGTCGGGCGGCAGCGCCGCCCCGTCGAGGTGCGCATCGACCCGCTCCAGCGCCTCGTAGACGTACGGCAGCAGCGGCAGGTAGCGCGCGCCGTAGTCGGGCAGCGCCAGGAAGCCGTCGAAGTGCTGCACGTTGCGCACCTGCCAGTAGCGCACGTCGCGGCCGGCGGCGCGTGCATGGGCGACGTAGGGCGCGCTGCTGAAGGCGACCGGGATCAGACCGTCGTCGAGGCCGTGCACCACCACCACCGGCAGGCCCTCGCGCGGCGGCGCGGCGCGGGTGGCGGCGATGCCTGCGCGCACGCGGTCGGCGTCGGTGCCGTCGCCCGTCCACAGGCCGCGCAGGCACTGCAGGCCCTTGAGCGTCAGGTCGGGCGGCGCGATGCCGGCATCGACCAGGCCCACGCCCGAGCCCGGCGGGATGCCGCTGGCATCCGGCCACCAGGTCGCGCGCTCGGCGGCGGTGGCCGGGCGCGGCACGAAGTCGCTGCCCTGGGCGGCGAAGGAGAATCCGCACGGCCCCTCGCCCACGCCGTAGCGGCCGTAGGCGCTGGCATAGGTCGCGGCCACCACGCGCCACAGGTCGAAGCCCGCGGAGAGCGCGCCGGCGCGCAGCGCCTCGGCGGTCCAGCCGGCGGCCTCGAGCAGGTCGCGGGCCTGGCGCGCCTGCGCGGCGGTGTCCGCGCCCGACAGCACGCCCTCCGCCGCCAGCGAGGCGCAGCGCGCGGCGTACAGCGGCTTCACCTGGTCGAGCAGCGGCGGCTGCGGCAGGTTGTCGACGGCCAGCAGCGCGCAGGGCATCAGCAGCGCGGCCTCGGTGGTGTAGTCGTAGAGCGCGCGGCTGCCCTGCCCTTCGACGTACACGTTGGGCTCGCCGGCGACCACCGCATCCAGCCAGTCGCCGTCCAGCTCGGCCGCGCGCAGCACCGCGCCGCCGCCGTTGGAGATACCGACCGCGATCACGCGGGTGTTGTCGAAGGTGAAGGGCGCCTGCGCCGGCAGCGCCTCGTCCAGCGCCTGCAGCGCGAACTCCGCGGCCTGCTTCACGTGGCGGCCCCAGTCGGCCTCCGGGTTGTCCTTCGAATGCGCGTGCTTGAAGGCAACGCCGGAGGCACCCGCGGCCGCCTCCGGGGCGAAGGCGATGTCGGCGGCGTCGCGCGCGACGGCGCGGCCGTCGGCGCCGAAGCCCAGGCCCGCGTCAAGGTCGAAATAGTCGCTGCCGTTGCCCTTGTCGGTATAGGCCACCGCGCAGCCGCGCGGCAGGCCCCAGGCGCCGGCGACGGCGATCGAGCCGTAGATGCCGCGCGAACCCGAGGATGCGGTGACCAGCACGCAGCGCTTCGCGGCATCGAAGGCATCGGGCAGCTGCACCAGCACCCGGTGCGGGTGCTTCGCGCCAGGGACGGTCGCATAGGCCGAGAATTCGCGCCCGGGCACCTGGGCCACGCTGCCGTACAGCGTGCCGTAGCCGCCGCCGGGACCGAGGTCGGCGATGCCGCGCCAGTTGCTCCACAGCGCGCGGCGGCGCAGTTCCGCAGCGGTCGGCGCTTCGGCGTCGGCGAAGGCCGGCGGCACCATCTGGCGCAGGCCGTCGATGCCGAGGCCGGCGGTCAGCAGGTCGTCGCCGTCGCGGTGGATGCTGCTGCGCGCGTGTTCGAACATCAGGGTCTCCGTGGCCGCCGCGGCGGCGGCGGCCGTGCTGCGATCGGGGGTCGCGGCGCAGCCGGCGAGCGTGGCCAGCGCCAGGGTCGCGGCGGCGAGCAGCAGCGCCCGCGGCGCGGTCGGGGTGTGGTGCAGGTTCTGGCGCACGGAAGCCACCTCAGGGTACCGGGAATGCCCTGCACCGTAGCAGTCGCCCGTGGCGGCGGCATCGTACTTTTGTACGCAGGGAGACAAGGCATCGATTTGCTACCGTGGTGGTCCCCACCGCACCGCATTCCAAGCCGCCATGACCGACACCTTCCTTTCCGGCCGCACCGCGCTGGTGACCGGCAGCACCTCCGGCATCGGCCTGGCCATCGCCTGCTCGCTGGCCGAGGCCGGCGCGCGCATCGCCGTGAACGGCCTTGGCGACCAAGCCCAGGTCGATGCCGCGCTGGACGCGGTGCGCAAGGCCGGCAGCGAGGACGCCCGCCACTTCAATGCCGACCTGCGCGACCCCGACGCCATCGCCGCGATGATGGCCGGGATCGACGCCTGGTCCCCCATTGACGTGCTGGTCAACAACGCCGGCATCCAGCACACCGCGTCGCTCGCGGAGATGCCGGTGGGCAAGTGGAACGACATCATCGCCATCAACCTCAGCGCCGCCTTCCACACCATGCGCGCGGCGCTGCCGGGCATGGCCGCGCGCGGCTACGGCCGCGTGGTCAACATCGCCTCGGTGCACGGCCTGGTGGCTTCGAAGGAGAAGGCGCCCTACGTCGCCGCCAAGCACGGCATCGTCGGCCTGTCGAAGGTGGCGGCGCTGGAATACGCCGCGGCCGGCAGCCGCGACAGCGGCGGCGTGACCGTGAACTGCATCTGCCCGGGCTGGGTGGAAACGCCGTTGATCGAGCCGCAGATCGAGGCCCGCCGCAACGGCGGCAGCCGCGACGACGGCGTGCGCGCGCTGGTGGCCGAGAAGCAGCCGAGCCTGCGCATGACGCTCCCCGCCGAGATCGGCGCGCTGGCCGCCTGGCTGTGCCGCCGCGAGGCGCACAACGTCACCGGCGCCTCGTTCCCGGTCGACGGCGGCTGGACCACGCAATAAGCGGCCACGCGCCCACCAACCCGCCATGGCCACCCTGCTCATCGCCGACGACCACCCGCTGTTCCGCGCCGCCCTGCGCGGTGCCGCGGTGGAGGCCGAGGCCGGCACCGCCGTGATCGAGGCCGGCACGCTGGACGACACCCTGGCCGCGCTGGAGTCGCGCGCGGACATCGACCTGGTGCTGCTGGACCTGCACATGCCGGGCAACCACGGCCTCGCCGGCCTGGCCGCGATCCGCGCGCAGTTCCCGGCGGTGGCGGTGGTGCTGGTGTCGGCCAACGAGGATCCGCAGGTGGTGCGCCGCGCGCTCGACCACGGCGCCGCGGGCTACATCCCCAAGAGCGCCGGGCTGGACGAGATGCGCGACGCCATCCGCAGCGTGCTCGCCTGCGAGGAGTGGCTGCCGCCGGCGCTGCGCGGCGCCGTGGCGCGCGCGGAATCATCGCCCGGTGACACCGACCTTGCCGCGCGCCTGGCGAGCCTGACCCCGCAGCAGTTCCGGGTGCTGGCGCTGGTCGCAGACGGCCTGCTCAACAAGCAGATCGCCGACCGCCTGGACGTGCAGGAGCGCACGGTGAAGGCGCACCTGTCGGCGATCTTCGAGAAGCTCGGCGTGCGCAACCGCACGCAGGCGGGCGTGATCCTGCGAGGACTCGAACTCAGTGATCCGGCGCGGCAGGTCGAAGCCAGCACCTGAGTCCGCGACGCATGGCTGACGGCGCGCGCACCCGTTCCGCCGGCCGGTCTTTCAGCGCGAGAACGACCAGGACTGCATGCGCCCGTCGCGGTACGGCATCACGCCATGGAAGGGCCGCGGATCGCCGTCGAACACCAGCGGCACGAAGTGGCGGTCGCCCTCCCACAGCGGCAGCTCGAGGAGGCGCTCGACATCGACCCACTCCAGCGTGCCCTCCGGATTCGCCGCCGGCGGCGTGCCGCTAAATTCCGTGACCAGGAAGACGAAGGCGAACCAGTCCTCGCCCTGCTTGCCGAAGCCCGGCCAGCTGATGGTGCCGCGCAGCTCGACGCGCGTGCACTCGATCGCGGCCTCCTCGCGCAGCTCGCGGCGCAGGCCGGCCAGCGCATCCTCGGCGGCCTCGAGCTTGCCGCCCAGGCCGTTGTACTTGCCCAGGTGCTGGTCGCCGGGGCGCGCGTTGCGGTGGATCATCAGCGCGCGCCTGCCGTCGGGCGAGAGCACGTAGCCGAGGGTCGCGAGGATCGGGGTATAGGGCATCGGTACTGCGGCAGGCGGAAAGCCGCACATTGTAGGCGGCCGGGCCCGTGGATCAGTCCGCGGCCCCGCGCGTGATCCGCATCCGTCCCAGCATCGACTTCAGCGCCAGCGGCCGGACGGGCTTCTGCAGCAGGCCCAGGCCGTGTTCGGCCACCTCGCGACGCACCGCGTCGGTGGCGTCGGCGCTGAGCACCAGCACGGGCACCGCGCCGTGCCGCGCCGACAGCCGCCGCCACGCCTCGATGCCGGTGTCGCCGTCGTCGAGGTGGTAGTCGAGCAGCCAGAGATCGGCCGGGCGCGCGGTCTGCGCGGCCAGCGCGGCTTCGGCATCGGCGGCGGCGTCCACGCTGCAGCCCCAGCCGCGCAGCAGGCTTGCGAGCGCGTCCAGCGCCAGCGGGTCGTTGTCGAGCACGAGCACGTGGGCACCCGCCAGCCCGGCGCGACCGGCGGGCGCTGCGACCGCCTGCGCCGGCGCGCGCACGGCCGGAAGCGCGATCGAGAATACGGTGCCCACCCCGGGACGGCTGCGCAGCGCCACCCGCGAGCCCAGCAGGCGCGCGATGCGCTCGGCGATCGCCAGCCCCAGGCCCAAGCCCTGCCCGCCCACGCCTTCGCCGCGGCGGAACTCCTCGAAGATCAGCGCCTGCTGCGCGGGCTCGATGCCGGGCCCGGTGTCGTGCACCTCGATCCGCAGCGCCCCGCCCGCGCGACGCAGCCCCAGCAGCACGCGGCCTTCCGGCGTGTAGCGCACAGCATTGGCGAGGAAGTTCTGCAGCACCCGGCGCAGCAGCTGCGGGTCGCTGTGGGTCCAGGCGGCGCTGGCGACGTGGTCGAAGCGCAGGCCGCGGTCGCCGGCCAGCGCGCGGAACTCCGAAGCCAGCGGCTCCAGCACCTCGGCCAGCGGGAAGTCGCGCGGCTGCGGCACCAGCCCGCCCGCTTCCAGCCGCGCCATGTCGAACAGGCCGGTCAGCAGGTCGGTGGTGGAATCCAGCGCGCCGCGGATCTGCCCCAGCTGGACGCGCTGCGCACCCGCCACCTGCTCCCCCAGCGCATCGGTGAACAGCTGCGCGGCGTGCAGCGGCTGCAGCAGGTCGTGGCCGACCGCGGTCAGGAAGCGGCTCTTGGCCTCGTTGGCCCGCTCCGCCTCGCGCCGCGCCTGGTCGAGGCTTGCCGTGCGCTCCTCGACCCGCTGTTCGAGCGTCTCGTTGCTGCGCTTGAGCTCGGCCTCGGCGCGGCGGAAGTCGGTGACATCGGTGAAGGTGGCGACGAAGCCACCGCCGGGCATCGGGTTTCCGCGGATCTCTACGATGCCACCGTCGGGGAACACGCGCTCGCTGACGTAGGGCGTGCCGGCGCGCATGTGTCGCAGCCGCTTGTCCGCCTCGGCATCCACGCGCCCGTCGACGCCCGCCACCAGCCCACGGCCCAGGTTGTACGCCACCAGCTCCGCCACTGGCACGCCGATGCGCAGCAGGCCCTGCGGATAGCCGAACAGCTCCGCGTAACGGCGGTTCCAGGCCACCAGGCACAGTTCGCGATCGACCACGCTGATGCCCTGGCTCATGTTCTCCAGCGCCGCTTCCAGCACGCGCTGGTTGAAGCGCAGGTCCTGCGAGGCCTCGCCGACGATCTCGGCCACGGTGTCGAGGTCGGGCCCGGCCTCGCGGCGCGCGGCATCCAGCAGCAGGCGCGCCGAGGCGCTGCCCAGCACCGCGGCCAGTTCGCGTTCGAAGCGGGCCTCGATCGATGACGGCACCGGGCCGCTGGAAGGCGCGCCGCGCAGCAGGTCATCCACCGCACGCGCCGGCAGGAAGCGGCGGCCGGCATGGCGCAGGGTGCGCAGGTCGGAGCCGCGGGCCACGTCGCGGTCCGGCGCCGACAGCCAGGCCGACAGCGACAGCGTGACCGCGGCACCCGCGAACAGGCTCACGCCCACCGCGCGTCCCAGGCGGCTCCAGCCGGTGAGCCCGAAGATGCTCTCCGGCGCCAGCCAGGCAACTCCCCACGGCCCGCCGTGCAGCCAGGCGCCGTCGCCGCCGCCCAGCTCGACCAGCATCGGCGAGAGCATCACCCAGGCCCAAGCGAGGAACGCCGCGACCACGCCCCAGGCCGCCGCCGTCGCCGGCGTGCGCGTGCGCCAGACCGCGCAGAACAGCGCCGGGGCCAGCGTCGCCAGCGCCGAGAACGAGACCGCGCCGATGTCGGCCAGCGCCTCGCTGCCGCCGATCACGCGGCTGTAGGCCCAGGCCATCAGCATCACCGCGAGGATGCCGCCGCGGCGCAGCGCCAGCAGCGCGCCGCGATGGTCGCCGCCGTCGCGGCGCGCGGCCCAGGCACCGCGCAGCAGGCCGGGCGCGAACCAGTGGTTGCCGATCATCAGGCTCAACGCCAGGGTGCTGACCACCACCATGCCGGTGGCCGCGCTCAGGCCGCCGAGGAAGGCGAACAGCGCCAGCCCGTGATGCCCCAGCGCCGCCGGCAGCGCCAGCGCGTACATGTCCGCAGGCACGCTGTCGCCCAGCAGCGCGGTGCCCGCGCGCGCCAGCGGCAGGGTCGGCAGCGCGATCAGCACCAGGTACAGCGGGAACTGCCAGCGCGCGGTGCGCACGTCGCGCTCGTCGCGGCATTCGACCACGCCGACGTGGAACTGGTGCGGCAGGATGAACATCGCCAGCGCGCCCAGCAGCACCAGCGGGATGAAGCCGCCCACCGGCTCCGGCGGGCGCGGCGGCGCCACGACGTCGAACTCGCCCAGGCCGAACCAGACCAGCGCACCCAGGGCCAGCATCGCCAGCAGCTTGAACACCGATTCGAAGGCCATCGCCATGACCAGGCCGCGGTTGTGCTCGGCGGCGCTGGCACGGCGAGTGCCGAAGGCCATCGCGAACACCGCCATCGCCAGCGCCACGTACAGCGCGCCGTCGCGCCACGGCGCCACCGTGTCCGCCACGCCCGCGCTGGAGGTCAGAGTGGCGAAGCTCATCGTCACCGCCTTCAGCTGCAGCGCGATGTAGGGAACCATGCCCAGCAGCGCCACCAGGGTGACCACCGCCGCCAGCCACGGGTCCTTGCCCAGGCGGGTGGCGATCAGGTCGGCGATCGAGGTGGCGTTGCTTTCCCGCGCCAGCCGCACCAGGCGCACCATGAAGGCGAAGGCCACGATGTAGAAGACGATCGCGCCGAGGAAGGTCGGCGGCAGCGGCCAGCCGTAGCGCGCGGCCTGGGTGACGGTGCCGTAGAAGGTCCACGAGGTGCAGTGCACCGCCAGCGACAGCGCGTAGACGTGGCGCCAGTGGCGTGACAGCGCGCCGGGGTGGCGCTCGGCGTACACGGCCACCCCGAACAGGAGCACCAGCCACAGCGCCGCCGCCGTGACCACCACGCCGACGCTCAGCATTGCCCCGTGTCCCCCATCCAGCCGCCTTCAATCGTGCGGATCGAGCATAACGCAGCGGCGGGCCGAAGCCCGCCGCTGCCCTGGTCCAACCGTTCCGGGAGGGATCAGAAGTTGTAACGCACCGACAGGTACCAGTTGCGCGGCAGGCCGTAGTAGGCGGTCTGGATGTTGCCGACGCTGGCGAACTCCTGGCCTTCGGTCTTGTAGACCTCGTCGGTCAGGTTGCGCACGCCGGCGCGCACCTGCCAGACGTACTGCGGCGAATCCCACACGCCGAACAGGCCGAACAGGGTGTAGGCGCCCTGGCTGAGCACGTCGCGGTTGTCGACCGACAGCCAGGTCTTGCTGCGGTAGGAGGCGTCCACGCCGACGCCGAGGTTGCCGGCGTCGCCCAGCGAGAAGCCCTGCTGAAAGGCGATGCGCGCGGTCATCTCCGGAGAGAACGGCACGTGGTCATGGTTGAGGTTGGGATCGTAGCCGGGATAGGACGGATCCAGGCGGAAGTCGTCGAAGCGGTCGTATTCCGCATCCAGCCAGCCGAGCTGCGCGCTCAGCACGCTGGCTTCGCCGAAGCGGGCGCTGCCCTCGAATTCGATGCCGACGATGTCGAGCTCGGCGGCGTTGAGCACCGGGAAGGTGCCGACGTCCTGCGAGACGCGGGCCTGGAAGTCCTTGTAGTCGCTCTTGAACGCCGCGACGCTGCCGCGCAGGCGGCCGTCGTCGGAAGCGGCCTTCAGGCCGAGCTCGTAGGTCCAGACGTATTCCGGGTCGAACTTGGCGTGCTGGGTGTCGTAGACGGTGTTGGCGCGGCCGTTGAAGCCACCCGACTTGAAGCCACGGTTGGCGGAGACATAGCCCATCACGTTGTCGCTGAAGGCCTTCTGCAGGCTGACCGAGGGGGTTACCGCGGTCCAGCTGGCCTTGGCCTGGAAGGCCACGGTCTCGTTGATTCCGGAGAAGGGCGCGCCCCAGAAGGTGCTGGTGCTGCGGTCGTACTCCTTCTCGTCGCGGGTCCAGCGGACGCCGGCGGCCAGCGTCCAGGTCGGGGCGAACTCCCAGTTGGCGTGGGCGAAGGCGGCCACGCTGGTGGTGCTCAGGTCGTCTTCGATGGTGCGAAGGAACGCGATCGGGGTGCCGAACAGCGCGAACAGATCGTCCGCATAGGCCTCCTGGTAGGACGGCACGTCCTCCTTCATGTAGTAGGCGCCGAACGTCGCCTGCAGGTTGCCGCCGTTGTCGTACTGGAGCTGGAATTCCTGGCTGAACTGGTCCTGGTCCAGTGCGACCAGCACGTCGCCGAGCTCGAACTCGCTGGCGTCGATATCGATGAAGGAATTCGTCTCCAGCTGGCGGTACGAGGTGATGCTCTTGAACAGCCACTGCGGGCTGAAGTCCCACTCCATGGCGAGCGAGGCACCGGCGCTCTCCATCACCTGGCCGTGGCCCGGCGGCAGGAACGAGGTCCGCGAGCGGTGGTTCCACTCGCCGGTCTCGCCGGGGTGCAGCACCACGATCGAACCGAAGCCGAGGTCGGTCTGCAGCAGCGGTGCCATCGGCCGGCCCAGCGTCGGCGCCACGTCCTGTTCGGTGTGGTCGAACGACAGCGTGGCGCGGAAGGTGTCGCTGGGCTGGAAGGCGATCTTGGCGCGGATGGCCTGGGTGTCATCGTTGTTGTAGTGGCGACCGGTGTCGGTGTCGCGCACGTAGCCGTCGTTGCGGATCGAGGCCGCGGCGATGCTGGCGGCCACGGTGTCGCTCAGCTGGCCGCTGTAGTAGGCGCGCACTTCCTGGCGGCCGTAGTCGCCGATGGTCAGTTCGGCCGCGCCGCCGCTGTGGTCGAAGGGATCCCGGGTGGTGACCTTGATCGCGCCGCCGGTGGAGTTCTTGCCGTACAGCGTGCCCTGCGGCCCGCGCAGCACTTCGATCTGCTGGACGTCGAACAGCGAGAACATCGAGCCGTTGATGCGCGAGTAGTAGACGTCGTCGACGTACATGCCCACGCCCGGGTCGAAGCTCTGCAGCGCGTCGGGCTGGCCGATGCCGCGGATGAAGATGTTGGTGCTGTTCGCCGAACCGCGCCCCTGGACGATGTTGAGGTTGGGCACCGCGCCCTGCAGGCCGGTGACGTCGCTGGCCTGGAGGTCCTTGAGCTGCTCCTCGCCGAAGGCGCTGACCGCGACCGGCACGTCCATGATGGATTCGACGCGGCGGCGGGCGGTGACGGTGATGCCGTCGATGTCGGTGGCGCTGGCTGCGGGAGCAGCATCGGCGGCACCGGCGTCCTGTGCATGCAGGCCGGGTGCGGCCAGGGCCATGACGATCGCCAGGCTGAGGGTGGTGGCGCGGAGGTGGGCAGGCTTCATGGTGTCCCCTGGAATGCTCGTGTGCTCGCGGCCGTTTGCCGCGTGCTGCCAAGACTAGGGAGGGGGTGCCCGCGGCGGCATCGTACCTTCGGACAATGGGCCGCGACTGCGGCCGGCGGGAACACTGTCAGCCGTGGAGTCGTGCGCCGCACGATCGCAAGGGTGTCCGATGTCGTTCCTGATCGTGCTGGCCGCGCTGGTGTTCCTGATGTACGTCGCCTACCGCGGCCACAGCGTGATCCTGTTCGCGCCGATCGCAGCGCTCGGCGCGGTGCTGCTGACCGACCCGTCGCTGGTCGCGCCGATGTTCACCGGCCTGTTCATGGACAAGATGGTCGGGTTCCTGAAGCTTTATTTCCCGGTGTTCCTGCTGGGCGCGGTGTTCGGCAAGCTGATCGAGATCTCCGGGTTCTCCGAGGCGATCGTCGCGGCCACCATCAGGGTGGTCGGCGCGCAGCGGGCGATGCTGTCGATCGTGATCGTCTGCGCCCTGCTGACCTACGGCGGCGTGTCGCTGTTCGTGGTGGTGTTCGCGGTGTACCCGTTCGCGGCCGAGCTGTTCCGCCAGGGCAACATCCCCAAGCGACTGATCCCCGGCACCATCGCGCTGGGCGCCTTCACCTTCACCATGGACGCGCTGCCGGGCACGCCGCAGATCCAGAACATCATCCCGACCGCCTTCTTCGGCACCGACACCTGGGCGGCGCCGGTGCTGGGCACGCTGGGCGGTGTGTTCATCCTCGTCCTCGGCCTGGCCTACCTCAACTGGCGCCGGCGCGTGGCCCAGGCCGCCGGCGAGGGCTACGGCGACCCGGCCACCCTGCTCAACGAACCCGCCCCCTTCAGCGGCGAGAAGCTCGCCCATCCGCTGATCGCGCTGCTGCCGCTGGTCATGGTGGGCGTCTCGAACCTGGTGCTGACCCGGCTGATCCCGGGCTGGTACGGCGACAGCCACAGCTTCATCCCGGCGGTGATCGGCAACCCCGCCCCGGTGGTGCAGGAGGTGGCGAAGATCGCCGCGATCTGGGCGGTGATGGGCGCGCTGCTGATCGGCATCCTGACCGTGCTCGCCTTCGCCTGGAGGACGGTGTTCGCGCACTTCGCCGAAGGCACGAAGTCGGCCATCGGCGGTGCCCTGCTGGCGTCGATGAACACCGCCTCCGAGTACGGCTTCGGCGCCGTGATCGCCGCCCTGCCCGGCTTCCTGCTGGTCGCCGGTGCCCTGGGGTCGATCCCCAACCCGCTGATCAACGAGGCGGTCACGGTCACCGCGCTGGCCGGCATCACCGGCTCCGCCTCGGGCGGCATGTCGATCGCGCTGGCGGCGATGGCCGACACCTTCATTGCCAATGCCAACGCCGCCGGGATCCCGATGGAGGTGCTGCACCGCGTGGCCTCGATGGCATCGGGCGGCATGGACACCCTGCCCCACAACGGTGCGGTGATCACCCTGCTCGCGGTCACCGGCCTGACCCATCGCCAGGCCTACAAGGACATCTTCGCGATCACGATCATCAAAACGCTGGCGGTGTTCGTGATCATCGGGTTGTTCTACGCCTTCGGCTGGGTCTGAGTCCGCCGCGGCCGGGAAGGCCGCCCCGAAGCCGGGTTGCCGGCCCGATCCCTGCCGGCGGTCACAGCCCCGCCTTCGGCCATGGGCGATAGTCGCCTCTGGGGCGATGATCGAGTCGGGGGACACCATGCCAGTGACCAGGGCGGCCAAGGGCCGTATTTCCATCGACAGCCTGCTGGAGCAGCGCTATGGCCAGGAGATCGGCCGCGCCGCGCTGCGCCCGGGGCCCATCCTGCCGCCGCCCGGCAACGGTCCCGGCGATGTCGACGACCGCTTGCGCGAACCCACCGTCCACCTGCCGCCGGCGCCGGCCTGGGTCCGCGCGTGGAGCCGGCTTGGCTACGGAATCTTCCCCGGCGCCCGCGAGGCCTTCAACGCGCTCGGCGGGAACGACATCGCGCGCTACGAGGCCCTGGTCGAGCAGCAGCTGGCCTGGGAATCGATCGACGATTCCGCCATGGACGCGCGCCTGTCCAGCGCCGGCTACACCACCCTTGGCAAGAGCCTCACCCAGCTCTGGGCCGACCACGTCGCCAGCGGCGCGCCCTGGGAAGTGCGCATGCTCCCCGCCTGGGAATCGCAGCGCGCCTCGGTGATGCGCGCTGCGTTCTCGAAGCGGCAACTGCAGGAACGGATGACCACGTTCTGGCACGATCATTTCCACGTCACCGGCAGCGACTACGACGCCGGCCCGGTGTTCGTGCACCACAGCCGCGACGTCATCCGCCCCCGGGCACTGGGCAACTTCCGCGCCATGCTGGAGGCGGTCGCGTCCAGCACGGCGATGCTGTACTACCTCGACAACCGCTCCAACACGCGCTCCGGCCCGAACGAGAACTTCGCCCGCGAGTTGCTGGAGCTGCACACCTTCGGCGCCGAGAACTACCTGGGCTTCATGAATCCCGGGCAGGTTCCGCCCTGTCCCGAGGATCCCTCCTACCCCATCGGCTACACCGACGTCGACGTCTACGAAACCGCGGCCGCGTTCACAGGCTGGACGCTGCGCAACGGCCACTGGCAGTACCCGTCCGAGAACGACGGCAGCTTCGTCTACCGCGCGGCCTGGCACGACACCGGTCCGAAGTTCGTGCTCGGCATGTACCTGCCGCCCGAGCAGCCGGCGATGAAGGACGGGCGCGACGTGCTCGACCGCATCGCCAGCCACCCGCGCGTGGCGCGCTTCATCTGCCGCAAGCTGGTGCACCACTTCGCGGGCGATGCCGCGCCGGCATCGCTGGTGGAGAGCGCGGCGACGCTGTTCCGCCAGCGCTGGCAGGACGCCGACCAGATCCGCGTGGTGCTGCGCCACATCCTGCGCTCGCCCGAGGTGCGCGAGGCGCGCCAGGGCAAGCGCCGGCGGCCGTCGGAAGTGATCGCCGCGGCGCTGCGGGCGGCCGGCAGCACGTACACGCTGCGCCCGGCGCACGCGCACGGCGACGGATTCATGTGGCGCCTGGCCGGCACCGGGCACGTGCCCTACGACTGGCCCGCGCCCAACGGCTATGCCGACGACGCCGATGCCTGGTCGGGTGCGAACAGCTTCGGCATGACCTGGCGGATGCTGTCCTGGCTCACCGAGACCAGCGACGACGACCAGCGCCTGCTGCCCGTCGTCGAGGACAGCCGCGCGGGCGTCGCCAGCTGGACCGCGGCCAACCTGGTCGACTTCTGGTGCCTGCGCCTGCTGGGCCGGCCGCCGGCGCCGGCGCGGCTGCAGATGCTGCGCGCCTTCATGGCCCAGGGCGCGTCCTCGTCCTACGTCATCGCCGACAGCAATACCTGGAGCGGCAGCGACCTCCGGGCGCACTACAACCACGACCGCCTGCGCAGCATGGTCTCGCTGCTGCTGATGTCGCCCGAATTCGCCACCCGCTGAGGATTCCGCCATGGCCGACCACACGCTCTCGCGCCGCGCCTTCCTCAAGGGTTGCTGCGCCACCGCCGCCATCGCCGGCGTCGCCCCGTCGATGTTCTATGCGCCGCCGGCCGCCGCCGGCACGCCGCACGACACCCTGGTGCACGTGTTCCTGCGCGGCGGCATCGACGGCCTGAACCTGGTCGTGCCGATCGACGGCAACGACCGCGGCCACTACGAGGAGGCGCGCCCCTCGCTGGCGATCGCCGCCAGCGGCGCCTACGGCGCGCTGCCGCTGACCCTGCAGGGCGGCGGCGGCACCGGCTTCGGCCTGCATCCGTCGGCCGCCGGCCTGCATGCGCTGTGGCAGGAATCGCGGCTGGCCATCGTGCATGCCTGCGGCATGTCGACGACGCTCACCCGCAGCCATTTCGACGCCCAGCTCTATTGCGACCTCGGCACGCCCGGACGGGCCGGCGGCGGCAGCGGCTGGCTGGCGCGCGCCTGGGCCAGTGATCCCTCGGGCGCGACCGCCGGATTGCCGCTGCTGGGCGTCAGCAACGGCCAGCCGGCCACCCTGCTCGGCAACACCGACGCGCTGTCGATGGCCAGCCCCAACGAGTTCGCGCTCAACGCCGGCCCCTGGCAGTGGCGCGAGTCGGGCGGTGGCCGCCCGGCGAACCTGCTGGGCGTCAACGACGTGCTCGGCAGCTTCGTGTCCGGCCGCGCGGCGGTCGAACAGCAGGCCCGCGCCGGCGACGCCGCACTGCGCCGCATCCGCGAGCTGCCCTTCACCGCCACCCTGCCCGCGGGCTGGCCCACCAGCACCTTCGCGCGCCAGCTGTGGACGGTGGCGCAGGCGATCCGCTTCGGCACCGGCCTGCGCTACGCCACCCTCGACCTCGGCGGCTGGGACACGCACGACGGCCAGGGCACGGCCGGCAGCGGCTACCACTACTACCAGAACAAGGTCGCCGAACTGTCCGAAGCGCTGACCGCCTTCTACGTCGAAATGGCCGCCGGCGGCGAGTCCTCGCGGGTCACGGTGATGGTGCAGTCCGAGTTCGGCCGCCGCGTGCGCCAGAACGGCAGCGGCGGCACCGACCACGGCTACGGCAACCCGATGCTGGTGCTGGGCGACACCGTCAACGGCCGCCGTTTCTATGGCGACTGGCCGGGCCTCGACCCGGAAGTGCTGGCGCCCTGGTTCGGCGACATCCCGGTCACCACCGACTATCGCCAGGTGTTCTCCGAGCTGCTGATCCGGCGCATGGGCAACAACCGGCTGGGCCAGGTGTTCCCGCAGTACGCGGGCTACGCGCCGCTGGGCATCGTCCAGGGGCCCGACCTGCCGCCGGTCTACGGCGCGCCGCCAAGCCCGCGCACGCGACTGCGCGTGCCCGCGGGCTGAGCACGTGCGGCCGGGAGAGGCCTCCCGTCACTCCCCGGCTTCGCGGCGCAGCAGTTCGCGCTTGCGATCCACGCCCCAGCGATAGCCGGAAACGTCGCCATCGCGCCGCACGACGCGATGGCAGGGGATAGCCACTGCGATGGGGTTCGCGGCGCAGGCCTGCGCCACCGCGCGCACGGCCCTGGGCGATCCGATGCGCTCGGCGATCCCGGCGTAACTCACGGTCATGCCCGGTGGAATCTCGCGCAGCGCGCGCCAGACGCGCTCCTGGAAGGCCGTACCCTGCACGTCCAGCGGCAGGTTCAGCCCCATCGCAGGCGCTTCGACGAAGCCCACGACCCGGGCCACCAGCTGCTCGAACTCGCTGTCGCAGCCGATGATCTCGGCCTTCGGGAACTGGTCCTGCAGATCACGCACCAGCAGGTCGGGCTCGTCGCCCAGCAGGATGGCGCAGATGCCGCGCTGGCTCCGGGCCACCAGGATGGCCCCCAGCGAGCACTGGCCCACCGCGAAGCGGATGACCGCACCGGCGCCGCCTGCCCGATAGTCCCTTGCGCGCATGCCCAGCAACTGCCCGGAAGCTTCGTAGAAGCGGCTGTTGGAGTTGAAACCCGCGCCATAGATGGCATCGGTGATCGAGGCGTCGGCGCTGCCCAGTTCCTCGCGCAGCCTCCGGGCGCGATAGGCCGAGCTGTAGGCCTTGGGCGTCAAGCCCGTTTCGGCCTTGAACAGGCGATGGAAATGGAACGGGCTCATCCCCACTTCGATGGCCAGATCGTCGAGCCGGGGTGGTGTTTCCGATGCCTCGATCACACGGCAGGCGCGGGCCACCAGGGCCGCGCGATCGACCGCCGCACCGGCCTGGCCGCCACGTGCGCGGCGGCGGCAGCGATAGCCCGCCGCCTCGGCGTCCCTGGCCGAATCGAAGAACTCCACGTTCTCGCGCTTCGGCAGCCGCGTCGTCGAGCCCGGCGGGCAGTAGACCCCCGTCGTGCGCACGGCGTAGACGAAGTGGCCAGCAGCGGCGGCATCGCGTGCCTGCACCGCCGCCCAGCGGTCGTCCTCGGTTTCGTAGGCGGGGGGCAGCGTCACGGCAGACGTCCATCCATCATCAGTCACACGCACAGGGTACGCAGCGCTTCCCCCGCAGGCACTCCGATTCTTGCGCGTGATGCCCGCTAGACCAAGCGGACGGACATGCCACCATCGACAATCATGGGGCTGCCGGTCATGAAGCTCGACCTGTCGGAAAGGAGGTAAAGGGCGCCCTGGGCGATCTCCTTCGCAGTCGCCATCCGCTTCACCGGGTGCAGGTTCGCGATGAACTCCATCGCGCCCGGGTCGCCTTCGCCTCCTGCCGGGGTGATCGTGCCTCCCGGCAACAGCGCATTGACGCGGATGCCTTCCGCCGCATGTCCGGAGGCCAGCGACTGCACCAGTCCCACCAGGCCGGCCTTGGATGCAGCATAGGCCGCCATGCCGGGCATCCCGCCATTGCTGTACCCCACGAAGGACGACGTGAAGACGATCGAACCGCCTCCCCGCTTCCTCAGGGCCGGTATCTGGGCCTTCGCGGCGAGAAAAGCGGCCGTCAGGTTGACCCGCATGACATCGTTCCAGTTGCCGATGTCCATATCCGGTACCGGAGCCATGGCGCCCACGATGCCGGCATTGTTGAACGCGCCGTCCAGGCCCCCGAACTCCCTTGTGGCGAGATCGACCAGGGCATCGGCATAGCCTTCATCCCTGACGTCGCCGGCCAGGCACACGGCCCTGCCAGTGCCGCTGTTGATCGTGTCCGCCAGCGCTTCCAGCTCCGCCGGGCGGCGCGCACCCAGCAGCACATTGGCGCCCTCGGCCGCGAACAGCAGCGCGGCTGCCGCACCGATGCCACTGCTTGCCCCGGTGATGATGATCGACTTGTTCTCCAGCTCCGTCCCGCTGCCGTTTTGTTTAGCCATTCGCCCATCCTCGATGCCTGTTCCGGAAGGGTCACCGGAACCATTCGATGACCATGGCGCAAGAATGGGCCGCTGGCTGCGCTTCGAAACTCCGATTCTTGCGGCTCGCACCAACCTGATGGACCGCTGGACATCCCCCTGCTTCCACGGCGGGCGGCAAACACTCCAACGGACTTGTTCCAGGGTGACGAACCAAAAGAAAAAGCGGGCCGAAGCCCGCTCATTCAATGCAACCCGGGCGCGACAGGCGCGCCGGTGCGGGCGCCGGCTTACTCGGCCTTGGCGCCCTCGCCTTCCTCCACGGCCTTCATCGACAGGCGGATGCGACCCTGCTTGTCGACTTCCAGCACCTTGACCTTGACCACGTCGCCTTCCTTGAGCACGTCGCTGACCTTCTCGACGCGATCGTTGGAGATCTGCGAAACGTGGACCAGGCCGTCCTTGCCGGGGGAGATCGTCACGAAGGCGCCGAAGTCCATCAGCTTGACGACCTTGCCCTCGTAGATGCGGCCCGGCTCGACGTCCGAGGTGATCTGCTCGATGCGGTCCTTGGCGGCCTTGCCGGCGGCGGCGTCGACGGAGGCGATGGTGATCGTGCCGTCGTCCTGGATGTCGATCTGGGTGCCGGTTTCCTTGGTGATCGCCTGGATGACCGAACCGCCCTTGCCGATGACCTCGCGGATCTTGTCGGGGTGGATCTTGATGGTGATCAGGCGCGGCGCGAAGTCGGACAGCTCCGAACGCGCGGTGGTCAGCGCCTTCGACATTTCGCCCAGGATGTGCAGGCGGCCCTGCTTCGCCTGCGCCAGCGCCACCTTCATGATCTCCTCGGTGATGCCCTGGATCTTGATGTCCATCTGCAGCGCGGTGATGCCGGCGTCGGTACCGGCCACCTTGAAGTCCATGTCGCCGAGGTGGTCCTCGTCGCCGAGGATGTCGGACAGCACCACGAACTCGTCGCCTTCCTTGACCAGGCCCATGGCGATGCCGGCGACCGGTGCCTTGACCGGCACGCCCGCGTCCATCAGCGCCAGCGAGGAGCCGCAGACCGAAGCCATCGACGAGGAACCGTTCGACTCGGTGATCTCCGACACCACGCGGATGGTGTACGGGAAGGCCTCCATCGTCGGCATCATCGCCAGCACGCCGCGCTTGGCGAGGCGGCCGTGGCCGATCTCGCGGCGCTTCGGGCCCATCATGCGGCCGGCTTCACCGACCGAATAGGGCGGGAAGTTGTAGTGGAACAGGAAGTGTTCCTTGTACTCGCCGGAGACGGCGTCGATGATCTGGCCGTCGCGGGCGGTGCCCAGCGTGACCGCCACGATCGCCTGGGTCTCGCCGCGGGTGAACAGCGCCGAGCCGTGCACGCGCGGCAGCACGCCGACCTTGCACTCGATCGGGCGCACGGTGTCGAGCGCGCGGCCGTCGATGCGCACCTTGGTCTTGAGGACCGACTGGCGCATCGTCTGGTATTCCTGCTCGCTGAACTCCTTGGAGAGGTCGCCCGCGCTCCAGGCCTTGGCCTCGGCCTCCGGGGCCAGCGCCTCGAGGATCGACTTCTTCAGCTTGGAGATCGCGTCCTTGCGCTCGAGCTTGTCGCGCACCTGGAAGGCGCCGGCCAGCTTGTCGCCAATGGCGGTGCGCAGGGCGCCGATGATGCCCTCGTCGGCTTCCGGCGCGGACCACTCCCACTTCGGCTTGCCGGCTTCGGCGACCAGCTCGTTGATGGCGCTGATCGCGACCTGCATCTGCTGGTGGCCGAACATCACGGCGCCGAGCATCACGTCTTCCGACAGCTCCTTGGCCTCGGACTCGACCATCAGCACCGCGTTGGCGGTACCGGCGACGACGAGTTCCAGGTCGGAATCCAGCAGCTCGGTCGCGGTCGGGTTCAGCAGGTACTGGCCGTCCTTGTAGCCGACCTTGGCGGCACCGATCGGGCCATCGAAGGGCGCGCCCGACAGGGACAGCGCGGCCGAGGCGCCGATCAGGGCGAGGATGTCGCCGTCGACCTCGGGGTTGAGCGACATCACGGTGGCGATGATCTGCACTTCGTTGCGGAAGCCGTCGGGGAACAGCGGACGGATCGGGCGGTCGATCAGGCGCGAGGTCAGCGTCTCCTTCTCGGTCGCGCGGCCTTCGCGCTTGAAGAAGCCACCGGGGATGCGGCCGCCGGCGTAGAACTTCTCCTGGTAGTCGACGGTCAGCGGGAAGAAGTCCTGCCCTTCGCGCGCGGTCTTGTTGGCGACCGCGCTGACCAGCAGCATGGTGCCCTCGCACGAGATCATGACTGCGCCGCCGGCCTGGCGGGCGATCTCACCGGTTTCGATGGTGACCGTACGGCTGCCGTACTGGAAGCTCTTGGTAACTTTCGCCACGTTGGTAATTCCTTGGAGTCTCTTGCGATGAACCGGCCGGGACCCATGCCCCTTGCCGGGTGGCATGCCCATGGCATGCCAGAAAAAAGCCGCGGCGCATTTCTGCGCCGCGGCGGGATACGTATCAGCGACGCAGGCCGAGCTTCTCGATCAGCGCCTTGTAGCGGGCAGCGTCCTTGCGGTGCAGGTAGTCGAGCAGGCTGCGACGGCGGTTGACCATCTTCAGCAGGCCGCGGCGGCTGTGGTGGTCCTGCTTGTGGACCTTGAAGTGGTCGGTGAGCTGCACGATGCGCGCGGTGAGCAGGGCGACCTGCACCTCGGTGGAGCCGGTGTCGTTGTCGCCGCGCTTGTTGTCTTCGATGATCTTGCCGGTATCGATGGTCATTGCCTTTTACCTTGTCTGGTGATGCGTGGACCGCAGGAACGCCGCCATGCCGGCAGGCATGGGACGCACCACGAGAACCGCCGCTTGCTGTGGACACGCCGGGCGCCCGGAGTTCCGGGCGCTGGATTGCTTGGGAATAAGCCGCGGAATTGTAACGTGCGGCCACCGGGCCGAACAAGGCGCGGCCTCAGCGCCGCGGCGGCGACTGCCCGGCCCCGGGCTGGGCGCAGGCCCAGCTGAACATGCGTCGGGGGCGCACGCCGCCCCCGCCGTCGGCGGTGCCCAGGCCCAGCACGCGGCCCTCCGGGCCGAAAATGGCGACCTCGCCAGCCGCGCCGGCCACGCCCTCGGCACCTTGGCCATGGGCCAGCCGGGCCGCGCCGGCGGCATCCACCTCCACCCGCGGCCAGGCGTCCATCCCCGCCTCGAGTGGCAGCAGGCAGGCCTCGAGGCTGCGTTCGCCGCGCTCGGCCAGGGCCTCGAGCTCGGCGAAGGTCCACATCCGCGGGTTCCTGAACGGGTCGACCCACAGCCGCCGCAGCACGGCCACGTGGGCGCCGCAGCCCAGGGCCTCGCCCAGGTCGCGGACCAGGCTGCGCACGTAGGTGCCCGAGCCGCACTCCACCCGCAGGCGGAGGATGTTCCCGGGCGCCTCGCCCTCGGCGACGTCGACCAGGTCGGCCGCCGACAGCAGGCTGAACCCGTGCACGTCGACCTCGCGCGGCTCGACCTCGACCTCCTCGCCCCGGCGCGCCTTGGCGTACAGCGGCTCGCCGCCGCGCTTGAGCGCGGAATAGATCGGCGGCCGCTGCAGGATGCGGCCGGTCAGCCGCTGCAGTGCGGCGTCAATTGTGGCGATGTCCAGCTGCGGCACCGGGCGCTCGCGCAGCACCTCGCCGTCGGCGTCGTCGGTGTCGGTGACCTGGCCCAGGCGGGCGACGGTGTCGTAGGCCTTGCGCGCGCCGAGCAGGCCGCCGGCGATCTTGGTCGCCTCGCCGAAGCACAGCGGCAGCAGGCCGGTGGCGAGCGGGTCCAGGCTGCCGGTGTGCCCACCCTTCTCAGCGCGGAACAGGTGCCTGGCGCGCTGCAGCGCCTGGTTGGAACTGGGGCCGCGCGGCTTGTCGAGCAGCAGGATGCCGTCGAGCTTGCGGAACTTCGTGCGCGGGCGGGCCTTCATCGGGTCATTCCAGCACTCTTTCGCCTGCCAGGCACCCGGGGGCGGTGCGGGCGCCGGCATGGCCGCGGCAGCGATCGCTCCCGCGCCAGGCGGTCAGTCCTGGCTCTCGGTGTCGGGCAGGTCGCGCAGGAGGTTGTCGATGCGCTCGCCGCGGTCAACCGAATCGTCGTAGTGGAAATGCAGCTCCGGCACGTGGCGCAGCTTCACCGCGCGCGCGAGCCGGTAGCGCACCTCAGGCGCCACCGCCTTCAGGCCCTTGACCGCCTCGGCGGCGCGCTCGGGCTGCAGGGCGGTGACGAACACCTTGGCGTGCGCCATGTCGCGGGTGACCTCGACGTCGGACACGCTCACCGACGGCAGGCCGTGCTCGGCCACCGCCTCGCGCACCAGGGTGCCCAGCTCCCTGCGGAGCTGGGCCGCCACGCGGTCGGTGCGATGGAAGGACTTCTGCGCCATCAGAGCGTGCGCTGCACTTCGACGCGCTCGAAGCACTCGATCTTGTCGCCCGGCTTGATGTCGTTGTAGGCCTTCACGCCGATGCCGCACTCGGTGTTGACGCGGACTTCGTCCACGTTCTCCTTGAAGCGGCGCAGCGATTCCAGCTCGCCCTCGAAGATGACCGTCTCGTCGCGCAGCACGCGGATCGGCTTGTTGCGGCGAACCACGCCCTCGATGACCATGCTGCCGGCCACGGCGCCGAACTTGGAGCTGCGGAACACCTCGCGGACCTCGGCGGTACCGATGATCTCCTCGCGGATCTCCACGCCCAGGATGCCCGAAGCCACCTGCTTCACCTGGTCGATCACGTCATAGATGATCGAGAAGTAGCGCAGGTCGAGGCCGTAGGTCTCCACGACCTTGCGGGCCGAGGCATCGGCGCGCACGTTGAAGCCGATGATGGTGGCCTTCGACGTCGCCGCGGCATTGGCGTCGGACTCGGTGATGCCGCCCACGCCCGAGCGGATGATGTTCACCCGGATCTCGTCGTTGGACAGCGCCGTCAGCGCCTGGCGCAGTGCTTCCACCGAACCCTGCACGTCGGCCTTGATCACCAGCGGCAGCTCGAGCTGCTGGCCGCCGCCCATCTGCGCCATGATGTCTTCCATGCGGTTGCCCGCGGCCTGCACCAGGCGCAGTTCGCGGCGCTTGGTCTCGCGCTGCTGGGCCACTTCCTTGGCCAGGCGCTCGTCGTCGACGACCACGAAGTCGTCGCCGGCGTCGGGCACGCCCGACAGGCCGAGCACCTGCACCGGGATCGAAGGACCGGCCGACGGCACCTGGCCGCCGGTCTCGTCGAACAGTGCGCGCACGCGGCCGTACTCCACGCCGCACACCAGGAAATCGCCCTTGTTGAGCGCGCCCTGCTGCACCAGCACGGTGGCGACCGGGCCACGGCCCTTGTCGAGCGAGGATTCGATGACCGTGCCGCTGGCGCGGCCTTCGGCCACGGCCTTGAGTTCGAGCACCTCGGCCTGCAGGTTGATCGCGTCGAGCAGGTCGTCGATGCCATCGCCGGTCTTGGCCGAAAGCTCCACCATCTGCGTATCGCCGCCGAAGTCCTCGGACACGATGTCGTGGCCGAGCAGCTCGTTCTTGATCCGCGAGGGATCGGCCTCGGACTTGTCGATCTTGTTGATCGCCACGATCAGCGGCACGTTCGCCGCCTTCGCGTGCTGGATCGCCTCGATCGTCTGCGGCATGACGCCGTCGTCGGCGGCCACCACCAGCACCACGATGTCGGTGATCTTCGCGCCGCGCGCGCGCATCGAAGTGAACGCGGCGTGGCCCGGGGTGTCGAGGAAGCTGATGACGCCCTTCGGCGTGTCCACGTGGTAGGCGCCGATGTGCTGGGTGATGCCGCCCGCCTCGCCGGTGGCGATGCGGGTGCGGCGGATGTAGTCCAGCAGCGAAGTCTTGCCGTGGTCGACGTGGCCCATGATGGTGACCACCGGCGGACGCGAAGTCGCATCGCCCTGCACGTCCTCGACGTGTGCCAGCAGCTCGCTCTCGGCGTCGTCGGCGGTGGCGCGCACGGCGGTATGGCCGAGTTCCTCGGTGACCAGCACCGCGGTGTCGTGGTCGATGGTCTGGGTGATGGTGGCCATCACGCCCATCTTGAACAGCGCCTTGACCACGTCGCCGCCCTTGAGCGCCAGCTTCTGGGCGAGGTCGGCCACGGTGATCGCGTCGCCGATCGCGACTTCGCGCACCACCGGGGCGGTGGGGCGGGTGAAGCCGGTGCCGGTGCGGGCCTGGTCGGGCTGGCGGCCACGCTGGGCACGCCCCTTCGAGCGCGAGGCGCCTGCGCCGCGGCGGGCACGATCGGCGGCGGACAGGTGCAGCTGGCCGGCGAAGCGCGCGGCGCTGTCGTCGTCCTCCACGCCGGCAACCATCGCGTGCGAGCCGCGGGTGGGCTTGCCCTTGCCGCCACTGCGGTCGTCGCGCGCCGGGGCCGGCTTCGGATGCCCGTGGCCGTGGGTCTTGCGCGCGGCGCCGTCCTCGACGGTGGCGACGGCCGAGGCGGCCGCCTCGGCCTCAAGGCGCAGGCGTTCGGCTTCCGCCTCCGCCTCGCGGCGCTTGGCGTCCTCGGCCTCTTCCACGCGACGGCGGTCGGCCTCGGCCAGGCGCTGCTGCTCGTCGAGGTTGCGCTGGCGCGACTCCTCGAGCTTGCGCAGGATCTCGGCGCGCTCGTCGTCCTCGCTCACCGCGCCCGCGGCGGCACCGCCTTCGGTCGGCTTCAGGGTGACCTTCTTGCGCACGACGACGTCGACGGTCGGCTTGTTGCGGCCGCCGCCCACGGTGAGCGTGCTCTTGCGCTGCAGGGTGATCTTCTTGGGCGCGACCGGATCCTCGGCGGCCTTTTCGGCACGACCGTGGGTGCGGCGCAGGAAGCCCAGGAGCTTCACCTTTTCGGTACTGGTCACGACCTGGTCGGGATCGTTGAACGGCATGCCCGCTTCGGACAGCTGTTCAAGCAGTTTCTCGACCGGCGTGTTCACCAGTGCGGCCAGCTTGCGGATGGTGGTTTGCTGCGACATTCGGATTCCGGTTCCTTTGGCGTCGGCACTCGCCGCGCTGTGGATGGATCAATTCTGGGTGCTTGCCATGCTCGGGGGCCGTGATGGCCCCGGCCTGTCAGCCCTCGGCCTCCAGGCGCGCGATCTCGCCCGCGCGCGCGGCCAGCACCAGAGCGACGGCGCGCTCCTGGTCCAGGCCCTCGATGCCGAACTCCAGCACCTCGTCGGCGGCCAGGTCGGACAGGTCCTCGGCGGTGCGCACGCCGTTCGCGGCCAGCGCGAAGGCGGTCTCGTCGTCCATGCCCTCGAGCGCCAGCAGGTCGTCGGCCGGCACGTTGTCGCCGATCTCCTCCTCGACCGCCAGGGCGTCGTTGAGCAGGGCGTCGCGGGCGCGGGCGCGCAGTTCCTCGACGATGTCCTCGTCGAAGCCTTCCACCGCGAGCAGCTCGCCGACCGGCACGTAGGCGATTTCCTCGACCGTGCTGAAGCCCTCGGCGACCAGGATGCCGGCGATCTCCTCGTCGACTTCGAGCTTCTCCTGGAACAGGGTCCGCGCCGCGGCCTGCTCGGCCTCGGTCTTGGCGGTGACCTGGTCCTGGGTCATCACGTTGAGCTGCCAGCCCGACAGGCGGCTGGCCAGGCGCACGTTCTGGCCGCCCTTGCCGATCGCCTGCGCCAGGCGGTCCTCGGCGACCGCGAGGTCCATCGAATGCTTGTCCTCGTCGACCACGATCGACTGCACTTCCGCCGGCGCCATGGCGTTGATCACGAACTGCGCCGGGTTGTCCGACCACAGCACGATGTCGACGCGCTCGCCGTTGAGCTCGTTCGACACCGCCTGCACGCGCGAGCCGCGCATGCCGATGCAGGCGCCGATGGGATCGGTGCGGGTGTCGTAGGCGACCACGGCGATCTTGGCGCGGTCGCCGGGATCGCGGGCACAGGCCTTGATCTCGACCAGGCCCTGGCCGACTTCCGGCACCTCGAGCTTGAACAGCTCCATCATGAATTCCGGCGCCGCGCGGCTGATGAACAGCTGCGGGCCGCGCGGCTCGGTGCGCACGTCGTACAGGTAGCCGCGGATGCGGTCGCCGGCGCGCACGACGTCGCGCGGGATGGCCTTGTCCTTGGGGATGAAGGCTTCGGCATTGCCGCCGAGGTCGACGAAGACGTTGCCGCGCTCGACGCGCTTGACCACGCCGGTCACCAGTTCGCCCACGCGGTCCTTCCAGGCGTCCACGACCTGCTGGCGCTCGGCCTCGCGCACGCGCTGGACGATCACCTGCTTGGCTGCCTGCGCCGCGATGCGGCCGAAGTCGACGTTCTCGATCTGCTCCTCGATGTAGTCGCCGATCTCGACGCCCTCGGCCTCGTCGACCGCGTCCATCATGCGGATCTGGCGATCCGGCGACTCCATCACCACGTCGTCGGCCACGACCTCCCAGCGGCGGAAGGTCTCGTAGCTGCCGTCCTTGGGATCGATCGCCACGCGGGTCAGCACGTCCTCTTCCAGGTAGCGCTTCTTGGCCGCAGTGGCCAGGGCCGCCTCGAGGGCTTCGAGGATCACCGATTCCGGGACGCCCTTCTCATTGGCGACCGCATCGACGACCAGCAGAAGTTCCTTGCTCATCTTCTCTATCACTCCGCACGGGACGGCTTCGAGGCCGCCGGCTTGTTGTTGGAATTCGTTTTCTTCCCGGGCTTGCCCTTGCCCGGGCGCGCGTCGCGCCCGGAGGCGTCCTTCGCGGGCCCGTAGCCGAGCGCCGCCCAGTCGGGCACCAGGCGCGCCTTGTCGATGTTGCCGGCGGCGACCGCGAGCGGCTGGCCGTCGACCTCGAACGTGATCGTGTCGCCCTCGACCGCGGCGATCCGGCCGGTCAACCGGCGGCGGCCGTCCTGCGGCAGCTTCAGCACGGCCTTGGCCTGCTCGCCGAGGAAGCGCTCGAAGTGCGCCGGCGTGAACAGCGGCCGGTCGACGCCGGGCGAGGACACTTCCAGCGTGTAGTTGCCGCTGATCGGATCCTCGACGTCGAGCTGGGCCGAGACCTCGCGGCTGACCGCCTCGCAGTCCTCGATGCCCACGCCCTGCCCTTCGGCGGACGGGTCGGCACCGGGGCGGTCGATGTACAGGCGCAGCGTCGCGCCGCCCGGTGCCGGGAGGTACTCCACGCCCAGCAGCTCCAGGCCCAGCGACTCGACGGTCGGGGAAAGGAGCTGCGCGATATCGGTGGACTTGTCCGTCACCTTGCCTCCCTGGTTCCTGGTGGATGCCCGGCACGGCCGGGGGCGTGAAAAACGACAAAGGGCCCGAAGGGCCCCTTGTCCGATGCTGCTGGATCCGGTGCCGGCGCGCCTCGATGCGCACCGCGCGAGCCCGACTCCCGCAATCGAAAAAAGCCTCCTGGGAGGCTCTCCGGCGACTGCGAAAAGCTTGCAGCGGGTGACGGATCCGGCGCCTGCTGCGCCTGAGCGATCCACACGGGTTCCGCTGAGCCGCTGGAGTATAGGCGCGGGGACCTTCTCCCGCAAGTCGTCAGGCCCGCTGCGGGCCCCGGCAGCGCGGCATCGGTTAACCTTGGCGGCTCCATGCATCCCGGTGCCCGGCCCCTGATGAAACGCTCACGCAAGACCGCCCTCGTGCTCATGGGCTCGGCCCCGCTGCTGCTGGCCGCCTGCGCGAAGCAGCCCGAGGTCCAGACCTCCGAAGGCCTGTTCACCTCGGTCGAGGCCTGCAGCACCGAGACCATGAATCCCGCACTGTGCCGCCAGGCCTTCGACGAGGCCCAGGCCCAGGCCCAGGCCGACGCCGTCGCCCCGCGCTACGCCTCCCGCGAGGCGTGCGAGGCCGAGTTCGGCGAAGGCCAGTGCGCGACCCGCCAGCACGCCGGCCACAGCTTCATCGGCCCGATGATGGCCGGCTTCGTGCTGTCGCAGATGATGAATACCCGCGGCGGCGCCATCGCCCCGGCACCGGGCGCGGGTCCGGCGGCCGCCACGCCGGGCGCCGCGCGCACCGCGCCGGCCTTCCTGTCGAACCAGTCCGGCTGGCTGCGCCCGCAGGCCGGCCCCGGCGGCGCCACCGCCCTGGCCCGCACCGGCCTGCAGCCCGACCGCGCGCCCACCGTCAGCCGCGGCGGCTTCGGCCGTTCCGGCGCGGGCCGCAGCGCCGGCGGCTGATGCGCCGGATCACGATCGAGGCGCGCCCCGACTGGCGCCAGCGCGCCGCGGACTGCGGCTTCGCCTTCCACACCATCGACGGCCAGCCCTACTGGGACGAAACCGCGTACTACGCCTTCGACCTGCGCCAGGTCGAGGACGACATCGAGGATCCCACCGCCGAACTGCACGCGATGGCGATGGACCTGGCCAACGAGGCCGCGGGCAGCCAGGAGCTGATGGAGCGACTGGCGATACCCGACCACGCCCGCGACCAGGTCGCCGAAAGCTGGCGGCGGCGCGACCCGCACCTGTACGGCCGTATCGACCTCGCCTACGACGGCCGCGGCCCGGCCAGGCTCTACGAGTTCAACTACGACACCCCGACCTCGCTGTACGAGGCCGCCTTCTTCCAGTGGGACTGGCTGGAGCGCCAGCGCGAAGCCGGCGTGCTGCCGGGCGACGCCGACCAGTTCAACGCGATCCATGAGGCCCTGGTCGCGCGCTTCGTCGAGATCGCCGGTCGCTTGCCGGCGCCGCTCTATTTCGCCGCCTCCGAAGGCAGCGCCGAGGACCAGGGCACCGTCGACTACCTGCGCGACTGCGCGGCGCAGGCGGGCATCGAATCGGGCGCGGTCACAGTCGAAGGCATCGGCCTGTCCGCCGACGGGCGCTTCACCGCCGACGACGACGCGGTGATCGCCAGCCTGTTCAAGCTCTACCCGCTGGAAGACCTGTTCGCCGACGAGTTCGCATCCGCCCTGCCCGGCTCCGGCCTGCGCCTGCTGGAACCGCCTTGGAAGCTGGTGCTCAGCAACAAGGGCGTGCTGCCGCTGCTGTGGGAGCGGCATCGCGGGCATCCGAACCTGCTGCCGGCGGAGTTCGACGATGGCGGCGAATTGCCGGGCGGATGGGTGCGGAAGCCCTTGTTCTCCCGCGAAGGCGCGAATATCGAGATGCGCTTTGAAGATGGGCGTCTGCTGCAGCAGCCGGGGCCCTATGGCGGGCCGGCGATACGGCAGGCGCTGCATCCGCTGCCCGACCACGGCGGCGCATATCCACTGGTCGGCAGCTGGGTCGTGGGCGACATGGCCTGCGGCATGGGCATCCGCGAGGACGACTCGCCGATCACGCGCGACAGCGCGCGCTTCGTGCCGCACGCGATCATCGGCGACGGCCGCAGGCGGATGGTGCTGGAAGCCTGAAAGGAGAACGGCGCGCCCTGGATCAGGACGCGCCGTTCGGACTGCTGCAATTTGGTAGCGGGGGCAGGATTTGAACCTGCGACCTTCGGGTTATGAGCCCGACGAGCTGCCAGACTGCTCCACCCCGCAGCAGAAGCGGAATTGTAACGGAGCTGATGATTTCTTACAAGCCCACCCGTGCATCGGGGTTCGGACACCGCGCCGCTACGCAGCCGTCAACGGCAGCTTCCCTTCCCCGGATCATGCTGCACGCTACCGTCATCCAGGCGCACCCGCAGCTCGCCCTCGTCCCAGGTCATCACGCGCAGGGCCTCGCCGCCATAGGTCAGTGTCGGCTTGCCACAGCGCCACCACAACGAGGACACCGAGGCCGGTGCCGCGGAGGCGCGCTTTCCGACCAGACCCGCCAGCGAGTGGCCGAACCGCAGCCCACCGTCGGCGTCGTAGACCCGCAGCACCGTGCCCTGGCCCATGCTGGCCCAGGCATCGAGCGTGACCAGCCCGCCGTCGTCGCCCAGCAGCACATCGACCGGGGCCCAGCCGTCCTGGAGTTCGTAGTCAGCCAGCTTGCGGTAGCCATCCCGCTCCGCGTCGTAGCGGTACAGCAGCGCCCGGGCATGAACCTTGCGATCGCCCGGAACGATGCGCGCGACGTAGTCGCCGCTCTCGCTGGTCACGACTCGCAATTCCGGCCGCACCCAGGAATCGGCATGGGCCACGCCGAAGGCCAGCAACCCCGCAAGCACCACCCACCCATGCCATCGACTCATCGCCCCATCCTCCCGGCTTCCGGCCACTCATGCCTATCATGGCCCGTCCCGCGGAAGACACGCCATGGCCCTGAAACACTGGTTCGAATACGACAGCGACTGGCGGCTGGCGCCGATGGCCTACTGGGTGCACATCGAACAGGAGGGCAAGCACTGGCTGCAGGCCGACACCTTCCTCCCTGCGCCGCCGCGCAAGATCACCGGCAAGGGCTATCCCGTGCTGTGCGTGGAAGTGCGCGACGTGGTGCTGCGCTTCTCCTCCCCGGCGCAGTTGTGCGCCTTCATCGAAACCCTCTCGCTGCGCCCACTGCCCTCCACCCGCCGGCTCAGCGATTGCCGCGGCACCGGTCACGGCCCCAACAGCCATTGGCTCAGCCGCCTGCCGGCATGGATGAAGCAATCCGGATTCCGCGACAAGACGTTGCCGAAGATCGCAGCGCTGGAGCGGCAGGTGGCGGATGAAGGCCGCAGTGTCGGGTGGGGTTAGAAAGAGTGGACGGGGGGTGACCCTCCCAGTCCCATTGCCCTTGCTAAACACGCCAATACTCAGAACTTGCGCTCGACCGGCTTGGAAGCGGGCGGCGGCACCGCTCCCAACGCCGCTGCTCGCGCGGCAGATTGCCGGAGATGTCGTTCCAGTACCACATCCTGGCGTCGGCAATCCTCACCAGCCGGCCATCCGTAACCGTATAGCCGCTGCCGCCCAGCCCGGAGGCCTAGCAAGGCACGGAGGAAGCAGCCATGACCCTGCCGTCAGAACCCCGTGTCGCTCAACCTTGGCTTGCAGGATTCCCTCAGAAAATTGAAGGCAGCAGCCATCCTCTGCGCATACTCCGGCGAGGTCTTCAGCTTCCGACTACCACCGCGCACCCCACCTTCGACGATGATCTCACCTGTCGCAGATGCATTGACGGAAGTCACGCCAGACCAAGCCACCTCTATATAGGTTCGACTCGAGTGGTCGACTCTTTGATTGAATTCTGTTCTGCAGCCAACCCCGCCGCCTTTCCTCCCCTCGCCGAACCCATCATTAAAAGCACTCACGGTAGGCCATGGTGATGTTCCGTCTGGGAACAGCGTAATCTGCCCCGCGCTCGCCATCTCAGCAATGAACCTCTGGGCGCTCTCTATGCTGCGACCGTCGTTTTCCTGTGCGCGCAACGATCCCGCGAAAGCGAGAACAACCACAAACACAATGACTCTCTTCACTACCAACCTCCTTGAACTGCCCGTCAGAAGAAACCGACGAAGAAGAACGGAAGAAGAGAACAACGGGGTCAGGTTAACCTGACGCGGGAAAAAGCTTCCAGGTGCAGCTCCCTTCGTTCCGCCCTCCACATCGCACCACGGCCAGTCGCGCTCGCTTTCAACCAGCCCCAGTTGCCCGTACACCGGTTCGGAGCCGGCGCCCGTACCGCGGAAGAAGCCCTCGGCGAAGCGCACCTGCTGCAATGCATACACCGATAAAAGCTACTTTCCTTATAGCAATCACCAATAGACCAAGACGACCGAGTTGCCCTTGCGTCGTTCCTGCTCGATGAAACGGCGGCGTGCATCCTCCGCATCGCTCTTGCTTTCGTAGTGGATGCCGCCGGGCGTCCCTACATGGGTCGCGCTCAGATTGGCCACGTTCACGCCTTCCTGCCCCAGTGCGCGCTGCCAACGGTCTTTCTGCTCGCGACCGCCGGTAGCGTCCACGGCGTTCACTTCCACCGGACCATCCGAAACATAAATCGTCGAAGAGCCGCGCAGATAGCTCCATGCGAACACGTATTCCTTCGCGCCCTGCGCCATTGACGCAAACGGAACCGCCAGCAGAATCAGGGCGATGAACAGATGGACGGCTCGATTCATTTCGTTTCTCCTACTGGCTGCGCATCAGAATTTCGTCGCTTTCGGCTTCGGCGCTTCGCCCGGCTCACAAGGACCAGTCTTTACACGGGGTAAATCCGTCTGATGGGCGGGGAGACCCGTCGAAAAACGCCAGAAACGGCGCAAAAGTGATCACGTCGAGGTCGATCAGGCGCCCTGGCGCTGAAATCCGAGCATCAGAGCGCTTTGATCAGACCTTCCCTAACGCCCCTAAAATTTCCTTGCTGGCAGCTTCGGCTCGATGGAGGGCGCGCAAGCGCCAGATACATCTCGCGCCAAAAAGGCACCTCTCCAAGATTCCTCGCTGTACTCCCCAGTAGTTCGGTCAACCATTCTGTAATAAGAATGGTCACTATCGCCCACTTTGACATCTCTTCGTTCGGATATTTTCGTTCTAGTCAAAACATGGACAGTAGGCTCACCAGACCAACGCCAGCCGTCGCCTTCTTGCCAGTATTGAAGCACATCATTATCCCATTTCAGGAAAACCTCTTCTTGAATGGTAATATTACGCCGCTTGTCGTAAGCAATAGTACAACGCAAGACAATTGGTGCCGCCGCGTCTTGCTCCACACTTTTATCGCCGTATGATGGCGCCATAATACGACCACCACCGTCTTGCGCGAATAATGAGCCAGCGAGAGCAAGGAAGACCGCGAGATCAATAACCTTATTCATCATCAATCTCCGAATTTCTCGACAAGAACGAAATCAAGGGCTATCGACCCCTTCCTGGCTGACGGCTGGCACCCAAACTCCGTCGATGGAAACTCCTTTCTCCACACCCAAGAAGCAGGCTGGACACCGCTCTGTGCACTCATCAGAACATGGCCTTGGGCTCTTCGGCCGGCCGGCAGACCCCACGCCGCATTGTCATGGAAGGCCTTCCTTGACTACTGAACACTTCCTCGACTTCACCTGTCGTTCGATCAATCGTCAGGTGTTCGTGAATGGATATCGCCTGCTGCCCCATGCGCTCGAAATTCTGTTCGGTCACGCGGTACGTGTAGGCGCCATGCCCCCTGGACCACCTTCCATCCCTCCAAATCCACAGATTTTTGCCATCCCACTTCATAAGATCCTCTTTCGCCCCGTCCCGGGCTACAAGATGGCTATATTCACAACGGACTACGAAAGCCCCTGATTCCTTGCCATCCTGCGCAAGCACCGGCCCCGCCAGTAACCATGAAAGCATCAGCGCGATCCACAAACTGACTGGCTTCTTCATTAATTTCTCCCAATAGTTCCACCACCAGACAAGAACGGGGCGGGCCGCTTTCCAATGATAGGAGAGCCCGACCCAGTCCTTGCCGCTATCGCTGTCCTGACCCGCATACCGTGCTTTCAGCAATTGCTGAAAGCGTATCTCGTACCCCAGTACCAACTGCCGTCACAACCACCGCCGAGAGGTGAGATGCATTCACGACTGCCCCATTGGATCAACCGTTTCATGCACTGCACATTTTGTCCAAACCACGCTTCACCGCCAACGTAATCACGAACACGAGAATCGGGTTTGCCACGTTTCCTGCAGCCATCAATGCAGTAACGAGGATCGCGACAAAATCCTTGCCGAAGAACGGGGTCAGGTTCACTTACTTCTGAGGTCCACTGATTCTGGAAAGTGAACCTGACAACCTGACCCCATTTTCCCGGCCGCGCGTTTCGATGGAGCGAGCACTCCAAGCTGCTCCAACCCGAGGGTCTTTATCGAAGTCGCGAACACTCGTAACTCCCCTATCGCAAGCCACAAGAACTCTCTCCCGCTCGAAGATCCTGACCGGACAGCCTTCACCCATCAAAACATGCCTGCATTTTGGCTACCCGGTACGGCCCCGGCAGGTGCGTCCAGTCGCCCGGGCTCAACACAGCGTCTGCCATCACCACGGCAAGTCCGTTCTGGTTCAGCCAGCCCTGATCTCTACCTGTTCTTACTGCCCAACAATCCGCCGCTTGCTCGTTCGAGCCGATCTGTGGGATTTGATGGGCGCATTCATGGGCGTAGACGAATATCTGGATCGGTGCAGGCAGGTTGAAGAATCCGGGACTCAAGTGGATTGATCCCGGAAATGCATAGGCAATGTCCGGCAGCTGATGATTGACGAAGGCGGGAACTCCATAGCAGGAAACCTGCACGCCCGCGATCACCGGGCTGACAGGATTCGAGCCGAGGGGTACAACTTGCGCTTGAGCTTGGCCCGAAGAAAACAAAACCAGTAAAACAAGTGCTGATGTCCTCATGGCACTCCTCCCCCATTCGTTTATCAGACGGCGCCAGACCTTACGCTCAGATTCGCCCGCCAAGAATGCACTGACCTAGGGATGCTCTGAACAACTCAACTCCGCGTCATGATCACGGAGGGACGAGCTTGGACTGACTACGCAAGTGATTGATCAGCGAAGAGATTGCTTGGCCATCGGCTGGTTCGGCGCAGGCTGACAAGCTCAAAACGTATTTGTTCAGACCTTCCTTAATTATTGGTCGTACCCGGCACGAAAATAGTCGTCAGTTACAATATCTCATATTCGTGACCCACACCTTCATGTCTTCGGGCTTGCAGGTCATCAGACCCGGATTAATTTCCTGCGAGTCGCCATAACAGCTGGCGCCCCCGACAAAATTCCTCAACGTCCCCTCCGCGTAGGCGTTGTTTGGCCCAGGACAACTGGCGCGGAAGTCGACGTCGATGCAGTGATTCACGTCCGCCCGCGTGCCTATGACAAAAGGACGGTTTCCGCCACCGGGGCAGGTCGTGGCGGACAGTCGAATTCCGTCCATCTGCTGTCCGAGGTACGGATCGGATGACCAATGTTGCGCACCCACCGCAAACGTCAACCCAAGCAACGAAAGAGCAATCAAACGCATATATTTGGCTTTCATTAGCAACCCCTGCACTCAGTGCCATTAATTTATCTTCAAACACAACGGAGAGAAATGAATGAAACGAAGTGAACTAATCCAGTTCAACTCCTCCCGAAAAACAGCGGCCGGATTGAATTGACCCTGCTTTCGCCGCAAATCTAGAATTTCGCTTTTGGCGCTTCAGGCTCAACTGCCTTTCGGCACTCCCCAATTCTCCTTGATGGAGTTCCATCTGGCGTGTTCTGTGCCATCCGCTCTTCCGATACGCCATTTACACGCCACATGCTTATCAAAACGTACTCTCCCGAGACGCGATCTATTCTGCTATCAGTCCAAAGGGTTACGTACTTCTCCGCCCCTCCCGAGTAACTGGCTCTTAATACGAACTTACCCGGGCTGAAATCACAGTGCCATCTACCCGTTGGCCCATCGGCTGGCCCGCCGGCGTGGCTCATATCACACTTGTTGTCCGACCACGAAATCTCCTCGTCGCCCCATTCCTGCCATGAAGGCTGATTAGTATCCGGATGAATTTTAATGAGTCTCGGCTTATTGCTTCCTTCCACTTGGCATGAAAGAACAACAGGCGCCGCTTGTGCATAAATTAGCGACGGAACTGCAAACAGAAGCAACGCGACCTTGTACTTCATTGCGATCCTCGGGCTAAAAGGGACGGAGGGAGCTGAATCCAGGCCAGTGGGGCAGTCCAGTCACCAACCAATTCCCGCGCCCCTCGTTGATCAAACACATCACCTACTCTCCAATTTGCCGGAAGAACGGATCAGATTAACCTGGCCCCGATCTTCATCCGCTCGTCATCATAGAACCTGACCTCGTTTCAAACATCAAAACTGCACTCCTGGAACAACAGGCTCGGCACTCTTCACGCAATAACCAAATTCCGGCGAATGCAGCGTGTATACGCCACGTTCCATGCTGTACTCCGACACCTCGTATATCCCCGTCCTTCTATTTATCTCTTGCTTACCAGTTCCGTACAGTCGGCGATCTTGATTTCGTTCCAAGAACTCACTCTTGTTCATGTAGTAATCCGGCGAAAAATTACAAACGTACCTCCATTTATGCCCGAAAGCAGAATCTTCAACACCACACGAATTCTCGGTCCAACGTTTTTTGTCAGGCATCCATACCTGCCACGATGGGGAATCGCTGTTGCCGCTGATTTTTATCAATGTAGATTTTTCTTCTTTTTCAATCTTGCACTCCAGAATAGCCGAATACTCCTCGGCACTGGCACTTACGGCAGCCACAGCCAGTAGCGCAAGAAGTCCGACCCCGTTGAACTTCTTCATTGCGAGTCTCCCTTAATCTGAAAATCAATCTTCACGGCCGCCACCGGGTGAATTCGACACTGCGTTGCGCACCATTGACGAAGCCGCGATTGCCGGCGGCATCCGCATCCCGCTCCGCCGCCGCATCGCGCGCGGTCTCTTGCCACGCGCAGAACGCGTGGCTGACGGAGCCGCCGCGACGCGCCACCAGCCAGTCCCGGAAGTGCATTTCGTAGCCGGACTTGGCCCCGGACCAGCCGCCGTCCCGGTCATCGCGATGGGCGAACACTTCCGAGTACCAGATGACGCGGCGCTCCAGCTCCTGCGCCTTGCACCAGACCGCCAGCGGCGGCGCATCTCCGGCCGACGCCAAGCCCGCCGCCACCCATAGCGCAGCCACGGCCAGCCACGAGCGGCCGCCGCCCACACAACGTTTGACCATCCCCCTGTTCATGCGCCCCGGCCCTTGCAGCCCGCCTGGATACCGCCCAAGTCTTGCCCGCCAGCGCAATATCCGGATACTCCAATACGGGGCTTGACAACAGGGGGAAAGCCTTGAGCGACGACCTATCCGGGTTGGAGGATCTGCTGGAGCCGCTGTACGCAGCAGTGCTGGATGCGGAGCGATTGGCGGACTTCAGCACGGCGCTGTGTGCGCTCACCGGCAGCCAGGTGGGTGCGGTGATGGCGCACGATGCGGGCCGTGCCGGGGGGCGGCTTGAACTGCTGGTCGGGGCGGATCCGGTGCACATGGCGGCCTACGAGCGCGAGTTCGCATCCGACAACCCTTGGATGCAGCGCGGCCAGCACCTGATGGCGGCAGGCGCCGTCGTGAACAGCGACGATGTCGCGACTCGCACCGAGCTCAAGCGCACGCGCTACTACAACGAATACCTGCGCCTGTACGGAATCGAGCAGTCGGTGGCGCTGTGCGCGCAGGCCGACGCGGAGGGCGTGGTGGTCGCCACGCTGTGCCGGACCGGCGGCGGGGCCTACACCGGGCGCGAGCTGGCGCTGATGCAGCAGGTGGCGCCGCACTGGGCCAACGCCTATGCGATCCAGCGCCGCATGAGCTGGCTGGAACACCAGGTCCGCAGCCTGGAAGAAGCGGTGGAGGCGTCACCGATGGCGATGCTGATGCTGGACGGGCGGCAGCGCGTGGTGCGGATGAACCCCGCTGCCGAGGATCTGCTGGCGCGCGGTGACGTGCTCCGGCTGGAACAGCAGCAGCCGGAAGCCTGCTTCGACCCGGGAGCGCTGCAGCAGGCACTGTACGGAGCGGTGTCGGGCCTGCAGCCCGATGGCTCGGTCGCACGGCGCGCGGGCAAGGTGGTACTGAAGGACGCGACGGGGCACGCGACGCTGGTCGCCAACGTGCATCCACTGACCGCGATCGGCCAACCGAGCGCCGCGGTGCTGTTCCTGGCGCCTGTGGGCACGGATGCCGTGGCGGAGCTTCCGGCCACGCTGCGGCAGTTGTTCGGCTTGACCGCTTCGGAAGCCGCGCTGGCCACGGCGCTGCTGCGGCAGGGCAGCCTGGCAGCTGCGGCGGAGGCCTGCGGCATCGCCGCGTCCACCGCGCAGACGCGGTTGAAGATGGTGTTCGACAAGACCGGGGAGCATGGCCAGCCGGCACTCATGCGCCTGCTGGCCGCGGTAGCCGGAGCCTGCCGCTGAGGTCTGGTCGCGTCGCTCGACTCAGGCGGCGAAGGCCGCCTGGCACCAGGCCATCACCGGGCTCCAGGCGATGCCCAGCACCAGCAGCGCCAGCGCGTTGGCCGCGAACAGCAGCTTCAGCGGGCCGCTGCCGCGCACTTCGATCGCATGGCCTTCCGGCTCGTCGAAGTACATCACCTTGATCACGCGCAGGTAGTAGAACGCGCCCACCACCGCGAACACGATGCCGACGATCGCCAGCCACATCAGGTCGCCGCCGATCGCCGCGCGCAGCACCACCAGCTTCGCCCAGAAACCGAGGAAGGGCGGCACGCCGGCCAGGGAGGCCATGATCACCAGCACCATCGCCGCCATCCACGGGCTGCGCGCGTTGAGGCCCTTGAAGTCCTCGATGCGGTCGGCCTCGAAGCCGCGGTTGGACAGCATCACGATGGCGCCGAAGCCGGCCGCCGACATGATCGCGTAGCTGATCGCGTAGAACATCGCCGCGGCATAGCCCTCGGCGCCGCCGCCGGCGAGGCCGAGCAGCAGGAAGCCAACATGCGACACCGTGGAGTACGCGAGCATGCGCTTGAGGTTGGTCTGCGCGATCGCGAAGACGTTGCCGACCACGAGCGACAGCGCCGCGATCAGGGCCAGCATGACCTGCCACTGGTCCTGAAGCGGGCCGACGCCGGCCTCGAGCAGGCGGTAGGCCATGCCGAACACCGCCAGCTTGGGCGCGGAGCCGATGAACAGCGTCATCGGCGTCGGCGCGCCGTGGTAGGCGTCGGGCAGCCACATGTGGAAGGGCGCGGCGCCGAACTTGAAGCACACGCCCGCCACCAGGAACACGGTGCCGGTCAGCAGCAGGGTGCGGGTGCCGCCTTCGACGGTCGCCGCGGCGTTCGAGATCGTCGCCAGGTCCAGGCTGCCGGTGGCGCCGTACACCAGCGACATGCCGAACAGCAGCAGGCCCGAGGCCAGCGAACCGAGCACGAAGTACTTCATCGCCGCTTCCGAACCCACCGGGTTGTCGCGGTCGATCGCGACCAGGGCGTACTGGCACAGCGCCAGCATCTCGAGGCCGACATAGATCGTGGCCAGGTTCGGCGCCGACACCAGCAGCATCATGCCGGCGGTGGCGAACAGCACCAGCACCGGCAGCTCGCCCTTGTACAGCTCGCGCTCGCGCATGAAGTGCCAGGCATAACCCAGCGACATCGCGGTCACTACCAGGATGAACAGCTTCAGCACGTCGGCCGCGGTGTCGCGCACGAACATGTCGGCCAGGACCATGCCCTGCCCGCCCACGCCGGTGGCGATCATCGCCGCGGCGCCCAGCAGCACCGCAATTGCCAGCGCATGGGTCACCACGCGGCGGCGTTCGTCGAGGAACAGGTCCAGCATCAGCAGCGCGAACGCGCCGATCACCACCACGAGCTCGGGCGCCAGCGGCGCGATGTCGGCCAGCGTACGGACGGGAGGGGTCATGGCTCCAGGCATCATCGCGTCACGTTCCTCAAAGCTTGCTGTTGGCGAGCATGCCCGCCAGCTGCGCGATGGACGGCTCCATCAGGTCGGTCAGGGGCTTGGGCCAGAGGCCGATGATCATGACGCCGGCGGCGAACACGCCCAGCACCAGGGCCTCGCGGCCGTTGATGTCCTTCAGCTCGGCGACGTGCGCGTTGCCGACCTCGCCGTACATCACGCGCTTGACCAGCCACAGGGTGTAGCCCGCGCCCAGGATCAGGGTGATGGCGGCGACGAAGGCGATCAGCGGGTGGCTCTGGAACGCGGCCAGGATGACCATGAATTCGCCGACGAAGCCCGAGGTGCCCGGCAGGCCGGAGTTGGCGAAGGCGAACAGCACGTAGAACGCGGCGAACCACGGCATCACGTTGGCCACGCCGCCGTAGTCGCGGATCATGCGCGTGTGCATGCGGTCGTAGAGCACGCCCACGCAGGTGAACATCGCGCCCGAGATGAAGCCGTGCGAGACCATCTGCACCATCGCGCCCTGCAGGCCCAGGCGGGCCGCCTCCGGGTTGCCGGTGTCGCGCACCAGGGCGAAGGCGATGAAGGTGCCCAGGGTCACGAAGCCCATGTGCGAGACCGAGGAGTAGGCGATCAGCTTCTTCATGTCCTCCTGGACCAGCGCCACCAGGCCCACGTAGACCACCGCGATCAGCGACAGCGCGATCACCAGCCAGGCCCACTCGTGGCCGGCGTCCGGCGTGATCGGCAGGCTGAAGCGCAGGAAGCCGTAGCCACCGATCTTCAGCATGATCGCCGCCAGGATCACCGAGCCGCCGGTGGGCGCCTCGACGTGCGCGTCCGGGAGCCAGGTGTGCACCGGGAACATCGGCACCTTGACCGCGAAGGCGATCAGGAAGGCGAAGAACAGCCACATCTGCTCGGTGGCCGTCAGCGGCAGCGCGTACAGGTCGGGCAGCTGCCAGCTGCCGGACTTCAGGTACAGGTACACCAGGCCGACCAGCATGAACACCGAGCCGAGGAAGGTGTACAGGAAGAACTTCACCGAGGCATAGACGCGGCGCGGGCCGCCCCAGACGCCGATGATGATGAACATCGGGATCAGCATGCCCTCGAAGAACACGTAGAACAGCATCGCGTCCACGGCCGAGAACACGCCGATCATCAGGCCTTCGAGCATCAGCATCGCCGCGAAGTACTGGCTGACGCGCTTGTCGATCGAGGCCCAGGCGCCGATCAGTACCAGCACCGTGACCAGGGTGGTCAGCACGATCAGCGCGACCGAGATGCCGTCCGCGCCCAGGTGGTACTGGATGTCATAGGCCGGGATCCACTCCCGGGCCTCGACGAACTGCATCGTGGCCACCGCCGCCGAGGCGTCGTAGCCGGTGAACAGCGGGATGCTGATGACGAAGACGACCAGCGCGATCGCGAGCGACAGCCAGCGCGCCGCGCTGGCGCGGTTGCCGAGCGCGATCACCGTCGCGCCACCGAGGATCGGCAGCCAGATGAGGATGCTGAGGAGAGGCCAGTTCGACACGTATCGTCTTCCGTCAGGTCCAGTAATGGATGAGCACGGCCAGGAGCACGATCAGGCCGAGGATCATCGCGAATGCATAGTCGTAAAGGCGCCCGGACTGCAGGCGGCGGACGACGCCCGACACCAGGCCGACCAGGCCGGCGCTGCCGTTCACCACCACGCCGTCGATCAGGCCGGTGTCCACCGCCTTCGAGGCCTTGCCCAGCTGCAGGCTGCCGCCCGCCAGGCCGCCGATCCACAGGTCGTCGGCCCAGTACTTCTTCTCCAGCACCTTCACCGGCAGGGCGAAGGTACGGCGCGCCTTCTCGGCAAGCTCCGGACGCCACCAGTACATGACGGTCGCGAGCGCGAAGCCGGCGAAGGTCAGCCAGAAGGCCGGGGTCAGGAAGCCGTGCAGCGCGAACGCGACCGGGCCGTGCCAGAGTTCGGCCGCCACGCGCGCCAGGGTGTCGTTCTCCGGCAGCAGGTCGATCGCGCCGAGGAAGAACGGCATCACCTGCTCATGCCCGCTCCAGTCGGTGCCGAACAGCATGGGGCCGGCGGTGAAGAAGCCGATCGCGATCGACGGGATCGCCAGCAGCACCAGCGGCAGGGTCACCACCCAGGGCGACTCGTGCGGCTCGTGCACGCCATGGTGGCCGTGGTCGTCGTGCGCATCGTGGCCGTGCCCGTGGTCGTCGGCGTGCGCGTCGCGGAAGCGCTCGCGGCCGAAGAAGGTCAGGTACAGCAGGCGGAAGCTGTAGAACGAGGTCACGAAGGCGCCCAGCAGCACGGCCCAGTAGCCGTAGGTACCGACCCAGCCCATGCCCTCGGCGCCGAACTTCGCCGCTTCGATGATGGTGTCCTTGGAGTAGAAGCCGCTGAAGAACGGCGTCGCCACCAGGGCCAGGGTGCCGATCACCATGGTGATGAAGGTCACCGGCATGTACTTGCGCAGCCCGCCCATGCGGCGCATGTCCTGCTCGTGGTGCATGGCGATGATCACCGAGCCCGCGCCCAGGAACAGCAGTGCCTTGAAGAAGGCGTGGGTCATCAGGTGGAACACCGCGGCCGAGTACGCCGACACGCCCAGGGCGACGGTCATGTAGCCCAGCTGCGACAGCGTGGAGTACGCGACCACGCGCTTGATGTCGTTCTGCACGATGCCGATCAGGCCGGTGAAGAAGGCCGTGGTGGCGCCGATGAACAGGATGAACTGCAGCGCGAACTGGCTCAGCTCGAACAGCGGCGACATGCGCGCCACCATGAAGATGCCCGCGGTGACCATGGTCGCGGCGTGGATCAGCGCCGAGATCGGGGTCGGGCCTTCCATCGAGTCGGGCAGCCAGACATGCAGCGGCACCTGCGCCGACTTGCCCATCGCGCCGATGAACAGGCAGATGCAGATCAGGGTGGCGACCGACCAGGCGTGGCCCGGCAGGATCTCGACCACCTGCCCGCCGCCGATGACCGGGCCGGCGTTGGCGAAGACCGTCGCGTAGTCCAGCGTGCCGAACCAGTACGCCACCGCGGCGATGCCCAGCAGCATGCCGAAATCGCCGACCCGGTTGACCAGGAAGGCCTTGAGGTTGGCGAACACCGCGGTCGGCCGCTTGAACCAGAAGCCGATCAGCAGGTACGAGACCACGCCCACCGCTTCCCAGCCGAAGAACAGCTGCAGGAAGTTGTTGGCCATGACCAGGGCCAGCATCGAGAAGGTGAACAGGCTGATGTAGCTGAAGAAGCGCTGGTAGCCCGGATCGTCGGCCATGTAGCCGATGGTGTAGACGTGCACCAGCAGCGAGACGAAGGTCACCACGACCATCATCATCGCGGTCAACCGGTCAACCATGAAGCCGACGCTGACCTCGAAGTCCGCGACCTGGAACCAGGTGTAGACGTTCTCGTTGAACGGCGCGGCACCCTGCACCACCAGCTGCCAGAGCACGAAGCACGACAGCGCGCAGCTCACCGCCACGCCGAGGATGGTGACCGCCTGCGCGCCGACGCGCCCGACCTGGCGGCCGAACAGGCCCGCGACGATCGCGCCGAACAGCGGCGCGAGCACGATCGCGATCAGCATCGCCTTGGAGATAACGATTTCCATGCCAGGCATCCCGTCAGCCCTTCAGCGTGTCGATTTCGGCGACGTTGATCGTCCGCCGGTTGCGGAACAGCGTGACCAGGATCGCCAGGCCGATCGCGGCCTCGGCCGCGGCCACGGTGAGGATGAAGAACACGAAGACCTGCCCCGCCGCGTCGCCGAACTCGCGCGAGAAGGCGACGAAGTTGATGTTCACCGAGAGCAGCATCAGCTCGATGCACATCAGCAGGATGATCACGTTCTTCCGGTTGAGGAAGATGCCGGCGACGCTGATGCAGAACAGCGCGGCGGCCAGCGCGAGGTAGTGGCCCAGCGCGAGGCCCTGTCCGAGGAATTCCATTACTTGCCCTCCCCGTCGGTGGCGGCATCGGCGGCCGGCGCGTCGTCGGCGACGTGCACCGAGGCCGGCATGTCGACCATGCGCAGGCGGTCAGCCGGGCGCGCGCGGACCTGCTCCCCCGGAACCTGGTGCTTGGTGCCGGGACGACGGCGCAGGGTCAGGGTGACCGCGGCGATCACGGCCACGGTCAGGATCACCGCGGCGGCCTCGAACGGCAGCAGGAAGTCGGTGAACAGCCGGCGCGCCAGCCAGACCGTGTTCGGCACGCCCTCGGCCTCGGCCAGATTCGGCGAGAACGGCGTCTCGACGAAGGCCATGATGCCGATCAGCGACAGGAGCTCGACCAGCATCACCACCGCGACCACCAGGCCCACGGGCAGGTAGCGCACGTAGCCCTCGTTGAGCGGCACCAGGTCGATGTCGAGCATCATCACCACGAACAGGAACAGGACCATCACCGCGCCCACGTACACCAGCACCAGGGCCACGCCGAGGAACTCGGCACCGGCGATGATCCAGGTGCAGGCGACGCTGAAGAAGGTCAGCACCAGGAACAGCGCCGAGTGCACCGGGTTGCGCGCCCCGATCACGGCGACCGCCGAGGCCACGGCGACCCCTGCGAATACGAAGAATGCGAGCTGTACGAAGTCCATGGCTTACCTGTATGCGGCGTCGGCGGCGCGGCGCTCGGCGATCTCCGCCTCGAGGCGGTCGCCCAGCGCCAGCAGCTGCGGCTTGGTGACGATGTTCTCGCCGCGGTTCTCGAAGTGGTACTCGTGGATGTGGGTCTCGACGATCGAGTCCACCGGGCACGACTCCTCGCAGAAACCGCAGAAGATGCACTTGAACAGGTCGATCTCGTAGCGCGTGGTGCGGCGGGTGTTGTCGGCGCGCTGCTCGGAATCGATGGTGATCGCCAGCGCCGGGCACACCGCCTCGCACAGCTTGCAGGCGATGCAGCGCTCCTCGCCGTTCGGATAGCGGCGCAGCGCGTGCAGCCCGCGGAAGCGCGGCGACTGCGGGATCTTCTCCATCGGGTACATCATCGTGTACTTCGGGCGCCACAGGTACTTGAACGTCAGCGCCATGCCGCGAAGCATCTCGATCAGCAACAGGCTCCTGGCCCAGGAAACGAACTTGCCCATCACGCACCTGCCTCGAACACGCCGAAGTACGCCATCAGCGCCGTGACCGCGATCCAGGCGATGGACAGCGGAATGAACACCTTCCAGCCCAGGCGCATGATCTGGTCGTAGCGGTAGCGCGGGAACGATGCGCGGAACCAGATGAAGCAGCTGGCGAAGAAGAAGACCTTGGCGAACAGCCACCACCAGCCGTCGCCCAGCAGCACCGAGACCACCGGGATGTCCGGGATCCACGCCGCGGGGATCGGCGACAGCCAGCCGCCCAGGAAGAAGATCGCGGTGAGGAAGCTCACCAGGATCATGTTGGCGTACTCGGCCAGGAAGAACAGCGCGAACACCGAGCCCGAGTACTCGACCATGTGGCCGGCGACGATCTCGCTCTCGCCTTCGACCACGTCGAAGGGCGCGCGGTTGGTCTCGGCCACGCCGGACACGAAGTAGATGACGAACAGCGGCAGCATCGGCACCCAGAACCACTCCAGGAAGCCGGCGTCGCCGGACTGCGCCATCACGATCTCGGACAGGTTCAGGCTGCCGGCGCCGACCATCACGCCGACCAGGGCGAAGCCCATCGCGATCTCGTAGCTGACCACCTGGGCCGCCGAACGCATGGCGCCGAGGAAGGCGTACTTCGAGTTCGAGGCCCAGCCCGCCAGGATCACGCCATAGACGCCCAGCGAGGTCATCGCCAGCAGGTACAGCAGGCCGGCATTGGCGTTGGACAGCACCATCTGCGCGTCGAAGGGCACCACCGCCCAGGCGGCGAAGGCCGGCGCGAGCGTGATCAGCGGTGCCAGGATGTACAGCGCCTTGTGCGCGGCGCTGGGACGGATGACTTCCTTGAACAGCAGCTTGAAGACGTCCGCGAAGGCCTGGAGGATGCCGAAGCCGACGTACATCGGGCCGTGGCGCACGTGCATCCAGCCGATCAGCTTGCGCTCCCAGACCACGTAGAAGGCCACGGAGATGATCACCGGCACCGCGATCGCGAGGATCAGCAGCACCAGCCAGATCACCGTGCCGATCGGCCCCAGCGAGTCGAGCCAGCTGCGGAAGGGTTCCAGCCAGCCGAGGAGCACGGTGGCGGTGTTGTTCGTCGTCGTGCTCATGCGGCCTCCACCCGCACCGTGCCGGCGCCGAGCGCCGCCGTGGCGCCGTAGCCGGATTCGATCAGCGCCGCGCCGCGGGCCACGCCGGGGCTGGTCGCCACCTGCAGGGTCGCGGTGCCGACGCCGTTGGCCACGCGGGCCATGGCGCCTTCGGCCAGGCCGGCCGCGAAGGCATCGTCGGGGTTGAGGGTGATGCGCGGGCCCACGGTCAGCGGGTGCGCCTGCAGCGCCGCGGCGCGGCGGGTGACGCCGTCGACGCGGTAGATCGCCGCCGACACCGCCAGCTCCAGGCCCTCGCCTGCCGCCGCCGGGGCCGCGCCGCGCGCGACTTCGACCTGGCGCGGCGCCACCAGCGCAAGCGCGCCGGCGAAGTCGATGAAATCGAAGCCTTCGATGCCGAGCTGGCCGCCGAGCGCACGCAGCGCCTTCCAGCCCTGGCGCGCCTCGCCCGGCAGCTTGCCGCCGGCCACGGTGCGCTGCTCGCGGCCGTCGAGGTTGGTCAGGCTGGCGTCGATCTCGGGCAGCAGGCCGATCGGCAGGATCACGTCGGCCACGCGACGCGTGGACTGACAGGCGAAGTGGCTGAAGGCCACGACCTGCGCGCCGCCCAGGGCCTGCATCGCCTTCGCCGGGTCGGCGAAGTCCAGGCCCGGCTCGATGCCGTAGATGACGTAGCCCGCGCGCGGCTGGGCCAGCATGGCGCCGGCGTCGCGCGAGGTCGGCAGCACGCCCAGGCGCGCCAGGCCGACCGCGTTCGCGCCCTGCGGCACGCGGCACAGCGCGGCGTTGGCACGGCTGGCGAAATCGGCGGCGGCTGCGCGGATGGCCGCGGCGTGGATGCCGCATTCGGCCACCGCGCCGACGATCACCACCGGACGCGCGGCGCTCTGCAGCGCGTCGGCGAGTTCGGCGGAACCCAGCGCGTCGGCGATCTTCGACGGCGCGACGATGGCCTTGTGGGCGATGTCGAAGGTGAACTCGAAGTCGACCGGGTTGACCACGTGCACCTTTGCACCGGCGCGCCAGGCCTTGCGCACGCGCTGGTGAACCAGCGGCAGCTCGGTGCGCAGGTTGCTGCCGACGATGACGATGGCGTCGGCCTGCTCGATGTCCTCCACCGGCATGCCGAAGGCTTCGGCCACAGCGCCGTCGGAGAGGTCGTGCTGGGCGATGCGGTGGTCGAGATTGCCGGTGCCCAGGCCCTCGGCCAGGCGGGCGATCAGCGCGCCCTCCTCGTTCGGGGTAGCCGGATGCACCAGGATGCCGAGGTCGTCGGCGGCGTTGTCGCGCAGGATCTGCGCGGCCTTCGCCAGCGCCTCGTCCCAGCTCGCCTCGCGCCAGTCACCGTCGTCGCCGTTGCTGGCCACGCGGATGAGCGGGCGCACGGCACGGTCGTCGGCGTACAGGCCCTGGTGCGAATAGCGGTCGCGGTCGGACAGCCAGCACTCGTTGACCGCCTCGTTGTCGCGCGGCACGGTGCGCATCACCTCGCCACGGCGGGAATGCAGGAACAGGTTGCTGCCGAGCGCGTCGTGGTACCCCAGCGACTCCTTCGCGATCAGCTCCCAGGGGCGCGCGCGGAAGCGGAACACCTTGTTGGTCAGCGCGCCCACCGGGCAGACGTCGATCACGTTGCCCGACAGTTCGGTGGTCAGCGGCTTGCCGTCGTAGGTGCCGATCTGCAGGCGCTCGCCGCGCTGCATGCCGCCCAGCTCGTAGGTGCCGGCGATCTCGGCGGTGACGCGGATGCAGCGCGTGCACTGGATGCAGCGCGTCATCTCGGTGGCCACCAGCGGGCCGAGGTCCTCGTCGGCGACGGTGCGCTTGCGCTCGGCGAAGCGGCTGACCGAACGGCCGTAGCCCAGCGACAGGTCCTGCAGCTCGCACTCGCCGCCCTGGTCGCAGACCGGGCAGTCGAGCGGGTGGTTGATCAGCAGGAACTCCATCACGTTGCGCTGCGACTTCAGCGCCTTGTCGCTGCGCGTGGACACGCGCATGCCATCCATGACCGGGGTGGCGCAGGCCGGCGCCGGCTTGCCCATCTTCTCCACCTCGACCAGGCACATGCGGCAGTTGGCCGCGATGGCGAGCTTGTCGTGGTAGCAGAAGCGCGGGATCGGGATGCCGGCCTTGTCGGCGGCCTGGATGATCATCGAGCCCTTGGGCGCGGCCATCTCGACGCCGTCGATGAAGACGGTGACGTGGTCGGGCGGCAGGTTCGGGTTCACGGGCTGCGCGCTCATGCCGCGGCCTCCGCGGGAGCGTCGACGATCGAGCGGCCGTGCTCGATGTAGTACTCGAATTCGTGCCAGAAGTGGCGCAGGAAGCCCTGCACCGGCCACGCGGCGGCCTCGCCGAAGGCGCAGATGGTGTGGCCTTCGATCTGGCCGGCGGAGGCGCGCAGCATCTCGACGTCGGCCATCGTCGCCTTGCCTTCGACCATGCGGGTCAGCATGCGGTACATCCAGCCCGTGCCTTCGCGGCAGGGCGTGCACTGGCCGCAGGATTCCTGGAAATAGAAGCGCGAGATGCGCTGGCAGGCGCGCACCATGCAGGTGCTGTCGTCCATCACGATCACCGCGCCCGAACCCAGGCCCGAGCCCGCCTTCTGCAGGGCGTCGTAATCCATGGTCAGGCCCATCATGGTCTCGCCCGGCAGCACCGGCATCGATGAACCACCGGGGATCACCCCCTTGAGCGTGCGTCCCGGGCGCAGGCCGCCGGCCATCTCCAGCAGCTCGGAGAACGGCGTGCCCAGGCGGATCTCGTAGTTGCCCGGGCGCTGCACGTGGCCGGAGACCGAGAAGATCTTGCAGCCGCCGTTGTTGGGCTTGCCCAGGCCGGCGAACCACTCGGGGCCGTTGCGGATGATCGCCGGCACCGAGGCGTAGGTCTCGGTGTTGTTGATCGTGGTCGGCTTGCCGAACAGGCCGAAGTTGGCCGGGAACGGCGGCTTGTAGCGCGGCTGGCCCTTCTTGCCTTCCAGCGACTCCATCAGCGCGGTTTCTTCGCCGCAGATGTAGGCGCCGGCGCCCAGCGCGTTGTGGATGTCGATGTCCACGCCGCTGCCGAGGATGTCCTTGCCCAGCCAGCCGTGCGCGTAGGCTTCCGCCAGCGCCTCTTCGATATGCTCGAAGGGCTCGTGGTGGAACTCGCCGCGCATGTAGTTGTAGGCCACGGTCGAACCGGTGGCATAGCAGGCGATCGCCAGGCCCTCGAGCACCGCGTGCGGGTTGTAGCGCAGGATGTCGCGATCCTTGGCGGTGCCCGGCTCCGATTCATCGGAGTTGCAGAGGATGTACTTCTGCATGTCGCCCTTGGGCATGAAGCTCCACTTCAGGCCGGTCGGGAAGCCCGCGCCGCCGCGCCCGCGCAGGCCCGACTGCTTGACGATCTCGACGATGTCGGCCGGCGGGATCTTCTCGGTCAGCACCTTGCGCAACGCCTGGTAGCCGCCGGTCTTGAGGTAGTTCTCGTACGACCACGGCTTGTCGAAGTGCAGCGTGGTGTAGACGGCCTGGTGCTCCTTCGGCGCGGGGCCGACGGGGCCGTAGCCTTCGGAGACGTGGGTGTGGTTGTGCGCCATGCCTGCGTCGAGCCTCACTTCAATCCGTCGAGCAGCTCGTCGACCTTCGCGGCGTCGAGCTTCTCGTGGTAATGGCCGTTGATCACGACCACCGGGGCGCCGCAGCACGCGGCCACGCACTCTTCCTCGCGCTTGAGGTAGACGCGGCCGTCGGCCGTGGTCTCGCCCAGCCTGCAGCCGAGCTTCTTCTCGGCGTGCGCGACCAGGTCCTCGGCGCCGTTGAGCCAGCAGCTGATGTTGGTGCAGAAGGCGACGTTGTTGCGGCCGACCTCCTTCGTCTCGAACATCGAATAGAAGGTCGCGACCTCATAGGCCCACACCGGCGGGATGCCAAGGTACTTCGCCACCGCGGCGATCAGCTCGTCGGTCAGGTAGCCGCCGTTCTGCTGCTGGGTCGCGAACAGACCCTGGATCACGGCCGAGCGCTTGCGATCAGGCGGGAACTTGGCCGCCCAGTGGTCGATGTGCGCGCGGGTATCGTCGCTGAGCGCGACCATCGGGTCGACGTTGCGCGCGTTCTCGAAGTTGCCGGTCGCTTTCATCGGTCCACTTCTCCGAAGACGAGGTCATAGGTGCCGACCATCGCCACGACGTCGGACAGCATGTGCCCCTTCACCACCGTGTCCATCGACGACAGGTGCGCGAAGCCGGGCGCGCGCAGGTGCACGCGGAAGGGCTTGTTGGCGCCGTCGCTGACCAGGTAGCAGCCGAACTCGCCCTTGGGCGCTTCGACGGCCTGGTAGGTCTGCCCGGCGGGCACGCAATAGCCCTCCGAGAACAGCTTGAAGTGGTGGATCAGGGCTTCCATGTCGTCCTTCATCTCCTCGCGGGAGGGAGGGGCGACCTTGAAGTTGTCGACCATCACCAGGCCGGGGTTGGCGCGCAGCCACTCCACGCACTGGGCGATGATCCGGTTGGATTCGCGCATCTCCGCGACGCGGACCAGGTAGCGGTCGTAGCAGTCGCCGTTGACGCCGACCGGCACCTTGAAGTCGACCGCGTCGTACTTCGCGTAGGGCTGCTTGCGACGCAGGTCCCATTCGATGCCCGAGCCGCGCAGCATCACGCCCGACATGCCCCAGGCCAGGGCCTGCTCCGGCGGGATCACGCCCACGCCGACGGTGCGCTGCTTCCAGATGCGGTTGTCGGTGAGCAGGGTCTCGTACTCGTCGACGCGCGCCGGGAAGTCCTTGGTGAAGGCCTCCAGGAAGTCGAGCATCGAGCCTTCGCGCCACTCGTTGAAGCGCTTGAGCTTGCCGCCCTTGCGCCAGGGCGACTCGCGGTACTGCGGCATCCGGTCCGGCAGGTCGCGGTAGACGCCGCCCGGGCGGTAGTAGGTCGCGTGCATGCGCGCGCCGCTGACCGCCTCGTAGACGTCCATCAGCTCCTCGCGCTCGCGGAAGGAGTACAGCATCACCGCCATCGCGCCGAGGTCGAGCCCGTTGGAGCCGATCCACATCAGGTGGTTCAGGATCCGGGTGATCTCGTCGAACATGGTGCGGATGTACTGCGCGCGCTCGGGCGCCTCGATGCCCAGCAGGGCCTCGATCGCGCGCACGTAGGCGTGCTCGTTGCACATCATCGACACGTAGTCCAGGCGATCCATGTAGCCGATCGACTGGTTGAAGGGCTTGGACTCGGCCAGCTTCTCGGTGCCGCGGTGGAGCAGGCCCACGTGCGGGTCGGCGCGCTGCACGACCTCGCCGTCCATCTCCAGGATCAGGCGCAGCACACCGTGCGCGGCCGGATGCTGGGGACCGAAGTTCAGGGTGTAGTTGCGGATTTCCTGGCGGGCTTCGGCCGGATTGCTGGCCAGCAGCTCGCTGGGGGGAACGATGCTCACTTGCTGTCTCCTGCGGCGGCCTGGCCGCGCACCCCGCCGACCTTGAGGTCGCGGGACTCACCCTGCGCGGTCGCGTAGCGGGCGTCGTCGCGGATCACGCGCGGCACCAGCACGCGCGGCTCGACCGAAGTGACCGGCTCGTAGACCACGCGCTGCTTCTCCGCGTCGTAGCGCACTTCGACGTTGCCGATCAGCGGGAAGTCCTTGCGGAACGGATGGCCGATGAAGCCGTAGTCGGTGAGGATGCGGCGCAGGTCCGGGTGGCCCGGGAACACGATGCCGAACAGGTCGAAGGCCTCGCGCTCGAACCAGTTCACGCCCGGCCAGACCTCGCACAGCGAATCGACCACCGGCAGTGCGTCGTCGGGCGCGAAGCAGGTCACGCGCAGGCGGCGGTTGTTGGCCACCGAGAGCAGTTGCACCACCACCGAAAAGCGGTTCTCGGGCAGCGGGATCGCGCCCTCGCCGTCGGGCTGCTCCAACTGCCGGGTGAAGGACTCGCCGTAGCGGAAGCGGCCCGGCCCCCTGCCCTCGACGCCGCGGCTGAAGCCTTCGGAAGACACGTTCGTGTCCCACTCATCGCTGCCGTAGCCGAGGTGGTCCACGCCGCAGAGATCGGCCAGGACCTCGAAACCGAATTCGTCGCGCAGCGCGCGGCAGGATTCGCGCCATTCCGACGCGGCCAGCACGATGCCGACCTCGCCACGCGGCAGCGTGACGTCGACGAAGGCCTGCGGGAATCGCGCGCGCAGGCGCGCGGCGAACGCGGTCGCGGACTCAGACATTGCGCTGCCCCGTCTTCTCGTCGCCGAAGTTGCTGCCGCGGCGGATCTTGCGCTGCAGCTGCAGGATGCCGTGCACCAGGGCTTCGGCCGTCGGCGGGCAGCCAGGCACGTAGACATCGACCGGCACCACGCGGTCGCAGCCGCGCACCACCGAATACGAGTAGTGGTAGTAGCCGCCGCCATTCGCGCAGCTGCCCATCGAGATCACCCACTTCGGGTTGGGCATCTGGTCGTAGACCTTGCGCAGCGCCGGGGCCATCTTGTTGACCAGGGTGCCGGCCACGATCATCACGTCGGACTGGCGCGGCGAGGGACGGAACACCACGCCGTAGCGGTCGAGGTCCATGCGCGCGGCGCCGGCGTGCATCATCTCCACCGCGCAGCAGGCCAGGCCGAAGGTGACCGGCCACATCGAACCGGTGCGCGCCCAGTTGAGGAGGATGTCCGAACTGGTGGTGACGAAACCCTGGTCAAGCACAGGATTCTCGCCCTCGGGGCGCAGGATGTCGTCGACGCGACCTTCCGACAGCGGGTTGCTCGCGGCATCCGCGAGGCTGCGGACCGCCTGGATCACTCCCATTCGAGCGCTCCCTTCTTCCACACGTAAATGAAGCCGATCAGCAGCATGCCGACGAAGATGCCCATCTCGATCAGGCCGAGCACGCCGAGTTCGCGGAACACGGTGGCCCAGGGCACGATGAAGATGATTTCCAGGTCGAAGACGATGAACTGGATGGCGATGAGGTAATAGCGGATGTCGAACTGCATCCGCGAATCCTCGAACGGGGCGAAGCCGCATTCGTAGGCGGAGAGCTTCTCGGCGGTCGGGAACTTCGGCCCGATGAGGTTGCCTATGACGATCAGGGCAACGCCGATACCGGTGGCCACGAAAAGAAACAACAGGGTCGGCAGGTATTCGGCCAGCACGGTGTTCTCTCGGCTACGGGCCGCTTTCGCGGCCCTTTGCTAGCTGGTGCCGGGCGGGACCGTTTCCGGCCCGCCCGACGCTTTGTATGGTGCCCAAGGGGGGACTCGAACCCCCACGACCTAAGCCGCTACCACCTCAAGGTAGTGCGTCTACCAATTCCGCCACCTGGGCAAGTTTTCTTCTTCCTGCCCCGTACCGTGGTACGGAGCCGCGATATTGTAATCGCTATCAGTCGCCCTGCGGGACTTCCTGCCCCGTTTCCCCCTGTGCGGGGGACGTTGCGGCGGGCGGCTGGTCCTCCGGCACCGCGGGAACCATCGGCTCCGCCACCGCGGGCGCGGCCTCCGGTGCCGCAGGCACCTCGCCGGATGCGGCCGGAGCCGCCGGAACCTCGGACATCAGGCCCAGGTCGGCCTCGACCGGACCCGTCTGGCGCGCCATGTTCGTGGCCTGCCACGCCATGAACAGCGTCAGCGCGAAGAAGGCGACGGCAAGCCACTTGGTGGACTTGGTCAGGAAGTTGGACGCGCCGCGCGCACCGAACACCGTGGCCGAAGCGCCGCCGCCGAAGCCGGAGCCGGCCTGGGCGCCCGCGCCGCGCTGCATCAGGATCAGCGCGATCATCGCGATGGCGATGAGTACGAAGGCAATGTTGAGGATGAGCTGCAGCATAGGTCCAGGATTCTCTTGTGCCCGGCGGTCAGCGGACCGCCGCGGCCACGATGGCCATGAAGTCCGCGGCCACCAGCGATGCACCGCCGATGAGGCCTCCGTCGACGTCGGGCTGCGCGAACAGCTCGGCGGCATTGGCGGGCTTCACGCTGCCGCCATAGAGGATCGGCAGTGAATTTCCAATCTTAGCATCCCTCGAAGCGACCTCGCTACGGATGAAGGCGTGGACGTCCTGGGCCTGCTGCGGGCTGGCGGTCAGGCCGGTGCCGATCGCCCAGACCGGCTCGTAGGCCACCACGGCGTTCGCGAAGCCCTCGGGGCCCACGAGGTCCAGCACCGGGCGCAGTTGGGCGGCGATCACGGCCTCGGTCGTGCCGGCCTCGCGCTCGTCCTTCGACTCGCCCACGCACAGGATCGGGCGCAGCCCGGCGGCCAGGGCCGCCGCGAACTTGCGCGCGACCAGGTCGCTGTCCTCTGCGTGGTACTGGCGGCGCTCGGAGTGGCCGACCAGGGCGAAGGCGGCGCCGGCATCGACCAGCATCGCCGCCGAGATCTCGCCGGTGAAGGCGCCCTCGGCGTGCTCGCTCACGTCCTGGCCACCGAAGCCGATGCCGCGGTCGCCCCAGGCACCCGCCAGCCCGGCCAGCAGGGTGGCCGGCGGCAGCACCACCACGTCCACGCCCTCGGCCGGCAGGCCCGCGGCCACGTCCGGCAGCAGGCCTTCGGCGAAACCACGGCTGCCGTTGAGCTTCCAGTTGCCGGCGACGATGCGCTTGCGCATTTCCTGACCTCGGGGTTGGCGGGGAGCGGGGATTCTAGGCCAACTTGATCTCACGCAGGCGCTCTTCCAGGTAGCCCTGGGCGGTGATCGGCTCGGGATAGCGGCTGGGGTTGTCCGCGGTCACGCAGGACGGCAGCACGTCGATCAGGAAGTCCGGGTTCGGGTGCAGGAAGAACGGCACCGAGTAGCGCGGCTGCCGCGCCAGATCGCCCGGGGGATTGACCACGCGATGGATCGTCGAGGGATACACGTGGTTGGTCAGGCGCTGCAGCATGTCGCCGATGTTGACCACGATGGTGTCCTCGTCCGAGGTGAAGGGCACCCATTCGCCGTCGTGCGCCAGCACCTCCAGGCCCGCGGCGCTGGCGCCGACCAGGAGCGTGATCAGGTTGATGTCGCCGTGGGCGCCGGCGCGCACGTTGGGGATGTCGTCGGCGGTGATCGGCGGGTAGTGGATCGGACGCAGGATCGAGTTGCCGAAGTCGGCCTTGTCGGCGAAGTAGTCCTCGGGCAGGTCGATGTGCAGCGCCAGCGCGCGCAGCACCTGCGAGCCCAGCTCGTCGAGCGCCTGGTACAGGGCGTAGCCCTTCTCCCGGAACCCCGGCACCTCGTCGGGCCAGAGGTTGGGCGGCATCACGTCGCGGTAGCCGGAGTCGTCCGGGATCTCGCGGCCGATGTGCCAGAACTCCTTGAGGTCGAAGTGCTTGGAATCCTTCGCGGTCTCGACGCCGAAGGGCGTGTAGCCGCGGGCACCGCCGCCGCCGGGTACGTGGTAGTTCTTCTTGGTCTCCTCCGGCAGCGCGAAGAAGTCCTTGAAGACCCCGTAGGCCTCGTCGATCAGGGACTGCGGGATGCCGTGGTTGCGGATGCCGGCGAAGCCCCACTCGCGATAGGCCGCGCCGAGCTCGTCGACGAAGGCCTGCCGGTCTGCAGGGCTCTCGGGATGGGTGAAGCGGCGGATGTCGAGGGTCGGGATTCGCGGGGCCATGGCTCACTCGTGGGCGCGCTGCCCCTGGCTGGGGCGCTGGCCCTCCATGATACCGCCCTGCCCTAGGCTGCGGCCTGCACGGCGGCGGCCAGCCGCTCCAGGGTCGCAGCCATCAGCGCCTCGTCGTCGGCTTCGACGGTCACGCGGACCACCGGCTCCGTGCCCGAGGGCCGCAGGAACGCCCGGCCGCGCCCCTCGACGGCGCGCTGCGCCTCGACCAGCGCCGCCTGCACGCTTTCGGCCTCGGCCGGTTTCGCGCCGTTGGCGATGCGCACGTTGACCGTGCGCTGCGGGAATTTGCGCAGTTCACGCAGGGCCTCGGCCAGCGCGATCCCGCGACGGTGCAGCACTTCCAGCACCTGCAGGGCGCTGACGATGCCGTCGCCGGTGGTCGCGCGGTCCAGGCACAGCAGGTGGCCCGAGGCCTCGCCGCCAAGGATGCCGTCGTGCTCGACCAGGGCCTGGTGCACGTAGCGGTCGCCCACCTTCGTGCGCATGAAGCCGATGCCGCGGGCGACCAGGGCCTGCTCCAGGGCGTAGTTGGTCATCAGGGTGCCGGCCACCGGCCCGCGCAGGCGCCCGCTCTCCTGCCAGTCGCAGGCCAGCAGGTAGACCAGGTCGTCGCCGTCGCGCACCCGGCCTTCGCCGTCGACGAACATCACCCGGTCGCCGTCGCCGTCGAAGGCGATGCCCAGCTCGGCGCCGGTTTCGCGCACGCGCTGCGCCAGGCCTTCCGGGTGGGTAGAGCCGACGCCGTCGTTGATGTTGGTGCCGTCGGGGTCGACGCCGATCGCGTCAACCCGCGCACCCAGCTCGCGCAGCACCATCGGCCCGATCTGGTAGGTCGCGCCGTGGGCGCAGTCGACGACGATGCGCATGCCCTCGAGGTCGAAGCTGCGCGGCACGGAGTTCTTGCAGGCCTCGACGTAGCGGCCGATGGCGTCGCGGGTGCGCACGGCCTTGCCGAGCTGCTCCGAGGCGACGGTGCGGAACGGTTCGTCCAGTGCGGCCTCGATGGCCAGCTCGGTGGCGTCGTCGAGCTTCTCGCCCATCGCCGAGAAGAACTTGATGCCGTTGTCGTGGTGCGGGTTGTGCGAGGCCGAGATCACGATGCCGCCGTCGGCGCGCATCGAATGCGTCAGGTGCGCGACGGCCGGGGTCGGCATCGGCCCCATCAGCTGCACGTCCACGCCCGCTGCGACCAGGCCGGCCTCCAATGCCGCCTCGAACATGTAGTTCGAAATGCGGGTGTCCTTGCCGATGATGACCATCGGCTTGCGCCATTCGCCGCCGGCCTTGACCCGCGCGGTCAACGCATGGCCGTAGGCGTTGCCCAGGCGCAGCATGAAATCGGCCGAAATCGGACCCTCGCCCACCCGGCCGCGGATGCCGTCGGTGCCGAACCAGCGGCGCTTGCCGCCGCTCACGGCGTCGCCGCCGAGTCGGCCGGGGGCGCGGGCTGGCGCATCAGCATCGCCAGCAGCGTGGCGATGCGGTCGCGCATCTCGCGGCGGTCGCAGATCTGGTCGATGGCGCCGTGCTCGACCAGGAATTCGGAGCGCTGGAAGCCTTCGGGCAGGGTCTCGCGCACGGTCTGCTCGATCACGCGCGGGCCGGCGAAGCCGATCAGGGCCTTGGGCTCGGCGAGGTTGATGTCGCCCAGCATCGCGAACGAGGCCGAGACGCCGCCGGTGGTCGGGTGCGTCATCACCGAGATGTAGGGCAGGCCCGCCGCGCGCAGGCGGCCGAGTGCGGCCGAGGTCTTGGCCATCTGCATCAGCGAGAACAGGCTTTCCTGCATGCGCGCGCCGCCGCTGGCGGAGAAATTCACGAAGGGCGAACCGATCTCCAGCGCGCGCTCGGCGCCGAGGGTGAAGCGTTCGCCCACCACCGAGCCCATCGAGCCGCCCATGTAGGCGAAGTCGAAGGCGCTGGCCACGATCGGGCTGCCCTTGAGCCGGCCTTCCAGGGTGACCAGGGCGTCACGCTCGCCGGTGGACTTCTGCGCGGCCTTGATGCGATCGGCGTACTTCTTCTGGTCGCGGAAGCGGAGCACGTCGGTGGGGCCCAGGCGGGCGCCGATCTCGGTAGTGCCGCCGGCGTCGAGGAAGGCGGCCAGCCGCGCGCGGGCGCGGATCGGCATGTGGTGGGCGCACTTGGGGCAGACCTCGAGGTTTTCCTCGAGCTCGGGGCGGTAGAGCACCGCGCCGCAGCTGTCGCACTTCTCCCACAGCCCCTCGGGCACGCTGCGCTTGCGTGCGGGGCTGCCCTCGGTGCGGATGCGGGCGGGCATGACTTTCTTCAGCCAGGACATGCGTTGGTCGTGATCCTTTGCGGCGGGGCCGCGAACCCGGGGAGTTTAGCCCACCGCCCCGGTGGCACCGGCGTCCAGTGCCCGGCGCAGGGGGGAGAGGAAGGCCGCGGCAGCCTCCGCGGCCCGGCCACTGCCGGCGGCCTCCAAGGCCTTCACCAGGGCGCTGCCGACCACCACGCCGTCGGCATCCACCGCCATCGCAGCGGCGCTGGAGGCATCGTGGATGCCGAAACCGGCCACCACCGGCACCGGGCTGCGGGCGCGGATGGCGCGCAGGTGGGCGGCGGCGGCACCGGTGTCCAGGCGCGAGGAATCGCCGGTCACGCCGGCAAAGCTGACGTAGTACAGATAACCCTGCGCAAGCTCGCAGAGCATCTCCACCCGCCCGGCATCCGTCGTCGGCGAGGCCAGCAACACCAGGGCGACGCCGTGGGCGGAAAAGGCCTGGCGGAACTCCGCGGCCTCCTCCGGCGGCAAGTCGACCAGGAGCACGCCGTCGACGCCGACGCCGGCGGCCGCGGCGGCAAAGGCCTCGGCGCCGCGGATCTCGACCGGATTCAGGTAGCCCATCAGGGTCACCGGGGTGTCGTCGTCGCACTGGCGGAACTCGCGCACGCGCTCCAGCACCCAGGCCATGCCGGCGCCGCGGGCCAGCGCACGCTCGGAGCTGCGCTGGATCGTGGGGCCGTCGGCCATCGGGTCGGAGAACGGCACGCCCAGCTCGATCGCGTCGGCGCCGGCCTCGACCATGGCGTGCATCACCGGGACGGTGTCCTCCAGCCCGGGATCGCCGGCGGTGATGAAGGGCACCAGCGCCTTGCGCCCCGCGTCACGCAGGGCGGCGAAGCGGCGCGCGATGCGCGGCGCGACCTCGACGGCGGCGTTCATACCTCGACTCCTTCGCGGGCGGCGATGGTGTGCACGTCCTTGTCGCCGCGCCCGGACAGGTTGCAGAGCACGATGGCGTCCTTCGGCATCCCGCGTGCGAGCTTGATGGCCTGCGCCACCGCGTGGCTGGACTCCAGCGCGGCCAGGATGCCCTCGGTCTTCGCCAGCAGGTGGAAGGCCTCCAGCGCCTCGTCGTCGCTCACACCGACGTATTCGGCGCGGCCGGTGTCGGCGAGGAAGGCGTGCTCCGGCCCGACGCCCGGATAGTCCAGGCCGGCAGACACCGAATGCGTCTCGGTCACCTGGCCGTCGTCGTCGCAGAGCACGTAGGTGCGGTTGCCGTGCAGCACACCCACGCGCCCGGCCGAGATCGAAGCCGCGTGCAGGCCGCTGCCGATACCCTCGCCCGCCGCCTCGGCGCCCACCAGGCGCACGCCGGGATCGTTGAGGAAGGCATGGAAGATGCCGATGGCGTTGCTGCCGCCGCCCACGCAGGCGGTGACCGCGTCGGGCAGGCGGCCGTGGCGCTTCAGCATCTGCCCCCGCGCCTCCTTGCCGACCACGGCGTTGAAGTCGCGCACCATGCGCGGATACGGGTCGGGGCCGGCGACGGTACCGATGATGTAGAAAGTGTCGCGCACGTTGGTCACCCAGTCGCGCATGGCCTCGTTGAGCGCGTCCTTGAGCGTGGCCGAACCGCTGGTCACCGGCACTACCGAGGCACCGAGCAGCTTCATGCGGAAGACGTTGATCTTCTGCCGCTCGATGTCGGTGGCGCCCATGTAGACCACGCACTCCAGGCCCAGGCGCGCGGCGACCGTGGCGCTGGCCACGCCGTGCTGGCCGGCGCCGGTCTCGGCGATGATCCGGGTCTTGCCCATGCGGCTGGCCAGCAGGGCCTGGCCGATGGTGTTGTTGATCTTGTGCGCGCCGGTGTGGTTCAGGTCCTCGCGCTTGAGCAGGATGCGCGCGCCACCGACGTGGCGGCTCAGACCCGTGGCCTCGTAGATCGGGCTGGGACGGCCGACGTAGTCGGCGAGGTCGGCCTCGAAGGCGGCGACGAAGTCCGGATCGGCGCGCGCAGCGTCGTAGGCCGCGGCCAGCGCCTGCAGCGGGCCGGCCAGGGTCTCGGCCACGAAGCGCCCGCCGTGGCGGCCGAAGTGGCCGCGTTCGTCCGGGAAGGCGTGGAAATCGGTCGGAATCTCGTTCATCACGCCCCTCCTCCGGGGCTCGCGTCATCGTCGGGGCGGCAGTCGGAGCGCCGGACTTCCTCAACGAAGGCGCGCATCAGGTCGCCGTCCTTCTGACCAGGCGCGGACTCGATGCCGCTGCTCACGTCCACGCCCCAGGGCCGGGCCAGGGCCACGGCGTCGTGGATGTTCGCCGGCGACAGCCCGCCCGACAGCAGGACCGGCCGCGGCAGGTCGCGCGGGAGCGCGGTCCAGTCGAAGCAGCGCCCGCTGCCGCCGTCATGGCCGCCGCCGTGGCTGTCGAACAGGAAGCCCGAGGCACCCGGCCAGCCAGCCACCAGCGCCGGGCCCTCCGGCCGCGCGCCCGCGCCCATGGCCACCGCCTTGATCCAGGGCAGGTCGAAGCGGCGGCAGAAGGCGTCGTCCTCGTCGCCGTGGAACTGCAGCAGGCTCGGGCGCACCAGCTTCGCCACCTCGCGCACCTCCTCGGCGGTGTTGTCGCGGAACACCGCCACCGAATCGACGAAGGGCGCCAGTGCTTCGCGCAGGGCGCGGGCTTCCGCTGGATGGACCTGTCGCGGGCTGCCGTGCGCAAACACGAAGCCCACCGCGTCCACGCCCAGCTCGCTGGCCAGGCGGACATCGCCGGCGCGGGTCATGCCGCAGAACTTGATGCGGGTACGGAACAGGATGCGGGGCATGTCAGGGGCGTGGCAGTGGAAGGGAAACGGCCGCACCGCCCGCCTCGGCCAGCGTGACCTCGGCGGGCAGGCCGCAATCGGCCGGGTACAGCGGTCCTAGGAACACCAGCCCGCCCGGGGGCGCCGTGGGGCCGGCGCGGCTGCGGTCGCGCGCCGCCAGCACCTCGGCGATCCAGCTTTCCGGACGGGAGCCGTCGCCGACCTCGAGCAGGGAGCCGACGATGTTGCGAACCATATGATGCAGGAAAGCGTTGGCCTGCACCTCGACCACCACCACCTCGCCCTCGCGGATGACGCTGATCGCCTGCAGGTCGCGGCGGGCATGCGGGGCCTGGCAGTGCACGGTGCGGAAGGAGCTGAAATCCAGTTCGCCGACCAGCGCCTGGGCGGCGCGGTGCATGGCGTCGGCGTCGAGCGGCTTCCGCGTCCAGGCCAGGTACTGGCGGCCCAGCGCCGGCCGCACCGGGCGGTTGAGAATGCTGTAGCGGTAGCGGCGCGCGCGCGCCGAGAAGCGTGCGTTGAAATCGTCGCCCACCTCGCGGCACCAGCGCACCGACATCGCCGGCGGCAGCAGCGAGGTCGTGCCCAGGATCCAGTTGCGCGGGCTGCGCGCAGCCCCGCTGTCGAAGTGGACGACGTTGCAGCGCGCATGCACGCCGGCATCGGTGCGGCCGGCGCAGGTGGTCGCCACGGGTGCATCGGCGACCTTCGACAGCGCCGTCTCCAGCGCCGCCTGCAGGGTGTCCGTGCTTTCGACGCCGGGCTGGGTCAGGCGCTGCCAGCCGAGGAAGTCGCCACCGTCGTACTCGATGCCCAGTGCGTAGCGCATGGCGGCGACAGGCCGGCCGCGCCGCGGGCAGGCCGCGGCGACGGCAGCGGCGTCAGGCGATCCCTTCCAGCAGGCGGGCGGCTTCCTCGCGGGCCGCGGGGTCGCCGGTCTCGGCCACCTCGCGCAGCAGGTCGCGCGCCGTGTCCACGTCGCCCAGGTCGATGTAGGCGCGCGCCAGCTCGATGCGCTCCACGCCGCCGGGCGCGGGGTTGAGCGAGGCGATCACGGCGGCATCCTCGACCGGGCCTTCGGGCGCCTCGTCAGGCGCCGGTTCCGCGCCGCGCGTGGCCGGCGACGCTGCGCTCGCCGCGGCGGGCGCGCCCGGCGGAGGGCCGGCATGCCATGCGGGCGCCGCGGGCGTGTCCGGGTCGGCTGCGGGCGCCGGCCTGTCCTTGGGCGATGCGGGGCCGGGTGCCGCCGCGGCCAGGGTGGCGGAATCGAAGCGCGGGCGCGGCGTCGGCCTGGGCGCACGCCGCATCAGCAGCCAGGCCACCACGGCCACCAGCAGCAGGCCCAACCCGATCCAGGCCCAGGGCATGCCGCCGCCGGCCTGCTCGGGGGCCGGCGTGGCCGCGGTGGCGGTTTCGGCCGTGTTCGCCAGGCGTTCCTGGGCGGCGGCCATCTCGCTGTCCTTCAGGGAGATGAGCTCCGCCTGCTGCGCCTGAAGGCGTTCCAGGTCGGCCACCCGGGCCTTGAGCTCGGCCACCTCGGCGTCGCGCGCGGCCAGGGTTTCCTGGCTCTGTTGCAGCTCCTGTTGCAGTTCCTGTCGCAGCATCTCGCCCTCGCCACCGGCCTGGATGCCGGATCGTATTCCTGCCTGCTGGCCGCCGGAGGCCGACGGCGGCACGATTTCCAGGCGCGCGTCGGCGGTCCGCGGCGCGTTCGCGGCGGCCTGGCGGCCGCCCTCGCCCTGGGCACCGGACTCCGCCGACGATGCATCGCCCGCAAGCGCGGCATCGGGCTGCGGTGCCGGCCGGGTCATGTCGCGCCAGGCCGCGTTCTGCTCGCGCATCAGCGCGCGCGACTCGGCCAGGTCCAGGCCGGCGATCTCGCCACGGTCGGGGATGCGCAGCACCGCGCCCTGGCGCACCAGGTTCAGGTTGTTGCCGATGAAGGCCTGCGGGTTGGCGCGGAACAGGGCGACGATGGCCTGTTCGCGGCTGACGCCGTCGCCGACCAGGCGCTGGGCGATCGTGCCGAGCGTTTCCCCGGCCTGCACCGGGCCGTATTCGTCCGCCAGCGCGGGCGCCGGTGCCGGCGGGGCCGGGGCCGGCGCAGGTGGCGGGGCCACGGGGGGCGGTGCAGGCGCAGGCGGCGGTTCGGGAGCCGCTTCCGCCACCGCTTCCGACGGCGCGTCTTCCCCGGCCGCTGCGGGCGGTTCATCCGCCGCTGTGCCTGCGGCCGGTTCCGGGCCACGGACGATGGCGTTGGAGGGCGCCGCCGTGGGCGCTTCGATCACCGGCTGCGCGCCCGAGGCCACCGTCTGCGGCGCATCGACCAGGGCCGAGTATTCGCGCACCAGCCTGCCCTGCCCCCAGTCGACCTCGACCAGGAAGGTCAGCGAAGGCTGGGTGACCGGCTCGCGGGTGGTGACGCGGATCACCGGATTGCCACGGACGTCCAGGGCCACCGTGAACTCGAGCCCGGCCACCACCGCATCGGGCGCATCCAGGCCGATGCGGCGGAAGGTTTCCGGCGAGGCCAGGCGCGCGCGCAGTTCGTCGAGCTCGGCCGGATCGCTCGAAATCACCTGGATCTCGGCCAGCAGCGGCTGCCCGGCGCGCGACTTGACCTCGATCCGACCCAGGCCGAGCGCCAGCGCCTGGCCCGCGAACAGGACCAGCGCCAGGCCGCACAGGGCGGCCCAGCGGAGCGCTCGCTTCAATCGCGGTGTCTTGGCCACGGCTTCCCCCGTCATCGCGTGGACTCTAGCGGCCCCGGCACGTGGATGGCAACGCGAAGGCGCTGCATCAGCCTTCGCCGACAACCAGTTCCGCGACCTGTACCGCATTCAAGGCCGCGCCCTTGCGGATGTTGTCGGCCACCACCCACAGGTCCAGCCCGCGCGGATGCGAGAGGTCCTCGCGGATGCGGCCGACGAAGACCGCGTCGTTGCCCGATGCATGGGTGACCGGCGTCGGATAGCCGCCACCGGCACGTTCGTCCACCACCTCCACGCCCGGCGCAGCCTCCAGCAGCTCGCGCGCACGCGCGGCGCTGATCTTTTCGCGAGTTTCCACGTGCACCGCCTCGGCATGGCCGTAGAACACGGGCACCCGGACCGCGGTCGGATTCACCTGGATCGACTCGTCGCCGAGGATCTTGCGGGTCTCCCAGACCAGCTTCATTTCCTCGCGGGTGAAGCCGTTGTCCATGAACTCGTCGATGTGCGGGATCAGGTTGAAGGCGATCTGCACCGGGAACCGCTCCGGCTCCGCGCCCTGGAAGCTGAGCAGCGATGCGGTCTGGCGCCCCAGTTCCTCCAGCGCCGAGCGGCCGGCGCCCGACACCGACTGGTAGGTGGCGACGTTGATGCGCTCGATCCCGGCCTCGCGGTGGATCGGCGCCAGCGCCACCAGCATCTGCATGGTCGAGCAGTTGGGGTTGGCGATGATGCCGCGCGGGCGCTGCCTGGCCGCTTCCGGGTTGACTTCGGCGACCACCAGCGGCACGTCGTCGTCCTGGCGGAAGGCCGAGGAGTTGTCGATCACCACCGCGCCCGCGGCGGCGAACTTCGGCGCGTACTCCTTCGAGATCGCGCCACCGGCCGAGAACAGCGCGATGTCCACGCCCGCGGGATCGAAATCGGCGAGGTCGCGCACCATGACCTCGTCGTCGCCGAAGGCGACCATCGCCCCGGCCGAACGCGCGCTGGCCAACGCCACCAGCTCCCGGATCGGAAACTGGCGCTCGGCCAGGATTGAAAGCATGGTCTCGCCCACCGCGCCGGTCGCGCCGACCACGGCCACCTTGTACTGCCTGCCCATCGGGAACTCCGTACGGTTCTCGCGCGGCCGCGCCGCGCAGCTGTTCATTATGTGCGGGAATCCGCGGCCGCGCGCAGGGACGGATCCAGCGCTACGCGCTCGTCGAAGACGAAGCAGCCGCCTTCGTAGCCGGTACCGCCCACCGCCTCGAAGTAGCCGAGGATCCCGCCATCGAGCTGCAGCGCGTGTTCGAACCCCTGCCCGCGCATCCAGCGCACCGCCTTCTCGCATCGGATGCCGCCGGTGCAGAAGCCGACCACGGTGGCATCGGCCAGGGCCTCACGGTGCGGGGCCAGCGCTTCGGGGAGGTCGGTGAAGTTGTCGATCGGCAGGGTCAGCGCGCCGGCGAAGCTGCCGTGCGCGACCTCCTCGCGGTTGCGGGTGTCGAGCAGCACCAGCCGGCGGCCGGCATCGTCGGTGCCCTGCGCGATCCAGCGCGCCAGGTCCACGGGCGCCACCGCCGGCGCGCGGCCGTCCAGCGGCGAAGCCCCGTCGCGGCGGAAACTGATGATCTCCGGCTTGACCTTGACCTTCAGGCGCGCGAACGGCTGCGCCTGGCTGCTGCTGTACTTCGCATGGATGGCTTCGAAGCGCGGATCGGCGCGCAACTGCGCGAGGAAGGCGTCGATGCCGCCGCGCTGGCCGGCGAGGAACAGGTTGATGCCCTCGCCCGCGACCAGCACGGTGCCGAGCAGACCCTCCTCCTCCGCCCGGGCGCGCACGCGCGCGGCGACGGTGTGCGGGTCGTCGATGGCGACGAAGTGGTAGGCGGCGATGCTGGTGAACATCGCCGCATTCTACGGAATGCTCCGGACGCCAGCGCGGATCAGTCGACCGAAACCGTCACCACCGCGTCGGCCCAGGCCCGGCCGTAGCGCGCGCGATATACGAAGCTGTCGTTGCCGGAGTAGCCCGGGGCCGGCGTGTAGGCCGCGATGCCGCCGCCCAGCACCACCCGGCCGTGCGCAGGCTGCGACACGATCTCGTAGGACACGTCCCCGCCGTTGCCGACCGCCGCCCGAAGCGGAATGAGGGTCTTGAGCCGGCTCATGCGTGCGCCGACGCGTACGGACACCGGCTCGGCCCTGAGCGGCTCGTAGAGGCGCAGGATGCGAACGCCACCGGCCACCGAGACCATCAGCAGCGAACCGTCCCCCGAAAGCTTCGTCCGCCCGGCACCGAACGCATGGTTCCCGATGTGGCCGAACACGTGTTCGAAATCGTAGCGGCCGACCTCTTCCAGGAACTCCATGTCGTAGACGCGGACCTCGCGGGTCTCCGCCCAGGGGAAATAGGCCAGGGCATCGACCGGGTGGTAGGCCAGTCCCACCGGCTGCGGACCGGCGTATTCGCCAAAGGTCGCCACGCGGGCGTAGTCGGCGTCGTACACGTGGGTCCCGAAATACGTCGGGATCGCGTACTGGCTGCCGTCGACGTTGGATGCAATTTCGTAGTTGAATGCCGAGGTGCCGTCCTCATACCATTCGCGGCGCACGATGTCGCCACTCACCGCGTCGACCACGCCCCAGCGACCGTCGGAAATATCGGATTCCGCGAAGGCGATCTTTCTGCGGTCGCCGCTCGCCGCAAGCATGGTGTCCTGCCGGACCGTCGCAAGCACTTCGGCCTCGCCGCCTTGCGACGGGAAGCGGCGCATCGGCGTCCAGCCCGAGCCCGCGAAGCGGCTGGTCACGAACAGGGAGCCGTCATGGGCGTAGCTGACCGTCCAGGTACCGGCCTCGTAATCGTCGGCGGGGGCTTCGATGCGCACCGCCTCCAGCGTGTCCAGGTCGATCGTGAACACCCACACCTGCCCGGAATCATGGCTGCGGTCGGCCACGGCCAGGGTGTCGCCGTCCGGCGAGATGTCGATCCCCTGCAGCATGCCGCCGAGCGCGACCGGCGCCAGGAACGTCCCGTCCTGCACGCGGTAGCGCAGGATCTCGTCGCCGGAGGCCACGTAGACCAGTCCGCGCCTGTCGTCATACGCCATGTCCGTCCGCGCGGGCGCAGGTATGAACGTCCCCAGCGCCTGCGCAGTGCCGCAGGCAAGCAACAGCAGTCCGGCCGCAAAACCGGCAAATCCTTTCGATTCCATCTCGATTCCCTTGTCCATGTTGGTCGGCCCCTGCGATTGCGCGGCCGGATTCCCGCCGCGCGGGACGCGGCAATATCGCCAATCCGGCAGGCCGTACGCAAGTGGAAACACGTGCGCCACAGCATCCGATGCACCCACCTGCTACGCGACCCGGCCGCGCCCGCCCCACCACAGCAGCACCAGGCCCAGCGCCATCGCGATCGCGACGTCGCGCAGCTCGCGGGCGCTGCCCTGCGCCAGCAGCCAGGCGATGACCGCCAGCGCCACCCCGACCGTAGCCAGGCCGCCCGGAGCCGTGAACAGCGCCGGCGCGACATCGACGCGGCGCCTCAGCACGGGCACCGCAGCGCAGGTCGCGGCATAGGCGAGCAGCCGGGTCAGGGTGCTGATCGCCACCGCCGACAGGAACGAGCCCGACAGCGTCAGCGCCAGCATCGCCAGCCCGGTCACCAGGATCGCCACGTGCGGGGTGTGGTGCCGTGGATGCGTGCGTGCAAACACCACCGGCAGTTGCCCGTGCCCGGCCATCGCGAACAGCAGCCGCGGCGCCGCCAGCAGCAGGCCGTTGAGCGTGCCGGCAATCGACACCAGTGCGCCGATCACCACCACCGCGGCCCCGGTGGTGCCGGCGAAGCGTTCCGCCGCGTCCGCCAGCGGCCGCGTCGATGCCGCCAGCCCCGGCAGGGTGCCGATGCTGACCACCTGCACCAGAACGTACAGCGGCACGATCACCGCCAGCGCGGCGAGGATCGCGAACGGCAGCGTGCGCCGCGGCTCGCGCACCTCGCCCGCGGGCACGGTGGCGGTCTCGAAGCCGGTGAAGGCGAACACCAGCAGCAGCATGCCGGCGGAGAAGTCGGCCACGCCCGGCGGCTCGCCCGGCACCAGCAGCGCCGGCTCCACGAACCACAGGCCGACGCCGACGAACAGCAGCAGCGGGACCAGCTTGCCGATCGTGAACACGTTGGCGACGATCGCCGCCAGGCGCACGCCGCGGAGGTTGATCGCGACGATCAACGACACCACCGCCGTCACCAGCAGCGTCCGCCACGCCGGGCTGGTGGCGGCCGGCCAGAACCAGGCGAGGTAGTCGAGCAGCAGGTTGCACAGCGCCGCGAACGCGGTCACCCGCGTCAGCCACACCAGCCAGCCGACCTGGAAGCCGGCCACCGGCCCGAAGGCCACCCGCGCGTACAGGTAGGGCCCGCCGGTGCGCTCGAAGCGGCTGCCGACCTCGGCGAAGCACAGCACGACCAGCAGCACCAGCAGCGCGCAGGCCAGGTAGGCGAGCAGCGCCCAGGGCCCGAGCAGCGCGTGCACGCGCGAAGGCAGGCCGAAGATGCCGGCGCCGACCACGGCGTTGATGAACAGCGCGACCATGCTGGCGCGGCCGATGCCGCGGACCAGGCCTTCTCCGGGAGGGAGGTGGCCGGCGCTGTCGTTCCCTCGCATGCGTTTTCCGTTGCGTCGCGGACGGCGCCGCAGCCGCGCTGATTATTGCCCGCGGGGCGCCGCGCTGCCCGCCGGCGGCGTGACCACGCTTGGCGGCCGGCCCGCGTCGGGGCCGAAGCCCAGCGCCGCGACAAGGTTGTCCACGGCCAGCGACACCATCGCGCGCCGCGTGGACAGGCTGGCGCTGGCGATATGCGGGGTCAGCACCACGTTGCGGCAGCCCAGCAGGCGCGGATTGACCGCGGGCTCGCCTTCGAAGACGTCGAGGCCGGCCGCGGCCAGGCGCCCGGCCTGCAGCGCGTCGGCCAGGGCGTCCTCGTCGACCAGGCCACCGCGGGCGATGTTGGTCAGGGTGGCGCCCGGCTTCATCTTCGCCAGCGCGGCGGCGTCGACGATGTGGTGGTTCGCGGCGCTGTACGGCAGCACCAGCACCAGGTGGTCGGCTTCGGCGAACAGCACGTCGCGCTCGACCCGGGTCGCGGCGCAGTCGCGCTCCACCGCCTCCGGCAGCCGGCTGCGGTTGTGGTACAGCACGCGCATGCCGAAGCCGCGCGCACGCCGCGCGACCCCCTGCCCGATCCGGCCCATGCCGAGGATGCCCAGGGTGCTGCCGTGGATGTCGGCGCCCAGCAGCTGGTGGAAGCCCCAGCCCTGCCAGTGCCCGCCGCGCAGCCAGCGCTCGGCCTCGGTGATCCGCCGCGCCGCGGCCATCATCAGCGCGAAGCCGAAGTCGGCCGTGGTCTCGGTGAGCACGTCGGGGGTGTTGGTGGCGACGATCCCGCGCGCGGCCAACGCTTCGACATCGAGGTTGTTGTAGCCCACGCCGACGTTGGCGATGGCGCGCAGCCGCGGCGCGCCGGCGACCTCGGCGGCGCCGATGCGGTCGTTGAGCGTGACCAGGGCGCCGTCGGCATCGGCCAGGCCCGCGGCGATCGCCTCCGGCGCATGGTCGGTGACCTCGGGCGTGCGTCGGACCTCGAACCACTCGTCCAGCCGGCCCTCGATGTCGCCGTACAGCGGCTGCGACACCCACACCCGGGGGCGCGGCTCAGCCATCGCCCTGCCCTCTGGCCGATGCCGGGATGCGCGGCGTGACGCCGCCGACGTCGCCGCACTGGGCGCGATGGCGCAGGGCCTGGTCCATCAGCTCCAGCGCCAGCATCGCCTCGCAGATCGGCGTGGCGCGGATGCCGACGCAGGGGTCGTGGCGGCCGGTGGTGACGATGTCCACGACCTGGCCGTCGACGTCCAGGCCTTCGACCGGCAGCCTCAGGCTGGAGGTCGGCTTGAACGCCACCGAGCACACGACCTGCTGGCCGCTGCTGATGCCGCCGAGCACGCCGCCGGCATGGTTGGACAGGAAGCCTTCGGGCGTCATCACGTCGCGGTGCAGGCTGCCCTTCTGCGCGACGCTGGCGAAGCCGTCGCCGATCTCCACGCCCTTGACCGCGTTGATCGACATCATCGCCGCGGCGATGCCGGCGTCGAGCTTGCCGTAGACCGGCTCGCCCCAGCCCGGCGGCACGCCGTCGGCGACCACGGTCACGCGCGCGCCGACGGAGTCGCCGGACTTGCGCAGCGCGTCCATGTACGCCTCCAGCTCCGGCACCTGCGCGGCGTCGGGCCAGAAGAAGGGGTTGGCTTCCACCGCGTCCCAGTCGTGGCCGCGCGGGGTCAGCTCGCCGATCTGCGCCAGGTGGCCGCGCACGCGCACGACGAAGCGCTGGTCCAGCCACTTCTTCGCGATCACGCCCGCCGCCACCCGCATCGTGGTCTCGCGCGCGGAGCTGCGGCCGCCGCCGCGCGGGTCGCGGATGCCGTACTTCTGCCAGTAGCTGTAATCGGCATGCCCTGGCCGGAACTGCGCCGAGATCGCCGCGTAATCCTTGCTGCGTGCGTCGGTGTTGCGGATGAGCAGGGCGATCGGGGTGCCCGTGGTCACGCCCTCGTACACGCCGGACAGGATCTCGATGGCGTCGTCCTCGCGCCGCGCCGAGGTGTGGCGCGAGCGTCCGGTCGCGCGGCGCGCAAGGTCGTGCGCGAAGTCTTCCGGCGCCAGCGTGATGCCCGGCGGGCAGCCGTCGACCACGCAGCCGATCGCCGGCCCGTGGGACTCGCCGAAGGTAGTGACGCGCAGCAGCTGCCCGAAGCTGTTCACGGCCGCGCCCCGTGCGTCTGGCCCGCGGGCAGGGGCATCAGAACAGGCTGCCCGGCTCGCTGCCGGGGGGCACGTCGTCGCCGTGCGTCGCGTCGGCGGGCGCGTTGGCGGCCGGCGCGGCCACCGCAGCGGCGGCCATCGACGGAGCTGCCGCGGCTAGCCCGCCCTCGCGCTCCGCCGCCAGGCGGGTGATGCGCGCGTTGTGGGTCGCCAGGTCGTGGCGCTCGACCACGAACACGCCCATCTGGCCGACCTTGAACTCCACCCACATCAGCGGCAGCTCGGGCAGCAGGCGTGCAAGCGCGCGCTCGGCCTCGCCAACCTCGCAGATCAGCACGCCGTCGTCGGACAGGTGCAGCGGAGCGTCGCGCAGGATCTTCAGCACCAGGTCGAGGCCGTCGTCGCCGGCGCGCAGGCCCAGTTCCGGCTCGTACGAGTATTCGCGCGGCAGCGCGTCGGTCTCGTCGTTGGTGACGTAGGGCGGATTGGTGACGATCAGGTCGTAGTGCTCGCCCTGCAGCGACGAGAACAGGTCGGACCGCAGGAAGCGGGTGTTGTGCACGTCCAGCCGGCGCTCGTTCTCCGCGGCGAGGGACAGCGCCTCTTCGCTGAGGTCGACGCCATCGACGTGCCAGTCCGGGTTCCAGTGCGCCATCGCGATGGCGATGCAGCCCGACCCGGTGCACAGGTCGAGCGCGCGGCGCACCTCGCGGCCGGCCAGCCAGGGCTCGAAGCCGGCCTCGATCAGCTCGGCGATCGGCGAGCGCGGCACCAGGGCGCGGTGGTCGCTCTTGAAGCTGAGGCCGGCGAACCAGGCCTCGCCGCAGAGGTAGGCGGCGGGGATCCGCTCCTCGATGCGGCGGATGAACAGGCCCAGCACGTCTTCCTTCTCGGCCTCGGTCACCCGCGCCTGGCCGTAGACCGGGCTCAGGTCGTGCGGCAGGTGCAGGGCATGCAGGGTGAGCTGGGTCGCCTCGTCCAGGGCGTTGTCGTAGCTGTGGCCGAAAGTCAGGCCGGCCGCGTTGAAGCGGCTGGCGCCGTAGCGGATGAGGTCGATGATGGTCTGGAGCTGGTGGGTGGTCATGGCGCGCGTTCGCGGCACTCTCCGCCGGGGCCCCGCAGTATAGGCGAAGCCATGCCCGCCCCCGCGCGCCAGCCGCTATGCTGTTGCGCCCCCGACGCGCCCGAGGCCCCATGTTCAACCGCAGCATCCTGATCGTGCTCGTGATCGCGCTGGCCGCCGGCCTGGGCCTGGTGGCGTCGCAGCACTGGTTCGGCGCCAGGCCCGCGCCCGCCGGCCCAGAACTCGAGACCGTGCGCCTGTTCCCGCAGCCGCGCGAACTTCCGCCCTTCGCCCTGCAGCAGTCCGATGGCACCCAGCTGGTGCCCGGCGAGCTGCACGGCCACTGGACCCTGGTCTTCCTCGGCTTCACCTCCTGCCCCGACGTCTGCCCCACCACCCTGGCCGAGCTTGCCCAGGCGCAGAAGCAGTGGGAGGCCCTGCCCGAGGCACGGCGCCCGCGGGTGCTGTTCGTCTCCGTCGACCCCGAGCGCGACACCCCCGACCGGATCGGCGAGTACGCCGCCTTCTTCCACCGCGACACCCTCGCCGCCACTGCCGACATTCCCTCGCTGGAAGCCTTCGCGCGCTCGCTGTCGCTGGTATTCATGAAGGTGCCGGGCCCCGACGGTGCGCCGGAGGACGCCTACACCATCGACCACTCCGCCGCACTCGCCGTGCTCGACCCCGAAGGGCGCATGGCCGGCGTGGTGCAGGCGCCGCTGCAGCCGGCCGCGATCGCCGCCGACCTCGCGGCGCTCACCGCGGCGGTGCGGCAGTGAGCCTGGTCACGGCGCTCACCTGGGTGCTGCCGCACAGGCTGCTGTCGTCGATGGCGCGGCGCCTGGCCTACTCGGACAACCCGCGGCTGCGTCGCTGGCTGATCGACACCGTGGTCCGCCGCTTCGGCGTCGACCTGTCCGAGGCCGCGCAGCCCGATCCCGCCGCCTACCCCACCTTCAACGCCTTCTTCACCCGCGCCCTGCGCCCCGGCGCGCGCGAGCCCGACCCGGATCCCGCCGCGATCCTGATGCCGGCCGACGGCCGCATCAGCCAGTGCGGGCCGATCCGCGAAGGCCGCATCTTCCAGGCCAAGGGCCGCTCCTTCACCGCCGCCGAGCTGCTCGGCGACGACACCGCCGCCGCGCCCTACGACGACGGCCTGTTCGCGACCGTCTACCTTTCGCCGCGCGACTACCACCGCGTGCACATGCCCTGGGGCGGGCGCCTGATGCGCACCGTGCACGTGCCCGGCCGGCTGTTCAGCGTCGGACCCGACGCCGTGGCCAGCGTGCCGCGGCTGTTCGCGCGCAACGAGCGCCTGGTCTGCCACTTCGCAACCGACTTCGGCCCGATGGCGGTGGTGATGGTGGGGGCGCTGCTGGTGTCAGGCGTGGAAACCGTCTGGAGCGGCGAGGAGATCCCGGCCTACGGCGACCGCATGACCGGCAAGGACTACGTCGGCGGCGCCACGGTCGAGCTGGCGCGCTTCAAGGAAATGGCGCGCTTCAACTACGGCTCCACGGTGATCGTGCTGCTGCCGCCGGGCGTCGCCGAACTGGCCCCCGGGCTGGGTGCGGAAACCCCGGTGCGGCTCGGCCAGCGCCTGGCCACGCGCCTGCCCTGACCCCGCGCAGGCGTCGCGAGGCGTAGAATCCGCAGCCCGCAAGGCCGTCCCGGCCCCGAAACGAGGCCGCAGATGAGTTCCGACACCCCCGCCCCGCTGTTCACCGACCTCGGCCTGCCGCAGCCGCTGCTGCAGGCGCTGGCCGCGGTGGGCTATGAATCGCCCTCGCCGATCCAGGCCGCCACCATCCCGCCGCTGCTGGCCGGTCGCGACGTGCTCGGCCAGGCCCAGACCGGCACCGGCAAGACCGCCGCCTTCGCGCTGCCGGCGATGGCGCGCCTGGACCCCGCCGCGCGCAAGCCGCAGGTGCTGGTGCTGGCGCCGACCCGCGAGCTCGCGATCCAGGTCGCCGAGGCCTTCCAGAAGTACGCCGCCTTCCTGCCCGGCTTCCAGGTGCTGCCGATCTACGGCGGCCAGGGCTACGGCCCGCAGCTGCAGGCCCTGCGCCGCGGCGTGCAGGTGGTCGTGGGCACGCCCGGGCGCGTGATCGACCACATCGAGAAGGGTTCGCTGGACCTGTCCGAGCTGCGCATGCTGGTGCTAGACGAAGCCGACGAGATGCTGCGCATGGGCTTCATCGACGACGTCGAAGCCGTGCTCGCACGCACGCCCGAGAGCCGCCAGGTGGCGCTGTTCTCGGCCACCATGCCGCCGCCGATCCGGCGCATCGCCCAGACCTACCTGCGCGACCCGGTCGAGGTCGCGATCAAGTCCGCCACCAGCACCGCGCGCAACATCCGCCAGCGCTACTGGATGGTCAGCGGCACCAACAAGCTCGATGCGATCACCCGCATCCTCGAGGCCGAGCCCTTCGACGGCATGATCGTGTTCACCCGCACCAAGCAGGCGACCGAGGAACTGGCGGAGAAGCTGCAGGCGCGCGGTTTCGCCGCCGCGGCCATCAACGGCGACATCGCCCAGCCGCAGCGCGAGCGCACCATCGCCCAGCTCAAGGACGGCAAGATCGACATCCTGGTGGCGACCGACGTCGCCGCGCGCGGCCTGGACGTGGACCGCATCAGCCACGTGCTGAACTACGACGTGCCCTACGACACCGAGAGCTACGTCCACCGCATCGGCCGCACCGGCCGCGCCGGGCGCAGCGGCGAGGCCATCCTGTTCATCGCCCCGCGCGAGCGCAACCTGCTGCGCGCGATCGAGCGCGCCACCCGGCAGCCGATCGAGCAGATGGACCTGCCGACGGTGGAGAACGTCAACGACGCCCGCATCGGCAAGTTCAAGCAGTCCATCACGGATACCTTGGCCACCGGCGAATTGGCCCTGTTCCAGTCACTGGTCGAAGACTACGAGCGCGAGTTCAACGTACCGGCGGTGGAAATCGCCGCGGCGCTGGCGAAGATGGCGCGCGGCGACGTGCCGCTGCTGATGGAGGCGCCGAAGCGCGAGCCCCGGCCGGCTCGCGGCTTTGACGGCGAAGATCGCGGTGGCCGCGAGCGCCCGGGGCGCCACGAGCGGGACGACCGCCCCGCCTTCCCGAAGAAGGAGCGCGTGCCGCGCCCGCCGCAGCAAGGCATGCAGACCTTCCGCGTCGAAGTCGGCTACGACCACGGCGTGAAACCGGGCAACATCGTCGGTGCGATCGCGAACGAGGCCAACATCGAGTCGAAGCACATCGGCCGGATCGAGATCTTCGAGGACCACAGCCTGATCGACCTGCCCGAGGGCATGCCGCCGCAGACCATGGCCCACCTCAAGGGCGTGTGGTGCGCGGGCCAGCAGCTGCGGATCACCCTGGACGGCGAGCCGCCGGACACCGCGGGCAAGTCGCCCGGCCGCAAGCCCTTCGTGAAGAAGCCCTTCGGCAAGAAGCCGTTCCCGCCGCGCAAGCCGCACCGCAAGGGCCCGCGCCCCGGATGACGGCTGCTGTGGGAGCGGCTATAGCCGCGATTGGCCTGCCGCGGCCCGGATCGCGGCTATAGCCGCTCCCACAAACGCGCGCTGCTCAGGGTCCGAGGACGTAGACGACTTCCTCGAGCGATGGCCAGCCGAACAGCGGCGCCAGCCACCAGTAGGCGGCGACCACGATCAGCACCCACAGCGCAAGCTTCAGCACCATGCCTGCGACCTTGAAGGCCAGGTACAGGCCGATGATGACCGCGACCAGACCAAGCCAACTCACGGGCGCACCCCGGCACGCACCGCGCGTGCCGCGGCGCCGGACTTCAGATCGCTGGTAGCAGGGGTCGTATCGCGCATCCGGGCATTCTACGTGGACTGCGCACTGCTGCACTGCGCGCGCGTGGCTGTGCGTGGTCGTGGTCGTGGAGAAGCCGTTTGCCGGCTTCGGGTGGGACGCGTGTCGCTGCGGGGTGGGTATGTACCGGCGAAGCAGCCATCCATGGCTGATTCGCCTACCGCGCACATCCTTGTGCGCTGTCCATACCCACCCCGCAGCGCCCCGCTCCGGCGGGATTGAAGTGGTTCGGCTTCGAAAGGCCGCGATCCTGCGGCCCCACGCCCCTACTCCTGCACCCCTCTACATCACAACGATTGAACGGATGCTGCCTTGCGGCGGCACTCGAACCGGAGAGTCGGGGCTGGCCCTCCTCCCCCGAAGCCATCGACGGTGGTGCGGGAGGTGGATGGCGGGGGGAGTGCGGAGAGTGGGCCATGGATGGCCCACGGCCCCGCTTCAGCCATGGATGGCTGACGGCGGGGCGGAGCACTCCCCCCGCCAGCCGCCTCCCGCAGCGCGAACCCACACGAGGCGACGCCCTTCAGAAAACGCCCCGATCAACCAGGCAAAGTCGAGCTGCCACCTGACCGGACGCAGCAGGCGCAAACGCCGGGCTATCCTTTCGCCATGACGATTTCCTGCGACGTGCTGGTCATCGGGGCCGGCGCCGCGGGCCTGATGTGTGCCCTCACCGCCGGCCAGCGCGGCCGGCGCGTGCGCGTGGTCGAGCGCTCGAACAAACCCGGCAAGAAGATCCTGATGTCTGGCGGCGGCCGCTGCAATTTCACCAACACCGGCACCACGCCCGCCAACTTCATTTCCGCCAACCCACACTTCTGCAAATCGGCGCTGGCGCGCTACACACCGGCCGACTTCATCGACCTCGTCGACCGCCACGGCATCGCCTGGCACGAGAAGGAACTGGGCCAGCTGTTCTGCGACGAATCCTCGAAGCTGATCCTGCGCATGCTGCTCGACGAATGCGCCGACGCCGGCGTCGACATCAGCCTCGACTGCCGCGTCGACGCCGTCGCGCACGAAGGCGAAGGCTTCCTGGTCGACACCGCCCAGGGCCGCATCGCCGCACAGTCCCTGGTCGTCGCCACCGGCGGCCTGTCGATCCCCACACTCGGCGGCAGCGGCCTGGGCTACGCGCTGGCGCGCCAGTTCGGCCACGAGCTGCTGCCTACGCGCGCGGGCCTGGTGCCGCTGGTGCTGACCGGCACGCATTCGGAGCGCCTCGACGGCCTCAGCGGACTCGCGCTGGAGGTCGAAACCACGAGCCGCGGGCAATCCTTCCGCAACGCGATGCTGGTGACCCACCGCGGCCTCAGCGGCCCGGCGATCCTGCAGGTGTCCTCGTACTGGGAGCCGGGCGAAGCGCTGGCGATCGACCTGCTGCCCGGCGTCGACGCGCTGGCCTTCCTGCGCGAACAGCGCGCCGCGCGCCCGGACAGCGAACTGCGCACGGTGCTGGCCGAACGCATGCCCAAGCGCTTCGCCCAGCGCCTGTGCGAACACTGGCTGGGCGATCGCCCGATGAAGCAGTTCGATGAGCCGATGCTCGCGCACGCCGCGGCCGCGCTCTCGGCCTGGCCTGTGGTGGCCAGCGGCACCGAGGGCTACCGCACCGCCGAAGTCACCCTCGGCGGCGTCGACACCCACGGGCTGTCCTCGTCGACGATGATGTCGCGCAAGGTGCCCGGCCTGTACTTCATCGGCGAGGTCGTCGACGTCACCGGCTGGCTGGGCGGCTACAACTTCCAGTGGGCCTGGGCGTCGGGCCGCGCCGCGGGCGAAGTGGCCTGAGTCAGCGCGCCGCCTCGTAGCTGGTCGCTGCGCACAGCTGCGTGTCCGTGGCCGTCGCCGCGGGGATGCCATCGCCCTGCAGGGCCATCAGCTTGACCACGCGCATGCCCGCTTCCTCGTAGCTCGCCAGCGCCAGGAACCCGGTCTTCATGCTGTTGCAGAAGCCCTGCCCGTCCGCGCCGCGCACCTCGTCGAGCACGCGGCGCAGTTCCACCGGGTGGCCGGCGTCGACCCGCATCACGTCGGCGTAGCGCTGGGCGGCGGCGAACTCGTCGCCGCCGCGGACGATGGCCACGCGCTCGGTGACGAAATCCGCGCCGTTGGCGCCGGTGATCCGCGAATCCGTGATGTCGATGTCACCGGTCATGGCCGCGGACACACGGTCGGCGGCGGTGAAGCGGCCCAGGGCCACCGGCTGCAGGGTCGGCGGCGCGGCCCGCTCGATCGGCGCGTTGGTGGTGTCGGGCTCCATCGAGGCGCGGGGCGCGGGTGGCGGGGCGCTGGTGGCGGGCGGTTGGGTGGCGCCGCCGGCAGCACCGGCGTCGTCGCGCGCGCAGCCGGGCGCGGCGATGCAGCAGGCCAGCGCGGCGAGGAGCAGGGAGTGACGGCAGGTACGCAGGTTCAATTCGGATTCCGGAACAGCGGAGCAGGACGCTGATGATAGTCGCCGGATGTTCACCGCGCGTCAGGGGTCGACCCGAGGTACGTCGGCCGTGGGCAGCTCGGGCGTGCTTTCGCTGAGGATGCGCAGGCTCTCCTCCTCGCGCCGGCGGCGTTCGGCGGCGGCTTCCGGGTCTTCCTCCGTCGCGGCCGCGTCGCCGAGGCTGCCGTCCGCCCGCCGCGTCACCAGCGGCCGGCCCGGGAACGGCAGCGGCATGCCGGTCACCGCTGCTGCATTGCCGGACAGACCGGCCCTGCATTCACCCTGCAGGACCGCTCCCGACACGTCGTCTCCGGCCACCTCCTGGACCCTCACCGCGAGGCCGGCGACATCGCCATGCGTCGCCAGCCGGCGGCAGGCCTCGGCAACGGTCGAATGCCCGGCGCCGCGCCCGGACACCAGCACCAGCATCGTCATCCGATCGATCCAGCCCGCGCCGCGCACCCCGCCCATGGACGCGACCTCGGCGCGCGCGGCCTCGCGACGCACCGCGCTGCCGCGGTCGGCCAGCAGCACCTCGCGGTGCATCTGCGCGCCCAGGTCCTGCAGCCGGGCGACCGCCGCCTCGCCGTCGCCGGCGCGCGCATCGCGGCCGATGGCCTCTACCTCCCGTTCGGCCACGGCCTCGCTGCGCCCGGTGGCGGCTTGCGGATCGCGCGGCGCCTCGGCCACCAGCGACGGCGCGGCCGCATGCGGCGCCGTCGCGGGTGCGGCCGCCGGTTCCGCGACGGCTGCCGAAGATTCCTCCGCGACCGTGGCTTCAACCTCCGGCTGCACGAACCAGTCGCGCACGTAGCGGTAGCCGAACCAGGGCAGCACCAGCACCAGCACTATCGCCACCTTGGACACGCGGCGCGCGGACATCCTCCGCCGGTATGCGGAACGGTCCGGCCAGTAGGGTCTCCTGCCCGGCCGGGACTCCGGGTTCACGCCCCCGCGCGCCACAGCAGCACCACCGGCAAGGCCACCAGCGCAAGCATGAAGACGATGCCCACCAGGATCCCGAGCACGCGCAGCGGCTCGCGGCGCAGGATGTCGGCGAAGGTTTCGGCGCTGCCGTCCTGCAGTTCACCGGCTCGCTCGGCGCGCGCCCGTGCCTGGCGTGCGGACTGGTACTCGTCCATCAGCCCGCGCGCACGCGGGTAGTCGGCATCCTCGGACACCCAGATGCCGCCGTAGGAAATGCCCCAGCGGCTGGGCCGGGTCTCGTGGAAGGCGATGCCGTGTTCGCGCAGGAAGCCGCGGACGTCGTCCGCCTCGTCGTCCGGGACCATCCTCATGTTGAGCAGCAGCTTGGCCATCGCGGCCAAGGATACCCGCGGACTGCTACCGGCGTGCGAAAACGCCGCGCCGCGGCTCAGCCGCCCTCGCCCACCGCCCGGCGCAGGTTGGCCCGCGCGGCGACGTCCAGGCGGTCATGGAAGTCGTCGCTCAGGTAGATGCGTTCGCGGCGCAGCAGGCCGCGCAGGAAGCGGCGACGGTTGATCCGGTACAGCCAGCGCGGCACCGCGTCGCGGTATTCCGCTTCGATCGCGCGATCGTAGGCGTCGAAGTCCGCCGCATCGGCGCCGAGGATGGCCATGTCGCAGTCGAGGAAGCGGCGCGCGTCGTCGCCATCGGGTCCTTCGCCCAGGTCCGCGGGCGACAGCGTGCCGTGGCGCGCGGTGAGCTCGATCAGCTCGACCACGCGCTCGATGTCCACGCCGGCATCGGGTATCCAGCGCGCGATCTCGGCGGCGGCCAGCGTCGCCGAGCGCGCCTCGTTGTCCCGGCGCCCCGCCTCGTAGACCGCGTCGTGGTAAAGCAGCGCCAGCCAGACCTCGCGCGGCCGCGCCCAACCGGGCCCTGCGGCGACCTCGTCGAAGTGCCGCATCAGGGCCTCGACGTGGCCGAAGTGGTGGTAGGCGCGCGCCGGCGTGGCATAGGCGGCGCGCAGCGCCTCCAGCATCCCGACGGGCACCTGGAGCGGAGCGTTCATGCCTGCCGGCGCCGTCGCAGCTCGCTGGCCACGCGCTCCAGTACGGAGGCCAGTTCGCGGCGTGCGGCGTCGGGCAGCGCCGCCTGCACGGCTTCCATGCAGGCGTCGCCACCGTCCGGTGCTCCGCCCGTCCAGGCGAAGGCGACGTGGTTGCTCATCTTCCGCTCGCTGACCAGGAGTACCTGCTCCTGGCCAAAGGCCTCGGCCAGGCGGGTGGCGTAGGGACCGGGGTCGTCGCAGTGCAGGTTGCTGGCGAGCACGCCACCCGGCGCCAGCGCCAGGCGGCAATCGCGGTGGAAGGCCGGCGTGGCCAGCGCTTCGGGGATGCCGCGGTCGTCGTAACCGTCCACCAGCAGCAGGTCGTAGCGGCCCGGGCGGGCAGCGATGAAGCGCGCGCCGTCGTCCAGGCAGACCTCGAGGCGGTCGTCGTCGTCGGGGATGCCGAAGTCGCGGCGCAACGCGATGACGCCCGGGTGGTTCTCCACCACCTCGATCGACGCGCCCGCAAGGTGCCGGTGCAGGAACTTCACCTGCGAGCCACCGCCCAGGCCGACGATGCCGATACGCGCGGGCCGCGGCTGCCACAGCAGCGCCGCGAGCATGGTCCGGGTGTAATCGACCAGAAGGACTTCGGGCCGGTCGCCGTCCATGCGGCTCTGGGTCTGCCCACGGCGGAACTGCAGGGACACGTAGCCGTTGTGCCGGCGCAGGCGTGCGGGTGGCAGCGACAACCCGGTCGGATCCACCACCTTGCCGCCGCGCAGGCGGGCCAGGCCCTCCGCCAGCTTCCCGAACCAGTTTCCGCTGTCCGCCACCGCCGCCTCCGTCGCCACCAGACGGGCAGCCTATCGCAGCGCAGCATGGCCCGACAGCGCCCGGGTAAACGCTTACAGCGCATCCCCGCTGAACGGGAACCCGGCGCAGCAGCGATTCTCAGAGCGCGTTAAGCAACTTCGTCGTGAAGTGCAGGCGTATCGCAGAGGGAATCACCGCCATGACATTGCATCCGACGTCCATTCTCGCCGCCCTGTTGCTGTCGCTTGGCCTGGCCGCACCCATCGCGGCCGATGCCCAGGATCGCTCCAGAATGCGCGAACCTGCGGCCGAGCGCGACGACCAGGACACCCGTCGCGGTGAAGCCCGCCAGCAGCGCGAGCGCCGGGCCGAGCAGCGCCAGGGGCCGCGCGGCAATGACGGACCAGCGCGCCACCGCGAGCAGCAGCAGCGCCAGAGACCCGCGACGCCCCGGCAGCGCCCCGACCCCCAACGCGGCGCGAACCCGCGCGCGAGCGAACAGCGCGAAGCAACCCAGCGCCGTGCGACCCAGCTTCGGGAGCAGCAGCGCCGTGGACAGGAACAGCAGCAGGCCGAACGCCGGCGCGAGGCCGAGCGGCGCCGTGCCGCGGACCAGCGCCGGAACGCGGAACAGCGGCGGGATATCGAGCAGCGCCGAGGCACCGAACAGCGCCGCGAGGCGGAGCAGCGCCGCATCGCCGAACAGCGCCGCGGCACCGAACAACGCCGCATCGCCGAACAGCGTCGAGCCGCCGACCAGCGTCGCCAGGCCCATGAGCGCGAGCGCCAGCAGCGTGATCGACGCGATGTCGACCGGCGCGAGCGCGAGCGGCGGGTGGCCGAACAGCGCCGCCGTGAGGCCGAACACCAGCGCCACCAGCGCGAGCTGCGCCAGGCCCAGCGACGCTACGAGCAGCGCCTGGCCCAGCAGCGCCGCATCCACCAGCAGCGCTACCTGCGTGACTACTACGCCCGCCTGCACGCGCGCGACATGCGCCGGGGCAGCTACAACGCCAGCTGGTACTCGGCACCGGTCATTTACCGCTACCAGCGCGACGGCCGCTACCACGACGTCAACCGCTACGCCGCCGACCTGCTGCAGCAAGCGGTCGACCTGGGCTACCGGGAAGGACGCAGCGCCGGCCGCGCGGACCGCGAGGACGGCTGGCAGGCCGACTATCGCAACAGCTACGCCTGGCAGGACGCGAGCTACGGCTACAACGGCTGGTACGTCGATCGCGACGAGTACGCCCACTACTTCCGCGAAGGCTTCCGTCGCGGCTATGACGACGGCTATTACGGCCGCAGCGAGTACGGCCGCCGCGACGACAGCGGCGACTATCTGATCCTGGCCGCCGTGCTGGGGGCGATCCTCGGCTTCCAGCAGCTCTGACCCGGGGTGGCCCGGCGGGCGTCGCGGATTCCGCGGCGTCCCGCCGGCTCAACGCAGCTGGCTGTCCTTGCTGCCGCGCCGGTTGTAACCGGCCTGGCCGGCTTCTTCCTCGTCCCTGGCCACCTGGCAGGCAAGGCACAGGCGGACCCCGGGCACCGCCTTGCGGCGAGCGTCGGGAATCGACTCCCCGCACTCCTCGCAGTCCGCCCGCCCCGGCCCGGTGCCCAGGCGGCTGCGCGCGCGCTCGATCGCGTCTTTCACGGTCGCGTCGATCTGGTCCTGTACGGCGCCGTCTCCGGCCCAGCCGGTGGCCATGTGCCTGCTCCGCTGATTGTCCTCGACAGATCCCTGTTATCGGGGCGAGAGGGCCGGCAGGCAAGCCCCGGGGCGACTCCAGCCACCATGGCATGTTCCTTGCGTGCGCTCGTGGCCGATGGCCTGCCCCCTTTCCAGCGCACCCAGCGTCCTCAGCCCGCCGCGCCTCGCCGCGGCGCTGGCGCTGATCGCGAGCCTGGCCTCCTTCGCACCGGCGAGCGCGGCGCGTCCGTTGGCCGCCGGCGACGGCGAGGTCCTCCGCCTGGAAACCCGGGGACCCGACCAGGGCCTCCCGCAATCCTCGGTCAAGGCGCTGGCCAACGACGACCAGGGCTTTCTCTGGGTCGGCACCCAGGACGGCCTGGCCCGTTTCGACGGGCACCGCTTCGAGGTATGGCGCGACGGCGACGGCGCGCGTGTGCTGTCGAGCGGCAGCATCGATTCGATGGTCTTCGATGCCGCGAGCCGGCACCTGTGGCTGGGCACCAACGATGCCGGCCTGGAGATCCTGCACCTGCCGACCTGGTCACGGCTGCGCATGGACCGCGACGATGGCCTGGCCCACAACCAGGTCACCGCCCTCGCGCTGGACGGGACTGACGGTGCCTGGGTCGGCACGGTCGGAGGACTGGACCACGTCGCCGCGGCCGGCACCCCGGGGGTCGTACACCTTGGCGGCGATTCGGAAACCATCGGCGTAGCCGCCCTGCCCGGGACCGGCGTGGCCCTGGCGCTCGGGCGCGACTGTCGGGTCTGGCGCGCGACCCGCGTCCGCCTGGACCTGCTGGCCACCCTGCCGGCACCCGCCGGAAGCTGCACCGCCCTGCAGGCAGGTCCCGAAGGGGCCTGGGCCGCGAGCGAACAGGGCGGAGTGTTCCTGCTCGATCCCGCCGATGGCCGGCTGTTGCGGACGCTGACGGCCGCCGACCTGGCCCCCGGCACCCCGCGGGTCACCGCCCTGCTGCGGCGCAACGACGGCAGCCTGCTCATCGGCCTGCGCGACGGCCGAGTGCTCCGCCTGCCCGGCGCGGCAAGCGTGCCGGAAGCGCTGCGCTTCGACCAGCCGCTGGACAACGCCGTTGACGTCCTGCACGAGGATCCCGCCGGCGCGCTGTGGATCGGCACCTATACCTCGGGGCTGCACTATGCGCGCCCGCTGTCCGCGGCGGTCCGCGTCGGCGGCGTCGAGGCCGGGCGCGACTGGCCGCGAGGAAGCATGCGCGCGATCTGGCGGCGCGGCGGGCACGTCCTGCTCGGCACCGACGAGGGTCTGCTGGAACGCCTGCGCGACGACGGGCAATGGCGGCAGGTGCCCGGCTTCGAGGGCCAGTCCGTGCGAGCGATCGCTCGGGCCACCGACGGCGGCTGGTGGATCGGCAGCCACGACGGCCTCTTCCACTGGCCGGGGCAAGGGCCGCCGCGCGCGATCACGGGCCTGCCCGACGCCCGCATCGACGCCATGCTGTTCGAGGGCGAGGCCGGCTGGATCGGCACCCGCGGAGGGCTTGCCCTGCTGCGGCATGGCCGCATCGTCGACACCCCGGAGATCGCCCCGCTGCGGCGCAGCCACGTGACCGCCCTCCTGCGCAGCGGCAGCCATCTTTGGATCGCGACCAACGCCGATGGTCTCTGGCGACTCGATCCCGGCAGCGATCCCGAACGGGTCTTCCCGGATGTCCTGCATCATTCCATCTGGTCGCTGCACGCCGATGACCAGGCGCTGTGGGCGGGAAGCTACTCCCACGGCATCTACCGCATCGACCGCGCCAGCGGGGAAGTCACCCGCACCACCCAGCACGACGGCCTCGGGAACAACGTCGTCTATTCCCTGCTCGCCGACGGCCAGGGCAGGCTGTGGGCCAGCAGCAACAACGGCCTCTCGGTCATCGACCTCGAAAACCGCACGATCCAGGTGCTCGGCCCGCGCGACGGCCTGGCCAACCGCGAGTACAACAGCGGATCGGCGTTCCGGAGCGACGACGGACTGCTCCACTTCGGCGGCACGCGCGGGGTGGACGTGGTGGATCCGTCCGGCCTGCCCCGGCACAGCCCTCCGGCACGGCCCGTATTGACCACCCTGCAGGCGCTTCCGCTGAATGCGGATGACAACGGTCCACGCGAAGTCGACATCGTCTATGCGCGGGACGCGCAGCTGGAGCATCGCGACCGGCTCGTCAGCATCCGCATGACCGCGATCGACTTCAGCGCTCCCGATGCCGCCCGGCTCCGCTACCGGGTCCTCGGCCTGCACCAGGACTGGGTGTATCCGCGGGCGCCCACGGCGGAGTTCTCCATCACCGCGCTGCCCCCGGGCCGTTACGCACTGGAGGTCGAGGCCGCCGGCCGCGACGGCCGCTTCGGCCAGGCCCGACGGCTGGAACTGCACATGGCACCGCCGTGGTGGCGGCATCCCGCTGCATACGCCGCCTACGTGGTGGCGATGGTGCTGCTGCTGGTCCTGATCGTCGGGCGCACGGCCGCGGCGATGCGCCGGGAGCGCAGCCAGGTCGAACTGCTCGAGCGCACGGTCGCCGAACGCACTGCCCAGCTGCAGCTCGCCAACCAGAGCCTCAGCCGGACCAATGCCCAGCTCAGCATCGCCACCCGCCGCGATCCCCTGACACGCATCTCGAACCGTCGCGACCTGCAGGAGTGGCTGGGCCGCGAAGCGGCCGCGCTGCGCAACCGCATGGAGACCGCCGACGGCGAACAGGAACGCCTGGTGTTCCTGATGGTCGACATCGACGACTTCAAGCGCATCAACGACGCCCATGGTCACCAGGCGGGAGACGAAGTCCTGGTGCACTTCGCCGACCGCCTGCGCCTGCTCAGTCGCGACGACGACCTGCTCGTGCGCTGGGGCGGCGAGGAGTTCCTGCTCGTGTCGCGCTTCGCGCGCGCGGAGGATGCCGCCCTGCTCGCCGAGCGCATCCGCTCCGCGATCGCCACCCAGCCGATCCGCATCGGCCGCGGGGTGGCCCTGGACCTGACCTGCTCGATCGGCTTCGCACCGTGGCCGTTCTCGCTGGACTGGCCCGCGCTCGGCGACTGGAGCGCCTGCCTGGACCTGGCCGATCGCTGCCTGTACCGGATCAAGCGCGGAAGCAAGAATGGATGGGCAGGCATGGTTCCGGGCGATGCGCCCCTCCCCGACGCCATCCAGTCGCTGCTGGCCGGCGCGGATCCGGACGGGATCGACGCGCGCACCGTGCGGCTGCTGCAGTCCGACCCGGCGTCCGCACGCCGGGCCGGCTGATCGAAGCTGGCGCATTCTTCACGACCGCATGCGACCATCGCGCCATGCGAGCCGATACGATCCGGACCCTTGCCACCTCCCTGTTGCTGTCGCTGGCCCTGTCGATGGGGGTGGCGCAGGTCCGTGCACAGGACACCGTGGACGAGCCCGGCGTCACCGCTGTCCGCGAAGCCCCGGAGGCGGCCGACGCGCCCGCAGAAGACTCCGCGGAGGGCATCGTCGAGAGCCGCCGCGTCGCGCGGCGCCTGCAGGAGGCCGACGGGCTGGCGGACGTCACCGTCACGGTGCGCGGTGGCGTGGCCGAACTGCAGGGCGTCGTGCTGTCGCCGGAAGACCGCGAACGCGCAGAGCAACTGGTGGCTCAGCAGCCCGGCATCGAACGGGTCGAGAACCGCGTGACCCTGAGCACCCGGCTGTCCGACCGCGTCGCCACCGCCACCGCGCTGGCGCTGGACAAGGTGGGACGCCTGCTGGCCGCCCTGCCGCTGCTGCTGGTGGCGATCGCGGTCGTGGGGCTGGCCTGGTGGCTGGGCAAGTGGATGGGCCGGCGCGTGGGCCGGCGCATCACGCGCCGCAACTGGCAGTCGGACAATCCCTTCTTCGCCAGCCTGGTGCAGCAGCTGGTGCAGTGGCTGGTGCTGCTGGGCGGCGTGCTGGTGGCGCTGGACCTGCTCGGCGCCACGGCGCTGGTGGGTGCGGTGATGGGTTCGGCCGGCGTGATCGGCCTGGCGCTGGGCTTCGCCTTCAAGGACATCGCCGAAAACTACGTCGCCGGCGTGCTGCTGAGCATCCGTCGTCCGTTCGCCCCCGGCGAACTGCTGCGCATCGACGGCAGCCACGAGGGCCGGGTCGCGGCACTGACCTCGCGCGCAACGGTGCTGGTCACCGCCGACGGCAACCGGCTCACCCTGCCCAACGCACTGGTGTTCAAGTCGGTGGTCCTCAACTACTCCAGCAATCCGAAGCGGCGGCTGGAGTTCACCATCCCGCTCGACGTCGAGGAATCGATCCGCAACGCGCAGGAGCTGGCGCTGGAGGCGCTGCGCGAGGTCGAGGGCGTGCTCGCCGATCCCGCGCCGTCCTGGACGGTGGACGCCTACGACGCCAGCGGCATCACCCTGCGCTTCTTCGCCTGGGTCGACCAGCGCCGGAGCGACCTGGGCAAGGTCCGCCGGGAGGCGATCCACGCCGTGCGCGCCCGCCTGGCCGAATGCGGCGTCAGCACGCCGCGCAACATCCAGTACACCGCCAACCTGGCCGACGCGCCGCTGCACCCGGCCGAGGAAGCACCTGCGCTGGCCGGCATGGACAGCGTGGCCGACACCTCGGTCGACCGCGACCTCGACGCGCACCTGGCGGCCGAACAGCGGGCGCATGCCGGCGAAGACCTGCTTCCGGCAGAAGACGGGGCCGACGCCGGCCCGGCCCAGGAACACGAGCAGGGGTAGGAATCTTCCTACGCCACATCAGGAAACCCGCCGACACCCCCCAGCCCGCGTCCGGAGCAAGCTGGAGATTGCCCCGGCAGCACGGCCCTGCACCGGTCACGGATGCCGCTCAGCAACGGAACTGGCCGCGACCTTGAGCAAGTCGTGAAGCTGGGCCGGGGCACACTCCCCACTCGCGGGCAGGTCCATGGTCGAGATCAAGAAGGTGGCTGCGGGCTTCGAGGTTTCGGGAGCCCGGTTCCACGAAGTCTTCCAGAACCGCTTCAAGGCGATCATGGCCGCCCATGCCGTCGCGCTGGGCGATGCCACCACCGCCGGACGGCCCGTGGCCATTGTCGTCCCAACGGACTGGGGCGAAACCGTGATCGTCGAGCCGGGCACCGCCGGCGACAAGCGCTGAGCCCGGACCGCGGGTTTACCCGAGCAAGGGATTGCCCCGGCTTTCCAACCCCCGTCCCCGCGTCTCCAATGGCCCTACAACCTCAGGGCAAACAGGGAGCCGGCCATGGAAAACCACCTCGTCAGCGCATCGCTGGTCATCAACGGCAGCGGCACCATCAAGCCCGCCGCCGACGCGCCGACCACCCAGCGCACCTCGGACGGCAAGGTGCAGTTCGAGAACGACAGCTACCGGATCACCGCCGGCGACGACAACCAGGTCCTGATCCAGAACAAGAACACCGGCGAGCAGTACCGCATCTGGGGCGACCCGCACGTCGAGATCGACGGCAAACAGGCCTTCGACTTCTGGGGCCAGACCACTTTCGTCCTCGACGACGGCACCAAGGTCACGATCGAGACCACGCCCTGGAACGAGGGCAAGAACGGCGCCACCATCGCCTCGAAGGTCACCATCACCGACGGCGAGTACACGGCCGAGATCAGCGGCGTCGACACCAACACCCGCGGCGACCTCGAGTTCCGCGAATTCCACGGCGTCCACGCCACCGTGCACGAACTCGCGACCCGCGACGGCAACGTGCTCTACGAGAACGACAAGGGCGCCGGCTTCGTCGCCCTCGATCGCAATGGCGACCTGGTCGGCGTGGACCAGGCCTTCATCAATGCCACCGACGAGGTCAAGCAGGGCGCGGTGTCGTTCATGCAGCACTACCGCGAGGCGATGCACATCTTCAAGAGCCTGGTCGCGATCGTGTTTTCCGGCGATCTGGTCTCGCACGAACGCGACAGCGATTCGCCGCGTCCCGACGTGCTGCCCGCGCCGGTGCAGATCAACAATCCGCTGCCGTCGGCGCCGGTCGCCGACGACGCCGGCGACTGGTCCTTCTCCTGGTCGTTCTCGTTCAACTTCTCGCTGGTCAACCAGGGCGGTTGACCGCTCTTCAGGCCCGCCCCTGCGGCGGGCCTAGTGTCCCGGCTCGCCCGGCGGCGGCATGTCGGCCGGACGCGCGCAGCCCGGGGTCGGGCCGATGCCGTCGATGGTCAGCTCGCCGGCCAGCGGAAACGTTGCGCCGGACATGCTGTCCTGGCACGGCCCCGGCAGCAGCGTGACCGAGATCGCGCCTGCGCCGTCGCTGGCATTGACCACCCTTGCGTCGTCACCGGCATCGTCGGTGTCGATGGTGAAGCGGCGGTTGTCGACGTCCGGGCCGTTGAGCACCACTTCGCCACCCTCAACGCGCGCCTGCCAGAAGGGTTCGTTGGTCGACACCACGAACTCGGCGGGAAGCGTTGACGTGCCTTCGCCGGGAACCGCGGGCGCGTCAACCACGGCCCCCCCAGCATCATCGTCAGGCATCGACGCGTCGGCCGGCGTTGCGGCACGGTCGCAGGCGACCAGGGGAATAGCCAGTACGAGCAGCAGCGGCAACAGTCTGCGATCCATCATTTTCCTCTCGGGCACGTATGGCCCCCAAGCATGCCGCATCGGCGTTCAGGTTTCGTCACGGCCACGCGGGGAATGCGCCAGCCAGCGCAAGGCGCCATCGGCGGCCACGCGAGCGCTGGCGAAGCAGGCGGTGAGCAGGTAGCCGCCGGTGGGCGCTTCCCAGTCGATCATCTCGCCTGCGGCGAAGACGCCTGGATGCGTCCGCAGCATCAGGCCTTCGTCCAGCGCTTCCAGGCGCAGGCCGCCGGCGCTGCTGATCGCCTCGACCAGGGGACGGGGGGCGCGCAGGCGCAGCGGCAGGCGCTTGGCGGCCGCGGCGAGGGTCGCGGGATCGTGCATGGCATCCGCACCCACCACCTCGCGCAAGAGGCCCGCCTTCACGCCGTCGATGCCCGCGGCGCGACGCAGGTGTTCGGACAGGCTGCGCTTGCCGCGCGGGCGCGACAGTTCGCGTTGCAGCCGCGCGGGTTCGCGGCCCGGGACCAGGTCGAGTTCGAGCACGGTGTCGCCATCGCGCGCGATGCGATCGCGCAGCATCGCCGACAGGGCATAGACCAGGCTGCCCTCGATGCCGTGTTCCGATATCACGCATTCGCCCTGCAGCATCTGCGCGCCGCCGCCGTCGTCGCGCCAGTGCGCGACCACTGGCTTCAGCGGCGCGCCGGCATGGCGCGCGGCGAAGTGCGGCGACCAGTCGACGTCGAAGCCGCAGTTGGACGGCTGCAGCGGCGCTACGTCGACGCCCGCATCGCGCAGCAGATCCTGCCAGGCGCCGTCGGAACCCAGCTGCGGCCAGCTGCCGCCGCCGAGGGCCAGGATCGTGGCGTCGGCTTCGACATCCAGCGCGCCATCGGGCGTTTCGAAACGCAGCACGCCGTCTCCATTCCACCCGAGCCAGCGATGGTGGACATGGACATGGACGCCCTGCGCGCGCAGCCGCCGCACCCAACCACGCAGCAGCGGCGCGGCCTTGAGGTCATCCGGGAACACCCGGCCCGAGCTGCCGACGAAGGTCGACACGCCGAGGCCCAGCGCCCATTCGCGCAGCGCGTCGGCGTCGAAGGCCTGCAGCCAGCGGGCGACCTCGTCGCTGCGTTCGCGATAGCGGCTGGCGAACAGCGCCGGCGGATCGGAATGGGTGAGGTTCAGCCCGCCCTTGCCGGCGACCAGGAACTTGCGCCCGACCGAACCCTTGGCTTCGAAGACGTGGACCTCGCAGCCCGCGGCGCGCAGCACCTCCGCGGCGAACAACCCGGCCGGGCCGCCACCGACGACGGCGACGCGGCGGTCGCCAGGCGACGCCGCATCGATGGCGGGCGCACCGTCCACCCCGCCCTCAGGCCTTGCGCAGGAAGCAGGTCTTCAGCACCAGGCCCTTGATCCTGTCCGAGTTCCCTTCGATGTGCTCGGGGTCGTCCTCGACCAGGCGGATGTTGCGGATCACAGTGCCCTGCTTGAGCGGGATCGACGAGCCCTTGACCTTCAGGTCCTTGATGACGACCACGGTGTCGCCGGCCGCCAGCGGATTGCCGTTGACGTCGCGCACTACGGTGCCTTCATCCGCGCCGCCGTCGCCGGCCGCCCATTCGTGCCCGCAGTCGGGGCAGATGAAGAGCGCGCCATCGGGATAGGTGTTCTCGAGGCCGCATTGCGGGCAGGCGGGAATGGCGGACATGGCGGCTCCTGATGTACTGGACCGCTCATTGTAGCCGCCGGCTCCCGGCCACCCGCGGACGCAGGACCTCGAAGCCGCGGCGCAGGCGCTGCCGCGGCGTGGGGTCCACCGGGCCGTCGTCGAGCAGCGCGTCGGCCAGCGCGCGCCGCAGCGGCGGCAAGGCCCGCCCCGCCGCGATGATCGCGCGCCGCAGCGGGCGCACCGGCAGGCGGTCGTCGGTGAACACCCGCACCACCAGGCCGGTGCCCAGGAACAGGGTCGCGCTGCCTGCGCGGTGCCGACGCTGGTAGCGGGCCAGCATCGCCGGATGCGCCGGATCGCCGTGGCGCGCGATCGAATCCGCCACCGCGGAAGCCAGGCGCTCGACGCTGGCCAGGCCGAGGTTGAAGCCGTGCGCGGTCACCGGATGCATGCCGACCGCGGCGTCGCCGACCAGGGCGAAACGCGGGCCGACGAAGCGGTGGGCCCAGGTCGCCACCAGCGGATAGGCATGCACCTCGCCTTCCAGTGCCATGGGGCCGAAGCGGCCGCGGTAGCGGTCCTCGAGCTCGCGCGAGAGCGCATCGGCATCCAGCGCCTGCAACCGCTCCGCCTCGACGCCGGTCACGGTGAGCACCGCCGAGGCCAGGCCGTCGTTGAGCGGCAGCAGCGCGCGCGTCTGGCCTTCGCCGAACCATTCCCAGGCCACGCCTTCATGGTCACGGCCCGGGCGTACGCGACAGACCAGCATGATCTTGCCGAAGTCGTGCATCGCCACCGGGATGCCCAGGGCACGCCGGGTCGACGAGAAGCGGCTGTCGGCGGCGACCAGCAGCGGCGCCTCGAAGCGCCGCCCGTCTTCCAGCACAACCTCGGCCCTGCGCGAGCCGGCCGCCACCGAGGCCACCTCCGCCTCGAAGTGCACCCGGATGCGCTCATCGCCCTCGACCACCGACCAGGCGGCGGCGCGGATGTCGCTGTTGGCCACCAGGCCGCCCAGCGCGGCCTGGCCGAAGGTTTCGGCATCGACCTCGAAGCCGTTGCCGGCGTCGCCGTCGGCCACCCGCGCGCGCCGCAGCGGCGACACCGCCGAGGCGTCGATGCCTTCCCATACCCCGAGCTCGCGCAGGATGCGCATCGAGGCCTGGGTCAGGGCGATCTCGCGACCATCGGGCGCGGGCGCCACCACCGCCGCGCGTGGCTGGCGCTCGATGACGTCCACGCGCAGCCCGCGCTGCGAAAGCGCACGCGCCAGGCAAAGGCCGGCGGGACCGGCGCCGATGATGATGATGGAAGACTCGGGCATGCCGCACTCCGGGAACGGGTGGATGCCGCCAAGCCTGGGGGACACGCGCGCAGTGCGCCCTGACCGGGGTCAAGCGGTGGAAAAGGAAGGGGGCGGTCGCCCGCCCCCTTCGCCACTCACCAGATGCGGACGCGATCGTCCGGCGCGATCCACAGCGGATCGCCCTCGGTGACCTCGAAGGCCTCGTACCAGGCATCGATGTTGCGCAGCGGCGCGAAGGCGCGGATGTGGCCCGGCGAATGCGTGCCGTTGACCAGCTGCTGGCGCAGGGCATCATCGCGCCACAGCGTGCGCCAGACCTGGGCCCAGCCCATGAAGAAGCGCTGCTCGCCGCTGAAGCCGTCGATCACCGGCGCTTCCTGGCCGCCGAGCGAGCGGCGGTAGGCCTCCAGCGCGATGGTCAGGCCGCCGAGGTCGCCGATGTTCTCGCCCATCGCCACCTTGCCGTTGATGTGCATGCCCGGCAGCTGCGGGAACTCGTAGGCCTCGTACTGGGCGCCGAGCTTCGCGGCCTGGGCCTCGAACTTGGCGGCGTCGTCGGCCGTCCACCAGTCGCGCAGCAGGCCGGCGCCGTCGGACTTGCGGCCCTGGTCGTCGAAGCCGTGGATGATCTCGTGGCCGATCACGCCGCCGATGCCGCCGTAGTTCACCGCCGGGTCCGCGTCGGGATCGAAGAACGGCGGCTGCAGGATCGCGGCCGGGAACACGATCTCGTTCTTCACCGAGGAGTAGTAGGCGTTGACCGTCTGCGGGGTCATGCCCCACTCGCCCTTGTCGACCGGCTGGCCGATGCGCGCGCGGTCGTAGTCCCACTCGAAGGCGGCCGAGCGCAGGGCGTTGCCGAGCACATCGCCGTCGCGGACCTCGAGCGCGGCGTAGTCGCGCCAGGTCTCCGGGTGGCCGATCTTCAGGCCGAAGCCGGCGAGCTTGGCGCGGGCCTCCTTCTTGGTGTCCTCGCCCATCCATTCAAGCTGGTCCAGGCGCGCACCCATGGCCGCCTTCACGTTGGCCACCAGGTCGTCCATCTTGGCCTTGGCGTCCGGCGGGAAGTACAGCGCCACGTAGTCGCGACCGATGGCCTCGCCCATCGCGCCTTCGGCGTGGGAAACGCCGCGCTTCCAGCGCTCGCGCTGCTCGGGCTGGCCGGAGAGGAACTTCGAGCGGAAGTCGAAGTGGGCATCGACGAAGGCCTTCGACAGCAGCGGCGCGGCCTGGTCGGTGACGTGGAAGGCCTGCCAGGCCTTCAGCGTGTCGAGGTCGGCGCCGGCGAAGATCGCGGCCAGCTTCGGCATCGCGCTGTCCTGGCGGACCACGGCGCGCGGCGCCTGGCCGACGCCGGAGGCGGCGAAGTAGCGCTCCCAGGCGAAGCCCGGCGCGGTGGTTGCGAAGTCCGCGCGCTCGACCGGGTTGTAGGTGCGGCTGCGGTCGCGGCTCTCCGCGCGGGTCCAGTGCGCCTCGGCCACGGCCTTCTCGAAGTCGAATACGCGCTGGGCGTTCCCCTTCGGGTCATCCCAGCCGGCCAGCTCCAGCATCTGGCCGATGTAGGCGACGTAGCGCTCGCGCTGCGGCGCGAACTTCTCGTCCAGGTACATCTGGCGGTCGCCCAGGCCCAGGCCGGACTGGCTCATGTAGAGGGTGTAGCGGTCGGGATCGCGCTGATCGTCGGAGACGCCCAGACGGAACAGGGTGGCGCCGGGGCCGCCGGCGGCCTGGCCCATCAGGTCGGCGATCGCGTCCTTGTCGGCGGCGGCGCGGATGGCGTCGAGGTGCGGGGCCAGCGGCTTCGCGCCCTGGGCTTCGATCGAGGCCTCGTCCATGAAGCTGCGGTACAGGGTGGCGACCTTGGCGGCATCGCCGGTGGCGGCGTCGCCCTGCGCGGCATAACCCTCGACCAGCCCGCGCACGCGCGCCTCGGACAGGTCGCGCAGCACCAGGAAGGAGCCGTACATCGACTTGTCCGACGGAATCTCCGTGTTCGCCGCCCAGGTGCCGCTGACGTAGCGGAAGAAGTCCGCGCCCGGCGACACCGTGGTGTCCATGCCGGCGGTATCGATGCCCCAGGTGCCGTAGCGGGTGGCAGCCGCGGCGTCCGCGCCGGCGGCGGCGCCGGCATCGTCGGCGGCGAACAGCAGGCGGGCGTCGCAGGCGATGTCGATGCAGCCGGCGTCGCTGGCGTCATGGGCGGCGGCGGGCGCGGCGAGCGCCAGGGCAAGCGCGGTGGCCGCGGCGAGGAGGCTGGTCTTCAAGGTCGGTATCTCCGTCTGGATGCGTGGATGGGCACCCGCGGGTGCCAACCCCGCAAGCATACCCGGGGGCGGTTTTTCACGCCGATCACGGCGGCCTGCGTACAACGGGGCGCCATGAATGCCCCACCCACCCCCGAATCCCCATGGTGGACGCTGCAGCGCAGCGACGACCGCGTGCTCGCCACCGCCATCCACGACGGCCACGGCCTGCGGCCGGAGATCGCGGCCGCGATCAGGCTCGACGAGGCCGGACGGCTGCGCGAGGAGGATCCGTACACCGGCCAGGCCGCCGCCGCCGCGCCGACCCACGTCATCGCCGGGCGCTCGCGCTTCGAGGTCGACCTCAACCGCGGCGAGGACGAAGCCTTCTACCGCACGCCCGAGCAGGCCTGGGGCCTGGACGTGTGGCGCGAGCCGCCCGCGCAGGCGCTGGTCGACGGTTCGCTCAGGCTGCACCGCGCCTTCTACGCGATGATGGGCCAGCTGCTCGACGACATCCGCGATGCCCACGGCGCCTACGCGCTGATCGACGTCCACAGCTACAACCACCGCCGCGACGGCGCCGACGCCGCACCGATGCCGCAGGACGATGCGCCCGACATCAACATCGGCACCTTCTCGATGCCGCGCGAGCGCTGGGCCTTCCTGCTCGACCCGCTGATGGAGGCGATGCGCGGCTTCGACTTCAATGGCCGCCGCCTGGACGTGCGCGAGAACGTCGCCTTCCAGGGCCGCGGCGCGCTGACCCGCTTCGTGCACGAGCGGCATCCCGAGCACGGCTGCGCGATCGCGCTGGAGTTCAAGAAGTTCTTCATGGACGAATGGAACGGCCAGCCCGATCCCGGCGAACTGGCGGCGATGCGCGGCTTCATCGCCCACGTCGCCGACACCGCACGCGGACTGCTCGATGCCCATGGCTGAGCAGGGACGGACAACGAAGCGCGCGAAGGACGTGGCGGACGCCGGCGCGGGCCACGGGCCTTTCCATCAGGCACTGCCCGACAGCGGCCGCGTCTACATCGACCGTCCGCTCCCCTTCCTCGTCATCCACCGCAGCGACGGCACCCCGCACAGCCTGGCCCAGCGCATCGCCGCGATCAGCCCGGCCAGCATGACCTGGTCGGCGGGCAAGGACGCCGACGGCGCGGCGCTGGAGTGCATCGACGCGATCGCCGCTCGCCAGTCCGCCGACGGCCCGCCGCTGCTGCTGGCGGGGCTGCACGACATCCAGGAGGACGACAGCCTCGGCGAGGACAGCGCGCGCCTGGAGGATTTCCGCTTCCTGATCGGCGCCAGCGACGACGCCCCGACCCAGGCCGCGGCCCGGGAACTGGCCTCGACCCTGTCTTCGCTGTGCGTCGACCTGCGCGAACCACGCATCGAGACGCTTCCCGCACCTTCCGCCGCCGCCCTCCCCGACCTGCGCCCGGGCGATGACCCGGACAGCCCGCGTCTGAGCCTGGGGCTGCCACGCATCCATCTGGTGCCGGGCGAGGACGGGCGCATCTATCCGCAGGTGTTCCACGAACTCGAGTCGACGGTGTTCGACGCCCTGCTCCGCGCCTTCGCCGCCTACCTGGCCGCGGCCACCGGCAGGAAGGCACCCCAGCACCGTTCGCTCGGCCGCAGCAGCTACATCGAGGCGGCGGTGGTCGCCGACCGCGAGCTGGCGCGCATCAGCCGCTCCTTCGACTTCCTGCTGGGCGTGTCGCCGATCAACACCGTCGAGCAGTTCGAGCGCTGCCGCGGCAGCGACCTGCCCGAGCCGGAATTCCACTACCGCCCGCTGACCGTCGATCCGGGCATGGCCAAGCGCGCGCTGTACGCCATCGACCTGCGCGCGGTCGAGGATCCGGTGCTCGAGACCCTGTTCCGCGAGAAGCAGCAGGAGCTGGATCTGCAGCTGACGATGCTGCAGTGCCGGAACACGCCGCCATTCCGCCATGCCTCGGTGATGCTGTACGGCGGCGTCGAGGCCGGCCTGCTCGCGGATGCGAAGGCGATCCTGGGGCGGGTGGACGACGCGCCGGCGCCCGGCGACTGCAGGATCGATGCCGGCGACGTGCGCGAGGCCGCGCAGTCGATGCTCGCCCGCTACCGGCGCAAGGTGCCGGAATTCAAGGCCGAGGTCTGTCTGCGCGAGGATCTTGCGCCCGGGCTGATGGTCAGCGGCAACAGCGTGCTGGTCTCGACCGCCACCCGCATGCGCCGCTCGCGCCTGGACGCCCTGCTCCAGCACGAGATCGGCGTGCACGTGCTCACCTGCATCAATGGCGATCACCAGGGCCTGGGCATCTTCGGCGCGGGCCTGGCCGGCTACGAGGGCATCCAGGAAGGCCTGGGGGTGTTCGCCGAATACCTGTCCGGCGGCCTGACCGCCTCGCGGCTGCGCCTGCTGGCCGCGCGCGTGCTGGTGGTCGACGCCATGCTCGCCGGCGCCGGCTTCGGCGAATGCCACCGGATGCTGGTGCGCGAACACGGCTTCGGCGCGCGCACCGCGTTCAACATCATCGCCCGCATCTTCCGCTCCGGCGGCCTGGCCAAGGATGCGATCTACCTGCGCGGCCTGCGCCAGGTCTTCGCCTTCGTGGCCGGCGGACGCGACCTGGCGCCGTTCTGGCTGGGCAAGATCGCCGAGGCGCACGTGCCCATGGTCGACGAACTGCATGCGCGCGGCATCCTGCGCGCGCCGCTCGCCACCCCCGAGTTCCTCACGCGCCCCGGCGCACGGGAGCGCATCGCGCGCATCCGTGCCGGAGGCGATTTCCTCGACCACCTCCAGGATCACCCGCCATGCTGATCGCCTTCTTCGTCAACGACCTCGAGACCGAGTACCCGGGCTACACCACCACCGTGCTCGCGCACGAGGCCTCGCGTCGGGGCCATGACGTCGCCTACGTCACCCCGGGCGACTTCGTGCTCGGCAGCGACGACGACCTGCGGGTGCACGCCCGCATCCTGCCCGCGGTCAAGGGCAGCAAGCGCGGGCGCCCGAAGTTCTTCAAGGATCTGCAGGCGGTCGAGCGCAGCAAGCTGATCGAGGTGTCCGACATCGACGTGCTGATGCTGCGCAACGACCCCTCCAACGATGCCGGCGAGCGCCCCTGGGCCGAGCACGTGGGCATGCTGTTCGGCCGCCTGGCCGCGGCGCGCGGCTGCCTGGTGCTCAACGATCCGGCGGCGCTGTCTGAGGCGATCAACAAGCTCTACTTCCAGTCCTTCCCGCGCGAGGTCCGCGCCGAAACCTTGATCAGCCGCTCCACCGCCGACATCCGCGCCTTCGCCAAGGCCCACGGCGGCAAGGTGGTGCTCAAGCCGCTGCAGGGCTCCGGCGGCCAGGGCGTGTTCCTGCTCGACGGCAAGAGCGGCAAGAACCTCAACCAGATGGTCGAGGCCATCGGCCGCGACGGCTACATCATCGCCCAGGCCTTCGTGCCGGGCGCGGAGAAGGGCGACATCCGCCTGTTCCTGATGAACGGCAAGCCGCTCCAGGTCGGGGGCAAGTACGCCGCGATGCGCCGGGTCGGCGCCGAGGGCGACATCCGCAGCAACATCCACGCCGGCGGCAAGGCGCGTGCGGTGCGGATCACCGACCGCGAACTGCGCGTGGCCGAAATGATCCGGCCCAAGCTGGTGCGCGACGGCATGTTCCTGGTCGGCATCGACATCATCGGCGACACGATCCTGGAGGTGAACGTGTTCTCGCCGGGCAACCTGGCCACGTGCAGCAAGATGGCCGGCGTCAATTTCGCCGCCCACATCCTGGCCTCGATCGAACAGAAGCTGGAGATCCGCCGCCAGTACCCGGGCCAGTTCGACAACCGTTCGCTGGCGGTGATGTAGCGCGCAGGATGGCGCCGGCATCCCGCGCCGCGCGGCGATCTGGGACAATCGCGCCACGCCGGCGGGGTGCCGGGCGGGAGTCGCGATGAGGGAACAGCTTCCGGTCTGGGTGCAGGAATGGCTGGGCGTGATCGTGCCGCTGGGCCAGGTGGCGCTGATCATCCTGGTGGCCTGGCTGCTGCGCCTGCTCGCGCGCCGCCTGGGCGACCGACTCTGGAAGCGCTACGACGCGCCGCCGGAACTGGTGATCGGCTCCCGGCGCGTGGTCACCTTCCTGATCTCCGCCGCCGCCTTCCTGCTGATCCTGCAGCGGCTGGGCGTGTCGGGCACGGTGCTGTGGACGGCCTTCACCGGCTTCGCGGCGGTGGCGGCAGTGGCCTTCTTCGCCGCCTGGAGCGTGCTGTCGAACATCTTCTGCACCATGCTGATCCTGGCCACTCGTCCGTTCCGGCTCCACGACCACGTCGAGATCCTGGAAAGCGGCGACAAGCCCGGGCTCGGCGGCCGGGTCACCGACATCAACCTCGTCTACACCACCCTGCAGGAAGTCGACGACGCCGGCGAGGCGCGGGGCAGCGTGCTGCGCGTGCCCAACAGCCTGTTCTTCCAGCGCAGCGTGCGCCGCTGGCGCAGCGCCGAGGACCGCCGCCGCGCGCTGAAGGCCGGGAAACGCCGCGAATCCAGCCTCGACGTCTGAGGCGCGTCGCAAAGGAAGATGTCCGAAGGGCGGATGGGGGCAAGCCTTGCGGCAGCCTACGTCCGCACCACCAGCAGATACCCCATGTAAGCCAGATAGGCGGCCAGCAAGGCGATCCCCTCCAGCCGCCCCACCCGTCGCCCGGTCACGAAGACCGGCACGCAGGCGATCGCCGCCAGCACCATCACCGGGATGTCGATCCGCACCAGCTGCGGGTCGATCCCCAGGCCCGTCGGCACCGAGGCCACGGTGATGCCGAGGATCACGAAGATGTTGAGCACGCAGCTGCCCAGCAGGTTGCCGATGGCGATGTCGCGCTCCTGGCGCAGCGTGGACACGACCGTCGTTGCCAGCTCCGGCGACGAGGTGCCGAGCGCGACGATGGTCAGGCCGATCACCGCCTCCGGAACGCCCAGCGAACGCGCGATGCCCGATGCGCCCTCGACCATCCATTCCGCGCCGACCACCACGATGGCGATGCCGGCCAGCAGCCACATCAGGTCGCTGAGCGCGGCGAAGCGGCCGCGCGGCTCCGGCAGCGCGCCGGCCAGCGCCTGTTCCCCGTACTCGGCCTCGAACTCCGCCTTCACCGCACGGCTCTCGTTGCGCGAGGTGCGCACCAGCACCGCGATGTAGGCCACGCCCATCGCCACCAGCACGATGCCCTCCCAGCGTTCCAGCCGCAGGTCCCAGGCCATCGCCAGCAGCACCAGGGCGGCACCGACCATCATCGGCAGGTCGAAGCGCAGGCTCTGCATCTGGATCGCCAGCGGCAGCAGCGCCGCGCTCAGGCCCAGCGTCAGCAGCATGTTCATGATGTTGGCGCCGACGATGTTGCCCAGCGCCAGCGAGGCGTGGCCATCGCCGACCGACCACAGGCCCACCGCCAGCTCCGGCATGCTGGTGCCCAGCGCGACCACGGTCAGGCCGATCAGCACCGGGCGGATGCCCAGCCGCGCCGCCAGGCGGGTGCCGCCGCGCGTCAGCAGCTCGGCGCCGGCGATCAGCGCAACCAGGCCGACCAGCAGCCAGAAGACGTTCGCGCTCATCCGTCGCCGCCCCCGGCGGCCGCCACCCGCGCGGCACCCGCGTCCCCCTCACGGACCACGAGGCGCAGCACCAGCTTGCGCAGCTCGTCGTACCAGAGCACCGAACTCGCCAGCGCGATGCACGCCAGCCACTGCCCCGCATCCAGCGGCACCGTGCCGAAGGCCGCGTTGAGCACGCCCAGGTTGACCACCGCCAGCTGCAGCAGCGCGGACAGCGCGATCGCACCCCACAGCCAGGCGTTGGAGAACAGGCCCCGGAACGCACTGACCGTATCCGAACGCGCGTTGAAGCAATTGAACAGCTGGGCGAACACGAGCGTGGTGAAAGCCGCGGTGCGCGCGTTGTCCAGGCTGCGACCGCCTTCGACCAGGCCACCGGGCAGGTAGATGTCCAGGGTCAGCAGGGTCGCCGCGGCCATCACCAGGCCGATCTGCAGCACGCCCGCCCACATGCGCCCGTCGATCACCCGGTCGTCCAGGAGCCGCGGCCGCCGCGACATCACGTCGTCGGCCGTCGGGTCCAGGCCCATGGCCAGCGCCGGCCCGGAGTCGGTGACCAGGTTGATCCAGAGGATCTGGGTCGCCAGCAGCGGCAGCACCAGGGCACCGTCCGCGCCGGACAGGCCGATCACGCCGGCCAGCACCACGCCGAAGAACACGGTGAACACCTCGCCCATGTTCGACGACAGCAGGTAGCGCAGGAACTTGCGGATGTTGTCGAAGATGCCGCGGCCCTCGCGCACCGCCTCCACGATGGTCGCGAAGTTGTCGTCGGCGAGGATCATGTCCGCCGCCTCCTTGCTGACCTCGGTGCCGGTGATGCCCATGGCCACGCCGATGTCGGCCGACTTCAGCGCCGGCGCGTCGTTGACGCCGTCGCCGGTCATCGCCACCACGTTGCCCTGGGCCTGCAGGGCGTCGACGATGCGCAGCTTGTGCTCGGGCGCCACCCGCGCGAACACCGCGGTGCGCCGCACGGCTTCGTCGAAGGCGGTGTCATCCAGTCCGTCGAGGTCGCGGCCCGAAAGCGCGCCGCCGCTCCCGGCACCGGCGATGCCGAGGTCGGCGGCGATCCGCGCCGCGGTGTCGGGATGGTCGCCGGTGATCATCACCACGCGGATGCCGGCGCGCTGCGCCTCGGCGATCGCGACCGCGGCCTCCTCGCGCGGCGGGTCGATGATGCCGACGGTGCCGACATAGGCCAGGCCCTGTTCGAGCCCTTCGTCGTCGGCGTCGTCCTCGCCCTCGCCGTCCGCCAGCGGCCGGTAGGCCACGCCCAGCGTGCGCAGCGCGTCGCGGGCCATGGCCGCGACGTCGCCCAGGATGCGCTCGCGCCAGTCCTCGTCCAGCGGCAGCGTCTCCATGCCCACGCGGACGTGGCTGCAACGGCCCAGCAGCACGTCGGGCGCACCCTTGGCGATCAGCACGCGCTCGTCGCCGTGTTCATGGTCGACCTGGATGGTCGACATCATCTTGCGTTCGGAGGTGAACGGGATCTCGCGCACGAAGCCGAAGCGGTGGCCGCGGCGCTCGTGCGCGCCGAGCTTGCGCTCCGCGACCAGGAAGGCGGCCTCAGTGGGGTCGCCCTGGATCTCCCATTCGCCGTCGTCGCCACGGCGCAGCTGGGCGTTGCCGGCCAGGCTGCCGCCGCTGAGCACCACGATGCCCTCGGCCCGCTGCTCCGGCGGCAAGGCCTCACCGTCGCCGGCCAGCACCTCGCCCTCGGGCGCATAGCCGACTCCGGTCACCCGGCTGGTGCCCGAACCGGTGGCCACGCGCTGGATGGTCATCTCCGAACGGGTGAGCGTGCCGGTCTTGTCCGAGCAGATCACCGAGGCCGAGCCGAGCGTCTCCACCGACGACAGCCGCTTCACGATCGCGCGCTGCTTCGCCATCCGCTGCACGCCCAGCGCCAGCACCACCGACAGGATCGCCGGCAGGCCCTCGGGCACGGCGGCCACCGCCAGCGAGACGCCGAGCAGGAGCACGGTCACCACGTCCTGGATGCCGTCGATGTCGGCGACGACGAACAGCGTCGCCATCACCACCACCGCGACCGCCACCACCGCGATGCCGAGCATCCGCCCCAGGCGCCCGACCTCGCGTTGCAGCGGCGTCTGCTCTTTGTCCGTGGCCTCGAGCATGCCGGCGATGGCGCCCATCTCGGTATCCATGCCGGTGGCGGTGACCAGGGCGCGCGCGCTGCCCTGCCCGACCGCGGTGCCCTTGAACACCATGCCGCGGCGTTCGGCCAGCAGGGTGTCGGCCGGCAGGGCCGCCACGTCCTTGGTCACCGGGGCGCTCTCGCCGGTGAGCGACGCCTCCTGCACCCGGAGCGCGGCGGCCGTCGCCAGCCGCGCGTCCGCGCCCACGGCGTCGCCCTCGGCCAGCAGCAGCACGTCGCCGGGCACCAGTTCGCGGCTGGGGATGCGCTGCGCATGGCCGTCGCGCAGCACCGATGAGGTCACCTCGGTCATCTTCGCCAGCTCGGCGACGGCGTTCGAGGCCTTGGCCTCCTGCACGAAGCCCAGCACCGCGTTGAGCAGCACAATCACCGCGATCACCAGCGCGTCCACCGGCCAGCCGTGCGCGCCCTCGACCGCCCATGCGACCAACGAGATCGCGATCGCGGCGATCAGCAGGTAGATCAGCGGATCGCGGAACTGGGCCAGGAAGCGGCGCCAGGAAGGAACCGGCGGTGTGCCGGCCAGCTCGTTGGGGCCCTGTGCGGCGAGGCGCCGGGCGGCTTCGGCCGTGCCCAGCCCGGATTCGAGGTCGCTGCCCAGGCGGGCGGCGAGGTCGCCGGGGGATTCGGCCCAGGGTGAAGCAACGGGGGGGATGCGCGTGTCCATCTCCGAACCTTAATCGCTGGGGGCCCGGGACACACCACCCCAACAGCACGAGCGCTAGACTCCCGTGGATCCAGGAGCCCGCCCATGACTTCCATCAAGCAGACCCTCGTCCTCGCCGCCCTCGCCCTCGCCTCGGCCTGCTCCTTCCAGGCCCACGCCACGCTGCAGCCCGGCGACGCCGCGCCGGACTTCAGCGCGCCCGCCTGGCTGGCCGGCGAAGCCTTCGAATACTCGCTCGCCGACGCCCTGCGAGACGGTCCGGTCGTCCTCTACTTCTTTCCGGCCGCCAATACCCCCGGCTGCAACATCGAGGCCTCGCTGTTCTCGCAGGCGATCGACGACTTCAAGGCCCGCGGCGTGTCGGTGATCGGCGTGACCGCCGGCAACACCGACCAGCTGCGCGAATTCTCCGCCGACAAGGCGACCTGCGCCGGCAAGTTCCCGGTCGCCGCCGACGCGGGCGCGAAAATCTCCGCCGACTACGCCGCGGTGCTCGAGCGCAAGCCGGAGATGTCCAGCCGCACCTCCTACCTGGTCGGCCAGGATGGCCGCGTGCTGGCGGTGCATTCGGACATGAACCCCGCGCAGCACGTGAAGCGCATGCTGGAGAGCATCCCCGGAGGCGACAGCGACAAACCGGCCGCCGGCGGCTGAGCCCAGCCGCGGGCGCGGCCCGCGCCCTGCCTCAGAGCAGCCGCACCAGCGCCGCCGCCGCGGCGCCGATGATCACCACCAGCAGGAAAGGCAGGCGCAGCGCCAGCGCCGCCGCGGCCGCCAGCAGCGAGGCCACGCGCGCATCGAAGGCCAGCGACTGGCCGTGGGCGAAGGTGTTGACCGCGGTCAGCGAAGCCAGCAGGCCGACGGTCAGCGCCATCGCCGCAGTCCGCGCGCGCGGCGCATCCAGCCAGCGCGGCGGCACCAGGAAACCCGCGAACTTGGTCGCGAACGCGGCCGCGCAGGCGAGCAGGATCCAGCCCCACTGCGACATCAGCCCGGCGCCTCCGCGCGCGAGAACCAGCCCCAGGCGGCGGCCACCACCGCCGCCACCAGGATCGGCACGCCCGGCGGCACAAAGGGCACGGCGACCACGGTGGCGAGCGCGCAGACCACGGCGATCGCCACCGGCTCGCGCGCCGCAAGCCGCGGCCACAGCAGGCCCAGGAACGCCGCCACCGCGGCGCCGTCCAGGCCCCAGCGGCGCGGGTCACCCAGGGCATCGCCCAGCAGCGCGCCGGCAAGCGTGCTCAGGTTCCAGAGCAGGTAGATGCCCAGCCCCGCGGCCCAGAACCCCCGGCGCTGCTCGTCGGGATCGCGCTGTCCGAGCATGGTCGCGGTCGACTCGTCGATGCACACCTGCGCCGCCAGCAGCCGCCGCCAGCCCCGCGGCCTGAGCGTGCGGTTGACCTGCATGCCGTAGACCGCGTTGCGCACGCCCAACAGGGTCGCCGCACCAAAGGCGGCGGCGCCCCCACCGCCGCCCGCGACCACGCCGATGTAGGCGAACTGCGAGCCGCCGGTGAACATCAGCGCGCTCAGCGCGACGACCTGCAGCACGCCCAGCCCCGCAGCCGCACCGAGTGCGCCAAAGGAGATGCCGTAAAGGCCGGTAGCCACCGCCACGGACAGGCCGATGCGGATCGCAGGGGTCATCGTGTTTCGCATGCAGGGATGGTAAGCCGCACCGGCAACGCCCCAACGGTGGCCAACCGTGCTAATACTCCCGACGGCCCCATCGGAAGCGGAACGGATGGAAGCGGACGGCAAGGGCAATACACGGATGCGCATGGCCCGGGGAGGGCTGGCGACGTGGGCATTGGCCGCAATGGCACTGGCATTCGCGTCGCCCGCGACGGCGTCGGGGGACGACGACGCGCGCGGCTCGCTGCGCTTCGGCGGTGACGCCGGCTACCCGCCCTATCACTTCCTCGATTCCCGCGGCCACGCCGACGGATTCGACGTCGAGCTCGCGCGTGCGGTCGCCGACGACCTTGGCCTGGAGCCGGTGTTCGAACTCGGCGACTGGAGCGCAGCGCTGGAACGCCTGGCCCGCGACGAGGTCGACATCGTGCCCATGTTCTGGTCGGCCGAACGCGAACGCCGCTTCCCGATGTCCGATCCGATCCTGCTCCGCCACCACGCCCTGTTCGGCCATTTCGAAACCCCCACCCTGGAATCGCTCGAAGGCCTGGCGAATGCGCGTGTGGCGGTGCAGCGTTCGGGGCTGGCCTGGGAGGCGATGCACGAGCTCGACCGCGCCGGCGTGACCCTGGTCGAACTCGACAACGAAGGCGAGACCCTGGCCGCAGTCGCCCGCGGCGACGCGGACTACGCGCTGGCTCCCACCGGCATCGGCTACCACGCGATCCAGCGCGACGACCTGCACGGCCTGGTCGCGCTCAGCCCGCCGCTGCTGGAGCGCAAGTATGTGTTCGCGGTCGCGCCCGAGCGGCCGGAACTGGTGCCTGAGATCAATGGCGCGCTGGAACGCCTGCGCCGCGACGGCGTGCAGAACCGGCTCTACGTCGAATGGATCGGCAGTCCCATGGCCCCGGGCACGGGCGACCCCGCCGGCACCGCGCACCCGAGCCGCCTGGCGGCGGTGGCCGCGGCCGGGTTCCTGCTGCTGGCCGCCCTCGCCCTGTTGGCCTGGCGGCACCGCCGGGCCAGGCACGCGGCAGCACCCTCCGCGCCCGCGGGCGCCACGCCGGCCGACGCGCCGCTCCTGGCCGAACTGCGCGAAGCGATCGCCCGCCATGAACTCGGCTTCGCCCTGCAACCGAAGGTCGACCTGCGCAGCGGCCGCTGGCTGGGCGCCGAGATGCTGGTGCGCTGGGAACACCCGAGGCTCGGCGCACTGGAACCCGACGACTTCGTGCCCCTCGCCGAACAGGCGAACGCGATCGGGGAAATGACCCTCTACCTGGTCCGCCAGGGCCTGGAGCAGTGCCGTAACTGGCCCGACACCGGCGATCCGCTGCACGTGTCGATCAACGTCTCCGCCAACGACCTTGCCGACCCGCACCTGGTCGACGCGATCATCGAGGCCAGCCGGGGCAGCGTGCCCGGGCTGATGCTGGAGATCACCGAAACCGAGGTCATGCGCGAACCCGGCCGCGTCGCCGAGGCCCTGCCTCGCCTGCGCGCGCACGGCATCCGCATCTCGGTCGACGACTTCGGCGCCGGCCATTCCTCGCTGGTGAACCTGCGCCGGCTGGCTCCGGACGAGCTCAAGATCGACCGTTCCTTCGTCCGCGCGCTGCCGGATTCGCACTCCGATGGCGCGATCGTGCGCGCCAGCATCCGGCTCGGGCACGAACTGGGCGCCAGTGTCGCCGCGGAAGGCGTGGAGGACGAGGCCATACGCCGCTGGCTCGTCGAAGCCGGCTGCGATGCCGGACAGGGCTTCGGCATCGCCCGGCCGATGCCGGCCGCGGAGTTCGTCGAGCTGCTGCGCCGCCAGGGCTGAACACGGGCTGGCTCCGCATGCCATGACCGGAAGGTTCCGTCAAGAACCCGCAAACACTTTGTTAATGCCCGATTTGTAGAATAGACGGCAAGGACGCGCCTACCGCGTCCTGGTCTGGCAGTACCCCCCCGGGCGCCGTCGCGCGCCGCATCCGCCCTCGGGGACCCCGCATCCCCACTGCCCATGGCCGCCCTCCGCAGGCCCGCCGGCGCTCGCGCCCGGCCGGACCCATAACGACAGGAGTCGAGATGTCCCGCAGCAGCACCCAGAAGAAGACCGCCACCCCCTCTCCCGCCCCGGCGCGCGCCGCATCCGCGCCGCTCCGCCGCAGCAGCAGCGGCAGCTCGGGCAACTCGGCCGCGCACCTGACCAGCCAGCGCATCGCGACCGACCTCGCTGCGTTCAAGAAGTCCGGCGGCCGCATCGAAGTGCTGGGCAACACCCCCCTGCGGCCGTACGCCGCGCGCAGCACCACCCGCAAGGCGAGCGTGACCGAAGCCGCTCCCGCGACGAAGGCCGCGAAGGTCGCGAAGGTCGCGAAGGCCGCGAAGAAGTAAGTCCCGGCACGCTGGCGGCGCGCGACCAGCGCGCGCCGCCCGACGTGCTCAGCCCCCTGCGCGGGGCTCCGCGGCCACGCCGCCGCCGACAGCGGCGGACAGGGTCGACGGCTCATCGACCACCGCATCGCGGCCCGAGGCCTGGCCGCAGGCCGCGGCGATGAACACCACGTCGGTGGACGAGTTCAGCGCCGTCTCCGCCGAGTCCTGCACCACGCCCACGATGAAGCCGATCGCCACCACCTGCATGGCGATGTCGTCGCCGATGCCGAACAGCCCGCAGGCCAGCGGGATCAGCAGCAGCGAGCCACCGGGCACGCCCGAGGCGCCGCAGGCGCCGATCGCCGCGACCACGCTCAGCAGCAGTGCCGTCGGCAGGTCGACCGGGATGCCCAGGGTGTGCACCGCCGCCAGCGACAGCACCGAGATGGTGATCGCCGCACCCGCCATGTTCACCGTCGCGCCCAGCGGCACCGCCACCGAGCAGGTCTCCTGGTGCAGGCCCAGCCGGCGGCACAGCTCCATGTTGACCGGGATGTTGGCCGCCGACGAACGGGTGAAGAACGCGGTGATGCCGCTCTCGCGCAGGCAGCGCAGCACCAGCGGCCAGGGATTGCGCCGGGTCACCGCGAACACGATCAGCGGATTGCCGACCAGGGCCACGAACAGCATCGCACCCAACAGCACCGCCAGCAGGTGCGCGTAGTCGAGCAGTGCGGACAGTCCGGTGTCGGCCAGGATCGAAGCGACGATGCCGAACACACCCAGCGGCGCCAGCCGGATCACCAGGCGCACCACGCGCGTGATCGCCTCCGAGAAATCGGACAGCACCCGCCGGGTGGCCTCGCCCGCATGGCGCAGCGCCAGGCCCATCGCGATGCCCCAGGCCAGCAGGCCGATGTAGTTCGCCTCGACCACGGCGTTGAAGGGGTTGTCGAACACCTTCAGCACCAGGGTGCGCAGGACCTCGCCGATGCCGCCGGGTGCGCTCAGGCCCGTGTCGGCCGGCACGGCCAGCGTTAGCGTCGTGGGAAACAGGAAGCTGGCGGTGACGCCCACCAGCGCCGCCATCACGGTGCCGGCCAGGTACAGCGCCAGGATCGGCCGCATCCGCGTGTCCTGCCCCTGGCGGTGGTTGGCCATCGACGCGGCGACAAGCACCAGCACCAGCACCGGCGCCACGGCCTTGAGCGCGGAGATGAAGACCGTGCCCAGCAGGCCGACGGCGGCCCCCGCGCGCGGCGAGACCAGGGCCAGGGCGACGCCGGCAAGCAGGCCGATCACGATCTGGGTGACCAGGCTGGGCCTGCGCAGGAAGGTCGGGAGGAAGGACATGGGCGGCACGGCTCCGGGCGGACTGCAGCCGGTCATCATAGGCCGCGGCCGTCCCGGGACGCACCCGCCTGACCCAGGTCAATGCGCGCACGGGTCCGCCCGGGCGACGCTGCACCGGTCCCCGCGACGCAAGGAGGAAACACCATGGGCGATGCCATTCCCGTCCAGCTCGGCGGCCCACCCGACATCGAGATCGACGGCGCCCTGGTGGCGCAGGGCCTGGGCCTGGACGTGGCGACCTTCCGCGAGCTGATGACGATCCGCAAGGTCGGCGTGCTGTGCGAGCGCGGCACCGGCGAGGACGCGGGCCTGTATCGCGCCAGCTTCTATCACGAGGGCCGGCGCGTCCGGCTGGTTGTGGACGCCTCCGGACAGCCCGTGGAGTACCCCACGCAACCGCACCCGGCGGCTGAACGCCCGGACAACTGTCATCACAACGTAACCATTGCGAGGTAGATGCGCCCTCGCCCGCTGCCTACGCTCCACGGCCGAACACCGCTGCGGTTCCCCCATGCTTCGCGCCACCGTCCTCTTCGCCGCCTGCCTGCTCGCGGCCGGCTTCTCCTCGCTCCCCGGCCTGCCGGCGACTCTCGCAGCGCATCTGGTCGCGCCCGACGGCACCTCGCCGCTGCTGCCGCCGGAGCCGATCGATGCGGCCCTGGCACGGCTGCGCGACCGCGACGGCCGCGTCACCACCCGCGACGGCGTCGAGGTCTACTGGCGCGCGATCGACCCGGCCGCCTACGCGCTGCGCATGTCCTGGCCACGGGGCCTGGGCGTGGCCGACACCTTCCCCGACCTCGACTTCGAGGTGCCCGACGCGCCCGCCGCCGCGCCGCGCGGCACCGTGGTCCTGCTGCATGGCTGGATGATGCACGGCGACTCGATGCTGCCCTGGGCGCTGCGCCTGGGCGAAGCCGGCTATCGCACCATCGCCATCGACCTGCGCAACCACGGCCGCTCCGGGCAGGCGCCCTCGGGCTATGGCACCCGCGAGGCCGGCGACGTCGTGGACGTGGTCGCCGCGCTACGCGCGCGCGGCGAGATCGTCGGCCCGCTGCACGTGCTCGGCGTGTCCTATGGCGCGGCCACCGCGATCTTCGCCGGTGCCGACCCGGCGCTCGGGGCCGAGAGCGTGGTGGCGATGGAATCCTTCGCCGTAGCCGACACCGCGATCCGCGACATGGTGCCCTACATGCTCACCGACGCACCGGCCCCGCCCTCGGCCTGGCTGACCCGACAGTGGCTGCGCTGGCGGCTGAGCGACTCGGTGCTCGACGCCGCGATCGACCAGGCCGGCGACGCGCTGGACCTGCCGCTGGACGGCGTGGACGTGGTCGCCGCGCTGGCCGAGGTGCGCTGCCCGCTGCTGGTGCACGGCGACGCCGACCGCCACGTGCCGGTGGCGCACGGGCGCGCGCTGGCGGCATCGGCGCCGCACGCGCGCTACATCGAGCTCCCCGGCGAGGACCACCTCAGCCTGCCGATGCAGCTCGACGAACTGGCCCCTGCGGTACTGGACTGGTTCGACCACCCCGGCTGCGCGCGGGACACCGGCATGGCCCGCTCATCCGGCCCGGGGGCGACAACGGCACCGGAAACGACATAGGCGAAACACTTTCCGGTGTACGTTCCGGGTCGGCGACGGGCTCCCGGCGGGGTTCGCGCACACCCCCCCGGAGGTGCCACATGCCCTACTACACCGGCCTGATTGCGGCCGTCCCCACCGCCCGCAAGCAGGACTACATCGACCACGCCGCCGCGAGCTGGCCCGTGTTCCAGGCCCACGGCGCAACGCGCATGGTCGAGACCTGGGGCGTCGACGTCCCCAAGGGCCATACCACCGACTTCCATCGCACGGTCGAGGCCGGCGACGACGAAACCGTGGTGTTCTCCTGGATCGCCTGGCCCGACCGCGCGGCCTGCGACACCGCCTGGCAGGCGATGGAGGAGGACGGTTCGATGGCCACGATCCCGGAGATGCCCTTCGATGGCAGCCGGATGGTCTTCGGCGGCTTCTCGCCGGTGTTCGACCAGGGCGAACCGATGGGCTCGGACTACTACCAGGGCTTCACGCTCGCGGTCCCCGGCTCGAACCGCGCCGCCTATGTCGACATGGCTCGGCAGGCCTGGGACATGTTCGCCACGCGCGGTGCCCTGGGCACGGTCGAGGCCTGGGGCGAGGACGTGCCCCACGGCAAGCGCACGGACTTCTACCGCGCGACGAAGGCCGAGGAGAACGAAGTCCCGGTGTTCAGCTGGATCAGCTGGCCCGACCGCGCCACCTGCGACGCGGCCGCGAAGGCGATGGAAGCCGAGATGGATCCCGCGGACTTCCCGTCCGAAATGCCCTTCGACGGCAAGCGCATGATGTGGGGCGGCTTCGAGACCATCTTCGACTCGGGCAACTGAGCCCGGCGGCGCGCGCGGCGCCGGACCGCGGCTATTCCGCTTGGGTGCCGCTGCCGGCGTCGTCGACGGAGATGCCTTCGGCCTCGACCATGACTTCCGGATCCGCCTCGGCCTGGTCGGCCGCGAACAGGTCCCAGGCGGAAATGAAGAGCGCCGCGATCAGCGGCCCGATCACGAAGCCGTTCAGGCCGAACAGCGCCATGCCGCCGAGCGTCGAGATCAGCACCACGTAGTCGGGCATGCGCGTGTCCTTGCCGACCAGGATCGGGCGCAGGATGTTGTCGACCAGCCCGATCACGAACACGCCGTAGGCGATCAGGACCAGGCCCTGCACCACCGAGCCGGTGGCGAGGAAATAGATCGCCACCGGGCCCCAGACCAGGAAGGTGCCCAGCGCCGGCAGCAGCGACAGGAAGGCCATCACCACCGACCACAGCACCACGCCCTGCACGCCCAGGATCCAGAAGATCAGGCCGCCCAGCGCGCCCTGCACCATCGCAACCACGATGTTGCCCTTCACCGTGGCCCGGATCACGGTGGTGAACTTTCCGATCAGCGCGCGCTTGTGGCCTTCGTCCAGGGGGATCGCGCGGCGGATCCGCGCCGCGAGCATGGCGCCGTCGCGGAACAGGAAGAACAGCAGGTAGAGCATGATGCCGAAGCTCACGAAGAAGTGCAGCGTGCCCTGCCCCACGCTCAGGGCCTGCGTGGCCACGAACTGGCTGACGCTGGCGGCGCCGCTGGCCAGCTTGTCCTGGAGCTCCGCCACCGAGCCCAGGCCGAGCCGGTCGAGCAGGTCGATCGCCCAGCCCGGCAGCACACCCATCACCTGCTGGAAGTAGTGGCTGAAGCCGACGTCGCCGGTGCGTGCGCGCTGGAATATCGCGCTTGCCTCCTGTACCAGAGACACCGCGATCAGCGTCACCGGCAGCACCGCGATCACCAGGCACACGAGCAGCGTGGCCAGCGCCGCCAGGTTCCGGCGCCGCGGCATCCGCGCCAGCAACCGCCGGTACAGCGGCGAGAACAGCAGCGCCAGGATCACCGCCCAGAACACCGCGGCATAGAACGGCCACAACACCCATCCGAAGGCCACGGTGACCGCCAGCAACAGGAACAGGAAGACCTTTCGCTGCAGTTCGATGGTTTGCATGGAGGAAGCCGTCGCCTTCGTCGTTGGAACCCGGAGTTTGACAGGGTTCGGTGCACGACCACAGCATCGGCGGTTGGAACCTCGAGGGGGACGCCATTGGATCGCCGCACCTTCCTGGCCACGGGCAGCCTGGCCGCGACCGCCTCGGTGCTGCCCGGCGCCGGCACCGCGGCACAGTCCGTCCGGGACGAACGCCTGTTCCAGCGCATCGACTTCACCTCCGACGGCCTGGGCCTGGATCCGCACGAATACGCCAGCCGCCTGCAGGCCATGGCCGGGCGCGACGGCTTCCTCGCGGACAATTACTCGCTTGGCGGCGAAGTCGCGAAGGTGGAGCAGGCGTTCGCCCGTCTGCTCGGCAAGCCCGCCGCGATGTTCGTGGCCACGGGCACCCTGGCCAACCTGCTGGCCGTGCGCCGCCTCGCAGGCGATGACCGCCGCGTGCTGGTCCAGGCCGAGAGCCACCTCTACAACGACAGCGGCGACGGCGCGCAGCTGCTGGGCGGGCTCAACCTGGTGCCGCTCGCGCCGGGCCAGGCCACGCTGCCGCTGACGGAGGTGCGGGACTGGGTGGAACGTTCGCGCAGCGGCCGCGTGCGCAACGACGTCGGCGTGGTCTCGATCGAAACGCCGGTGCGCCGCCGCGACCACACTGCCGCCGACTTCGGCGAGCTGGAGCGCGTCAGCCGCTACGCCCGTGCCGAAGGCATCCGCCTGCACCTCGACGGTGCCCGCCTGTTCGCGCTGCCGCAGCACTCCGGCCAACCCCTGCAGGCCTACACCGCGCTGTTCGACACCGTGTACGTCTCGCTGTGGAAGCATTTCAATGCGGCCAGCGGCGCGATCCTGGCGGGCAGCGAGGACTTCATCGACGGCCTGTCCCACGAGCGCCGCATGTTCGGCGGCGCTCTGCCCGCGGCCTGGCCGCAACTGGCGCTGGTGGAGGAATCCGCCGCCCGCTTCCAGGTGGACTATGCCGAGAGCTGGCGCGTGGCCGATGCGCTGCTGGGCATCCTCGAGGCCAGCGGGCGCTTCCGGGCACGCAGGCTTGGCGACGGCAGCGTCCGCTTCTACCTGTCGGTGGCCGGAACCGACCCGGCCGGCTTCGTCCAGCGCATCCGCCAGCGCGGCATCCGCATGGCAATGCCCGTGCCTGGCACGGGCGAAATCCCGATGCAGGTCAACGCCACCCTGCTGCGGGCCGCGCCCGACGACCTGGCGCGCCGCTTCATGGACGCGCTTCACGCCTGAATCGCGACCGGTATCGTGGCCTGCGGTCAGGCGTCGTGCCGGCCCGCATCCTCCAGTACCTCGAGCGCGGACCCGGGCAGCGCCAATTCCGCCGCACCCAGGATGTCCTCCATCTGCTGCAGGCTGGTGGCGCTGGCGATCGGCGCGGTGAGCGCCGGGCGCGACATCAGCCAGGCCAATGCAACCTGTGCCGGCGTCGCCTTCACCTCGTCCGCGACCTTGCGCAGCACGTCGAGCAGCTTCAGGCCGCGCTCGTCGAAGTAGCCTTGCAGGAAGCCTTCGCGCGCGGCGCCCTTGAGATCGTCGACGCTGCGGTACTTGCCGGTGAGGAAGCCGCTGGCCAGCGAGAAGTAGCTGACCACGCCCAGGCCGTGCTCCTGCGCCACGCCCGCCAGCGCCGACTCGAAGCTGCGGTCGTACAGGTTGTACGCCGGCTGGATGATTTCGTAGCGCGGCAGGTTGTTGTCTTCCGATACCGCCAGGGCTTCGCGCAGGCGCTCCGCCGTATGGTTGGACGCACCCAGGGTGCGTACCTTGCCCGCCTCGACCAGCCGGCCGAAGGCACCGAGCGTCTCCACCAGCGGCACCTCGGCATCGTCCAGGTGCGCGAAGTAGACGTCGATATGGTCGGTGCGCAGGCGCTTGAGCGACTCATCCACCGCGGCGGCGATGGTGTCCGCCGACAGGCCCTTGCGCGGCTCCCACATGCCGACCTTGGTCATCAGCACCACGTCGTCGCGGCGGCCGCGCTTCGCGAGCCAGTTGCCGATGACGGTCTCCGACTCGCCGCCGCTCAGGCCGGAGCCCCAGGACGAGTACACGTCGGCGGTGTCGATGGCGTTGAAGCCGCGCTCGACGAAGCGGTCGAGCAGCTTGAAGGAGGTGGCCTCATCGGCAGTCCAGTCGAAGACGTTGCCGCCGAAGACGAGGGGGGCGATTTCAGGGCCGCTGCGGCCGAGCTTGCGCTTCTGCATGATGGGTTGCTCCGAAAAATGTCTGGTTGTGTCGAAGGGAATCAGGCGATGGTCTCGACCGTGCCGCCGTCGACGCGCAGCGCCGAGCCCGTGGTGGCACTGGCCTGCAGCGACGCCACGTAGACGCTGAGGCTGGCGACCTCCTCCGGCGTCGCGAAGCGGCCCAGCAGGTTCGAAGGCCGGTTCTCGGCCAGGAACAGAGCCTCCATCCCGGCCGGGGTCACGCCGCGCTCGGCGGCCAGGTCGGCCATCATCTCCACCGCGCCCTCGGTGCGGGTCGGGCCCGGGAGGATGGTGTTGACGGTGACGCCGCTGCCGGCCAGGGCCTTGGCCAAGCCGCGCGACAGCCCCTGCAGCGCCGACTTGGTGACGCCGTAGTGGACCATCTCGGTCGGGATGTTGAGCGCCGACTCGCTGGAGACGAACTGGATCCGGCCCCAGCCGCGCTCACGCATGCCGCGCGCGTAGTGGCGGCCCAGGCGCACGCCGCTCATCACGTTGACCTGCCAGAACTCGTCCCACAGCGCGTCGTCGATATCGAAGAACTCGCGCGCACCGTAGATGCCGAGGTTGTTGACCAGGATGTCGGCGTCCGGGCGCGCGGCGATCAGCGTCGCGGCGCCTTCGGCGGTGCCGAGATCGGCGACCACGCCGCTGGCGTCGTCGCGGCCGCCGGCTTCGCGCAGCTTCGCCAGCGCCTCGTCCACGCGCGCCTGGCTGCGGCCGACGAGGGTGACGGCGGCGCCGGCCTTCGACAGACCGGTGGCGATGGCCAGGCCGATGCCGCCGGTGGAGCCGGTGACGATGGCGGACTTGCCGGAAAGGTCGATCTTCATTGGGGAACTCCTGTACGTGGGGCGGCTCTGGATCAGCCGAAGCGGAATGCGGAAAGCGTGGTCTTCATGACCTCTTCCGAGTAGACCTTGCGGCCCTCGGAGCCGGCGCCCGCGCCGGCGGCGACCAGCAGCGGCAACAGGTGCTCCTCGCCCCCCGGCGGATGGCTGTCGCGCGCATGCGGAGCACTCGCCCACTCGCGCAGCAGGGCCTCGCGCTGCTCTGTCGGGCTTTCGATCGCCGCGGTCAGCCAGGCATCGAACTTCGCCGAGACCGGCGTGTAGCGCGGATCACCGTAGCCGCGCATGTTGTGGAAGCTCATGCCGCTGCCGACGACCAGCACGCCTTCGTCGCGCAGCGCGGCCAGCGCGCGGCCGGCGGCGATGTGCGCGGCCGGATCCATGTCGCGGCGCAGCGACAGCTGCACCACCGGGATGTCCGCATTCGGGAACATCAGCTTGAGCGGAATGAAGACGCCATGGTCGTAGCCGCGCTGCGGGTCCACGCGCGCCTGCTCACCGGCCTCGCCCAGCAGCTGCACGATGCGGTCGGCAAGGGCCGGTTCGCCGGGCGCAGGGTAGGTGAGTTCGTAGGTGTGCGCAGGGAAGCCGCTGTAGTCGTAGATCAACGCCGGCCGGGCGCTGCCGGTGACGCTGAAACCCGGCTCCAGCCAGTGCCCGGACACCAGCACGATCGCCCGCGGCGCCTCCGGCAGGGTGCCGGCCACGCCCTTGAGGAAGGCGGCCATGCGGTCCCAGGTGTCGGCCGGGTTCCAGTCCATGAAGAAGCAGGGTCCGGCGCCGTGCGGAACGAAGAGCACGGGCATGCGCGCGGCACGGTCGGCGGCCGGCGCATTGCCGTTGCCGCTGGGGGAAGTGGATGCGTTCGTGTTCATGCCCGACAGTATGGTCTCCGCCCCGAAGGAACAGAATCCGGCACTACCGATCAACACTTGATACCCACAGTGTTAGATTGACGCAATGGACCGGATCACCAGCATGCGCGTCTTCGTCCGCGCCGCGACCGACGGCAGCCTCTCGGCGGCGGCCCGCCATCTCGGCATGTCGCCGGCGATGGCGACCAAGCACGTCAACGCGCTCGAGGCCCGCCTGGGCGTGAAGCTGTTCCATCGCAGCACCCGCCGCCTGGCGCTGACCGAGGCCGGCAGCGACTACCTCGACGCCTGCCTGCGCATCCTCCCCGAGATCGACGAGGCCGAGGCGGCGGCCGCCTCGCAGCGCATCAAGGCGACCGGCCTGCTGCGCATGAACGTGCCGCTGTCGTTCGGGCGCTGCTTCGTGGCGCCGCTGATCCCCGAGTTCTGCCAACGCCATCCCGAGGTGGCCGTGGAGCTGGGCCTGAGCGACGCCGAGGTCGACATCCTCGCCGGCAGCTGGGACCTGGCGATCCGCATCGGCCGCCTCGCCGACAGCGCCCTGCAGGCGCGGAAGCTGGGCGACAGCCCGATGCGGGTCTGCGCCTCCCCCGCCTACCTCGACCAGCGCGGCGTGCCGCGGCGGGTGGCGGAACTGGTCCAGCACAACTGCCTGGGCTACACGCTGTCCGCTGCCCAGGGCCGCGGGCACTGGGCCTTCGGCGCCAACGGCGATGTCCGCGTACCGGTCCGCGGCAATCTGATGGCCAACAACGGCGACGCCCTGCTGGCGGCCGCGATCCGCGGCCAGGGGATCATCTACCAGCCGGAGTTCATCGTCGAAGCGGCGCTCGCGCGCGGCGAACTGGTGGCGCTGGAGTTGGACCGCCCTCCGCTGGAGCTGGGCGGCATCCACGTGCTCTACCCGCCCGACCGGCGGCCGCCGGCCAAGGTGCGGGTGATGATCGATTACCTGGCCGAGGCCTTCGCCAGCGGTCGGCCGGCGATTCCTGCGCCGCGCTGAGCGCCACCGGCGCGGGCGCCGCACACACGCCAGTCAAAGCGTGGCGGTCACCTCCGCCCCGCGGGCGAAGAGGAAGTCCTTCGCCCGCTGCTGCTCATCGCGCGACAGGGCATGCACGACCACGGTGGTGCGGCGCGCGTCCATCGCATCGTGGGTGGTCTGGACATAGCGGTCGTGGTCGGGCCGGATCGACACCAGGCCGCCCAGCAGGAGCCCGCCGACCGCGCCGAACGCGACCGCGGCCAGTGCTGCTGCGACCGGCGAGCGCGCCACGAACGGCAGCCCCGCCCACATCATGACCCCGAAGGCGATCGCGCCGACCACGGCGCCGAGAATGCCCAGCCTCAGGTGAGCTGTCACGATGGTGCGCCAGATGCCGCCGCCCTCTGGCTCGAGCATGATGTTGGCGTCGGGCTCGTCCGGAGCGATCACCTTCACCTGCACGGGCTGGAGGCCCACGGTGGCGACCAGGGCCTCGGCGGCGTCGCGCGCGGCGGTGCCGCTGTCGAAGACCGCCGCGAGCTTGCTGTTGGAGACCTCTCCAGTGACTGGATTGTCGGACATGTCGCTGGCTCCTGCTGGCCTGCGACGATCATCCCAGAGCGGGCGTCCTCCTCACGTGAGCAAGCCGCGTCACCACCGTCATGCAGCCGCCATGCCCTTGCGCAGGCGCGGTGTCAGGCTCACGTCACCGCGGTCGCCGATCAGCTGCAGCGTGCCGTCCTGGATCATCGCGGTCAGGTTCATGCTGCGCTCGAGCAGGCCGGCGGCGGCTTCCACCTGCGCGGCATCGAGGTCCACCACCGCGAGGTTCCCGAGGCGCGAAAGGCCGTTGCCGACCTTGCCCCACCAGATCTCCGCGGCGCTGCCGCTGTAGTTGACCACCGTGACCTCGCGGGCGCGGCCGCAGGCCTTGCGGATGCGGCTTTCGTCGGGCTGGCCGAGGTCGATCCAGTGCTCGACGTCGCCGGTGTAGTCACGCAGCCAGAGGTCGGGGTCCTCGTCGGTGCTGAGGCCGCGGCCGAACTCCAGGCGCTCGTGCGCGTTCAGCGCGAAGGCGATCACGCGCGCCATCAGCCGCACCGGCGTCTCGGAAGGATGCTGGGCCAGCGTCAGCGCGTGGCCGGCGTAGTAGTTCCGGTCCATGTCGCTGACCTGGAGGTCCAGGCGGTAGATCGTGGCGTTGGGGGCCATGCGTGCGCCTCTTCAAGGGAGGCGCGAGTGTAGACCCTCCGCTAACGCGGCATCGCCGACAGTGGCCGCATCCCCGATGGAGCCGACCATGCGCATCCCCGCAACCCTGCTCACCCTCCTCCTTGCCGCCGGCTGCGCGCCCGGAACCGGCGACACCGCCGGCAATGCCGCTGATGGCGACGTAGCCGCCGCGCAGCCCACGGCTGAGCCCACCGCCGATACCGATGCCGGCATCCCTCCCGCGGACGGCCTGCCGGGAACGGTTCCGGAGCGCTTCCGCGGCACCTGGGCGGCGGACGCGGCCGCCTGCGCATCGCCCGGACATGAGTCGCACCTCGCCATCCGCGCCGACGAAATCGCCTTCCACGAAAGCTCGGGGCCGGTCACGGCGGTAGACACCGAGGGCAACCTGCTTGCGGTCACCATCCGCCTGACCGGCGAGGGCGAGACCTGGGAAGCGACACACGGCTTCGAACTGTCGGCCGACGGCCAGGCGCTGGTCGCCAGCGAAGGCGGCATGGCGCGCCAGCGCTGCGACTGAAGCAGCGGAACGATCGCGGTATCGTGGCGGGCACCGTCGACAGCATCACAGGAGCATCCGCATGAGCCGCCGCCTGACCGCCAGCGACTTCCCGCCCGAGCTGCTCGAGCTGTACGACGGTTACGTGCACGGCCGAATCAACCGGCGGCAGTTCCTCGACCGCGCCGGCACGCTGGCGATCGGCGGAATGACCGCGCTCGGCGCCCTCGCCGCGCTGAGCCCGAACTACGCGCTGGCACAGCAGGTGCAGTTCACCGATCCGGAGATCCGGGCCGAGTACATCAGCTATCCCTCGCCCAAGGGCCACGGCGAGGTGCGCGGCTACCTTGTCCTGCCCGCGAAGGCCGAAGGCCCGGTGCCGGGCGTGATCGTGGTGCACGAGAACCGCGGCCTCAACCCCTACATCGAGGACGTCGCCCGCCGCCTGGCCAAGGCCGGATTCGCCGCGCTGGCGCCCGACGGCCTGAGCTCGGTCGGCGGCTATCCCGGCAACGACGAGCGCGGGCGAGAACTGCAGCAGCAGGTCGATCCGGAGAAGCTGATGAACGACTTCTTCGCCGCCTTCGAGTTCCTGCTCGCGGACGCACGCACGACCGCCAAGATCGGCATCACCGGCTTCTGCTACGGCGGCGGCGTCTCCCACGCCACCGCGGTCGCCTATCCGGAGCTGGCGGCGGCCGTGCCCTTCTACGGCCGCCAGGCGAAGCCGGAGGACGTGCCGCGGATCAAGGCACCGCTGTTGATCCACTTCGCCGAGAACGATGCCGGCGTCAACGCCACCTGGCCCGCCTACGAAGAGGCATTGAAGGCCGCGGGCACCGACTACGAAGCGCACTTCTATCCGGGCACGAACCACGGCTTCCACAACGACTCGACGCCGCGCTACGACGAGGCCGCGGCGAAGCTGGCCTGGGAGCGGACGCTGGACTGGTTCCGGCGCCACCTACTCTGAGCGCGCCTATCCGAACGCCCTGAGCACGCCGGCGACGTTGCTTCCGATCTCCTTCACCGCGTAACCGCCTTCCTGCACCAGCACCGTCGGCAGGCGCATGGCCGCCAGGCGTCTGCCGATCATCGGGAAGTGCGTCTCGCCCAGGCGGAAGGCGCTGATCGGATCGCCTTCGTAGGTGTCCACGCCCAGTGCCACCACCAGGGCATCTGCGCCGAAGGCGGCGACCGCTTCCAGCGCGGTTTCCAGCGCGGTCGACCACGCGGCCCAGTCGGTGCCGCGCGGCATCGGCAGGTTGAGGTTGCAACCCTCGCCCGCGCCGATCCCGCGCTCGTCGGCAATGCCGAGGAAGTACGGGTACTCGGTCTCCGGCGTGCCGTGGATCGATACCGTCAGCACGTCGCCGCGCTCGAAGAAGATGTCCTGGGTGCCGTTGCCGTGGTGGTAGTCGACGTCGAGCACCGCGACCCGGTCGAAGCCACGGTCACGCAGATGCTGCGCCGCCAGCGCGCCGATGCGAAGGCCGCATCCCAGGTGCCCTCGACGATCGGCGTGCCGGCGTCGAAGGCGTAGTAGCCCATCGCGCCGTTGATGCCTTCGGGGATCCGGTCGCGGCGCAGGCTGCGCGCGGGGAAACCGCTGGGCAGCATGGAACCATCGCGCCCCTCATCCCGCCAGCGCGCATGCGCCGTGCGCAGGAAGTCGACGAAGGCCGGATCGTGCACCGCGTGCAGCACCTCGACGCCGAAGTCGCGCGGCTCGGAAAAGGCATGTCCGTCCGCCTGCAGTGCCTGGCGGATGTAGTCGACGCGCGCGGGCTGCTCGTAGCAGGGTACGAGTTCGCCGCGATGGAGCTCCATCCCCCCATCGTGGCGGAGATGCAGGGACGAATGGATGATCTGCATCACTGTCATGGTCGTGGGTGATCGCGGATTCTAGCCACTGGCAATGCCACGAGACTCAAGCCTCGCGCAACCGCAGCTTCCACGACGCGAACGCCACCGCCGCCAGTCCAACGACGGCGCCGGGCCAAGCACCCCAGACCAGCGCCGCGGCCAGCCCGGCGTACAGCGCGACGCCGCCCAGCAACACCGCGCCGGTCTCCCCGACCGCGGGCACCTCGCGCGTGCGCCGCAGTTCGAAGCGCACCACCAGCGCCACCAGTGGTGCGACCACCAGCAGGCACAGCGCGATCCAGCCCGCGCGGCCGAGCCAGAAGCCGGGCTCGCCGGGCAGGCCGGCGTCGATCGGCAGGCCCAGCTTCTCGCCCAGCCATGCCGCCGGCAGTTCGGCGAGCTTGTGCCACAGGTACAGCGGCATGCCCAGCGCGCCGAGCACCGCGATCGTGCGCCCCAGCGCGTGGCCGGCCAGCAGCCGTCGCGCCAGCGGTTCGAACAGCAGCACCGCGCCCACCTGCAGCCACATCACCCCGACCAGGGCCAGGGTCGGCGGCAGCATGTTGTTGCCGGCCAGGGCCACGCCGACCATCGCCACCGGATAGCCGCTGGCCATCGCCAGCGCCAGCCAGGCGGCACCCAGCAGCACCAGCGCGGCACCCGCGCCGACGCCGCGGAAGCGCCCTCGCTTCCAGGCGATGCCCAGCTGCTGCGGCAGCAGCCAGACCACCAGCATGTTCAGCCAGGCGATCCCCGCCGCGTTCTCGGACACGCCACGGCCCAGCCAGCGCAGCGCCGCGGGCGTGTACGCGCCCGCGCGGACCACGTCGAACACGGCCGCGACCGCCACCAGGCCCAGCACCGCGCCCAGGCCGAAGCGCGCGTCCAGCCGCAGGCACCACGGCAGCAGCGCCTGCACCGTGAGCAGCATCAGCAGGAACCACAGGTGGACGGTCAGCGACTGGTCGAACACACCCAGCAGGCGCCCGCCGGTCAGCAGCGTGAGCGCCGCCAGCAGCGCCAGCACCGCGAGGTAGGTCACCGTCGGCCGCGCCAGCCCCAGCGCGCGCGCCGCCCACCAGCGCGCCTGCCCGCCCTGCTCCACCCGGCGCAGCACGCCGTCCGCGCTCACCGCCGCGGACACGAACACGAACAGCGGCACCACCTGCACCACCCAGGTCAGGAAGCCGGCTGCATCCCACACCGCGAGCAGGTGGTCGGTCTCCACCAGCCGGCCATCGACCAGGCGTGGCAGCGTCGCGATCCAGTGCCCCAGCACCACCACCAGCAGCGCGCAGGCGCGGAGTGCGTCGGGATAGGGATCGCGTTCGGGCCGGTTCATGCGGTCGATGGGCTCTATGGAGGTGCGGCGACATCCTACCTGCCTGCGCCGAAACTGCCGCCGCTGCAGTCCACGCACAGGTGCGGCCGTACATGGCGACATCGATGGCTTTTGGCCTAACCTGCCCCACGCAAGGGCGTTCACGCGCCCGGAACGGCGAGGGGGAATGAAAGTGACGACGGCAGATCACGCGGCTGCACGACAGGAACCGGCGTTGGCGGGCGACATTCCGTCGCTGGACCGCCTGCTTCGTGACGACGCGCTGGCCGCCCTGCGCGCGGAGTACGGAACGACGCAGGTCACCGCGGCCCTGCGCACGCGACTCGATGCCCTGCGCGAAGCGGCGCTGGCCGGCACGCTGGCACGCGACGGACTCCGCGCCGAGGCCGTGGCCGAAGCCGTGGCCGAAGCACTGCACAAGGCCTCGCAGCCGCGGCTGCGCAGCGTGTTCAACCTCACCGGCACCGTGCTGCACACCAACCTCGGCCGTGCGCTGCTGCCGGACGCGGCGCTGCAGTCGGTGATGCAGGCGCTCACCTCGCCGGTCGCGCTGGAATACGACCTCGAACGCGGCGGCCGCGGCGACCGCGACGACCTGGTCGAAGGCCTGCTGTGCGAACTGACCGGCGCCGAAGCCGCGACCGTGGTCAACAACAACGCCGCCGCCGTGCTGCTGATGCTCAACTCGCTGGCCAACCGCCGCGAAGTGCTGGTCTCGCGCGGCGAACTGGTGGAGATCGGCGGCGCCTTCCGCATCCCCGACATCATGAAGCGCGCCGGCGCGAAGCTGGTCGAGGTCGGCACCACCAACCGCACCCACGCCGCAGACTACACAGGCGCCATCGGCGCGCGCAGCGCGATGCTGATGAAGGTCCACTGCAGCAACTACGCGATCTCCGGCTTCACCAGCAGCGTCGATGCGCCGGCGCTTTCGGCGATCGCGCGCGGGCACGGCCTGCCGCTGGGCGTGGACCTGGGCAGCGGTTCGCTGATCGATCCCGCGCGCTGGGGCCTGCCGCACGAGCCCACCGTCCGCGAAACCATCGAAGCCGGCGCCGACCTGGTCACCTTCAGCGGCGACAAGCTGCTCGGCGGCCCGCAGGCGGGACTGATCGTCGGCCGCGCGGACCTCATCGCGAAGATCCGCAGGAACCCGCTCAAGCGCGCCCTGCGCGTGGGCAAGCTGACCCTGGCCGCGCTGGAACCGGTGCTGGCGCTGTACCGCGCGCCGGAGCAGTTGCCCGAACGCCTCACCACCCTGCGCCTGCTGCTGCGCCCGCAGGCGGCGATGCAGGCGCAGGCGCAGCGCCTGGCCCCGCCGCTGCAGGACGCGCTGGGCGAAGCCTGGGCCATCGCCACGGCGCCCATGGCCAGCCAGATCGGCAGCGGCGCGATGCCGGTCGAGGCGCTGCCGAGCTGGGGCCTGATGCTGCATTTCAAGGGCAAAGGCAGCCGCGGCCGCGCACTCGAGCGACTGGCAAAGGCACTGCGCGATCTGCCGCGCCCCGTGATCGGCCGCATCGCCGACGACGCGCTGTGGCTCGACCTGCGCTGCCTGGAAGAAGCCGACGAAGCCGACTTCGCCACCCAGCTGAAGGCACTGCGCGCGTGATCGTCGGCACCGCCGGCCACATCGACCACGGCAAGACCACCCTGGTGCGCGCGCTCACCGGGGTCGAGACCGACCGCCTGAAGGAAGAAAAGGCGCGCGGCATCTCGATCGAACTCGGCTATGCCTATGCACCGCTGCCCGATGGCGGCGTGCTGGGCTACGTCGACGTGCCCGGCCACGAGAAGCTGGTGCACACCATGGCCGCGGGTGCCTGCGGCATCGACTTCGGACTGCTGGTGGTGGCCGCCGACGACGGCGTGATGCCGCAGACGCGCGAGCACCTGGCGATCCTCGGCCTGCTCGGCGTCGGACGCGGCGCGGTGGCGATCACCAAGGCCGACCGCGTCGAGCCCGCGCGGATCGACGCGGTGCGCGCCGAAGTCGCAGCCCTGCTGGCCGATGGCCCGCTGGCCGGCGCGCCGGCCTTCGCCGTCAACGCCAGCGCCGACGGCGATCCCGGCGTGGAGGCGCTGCGCCAGCACCTGCAGGAGCAGGCCCTGGCCGCGCCCGCGCGCAATGCCGACGGCCTGTTCCGCCTCGCGGTCGACCGCGTGTTCACCCTTGCCGGCCGCGGCACCATGGTCACCGGCACCGTCTTCGCCGGCCGCACCTCGGCCGGCGACGAGAATGCGCGGCTGGAGCTGGCGCCCGCCGGCAAGCCGGTGCGCGTGCGTTCGATCCACGCGCAGAACCGGCCCAGCCCGGACGCCCGCGCCGGCGAACGCTGCGCGCTCAACCTGGCCGGCACCGCCAGGGACGCGATCGGACGCGGCGACTGGATCGCCGATGTCCGCGCCTTCCTGCCCACGCGCAACGTCGACGTCGAACTGCGGCTGCTGCCCGACGCCGATGCCGCCATCGGCAACTGGGCGCCGCTGCACCTGCACCTCGGCACCGCGCGCCGCCTGGCGCACGCCGTGCCGCTGGCCGACGGCGGCATCGCGCCAGGCGGCAGCGGCCGCGTGCAGCTGGTCTTCGACGAACCGCTGTGCGCCGCGCCCGGCGACCGCTTCATCGTGCGCGATGCCCAGGCCAGCCGCACCATCGGCGGCGGGCGCGTGCTCGATCCCAACGCGCCCGCGCGCAAGCGCCGCTCGCCCGAACGCCTGGCCTGGCTGGACGGCATCGCCGCCATGCTCGACGGCGAAGGCCTGCAGGCGTTGCTGCGCCATGCCGGCCATGGCGTCGACGAGACCGCCCTGGTGCGCCTGGCCAGCCTGGCGCCAGAGCAGCTGCAACTGCCTGGCGACGCACGCTGGCTGCTCCCGCGCGGCGCGCCGCGCATCGCGATTACCGACCTGCACCGCGAAGCGCTGTGCGCGCGCATCGAACAGGCACTCGCCGACTTCCACCACGACTCGCCCGACGAACCCGGGCCCGAGGCCACGCGCCTGCGCCGCATCGCGCTGCCGACGGCCCCCGCCGCCCTGTGGCAGGCGCTGCTGGACGAACTCGCGCAGGAAGGCCGGCTGCAGCGCAAGGGCCCCTGGCTGCACCTGCCCGGGCACCGCGTCACGATGGATGCCGACGATGCCGCGCTGGCCTCGCGCCTGCTCGTGCGCCTGCATGATGGCGGCTTCGATCCGCCCTGGGTGCGCGACCTCGCCCGGATCGAGGCCCAGCCGGAGGAACGCGTGCGCCGGCTGCTGCGCATGCTCGCCCTGCAGGGCGACGCCCACCAGGTGGTGCGCGACCTCTTCTACCATCGCGATCGCATGCAGGAGGCGGCCGCGCTCGCCTGCGCGATCGCCGCGCGCGAGGGCTCGATCGAAGCCGCGAACTTCCGCGATGCCACGGGCCTGGGCCGCAAGCGCGCGATCCAGATCCTTGAGCACTTCGACCGAACCGGCCTCACCCGCCGCGTCCGCGACAGCCACCTGCTGCGCGAGGACAGCACCTGGCTGCAGGCGCTGCGCGCGGCGTCGGCGGCAGACGCGCCCGACGACTGAAACGCTGCGGTCCAGACAGCATCCGTCGCCACGCGATCCTTGTGATAGCTTGGCTGCGGCACGCGGCGCACCCCGCCGGCGCGGCCACCCATGGAAGGCAAGCGCGCCCGGTGGCGCGGCCGGGCTTCAAACCCGGTTGGGGGCGTCAGCCGCTCCCAGGCAGGTTCGACTCCTGTTGCCTTCCGCCATTCCCGCGCCGCCGCGCGGACGCACCGAACCAGCGAGTGAAGCATGACCGCAAACGCCGGCACGCCCGTAGCACAGCCCCAGACGCCCCGCCTGACGTCGCTGTCGCACGGCGGCGGCTGCGGCTGCAAGATCGCACCGGGCGTGCTGGCCGACCTGCTCAAGCGCGCCGCGCCGGCGCCGGTCTGGCCGCAGCTGATGGTCGGCAACGACACCGCCGACGACGCCGCGGTGTACCGGCTCAACGACGAGCAGGCGCTGATCGCCACCACCGACTTCTTCATGCCGATCGTGGACGATCCCTACGACTTCGGCCGCATCGCCGCCACCAATGCCCTGTCCGACGTCTACGCCATGGGCGGCACGCCGATCATGGCCCTGGCCCTGGTCGGCATGCCGATCAAGGTGCTGCCGCACGAGGTGATTGCCGAAATCCTGCGCGGCGGCGAGGACGCCTGCGCCGAAGCCGGCATTCCCGTCGCCGGCGGCCACAGCATCGACTCGGTCGAGCCGATCTACGGCCTGGCCGCGATGGGCATCGCCCACCCCGACCGCATCCGCCGCAACGCCGACGCGCGCGCCGGCGACCTGCTGGTGCTGGGCAAGCCGCTGGGCGTGGGCGTGCTGTCGGCAGCGCTCAAGCGCGGCGTGCTCGACGACGCCGGCTACCGCGCGATGATCGACGCCACCACCCGCCTCAACCGGCCCGGGCCCGCGCTGGCGGCGCTGCCCGACGTGCACGCGATGACCGACGTCACCGGCTTCGGCCTGCTCGGCCACGCACTGGAGCTGGCACGCGGCGCGAAGCTCACGGTGCGCCTGCGCCACGACGACCTGCCCTGGCTGCCGGGCGTGCAGGCGCTGGCCGCCGAGGGCGTGGTCACCGGCGCCTCGGGGCGCAACTGGGCCGCCTACGGCGACGGCGTCGAGCTCGGCGCCGGTATCGACAAACCCGCCCGCGACCTGCTCACCGATCCCCAGACCTCCGGCGGCCTGCTGGTGTCCTGCGCGCCGCAGGCGCTGGGCGAAGTGCTGGAGGCCTTCCACGCCGGCGGCTTCGCCGATGCGGCCGTGATCGGCGAGACCCGCGCCGGCGAGGCGCGCGTCGAAGTCGTCTGATTCGCTGGCGGGCGTGCGGGCCCGGCGATCATCGTCCCGACGAAGGGAGCCTGGCTCCACCCGTTACGCGCCTGCCCGCCAGGATCGCCAGCCACGCCATCGGCAGGTAGGCGAACAGCAGGTCGACGGCGATGAACCACGCCGGGGCCGGGATCATGAAGGCTGCGGCGATGCCGCCGGCCAGGAACACCGCGCCAATCACCCAGGCCAACGCCGCCTTGCGCCTGCCCGCGACCACGAAGGCCACGAACGCTCCCGCCAGCGTGCCCAGCGCATGCGCCAGGAACGGGGCCAGGAAATGCTTCGGTTCGAACAGGTGGATGCCCGCGGCCAGTCCTTCGGCGGTGGTCACGTCCACGCCCGCTGGCGGCGGCACCAGCGAAGGCCCCCAGGTCACGATCGCCATGTTGACCACGCTGCCCACGACCAGTCCCGCAAGGACCGCGGCGATGTTCCGAATCCAGTGCTTCATGCCCTTCCCCCGCGCGCCCTCCACGCGGAGGGCGTTGGCGATTCTAGCCACAACGGCAGGCCATGCGCCGCCATACGGGGGCGTTCACGCGCAACCGGCTAGGATGCAGTTCCCGCTTCCTGCGCATTGATGCCTACTTCCGCCACCATGCCAGCCGCCACCGAGGCCGGCGTGCCCCACTGTGCATCCTGCGATGCCGTCTGCTGCCGCATGACCGTGGTCCTGCAGGCCGGCGACCGCATCGCCGGCCACCTCACCGAGCACACAGACGCCGGGCTGCACGTCATGGCCCGCGACGAGTTCGGCTGGTGCGTGGCGGTGGACCCGGCCGGTGGCGGATGCTCGATCTACGAATCGCGGCCCGAAGTCTGCCGGCGCTTCGAGATGGGGGGCCCATACTGCCAGGCCGTACGCGAGGACTACGCCAACCGCAACGCCCGCGGGATCCCCCTGCAGATGTTCTGACACCGCGCCCGTCCCTGCATCCCGGCGGCAGTTCCTTGTCGGGCCGCCGGTGTCGCTGCGTTCACTCCCCGAGCAGGCGCCCGAGGTCGGCATCCTTCTGCGCCCACAGTCCGTTCATCCACTGCTGGAAGCGCGCGCGCACCGCGCGGTCGTCCTGGTAGCGGCCACACATGACTTCGGTCGGGATCGGGTGGTGGCGCACCCGCACCCGCACCTCGGGGATGCGCCCGCCCATCAGGTCCATCATGGTCGGCCGACCACCGGGATAGGCGATGGTCACGTCCAGCACGCCATGCAGGGCGTCGCCCATGGCGTCGATCACGAAGGCCACGCCGCCCGACTTGGGTTTGAGCAGATGCCGGTACGGCGAGGCCTGGCGCGCATGCTTCTCCGGCGTGAAACGCGTGCCCTCGACGAAGTTCATCACCGCCACCGGGATCTCGCGGAACTTCTCGCAGGCCCGCCGCGTGGCCTCCATGTCGCGCCGGCCCAGCTCGGGATTCTTCGCGATCTGCGCGCGGCTGTAGCGGCCCATGAAGGGAAAATCCAGCGCCCACCAGGCCAGCCCCAGCACCGGCACCCAGAACAGCTGGCGCTTGAGGAAGAAGCGCAGCAGCGGGATCCGCCGGTTGAACACCTTTTGCAGCACCACGATGTCCACCCAGCTCTGGTGGTTGGCCAGCACCAGGTAGTGGCCGTCGGCGACAAGCTCCCCGTCGCCCTCGACGTGGAAGCGCGTGGACGTGAAGTGGTCGATCATCGCGCTGTTGGCGCCGATCCAGCTTTCCGCAAGCGCCGCCAGCACCCTGTCGATGGCCCGCCTCAGGCGGGCGGACGGCAGCAGTGCCTTGAACAGGGCCGCCAGCAGCAGCGGCACCGCGTGCAGCAGCGTGCTGGCCACGATCAGGAGCAGCACCAGCACGGCGCGCAGTGAGGACATCAGGGCACCAGCCGGTCATTCCATCGAGCGAAGGCAAAGCGTAGCAAACCGGCAGCCGGAGCGTGACCAACGGCGGGTGCCGCCGCCCCGGGGGGTCGCTAGAGTCGTGGGTTTCGAGCGCCACGTCCCGGCGCGGAAGGAGTCCCGATGTTGAAGCCCTGCCTGATGCTGCTCTGCCTGGGCGCCAGCAGCCTGAGCCTGGCCAGCGAGCCGGTCGACCTGGACATGGTCAGCCGCATCCGCCAGGAGGCCTTCCACAACTCGCAGGTGATGGCGACCTTCAGCCACCTGACCGAGAACATCGGCGCGCGCCTGACCAACTCCCCGCAGATGGCCGAGGCCAATGCCTGGACCCGCTCGAAGTTCAACGAATGGGGCCTGTCCAACGTCCACGACGAAGCCTTCGACGGCTTCGGCCGCGGCTGGGAGTTCAGCTCGGCCAGCGTGGAGATGCTCGGCGAGCGCGTGCAGCCGCTGCACGCCCTGCCCAAGGCCTGGACGCCGGGCACCGACGGTCCGGTGGAGGGCGAACTGGTGCACGTGGAGATCAAGAAGCTGGCCGATCTCGACAAGTACCGCGGCAAGCTGGGCGGCAAGATCCTGCTGCTGGGCGAGGCGCGCGAGTACAAGCGCGGCACCGAGCCGGACTCGCACCGCCACGACGCCACCTCGCTGGAAGGCCTGCAGGAGTTCACCGTCCCGAAGGACAGCGCCAGCGACCGCGCCAAGCGGGTCAAGGAGTACAGCGAACGCGTCGAACTGGCCAAGGCCACCAACGAATTCTTCATCGCCGAGGGCGCGCTGGCATCCATCAGCATCAGCAGCTGGGACAACGGCATCATCCGCGTGGCCGGCGGCGGTTCGCGCAAGGCCGGCGAACCGGTGGGCATCCCGGAGCTGGCGATGATCGCCGAGCACTTCAATCCGCTGGTGCGCGCGCTGGAGCGGAAGCAGACCGTGCGCCTGCGCGTGAACGTGGACGCCCGCTTCACCGGCGACACCGACGAGCCCGGCTACAACACCCTGGCCGAGATCCCCGGCCGCGGCCGCAAGGCGGCCGAGATCGTCATGCTCGGCGCGCACATGGACTCCTGGCACACCGGCACCGGCGCCGCCGACAACGCCGCGGGCGTGGCGGTGATGATGGAGGCCATGCGCATCCTCAAGGCCGTGGGCGCGCGCCCGGAGCGCACCATCCGTGTGGCGCTCTGGAGCGGCGAGGAACAGGGCCTGATCGGCTCGCAGGATTACGTCGCCCGCCACTTCGCGGCTTATCCGGAGCCCACCGACCCGGCGCAGAAGGCGCTGCCGGGTTCGCTGCGCGAACCCACCGGCGCCCTGCAGAAGAAGCGCGACTACGACCGCTTCTCGGTCTACTTCAACATGGACAACGGCTCGGGCCGCTTCCGCGGCATCTACGCGCAGGAGAACCTGGCCGCGATCCCGATCTTCAAGGCCTGGCTGGAGCCCTTCCACGACGTCGGCGCCACCACCGTGGCCACCCGCAACACCGGCAGCACCGACCACATCGCCTTCGACCGCGTCGGCCTGCCCGGCTTCCAGTTCATCCAGGACCGGCTGGACTATTTCACCAACGTCCACCACACCCACCTGGACACCTGGGACCACGTCGAACCCGAGGACCTGAAGCAGGCCGCGGCCATCGTCGCCTCGTTCGCCTACCACGCCGCGATGCGGGAGGAGCGCATGCCGCGCAAGCGGGTGATCGAGCCCAGGTAAATCCCTGCCGGCGAAGACGGGCGCGGCTCAGGCCGCGCCGGCAACGCCCCTCACCCGCTCGCGCGCGCCGGGTTCGGCGCGCGGCGTGTCCAGCGGCGGGATCGCCAGGGTGGTGTATTCCTCGTAGTGCGCCGTGGGCAGGTCGCGCAGGGCCAGGCGCTCGATCCGCGGCGCATCGATCGGCAGCTGCGCGGCTTCGTACAGGATCACTTCGTGGTCGGCGGGGTACCAGCGCAGCAGCTTGTCCACCAGCGCCTCAAGCCCGTCGGGATCGGCGTGCAGGCGCGTGCACGACAGGTCCCCGGCCAGCGTCACCTGCCACAGCAGCACCAGCGCGGCCGTGTCCAGCGGGCGGTCGTGGATGAGGAAGTGCGTCGCTTCCAGCGACTGCACCCCGCGCTGCCCCGGATCCAGCCCGAGGTCGGCGTACAGGCAGGCTTCGGCGGAGATGCCGGGCTCCATGCGCGCCGGCAGACCCTTCGCCAGCGTCCTGCGCATGACATCGTGCGGCACGTCGGCGAACACGCCCGGGTGGCCGTAGAACACCGCGCATACCCGGTTGCCGGCCTCGACCCCGGCCATGATCGCGTCGCCGATCTCCCGGTACGTCTCGCGCCGGTCCTTGCCGGGCGCGTAATGCACGCCGAGGTTGACCGCGTCGGGCCGGATCGCGTGGATCATGCCCAGGGCGAAGGGATCGACCAGGCAGAACACCTGCTCGGCCTCGCGGATTTCCGACAGGGTGCGTTCGCTGACGTGGCGGCCGAACTGGATGCCGCTGCCGACCACCACCAGCGAACCGTTCGCGGCGGCGTCCACGGCGGCCTCGCCCTTCGCACAGACCACGCGGTCGCGGCCGCCGTGCTTGGCCCGGTACAGCGCCTGGTCGGCCTTGTGGATCAACTGCTCGAGGGTGTCGATGCGGCCATCGTCCTGGCAGACGCCGGCGCTGAGGTTGAAGCCGAAGGTCTGCCCGAACACGGTGATCGGCTCGACCCGCTTGCGCAGGCGCTGCAGCAGCGCATCGGCCGCCGCATTGTCGGCGTCAAGCAGGATGGTGAACTCGTCGCCGCCGCTGCGCCCGGCCAGGCCCTGGCTCCCCATCACTTCGCTGATCCAGCCGCCGAGCGAGCGCAGCGCCTCGTCGCCCGCGGCGTGGCCGTAGCGGTCGTTGACCTGCTTGAACAGGTCGATGTCGGCGACGACCACCGTGAAAGGGCTCCCGTGCAGGCGCGCGCGCCGGAAGGCGTCCTCGCCCAGCAGGCGGATCTGCTGGTAGTTGTACAGCCCGGTCAGCCCGTCGCGCTCGGATTGCCAGCGGTAGCGGCGGCGCTCGCGGAACGAATGGCGCAGCAGCCCCGAGAGCAGGACCGCGGTGACCAGCAGGGCGACGATGCCCAGGCCCAACAGCCACTGCCGGCGCTGGGTCGCGGTGACCTGCAGCGCGGCAAGTTCCTTCTCGGCCTCGAGCAGCGCGATCTGCTGCTCCTTGAGACGGGTGTCGAACTCGACCTGCAGGTAGGCCAGGCGGCGCTCGCGGGCATCCCGCTCGGCTTCCTCCTGGGCAGCCATCGCCTGTTGAAGATGCGACAGGGCGCCCTCCAGATCACCACGCTGCTCGGCAAGCCTGGCATACAGGCGCTCCGTCTCGGCCACCGCGAGTTCGGAATTCTGCGCCCGGTAATACTGCAGCGTGTCGTCGAGCAGGCTTTCCGCGCGGTCAAGATCACGATCGAGCGCGATCAGGTTGCCCGCGATTTCCAGCGTGGCGCTCCACGCGCCGGCGCTGAAGCCCGCGGCCTCGAATTCCGACAACGCCTGGCGCGACCAGTCCAGCGCCTCGGCGTGCCGCCCCTGGGCAGCGACCATCTTGCCCACGCCATACTTGCCGTTGGCCACGAAGACGAGGTCGCCTGCAGCCTCGCAGGCCTCGATCTGGTGCCGCCGCCAGGTCTCGGCTTCCTTGAAGTTCCCCGCATGGTCCTCGGCCATCGCCAGGTCGGCCAGGGCCAGGCAACGCGCCCGCGGGTCGCCACTGGACTCGACCGCTTCGAGCGCCTGCTGCGCCAGATCCCGCGCCTTGCCGGTTTCCCCCACCAGGGTATGCAGGTAACTGGCCGCGCCCAGCAGCCCCGGCGCCGCCTCGGGTTCATCGGGAAGGTGCCCCAGGGCCTCGCTCAGCCAGCTGAAAGCCAGCGGCCAGTCCTCGACATTGGCGGCGACGCTGATCGCAGTGGTGTAAACGCGCAGCCGCAATGCCGGCGACATGTCCTGCTGCAGCAGCCGCGAGAAAGCCGGCAGCGCGGCGGACTCTCTGCCCGCCAGTCCCAGGTTGCGCAGGCGCACGAACTCGATCCGGTGGCGCTGCTCCGGGGACAATTCGTCGTGACGCGACGAAAGGTCGTCGATCCTGCGATCTGCTTCGCGCCAGTGCGCCGTCGTGGCCAGTCGTTCGATCTCGACGACACTCGCCTCCAGCGCGTCGTCGGCGGACACCGGTCCGCCCACGCATGCAAGCACCAGCAGCAACGCGATGCGGACCAGCCGGAACACGGTCTGAAGTTCGCCAGCCGGGAACGGGGCTACTCGAATGCCTTGACGATATGGTTCGTCGCGAACTGGCCGTCGGCGAGCCCGGTGAATTTCTTGATCGAAGCGTAGTCCTTGTCGAGCATCGCCTTCTGCTCTTGGTCGGACAGGCCGGCGCGCCGCAGCACCGTGGCAGGATCCTTTTCGTACTCGGCAGCGAGCGACGCGTCGCTAGCCAGCTTCCTCATCAGGTCAAGCAGTGTGACCATCTTGCGCCTCCCCTTGAACAATCCGGAACTTCCATTGTCATGTAGCCGGAAGCACCCCCTTGCTTCCGGTCCGTCAAGTAATGAACGACATTATCACAGGAGCCAGGCCAAACACCGCCGTGCCCGGCCATCGGAGCGCCCCCGGGGCCGCCGGATCTCAGCCCGCGACGAGCACTCCGTCGGCGACGATCCGGTACTCCACCGGCTCCGCCGCGATGCCCTTGCCGCTGTCGCCACTCAGGTGCTCGACCTGCTCCGGCGTCAGCGCCTTGCGCTCCAGCACGCCGTGCACCACGGCGCGGCCGGTGCTGTCCTTCGGGATGAAGAAATCGTGCTTGCCGAACATCACCCGCGCCACCTGGCCGTCGTCCTCCAGCATCAGCCAGCAGCCTTTGGCCTGGCAGACCTCGGCGATGCGGCCGCTGAAGCGCCGGGGCTGTCCCGCGACCTCGTCGAAGCTGGCGATCGCTTCGGACACCGGCATCACCGGGCCTTCGCTGAACGGGGCGCCATAGGACGCGGGGCCGCCGGCGTGGGCGAACGCGGCAACAGCGGTGAGGGCGGCGAAGGCGAGGATGCGCATGGGCGTGTCGACCAGGGGAATGCGGAAACCGGACCTTAGCGCATGCGGCCGGCGGCGGTCAGTCCCGCGCGTCGATGTCGCGGATCATCTGTGCGGCAATCGCGGCCAGCTGCTTCGGCGTCATCGCCGAGAAGATGCCCTGCCAGGCCGTGGACGAGGTCGAGTATTCGCGCGTGCCGGCCAGTCGCTGCTCCGGCAGGACGTGGAACGTGGCCTCCGCCTCTGCCCGCGCGTTGCCCGTCATCACGCCCAGGCCGTAGCGTGCGCCGGTGGACACGTAGCGGTAATCCGTGACGGTCACGACCACCAGCGTGCCGGGCCCGTCGAAGCTCGACGGCAGGCTGTCGAGCCAGACGAACTCGCGGCCCTCGGCCGCAGCGGCTTCGGCCATCGCCGTGCGCCACTGCGTGCGGAAGAACGTCCAGTCGTCCGACGCGGTCATCTCGGGTGTTCCCTTGACGTGCAGCTGGATGCGCGTGGTCGCCACCGCGGGGATCGCCAGTGGCGCGGCGCCGGCGGTCGGACGCTTGACCGTGGCCGCGCAGCCGGACAGGACGATGCACGACAGCAGGAACAGCAGCGCGGCGGACTTCTTCATTTCGGCGGAACCTCGTGGACTGGGGACTTGCATCGGGACTCTAGCGGTCATGCCCGGGAACGCATCCAGGGGAAAACCCTGAGTGCCCCCGACGCGGCCGACCCGCGGTGGCCGGTCAACGCCGCCGCAGCAGGCGCCCGTCCCGCCCGGCCGGCTCACCGGCCTCGTACGCAGGCCGCCCGTTGACCAGTACCAGGTCGAAGCCTTCGGCGATCGCCGTCGGGTTCACGTAGTCGGCGCGGGCGCGTACGCGACCGGGATCGAACAGCACCAGGTCGGCCTTCGCCCCCTCGCGGACCGTTCCACGGTCGCGCAGCCCCAGGATCGAAGCCGGGAGCGAGGTCGCCTTGCGAACGGCATCTTCCAGCGACACCCGCGGCTGGCGCACCACGAAGTCCTCGATCCACCTGGCGAAGGTGCCGGCGCCGCGCGGGTGGCTGCCGCCGGGCGAGCCGTCGCTGCCCAGGGCCACGAACGGTGCCAGCATCAGGCGGTCCTGCAGCGCGCGGTCCATCACGAAGTGCGCGGCCTGGCCGCCGCCGGGGCCGAGATCCACCAGGACTTCGGCGAAGGGCTTTCCTTCCGCCGCCGCCACCTGCGCCAGCGTCCGGCCGGCGTGGCGGCCGGTGCCGAACAGCAGCGCTTCGGGGCCGTTGCGCTGCTCCATCCGCGCCTGCAGGTGCGCGCGCAGTTCATCGCCGCGGGCGGCGGCCACCGCAGCGTAGTCGTTCGGCGGCAGCGCCCACTCCGGGAACAGGATGCCGACGCCGGTGTAGCTGGCCTCGTAGGGATAGGCGTCGGCGGTCGGCGAGTTGCCGTCACCGCGCAGCCCGCGCAGGAAGTCGAGCAGCCCGTCGGCGGCGGCCTCGCCCTTGCCGTAGACCATCTTCAGGTGCGAGACGTGGGCGCGCGCCGGCCCGCTGGCCTCGACCAGTTCCTGGATGGACGCGCGCACATCGTCGGCGTCCTCCGAGCGCATGTGGCTCATCGCCACGCCGTCGAAACGCGCGACCACCGGGCCGAGGCTGCGCAGTTCCCGCAGCTCCGCATAGCGCCCCGGCACGTACTCCAGGCCGCTGGACAGGCCGAAGGCGCCGGCGCGCAGGTCGGCTTCCAGCACCGACTGCAGCCTGGCGAGCTGTCCGTCCGAGGGTCTGCGCGTGCCATCGTCGATGCCGGCGCGGCGGCGCAATGCGCCGTGGCCGGACAGCGTGGCGATGTTGATGTCGGGCGTGGCCGCATCGACCGCGTCCATCCACGCGGCCAGGCTGCTGGCGTCGCGCGCAGCACCCTCCAGCGAGGGACTGCCGCCATCCTGTCCCAACAGCACCGTGGTCACGCCCATCGCGAGGAAGGGAGTGAACGCGGACTCCAGCGGATCGCCATGCGTGTGCAGGTCGATGAAGCCCGGTGCCAGCACGCGGCCACCGCCGTCGACCACGCGCAGACCGCGCGCCTCGCCGCGGGACAGGCGGCCGATCCGTTCGATGGTGTCGCCGCGCACCAGGACGTCCGCGCCACGCGCCGGCGCGCCGCTGCCGTCGACCAGGCGCACGTCGCGCAGCAGCAGGCCGGTGCCATCGGCAGCCGCCACGCGCCCGGCAGCGAACGTCGGCGGCATCGCCGCACAGGCGGCGCCCGCGATCATCGAAGCCAGCACCTTGCGCCTGGACCAGGCCTGCGTCGGCATCACCCGCTCTCCCATCGATGGACCAGAGGCCACGGTAGCCGAAGCCGATGGCGATGGTCACACCCGGGCCAGCCCTGAGCATTCAGCCGCGGGCGGCGTCCCCGACCAGCGCTTCCGAGACATCCCACAGGCGCCGGGCCATGGCGGCGTCGCGCTGCACCGCTCCCTGCTCCGCCGACCGGAAATCGCGCAGGTAGTGCCCGCTCACGCCGGCCATCGCGGGATGCACCGCCGCGTAGCACGGCGTCGCCGCGCCCACCGCCACCGTGCGCGCGTCGGCGCGATAGCCGTCCCCCACGTGGCGCAGGATGTTGGTACGCGTATGTCCGGGCGTCACGCAGTTCGAAGTCGCGCGGGTTCCGCGCAGGCGGCGCGCGAGTTCGAGCGAGAACAGGCCGTTGGCGAGCTTGGAGTGCGCATAGCGCGCCTCCCAGCCGCGGCCCGACAGGTCGTCGAACTGGATACCGCCGACGGGCGCGCGCTCGTGGTCACCGCTGCCCAGCACGACCACCCGCCCCGACGGCGCGGCCAGCACCTGCGGCAGCAGTTCATTGACCAGCAGGAAGTGCCCGAGGTGATTGACCACGAAGGTCTTCTCGATGCCTCGTACCTGCTCCAGCCGGTCCAGCACGATGCCGGCATTGCACACCAGCGCGTCGAGCCGGGGCACGAGCCCGCGGACCCGGACGGCGGCGTCACGCACGGAATCGAAATCGGCCAGGTCCAGGACCAGCGGCGTGAAGCGGCCCGGAATGGCGGCCGCGGCAGCCGCGCCTCCGGCCTGGCTGCGTGCGGTGCCGATCACGTGCGCGCCGCGAAGCGCGAGCACGCGCGCGGTCTCGCGCCCGATGCCGGAGGTGGCGCCGGTCACCAGCACCGTGCGGCCGGCGAGGTCGAGCCCACGGGTGGCGGCTTCGGCCGTGGTGGTGTCGTCGAAGCCCTCCGGAGGCTCCGGTATGCCGGGACCTGCGGCGGGCCCCGCCCGCAGCGCTGCCGCCAGCGGCGTGGCCGCGAGGAACGCCGCGGCCTGCAGGAAGCGCCGGCGCCGGATCATCGATACAGGTGCCATCCGTCCCTAACCCCGCCAGTTCGCGTGCGTGTCCCAGAATTCCACGCTGCGCCGGTAGGCCTCGCGGTCGATGGGCACGCCGGAGCCGCCCTCCTCCACGCCCAGCGCGTTGCGCATCATCGTGATCGGCGCCATCGGCGTTTCCTCGGGCTCGGCGGTGTACATGCAGCCGACCACGCCCCAGTCGGCGTCGACCGGCGTGCCCTCCTTCGCCATCTGCTCGCGGCTGTAGAGGATGACCACAAGGTACTCCGCCACCGGCGGCTCCAGGCCTTCGAACCAGCGCACCAGCACCGGCAACTCCTCGCGGCTGCGCGCCTCGTAGGCCGAACGCAGCAGGTGGCGGTTGGCGTCGGTGATGGGCACTGAGAGGCAGCGGGTCGAGGTCCAGTTGCGGTGCACGTGCAGCTTGCAGAACGGCGCATAGCCGTCGAGGACCTTCAGCGGCGGCACCTCGTTGAGATGGCGCTCGAACTGCTCCGGCGTGCAGTCCTGGATGGTGTTGCGGCGCGGTTCCCGGGGGAACAGGCGGGCGCGGGCGAAATCGGTGAGGATGATCGACATGGGGGCCATGCTACAGCCCCGCCCGCACCTGGAGCCTTGCGATGCGCCTTGCCCTGATCCTCCTGCTTTCGCTGTCGATGCTGCCGGCCACCGCCGCGACCGCGACGCCACCACCGCCGGACTGGCTGGACGGGCTCGAGGCACTGTATGACGCCGGCCTCCGCGTCGACGGCCTGGATGACCGCCGGTTCCAGCCGGAGGCGTGGTGGGACATCGCCCTGCCGCTGGCGACCCGCAAGCGCGGCTTCACGGTGGAAACCATCGGCAGCAGCGTCGAAGGCCGGCCGCTGCGCCATGTGGCCTGGGGCGAAGGCGACACGCGCGTGCTGCTGTGGTCGCAGATGCACGGCGACGAGAGCACGGCATCGATGGCGCTGGCCGACCTGCTGCGCTTCCTGGGCGAACACCCCGACGACCCGCTGGTCCGGCGCCTGCGCAGCGGCACCACCCTGCACTTCATGCCGATCGTGAACCCCGACGGCGCGGCGCGCTTCCAGCGCCGCAACGCCCAGGGCGTCGACGTCAACCGCGACGCCCGTGCCCTGGCCACGCCGGAAGGCCGCGCCCTGCACGGACTGCGCGAGCGCGTGCGGCCGGCCTTCGGCTTCAACCTGCACGACCAGCACGTCGGCTACCGCGCCGGCGATTCCGACCGCGGCACCGCCATCGCCCTGCTCGCCCCCGCCTTCAACGAGGCGCGCGAGGTGGACGCCAGCCGCGCACGCGCCATCGAAGTGGCGGTGGCGATCCGCGCCGCGCTCGAGCCCCGGATCGCCGGCCACATCGCGAAGTGGGACGACACCTTCAATCCGCGCGCCTTCGGCGACCTCACCGCGAAGGCCGGCGTGTCCACGATCCTGATCGAATCCGGCGGCATCGAGGGCGACGTGCAGAAGCAGCGCCTGCGCAAGCTCAACTTCCTGGCGCTGGCCGCCGCGCTGGACGCCATCGCCACCGGCGCGCACGCGGGCCTGCCGCACGCGGCCTACGAGGAGCTTCCGGAGAACGGCGAGACCTGGCCCGACCTGCTGGTCACCGGGGGCACCCTCGTCCTGCCGGGACGGCCGCAGGCCCGGGTCGACCTGCTGCTGAGGTTCGAGCAGCCGCTGCTGGGACGCGGCGGCCGCATCGCCGATGTCGGCGACCTCGGCGGCGAGAAGGCACGCCGCGTGATCGACGCCAGTCGCCTGTACATCATTCCCTTCGATCCGCCAGGCAGCGACGCGACCCGGGAGCGCGGTACCTTCGGGCCCGGCATTCCCGCGCATTTCCACCTCGCCCGCGACGCCGAAGGCCGCGATGTCGCCTGGACGCTGGACGGCGACATCGACCCGACCCTGCCCATGCCTGCGGCTGCCACGGAGGACAGCGAGTAAGCGCCCTGCTGCGCAGGTAGCGCCCTACCCCGCCTGGAACACCGGCTCCAGCAGCCGGAAGCTGCCGGCGTCGGCATCCATCTCCACCCGGCCGCCCACCGGCACGATGAACTGCTGTCGGATGTGGCCGATCATCGCGCCGCTGTAGGCGGGCACGCCCAGCGGCCGGATGTGGTCGTCGAAGATCTGGTCGAGGGTGAGCGAGCCGTAGCCGTCGCCCGGATCGCAGTCGGTGCACTCGCCGAAGATGAAGCCGGCGATGCCGTCCAGCGCGCCCATCAGCTTGAGCGTGGTGAGCATGCGGTCGACGCGGTACGGCGCCTCGGACACGTCCTCCAGGAACAGGATCCTGCCGCGGAAGTCCGGAAGGTAGGGCGAGCCCGCCAGCGCGCTGAGCACCGCGAGGTTGCCGCCCACCAGTTCGCCCCGTGCGCGACCGCCGGTGATGGTGAGCGTGCGGTTGCGACGCGCCACCAGTTCGTCGCCGGCTTCGACCAGGTTGCGGTATTCCACCAGTTCGCGTTCGAAGAAGATGCGGCGAAACTGGTCGGCGTTGAAGCGGTTCCAGCTGCCGGTGCCATTGGGACCGTGGAAGGTGACCAGGCCCGTCTGCGCGTGGATCGCGCAGTGCAGCGCGGTGATATCCGAGTAGCCCAGCAGGGCCTTGGGGTTGGCGCGGATGGCCTCGTAGTCGAGCAGCGGCAACAGACGCGCCGCGCCGGATCCGCCACGCAGGGCGATCACGGCCCGGACCTCCGGGTCGGCAAAGGCGGTGTTGATGTCCCCCGCACGCTCGGCGTCGGTGCCGGCGAGATGGCCGTAGCGCGATCCGTAGTGCGCGCCGGTCTTCACCTTGAAGCCGAGCGCCTCCATGACTTCCCGTGCGAGCTGCAGATTGATGCGTTCGTCGGTGGCCGACGAAGGGCTGACCAGGGCCACCGTGTCGCCCTTGCGCAGCGGAACCGGCAACAGGCGGCTGCGCGATGCCGCGAACGCGTGGCCACCGAAGCCGCCTGCAAGTGGCAGCAACAAACCTGCAGCTGCGGCGTTCGTGATGAATTCCCGCCTGTTCATGTCGCTCGTCCGCATTCCGGTGGCGGCCCAGCCTAGCAACCGCTCCCCCGCCATGGACAGCGTCGCCGGTGGGGCGAACCCCAGATTGGCACACCGCCCGCGCGCCACGATCATGGTCGCAGACACGTTTCCGGGACCACCGCATGAACCGTCCGGTCGACATCCTTCCCAGGATCCCGCCTCCCCCACCGCCGCCACCGCCGCCACCGCCGCCCCCCGCGGCCGAGAAGGCCAAGGTTCCCGAAGGCGTCAACAAGGACGTGGAGGCGGCGGTCAACAAGGTGGTCGACCCCGATATCGGGCAGAAGGAACTCACCCAGGCCTACCAGGAAGTCCAGGCGTACTACGACGCCGTCGCCAGCGGCGGCGACTTCACCGGCATCGACGCCGCCACCCTGGAAGGCAACGCGATAGGAACCCTGGAACGGGCCGGGATTCCCACGCGCTTCGATTCCGAAGTCGTGGCGGCCGTTGACCAGGCGCTCCACGCAAACACCACCGTCACCCGCGGCGTCACGCTGGAAGGCGCCACCCCGGCGGAGCGGTTGGAGGCCTACCAGACGGTGCAGGACTACGTCGACGGCGTGGGCGGCATCGGCGATGCCGGCATCACTCCGGAATCCCTGCCCGGACGCAGCGACCAGCTGCTGCGCGAAGCCGGCATCCCGACCCGCTCCAGCGCCGCCACGGACTACGTGGAAAATGCGCTGGAGGGCTTCGACGACCTCAGCGACCGCGAGCAGTTCGACGCGATCAAGGAAGCGACCGCGCGCCTGGAGCAGATGACCGCGGACCTCGACCCCGAAGCCGCAGCGGCCATCGTCGACCAGGCACTGGAGCCGATCGCCGGACGCATGGACGACATCGGCTTCTTCCCGGGCACCGTCCACAGCGCCGAGGGCGAAGCGGCACTGGCCTCGCTGGCCACCGTGGCCGACCGCGTGGCCGGCACGCGCCAGGGCGACACCCTGCTGACCCGCATCGCCGACGTGATGTTCGACGCCACCGGCCCGGCGAATGAATCGCTGATGGCGCCGCTGCGCGACGAAGGCATCGGCCTGCCCCTGTACCTGCACATGGCCGACATGGTCGAAACGCGCTTCGGCGAGCACGAGCTCGACATGTTCACCGGCAACATCGACAAGGCGCTCGATGACTACGTGGAGAAGAAGGTGGAGCCCGCCATCGAGGCGTACTCCGAACACACCTCCGAACTCAACTGGATGCTGCAGAACCTGGGTGCCGGCGCGTCTCCGGAGATGCTGCAGCAGGCGATCGAGGACTACGCCGAGGCCAATCCCGGCTGGCAGGAGGAGCACGACCGGCTGCAGGGCGAGGTCGCGGAGCACGGCGGGGCGCTGCTGCAGCAGATCGATGCGCTGCGCGACCTTCCCCCGGGCATCAAGGACGCGTACGGCGACGACGCCAGCGCGCGCATCAAGTCGCTGCTCGAGGACCCGGAGACGGGCTACGCCATCGCCACCGCCGCCAGCACCGATCCCGAAGCCATCCAGGGCCTCGACCTGCCGGAAATGGTGGGCTTCGCCGACGCCCTGAAGCTGGGCAACAGCGGCCAGAAGGTGGTCAAGGCGCTCGCCTCCGCCCATGTACAGAACAACGTGCTGGGCACGCTGGCCAATATCGATCCCGCCGATCCCGAGGCCCTGGCCAACGCGCGTTCGCAGATATCCACCCTGCGCAATCCCGCGATCGCCACCGCACTGGGCCTGGATCCATCGCAGCTCGGCGACCTCGACGCGGCGGTGAACGAACTGCAGCGCATCCTGCCGCAGAACGGGGAAACCCTGTCGCAGGCCGATGTCGACACCCGGCTGCGCCAGCTCAACGACAGCCTCGACAAACTCGATGCCTTCGATCGCACGCAGCCGCTGGGCCAGGTGTTCCGCGGCATCGGCGTGGCGGCGGGCGTGGCGTCGCTGTGGGGATCCACGACCGGCCTCATCGACGATCCCTCGCTGGAGTCCGGTGTCAGGGTGCTGGCCGATTCCGCAGGCCTGGCGGTCGCCACTGGCGACCTCGCCACCGGCCTGGGCGCGATTCCCGAGTCCAGCCCGTGGAGCCGCTTCTCGGCCAGCAGCACGCTGGGCAAGGTGCTTGGCGGCGTCGGCATCGGGCTTGGCCTGGTGGGCGTGGCCGACAGCCTGTCCGAGGGCGACCTGGCGCAGGCCGGCATCGGCCTTGCCGGCGTGGGCGGCGGCGCGCTCGCGCTGCTCGGCACCAGCTCCTGGGCCGGCCCGGTGGGCGTGGGCATCGGCCTGATCGCCGCCGCGGCCAGCTTCGGACTCAACGTCCACCGCGCGAAGGCCGCGGAGGGCGAACTGGAGGATGCCAGCCGCGGCTTCCTGGCATCGATGGGCTTCGATGCCGACGCCGCCGAGGTGCTCTCCGACTTCAGCGGCGATGGCTACAGTTCGATGCTGCTGCTGCAGGAGTACGCGACGCACAAGGGCTACGACCTCGACAAGCCGGAAGATGGCGAGGCCTTCGTGGACTGGATCAACGGCCTCCCCCGGGGCACGCTGGAAGACCTGAACAACAACCTCCAAAAGGTCATCGACGGCTACGAAGGTGATCCCGGCAAGCTGGGCAGCGACACCACCCGGCCGCCCACGGAGTACTACGTGAACCCGAGCACCGGCGCGGCCACTCCGGTCAAGACCGTCTACGAGCCAAACACGGTGGGCGAGATCGATGCCTTCCTGTACCAGCGTGGCCACTACGCCGGCGGCAGCATCCTGGCCGAGAGATAGCGAAGACAGGGCCCGCTGCAGGCAGCGCGCACTGGTGCCCGAGCCCGGCCGCCCGTAACCTTGGCGGCCGCGAACCGGGGAACCATCCAGCGTGAGCAGACAGTCCGTCGATACCGGCGCCCACGACGCACCCGCCCACTGCGAGAACTGCTCCACCGCCCTGCAGGGCGAGTTCTGCCACGCCTGCGGGCAGTCCGTGCACAACCCCATCCGCCACCTCGGCCACGCGGTCGAGGAGTTCTTCGAGGCTTTCTGGCACCTCGACGGGCGCGTCTTCCGCACCCTGCGCGACCTGATGTTCCCCGGCCGGGTGGCCAACAACTACCTGGCCGGCCACCGCGCGCGCTACATCGCGCCGCTGCGGCTGTTCGTCATCCTGTCGGTGCTCACGTTCTTCATCGGCGCCGCGTCGATCCACGTCGAGGAAGGTTCGATTTCGGTCGAAGGCATGCCGGAGATCGAGAATGCCGCCAGCGTCGAGGAGGTCGATCGCATCCTCGACGCCAGCATCGCCTCGATCGAGGAAGCCCGTGCGGCGGCCGGCAATACCCCGGGCGTCGATCCCGCCCTGGTGGCGGCCGAGATCCGCGTCCGCGCCGCCGCGGCCAACCGCATCGTCGAACTGGGCGGACGGGCCGATGGCGCCGCGGGCGATACGGATGCCGCAGGCGTCGATGCCGGGAAACCCCGCGGCAGCGATCCACGGCGCCTGCAGCTCAACATGCTCGGGCACAAGGGCGAGTGGCACCCGAAGGACAATCCCTTCATCGTCGGCTGGTGGCCGAAGTTCGCCAACGACTGGCTCAACCGCAAGCTCGGCAACGTCGAGAAGAACATGCAGTCGCTGGACGGCGCCAGCGCCGACAACTGGGTGCAGGCGATGATGGCCTCGGCGCCGTCCGCGCTGTTCCTGCTGGTGCCGGTGTTCGCGATCCTGCTGAAGATCGCCTACTTCTTCACCCGCCGGGTGTACCTCGAGCACCTGGTGGTGGCGCTGTACAGCCACGCCTTCCTGCTGATCATGCTGACCCTGGCCTTCCTGCTCTCGGCGGCCGGCAGCTGGGTGTCGGGCATCCCGGGCATCCTGCTGAGCCTGTGTTTCGCGGCCGTGCTGGTGTGGATGCCGGTGTACCTGCTGCTGATGCAGAAGCGCGTCTACGGCCAGGCCTGGTGGCTGACGATCATCAAGTACCTGGTCGTCGGCAACATCTATTTCATGTTGCTGCTGTTCGCGACGATGCTGGTGTTCCTGGCGCGCCTGACCGCGGCCTGAGGCCAGGGCGCGGGACGCGCGGCGTCCACGTCCCCCCGGGAGCGGGCGGGACCGGACGCGCCGATCCCGCCGTCGCTGGTCAGAAGCGGACTTCGGCGCCCAGCATCAGGGTATCGGCACGATCCGCGTCGTAGTACAGGGTGCCTTCTTCCCAGTACAGCTCGTTGAAGTACACGTAGTTGGTGTAGGTCAGGCTCAGGTTGAAGTGGCGGTTGATGTCCACGCCCAGGCCCAGGCCGAAATAGCCGCCATCGACATCGACGCTTCCATAGGGATCGTCCATCTCGGCCGACATGTAGCCGGCACGGACCAGGCCATACACGGGGCTGTTGCGCCCGAAATTGAAGCGGGCGTTCACGCCGATGCTGCCGTAGTCGACATCGTTGTACGGCACGCCGCGTTCGGTGGTCTTCTCCAGCTTCCCACCCGCCACCTCGATGCCCACCAGCGCCACCGCGCCGGCCTGCCAGCGGTAACCGGCATTGATCTCGCGCGCGGACTGGTCGACATCGTCGTAGACCCAGCCCTTGCCGCCCTTCACGCCCAGGAAGAAGCCGCCACGGCCCTCTTCGTAGGTCGCGCGCTCCTCCGTCGGCTCGTACGCCTGCGTGCCGTAGGGCGGCGGCGCCTGGTACGACGCGGGCGCGGGCTGGGTGACAGGCTGCGCAACGGGCTGTGCCTGGACGCTGTCCCCCGCCGCGCCCTGCTGCGTGGCGACAGACGCCGGCTGCGTCGCCACCGGCACGCGCTTGGCCGGATCCAGTTCCTGCCGCTGCGGCGGCGTCCAGCCCTGGACCGGCTTGGTCTGGGCCTGGGCGGTGGCGGAAGCCGCAACGGCGGCCACGGCGAAAACGGCGGCCATCGTGGCCTTCGGCTTGGTGTACTTCATGTCTTCCCCTTCAGTGGATGCGAGCCGCGCGCCTGGCCAAACCAGCCTTCCGTGCGAGCGCCCATACCCAAGCACGCCGCGTGCCAACGCCAAGGCCGCGGTCGATTCCGGTGGATCGCGGGCGCATGACCACTTTGTGACAGGAACTGACGTCGGACGGCGGGTCGATCTCTATTCCGCCGCACCCGTCCGGAATCGGCGAAGTTCGCCGGTGAGCGGATCCTCGAAGGCCAGCGCGGTGGCGAACAGCTGCAGGGGGCGCCCGGGATCGTCCGGCTGTGGATCCTGCAGCACCGGATAACAGCGGTCGTGCAGGATCGGCGCGCCCAGCGCCGCCATGTGCATGCGCAGCTGGTGCTTGCGGCCGGTCACCGGCTGCAGGCGGTAGCGCCAGGTATCGTCGCCACGCGCGATCACGTCGATCACCGTCTCGCTGTTGGCCTCGCCCGGCGCCTCGCGCATGCGGAAGAACGGCTCGCCGCGCTCCAGCCGGCTGCGGTGCACGTACGGGAACGCGAGGCCCGGCAGCGGCGGCGCGACGGCCTCGTACTCCTTGCGGATGCGGCGCTCGCGGAACAGCGCCTGGTAGCGCCCGCGGCTGGCGGGATCGGCCGAGAACAGCACCAGCCCGGCAGTGTCGCGGTCGATGCGGTGCAGCGGCACCAGCGCCGGGTTGTCGAAGCGCTGCACCAGGCGGGTCAGCAGGGTTTCGCGCACCCAGGCGCCGGTCGGGGCCACGGGCAGGAAATGCGGCTTGCAAGCCACCAGCAGGTGCGCGTCGGCATGGACCACGGTCTCGGCGAAGGGGATGCGCGGCTCGTCGGCGACTTCGCGGAAATACCGGACCTCCGCGCCCACGCGGTACGCGGCATCGATGCCGAGCGCCCGCCCCTCCGCATCCAGCACGCGCCCGCGCGCGAAGCGGCCGCGCCAGGTGGCGGCATCGATCCGCGGGAAGTGCGCGCACAGCGCTTCGAACACCGTCGTCCAGGGACCGGGCGGCAGCTGCAGGCGCGAGGCAGTGTATCCGGCAACCCGGCAGGGGATCTGCGCGCTTTCGTGCATCGTGTTCCCGGATTCGGACGAACCTCTCGATTCTAGCGGGCGAACCGGAGACGGACTGCGGGCCGTGGGCACCGTCATCGCCGTGCACGGACTAGCCAGGTCCCCACTGCCCCGTGCCAGGCTCCATGAACCCTAAACTCCCGGGATGCCCACCGACCCCGCCATGGACGACCGCCACCTCCTGCGCGGCATCCTCGTCCACGACATCCGCCGCGACCTGCGCCGGCACCTGCGGCCGATGCTGGCCTGGTACCTGCTGTTCACCGCCTTCGCGACGGTGGCCGCCGCGCCGCTGACCACCTGGTCGCTGGCCGCGGTGCTGCACTGGATCGAGCGCCCGCTCGCCGGCGATTTCGCGCGGGCGCTCGACATCCCGCTGGCGTTCGCGTGGCTGATGCTGGCCGGCGCCTTCGCCTGGTTCGTGGTCATGCTGCAGCAGGCCGGCATGCTGCTGGTTTCGGCCAGCCGCGGCTGCCGCTACCGCACCGCCGCCGCGGCCCTGCTGGGCATGCTGCGGCGCGCGGGGCCGCTGGCCGTGCTCGCCGCCGGACAGGTGCTGGCCCATGCGCTGCTGGCGGTGCCGTGGCTGCTGGCGGGCGGCCTGCTCTACCGTCGACTCCTTGGCGGCTACGACCCCTACTACGTGCTGGTCGCACGGCCGCCCGAGTTCGACTGGTTCCTCGCCGGCTTCCTGCCGGTGATCGCGGTCGGCCTGCTGCTGCACGCGACGCTCTATTTCCGCTGGCTGCTCGCCACGCCCGCGCTGGTGCTCGAGGGACTGTCGCCGGTGGCCGCCCTGCGCCGCAGCCGGACGCTCACCCGCGGTCGCCACCTGCGCATCGCGGCGCTGGTGACCGGCGTCGCGCTCCTGGTCGCGACCATGCCGCTGCTGGTGACCGAACTCTACGACCGCGCGGCCACGCCGCTGCTGGACGGACTGCCGCCGCACCGCCTGCTGGTCGGCGCCGGCATGGTCGTGTATCTCACGCTCTACGCCGCCACCGTGCTGGGCGTGCTGCTGCTCGGCACCGCCCTGAACACCCTGCTGGTCCGCGCCCTGTTCCTGCGCCTGGGCGGCGCCAGCGGCGCGCGCGAGGTGGAAGCCACCCCGCCCCGTCCGGCCCGCTTTGTCTGGGGGGCCGAAGCAGTGTTCCTGGCCTGGGCGCTGCTGCAGGCGGCCTTCGCCGTCGGCCGCATGGACCTGCGCACCGACGTCGGCGTGACTGCACACCGTGGCGCGACCACGCTGGCACCGGAGAACACGCTCGCCGCGTTCCAGGCAGCCATCGACGCCGGGACCGATGCGATCGAGTTCGACGTCCGCCTGAGCGCCGACGGTGCCGTGGTCGTGTTCCACGACATCGACTTCCGCCGCATCGCCAGCGATCCGCGGCGGGTCGTGCACACACCGTTGCAGGACATGCGCGACATCGACATCGGCAGCTGGTTCGATCCCGCGTTCTCGGGCGAACGCATCGCCACCCTGGGCGAGGCGCTGGCCTTCATCGACCGGCGCGCAACCGCGCTGGTGGAGCTGAAGCCGGATGCGCACAACTCAGGCGAACTGCTCGCCGCCACCCTGCGCGAAGTCGAGCGCGGCGGTCACGGGGACGCGGTCATCCTCGCTTCGCTTTCGCCCGACCTGGTGCGCGCCGCGCGCGCCGCCGCACCGCAGGCGCGGCTCGCCCTGCTCGCGAACGCCTCGCTGCCCGGCACGGCGCGCCGGACCGACTTCGACATGCTGGGACTCAACCACCACCTGATCGACAAGACGGCGCTGGCCGACGCGCGCCGCCGCGGCTATCGCCTGCAGGCCTGGACGGTCAACGACCCGGAACGCATGGCGCGCTACATGGACATGGGCGTGGACGACATCACGACCGACGTGCCGGCGGTGGCGGTACGGGTCCGGGATGAGCGGGCCGCACTGACCGACGTGGAGCTGCTGCTGGCGCGGCTGCACGGCTGGTTCAGGCGCTGAAACCCGCAGGCGGCGAAGGCGTGTCCGGGCTTACGCCCGCCGCGAAACCCAGGCATGGATCAGGCCCGCCTGGAAGAACTGCACGGGCGCATCGAAGCCTCCGTCGGCGATGATCGAAGCGACCTCCGCCGGCGGCAGGATCGCCACATCCCGCGCATACGCGGCACGCATGCGTTCGATATCAGCGGGCGGCACCTCGGCCGCGGCCATCATCCGCATCCAGGCCGGCAGGAGCACCTCGTACGCGACGGACTCCACGTCGCTCGCCAGGTCGGAACTCGCCAGCAGTCCGCCCTCACGCAGCCGCGCGGCGATCCCGCCGAAGAACGCCGCGCGCTGCCCACGATCGAGCAGGAACTGCGACACCAGGAAGCAGGTGGCCGCATCGTGCGGCGGGCCTTCGGGCAGCGTATCGAGGAAGCCCGCGTGGAAGCTGCAGCGACCAGCGAACCCCTCCGCTTCGGCACGCGCGCGACAGGCTTCGATCATCGCCGGCGACGGATCCACTGCGGTGAACCGCCACCCCGGGAACGCCTGTGCCAGATACGCCGTTTCCGTCCCGGTCCCCACGCCCACGCACAGGATCCGCGCATCGTCCGGCAGCCTCGAAAGCACGGGCCGGAGCAGCAGGTACAGGCAGTCGCGGATGGCCGAGGTCCGCGCCCACTGCTGGTCGTAGCCGGGCGCCTGCCTGTCGAAGAGGGAAACGAGTTCGTCGGGCTGCATGGCGAGCATGATACGCCGGGCACGGAGATGCACCGCTGCGAACCGCGGCGACGTCCATCTGGCGCGACCGCCGGCCACTGGAAGATCGGGGCAGGGGTTTTCCCTGATGGTAGCGAACACGGCCCAGCGTCAAAATGGGACAACGTCCACGGATGCCAGGGATCCTCGATGTCCATTTTCCCCACCTCGTTCTCGGTGCAGCCGGCCCCTATGGACGGTACCTCGACCAACGGAATCGGTACTTGCACCAGCAATGACCCGCAGGTCCAGGAAGCGATCGACCGCACGATCGAGGCGTCCAGGTTCGGCCCCGAACCGAGAAGCGCCATCGCTTACCAGATCAGCCAGACGATGAGCGACCCGACGCTCACGCAGGAGCAGAAGGACGCGTACATCGCCGCACTGCTGGGCATGGCGAACGGCGGAACCGGCTGCGACACCCTGTCGCCGGAGCAGGCGGATGCCATCAACGGCGCCTTCAACGAGATCGGCAATGCCTACAGCGGTGAGAACACGCAGGAGCTGCGGCAGCAGGTCACCGATTCGATCGCGCGCAGTGTCGACAGCGGAGCCTTGGGCGCCGACCAGATCTACGGGCTGGTCAGCAAGCCCGGCACCGCCGGTGCACGGCAGCTGCTGACCGGGATCGGCGACGGCAACCTGCTGTCCGAAGTGTCCCAGCGCCTGGTCGACGATGCCCGCCGCGAAGGTTACGACATCAACCGTTACGAGTCCGGGCCGCAGTTGCTGACCGCGGCTGCCGATATCGCGAACATGGCCGCGGCACAGGGTGACAGCCGAGCCGCCGATGCCGTGCTCGCCGAGATCGACCGCGTCATGAAGTCCGGCCCGGTGGCGGGCGACATGACGCTTGTGCAGGCGATGATGGCTACCAGCCTCGGCAGCCCGGGCCTGCTTCCCGAGCGCGACGGCTTCCATGCTCTTTCCACCCTGCTCAACTCCAGCAGTTCGACCGCAGGCAACCAGGACGCCCAGGACCGCCTGTTCGCCGCGCTGGTGCGCTCGGCCGACGACAGCTACGTCGGAGGCATCGACCAGGGCGGCGAACGCGGCGCAGCCCTCGACGAACTTGGCAAGTACTTCGAGGACAACCTCTCACGTCTGGCCGAAACCGACTGGCGCAAGGACAACACCGGTGACTTCCACCACGGCCTGTTCAAGGACTTCAGCCGCCATGTGCTCCTCGACGAGCAGTACGGCCGCATCGACGAGACCAACGAAGCGATCGCCGCGGAAATGCGCGACCTCGCGCTGGTGATCGGAAACACCGACCTCCCCGCCGAAACGCGCGAAAACGCCGCCAGCACGCTGGGCACCATCATGGGCTCGCTGCAGTGGGCCACCGCGGACTTCATCGCCAACGCCAAGGGGGATGCAGCAGCCAAGACCGAGTTCATCCGCTTCTTCACCGACAAACTGACTGACAAGCTGATCAGCCATGGCGCCAGCAAGTTGCCAGAGGGAGACGTACGCACCGGCGGAACCGCTGCGGCGAATGGCTTCGTGGACGCGATCTGGGAGGGCATCACCGACTGGATGGCATCGGGCGAGATCGCCCGAGGCGACGAGGTCACCGGTGGAACCCTGGACCTCGCCCGCATTTTCCGCGACGCGATGTCCGAAGGTGACGCCTCACTGTTGAACGCATTCGACCTCCGCGTCGAGCTTTACTACGATCCGGACTGACACCGTTGAGTCCTCGCATCACCCTCGACGGCAGCCGCATACACGACATTCCATCCTTCTACGACGAGATCAACCGCGCCTTCCTGCAGGCCAAGCTCGCCCTGCCCGGACGTTACGACCTCGCGCGCATCCGGCGCGAACTGGATGCGCTGGAAGCCGGCACCGGCCAGACGTTCTTCGACACCGTGCTGGAGATCATCGCCGCGCACCCGAACATCACGCTCGATCCGCATTGCGCAGGACGTCGATGGTTTCCCGCGTCCGGACCCTGATCGAGGCCGCCCGGCGGGGTTAGCCTCCCCCGAGCAGCAGGTGCTGGTTGGCGTAGCGCAGCTGGTTGACCTGCGCCTGCAGCGCGTTGAGCTGGTCCGCATCGCCGCTCATGGCGTTGAGCGCCTCGATCGTCTCCTCCGCGGTCATCCGCTTGCCTTCGTGGCCCACCAGACCGCCGAACCGCGCCGTCTCCAGGATCAACGGCACGGCCGGCACCGCCGGGCCTCCCTGGGTCTCGCCAGTGTCGGCCAGCAGCTCGGCGACGTCGCGCTCAAGGCCGGCGGCCACCAGGTAGTCGATCGAGGCCTCGCGGGCCTCCTGGCCTTCGTGGAAGCCGGCCAGGCTGGCCTGCCCGAACATCGAAAGCGCGATCATGCTTCCGCCCACGATCCAGCCGACCGGGCCCGATGCCACGCTCAGCACCACCGTGCCGGCGCCTGCCAGGGCGTGGAGCCCGGCCTCCACCCCTTCGCCCTCGCGGATCGCGTCGACCATGTAGGCGAGGTCGCCCACCGCCGAGAACACGCCCAGCGCCTTGCCCCAGTTGGCCAGCCCCAGCGGCCCGAGGCGCCCGCGCGCGTCGTCGAGTGCGCCGACGCCGGACACATCGACGCTGCCCGGCTTCTGCAGCAGCGCGATGGTGGCGCTGCCGAGCCCGGAGGCCGCGCCGAGCGTGGCGACCTGGTCGCGCAGCGTGGGATCGTCGACCGCCTGGCTGGCGTACTTGTTGAGCGCCAGCACGCCCGCGGCCACGCCCAGCGAACGCAACAGCACGCCCGGAGCGCTGTCGCGGCCGAAGCCTTCGATGCGGCCGAGCGCCGAATCCAGGCGCGTCGCCGCCGCCTCCACCTGCGCCGCAGTGGCGTTCGCCGGCAGGTCGGCGAAACCGTCCAGCGCGCCGATCGCCTGGCGGTACGCGTCGGCGTCCCCGCCGAACAGCACCGCCACGCGATCGCCCAGCGCCCGCAGCTCCGCCTTCGCGGCGGTCGCGCTGGCCGGGTTGCCATGCTCGAGGTCGGCGAAGATCAGCGAGGCCTGCTGCTGGATCGCGTGGTTGCCGATCTGACGCAGCGTGTCCGCACCCGCCGCACCGGCGCGCGCCGGGTCGGCCAGTGCGATCATCAGGTCGGCCTCGGGGCCGGTCAGGAAGCTGCGATCGCGGCTGGCGGCCAGGTTCACCGCGTCCAGCACGTCTTCGCGATTGAACAGGTCCTTCAGCTCCCCCTCGATGTCGCCCTTCGCGTCGTCAGGCAGCGCGGCCACGCCGGCCAGCAGCTCGCGCATCGTTTCCGCGCGTTCGATCAGGCGGCCCTCCAACGCTTCGAAGTCCGACTGCCACTCCGGATCCTGCCCGTCCAGCCAAGCCTGGATCGCGGCATCGGTGGCCTCGGCGGGCAGGCCCTCGTTGCGCTTCAGCAGGATGCCCAGCTCCGCCAGCATCTCGTTGTAGTCCTCGAGGTCACCGGCGATGTCGTCGGCCAGCGACTCGCCGGCCTCCACCAGCTTCGTGGTCGCAACCTCGGCAAGATCGCCCTCGCCGACGTCCGGCAGCTGCTCGATGATCTCAAGCGCAAGCCCCGGGCTGGATCCGTTTCGCACCGCATCGGCCATGACCGTGGCGAGCGGACCGCCCTGCCCCCGGTCGATGCCGCCGGCCACGAACAGCGTTGCGATGTCCGCGCGCAGCGCATTGCCTTCCGGCGTATCGCCCAGCGCGGCCACCGCGTCGGACAGGCGCCCGAAGGCCTCGCCGCCGAAGGCCGACGGATTGCCCAGATACATCGGTTTCAGCTGCGCGATGTTCTGGATCGTATCGAGGTTGCCGAGCACCACGCCGTAGGCGAGATCCGGGGGCAGGCCCTCGGTCAGCGCCTGCAGCCGACGCGAGGACTCGTTCGCAGCCGCGGTCGCGGTCAGCAGCGCATCGCCCTGCAGGCCCGAATACGGCCCGGACACCCAGGGTTCGACGTTTTCGCGGATCAGGGTCGCGAGCTCGGGACTGGTGGTGAGGTACGCGCGATCGCTTTCCGACAGCCCATCCAGGCCTTCTGCGAGCGTTTCGACCACCGATTCCGCATCCGGCTGCGCCTTCGCCTCGTTCAGCAGGCGCTCGACCGCGGGGCGCTGCGCAAGCGGCTGCAGCGCTTCGAGTTCCGCCACCACCCCATTGACCGCGTCCAGCGCGGCCGGATCGTCCGCATAGCGCTGCAGCACCGGGCCGGACTTGGCCTCGATGCGGCCGGTGCCACCCGCGACCGGGCCGACAAAATCCGGCAGCGCCTCGATCTCCGCGCGCACCGCGGTTTCGAAGGCCTCGCGCTTCTCGCGCGCGCTGGACACCGCCGTGTAGTCATGGGGTGGCGCATCGGCCGCGGCCTGCTCGGCCTCCTGCCATTCGGCATGCGCCTGGTCGGTGTGTTCCGCGGTGCCGGGGTCGCCGGCAGCATCCGCGGGCTTCGATCCGTGGTCCACCGGCATCACGGTGCCGTCCGCAGGTGCAGGTTCGTGGCGGAGGGGTACGACGTGCAGCGTGGACGAACCGTCTATGGTGGGGTGCATTCGGGGCTCCGTGGGGGCGGAAGGGAACTCGTCCATTTTTCCGGAGCACCCGATACCCACCTACTGGGGAAAACCCGTGCTTCGAAGCACGCGGCCAGGATGAATGCGCGATACCCACGCCAAACCGTCATCCGTGCCGCATCGCATCAAGTCCTTTCGCAACGCGCGAAGCGACGTGGCCGCCCAAGTCGATGCCGGGTCGGGGAGCAGCGCCTACCAGCGCGACCGGGACTGCAGCGACGGCAACCGGTCAACGCCGGCGGCACCCCACCCCGGTTTGCGCGATGATGACGGCAGACCCTCCGATCACTCCATCCGTGCCCGATTCCAAACCGCTCCCCCGCCGCGGCCTCGGCCGCAGGCCTTCGATCACGCGCGAGGACCTGATCGCGGCGGCGATGGCCCTGCTCGGCCCCAACCGCAGCGTCTCCACCCTGGGCCTGCGCGAAGTCACGCGCGAGGCCGGGATCGCGCCCAACAGCTTCTACCGCCACTTCCGCGACATCGACGAGTTGGCCGTCACCCTCATCGAACGCGCCGGCGCCTCGCTGCGCACGGTCATCGGCCAGGCCCGCCATCGCGCGACCTCCGGACACAGCGTGGTGCGCAGTTCGGTGGAAGCGTTCTTCGACCGGCTGCGCGCCGACGACAAGTTCCTGCACCTTCTCCTGCGCGAGGGCCTGGCCGGGTCGGACGCCTACAAGCATGCGGTGGACGCACAGCTGCGCTTCTTCGAGGAAGAACTGCGCGAGGACCTGGTCCGGCTCGCCGAGACCACCGGCATCCCCCTGCATGCACCGGACCTGGTGGCCCGTGCCATCACGCGACTGGTGTTCGCGGTCGGCGCCAGCGCGATGGACCTGCCGCCCGAACGCGATGCCGGACAGATCGACGAACTGACCACGATGGTCAAGATGATCGTCATCGGTGCACGCGGCATCAGCGCGAAAGCCTCCGCCACGTCCCGACCCGCCTGACCCCGGATGCGACGACGCCGGACCAGCGTCCGGCGTCGCCGTGCCACATCGCTACCGGCGCTTACTGCGCGCCGCAGGTCGGCGCGTACGCCGAGAACCACGAATCGCCACAGCGGCCGCCCGTGACGGAGTAGGACTGCCCCCGCACCGCCCTGACCTGGACCGAAGAATCGTCATGGCAGTTGTGGTGCCCGCCGCGCGCGATCGCCCAGTACGGCGTGCTGCAGGTATGGCCACCGGCATCCGAGCGCCGCGACGGCAACCGGTACCAGGTCAACCGTGGGCCGGTGAACGTGCACTTGTGGGTCATTTTCGAACCCGCCGCGCAGGTGCCGTGGTTGCAGTAGCTGACCCAGCCCTGGTGGACCTTGGTGCTCGACGTCGAGGTACTCCTGAACTTCCACTTGCCCACGCGCGTGCCGGAGTGCTCCGCGATCACGACGAAGGGCTTGCGCCACACCTGGATGTAGGTCTGGTACAGGCCGGCGGCGCGGGTGAGCCGCTCGTCCCCGGACTTGCCGTCGTCGATCTTTTCGTCGCGCACCGGCAGCAGGTGGGTGGCCAGGGTCTGCGCCAGCCGCTGCAACGAGGCCTGCTCATTGTCCGGGCTGAGGGCCGCGCCCGCGCTCCGGACCCCATAGGCGAGCGAGTTCAGGGCCGTGGCCGCGCGGCCGAAGTCCGCCGCCAGCGCGTGGTGCTCCCGCTCGTTCACCCGATCCATCGCCTCGTCCCAGCCCTCGGGAAGCTCGTCGCCGCCCAGTTCGGTCGCCAGGACATAGCCGTCGGCCGCCCTCACCATCGAATAGGTGTCGAAGCGGCCCATGCGGCCGTCCTCGTCGGGCTCGTCCGCGATGAAGCGCTGCGAGGCCTCCAGCGCGATGCCCCCACCGAGATCGGCGACCAGCGTGCCGTCGGGTTTGCGCTCGAGCTTCAGGTCGCGGGCCGACTGCAGGTAGAAGTCGGACACCTGGGCCGCAGCCGGCGCCGCGTACGTGGTGGCGTCCGCGCCCGTGCGCAGCGGGAATCCCGCGGACGTGCCCGCGGCCTGCCTGGCCAGTGCCGCCAGCGCCGACTTCTCGGCCGACAGCGACGGATGCAGCCTGGCGGCTCCCAGCGCCTCGCCCAGACTCGCGAGCATCCGCGCCTGTTCCGCCCCCTCCCCCTTCCCGAACTCGCCAGGCTGCGGCACCCAGTGTTTCGCGTAGGGCTCGCCGCCCAGCGCGAGCGTGCGCGCTTCGGCATCGATGACGCGGACGCTGAGCGCGCCGGGCGCGCCAGTGGCCGGATCCAGCGCCCGGCGGGCTTCGAAGTAGAGGTCGGTGCCATTGGCGCTGTAGACGCCGGCCAGGCCCAGTTCCGGGTCCGCGACGAAGAAGGTGACGTTCCCCTCCGCGACGGCGGTGGCGTCGATGCCGGCGGCGCCCCCCGTACCGCCGGAGCGGGCGGCGACGGGACCGGCCAAGGCCAGGCCCGTGGCCAACGCAATGCAGACTGCGATCTTGCCCATGCGAATCATGTGTGTATCCCCAAGAGTGTGTGGTTGGACTACTGGACTGCGGAACAGCAAGCAGCAACGCGACTCAAGAGCTCCTTCGACATGTCCCCGGTCTGGCGTCCCCCAAGGGACCTGCGGTGAGCTCGAGGACAACTGTACACAAAATAGACAAGTGTTCATTTTGCATCGCAGCAGGCCCGCCGGATGCGGTCGACTTCGGCGTGCGCCCGTCCTGTGGACCGTGGACGATCCGGCGCCGGAGACACGACTAGAACCCATCTCCACCCACCAGCCGCGGGCACCACCGCCATGAACCCCTACCTCAGCTTCCCCGACGGCGACTGCAAGGCCGCCTTCGATTTCTACCAGCAGGCCCTGGGCGCCGACTGCCTGTTCACCCACACCTGGGCGGAGTCGCCGATGGCCGACGAGGCGCCCGGCGGCGACGGCAGCAAGATCATGCACGCCACGCTGCGCTTCCCCGACGGCTCCATCCTGATGGGATCGGACTGCCCGCCGGACTACGCCACGCCGTTCGGCGGCTTCTCGCTGTCGCTCAACGCGAAGGATGTGGCCGAAGCCGAACGCCTGTTCGCCGGCATCTCCGAAGGCGGCAGGGTGACGATGCCGCTGGAGAAGACGTTCTGGGCCGAGCGCTTCGGCATGTGCACCGACCGCTTCGGCGTGTCGTGGATGGTGAACTGCGAGCAGGCGCCTGACGCCTGACCGGGCCCGCGCACAGGGACTGGCTCGGGCCCGTCAGTCCTGCTCCAGGTCGGTCTGGATCCACCGCGGCGAATGGTGGATGTCGACCGTCTGCAGGCGGCCGGGCCCGAGATTCTCGAATCGATGAGGAACCCCCGCGGGGCCGAGGAGGACGTCGCCGGCGGCGGCGTCGATGGTCGTGTCCCCGATGAAGAACCTGGCCCGCCCCGCGACCACGATGAATGTCTCGTCATACGGATGCACGTGGAGGCGCGGGCCTTCGCCGGGCGTGTCGGTCCCGTAGGCGAGCACGGTGACCGCCCCTCCAAGGGCGATGCCCTCGACGGATCCGCGCCAGGGCCCGTCGACGGCCGGATCGAACAGCTGCTCCTGCGTCGGCGGGCGCCCGTCCGGCTTGACCGTGGCGGGGTCGAAATCATTGCGTGCCATGCGTCGTCCTCCGGTCCAGATCGCGGTTCACCGCCCGAACAGGCGGGCCGCGTTGCCGTGGCGGATCTTTTCCTTCTCCGCGTCGGTCAGATCCAGCCGCTCCAGCGCATCCACCGCGGCACCCAGGCCCATCTGCGGGTAGTCGGAGCCCAGCAGGACGTGGTCGATGCCCACGTTGCGGAGCGTCCAGACGAACTCGTCCTCGATCGGCGAACCCGGCGCCAGCAGCACCGGCCCGGAGATGTCGAAATACAGGTTGTCCATCGCGAATCCGTCGGCGGTCCGCGCCAGCGCCACGATGTTCCAGTAGCGGAAGTTCATGCCGCCGATGTGGGCGAGGATGAACTTCGTGCCCGGCACCCGCACCACCAGGTTGAACAGCTTCTCGCTGTCACCGGGCAGGATGTGGGCGTTGTCCGTCAGCACGACCATCTCCAGTTCCCCGGCACGCCGTACCAGCGCCTCCACCCGCGGATCGGAGATATCGAAGCGCTGCGTGTGCGCATGCAGCTTCAGCACCCGCACGCCCGCTGCGGCGACACGTTCCAGCTCGGCGATCGCCGCGGCTTCGTCGTAGGGATGGACGGTGGCGATGGGCACCACCTGCGCATGTGTCTTGGCCAGTGCGATGACGCGGTCGTTGCCGGCGCGGATCGCATCGGGATCGCCCTGGCGGGCCTGGTGTGGGCCGCCGAACCACATGGCGCCCAGGCCGGAGAGCTCCACCCCCGATGCCTCCACGTCGGCCATGTATTCCCGCAGCGACATCTCGCCTTCGCGGAGATGCACATGGACGTCGAAGACCGGGCCTGAAGCCGCAGCGCCGCCGGCAACCAGCATCATGAGGAACAGCAGCAGTCTGGGCACGGGCATTCTCAGGCGACGGACGCGGAACTGTAACCGAAGGCGCCCCCGCCAGCCCGGAAGCGCGAGTAGGCTCTACCGCCATGACCGATGCCATGCCCCCGCCCGCCACGCCGCAGATCTGGGTCGATGCCGACGCCTGTCCCGGCCCGGTGAAGGACATGCTGTTCCGCGCCGCCGAGCGCGCGCAGGTGCCGGTGACCCTGGTCGCCAACCAGTGGCTGCGCACGCCGGGCTCGCGCTTCGTGCGCGCGCTGCAGGTGCAGGGCGGCTTCGACGCGGCGGACGACCTGATCGCCGAACGCGCCGGACCGGGCGACCTGGTCGTCACCCAGGACATCCCCCTCGCCTCGCGCGTGCTGGCCAAGGGGGCGGACGCCGTGAATCCGCGCGGCGAGCGGTTCACCAGGGACAACATCGCCGAGCGCCTGTCGGTGCGGAACTTCATGGAAGAACTGCGCGGCGCGGGCGTGCAGACGGGCGGACCGGCGGCCTTCGGTGCGCGGGACAGGCAGGCGTTCGCCAAGGCACTGGACACCTGGGTGGCGCGGCGGAAGTAGCCGCCAGGGCTGCGTCAGCGGATATCCTCCCCCTTCACCACCCGCATGGAGCACCGCCGTGGCCCTGAAACTTCCTCCCATCCACCTGGCGCTCGCAGCCAGCCTGATGGCCGCGCCCATCCCGGGCGAGGCACCCTGAGCCGCATGAAGACCCTTCCGACCCTCGCCGCCACGGCGCTGGTCACGCTGGCGGCCTGCGCGCATGCACAGGACGGACGGGACGAGTGGCCCGAAGGCAGCGCGATGCACACGCTGTACGTGGTGGGCGATGAGCTGGACGCCGCCCGGGCGGCACTTGCCGAGGCCCGCGGCCGGCTGCTCACCGCCCTGGACGGTGATGCCGATGAACCCTCGCCACTGGCCCGCGCCGTCACGTCCCAGCACGAAAGCTGGCTTGCCTACCGGAACGCCGACTGCGAACTCGCTGGCGCGCTGACGGGTGCCGGAGGTGCCTGGCCAAGCGTCCACGGCATTTCGTGCCGGATCGAACACATCACGCAGCGGACCAGGGCGATGGACGCCGCAAGCACCTGCCTGCGCGCACTTCCCACCGATGGCCCCCGCTATGAGCGGCTGGAGTGCCTCCAGGGGCTGGTGGACTGGGCGATGCAGGGCAACTGACGCAGAGCCACGTGGCGTCGGGCTTGCCGGTCGGATGGCCGAGGGCCTTTTGCCGATCAAGCCGGTCGCAGCACGCGATCGTTGCCGGTGCCGCCGCTGGCCGCCAGCGCCACGCTCCGCCGTTCGCCACGAGAGACCCGCCGGGGACCCCGCATGCGCAAGCCACGACGTTGGCGGGCCATCGCACTCGTCGCATTGCCGGTCCGCACGCCCCCCTGACCTGCGTTTCGCACGGAGACAAGACCATGGCCGCCACCCGCAGGAAGAACCGCAGCGTCCAGGTGCCCCTGTTCCTCGTGATCCTCGTACCGCTGGCGACCCTGCTGCTTGGCCTGTGGACGCTTGCGCTCGCCTATGATCGCAACCCGCTGCCGTTCCCGGATCGCGACTACCAGGTGTTCAGCGCCAGCTCCGCCGAGGCGTTGGTGGCGATCGAGGACGTGATGCAATCGCTGGGCCAACGCCCGCGCTTCCGTGCCGACTCGCCCAACGTGCAGCGCACCATCTTCGCCAGCGGCACCATCATCAACCAGCCCGATCCGCGCATGTTCGAGCTGCTGGGCCCGCACGGCGCGGCGCTGGGATTCGTCGTCGACGATCCGGATGCCACCGCGCGCCAGGTCGCGCAACAGCTGCAGCACCGTGGATTCCAGGCAGCCTCCATCCACGACGCCGAACCGGGGCTTCCCATCGCGTTCGTGCGCACCGATGCCTTGTCGGACAGCGTGCTCGTGTTCCGCAAGCACATGCTCCGCATGGGCGCGAAGCCGGATGCATGGACTCCGCGCGTGTCGCCAGAGCGCTAGCGTGCCCGTCTATGCCTCAGGCGCGGCAGGTCGCGGTCGGCGCGGTCTCGGAGCCGGACGTCTTCCCAGTGCGCGTCGAAATGCAGGTTGCCCAGGTACAGGGCCTTGCCGCTTTCGACCCGGAACGGGATGCCGATGGCCTGGGTCGAGCGCGAGACCATCTGCCCCTGCTCCACGCGCCAGCCCACGATGATGTAGTCGCCCTCGGGCATCGCCACTGCGAACCCGCCACCGCGCTGCTTCGGCGCCTGTCCGCGCGAGAAATCGGCGTCGTTGTCGGTGCCCATGCAGGGCCAGACCGGACAGCCGAACTGCATGTCGTAGCGTTTCGACGCGCCGCGCCCCTTGGCTTCGAGCACGAAGCGGCCGATCCCGCTCTCGTCAGTCCGCCGTCCCAGCCATCCCCCCGTACTTGGCCCGCATCGCGGCGCCGTCGCGGCGTCCCATCTCGGCAGCGGTCTCGCGCAACCAGCGGTCCGCGCTCGGCTTTCCGTCTTCGCGCACGCGGCGCTCGTACTCCGGCCGCAGCTCCCGCTTGCGCTGTTCGACCATGCGCTTCATTTCGGCCTTTATCGTGGCCTCGTCGAGGGCCTGCGGGGCGGGCCCGGTGCCCGACTGCGGTACCGGCTGCTGCGGGGCTGCCTCCTGCGCATGTGAGGCCAGTGCGGGCAAGGCGGCGCAGGCAGACATCAGCAGGACGGCCATCCACCTGCGTGAAACTGAGACGTTCGAACGGCCCATGGTGTCCTCCGCGACTGATTTTTCCGCACGGACGCTAACAAGCAGCGCGTTAAACGACCGCAATCCTCCCTGCGGGAGGGCAAAGCGGCGACCGACTACGCCGCAGGGTCACGCCGGCAGTCCAGCGACGTGGACGGCATTGTGAGCTACGTGGATGTCTGGCGCTGGGACATCGTGATGTACCTGCATTCCGTAGCGATCAAGATCTTCGACGCACGCAGCGGCGACCTGCTGGTCACCGGTGACTGGAAGAATCAGGCATGACAGCCAGGGATGCGACCGGTAGTATCCGCGCCGATCTCAAAGGAATGACGCCCATGTCCCGGAAGACCCATTGCGCCCGCGCGCTGGCCCCGATGGCCATCGCACTGCTCCTGGCCAGCTGCGGCGACGATGCCACCCCGGTCGCCGCTGCCGCGCAGAACGACAGGATGCCGCCCGCATCCGCCCTGCCCGACTGCGCCAGCATCGCAGCGACCACCAACGGTTTCGTGGATGGCTGGGCCCTGGCCAAGGACAGCGGCCCCTTCCATCACGATGCCGACAATTACGGCGTGGAATGCAGCTGGATCTCGCCGCGGGCGCAGTCCGGCAACCCGCACGAGATCATCCAGGCCATGGCATTCGGCGTCATCATCAACGTGCATGCCCACATGCAGACGGAGGCCGAGGTACGCAGCATCGGCTGGATCGTGGACGATCCCTCGGTAGAGGACGTGGGTGGATTCCTCGTGTTTCCGTCCGGCCGCATGGACTTCGACAAGCAACTACGTGTAGTCGGTCCCAATGTGACCGTCGGCAAGACCAGCGTCAGCGTGAGCCAGACCGGGATGATGCTGGTCAACGAGATCGACGAAGGCAAGCCCATGACCAATCGCAGGGCCGTGGATGCGGCCGTGGCCGTGCACCGGTTGATTGACAGGTAGCGCTGACGGGTAGCGCGGTGCGGCACCGCCAAAGCCGTCGTGCCGGCACCCTTTGCCGGGTGACATCGCGGCGAAGAACCGTGGCGAGCAGCGAGGCCTGGTGAGTCCTCCAGGCCCCTGCTAACCTGGCGCAGCGCCAGGGGACGTCATGACAAACGCCGTATTCACCGCTTCCGAGAGTTCGATTTACGACGACCTGATCGAGGAGCGTTACCACTTCCCGCGCACGTATCTGAGGCAAGTCGAAGCGGCAGTTGGCGACTGGATCATCTACTACGAACCTCGGCGAACTACCGGTCCGAATAGCGCCACAGGGCGGCAAGCCTATTTCGCCATGGCGCGGGTGGCCGGCGTGATCCCGGATCCGCAGCGCCCTGACCATTTCTATGCCCTGATACGCGATTACTTGGCATTCGATACCGCTGTTTCCTTTCGTGACATTTCCGGCTACCGCGAAAGCAGGCTGCTTCGTGAGGACGGGCAAACCAACAAGGGCGCCTTCGGAAGATCTGTCCGCGCGCTGCCGCGGGGAGAATTCGAAGACATCGTCCGCCGCGGCGTCAGCCTGCAGGCCGAGCCGTGGGAACAGCTATCTAGGGTCGCGGAAGATGTTCCGGAGTACGTCGTCCGCTCGATCATCGAGACCGTGACAGCCCGCAAGGTGCGTGACGCCGCGTTTAGGCGGCAAGTGCGGAATGCCTACTCCAACACCTGTGCCGTGACCGGATTACGGCTGATTAACGGCGGCGGCCGACCTGAGGTTCAGGCAGCACATATACGCTCAGTGGAGGCCGATGGTCCCGATGCTGTTCGCAATGGGATCGCCCTGACCGGGACTGCGCACTGGCTCTTCGACCGCGGACTTATGACCTTTGGCGACGACTACAAGATCATTCTCTCGCCCCACGGTGTACCGGCAGACCTGGACAAGCTCATCCGGCCAGAGCGAGAGCTCATCGTCCCGAATGAAGTCGAGCTGCGACCGCACCCGACCTATCTCCGCTGGCACCGCGAGAACTGCTTCAAGGACTGAGCGTCGTCACAGGTCGCAGCTGGGTGACAGAGTGACGTCCCACTTCCCGCGGCCTTTTGCATCCGCCCCAGCATTGCTCCAAGCGTGCCCCATACCGGCAGCGCCATATCTCCGGTTTCGGCCGGACGGAGGCCTACAAACTCATGAAGTGCATGATCCAGATCCGAAGAAGCGTCGGATCACGGCCTCAGCGCTCTGGTCGTGCCCTGATAAAAGCAGGCAGCCACCTGTTTTGAAGTTACCGCCGTCGCGGTACATGTACTCAAAGACCGTGAATCCCTCTTTCATGTTCTGTCCTAGCTGGCTATCGGAGAGTCATCCTAAGGACCGTCAGTCTCATAGCCTGCGAGGGTTCGGGAGCCGCCCTGACCTGCTAGCCTGGGCGCACGCTCGCGGAGTCGCCTTGCACCTGATTGAGCCGAGAAAGTCCAATCAGAACGCCTACGTCGAGAGCTTCAATGGCCGGCTGCGCGACGAGTACCTCAACGAGCACTGGTTCATCAGCCTGCTGCATGCCTGCACGGTCATTGAGACCTGGCGCCGCGAGTACAACGAAGAGCTGCCAAAGAATGCACTCGGCGGGCTGACCCCAGAAGCCTATGCCAAAGTCTTGACCAGCTCGGATAACCTAACCCCTGACTCCAAAGCCAAACGCTATTGCAGGCGGGGGCGTCGCCCCCCCCGCAAAGACCATTAATCTCGTTATATTATCTCACTGGGGAAAACAAGGAACGGCACCATGGGTAAAAAGGGAAGAGATAAGAAAATTCCAGCGGTGTTGCGCAAGTCAAAGCTGATCCCAAGCCACCCGCAAAAGTACGAACTACAGATTGACTTGAGCGTCCTTGATCATCTCGGAATCAATCTTTACAGCAACGTCCCGGCTGTAATGACAGAGATGGTGGCCAACGCTTGGGACGCTGACGCTACCGAGGTCAACATCACCGTCGACACCAATGCGGACATCATCACCGTAACCGACAATGGGATCGGCATGACAGCCGAGGAGATCAACAAGAAGTTCCTGACAGTCGGTTATCGACGTCGAGAGGAAGCCTCCGCGGGTGGCAGAAGTCCTTCGGGCCGTCCAGTGATGGGCAGGAAAGGGGTAGGAAAACTGGCTCCCTTCTCCATCGCCGATCAAGTGGAAGTCTTCTCTGTGAAGGACGGCGAGAAGAGCGGGCTACGCATGACGATCGACGGTATTAGACAGGCACAGTCAAACAAGACCGATAAAAAGTACCATCCAGAGGTATTGGACGGATCAACTGAAACCCCTGAAAGAGGAACAAAGATAGTCCTAAGAAAGCTGAAAAATGAGCGTGTCAAAAGGGCAAACCTGAGAAGCCGACTCGCCAGGAGGTTCTCCATAATTGGAACCGACCAGTTCGCTGTCACGATTGACGAGAAGGAAGTCACGTCACGCGATCGCGGCGACTTGGAAAAGCTCCAGTACATCTGGACGATCGGCGGTTGGGAAAAACCGGACTGGTGCACTCCAACGAGAGAGTTCACGCTCCAAGACCGCCTTGATGGCTGGGAGGATGGTTGGGCCATCAGAGGATGGATCGGCACTTCACATAAGCCCAAGGATCTCGCCAGCGTTGCCGGGAACCTCAATGGAATTGTGGTAATTGCACGCGGCCGACTCTTTCAAGAGAACATTCTTGCCGAATTCAACGACGGCAGGCATTACACGAAGTATCTGACCGGCCAGATTGAGGCGGACTTTCTCGACGAGGGGCCGAATGACATTGCCACAAGTGACCGTCAACGCCTGATTGAGGACGACCCGCGTTACGTTCAGCTAAACGCTTATCTACAAAAAGTGCTAGGCATTCTTGAGGCTGGCTGGAGCAAGAACCGCGCGATTGACGATCCCAAGAAGGTTCAGATCCAGTACCCGCAAGTTCAGGAATGGATTCAAGCCATGCCCGATGCAGCCCACAGAAAGCACGCGGAAAAGCTTGTGGGTGCCGTTGAACGAATGGAAATCGAGGGCAAGGATAAGGAAGAGCTCCTCAAGCACGCAATCTTCGGCTTCGAACGCATGAGGCTGAGAGGCCTGACTGAGGAGCTAGTTCACGCCATAGAAATGGGCGATGCCGAGATGGTCAAGCTGTTTATGGATCAAGATGATCTAGAAGCTACTGTCTATCGCGACATAGTCAAAGGGCGATTGAATTCTATTCAGCTTCTTAAGAATGCCGTCAGTCGCAACGACAAGGAGAAGGTCCTTCAAAAAATCCTGTTCGACAGACTCTGGCTGCTGGATCCGTCATGGGAACGAGCAACAGGAACCGAGGAGATAGAGAAGCAGTTTAAATCCATTTTCCCACCCGAATCGAGTGATGGGGACGACGAGTCAAAAGACCATTCAAAAGGCAGATTCGATATTACCTATCGAACCATTCCAGGAAAACATGTAATCGTTGAGCTGAAGAGAGCCAAGAGACAAGTGTCGCTTTTGGAGCTTGCCGAGCAAGGCAACAAATATGTTGACGAGTTAAAGCGACTGCTCGTCAAGCACGGCGAAGCAGAGGATCCCGAAAAAATCGACGTGGAAGTGATCTTTGTTCTCGGGGATCGCGTCTCGGAACAATATTCAAACCCAGACAGGTATAAGTTCCAGATGAATTCGATTTCTCCAGGCTCAAGAATCTGCACATATGACGAGCTAACAACCAACGCTCTTAATTCCTATTCGGAGTACCTGGCGAGAACGAAGCGCCTCGGTGAACTCGCCAAGCTCGTGGACAGCATCGGTGCCGCGTCCTGATCCAGCGCAACGGAGTACCTTCATGCGCTCCGTTAAGCAGAGAGACACCAGAGCCGAATTGGTCGTACGCCGCATCGCGCACTTGATGGGCGTCCGCTACCGGCTACATCAAAGGGATCTTCCAGGCAGCCCGATCTTGTCTTCTCACGACACCATCTCTGCATCTTCGTCCATAAATGATTCTGGCACCGCCACCCCGGCTGTGACTCGGGCAGTGCGCCCCCTCCAACGCCGAGCTCTGGCAAGAGAAGTTCGCCCGTAATGATGAGCGCGACGAACGCAAGGAGTCCGAACTCCGAGCAGCCGACTGGAATGTCGAGACCGTGTGGGAATGCGAGACAAAAGCGCCGTCATGACTGAGCGCGCTTACGCCCCCTACTTTTCCCACTAGTTTAGGCACCCGCGAGTCTCGACTTGCTTAAGGTGCTCCTTGATGCTCAACGCGATCACCTCGCCAAGCCTCACAGGTACCGCGTTGCCAATGAGGCGACCAACCACTCGGAAGTTCACGCATTCGCCCTGTGGAACGAACTTATAGCTCTTCGGGAAAGTTTGGAACAGCGCTGCCTCGCGCAAACTAATCGCACGGTCCTGCTCGGGGTGGCCAAACCGACCATTGCCGAATCCATAACAGAGCGTGGTCATGGTGGGCGCTGGCTCGTCCCAACGCATGCGTCCGTAGACGGAGCTGAAGGTCTTGCCCGTGTCACGGCGATGACACTCGGCCACTAACTCCTTGTCCCAGTCCTCCCAAGAGCCCCCTGGCCGGGACTGGCGAATCCGCTCCAAGTTGAGTTCACTCATCCCTGCGGCTGCATGCAGCGGGTCGTTCCAGTGCGAATCGCCCGCCGCGATGTTGGGTAGATAGGAAATCGTGTCGGCGACGGTCGGATGACGGTCTTTGTGCGTAGGTGAAATGAGCGAGATCGGTCCCAGTCGCGAGGCGAGGAATACCAATCGGCGACGACGCTGCGGAACACCGTAGGCCTCGCACTCCACCACGCCCATCCAGGTCTCGTAACCATCGAACGCGCGGAGGAATTCATCGAAGATGGCGTGCTTCGGCAACTGGGGCACGTTCTCCATAGTCACCAGATCTGGCTGGACCCTGCGTACCATCTTTGCAAACGAACGTAGCAGACGCCATTTCGCGTCGCTGCTGGTGTCTTTGCCCTTAGCGTAGGTAGAGAACGGCTGACATGGCGCGCATCCAGCCAACAAACTGTACTTGCCCTTCGGGAACAGCCCGGAAATCTCCTCAGCCGTCAACGACTCGACATCGCGCTCAAGGAACTTGGCACCTCTATTGTTGGCTTCGTAAGCAAATCGGCACGCAGGGTCAAGATCCACGCCAGCCTTGACATCAATACCTTTCTTGCGCAATCCATGCGTGAGACCACCGGCCCCACAGAACAAATCTACACACGCGACGGGAAGACTCTGTTTCATGATCGATAAGCGTCCGGTACCAGAAAGAAGCGGCTGCGCACGATCCGCGCGGCTGCAAGAGCAGCAGCTGATTCTAGCGGCTTTGCGAGGCTAGAAAGAAGGGATACCCACGCCTCGTATGCCAAGTACAGACATTGGCCGACAGCTTCGTCATGAGCCAGACTCGCTATCCTCACAGTCAGTCTGCATGGACCAGATCACCTCACCATGCGCCCCGAGGGGCGAAGCCCCAAGGCACGCGTTAAGGCCAAGCTCCATTGTGTCTGCTGGGGCCAGTTCAAGCACTGTGCATGACTGAGGCGCAACCCAGCTCCAAAGTCGTTATCCGCCGCTTCGACGAAGCTCATGTCCACTGAATCTGCGATTCTCCGAACATTAAGACTCCTTACATATTCCGCCGATACTCCCCACCCACATCATAAAGCGCATGGCTGATCTGCCCCAGGCTATGCGTCTTCACCGCCTCCACCAGCGCCTCGAACACATTCCTGCGCTCCCGCGCCGTCTTCTGCAGGTAGTCCAGCCCATGCCCGTCATGCGGCTCGGTCGCCGCCGCGGCCTGGTCCTCCACCACGTGCCCATGCCCGGTCTCCCCGACCGGCGCCAGCACGTTGCGTGACTGCTGCCACCCGCGCACGTTCTCGATCTGCTGACCCTTCTCTTCCTCCGTCGAGCGGATCAGCTCGATCTCGGTCGCGATCTCGCCGGCGTGCTCCTTCGGCAGGAACATGTTCACGCCCACCAGCGGCAGGCTGCCGTCGTGCTTTTTGTGCTCGTAGTACAGGCTCTCTTCCTGGATCTTGCCGCGCTGGTACATGGTGTCCATCGCGCCCAGCACGCCGCCGCGCTCGCTGATGGCTTCGAACTCCTTGTACACGGCCTCTTCCACCAGGTCGGTCAGGTAGTCCACGGCAAAGCTGCCCTGCCAGGGGTTCTCGATGAAGTTGAGCCCCATTTCCTTGTTGATGATCATCTGGATCGCCACGGCGCGGCGCACGCTCTCTTCGGTCGGCGTGGTGATGGCTTCGTCGTAGGCGTTGGTGTGCAGGCTGTTGCAGTTGTCGAACAGGGCGTACAGGGCCTGCAAGGTGGTGCGGATGTCGTTGAACTGGATCTCCTGCGCGTGCAGTGAGCGGCCGCTGGTCTGGATGTGGTACTTCATCATCTGGCTGCGTTCGTTGGCGCCGTAGCGCTCGCGCATGGCGCGCGCCCAGATGCGGCGGGCCACGCGGCCGATGACGGTGTACTCGGGGTCCATGCCGTTGGAGAAGAAGAACGACAGGTTGGGCGCGAAGTCGTCGATCTTCATGCCGCGCGCCAGGTAGTACTCGACGATGGTGAAGCCGTTGCTGAGTGTGAAAGCCAGCTGGCTGATCGGGTTCGCGCCGGCCTCGGCGATGTGGTAACCGGAAATCGACACCGAGTAGAAGTTGCGGACCTTGTTGTCGACGAAGTACTGCTGGATGTCGCCCATCATGCGCAGGGCGAACTCGGTGCTGAAGATGCAGGTGTTCTGGGCCTGGTCTTCCTTGAGGATGTCGGCCTGCACGGTGCCGCGCACGGTGGCGAGCGTCTCGGCCTTGATGCGGGCGTAGGTGTCGGCGTCCACCAGCTGGTCGCCGGTCATGCCGAGGAAGGCCAGGCCGAGGCCGTCGTTGGTGGGCGGCAGGTCGCCGTGGTACTGCGGACGCTCGCGGCCTTCGAAGAAGGCGTCGATCGTCTTCTGCGCTTCCGCCCAGCGCGCGTCGTCTTCCTTCAGGTACTTCTCCACCTGCTGGTCGATGGCGGTGTTCATGAACAGCGCGAGGATGATCGGCGCGGGGCCGTTGATGGTCATCGAGACGCTGGTGGTCGGCGCGCACAGGTCGAAGCCGGAGTACAGCTTCTTCATGTCGTCCAGCGTGGGGATGTTGACGCCGGAGTTGCCGATCTTGCCGTAGATGTCCGGGCGCGGCGCTGGGTCTTCGCCGTACAGGGTGACGCTGTCGAAGGCGGTGGACAGGCGCGCGGCGGGCTGGCCGACGCTGAGGTAATGGAAGCGGCGGTTGGTGCGCTCGGGCGTGCCTTCGCCGGCGAACATGCGGATCGGGTCCTCGCCGGTGCGGCGGTAGGGGTACACGCCGCCGGTGTAGGGGTAGCTGCCCGGGAGGTTTTCCTTGCCCAGGAACACCAGCAATTCGCCCCAGCTCTTGTAGGTGGGGGCGGCGATCTTGGGGATCGGCTGGTGGCTGAGGGATTCCCGGTAGTTCTCGACGCGGATGGTCTTGCCGCGCACCTGGTACTCGTTGACATCGTCGGTGATCGACTTCAGGCGGGCGGGCCACTCGCGCAGGTTGCGCAGGTTCTCGCTGGTCAGGGACTGGACGGCGTCGTTGTAGCGCTGGCGGAGGGTCGACAGCGAGCGGTCGCCCTCCACGTGCAGGTCTTCGCCGTTGTAGAGGTCCAGGGCCTTGGGCAGCCTGTCGTCGCCGAGTTCCTGCAGGGACTGCCAGAACGACTGGGCGCGGTCGGCGGCCTCGGCCTGCTTCTCGATGCCGGCGTTGATCGCCCTGCCCTGCTCTGCGATTTCGGCCAGGTAGCGCACGCGGCTGCCAGGGATCAGCACGGTGGCGCGCGGTTCGCGCAGCGAGGTGTCGATGTCCGGATCAAAGTCCACGCCCACCTTCTCGCGCAGCAGGCGGCAGAGGTTGGCGAACATCCAGCTGATGCCGGGGTCGTTGAACTGGGAAGCAATCGTCGGGTAGACGGGCACGTCCTCGTCCTTCACCTGGAAGGCGACGCGGTTGCGCTTCCACTGCTTGCGGATATCACGCAGGGCGTCCTCGGCGCCGCGCTTGTCGTACTTGTTGAGCACGATCAGCTCGGCGAAGTCGATCATGTCGATCTTCTCAAGCTGGCTGGCGGCGCCGTAGTCGGACGTCATCACGTACATCGGGAAGTCGACCAGATCCACGATCTCCGAGTCCGACTGGCCGATGCCGGCGGTCTCCACGATCACCAGGTCGTAGCCCAGGCCCTTCAGGAAGCCGATGCAGTCCTTCAGCACGGCGTTGGTGGCCACGTTCTGGCGGCGCGTCGCCATCGAGCGCATGTACACGCGATGGCTGCGCAGCGAATTCATGCGGATGCGGTCGCCCAGCAGCGCGCCGCCGGTGCGGCGGCGGGTGGGGTCGACCGAGATCACGGCGATGCGCATCTGCGGGAAGCTGGCGAGGAAGCGGTTCAGCAGTTCGTCGGTCACCGAGCTCTTGCCGGCGCCGCCGGTGCCGGTGATGCCGATGACCGGCGTGGTGCCTTCGTGCCCGGCCGCGCCGGACGCCCACTGCTTGCGCAGCATGGCCAGCTCGGCATCGGAGTACACGCCGTCCTCGATCGCCGACAGCACGCGACCGATGGCGATCTCGTCCTCCAGCGCGGGGCGGGTGCTGGCGGGCTCGCGCGCTTCGGCGGCCTGGGCGTCGCGGGCGCCGGAGACGCGCTTCACCACGTCCTCGATCATCTCCACCAGGCCCAGCTTCATGCCGTCGTTGGGGTGGTAGATGCGCTCGACGCCGTAGGCCTCGAGTTCGCGGATCTCCTCCGGGGTGATCGTGCCGCCGCCGCCGCCGACCACGCGGATGTGGCCGGCGCCGCGCTCGCGCAGCATGTCGACCATGTACTTCATGTACTCCACGTGCCCGCCCTGGTAGCTCGACAGCGCGATGCCGTCGGCGTCCTCCTGCAGCGCGGCGCGCACCACGTCCTCCACCGAGCGGTTGTGTCCGAGGTGGATGACCTCGGCGCCCTGCGACTGGATCAGCCGGCGCATGATGTTGATCGCGGCGTCGTGGCCGTCGAACAGGCTGGCAGCGGTGACGAAGCGCAGCGGGGTGGCCTCGGCGCGGGCGGTGTCGATCGGGTGGCTGGCGGGGACGCTCATCGGGCTTTCCAGGGGCGAAAACGGAATCTCCTCGATTGTACCCCGGCCATCCGCGGGGGCCCGCCGCCCCGCCGGGGCATGCCTTGTTGCCCGGTGACCATCGGCCCGGGACCACGATCCGTCGACGCCCTACAGTCCAGGCCTCACCTGGAAACCCGAGGTCGACGATGACGTTCCGCCCCCTGCTGGCCGCCACCGCTGCGGCGTCCTTGTTCGCGGCCTCCTGCCTTGCGGCCCCGGCTGCTCTCGCGCAATCGGCGGCGCTGCCCGCCCCCGCCGCCGAGGCGCTCGCCGCGATCGAACGCGCGGGCCGCGACAGCCACAGCGATGCCCTGCTGGTGATGCGCGACGGCGAGGTCCTGCTCGAGCGCCATGGCGATGACGAACCCGGCCCGATCGAGCTGATGTCGGCCACCAAGTCCGTGGTCGCGCTCGGCATCGGCCTGCTGCTCGCCGACGGGCAACTGGACTCGCTCGATGCGCCGGTGTCCACCTGGTATCCGGAGTGGCGCCAGGGCCGCAAGGCCGATATCACCGTGCGCATGCTGCTCGACCACACCTCGGGCCTGCAGAACACGCCCAACGCCGGCGCCGAGATCTATCCGGCCCCGGACGTAGTGCAGCTCGCGCTGGCCGCCGAGCTCGACAGCGCGCCGGGCGAGGAGTTCTCCTACAACAACAAGGCCACCAACCTGCTGGCCGGGATCATCCACAAGGCGTCCGGCAAGCCGATGGACGAGTACCTGGGCGCGCGGCTGTTCACGCCGCTGGGCATCGAGGCCGGCGAGTGGCATCACGACAGCGCGGGAAACCCGCACGCCATGGCCGGCCTGCCGCTGACCGCACGCGATGCCGCGAAGCTCGGCCAGCTGCTGCTCGACGACGGCCGCGGCCCCGACGGCGCGCGACTGCTGCCGGAAGGCTTCGTGGATGCGCTGTTCACGGCGTCTGCCCGCTCCGAACGCGTCGGTCTGCTGTGGTGGCGCGCGCCCGCATGGGAGCGCGTCACGCTGCGCGACGACGCCGCCGCGCGCCTGGCCGCGCAGGGCGTGGACAAGGACACCATCACCGCCCTGGAGTCGCTGGCAGGGCGCAGCTTCGACAGCGTGCTGGAGGCGCTGCGCGAGGCCCTGGGCGAGGACTATGGCCTGCGCTACACCAACGAGGTGGCCGCCCGCGGCCTGAAGCGCGCCGACCTGTTCGACGAGGCGCGCGGCCCGGTGGTGGCCTACGAAGCCAACGGCTACCTCGGCCAGTACATCGTGGTGGTCCCGGAGCAGCGCGTGGTGGCGGTGCGCCAGATCCGCAGCCGCGAAGACGAAGGCACGCATCCGCCCGACAGCGACTACGCCCGCTTCTCGCGTGACGTGGTCACGCTGGCGCAGGCGCTTCCCGCCGTCACTCCGGACCCTTGACCACGCGTCCGTCCTTGACGATCACAAGGAAGTTCCGCTCCGGGTCGGCGAGCACGTCGAGGTCCGCCAGCGGGTCGCCGTCGACCAGCAGCAGGTCGGCCAGGGCACCCTCCTCGACCACGCCCAGGCGGCCCTGGTAGGGGCTGCGCAGGCCGGACAGCGCCAGCAGTGCGGCGTTGTCGTGGGTCACCATCTTCAGGATCTCGGCGGGGGTGAACCACTCGCGCAGGCCGAGGATGAAGGCGTTCTGCTCCACGTTGAGCCCGGGTTCGAACAGGAAATCGGTGCCCCAGGCGATGCGCACGCCGGCGCGCTTCGCCGCGGCGATGGTCCGCGCCTGGCCTTCGATCACCGGCTTGCGCTTCTCGCGGCGCAGCGGGTCCATGGCCTCGGTGCTCGGGCGCAGGGTCTGGGTGGACAGCCACACGCCCTTCCCTGCCATCAGCCGCAGCGTGTCCTCGTCCAGCAACTGGCCGTGCTCGATGCACTTCACGCCGGCCTCGATCGCACGCCGTACCGCGCGCGTGGTGTACGCGTGCACCGTGACGTAGGTGCCCCAGTCCTCCGCGGCTTCGACCGCCGCGCGCATCTCGCCCAGCGTGTACTGGGTGACGTCGACCGGGTCGTAGGCCGAGGAGGTACCGCCGCCGGCCATCAGCTTGATCTGGCTGGCGCCCATGCGCAGGTTCTCGCGCACGGCGGTCAGCACTTCGTCGCGGCCGTCGGCGATGAAGGTCGCGCCCATTTCCTCGGCCAGGGACGGCTTGCCGAAGAAGCGCCGCGAGCGCTCGTGCGGCTGGCGCAGGTCGCCGTGGCCGGCGGTCTGGCTGACGAAGGCGCCCGAGGGCCAGATACGCGGGCCCTGCAGCTGGCCGGCATCGATGGCGGCCTTGAGCTCGAAGATCGGCCCACCCGCGTCGCGCACGCTGGTGAAGCCGCGCAACAGGGTACGCCGGGATTCGGCGGCGACGGTGGCGGCCAGGGTGTCCGGCGATGCGTCCGGCGCCAGCAGGTCGGCCTGCGACAGCGCGGTGAAGGTGCTGTGCCAGTGCACGTCGATCAGGCCGGGCATCAGGGTGCGGCCGCGGCCTTCGATCACGCGGGCCGCCGCATTGGCCCGCGCGCCCTCACCGATGGCGGCGATGCGGTTGCCGCGGACCAGGACATCGGTCGGCGCGCCCAGCGTGCCGCGCGCGGTGTCGAGCACGCGGACGTCGCGGAACAGGAGTTCCGCCTCGGTTGCGGTCACCGGCGCCTGCGCGTGGGCGAAGGCCGGAAGCAGCAGCGACAGGACCAGCGCGCATCGGCGTACCGGTTTCATCTCAGTCCAAGGCGTCAGTCCAGGGCGTCGGCCAGCGCGCCCAGTTCCTCTTCCATCTGCTCCAGCAGCCCATGGATGCGCCGCAGGCGCTCGCGGTCGGGCGAGGCGCCGTCGAGCAGCTGCGCCAGCCGGCGCAGGCGCTCGGCCTGTTCGCGCGCGTCCCAGCGCAGCATCGGCATGTCCGGCTCGGCGACTGGCTGGCCGGGCGCGCGCAGACGGGCCGCGCCGGAGAGATAGCGCTCCAGCACCATGCGCAGGCGCCGTGCCAGTTCGAAGTCGCGGCCGCTCCACGGCAGCGAGGTCGCGCGCACGTCCTCTTCCCAGGCCTCGAAGCTGGCGCGGGGGCCGATGCGCGTGCCGTCGGCGTCGATCTGGAACGGCGCGTCCGGCCGGCCCGCCCAGCGCACGGTTTCGCGCTGCTCGCGGCGGAACAGCAGCAGCCAGTCGCCGGCGCCCTGCCCCAGCGGCGCGGCCAGCAGGCCGCAGGCGTCCTGCGGGGCGTCCGCTTGCCAGTCGCCGCCGCGCGCGGTGGCCGCGGTGCCGCGATGGCCCTGGGTGCCGGCCCAGGCGATGGCGTTGGCGAGGCTCTGGCTGTCCGGGGTGTGGCCGTGCACGTGCCAGGCGCCGTCCAGGCAAAGCGCCAGGCCATCGGCGTCCACCGAGCCCAGCGCCAGGTCCATCAGCTCCGGCAGCCGCGCCAGCGGATCGGAGTCGCGGTGCAGGTGGCCTTCCAGCGCGTCGCGCTGGCCGCGGCGCGAGGCCTCGGCGCGGGCGCGGCCGCGAAGCTCGTGCGCGTCGAGGATCATCGACGCGTGCCGGCCGACCATCTCCAGCGCGGTGCGCTGGCGGGCGTCGACGGGGCGCGGCGTGCCGTGGTGGCAGGCCACCAGGCCCCACAGGTGGCCGTCGACCACCAGCGAGATCGACATCGACGCGGCCACGCCCATGTTGCGCAGGTACTGCAGGTGCACCGGCGACACCGCGCGCAGCGCGTCGAAGCTCATGTCGATCGGGCCGTCGAGTTCGGGCGACTGCATCAGGGGCTGCGGCTCGGCGTCGACGTCGGCGATCACGCGCACGCGGTTGCGCAGGTACAGCGCGCGCGCCTGCGGCGGGATGTCGGAGGCGGGATAGCGCAGGCCATCGTACGAGGCCAGGTCGCCAGCCAGGGCCTCAGCCACCACCTCGCCGCTGTAGTCGGCCAGGAAGCGGTAGACCATCACCCGGTCGTAGCCGGAGATGCGCTGCACCTGGCGGGCGATGCTGGGCAGGAAGTCGGCGCCGTCGGCCGCGGCGTCGAGGCCGGCGACCATGGCGTGGCCGCCTTCCAGCGGCTGGCCGAGGCCGGAGGGCTCCAGCTCGACGTGGACCAGGTCGCCGGACGCGTGCGTGGAGATGTCGTACAGCGTGCCCATCGGACCGACATTGGTGGCGCAGGCGAACTGCGAGGCGCCGTGCTCGCCGCGCGCGAGCACGCGGTTGATCGCGGCCAGCGACGCACGGTCCAGCAGCGACTCGACCGGCTGGTGCAGCAGCGCGTCCATGTCGCCGGTGTCGAACAGCGCCACGGCGTTCGCGGAGGCGGCGACGATGCGCAGGTCGCGGGCGTGGTAGACCATCAGCACGCCCGGCGGCTGCACCGCGCCGATGACGTGGATCGGCTCGCGCGCGCAGGCGGCGAGGGCGTGTTCGAACAGGGCGGGGTCTGGCTTCATGCCGGGGCTCCTCCAGGGGCAAGGCGCGAATGCACGATGGCGAAGCCGTCGCGCGCGCCGGAAGTCGCTGCCTCCGCGTCGCCTTCCGGCAGCGCGTCGAGCAGGCGGACGAAGCGCCCCCAGCGAGGGGGGTCGGACGTGATGTGGCCGAGGAAGCGGCGGGCGCCGCGCACTTCGGCGTGTTCCTCCGCCAGGCCGGCGGCATGGCGGGACAGCAGCCGCGCGCCGAGCGCAGAGCCTTCGATCACGTAGCAGCCGCCGAGCCAGTGCGGCCAGCTGGGCGGGGACGGCGCGATGGCGGGCGTGGTGTCGATGTCGAGCGCGGCGCAGTCCGCGCGCAGGCAGTCGAGGCGCTGGCCGTCGTCCCAGTCGGTCTTCGCACGGGGCCAGTCGGGACGATCGCCGTGCGCGAGCCACTCGGCCAGCGGCAGCAGCGCGCCCAGGTAGCGGCGATAGTCCTGCAGGTCACGCAGGCCCACCGGCAACAGCGCATCCAGGGCGTCGTGCGTGCCGCGCGTGGCGAGGCGGACCTGGGCGAGCACGCCCCGGTCCGCGGCGCCATTGGCGGCAGGTGATGTGCGTGTCGGCATCGGGATCCAATGGCGGCGACGGCCGCCTGCGAACCCGCATTCAAACATCCCCGGCCAGCGCGCACCACCGCCCCCCGGCTGAACCCGTTCATGTTCTTTCGTCGAGCCCGGCCAGGAGGCGGTCGCGACGCTGCCCGCGCGATGCCGCCGTGGCGTGCAGTCCGATGCGCGCGCCGCTGCGGCGCTTGCCGAGCACCGTGGCGACCAGTGCGGCAATCGTCGCGGGGTCATCGTCGAAGCCGCCATGCGTGCTCGCGCGGGCGGCGCCGGCATCGCCCAGTGGACGGTCATTGGGCGACTGCACCCAGTCCAGGCGGCCGTTGGCGATCGCCTTGTGCACACGCTCGTATCCCCATGCCTGGTCGGCGGGGTCGGCGGCCTGGATGAAGCGCGCCATGCCGGCCAGTGGCGTGCCCTGGCGCAGGCGGCGGTCGATCCAGTTGCGCGGCTGCCGTTCGAACGCGCGCGCCACCAGGTACAGCAGGGACTTGTTGTAGATGCGCAGGCAGTGGTCGTCCTGCTCGGCGGCGTCGGTGAGCGTGAACAGCGCGGCGCGCTCGACCGCGCGCGATTCGATCGCCGGCATGCAGGCCTGTATGAAGGTGTCCATGTCGATGGCCGGCGCCCACAGGCTCAGGCTCGCCACGCGGCCGCCCATGCCGAGCATGCCGTGCGCCGGGCCGCCGATGACCTGGCCGGGGCGCGTCAGCAGCTGCAGCAGCGGCGCCATCAGGATCGAGCCGGCGCTGTGCGCGGCGAGGTGGATCTCGACGTCGGGGTCCTCTCGCCGCCATTCGTCGACCAGGCGCGCGACCTGGGCCGCGCCGCCGTTCTCGACGAGGCCACCGCCGACCGCCGCCGACACCGCGGTGGTGGCCAGCGTGGCGTTCTCCTTCATCTCGTCCCACAGCGCCTTGCCGCCGATGGCGCGGGCGAGCGGCTCGATGGTGTCGTCGATGCGATCGAGCAGCAGGTCCTTCGCCTTCTCGACCACGCCCTCGGTGCGCGGGCGCGCGGCGTCCTTGAGGATGTTGCCGAGCGTGGTCCAGAGGTCGGTCTTCCAGACGAAGCACAGCGGGTAGATCTGCTGCGCCAGCATGGTCTGGCGGAAGTCGGCCACGCGCTGGATCGCCGCGTCCTCGGACACCAGGCCGCCGTGGGCGTACAGCAGCACGCGCTTCTTCTTCCAGCCCTTCGTGATCGCGCGCATGTCGCGGCGGACGATGTTGCGCACGTCGTCCTTCGTACAGGCGAAACGGCCTTCGCAGCGCAGGGCACCGTTGTTGCCGAGACTGATGACGTGCGGTCGCAGGTCGGCCTGCGAATAGCCCACCGACTGCCGGCCCAGCGGCGAGTTGCTGGTGGCGGCGGATTCGGCGTTGGCCAGCTCCACCGGCACCGCCAGGCGCGCGGCCCAGACGTCGGTGCCGCGCTCAAGCCATTCGTCGTAGCTCATCCAGCCGTAGCCGCCGTGGCCCCAGCCTTCGCCCCAGGAGTTCTGCAGCCAGAAGCCGCCGCGGTCATAGCCGACGATGGCGTAGGCATGCCAGCCGATCGTCGGCTGCTGCGTCCAGCGGATGCGGCCGCTGGCGGCGGGCGCGTCCCAGCCGGCGTGCACGGCCGACGAGGCGTAGAGCACGCCGGTTTCGGCGAAGGCCGCGTGCATCGCCACGAGATCCTTGTGGTTCACGCGCGCATAGGCGCCCAGCGGGTTGCGCAGGGCGTCGCGGGCGCGCTCCTCGGTGTAGGGCTCGATCTGCATGCCCGGTGTGTAGGGCCAGAGATCCTCGGAACACACGCCGTGGCGGTGCCATGCCTTCATCGCACCACGGCAGCTGGAACCGGAATAGCCCTCGCCTTCCCATTCGTCATAGCGGCGGGCCATGTCGTAGAGCATGCGCGTGCTGACCCGGCCGGCGTCGGGCTCGGGACGGCGGCGGCGCAGCAGGGCGTGGGCCACGGTGGCCAGGCCGAAGGCGGTGCAGGCGCCGTCGCTGCCCTGGTCGAGCACGGGCACGCCCAGCGACTGGAAGCGCTCCAGCGGGACTTCGGTGGGCACGTCGACCAGGGTCGGTTCGAACATGCGGTCGCGGAAATCCGCGGTGTCGGGACGGGCGTCGAACAGGCGGCGGGTGCCGCCGGCGAAGCCGGCGATCGCCGGCGGCGGTGCGGTGGGGACAGCGGCCATGCCGGGATTCTCCTTGGGATCACTGGAAGAACGCGACGCCGCGATGCCGCGGGACAGCGGCCCACGAGCAGCGGCGCGACAGCCCGAGCATCGCCCAGCCGCGGCGCAGGAACCGCGACGCAGCCGGCAAAGCGGGCAAGCCGGCGCCGGCATCCGGTGCCGGTTTTCCTCTAAAGTCGCGCCTCACCTTCATCCATATGCGGGGCAAGCGTGGTCAGCCGGGCGAAGCGCATCATGCTGTGGGGCACGTTCACGCTGCTGGTGCTGGTCGGCAGCGGCCTGCTGCTGGCCGACCATCTGAGCCCTCCCAATACCGGCGAACCCTCGCACGCCCTGCCCCTGGCCGCCGATCACACCGCGCTCGACCGCGAGCTGGCGCCGCTGCTGGCGCGCAATCCCGGCAAGACCGGGGCGATCACCCTCGTCGACGGCATCGACGCCTTCGCCGCGCGCGCGATGTCGGCGCGCCAGGCCGGGCGCAGCCTGGACCTGCAGTACTACATCTGGCACGACGACCTCACCGGCCGCCTGCTCGCGCGCGAGGCCTGGCTGGCCGCCGAGCGCGGCGTGCGCGTGCGCCTGCTGCTCGACGACATCAACGCCGGCGGCAAGGACACCCCGCTGCTGGTGCTCGACGGCCACCCCAACATCGAAGTGCGCCTGTACAACCCCTTCCGCAACCGCAGCGGCATCGCGCGACTGCTGGAGATGCTGCAGCGCGGCTTCAGCCTCAACCACCGCATGCACAACAAGGCCTGGATCGCCGACGGCCGGGTGGCGATCGTGGGCGGGCGCAACGTGGGGCTGGAGTACTTCAGCGCCTCGGAGGAGAGCAACTTCCACGACCTCGACCTGCTGCTGTTCGGCCCCGAGGTGGCGCAGGCCAGCCGCATCTTCGACCAGTTCTGGAACAGCGAGGCGGTCGCGCCGCTGTCGGACCTGGGCGAACTGTCGCTGGCCGACATCCGCGCCATCGTCGAAGACATCGGCGATGACGCCCGCACCGCCGCCGCGCAGCGCTACCTCGAGCGGGTGGAGGGCTCGCCAAGCGTGCGCGCCTACCTGCAGCAGTCGCTGTCGCCGCACTGGAGCGACCGTATCCGCATCGTTTCCGATCCGCCGGTGAAGCGGCCGGGCGACGACGCCTCACACTGGCTGGTGGCGAAGATCGACGCCAGCCTGCGCGGTGCGCGCGAGGCGGTGCTGCTGGTGTCGCCCTACTTCGTCCCCGGCGACGACACCACGGAGCTGCTGGTCGAACAGGCGGCGGAGGGCCGGCACGTGGGCGTGGTCACCAATTCGCTGGCCGCCAACGACGTGGCGGCGGTGCACGGCGGCTACGGCAAGTACCGCGAGCGCCTGCTGACCGGCGGCGTGCACCTGTATGAGCTGCGCCCCGAGGCGGCCGGCGCCGAGGCCGCGGACGCAGGGACGGGCGATGGCGATGCGGGCGGATCCGGCGACGACCGCGCCCCCGCGCGCCGCGGCGGCGGTTCCGGCTCCGGCAGCGGCAGCGGCTCCAGCACCGGCAGCAGCGGCGCCAGCCTGCATACCAAGGCCTTCCTGGTGGACGCCGGCCACGGCTTCATCGGCTCCTACAACCTCGACCCGCGTTCGGCCTACCTGAACACCGAGATGGGCGTGTTCTTCGACGACCCCGGCCTGGCCGCCGACCTGCGCGCCGAATACCTGTACCTGGCCGGCCCGGACCTGAGCTGGTACGTGGGCCTGGATGCCCGCGGCGACCTGTACTGGCTGGACGCGGCCGGGCCGGAACCCCGGCTGCTGCGCAGCGAACCCGAAGCCGGTCGCTGGCGCCGGATCCAGGCCTGGGCCTTCCGCTGGCTTCCCCTCGAATCCCAGCTCTGATTGCTGCATTGCGGCATCGCCGCCATACCCACGGGCACGGGAAATCGAAACCCGGGCGGCGTAGAATGCCGCGCCTGTCGCCCCCGCCCTCGTGACCCCCGACGGCACAGGCGACTGTCAAAACAGCCACTTACCCAAACCACCGGCAGCCCGGGCGCCCTGCGCGTCCCCGAGGCAAGCCGGCTGCGGAGTCCGGAATGATCTTCGAGCACCTCGACACCTACGGCCACGAGCAGGTCGTGTTCTGCCACAACAAGGACGCGGGCCTGAAGGCCATCATCGCGATCCACAACACCGTGCTGGGCCCGGCCCTGGGCGGCACGCGCATGTGGCCGTACAAGACCGAGCAGGACGCGCTGAACGACGTGCTGCGCCTGTCGCGCGGCATGACGTACAAGAACGCCGTGGCCGGCCTCGACATCGGCGGCGGCAAGGCCGTGATCATCGGCAACCCGGCCACCGACAAGTCCGAGGCCCTGTTCCGCGCCTTCGGCAAGGCCGTGCAGTCGCTGGGCGGCCGCTACATCACCGCCGAGGACGTCGGCATCGACGTCAACGACATGGAGCACGTCTACAAGGAGACCGAATACGTCACCGGCGTACACCAGGTCCACGGCGGCTCGGGCGATCCGTCGCCGTTCACCGCCTACGGCTCGCTGCAGGGCCTGATGGCCGCCCTCAACGCCAAGTTCGGCGACGAGGAAGTCGGCAAGTACAGCTACGCCGTGCAGGGCCTGGGCCATGTCGGCATGGAGTACGTCAAGCTGCTCAAGGAGCGCGGCGCGAAGATCTTCGTCACCGACATCAACCAGGACCTGGTGGACAAGGCCGTGACCGAGTACGGCGCCGAGGCCGTGGGCCTGGACGAGATCTACGACGTCGACGTCGACGTGTACTCGCCCTGCGCGCTGGGCGGCACCGTCAACGAGGAGACCCTGCCGCGCCTGAAGGCCAAGGTCATCTGCGGCTCGGCCAACAACCAGCTGGCCACCAACGCCATCGGCGACGAGGTGGAGAAGCGCGGCATCCTGTACGCGCCCGACTACGCGGTGAACGCCGGCGGCGTGATGAACGTGGCGCTGGAAATGACCGGCTACAACCGCGAGCGCGCGATGCGCCAGATGCGCACGATCTACCACAACGTCAGCCGCATCTTCGAGATCGCCCAGCGCGACGGCATCCCGACCTACCGGGCCGCCGACCGCATGGCCGAAGAGCGCATCGACGTGATGGGCAAGCTCAAGCTGCCGATGGGCCGCACCGCACCGCGCTTCCACGGCCGCATCCGCGGCGGCGCGTAAGCCGCGCGCGTTCCGATAGACGACGGGGCCAGGTGCCCCGTCGTTGTTTCAGCATCTCCCGCCGGGCAGGACGCGCCGGCAGCAACGAACCAGGAGAGACCGACATGCGTACCTTCCCGCTGGGCGAAGAGCTCGACGCGCTGCGCGACGCCGTGCGCCGCTTCGCCGAGGCCGAGATCGCGCCGATCGCCGAGTCCGTCGACCACGACAACGCCTTCCCGCAGGCCCTGTGGCCGAAGCTGGGCGAGATGGGCCTGCTCGGCATGACCGTGCCCGGCGAGTTCGGCGGCAGCGAGATGGGCTACCTGGCCCACCTGGTGGCGATGGAGGAGATCTCGCGGGCTTCCGGCTCGATCGGCCTGAGCTACGGCGCGCACTCCAACCTCTGCGTGTCCAACCTGTATGCCAACGGCAACCAGGCGCAGCGCGAGAAGTACCTGCCCAAGCTGTGCAGCGGCGAGTGGAAGGGCGCGCTGGCGATGAGCGAGCCGGGCGCGGGCTCCGACGTGGTCGGCTCGATGAGCTGCCGGGCCGAGCTGCGCGACGGCACCTGGATCGCCAACGGCAACAAGATGTGGATCACCAACGGCCCCGAGGCCGACGTGCTGATCGTGTACATGCGCACGGCCGGCAAGGATGCGGGTTCGAAGTGCATGACCGCCTTCATCGTCGAGCGCGGCATGAAGGGCTTCTCCACCGCGCAGAAGCTCGACAAGCTCGGCATGCGTGGCAGCAACACCTGCGAGCTGGTGTTCGACAACTGCGAGATCCCGCAGGAGAACGTGCTGGGCGAGGTCCACAACGGCGTCAAGGTGCTGATGTCGGGGCTCAACACCGAGCGCCTGGTGCTCAGCGGCGGGCCGCTGGGCCTGATGCAGGCCGCGATCGACATCGCCCTGCCCTATGTGCGCGAGCGCCGCCAGTTCGACGCCGCCATCGGCACTTTCGGCCTGATGCAGGGCAAGGTCGCCGACATGTACACCGCACTGCAGTCTTCGCGCGCCTACGCCTACCAGGTCGCGCGCGACTACGACGCCGGCCACAAGTCGCGGATCGACCCCGCCAGCTGCCTGCTGCACGCCAGCGAGTCGGCGGTGAAGGTGGCGCTGGAGGCGATCCAGGCCCTGGGCGGAAACGGTTACATCAACGAATTCGCCACCGGCCGCATCCTGCGCGACGCCAAGCTCTACGAGATCGGCGCCGGCACCAACGAGATCCGGCGGATGCTGATCGGGCGGGAGCTGTTCGAAGGGCGGAACTGACCCCCCGCCCAACGGCCGGTAGCGCAGCCATGCTGCGGTGCGATAATGGGCGGACATATCCACTGGAGTCCTTCCCCATGACCGACGTCGTCATCGTCGGTGCCAAGCGCACCGCCATCGGTTCCATGCTCGGCCAGTTCACCGGCGTCCCGACCCCCACCCTCGGCGCCGCAGCGATCGAAGGCGCGCTCGGCCACGGTGGCGTGGCCGCCGACCAGGTCGACGAAGTCATCATGGGCTGCGTGCTCCCCGCCGGCCTCGGCCAGGCCCCGGCGCGCCAGGCCTCGCGCGCGGCCGGCATCCCGGACGCCGCGGGCTGCACCACCATCAACAAGGTCTGCGGCTCGGGCATGAAGGCGATCATGCTCGCCACCGACATCATCAAGGCCGGCTCGGCCAAGGTGGTCGTGGCCGGCGGCATGGAGTCGATGACCAACGCCCCGCACCTGCTCAACGGCTCGCGCACCGGCATCCGCTACGGCACCGCGGACTTCCTCGACCACATGGCCTGGGACGGCCTGACCAACCCCTACGACGGCCAGGCCATGGGCGTGTTCGGCGATGCCGCCTGCGCGAAGTACGGCTTCGACCGCGAGGCCGTGGACGCGTTCTCGGCCGAGAGCGCGCGCCGCGCGCAGCAGGCGATCGCCGATGGCGCCTTCAAGGACGAGATCGTCCCGGTGACCGTCAAGACCCGCAAGGGCGAGGCGCAGTTCGACACCGACGAAGAACCGGGCAAGATCGCGCTCGACAGGATCCCCACCCTGCGCGCGGCCTTCGGCAAGGACGGCGTGCTGACCGCCGCCTCCTCGTCGAAGATCTCCGACGGCGCCGCCGCCGCGGTGCTGATGTCCGCCGACGAGGCCCAGGCCCGCGGTCTGCAGCCGCTGGCCCGCGTGGTCGCCCATGCCAACCATGCCCAGGCCCCGGAGTGGTTCACCACCGCGCCGGTGCAGGCGATCTCCAACGTGCTGGAGAAGGCCGGCTGGAAGGTGGAGGACGTGGACCTGTTCGAGGTCAACGAAGCCTTCGCCTGCGTGGCCATGGCGCCGATGAAGGACCTCGGCATCCCCCACGACCGGCTCAACGTCAACGGTGGCGCCTGCGCGCTGGGCCACCCCATCGGCGCCAGCGGCGCCCGCCTGGTGGTGACCCTGCTGCATGCCCTCAAGGCCCGCGGCGGCAAGCGGGGCGTGGCTTCGCTGTGCATCGGCGGCGGCGAGGCCACCGCGATCGCGGTCGAGCTTGCCTGAACGGACGCCGCGCGGGTTGACGGATTCTTTACACCTGCGAATTCAAACTTGCGCTTGACAGTCGTACAAGGCTTGTCATCATGATATCCGGCGCACTTGCGTGCGTTCGACACTATCCACGACGAGGAAACGTAACAATGAGCATGAACAAGCTGCTGATCGCGCTGGTGCTGGGCCTGGGCCTGGCCGCCTGCTCGAACCAGGATCAGGCCACCAACGCCGCTGCCGACGCCGCCGAGGCCGCTGACCAGGCCGCCGCGGACGCCGCGCTGGCCGGTACCACCGCCGCCGAGTCGGCCGCCGACAGCGCCTCTGCTGCTGCCGACGCCGCCGCCGACGCCGCTGCCGACGCTGCCGCCCTGGAAGGCTCGGCCGAAGCCGCTGCCGCCGACGTGGCGCAGGACGCCGCCGACGCCGCCGAATCGGCTGCCGACGCCGCCGAAGAGGCTGCCGACGAGGCCGTCGAGCAGTAATCAACTGCTCGCAGCACTCGAAAGCAACACGCAATACCGGAGAGCCGCTGGAATTCCAGCGGCTTTTCCGTATCCACCACGGGCCGCGCCGCCGGGCCCTTCCATGACAAGGACACCCTCATGAAGATCAAGACTGCCCTGCTGGCCACCGCCTGTGTTTTCGCCCTGGCCGCCTGCCAGAACCAGTCCAGCGCCGAGCAGCAGGCCGCCGAGGCCGAGGCCGCGATGGAGCGTGCGGGCGAAGCCGCCCAGGACGCCGCCACGGCCGCCGGTGATGCCGCCGAAGCCGGTTGGGACGCCGCTGCCGCCGCCACCCAGGAAGCGGCTGACGAGGCCGGCGCCGCCGCCGACGAGGCTGCCGCCAACGCCGAAGCCGCCGCGCAGGACGCTGCCGACGAGGCCAGCGCCGCTGCCGCCGACGCCGAAGCCCGCGCCCGCGAAGCCGCCGCCAACGCCCTGGAAAAGGCGTCCGAGGCTGCCGACAACGCCGCCGAGAAGGTCGACAACTGATCCCGGCCTGCAGTACCCGAAGGGCCCGCTCCGGCGGGCCCTTTTTCGTGCGCGGCCACTCGCCGCCGGCGCTCCCGGTATGCTGTTGCGCCTTTCCACCACGCTGATCGCCGCATGCCCGCCCTCGCCTCCAGCCTCGACCCGCGCTCGCAGGACTTCCAGGACAACGTCGCCTTCCACCGCGCACTGGTGGACGAACTCGACGCCCGCCTGGCACGGGCCGCCGACGGCGGCGGCGACAAGGCGCGCGAAAAGCACGTCGCCCGCGGCAAGCTGCTGCCGCGCGAGCGCATCGCCGCCCTGCTCGACCCGGGTTCGCCCTTCCTGGAAATCGCGCCGCTGGCCGCCGAGGACATGTACGAGGGCGCCGCGCCCGCCGCCGGCATGGTCTGCGGCATCGGCCGGGTGATGGGCCAGGAAGTGGTGGTGGTCGCCAATGACGCCACGGTCAAGGGCGGCACCTACTTCCCGATGACGGTGAAGAAGCACCTGCGCGCGCAGGAAGTCGCGCGCGAGAACCATCTGCCCTGCGTCTACCTGGTCGACTCCGGCGGTGCCTTCCTGCCGCTGCAGGACGAGGTGTTCCCGGACAAGGAGCACTTCGGCCGCATCTTCTACAACCAGGCGCGGATGAGCGCGGAAAACATCCCGCAGGTCGCGGTGGTGATGGGCAGCTGCACCGCCGGCGGCGCCTACGTGCCGGCGATGTGCGACGAGTCGGTGATCGTGAAGGAACAGGGCACGATCTTCCTCGGCGGCCCGCCGCTGGTGAAGGCGGCCACCGGCGAAGTGGTGGATGCGGAATCCCTGGGCGGTGCCGACGTGCACACGTCCGTGTCGGGCGTGGCCGACCACTTCGCCGAGGACGACCGCCACGCGCTGCAGATCGCACGCGACATCGTCGGCAGCTTCAACCGCCACAAGGTGCTGCCGGTGGCGACGCGCCCGGTGGTCGAGCCGCTGTTCGCGGCCGAGGAGCTGTACGGCATCGTGCCGAAGGACACGCGCCGGCCCTTCGACATCCGCGAGGTGATCGCGCGCATCGTCGACGGCAGCGAGTTCCAGGAGTTCAAGGCGCGCTACGGCAAGACGCTCGTCACCGGCTTCGCCCACCTGCACGGCTATCCGGTGGGCATCGTCGCCAACAACGGCATCCTGTTCTCGGAGTCGGCGCTCAAGGGCGCGCACTTCATCGAACTGTGCAACCAGCGCGGCATCCCGCTGGTGTTCCTGCAGAACATCACCGGCTTCATGGTCGGCAGGAAATACGAGAATGCCGGCATCGCCAAGGACGGGGCGAAGATGGTCACCGCGGTGGCCTGCTCGTCGGTGCCGAAGTTCACCGTGGTCATCGGCGGCAGCTTCGGCGCCGGCAACTACGCCATGTGCGGCCGCGCCTACGGCGCCCGCTTCCTGTGGATGTGGCCCAACGCGCGCATCAGCGTGATGGGCGGCGAGCAGGCGGCCAGCGTGCTGGCCACCGTGAAGCGCGACGGCATCGAGGCCCGGGGCGGCGAATGGAGCGCCGGGGACGAGGAAGCCTTCAAGGCGCCGATCCGTGAGCAGTACGAGTCGCAGGGCAGCCCCTGGTACGCCAGCGCGCGGCTGTGGGACGACGGCATCATCGATCCCGCCGACACCCGCCGGGTGCTCGGCCTGGCGGTGTCTGCGTCGCTGAATGCGCCGGTGGAACCCGCGCGCTTCGGCGTCTTCCGCATGTAGGCGGGCCCGGCGGCGCCACGGCCTGGGCCGACACTGCCGGAACCTGGCCTGAGCTTCCCGCGCTAAGTCCTTGTCGGGCTTCGGATTTGGTGAGCCGCGTCACAGGCGCGTGAAGCCGGCCGCGTGCTATGGTCGGCCTCCACCTCATCCCCCGAACGCACCGAGGACCCACCGCGCCATGGCTATTTTCCCGCAAGGCTCCGCCAAGAAAGATTCCACCCTCCCCTTCGGCAAGGATGCCCCCCAGCCAGCGCGCGAACAGAGTCCGGCAGCCGCCTCGTTCGAGCCGGCCGAGACGCCCTTCCAGCCGCAGGCCGCCAGCCGCCCCCCGCAGGCAGCTTCGGCGCCGCAGGCCCGGGAATCGGTGATCGCCTCCGACCTCACCATCGAGGGCAAGATCTCCGGCAGCGGCCACGTCCGCATCGCCGGCAAGTTCAAGGGCGACGTCAACGTCGAGGGCGACCTCACCATCGACGGCGGCGCCCGCCTCAACGGCGGCGTGCGCGCCAAGCGCGTGAACGTGGCCGGTGAGCTGGAAGGCAACATCGATTCCGCCGAGCGCGTGGAACTGCAGCCCTCCGCGGTGCTGATCGGTGACGTCAAGGCCGGCACCCTGATCGTCGCCTCCGGTTCGCGCATCCGCGGCAACGTGGAGTGCGGCTGGGACGACGCCGCCGCACCCGCCAAGGGCAAGGACGACGCGGCGCAGAAGGACAGCAAGGACAAGGCCGGCCTCGACCTCGTCTCGTGAGCGCACGCCCCGGCGCGGCAGGTGCCACGCGCACCTGCCCGCACTGCAAGACCGTGATCCTTGAAAGCGCGACGCGCTGTCCGTCGTGCCGCCACTACCTGCGCTTCGACGAGCAGGGAGCGGCCGCCGAGGTCACGCGCGCGCTGCAGGTCGAGGGCGAGATCCGGCATCCGTCCGAAGGCGGCGCCTGGGAATACTCGGTGGTGCTGACCATCCGCGACGACGAAGGCAACGAGGTCTCGCACCAGGTGGTCGGCGTCGGTGCGATCCATCCCGGCGACGCGCGCACCTTCACCCTGGCGGTGGAGCTGACGCCCACCAACGACATGCGCCGCATGCCCAAGCGGCCCAACTCCCGCTCCCGCCACTGAGGCGGGGGCGCGGGTGCGAAAGCCGGCGGCTCAGGCCGCTTCCACCAGGCGCTGGCCCAGGTATTCGCCTTCATCGCGCGCGCCCGGCAGCGCGAAGTAGAAGCCGCCGCCGAAGGGCTTGATGTATTCCTCCAGCGGCTCCCCGTCCAGGCGCTTCTGGATCGCGATGAAGCCCTCGTCCAGGTCGGACTGGTAGCAGACGAACAGCAGGCCCTGGTCGAGCTGGCCCGAGCGGGTGAAGCCGCGCGAGTAGTTGTAGCTGCGGCGCAGGATCTGCCGGCTGCCCGGCGTGCGCGGATTGGCCAGGCGGATGTGCGCGTCGAGCGGGGTGACCTCGCCGTCGGGATCGTTGGCGTAGTCGAATTCGTCGTGCTCGCGCTTCATGCCCAGCGGCGCGCCGCTGGCCTTGTGCCGGCCCATGATCTGCTCCTGCTCGCGCAGCGGCGTGCGATCCCAGAATTCGACGAAGTTGCGGATGATGCGCACCGCCTGGTAGCTGCCGCCGATGGCCCAGGCCGGTTCGCCCGAGTCCGGCTGCACCCAGACCATGCCGTCCATCAGCCGCGCGTCGCCGGCGTCCGGGTTGGCGGTGCCGTCCTTGAAGCCCAGCAGGTTGATGATCGAATCCTTGCCCAGCTTCTGCACCGTGTGCGGCGGCAGGAAGCCGTCAAGCGTCCAGCGCAGGTTCGCCAGGCCGGACGACTGCTTGATGATGTCGCGCAGGGCGTGGATGTTGGTCTCGGCGGTGTTGCTGCAGATCTGCAGCATCAGGTCGCCGTCGCACAGGCTGGCGTCGAGCGAATCGTTGCGGAAGGACGGCATCTCGACCAGTTGCTTCGGCTTCGCCGCGGCCAGCCCGAAGCGGTCGTCGAACAGCGAGGCGCCGACGCTCAACGTGACCGTGAGGTTGTCCGGGAACACCGTCGGCCCGAGCACGCCGGAATCCAGCGGCGGCAGCTGCGGGTTGCGTTCGGCCACCGCGCCGCCTTGCATCAGGAAGGCGATGCGCTCGTCTAGCTTGCGGAACAGCCGCTCCAGCACCGGCCGGCCGCGGCCGACCACGTCCATCGCGACCACGATCGCGGCCGCCTGGGTGGGCGTGGTGATGCCCGACTGGTGGACGCCGCGGAAGGGCTGCGACTGCAGGGTGCTGTCGGTGGCGCGCTTGCCGCCGCCCGCGTCCGGGCCTTCGCGCCGGCATGCGGCCAGGCCCGCGGCCGCGGCGGCACCGCCGGCGGCCAGCAGGCCGCCCTTGAGCAGCGAGCGCCGCGAGGGGCTGGTGATCGCCGGCGCCATGTCATTGCGGCCGGCCGCTGCATCGACGCCCGCTGCATCCTGGCGTGCTGTGCTGTTGTCGGCTTCGGTGCCACCGGATTTGCCGTGTGTGCTGCTCATGCTGCCCTGTGTGCCTGTCTCAAAGTCCGAGCGTGTCGAGGGTGTTGCCGAAATCGTCCGCGAGCGCCGTGGCCTCGTCCGCCAGTCCCGCTCGCCCGTTGCCCTCCAGGCCGGATCGACTGCCGTCATCGGGCAGCCCCGTCTGCAGGGCGTCCAGACGCGCGATCATGTCTTCGCGCTGCCGCGGCGCGTGCTCGGCCAGGGCCTTGTCGAACAGCACCACGATCCGGCGCAGGCCGGCGACGTTGGCCGCGGCATCGGACAGGTCGGTGCCGGCGTGGGGATGGTCCAGGCCTTCGAGCTTGCGTTCGGCGATCCGGCGCGCGGTCTGCGCGGCGCCCCGGAAGATCGCGTCCGTGCCGATCGAAGCGGCCTTGATCGCATCGCCGAAGGCGCGGCTGTCGGCCTCGAGCGCATCGCCCAGCGCGGCCAGCGCCGCGGGCGAAACATCGCCGCCGTCGAACAGCGCGTCCTCGATCCGGTGCCAGCCGACGAAGTCCGGATCCGATTCGCCGCCGGCGTACAGCGTTGCCGCGCCTTCGAGGCGGTCGTACTGCGTGGACGCCAGCAGCGCCACCGGCGCCAGGCGCTGCCAGCCCTGGCGCGAATCCGCGTACAGCGAACGCGCGCGCGGCAGGTCGCCGGCGCGCAGCGCTTCGGCCAGCGCCGCCACTTCGGCCTGCATCGCGGTGACCTGCTGGTGCACGTAGACCTTGTATTCGGCCTGGCCGGCGATGAACTCCAGCGGCGTCGGCGCCGCCTTCGGTGCATCGGCGTCGGCTTCCACGACCAGGGTGCCGCGCGGGTTGGTCAGCAGGCCGCAGGTCATGACGTAGCGCCCGGGCTTGAGCGGCGTGGTCAGGGTCTGCTCCAGGCCGGGGATGATGTTCTCGCGCTCGTCCACCACCATCACGCCGTCCAGGATCTCCCATTCCAGCGGGCGCATGCTCTGGTTGGTGATGACGAAGCGGTTGCGACCGGCCTTGACCGTAACCTCGTTGGGCACGCAGGCGGTGTCGGTGACGCTGATCCGCGTCACCGGCACGCCGTCGGCGTCCGCGACCCCGGGTGGCGGCGCGCAGGCGGCGAGCAACAGCGGCAGCGCGACGGTCGCGGTCGCAATCGCCGCGGAGGCGGCGACGCCACGCGGCGCGCGCACTTCGACCCGGGCTTCGTCCATGTTCAGTCCACCCCGAGCGTGCCGCGCAGCTGTGCCAGCTGCTCGGCCAGCGCGGTGATCGCGCCCTTCAGCGTGTTGCGGTCGGCGTCGGTCACTTCACCGTAGTGCGCCCAGCCGTCGCCGCGGCGGTAGGTCTCCAGCGCCTGGTCGACGGTGGCGAAGTTGGCGTCGATATCGGCCAGCAGCGCGGGGTTGGCGCGCTCGATCAGCGGACGGAACAGCTCGACGATCTTCTGCGACCCGTCGACGTTGGCGCGGAAGTCCCACAGGTCGGTGCCGCTGTAGCGGTTCTCCTCGCCGCTGATCTTGGTGGCCGCGACCTCCTCGATCAGCACCGCCGGCCCGCCCACGACCGCGCGCGGCTCCAGCGGCAGGTCGGCGATGCGCGCCTGCAGGTCAAGGGTGTCGGCGAGCAGCCGGTCGGCGATCTCATCCATGCCCTCCAGGCTCTTCTCGCTGAAGATCGCGTATTCCAGGCGGTGCCAGCCGGTGAAGCCGGGATCGGACTCGCCGCCCTTGTAGTCGTCGGCGCGCGCGTCCATCGACGCGTCCAGGTCGGAGAACAGCTCGGCGATCGGTTCGATCCGCTCCCAGGACTGGCGGCCCGGCGCGTACAGCTGGGCCGCGGTCTCGTTGTCGCCGGCCTTGACCACTTCGACGAAGCGCCGGGTATCGGCCACCAGCTGCTCCGTCTGCTCGCTGACGTAGAGCTTGTACATCGCGATCGGCTCGACCAGCTCGGCCGGATCGATCGTGGTGCCGGCGGCGGCGGTCGCCGCGGCATCGCCCGCGTCCGCGGCGGCGGCACCTTGCGGCGACTGCCCGCCGCACGCGGCAAGCGCCAGCAGGCCGGCCAGGGCCAGCGGCAGGGAGCATGCGCGTTCAATCGTCTTCATCGGTAGTCCTTGCGAAGTGGAAAATTCGGGTGACGGGGTCAGCGGGCGCGCGCGGCCTGGCGGTCTGCCCGGAAATAGAGGAACAGCACCGGCACGAGGTAGAGCAGGTACACCGCCACCTCGCCGACCGTGGGGTGGTCGTTGTAGCCGAACACGGCCGCCAGCAGGCTGCCGGCCAGGCTGTACACCGGCAGCACCTGCGTCCAGTCGAAGGCCAGCGCCTGCAGCTGGTTCCAGATGCCGGCCTCGTGCAGCGACTTCAGCGCACCGGCGGCCAGGCCCGCGGCGACCAGGATGATCAGCACCCCGGTCCAGCGGAAGAAGACCTGCAGGTTCATGCGCACCGAGCCGTGGTACAGGCCCACGCCCAGGGCGATCGCGACCAGCAGCCCGAGCGCGGCGCCGGTGATCGCGGTGCCGGTGGTGTCCTGCTGCACGATGGCGAGCAGGAAGAACAGCGATTCCAGGCCTTCGCGCGCGACCGCGAGGAAGGCCATGCCGACCAGGGCCCAGGTCCAGCGGTCCCCACGCGCCATCGCGCGGTCAATGGACTGCTGCAGTTCGGCCTTCATGCCGCGGCCGGCCTTCTTCATCCAGAACACCATGCCGGTCAGCACCACCACGGCGATGATCGCGACCACGGCCTCGATCAGCTCCTGCTGCTTCTGCGGGTATTCGTGGCCGCCGTGCTGGATCGCCATGGCCACCGCCACGCACACGGCGACCGCCAGCGCGATCCCCAGCCAGACCCAGCGCATGGCGTCGCCGCGTCCGGTCTGCTTCAGGTAGCTGGCGATGATGCCGACGATCAGCGCGGCTTCAATGCCCTCGCGCAGCATGATCAGGAAGGGGGCGACGAAGCTGGGGGTGAGCATGGATGGCCGGGCGGGAAAGGGTGAGAACGAGAACGCTTCTCAATTGTACTCCGCCCGCCCCCGGGACGGCGGAAGCGGAACGGTATGATTCCGGGCCCGCCAGGAGCCCGCCATGACCGAACCGCTGAGGATCGAACGCCAGGACCGGATCGCGCGCGTGCGCATGGACCGCCCGGCCCTGCACAACGCCTTCGACGACGGCCTGATCGCCGCCCTGACGGAAGCCTTCGAAGGGCTGGGTCGCGACCCCGGCGTGCGCGCGGTGGTGCTGGAGGGCGCCGGCGCCTCGTTCTCGGCCGGCGCCGACCTGAACTGGATGCGCGGCATGGCCGCCGCCAGCGAGGAGGCCAACCGCGAGGACTCGCTGCGCCTGGCGAAGCTGATGCGCACCCTGGACGAGTTGCCGAAGCCGACCATCGCCCGCGTCCACGGCGCGGCCTTCGGCGGCGGCGTCGGCCTGGTGGCCTGCTGCGACATCGCCATCGGCGTGCCCGCGGCGAAGTTCGGCCTGACCGAGAGCCGCCTGGGCCTGCTTCCGGCGGTGATCTCGCCCTACGTCATCGCCGCGATCGGCGCGCGCCACGCCCGGCGCTATTTCGCCACGGCCGAGATCTTCGACGCCGCCGAAGCGCAGCGCATCGGACTGCTGCACGACGTGGTGGCCGCGGACGAGCTGGACGCCGCCGTCGACCGCCAGATCGCCCTGCTGCTGAAGGCCGCGCCCTTCGCCTCCGCGGACGCCAAGCGCTTGGTCCGCGAAGTCGCCGCCGCCCCCGACCGCGACCGCCTCGACCACGACAACGCCGCCCTCATCGCCGCCCTGCGCGTCTCCCCCGAAGGCCAGGAGGGCCTGGGCGCCTTCCTCGACAAGCGTTCCGCTTCGTGGGCTGAATAGAAGCGAAAAGCTCTTTGCCACGGATGAACGCGGATGGACGCGGATTTACACGGATAGAGCAAAAGCTGGATTGATGGATGAGGGCTTCGCATGGATGCGGATCGTGGTTCACTGGTGCTTCGGCGACTGAGTGATCGGGTGATCGGGGCGTTTTTCGATACCTACAACGAGTTGGGGCACGGCTTCCTGGAGAGCGTGTATGAGGCGGCGCTGGCCGTCCGGCTGCGCGAATGCGGGTTACGGGTGGAGCAGCAGGTGCCCATCGACGTCCGCTTCCACGGCCATGTCGTCGGCCAGTTTCGCGCGGACATGCTGGTCGAGCGTCGGCTGCTCATCGAGATCAAGGCAGCCGTCCAGATCGCCCCCGCCCACGAAGCCCAGCTCCTGAATTACCTCAAGGCGACCCGTGTCCACCTCGGGCTTCTCCTCAACTTCGGCCCTCGCCCGGAGTTCCGCCGCCGCGTTTTCTCTTAGACTCTCCCTGCTTTATCCGTGTAAATCCGCGTCCATCCGCGTTCATCCGTGGCCAAAAAAATGTTCAAGAAGATCCTGATCGCCAACCGCGGCGAAATCGCCTGCCGCGTCATCCGCACCGCCCGCCGCATGGGCATCGCCACGGTGGCGGTGTATTCGGAGGCCGACGCCGGGGCGCAGCACGTGCGGCTGGCCGACGAGGCGTATCCGGTCGGTGGACCGCGGCCGCAGGACAGCTACCTGCGCGGTGACGCCATCATCGAGGCGGCGGGGGCCAGCGGGGCGCAGGGCATCCATCCCGGCTACGGCTTCCTGAGCGAGAACCCGGACTTCGCCGATGCGGTCGAGGCCGCGGGCATGGTCTTCATCGGGCCGAAGGCGGAGTCGATGCGGCGCATGGGCAGCAAGGCCGGCGCCAAGGAGCTGATGGCGGCGGCCGGGGTGCCGGTGGTGCCGGGCTATACCGGCGAAGACCAGGCGCCGGAGCTGCTGGCGCGCGAGGCGGAGCGCGTCGGCTTCCCGCTGATGATCAAGGCGGCCTACGGCGGCGGCGGCAAGGGCATGCGCATCGTGCGCTCGGCGGACGAGTTCCTGCCGGCGCTGGAAAGCTGCCAGCGCGAGGCGCGCAACGCCTTCGGCCGCGACCGGGTGCTGCTGGAGCGCTACATCGAGTCGCCGCGGCACATCGAGATCCAGGTGTTCGCGGACTCGCAGGGCAACACCATCCATCTCAACGAGCGCGAGTGCTCGGCGCAGCGCCGCTACCAGAAGGTGCTGGAAGAGGCGCCCTCGCCCTTCCTGACGCCGGAGCTGCGCGCGCGCATGGGCGAGGCGGCGGTGCTGGCCGCGCGCGCGATCGGCTACCAGAACGCGGGCACGGTGGAGTTCATCGTCGCGCCGTCTGGCGAATTCTTCTTCATGGAGATCAACACCCGCCTGCAGGTGGAGCATCCGGTGACCGAGATGGTGACCGGGCTGGACCTCGTCGAATGGCAGCTGCGCGTGGCCGCCGGCGAGCCGCTGCCTCTGGCGCAGGCCGACATTCCGCAGCGCGGCCATGCCATCGAGGTGCGCCTGTACGCCGAGGATCCCGACGCCGGCTTCCTGCCCGGTTCGGGCCGCCTGCAGCGCCTGCGCCTTCCGGCCGATGCCGAGGGCGTGCGCATCGATTCGGGCGTGGTCGAGGGCGACGTGGTCACGATCTTCTACGACCCGATGATCGCCAAGCTCATCGTCCACGCCGACGACCGCGACGGCGCGCTGGCCCGCCTGCGCGCGGCGCTGGCGCGCTGCGTGATCGAGGGGCCGAAGTCGAACATCGCCTTCCTCGAGCGCCTGGCGCGGCATCCGGCGGTGGTCGAGGGCCGGATCGACACCGGCTACCTGGATCGCCACCTGGACGAATTCATCGGCGACGACGGCGCCCAGGCGGAGGGCGGCGACGAAGCCCGCGCCGCGGCCGTGGTCGCCATGCTGCTGGCCGCCGAGACCGAGGCCTGCCGCGCCGCCGCGCGCAGCGGCGACCCGGGCTCGCCCTGGGCGATCGCCGATGGCTGGCGCCTGGGCCACGCCGGCCTGCGCCGGATGGTGCTGGGTGAAGGCGAGGCGCGCCACATCGCGGTCGCGCATGGCTCGGGCGGCAACTACCGGATCGAGTTCGAGGATGCGGAGCCGCTGACGGTCGAAGGCGCGACGATGGCCGCAGGCGCCCTCCAGGCACGTTTCAACGGCCGGGGACTGCGCTTCCCGGTCGACGCCGAAGGCAGCGCCGTGCGCCTGCACGACGGTCGCCGTGGCTGGCGCTTCGACCGTGTCGCCGCCTACGAGGCCAGCCGCAGCGGCGAGGCCGGCGGCGGCAACCGGGTTGCGGCGCCGATGCCGGGGCGTATCGTGGTGACGCGGGTGCAGGCCGGGGACAGCGTCAGCGAGGGGCAGGAACTGCTGGTCATGGAAGCGATGAAGATGGAGCTCGCCCTCAAGGCGCCCCGCGACGGCGTGGTCGCCGAGCTGCTGGCCCGCGAGGGCGACTTCGTCGACGCCGACGCCGTGCTGGTCACCCTGGAGGACTGAGGTGGCGCTTCCGGGACACGTCCGCATCGTTGAAGTGGGGCCCCGCGACGGGCTCCAGAACGAATCCGCGATGGTCGCCACCGCGGCCAAGATCGAACTGGTCGACCGCCTGTCCGCCACCGGGCTGCAGACCGTGGAGGCCACCAGCTTCGTCAGCCCGAAATGGGTGCCGCAGCTGGCCGACGCCGCCGAAGTCTTCGCGGGCATCCACCGCCGTGACGGCGTGGCCTACCCCGTGCTGGTGCCCAACCTGCAGGGCTACGAGCGCGCGCGCGCGGTGGGTGCCGAAGAAGTGGCGGTGTTCACCGCGGCCTCGGAGGCCTTCAACCGCCGCAACACCAACGCCGGCATCGATGAATCGCTGGAGCGCTTCGCGCCCGTGCTCGAACGCGCACAGGCCGACGGAGTGAAGGTGCGCGGCTACGTCTCCACCGTGCTCGGCTGCCCCTACCAGGGCGAGGTGCCCTTGGCCGACGTGGTCCGCGTCGCGCGCGCGCTGCATGCGATGGGCTGCTACGAGGTCTCGCTGGGCGACACCATCGGCGTGGGCACGCCGGCGAAGGCGCGCGCCATGCTGCGCGCGGTCGCCGCGGACGTGCCGATGCCGGCGCTGGCCATCCATTTCCACGACACCTACGGCCAGGCCCTGGCCAACGTGCTGGCCTGCCTGGATGACGGCGTGACGGTGGTCGACGCCGCGGTCTCCGGCACCGGCGGCTGCCCGTATGCGAAGGGCGCCAGCGGCAACCTCGCCACCGAGGACCTGGTCTACATGCTGCACGGCCTGGGCGTCGCGACCGGCGTGGACCTCGATGCCCTGGTCGACACCGGGGCCTGGCTGTCGGGGATCCTCGGCCGCGACACCGGCAGCAGGGTCACCAGGGCACGGGCCGGGTGACCCTGTCGCTGCCGCCGGACCCGCCGATGACGCCTCCAGGCGATGGCGGCAACGCGCGGACCCTGGCGGCACTCGAGGCCGCCGTCAGCGACCCCACCCTCCCCGACGCCACCCGCGTCCTCCTGCGCGAAGCGCTGGACGCCCTGCATGCGGCCAGCCTCGACATCCACCACGCACAGATGCGCTACCGCGCGCTGTTCCACGCCGTGCCCGACCCGGTCAGCGTGATCGCCGCCGACGGCACCGTGCTCGACCTCAACAAGGCCGGCATGGCCGCCTACCGCCGCCCGCGCCAAGAAGTCGTGGGCCAGCCGATCCACGTGCTCAATCCCGACCTGCCCGAGGACCACATGATCCCGGTGATGGAAGCGCTCGACCGCGGCGAGACCTATGTCATCGAGGTCAGCAACATGCGCGCGGACGGCACCCGCTTCCCTGTGGAGGTGCATTCGGCCGGCTTCGACCTCGACGGCCAGCGCTGCGTGGTGGCGGTGGCCCGCGACCTCAGCCGCCGTCGCGAGGCCGAATCGCGCTACCACGATCTGATGGAGGTGATCGACAAGGGCATCGTCATCCAGTCGGCGAACGGCGCCCTGGTGCACGCCAATTCCGCGGCGCTGCGCATGCTCGGCGTCCGCGAGGGAGCGCACGTGCCACGGGACGGCAGCCTGCCCGAGCACTGGATGCTGGTCCGTGCCGACGGCAGCGAAATGCCGATGTCCGAGTTCCCGGCGATGCGTGCGCTGCGCGAGGGTCGGATCATCGGCAGCGTCCTCCTTGGCCTCTACCACCGCCTGCGACGCCGGCTGCTGTGGCTGTCGGTGACCGCGATCCCGCACTACGCGGCCGGTGGCGACAGCCCCGACCAGGTGCTGTCGATGTTCTCCGACGTCACCGACCTCAAGCGCGACAGCGCCCTGTTCGACCGCGTGCAGTCGCTGGCCAGCATCGGCGGCTGGGAATGGGACCGCGCCAGCGACCGGCTCTACCTCACCCGCGAGGCCGCGCTGATCCTCGCCCAGGCCCAGCACCCGCGCTCGATGGAGGCGGTGCTGGCCTGCCTGCAGCCCGGCGACGGGCAGCGCCTGCGCAAGGCCCTGGCCGCGGCCAGCGAAGGCAGCGGCTTCGAACTGGACCTGCAGGGCGCGGGCAGCGACGGCCAGGCCTTCTGGGTGCGGGTCATCGGTGAAAGCGGCAGCGGGGTGGCCGGCGCCACGCGCGTCACCGGCACCCTGCAGGACATCACCGTGAGCAAGCAGGGCGAGCAGAACCTGCGCGTGCTCGCGCGCAGCGACCCGCTCACCGGCCTGCTCAACCGCGATGCGATGCTCGCCGAACTCGGCGAGCGCCTGGGCGGGCCACGCCCGGGACCGGTCGCGGTGCTGTACATCGACCTGGACCGCTTCAAGCTCATCAACGACGTGCTCGGCCACGCCGCCGGCGACAGCCTGCTCACCGCCGCCGCCGACCGCTTGCGCCGGGCCGTCGGCGACGAGGGCCTGATCGCGCGCTTCGGCGGCGACGAATTCCTGGTGTCTTGCCACTGCGGCGACGACGCGCGCCGCCCCGAACGACTGGCCGACGCCATCCTCGACGCCTTCGCGGTGGGCTTCGGCTTCGACAAGGACGAGTTCGTGGTCACCGCCAGTATCGGCATCGCGCGTTCACCGGAAGACGGCGTGGATGCACAGACGCTGATCCAGCACGCCGACGCGGCGATGTACGAGAGCAAGCGGCGCACCCGCAACGGCCGCCTGGTCTACACCCCGGCGCTCGCGCAGTCGCAGCGCGAGCGCCTGCAGTTCGAGACCCAGCTGCGCCACGCCGCCGACAACGACGAGTTCCACCTCGTCTACCAGCCGCAGGTGGACCTGGTCAGCGGCGGGATCATCGGTGCCGAAGCGCTGATCCGCTGGCGCAACGAGCGCCTGGGCGAGATGCGCCCCGATCACTTCATCGCCCAGGCCGAGGGCACCGGCGACATCGTGCGCATCGGCGAATGGGTGCTGCGCGATGCCTGCCGCCAGGCCGCCGCCTGGCGCGACCAGGGCCTGGGCATCGTCCGGGTGGCGGTGAACGTGTCCTACCGCCAGCTGCTGGGCAGCGACCTGACCGCCCTGGTGCGCGGGCTGCTGCGGGAGTTCGACCTGCCCGGGGAGGCGCTGGAGCTGGAGTTCACCGAGCGGGTCCTGATCGAGGACGCGCCCGAGACCCTGGGCAATTTCGCCGCGCTGCGCGAGCTGGGCGTGAGCCTGGCCATCGACGACTTCGGCGAGGGCTACAGCGCGCTCAACTACCTGCGCCGGCTGCCGATCCAGGGCCTGAAGCTGAGCCAGCTGTTCGTGGCCGGAGTGCCCGGGAACCAGTCCGACGTGGCGGTCTGCCAGGCCGTGGCCGGCATCGCGCGCAGCCTCGGCCTGGGCCTGGTGGCCGAAGGCATCGAGAACGAAGGCCAGCGCCGGTTCCTGCTGGAGCTGGGCGTGCCGGTGGGCCAGGGCTTCCTGTTCGCCCCGGGACTGTCGCCGGACGAGTTCGCATCGCGGCTGTAGCTGCCTGCGGCGGGCGCCCCTCCCTGTTGTGGGAGCGGCCATGGCCGCGATCGCCGCTATAGCGGCTCCCACAGTCGGAGTCCGGTAAAATTCCCGCTTTCCCTCCTGCACGGGACTGCCATGCAAGCTGATTCCATCCGCGCCGTCGTCACCGGCGGCGTCTCCGGCCTCGGCCTCGCCGTTGCCACCCGCATCGTCGCCGACGGCGGCAAGGTCGCCCTGTTCGACGTCAACGAAGACAAGGGCGCCGCCGCGGTCGCGGCGCTCGGCGAAGCCAGTGCGCGCTACTTCGCCACCGACGTCACCGACGAGGCCGCCGTGGCCGCCAACGTCGCCGCCGCGAAGGAGTTCCTGGGCGGCTTGAACACGGTGGTCAACTGCGCCGGCATCCTCGGCGCCGGCCGCGTGCTCGGCCGCGAGGGCTCGATGCCGCTGGGCCGCTTCCAGTCGACGGTGATGGTCAACCTGGTCGGCAGCTTCAACGTCGCCAAGGCAGGCGCGGAGCTGATGCAGCACAACGACGCGGGCGAGGACGGCGAGCGCGGCGTGATCGTCAACACCGCCTCGGTCGCGGCCTACGAGGGCCAGATCGGCCAGGCCGCGTACTCGGCCTCGAAGGGCGGCGTGGTCGGCATGACCCTGCCGATGGCGCGCGAACTCTCGCGCTTCGGCATCCGCGTCAACACCATCGCCCCGGGCATCTTCTGGACGCCGATGGTCGACGGCATGCCCGAGGACGTGCAGCGGTCGCTGTCGGCCTCGATTCCCTTCCCCTCGCGCCTCGGCCGCCCGGAGGAGTTCGCGGACCTGGTGGCGTACATCGCCGGCAACCGCTACATCAACGGCGAGACCATCCGCCTCGATGGCGCCGTGCGCCTGGCATCGAAGTAAGGAACACGCGATGAAGGCTTACGACGTCAAGAAAGGAAACGTGGTCGAGCACAACGGCACCGTGTACCAGGTGCGCGACATCGAGCGCAGCTCGCCGCAGGGTCGCGGCGGCAACGTGCGCTTCCGCTTCACCATGTACAGCGTGCCCGGCGGCAACAAGACCGACGCCTCGTTCGACGGCGACGACGAGCTGAAGGAAGTCGAGCTGCTGCGCCGCCAGGCCAGCTTCTCCTACAAGGACGGCGAGGCCTTCGTGTTCATGGACGACGAGGACTTCACCCCCTACACGCTGGACGCCGATGTGGTCGGCGAATCCGCCGGCTACATCACCGACGGCCTGACCGGCTGCTACGTGCAGGTCATCGACGACATGCCGGTGGCGGTGCAGCTGCCGCAGACCGTGGCGCTGGAAGTCGTGGAGACGCCGCCGGAGCTCAAGGGCGGCACCGCGACCAAGCGCCCCAAGCCGGCGCGGCTGTCGACCGGCCTCGAAATCCAGGTGCCGGAGTACATCGTCAACGGCGAGCGCGTGCTGGTGAACACCACCAGCGGCGAGTTCTCGGGCCGCGCCGACTGAACCTCCGCACGGGCCGCTAGGGCAGCGTGAGGCCGCCTTCGGCCTGGTGCAGGGTCCTCAGGCGGTCGCCCAGGGCCGCGATGTTGGCCTCGGTCTGTTCCAGCGCCGCGCGGTTCGCGGGCGGCAGCCATTCGCGGGCCACGGCGTGCAGGCGTGCATCGAGCTCGCGCAAGCGTGCCGCGCGCGCGCCGGCGCCGGCGCGGGCCTGTTCGCGCTCGGCGGCCTGCGGCAGGCCGTAACCGGGCAGCGAGAGCAGTTCCGCGGGGCTCGCCAGCACGCCGCCTTCGCGCAGGGCCTCGACGAGCAGGTCCGGCAGCCCGTCGAGGCTCACGTGCCGCTTCAGCACGTCGCGGGCCTGCTGCTCCTCGCGTCGCAGCGCGGCCTCTTCCAGCAGCAGGAGGGCGGCCGAGGCGCGCATGTCGCCGCGCTCCAGCCAGGATGCGCGCCGCGACGGCGGCAGGCGCAGCCAGGCTTCGACATCATCGGGGCCGAGCGCCAGCCGTTCGCGCGCGGTGTCGTACAGCGCCTGGTAGTGGGCGCTCCAGGGCTCGAAGCGGTAGCCCAGACGCAGCGCCTCGACGGGATCGGCAGGTCGCTGCGCATCGTCCACCAGGCCTGCGCGGCGCAGGCGTCGCAGCAGGCCCTTGGGCGTGATGCTGTCGAGGCCGGCATCGGCCACACCGGGAACGCCGTCGTGCAGCAGCTTCCAGGTTTCGACCGCGCAGTTGTTGCCGATGAAGCGGTAGCGACCGTCGTAGCTCCAGTGCACGTGCGCGGCGCGCTCCAGCAGGGCCGCGATCGCATCGCCCGACAGTTGCAGCGGGACTGATTCCAGCGGCCGAAGCTCGACGCGCGTGTACTCGTCCACCACCTGCTGCATCGGCAGCACGAACAGCCGCGAGGGATAGCCGCCGGTCAGCCCGCGCCAGCTCGACAGCTGCAGGTCATCGACGAAGGCGCGGAACGAGAGCACGCGGTGGTGGTCGAGGTCGAGGCGGCAGTCGGGTCCGGGCTCACGCCCCGGCGCGCAGACCACCAGCCGCAGCATGCTGTGGCCCCAGCGGCTCATCATGGCGTCGCCGTCGCCGGCGAGCAGGTAGTCGACCGCGAACACGCGCGCGGGATCGAGCTCCAGCAGCGGTGCAGCGCCGGCATCCGACAGCGCGCCGGCATCCACGTAGGGCAGCGCCGCATCGCACGCGGGCGCGTGGGGCGCCCAGTCGAAGTGCGCCGAGAACCAGGCGTGCAGCGCCGGGCGGCGGCAGGCGTAGCCGGGATCGAGCAGGAAGTGCTCGAGGTTCACCGCCACGAATTCGGCCGGTGAATGCAGCTCGTAGGCGTCCGGGCTGCGCGCGCTGAAGTCGTTGCGGCGCGTGCGTCCGGGCCACAGCGGCCGCACCTGCCAGCCGGCGAGATCCAGCAGGCGGGGATCACGCGACAGGCCGTGCTCGCGGTCCCAGGCGTGGGCCAGCTCGTGCAGCAGCGCCGCGACGGCCGGCTCGATGCCCGCCCCTGCCCCGTCCAGCAGCGCGCGCGACAGCCCGATCCGCCGGCCGCGGATGCGGCCGTGCACGCCTTCGGGCAAATCATCGCGCCAGGCCAGCTGGAGCGTGCGCTCCTGCGCGCGCCAACGCGGTGGCAGCCGCGAGAGCGCCTCGTCCACGAGTTCCTGCGTCGCCGCCAGCTCCGCCTCAGGCGGGCCCGGCTCCGCCTCGATCCGCAGCGCGGCCTCAGCGTCCGCTGCGAACGCCAGCCATGCCGCCAGCGTGAACGCCTTCAGTGTGTGCTTCGGCACCGCCCCCGGCCATCAGCGAGCCAGGATCGCCCGTGCCAGTTCCATGTCGCTGGCCGCGCGGGCTTCGGCGGAATCCGCGCGCAGCTGGCGCAGCGCCGCCTCCAGCCGCGCGCCGCGGATGCGGCCGTCGCTGGCGACGAAGCCCGCCGCATCCTCGCGCGCCTGCAGCACGACCTTGTCGTTGCCCGAAGTCGAGCCGGACGAAGCCCCGCTGGACGCGGAGCCCGCCCCGGCGCTGGTGCCGGCGAAGCTGGACGCGTGGGCGGGAGCGGCAAGGGCCAGCGCGAACGCGCAGCCAAGAACGATTCGGATCATGTGTGTGTTCATCGGGAAGGGGAAGTCGGGGGATCGAAGAGCTTTCCGGGGTTAAGGATACCTGCCGGATCGAGCGCCGCGCGCACGGCGCGCATGACGGCGACCTCCGCCGGGCCGCGCGTACAGCCCAGGTACGGCTTCTTGACCAGGCCGATGCCGTGTTCGGCGGAGATGGTGCCACCGTGGCGCTGCACCAGTTCGGCCAAGTGCGCGGTCACCGCGCCGCAGCGCTCGACGAAGGCGTCCGGCGCCAGCGCTTGGGGCTTCAGCACGTTGATGTGCAGGTTGCCGTCGCCGATGTGGCCGAACCACGCCACCTCGAACTCCGGGTACTCGGCACCCAGCAGCACCTGTGCGTCGGCGAGGAAGGCCGGCATCGCCGACACCCGCACGGCGACGTCGTTCTTGTACGGCAGGTGCGGCGCCAGGGCTTCGGTGATGCCTTCGCGCAGCCGCCACAGCTGCGCGGCCTGCGCCTGCGACTGCGCGACCACGCCGTCCTCGACCCAGCCCTGTTCCGCGCAGTGGGTGAAGGCCTCCAGCACGCGGTCGTCATCCGGTCCCGCCGCGGCCGCATCGGCGACCACGTAATAGGGATACCCGCGCTCGAAGGGGGCCTGGGCGCCATGCGCAAGCACATGCCGCAGCGCCACGTCGGTGAAGAATTCGAAGGCTTCCAGCGCCAGGCGTTCGCGCAGCAGCTGGAACACCTGCATCAGCACCTCGAACGAAGGCAGCGCCAGCAGCAGCGTGGCCACCGGCGGCGACGGCGGCGCCAGCTTCAGGGTGGCCTCGACCACCACGCCGAGCGTGCCCTCGGAGGCAATGGCGAGATGGCGGAGGTCGTATCCGCTGGAGTTCTTGACCAGGCCACGGTTGAGGTCGAGCAGTTCGCCCGCGGCGGTCACCAGCTTCAGGCCCGCAACCCACTCTCGCGTATTGCCGTAGCGCAGCACGCGGATGCCGCCGGCATTGGTGGCGATGTTGCCGCCGATGGTGCAGGAGCCGCGTGCGGCGAAGTCGACCGGGTACTGCAGGCCGTGCTCGCGGGCCTCGGCCTGCACCGCTTCCAGCGGGATACCTGCCTCGACGGTGAGCGTGCGGTCGACCGGATCGAAGCCCAGCACGCGGCGCATGCGCTCAAGGCTCAGCACCAGTTCGCCGTTGGCGGCCACGGCGCCGCCGGAGAGCCCGGTGCGGCCACCCGAGGGCACCACGGGCACGCCTTCAGCGCTGGCCCAGCGCAGCACCGCCTGCACCTCTTCGATGCTCCCCGGCAGGGCCACGGCCAGCGGTGCCGGCGCCCAGCGCCGGGTCCAGTCGCGGCCGTAGTACTCCAGTTCCGCGGGCGTCGTGGCCAGGCGCAGGCCGGGCGCGGATTCGCGCAGGGTGTCGAGTCGGGGGTCGCTCATCGCCGGGCCGCCATGGTGGGAGGCCCAGCCTGCCAGCGGCGCGGGCCAGCGTCCACCGCTGCAGTGCAACATCGGCCAGCCGCTGGCACACTTGAGCCGCACCCATCCACAGGCCGGCGATGAAGACCTCCTACCCGCGCAAGGACATCCACGTGCTGCTGCTCGAGGGCGTCAGCCCCAGCGCGGTGGCCATCTTCGAGGACGCGGGCTATTCGAGCATCGAGGCCCATGCCGCATCCCTGCCGGAGGACGAACTGCGCCGGCGCATCCGCGAGGCGCACATCGTCGGCATCCGTTCGCGTACCCAGCTCACCGCCGAAGTGCTGGCCGAGGCGCGGCGACTGATGGCGGTGGGCTGCTTCTGCATCGGCACCAACCAGGTGGACCTGGAGGCCGCGGCGCGCGCCGGCGTGCCGGTGTTCAACGCGCCCTATTCCAACACCCGCAGCGTGGCGGAGCTGGTGATCGCCGAAATCATCATGCTGATGCGCGGGGTGCCCGCGCGCCACGCCGCCTGCCTGCGCGGCGGCTGGCTGAAATCGGCGGCCGGCAGCCACGAGGTGCGCGGCAAGACGCTCGGCATCGTCGGCTACGGCCACATCGGCACCCAGGTCGGACTGCTGGCCGAGGGCCTGGGCATGCAGGTGCTGTTCCACGACGTCGAGGCCAAGCTGTCGCTGGGCAATGCCCGCGCCGCCGCCGGCCTCGACGACCTGCTCGCGCGCGCCGACGTGGTGACCCTGCACGTGCCGGAGACGCCGGCCACGAAGACGATGATCGGCGCGGCCGAACTCGCCGCGATGAAGCGCGGCGTGCACCTGGTCAACGCCTCGCGCGGGACCGTGGTCGACATCGATGCCCTGGCCGCGGCGCTGGAGAGCGGCCAGGTCGGCGGCGCCGCCATCGACGTGTTCCCGGTCGAGCCCAAGGGCAACGACGAGGCCTTCGAATCGCCATTGACCCGCTTCGACAACGTGATCCTGACGCCACACGTGGGCGGCAGCACGCTGGAGGCGCAGGACAACATCGGCCTGGAAGTGGCGGCCAAGCTGGTGCGCTACAGCGACAACGGCAGCACGCTGTCGGCGGTCAACTTCCCGGAGGTCACCCTGCCGGGCCACGAGGGCAGCCAGCGCATCCTGCATATCCACCGCAACGTGCCCGGCGTGCTGTCGAAGATCAACGAAGTGTTCTCCCAGGCCGGGCTCAACATCGACGGCCAGTACCTGCGCACCGACGCCAACGTCGGCTACGTGGTGATCGACGTCGGCGCCACCCCGGATCAGGCCCTGGCGCTGAAGGCCGAGTTGGCGGCGATCCCGGACACCCTGCGCACGCGGGTGCTGTACTAGACGGCTGCGGTTCGCTTCGAGCGGGAAACCGGAAGCCTTTTTTTTGCCACGGATTACGCGGATTACGCGGATTTACACGGATAAAGCAGGGCGACTACTGTGTTGAGGCTGCTTGTCGGATGACCGCGCGCGCATCGCAGCACGGCTGTTCGCAGTAAGAGGCTTCTGCTCTATCCGTGTAAATCCGCGTAATCCGCGTGATCCGTGGCAAAGCTTTTGAACCTGCCCTCCTACGGAGCAGCACGGCCAAGCCACTTGCGGGCCATGCGACGCAGGGAGGGGTCGATGGTGGCATCGGCGGCGACTGTTTCGACTTCGAGCCAGGCGAGGTCGTGCGACTCCTCGCCGACCACGAAGCGTTCGTCGTCGCCGGCGCGCACGATGTAGCGCACGTCGTGGTGCCAGTGCCCCGGCACGCCCTTGCGCTCCGGGATCCAGTGGCGGTCGAGGTCGAAGATGCCGCCTTCCACGCGCAGGCCCGGCAGGCCGCTCTCCTCGCTGGCTTCGGTCAGCGCCACCCGCGACAGGTCCATGTCGCCGTCGGCGTGACCGCCGGGCTGCAGCCAGCGGTCGAGCTTGCGGTGGTGGGTCAGCAGCGTGCGCCGGCCGTCGGCGCTGACCAGCAGCGCGGACGCGGTGAAGTGCCCCTCCAGGCGCTCGCGCAGGAAGGCGTGGCGGCCCTCGCCCAGCAGTTCGATGAACACGCGCGCCTCCTCCGCCTCGCCCGGCCATGCGGCGGCATGGGCGGTGAAGGCGGACGCGAGCAGGGCCAGGGGATCGGGAGTCATGCTGCATCGCCGCATCGCGGCGCCGGCTTGAAGGGGGCGCACATTATCGCCGCACGGCGCTGCACTGCCGCTTGTGCGCGCGGAGTCGCTTTGGCAAGGTACGGCAGCCGTGGCGCCCTGCGCCAACCATCGCGGCACGGCTTCCGGGGAAGCGTGCCGCGGCAAACCACTATCGAGGGGAGAAGCTGCGGATGCTGAAAGCGCTGATGAGGGTCAAGCCGGTCGAGCCGGCTCCGCACGTCGATGCCGGCGAACCCGTCGAGGGCAGCCTGCAGGGCGAAGCCACCCTCAAGCGCACGCTGACCGCACGCCACCTGGTGCTGCTGGGCATCGGCGCGGTGATCGGCGCGGGCATCTTCGTGCTCACCGGCCAGGCCGCGGCCAACCACGCCGGCCCGGCGATCATGCTCAGCTTCGTGCTGGCCGGCCTGGCCTGCGCCTTCGCCGGCCTGTGCTACGCCGAGTTCTCGGCGATGATGCCGGTCTCCGGCAGCGCCTACTCCTATTCATATGCGACGCTGGGCGAATTCATCGCCTGGTTCATCGGCTGGTGCCTGGTGCTCGAGTACCTGTTCGCATCCAGCACGGTCGCGGTCGGCTGGTCGGGCTACCTGGTCAGCTTCCTGACCACCACCCTGGGCGTTCCCTTCCCTGCCGAGCTCGCCACCGCGCCCATCACCTGGGCCAACGGCGAATTCGTCAGGACCGCGGGCGTGATCAACCTGCCGGCGGTGCTGATCGTCGCCGCGGTCAGCGGCCTGTGCTTCATCGGCATGACCCAGTCGGCCTTCGTCAACGCCATCGTGGTCGCGATCAAGGTCGCGGTGATCGCCGCGTTCCTGGGCTTCGGCTTCCAGTACGTCGACCCGGCCAACTGGACGCCCTTCATCCCCGAGAACACCGGCCCCGGCCAGTTCGGCATGGACGGCGTGTTCCGCGCGGCCACCATCGTGTTCTTCGCCTATATCGGCTTCGACGCCGTCTCCACCGCCGCCGGCGAGGCCAAGAACCCGCAGCGCGACATGCCCATCGGCATCCTCGGCTCGCTGGTGGTGTGCACGATCATCTACATCGCCGTGTGCGCGGTGCTGACCGGAATGACCCACTACTCGCTGCTCGACACCGCCAAGCCGGTCGCCACCGCGCTGGAGGAGGCGATGAAGGCCGATCCTTCGGCCAACCTCGGCTGGCTCAAGACCGCGGTCGAGATCGGCGCGATCGCCGGCCTGTCCTCGGTGATCCTGGTGATGTTGATGGCGCAGCCGCGCATCTTCTATTCGATGTCGCGTGACGGCCTGCTGCCCAAGCTGTTCGGCAAGGTGCACCCGAAGTACCGCACGCCCTACGTCGGCACGATCATCGTCGGCGCCGCGGCCTGCCTGCTGGCCGGCTTCATGCCGCTGAGCGTGCTGGGCGAGCTGGTCTCTATGGGCACCCTGATCGCCTTCGCGACGGTCTGCCTGGGCGTGCTGGTACTGCGCTACACGCGCCCGGACATCCCGCGCCCGTTCCGGGTGCCGTTCTTCCTGCTGATCTGCCCGCTGGGCGTGCTGGCCTGCCTGTTCCTGTTCTTCCAGTCGTTCATGGAGCACTGGCTGATCTTCGTGCTGTGGACGCTGCTCGGCCAGGTGATCTACTTCGGCTACGGCTACCGCAACAGCAAGCTCAACACGCGCGACAAGGCCTGACGGCCGACAGGGCCACGCGATGACCACGACGACCACCGCCGTCAAGAAGATCGGCCCGGTGCTGGCGACCTTCATGGTGGCCAACAACATGATCGGCTCGGGCTTCTTCCTGCTGCCGGCCACGCTGGCGAAGTCCGGCACGGTCACCGCGCTGTCCTGGCTGATCGCCACCCTGCTGGCGGTCGCGCTGGGCGCGGCGTTCGCGCGCATCGCCCGCCAGCATCCGGACCTGACCTCGCCCGACGACTACGTGCGGCCCTCGCTCGGGCGCGACATGGGCTTCCTGGCGTCGACGCTGTACTGGCTGTCGTCGTGGATCGGCAACAACGCCATCGCGGTGGCGGCCTTCGGCTACCTGATCATCCTGCTGCCGATCGAGGACGGTCTGGGCGTGCGTCTGGTCGGTCAGGTGCTGCTGATCTGGGCGATGTTCGGGCTCAACCTGCTGGGGCCGCGCAGCATCGCGCGCTTCCAGTCGTTCTGCGTGGTGTTCGGCCTGCTGCCGGTGGCGGCGATCCTGATCGCGGGCTGGACGCACTTCAACCCGGGGCTGTTCAGCGCCGGCTGGAACGTGACCGGAGAATCGGACGCCTCCGTGGCCTTCGGTTCGCTGGCGGTGGTGTTCTGGGCCTTCATCGGCCTGGAGACCGGCGCGATGGTGGCCGGCGTGGTCCGCGACCCCGACCGCAACGTGCCGATCGCCACCCTGGGCGGCATCGTGCTGGCGGGCGTGGTCTACCTGACCTCGTCGGTGCTGATGATGGGCATCGTACCGGTGGAGGAACTGGCGGGCTCGAGCGCGCCCTTCGCCCTGGTCGCCGGGCGCATGTTCGGCGAATGGGCGATCCCGGTGATCGCCGCGGCCGCGGCGCTGAAGGCCACCGGCACGCTGGGCGGCTGGATGCTGGTCACCGGCGAATCCGGCGCGCGCGCCGCGCAGCGCGGCTTCCTGCCGGCGGTGTTCGGGCGCGTCCGCCGCAACGGCGCGGCATCGACGGGCCTGCTGCTGGTGGTGGTCGCCATGACCCTGATCGCCCTGACCACGCTGTCGGACTCCGTGTCCTCGCAGTTCGAGATCATCATCAACATGGCCGTGACCCTGGTGGTGATGGCCTATGTCGCCGCCGGCCTGAGCCTGCTGCTGGGCACCCGGGCGCGCCCGGCCACCACCTCCGACCGGCTGCTGGGCATGGCCGCCCTGCTGGCCTGCGGCCTGCTGGCCTGGTCGACCCCGATCGACACCCTGCTCGGCGCCATCATCATCGCCCTCCTCGCCCTGGCCGCCTACCGCGGCTTCAGCCGCCGCCGGGCGGTGGCCGCTCCGGACTGAGCGCCAACAGCAAAAGATTTGCCACGGATGAACGCGGATGACGCGGATTTACACGGATAGAGCAAATGCCCGGGTTGGGCCGCGGCCCATTCCTGCTTCTGCTTGATCCGTGTAAATCCGCGTCATCCGCGTTCATCCGTGGCAAAAATTGCTCTTACGCACCCCTCCCCGAAGCCGGGTTGGCGCTAGACTTGGCGGCATGAGCGACGCATTGCCCTTCGACGAGCACCGGCTGCGCGAGCTGGCCGGGGAAATCATCATCAACGTGCGTGAGCTGGCGGCGCTGGGGTGGACGCCGGCGACCAGCAGCAACTTCTCGCGGCGGCTGGACGAGCGGCACGCGGCGATCACGGTGTCAGGGCGCGACAAGGGCAAGCTGCGCGAAGGCGACATCATGGTGGTGGACATGGACGGCCGCGCGGTGGGCAGCGACCACCGGCCCTCGGCCGAGACCCTGCTGCACACGCAGCTCTATGCCCGCTATCCGGACGTGGGCTGCGTGCTGCACACGCATTCGCAGGCGCAGACCATCGCCTCGCGGCTGTACGCCGGCGCCGGCCATGTGCGCCTGGAGGGTTACGAACTGCTCAAGGCCTTCCGCGGCAACGACACCCACGAGGCGGCGATCGACGTGCCGGTGCTGCCGAATTCGCAGGACATGCCGACGCTGGCCGCCCAGGTCGACGCCCTGCTCGACCAGGGACCGATGTGGGGCTACCTGATCGATGGCCACGGCCTCTACGCCTGGGGCCGCGACATGGCCGAGGCCCGCCGCCACCTGGAGGCCTTCGAGTTCCTGTTCGGCTGCGAGCTGGAGCTGCGCCGGCTGTGCGCCGGCCATTGAGGTCACGGCCCCCGATTCATCGCCGTCGGGACGCACAGCGTTCCGCGAACGCAACCATGCCGCCCGCCCCGGCTGCTACGCTGGCCCGCCGACCCCACACTGGAGATCCGCCATGAGCCGCCTGCGCATCTTCGCCGAAGACGCTCCCGACACCACCCTGCTCGACACCCGCGACGGCGACGCCATCGCCGCCGAACTCGGGAAGATCGGCGTCACCTTCGAACGCTGGCAGGCCAGCCAGCCGGTGTCCGCAGGCGCCTCGCAGGACGAGGTCCTGGCCGCCTATCGCGCCGACATCGACCGCATCAGCGCCGAACGCGGCTTCACCACCGTCGACGTGGTCAGCATCGCCCCGGACAACCCCAAGCGCGAGCAGATGCGCGCGACCTTCCTCGACGAGCACTTCCACAAGGAAGACGAAGTCCGCTTCTTCGTCGCCGGCTCGGGCCTGTTCACCCTGCACGTGGACGACCGGGTCTACGAGATCGAATGCGTCAAGGACGACCTGATCGCGGTGCCCGACGGCACCACCCACTGGTTCGACATGGGCCCCGAGCCCGAATTCATCGCCATCCGCTTCTTCCAGCAGCCCGACGGCTGGGTCGGCCATTTCACCGGCACCGACATCGCCCAGCGCTTCCCGCGCTACGAGAAGTCCGCGCGCTGACGAAGATCAAAAGCTTTTTTGCCACGGATTACGCGGATAAGAGCAGATAGGAAGAGGCACAACCTTGCTTGGCCCTATCTGCTTTTATCCGCGTAATCCGTGGCAGAAGGCTTTTGATTTTCCCTCCCTCCGAACCATATTGATCCGTGGCAGAGGCCTCCATGACGACCACTATCCTGACTGACATCGAAGGTACCGCGGGCAGCATTTCGTTCGTGCGCGAGGTGTTGTTTCCTTATGCGCGGCGGGAGTTGCCGCGGTTCGTGCGCGAGCGCGGGCAGGAGCCGGAGGTGCGGCGCTGGCTGGACCAGGTGGCGACCGAGCACGGGGCGATGTGCGAGGACGCGATGATCGTGGAGACGCTGCAGGGCTGGATCGACGAGGACCGCAAGCACACGGCGCTCAAGGCGCTGCAGGGCATGATCTGGGCCGACGGTTACGGGCGCGCGGACTTCACCGCGCACGTGTATCCCGATGCCGTCGAGGGACTGCGTCGCTGGCATGCGGCCGGGCACCCGCTGGCGGTGTATTCGTCGGGCTCGGTGCCGGCGCAGAAGATGTTCTTCGGCCACTCCGACGCCGGCGACCTGCTGCCGCTGTTCGAGGCCTTCTTCGACACCCAGGTCGGCGGCAAGCGCGAGGCGGCCAGCTACGCGCGCATCGCAGGGGAACTCGGCCGCGAGCCGGGCTCGATCCTGTTCCTGTCCGACGTCGTCGCCGAGCTTGACGCCGCGCGCGAGGCCGGACTGCGCACGGTGCTGGTCGACCGGCTGGAGGACTATCCGCAGCCGCGCGGCGATGAGGAGTCCAACGGGCATCCGCGGGTGGAAAGCTTCGACGCGATCACGCCGTAAGCGTCGCGCGTCTGGCTGGCCCTCACTCCGTCGCGGGCACCGCCACCCACTCCTCGAGTCGATAGTTCGTCGCCGCACGCTGTTCCCCATGCCAGCGATCGAAAGCGCGCACCTCGATCGCATGCCCGCCCGCGGCCAGGTCCGTAGGCAGCGCACCACGCCACAGGTGCACGGAAGGCTCCGCCTCCGGCGAACGATCGAAGCCACGTAGCGCGGCAGCCTCGTCGTCGCGCGCGTTCTCGGCCATGAGCCAGGGATCCGGGCGCTCGACGCGCTGCATCGGCCGCCACTCGCCTTCGCCCACGCGATATTCGACCCGGGTATCGGCTTCGGCCATGTAGACGTTGGCGTAGACCGCCCAGGCCGGGTACGCACCGCGGCGCAGCACCTTCGGCGCGTGCAGGTGCATGGCGTTCGTGCGCGCCGGATCGGCAACCGGCAGGCGCGCCGGGTGCCAGGACAGGCGGTAGCCGCCGTCGGCATCGATCTCCAGAAGTGCGTGGCCATTGGGCGTGCCGTCGGCCATGGTCGCGTCCGGAATGCCTTCGGCGTCCGGCGCACCGGACCAGAAGGCACCGCTGGCCGCACCGACGTTGAACTCGTGCAGCGGCACCGCGCCGTGCCAGCCCTCCGCCGGCCCGTGGCGATGCTGGCGCTGGGTATGGCGGTGGCCGCTCAGCACCAGCAGCTTCGGGAAGTCGCGCAGCAGGGCGAACAGGCGCTCACGGTCGGCGCTGCGGAAGGTCTCCGGGCGTCCCGGCGCGGCGGTGTCGAACAGCGGGATGTGCACGCCCAGCACCAGCAGGCGGTCCTTCGGCACGGTCGGCAGCCAGGCCTCGAGGAATTCGAACTGGTCCCCGCGCAAGCCGCCGACGTAGGCCGGGCGCTGGCCGGGCTGCAGCACCACGTCGTCAAGCACGAGGAAGCTGGCCGCGCCCTCCTCCCAGGCGAAGGTGTCCGGACCGTAGCTGGCCCGGAAGGCCGACAGCGAGGTGTCGTCGGCCTTCGCATCGGGATCGAAATCGTGGTTGCCCGGCACATGCAGCCACGGCACGCCCAGGCGCCTGGTCACCGCATTGACGTCCGGGTACAGCGCGACCACGTCGTCGACGATGTCGCCCAGGCTGATGCCGAGATCCGCCTCGCGGCCGCCCGCCGCGGCCAGCGGGTCGACGATGTCCCGCGCGTAGTAATCCACGTCGGCCAGCGACTTCACCTGCGGGTCGGCAAAGACCCGTACCGAGAGCCCGCCGCGGCCCCGCGCCGGACCGCGCTGCAGGGCGAAATCGGCCTCGCGATCACCGCCCCCGGGCCGCGGCGCATGCCAGGCCGCCGGCAGGCCGTCGGCGCGCAGCGGCAAGCGCCAACCGGCCGGCTTGACCACGAACAGCGGCGCGTCAGCGCGCGCGTCCAGGCGGTAGCGGCCTTCGCCATCAGTCAGCACCACCGACCGGCCGTCGGACACCGCCACCCCCTCCACGCCCGGCTCGCCGGGGCCCGCGACGCCGTCGCCGTCGCGGTCGTCGAACACCCGGCCCTGCCACTGGGCGGCGCCTGCCGCACCCGCGGCAGCGAACAGGCACAGGGCGGCAAGCAGGCGGACAAGACTGCGCATGGGGCCTCCGGGTCGGGGATGGCCCCCTATCGTGCACGATCGCGTTTACCTCGGGATCGCCGACAGGCTTATGATCGGACCGGGGCTGTGGCCGGTGGGGTAGTCATGGACGCTTTCATGGGGATGTCAGGATGATCGCGAATCGGCCATGGCCGGCCCTCTGGGCGGCCGTGCTCGCACTGCTGCTGCAGGTGCTGGCGCCGGCCAGCGCCGGCGTGGTCGAACTCGCGCCTGACACCGGCGAACTCGCGCTTTCGCCCCATGTCACTTTCCGCCACGACATCAGTGGCGCCGAGACCGTGGACGAGGCCTGGCGCCTGCTCGGCACCGATGCCTTCGCGCCGCTGCCCGGCGGCAACCCGGCCTTCGGCTTCCAGGACGGCGCCTTCTGGGTCCATGCGCGCGTGCTCAACCGGAACGTGGAGGAGCCGCGCTGGCTGATGGTGCAGACCTATCCGCTCAGCGACCGCCTCGACGTCTACCTGCGCTACCCCGACGGACGCGTCAAACACCAGGCCGGCGGCGACACCCTGCCCTTCGGCGAGCGCGCGATCCGCTACCGCCATCCCAACTTCCTGCTCGACCTGCCTGCGGGACAGCCGGTGGACATCCTGTTCCGGGTGCAGAGCCAGAGCTCGATGCAGGTGCCGCTGGTGCTGTACACGCCGGCCGCGTTCACCGAGCTCTCGCGCGACGCGCAGTTCGCCATCGGCCTGTACTACGGCATCCTGCTGGCGCTGTTCTTCTACAACCTGGTGCTGTGGCTGGTGCTGCGCGACGCCAGCTATTTCTGGTACCTGTTCCACATCAGCGCCTTCGGCCTGGTGCTGTTCTGCCTCAACGGCCTGGGCTTCGAATACCTCTGGCCCGACAACACCTGGCTGGCCGACAAATCGGTGCCGCTGTCGATCAGCCTGGCGCTGATCGGCATGCACCAGTTCGCCCGCGTGTTCCTGGGCCTGGGCGAGCGCTGGCCGCTGGGCAACCGGGTGAGCATCGTCGCCATCGCCGCCTTCGTGTGCTTCGGCATCGCGGCGGTGTTCGTCCCCTACCGCCTGATCACGCCGGCGGTGTCGCTGGCGGTGCTGGTCAGCATCGTCTGGATCACCGTCGCCAGCATCGATTCGGTGCGCAAGGGCTACGCACCGGCGCGGCTGTTCCTGCTGTCGTGGGCGATGTTCCTGGCCGGCACCGCGATCTACACCCTGGTCGCCTTCGGTGTGATCCCGAAGAACTTCTTCACCGAATACGGCGTACAGCTGGGCTCGGCGCTGGAGATGCTGTTCCTGTCGGTGGCGCTGAGCTACCGCTACGCCTCGCTGCGCAACGAGAACGAGCGCATCGTCAGCGAGGCCAACGTCCAGCTGGAACGCAAGGTCGCGCAGCGCACGCGCGAGCTGCGCAACATCCTGGACCAGCTGGAGGAGGCGCATTCGCGCCTGCGCGAGTCCAGCCGGCGCGACGGCCTGACCGGCCTGCACAACCGTTCGCACTTCCACGATGCCTTCGAGCGTCTGCTCGTGGCCAGCAACCAGGAGCGGCGGCCGCTGTCGCTGCTGATGGTCGACCTGGATTTCTTCAAGTCGATCAACGACGAGTACGGACACCTGGTCGGCGACGACGTCCTGCGCGCTGCTTCGCAGCGCATCGGCGCGGTGCTGGAGCCGCATGACGCCCTGCTGGCGCGCTTCGGCGGCGAGGAATTCGTGGCGGTCCTGCCCGGCACCGACCTGCGGGCGGCAGTGGCGGTGGCCGAGGATGTCCGACGCGCGATCTCGTCGACGCCCTGCGAATCCCAGCACGGCCCGCCGGTGCGCATCTCCGCCAGCGTCGGCGTACATACCGTTGTGCCGGGCACCGTGGACGACATCGAGGACGCCCTGCAGGTGGCCGACCAGGCGCTGTATGCCGCCAAGGCCAACGGCCGCGACTGCGTGCGCACGTCCATTTCCGCGGCCTAGGACTGCGCCAGCCGGTCAGGGTTTCCGGCGGTGGAAAAACATCCAGCCCAGGGTGACCCCCACCAGAGCGCCCAGCACTTCCATCAGCACCCGGATGCCCAGGCTGTCTGCGTCGTGGATCTTCGACAATGCGATACGCGCGTACACCGGCGATTCCAGCTTCACCACGCCCATGCGGAACAGGTGCCAGATGTCGATGCCGGCAGCCACTGCGACCGCCGCCAGGCAGGCCCAGCCGACGGCGTGGCCAGGTGCCCAGCGGGCACGGGCAGCGATGACGTGGAACAGGGCATAGGCCAGCGCGCCGACCAGCAGCGCGATCAATCCGGCCTCAAGCGCACCCAACCAACCCAGGTGCAGGGGCAGGTTCACCCGCCCCGCCCGGCATCGCGTACCGCCGCCAGCAGCACGCCGTCGCCCACCAGGCGCACGGCCTCGGCGACGTCACCGTCCATCGCCCGGTCACGCTCCATGCCCTCGATGCGTTCGCGGATCACGCCGTGGGCCACGCCCACCGCGCCGCCCGGATGGAAGGCTTCGCTTTCCGCCAGCTCCACGCGCAGCGCCTCGACCTCGGCCATGAAGCGCGCATGGTCGGGCGACTCCACCGGCGGCGCGCCCTGCACCTTGGCCGCCAGCGCCGCGGCGTCACCGTTGCGGGCAAGATCGCGCGCGGCGTTGATCATGTCGCGGCGCAGGTCCAGTGCCTGGGCGGCGGTGTAGAGCTCCAGGCCCAATACCTTCCCAAGGTCGTCGGCCATGGCCAGCACGTGGCGCGCCTCGTTGGCGCCCATCGACACGTGGTCCTCCGCGTTCGCACTGGTCGGCACCGAGTACACGCTGGCCGGGTGCGCCCGGCTGGCGAGGTCGTTGACGATGGCCGCAGCGGTGTACTGCACGATCATGAAGCCCGACTCGGTGCCATCCTCGTTGCCGATCAGGAAGGCCGGCAGGCCGTCGTTGGTGGCGGGATCGACGAGCTTGTTCAGGCGGCGCTCGCTGATCGAGGCCAGCACCGGGATCGCGGCCTTGAGGTAGCTCATGGCCAGCGCCAGCGGCATGCCGTGGAAATGGCCGGCGGAGATCACCTGCTCCTCGACGTGCTCGGCGGCCTTGTCGGGGAAGACCAGCGGGTTGTCGGTGACCGCATTGAGCTCGACTTCGAGCACGCGCGCGGCCTGGGCGGCGGCGTCGCGCACCGCGCCGTGCACCTGCGGCACGCAGCGCAACGAGTAGCTGTCCTGCGGCTGGTGCTTCTTGCCGCCGCGGAAGGGCTTGAAGCGCTGGTAGAACTTCTCGCGGCCGTGGCGCTGGCTGCAGGGCACCCAGTCCCAGCTGATGTCGAAGGACAGCGCCTGCGCCCCGGCGTCGGCCCAGCTGCCGGGCAGCCACTGCCGGAAACGCGGCACCAGGTGGTAGGGAATGTCGGCGAGCGTGGAACCTTCGAGCAGCGCGCGCAGCTGTGCGGCGGCGGCCACCTGGCCCGGGTGCGGGCGAAGCGCGTGCACGTCCTCGGCATAGGCGCCGAGGCGACCGGCGAAGGCGTCGAGCGTCATCGCTGCGGCGAGGTCGGCGGTGTCCAGCAGGTCTTCCAGCTTCGCCAGCGCCAGCACGCCCATGGCCAGCATCTGCGCGGTGCCGTTGTTGAGCGACAGGCCTTCCTTGTACGACAGCTCGACCGGCGCGAGTCCGGCGCGGCGCAGCGCCTCGGCGCCCGGCACGCGTTCGCCATCGACGAAAGCCTCGCCACCGCCCAGCAGCACGATCGCCAGGTGCGACAGCGGTGCCAGGTCGCCCGAGGCGCCGACCGAGCCCAGCTGCGGCACCACCGGCACCACGCCGGCGTTGAGCAGCGCGGTCATGGCCTGCAGGGTGTCGACGCGGATGCCGGAATGACCACGCAGCAGCGTGTTGATGCGGATGCACATCATCGCCCGCACCACCGGCGCGGCCATCGGCTCGCCGACGCAGACGGCGTGGGTGACGATCAGGTTGCGCTGCAGCTCGGCGTGGAGCGAGCGGCCCGAGGGCCTGTCGCCGGGAAGCCCGTCGCGCAGCGGGTGCGCGCCGAGCAGCTTGTCGGCGTTGCTGCCGAAACCGGTGGACACGCCGTAGATCGGCTCCTCGCGGCGCACCTGCTCGGCGAGGAAACCCGCCGCGCGCGCCACGGCGGCCAGCGCGCCGTCATCAAGCGAGACCTGGGCGCCATGGGCGACCGCGACCAGCTGGGCGCGGGTGAGCGAACGTCCGTCGAGCAGGACCGGCTTCATCGTGCATCTCCTTCGGCGGGGCCCTGCGCCGGCACGGCGGCGACGTCGGCCCGACGCGCGAGCAGCGCATCGGCCAGTCCATCAACCGTCACTTCGAACTGTTCGCCGTGGCGCAGGTCCTTGACCGTGGCCACGCCGCGCGCGACCTCGTCCTCGCCGCGCACCACCACGTGGCGGATGCCGGCGCGGTCGGCGTACTGGAACTGCTTGCCGAGCTTGCGCGGCTCGACCTGCGTTTCGACGTTGAGGCCGGCGGCGCGCAGTCGCTGCGACAGTGCCAGCGCGTCGTCGAGGCCGGCATCGTCGAACAGCGCGACCAGGGCATCGACCGGACTTTCCGCCGCCGCCACCAGGCCGGCCTCGCGCAGCTGCCAGAACAGGCGCGTCAGGCCGATCGAGATGCCGACGCCGGGCAGCTTCGACTTCGTGTAGTGCCCGGCCAGGTCGTCGTAGCGGCCGCCGGAACAGATCGAGCCGATGCCGGGGTTCGCGTCCAGCGTGGTCTCGTAGACCATGCCGGTGTAGTAGTCCAGGCCGCGCGCGATCGACAGGTTGATCGCGTAGCGCGACTCCGGCACGCCCATGGCCTTGAGCATGCCGAGCAGCGCGCGCAGCTCGCCGCGGCCTTCCTCGAACAGCGGCGTGCCATCGCCCAGCGCGTCGAGCTTCGCCAGCGCATCCCCGTGGCCTTGCGAACGGATGCGGGAGAACGCCAGCAGCCGTTCGGCCACCTCGGGCGACAGGCCGAAGCCCTCGCCTTCCAGGGTCGCGCGCACGGCCTCCTCGCCGCGCTTGTCGAGCTTGTCGATCTCGCGCAGCACCAGCGGCTGGGCCTCGTCGCCGATGCCCTGGCCGGCGAAGAAGCCGCGCAGCAGCTTGCGGTGGTTGAGCTGGATCGTGAACTCGCCGATGCCCAGGGCTTCGAACACGGCGTTGATCACCGCCGGCACCTCGGCCTCGAAGCGCGGCGACAGCGTGTCCTTGCCGATCACGTCGATGTCGCACTGGTAGAACTCGCGGAAGCGGCCGCGCTGGGCACGCTCGCCGCGGTAGACGCGCTGCATCTGGTAGCGGCGGAAGGGGAAGGCCAGGTCGTGCTCGTGCTCGGCGACATAGCGCGCCAGCGGCACGGTCAGGTCGAAGCGCAGGGCCATCTCCGGCAGCGCGCCGCCCTCGCCGGCCGCGGCCTTCTCCAGCGCGCCGGTGGACTGCACGAAATACACCTGGCGCTCGGTCTCGCCGCCGGTCTTGGTCAGCAGCACCTCGGACAGCTCGAACACGGGGGTTTCCACCGGCAAGAAGCCATAGGCCTCGAACGTGCGGCGGATGGTGTCGAGCATGCGCTGGAAGGCGACCTGCTCGCGCGGGAGCAGCTCGAGGACGCCCGGGGGCGTGCGGGGCTTGATCAAGATGGATCTCCGGTGCGGGGCAAGGGCCGCGGTGGGCCCGCCATTCTAGCGAGTGCCGGCCCGCCGCCTGCGCCTCCCGCCTGGGCGGCGGGCCGGCACGCTGGCGGTGCTTGCCCTGACCGCCCCTGATTCCCTAGAATGCCCAGCTCACCTGTCGGGGTGTAGCTCAGTCTGGTAGAGCGCTACGTTCGGGACGTAGAGGTCGCAGGTTCGAATCCTGTCTCCCCGACCAAAGGTGACCCGCAGAAACCGGCCCCGCGGCCGGTTTTTTTGCTTTGGGCGCGGCCCGGGCGCCAGGACAGACCATGCCGGCATCCCCCACTCCTGCCGGCGGCATGCGCGTCCGCGCTTGGCTGCCCGCGCTGGCCGGGATCACGCTCGCCGCCTTCAACCTGCGCACCGCGGTCACCTCGATCACGCCGCTGCTGGACGTGGTCGGCCGCGAGTTCGGCTTCGGCGCCACCGTGGCCGGCGTCATCGGCATGCTCCCGGCGGCGGCCTTCGCCGGCTTCGGCGCGGCGACCCCGGCGATCGCACGCCGCGTCGGGCTCGAGCGCACCGTGCTGCTGGCCATGGCGCTGGCGGCGGCCGGCCTGGTCCTGCGCTCCACCGCCACCGGCCTGGGCGTGCTCGTCGCGGGCTCGCTGGTGGCGCTGGCCGGCATGGGCATCGGCAACGTGGTGCTGCCGCCGCTGGTGAAGCGCTGGTTCCCGCACCGCGTCGGCACCCTGAGCGTGGTCTACATCACCGCGCTGCAGGGCGGCACGATCATGGCCGCGCTGCTGGCCGTGCCGATGGCCGATGCCTTCGGCTGGCGACTGTCGATGGCGGCCTGGACGCTGGCTGCGGTGCTGGCGATGCTTCCCTGGCTGGTGCTGCTGCGGCGCGGACTCGCTGCCGCGGATGCGCGGAAGACTGCGATACCGACCCGCGCCGCCGGGCCCGGCCGCGACGACGCGGACAGTGATGGTGACGAAACCATGCCCGCCGCCGGTGCCACCGACCTCGACTCCACGCCGGTGACCCGCAGCCGCGTCTGGCACACCGGCCTGGGCTGGGGCATGGCGCTGATGTTCGGCATGACCTCGCTGGCCACCTACGCCATGTTCACCTGGATGCCGCGGATCTTCACCGACGCCGGTGCCTCGCCCGCCTTCGGCGGCGCGATGGTGGCGCTGTACACCGGCTTCAGCCTGCTCGGCGGTCTGGTCATCCCGGGGCTGGCCGTGCGCATGCGCAACAGCTTCCCGATCGCACTGGTCTGCGCGCTGGCGCAGTTCGCGGGCTTCTACGGCCTGTGGCAGGCGCCGATGGCGGCACCGTGGCTGTGGGCGACCCTGGTCGGGATCGGCGGCTGCACCTTCCCACTGGGACTCACCCTGATCAACCTGCGTACGCGCACGCCCGAGGGCTCCGCGGCGCTGTCGGGCTTCACCCAGGGGCTGGGCTACACCCTGGCCTGCCTGGGGCCGCTGCTGTTCGGCATCCTCAAGGACGCGACGGGCGGCATGGGCTGGCCGTTCGCGATGCTGGCGATGAGCGTGGTGGTGATGCTTGCGGGCGCATGGGCGGCCTGCCGGCCGCGCTTCCTCGAGGACATTCCGGCCCGCGCCGTGCGCTGAACCGGGCGCTGCGTGGCCCGGACCGCTGCCTCGCGACTAACCGCTGCCTCGCGCCTATTGGCCGGCAGAAGGTCTGGCGGGCAGGTACTGCTGCCTGTCCCCCCGCCGCGGTGCACCTGGATCCACGTTCACGCAGATGCGATCACCGCAGACGATGGCGTCGGACGCACTGAACGCCCGTACGACGGGGATGGCGTTCTCGTAGCGGGCCAGCTCGGCCCTGGCCTGGCCGAGCTCGCGCTGGTAGTAGCCGAGGACGCCCCAGGCGATCACGGCCAACAGCAATCCCAGCCCGGCCAGGCCCGCGTACCACGTCCACACCGTCCTGCCGGCCATGTGCAGTCGCGCGGATGCGGTGTCCATCACACGGCCGTACTCCGCCGTCACCGGCCCCAGCGCCACCCTGGCTTCGTCGGTGATCCTTGCCTGGGCAGTGCTGACGATGCCGTCGATCCGCTGCTGGATCCGGGCCACTTCGCCATGGACGGCACGAAGTTGCCGGTCGACCGCCACGTGCAGCTGCGCTTCGCCCTGCTCCAGCCGGGCGAGCAGCACGGCCACGGCCTTCAGCACGTCCCTCATCTGGTCTTCGTGTGACATCGGCACTCGCTGCTCAGGCCCGGGACAGCATGGGGGCCTCGACCTGCCGGTGTTCCTGCACCTGCCCCGCAGCCAGCAGTTCGCGGCCCTGCTGGAGCAGGAGTTGCATGTCCGGGGATCGCGCGATGTCGGCGCAGGCGCGGGAGATGGCGGCGCCATCGCCGGCATGGAGCGCGGCCATCAGCCCATCGAGCTGCGCATCTTCGTATCCGGAAACCTGCGTTCGACGCTGGTTGATCGCAGGCTCCAATTCCTGCGGCAGGCCTGGGCGGTGATCCGGGTGGTCGGGATGGCCCGGCGCCCTGCGCGGCCCGGGATCGACGGCCGGCAGCCGCCCGCGCTCGATGTAGTCCGGTCGATCCACCTCGCGTCGCTGGGCCGGTGGCGCGAACCGCAGCGTGGCCGGGTCGATGTCGCCGGTTTGCGGAAGGCCATGGGCTCGCTGGAAGTCCAGCAGGGCGCCCTGCATCCCCAGCCGATAGACGCCGTCGCGATCCAGTGGCCCGCCTCCTGCGGCACGGTATCCCTCGCGATGCATGACCGCCTGCAGGTCGCGGATGCGGGGGCTGGATTCGCCCAGGCGGAGGGTGAAGTCTTCGACTGTGGGGCGTGGCTGGATGCCGGCGCGGAACCTGCTCTCAAGGGGCAATCGACCACTGGCAAGATCGTCGACGTAGTTCCGAAACTGCTGGTAGTAGCGGATATCCATTTCCATGTGGACATGGATGGGACGGGTCGCAACCTTGTCCTGGGTACCCAGCGTCTGGCCGTACTCCACGCGGTCGCCTGACTCCACACGAATATCACTCATGTGGCGAATGCGCGCCATGACCTCTCCGCCTGGTCTGTCGAGTATGTCAACCAGGCCTTCGCGATCACGTCGCGCTCCTACGATTCCTGCCAATGGAGAAGGAACATCAACGTTGCGTGCCATGGGCGTCATCGGGTCGCCGTCAGGATGCGACAAGATGAAGTCCTTCTTGAGCAGCACCTGGTCCGGTTCGAGTCCGTAGTCACGAAAGCGGCCACCAACCTCGCGGGGGACCTCGATCTCCTCCAGCCGTCCGCCGAAGTAGGCATGGGCGCGCCCGTGCTGGCCAGAAACAACCACCCCGTCCTCCATCCTCGCCGCCCTGTTGTCGCCGGGATGGTGCAGGACCAGGCTGTCGAACCCTGTCACGGTCTCATTCCGCTGTAAGCCACGGCCATGCTCCCGGACCTCGGAGCCACCGTGGTCCCGCGGCGGTCCCAACTGCTGGATGCGGTAGGTCGTCGGCGCTGCGGGCGCAATGTCCTGCGAGCTCATGGCACTTCTTCATTGTCGTAGTACGGCGCTTCGTACTCCCGGAGCGCCCGGCACCCTTCCGGCCATTGGCAGCCTTCGAACGGATCCAGCAACCAGTCATGGGTCAGATACCAGCAGTCCTCGCGTCGCATGAATGTTGTGACTCGACCGGGCGTGTCGACGACGTACTCCGTATCGGACACCTTCCGGACACTCAACTCAGTCACCGGGTTTTTGACGTGCTGCCCATTTGCATCGACCCCGGTCCAGACCTCGCCCGGGTACAGCCAGTCGCTATCCGAGATATACGCTTGCACGTGGGCGTCATAGCGGTAGCGGTCATGCATCGGCCTGTCCCGCTCGAACGTCTCCCACTGCGGATTGGCCGGGTCCCCGGGCTCGGTGTTGTGATAGTCGTAGTACGGCACCTTGTAATGCACGGGCCGGGCCGTGAACCGGACCTGCAGGTCACCGCTGTTGAAAAACGCGCGGATGAACTGTTCGAAGTCCAGCGAAGGACACGCCACTTCGCCGACCGTCGGTGCACGGACGCGGCCGGGCATCATTGGTGGCAGGTCGGCCGCCGCGGGCGTGGCGGTGGGCGCGGACGCGACGCCCCTGTCCACGGTTGCGGATGCAATCGACGCGGAAGGCTGCCCGTGGGCGGGGGCTTCATGCGACGCGATCGGCGGCGCTGTTTCGCCGCCGCACGCAACGAGTGGAACCAGCAGCAGGACGGCCCACGCGGGCGCCAGGGGCTTGCTCATGCTCATCTCCGTTCCTTCGGAAACCGGCGCTGCCGGCGCGGTGACCTCCCGCGAAGGCGGATCGTAGCAATCCCTCGGCGGCATCACCGTAGGAAATTTCCTGCCCTCGCTGCCAGCCATCGGCTGGAGGCCCCCCACGGTACGCCCTGCGCCACGAATCGGAAGCTCCTCAGCGGAAGCTGGCGATATCCACCGTCGAGCGCTTGCCGACCTCGCGCGCATGCGCGCCCAGCCACGCCTGCGCACGCGCACGGCCGTGGTCGCGCAGGCTCTCCAGGAACGGCAGGCTGGTGGTGGACTTCGAGGCATCGTCCAGCCCCGCCATCAGTTCGTCGTCGGCGATCAGGTGCATGCGCTTGCGGTGCACCGGGTGGTCCTTGACCAGCCAGGGCACGATCGAGCGGCGGACGAAGTCGCGCACGCGCACCAGGCTGCGCATCTCGGCGAGGAAGGCGGCATTGAAGGCCAGGGCCTGGGAACGGTCGCGGATCTCGGCGCTGGTGCGCGGCTCGCTGCCGTGCGAGGCCGGGCTCAGCAGCACCATCAGCACGTCCGCCGGGCGGCACTCGGCCAGCAGCGGCAGCACCGGCGGGTTGGCGGCAAAGGCGCCGTCCCAGTAGGGCTCGCCGTCGATCTCCACCGCGCGGTACAGGGCCGGCAGGCAGGCCGAGGCCATCACCGCGTCGGCGCTCACGTCGGCGGTGCGGAACAGGCGCAGGCGGCCGGTGTTGGCGTTGGTGGCGGCGATGAAGAGTTCGAATGTTTTCTGCGCGCGCAGGCGCTCGAAATCGATCTGGGCCTCGACGATGTCGCGCAGCGGGTCGTAGCCCAGCGGGTTGAACTGCGTCGGGGCGAAGAAGCCGCTCCACTGCAGCATCAGCGAGGTCATCGGCGAGGGGCGGCCGTTGCTGCTGTCGGCGCCGGCGTGCAGCAGCGGCGCACTGCCCCCGACCGAGGTCCAGAAGCGCGCCAGCGCCTCGCGCGCGCCGTCCGCGCCGCCTTCCTGCAGCCCGTGGGCCAGCACCACCGCGTTCATCGCGCCGGCGCTGGTACCGCTGGCGCCGCGCAGGTCAAGGCGGCCATCCTCCAGCAGGGCATCGAGCACGCCCCAGGTGAAGGCGCCATGCGCGCCGCCGCCCTGGAGGGCGAGGCTCACGGCACGCTGCGACTGCTTTTTTCCGGAGGCCAAGCGGGATGCTCCTCGATCAGGGCAGGTTGCGCGTCTGTCCGTCGCCGCGCACCACGAAGCGTTCGATGGTCAGGGCTTCCAGGCCCATCGGCCCGTAGGCGTGCAGCCGAGTGGTGGAAATGCCGATTTCGGCGCCGAGTCCCAGTTCGCCGCCGTCGGAGAAGCGGGACGAGGCGTTGACCATCACCACCGCCGAGCGCAGGCCGGCCACGAACCGGGCGGCGACGGCCTCGTCGCGGGTCGCGATGACCTCGGTGTGGTCGGAACCGAAGCGGCGGATGTGGGCGATGGCATCGTCGGCGGAGTCGACCACTCTCACCGCGATCACCAGGTCGAGGAACTCCGCGGCGTAGTCGTCATCGCCGGCTTCGGCGATGCCTTCGACCAGCGCCCGGGTCGGGGCGTCGCCACGCAGCTGCACGCCCCGCCCCTGCAACATCTCCGCCGCCCCCGGCAGGAACTCGGCGGCAACGTCCCGGTGCACCAGCAGCGTCTCCAGCGCGTTGCACACGCCCGGCCGCGAAACCTTGCCGTCAAGCAGCAGGTCACGGGCCAGATCGATATCGGCGGCGCGGTCGACGTAGAGGTGGCAGACGCCCTTGTAGTGCTTGATCACCGGCACGCGCGCGTGCTCGGCGACGAAGCGGATCAGGCCCTCGCCGCCGCGCGGGATCGCCAGGTCGACGATGTCGGTGAGCTGCAGCAGCTCGACCATGGCCTCGCGGCGCAGGTCGGTGACCAGGGTCAGCGCGGCCTCCGGCACCCCCGCCTCGCGCAGCCCGGAATGCAGCGCGGCCGCGATCGCGGTGTTGGAATGGATCGCTTCGCTGCCGCCGCGCAGGATCACGCCGTTGCCCGCCTTGAGGCAAAGCGCGGCGGCGTCGGCGGTGACGTTGGGGCGCGCCTCGTAGATCATCGCCACCACGCCCAGCGGCGCGCGCACGCGCTCCACGCGCAGACCGTTGGGGCGGGTCTCGCTGCGGGTGGTGGCTCCGACGGGATCCGGCAGCGCCGCGACCTCGCGCAGCGCGCCGGCGATCGCGGCCAGGCGTGCGGGATCCAGCAGCAGGCGATCGAGCATGGCGCCCGTCGTGCCGTTCGCGCGGGCCGCCGCCAGGTCGCGGGCGTTGGCGTCGAGGATCGCCGGGGCCCCGGCATCCAGCGCATCGGCCATCGCATGCAGCAGCGCGTCCTTGGCCGGGGTCGACAGCGCGGCGATGGCGACCGCGGCGGCGCGGCAGGCCAGGGCCTGGTCACGGATGTCGCTCATGTCAGCACCAGATCGTCGCGGTGGATGATGGTTCCGCCGTAGTTGTAGCCCAGGAGCGCATCGATGTCCCGCGAGTGGTGGCCGGCGATGCGTCGGACGTCGGCGGCCGAGTACTGGCTGACGCCGCGCGCGACGCGGCGGCTGACGCCTTCGCCGCGCAGCTGCAGTTCGACGATGTCGCCGCGGTTGAAGTCATCCTCGGCACCGAGCACACCGCCGGGCAGCAGCGAAGCCCCCTGCTCCACCACCGCCAGCGCCGCTCCCGGGTCGACCAGGATCGCGCCGGGCTGCGCCGGTGCGTTGTGCAGCCAGTGCTTGCGGACCGTGACCCGGCTGCCGCCCGGCTGCACGAGGGTGCCGTGCAGCCGCCCCGCGGCCAGCGCTTCCAGCACCTCGGGGCGGCGCCCGCTGAACAGCGCGGTGCCGATGCCGGCGCGCGAGGCGCGCTGGGCCGCCTCCAGCTTGGTGCGCATGCCGCCGGTGCCCGCCGTACTGCCCGGCCCCGCGGCGCTGTCGAGGAGTTCCGCGGTGAACCCGGCCACCGCCTCGACCGGGCGCGCGTCCGGGTTGCCGCGCGGGTCGCGGTCGTACAGGCCGTCGACGTCGCTGGCGATGAGCAGCATGTCGGCGTCGACCAGCGCGGCGACGATGGCGGCGAGGTTGTCGTTGTCGCCGAGCTTGAGCTCGTCGACGGACACGGTGTCGTTCTCGTTGACGATGGGCACCGTCCCGCGGCGCAGCAGCTCGCCCAGGGTGGCTCGGGCGTTGAGGTAGCGCCGGCGGTTGCGCATGTCGTCGTGGGTCAGCAGCACCTGGGCCACCGGGCGTTCGAGGAAGCGCTGCCAGAAACCCATCAACTGCACCTGCCCCAGGGCCGCCATCGCCTGGCGCTCCGCCATCGCCGCACCGGCCGCCGGGGCGCTGCACGTGATCGCGCGCCCCGCGGCCACCGCGCCCGAGGACACGATGACCAGCTGCCGGCCCTGGGCATGGCTGTCGGAGACGAAGCGCGCGATGCCCTCCAGGTTGTCCGGGATCAGCCCCGCGCCGCCGTCCGCCAGCAGGCTGCTGCCGACCTTCAGCACCGCGCGCTTCCAGGCCGGCAGGGCCTGCGCGCCGAAGGCTGGAGTGGCGGCGGGCGACATGCTCAGGTCTCCCGGCGCTCGCCCAGCGCCGCCAGGCGCGTGCGCAGCCCGGACAGCCGCAGTTCGCCCGCGGCACCGGGCGAGACCCGGGCCGCCAGGCTTGCCGCCGGGTCGCCCTGCGCCCAGCGCGCTGGATCGGCGGCCTGGCGGTAGGCCTCGCGGAAGGGCAGGCCTTCGCGCGCCATGTCCACCGCAAGATCGGTGGCGTACATCGACGGCTCCAGCGCGGCGCGCATGCGCTCCGCGTCCCAGTCGAGGTTGCGCAGCAGGTCGGGCAGCAGCGCCAGCGCCTGCAGGCCCTTGCCGAAGCCGTGGAACAGCGCGCCCTTGGACAGCTGCAGGTCGCGGTGGTAGCCCGAGGGCAGCGACAGCAGCTGCTCGATCTCGGTGCGCGCGGCGGCGACGCTGGCATAGGTCGCGCGCATCAGCTCGATGACGTCGGGGTTGCGCTTGTTGGGCATGATCGAGCTGCCGGTGGTGTACTGCGCCGGAAGCTTCACGAAGCCGAACTCGCCGGCGGTGAACAGGCTCAGGTCCCAGGCCAGGCGGCGCAGGTCGAGCATGGCGCTGGACAGGGCTTCGATCGCGGCCATCTCGAACTTGCCGCGCGAGAGCTGGGCGTAGGTCGCCGCAACCTGCATGCGGCCGAAGCCGAGCGCGGCGGTGGTGTGGTCGCGGTCCAGCGGCAGGTTGACGCCGTAGCCGGCGGCGCTGCCGAGCGGGTTGGCGTCGACCCAGGCGAGCGTATCGGCGGCGCGCGCGGCGTTGTCGATGAAGCCCTCGGCCCACGCCGCCCACCACATGCCCAGCGAACTCACCACGGCGCGCTGCAGGTGGGTGTACCCCGGCAGCGGCACGTCGGCCTCGGCCTGCGCGCGTGCGAGCGCGATGCCCGCGACTTCGACGCACAGCGCCCGGGTGCGCGCCAGCTGCTCCTTCAGCCACAGGCGGGTGGCCACCAGCACCTGGTCGTTGCGGCTGCGGCCGGTGTGGATCTTCTTGCCGGCATCGCCCAGGCGCTCGACCAGCCGGACCTCGATGGCGGAATGACCATCCTCGTAGCGCTCGTCGAGGACGAAACGGCCCGTGCTGAAGTCGTCGGCCAGCGCGGCGAGCTCACGGACGACCGCAGCCAGCTCCCCGTCGTCGAGGATGCCGATGCGCTGCAGGCCTTCGGCATGCGCGCGGCTGGCGGCGATGTCGTGCAGGAAGAACTCGCGGTCGAGCACCACGTCGTCGCCGGCCAGGAAGGCCTGGATGTCGGCATCGACCGTGACGCCGGGCTTCTGCCAGAGGAGGTCGCTCATGGGGTTCTCCTGGAATTCCTGGGCTGTGATCGTCTTGCTGGCTGCGATCGTTTTGTGGGAGCGGCTATAGCCGCGAATGGAGTGTCCGGATCGCGGCTATAGCCGCTCCCACGGGGAGGGGCCGCTAGTGCAGCTCATCGGGGACGCCCTGGACTTCGGGATAGCCGAAGGCGAGGTTGAGGTTCTGCAGGGCCTGGGTCGCCGCGCCCTTGAGCAGGTTGTCCAGCGTGGCCACGACCACCAGCCTGCGGCCATCGGCCGACAGCGTGAAGCCGCCGATTTCGACGCCGTGGCGGCCGGCGATGTCGCTGACCCAGGGCGCGTCGCCAGTGACGCGCAGCAGCGGCTCGCCGGCGTAGCGCCCGCGGTAGCGCGCTTCGACATCCGCCAGCGCCATCGGCTCGCGCAGGTGCATGTTCGCGGTCAGGGTGATGCCGCGGAAGTGCGGCGCCACGTGCGGCATGAATTCCACCGGCGTGCCCAGGTGGCGCGTGACCTCGCGCTCGTGCAGGTGGTCGACCAGCGCGTACGGCATCAGGTTGTCGCGCAGCTTGTCGGGATCGTTGCGTTCGGAAGGCGTGGTGCCCGCGCCGGAGTAGCCGGAGACGCCGAAGCACTGCACCGGCCCTTCCAGCAGCTCGAGCATCGGCGCCACCGCCAGCTGCATGGCGCTGGCGTAGCAGCCCGGGTTGGCGATGCGGCGCTGGCCTGCGTAGCCGCCGCGCGTGAGCTCGGGCAGGCCGTAGTACCAGCCGTCGTCGAAGCGGTGGTCGGCCGACAGATCGACGATCACCGGATCGACACCGGCCGTGGCCAGGGCATCCACGAAGGGGGCGGACTTCGCGTTGGGCAGCGCCAGCACCCAGGCGTCGAGGCCGAGACCGGCCAGTTCGCCGGGCGCGAGGTTCGCGTAGCGCAGCCCACCGCCGTATTCCGGCACCTGGTCAGCCACGCGCTGTCCGTCGAGCTCGCGCGAGGACACCGCCGCCAGCTCGAAGCCCGGGTGTGCGGCCAGCAGGCGGATCAGCTCGGCGCCGGTGTGGCCGCGCGCGCCGACGATCCCGATGGTCTTCTTCACGATGCCGCCTCCACCTTCGCCTCCACCAGCGTCGCCGGGCGCTGCGCGCAGTGCATGACCGCGCCCTCGATCGCCGGGAAGCCGTCCATGCCGTACCAGAAAACCTTCCACGCGTCCTGTTTCATGCAGCCATCGGATTCGCCGTAATAGAAGGCATTGGCCGGATTGCCGCTGCGCGAACGCCAGAACAGGGTCGGCGTTTCCTCGCGCATCACCTGCCACACCGCGCGCCCAAGGCCCTCGCCTTGGGCATCGTCGAGCACCGCGAACTTGTCCAGGTACGGCACGCCGTCGACCTCGGTGAGGATCACCGCAGTGCGGTAGTTCTCGCTGACGTAGGCGCGCAGCAGCGGAGTGGTCTCGAAGTAGTCGGGCAGCAGCGCACGGCCGAAGGCGGATTCGATCAGCCCGCGCAGCCGCGGCAGGTCGAGCCCGTCCCAGGATGCGGCGCGCAGCACGCGCTCGCCGCGCCGCACCAGGGTGCCCGAGCCCTTGTGGGTGAACAGCTCGCGCGCCAGCTGGTCGGGTCGCGTGATCGACACCGACGACGAGGGCGGCAGCGCCATCAGCAGGTCGTGCACCTGCTCGATCTTCACCCGCATGCCCGAATGCAGCCAGGGCTGCGCCATCAGTTCCTCGTACTCGGTGCTGAGGTTGATCGAGTCGATCACCCGGCCGTCGGGCCCGAGCAGGCCGCCGGTGCCGGTGAGGAAGACGATCTTGTAGGGCTGCAGGGTCTTGATCAGCTCGTTCGCGGCCCAGTCGGCGTTGACGTTGACGATCTGGCCGTCGGCGGTCTCACCCAGCGAGGCGATCACCGGGATCGACCCGGCCTTGATCGCCGCGGCGATGCCGTCGGTGTCGACCCGCGCGACCTGCCCCACCAGCCCGTAGCGCGCCTGGTCGAGGAAGCCGCACTCGAACACGCCCGACTGGATCGAGGTCGCGCGCACGCCCTCCACCTGCAGCGCCTCGACCAGGCGCAGGTTCTGTTGCCGCATCACCCGCCGCACGATGGCCAGCCCCGCCGCATCGGTGTAACGCAGGTTGTCGACCGTGCGCTTCTCGATCCCGGCCTCGCGCATCGCCTCGTCCAGCTGCGGCCCCGCGCCATGCACCACGATCGGCGTCAGCCCCACCTGCTGCAGGAAGGCCAGCGACGACGTCAGCGCCTCCAGGTCGTCGCGCAGCACTGCGCCCCCGACCTTGACCACCGCGAAGCGCTTCGCATCCAGCTGCGAAAACCGCTTCAGGTACTGGCTGATCTCCTTCGCACTGCCCATCCCCGACAACAGTCGGACAATGGTCTGGCGTGTCTGCGCATGTGCTTGCATGGTCTTCGCTTTGCAGGTTGCTTTCTTTTTTTGCCACGGATGAACGCGGATGACGCGGATCTACACGGATAGAGCAAGAGCTTTCTTAGCCACGGATTTGCGCGGATTACGCGGATCTTGCCGAGGCAAGCGTGGTGCAGAAGAGCCAACTGGAAACAAATGCCATGCCTGTGCGGGGTGCTGGCACTGGCCTCAGCCAGATCCGCGTAATCCGCGCAAATCCGTGGCCAAAAGAGCTTTTTCTCTCTTCCGCTTTATCCGTGTAAATCCGCGTCATCCGCGTTCATCCGTGGCAAATCTTTTGCTTTCGATCACCCGCACCACCGAATCGACGTAGCTCTGGAGCTGCTCCAGGGCCACCCATTCGTCGGCGGTGTGGGCCTGGGCGATGTCGCCGGGGCCGTAGACGATGGCGTCGAGGCCGGCGGCGGAGAACAGGGAGGCTTCGGTCCAGAAGTCGACGGCGTTGCCGATCGGCAGGTCCAGGGCTTCGGCCAGGTCGCGGGCGGCCAGGCGGCGGTCTTCTGCGGCGGCGATGTCGCCGGCCGGGAGCGCGGGGCCGTGGAAGGTGGCGGTGTAGTCGCTGCCTTCGGGCGCCAGGGCGGCGAAGCGGGCGTGCAGGTCGCCGACGTCGTGCGAAGGGAGCGGGCGGAAGCCGAAGCGGACTTCGGCCGCCGGCGCGATCACGTTGGCCTTGATGCCGCCTTCCACGCGGCCGATGTTGAAGCGCAGGCCGGTCAGGCCGCCGAAGCGCTGGTGGGCTTCGCTTTCGGCCAGCGCCAGCGCATCGACGCCCCAGCGCATGGCCTTGTGCACGGCGCTGGCCGACAGCGCCTGCGCGCCGGAAGCGTGGCCGGCCTCGCCGTGGAAGCGCAGCTGCACGGCGGCGATGCCGCGGTGCGCGAGCACGGCTTCGCAGCCGGTGGGCTCGGCCACCAGCACCTGGCGGAAGCCGTGGTCGGAGGCCAGGAAGGCGGCGATGCAGCGCGGGTCGTTGGCCTCTTCGTCGCTGCTGAAGAGGAACGCGACGTCGCCGTCGACGGCCTGCGCGGCCGCGATCAGGGCCGCAGCCGCGCCCTTGATGTCGCAGGCACCGAGGCCGATGGCGCGGTCGCCGGTGACGCGCAGCAGATGCGGATCCGCGGTCCAGGCCGGCGAATCCGGCACCGTGTCCAGGTGCACGTTGAACAGCAGCGCGGGATTCCCTCGGCGCGCGAACAGCGACACCGCGCCGGCGCCGTGGTCGGTCACGGCGATGTCGAAGTCCGGCAGCTGGGCGCGGATATAGTCGAAGATGCCATCGGTACCGATAGCACGCGGCGGATTGCGGGTGTCGAACGACACCAGCGCCGCCAGGTGCTTCAGCACCGCGTCCAGCAGCCCCCCGCCATTGGCCGCACCCGCGCTCACGACTTGTTGATTTCCGCCCACAGGGTGCTGCTCATGCCGAACAACTTGATGAAGCCCTCGGCCTCCTCCACGCCCCAGTCGGCCGACTGCGCATAGGTCGCGCCGCTGGCGTTGAGGATGTGCGGCGAACGCACGGCCACCGCATCGACGCGGCCGCCGCGTGTCTCCAGCACCACTTCACCGTTGACCATGCGCTGCGAGGAGTCGAGGAAGGCTTCCAGGTCGGCCTTCAGCGGGTCATGGTAGAAGCCCTCGTACACCAGCTCCACCCACTTGCGGCCGATTTCGGGCTTGAAGCGGTTCTGCTGCTTGCTCAGCACCGCCTCCTCCAGCGCGCGGTGCGCGGCCAGCAGCGCGGTGAGACCCGGCGCCTCGTAGACGATGCGGCCCTTGAGGCCGATGGTGGTGTCACCGGTGTACATGCCGCGGCCGACACCATAGGCGGCGAACATGGTGTTCAGCCGTGCCAGCAGCTTCGCGCCCGGCATCGCCTCGCCGTCCAGCGCCACCGCCTCGCCCTCGACGAAGCGCAGCGAAACCTGCAGCGGCTCGGTCGGCCAGGCGCTGCGCGGCGCGCACCAGCCGCGCGCGCCCTCGCCCGGGGCTTCCCAACGGTCGATCTCGCCACCGGACATGGTGATGCCGAGCAGGTTCTCGTTGATGGTGTAGGCCTTCTGCCGCGACTGCACGCCGAAGCCGCGCGCCTCCAGGTAGGCCTGTTCGTAGGCGCGCGTCTGCGTGTGCTCCTTCTGGATCTCGCGGATCGGCGCCACGATGCGGTAGTCGCCCGAAGCCTTCACCGCCAGGTCGAAGCGCACCTGGTCGTTGCCCATGCCGGTGCAGCCGTGGGCGATCGCGTTCGTGCCCAGGTCCTTCGCCCGCGCCAGCGCGGCGTCGACGATCAGGTAGCGGTCGGACACCAGCAGCGGGTATTGGCCCTGGTAGGCCTCGCCGGCGTGGATGAAGGGCTTCACGAAGCCCTCCCAGATCGCAGGGCCGCCGTCGATGGTGAGGTGGCTGGCCACGCCCAGTTCGGCGGCGCGCGCCTCGATCGCTTCGCGCTCGGCCGCGTCGACGCCACCGGTGTCGGCGAACACGGTGTGCACGGCCCAGCCGCGCTCCATCAGCCACGGCACGCAGAAGCTGGTGTCGAGGCCGCCGGAAAAGGCCAACACGATGTCTTTGGATTCGGAAGCAGCGGTCATCTTTCAGGGTTCCTGCGTTGTCTCCTCCCCCGCTTGCGGGGAAGGGTCGGGGTGGGGCGAAGCTTGCGACTACCTTCCAGCCAATGCGGCCATCAGCGCCTTCTGCACGTGCAGCCGGTTGCCCGCCTCCTGCACGGCGATGCAGCGCGGCGAGTCCATCACCGCGTCGCTCGCCTTGACGTTGCGGCGCAGCGGCAGGCAGTGGCTGAAGACGCCGTCGTTGGTCAGCGCCATCTTTTCCTCGTCGACCATGAAATGCCGGTACTGGTCGCGGATCGGCTTCTCCGGGCCCCAGTTGCCGAAGTACGGCAGCGCGCCCCAGCTCTTGGCGTAGACCACGTCGGCGCCGGCATAGGCGCTCTCGATGTCGTGGCTGACCGCCAGCGAGCCGCCGCTTTCGGCGACGTTGTCGCGCGCCCAGCCCATGTAGCGCCCGTCGAGCACGTACTCCGGCGTCGGGCACAGCAGGGTCACGTCCATGCCCATCCGCGTGGCGATGGTCAGCGCCGAGTTCGCCACCGCGGTGTTGAGCGGCTTCGGGTGGTAGGTCCAGGTCAGCACGTACTTCTTCCCGCGCAGGTCACTGGTGCCGAAGTGCTCCTGCAGCGCCAGCGCATGCGCCAGCTCCTGGCAGGGATGGGTGATGGTCTCCATGTTGATCACCGGCACCGTGGCGTACTTCGCGAAGCCCTTCAGCACCCGGTCCTCGCGGTCCACCGACCAGTCGACGAACTTCGGGAAGGCGCGCACGCCGATCATGTCGACGTACTGGCTGAGCACGCGCGCGACTTCGGCGATGTGCTCCTCGGCATCAGAGTCCATCACCGTGCCCAGCTCGAACTCGATCGGCCAGGCGTCCTTGCCCGGCTGCAGCACCACCGCGTGGGCGCCGAGCTGGAAGGCGCCCAGCTCGAAGCTGGTGCGGGTCCGCATCGAGGGGTTGAAGAACACCAGGGCGATGGACTTGCCCTTCAGCGCGTCGCCGATGGGTTCGCGCTTCATGCGCGCGGCCTCGGCCAGCACGGCGTCGAGCTGCGCGCGGGTCCAGTCCTGGGTGTTGAGGAAGTGCTGGTGGGCGGTCATGGCGTGGTCCATGGAATCGGAAACGAAAAAACCCGGCTCGGGCCGGGCTTCAAAGACGGATGACAGGTGCAGTCCGGTCCTAACCCAGGGAAACGTGGGCTTCCGGTCGGCGCGCGCGCGAGGTCATGCCCGCCGCCATGTAGGCGGAGGTCAGCAGACCGTGGACGGGGGCGCAGGCATGTTGCATCGCAGCGATCTTCCCACGGCCGGCGCCAGGGCTGCAAGCACCTGAGCGGGCCGGACTCATTCCTGGTTGCCCTCGGCCACGACCGGCGTCACCGCGACCTTCACCCGCAGCCGGTTGCCGGGGTCGGTGGGCAGCCGCGAGCGGTATTTCACGCCGCGGACCACGTAGTCGACGTCGTAGGCGATCGGGCGACGGAATTCGCGCTCCACCGGGACCAGGCGGCAGTCGCCTTCGCCCTCGCCGCCACCGTCCTCGTCCGTGGACTGCCCCCTGCGGCCAGGGGTCAGCACGTCGCGGACGGCACCCATCACGCGGGACAGGCCGCGCCGCTCCTCTTCCTCGGGCTGGACCATGCTCGACTGCTCGCAGCGTTCGACCATGCTGGTGGCGCGCAGCGTCTGGTACACCGGCTCGGCGCGCAGCACCTGGGCGTACTCGTAGCGGATGTTCTCGTTCGGGATCACCGTGTGCTGCGCCCACGCCGGCGCCACCGCGAATGCAGGAGCCAGTAGCAGCGGCAGCCACCGCTTTGCGGGCAGGTAGGGATCCATGTCGAACCGGGAGTGTAGGCGCTGGCTCCGGGAACCGCCTGAATCGTGGCTGTCACGGCGCCCCCCCGGTAGAATCGCAGGCCTGCAAAGCGGCCCCCCAGATGACCCTCCGACTCTTCAACAGCCTCACCCGCCGGGTCGAGGACTTCCAGCCCCGCGACCCCGCGTGCACCACCATGTATGTCTGCGGGCCGACGGTCTACAACTACGTCCACATCGGCAACGCCCGCGGGCCGGTGGTATTCGACGTGCTGGCCGGCGTCCTGCGCCGCCGCTTCGGGACGCTCGCCTACGCCCGCAACATCACCGACGTCGACGACAAGATCAACGCCGCCGCCGCCGAACAGGGCGTGCCGATCTCGGCGATCACCGACCGCTTCGCCGCCGCCTACCGCGAGGACATGGCCGCCCTGGGCGTGGCGCCGCCGGACATCGAGCCCGAGGCCACCGGCCACATCGCGCAGATCATCGCCATGATCGAGCGGCTGATCGAGGGCGGCCACGCCTATGCCGCGGAAGGCCACGTGCTGTTCTCGGTCGGCAGCTTCGACGGCTACGGCAAGCTCTCGCGCCGCGAACTGGAGGACATGCTGGCCGGTGCCCGCGTCGATGTCGCGCCCTACAAGCGCGATCCCGGCGACTTCGTGCTGTGGAAGCCCTCCACCGGCGACCTGCCCGGCTGGGATTCGCCCTGGGGCCGCGGCCGCCCGGGCTGGCACATCGAGTGTTCGGCGATGGCCGCCGCCCACCTGGGCGAGACCATCGACATCCACGCCGGCGGCGTCGACCTGCAGTTCCCGCACCACGAGAACGAGATCGCGCAGAGCGAGTGCGCCCACGGCGGCGCGCCCTTCGCACGCTTCTGGCTGCACAACGGCATGCTCAACTTCGGCGGCGCGAAGATGTCGAAGTCGGTGGGCAACATCGAAAAGGTGCACGACCTGGTGCGCCAGCATCCGCCCGAGGCCCTGCGCCACGCGCTGATGTCGGCCCATTACCGGCAGCCGCTGGAATGGTCCGACGGCCTGGTCGAGCAGAGCGTGCGCACCCTGGACCGGCTGTACGGCACCCTGCGCGACGCCGACGCCCTGCTGGCCGAACGCGGCGTCGACGCCACGCCGGCCGCCGGGGGCGTGGCGATCCCGGACGCCATCGAGGCCGCGCTCGACGACGATCTCAACACCCCGCAGGCGCTGGCCGAGCTGGCCGCGATCGCCGGCAACGTGCGCGTGCTGCGCGGCGCCATCGCCCAGGGCGAAGCCACCGGCGACGGCCCGCTGCAGGCGCTGGCGACCCTGGGCGCCAGCCTGCGCTCCGGCGGCCGCGCGCTCGGCCTGCTGCAGCAGGCGCCGGCCGAATGGTTCTCGCGCGGCGCCTCCGGCGATGACGACGCCCGCATCCAGGCCCTGGTCGACGAGCGCGCCGCGGCCAAGCAGGCCCGCGACTTCGCCCGCGCCGACGCCATCCGCGACCAGCTGGCCGCCGAAGGCATCCTGCTCGAGGACACGCCGCAGGGCGTGCGCTGGAAGCGGGGCTGAGCATGGACACCCTCTTCCCGCTCGAGGCCACCGCCACCGAAGCCCAGGCCGCGATCCGCGACGAGTTCGCCTTCTTCGGCGACTGGTCGGAGCGCTACCAGTACCTGATCGACCTCGGCCGCAAGCTGCCGGAGTTCCCGGACGCGCTGCGCAGCGAGGAACACCGCCTGCACGGCTGCCAGTCGATGGTCTGGATCGTGCCCTCGGGTGACGCCGGCCGCCTGGACTTCGCCGCCGCCAGCGATTCGGCCATCGTCTCCGGTCTGGTCTACCTGGCGCTGCGCGTGTATTCCGGCCGCAGCGCGCGCGAGATCCTCGACACCGACCCTTCGTACATCGCCGACATCGGGCTGGCCAAGCACCTCTCCCCCACCCGCAGCAACGGCCTGGCCTCGCTGCTGGCCTTCATCCGCGACACCGCGCAGCGCGCGCTGGCGTGAGCACGGCGGGGGCCGGCACCGGCGGCGGCGCGCCCCAGGCGCGGGCGCCCGCGGACGACAGCCGCATGGCGCCGCTGCGCAACCGTTCCTTCCGCGGCCTGATGGCCTACCGCATCTGCACCATCCTGTCCTACCAGATGGTGGCGGTGACGGTGGGCTGGCACGTCTACGAGCTGACGCGCGATCCGTGGATGCTGGGCCTGATCGGCCTGGCCGAACTCATCCCCTACTTCTGCGTGGCGCCGTTCGCCGGCTACCTGGTCGACCACCTGCCGCGGCGCAAGCTCGGAATGTACGCCTGCATCGGGCTGGCGGTGACGCCGATCGCGCTGGCGCTGATCGCCTCGGGCGTCCTGGGCGAGGTGCGCGTGGCCTGGATCTACGCCGCCCTGGTGCTGACCGGCGCGGTGCGCGCCTTCCTCGGCCCGGTCTACAACGCGCTGTTCGCGCGCGTGCTGCCGCGGCCGCAGTTCGCGCGCGGGGCGAGCCTGGGCAGCATCGTGTTCCAGTCGGCGATGGTGCTGGGGCCTGCGATCGGCGGCGTGATCGTGGGCGCGGCGGGCAAGTGGGTGTCCTACGCGGTGGCCGCGGGCTTCGCCCTGATGGCCGCGTTCGCGATCCGGCGCCTGAAGGTCACCGAGCCGGCGATCACCCTGCAGGGCGCACCGATCTTCTCCAGCATCGCCGAGGGCGCGCGCTTCGTGTTCTCCAACCAGATCATCCTCGGCGCGCTGGCGCTGGACATGTTCGCGGTGCTGTTCGGGGGCGCGATCTCACTGGCGCCGGCCTTCATCCAGGAGATCCTGCATTACGGACCCGAGGGCCTGGGCATCCTGCGCAGCGCGCCAGCCCTGGGCGCGGTGCTGATGGGCGTGGTGCTGGCGCGCAATCCGCCGACCCGCCACGCCGGGCGCATCCTGCTGTTCGCCGTGGTCGGCTTCGGCCTGAGCATCATCGGCTTCGGGCTGTCGAAGGCGTTCTGGCTGTCGGCCTTCTTCCTGCTGATGTCGGGCATGTGCGACGGGGTGTCGGTGGTGCTGCGCTCGACCATCCTGCAGCTGTCCACGCCGGACGAGATGCGCGGCCGGGTGTCGTCGATCAACGGCCTGTTCGTGGGCTCGTCCAACGAGCTCGGCGCGTTCTACGCCGGCTCGATGGCGCGACTGCTGGGGCTGGTGCCCGCCGTGGTGCTGGGCGGCTGCGTCACGATGACCGTGGCCGCGGTCACCGCGTGGCGGGCGCCGAAGCTCCGGCGTCTGGACCTGCGCGAACTGCACTGAGCGCAGTGCGGGCTCCGCCAATGAAAAGACCCCGCGATGCGGGGCCTTTCAGTATCCGTCCTTGCCGGCCGCGATCAGTCGCCGATCTGCTTCTGCAGGTGCTCCCAGCGCTCCTGCTCGTCGATGGTGCGTTCGGCGGTGAGGCGGGCTTCCAGGCGGTCCAGGCCGATCTCCTCGCCGGAGTCGACGCTGTAGCCGTATTCACCCGAATCCACGCGCTTGAGCGTGCTGTCGATCTTGCCGATCAGCTTGCGGTAGCGGTCGCGGGTGCGCAGTTCCAGCGAGTTCTCGGTCTCGCGGGTGGCGCGCTCGGCATCGTCGCCGACATCGCGCACTTCGTCCTTGAGGTTCTCGATGGTCTGCTTGGATTCTTCGACCAGGTCGGCGCGCCAGCCGAGCAGGCGCTGGCGGAAGTATTCGAGCTGCAGCGGGCTCATGTACTCCTCGTCGGCGGCTGGCTTGTAGCCCGCCGGCAGGATCGGACGGCCGGTGGCCTCGTCGGTCTTGTGCGGGATGGTCTTGTACCGGGTCCTGGGCGCCGGCGCGGAGGCCGGGCGGTTGGTCACCGCCACCGCGACCTTGCCGCCACGGCGCGTGGGCGCAGGGCGCGGAGCGACGGGAGCGACCTTGGTGGAAGGCTTGGCGCTGGCCTTCTTGGCTGCGGCCTTGGATGCGGGCGCCGGTGCCGGCTTCGCGACGGCGGCCTTCTTCGCCGGGACCGCCTTCTTCGCGGCCTTGGCCGGGGCGGCCTTCTTCGCCACGGGCTTCGGCGCAGGCGCCTTCTTTGCGACCGCCTTCTTCGCCACGGCTGCCTTCTTCGCCGGCGCCGCCTTCTTCGCGGGGGCCTTGGCCGGGGCCTTCTTCGCCGCAGCCTTGGCCGGGGCGGCCTTCTTCACCGCGGCCTTCTTCGCGGGGGCTTTCTTCGCAGGCGCGGCCTTCTTCGCCGGGGCCTTCTTCGCGGCAGGCTTCTTCGCCGCAGCCTTGGCCGGGGCGGCCTTCTTCGCTGCGGGCTTGGCGGCCTTGGCGGCCTTCTTGACGGTCTTCTTCACTGCCACGTTCGGCGATCCTTCTGGGACAAATGGGCGCCGTCCGCTTGCAGGCGGGCGGCCGCCGGCCAGGCAGCGGGAGCGGGGCATCCACCGGTACGTGCCGCATCGCGACGACGACGACTGACGTTTTCCGGCCACCGGGAGCGCCCCTGGGGGGCGTGCTTGTGGCCGGCGCCACACTCCCGTCGCTTGGACGGGAAAGCGGGGTGTTATACCCTGCCCTGACTGCAGCGGCAACCGCGGCACGCCGCGCCACCACCCCCTCCGCCGCCGCCCCCAGATCGAACGCTTGATCGACCGACTGCTCATCGCGCTGCTCCGGGGCTACAAACGCTGGCTCAGCCCCCTGCTCGGCCCGCGCTGCCGCTTCGTGCCCACCTGCTCCGAGTACGCCATGCAGGCGATCGCGACCCACGGCGCCCTGCGCGGAAGCTGGCTGGCGGCCAGGCGCGTCGGGCGCTGCCACCCCCTCCATCCCGGCGGCTTCGACCCGGTGCCGCCCCGCGACGACGGACCACCCCCACCATGACCGACACCCTCATCCTCAACGCGCGCCTGGTGAACGAAGGCCGCGAATTCGACGCCGACCTGCGCGTGCGCGATGGCCGCATCGATGCCATCGGCAGCAGCCTGTCGCCGCGCGCCGGCGAGACCGTGGTCGACGCCGCCGGCCGCCGCCTGCTGCCGGGCATGATCGACGACCAGGTGCACTTCCGCGAACCGGGCATGGAGTACAAGGCCGACATGGCCACCGAGTCCGCCGCGGCCGTGGCCGGCGGCCTGACCAGCTTCATGGACATGCCCAACACCAGCCCGCCGACGCTCGACGCCGCAGCGCTGGAGGACAAGTACGCCCGCGCCGCCGGCCGTGCCCGCGCCAACCACGGCTTCTACATGGGTGCCAGCAACGACAACCTGGAGGCCGTGCGCGCGATCGACCCGCGCGCCACCCCGGGCCTGAAGGTGTTCATGGGCGCATCCACCGGCAACATGCTGGTCGACAACCCGGAGACCCTGGACGGCATCTTCCGCGACACCCCGGTGCCGATCATCACCCACTGCGAGGACACGCCGATGATCGACGCGGCGCTGTCGGCCGCCCGCGCGCAGTACGGCGACGACATTCCCGCGGAGCTGCACCCCGACATCCGTTCGCGCGAGGCCTGCATCAAGTCCACACGCCTGGCGCTGGAGCTGGCGCGCCGCCACGGCACCCGTCTGCACGTGCTGCACATCTCCACCGCCGACGAACTGACCCTGTTCGAGGCTGGCCCGCTGGTGGACGCGGCGGGGAAGCTGCGCAAGCGCATCACCGCCGAGACCTGCATCCACTTCCTGCGCTTCGACCGCGCCGACTACGCGCGCCTGGGCCACCAGATCAAGTGCAATCCCGCGATCAAGGACGCCGGCGACCGCGAGGCACTGCTGCGCGCGCTGGCCGACGACGTGATCGACGTGCTGGCCACCGACCACGCGCCGCACACCTGGGAGGAGAAGCAGGCGCCCTACACCCGTGCCCCCAGCGGGCTGCCGCTGGTGCAGTACGCCCTGGTCGCGGCGCTGGAGTGCGTGCACGAGGGCCGTTTCGACACCGCGCGCGTGGTGCAGAAGTTCGCGCACGCACCGGCTCAGCTGTTCGACGTGAAGGAGCGCGGCTTCCTGCGCGAGGGCTACTGGGCCGACCTGGTGCTGGTCGAGGACACCCCGTTCACCGTCATGCGCGAAGACGTGCTGTCGAAGTGCGCCTGGTCGCCGTTCGAAGGCACCACCTTCCGCTCGCGCATCGCCTCTACCTGGGTCAACGGCGAACTGGCCTGGGACGGCGCCAGGATCGTGGGTGAAGCCGCCGGCCGTCGCCTGGAGTTCGCGCGATGAGGCTGCGCGCGGTGATCGCCCGCGGCGCGGCGGAGTGCAAGGCATGACGCCCGCCGCTGCCATCCTGGTCGGCCTGCTGTCCACCCTGCCCTGGGCGCTCGCCATCGCGCAGGCGGCTCCTGCCTTGGCCGCCGCCGATGCCGCCGCCGATGCGCGCGTGGTCTTTCCCGAGCGCGTGCAGCAGGGCGCGCTGGTGCTGGGCAAGGTGCCACCGGGCAGCCGCGTCGAGTACGGCGGTCGCGAGCTGCGCAGCACCGCCTACGGCACCGTGGTGTTCGGCGTCGGCCGCGACGCCACCGGGCCGCTGCAGGTGGCGGTCACCCGCCCCGATGGCAGCCGCGCCGACACCCGCATCCAGGTCGATCCGCGCGACTGGCCGATGGAGCGCGTCGACGGCGTGCCGCCGAAGACCGTCGAGCCGCCGCCGGCGATCGCCGAGCGCATCCGCCGCGAGCAGGCGCGCGTGACCGAGGCCCGCAAGCGCGACGACGACCGCGCCGATTTCGCCCAGCGCTTCATCCGCCCGGTCGAAGGTCGCATCAGCGGCCGCTTCGGCAGCGGCCGCATCTACAACGGCAAGCCCGGTGCCGGCCACTCCGGCATGGACATCGCTGCCCCCAACGGCACCGCGGTGAAGGCCCCGGCCGCCGGCATCGTGACCTTCGCCGACCCCGGCCTCTACCTCACCGGCGGCACCGTGGTGATCGACCACGGCCACGGCGTCAGCTCCAACTTCCTGCACCTCTCGCGCATCGACGTGAAGGTCGGCGACCGCGTCGAACAGGGCCATGCCTTCGCCGCCGTAGGCGCCACCGGCCGCGCCACCGGCCCCCACCTGCACTGGGGCATGAACTGGTTCGACGTGCGCGTTGATCCTTTGCTGGTGCTGGAGCGGCCGTAAAAGCAAAGGATTTGCCACGGATTTACGCGGATGGGCGCGGATTTACACGGATAAAGCAAAAGCAAAGGGCAGGGAAAAAGCTTTCTTTGCCACGGATTTGCGCGGATTACGCGGATCTGACCGAGGCAAGGATGTAGCGAACAGCCCTTCCAAAGAAAAGAAATGGGTGCAGGGCGCGGTGTTGGCGCTGGCCTCGCCCTGATCCGCGTAATCCGCGCAAATCCGTGGCAAAAAAGCTCTTGGCTTTTTCTGCCCTTTCGCTCTATCCGCGTAAATCCGCGTCCATCCGCGTCATCCGTGGCAAAAAAGCTTCCGCCTCAGCCCCCAACCGTGCCGGAAACGCGAGCCACGGCGTCATGCGCGTGGAGGCTTTCGAAGTGGGAGACGGTGGCGTCGAAGCGGGCGACGTGCGGGCTGGTGGAGGCGACGGCGGCGACGCGGCGGGCGGCGTCTTCGCAGAACATGAGGTTGTCCGCGTTGGCGCGGGCGAAGGCCTGTTCGTCCTCGCGCTTGACGGCGGTCTGCACCGGGGTGCCGAGGGCGGCTTCGATGGCGTCGACCAGTTCCAGCAGCGGCAGGGCGTCGACGCCTTCGCGCAGGGTCACGCGCACGTCGGCGCGGCTGCGCTGGGCGTGCGGGGTCGCGGCCAGGCCGCGGGGGGAAGACAGCCACTCGTGCACGTCGATCTTCGACGGCGCGTCGTCATTGGCGAAGTCGGTCTCGAAGCGGTCGGCGATGGCCTTGCGCGAGAGCGCCGCCGAGGCCGGGCAGGTGCTGGAGTAATCGATGCCGAAGGAGAGCACGATTTCCACGCCGGCAGGCGACAGGGTGGCGTCGACTTCGACCGGGTACGACTTCCAACCGGCGTTGTCGCTGGCCAGCGCGCGGCGCTTGAGCAACTGCTCCCAACGCAGCGTCAGGCGCGCGGTGGTGGCCAGGCCCGACTGCGAGTCGATGCATTCGCGCAGCAGGTCGCGCAGCACCGCGGCCGTCAGCGGCTTCGTGGACAGCGCGTCCTGCACCAGCAGGTAGAGGCGCGACATGTGGATGCCGCGGGTTTCCGCGCTCGCCAGGTCCACGCCGATGTCCGCCGAGGCCGGCACCCGCTGCGGCTGGCCGCCGTCGCCGGCGACCAGCAGCGGCAGCGCGATGCGGCGCATGCCGACCCAGTCGAGCGGACGGGCGGCGGCGGCGCGGTCGTAGGCGACGTCCGGCAGCACCGGGGGCGGGTTGGAAGAAGTCACGCGAAAGCCTGCAAACGGGAACGACTCGCAATTCTACCGGGTCGCGATGCCGGCCCCGCGCAACGGTGCGTGTCGTTCCCGGCTCAGGCCACGGAACGGGCCCCTCGCCAGGCGGTGAACAGCGCGCCCAGCGGGCGCAGGGGCCGCTGCGGCCGCTGCAGCCGCGCCGTGACCAGGGCGGCCTGGATGCCCCGCGGCGCGCTGCCCGGATGTGTCGCCACCGATGCGTCATCGACGCCCTCGATCGCATCCATCGACGCGGCCCGCAGCAGCGCCCGCTCCCCCAGCAGGCTGGCCAGCACGGCGGCACGGGCATCCATGTCGACGTCACGGCCGTCGAACAGCACCGCTTCGCAGTCGGCCACCGCCGCGGCGAAGGCCTGGCCCGCGGCTGCGCCGGTGCCCGGACCGGTCTCCCCTTCGCCACCGCGCAGCGCGCGCAGGTCCGGCAGCGCCCGGCCCAGTGCCTGCCAGGGCGCCGCGACCGGCTGCAACAGCGCTCCCAGCGGATGGCGGCGCGCACCCTTCGACCAGCCGACCAGTTCCTCCTGCCACCAGGCGAGCTTGGCCAGGCCGGGCGTCGGATCGGCGCCGCCCCAGGCGGCATCGGTCAGCTCCTGCAGCAGGGTCAGCCAGGCTTCGACCCGCGGCCTGCTGGCCGCCGGCACGAAGACCATGCCGAACTCCCACTCCGGCCAGCGCGCGCGCCATTTGGCGACGAAGCTGGCGGCATCGTCGCGGACATCGATGTCCATGCTCACGGCCAGGCGTCCGGGTCGAGCAGGTCGGCGGGCGTTGCGGCCATCGCGTCGGCCTGCCAGGTGAGCGGGTCGTCGTGCTGCAGGCGGTAGCCCCAGAGCGCGACCAGGGAGCGCATGCCGGCGGCACGCGCGGCGAGGATGTCGCGCTCGTCGTCGCCGACGTAGACGCAGTCGGCGACCGCGAAGCCCATCGCTTCGGCCGCATGCAGCAGCGGCAGCGGGTGCGGCTTGCGCTCGGCCAGAGTGTCGCCGCCGATCAGGACGCCGCTGCGCTGCTCCCAGCCCAGCGACGACATCAGGTTTCGCGCAAGGTACTCCGGCTTGTTGGTGACGATGCCCCAGCGCGCGCCGTCGGCCTCCAGCGCCGACAACATGGCCTCGATGCCGTCGAAGGCATTGCCGTGGCGGCCCAGTTCCTCGCCATAGACGGCGAGAAACTCCTGGATCATCTCTGCCGGCACCTCGCCACCCAGCTCCGGGAACGCCGCCGCGCTCATCGCGCGCGCGCCCTTGGACACGTGCGGGCGCAGTTCGGCCAGCGGCATCGGCGGCGCACCGCGCGCGGCGCGCATGCGGTTCACGGTGGCGGCCATGTCCGGCGCGCTGTCGAGCAGGGTGCCGTCTAGGTCGAACAGGACGCAGCGCGGGAAGCACCCGCTGCGCATGCCGGCCGCACCCACTGACCCGCCCGCGCGCCCAGCCGCGGAATCCGGGCCGCTCACGCCGCGCCCGGCTTCGTTGCCGAGGCCAGGTAGTTGATGTCGGTGCGCGACGACAGCCGCGCGCGGTTGGCCCAGGGCTCGTAGGCCAGGCCGGCGACGTCGTCGAGTTCCAGCCCGGCGTCGCGCAGCCAGGCGGCAAGCTCGGAGGGGCGGATGAAGTCGCGGTACTGGTGGGTGCCGCGCGGCAGCAGTCGCGCCACGTACTCGGCACCGACGATGGCCAGCGCGAACGCGGCCGGCGTGCGGTTGAGCGTGGACACGAACAGCTTGCCGCCCGGCTTCAGCAGCGCCGCGCAGGCGCCGATGATCGCGCCGGGATCGGGCACGTGCTCGAGCATCTCCATGCAGGTGACCACATCGAAGCTGGCAGGTGCTTCGGCAGCCAGTGCTTCGACGGCCTGCACGCGGTAATCGATCTTCACGGCGGATTCCAGCGCATGCAGGCGCGCCACCTTGACCAGGTCACCGGCGAGGTCGATCGCAGTGACTTCGGCGCCGGCCTGCGCCATCGCCTCGCTCAGCAGCCCGCCGCCGCAGCCCACATCCAGCACGCGGGCACCGGCCAGCGGCCGCCGCGCGGCCACGTAGCCCAGGCGCACCGGGTTGAGCGCGTGCAGCGGCTTCTGCGGACCCTCCGGATCCCACCAGCGGTTGGCCAGCTCGGCGAACTTGTCGAGTTCGGACTGGCGGAAGTTGGCCCCGGGGGAGGAAGTGCTCATGGCGACGGCTCGAAAGTTTCGGGTGGGCGCCGGCGCCTCAGGCGCCGGTGCGGATGCCGGCCATGCGCGTGCGCCATTGGCGGGCGTTGGCGACCAGGGCGGTGGGATCGATGTCGACCAGCTCGCGCTCGCGCAGCTTCACCGCACCCGCGATCCAGACATCGCTGACCTGGTGGCGGCCGGCGGCATAGACCAGCTGCGAGACCACGTGGTGCAGCGGCTGGGTCTCCAGGTCGCCGAGGTCGATGCAGGCCATGTCGGCCTGCTTGCCCGGCTCCAGCGAGCCGATCCGGTCGTCGAAACCGATCGCCTTCGCGCCGCCCAGGGTCGCCGCGCGCAGCGCCGTGAACGCGTCGAAGCCGGCGGCGTCCCGGGCCACGGCCTTGGCCAGCAGCGCCGCGGTACGCGTCTCGCCGACCATGTCGAGGTCGTTGTTGCTGGCGCAGCCGTCGGTGCCGATGGCGAGGTTCACGCCCGCGCGCTCCAGGGCGCAGGCCGGGCAGAAGCCGGAGGCCAGCTTCAGGTTCGACTCCGGGCAGTGCACCACGCTCACCCCGCGCTCGGCGCAGAGGTGGATCTCGGCCTCGGTCAGCTGGGTCATGTGCACGGCGATCAGGCGGTCGTTGACCAGGCCCAGGCGATCCAGGCGCGCGATCGGGCGCTGGCCGTGCTCCTTCAGCGACTGCTCGACCTCCTGCGCGGTCTCGTGCAGGTGCAGGTGCACCGGCACGTCCAGCTGGTCGGCCAGCATGCGCACGCGCTCGAAGTTGGCGTCGTTGACCGTGTACGGCGCGTGCGGCGCGAAGGCCATGGCGATCAGCGGATCTTTGCGCCACTGGTCGTGGACGGCGCCCGCCTTGTCGAAGTATTCGTCGTCGCCGGCGGCCCAGGCGGTCGGGAAGTCGATCACCGGCAGCCCGACGCGGGCGCGGAAGCCGTGGCGTTTGTAGACGGCCGCCTGCACGTCGGGGAAGAAGTAGTTCTCGTTGCAGCAGGTGGTGCCGCCGCGCAGCATCTCGGCGATCGCCAGGGTGACGCCTTCCTCGACGAAGGCCGGCCCGATCACCGCGGCCTCGATCGGCCAGATGTGCTGCTGCAGCCAGACCTTGAGCGGCAGGTCGTCGGCGATGCCGCGCATCAGGGTCATGGGGTTGTGGGTGTGGGCGTTGACGAAGCCCGGCAGCAGCACGCCGTCTGGCCGCGACACCACCTCGGCCGGGGCGAAGCGCGCGCGCGCCTCTGCCCGCGGGAGCAGCGCGACGATGGCGCCATCGCGCACGGCGACGGCGTGATCCTCCAGGACCACGCCGTGCGGCTCGACCGGAACGACATGCCCGGCCTCGACCAGCAGGTCGCAGGCCTCGCGCGCGGCCGCCTCGACCGTCATCACTTCACCCGGCTGACGTACTCGCCGGAGCGGGTGTCGACCTTGATGATCTCGTCCTGGTTGACGAACAGCGGCACGCGCACCACTGCGCCGGTCTCGAGCGTGGCCGGCTTGCCGCCGCCGCCCGAGGTGTCGCCACGGACGCCGGGATCGGTCTCGGTGATCTTCAGTTCGACGAAGTTCGGCGGGGTGACCTGTATCGGGGTGCCGTTCCACAGGGTGACCACGCAGTCCTCCTCGCCCTTGAGCCACTTCTCGGCACCGCCCATGCCGGCCTTGTCGGCCTGGACCTGCTCGAAGCTCTCCGGGTTCATGAAGTGCCAGTACTCGCCGTCGGCGTAGAGGTATTGCATGTCGGTGTCGACGACGTCGGCGGCTTCCACCGAGTCGGTCGACTTCATGGTGACTTCCTGCACGCGGCCCGACTTGATCAGGCGGTACTTCACGCGGGTGAACGCCTGGCCCTTGCCCGGCTTGACGTACTCGGTATCGGTGATGATCGCGGGTTCCGCGTTGACGAGGATCTTCATCCCGTTCTTGACGTCGTTCATGCCGTAGCTGGCCATGCGTGCTCCTGCAGGGGTTGGGCCGCGCGAGCGGCTAGAATGTGCGGGAAATGATACCCGCAGCCCCCCTTTCCATGCAGCCACGCGGCTGGCAGCAGGCCTGGCGCGCCTCCGTGCGCGAGCCGCGGGAGCTGCTGGAACTGGTCGGGCTGGCCCACGAGGCCGCCGCCGTGCCCGCCGCGGCCCTGGATGCCTTCGCCCTGCGCGTGCCCCGGGGCTTCGTGGCCCGGATGCGCCACGGCGACCCCGACGACCCCCTGCTGCGCCAGGTCCTGCCGCGGGTGGACGAGCTGCGCACGGTGCCCGGCTTCGGCCTGGACGCCGTGGGCGACGCCGCCGCGAAGAAGGCCCGCGGCGTCATCCATAAATACGCCGGCCGCGCCCTGCTGGTGGCCACCGGCAGCTGCGCGATCAACTGCCGCTACTGCTTCCGCCGCCATTTCCCCTATGCCGATGAGAGCGCGGCCGCCGGCGGCTGGGCCGAGGCCGTGGCCGCGATCGCCGCCGACCCCGGCATCACCGAGGTGATCCTGTCCGGCGGCGACCCGCTGTCGCTGGCCACCCGCAAGCTGGCCGAGCTGACCGGCCTGCTGCGCGAGGTTCCGCATATCCGCCGGCTGCGCATCCACAGCCGCCTGCCGGTGGTCCTGCCCGAGCGCGTGGACGAGGAGCTGCTGGCCTGGCTGCGCGGCCTGCCCTGGCCGGTGGCGGTGGTGGTGCACGCCAACCACGCCAACGAATTCGATGCCACCGTCGATGCCGCCATGGCCGCCCTGCGCGGCGCCGGTGCGAGCCTGCTCAACCAGGCGGTGCTGCTGGCCGGGGTCAACGACTCGGTCGATGCCCTGGCCGATCTCTGCGAGCGCGGCTTCGAGGCCGGCGTGCTGCCCTACTACCTGCACCAGCTTGACCGCGTCGCCGGCACCGCGCATTTCGAAGTCGGCGACGGGCGCGCCCGCGCCCTGCACGCCGCGCTGGTCGCGCGCCTGCCCGGCTACCTTGTTCCACGCCTGGTTCGCGAGATCGCCGGCGACACCTCCAAACGCGCACTGTGACCGCAGTCGCTGCCTTTGCCACCCCACGCCCGGATAACGGGCCTGCAGCGTGGACGCCACGCGTCGCCGCATGGCATAACGCCGCTTCCACGGAGAAACCCATGTCGAAAACCCAGGAAGCCGCCCTGCGACTGATGATCGTCGACGACAGCCGCGAAGCCGCGGAAGCCATCGTCAGCACCCTGCGCAACGCGGGCATCGCGGTACGCCCGCTGCGGCCGGCCTCGGAGGACGAGCTGGCGGCCATGGTGGCCGCGCAGCCGGTGGACGTGGTGGTCGCGCAGCACGATTCCGCGGCGCTGCCCCTGGCGTCCGTGCTGCAACAGGTGTCCGCGACCGGCAAGGACATGCCCGTGGTGGCCCTGGCCGACGCCATCGATCAGGCGGCCTACGTCGAGGCGATGGCCATGGGTGCCCGCGCCCTGACCCTGCGCGAACCGGCCTCCCTGCTGCTCACCGTCATCCGCAACGCCTGGGCCGACCTCGAGGCACGTCGCGCGCAGCGTCGGCTGGAAGCGCGGCTGCGCGAGACCGAGCGCCGCTGCGACGCCCTGATCGACTCCTCGCGCGACCCCATCGCCTATGTCCACGAGGGCATGCACATCCGCGCCAACCAGGCCTACCTGGAAATGTTCGGCTACGACGATTTCGAGGACATCGAGGGCATGTCGCTGCTGGACATGGTCGCGCCGCAGCACGTCGAAGACTTCCGCCAGCTGCTCAAGTCCCTCGCCCAGGGCGAGGCGCCGCCGCCGCGCTACGAGCTGCAGGCGCGCGACATCGACGGCAACGTCTTCCCCGCGGCGATGGAGTTCGTCCAGGCCCAGTACGAGGGCGAACCCTGCGTCCAGGTGGTGATCCGCCGCCAGGAGCTCGATCCCGAGCTGGCCCACGAGATCGAGGAGCTGCGCCAGCGCGACCAGGCCACCGGCCTGTACAACCGCGCCACCTTCCTGCACGCGCTCGAGGACGCGGTCGACGCCTCCGCCCAGGGCAATGCCCAGCACGGTCTGCTGCTGCTCGAGCCTGACCATTACCATCATCTGCTGGCCGACATCGGCCTGGATTCGGCCGACGACCTGCTGGCCTCGGCCGCAGCCCGGCTCACCGCCGTTGCCGAGGGCCACAACGCGGTCGCGGCGCGCTTCGGCGACCACACCCTGGCCCTGCTGGTGCGCAACACCGACCACGCGGGCACCGAGGCCATGGCCAACCGCGTGCTCGAGGCATTCTCCGCCGAGCTGTTCGAGATCGGCTCGCGCTCGAGCGTGATCACCGCCAGCATCGGCGCGGTCCAGGTCGGCGAGAAGATCGCCAGCGTCAGCCAGGTGCTGGCCAAGGCGACCGAGGGCATGGCGTCGGCCAGCGGCACCGGCGGCAACCGCTTCGAGCTGTTCGATCCCAGCGCGGTGGACCGCGCCGAGGTCGAACACATCCAGGCCTGGGTCGCGCGCCTGCGCGACGCCCTGGACAACGAAGGCTTCCTGCTCCACTACCAGCCGGTGATCAGCCTGCAGGGCGACACCGGCGCAGTCTACGAGGCCTTCCTGCGCCTGAAGGGCGCCGATGGCGAACTGATCAAGCCGCTGAGCTTCCTGCAGATCGCCGAGGAGCATGGCTTGCTGTGGGAGATCGACCGCTACGTGGTGGGCCGCGCGATCGCGGTGATCGGCGAGCGCATCCGCGCCAGCAAGCCCACCACCCTGCTGGTCAAGGTCAGCCAGGCCTCGCTGGCCGACGACAGCCTGCCGCGCTACATCGGCGAGCAGCTGCTCGAGCACGGCGTGCCTGGCGAATACCTGGTGGTGCAGCTGGCCGAGGCCAAGGTCTTCACCCACCTCAAGGCCGCGCAGGAATTCGCCGCGGCGATCGCGCGCCAGGACTCGCGCATCGCGCTGGAGAACTTCGGCGCCGGACTCGACTCGTTCCAGCTGCTGGCGCACCTGAAGCCGAACATGCTGAAGATCGACCCCGGCTTCATCGAAGACCTCACCGGCAACGCCGAAAACCAGGAGCGGGTGCGCGAGATGGCGGGCAAGGCCCGCGAACTGGGCATCCAGACCATGGCCGACTTCGTGTCCGACGCCGCGACCATGTCGGTGCTGTTCGGCACCGGCGTGGACTACGTGTCCGGCAACTTCCTGGCCCCCTCGGGGCCGGACATGGGCTACGACTTCGACTGAGCGGCGCGGCGGCGCGGATCGCGCCGCCGGCCATCGTCACCGCCTTCCGCTCAGGCCAGCAGGCCCTGGTGCAGCGCGGCCTCGCCGTCGACGCTACCGGCCTCGAGCGCACGGATGCGCTCCTCCAGCGGCGGATGGCTGAGCAGCAGGCGACGCAGGCCGTGGCCCATGGCACCGCTGATGCCGAAGGCGGCGACCTGCTTGGGCAGGGTGTTCTGGCCCTGGTTGAGCGACAGGCGCTTGAGCGCGGCGATCATCTTTTCCCGGCCCGCGAGCGCGGCACCACCGGCGTCGGCACGGAACTCGCGGTGGCGCGAGAACCACATCGCGATCATGCTCGCGAACAGCCCGAAGACCATGTCCAGCACGAACACGATGGCGAAATAGGCCAGTCCGCCACCGCCGTTGTCGCGGCCGCCGCTGAGGTAGCCGTCGACCACGCGCCCGACCAGGCGCGCGAGCACGATCACGAAGGTGTTGAGCACGCCCTGCAGCAGGGCCATGGTGACCATGTCGCCATTGGCGACGTGGCTGACCTCGTGCGCGAGCACGGCCTCGGCCTCGTCGTGGTCCATCGCGCGCAGCAGGCCGGTGGACACCGCCACCAGGGCGTTGTTGCGGTTGGCGCCGGTGGCGAAGGCGTTGATTTCCGGCGCATCGTAGATCGCCACCTCGGGCATGCCGATGCCGGCCGCCTGCGCCTGGCGGGCGACGGTGTCGACCAGCCAGCGCTCGACATCGCTGTTCGGCTTTTCGATCACGTGCAGTCCGGCGGCACGCTTGGCCACCCACTTCGAGGACAGCAGCGAGATCAGCGAGCCGCCGAAGCCGAACAGCGCCGCCATCACCAGCAGGCCACCCATCGACTGCGGGTTGATGCCGAACACCGCCATGATGATGCTGAGCAGGGCCAGCACCGCCAGGTTGGTGGCGAGGAAGAGGACGACGCGCTTGAGCATGGCAACGGGTTCCTGCAGGTTCACGGGTACTGGATACGGAAGTGTGCCCGGAAGGCCTTGAATTCAAGATGACGACATGAGCCCTCCCATGCCTCCCGCGGCACCGCCCGTCGCGCCCACCGCCCCGGCGGCCGCGCCCGTCCGCGGCCGCTTCGCGCCCTCGCCCACCGGCCCCCTGCATTTCGGCTCCCTGGTCGCGGCCTTCGGCAGCTGGCTGTGCGCGCGCAGCGCCGGCGGCGAGTGGCGGATCCGCGTCGAGGACGTCGACCGTAGCCGCGAAGTGCCCGGCGCGGCGCAGGCCCAGCTGCGCAGCCTGGCCGCCCTTGGCCTCGACCACGACGGCCCGGTGGAATGGCAGTCGCGTCGCGGGGACCTGTACGCGGCCGCGCTGCAGAAGCTGCTCGATGCCGGGCTGGCCTTCGAATGCCACTGCAGCCGCGCCGACGTCGCCGCCACCGGCGGCATCCACCGCACCTGCCGCCCGGGGGCGCGGCGGCCCGATCCAGCGATGCGCCTGCGCGTGCCTGATGGCTGCCGCGAGGTCTTCGACGATGCCGTCCACGGCCACGTCGCCCAGGACATCGCACGCGAGGTCGGCGACTTCGTGCTGCGCCGCGCCGACGGCTACTGGGCCTACCAGCTCGCCGTGGTCGTGGACGATGCCGACCAGGGCATCACCGGGGTCGTGCGCGGCGCCGACCTGCTCGATTCGACCCCACGCCAGCTGCTGCTGCAGCGCGCGCTCGGCCTGCCGCGGCCACGCTACCTGCACCTGCCCCTGGTGCTGGACGGAGACGGCCGCAAGCTGTCGAAGTCGCGTGCCTCGCTGCCCGTGGACGATACCGACCCCCTGCCCGCCCTGCGCATGGCCTGGGTGGCGCTCGGCCAGGATCCGCGCGTGTTGCCCGCGCAGGCGGCATTGCCCGCGCTGCTCGACGCCGCCGTGCGCGGCTTCGATCCGCGGCGCATCCCGCGCGGACCGCTGCCTGCCACCGCACTGCACAATGCCGCCGCAACACAAGGTGCCTAGAATCGATTGCGAGCGGACGCACGCCGCGTCCGGCATCTGGAGCGACGACATGACGTCAAGGGTTGCGTTGGTTACCGGGGGAACCGGCGGCATCGGCACCGCCATCTGCAAGCGCCTGGCCAAGGCTGGCCACAAGGTCGCGACCAACTATCGCAATGAGGAGAAGGCGCGCGCCTGGGAGAAGGCGATGCGCGCGGAAGGTTTCGAGTTCACCCTCGTCCCCGGCGACGTGTCGTCGCCGGATGAAGCCGAGGCGATGGTGCGCAAGGTCGAGGAGGCCCTGGGCCCGGTCGAGATCCTGGTCAACAACGCCGGCATCACCCGCGACTCCACCTTCCACAAGATGACGCCGCAGCAGTGGACCGACGTCATCACCACCAACCTCAACGCCTGCTACAACGTCACCCGCCCGGTGATCGACGGCATGCGCGAGCGCAAGTGGGGCCGGATCGTGCAGATCAGCTCGATCAACGGCCAGAAGGGCCAGTACGGGCAGGCCAACTACGCCGCCGCCAAGGCCGGCATGCACGGCTTCACCATCTCGCTGGCGCAGGAGAACGCGAAGCTCGGGATCACGGTGAATACGGTCTCGCCCGGCTATATCGGCACCGACATGGTGATGGCGGTCCCTGAAGCGGTGCGCGAGAAGATCGTCGCCCAGATCCCCACCGGGCGCCTGGGCGAGCCCGACGAGATCGCCTACGCCGTGGCCTTCTTCCTGGCCGACGAGGCCGCCTGGATCACCGGCGCCAACCTGGCCGCGAACGGCGGCCAGTACATGGGCTGGTAACTCCCCTGGCCCCCTCGCGGGGCCGGTTGCAAGCGCTGTTGCGCTGCGTCATGCTGCGGTGGGTCAGGAATTCGAGCACCGCAGCATGGCCATCCGTGTCATCAAGAAGTACCCCAACCGCCGCCTGTACGACACCGAGATCTCGAGCTACATCACGATCGAGGACGTGCGCCAGTTGATCGTCGACGGCGAGGATTTCGAAGTCCGCGACGCCAAGAGCGGCGAGGACCTCACCCGCCAGGTGCTGCTGCAGATCATTTCCGAGCAGGAGCAGGACGGCCAGCCGATCCTGTCGACCGAACTCCTGAGCCAGATCATCCGCTTCTACGGCGACTCGCTGCAGGGCTTCATGGGCTCCTACCTGGAGCGCTCGATGCACGCCTTCCTGGAACAGCAGCAGCAGTTCCGCCAGCAGATGGACAACATGATGGGCCAGACCCCCTGGTCGATGATGACCCAGCTGACCGAGCGCAACATGGCCATGTGGCAGGAGTTCCAGCGCAACCTGGCCTCCACCACCAACCCGCCCGCCGCCCCCGAAAAGCCCCGCGGCACCGCTGGCGGCAAGCGCAGGTAATCCCACGGCTCCAGAAGCTCAAGAGCTTTTTGCCACGGATTTACGCGGATTACGCGGATCTGGCTGAGGCAAGTGCGAGCGCTGCGCGCTGCACAGGGCTTTTCACCCAAGTGGGTTGCGGACAAGCCATGCATGAGCCGGCGGGCCTGTGGCTTGCCTAAGCCAGATCCGCGTAATCCGCGTAAATCCGTGGCAAAAATTGCTTTTCAGAAGTCGCAGCCGCGGCCGCTACAGGGCGCCTTCAGCGCAGAAGCGTTCGCGGTATTCCATGGCCTTGGGCAGCAGGGACTGCAGGTTCTGGATGCGGGTGCCGGGGTTGGGGTGGGTGGACTGGAATTCCGGCGGTGACTGGCCGCCACTGGCTTCGGTCATGCGCTCCCACAGCGGCACCGATTCGCGCGGGTCGTAGCAGGCCGCGGCGGCCAGCATCAGGCCTACGTAGTCGGCTTCGGTCTCGTGCTTTCGCGCGTAGGGCAGCAGGTAGCCATAGCCCATCGCCGCCATCACCATCTGCTGCTGCTGCGGATCCATGCCGCTCATGGCGCCGGCCATCTGCCCCACCTGCGACAGCTTCTGCTGCGCCATGCGCTGGGCGCCGTGGCGCAGCAGGGCGTGGGCGATCTCGTGGCCCATCACCACCGCCATCGCGTGCTCGTTCTGCGCCACCGGCACCAGGCCGGTGTAGACCGCCATCTTGCCGCCGGGCAGGCAGAAGGCGTTGGCCTGGTCGGACTGGATCACGTTGACGTCCCAGTCGAAGGTGGAGGAAAAGCCGCTGGCCTGCTGCCCGTTCTCGGCCGCCAGCGCCGCCTCGACCTCGGGCACCTTGGCGATCAGCCGGCGCGCGATCTCGCGCACCTCGCGCGCGATCGGGGTGTTCGGGTCCACCGGCCGCTCGGTCGACAGGATTTCCTCGTAGGCCTGCAGGCCCAGGGCCTTCTCGTCCTCGACCGACAGCGAGCGGTCGATCAGCACCTTCTCGCCGGTCACCGGATCCAGGGTCTGGTTGGAGAAGTAGTAGTACGCGCCGTAGGCGATGAAGGCGATGAGGATCAGGATCCTCGGATTGAAGCCGCGCCGGGGCGCCGCCTGCTGCTGCCGCTGACGCCCGAAGGGATCCTGTCTCATGCCTGTGTCCTGCCTGGTTTCAGATGTCGCGTGCGACCCGGAAGCCGACGCGGGCGTTGGTATTGTCCACCGGCGACGGCGCCCGCCAGGAGCTGCGCGTCTGCGGCGGCGAGCTGGCCCAGGCACCGCCTCGCACCACCTGCATGCGGCAACCAGGATTGACCCAGGCCGTCCCGGAATCCGGTGCACGCCGGTAGCTGTCGTGCCAGCAGTCGGCGACCCATTCGCTGACGTTGCCCTCAAGATCGTGCAGGCCGAATGCATTCGGCGTGAAGCTGCCCACCGGCGCCGGACCCCAGTGGCCGTCGTCGTAGTCGGCGAAGGCGTTGCTCCAGCCGCGGCCGCCGGGCGAGCGGTCCTTGCCGCCGGTGAGGTTGCCGGCGCGCTCGGGCGGCTCGCCGTCGCCCCAGGGGTAGCGGCCCTGGCCGCCGGCGCGCAGGGCGTATTCGAACTCGGCCTCGCTGGGCAGGCGGTAGCGCTCGCCGCTGACCTCGGCCAGCCAGTCGACGTAGGCCTGGGCGTCGCGCGCGCTGACGTGGACCACCGGCAGGTTGGCCGCCGCCGGTGCGCCGCTGAAGTCCGAGCGCCAGTCGACGTTGCTGCGGCGGACGAAGTTGCCGCTGCGCTCGTCGTAGGCCATGGAAAAGCTGCGGCGCTCGGCGCGCGAGCGGTAGCCGGTCGCTTCGACGAAGCGGCGGAACTCGCCGACCGTGATCTCGTTGAGCGACAGCGCGAAGCCGCGGTCGAAGCGCAGGTTGCGGCGCGGGCGCTCGTTGTCGTCGGCATCGCGGTCGCCATCGACGGCGCCCATGCCGAAGCCGCCGTGCGGCACCACCACCATCTGCGGCCCGCGGCCACCGGCGGCGGCATCGGTGAATCGCTGCCCCGGGCGGAAGGCGCCGTAATGCACGGCCAGGTCGATGCGCTCGCGCAGCTCGATCACCGCGGCGTTGCCGGGCTCGGCGAGCACCAGCATCCGCGCCAGCACGCTGCGCGCGCGCTCGATGCCGTCGGCCCCGGGCAGCGCCGCGATGCCCTCGTCGCGCAGGCGCAGGATCCAGCGACGACGCTCGGTGTCCAAGCGGGAGCGAGCGTCGGCCACGGTCTCCACGCCGTCGCGCACGCCTTCGGCGTGGTCGAGCCAGGTGCCGGCGTCCTCGAACCCGCCCTTGGCGGCGGCGTCCTCCGCGCGCCGGATCATCGCGCTCTCGATCGCGGCCCGGATCTGCAGGGCGCGGGGCTGCGCCTCGTCGATCGCCAGCGCCCGACGCACTTGCGCCAGCGCGCCGCCGCCGGACTCGCCCAGGCGACCTTCCCTCAATTCCTTCTCGGCGGCGCGGTTTATCTCCGCCATTTCGTCGGCGCGGTCGACGCCCGCCAGGTACTCGCCCACGGCTTCGTCGCCCGGGCGCAGGCTGCGCGCCACCGCCGCGACCTCCCGCGCCCTGCGCAGCGCGGCATCGTCATCGCCGGCGTCGGCCAGCGCCTCGCGGCCCTGGGACAGCAGGCGCGCGAACGCGCGATCCAGCCCTTCGCGCGCGCCGGCGTGGTCGGGCTCCTGGTCGAGCACGGCCTGGTACAGGGGGATCGCCGAATCCGCGCCGGCATCCAGGTCGCCCGCTTCGAGCGCCAGTTCCGCGCGCGCCAGCGCCGCCGCCAGCGCGTCCTCGCCCTCGCCCAGTTCGACCCGGGGCGCACGCCAGGTCAGGCTGCCGGCCAGGCGGTCATCGCCGCTGATGGTCACGCTGCCGTCGCCGCGGAGCTCCCCGCTCCCGGTATCCGCCTCGGGCGCCGGCTCGTCCTCGCGCGAGCAGCCTGTGGCCAGCAGCAGCGCCAGTGCGGCAGCGACAGCTGCGCGGCGCGGCCAGGTGGAGGTCCGGAGGGGCGGTCGGCGATCGGTCACCGTTGAAGAGTACGGCAAGCGGGCGCGCCCGGGCAGCCGCGGCCAGGCCATGGCGCGATTGCCGCCGGTGCCGGCCCGCCGGTAGGCTGGCGCCGATGGAACCCGACTACCAATGGATCGCCGAGCCCGGCGCCCTCCTCTCCCGCTTCGAAACCCGCCCGTCCCGCATCGGCCTGGATACCGAATTCATCCGCGAACGCACCTGGTGGCCGCACCTGGCCCTGGCCCAGATCGCCGTGCACGACGAGATCCTGCTGGTCGACACCCAGGCCCAGGGTGTCAACGAGGCGCTGCGCGGGATCCTGCTCGACGAGGGCATCACCAAGGTGATGCACAGCGCCGGCGAGGACCTGATCGCGCTGCAGCACGCCTGCGACGCGGTGCCTGCGCCCCTGTTCGACACCCAGGTCGCCGCGGCGATCGCGGGGATCGCGGCCGGCGCCGGCTACCAGCGCCTGGTGGCCGACATTGCCGGCGTGTCGCTGGGCAAGGGCGAAACGCGCTCGGACTGGTCGCGCCGCCCGCTGTCCGAAGCCCAGCTTGCCTACGCCGCCGACGACGTGCGCCACCTGTTCGAACTCCACGACCACCTGCAGGCGCGGCTCATGGAACTGGGCCGGCTGGACTGGCTGCGCGAGGACTGCGCGCGCATGGTCGCCAACGCCCGCGGCAACGGCCTGGAGCGCTGGCCGCACCTCGCCATCCGCGCCGCCCAGTATTTCGACACCGCCGCCCAGCACCGCCTGCTGCGCCTGCTTCGCTGGCGCGACGCCTGGGCCCGCGACCACGACCGCCCGCGCAGCTGGATCCTCGACAACGAACTCGCCGCCACCATCGCGCGCACGCCCCCAGCCGACCCGGCCGCGCTCAAGGCCCTGCTCGATCGCCACCCCAAGGCCCCGCGCAAGCTGGCCGACGAGCTCTGGCAGGCCCTGTCCACGCCCCTGGCGGACGAGGCGGAGGCGCCGCCGGTGCGCGGCGACGACCGCGACAAGCGCATGCTGCGCCGCCTGCAGGACGTGGTGGCCGCACAAAGCGCCGAACTCGGCCTGCCCGACGGCGTGCTGGCCTCGCGCAGGAAGCTCGAGGCCCTGATGGACGAGGGCGACTGGGCGGCCTTCGGCGACTGGCGGCGCGCGCGGCTTGAACCGGTGCTGGCCCCGCTGCTCGCCGCCGGCGCGGAGGAATTGCCGAGCGCCGAAGCCCGCGTATAGAATGGCGTCCCCTTGGGGCCATAGCTCAGCTGGGAGAGCGCGTCGTTCGCAATGACGAGGTCGGGAGTTCGATCCTCCCTGGCTCCACCAAGATCCAGGAAAAGCCCCGGGCGCGTTGGCTCCCGGGGCTTTTCCTTTCCAGGCCTGCCACGAGCCCGCGAGGTTGGGAAAGTCTCGGCTCCATGCGAAAATCACCGGATCGGGCCCCGTAGCTCAGCTGGATAGAGCGTCCCCCTCCTAAGGGGAAGGTCGCACGTTCGAATCGTGCCGGGGTCGCCATCCGCATCCCACGCATCCGTCGCGGCCATGGCCGCTGTCCCCTTCAAGCTGCGCGGCATTCCCGCCGCGGCCAAGACTTCCAGGAGTTGTCCCGCATGACCCATCCCGTCCTCACCGCCCTCGGTCTTTCCGGCAGCGAATCCGGCACCTACCTCGGCAACGGCGAGTGGTCGTCGACCCGCGACGCCGGCGTGCTGGAGCCGGTCAACCCGACCGACGGCGAAGTGCTGGGCCAGGTGCACGCGGCCTCTGAAGCCGACTACGAGAAGATCGTCGAGCGCGCCCAGGCGGCGTTCAAGACCTGGCGCACCACCCCGGCGCCGCTGCGCGGCGAAGCCATCCGCCTGTGCGCGAACGCCCTGCGCGCCAACAAGGACCTGCTGGGTTCGCTGGTCGCGCTGGAAATGGGCAAGTCCAAGCCCGAAGGCGATGGCGAGGTGCAGGAGATGATCGACATCGGCGACTTCGCCGTCGGCCTCTCGCGCCAGCTCTACGGCCTGACCATGCACTCCGAGCGCCCCGGCCACCGCATGTACGAGCAGTGGCACCCGCTGGGCCTGGTCGGGATCATCTCGGCCTTCAACTTCCCGGTGGCGGTGTGGGCCTGGAACTCGTTCATCGCCGCCGTCTGCGGCGACATCTCGATCTGGAAGCCCTCGGGCAAGACCCCGCTGTCGGCGATCGCCTCGGTACGCATCTGCAACGAAGCGCTGCGCGAAGGCGGCTTCCCCGACCTGTTCTTCCTGTTCAACGACACCGACAACTCGCTCGCCGAGCGCATGGTCGACGACCGCCGCATCGGCCTGGTCAGCTTCACCGGCTCGACGAAGGTCGGACGCCAGGTCGGCGAGCGCGTCGCACGCCGCATGGGCCGCTCGCTGCTGGAGCTCGGCGGCAACAACGCGATGATCGTGGACGAGACCGCGGACCTGAAGCTCGCGATCCCGGCGATCGTGTTCGGGGCCGTCGGCACCGCCGGCCAGCGCTGCACCACCACGCGCCGCGCCTTCATCCACGAATCCATCTTTGATGACGTGCTGGCCAAGCTCAAGGCCGGCTACGCGCAGGTCGAGAAGAAGATCGGCGACCCCACCGACGCCGCCAACCTGATGGGCCCGCTCAACAGCCAGTCCGCGGTCGATGCCTACCTGGCGGCGATCGAGAAGGCCAAGGCCGCCGGCGGCACCGTCGAGACCGGCGGCCGCGCGCTGACCGACCGCAAGGGCTTCTTCGTGCTGCCGACCATCGTCACCGGCCTGGCCAACGACGCCGAGGTGGTTCAGACCGAGACCTTCGCGCCGATCCTGTACGTGATGAAGTACGCCGAACTCGAGGACGCGATCGCCATGCAGAACGACGTGCCGCAGGGCCTGTCGTCGGCGATCTTCACCACCAACCTCAAGCGCGCCGAGGCCTTCCTGTCGGCGGCGGGCTCCGACTGCGGCATCGCCAACGTCAACATCGGCACCTCCGGCGCCGAGATCGGCGGCGCCTTCGGCGGCGAGAAGGAGACCGGCGGTGGCCGGGAATCCGGCTCGGATGCGTGGAGGGCCTATATGCGCCGCCAGACCAACACCATCAACCATTCCGACGCGCTGCCGCTGGCCCAGGGCATCAAGTTCGACCTCTGAGGAACGCTCCATGTACGGGTTGGCGCGGCCCTTCCTGTTCGCCCTCGACGCTGAGCGCGCGCATGGCCTGGGCCTGTCGTCGCTCGAGGCGCTGCATGCCCTGCGGCTGCAGCGCCTGCTCGCGGGCAACGCGCGCCCGTTCCCGACGACGGTCTTCGGCCTGAAGTTCCCCAACCCGGTCGGCCTGGCCGCCGGGCTGGACAAGAACGGCGAGCACATCGACGCGCTGCTGGCGCTGGGCTTCGGTTTCGTCGAGGTCGGCACGGTCACGCCGCGGCCACAGCCGGGCAATCAGAAGCCGCGCATGTTCCGTCTGCCGCAGCACCGCGCGGTCATCAACCGCCTCGGCTTCAACAACGCCGGCGTCGACGCACTGGTCCGCAACGTCGGCCGCGCGAAGCGCCGCGGCGGGCTGGTCGGCATCAACATCGGCAAGAACAAGGACACGTCCAACGAGTCGGCGCACACCGACTACCTGCACTGCCTGGAGCGCGTGTATCCGCTGGCCGACTACGTCACCGTCAACATTTCCTCGCCCAACACCGCCGGCCTGCGCGAGTTGCAGGAGGAACAGGCGCTGCGCCGCCTGGTGGGCGAGCTGCGCGAGGCGCAGGAGCGCCTGGCCTCGCGCCATGGCCGCCGCGTGCCGCTGCTGGTCAAGGTCGCGCCCGACCTCAGCGACGAGGACATCGACGCCGCCGCGCGCGTGCTCGGCGACCTCGGCGTGGACGGCGTGATCGCCACCAACACCACGGTGTCGCGCATCGCCGTGCAGGGTCATCCGCACGCACGCGAGAGCGGTGGGCTGTCCGGCGAACCGCTGATGAACAAATCCACCGCGGTGCTGCGCATGCTGCGCACGCGCCTGCCCGAGGGCATCCCGCTGGTGGGCGTGGGCGGCATCCTGTCCGGCGCGGACGCGGCCAAGAAGACCGCCGCCGGTGCCTCGCTGGTGCAGCTCTACTCCGGCCTGGTCTACCGCGGGCCGGCGCTGATCGGCGAGTGCGTCGAAGCCATCCGCCGCCGCAAGGAAGCGCCCAGCCGCGGCAACCTGCCCAACCTGTGAGCGCCACGACCATCGACGCCAAGCCCGCCGTGCGCTGGAGGCGCGACGCCGACCTCACCCCGCGCACCAGCTTCCGCGTGCCCGCGCGCGCCGCATGGCTGGCCGAGGTCGCCAGCGCCGCGGCCCTGCCCGCCACGCTCGCCGACCCGCGGATCGCCGAAGGCGCGCTGCTGGTGGTCGGCGGCGGCAGCAACCTGCTGTTCGCGGCGCCCTTCGAGGGCGTGGCCCTGGCGATGACCGGCGATTCGATCAGCATCGTCAGCGACGACGCCGACGCCGTGCTCGTGCGCGCCGAGGCCGGGCGCGGCTGGCACGACTTCGTGCTGCACACGCTGGCGCTGGGCCTGTCGGGGCTGGAGAACCTGTCGCTGATCCCGGGCACGGTCGGCGCCGCGCCGATCCAGAACATCGGCGCCTACGGCGTGGAGCTGGACCGCCGTGTGCACGCGGTCGAAGCCTGGGACCGCGACGCGGGCGGCCTCGTGCGCCTGGCCGCCGCCGACTGCGGCTTCGCCTACCGCGACAGCCGGTTCAAGCGCGAGCCCGGGCGATGGATCGTCACCGCGGTCGAGTTCGCGCTGACCCGCAGCCCGCGACTGGAGCTGGGCTATGCCGGCATCGGCGCCGAGCTCGCGGCCATGGGCATCGACGCGCCGACGCCGAAGCAGGTATCGGAAGCGGTCTGCCGGATCCGCCGCGCCAAGCTCCCCGACCCGGCCGTGCTCGGCAACGCCGGCAGCTTCTTCAAGAACCCGATCGTGCCGGTGGCGCAGGCCGATGCACTGCTGGCCGAACACCCCGGCCTGCCCTGCTTCGACGCCGGCGTGCCGGGTTCGCGCAAACTGTCGGCCGCGTGGCTGATCGATGCCGCCGGCTGGAAGGGTCACCGCGACGGCGACGCCGGGGTCGCCCCTGGCCATGCCCTGGTCCTGGTCAACCACGGTGGTGCGAACGGTGCCGAACTGCTGGCGCTGGCGCGGCGGATCGCGGGCTCGGTGCAGGCTCGCTTTGGCGTCGCGCTGGAGCCGGAGCCGCGCATCGTCGGCGCTTCGTGGTGACCGCTGCACTGGCCAGCCCGCAGGCGCGCGCCGCGCTGCTGATGCTCGGCAGCACCAGCTTCTTCGCCGCGATGGCGGTGACCATCCGCCTGGCGTCCGCGGAGCTTTCGACCTACGAGGTCGCGTTCTTCCGCAACCTGTTCGGCCTGCTGTTCCTGCTGCCGGTGCTGTTCCGCAGCGGCTGGTACCTGCCGCGCACCACCCAGCTGCCGCGCTACCTGCTGCGCTGCGCGATCGGCGTGGCCTCGATGCTGTGCGGCTTCTGGGCGCTGGGCCACCTGCCGATGGCGCAGGCGGTGGCGCTGTCCTATGCCACGCCGCTGTTCGCGACCGTGGCCGCGGTCTTCATCCTCGGCGAAACCGTGCGCATGCGGCGCTGGTCGGCGGTGGCCATCGGCCTGGTCGGGGTGCTGGTGATCGTGCGGCCAGGCAGCGCGGATTTCAGCCTCGGCACCCTGGTGGCACTCGCCGGCGCCGTGCTCGCCGCCCTGGTGGCGATCCAGATCAAGCAGCTCTCGCGCGTGGATGCGGCCGACACCATCGTTTTCTACACCTACATGTTCTGGGTGCCGATGTCGCTGCTGCCGGCGCTGTTCGCCTGGGAATGGCCGCGCGGCATCGAGTGGCTGTGGCTGGTGCTGCTGGGAGCCTTCGGCACGGGTGGCCAGCTGCTGTGGACGCGGGCGCTGGAGATCGGCGAAGTGTCCGCGCTGCAGCCGATCAGCTTCATGCAGCTGCCGCTGGTGGCGCTGGCGGCGTGGCTGCTGTTCGGGGAGGCGCCCACGCATTGGACCCTCGTCGGTGCCGGCATCATCCTGGCGGCCAACATCTACATCGCGCACCGCGAGGTGCAGCTGGCACGGCGGGCGGCGACCTCCGCGCCGGCCGAGGCGGCGAAGCCCGCGGAGTGACCCGGGGGCGACGCCTCCGCACTCACGCCCGGTCAGGAACGACGAAGGGCCCGGTTCCCCGGGCCCTTCGCCTGTCACATCGGGGAGTGGCGGGGCCACGGCGCTGGCCGCCGCGGTCCCGCCTGGTCCCCTGCCCTCAGGGCTGCACGGCCACGCCAACCGGCAGGTTCAGCACCGGATCGGTCTTGCCACCCTTCAGCGCGCCAGCCTGCAGCTGCAGGTTGCCGAAGCTCCAGCTGCCGTTGGCGGGCAGGCTGCTGCTGTCGATGGTCACCTCGAAGGTCACCAGGCCATTGGCCGGCACGCGCGTCACCAGCGGCCTCACCGTGCCCGGCAGGCCGGACAGCTTGGCGGTCCAGGTCTGGGCCGAGCCATCGACGTTGCGGAAGGTGCGGGTGAACGTGCAGCCACCGGCGCAGTTGCGGTTGCCCATGCTCGCCAGGTTCAGCGTCGCGGGATCGCCGCCACTGGACGGGTTGGCCGCGGCATAGTTGGCGCGGGTCTCGTCCAGCACCAGCCCGGCGCGGATTGCCTGGTCGACGCGGATCCGGCCCGAACCGCGGGCGAACGGATTGGCCAGGGTCACCTGGTCCTCCAGGTACACCGTGCTGGTCGCGGTCATCGCCAGCGCCGACTTGACCTCGGACACGGACCAGTCGGGACGCGCCTGGCGGACCAGGGCCGCGGCGCCCGCCTGGTGGGGCGAGGCCATCGAGGTGCCGTTCATCAGGCCCACGGCGTTCTCGGACCCGGTGATGGTCTCACCGGACACCGCCGCCAGCACCGCATAGCCGGGCGCGGTCACGTCCGGCTTCAGCAGGTTGAAGGTGCCCGCCGGGCCGCGCGAGCTGAACGATGCCAGCGCATCGGCGGTGTTCGGCACGGGCGAGGCCGGGTAGCCGATGGCCGCGGTGGCCGTCGGGTTCGCCGTGTGGAAATCACGCAGCGCGTTGCCCTCGGCCTGGGTGACCGAGAACGCAGGCGTCGTGGTTCCCGGCACCGACGGAATCAGCGCCCCCACCTGGTTGTTCGCGATCACCACAGCGGTCGCACCGGCCGCTGCGGCGGCGTCGACCTTGATGCTGAACGAGCAGGTACCGCGGCGGACCACGGCGATCGCTCCCGCGAAGGTCCCGGCGGGATAGCCGGTGCAGCCGTCGTCGATCGCGTCGATCGCCGGACTCACGCGCAGCGGCGTGCTGGCCGGATACGGCGCGGTGTGGCCGACGCCGTCGGCACCCGGGGTCAGCACGATGGTCGACAGCGGCTCGGGCACGGTACCGGGGCCGGTGACCTCGAGGAAGAAGCCGAAGCTGTCGCGCCCGTGCTGCGCCGCCGCGGTGGACGACACCCAGGGCTCGACGTGGCCCAACGTGCCCGCAGCGGGGCCGCTGTTGCCGGCCGAGGCCGCGACGAACACGCCGGCATCGACGACGTTGAGGAAGGCCTGCGACACCGCCTCGCTCCAGGGCGACGAGCCGCCACCAATGGAGTAGTTGATGACGTCGGCGAGGCCGTCGGTAATCACCTGGTCGACCGCGGCCACGGCCGAGACGTTGGGGCACAGGCCCTGACCGGTGGAAATGTTGGTGTAGCAGATATCGATGGCGATGAGGTTGGCGCGCGGCGCCACGCCCGAAATCGCGACCTGCGCACCGCCGACCTCGACCGTGCGGCGGTTGCCGGCGACCGTCGAAGCCACGTGACTGCCGTGCGAGTTGGTATCGCCGAAGCCGGGCTCCTCGCGGTAGCCCGGATTGCTGCAGGCGTTGCCGGGGGCGGCGCAGACGAAATCGTAGCCACCGATCAGCTTGTCGTTGCAGCGGCCTTCGTCGACCTCCCCTGCCGCACAGGTACCGAGGTAGTTGCCGGCGCCCAGCGGATTGACGTGCACATGGCCGTCGGTCGGATCGACCGCCGCGAACGAGGGGCTGCCAAAGTTGATGCCGGAGTCGAGGATCGCCGCGACGACGCCCTCGCCCTGGAACTCGCCGAGGCCGCCGCTGCCCGACCAGACCGCGCCCGCGCCAATGTGCACCGGGCCGGTATCGGTTTCGATCTCGTACTCGCGGTACGCCTCGACCAGGGAGACGTTGCGCATCTTCGCCACCTGCGCGGCCTCGGCCGGAGTCAGCCCGACCACGATGCCGTTGACCGCGTGCTGCATGCGATGGTCGACGTCGAGGTTGCGGCCCAGCGCGCGCGCGATGTCGGACTCGTGCGAGGCCTGGCGGGTGCGCAGGTAGTCGACGTAGGCGCCGGCCGAACGGCTGTGGACGTCCACGCGGCCGCTGGCCAGGCGCGCCGGCTGCTCGATGCCGCGCACGCCGCCGCGGTAGGACGCCACCGCAGGCTCGCTGAACAGCACGATGTGCTGCACGGGCGTGCCTTTGGCCGCACGCGTGCCCGGCGTCGCACCCTGTGCGAGCAGTGTGGGCGCAGCCTGCGCGTTCACGCCCGGCGCGGCGGCCTTCGACTTGATTCCGATGGTGGTGGCACCCGCGGCCGATACCACTGCGGCCACGGCGATCGCAGTGGCCAGTGTTGACTTGATCGTCACGATTCTCTCCCGGTATGTCTTCGCGTCCCCGAGCCGGGCCCTCCGCGCATCCGGATGTCAGACCTCCGGAACAGCATGCGGACACGGCATCGTGCATACGATGCCCGCCCCTGCCGGACATCGATTCCGTGAGCATCGGATGGATGGGGGCCCACTGCAAGCCCCGCCAGGCCATCGGCCCGGACTCCGGCCCTCAGGCCGGCCGGGGCGCCGTCAGCCCCCGGGCGCAGCCGCGCCGTAGCGGCGGTCGACGTAGGCGTCGACCAGGGCGACGAACTCGTGGGCGATGTTCTCGCCGCGCAGGGTCATCGCCTTCTCGCCGTCGATGAATACCGGCGCGGATGGCGCCTCGCCGGTGCCGGGCAGCGAAATGCCGATATCGGCATGGCGCGACTCACCGGGGCCGTTGACCACGCAGCCCATCACCGCGAGCGTCATGTGCTCGGCGCCGGGCCGGGTGATCTTCCACTCCGGCATCTTCGCGCGCACGTGCTCCTGCACGACCTTGGCCAGCTCCTGGAAGAACTCGGAGGTGGTGCGGCCGCAGCCCGGGCAGGCGGTGACCATCGGCGTGAACGCGCGCAGGCCCATGGTCTGCAGCAGTTCCTGCGCCACCACCACTTCCTGGGTGCGCGGCGCACCCGGCTCGGGCGTGAGCGAGATGCGGATGGTGTCGCCGATGCCTTCCTGCATCAGCACCGCGAGCGCCGCGCTGGAGGCGACGATGCCCTTGCTGCCGATGCCGGCCTCGGTGAGCCCCAGGTGCAGGGCGAAGTCGCTGCGCGCGGACAGGTCACGGTATACGGCGATGAGCTCCTGCACGCCGCTGACCTTGGCCGAGAGGATGATCTTCTCGCGTGCCAGCCCGAGTTCGACCGCGCGTTCGGCGGAATCCACGGCGGAGCGGATCAGGGCCTCGCGCAGCACGCGGCCGGCGTCCCAGGGCTCGGCGCGCGCGGCGTTCTCGTCCATCAGGGCGGCGGCGAGCGCCTGGTCGAGCGAGCCCCAGTTGGCGCCGATGCGCACCGGCTTGTCGTAGCGCATCGCGAATTCGACCAGCTGCGCGAACTGCAGGTCCTTCTTCTTGCCGAAGCCGACGTTGCCGGGGTTGATGCGGTACTTGGCGAGCGCTTCGGCGCAGGCGGGTTCGCCGGCGAGCAGCTGGTGGCCGTTGTAGTGGAAGTCGCCGATGACCGGCACTTCGATCCCCATCATCGCCAGCTTTTCGACGATGCGCGGGACGGCGGCGGCGGACTCGGGGTTGTTGACGGTGATCCGCACCATTTCGGAGCCGGCGCGCCAGAGGGCGGCGACCTGCTTCACGGTGCCGTCGACATCGGCGGTGTCGGTATTGGTCATCGACTGCACCACCACCGGGGCATCGCCGCCGACGGCGACCTTGCCGACCATCACCTGCCGGGTGTCGCGGCGCGGGGCCGGGCCGAAGGCCCATTCCTCGAGGCTCTGGAGGGTGCCGGCGTGGGCGGTGTCGGGGATGGCGTTCATCGGGCCATTTTAGTCCTCGCGGGGTGGCATTGCGGTGGCAGACGGGCCTGCCGGTTCATGTTGGTGCCCGGCGGGGGCTGGTTGACCCTTGGTTGGCTGCGGAGGCGGAGGGTGTGTGGGTGCTCCGCCGGCGTCGCAGCTTCGCTGCTCTTGAATGCCGGCTGCGCACCCACACACCCTCCGCTCCAGAACCACGCGGCGGGTTGGGAGGAAAAGCGAAGAGCGTCGTGCACCGGCGCTCTCCGCTTTTTCGACACGGCGCTGCGGTGTGCCGCCGCTTTTCCTGCGGCTTGCGATGGTGGTCGTATGGCGGGTTGATGGGTGTGGAGTGGGCATTCAAGAGCAGCGAAGCTGCGACGCCCACGGAATACCCATCGACCCGCCACCCCGCAACGCAACCCGGGCTTTTCCAACCGCCAACGGCAGCCCGCATGCCCTCCCAAGGACGGTATCCTGAGGGCATGCCAGCCCCCGCCCGCGACAACGTCCTTACCCCCAGCCAGCTGAACACCCTCGCGCGGAACCTGCTCGAGGATGCGTTCCCGGTGGTGCTGGTGGAGGGCGAGCTCGGGAACCTGTCGCGTCCCGCGTCCGGGCACCTGTATTTCACCCTCAAGGATGCGCGCGCCCAGGTGCGCTGCGCGCTGTTCAAGCCCAAGAGCCAGTGGCTGAAGTTCCAGCCGCGCGAGGGCCTGCGGGTGCTCGCGCGCGGGCGGCTGACCCTGTACGAGGCGCGCGGCGACTACCAGCTGATCCTGGATTCGCTGGAGGAGGCCGGCGAAGGCGCGCTGCGGCGCGCGTTCGAGGAACTGAAGGCGCGGCTGCAGGCCGAGGGGCTGTTCGACGAGGCGCGCAAGCGGCCGCTGCCGGCACATGCGCGGCGGATCGGAATCATCACCTCCCCCTCGGGCGCCGCGGTACGCGACGTGCTGAGCGTGCTCGCGCGGCGCTTCCCGCTGGTAGAGGCCGAGGTGCTGCCAGTGCCGGTGCAGGGCGAAGGGGCGGCGGTGCAAGTGCGGGCGATGCTGGAGCGCGCGGCAGACAGCGGGCGCTACGACGTGCTGGTACTGGCGCGAGGCGGCGGTTCGCTGGAAGACCTCTGGGCCTTCAACGACGAGGCGCTGGCGCGGGCGATCGCGGCCTCCGCGGTGCCCGTGGTGTCGGCGATCGGCCACGAGACCGATTTCACCCTGGCCGACTTCGCCGCCGACCTGCGTGCGCCCACGCCTTCGGTCGCGGCCGAGCTGCTGGTGCCCAACGCGGTCGACGTCGCCACCCGCCTGCGCGGACTGCGGCAGCGCGCGGAGGTGCTGCACATGCAGCGGATGCGCGAGCGGATGCAGCGCGTCGACCGGGCCTCGCTGCGGCTGCAGGCGCTGGCGCCGCAGGCGCGATTGCGGGCGCTGGGCGAACGGCGTGAGCAGGCGCTGCGACGGCTGCAGGCGGCCTGGCGGGCACGGGAGACCGCCCTGCGCGCGCGCCTGCGCCACGCCGACGCGGTGCTGCGCGCCACCCGCCCGGAGCGCAGGCTGACCATCCTGCGCGAAAGACTGGCCGCGCTCGGGCCGCGGCCGCAGGCTGCGGTGGCGCGCCGGCTGCAGGCGGACGCGCTGAGGCTGCGCGGGCTCGCACGCTCGCTCGAAGCGGTCAGTCCGCTGGCCACGGTCGCCCGCGGCTACGCCATCCTCCGCCACGACGATGGCCGCGTGGTGCGCACCACCGCGGATGCCGCCGCCGGCGACCGCCTGTCCGCGCGCGTCACCGACGGCGAGCTGCGCTTGCGCGTCGAGGGCAAGGACGACTGAGCGGCGACAACGCGGCTGCGCGGGCCCGTGCTCGCCCCATGCTCACGCCATCACGGCGATACTGCAGGCCCAACTGCAGTCGAAGGACACCGCGGCATGGCCAAGGCTTCCGACCTGCTCGTCGCAGCCCTCCAGGCCGAGGGCGTGGAGCACGTGTTCGGCATTCCCGGCGAGGAGAACCTGGACCTGCTCGAATCGCTGCGCACCTCGGGCATCCAGCTGGTGCTGACCCGCCACGAGCAGGCCGCCGGCTTCATGGCCGCGACCTGCGGGCGCCTGACCGGCCGCGCCGGCGTGTGCCTGAGCACCCTCGGCCCCGGCGCCACCAACCTGGTCACCGCCGCGGCCTACGCCCAGCTGGGCGCGATGCCGATGCTGATGATCACCGGCCAGAAGCCGATCCGCAGCAGCCGCCAGGGGCATTTCCAGATCATCGACGTGGTCGACACCCTGCGCCCGCTGACCAAGTACACGCGGCAACTGGTGTCGGCCGACAGCATCCCCGCGCGCGTGCGCGAGGCCTTTCGCCGCGCCGAGGAAGAGCGCCCCGGCGCCACCCACCTGGAGTTGCCGCAGGACATCGCCGGCGACCCGACCGACGCGGTGCCGATCGCGAAGTCGTACTCGCGCCGCCCGGTGGCCGAGCACAAGGCGATCGCGCGCGCCGCGGAGGCGATCGCCGCCGCGCGCCACCCGCTGCTGATGATCGGCGCCGGTGCCAACCGCAAGACCACCGCGCGCGCGCTGCGGGTGCTGGTAGACCGGCTCGGCATCCCCTTCTTCAGCACCCAGATGGGCAAGGGCGTGCTCGACGAGACCGACCCGCTGTGGATCGGCACCGCGGCGCTGTCCGACCACGATTACGTGCACCGCGCGATCGACGCCGCCGACTGCATCGTCAACATCGGCCACGACGTGATCGAGAAGCCACCGTTCTTCATGCGCAAGGGCCGGCGCACGGTGATCCACGTCAACTACGACAGTGCCGAAGTCGACGCCGTGTATTTCCCGCAGGTCGAGGTCGTCGGTGACATCGCGGATGCCGTGTGGCGGCTGGCCGAGGCCGTGGAGCCGCAGCCGCACTGGGACTTCGCCTTCTTCGACCGCGTCCGCACCGCGCTCTGCGCGCAGCTGCAGGAGCGCACGCGCGACGAACGCTTCCCCATGGCCTGCCAGCGGATCGTCGCCGACCTGGCACAGGCGCTCGGGCCGGACGACATCACCTGCCTCGACAACGGCCTGTACAAGCTCTGGTTCGCCCGCAACCACCGCTGCCGGCGGCCGAACACGCTGCTGCTGGACAACGCGCTGGCGACGATGGGTGCCGGCCTGCCCTCGGCGATCGCCGCGAAGATCGTGCACCCCGGTCGCAAGGTGGTCGCGGTCTGCGGCGACGGCGGCTTCATGATGAACTCGCAGGAACTCGAGACCGCCGTGCGCATGGGCCTGGACCTGGTGGTGCTGGTGCTCCGCGACGATGCCTACGGCATGATCAAGTGGAAGCAGGCGCACGAGGACTACCCGAACTTCGGCATGGACCTGGGCAATCCGGATTTCGTGAAGTACGCCGAAAGCTACGGCGCGCGCGGCCACCGCCCGGCGTCGGCCGCGGCGTTCCTGCCGATGCTGCGCGAGACGCTGGCCACGCCGGGCATCGACCTGATCGACGTGCCGGTGGACTACGGCGACGACGACCGGCTGTTGAACGAGGAGATCCCGCGGCTGAGCGCGGCGGTGGAATGACCCACGGCTGACGCGCCCGCCGACCCACTGGGCGCAGGCACGGCGCCTGCACGCGACGAACAGGAGGACCGCACACGATGTCCAAGCAGAAGAAGTCCACCGCCAGGCGCGGCGGCCTGGCCCGCAGCTACCCCTACTACCTCGCCGGCCGGCCGGTCGCGGCCAATACCGACCTCGAGGTGCTGGACAAGTACACAGGCAAGCGCGCCACCCGCGTCGCCTTCGCCGACGCCGCCACCGTGCGCAAGGCGATCGTGGCCGCGCACAAGGCGCGGCCGGCGATGGCGGCCCTCCCGCCCGACGCCCGCCGCGACGTGCTCGAACACTGCGTGAAGCGATTCGGCGAGCGCGCGGAGGAGCTGGCGCTGGCCCTGTGCATCGAGGCCGGCAAGCCGATCGGCGATGCCCACGGCGAAGTCGCGCGCCTCATCGACACCTTCCGCATCGCCGCCGGCGAGGCCACGCGCATCGAAGGCGAAGTGATCGAGCTGCAGGTCTCCGAACGCACCCGCGGCTACCGCGGCATGGTCAAGCGCGTGCCGATCGGGGCCTGCAGCTTCATCACGCCCTTCAACTTCCCGCTCAACCTGGTCGCGCACAAGGTCGCGCCGGCGATCGCCGCCGGCTGCCCCTTCGTGCTCAAGCCCGCCGCGAAGACCCCGGTCGGCGCACTGATCATCGCCGAGGTGCTGGCGGAGACCGACCTGCCCAAGGGCGCGTTCTCGGTCATTCCCTGCAGCAACGACGACGCCGCGCAGCTGGTCGAGGACGAGCGCATCGCCCTGCTGAGCTTCACCGGCGGCCTGGTCGGCTGGGACCTGAAGGCGCGCGCCGGCAAGAAGAAGGTCACGCTTGAGCTCGGCGGCAACGCCGCCTGCATCGTCGACGCCGAGCCCGGCGCCGACCTTGACCACGTGGTCGAGCGCCTGGTGTTCGGCGCCTACTACCAGTCCGGGCAGAGCTGCATCAGCGTGCAGCGCATCATCGCCCACGCCGACGTCTACCCCGCCCTGCGCCGCAAGCTCAAGGCCGCGGTGGCGAAGCTGCGCATGGGCGACCCGCGCGACGCGCGCACCTTCGTCGGCCCGGTGATCGACGAGGCTTCGGCCGAGCGCATCGACGAGTGGATCCAGCAGGCGCGCAAGGGCGGCGCGAAGCGTCTGGCCGGCGGCGAACGCAGCGGCAACATGCTGCCGGCGACGCTGCTTGAGAACGTCCCGCGCGATGCCGATGTCTACCGCAAGGAGGTCTTCGGCCCGGTGGCCTGCCTGGAATCCTTCGACGATTTCGAAGACGCCCTGGCGCGCGCCAACGACAGCGACTTCGGTCTGCAGGCCGGCGTGTTCACCGCCCGCCTGTCGCACGCGATGCGCGCCTGGGACGCGCTCGACGTCGGCGGGGTGGTGGTCGGCGACGTGCCGAGCTTCCGCGTCGACAACATGCCCTATGGCGGCGTCCGCGACTCCGGGCTGGGCCGCGAGGGCGTACGCAGCGCCATCGAGGACATGACCGAGCCGCGCCTGCTGGTGATCCGCGACCCGGTCTGAGCGAGCCACCCTCGCCTGCTGCGGGCGTCGCCATCGCGGCCGCGCAACCCCACTGGCGCCCATGGCGCGTTGTCGCTCCTGCCCAACGACGGAGCCACGCCATGACCCGCCTCGCCTTCACCCTCGCCTTCGCGGCCAGCCTGCTGCTGGCCGCCTGCCAGACCCCGAACGCCAGCGCCGACAAGACGGCCGACGCCGAAGTCCCGGCACCTTCGACGCTGCCCTTCCCGCCGGCCCCGCCAGCACCCGCCGCACAGGAAGCCACGCTGGATCGCGTGGCGGTGACCGGCTCCCGCATCGATGCGGCCAGCGGCGCCCGCCAGCGGCTGATGGCGTCGCCCGCCGCGGCCCGCCGCGAGATCATGCCGCCGCCACGCCCCTGGCCGCCGGCCGACCCCGCCAACCGCGAGGAATACGCCGACATCGACGACAACCCGGTGCGCCGCGCCTCGGAGCACCCGGTGTCGACCTTCTCCGTCGACGTCGACACCGGCAGCTACAGCAACGTCCGCCGCATGCTGCGCATGGGCGTGCGCCCGCCGCCGGACGCGGTGCGCGCGGAGGAGTTCATCAACTACTTCAGCTACGGCCATCCGGCTCCGGCCACGCGCGAGGTGCCGTTCCGCGTGACCACTCGGATCGCACCCGCGCCCTGGGACGCGAAGCGCCACCTGCTGATGGTCGGCATCAAGGGCTATGACGTGCCCAAGGCGCAGCTGCCGCCGGCCAACCTGGTGTTCCTGGTCGACACCTCGGGCTCGATGCATTCGCCCGACAAGCTGCCGCTGCTGCGCCAGGCCTTCGCCGCGCTCACCGACCAGCTCCGCGCGCAGGACAAGGTCTCGATCGTGGCCTATGCAGGCTCCGCGGGGCTGGTGCTGCCGCCGACGTCCGGCGACCGCAAGGGCGAGATCCTGGCCGCGCTCGAGCGCCTGCAGGCGGGCGGCAGCACGAACGGCGGCGCCGGCATCGAGCTCGCCTACGCGATGGCGCGCCAGGGCTATGTCGAAGGCGGCGCCAACCGCGTGATCCTGGCCACCGACGGCGATTTCAACGTCGGTACCGTCGAGCGCGGCACGCTCGAGGCCATGGTCGCCGACCAGCGAAAGTCCGGCATCGCGCTGACCACGCTCGGCTTCGGCACCGGCAACTACAACGACGCCATGGCCGAGCGCCTGGCCGACGCCGGCGACGGCAACCACGCCTACATCGACACCCTGCTCGAAGCGCGCAAGGTGCTGGTGGAGGAGATGTCCTCGACCCTGCTCACCATCGCCCGCGACGTGAAGATCCAGGTCGAGTTCAACCCCGCCGTGGTCGCCGAGTACCGCCTGGTCGGCTACAGCAACCGCATGCTGCGCGAGGAGGACTTCGCCAACGACCGCGTCGACGCCGGCGACATCGGCGCCGGCCACGAGGTCACCGCGCTGTACGAGATCGCCCTGGCCGGCTCCGGCGGCGAGCGCCTGCCTGCGCTGCGCTACGGCGGCAATGCGCCGACCGCGGCGCACGGCGGCGAACTCGCCCACCTGCGCCTGCGCTACAAGCTGCCCGCCGGCGACACCAGCCACCTGATCGAAGTCCCGCTGCGCCGCGCCGACATCGCCGCGGCACCGGACCCGGCGCTGCGCTTCGCCGCCACCGTGGCCGCCTTCGCCGATGCCCTGCGCGGCGGCCGGAACCTCGGAAGCTGGGACTGGGACGCGATCGCTGCCAGCGCCCGCGCCAACCGTGGCGACGACCGCTGGGGCCTGCGCGCCGAGTTCGCGGAACTGGTCGAAGCCGGCCGCAGCGCGACCCGCGGCCATGCCTCGGCCAGCGACTGATGCAATGTGCCGTCCCCGCCGCTCAGGCCGCGTCGCGGCCCCCGGCGGCGGGCGCCGGCATCGGCCGCCCGAACAGGTAGCCCTGGCCCATGGTGCAGCCGAGTTCGCGCAGGATCTTGGCCTGGGCCTCGGTCTCCACGCCTTCGCCGATGGTGTCGATGCCGAGCGTGCCGGCCAGCGCCAGGATCGCGCGCACCAGTGCCAGGCTTTCCGGGTGCTGGTCGTCGCCCAGGCCGGCGACGAAGCTCTGGTCGATCTTCAGCGCATGGATCGGGAAGCGGTGCAGGTAGGACAGCGCCGAGAAGCCGGTGCCGAAGTCGTCGAGCAGGACGAAGATGCCACGCTCGCGCAGCGTCCTGAGCATGCGCAGCGCGCGCGGCGCATCGTCCAGCAGCGCCACCTCGGTGATCTCGATGCGCAGCCGCGCGGGCTCGGCCCCTGCGTCGTCGAGCATCTGCAGCAGGCGCTCGGCGAAGTTGTCGGAATGGAAGTGTCGCGGCGAGACATTGATCGAGACATAGCCCCCGGCATGCCGGGTCATCCATTCGAAGGCACGCCGGTACACCAGCCAGTCGACCTGTTCGATCAGGCCGCTGTCCTCGCCCACGCCGATGAACTCGCCCGGCGAAAGCGGCCCCTGCAGGTCGTGGTTCCAGCGCAGCAACGCCTCGTGGCCGACTACCTTGCCCGTGGCGAGGTCCACGATCGGCTGGAACCACGGCTCGAAGGCGTCGGACAGGATCGCGCGCCGCAGGTCGGCCTCGAGGTCAAGCAGGCGCGTGGCCTCGGCGCGCATCTCCTCGTCGAACAGCTCGCTGCGGTCTCGGCCCAGGGCCTTGGCGCGGTACATCGCGGCATCCGCGTCGCGCAGCAGGTCCTCGCCGTGGTGGTAGCGCGGCTGCCACATGGCGATGCCCACCGAGGCCGAGGGGAACAGCTCGCGCCCGGCGATCCACATCGGCCGCCCGAGGTCGGCCAGGATGCGCGACACCACCGCCTGCGCCGCGGCCTCGTCGCCAGCGTCGCCGAGCAGCACCGCGAACTCGTCGCCACCCAGGCGCGCAACCACGTCGCCCTCGCGCAGCAGGCGCGCGATCCGGCGTCCGACCTCCACCAGCATCTCGTCGCCGGCGGCGTGGCCGACGCTGTCGTTGACCAGCTTGAAGCGGTCCAGGTCGAGGAACAGCACCGCGAACGGCCCGCGCGCCTGGGCACGGGTGCGGGCGATCGCCGCGTCCAGCCGCTCCAGCAGGTGGATGCGGTTGGGCAGCCCGGTCAGGTGGTCGTGGCGAGCCTGGTGGATCAGGCGCTCCTCGGCGCGCAGCCGCTCCGACATCTGCGCGCGCAGCTCGCGGTTGGCCTCCTCCAGCTCGCGCGTGCGCGCCTCTACCCGGTTCTCGAGCTCGGCGTGGGCCGCCTTCAGGTGGTCCTGCGAGCGCTTGCGCGCCAGCGCGCCGCCGATGTGGTGGGCGACGAAGGTCAGCAGCCGCTGGTCGTGGATGGTGAAGGCGATGTCCGGCGAATAGCTCTGCACGGCGATCACGCCGACCGCCACGCCGTCGCGCAGCAGCGGCACGCCAAGCCAGAAATGCGCGAGCGAGCCATGGTGCTGCAGCTCGCCCGAGGCCTCCAGGCGCGCGATGACCGCGTGGTCGGCCAGCAGCGCGCGGCCGCTCTTGATCACGTATTCGCTCAGGCCGCGGATCATGCGCCGCGGCTTTCGGATGATGTCGCGCTCGTCCACCGAGTACGGGAACTCGATGTGGTCGCCGTCGCCGGACACCATCGCGATATAGAAGTTGCGCGCGTACAGCAGTTCGCCGACCACCGCATGCAGGTCGTTGTAGAAGCCGCCGACGCTGGCCGCACTGAACGACAGTTCGCTGATGCGGAACAGCGCGCGCTGCAGACGTTCCGCGCGCTGGCGCTCGACGATCTCGGCCTGGAGGATCTCGTTGGCCTTCTGCAGGTCGCGCGTGCGCTCGACCACGCGGCGCTCGAGTTCGGCGTGGGCGTGTTTACGGTCGAGCGCGGTCAGAATGTGCTGGGCGACGAACTCCAGCAGGGCACGGTCCTCGTCGGTGTAGCAGTCCGGTTGTTCGTAGCTCTGCACCACGATGGCGCCGCAGACCCGGCCTTCGCGGCGCATCGGCACGCCCAGCCAGTCAGCCGCGTCCGGGCCATGGGCCACGTCATGGCTGACCGACAGCTGGTCGCGGATCCGCGCGGAAGGTCCCCGCAAGGGGTGTCCGTGCATCAGCAGGCCCACGGTCAGGCTGTTGGGCATCTCCTCCAACGGGATTTCCACCTCGGGGTCGGCGACCCACGGGTCCCGCCGGTCCGCGAAGTACAGGAAGCGCGCGGTCCGGCGCATGTCGTCGAACAGCACGATGTAGAAATTCTCCGCCGACATCAGGCCGCCCACGATGCCGTGGATGCGCTTGAGCACCTCGCCCATGTCCAGGCCCGAACCGGCCAGGTCGGCGATCTCGTACAGCGCCTGCTGCAGGCGCTCGGACTTGCGCAGGGATTCGACCCTGGCCTCGGCCTGGGCCGAGGCCAGGGTGGCGGACACCAACCGCCGCGCCAGCGCCCGCCAGGCCTCTCGCGATGCCGGCGTCAGCGCCTCCGGCATGCGGGCAACGATGGCCACCCGCGCCTCGCCCTCGTTCCAGGCTTCTTCGACCATGGGGCCGCGACCACCACGCTCCGACGGTTCGCCATCCACCAGGCGGCGCGCCCGCGAGTGCAGGTCGCCGGACACGCCGGACACCGAGGAGCAGCCTTCCCCCAGGCGCTCGTCGTTCCAGCGGACCACGACGCCGGAACCGGTAGGCAGCGACTGCGCGAGCATTTCCGCCAGTCCCGCGAGGTCGACCTCGCGCGGCGGAGAACCCACGGGAATGTCCAGCATTGCCTGCACTCGCCCAACCTTTCCATCGAAGCCCGCTTCCAGGGGAGAACGACGGATCCCGCCGTCACCGGCAAGTGCCCTGCCCCCTCCCTGTCCCCCGACGGCATCATGCCCGGGTTGGAGCCCGTTCGCCTACCCTTCCCGCGCCCGCGCGCAGCGCTTACCCTCTTGGCGATGGACGCCCTCCCGCCCGAAGAATCCACCGGGACCAGCGACGACGCACTGATGCTGGCGTGGATCGGCGGGGATGCCGGGGCCTTCGAGACCCTCTACCACCGCCACCGGGACCGCCTGCACCGCTTCCTGCTCCGGCAGCTGCGCGACCCGGGACTGGCCGACGAGGTCTTCCAGGACACCTGGCAGCGGGTGGTGGCGGCGGGCCGCGACTGGCGCCCGGATGCCTCCTTCGCCACCTGGCTGTACCGGATCGCGCGCAACCGCGTCGCCGACCACTGGCGCGCCCGGCAGCACCGGCCGCCGGCGCCGGACGATGCCGACGAGCGCACCCTGCGCGTGGAAGACCCGGATACGCCCGAGCTCAGGATGGACGCCTTCGAACGCCATCGCGCGCTGCAGCAGGCCTTGGACGGCTTGCCCGCGGAACAGCGTGAAGTGGTGCTGCTGCGCCTGGAGCAGGAGTTGAGCCTCGAAGAGATCGGAGACATCACCGGCGTCGGCCGCGAGACCGTCAAGTCGCGCCTGCGCTACGCCATGGACAAGCTGCGCGCGGCCTTCGCGCCCCCCGGGGCCGCCGCAGTGGCGGCGGGAGACTCGCGATGACCGGACCCGACCGCCGCGATCCGCTGGACCCGGTCGAGCGCGAGCTGGCCGACGCGCTGGCGCGCACGGCGCCCGGGCGCGGCCCCTCGGCGGAGATCGATGCCGGCATCCTGGCCTCGGCACGCGCCGCGGCAACCGCGCGCGGCGGGGGCCTGGGCGATGCGGCATCCACCCCGCCGGCCAGCGCGACCGCGGCCCGCGCAGGCGGGCACCGGCGCCGGCGCAGGAACCCGGGCTGGCTGCGCGGCGGCGCGCTGGCGGCGACCCTGGTGATCGCCGTGGGCGTGGCCTGGCAGCTGAGGCCGCAGTACGAAGTGCCCGACCTGGCCGCCGAGGCACCGGAGCAGGCTGACGCCGGGACCCTGGATTCACTCCGTGTCCTGCGCGAAACCGCGCCGCCGGCCGAAACCCCGTCAACGCCACCTGCCCGGCGCATGCCGCCTCCACCCGCACCGGGGATGCAGGCGCCTGCCAGTGCCGCCGCTGCCGGCGCGAAGCCGGCCGACGACCGGGACCATCCGCCGGCAGCAGCATCTGCGCCGGTCACGGCACCTGCACCTGCGCCCGCCGCGGCCGCGGTCCCGGCACCGGAGACCGGCGACGAGGAGGGCATCGCGCTCGACCGGATCGAAGTCACCGGCAGCAGGATCCTGCGCGCGGACGAAGCCGTCGACGAGCCGCCGGCGCCGCCACCGCCGGCACCACCCGCGCCCCCGGCTCCGCCGGCTCCCACCGCTGCTCCGCCAACGACCTCGACGCCTGCGCCGCAATCGCTCCTCAAGACCGTGCCCGAAGCCGCGCCGCAGCCCCGTACCGCGGAGGCCGCCCGCGCCCGCGCCCGCGCCGCGCAGACCGAACGGCAGGACGCGGCGAAACGGGAAGCGCGCGCGGGCCGGAACGAGGCCTGGCTGGACCAGCCCATGGACGACACCCCGCCGGCCTCGGTGGATTCGCCTGAGGTGCGCGAGGCCTGGCTGGAGCGCATCCGCGAACTGGTCGCCGCCGAGCGCTACGACGAAGCCCGCGAAAGCTACTCGGAGTTCCGTCGCCGCCACCCCGACGCCCCGGTACCCGACGACCTGCGCATGCTGCTGGGCGAGTGATGGGCACCACCACGCTCGCCGCAGCCGCCAGCCACGAACTCGTGGTCAAGCACAGCCGCTTCCTGGCCCAGGCGATGCCGGTCGTCGATGCCGATGCGGCAGCGATCTTCATCGCCTCGGTCTCGGTGCCCGACGCCACCCACAACTGCTGGGCCTGGCGGATCGGCAGCGGCTACCGTTCCAGCGACGACGGCGAGCCCGCCGGCACCGCCGGGCGCCCGATCCTCGCCGCCATCGACGGCCAGGGCCTGGACGGCGTGGTCGTGGTGGTGACCCGCTGGTACGGCGGTATCAAGCTCGGCGCCGGCGGCCTGGTCCGCGCCTACGGCGGCGCCGCGGCGGAATGCCTGCGCACCGCCGAACGCCGCGAGGTGGTCGAGATGGCCGAAGTCGAGGTCGAATGCCCCTTCGCCGACATCGCCGCGGTGCACGCCGCGCTGCCGGCCTTCGATGCCGAGAAGCTCAGCGAGGACTACGCCGCCGACGGCGTACGCTTCCGCCTGCGCCTGCCGGCCGAGGGCGTCGATGCGCTGGCCGCGCGCCTGCGCGACGCCACCCGTGATCGCGCACGCCTGGGCGACCCATAGGCCGCAGCCATCGGCGACAATGCGCGGATGGCCCAGTTCGCGAACACTCCCACGCCGCCGCCCGCGGGCACCCCCGACGACGACTCCACCGGCAAGTCGAAGGTCCCGCTGTCCACCCTGCGCCCGCTGTGGCCCTTCCTGGCCCGCCACCGCGGCCTGGTGGTGGCCTGGTTGCTGGCGCTGGTGGCCTCGAGCACGGCCACGCTGAGCCTGCCGGTCGCGGTACGGCGGATGATCGACGACGGCTTCGCCAGCGGCGCCGGCATCGACGCCGCCTTCGTGCTGCTGTTCCTGGTGACCCTGGCGCTGGCGATCGCGACCGCCGCGCGCTTCTTCTTCGTCTCGCTGCTGGGCGAACGCGTGGTCGCCGACCTGCGCACGCAGCTGTTCGGGCACCTGGTCGGCCTGGACCAGGCCTTCTTCGAGAAAAGCCGCAGCGGCGAGCTGGTCTCGCGCCTGACCGCCGACACCGAGCTGCTGCGCGGCGTGGTCGCCACCAGCATGTCGGTGGCCCTGCGCAGCGCGGTGATGGTGCTGGGCAGCGTCGCGATGCTGGTGGTGACCAGCCCGCGGCTGGCGGCCTGGACCCTGGTCGGCATCCCGCTGGCGGTGCTGCCGCTGGTGCTCGGCGGCAGGCGGCTGCAGAAGATCTCGCGGCAGAGCCAGGACCGCGTGGCCGAAGCGAACGCGCTGGCCACCGAAACCCTCGGTGCGATCGAAACCGTGCAATCGCATGCGCGCGAAGGCCACGAGCGCGTCCGCTTCGGCGACGCGGTGGCCACGGCGGTGGCGGTGGCGCGCAAGCGCATCGGCGTGCAGGCGCTGGTGACCGCGGTGGCGATCTCGGTGGTGTTCGGCGCCATCACCCTGGTGCTGTGGCTGGGCGCGCACGACGTTGCCGACGGCCGCATGAGCGCCGGCACCCTGGGCCAGTTCGTGCTGTACGCGATGTTCGGCGCAGGCTCCGTGGGCGCCCTGGCCGAGGTCTGGAACGAACTGCAGAAGGCTGCCGGCGGCATGGGCCGGATCGGCGAGCTGCTCGACGAACGCGCGAAGGTGGTGGCGCCTGCCGCACCGCGCCCGCTGCCGACACCCGTGCGCGGTGCGGTGGCGCTGCGCGACGTGGTCTTCCACTACCCCACCCGCCCGGATTCCGCGGCGCTGGACGGCTTCAGCCTGGACGTGGCGCCGGGCGAGACGGTGGCGCTCGTGGGGCCGTCGGGCGCCGGCAAGAGCACCGTGTTCGCCCTGCTGCAGCGCTTCCATGATCCGCAGTCGGGCAGCATCTCGCTGGACGGCATCGACCTGCGCGAACTCGACCCGGTCGAACTGCGCGGCGAGATGGCGCTGGTCGCGCAGCGCCCGACCATCTTCGCCGCCAGCGCCGCCGACAACATCCGCTACGGCCGCCTGGACGCCACGGATGCCGAAGTGGAAGCCGCCGCGCGCGCCGCCGAGGCCCACGACTTCATCAGCGCCCTGCCCGGTGGTTACGCCTCGGAGCTGGGCGAACGCGGTGCCCGCCTGTCCGGCGGCCAGCAGCAGCGCGTGGCCATCGCCCGTGCCCTGCTGCGCGACGCCCCGGTGCTGCTGCTCGACGAAGCGACCTCGGCGCTGGACGCGCACAGCGAGCGCGCCGTGCAGACCGCGCTTGAGCACCTGATGGAAGGCCGCACGACCCTGGTCGTCGCCCACCGCCTGGCCACCGTCCTGCGCGCCGACCGCATCATCGTCATGGATCACGGCCGCATCGTCGCCGAAGGCAGCCACGCCGAACTCCTCGCCCAGGGCGGCCTCTACGCGGAACTCGCGCGGCTGCAGTTCCTTGATGCTTCGTCGGTGGCTTGACTCGTTTTTCGCCACGGATTTACACGGATGAGGACGGATTCGCACGGATAGAGCGGAAAGAGCAGGAAGAGCTGAAGAGCCTTTTTGCCACGGATTTACGCGGATTACGCGGATCGGGCCGAGGCCAGCATCAGCACCACGCGCTGCCCGGGTATCTCTTCAGGCCGCTTCTTCGCGGGCTGCCGTGAATAGGCACTGGATCACAATCCTGCCTCGGCCAAATCCGCGTAATCCGCGTAAATCCGTGGCAAAAAAGCTCTTACCCAGGCACCGCACGCACCATGATCGAAGCGTGATCGAGGTCGCCCGGGAGGGTGCCCAGGGCGAGGCCGTGGTCGGCGCCGAGGCGGGTGCGGCAGAAGGCTTCGGCCAGCGGGCTGCCGGCGCGGAGAAGGGCGGCGGCCTGCAGGGCCAGGGCCAGGCGTTCGACCAGCCTCCTGGATTCCGCTTCATCCGTGGCTGAAAGCATGTCTTCGAGCCGGGCGGCGATCGCGTCCAGGGCGGGGTGCAGGCCGCGGGCGGCGTCGATCTCCGTGCGCAGGACGTCCGCGGTTCCGGGTTCGCGCGCCAGCGCCCGCAGCACGTCGAGGCACTGGATGTTGCCGCTGCCTTCCCAGATCGAGTTCAGCGGGGCCTGGCGGTAGAGCCGGGGCAGCAGGGATTCCTCGACGTAGCCGGCGCCACCCAGGCACTCCTGGGCCTCGTTGACCACGGCAGGCGCGCGGCGGCAGATCCAGTACTTGCCGATCGCGGTGGCGATGCGGGCGAAAGCGGCCTCACGCGGATCGCGGGTGGCGGCGTCGACCGCGCGTGCCACGCGCATCGACAGCGACAGCGCGGCCTCGACCTCGATCGCGATGTCGGCCAGCACGTTGCGCATCAGCGGCTGGTCGGCGAGCCGCCTGCCGAAGGCGCTGCGGTGGCGGGCGTGGTGCAGGGCCTGCGCCAGGGCCATGCGCATGCAGGCGGCGGAACCGAGCATGCAGTCCAATCGGGTGAGCATCACCATCTGCAGGATGGTGGCCACGCCGCGGCCCTCCTCGCCCACGCGCCAGGCCAGCGCCTGCTGGAACTCGACCTCGCTGGATGCGTTCGACCAGTCGCCGAGCTTGTCCTTCAGCCGCATCAGCGCGAAGGCGTTGCGCTCCCCATCGGGCAGGCAGCGCGGCATCAGCAGGCAGGTGAGGCCAGCGGGCGCCTGCGCCAGCACCAGGAAACCGTCGGACATGGGCGCCGACATGAACCACTTGTGCCCGACCAGGGTGTACGTGCCATCGCCGCCCGCGCACGGCGTGGCCGTGGTCGCGTTGGCACGCACGTCGCTGCCGCCCTGCTTCTCGGTCATGCCCATGCCGAGCGTCACGCCGGGCTTGTCGCCGATCGCGACATCGCGCGCGTCGTAGCGGCAGGCGGCGACCTTGTCCGCCCATTCTCGCAGCGCCGGCGACTGCCGCAGCACCGGCACCGCGGCGTGGGTCATGGTCAGCGGACAGCTGGTGCCAGGCTCGGCCTGGTAGTGCAGGTAGGCCAGCGCGGCGCGTGCGACGTGGGCACCCGCCTCCGGCCGTGCCCATGACAGTCCCGCCACGCCGTGCCCGATCGCATGCGCCATCACCTGGTGGTAGTTGGGGTGGAACTCGATCCGGTCGATCCGGCGGCCGGCGGGGTCGTGGCTGCGCAGCCTCGGGCGGTCGCGGTGCATGTCGTGCGAAAGCGCGAGGATTTCGCTCCCGGCCAGCGCGCCGTACGACGCGATCTCCCCTGCGAATGCGCCGCCGCCTTCGCCCGCCAGCGCCTCGCGCAGCACCACGTCATCGCGCCAGAGGTCCCGTTCGCCGAACTCCGGCGGCTGGTTGCCCACTTCATGCGTACGGAACCGTTCCACGTCCGCTCTCCCGTCTGGCCATTGCCCCATTCTTACCCGACACGCACGGGCCCGGTTTGGCTTTTGGTCTTTGGCTCTTGCCCTCCGGCCCGAAGCCGACGAACGCCACAGCCCGTCCCGTGCACAGGGGGTGTGCGGACAGCCGGCCATGGATGGCCGGCGGCCGGCTTCCGTAGCTGGACGCGAAGGCGGCCGGGGGAGCACACCCCCTGTGTACGGGACGGGCAGCGAACTCTCCAACGACGCCACCACAACCTACGGCAGCACAGATTTCCCGAAACGGAGCCACCACCCCGAACCCGGACGAAGAACCAGAAAAAAGGGCCCCGGAAAACCCGGGGCCCTGGAACAGGGAAACTCTTGAACCGCGTGTCACTCAAGCGACAGGCGCCACCCCTGCCGCCTGCGCGCCCTTCGGGCCCTGCGTGACTTCATAGCTGACGCGCTGGCCTTCCTGAAGGCTGCGGAAGCCCTTCGAGTCGATCGCCGAGTAGTGCACGAACACGTCCGCGCTGCCGTCCTCGGGAGCGATGAAGCCAAAACCCTTGGCGTCGTTGAACCACTTCACTGTGCCGTATTGCATGACTCTTCCTACCTCGTCTGGATGCGATTGCGCATGCCGGCCTGCAAGGGGCGCGGACACACGCCGCCCGAGTATGCAAAGCCTTCGGGTGGCGCGCAATCACCCGGCGAGCATCGCCTCGATCACCCCGGGTAAACCCGAGGTCGCCGCGGCGACGTTGGCGAGCACGTCTTCGAGCGTGATCACCTCGTCGGTCTGCGGGCCTGCACCGGCCGCCCAATTGGCGACGATGGCGAGGCAGGCGTAGTCCAGGCCGAGCTCGCGCGCGAGCCCCGCTTCGGGCATGCCGGTCATGCCGACCAGGTCGCAGCCGTCGCGGCGCATGCGCGCGATCTCCGCGCGCGTCTCCAGCCGCGGGCCCTGGGTGGCGCCGTAGCAGCCGCCATCGACCATGTCGACGCCGGCCTTCGCCGCCGCCGCGACCACTTCGCGGCGCAGCGACGGCGTATAGGGGTCGCCGAAGTCGACGTGCAGCACTTCGGTGCCCGGCTCTTCGCAGTAGGTGGAAACGCGGCCCCAGGTGTAGTCGATGAGCTGGTCCGGGCAGGCCAGCACGCGCGGCCCGTAGTCTTCGGTGATGCCGCCGACGGTGTTGAGCGCGAGCACGCGCTGCGCGCCCAGCGCGTGCAGCGCGGCGAGGTTGGCGCGGTAGTTGACCAGGTGCGGCGGCACCGAGTGGCCTTCGCCGTGGCGGGCGAGGAAGGCCACCCGGCGACCGTTGATCCGGCCCACGCGCACCGGCCCCGACAGTGCGCCGTAGTGCGTGACCGGCTGGTGGGCCTCCACGCCCTCCAGGCCCGCGAGCCTGTACAGGCCGGTGCCACCGATCACCGCCAGCGCGATGGGTTCTTCGTGGTTCGCGGACACGTCGGGCTCCTTGGCGTGCGCGGCTCAGTCGGCCAGCGCGTAGATGGCCGGCAGGTTGCGGCCCTGTTCGTTGTAGTCCATGCCGTAGCCGAAGACGTAGCGGTCCGGCACCTCGACGCCCGACCAGTCGGCGCAGACGCCGTCGACGCAGCGGTCGTGGATCTTGGTCGCCAGCACCGCGACGCGTACGTCGGCGGCGCCCTCGTCCTCGCACCAGCGGATGACGGCCTTGAGGGTGTGGCCCTCGTCGAGGATGTCGTCGGCAAGCAGCACGCGGCGGCCGCGCATCGGCGTGGCCGGACGATGCAGCCAGGCCAGGCGCGAACCGCTGGTGGCGCCGCGGTAGCGGGTGGCGTGCAGGTAGTCGAACTCGAGGTCGAGGCCGCGCTCGCCCAGCGCGAACGCGAGCTGCGACGCGAAGGGCATCCCACCGTTCATGATGGTCACGAACAGCGGCGGTCGCTCGTCGTCGGCGTATTCGCTGCGGATGGCATCGGCCATCTCCTCGATCGCGGCCTCGAGCACGTCGCGGTCGTGGATGAGGTCGGCATCGGCCATCACTTCGGCCAGCTTCGGCGCGTTCATGCCATCACCCCGCCGCCCTGGTTCGCCGAGGCGGCGCCATGGCGCGCGTCGGCGAGCAGGCCGTCCCAGCCCAGCGCACCGCGGCCGAGCAGGCCGGCCAGCGCCATGGTGTTGAGTTTGCGGCCTTCGACCGCCGCCAGCGACTCCTCCACCAGCTCCGGGTGGCAGACCAGGACCACGTCGCAGCCGGCATCCAGGTGTGCGTCCACGCGCGCCTTGATCCCGCCCACGCCGTGCGCGGCGGCCATGCCGATGTCGTCGGAGAACACCACGCCGCGGAAGCCCATGTCCTGCCTCAGGATGTCCTTGATCCAGCGCGGAGAGTAGCCGGCCGGCTCCGGCGCGACCTGCGGATAGACCACGTGCGCCAGCATCACCGCATCGGCGCCGGCGTCGATGCCCGCGACGAAGGGCACGAGATCCTCCGCCTGGATCACCTCCAGCGGGCGGTCGTCGACCGCATCGTCGAAGTGCGTGTCCTCCAGCACCGAGCCGTGGCCGGGGAAGTGCTTGAGCGTCGCCGCCATGCCGGCCTCGTGCATGCCTTCGACGTAGGCACGGGTGAAGGCGGCGACCACGGCCGGATCGTCGGAGAAGGCGCGGTTGCCGATGGCGAGGTTGCCGCGGCCGAGATCGACCACCGGCGCGAAGCTCAGGTCCACGCCCGAGGCGCGGACTTCGCTGGCCATCAGCCAGGCGTGTTCGCGCGCGCGCTGCAGCGCGCCCTCGCGGTCGGCGGTGTAGTCGCGGCCGAAGGTCTCCAGCGGCGGCAGCGCGCTGTAGCCCTCGCGGAAGCGCTGCACGCGGCCGCCCTCCTGGTCGACGCAGACCAGCTGCGGACGCGGCGCGGCCTCGCGGATCGCCTGTGACAGCTCGGCCACCTGTGCGCGCGAGGCGAAGTTGCGGGTGAACAGGATCACGCCGGCGCAGGCATCGTGCTGCAGCCAGTCGCGCTCCTGGGCGGTGAGTTCGGTACCGGCGACGCCGATGACGAGCATGGAGGTCTCCTTAGGCTCCCGGCCCCGCGCGTTCCGCCCCGCTCCATTGCGAGTACGGCCGCGCGGCCAGGGCCAGATTGTAGTAGCGCGGGCAGTCGGTGGCCTCGACGCCCAGCCAGCCGGGGTGTTCGAAGGCCTCGTCGGCGCTGCCCAGTTCGATCTCGGCGACCACCAGGCCGGCGTTGTCGCCGAGGAATTCATCGACTTCCCACAGGTGGCCGCCGTGGCGCACCAGGTGGCGGCGTTTCTCCACGAGTCCGCCCACGCACAGCGCGAGCAGCGCGCGCGCGTCGTCCACCGGCAGCGGGTACTCGAACTCCTGCCGGGTGTGGCCCAGCTCGCGCGACTTGATGTTGAGGAAAGCATCCTCGCCCTCCAGGCGCACGCGCACCGAGGCCCGCTGGCGGCCCTCGTCCATGGACAGCTGGTCGTTGAGGTAGCCCTGCGCCATCGGCACCACGGCATGCGCGGCCGCGCGCCAGCCGTCGCCGGTGACCAGGAACTTTCGTTCGATCTCGATGGCCATTCAGGCGGGCTCGAAGACGGCGATGGATTCGACGTGGGCGGTATGCGGGAACATGTCCATCACGCCGGCGGTGCGCAGCGTCCAGCCGCGCTCGTTGACCAGGTAGCCGGCGTCGCGCGCCAGCGAGCCGGGGTGGCAGCTGACGTAGACGATGCGCCGGATGCCCTTCAGCGGCAGCTGCTTCAACACCTCCAGCGCGCCGGCGCGCGCGGGGTCGAGCAGCAGCTTGTCGAAGCCCGCGCGCATCCACGGCTCGTGCTTCAGGTCGGTGGCGAGGTCGGCGACGTGGAAGCGCACGTGGTCCATGCCGTTGCGTTCCGCGTTCTCCCGCGCGCGCGCCACCAGGCCGGCGTCGCCCTCCACGCCCACGACCTCGGCCGCGACGCGCCCCAGCGGCAGGGTGAAGTTGCCCAGGCCGCAGAACAGGTCGAGCACGCGCTCGCCCGGCTGCACGTCGAGCAGCTCCAGCGCGCGCGCGATCATCTTCTCGTTGAGCGCGGCGTTGACCTGGATGAAGTCCAGGGGCCGGAAGCCGAGCTCGACGTCCCAGGGGGCGAGCCGGAACGACAGCTGCGGATCCTCCGGCCACAGCGGCGCCACCGAATCGATGCCCTTGGGCTGCAGGAACACGGCGAAGTCGTGTTCCTTCGCGAAATCCACCAGGGCCGCGCGGTCGCGCTCGCCCAGCGGCTCGAGGTGGCGGAACACCAGCGCGGTGGCGTCATCGCCGGCGCTGAACTCGATCTGCGGGATCGCGCGGCGCGCGTCCATGCCGTCGACCAGCTTCGCCAGCGCCTCGATGCGCGTGCCCAGCTTCGGCACCACGGTGTGGCATTCGCGCAGCTCGGCGACGAAGCGCGGGTCGCGCTCGCGGAAGCCGACCAGGGTCTTGTCCTTCTTCTCCACCCGCCGCACCGAGAACCGGCCCTTGCGGCGGTAGCCCCAGGAGGCGCCGGTGAGCGGCGGCAGCTCCGCTTCGGGGCTGACGTGGCCGATGCGCTCGAAGTTCTCGGCCAGCACGCGGGCCTTGGCCACGATCTGCCGGTCTTCGGCCAGGTGCTGCAGGCTGCAGCCGCCGCAGGTGCCGAAGTGCGGGCAGCGCGGCTCGACGCGCTCGGGCGAGGCCTGCAGCACCTCCACCGCCTCGGCCTCGTCGAAGTGCCGCGAGCGCGAGGTCTGCCGCGCCATCACGCGCTCGCCGGCCACGGCGCCGGCCACGAATACGGTCTTGCCCGCGTTCGGGTGCCCTTCGGGCCGGCGGGCCACGCCGCGGCCGTCATGGCTGAGGTCGAGGATGTCCGCCTCGAAGGGGGTCTGGTCGATGCGTGCCAAAGTGCCTGGGTCCTGGGGCCTGGGGAAACAGGGCACGATTGTCGCAGAACCCCGCCCCTCTTCCCTGCTGCGCGGCACGGGTAAGATCGGCACCGGCATGGCTGCCAGAATCGCGACAGGACGATACGCACCGATGAAGCCCCGCATCCTGCTGGTCGAGGACGACCAGACCACCGCCGCCTTCCTCGCCGCCGCCGCGGAAGCCTTGCCGGCGGCCGTGGACATCGCCGCCTCATGCGCGGCCGCACGGGTCCAGGCTTCGAACATCGCCTACTCTCTGTGGCTGGTCGATGCCCACCTGCCCGACGGCACCGGCGCCGGCCTGCTCCATGAACTGCGCGGGCTAGGCATGAGCACCCCCGCGATCGCGCACACCGCAGCCCGCGACGGCGAGGTACACCAGACGCTGCACGATGCCGGCTTCGAAGCGGTGCTGGTCAAGCCACTGGCCGCAGCCGCGCTGCGCGCTGCGCTGGCCGGGGCGCTGTCGGGGCGCATGTCCTCGCGCGTGGCGGAGTCTGGCCTTTCCGAAGCGGCGTCCGCTGACGCGATACCGGCGACCTGGGACGACGCGGCGGCGCTGCGCGCGCTCAACGGCGCGCGCGCGCACGTGGACGCGCTGCGCCAGCTGTTCATCGACGAACTGCCGGCCGCACGTGGCCTGGTCGTGGCCTCTGCGCGCAGCGGCAACCATGACGCCCTGCGTGGTGCCCTGCATCGCCTGCGCGCAAGCTGCGGTTTCGTGGGTGCCGCACGGCTGGAACAGGCGGTGGTGGCGCTCCAGGATGCGCCGGCCTCTGCCGCCGCGCTGGCCGCTTTCGACGCCGCGGCTCAGGAACTGTCGCCGCCGGACTGAGGCGGCATCGCCGCCCGGGCCACGCGGCCCAGGTCGCCCAGCAGCTGCCAGGACGCGAGCGGCCGCCCGCCGAGGTGGGACTCGAGCACCTCCCGCAGCACGCGGCGCAAACCGCCCAGGTCCTCGACAGGCGGTGCCTCGTCCGCCGCCAGCGCCAGCAGGGCGCGGCCGGTGGCGCTGCGTTCGCGTTCGCCGCCGCGCTCCCCGCGCACACGCACCGGGCCATGGCCGGGGTCCAGGCGATAGCGTGCCGCAGGATCCACCGGCTCACCGTCGCCCTCGTGCGCATAGTCCAGGCCGACGCCGGTTGCATCCAGCAGGTCGCGCTCGAAGCGGCGCAGGGTCCAGGCCAGGGACGCGCCCTCGCCCAGGCGGGCGCGCAGTTCGCCGTAGGCGGCATAGAGTTCGGGCAGCGGGTCCTGGCGCGGCGCCAGGCGCAGCACGAGTTCGCTGGCGTAGAAGCCCGACAGCATGGCCTCACCCTGCAGCCGCGGCGCGGCATCGAGCGCCTCGACCGTGTTCAGGTGCGCCAGTTCACCGCGCTGCACGGCGTCGAAGCGGACGTGCTGCAGCGGCTGCAGGGCCGCCCGAAGCGCCTGCCGCTTCGGCCCACGCACGCCGCGCGCGACCAGGCCCATGCGGCCCTGCCCTTCGCACAGCACTTCGACCAGCAGGCTGGTCTCGCGCCAGGGCCGGGCGTGGAGGACGAACGCATGCTCACCGACAATCCGCATACAGCCACTCCGGGTCGAACCCGTCAGGAGCGGTCACCGCGGCTCCTGCGTCGGGCTTACTGGTCGTAGCCGAAGCTGCGCAGCGCGGCCTCGTCGTCGGACCAGCCGGCGCGCACGCGCACGAAGGTTTCCAGGAACACCTTGCTGCCGAACAGGCGCTCCATCGACATCCGCGCCTTGGTGCCGATCTCGCGCAGGCGGGCGCCGCCCTTGCCGATCACGATCGCCTTCTGGCCGTCGCGCTCCACCCAGACCACCGCGCCGATGCGCAGCAGCGGGCCGGACTTCGAGACCTCCTCGCTGAAGGATTCGATCTCGACCGTGGTCGCATACGGCAGCTCGGCGCCCAGCTGGCGCATCAGCTGCTCGCGCAGCAGTTCGGCGGCGAGGAAGCGCTGGCTCTTGTCGGTGATCTCGTCCTCGTCGAAGGCCGGCTCGCCCTCGGGCACCAGCGCCAGCAACTCGGCCACCAGCGCATCCAGGCCGGTGCGCTTGAGCGCCGACACAGGATGCACGCCGGCGAACTCGCGGCCCTCGGTGGCCTGCTGCAGGTAGGGCAGCAGGCTGGCCTTCTCGCGGATGCGGTCGACCTGGTTGACCACCAGCACCACCGGCACATTCGCTTCGCGCAGGGCCTCGTAGGCCAGCGTGTCCTCCTCGTCCCAGCGCCCGGCCTCGACCACCAGCACCGCGGCGTCCACGCCTTCCAGTGCGCCGCGCGCGGCACGGTTCATCGCCCGGTGCATGGCGGTGGCCGACTGCTGGCTGCGCTGGCCGCGGTGGATGCCGGGCGTGTCGACCAGCTGCAGCTGGCCACCGGGGAAGGTGGCGATGCCCAGCAACCGGTGGCGCGTGGTCTGCGGGCGGTTGGAGACGATGCTGACCTTGGCGCCGACCAGCGCGTTGACCAGGGTGGACTTGCCGACGTTCGGCCGGCCGACGACGGCGACCGCGCCGCTGCGGCTGGCGGCTGGGGTGTTCATGGCTTCGCGGTTTCCAGTTGGGACAGGATCGCCGAGGCGGCCTCCTGTTCGGCGGCGCGGCGGGAGCTGCCGCTGCCTTCGGCCTCGAGCGCGGGCTCGGCCAGCTGGCAGCGGACGTGGAAGGTCCGGGCGTGCTCCTCGCCGCTCTCGGACAGCAGTTCGTAGACCGGCAGCGGGCGCTGGCGCGCCTGCAGCCACTCCTGCAGCCGGGTCTTGGGGTCCTTGCCGATGCCACCGGCGGGCAAGGCATCGATATGCGGCCCGAACCAGGGCAGCACCGCCGCACGGCAGGCATCGTAGCCGGCATCGAGGTAGATCGCGCCGACCACGGCCTCCAGCGCATCGGAGAGGATCGAATCGCGGCGATGGCCGCCGGACTTCATCTCGCCCGGCCCCAGCGTGATGCGGGCGCCCAGTTCGAAACCGCGTGCGATCCGCGCCAGCGAGGATTCCCGCACCAGCTCGGCGCGTGCGCGGGTCATCGCGCCCTCGTCGGCCTTTGGCCAGCGCAGGTACAGGGCCTCGGCGACGACCAGGCCCACCAGGGCGTCGCCGAGGAATTCCAGGCGTTCGTTGTGCGGTGCGCCGGCGCTGCGGTGGGTCAGCGCCTGGGCCAGGAGCGCGGGATCGCGGAACACGTAGCCCGCGATGCGCGCATCGGCATCAGTCGACCGCACCGGTCCTGGTCAGCATCTGCGTGGAGTCGAACCTGCCCACGACGTCCAGGTTGGCGATCAGCGGCTTGCGCACCTCGTACTTCACGTCCATCTGCCAGCCCGCGCCTACGCGCTTGAACTTGACGTGCTCGGGCTTCACGTTCGACGAGTAGCTGATGTTGAGCCGGCGGAAGAACAGGTCCTGGATCTTGCGCGGTTCGGTGTTGGCGATGCCCGGCTCATTGGCCAGGCCCTTCATCGCCGAACGCACGCTGTAGTACTCCGAGTACATCGGGAACAGCTTCATGCCGACGTAGGCGAACAGACCCACCACGCCCAGCACGATGATGAACCCGAGCAGGGTGATGCCGCGTTGTGAATTCCTCATAACCCCTCTCCCCTCGATCCCCGATGCAATGGTCATTGTGCGCCAGGCCGCGGCCCGGCGGTATTACAGGCGGGTGCCGATGCGGTTGAAATCGATGCCGCCGGCGGCGCCGTCGAAGTTCATCCACACCAGGAACGCCTTGCCGCGGAGCTGGGTCTCCGGCAGCGTGCCCCAGAAGCGGCTGTCGTCGCTTCTATCACGATTGTCGCCCATGACGAAATATTCCCCCTCGGGCACCGTCCACTCGCCCACGCCGTGGCCGGCGAACAGCGGGCTGTCGATCTCCAGTACCTCGTGGCGGGTGCCGCCCAGGTCCTCCGCCAGCAGGCTGGCGCCGGACATCTCCTCGCCGCGGCCCTTGCCGACGTACTCGCCGATGGGCTGGTAGGCCGAGGCCTCTCCGTTCACATACAGCACGTTGTCGCGGTAGGCGATGCGGTCACCCGGCAGGCCGACCACACGCTTGATCCAGTCCTGGTCGGGATGCTGCGGCGGCCGGAACACCGCCACGTCACCGCGCTCGGGCAGGCCGATCTCGACCACCTTCCGGTTGTTGACCGGCAGGCGCAGGCCGTAGGCGTACTTGTTGACCAGGATGAAGTCGCCGATCAGCAGCGTCGGCATCATCGAGCTCGACGGGATCCGGAACGGCTCGGCCACGAAGCTGCGCAGCACCAGCACCACCGCCAGGATCGGGAAGAAGGCCTTGGCGTAGTCGACCACGACCGGGTCGCGGCCCTCGTCGAGCAGGCCGGCGCGCGCCTTGCGCGCCTTTGCAAAGAACAGCCGGTCCAGCAGCCAGATGATGCCGGAGGCGAAGGTCAGGATGACCAGGCCGAGTTCGAACCACTTCATCATTCAAGCACCTCGTCGGCACCGCGCCGGGCGGCCGCCATCACTTGTTGTCCACCTGCAGCACCGCGAGGAAGGCTTCCTGCGGGATCTCGACGCGCCCGACCTGCTTCATGCGCTTCTTGCCTTCCTTCTGCTTCTCCAGGAGCTTCTTCTTGCGGCTGATGTCGCCGCCGTAGCACTTGGCCAGCACGTTCTTGCGCAGCGCCTTGACCGTGGTGCGGGCGATGATCTGCGAGCCGATCGCGGCCTGGATGGCCACGTCGAACTGCTGGCGCGGGATCAGGTCCTTCATCTTCTCGGTCAGCTCGCGGCCGCGGCGGTCGGCGTGGCTGCGGTGGACGATGATCGACAGCGCGTCGACCTTGTCGCCGTTGATCAGCGTGTCCACGCGCACGAAGGGACCGGCGTCGAAGCGCAGGAAGTGGTAGTCCAGCGAGGCATAGCCACGGCTCACCGACTTCAGCTTGTCGAAGAAGTCCAGCACCACTTCCGCCATCGGCAGTTCGTAGCTGATCTGCACCTGGCTGGCGAGGTACTGGATGCCGATCTGCATGCCGCGCTTGTCCTCGCACAGCTTGATGATCGCGCCGATGTAGGCCTCGGGAGTGAGGATGTTGGCGCGGATGATCGGCTCGCGCACTTCATCGACCTGGTTGACCGGCGGCAGCTTGGCCGGGTTGTCCAGTGGCATCACTTCGCCGTCGGTGCGCAGTACCTCGTACACCACCGTGGGCGCGGTGCTGATCAGGTCGAGGTCGTACTCGCGCTCCAGGCGCTCCTGCACGATCTCCATGTGCAGCATGCCGAGGAAGCCGCAGCGGAAACCGAAGCCCATCGCCTCCGAGCTTTCCGGCTCGAAGCGCAGCGCGGCGTCGTTCAGGCGCAGCTTGTCCAGCGCCTCGCGCAGGTCGGGGTAGTCCTCGGCATTGACCGGGAACAGGCCGGCGAACACGCGCGGCTGCATCTCCTGGAAGCCGGGCAGCGGCTTCGGCGCCGGATCGCCGGAGAGCGTGAGCGTGTCGCCGACCGGCGCGCCATGCACGTCCTTGATCGATGCGGTGATCCAGCCGACCTCGCCCGCCCGCAGCGCCGGCAGTTCCTTGCGCTTGGGCGTGAACACGCCGACCTTGTCGACTTCGTGGGTGCGGCCGGTCGACATCACCAGGATCTTGCTCTTGGCCTTGATCTCGCCCTGCATCACGCGCACCAGCGAGACCACGCCCAGGTAGTTGTCGAACCAGGAGTCGATGATCAGCGCCTGCAGCTTGTCGGTATCGCGCGGCACCGGCGGCGGGATGCGGTGGACGATGGCCTCCAGCACCTCCTCGACGTTGAGGCCGGTCTTGGCGCTGACCGCGACCGCGTCGCTGGCGTCGATGCCGATCACCGCCTCGATCTCGGCCTTGGCGCGGTCGATGTCGGCCGTGGGCAGGTCGATCTTGTTGAGCACCGGCACCACTTCCAGGCCCTGCTCCACCGCGGTGTAGCAGTTGGCGACCGACTGCGCCTCCACGCCCTGGGCGGCGTCGACCACCAGCAGCGCACCCTCGCAGGCGGCCAGCGAGCGGCTGACTTCGTAGCTGAAGTCGACGTGGCCGGGGGTGTCGATGAAGTTGAGGTGGTAGGTCTCGCCGTCGCGCGCCGTGTACGGCAGCGACACCGACTGGGCCTTGATGGTGATGCCGCGCTCGCGCTCGATCGGGTTGTTGTCGAGCACCTGCGCTTCCATCTCGCGCGCGGTCAGGCCGCCGCAGATCTGGATGATGCGGTCGGCCAGGGTCGACTTGCCGTGGTCGACGTGGGCGATGATGGAGAAGTTGCGGATGTTCCGCATCGATTCGGGGGGCATGGGCGGCAGTCGGGGGCCGGATTCCGGCGGGGCTTGAGCGAACGGGATATTGTCGCACAGGCTTGGGAGGGTGCCCTGGTGGGGGATGGCGGCGGGGTTGCCCCCATCCCCCCGCTGCGCGGGTACTTTCCCCGCTTTGCGGGGAAGGGTTACCGCAGGGCCTTGCCGGCCGCTACTTCGTCTCTTCCCGCGGCGTCACCGCGATGAACTGCGTCCCGCCGCTGCGGTTGCGCACCAGCAGCATCACCGTCTGGCCGGCCTTGACCTTGCCCAGCTCGCGGTCGAGCTGGGCCGGATTGGCCACGGTCACCCGGCCGACCTGCAGGATCACGTCGCCCGGCTGGATGCCGGCACTGCGCGCGGCCAGGCCCTCGACGCGGGCCACAGCCACGCCTTCGTCGGGCTTGAGGTCGAGGCGGCGGCGCTGCTCGGCGCCGAGTTCGCTGCCGACGATGCCCAGCGGATTGCTCTGCTGCGCGGCCGGGGCCTGCCGGGCCGGCCGTGGGCCGGTGGCGGCCAGGCCTTCATCGAGCTCGGTCAGGGTCACGGTGATGTCGCGGGTGCGGTTCTCGCGCCAGACCTTCAGGCTTACCCGGCTGCCCGGCGCCTTGGCGCCGATCATCGGCGGCAGGTCGCTGGACTGGTTGATGCGGACGCCGTCGACCTCGCGGATCACATCGCCGCGCTCGATGCCGGCCTTGTCGGCGGCGCCGTCGGGGATGACGTCGACCACCAGCGCGCCGCGGGTATCGGGCAGCCCCAGGCCCTTGGCCTCTTCGGGGCGGATCTCCTGCACCTGCACGCCCACCTGGCCGCGGCGCACCTGGCCGGTGGCCTTGAGCTGGTCGGCGACGTTCATCACCACGTCGATCGGGATCGCGAAGCTCACGCCCATGTAGCCGCCGGAGTTCGAGAAGATCTGCGAATTGATGCCGATCACTTCGCCGCTGGTGTTGAGCAGCGGACCGCCGGAATTGCCGCGGTTGATCGCGACGTCGGTCTGGATGAAGGGCACGTAGCGCTGGTTCGAGTAGCGATTGGCGCGGCCCACGGCGCTGACGATGCCCGCGGTGACCGACTGGTCGAACCCGAAGGGAGAGCCGATCGCCACCGCCCATTGGCCGGGCCTGACGCCGTTGGCGTCGCCGGCGCGCAGGAACGGCAGGCCGCTGGCGTCGATCTTGAGCACGGCCACGTCCGATTGTTCGTCACTGCCGACCACCTCGGCGTCGAAGCCGCGACGGTCAGGCAGGGTCACCCGCACCTCGCTCGCACCGTCGACCACGTGGTGGTTGGTGATGACGTAGCCATCGGCCGAGATCAGGAAGCCGCTGCCCATCGACACGCCGCCACGGCCACCCGGATCCTGCGGCACACCCGGGAACGGCGAGCCCGGGCCGAAGAAGCGGCGGAAGAACTCCGGCATCTCGTCGGGCAGTTGCTGCTGCGCCTGGCGGTTGCCACCGCGCGGGCCGATGGTGACCTCGATGTTGACCACGGCCGGGGCCACGCGCTCGACCAGGCGGGTGAAGTCTGGCAGCCCGGTGACCAGCGGCGCCGCCGCGGGCGCGGTGACCGCGGAGGCGGCCTGGTCCTGCGACTGTGCGGTGGCGGCGGGGACCACGACGGCGGCGGTGCCCGCGGCGGTGAGGGCGACCAGGGCGAGGGCGAAGGCAGGTGTTTTCATCGGCAGTCGGGTCTCGGCAAAACGGAACTCCGGGGGGCCGGAGTCATGGTGACGGAAGGGATCCGGCCAGCGGCCGGCTGGCACCGGGGCGCGGTGCGGGAGGGAGTTATCGGGTGCCGGAGGGATCCGGCCGCAGCCCGGCGGAATCTCCGGCGTCCCCGGCAGCAGCGCCCTGTACCGGGACGTGTCCGGCTGGAGCATCCGGCCGCGGCACGGCGGCCCCACCCGCCTCCAGCCTCGGCTGGAAGGGCGCGAAAGCCTCGGACTGCGGCAGGCCGTAACCGGCCGCGAACGGCTGCGAGGAACGCGTCAGGCCGGGAAGCACCGCACGCGGCCAGGGCCGCGAGGCCGCGGCCGGCAGCGCGCCGAACAGCGCATCACCGTCGACGGCGCCCGCAGGCACGCCGGCCAGCGCCGGCAGATCGCTGGAGGCGGCAGCCACGGCTGCCGGTGCAGGCGCCGGGATGGCCTGGATGGCCGGGCGTGGCGGCGCGGCGGCCACGGCCACCCGGGCCGGGGCCTCCGCAGTGGCCTGGGTGCGCCTCAGGGCCGCACGCTGCGACTGGCTGCGGGTGCTGCCGCGCTCGCCTGTGCGGCGTGGGACTTCGGCCGCGGCGATCACCACCGGCGCGGCCGCAGCCAACAGGCCGGGAGCAACGCCGCCACCGTCCGCCGGCTGCGGGGCCGGATCCGGCGGTGTCGTCGCAGGCATGGCGACGTCGCCGGCATCGGCCAGCACGTTCGTCGGCCCGCTTTCCACCAGTACAGGCGCCGCGCTCATCGCGCTGGCGGCCTCGACCCGCTCCGGCGACTGCGCATCGGGCAGCTGCCGGGCCATGAACAGGGCCACCAGCGCGACCGAGGCGGCCAGCGCGCCGCCACCCCAGCGGAGCAGGCGGTGCGGGCGCTGCAGCGCGTCCTGTCGCCCGGCCCTGGTGGCTTCGACCGCCGTTGCGGCCGACGCCGGACCGGGCACGGCGATCGCCGCCGCGACCCGACGGGAGAAGTCGGCGGGCAGCAGCGCATGGCCGCGGCCGCGGAGCACGTCGCCGCAGACCTGCCAGCGCTCCCAGCACGCGGCCAGTTCGGCGTCGTGCTGCAGCCGGCGCAGCATGAAGCGCGCCTGGTCCGGAGACAGCTCGCCGTCCAGCATCGCCGACAGCTGCCGGCGGTTGTGGGCATAGAGCTTGTCCGGCGGCGCCGGTTCGAAGTCGATGTCGATGTCGTCGTGTTCCTGGGTCATCTTCATGCTCATCGCGCCGCGCGTTCGGGCGCCGCTGGAGTGTCCATCAATGGCTTGAGCTCGACGTCGATCGCCTCGCGGGCGCGGAAGATCCGCGAGCGGACGGTGCCGATGGGGCAGTCCATGCGGGTGGCGATCTCCTCGTAGCTCAGGCCCTCGACCTCGCGCAGGGTGATGGCCGTGCGCAATTCTTCGGGCAGTGCTTGGACAGCACGCAGCACCGTTTGTTCCATCTGCTGCCGCATCAGTTCGCGTTCGGGCGTGTCGTGGTCGCGCAAGCCGGTGGCGGAATCGAAATGTTCGGCGTCCTCGACCTCGATGTCGTCGGTGGGCGGACGGCGGTTGCTGGCGACCAGGTGGTTCTTCGCGGTGTTGACCGCGATCCGATGCAGCCAGGTGTAGAACTGCGAATCGCCGCGGAAGTTGCCGATCGCGCGGTAGGCGCGGATGAAGGTCTCCTGGGCGACGTCCTGGCACTCGCTCCAGTCCTGCACGTAGCGCCCCACCAGGGCGGCCACGCGGTGCTGGTACTTGCGCACCAGCAGGTCGAAGGCGGCCATGTCGCCGCGCTGCACGCGGCGGACGAGGTCCTGGTCAAGCTGGTGGCTGTCGATTTCGGCCATCGGCCGGTGCTCTCCTGGGGAACCGGCCCACGGGACCGGGAATCTGACCTTCACACGGACGGAAAGTTCCGGCCTGCAGGATCATCTGGGGCCGGGTCCGGCCTCCCGCAAGCCGCGGCGCCCCCGACGGGGCGGCATTTGACGCGGGCGAAACGGACTCTGGATCATAGGCAGCTTCCCATACCCTGACGGATGTTCCGCATGATTGCTGGCCTCGACGGTCTGCGCTTCAGCCACTGGCAAGCCGAGCAGCGCCCGGACGGCGTCGTCCTGCTGACGTTCGACCGCGCCGGCGAGTCGGTCAACACCTTCGCCCAGGAGGTGCTGGTCGAGCTCGACACCCTGCTCGAGCGCCTGGCGCTGGATCCGCCGAAGGCGCTGGTGCTGCGCTCGGGCAAGGCCAAGGGCTTCATCGCCGGCGCCGACATCCGCGAATTCGCGGAGTTCGACGCCAGGGGCACCATCGGCGACACCATCCGCCGCGGCCAGCAGGTGTTCCAGCGCCTGGCCGACCTGCCCTGCCCCACCGTGGCCGCGATCCACGGCTTCTGCATGGGCGGCGGCACCGAGATCTCGCTGGCCTGCCGCTACCGCATCGCCAGCAACGATCCGTCCACGCGCATCGGCCTGCCCGAAGTGAAGCTGGGCATCTATCCCGGCTGGGGCGGCAGCGTGCGCCTGCCGCGCCTGGTCGGCACGCCGGCGGCGATGGACATGATGCTGACCGGGCGCACGCTTTCGGCCTCGGCCGCGAAGGCGATCGGCCTGGTGGACAAGGTGGTGGAGCCGGCCCAGCTCATCGATTCGGCGTCCGAACTCGCGCTCAAGGGCACCGAGCGGCCCTTCCGCCAGCGCTTCATGGGCTGGATCACCAACACCTGGCCGGCGCGGCAGTTGCTGGCACCGATGCTGGTCAAGCAGGTCGCGCGCAAGGCGAGGAAGGAGCACTACCCCGCGCCCTACGCCCTGATCGAGACCTGGCGCCGCACCGGCGGCGGCATCCAGAACCGGCTGGCCGCCGAGCGCAAGTCGGTGGTGAAGCTGGCGGGCACGCCGACCGCGCGCAACCTGACGCGCGTGTTCTTCCTGCAGGAACACCTCAAGGGCCTGGGCGGCAAGGACAGCGGTATCCAGCGCGTGCACGTGGTCGGCGCCGGCGTGATGGGCGGCGACATCGCCGCCTGGTCGGCGCTGAAGGGCTTCGAGGTCACGTTGCAGGACCGCGAGCAGGCCTACATCGACAAGGCCCTGGCGCGCGCGGGCGAGCTGTTCGCGAAGAAGGTGAAGATCGATGCCGAACGGCCGAAGGTGGCCGCGCGCCTGAAGTCCGACCTGGCCGGCGACGGCGTGGCCGATGCGGACCTGGTGATCGAGGCGATCATCGAGCAGCCCGAAGCCAAGCGCTCGCTGTACGCGGGCATCGAACCGAAGCTCAAGGCCGATGCGCTGCTCGCCACCAACACCTCCTCGATCCCGCTGGACGAGCTGCGCGCCGGTCTCGCGCGGCCGGCGCAGTTCGCGGGCCTGCACTACTTCAACCCGGTGGCGCTGATGCCGCTGGTGGAGATCGTGCGCCACGACGCGATGGACGCCGACACCGAGCGCCGCCTGGCCGCCTTCTGCAAGGCGATCGACAAGCTGCCGGTGCCGGTGGCGGGCACGCCGGGCTTCCTGGTCAATCGCCTGCTGTTCCCCTACATGCTCGAGGCCGCGACGGCCTACTCGGAAGGCATCCCCGGCGCCGTGATCGACCGGGCCGCGGTGAAGTTCGGCATGCCGATGGGCCCGATCGAGCTGATCGACACCGTCGGCCTGGACGTGGCCGCGGGCGTGGGCGCGGAGCTGGCGCCGTTCCTCGGGCTGCCGATCCCGCCCTCGCTGTCCACGCCGCCGGAAGCCGGCAGGCGCGGCAAGAAGGACGGCCAGGGCCTGTACACCTGGGACAACGGCAAGCCGAAGAAGCCTGAGGTGCCGAAGGACTACAAGGCCCCGGCCGACCTCGAGGACCGCCTGATCCTGCCGCTGGTCAACGAGGCCGTGGCCGCGCTGCACGAGGGTGTTGTCGCCAACGGCGACCTGCTGGATGCCGGCGTGATCTTCGGCACCGGCTTCGCCCCGTTCCGCGGCGGCCCGATCCAGTACGTGCGGGAATCGGGCGCTGAGGCGCTGCTGCTGCGCCTGAAGGCCCTGCAGGCCGCCCACGGCGACCGCTTCGCGCCGCGTCCGGGCTGGGACTCCCAGGCGCTGCGCAAGTAGCGCCCCCATCCCCGCCGTGCGGGGAAGGGGTCGCGGACTCGATCAGAGACGCGAGCTGCTGAGCTCGATGTCGGCGTTCCGCCAGGTCTCGGCGAACAGGCGCTGCGCATCGGCCGCTTCCCGTCCCTTGCGCTGCGCCTCCAGGCTCTTCGCCAGGCCGAACAGCGACCAGCCATTGCCGGGATTGCGATCGAGTTCCTCGCGGTAGACGGCCTCGGCCTCCGCCGGCCGGCCCGCAGCCAGGAGCACCGCGCCCAGCGAATGCCGCACCGGCGCGTGCCAGCCCGGCGGCTCGTCGTAGGGAATGCCGTCCTCGATCACCACCGCTTCGCGGAGCGCGGCGACGGCCGCGTCGTGGTCGCCGCGGGCGGCCGCGAGTTCGGCGGTCAGCGTGCGCTCGGCGATCCTGGCCGCGTACGCCAGCGGGTAGCGGTCCCAGACGGTGAGCTCGTCCATCGCCGGATCGGCGGCGAGCGGCCGCAGCGCGGCGAGGTGCCCGTCGGCATCGTCCAGGCGCGACTGCCGCAGTGCGGCCATGCCCTGCGCGTAGTGCCAGATCGCGGTGACGTACGGCAGGTCTTCGGCCGGATTGGACGTGGAGGCGATCTCGTCCCAGCGGCCGAAGCGCACGCGGTCGAACCAGGGCGTCATCCAGTAGTGCTGCAGGCCCGCGAAACCCCGCTCGCGCATCAGCTCCGGCAGGTCGGTGCGCTCGGCGGTATGCCTCGCGGCCTCGCCGGCCAGGGTCGCGCTGCCCTCCATGCTCGCCGCGAACCAGAGGAAATGGTGGTTGTGCGGCACGTAGCCCAGCGGATACACGCCCTGCGCGTTGCCGCGGCAGAGGGCGAGGTAGGCGTCGTCGGCCTCGATCGCGCGCTGATTGGCGATCACCGCGTCGTGCCAGCGCCCGACCCGCGCGTAGATGTGCGCCGGCATGTGCACCAGGTGGCCGGAGCCGGGCACCAGTTCGCGCAGGCGGTCGGCCGCGGCGACGCCGCGCTGCGGATCGGCCGAGGCCTCGACCGCGTGGACGTAGAGGTGCAGCGCGCCCGCATGGTCGGGGTTGCGCGCGATCACGGACTCCAGGCCCTCGATGACTTCCTTCGTGTGGCCCTTCGGCCGCAGCGCCTCGTCGTAGTAGTCCCAGGGCTGCAGGTCCATCAGCGCTTCCGCGTGGAACACGACGGCGTCGGGGTCGTCGGGGCGTCGTTCCACCAGCACGCGCGTGGCCGCGGCATAGGCCTCGTCCAGCGCACGGCGATCATCCGGCGGCTGCGCCGCGTAGCGCGCCGACAGCGCCTCGATGAAGGCCCGTTCGCGCTCGCTGGCGCCAGGCGCAAGTTCCATCGCGCGCTGCACGCGACCCCAGGCGTCGTCGTTGTCGGCCGGATCCATCGCGGCGTTGACGTGCGGTCCCAGCACCAGGGACGCGCCCCACCAGCACATGGCGCAGTCCGGATCGAGCTCGGCGGCCTTGAGGAAGGCGCGCTCGGCGGCGTCGTGGTTGAAGCCGTACGTGAGTGCCAGGCCCTGGTCGAACCAGCGCTGGACTTCGGGATGCCTGCTGGTGACCGGGAAGCTGTAGTCGCCGAGCCCGTCCAGCAGCACGGCGCCGACGAGGGCCATTTCAGGGCTTGAGACCAGCGGTTCGGCCGATGCAGGCGACTGCTGCCTGCAGGCGGTGGAGACGAGCGCCAGCGCGGCGATGCCGCATGACAGGCAGGCGATTCGGGGGATGCCCATGGCCGGATCGGGAAGCAGGGATGGCTTCCGATGGAACGCGTGAGGGGGTGGGGAGCGGACAGGAAGGTTTCCGCGAGGTTTCCCCCGGACTACATCGTGTGCGTGGCCTTGTCCGCGTTAAGCGTGCCCGCCAGCAGGGTCTCGATCCGGCCCTTCACGTTCTCGCCCTCGGCGGTGTCGGCGAACTGCACGCCGATGCCGGCGGCGCGGTTGCCCTGGGCGCCCGGCGGCGTGACCCAGACGACCTTGCCGGCGGCCGGCAGGCGGTCGTTCGATTCCGGCAGGGTCAGCAGCACGAAGACCTCGTCGCCGATGAAGTAGCGGCGCGTGGTCGGCACGAAGATGCCGCCGTGCTTCAGGTAGGGCATGTAGGCCGCATACAGCTGGGCCTTGTCCTTGACCGCCAGCGACAGGATGCCCTGCCGTGCGCCGCCGCCTGTTGCACTCATCGCGTGACTCCCCGTGTCTTGTCGCCGGCCGCGTCGCGCCATGCGAGCAGCAGGTCCACCACCGCAAGGTCGGCGCGGATCGTGCTGCGCAGCAGCTCGCGCGTGCGGTTGGCGCCGTCGAACCAGGCGGCCAGCTTCCTGATTCGCGCCGGATCGGTCAAGCCGGCGGCCTCGTCGCGCGCGAGATCGGCGGCGTGCAGCAGGCGCTGCATGGCCAGGTCGTCGGCGGTCCAGGCCTTGGCGGTTTCCAGCGGCGAAGCCGCGTTGGCGGCCAGCTTCGCCAGGTCGGCGGCGACCTCGCGGCGCAGCGCCATGCCGCCGTCGCGCAGCCAGGCATCGGCCAGGCCGGGGTGGCCGTGGGCGGCGGCCAGGGCCTCGGTCGCGGCCTGGTCCGCGTGCCCCTGCGCGCGCAGCCAGGCCACCGCTTCGTCGGCCGGCGGCAGGCGGAACTCCAGGCGCTGGCAGCGGCTGCGGATGGTCGCCGGCAGGCGCGCGGGATGGGCGCTGAGCAGCCACAGGTAGCGGCCGGGCACCGGCTCTTCCAGGGTCTTGAGCAGGGCGTTGGCCGCGGCATCGTTCATGTCGTCGGCGGGATCGATGATCGCGACCTTGGCGTCGCCGTACTGCGGCGTGGTCGACAGGCGCGTGGACAGCTCGCGCACCTGGTCGACCGGGATCACCGTCATCTGCCGCGGCGGCGAGGGCGTGAGGCGCCAGGCGTGGCCGACGAAGATGGCGTCGGGATGGCCCGGATGCCCCCAGGGATGCGACAGCGAGCCGTCCGGCCGCTGTTCCTGCGGATCCTTCTGCGAGCGCGAGCGGTACAGCGCGCAGGCGCGGCACTGGCCGCAGGGCCGCGCCGCCGGGTCGGGCGACAGGCACAGCACGCGCTGCGCGAGGCGCTCGGCGACCCGACGCTTGCCCAGCATCGCCGGGCCGCAGAACAGCAGCGCGTGGCCCATGCGCCCGGCGTCGATCGCGGCCGCGGCGTGTTCGAAGGCGCGCTGCTGCCACGGCGCGAACGGAGCGTCGAAGCTCACGCCGCCTCCGCGAACGCGCGCAGGGCGGCGACGGCCGCGGCCACGACCTCGTCCACCGGGTGCGAGGCGTCGACCACGCGGAAGCGCCCGGGCTCGGCCGCCGCGCGCGCGAGGAAGGTGGCGCGCACGCGCTCGAAGAAGGCGTCGCGCTCGCGTTCGATGCGGTCCGGGCGCGGGTCGCGGCCACGGATGCGCTCGCGGCCACGGGCGACGTCGATGTCCAGCAGCATGGTCAGCCCGGGACGGATGCCGACCACGCGCCATTCAAGTTCTTCGATGAAGCCGGCATCCAGCCCGCGGCCGCCGCCCTGGTAGGCGAAGCTGGAATCGGTGAAGCGGTCGCACAGCACCCAGGCGCCGCGCTCCAGCGCCGGCAGCACGGTTTCGCGCACGTGCTGGGCGCGCGCGGCGAACATCAGCAGCAGCTCGGTTTCCGCGGCCACGGTCTCGTCGCCGGGCAGCAGCAGCAGGCTGCGGATCTTCTCGGCCAGCGGCGTGCCGCCGGGCTCGCGGGTGACCACCACCTCGCCGCCCGAAGCGGCCAGCTCCGCGCGCAGCGCGGCCAGCACCGTGGTCTTGCCGGCGCCTTCGCCGCCTTCCAGCGACACGAAACGCGGATGCATCGGCAGCGCGCTCATCGCGGTCCGTGCCGCTCGCGGTAGCGCTGCACGTACTGGCGCACGGCGGCGTTGTGCGACTCCAGCGTCGGCGAGAACACATGGCGGCCGCTGCCGTCGCCGACGGCGACGAAGTACAGCGCGTCGGTCTCCTCCGGCTGCGTCGCCGCGCGCAGGGCGTGTGCCCCGACCATCGCGATCGGCGTCGGCGGCAGGCCGTCGCGGGTGTAGGTGTTGTACGGCGTGTCGGCGGTGAGGTCGCGGCGGCGGATGTTGCCGTCGAAGTCGGCCCCCATGCCGTAGATCACCGTCGGGTCGGTCTGCAGGCGCATGCCCATGCGCAGGCGGCGGGTGAACACGCCGGCGATCATCGGCCGTTCCTCGGCGATGCCGGTTTCCTTCTCCACGATCGAGGCCAGCACCAGCGCCTCTTCGGGCGTATCGATCGGCAGGTCGTCGGCGCGCGCCTGCCAGGCGGCGTCGAGCGCGCGGTCGAGATCGTCGGCGGCGCGCTTCAGCAGGTCGACGTCGGTGTCGCCGCGGTCGTAGGCGTAGGTCTCGGGCAGGAAGCGGCCCTCGGGATGCACGCCCTCGCGACCGAGCATCGCCATCAGCGCCGCGTCGTCGATTTCATGCAGGGTCTGCACCAGCGGCGTGGCGCGGCCCAAGGCGGCACGCAGCTCGCGGATGTTCCAGCCCTCCACGATCGTGAAGCGGTGGCGCACCACCTTGCCGTCGCGCATGTTCTCGAGCAGGCGGGTCGCGGTGATGCCCGGCTCCAACGCGTACTCGCCGACCTGGATGCGGCTGTCCGCGCCCAGCTGGCGCGCCAGCACGCGCCATTCGAGGTCGTGCCCCGCGTCGATCCCCTGCCCGCGCAAGCGCGCGACCACGCGCAGCAGGTTGTCGCCGCGCTCGACCATCACGATGTCGCCGGCCTCCACGCCGGGCAGCGGCGCGCCGGCAAAGCGCTGGTAGCCGCTCCAGGCCCACCAGCCCGCCGCGCCCACGACGAGCGCCGAGAGCACGAACAGGACGAGGACGATGCGCTTGAGCGCCTTCATGGCGCGATTCCGCCAGTGCGGTCAGGGGTCGGATGCATGGTCCGAAGGATACCGTGCCGGCCGCGACGCCGGTCAGGCACCGATCGCCTGCAGCATGCCGCGGGCCTTGGCACGGGTCTCGTCGAGTTCGTGCGCCGGGTCGGAATCGGCGACGATGCCGGCACCGGTGCGGAAGCGCAGCCTGTCGCCGGCCACTTCCGCGCTGCGGATCAGGATGTTGAGGTCCATGTCGCCGCTGCGGTCCAGCCAGCCCATGGCCCCGGTGTAGGCGCCGCGGCCGACGCCTTCGAGCTCGGCGATGATCTCCATGCAGCGCACCTTGGGCGCGCCGGTGATCGTGCCGCCCGGGAACACCGCGCGCAGCACCTCGCCGGGGGTGGCGTCTTCGCGCAGGCGGCCGCGCACGTTGCTGACGATGTGGTGCACGTGGGCATAGCTCTCCACCACCATCAGCTCGTCGACCTCGACGCTGCCGCCGCGGCAGACGCGGCCCAGGTCGTTGCGCTCCAGGTCGACCAGCATCACGTGCTCGGCGCGCTCCTTGGCGTGGCCGATCAGCTCGCGGATGCGGCCGGCATCGTCGTCGCCGGGCAGGCGCGGCCGGGTGCCGGCGATCGGGCGGGTTTCAGCGAGGTCGCCGCGCACCGAGACCAGGCGCTCGGGCGAGGCGCTGACCACGGCTCCGGCCTCGCCCAGATCGAACAGGCCGGCAAAGGGCGCGGGATTGGCGCGGCGCAGGCGCTCGTACAGCACGGCCGGGGGCAGCGGCGCGTCGAAGCGCGCCTCCCAGGCGCGGGAGAGGTTCACCTGGAAGACGTCGCCGGCGCTGATGTAGTCGAGTGCGCGGGCGACGGCTTCGGTATACGCCTCGCCGGGGTCTTCGCCGCAAGCCAGCAGCGTCGGCCACGCGCCGGCGCTCGCGACGGCGGGATCGGGATCGGACCCGGCGGCGTGCAGGCCGTCCAGCGGCGCCGGACGGGCGCACCGGGACGCACCGGCTTCAGCGCCAACGCCCGCGATATCGGCCAGCACGGCTTCAAGCAGCGCTTCCGCCCCCTCCTCCGCCACGGCCACCACCTCGCCGCTGAGGCGGTCGCGGAGCACCGCCGCCGGGCAGCGGCAGGCCACCGCCACGGGCAGCCCGCCCGGTGCCGCAGGCAGCCGCAGCACCGGTTCCACCTGTGCCGCCAGCTCGTAACCCAGCAGCAGCGCCCAGCCCCCCCGGAAGGGCCAAGGCGAGGCCTCCACGGGGCGGTGCAGCGCGCGCCAGTCGGCGTCGAGGGCGCGAAGGAAATCGTGGTCGTCGGCAGGGCCTGTGCCGGCACCGTCGGCGGTGGCGTCCTCGCGCAGGATACGGCCATCGCGCCCCAGCACCAGTCGCGTGCCGTCGGCGGCCAGCAGCATGTCCCAGCGGCCCTGGGCGGTGCCCGAGGCCACGGATTCAAGCAGCAGCGGATACCGCCCCGGCCTGCTCCGCTGCAGCGCGAGCAGGTCGAGGCCGGGCGCCAGCGCGCGGACGTGGGTCATGTTCGGGCCCTGCCGCCCCGGAGGGCGGCGCCGTGGATCAGACGCGGCGGAAGACCAGGCTGCCGTTGGTGCCGCCGAAGCCGAAGGAATTCGACATGGCGACATCCACCTGCTGCTCGCGCGCGGTGTTCGCCACGTAGTCGAGGTCGCAGCCTTCGGAAGGGTTGTCGAGGTTGATGGTCGGCGGGATCACGCCGGTGTGCAGCGCCATCGCCGAGAACACCGCCTCGACGCCGCCGGCGGCGCCCAGCAGGTGGCCGGTCATCGACTTGGTCGAGCTGACCATCACCTTGCCGGCATGCGCGCCGAGCACGCTCTTGATGCCCATGGTCTCGGCGAGGTCGCCGGCCGGGGTCGAGGTGCCGTGGGCGTTGATGTAGCCGACCTGCGAGGGATCGATGCCCGCGTCGCGGATCGCGGCGACCATGCAGCGCGCGCCGCCCTCGCCGTTCTCGCTCGGCGCGGTCATGTGGTAGGCGTCGCCGCTCATGCCGAAGCCGGCGAGCTCGGCGTAGATGCGCGCGCCGCGCGCCTTCGCGCGCTCGTATTCCTCGATGACCAGCACGCCGGCACCATCGCCCATGACGAAGCCATCGCGGCCCTCGTCCCAGGGGCGCGAAGCCTTCGTCGGATCGTCGTTGCGCGTGGACAGTGCCTTCATCGCGCAGAAGCCGCCGAGCGAGGTCGGGGTGGTGGCGAACTCGGCGCCGCCGGCGATCATCGCGTCGGCGTCGCCGTACTGGATCATGCGCATCGCCAGGCCGATGTTGTGGGTGGCCGTGGTGCAGGCGGTGACCGCGGCGATGTTCGGGCCCTTGGCGCCGGTCATCATCGACACCTGGCCGGCGATCATGTTGATGATGGTGCTGGGCACGTAGAACGGCGAAATCTTGCGCGGGCCGTGCTCATGCCACTTGATCGAGGTTTCCTCGATGCCCTTCAGGCCGCCGATGCCGGCGCCGATGGCCACGCCGATGCGCTCGGGGTCGGCGGCGACGTCGAGCCCCGCGTCCTCCAGCGCCATCATCGAGGCGGCCACGCCGTAGTGCACGAAGGGGTCCATCTTCTTGACGTCCTTCGCCGGGATCCACGTCGCGGGATCGAAGCCCTTCACCTCGCCCGCGATGCGGGTGGCGAAGGCCGAAGCGTCGAAATTGGTGATCGGGCCGATGCCCGAACGGCCGTCCACGATGCCCTGCCAGGACGATGCCAGGTCATTGCCGAGCGGCGACAGGATGCCGAGGCCGGTGATGACGACGCGACGCTTGGACATGGGGACTCCTGGACGGTTGTGCGTGCTGTTCGATGCACCCCCCGCGGGGCGCCGGAAACGCCCGAGGCCGCATCAGCGGCCCCGGGTTTTATGCTCGGTGCGGCGCTGCTGCGCCGCCTGCGATCAGGCCTTGACGTGGGCCTTGATGTAATCGATCGCCTGCTGCACCGAAGTGATCTTCTCGGCTTCCTCGTCGGGGATCTCGCACTCGAACTCTTCTTCGAGGGCCATCACCAGCTCGACGGTGTCGAGGGAATCCGCACCCAGGTCGTCGACGAAGGAGGCGCTTGCGCTGACCTCGTCTTCCTTGACGCCCAGTTGTTCGACGACGATCTTCTTGACGCGCTCTTCGATGCTGCTCATTGGTATTTGGCTCCGGTGGAGGCTGTTGCGGTGGATAGTGTAAGGGATTCGCGTGGGGGTGACAGCGGCCGATTCCGCCCCTTTTCATTCAAGGACTTGGCGGCCATTCGCATCAGGGCATGTACATGCCGCCGTTGACGTGCAGGGTCTCGCCGGTGATGTAGCCGGCGTCCGGGCCGGCCAGGAAGGCGACGGCACGGGCGATGTCGGAAGGCTCGCCGAGGCGGCCGAGCGCAATCTGCTCCGCCATCGCCGCCTTGGCGTCCTCGGGCAGGTCGCGGGTCATGTCGGTGGCGATGAAGCCCGGCGCGACCACGTTGACGGTCACGCCGCGGCTGCCGATCTCCTTCGCCAGCGACTTGCTGAAGGCGATGATGCCGGCCTTGGCGGCGGCGTAGTTCGCCTGCCCCGCGTTGCCGGTCACGCCGATCACCGAGGCGATGTTGACGATGCGGCCGCGGCGCGCCTTCATCATCCCGCGCATCACCGCCTTGCTGCTGCGGTAGACGCTGGTGAGGTTGGTGTCGAGGATGGCCTGCCAGTCCTCGTCCTTCATCCGCATCAACAGGTTGTCGCGGGTGATGCCGGCGTTGTTGACCAGGATCGAGATCGCGCCGACCTCCTTGCCGATCGATTCGATCAGCGCCTCGATCGCACCGGCCTGGCCGACGTCGAGCACGCGGCCATGGCCGCCCTGCGCGGCCAGCCGCTCGCCGATGGCCTTCGCGCCGCCTTCGCTGGTCGCGGTACCGACCACCGTCGCGCCGCGCGCGGCCAGCTCGTCGGCAATCGCCGCACCGATGCCGCGGCTTGCGCCGGTCACCAGTGCGATCTCGCCTTTCAGTTCCTGTGTCATTTCGTCTTTGCCTGTATCAGTCGAAAGCTTTTTTGCCACGGATTACGCGGATAACGCGGATTTGCACGGATAGAGCAATGCAAATAGAAGGGCAGGAACTCCAGTGCGCCACGGCCCACCCTGTTCCTGCTTTATCCGTGTGACTCCGCGTCTATCCGTGTTCATCCGTGGCAAAAATCAGCCCTTCCATTCTGCCAGCGCCGCATCGAAATCGGCGACGGTGCCGAGGGTGCGGGCGTCGAGGGTCTTGTCGATGCGTTTGGCCAAGCCGGTCAGGACCTTGCCGGGGCCGCATTCGGCGATGCGGGTGGCGCCGCGGGCGGCGATGGCCTGCACGCAGTCGGTCCACTGCACCGGCAGGTAGAGCTGGCGCACCAGGGCGTCGCGGATGGCCTGCACGCCGTCATGCACCTCGGCATCGACGTTCTGCACCACCGGCAGCGACGGCTCGCTCCAGGCCAGGCCCGACATGGCCTCGGACAGGCGGTTGGCGGCCTCGCGCATCAGCGGAGTGTGCGAGGGCACGCTGACCGCCAGCTTCACCGCCTTGCGTACGCCCTTCGCGGCCAGCAACTCCAGAGCACGATCAACCGCGGCGGCGTGGCCGCCGATCACGATCTGGCCGGGGGAATTGAAGTTCGCGGGCACGACCACCTCGTCGCCGGACGCTTCATCGCAGACCTCGCGCACCAGCGCGTCCTCCGCGCCGATGACCGCAGCCATCGCGCCGGTGCCGGCGGGCGCCGCGTCCTGCATCAGCTGGCCGCGCAGGCGCACCAGGCGCGCACCATCGGCCAGCGGCAGCGCGCCGGCGGCGACCAGCGCCGAATACTCGCCGAGACTGTGACCCGCGAGCAGCGACGGCATGGCACCGCCTGCCGCCTCCCACGCACGCCACACGGCCACGCCCGCGGCCAGCAGCGCCGGCTGGGTGAACTCGGTCCGGTTGAGGCGTTCATCGCCCTCGCCCTGCGACAGCCCCCAGAGATCGACGCCCGCGCCTTCGGAGGCCTCGGCGAAGGTCTCGCGCACCACGGCGTGCGAGTCGGCGAGATCGGCAAGCATGCCCTGCGACTGCGAGCCCTGGCCCGGAAAAACGAATGCAAGCTGGGAAGCGGCCAAGCGGAGAACCCCATGAAAAAAGCCGGGCGATGATAAGCGCTCCACCCCCGCGCCGTCTGTACCCGACCGTATTGATTGCGCTTCGTCTGGAGCGGGCGGAAAAGCAAAGGGCCGCGGAATGCGCGGCCCTTGCGTCGTGCGATGCGGTGCGGCTCAGTAGCGCAGCAGCGCCGAGCCCCAGGTGAAGCCGCCGCCAAAGGCTTCCAGCAGCAGCAGCTGGCCGCGCTCGACCTTGCCCGAGCGCACCGCTTCGTCCAGCGCCAGCGGCACCGAGCCCGAAGAGGTGTTGCCGTGCTTGTCGACGGTCACGATCACGCGCTCCATCGGCATGTCCAGGCGCTTGGCGGTGGCCTCGATGATGCGCAGGTTGGCCTGGTGCGGGATCAGCCAGTCGATGTCGTGGCGGTCGATGCCGTTGGCCTCGAGCGTCTCCTCGACGATGCCGTCGAGCGCCTTGACCGCGTGCTTGAAGACATCGCTGCCGGCCATGTTGATGCGCACGCCGGCGTTCTTCTCGCCTTCCTTGAAGCCGACCGAGACGCCGACCGGGTTCCACAGCAGTTCCTTCTTCGCGCCGTCGGCGTGCAGGTGGGTGCTGAGGATGCCGGTCTCGGTGTCGGCCTTGAGCACGACCGCGCCGGCGCCGTCGCCGAACAGCACGCAGGTGGTGCGCTCGCTCCAGTCGACCATGCGGGTCAGGGTTTCCGAGCCGATCACCAGCGCCGTCTTCACCGAGCCCGAGGCGATGAACTTCTCGGCCACGCTGAGCGCGAAGATGAAGCCCGAGCAGGCGGCATTGACGTCGAAGGCCGGGCAGCCGGCGATGCCCAGGCGCGCCTGCACCAGGCAGGCGGTGGACGGGAACACGAGGTCGGGCGTGGTCGTGCCGACCACGATCAGCTCGATCTCGGAAGGATCGGTGCCGGCCGCTTCCAGCGCGCGCAGGGCGGCATGGACGGCGAGGTCGCCGGTGGTCTCGCCTTCGGCGGCCACGTGGCGCTGGCGGATGCCCGTGCGCGCGGCGATCCATTCGTCGGAGGTGTCGACGAACTTCGCCAGGTCGTCGTTGCTCAGGACCTTCGCCGGCAGGTAACTGCCGGTTCCTGCGATGCGCGCGTAGGTGCGCGGCACGGCGGACTCACTCATTTCGATGACAGACCTCGCGTATTGCTGGGCACCCTAGGGCGCCGGCGGGCGCGTGGCGCGGGCGCGCCACGGCCAGGGCATCATCCGCCGCGATGGCGGACGCGCGAAGGATCAGTCTTCCTCGACCACCTTGGTCTTCGGCACGATCACCTGGCGGCCGCGGTAGAAGCCGTCGGCGGTCACGTGGTGACGGATGTGGGTCTCGCCCGAGGTCGGGTCGGTCGACAGCTGCTTCGCGGTCAGCGAGTCGTGGGCGCGACGCATGCCGCGGCGGGAGGGGGAAACGCGGGACTTCTGCACAGCCATGGGATTGCTCCAGCAACGAATTCGGGGTGATCAGCTCGATCGGGTCGATCAATGGTTCTTCTTCAGCGCCGCCAACGCCGCGAACGGGTTGGCCTGCGCCTCTTCGTCGGCGGCGACCGGCCAGTCGCGTTCGACGCTTTCCGATCCCGGCGACACCGGTATCACCGGCACGGCCAGGATCAGCTCGTCCTCCACCAGGTCGGCGGGGCGGATGGCGCCGTCTTCGGCCACCACCAAGGCTTCGTAGCCCGGCGGCAGCGCGGCCTCGGCGGCCTCGCCCTCGTCGTCCCCGGCCCGCAGCAGCCCCAGCCGCTGCACCAGCGAGACCGGGAACACGAAGCGCTGCAGCGTGCGCTGGCAAAGCAGCGGCAGCTGCGCCTCGATCCCCAGTTCGACGTAGGACACCTGGAGCGCGTCGCGGTCGAAGGACAGCGTGTACGCCACCCCGCCCTCGTCGTCGACCAGTACCTCGCGCAGGCGTGGCAAAGCGGACAGCGGCAGGCGGCCAGAAAACTCCCGCCGGGCCGCAACCATGCGCCAAGCGTCCAGTACCTCGGGCACGTCTGCGGACATAAGCCGCGGAATGTTAGGCCTCGAACCGGCCCGTGTCAAACCGGTGCAATGTCGTCAAACCCTTGTCGCGGCGGGCAATTTGCCTCGAACGGCGCCGACGCGGCAGACTGCGGGCCCGCACGCGAGGCTTCCGGTTTGGCCCTGACACTGCTGCTGATCGCAATCGCCGCGGTGCTGGCGACCTGGCTCCTGCTCCGCCGCCGCAACGGCCTGGACCGGCACCGGCGGGCCATGGCCGGCGTCCTCGACGCCGCCGACGCCCTGGAATCGCGGCTGCGCACCGCCCGCAGCGAGATCGAGGCCGTCGCCGGGGAAGGCGACGACCCGGTGCGTGAAGCCCTGCAGGAGATGCTGCGCCAGCGGCTGTGGCTGCAGCAGCACGGCGCTGCGGCCTCCGCCGACCAGCTCGACGCCGTGCGCGAGTCCATTGACGGTGCGCGGCTGCGCATCGACCAGCAGCTCCAGCGCATCGAGCGCGCGCGGGCGCCGCAGGCGTGAGCCCCGGCCTGGTCCTCGCCTCGACGTCACCGTACCGCCGCGAGCTGCTGGCCCGGTTGCGCCTGCCCTTCGAAACCGCCCGCCCCGAGGTCGACGAAGCCGCCCTGCCCGGGGAAAGCCCGGCAGCCCTCGCCCTGCGCCTGGCCGCCGCCAAGGCGGCGGCGGTCGCCGCCTCGTATCCGGACGCGCGGGTGATCGGCTCCGACCAGGTCGCCGACTTCGACGGCACGGCCTTGGGCAAGCCCGGCGACCGTGAAGCCGCGATCGCCCAGCTGACGGCGATGTCGGGCCGCGCCGTGGCCTTCCGCACCGCGGTGGCCTTGGCCTCGGGAGGCACCGTCACCACCGCGCTCGACACCACCCTGGTGCGCTTCCGCAGGCTCGACCGCGACGAGATCGAGCGCTACGTCGACCTCGAGCAGCCCTTCGACTGCGCCGGCAGCTTCAAGTCCGAAGGCCTGGGCATCACCCTGTTCGAGGCCATCGAAAGCCGCGACCCGACCGCACTGGTCGGGCTGCCGCTGCTGGACACCGCCCGCCTGCTGCGCGAGTCCGGGCTCACGCTGCCGTGAACCCGCTGGGTTCCGCCCGCCTGAGGGACCTCCGGCTGGCGCCGCTGCGCTGTCCGGGCTGTGGCCCCTCGCTGCTGCTGCGCCTGGGCGGGGACGAGATGCTGGTGCGCTGCCTGCGCTGCCGCGCGACGCCGGTGCACATGGCGTTGCTGGGGGCACTGGACGCCTGCGGGATCGATCTCGCGCGCACCGACGCCTACGAACTCTCCACCACGGGCGCAGTCCTGCGACACCTGCGGCAGCGCTGCCGCAGCGTGGCCACCAGCGAGTACCTCGACGGCGTGGCGCCGGGCAGCGAGCGCGACGGCGTCCGCTGCGAGGACGTCCAGCGCCTGAGCTTCGCCGATGGCAGCTTCGACCTCTGCACCTCGACCGAGGTCTTCGAGCACGTTCCCGACGACCTCGCCGGCCTGCGCGAGCTGCACCGCGTGCTCAGGCCCGGCGGCCGGCTGCTGTTCACGGTGCCGATGTCCGACGCCGCGACCACGCAGGTGCGCGCGCGCATTGTCGACGGGCGCATCGAGCACATCCTTCCGCCTGCCTACCACGGCGACCGCCTGAACGGCCCCGAGAGCGTACTCGTGTACCGCGACTACGGCCTCGACCTCGTGGACCGCGTGCGCGCCGCCGGTTTCGCCGAAGCCAGGCTGTGGCGGCCCGCGCGAAGCCACTTCGGCCACGCGCGCACCGTGCTGGTCGCGGCGCGGGGCTGAGCGCCGGCGCTCAGTCGCCTTCCACCACGATCCGCTGCTCCGGCCAGCTTTCCATGCTGCCGTCGCGACCGTGCAGGCGAAGGCCCAGCCAGCGACTGCCGCCACGGCCCGGCGGAAGCTCCACCCGGGCCTCGAAGCCGACGCCGGGGTGCGCCTCGTCGGTGGAGATCTTCCAGTACTCGGCGACGTAGGCCCGATCACCGCCATAGCGTGCGGTGGCGACGACCTCGCCATCGACGGTCACCTCGACGCGCTCGATGCCCACCCCGTCCTTGAAAGCCCACCCGGTCACGCCGAAACTGCGACCCACCCGCTCGTCCTGCAGCGGTGAATCGAACCAGGCCATGGCCGGCAGCGTGCAGGCCTCGTCCGGCACCGCGGCCTGGCGCGCGCCCAGCGCGAACAGCAGGAAGCGGGTGCGGCCGTGGTCGACGGACACCGTGCGCGGCGGCGGCAGCGGGCCGAAGCGGCGGCACAGCGCGTGGTAGCGCAGCAGCAAATGCTTGTACTCGATCTCGCTGGCACCGACGACCAGCAGCACCGGGTCGTCGCCGCGATCGGTGCCCCCACGGGCCTCGAGCCCCCACAGGCGCAATTGCGGCGCGCGGCCGTGCGCGCGGTTCACCGGATGCTCCAGCACCTCGATCGACGGGTCGTCGAGCGCAAAGCCGAGCTCGGCCCCGATCTTGAAGTTGTCCGCGACGATGCGGGTGCCTTCCGGCATCCCGGCCTTCACTTCGCCGACGACGTCGGCGAGTTCGACCCAGCCGGCGAAGTTCGACGGATACCACTTGAGCGACGCCGTCTGCGCACGCAGCTGCGGCGACGAGACCAGCACGTAGTAGCCCAGGACCAGGGCCAGCCCCACCGCGGCCATCGCCCAGGTCAGTCCCCGCAGCCAGCGCGGCCAGCGCAGCAGCGCCACCGGCAGCAGCGGCAGCAGCGCCATCAGGCCCGGCAACGGCCAGTGGAAGCTGACGCGCTCGGTGTCGGCGAAGAAGCCCAGGACGAAGAACCCGGCCACCACCAGCAACCCGGAGAGGGCCAGGAACCGTACGCCCTCGCGTTCGTCTCGGAGGCCGCGCCAGCCCGCCCAAAGCAGGGCCGCGAACAGCAGCGGCGTGGCCAGCAGCGTCTGGATGGCGATGAACCAGGCACCGCCCGGCTGCCAGGCCCAGGGATGGCGATCGACCAGCTGGAAGCGCAGGCCGGCTTCGGCGTTCTCGAAATTCCACGCCAGCAGCGGCGTCCAGGCCGCGGCACCGAACGCGATCGCGATCCAGAGCCGCGGATCGCGCAGCGCCTGCCGGCCCTGCGGCAGCAGCAGCAGCGCGACCACGCCGACGCCGATCACCGCGGCGAAGCGATAGTGGCTGAGCGCACCCATGGCGAGGCCGATCGCCAGTTGCAGCGCGGCACCGTAGCCGACCCCGCGCAGCAGGCGTGCACCCGCGTCCAGGCACAGGAGCGTCGCCACCACCATCGCCGTGTCCGGCAAGGCCATCAGTCCCAGCGAACCCGCCAGCGGCAGCAGCAGCGCGGCGATACCGGCCACCCAGCCCTCGCGCTCACCGAACTCGCGTGCGGTGATCCGCACCACCAGCCACGGCGCGATCGATGCCAGCAGCAGGAACGGCATGCGCAGTGCCAGCGTCCCCTCGCCGAAGACGGTGGTGCCCACGCGGATCAGCCACGCGGTAAGTCCCGGAAGATCGGAATAGGCCCAAGCCAGGTGCCGGCTTTCCTGCCAGTAGAACGCCTCGTCCACGAACAGCGAGAGGCGCGTGGCGATCACGGCCTTGAGCAACAGCAATGCGCACCACAGGGCGACGAAGGTCGCTCGCGCGTCGATCTTTTCCCGCATCCGGCAAGGACCTCGTTACACTTCGATGGACACCCACGGAGCCCGGCATGACCGCCCAGTCCGCGAAACAGGACATGCTAACCGACGCCCTGCGCAATGCCCTGAATGATGCACAGGCGCAGGTGAACTCACTGGTACTGGGCAAGGAACAGGCGGTCCGCTTCGCCTTCACCGCCCTGCTCTCCGACGGCCACCTGCTGATCGAGGACCTGCCCGGTCTGGGCAAGACCACGCTGGCGCATGCCCTGGCCGCCACCCTGGGCCTGGGCTTCCAGCGCGTGCAGTTCACCTCCGACCTGCTGCCCTCGGACATCGTCGGCGTGTCGGTCTACGACACCCAGGGCGGCGGCTTCGCCTTCCATCCCGGCCCGGTGTTCGCGCACGTGCTGCTGGCCGACGAGATCAACCGCGCGCCGCCGCGCACGCAGAGCGCCCTGCTCGAAGCCATGGCCGAGCACCAGGTCACCGTCGACGGCACCACCCATTCGCTGCCGGCACCCTTCTTCGTCATCGCCACCCAGAATCCGGTCGACCTTGCCGGCACCTACCCGCTGCCGGATTCCCAGCTCGACCGCTTCCTGCTGCGCCTGCAGCTGGGCTACCCCGACGCCGCGGCCGAGCGCGAACTGCTGGCCGGCAGCGACCGCCGTGATCTGATCGCGCAAGCACTGCCCCTGCTCGGCTCCGAACAGGTCCTCCGGCTGCGCGAGGCGGTGCTGGCGGTGCATGCCAGCGACGCCCTGGTGCGCTACGTGCAGGCGCTGCTGGAGCGCAGCCGGCATCATGCCGGCGTGCGCGTGGGCCTGTCCCCTCGCGCAGGCATCGCCCTGCTCCGCGCCGCGCGCGCGCATGCGCTGCTGCTCGGCCGCGGCCACGTGCTGCCCGACGACATCCAGGCGCTGTTCGCCGCGGTCGCCGCGCACCGGCTCGTGGGCGAGGCCGACGCCGGCGACGGGGCAAGCCTGGCGCAGGCGGTCCTGCACGCCGTCGCGGTCGACTGAACGTGGCGCAGGTGCGCCTGTCCGGCCTGCGCAGGCGCCTGGAATCGCTGGCGCGCCCGCGCGGGCCCGAACCGCTCCCGGTCGACCTGGACCGCCGCCGCATCTACATCCTGCCGACCACCTTCGGCGCCTTCTTCGCGCTCCTGCTGGCGGTGATGCTGGTCGGCGCGCTGAACTACAACAACAACCCCGCCCTGCTGCTGGCCCTGCTGCTGGCCGGCACCGGCAACACGACCCTGTTCGTGGCGCACCTGCAGCTGTCAGGCCTGCGGGTGGCTGCGGTCGACGCAGAGCCGGTGGTGGCGGGCATGCCGATGATGCTGCGCGTCCACCTGCGCGCGGACCCCGGGCGCGTGCGCCGCGGCCTGCGCCTGGCAGTGGACGACAGGCATGCCTTCGCCTCGCTGGCCGACGGCGCAGGCGAGGTGCGCCTGGCCCTGCCCACGCGCAGGCGCGGCTGGCTCCATCCGGGCCGCATCACCCTTTCCACCACCCGCCCGCTCGGACTTGCGCGCGCCTGGGCCTATGTCTGGCCGAACGGCGCCTTGCTGGTCTATCCCAGACCGGAAGCAGAAGGCCCACCGCTGCCGCTGGGTGCCGGCGATGCGTCGCAAGCGCGCATGCACCCGGCCGGCGACGATGTCCACCACCTGCGTGCCTGGCGCCGCGGCGATTCGCGCCGTGCGATCGCCTGGAAGCCCTCGGCACGCCAGGGCTCCCTGCTGGTGCGCGAGTACGAGCAACCGCAAGGCGCGGACGTGGTGCTGGACTGGACGCTCCTGGCCCTGCCGCACGAGGCCCGCATCAGTCGCCTGGCCCGCTGGGTCGACGAGGCCGAGCGCGAGGGACGACGCTATCGCCTGCAGCTTCCGCAACAGGCGATCGGTCCGGCGCGCGGTGCCGCGCATCGCCATGCCTGCCTGCGTGCGCTGGCGTTGCTACCGGCAGCTGACGGCACAGAACCGAACCATGGCTGAGGGCCGTCCCGCCAGGCAACCGCTGGATGCGCAGGCGCGCGCCTGGACGCTCACCGCGGCGGCCGCCTGCCTGCTGCCCCTGCTGCTGCAGCTGCCCGGACCGCTGGCGGCGGGCCTTGCGGCCGTCGCGGCGGCAACGGGGGTGCTGTCGTGGTGGCGCCGGCTGCCGGCGCCGCTGCGCCTGCTGCTGGCCGCGACGCTGGTGGCGCTGGTACTCCTTGACTCGCGCTTCGCCTTCGGCCGCGACACCGGCTGCGCGCTGCTGGCGGCGATGCTGGCGATCAAGCCGCTGGAACTCGCGACGCTGCGCGACGCCCGCAGCCTGCTGGGCTTCGCCCTGTTCGCACCGTTCGCCACCTTCCTGCTCGACCAGGGACCGGCAAGCCTCGCGCTCGGGCTCTGCGCGACGCTGCTGGCGCTGGCCGCAATGGCCCGCCTTGCCGAGCTGGAGAGCCTTGAGACCGCCACGTTCCGCCCCCGGGAGCGCCTGCGCCAGGTCGCCGCCATGGTCGCCATCGGTCTGCCGTTGGCGCTGGCCGCCTTCTGGCTGTTCCCGCGCATGGCGTCGCCTCTGTGGGGCGTGCCCGAGCGCGTGATCGGCCGTACCGGGCTCTCCGACACGATGCGGCCAGGAGACTGGTTCGACATGCTGGCGGACGACAGCCCGGCGCTGCGCGTCACCTTCGACGGCCCTGCCCCACCGACCTCGCAGATGTACTGGCGCGGCCCGGTGCTGTGGAATTTCGACGGCCGCGAATGGACCGCGCTCCGGCAGATGGGCACGCTGCCCGCGCCAGCCTTGACTCCGGGCCCGGCCACCTACAGCTATGAGCTCGAGGTCGAGCCCAACGACCAGCGCCTGCTGGCCGCGCTCGAGCTTCCCGCCGACACCCCTGGTGGCGTGCAACGCAGCTACGACCACGTGCTGTCGGCGCCGTATCCACTGACCTCCGTCACCCGCTGGAAGATGCGCTCCGCCGCGCCGTCGGTCTTCGACGCCGAACTGCTGCCGTTCATGCACGCGGCGGCACTGCGCCTGCCAGAAGGCTTCAACCCGCGCACCCGCGCGCTGGCGCGGCAGTGGCGCGTGGAAGCCGGCGAAGGCCCTGCCGCCGATGCCGCGATCGTCAATCGCGCACTGTCCTGGATCCGCGCCGAGTTCGCCTACACCCTGGACACGCCGCTGCCCGGGCGCCATGCCGTCGACCAGTTCCTCTTCGACCAGCAGGAAGGCTTCTGCGAACACTTCAGCTCCGCCTTCGTGGTGCTGATGCGCGCATCGGGCGTGCCGGCGCGCGTGGTCACCGGCTACGTCGGCGGCTACCGCAACCCTTTCGGCGACTACTGGATCGTGCGCAATTCGGATGCCCATGCCTGGGCTGAGGTCTGGCTTCCCGGGCGCGGCTGGGTGCGCGTGGACCCGACTGCGGCGGTCGCACCCGAACGGATCTACGACACCATCGCCGACCGCGCTTCGCGCGGCCCGGCCGGCCTGCAGGCATTGGCGCCCATGCTGGATATCGGCGACTGGCTGCGCCGCGGCTGGAACGACCTGGTGCTGGGCTTCAATGCCGATCGCCAGCGCCACCTGCTCCAGGCCTTCGGTGGCCGCGAGCTGGACCATGTCCAGCTCGTGCTGCTGTTCGCGCTGGCTGGCGGACTGGCCCTGGCCGGCATGCTCTGGCTGGTCGCCCGCGGCGAACGCGAGCGCGATCCGGTGCTGCGCGCCTGGCATCGGCTGGGCGCCCGCTACGCGCGCCTGGGCCTGGGACGCGAGCGGCACGAGACCGCCGCCGGCTGGGCGGCACGCGTGGTCGCCCAGCGTCCGCGGGCCGCCGCCCTCACCGGTCTCTGCGCGCGTTTCAGCGATTGGCGTTACGCTCCCCGGCAGCAGGGCGATGCACGCGACCTGCTGCGCGAGCTTCGCGCACACCGCCCCTGACGCCGGCAACGACCAGGAACCGACCGGAGACATCCATGCGCACTACCCTTTCCGCACTCGCCGCCGTCGCACTGCTGGCCGCCTGCGCCTCGCAGCCCAAGCCGCTGCAGGGCGAGTACAGCCCGCTGGCCCCGCGTGATGCCGCCGAAACCGACGCCACCGGCAGCCCGGTGCGCTGGGGCGGCCGCATCGTCCAGGTCGAACCGCGCGCGGACAGCACCTGCTTCGAGATGGTGTCCACCCGCCTGGACCACTACGGTCGGCCCTACTGGGCCAGCGACGACACCGGCGGCCGCTTCATCGCCTGCCGTGCCGGCTTCTACGACCCGGCGGTGTTCGAAGTGAACCGCGAAGTGACCTTCACCGGCCGCCTGGCCGGACACGAGGACCGCAGCATCGGCGGCTACAGCTACCGCTTCCCGATGGTCGACGCCGACGTGGTCTACCTGTGGCCCAAGCGCGACCGCAACGTGGTCACGCGCCCGGCGCCGTGGCCGTGGTGGGGCTACTGGTAAGCGCCGCCCGCCTCAGGCGGGCGTGCCGAAGCGTCCCAGCGGCGCGCCGGCCAGCAGGTGCAGGTGGATCTGGAACACGGTCTGTCCGCCGTCTTCGTTGCAGTTCATGACGATGCGGTAGCCGTCCTCGTCGAAGCCTTCCTTCTTCGCGTAAGCCGCCGCGGCCACCGCCAGGCGGCCGACGACTTCGGCCTGGTCGGACGCCAGGTCGTTGAGCGTGGCGACGTCGACCTTGGGCACGAACAGCACGTGCACCGGTGCCTGCGGCGCGATGTCGCGGAAGGCGATCAGGTGCTCGTCCTCGTAGACGATGTCGGCGGGGATCTCGCGGGCGATGATCTTGTGGAAGATGGTGCTCATGGGGTTCTCCTAGGCCATCTCGCCGCGGCTGCCGAAGGCGTGCGACAGGGTGCCGCGGTCGACGTATTCGAGTTCACCGCCCAGCGGCAGGCCGTGCGCGGGCCGGCTGGGGCGCACGCCGTGCTGGCGGGCCAGCTGCGCGAGGTAGTGCGCGGTGGCCTCGCCCTCGACGGTGGGGTTGGTGGCGATGATCAGTTCCTGCACCTCGCCCTGCGCCAGGCGCTCGCCGAGCAGGTGCAGGCCGAGCTCGCGCGGGCCGATGCCGTCCAGCGGACTGAGCCGGCCCTGCAGCACGAAGTACAGGCCGCGGTAGCCGGTGGCCTGCTCGATCGCCAGCCGGTCGGCGGGCGACTCGACCGCGCACAGCTGGTGTGCGTCGCGCGAGGCGCTGGCGCAGGTCGGGCACAGCGGGGTTTCGCTGAAGTCGCGGCAGCGCTCGCAGTGGCCGATCTTCTCCACCGCCTCGCCCAGCACCTCGGCGAGACGACGGCCGCCGTCGCGCCCGCGCTCGAGCACGTGGTAGGCCATGCGCTGCGCCGTCTTCTGGCCGACCCCGGGCAGCACCCGGAAGGCCTCGACCAGCTGTTCGAGCAGGGGCACGCTCATCCCGCGGACGCGATGCGGTCGCGCCTGATCAGAACGGCATCTTCATGCCGGGCGGGATCGGCATGCCGGCGGTGGCCGCGCCCATCTTCGCCTGCGATTCGGCATCGACCTTGTTGCTGGCGTCGTTGAAGGCGGCCGCGACCAGGTCCTCGGCCATCTCCGGATCCGACAGCACGCTGGGGTCGATGCGCACCTTGCGGCATTCCTTGGTGCCGGTGAGGGTGACGCTGACCATGCCGCCGCCGGCGCTGCCGGTGACTTCGATGTTGGCCAGTTCGGCCTGCGCCTTCTGCAGGTTTTCCTGCATCTTCTGCGCCTGCTGCATCAGCTGGGCGATGTTTCCACGCATGTCAGTGCTCCTGTTCCTGTATCGGTCGTATCGAGTCCGGGACCACGCGCGCGCCCTGCTCCAGCAGGCGCTTCACGCGCGGGTCGTTGTGGAAGGCGGCTTCGGCGGCACCCTGGCGTTCGTCGCGCACGCGTTCGTTGCGGGCGTGCAGGGTCTCGCCGCCGACGGCCGCGGCGGCGGCCTCGAATCGGATCTGCGGCGGCGCGCCCAGGGCCTTGCCCAGCACATCGGCGAGCTGCTGCACCAGGAAGGGCGCGCGCAGGTGGTCGTCGGATTCCGGCAGCGACAGGCGCAGCACGCTGCCGTCGAAGGCGATGAAGGCCGAACTGGCAGCCAGCTCGCGCACCGGGCCGCGCAGGTCGAGGCCGGCGACGAAGTCGGGCCAGCTGCCGGCGTCGATGGCCACGGGTGATGCGGCGGCGGCAGGCGGTGGTTGCGCGGACACAGGTGGTGCGGAGCGCGGCGGCGCCTCCGATGGCACCGGGTGCACCGGCGCGGCCGGAGCCGCTGGAGTCGGCGGCGGAGGTGCGGCGGCGGCGCGCGACGGCGGCGCTTCGCGCCACGGTGGGGTGTCATCGATGTCGGCAGCCGGCATCCGCGAAGGTGCCGGGGACACAGCCGGCGCAGGCGAAGATGCAGGTGCAGGCATGGGCGCGGCTTCAGCAGTTGCAGTTGCGGGTGCGGATTCACGCGCAGGAAGCGCAGCATCAGCCCGCGACGCCGGTGCTGCCGCACGTACCGGCGCCGCGCCTTCCAGCGCCGCGCGCGCGGCCGCGGCCGCCGAACGGCCCGAGCCGGGAGCCCCACCGGCCGCGCCGGTTGCCGCGCCGCCCGCAGCCGTCGAAGGGCTGCCCGCGGACTCACCGGGCCGGAACGCCAGCATGCGCAGCAGGCTCATCTCGAAGCCCACCCGCGCGCTTGGCGCCAGGTTGATGTCGCGGCGGCCGGACACCGCCATCTGGTACCAGAGCTGCACCAGCTCCGGACGCAGCGACGCGGCCAATGCATCGACATCGATGCCATCGGCCTCGACCTCGCTGCCCGGCACCAGCTGCTTCACCTGGATGCGGTGCAGGGCTTCGGCCAATGCGTCCAGCACGCCGCCCCAGTCCGGCGAGAAGCCCGCCAGCACCTCGATCGTCGCCATCAGCCCGGCGCCGTCGTCCTCCGAAAGCGCGGCGAGCAGGGCCGCCACCCGGGTGCGGTCGACCGAGCCGAGCATGGTCGCGACCGCCTGGTCGGTGAGCGCGCTGCCGGCGCCGGCGCCGCTGTAGGCGATCGCCTGGTCGAGCAGCGACAGCCCGTCGCGCAGGCTGCCGTCGGCCGCCTTCGCCAGCTGGCGCACCGCACCGGCCTCGGCCTCGATGCCCTCGGCGGCAAGGATCTTCGCGATCTGGCCGCGGATCTGCTCCTCCTCCAGGCGCTTGAGGTTGAACTGCAGGCAGCGCGACAGCACCGTCACCAGCAGCTTCTGCGGGTCGGTGGTCGCGAACAGGAACTTGACGTGCTCCGGCGGCTCCTCGAGCGTCTTCAGCAGCGCGTTGAACGCCGCCTTCGAGAGCATGTGCACTTCGTCGATCAGGTAGACCTTGTAGCGGCCGCGCGACGGCATGTACTGCGCGTTGTCGATCAGGTCGCGGACGTTGTCGACGCCGGTATTCGACGCGGCGTCGATCTCAAGCAGGTCGATGTAGCGCCCGGCGTCGATGGCCTGGCAGGTCTCGCACTCGCCGCAGGGGTCGCTGGAGGCGCCGCGCTCGCAGTTCAGGCTCTTGGCGAAGATCCGCGCGATCGTGGTCTTGCCCACGCCGCGGGTGCCGGTGAACAGGAAGGCGTGGTGGACGCGGCCGGAATCGAGCGCATTGACCAGCGCACGTACCACGTGTTCCTGGCCCACCAGCTCGGCGAACCGCCTGGGGCGCCACTTGCGGGCGAGGACGAGGTAGGACATGCGGTCATTCTGCCACGAGGGCTGGTGGTCGGCGGTGCTGGAGGAAAAGCGTCGTGCCTTCCGCCTTTTCGGCGGACCGGCCGCGCACGCTGCAAGGCGGGTTGGTGGGTACGCAGTGGGCATAAAGGCCCGCCGCAGGCGGGACAGCCCACGGAGTACCCACCAACCCGCCGTACCGCGCACCTCCGCGCGCCGGCATTCCTTGTCGACAACACCCTCGCGGAGCTAGAATTGCGGGTCCCGTACGGTTGCGCCAAGGCAGGCACCGCGTACGGACCAGGTGCGGAGAGGTGTCCGAGTGGTTGAAGGAGCACGCCTGGAAAGTGTGTAAGCGTCTAAACCGCGCTTCGGGGGTTCGAATCCCCCTCTCTCCGCCAGTTCCATGCGTGTGCCGCACATCGGCCGCGTTCGCTTCGTTTCCGTGGTGGCCCCGTCGGCCCCTCGCGACGCTAGGTCGAAAACCCCGCCAGGGCCGGAAGGCAGCAACGGTATCGATCGACGCGGGTGCCGAGGCCAGTTGGCGGGGCCGCCTCCATCCAGGGGCAGCCCCCCGGTGGTCAGGGGACGACGATCCCCAGCGCATCCGGCTCGCGGCCGGTCTCCCAGTACTCCGAAACCGTCCACGTGGCCGTGTCAATCACGGCGATGCGATCGGCGCCGCTGACCGCGACGAACACGCGCCCGCCGGCCGGTTCCGCGATGGCGCCGATCGGCAGCGCCGCGCGACCCAGCATGGTGTCGTGCAGCTCCACGCCCTCGGGTTCCAGCGGCACGCTGGCCACCGGCGCCCGGCTGGCGGCATCGAACACCGACAGCGTGGCCGCGCGCGCGTTGGTCACCAGGGCGTGGCGGCCGTCGGGCGTGAACACCAGGCGGATCGGGAAGCCGGGGCTGTCCAGCGTGTCCAGGACCTCCAGCGAATCGGGGTCGTGCACGGTCACCGTGCCGTCCTCGCGGTTGCTGACCCAGACCGTGCCGTCGGGGGCGACGCCGATGCCCTCGGCGCCGGCGCCGGCGGGCGCCTCGCGCACGGCCGCGGCGCGCGCCGCATCGTCTTCCGCCGCCATCACCGCGGCGAGGTCGACCCGCACCACGTGGCCGCTTTCGACCTTGCTCACGTAGGCGGTGGCGCCATCGGCCGACAGCGCCACCATGTGGCCCTTGCCGGGGCCGATGTCGATGGCGCGCTCGACCGCGCCGGCCGCGAGGTCGACCACCACCAGGGCCTCGCTGCCTTCGGTGGTGGCGACCAGGCGCTGGCCGCCGGGCAGGAAGCGCAGGCCGTGGGGACGGCGGTGGTCGCCCAGCGGGATCGTGCGCGCGGCGCCGCCGCCCAGGTCGATCACGGTCAGGGTGTTGCCGGCTTCGGTGCCGCTGCCGTAGTCGGCCACCACCGCGCTGCGGCCGTCGGGCGCCACGGCGATCTCGTGCGGACCCTGCCCGGTCGCCGCTTCGCCGGTCCGGCGGCCGTCGGCCAGGTCCAGGCGCCAGAGGCTGGCGGCGGACTTGTTGCCCACCAGCAGCTCGGCGTGGGCGGTGGGGCCGGGCGGGCCAGGATCAGCTTCGGCACCGGCCTGCGCCCCCGCGGTCGGCTGGCCCGCGTTGCAGGCGGCCAGCGCGGCGCACAGGAGCAGCGTCAACGGAGCTGGAATGCGTCGATGGATCATGGGGTTCTCCGGTCGATGGGAATGCGGCGGCCACGGCGGGCGGCACGGCCGCCGCTCATGGCGACAGCGCGGGATGCGGCACCGGCTCGGCCAGGGCGAAGGCCTCGCCCGGCCGCGCCACGCGATGGCCGCGGGCACGCAGTGCCTCGCCGTCGGCCTCGCTGGCGTAGTGGTAGAGCACGCAGCGCTCCAGCAGCTCCGGCGCGTATTCGCGCTCCAGGTCGTCGATGCCGCTGTGCGAGGGATTGCCGTGCAGCCCGCAGTCGTGGGCGATCAGCTCGGCCTGGTCGGCGACGGCGGCCAGCACCTCGGGAATCGGCCGCGTGTCGCCGGTCCAGGCCAGGCTGCCGCGCAGACGCAGGCCGAAGGCGCTGCGCGGCCAGTGGTGGCGCACCTCGAACACCTCCAGGCGCACGCCGTCGTGCCAGAAGGCATCGCCGACCGGCACCACGCGGAAGGCGTCCCAGAAGTTCGCGCCGCCCTCGGCCAGCGCGTTGGGGTAGTCGGCGACCCGCCGGTGCAGCCGCGGCAGCACGTCCACCGGCACGTACAGCGGCGTGCGTCCACGGCGCGCGGGATCGAAGTAGTTGGCCACGAACAGCCGCTCGAAGCCGGCGACGTGGTCGAGGTGCACGTGGGTGACGAACAGCGCCGGCGGCGGCTCGCCGTAGTGCGCGAGGTAGGCGGTCAGGCCCTCGGCGCCGCAGTCGATCGCCAGCCACGGCGCGCCATCGCGCTCGATGGTCGCCATCGGCGAGCCCAGCGACACCGCCGACGCGTTGCCGACGCCCTGGAACCTCAGTGTCCAGGCCATGCTCAGATGCCCCGTTCCCACTGCTTGTCGTAGCCGGCGCGCAGGCGCGCGAAGTCCTCGCGCACTTCGGCTTCGCTGCGTTCGCCGCGGAGCTTGAGCAGGGATCGCTGCAGCCGCGCCAGGTTGCGCTCGCGCCAGGCGGTTTCCGGGATATGCATGCGGCCGCGGTCGAAGTCGATCAGCCAGCCACGCCCGGCGGCGTCGTAGAGCACGTTGTGGGCGTTGAGGTCGGCGTGGTCCAGGCCTTCGCGATGGAAGCGCGCGATCAGCTTCCCGGTCTGTGCCCAGGGCGCGGCCACCGGGTCGGCGGCGGCCAGGTCGGCCAGCGAGCGCACGTCCACCAGGCGCTGCATCAGGATCGCGGCGCGGTAGGTCGCGCCTTCGCGCACGTAGGACGCTGCGATCGGCTGAGGCACCGGCAATCCGCGCTTGAGCAGCTCCCGCAGCAGGCGGAACTCGACGAAGCTGCGCGTGCGGTTGGCGCCACGCCAGAGGTGGCGGTCGCGGTTGAGCGCGGCCACCAGGCCGCCGCGCAGGTACTGGCGCAGCACGATGGGGCCGTTGCTGGTGTCGTCGATGAACCAGGCGCCGCCGCGCCCGCTGCCGGAGACCCTTGTTGCGCGCGGGCCCCAAGCCTCGGAATCGAACCAGCGCGGGTCGGCTTGCCGCAGCTGCGTCTGGTCGAACAGAATCGAGCCGAGCCCGCGCCCGCCGGCTCCGGCGCGGAACGGCGTCAGGCTCTCGGTGGCGTCGAAATGTGCCATCCGTCCGAGTCTATCAAGCTTGCCGCAGCCCCATACCGACCCACCGCGTTCGATCTGCCTCCTGCGCCTGTCGGCGCTGGGCGACGTCACCCACGTGCTGCCGCTGGTGCACACCCTGCAGCGCGCCTGGCCGGGCGTCGCGCTCACCTGGATCATCGGCAAGGGCGAGCAGCGCCTGCTCGAAGGCCTGCCGGGCGTCGAGTTCATCGTCTACGACAAGAAGACCGGCCGCGAAGGCATGCGCGCCCTGCGCCGCGAACTCGCCGGCCGCGACTTCGACGCCGTGCTGCTGATGCAGCTCGCGCTGCGCGCCAACCTGCTTTCGCGCGCGGTCACCGCGCGCCGGCGTATCGGCTACGACCGCGCGCGCTCGAAGGAGCTGCACGGGCTGTTCATCAACGAGCGCATCCCGGCCGATGCCGGCCACCACGTGCTCGACGTGCTGGGCGCCTTCGCGCGACCGCTGGGCCTGCGCCAGCAACAGGTCGAATGGCGGCTGCCGGTACCCGACGACGCCCGCGACTGGGCGCGCGCGCAATGGCCGGACGACGGCCGGCCGACCCTGGTGGTCTCGCCCTGCTCCAGCCATCCGTTGCGCAACTGGAGCGCGGAGCGCAACGCCGCGGTCGCCGCGCACGCGGTTGCGCAGGGCTGGCGCGTGGTGCTGTGCGGCGGCCGCAGCCAGCTGGAACGCGACACCGCCGATGCCATCCTCGCCGCCGCCGGCGTGCCGCTGCTGGACCTGGTCGGCAAGGACACGCTGAAGCAGCTGCCGGCCCTGCTCGAGCGCGCCGACCTGGTGATGACGCCCGACTCCGGCCCCACCCACATCGCCAACGCCATGGGCACTAAAGTGCTGGGGCTGCACGCGGCCACCGACCCCGAGCGCAGCGGCCCGTACTCCGACCGCCGCTACTGCGTGGACCGCTACGACGACGCGGCCCGCCGCTTCCTGGGCAAGCCCGCCGCAGACCTGCGCTGGGGCACGAAGATCGAGCGCGATGGCGTCATGGACCTGATCACCGTCGATGACGCCATCGCGGCCTTCGAGCGCTACCGCGCCGACCATCCCCGCTGAGGGGGCGCCGGGTTCAGGCCGCCGGGCCCGCGCCGTAGTCCTGGTACGACTTCTCTTCCACGTAGCTCGAACCCAGGGCCAGGTTGATCGCCTTCTTGATCCGCGCCCGCTCGTCGTTCTGCAGGTAGACGCTGCGCGCCAGCTCGACGAAGTCGCCGTCGAAGACCTGCGCTTTCTCCTTCAATCGGACCTCGTCCTCGATGTCCCACAGCCGCTCGTTGACGGCCTTCAGGTCGGCGCGCAGGCGGCCGATGTCCTTGCCGGCGGCCGGATGCGCCATCCAGGTCCGTTCCAGCGCCGACAGCTCGCGGCGGACGTTGGCCAGCTTGGCCTCGTCGCTCATGCGTTCGGACTTGATCTGCAGGATGGAGATCTTGTCGAGCAGCTCGCCGAAGGAGACGGGGACGGTGATCTCGGACATCGGGGGCGACCGGGGACTGGAGGGTCGGACAGTGTAGCGCCCTCGCCTTGTCGCGCCTGCCGCGTCCCCGTATCATTGCGCCCCCGGCCCACGTGGCCGGGACCGCAAGGAGAGGTGGCAGAGCGGTTGAATGTACCTGACTCGAAATCAGGCAGGCGTTAATAGCGCCTCGGGGGTTCGAATCCCCCCCTCTCCGCCAGATACGCAAAACGCCCCGAAAGGGGCGTTTTGCGTATCTGGCACCCCCTTCCCGAATGGCCAATCCCCACACCCGTTCCACTCCGCGTATACCATCATCCCCATACGCCCAAGCGCCCCGCCCCGCATGCCCGCTGACCTGTACCGCCAACCGCCGCCGTTTTCCCATTCAGCCCACCCGGGAACCGACGCGGCCAGCGCATGATCGAATTCGGCCATCTCACGCACGTCGGCCTCCGCCGCGAGCTCAACGAAGACACCTACTACGGCGACAGCGAGCTGGGCCTGTGGCTGGTGGCCGACGGCATGGGCGGCCACGAGTACGGCGAAGTCGCCAGCGCGTTGGCGCGCGAGGCGATCGTCCGCGAAACCCGCCAGGGCACGCCGCTGGCGCAGGCCATCCGCATCGCCGACGAAGAGATCATCGGCGCTTCGCGCAGGCGCCAGGATGCGCTGCCGATGGGCACCACGGTGGTCGCCGCGCGCGTCACCGGCAACCGCTTCGAAGTCGCCTGGGTCGGCGACAGCCGCGTCTACCTCTGGCGCGACGGCAAGCTGGCGCAGCTCTCCCAGGACCACAGCTACGTGCAGGAGCTGATCAGCCAGGGCGCGATCAGCGTCGACCAGGCCCGCAGCCACCCGCAGCGCAACGTGGTCACCCAGGCCCTGGGCGTGACCGACCCGCAGGCGCTCAACGTCGAAACCATGTCCGGCGAGCTGGCCCCGGGCATGCAGCTGCTGCTGTGCAGTGACGGCCTGACCGAGGAGATCGACGACCGGGCCATCGCCCGCGTGCTCGCCCACGTCGAATGCAGCGCGCAGGAATGCGTCGATGGCCTGGTGGCCGCGGCCCTCGACGGCGGCGGTTCGGACAACGTCACCGTGGTGCTGGTCCGCCGCCACTGAGGGATCCCCCGGCGGCCGATCACGGCCACGGCCGCGGCACGCCGGCTCAGGCGGTGCCGGACAGCTCCGCGACCTCGTCCGCTTCGTCCCACAGCGCCTTGCCCGCGCGTCCGCGGATCGCATCCACGCGCGCCAGGTGCGCCTCGTGCTCGACAGCGGCGATGGCCACGCGCGGCCTGGGCGCGAGGGCCGCGGCCAGCGGACGGTCCGGGCGCACGGCGGCCGGTTCCGGGACCGCCGGCCCGGCCAGGCCCAGCTCGGTCTGGCCCGACGTCAGCGCGAGGTAGACCTCGGCAAGCAGCTGGGCGTCGAGCAGGGCGCCGTGCAGTTGCCGGTGGGCGTTGTCCACGCCCAGGCGCCGGCACAGCGCGTCGAGCGAGTTGCGCTGTCCGGGGAAGCGCTGCCGGGCCAGCTCCAGCGAGTCGAGCACCGCGGCGCGATCGCCGATGCGGCCGCGCCCGCCCTCCAGCAGCGACAGTTCGTAGTCCAGGAAACCGACGTCGAAGGCCGCGTTGTGGATCACCAGCTCGGCACCGTCGATGAACTCGAGGAACTCGTCGGCGATCGCCGCGAACTTCGGCTTGTCTGCGAGGAAGTCCAGGGTCAGGCCTGTGACCTCCTGGGCGCCCGCCTCGAACTCGCGCTCGGGGTGGATGTACTGGTGCCAGGTGCGGCCGGTGGGCCGGCGCTCGACCAGTTCCACGCAGCCGATCTCGGCCACGCGATTGCCCTTGCGCCAATCCAGGCCGGTGGTTTCGGTATCGAGGACGATCTGGCGCATCAGGCCTTCCTGAATTTCATGGCTTCGTTGCGCGCCAGCACGTCGACGCGCTCATTGTCGGGATCGCCCGAATGCCCCTTCACCCAGCGCCAATCGATGCTGTGGCGGCCGGTGGCGGCGTGCAGGCGCTCCCAGAGGTCGCGGTTCTTCACCGGGTCGCCGGCGGCGGTCTTCCAGCCGCGGCGAACCCAGTTGCGCATCCATTCGGTGATGCCCTGGCGGACGTACTGCGAATCGGTGTGCAGCGTGACTTCACAGGCCTCGGTCAGGGTTTCCAGGGCGACGATCGCCGCCATCAGCTCCATGCGGTTGTTGGTGGTCAGGGCCTCGCCGCCGACCAGTTCGCGCTCGCGGGCCCCGTAGCGCAGCAGCGCGGCCCAGCCGCCGGGACCGGGGTTGCCGAGGCAGGCCCCGTCGGTATGCACCTCGACCGCCTTCATGCGACCGCGGCCCCGGGTGCCACGGGCAGCAGCCGGCGCGGACGGATCGGGGTCAGCGGCAGGCTGCGCTTGTCCGCGCGCACCAGGTAGGCGGCGCGCAGGCCGGCGCCGCTCTGGCGGCGGGGTTCGGCGACCGGCTCCCAGCGCGGCCCCATGCCTTCGGACACCGCCCCGGGTTCCAGCCCGGCGCGGCGCAGCAGGCGGCGCCATGACAGCGGCTCCGCCGCCTGCAGGCCATGGCCACGCCAGCGCCACCGGTAGGGCGACAGCGGGTTGAGGCCGAACAGGAGGACCCGGCCACCGGGCTGCAGCACGCGCTCGACCTCCTCGAGCAGGGCCCTGCCGGCCGCGCCTGGGGACGCGACGTGCTGCAGCACCACGGTGCCGAAGGCCTCGCTGGGCAGGGGCAGCGGCAGGGCGCAGGACACGTCGCCGCCGAAGCGCAGGCCGCGCGGGTACAGGATCACGCCGCGGCCGCCGTCCGGGCGTTCGGGGGGCAGCGGCGCCAGCCACAGCCAGTGCCGGCCGGGGAGCTCGCCCAGCGCGCTTTCGACCGCGTCGCGCTCGCTGTCGAGCAGGGCCGCGCCCTCGCTGGACGCGAACCAGGCCTGGGCTGCGTCGGGTTGACCGGGGCGGGAACGGGGGGGCATGGTCGCCATTCTAGACGCCCTGCCCCCGCCCCGGGCCCGCCGATGCCCCCGATCCCGATCCCGGCCTTCGCCGACAACTACATCTGGCTGCTGCCCGCGGGCGACGGCCGCGGCACGGTGGTGGTCGATCCGGGCGATGCCGTGCCGGTACTCGCCGCCGCCGATGCCGGCGACTGGCAGCCCGACGCGGTGCTGCTCACCCATCACCACGACGACCACATCGGTGGCGTGGCGGCGCTGCGCCGACGCTGGCCCGGCCTGGAGGTCATCGCCCCGCACGAGGCGCGGATCCCCACGACCAGCCGGCGCGTCATCGACGGTGAGCGGATCGAAGCTGCAGGCCACGGCTTCGAAGTGCTGGCGGTCCCCGGCCATACCGTGAGCCACATCGCATTCCACGGCCATGGCCTCTTGTTTTGCGGGGACACCCTCTTCAGTCTCGGCTGCGGCCGCCTGTTCGAGGGCACGCCGGCGCAGATGCTGGCCTCGCTCGACCGGCTGGCGGCCCTGCCCGCGGACACCCTGGTGTGCTCCGGGCACGAGTACACACAGTCGAATGCCGCCTTCGCGAGGGCGGTCGACCCCGGCAACCCGGCGCTGGAGCGCCGCAGCGAAGAGGTGACCGCCTTGCGCGCCAGCGACCAGCCCACGCTTCCGACCACGCTCGCCGACGAGCGCGCCTGCAATCCCTTCCTGCGCGCGGACGCACCGGCCGTGCGCGCGTCCGTCGCCGCATGGACGGGGGACGACGGCCTGTCCCGGGTCGACACCTTCGCCGCGCTGCGGCGCTGGAAGGACGGATTCCGCGCATGAGGCCGGCCCAGGCAGGCAGCGCGGCGTTGGCGCTGCTGCTGGCGCTCGCGGCGGGACCGGCCGCCGCTGGCGACACGGATCCTGCTTCGAAGCCAGCACAGATGCAGCCCGGCCTGGCGGCGGTCACGCTGCCTGCCGATCCCGGCATCGGGGGCGGCGAAGCCGGCCCGGCGGCGCCGTCCGCCACGTCCAGCCCCGACGCCCCGCTTCCGGGCACAAAGGCTGCCGCCGTGCCGGCGCCGGCGCGGGTCACCAACGGCGTCACCATCTACCAGCGCTTCGTCGACGGCCTGGCACAGCCGACCTGCGAAGACGCCAGCCCGCGCTGGCGCGCCCATTTCGCCCATGTGCCGCAGCAGCTGGCCTCCGGCGAGGGCGAGGTGCTGCCGTTGTTCGGCTACGTGGTCGAGTCCTTGCGCAGCGCGCATCTGCCCACCGAATATGCCCTGATCCCCTTCGTCGAGAGCGGCTACCGCCCCGGCGCGCGCAGCGCCAGCGGGCCGGCCGGCCTCTGGCAGTTCATCGCGGTCACCGCGCGCAACCACGACATCCCGGTCCGCAGCGGCTACGACGGCCGGCTGTCGCCGGTGGACGCCACGCGCGCGGCGGTCCGCTACCTCAAGACCCTGCACGGCATGTTCGCGGGTGACTGGCGGCTGGCGGTGATGGCCTTCAACGCCGGTGAGTACCGGGTGCTCGGCGCGCTGAAGCGGCACGACCAGCGCGCCGCCGACGCCAACCCTGAGGCCCTGGAAAGCCTGTCGGGCATCACCAAGGCCTACGTGCGCAAGCTGCACGCGCTGTCGTGCCTGATGGTGGAAGCAGGCGACGACGAGGAGTGGACGGAGTCGCTGGACCGTCCCGTCGCGCGCCTGGTGGCGGTCGACCTGGGCAACGACCCCGCCGGCCTGGACGGCTACGCGCGCCGCCATGGCATCGACCCGACCCGCCTCAGGCGCCTGAATCCCGCACTGGCCCCGGGTGCCGCGTCCACGGGACGCAAGATCCTGGTCCCCGCCACGGCGGCCGTGGCGACCCCGGCGGCGGCGGGCGTGGCAAACTAGCCAGCCCACTCCACCGGGTCGAACACCACCATGGGATTCCTGCAGGGCAAGCGCGCACTCATCACCGGCATCGCCAGCCAGCGTTCCATCGCCAACGGCATCGCCGAGGCCATGCACCGCGAAGGCGCCGAACTGGCCTTCACCTACCAGAACGAGAAGCTGAAGTCGCGCGTCGAGGACGTTGCCTCGCGCCTGGGCGGCGGCCCCTCGTTCCCGCTGGACGTCACCGACGACGCGCAGATCGACGCCCTGTTCGCCGATGTCGGCAAGCACTGGCCCGATGGCTTCGACATCCTGATCCACGCCATCGCCTTCGCCCCGCGCGAGGCCATCGCCGGCCAGTTCCTCGACGGCCTGACGCGCGATGCGTTCTCGGTGGCGCAGGACATTTCCGCCTACTCCCTGGCCGCCCTGGCCAAGGGCGCGCGTCCGCTGATGCAGGGCCGCAACGGCGCCGTGCTGACGCTCTCCTACCTCGGCGCCGTGCGCACCCTGCCCAGCTACAACGTGATGGGCGTGGCCAAGGCCAGCCTGGAAGCCACCATGCGCTACCTGGCCTACAACCTCGGCCCCGAGGGCATCCGCGTCAACGCGATCTCGGCCGGGCCGATCAAGACGCTGGCGGCATCGGGCATCGGCGGCTTCCGCAAGATCCTCGGCCACGTCGAGAGCCACGCGCCGATGCGGCGCACGGTCAGCATCGAGGACGTCGGCAACGTCGCCGCCTTCCTGTGCTCGGACCTGGCGTCGGGCGTGACCGGCGAGGTGACCTATGTCGATGCCGGCTACAACATCGTCAGCATGACCGGGCTGGAAGAACCGGCCGGCGAAGCCGCCGCCGAATAGTCCCGGACGCCCGGCCGGGCCCGCGCCGCACAGGTACGCGGGCCCATACGGAAGAAGCCCGGCAATGCCGGGCTTCTTCATGTCCAGGGGTGGCGATACGCGTCAGAGGCGCGCCTCGACCGTGGTCACCCGCATGCGCTGGCGCAGCGCGCGCATCAGGGCCAGGGCGTCCTCGTCGCCGGCCATGCGCGCCAGCTGCGTCTGCAGCATCGCGCGCTCCTGCTCGCTGCCCTCGCCGGCGTCCCCGGGCGTGATCTTGCTCACGGCGTACAGCACGATGCTGCCATCGTCCTGCACCACGCGGCCCGCCGAGACCTTGCCCTCGGCGGGCTCGGGCGCGGCGAACACGGCCTCGTTGGCCTCCGCCGACGGCATCGGCATGCCGCGGCGCATGCCAGGCAGGTCCATGTGGGCCCAGCCCTTGCCATCGGCGACCTCGGCCAGCGGCTTGCCATCGGCAATCTCAGCCACCGCGGCATCCGCCACGGCGAGCAGCGCCTTGCTGGCACGGTCCGCGCGGATGGCGGACACCACCTCGTCGCGGACCTCGGCCAGGGGGCGCTCGCGCTCCGGCTGGTGCGCGGTCACCCGGATCAGCACGCTGTGGTTGCCGCCCAGCTCGATCGGATCGCTGACCGTGCCGTCCTGCACCAGGGCGTCGGAGAACGCCGCGCGCTGCACCGCGGGATCGGCGGCGATGCCCTCGCCACCGCCGCGCACGAACGGCCCGGCCTTCTGCACCGGCAGCCCGGCCTCGCGCGCGGCCGGCGCAAGCGAGCTGGGGTTGCGGTAGACCTGGTCCACCAGGCGGCCGATCAGGTCGTTGAAGGCGCGCTCGCGGTCGGTGGTGGCCTGGGCCTCGGCCAGTTCGGCGCGCACCTCCTCGAAAGGCACTTCCTTGCCCTCGCGCACCTCGCGCACCAGCAGCACGTGCCAGCCGAAGTCGGTCAGGACCGGCTCGCTGGGGATGCCGGGCTCGACGGAGTACACGGCGTTGTCGAAGCTGTCGCCCATGATGCCGCGCTCGAGCCAGCCCAGGTCGCCGCCACCGGCCTTCGAACCTTCGTCGTCAGACTCCTCGCCGGCGATCGCGGCGAAGTCCGCGCCCTCGGCCCGCGCCCTGGCCGCGACGGCTTCGGCACGCTGCTTCGCCGCATCGCGCGCGGCGTCATCGGCACCCTCGGGTACGCGCACCAGGATGTGCGAGACCAGGCGCTGCTCGGGTTCGACGAAACGCGACTTTTCCTGCTCGTAGCGCGCGCGCAGGCTGGCCTCGTCCGGCGCCGCCGGCTCGGGCACGGCGTCACCCAGGATCTCGACGTATTCGATCGAAACCTCTTCCGGCGCGCGGTAGTCGCCGCGATGCCCGTCGTACCAGGCCTGGATCTCGGCCGCGCTGATCGCGCCGGTGTCCGGCTCCGGCGCCGGCAGCATGGCCACGGCCACGTCACGCTGCTGTCCGAGCAGGCCCATCATCCGATCGAGTTCGCCCTGGCTGGCGAAAGCCGAACCCGCGACCCTGCTGGGCAGCATCACCATTTCCAGGCGGCCGCGAATGTCCTCCTGGTGCTCGCGCGGGGTCTGCACCGGCACCCGCGACTGCAGCAGCATCTGGTAGCGCTGCGGATCGAAGCGCCCGTCGACCTGGAACTCCGGCATCGACTGCACGACTTCGCGCACCTGGCTGTTGCCCACGGCAATGCCCATGCCGTCGGCGGCAAGGCTCAGGACAGCGCGATCGACCAGCTGGTCGAGCACGGCAAGCTTGTTCTCCACCTGCTCGAACGCACGGGCGTCGAAGGCTTCGCCCTGGGTGGCGCGGGCCTGCTGGCGCGCGGCCTCGAACTCCATGCGGAACTCCTCGGGCGAGACCTCCCGCGACTGCCACACCGCCTTGCGTACCGGCCAGATGTCGGGCGCGGAACGCCACCACGACGGCGGCGCCTCGACCTTGGCGGCATAGTTCGCCGAGCTCTGGAACAGGTACTGCTCCATGCCGAAGAAGGCAAAGGGAATCGCCAGGATCGCGACGATCACGATGGCGATCCAGCCGGAGGTCTTTTCTCGGAGTGCTTGCAGCATGTCGGGGCGCGCGTTGGACGTAGCCGCGCAGTTTAGCGCAGTCCCGGCACCAGCGGCCCCGATGCGTCATGCCGCCCGGAAAGAAGAAAGGCGCCCTTGCGGGCGCCTTTCTGGGGTGACTGGCGGAGTGGACGGGACTCGAACCCGCGACCTCCGGCGTGACAGGCCAGCATTCTAACCAACTGAACTACCACTCCGCGTTGTCGAACCTTGTTGCGAACGTCAGACCCTGATGGTGGGTGCTGAGGGGATCGAACCCCCGACCCTCTCCTTGTAAGGGAGACGCTCTACCGCTGAGCTAAGCACCCATGCGGGCCGCTTAGTTTACAGCATCCTTCAGCGCCTTGCCAGCCTTGAAGACAGGATTTTTCGAGGCGGCGATCGCGATCTCTTCGCCGGTGCGCGGATTGCGGCCGGTGCGGGCGGCGCGCTCCTTGACCTGGAAGGTACCGAAGCCGACCAGGGCCACGGTGTCGCCCTGCTTCAGGGCCTTGCCCACCGAGGACAGCACGGCGTCTACGGCGCGCGTGGCATCGGCCTTGGACAGGTTGGCCTCGTCGGCGACGGCCTGGACCAGATCATTCTTGTTCATGTATTCGGTGCTCCTGCGCGACCCGGTGGTCGCTCGATAAGTTGGCGGGCCTGCGGGCGGGCTTTCGGCCCCCGGCGGCTCCGGGATCGCTGCGGCCGGGGCCGTCGTTGCGAGCGCGAATTTATACCAGCGCGCCCAGTGGCACGCAAGAAAAACGCGCGCCCGTCAGTGCTTGACATCCGCCCGCGGCGCCTGCTTCCGCGTCGTTCGCGCAACCGCCCCGCGCACGGCGCCAGCCGGCTTGACCGGAGCCAGCGGGCGCTCGAGCGCGAGATCAAGCACTTCGTCGATCCACTTCACCGGAACGATCTTCATGCCCTCGGTGACGTTCTTCGGAATGTCGGCCAGGTCCTTCCTGTTTTCCTCGGGAATGATCACCGTGGTGATGCCGCCGCGCAGCGCGGCCAGCAGCTTCTCCTTCAGCCCACCGATCGCGGTGACCTTGCCGCGCAGGGTGATCTCGCCGGTCATCGCCACGTCGGCGCGCACGGGCACCTTGGTGAGCGTGGACACCAGCGAGGTCGCCATCGCGATGCCCGCGCTCGGGCCGTCCTTGGGGGTGGCGCCGTCGGGCACGTGCACGTGCACGTCGTGCTTCTGCAGGAAGTCGAGCTCAAGTCCGAGGCGCTCGGCGCGCGCGCGCACCACCGACAGCGCCGCCGATGCGGACTCCTTCATCACGTCGCCAAGCTGGCCGGTGAGCGTCAGCTGGCCCTTGCCCGGAACCAGCGTCGATTCGATCTGCAGGAGGTCGCCGCCGACTTCGGTCCAGGCCAGGCCGGTGACCAGGCCGATCTCGTTGTCCTGCTCCGCGCGGCCGAAATCGTAGCGCCGCACGCCCAGGTACTTGTCGAGGTTCTTCGCGGTCACGCTGAGCGCGCGTGACTTCTTCTTCGGCGGCTGCGGCCCCGCCAGCGCGATCTCCTTGACCACCTTGCGGCAGATCTTGGCGATCTCGCGCTCGAGGTTGCGCACGCCGGATTCGCGCGTGTAGTAGCGCACGATGTCCTGCACCGCGTCCTCGGCCACCTTCAGTTCGCCGTCGCGCAGGCCGTTGGCCTTGATCTGCTTGGGCAGCAGGTAGCGCATGGCGATCTTGATCTTCTCCTCCTCGGTGTAGCCGGGGATACGGATCACTTCCATGCGGTCGAGCAGCGGGCCGGGGATGTTGAGCGAATTCGACGTCGCCACGAACATCACCTCGGACAGATCAAGGTCGACCTCGAGGTAGTGGTCGTTGAAGGCGTTGTTCTGCTCGGGATCGAGCACTTCAAGCAGCGCCGAGGACGGATCGCCGCGGAAGTCCATCGACATCTTGTCGATCTCGTCGAGCACGAACAGCGGGTTCTTCGCGCCGGCCTTGTTGAGGTTCTGCACGATGCGGCCCGGCATCGAACCGACGTAGGTGCGGCGATGACCACGGATCTCGGCCTCGTCGCGCACGCCGCCCAGCGACATGCGCACGAACTTGCGGTTGGTGGCCTTGGCGATCGACTGCCCGAGCGAGGTCTTGCCCACGCCCGGCGGGCCGACCAGGCACAGGATCGGGCCCTTCATCTTCGACACGCGCGACTGCACCGCGAGGTATTCGAGGATGCGCTCCTTCACCTTCTCCAGGCCGTAGTGGTCGGCATCGAGCGTGTCCTGCGCGACCTTCAGGTCCTTGCGCACCTTGCTGCGCTTCTTCCACGGCACGCCCAGCAGCCAGTCGAGGTAGTTGCGCACCACCGCGGCCTCGGCCGCCATCGGCGACATCTGCTTGAGCTTGTTGAGTTCGTTCTTCGCCTTGGCCTCGACCGGCTTGGGCATGCCGGCGGCGGCGATCTTGCGCGCCAGCTCCTCCAGGTCGTTGGGCGCGTCGTCCATGTCGCCCAGTTCCTTCTGGATCGCCTTCATCTGCTCGTTGAGGTAGTACTCGCGCTGCGACTTCTCCATCTGCGACTTCACGCGGCCGCGGATGCGCTTCTCCATCTGCTGCACGTCGATCTCGCCGTCGACCAGGCCGACCAGCATCTCCAGGCGCTCGGCGGTACCCACGGTTTCGAGCAGACGCTGCTTCTCGCCCAGGCGAACGCCCAGGTGCGCGGCGACGGTGTCGGCCAGGCGCGAGGCCTCGTCGATGCCGGCGAGCGTCTGCAGCAGCTCCGGAGGCAGCTTGCGGTTGGTCTTCACGTACTGCTCGAACAGGCCCATCAGCGAACGCGCGATGGCCTCGACCTCGCGCGGCTCACGGTCCTCGACCGGTTCGACCACGGTGCCGACCGCGGCCAGCGTGCCGTCGACTTCGCGCACGGCGTCGACCGTGGCGCGCGCCACGCCCTCGACCAGCACCTTGATGGTGCCGTCGGGCAGCTTCAGCAGCTGCAGCACCTGGGCCAGCGTACCCATCGGGTGCAGGTCCTCGGCGCCCGGATCGTCGGTCTCGGCGGCCTTCTGCGCCACCAGCAGGACCTGCTTGTCGCCCTCCATCGCCAGGTCCAGCGCGCGGATCGACTTGTCGCGGCCCACGAACAGCGGGATGACCATGTGCGGGAAGACCACGACATCGCGCAGGGGCAGGACCGGCAGGTCGAAGGTGGCGGGCTGGGGGGTGCTCATCGGAACTCCTGGAATGACGGGCGGCCATGGCGCCGCATGGCTCAGGTTATGGGGCCCTGCCGCGGCGGATGCAAGCGCCGGAAACACGCCCGGGCCGGGACGCAGTGGTGCGACGCACGTTCAGGAAACGGCGAGGCCCGGCGCAGGGCCGGGCCTCGGGATTTCCGCTGGATCATCGCCAGGAACCGCCCGGGCCGCGTCGGCCGGCGGGTCCCAAGGGCGCCTCAATCGCCGGAAGCGGCCTTGGCCGGCGCCGGGACGGCGGATTCGTAGATCAGGTAGGGCTCGGACTTGTGCTCGATCACCGACTCATCCACCACCACCTTGCTGACGTTGTCCTGCGACGGCAGGTCGTACATGGTGTCCAGCAGCACCGACTCGACGATGGTGCGCAGGCCGCGGGCGCCGGTCTTGCGCTTGAGCGCCTTGCGGGCGATGGCGGCGAGCGCGTCGGGGCGGAACTCCAGCTCCACGCCCTCCATCTCGAACAGCTTGCGGAACTGCTTCGTGATGGCGTTCTTCGGCTCGGACAGGATCTTGACCAGGGCGGCCTCGTCCAGTTCCTCCAGCGTGGCGACCACCGGCAGGCGGCCGACGAACTCGGGGATCAGGCCGAACTTGATCAGGTCCTCGGGCTCGACGTCGGCCAGCACCTTGCCGACCTCGACCTTGCGCTCGGCGCTCTTGAGCTTGGCGCCGAAGCCGATGCCGCCGGCCTCGGTCGAACGCTGCTGGATGATCTTGTCCAGGCCGGCGAAGGCGCCGCCGACGATGAACAGGATGTTGCGGGTGTCGACCTGCAGGAACTCCTGCTGCGGATGCTTGCGCCCGCCCTGCGGCGGCACGCTGGCCACGGTGCCCTCGATGAGCTTCAGCAGCGCCTGCTGCACGCCCTCGCCGGACACGTCGCGGGTGATCGACGGGTTCTCGCTCTTGCGCGAGATCTTGTCGATCTCGTCGATGTAGACGATGCCCTGCTGCGCCTTCTCGACGTCGTAGTCGCACTTCTGCAGCAGCTTCTGGATGATGTTCTCGACGTCCTCGCCCACATAGCCGGCCTCGGTCAGCGTCGTGGCATCGGCCATGGTGAACGGGACGTTGAGCATCCGCGCCAGGGTCTCGGCCAGCAGGGTCTTGCCCGAACCGGTGGGGCCGACCAGCAGAATGTTGGACTTGGCGAGTTCGACGTCGTCGTTCTTCTGACGGCTCTCGATGCGCTTGTAGTGGTTGTACACCGCCACCGCGAGGGTCTTCTTCGCCCTGGACTGGCCGATCACGTACTGGTCCAGGACCTCGAGGATCTCCTTGGGCTTGGGCAGCGAACTGCGGGCGCTCTGCGCCTTCTCCTCGAGTTCCTCGCGGATGATGTCGTTGCACAGCTCCACGCATTCATCGCAGATGAACACGCTCGGGCCCGCGATCAGCTTGCGGACCTCGTGCTGGCTTTTCCCGCAGAACGAGCAGTAGAGGATCTTGCTGCTGTCGCCGGAACGGCCCTGTCGGTCTTCGGTCATGCGTTCGCCAATCGGTGTTTCGGAGGGGAGTACGGGTCAGTCGGGGTCGAGAATAGCACCCGGGCCCCGGGCCGCAAGCGCGGCGGGGGCCGGGTCCCGCGGGACGGGCCCGCAGCCGGGATGGCCGGGCCGGCCGGCCTGTTCAGGCGGGCTGGATCGAATCTTCCGGCCGGCGCTCGAGCACCTGGTCGACCAGGCCGTACTCGCGGGCGGCCTCGGCGCTCTTGAAGTTGTCGCGCTCGGTGTCGTGGGCGACGGTCTCGATCGACTGGCCGGTGTGACGGGCCAGGATCGCATTCAGGTTCTGCTTCATCGAGAGGATCTCACGCGCGTGGATCTCGATGTCGGTGGCCTGGCCCTGGAAGCCGCCCAGGGGCTGGTGGATCATCACCCGCGAGTTCGGCAGCGCGTAGCGCTTGCCGGCCGCGCCCGCGGCCAGCAGCAGCGCGCCCATGCTGGCCGCCTGGCCGACGCAGATGGTGCTGACGTCGGGCTTGATGAACTGCATGGTGTCGTAGATCGCCATGCCGGCGGTGACGATGCCGCCGGGCGAGTTGATGTACAGGTTGATGTCCTTCTCGGGGTTCTCGGCCTCGAGGAACAGCATCTGCGCGACGATCACGTTGGCGACGTGGTCGTCGATGCCGCCGACCAGGAAGATCACCCGCTCCTTCAGCAGGCGCGAATAGATGTCGTACGCGCGCTCGCCGCGGCTGGTCTGTTCGACCACCATCGGCACGAGGTTCAGGGCCTTGGTCTCGATGCTCATTTCAATCCCGTGTCAGGCGGAAGCGCTCACGCCTGGGGCGCGATCGCTTCCTGGAAGGTCAGCTGCTTGTCGGTGTGCTCGGCGCGCTCGGCGATCCAGTCGATCACCTGCTCTTCCATCACCCGGTTCTGCAGGCCCGACATAAGCTGGGGATCGTTGCGGTACAAGTCAATGACCTGCTGCGGCTCCTCGTAGGTCGAGGCGATCAGGCGCAGGCTCTCGTCCAGGCGCTTGCGGTCCAGCATCAGCTGGTGCTTGCGGGCGACCTCGCCCACCAGCAGGCCGACCAGCACGCGCTTGCGCGCCGGCTCCATGAAGTTCTCGTGGGCATTGGCCGGCGGCTCCGACGGGCGGCCCTGGCGTCGGTTCTGCTCGGCGACCTGGGCGACCAGGGCGCGAGCCTCCTGCTCGACCAGGTTCGGCGGCAGCTCGACCTGCGAGTACGCTTCGACCAGCTGCTCGCCGACGGCACGGCGCAGGCGGTTCATCAGTGCGTGCTTGAGCTCACGTTCAAGGTTGGTGCGGATGTCGGCGCGGAACTGCTCCATCTCGCCGCTCTTGACGCCGAAGCTGCGGATGAAGGCCTCGTCGGCCTCCGGCAGCACGGCCTCCGACACCTGCTCTGCCTTGAGGTGGACCTTCGCGGTCTTGCCGGCCAACTGCGGCACGCGCCACTCGGCCGGGAAGCTGACCTCGATCGCCTTCTCGTCGTCCTTGGCCATACCGACCAGGGCGTTCTCGATGTCGACGTACATGGCACCGGAACCGATCACCGACACGCCGCGCTCGACGCCCTCGGCGGGCAGGCGCTCGCCGTCGACCTCGGACCAGGTCTCGATGTCGACCGCGTCGCCTTCCTTCGCGCCGCGGGTCACGGCGGACCAGCTGCGGCGCTGCTGGCGCAGGTTCTCGATCATGCGGTCGATGTCTTCCTCGGTGACCTCGGCCACCGCGCGCTCGACCTTGAGGCCCGAGACGTCGATGTCGCCGAAGTCCGGCACCACCTCGAAGGTGGCGACGTAGGCCAGTTCGTCGTCACCGGCGGGCTCGATCTTCGGCTGACCGGCGATACGCAGCTCGTTGTCGCGCACGGCGCTGTCGAAGCCCTCGCGCAGCAGGCCGTCGAGAACCTCGCCGCGGACCTGCTGGCCGAAGCGCTGCTCAATCACCTTCGCCGGCACCTTGCCCGGGCGGAAACCCTTGATGCGCGCGGTGCGGGCGATCTCGCGCAGGCGGCCGCCCACCTGGTCCTGGAGGCGGTCGGCCGGCAGGTTGATGGTCATCCTGCGCCCGAGGTTGCCGACGGTCTCGACTGAAACTTGCATACCCACTCCTGCCACCGCGGCAGTCGCCGCGGGCGTTGATTGTCTGGTTTGGCCGGCCTGCCGGGCTGGGCCCGCGTCCGGCGACGGAACGGGATATTTTGGCGGAATAAGGCGCCAGCCGCCAGCGCCGCGCGTTGACAGGGTCCGGGGGCCTCCCGACAATGCCCTGCAGCCGGCCCGGCGGTACCGGCGGGCCGCATCCGTCGGGGTATAGCGCAGTCTGGTAGCGCGCCTGCTTTGGGAGCAGGATGTCGGGGGTTCGAATCCCTCTACCCCGACCACTCCGCGCCCGTAGCTCAACCGGATAGAGCACCGGCCTTCTAAGCCGGTGGTTGCAGGTTCGAGTCCTGCCGGGCGCGCCAGTCACGCCCTCGCGCCGCACGTCGCACTTTCCGCCGCGACCGCGTTACAATGGCCGGCCCGCCGGCGCCCGTCGGCAGGAACCCATGGTGGATGTAGCTCAGTTGGTTAGAGCACCGGATTGTGATTCCGGGGGTCGCGGGTTCAAATCCCGTCTTCCACCCCAGCCTTCCCGCATGGCCGGCAAGTATTGATCCGCCGGCCGTCGCTTTGCTAAGATTTCCCGCTCGGGGCCGTTAGCTCAGTTGGTAGAGCAGTTGACTCTTAATCAATAGGTCCAAGGTTCGAATCCTTGACGGCCCACCAAAACCCGAAAGCGCCCGGTCCCGCCGGGCGCTTTTTTTTTGGCCGGGGCAACCCGGCATCGATGCGAAAGTGGCGGAATTGGTAGACGCCCTGGTTTTAGGTACCAGTGCCGCAAGGCGTGGGGGTTCGAGTCCCCCCTTTCGCACCACCCCGGCCACCGGCCGGGCACGCCGGTCGCCACGGGGCCGTGTATCCTCCGCGCTGGCATACGCACACCTGAACCCTTGGGGGAATCCATGCGCAGCGGCAATCCGGTCCTGTCCGAATCCACCTTCCTCGACCTTGGCAGCGGCACCGTCGTGTCCCGCGACGCCGGGGCGATGACGATCAACGGCACGGTCAACAAGACCGCCTTCCTGCTGCTGCTGACGGTGCTCACCGCGGCCTTCGCCTGGAGCCAGGCCTTCACCGCCACCGGCGAGATCGCCCCGGGCTTCTCTGTCTACATGTGGGGCGGCCTGATCGGCGGCTTCATCCTGGCCATGGTCACGGTGTTCAAGAAGGAATGGGCGCCGGTCACCGCGCCGCTGTATGCCCTGGTCGAGGGCTTCTTCCTCGGCGCGATTTCGGCCGTCTACAGCCACCTCTACGAGGGCATCGTGCTGCAGGCGGTGATGCTGACCTTCGGCACCCTGTTCGCCCTGCTCTTCGCCTACCGCTCGGGCTGGATCAAGGCCACCGAGAACTTCAAGCTCGGCGTGGTCGCGGCCACCGGCGGCATCTTCCTGGTGTACCTGGCGACGATCGTGCTGGGCTTCTTCGGCATCAACATCCCGATGATCCACGGCAACGGCATCGTCGGCATCGGCTTCAGCCTGTTCGTGATCGTGATCGCGGCGCTGAACCTGGTGCTGGACTTCGATTTCATCGAGACCGGCGTCGAGCGCGGCGCACCGAAGTACATGGAGTGGTACGGCGCCTTCGGCCTGATGGTCACCCTGGTGTGGCTGTACATCGAATTCCTGCGCCTGCTGTCCAAGCTCCAGTCCCGCAACTGACCGCGGCTACCCGCGACACGAAGAAGGGCGCCCCACGCGGCGCCCTTCGCGCTTCGGCCTGGCACCGGAAAAGCTTTGCCCCTATGCCCCCGGATCCGCGGCCAGAGCGGCTTCCGCAGCCTCGCCCCGCCGCGGCCAGGCGATGAAGCCGATGGTCACCAGGGCCAGGATCCAGCAGTAGAAGACGGTGCCCGAGAGGGCCAGCGGGGAGACCGAGGCCAGGCCCGCGGCGAGCAGGATCTGGGCGCCGTAGGGCAGCAGGCCCTGGGGTACGCAGGCGAAGATGTCGAGCACGCTGGCTGCGCGGCGGGGGCTGATGCCATGACGCTGGGCGATGTCGCGGGCAACGTCGCCGCTGACCAGGATCGCGACGGTGTTGTTGGCGGTGAACACGTCGGCGGTGGCCGACAGCGCGGCGATGCTGAACTCGCCGGTGCGCCGGCCCTGGCGCCCACGTGCGAAGCGGGCGATCACCTGCGCCAGCCATTCCAGCCCCCCGGCCGCCTTCATCAGCGCGCCAAGGCCGCCGATCAGCAGCGACAGCAACAGGATCTCGGTCATGCCCTCGAAGCCGGTCCAGATGTCGCCGGCGAAGTGCACCAGGCTGTAGCCGGGCGACAGCGCCAGGCCGAAGCCGCCGGCCAGCGCGATGCCGATGCCGAGCACCAGCAGCACGTCCAGGCCGCTCAGCGCCAGCGCAAGCACCAGCACGTAGGGCAGCACCAGCCAGGGCGAGGCGGCTTCGTCGGTCGTGACCGGCGCAGGGTCGCCCAGGAAGGCCAGCAGCAGCATGGTCGCCAGCGCCGCCGGCAGCGCGATCCTGAAGTTCTCGCGGAACTTGTCGCGCATCTCCGCGCCCTGGCTGCGGGTGGCGGCGATGGTGGTGTCCGAGATCACCGAGAGGTTGTCGCCGAACATGGCGCCGCCAAGCACCGCGCCTACGACCAGCGCGCGGTCCAGGCCCGCGGCGTCCGCCACGCCGAGCGCGATCGGCACCACGGCCGCGACCGTGCCCATCGAGGTGCCGATCGCCAGCGAGATCAGGGCGGCGACCACGAACAGGCCCGGCAGCAGCAGCCCGGCCGGGACCGCGCCGATACCCAGCGACACCACCGCGTCGACCGCGCCGATCGCCTGCGAGACGTAAGCGAACGCCCCCGCCAGCATGAAGATCAGGCACATGGTCATGATGTTCGGATCGCCCATGCCGCGCAGCAGGGTCTCGCCAGGCTTCACGCCGCGACAGTGGGCGATCCAGGCGGCCAGGGCCAGTGCAGGCAGGATCGCGACCGGCGCGCGCAGCTGGTAGAAGCCCATGTCCTCGCCCTGCAGCGTGAAATAGAGCCCGGCGCCGAAGAACAGCGCCAGGAACAGCAGCAGCGGGGTCAGCGCCAGGGCGCTGGGGCGGGTTTCCATCGCTTTATCCGCATGAAAGGATCGGCGATTGTGCGGCCGCCGCCGCGCCCTGTCGAGGCGATCTCCGGGATGCCTGCGTTCCAGAAACGAAACGGGCGCCGAAGCGCCCGTTCCCTGCCCTGCATCGGTGGCCCGCCGATCCGGGCACGCGGCCCTCAGGCCGCGGCGCGGCCGGCGATCGCGCGCGCGAAGTCCATCGTGCTCGCGCTGCCGCCCAGGTCCGGGGTCAGCGAATCCTTCGCCTCCAGCGTGTCGACGATAGCCGCGCGCAGCTTGCGCGCCTGCGCGTCCATGCCGAGATGCTCGAGCATCTGCACCGCGCCCAGCAGCAGGGCGCAGGGGTTGGCGACGCCCTTGCCGGCGATGTCCGGCGCCGAGCCGTGCACGGCCTCGAAGATCGCCGCGTCCGCGCCGATGTTGGCGCCCGGGGCCAGGCCCAGGCCGCCGACCAGGCCGGCGCAGAGGTCCGAGATGATGTCGCCGAACAGGTTGGTGGTCACGATCACGTCGAACTGCTCCGGGCGCATCACCAGCTGCATGCAGGTGTTGTCGACGATCATCTCGTTACATTCGATGTCCGGGTACTCCTTCGCCACCTCGCGCGCGGCGTTGAGGAACAGGCCCGAGGTCGACTTCAGGATGTTGGCCTTGTGCACGACGGTCACCTTCCTGCGTCCGGTGCGGCGGGCGAGGTCGAAGGCGTAGCGCACGATGCGCTCGGAACCCTTGCGGGTGTTGCGGGTGACCGACACCGCCCAGCTGCCATCGGGCGCGGTTTCCTGGCCCTCGGCGCTGTACGCGCCCTCGGTGTTCTCGCGCACGGTGATCAGGTCCACGCCCTCGCTGAATCGCGAGCGGGTGTTCGGGAACGAGGTCGCCGGACGCACGTTGGCGTACAGGTCGAAGTGGCGGCGCAGCTGCACGTTGATCGACGAGAAGCCGCCGCCGACCGGGGTGGTCAGCGGGCTCTTCAGCGCGACCTTGTTGCGGCTGATGGAGTCCAGCGTGGCCTGCGGCAGCAGTTCGCCGTGCTTCTCGAGCGCCACCAGGCCGGCATCGGCCTCCTCGTAGGCAAGGTCGACGCCCATGGCGTCGAGCACGTGCAGGGTGGCGTCCATGATCTCCGGGCCGATGCCATCGCCGCGGATGACCGTGATTGTCTGGGTCATTGTGTGGGGTCCAATGCTGGGGGGACGCCGGCCGCGAACGGGGCGTCAGGAAACGGAAAACAGCTGCCAATTATGCCAAATGCGGCCACTTCCTGCCGGATTCCGGCAGGAACGCAGTGGTCCAGCGGGAACCCGGACCGGTCCGCAGCGACCGACGGATCGCGCCCGCGGGGTGATGCACAGGAGGCCGGGCTACGGCGTATCCGCGTCGTGCCGGTGCCCGGCCGGCGCCTCTTCGGTACTACCGGCCTCCAGCCGGTCGAGGAAGTCGACCGCGCGCCGCAGGTGCGGGATCACGATGCTGCCGCCCACCACCAGTCCGATCGAGAAGGCCTCGAACATCGCGTCGCGGCCCACGCCCGCCTCGCGGCAGCGCGCGACGTGGTAGCTGATGCAGTCGTCGCAACGCAGCACCAGCGAGGCCACCAGGCCCAGCAGTTCCTTGGTCGCCACGTCCAGCACGCCGGCCTGGTAGGACTGGGTGTCGAGCGCGAAGAAGCGCCGCACCACTTGATTGGGCTCGGCCAGGATGCGCTCGTTCATGCGCTCCCGGAATTCGGTGAAGGCACGGATGCGATCGCCGTCGTCGCTCATGCGCCCTTCCCTTCCAGCAGCGGCTCGAAGTTGCCGGCGCGATGCATGGCCATCATGTCGTCGTAGCCGCCGACGTGGGTGTCGCCGACGAAGATCTGCGGTACCGAGGTGCGCCCGGCCAGGGCGACCATGCGCTCGCGCTCGGCGGGATCGGTGTCGATCCGGATCTCGGTCCATTCCAGGCCCTTGCTGCGCAGGAAGTTCTTGGCCGCAACGCAGTAGGCGCAGACCGCGCTGGTATACATCGTGATGCGGGGGGAAGCGGACTTGTCCAAGGTGTTCTCCGGAACTGTTGCGGCGGGATGCTGTCGATTGTGGGGGCACGCAGAATGGATTTCAGCCATCCGCCGCCAGTGGCAGCGTTCCACGGCCGCGCGGGTTAACGCCGTATTCACGCCTTTCGCAGCGCCCGCCCCCATGCTGTCCCCTGCAGCCGCCCAGCCCCGTCCGGATCCCGAAACCCGCATGCGACCGCCCTCCGCCACCCTTGCACTGGCCCTTGCACTGGCCGTCGTCGCACCCTCGGCGCCCGCGCAGCAGCGGCTGCCGGACATCGGTTCGTCGGCGGACACATTGCTGGGGCCGACCCAGCAGCAGGAGTACGGGCAGATGCTGCTGGCGCAGCTGCGCCACTACGACTACGTGCTCGACGACCCCCTGGTCGACACCTGGCTGCGCGGACTCGGCAACCGTCTGGCCTCGGCCAGCGACCAGCCGGAGCAGTCCTTCACCTTCTTCATGATGAAGGACCGCTCGATCAACGCCTTCGCCACTCTGGGCGGCTACATCGGCACCAACGCCGGCCTGGTGCTGGCCGCGGAGAGCGAGGACGAAGTCGCCGGCGTGCTCGCCCACGAGGTCGCGCACGTCACCCAGGCCCATGTCCTGCGCGGCGTGGAGCGCGCGCAGCGCGACAGCGTGCCGATCCTGCTGGCCATGCTGGGCGCGGTGGCCGTGGCGGCGCAGTCCGACAGCCGGTCCTCGGGCAATGCCGCGATGGCGGCCGTGGCCGGCGCGCAGGGCCTGATGGTCCAGCGCCAGATCGACTACACCCGTTCGAACGAGTCCGAGGCAGATCGCCTGGGCATGCGGACCCTGTCGCGCAGCGGCTACGACACCGCCGCGATGGCTCGCATGTTCGAGCGCATGCAGGCCATGTCGCGCACCAACCAGGGCGGCGAGCGGGAGCGCCTGCCGGACTACATGCGCACGCACCCGGTCACCACCACGCGCATCAGCGAAACCCGCCAGCTGGCCGAACAGCTTGGCGACCGCAAGGTCGGCGCCTTCACCACCACCGGCCTGGCCGGCAACAATCCCCTGCTGCCTCCCGGGCTGCGCCCCGGCGGACTGGAGCAGAGCGCCGCCGGCGGGCAGTTCGGCTGGGCCCGCGAGCGCCTGCGCGCGCTGAGCGCGGACACCCCGACCCAGGCCATCGCCGAATACGGCCGCCTCGCACGGGCCGGGGGGCTGGACGATGCCCAGCGCTACGGCCTGGCCGTGGCCCAGCTCCGGGCCGGCAACGGCGCGGAGGCCGCGCGCGGGCTCGAGGCGCTGCTTGAATCGCATCCCGGCGACATCTGGCTGCTGGTCGGCCTGGCCCAGGCCGAGGCCCGCGCGGGCAGGCATTCGGCCGCGGACGCCCGCTTCGAGGACCTTGTGCGGCGCATGCCGCGCAACCGCGCGGTGGTCCTGGCCTATGCCGAGGTCCTGGCCGAGCGCAACAACGCCGAGGCCGGCCGGCGCGCCCAGGACATCCTGCGCCCGCTGATGGCCTCCTCCGGCCAGGATCCCGTGTTCCAGCGCACCTTCGCCCGCGCCTGCGAGATCGCCGGCGACCCGGTGCGCTCCGGAGAGGCCTGGGCGGAAACCGCCTACCTCAATGGCCGCGCCGAGCAGGCCCTGGTCCAGCTCAACACCCTGCGCAAGCGCGACGACCTGGACTACTACGCCCGCGCCCGTATCGACGCCCGCATCGCGGCGATCACCCCGACGGTGCTGGAGCTGCGCCGCCAGGGCGTCCGCGATCCCGACCTGCGCAAGTAGGGCCGGCGTCGTCGGTGACACTGTCACCAAACAGTCACCAAACCGTCGTCTAATGGCACCCAGGCCCTGATCCGAGCGGTAGCCGCGTGCAGAAGCGCATCCTGATCGTCGACGATGAACCCGCCATCCGCGACATGGTCGCCTTCGCCGTGCGCAAGGGCGACTACGAGCCGGTGCATGCCGCCGACGCCCGCCAGGCCCAGGAGGCGATCGCCGACCGCCTCCCCGACCTGATCCTGCTCGACTGGATGCTCCCGGGCACCAGCGGCATCGAGCTGGCCCGCCGCTGGCGCCGCGAATCGCTGACCCGCGAGATCCCGATCATCATGCTCACCGCCCGCGGCGAGGAGAACGACCGCGTCGGCGGCCTGGAGGCCGGGGTCGACGACTACGTGGTCAAGCCCTTCTCCGCCCGCGAACTGCTGGCCCGCATCCGCGCCGTCATGCGCCGCTCGCGCGAGGACGACGAGGACGGCAGCGTCAGCGTCGGCGGCCTGCGCATCGACGGCGCCGCGCACCGCGTCTTCGCCGGCGACGAGCCGGTGTCGATCGGACCGACCGAATACCGTCTGCTGCACTTCTTCATGACCCACCCCGACCGCGTCTACACGCGCTCGCAGCTGCTCGACCACGTCTGGGGCGGCAGCGTCTATGTGGAAGAACGCACCGTCGACGTGCACATCCGCCGCCTGCGCAAGACGCTGGAGCCGTTCGCGCTCGACGGCATGGTGCAGACGGTGCGCGGCTCGGGTTACCGATTCTCCGCCTCGGTCTAGACTGGCGGCATGCCGCCGACCCTACAGACCTCCTGGCAGCGGACCCTAGCCACGCTGGCCGCGGTCCTCGCCTGCGCCCTGCTTGCCGGCCTGGCCATTGGCCACCCTTGGCCGGCGCTGGCGATCGCGGCGATCGTGCTGCTGGCCACGCACCTGCTGCGGCTGCGGCGGATCATGCACAGGCTCGACGCACGCGTGCGCCTGCCGCCGCCACGGCCCGGGGGCGGCGTCTGGGCCGGCGTCGAGCGCCTGCTCCACCGCGCCCGCACCGAGGTCCGCGGCCGCGAGCGCCGCCTGGTCGAAATGATGCGCGCCTACCGCGCCGTCGCCACCGCCCTGCCCGATGCCCTGGTGGTGGTCGACCGCAACACCCAGCGGGTGATCTGGTGCAACGCCGCGGCCGACACCCTGCTGGGCCTCAACTACCCGCGCGACAAGGGCGCCAGTCTCGCCGAGCGCCTGCAGCCGCTGCCGATCTCGCACCTGCTCAGCGCCGGCCGCCACGCCGAGCCGATCGTCGATGCCGCCTCACCGGCCGACCCGGCGATCCGCATCAGCCTGCGGCTGATCCCCTACTCCGATGCGCTGTGGCTGCTGGTGGCTCGCGACGTCGGCAAGCTGATGCGGCTGGAGCAGATGCGCCGCGACTTCGTCGCCAACGTCTCCCACGAGCTGCGCACGCCGCTGACCGTCGTCCACGGCTACCTCGACATGCTCGACCCGTCCGAGAACGAGGAATGGGAGCCGATCATCAATGAAATGCGGCTGCAGTCGCAGCGAATGACCCAGCTGGTGGAAGACCTGCTGGCGCTGTCGCGGCTGGAAGCCCAGGACGCGCTGGACGACGAAGACGTGCCGATGGCGCCGATGCTTTCCACCCTGCGCCGCGAGGCCGGTGCGCTCAGCCAGGGCCGGCACGAGGTCGACGTCGAGGACGCGGCCAGGGTCGACCTGCGCGGCTCCAGCCGCGAACTGCACAGCGCCTTCTCCAACCTCGTGGCCAACGCCGTGCGCTACACGCCCAGCGGCGGCCGGATCTCGGTGCGCTTCGCGCCCGACGGCCAGGGCGGGGTCGCGCTGTCGGTCGCCGACACCGGCTACGGCATCCCCGAAATGCACCTGTCGCGGCTGACCGAGCGCTTCTACCGCGTATCGAGCAGCCGCACCCGCGAAACCGGGGGCACCGGCCTCGGCCTGGCCATCGTCAAGCACGTGCTGCAGCTGCACCAGGCCCGGCTGGAGATCGCCAGCGAGGTCGGGCGCGGCAGCACCTTCACCTGCCGCTTCGGCGCCGAACGCGTCGTGGAGCGCACCAAGGATCGTGATGAGGAGTCCGATGAACAGCAAGCGACCCCGCAAGGCGCCTGACAAGGCCGCCGACGCGCCGACGGTCCGCAAGGCGATCGGCAAGCGCGCGTCGCGCGGGGCGGACGCGGCCGCCGCGGCGAGCCTCGTGACGGCCGACCACGCAGGCGACGGTGATGCGCTCCGCGACCCGTCGCTGTACCTCAACCGCGAGCTGTCGCAGCTGGACTTCAACTTCCGCGTGCTCGCCCAGGCGCAGGACGCCACGGTGCCGCTGCTCGAGCGCCTGCGCTACCTGTGCATCTCCTGCACCAACCTCGACGAGTTCTTCGAGATCCGTGCCGCGACCGTGCGCCACGCGCAGGACTTCGAAGTGCCACTGCCACCCGACGGCCTGTCGCCCGGCACCGTGCTGCGCCGCATCCACGAACGCACCGCCGAGCTGGTCGACGCGCAGTACGCCAGCTGGAACGAGATCCTGCGCCCCGCGCTCGCCGATGCCGGCATCCGCGTGCTTTCGCGCGAGACGTGGAACGCACGGCAGCGCCGCTGGCTTCGCGCCTGCTTCCGCGAGGAGATCCTGCCGGTGCTGTCGCCGCTGGGCCTGGACCCCGCGCACCCGTTCCCGAAGATCCTCAACAAGTCGCTGAACCTGGTGGTGGTGCTCAAGGGCCGCGACGCCTTCGGTCGCAGCGGCCACCTCGCCATCGTGCGGGCCCCCCGGTCGCTGGCGCGGATCATCCGCTTGCCGCGGCGGGTGTCCGGCGGCGAACACGATTTCGTGTTCCTGTCGGCGATGCTTTCGGAGTTCGTCGAGGACCTGTTCCCCGGCATGAAGGTCCAGGGCGCCTACCAGTTCCGCGTCACCCGCAACTCCGAGCTGATCGTCGACGAGGACGAGGTCGAGAACCTGGCGCTGGCCCTGCGCGACGAGCTGGTCGGCCGCGGCTACCTGCGCGCGATGCGCCTGGAGATCGCCTCGGACTGCCCCGAAGCCATCGTGCGCGAGCTGCTGCGCAACTTTGACCTGCCGGAGAACGCGGTGTACCGGATCAACGGGCCGGTCAACCTCAACCGCGTGATCCAGGTCTACAACGAGGTGGATCGCCCCGAACTGAAGTTCCCCGCGTTCCAGCCGCGCCAGCTTCCGGGCAGCGACAGCATGTTCGAGCGCCTGGCCAGCGGCGATGTCTTGCTCCACCACCCCTTCGACGGCTTCAGCCCGGTGCTGGAACTGCTCAAGCAGGCCGCCACCGACCCGGGCGTGCTCGCGATCAAGCAGACCCTGTACCGCACCGGCCGCGACTCGCCGATCGTCGAGCACCTGGTGCAGGCCGCGCGCAACGGCAAGGACGTCACCGTGGTGGTCGAGCTGCGCGCGCGCTTCGACGAGGAGGCCAACCTCGGCCTCGCCGACCGCCTGCAGGACGCCGGCGTACAGGTGGTCTACGGCGTGGTCGGCTACAAGACCCACGCCAAGATGCTGCTGGTGGTCCGCCGCGAGGGCCGGCGCCTGCGCCGCTACGTGCACATGGGCACCGGCAACTACCACAGCGGCACCGCGCGCGCCTACACCGACCTCAGCCTGATGACCGCGGACCCGCACATCGGCAGCGACGTGCACCAGGTCTTCCAGCAGATCTCGGGCCTGGCGCCTGCAATCCGCCTCGAGCGCCTGCTGCAGTCGCCCTTCACCCTGCACGGTGGCGTGCTGGAGCGCATCGAGCGCGAAGCCCGTCTAGCCGCCAACGGGCGCCCGGCGCGGATCATCGCCAAGATGAACGCCCTCAACGAACCCCAGGTCGTGCGCGCGCTCTACGCGGCCTCGCAGGCCGGCGTGCGCATCGACCTGATCGTTCGCGGCGCCTGCACCCTGCGCCCGGGCGTGCCCGGGGTCTCGGACAACATCCGGGTACGCTCGATCGTGGGGCGCTTCCTCGAGCACAGCCGCGTCTACTGGTTCGGCAACGACGGCGCGCCGGAAACCTGGTGCGCCAGCGCCGACTGGCTGGAGCGCAACCTGCTGCGCCGGGTCGAGACCTGCTTCCCGATCCTCGACCCGGTGGTGGCCGCGCGCATCTTCCGGGAAGCCCTGGAAACCTACCTGGCCGACAATACCAATGCCTGGGAGCTGCAGTCCGACGGCAGCTACCGCCAGCTTTCGCCGGCCGAGGGCGAAGCGCCGCACTCGGCGCAGGCTTCGCTGCTCGCGGGGATCTGCGGATGAGCTCGGGCGCCGTCCCCGCCGCCTCACAGAGCCAGCCGCTGGCCGATGGCGACATGCTCGCCGCGATCGACCTCGGCTCGAACAGCTACCACATGGTAGTGGCCCGCTACACCCTGGGCCAGCTGCGCATCATCGACCGCCTGCGCGAGACCGTGCGCATGGCCGAGGGCCTGGACGGGCGCGGCGGCCTGCTGCCCGAGGTGCGGCAACGCGCCCTGCAGTGCCTGTCGCGGTTCGGCCAGCGCATCCGCGACATCCCGCCGCACCGAGTGCGCGCAGTGGCGACCAACACCGTTCGCCGGCTGGCCGCGCCGCAGGCCTTCCTGATGCCGGCGGAAACCGCGCTCGGCCACGCCATCGAGATCGTGTCCGGCCGCGAGGAGGCGCGCCTGGTCTACCAGGGTGTCGCCCACGCGCAGCCGCCGAAGAACGGCCACCGCAGGCTGGTGATCGACATCGGTGGCGGTTCGACCGAATGCATCATCGGCCGCGGCTTCGAAACCCTGGAGCGCGAAAGCGTTCAGCTGGGCGCAGTGGCCGGCACGCTGCGCTACTTCGGCAACGGCAAGCTGTCGCGGAAAAAGTGGCGCGATGCCCTGATCGAAGCCTCGGTGGAATTCCAGCAGTTCGCCGCCGCCTATCGCAGCCTCGGCTGGCAGGAGGCGATCGGCGCCTCGGGCACCAACAAGGCCATCGGCGAGATCTGCGCGGCGATGAAGCTCACCAAGGGCGCGGTCACCGCCGAAGCCCTGCCGGTGGTGCGCGACGAACTGCTGCGCGCAGGGCACATCGACGACATCAGGCTGCCCGGCCTGTCCGACGACCGCCGCCCGGTCATCGCCGGCGGCCTGCTGGTGCTGGAGGCCGCATTCGCCAGCCTCGGCCTGCAGCGGATGATGGTGAGCAAGGCGGCGCTGCGCGAAGGCGTGCTGTACGACATGCTCGGCCGCGCCGGCGACCAGGACCCGCGCGAGACCTCGGTGGATGCGCTGGTGCAGCGCTACGGCATCGACGTGGCGCAGGCGCTGCGCGTCGAGGCCAGTGCGCTGAAGCTGTTCGACCAGGTGGCCGCCGCCTGGCAGCTCACGCCCGACGACCGCCTGATGCTGTCCTGGGCCGCGCGCCTGCACGAACTCGGGCTGACCATCGCCCACAGCCAGTACCAGGTGCACGGCGCCTACATCCTGGCCCAGTCCGACATCGCCGGCTTCTCGCGCCAGGAGCAGCAGTTCCTCGCGGCCCTGGTGCGCGCGCACCGGCGCAAGGTACCGAAGACCGTGTTCGAGGCCCTGCCCGACCGTCTGCTGCCGGCGGCGCGCAGGCTGTCGGCGCTGCTGCGGCTGGCGGTGGTGCTGCACCGCGGCCACGAGGAGGCCGACATCCCGGCGGAGGCCAGCGCCGACGGCGACACGCTGGCACTGCGGCTGCCCCCACGCTGGCTGGATGCGCGCCCGCTGCTGCAGGCCGACCTTGCCAGCGAACCGTCGGAGACCACGTCGCTGGGCATCGCGCTGCGCTTCGCCCAGTCTGCGGGTGGGCCGCCATAGCCCACCCGGTTCCGCGTCCGCTTATCCCTTCGCGCGGTTGGAGTAGATGCGGACTTCGGTCTTGCCGTCAGGCTTGGGCACGAACACCATCTGCGTCTGCGACAGCACGTTGCCGCCGGCGGCGGTGATGTAGAACAGGCCCCAGTCCTGGGCGTCGCCCATGCGGTCGAAGCTGCCCACGATGCGGCAGCTCGACTGCTTGCAGGCGATGTCGACATTGCTCGGGCGCAGGCCGGTGCCGGCCATGGTCTCGCCAGAAATGGTTTCGACCAGGATGTTCTCGGTCTCCGGCCCGGTCACCGGATCGGCGGCGTCGCTGGCGAACTGGGCTTCCAGCTCGCGAAGCTGGCGATCGCGCGCCGCCGCGATTTCCTCCGGCGTCTGCGGCTCACCGTGTCCATCGCCCAGGCTGCCGGCCGCGGCCCCCGCGTCGCCCATGGCGCCCGGCAGGCGCGCCGACGCCCGTGGACGCTGCGCCGCGGGCGCACTCTCCAGCGCGTCCAGCCGTTCATTCAGGCGTGCGAGCGCTTCGCCGTCCCCGGCGTCCTCGCTCTTCTGTCCCCAGAGCAGGTTCGCCGCCAGCACGACCACCGCGATCGCGGCGATCGTCCACGGGAGGCGCTCCCTGAATCCCTTTCCGTTGTGATCCGAGCTCATGGGTGTTGCGATCTCCGGCGTGCTGTCCAGCCAATTTAAACGCAAACCGCGCGCGCAAACTGCCAGGCATCGCACCATCCGCCACCGTATTGCGTGGTGCTATGCTCCAGCGCAGTCCAAACCGGAGGCTGCCATGGGTCGTCGATTCGCCGTCATCGCGGTGTCGCTGCTGGTGCTCCTTGCGGCGTCGTGTTCCACCGGTCCGGCGCGCCGGATCTCCGAGCCTGCGGCCAGCATCCAGCAGCTCGCGGTGCAGACCGACGGCAGCTGGTCGATCAGCCTGCGCCTGCAGAACTACAGCAGCATCCCGATGCGCTTCGACACCGTCGACCTGGCGCTCTCGGTCGATGGCCAGGCGGCCGGCACGCTGCGCGACGCCCCGGCGCTGGAGATCGGCCCCGAATCGGCCGACGTGATCGAAGTCCGGATGCAGCCCGAACCGGGCGCCCGCATGCTGCTGGCCGACGCGCTGGCCGGCGGCCGCGGCGTCGGCTACGAATTCGACGGCACGATCGACGCCATCCCGACCGATCGCGGCTCCAGCCGCAGCTACCCCGTCAAGCGCAAGAGCGCACTCAGCCCCACCCCCGGCCTTCCCGGCGTTCTGCGCTGAGCGCAGCCGCCCGACCGACCTTCCCGCAGAGGACCCCTCCAGGCATGAGCCAGTACACCGCCCCGCTGGACGACATCCGCTTCGTCCTTGACGAATTGCTCGACGCCCAGTCGCGGTTCGCGCGCCTCGGCCACGCCGACGCCACGCCCGACGTGGTCGACGCCGTGCTGGAGGAGGCCGCGCGCTTCGCTGGCAGCGTGCTGGCACCGCTCAACGCCGTCGGCGACCAGCAGGGCTGCCACCACGACCCGGCCACCGGCGACGTTTCCACGCCCGAGGGCTTCAAGACGGCCTATGCGCAATACGTCGAGGGCGGTTGGCCGGGCCTGACCGCCGCGCCGGAACACGGCGGCCAGGGCCTGCCACATCTGGTCGGCACCCTGGTCAGCGAGATGATCAACGGCGCCAACCTGGCCTGGGGCAACTTCCCCCTGCTGTCGCACGGCGCGGTGGAGGCGCTGCGCCAGCACGGCGAGGACTGGCAGCGCGAGGTTTTCCTCAAGCCGCTGATCGAGGGCCGATGGACCGGCACCATGTGCCTGACCGAGCCGCACTGCGGCACCGACCTGGGCCTGCTGCGCACCCGCGCCGAACCGCGCGACGACGGCAGCTACGCGATCGCCGGCACCAAGATCTTCATCACCGCCGGCGAGCACGACTTCACCGACAACATCCTGCACCTGGTGCTGGCCAAGCTGCCCGACGCGCCGCCCGGGGCCAAGGGCATCTCGCTGTTCCTCACGCCGAAGTTCAAGGTCGGCCGCGACGGCGTCGTCGGCGAACGCAACGCGGTGCGCTGCGGCTCGATCGAGCACAAGATGGGCATCAAGGGCTCGGCCACCTGCGTGATGAACTTCGACGGCGCCGAAGGCTGGCTGGTCGGCGAGAAGCACGGCGGCCTCAAGGCGATGTTCACCATGATGAACTCCGCGCGCCTGGGCGTCGGCCTGCAGGGCATCGGCCTGTCCGAGCGCGCGTACCAGAACGCGCTGCGCTATTCGCGCGAGCGCCTGCAGTCGCGCTCGCTGACCGGCCCCAAGCTGCCGGGGAAGCCCGCCGACCCGATCATCGTCCACCCGGACGTGCGCCGCATGCTGCTGTCGGTGAAGGCGCTGACCGAAGGCAGCCGCATGCTGGCGATGCACGCCGGCAGCCTGCTCGACGAAGCCGCCCACGCCGCCGATCCGGCCGAACGCGAGCGCGCCGAGACCCTGGTGAGCTTCCTCACTCCGATCTCCAAGGCCTGCCAGACCGAATGGAGCATCGAGAACACCTACAACGCCCTGCAGTGCTTCGGCGGCCACGGTTACATCGCCGAGCACGGCATGGAGCAGCTGGCGCGCGACGCGCGCATCACCACCCTGTACGAGGGCACCACCGGCATCCAGGCGATGGACCTGGCCGGACGCAAGACGGCCTCTTCGCAAGCGGCCGGGCTGAAGCTGTTCCTGGCCGAAGTGGAGGCGTTCTGCGCGGCGCATGCCGACCAGGCCGATGTCGCCGCCGACGTGGCGACCCTGCGCGAAAAGTGCGCCGAATGGAGCGCGCTGACCCGCGAGATGCTGCAGGCCGCCGCCAGCAACCCCGACGAACTGGGCGCGGCGGCCTGGGACTACCTGTTCTATTCCGGCTACGTGGTGCTCGCCTACTGGTGGCTGCGCGCCGCCGTCGCCGCGCGCGACTCGTCGCGGCCGGCCGCCTTCAGGGACGCCAAGCGCGAGACCGCGCGCTTCTATTTCGCCCGCATCCTGCCGCGCACCCTGGCCCATGCCAGCGCGATCCGGGCCGGCGCGGGTCCGCTGATGGACCTCGACGCGGACAGCTTCGGCAGCTGATCCGCGCCACGCCTACACAAGCTGTCACGGGAAGCGTATAAGCTGTTGTTCCCATGGAACCCGACAGAGCGCGGCTACGCCTTGTCAGCGGCATGGAACCCCCGGCCAAGGCGCCGGGTCGGCAGCCTGCCGGCACGGGGGTCCCGGCGCTGGGACGGGTACGCCTGCTGGCCCTGGATGCCCACGGCCGCGCCCTGGACTGGATGAGCTGGCAGGAAGCGACCTGTCTCTACGTGCGCGATGCCGTCGCCTGGACCCTTGGCGAACCCTGCCTGGCCGTCCGCGGCGGCACCAGCCGGGCGACCGGCGAGCGCAGCATCGTCGAACTCCATCCGATCGTCGCCGCCCGCGGCCGTGCCCATTCCCGCGCCCTGGACCCGACGCCGGCACTGACCAACACCGCCCTGTTCGCCCGCGACCAGCAGCTGTGCATGTACTGCGGGCATACCTACCCGCGCCAGCACCTCACCCGCGACCACGTGCATCCGGTGTCGCGCGGCGGCGCCGACATCTGGGAGAACGTGGTCACTGCCTGCTTCGCATGCAACTCGCGCAAGGGCGGGCGGACCCCGGCGCAGGCCTCGATGCCGTTGCTGGCGGTGCCCTACCGGCCCAGCTGGATCGAGCACCTGATCCTGTCCAACCGCAACATCCTGGCCGACCAGATGGCCTTCCTCTCCAGCCAGCTGCCAAAGCGCCGCAGGCAATGATCCCGGCAGCGCGCAGCCCGTCGCAGGGCAAGCGCGACGGGCGTCACCAATGGCACTTCGAAGTGACGTGCAGCAGCCGCAAGTGCCCGTCTGCGCGCGTTGACGCGACCGGCGGGCTCCGCAACACTCGGTGACTCCACCAGCATCCGGAACACCGCGCGATGTCGCTGACCCTCGGCCTGACCGGGATGGATCCCGCCACCGAAGCCGCCCTGAAGGCGGCGTTCCTCGAGGCCAACGCGCGGCTGGGCAACCGCTGGACGCTGGTATCCGACGGCGAGGCCGACCACGTCGTCGTCGACATGGACAGCATGTACGGTCCGATGAGCTGGCTGCGGCTGCACGCCGCGGGGCGCCAGGTGATCGGACTGACCTCGGCCCCGCGGACCCAGACCGATTTCCGGCTTGGCCGGCCCTTCGACACCGATCAGGTGATGACGCTGCTGGCCGATGTCGCACGCGGTGCGGGGGTCGAGCTTGAGGCCGGCAGTGGCACTCCGGAGCCGGCGCCGCCACAGACGTCCGCAACGAACACCGCGCCCCAGGTCCAGGCCAAGGCCGAACCGGAAGAAGCGGCAGCGCCCGCGCCAGCAGCAGCCACCCCGGAGCCCCCTCCGGTCGCTGCTGCTGCGCCGATTCCCGTACCGGTTGTCGCCGCGAAGCCCGACCCGGAGCCGTCGCCACCGGCTGCCGAGCCCGCCGCTGCTGCCGAGCCGGCACCCGCCCCGCCCACCGGACAGACCCTGGCCAACTGGCTGCAGTCCGGCGCCCTCACCGGCCGCGTCCGCTACCAGCGCGGCGACGCCCCGGCGCTGCTCATCGACGCCGATGCGGACAGCTGGCACGGGCCGACCGCGCTCAAGTCGCTGGCGTCCTGCTTCGAGCGCGCCGTCGAGCAGGCCGAACTCCTGCCGGTCGACGATGCCACCTGGTCCCGCGAGGCCGCGGGCGCGGCACAGCCCCTCGCACGCCTGCGCTGGCTTGGCGGCCTGCTGGCCGGCCAGGGCGAACTGCTGCCGGGCCTGGATCCCCACGGCCGCTTCCAGCTCAACAAGTGGCCGCAGACCGAGCGCGAATACCCGCGCCACTTCCGCATCGCCACCCAGATGATGAAGGGCCCGGCCACGGTGGCCGAGATCGCCGAGGCCAGCGGCGTGCCGGCCAGCGACGTCGCAGATTTCGTCAACGCCAACCTCGCCACCGGCTTCGCCGAGCCCTGGGTTGAGCCGCCGCCGTCGGCGGAAGAGCCAGCGAAATCGCGCGGCGGCCTGCTCGGCCGCCTGCGCAGCCGCTGAACAGGCCCCGCCGACGGGCGGGCCCGAACATGCGCCGCGGTACGTCGCCGCGTCTTACAATGCGTGGATGATCGACTCCACGCGCCATCCGCGCCTCGCGCGCATCGACAGCCCGGCCCGCCTGCGTGAATTCGACGAGGCGGAACTGCCCGCGATCGCCGACGAACTGCGCGCCTACCTCATCGAATCCGTTGGCAAGAGCGGTGGCCACTTCGGCGCCGGCCTGGGCGTGGTCGAACTGACCACCGCCCTGCACTACCTCTACGACACCCCGAACGACCGCATCGTCTGGGACGTCGGCCACCAGGCCTATCCGCACAAGATCCTGACCGGCCGCCGCGACAGCATCCACACCGTCAAGCAGAAGGACGGCGTGGCGCCGTTCCCCAAGCGCGAAGAGAGCGAGTACGACACCTTCGGCGTCGGCCACTCCAGCACCTCGATCTCGGCCGCGCTGGGCATGGCGATCGCCAACGCCCGCGCCGGCAACGACCGCCAGGTCGTGGCGGTGATCGGCGACGGCGCGATGACCGCGGGCATGGCCTACGAGGCGCTCAACCATGCCGGCGGCATGGAGCCCGAGCCCGACATCCTGGTGATCCTCAACGACAACCGGATGTCGATCAGCGAGAACGTCGGCGGCCTGACCAGGATGCTCGGCCGTGCCACCGGCAGCCACACCCTCAACGCCCTCCGCGAAGGTGGCAAGAAGCTGCTGGGCGACAAGAAGAACGCGCCCGCGCGCTTCGTGCGCCGCTGGGAAGAACACTGGAAGGGCATGTTCGTGCCCTCCACGCTGTTCGAGGAAATGGGCTTCCACTACACCGGCCCCATCGACGGCAACGACATCAAGGCGCTGGTCTCGGCGCTGAAGGTCGTGCGCGGCATGAAGGGCCCGCAGCTGCTGCACGTCATCACCACCAAGGGCAAGGGCTACGAGCGCGCCGAGGGCGACCAGATCGGCTACCACGCGGTCTCGCCCTTCGACCCCGACCTGGGTCTGGTGTCCAAGCCCGGCGCGATGAAGAAGCCGACCTACACCGACATCTTCGGCGACTGGCTGTGCGACATGGCCGCCGCGGACCCGAAGCTCATGGGCATCACTCCGGCGATGCGCGAAGGCTCCGGCCTGGTCCGCTTCTCGAAGGAATACCCGGAGCGCTATTTCGACGTCGCCATCGCCGAGCAGCACGCAGTGACGCTCGCCGCCGGCATGGCCTGCGAGGGCGCCAAGCCGGTGGTGGCGATCTACTCCACCTTCCTGCAGCGCGGCTACGACCAGCTGGTGCACGACGTCGCGATCCAGAAGCTCGACGTGCTGTTCGCGATCGACCGCGGCGGCGTGGTCGGCCCGGACGGCGCCACCCACGCCGGCAACCTCGACCTCAGCTTCCTGCGCTGCGTGCCGAACATGGTGGTGATGGCGCCGGCCGACGAGAACGAGTGCCGGCAGATGCTCTCCACCGGCTTCCGCTTCGAGGGCCCGGCCGCGGTGCGCTACCCGCGCGGCAGCGGCCCGGGGACCGCGATCGAAGCCTCGCTCGACGTGCTGCCGATCGGCAAGGCGCAGCTGCGCCGCCAGGGCGCACGCATCGCCCTGCTCGCCTTCGGCGCGACGGTGCCGGCGGCCGACGCCGTGGGCGCGGAGCTTGGCCTGACCGTGGTCAACATGCGCTTCATCAAGCCGCTGGACCGGGAGATGGTGCTGGAGCTCGCGCGCACGCACGAGGGTTTCGTGACCGTCGAGGACAACGTGGTAGCGGGCGGCGCCGGTTCCGGCGTGTCCGAGTTGCTGGCTGCCGAAGGCGTGCTGCTGCCGGTGCTGCACCTCGGCCTGCCCGACGCCTTCCAGCACCACGCCAGCCGCGAGGACCTGCTGGCCGAGGCCGGGATCGACGCCAACGGCATCCGCGCTTCGGTGCTGGGGCGCTGGTCCGGGCTGGCCCGGGCCGAGGCACCGCGCACCGCCGCGGGCTGAGGGGAACTGCCCCGCTCCGGTCCTATACTTGGGCGGGGGGACAGGGCCGGACACCGGCCCGTCACAGGGGTAGGGGCGTGGAAGCAGGCACACCGGGCGCGCCGCAAGCGCCGACCACCGTCTTCGCTTCGGCCCGTGCCCGCGAGGCGCTGCCGCTGCGCATCTACCGCTACCGCGTGCTCGGCATGGGCCTGGGCGCGCTGGCGATCGCGATGGTCCTGCTGGAACTCCAGGCCGGGCCGCTGCGCTGGGCCCTGGCCGCCATCACCGGCCTGGCGTGGCCGCACCTCGCCTACCAGCTCGCGAAGCGCAGCGCCGATCCCTTCATCGCCGAACAGCGCAACCTGCTGGTCGACTCCGCGATCGCCGCGGCCTGGGTGCCGCTGATGCACTTCAACCTGCTGCCCAGCGTCCTGCTGCTGGCGCTCTCGGCGGCCGACAAGATCAACACCGACATCCCCGGCCTGTTCCGGCGCACCCTCCCGATCTCGCTGCTGGCGCTGCTGCTCGGCGCCCTGGCCACCGGATTCGCCTTCGAGCCGGAGTCGAGCACCGCCGTGATCCTGGCCTGCCTGCCCATGCTGCTGATCCACACCGGCATGGTCAGCCTCGGCCGGCTGCAGCTGGTGCGCAAGATCCTGCAGAAGAACCAGGAGCTGGATCGCCTGGGGCGGATCGACCTGGTCACCGGCCTGTCGCACCGCGGCCACTGGGAGCGCGCGGCCGCGGCCGTGCTGCACGACGTCCACCAGCACTCGCAGGTCGCGACCCTGGTGCTGATCGACATGGACGGCTTCAAGCGGGTCAACGACCAGTACGGCCACCTCGCCGGCGACGCACTGTTGCGCGCCGCAGGGGCGGCGCTGCGCGGGGTGCTGCGCGAGGGCGACATCGCGGGGCGCTATGGCGGCGACGAGTTCGCAGTGGCCTGTCCGGCAACCACGCCAGCCCAGGCAATGGCGATGGCCGAGGCCTACCGCGCCGCGGTCGAGGACATCGTGCTGGCGCAGGCGCCGGGGCACGCGCACTCGGTGAGCATCGGCGTCGCGCCCGCGTGCGCGAACCACGCGCGCATCGAGGACTGGATCAACACCGCCGACACCGCCCTTTATGAAGCCAAGCACCGCGGGCGCAACCGCCTGGTGCTGGCGTCGGATCACGGGGCTTCGACGACGTAGCCCCGCGCGGTGAGTTTCTCGAGCATGCCGTCGTCACCGAGCAGCTGGTGCATCGGCAGGACCGCGAAGCTGCTGGCATGGTCCGCCAGCGCCTGCTCGACGTTGGCCAGCCACTGTTCGCCGGCGCGCTGCGGCAGATCGTCGATGCCCAGCCGCTTTGCCAGCGCGCTGCCGGTCAGGGCCTCCTGGCAGGCCTCGTAGTGGTTCTCGTAGGGCAGCGCGCGCAGGCCCTCGATGTCGCCCACCGCCCAGGCATTGGCGCGGGCGCGCATGTTGTCGAGGTCGGTCTCGATCCGGGCCATGGTGCCGGCGAAGCACTCGCGGTCGGCCAGATCACTTTCATTGAACTCCTTCAGGATGCCCTTCGGATCCTCGACCTTGAGCTCGATGCGGGTCTCGACCAGCGGCACGCCCGCGGCCTTGCGCGCCTTCGCCACCACCGGTGCGACCACGCCGCCCATGCGCAGGCCCGACTTCTTCAGCGCCGCCTCGTACAGTTCCTGCGCCGCCAGCAGCGGGCGTCGCTTCTCGACGCCGCGGTCACGACCCATGTAGCGCGCCTTGAGAACCTCCCAGCGCGCGTACAGCTCCGGCGACACCACCTCGCGCAACGGCCGCTTGCCGGGGTTGTTGCGCGCGCGCAGCATCGCCGGCAACAGGGCCATGCCGCGGAAGACGCCGATGTCCGCGCCAACCGCCACCGACGGCGGCGCGACCACCACCTGCGCACCTGCGATCACCGACTCGACCTCGGCCGACATCCACTCCATGCGGTGCGGCAGCGGCGACACCGTGCCGAGGATGTGCAGGACGTGGTCGCCGTGGATCACCTTCCACATGCCGGGGCCGGGCTGGGCGCCGGAGACGACCATGGTTTCGAGGTCGACGATGCCGTTGGCGGATGCGGCGGGGCGCGGATCGGGCGCCGCCTCGACCACGGCCCCGTCGACAGGTGCCGGCTCCGGCGCGGCCTGCAGCGCGGTCGCGGCAGTGGCCGCCAGTGCCATCGGCGCCGCCAGCGCCAACAGTGCGAAAACCATCCCTGCAGACCTCACGCGCATGCCTCACTCCCTGAGCTGGTGGTTCCATTGGAGCAGGCCGCGCGCGAATGGTTCCCGGCGACCTGCCCCGGAAAGCACGAAGCCCGCGCAAGGCGGGCTTCGGACAATAGGATGGTCGGGGTAGCCGGATTCGAACCGACGACCACTTGTCCCCCAGACAAGTGCGCTACCAGGCTGCGCTATACCCCGGTCGGAGAATTATAGCCGTCGCGGCGCCGTGATGGGAGCCGCCGGCAAGGAAACTTCAGTCGGGCTCAGCGCCTCAGCAGTTGCAGCACTTCCTCCAGCTCCATCCGCACCTGGCGGACGATCTGGCTGCTGAGCGCGGACTCCTGCCTGGCGTCCTCGCCCTCCAGGCGCAGGCGGGCGCCGCCGATGGTGTAGCCCTGCTCGTACAGCAGGCCGCGGATCTGGCGCACCATCAGCACGTCGTGGCGCTGGTAGTAGCGGCGGTTGCCGCGGCGCTTGACCGGGCTGAGGCTGGGGAATTCGGTCTCCCAGTAGCGCAGCACGTGCGGCTTGACGTCGCAGAGCTCGCTGACCTCGCCGATGGTGAAGTAGCGCTTGGCCGGGATCGGCGGGAGTTCGCGGTTGCTGCCGGGGTCAAGCATGGGCGGCTCCCGCGTAGGCTTCCACGCGCTCCTTGAGCTTCTGGCCCGGGCGGAAGGTGACCACGGTGCGGGCGGAGATCGGGATCTCCTCGCCGGTCTTGGGGTTGCGGCCGGGGCGCTGGTTCTTGCGGCGCAGGTCGAAGTTGCCGAAGCCCGAGAGCTTGACCTGGCGCCCACCCTGCAGGGCTTCGCGCAGCACGTCGAAGAAGGCGTCGACGAATTCCTTCGCCTCGCGCTTGTTCAGGCCGACTTCCACATACAGCCGCTCAGCCATTTCCGCCTTCGTCAACGCCATGCCGCCAGTCTCCTCATCCCCTGATCCGCGCTCCATGCGCGACCGCGACGGCGTCGGTGACCGAGGCCACCACCGCATCCACGTCGCGGTCGGTCAGCGTGCGCGAATCATCCTGCAGAATCAAGCCCATGGCCGCACTCTTGAATCCCGTTTCCACGCCCTTTCCGGCGTAGACGTCGAACAGTCGCAGGCTGCGCAGGGCCGGGCCTGCGGCCGCCGCGGCCGTGGCCTCGAGCTCGGCCCAGGCCACGCTGTCGGCGACGATGAATGCGAGGTCGCGGCGTACCGAGGGGAACTTCGACAGCGGCTTCGCCTTCGGCAGGCCGCGCGCGGTCAGGGCCGCGAGGTCCAGCTCGAAGGCCACGACGGGGTGGTCCAACCCCAGGGCCTGCTGCAGGCGCGGGTGCAGTTCGGCGATCGCGCCGACGACTTCGCCATCGCGCAGCACCTCGGCCGCGCGGCCGGGATGGGCCCAGGACGGCGCCGCCGGGCGGAAGGCCAGGCGGGCGCCCGACAGCGCGGCCAGGGCTTCAAGATCACCCTTGAGGTCGTGGAAATCAACGCGACGGGCGGCCGTTCCCCACTGCTCGGCGGCAGCCTCGCCGCGGGCGACCGCGGCGATGCGCGGGGTTTCGCGCGGGGCCTCGCCGGCCGCGGTGGCGCTGAACACCTTGCCCAGCTCGAACAGGCGCACGCGGCCCTGCTGGCGCGCGGCGTTGCGCGCCAGGGCGTCGACCAGACCGGGCAGCAGGCGCGGGCGCATCACGCCCAGTTCGGCGCTGAGCGGGTTGGCCAGCGGCACCAGGGCCTCGTCGGCCTGCCAGCGCTGCAGCAGCGCGGCGTCGACGAACGCGTAGTTGATGGCCTCGAGGTAGCCGCGGCCGGCCAGCGCGCGGCGCAGGTCGTGCTCGGGCACCTGGCCTTCGGACGGCGCGACCAGGCGGGTCGAGCCGCCGGGCAGCGTGGTCGGCACGGCGTCATAGCCGTGGATGCGGGCGATTTCCTCGACCAGGTCTTCCTCGATGGCGAGGTCGAAGCGGCGGGTCGGGGCGGTCACCGTCCAGCCATCGCTGCCGGCTTCGACGCCCAGGCCCAGCGCGCGCAGGATGCGCTCGACCTCGGCATCGGCGATCGCGACGCCGAGCACGCGGGCCAGGCGCGCGCGGCGCAGGGTGATGGTCGCGGGCTGCGGCAGCGCATCGGCGAGCACGGCCTCGGTGACCGGGCCCGGGGTGCCGCCGGCGATATCGAGGACCAGCTTTGTCGCGTATTCGATCGCGGTGCGCGGCAGTTCGGGGTCGACGCCGCGCTCGAAGCGGTGGCCGGCATCGGTGTGCAGGCCCAGGCGGCGGCCACGGCCGATGATCGCGGCCGGGGCGAAGTGCGCGGCCTCGAGGAACACGTTGCGGGTGGCATCGGTCACGCGGGTGTCGAAGCCGCCCATCAGGCCGGCGAGGCCGACCGGGCGGTCGGCGTCGGTGATGACCAGGAAGCCGTCGTCGAGCGCCGCCTCGCGGCCATCGAGCAGCTGCAGCGATTCACCGCCGCGCCCGCGGCGCACGCCGACCGGGCCCTTGAGCAGGTCGCGGTCATAGGCGTGCATCGGCTGGCCGAGTTCGAGCATCACGTACTGGGTCACGTCGACCAGCAGCGACACCGGGCGCACGCCGCTGCGGCGCAGGCGCTCGGCCATCCACAGCGGCGTGGCGCGGCCGGCATCGACGCCTTCGATGACGCGGCCGAGGTAGCGCGGCGCGTCGGCGCCGGCGTCCAGGCGCACCTCGACCGTCGCATCGGTGGCGGCCGGCACCGGCGCCGCGTCCAGCGCCGCCACCTCGCCGCCGCAGGCCGCGGCGACGTCGAAGGCGATGCCGCGGATGCCGAAGCAGTCGGCGCGGTTGGGCGTGAGCTTGAGTTCGAAGCTCGCGTCCGGAAGGCCCAGGTACTCCGCCAGCGGCGTGCCCGGCACCGCGTCGTCGGGCAGTTCGAGCAGGCCCGAGGCATCGGCATCGATGCCCAGCTCCTTCGCCGAGCACAGCATGCCGTTGGACTCGACGCCGCGCAGCTTCGCAGCCTTGATCGTGAGTTCGCCGACCGTGGTGCCGATGGTCGCCAGCGGCGCGACCAGGCCGGCGCGCGCGTTCGGCGCGCCGCAGACGATCTGCAGCATCGCGCCGTTGCCGGAATCGACCTGGCAGACCTGCAGGCGGTCGGCCTCCGGATGCTTTTCGGCCGACACGATGCGCGCGACCACCACGCCGTCCAGCGCCTCGCCCAGCGGCGTGACCTCTTCGACCTCGAGGCCGATGGCGGTCAGGGTCGCGGCCAGTTCGTCGCGCGTGGCTTCGGTGGGGACGTGCTGGCGCAGCCAGTTCTCTGAGAATTTCATCGCAACACCCGGATGCAGGAACGAGGGGCCCGACGCGCGGGCGTCAGGCGAACTGGCGCAGGAAGCGCAGGTCGTTGTCGAAGAAGCTGCGCAGGTCGTCGACGCCGTAGCGCAGCATCGCGAAGCGCTCCACGCCCAGGCCGAAGGCGAAGCCGGTGTAGCGCTCGGGATCGATGCCGACCGCGCGCAGCACGTTCGGATGCACCATGCCGCAGCCCAGCACCTCCAGCCAGCGCGTCGAGCCGTCGGGCTGTGCCCAGGCGATGTCGACCTCGGCCGAGGGCTCGGTGAAGGGGAAGTAGCTCGGGCGGAAGCGCATCTCGAAGTCGCGCTCGAAGAAGGCGCGCACGAACTCCGAGAGCGTGCCCTTGAGGTCGGCGAAGCTGGCGTGCTCGTCGACCAGCAGGCCCTCGCACTGGTGGAACATCGGCGTGTGGGTCTGGTCGGAGTCGCTGCGGTAGACCTTGCCCAGCGCGATCATGCGCAGCGGCGGCTGGCCGCCGGCCGCGAGCAGGTCCTGCATGTAGCGCACCTGCACGCCCGAGGTGTGGGTGCGCAGCAGGCGCCCGTCGGGGAAGTAGAAGGTGTCGTGCATGGCCCGCGCCGGGTGGTGCGGCGGGAAGTTCAGGGCCTCGAAGTTGTGCCAGTCGTCCTCGATCTCGGGGCCGTCGGCGAGCTCGTAGCCCAGGCGCCCGAAGATGTCGGCGATGCGCTCCATGGTGCGGCTGACCGGGTGCAGGCCGCCGACGTCGATGTTACGGCCCGGCAGGGTCACGTCGATGGTTTCCGAGGCCAGGCGGGCGTCGAGCGCGGCGGCGTCGAGCGCGGCCTTGCGTTCGGCCAGGGCGGCGCCGATGGCGTCGCGGGCCCGGTTGATCGCCTCGCCGGCGGCCTTGCGCTGGTCGCCGGGCAGCGCGCCCAGGGACTTGAGCTGGGCGGTGACGCTGCCGCTTTTGCCAAGCAGGGCCACGCGCAGCGCCTCGACGGCGTCGGGCGTGCCTGCGGCGGCGATGTCGGCGAGCGCCTGCCCGCGGATGGATTCGATATCGGTCATCGGGACACCGTCTGGAGGCCTTTCGGGGGCCAGAACGAAACATGGGGAAGGACTTGCGCCCTTCCCCATGCGTTTACCGCTTGGTCCATCCGTCCCGTGCCGGCTGCAGCATGCTGCACCTGGCGGACGGACGACAAACTTACGCTGCGAGCGCGCCCTTCGCCTTCTCGGCCAGCGCGGCAAAACCCGCCGCGTCGTGCACGGCGATGTCCGCCAGCACCTTGCGGTCAAGGGTGATGCCGGCCTTCATCAGGCCGTTCATGAAGCGGCTGTAGCTCATGCCGTTGATGCGGGCCGCCGCGTTGATGCGGGTGATCCACAGCGAACGGAAGTTGCGCTTCTTCTGCTTGCGGCCGATGTAGGCGTACTGCAGGGCCTTGGTGACGGCCTGCTTGGCAACGCGGAACACCTTGCGGCGGGCGTTGTAGTAACCCTTGGCCTGCTTCAGGACCTTCTTGTGACGACGGCGCGCCTGCACGCCACGCTTGACTCGTGCCATGGTTCAGTCCTCCTCAGAGATACGGCAGCATGCGGTCGAGGCGACCGGAGTCGCACGCCGGGATGTGGTTCGTCTGGCGGAGGTTGCGCTTACGCTTCGTCGCCTTCTTGGTCAGGATGTGGCTGCGGTTGGCGTGGCCAGCCTTGTACTTGCCGGAAGCGGTCTTCCGGAAGCGCTTGGCCGCGCCCCGATGCGTCTTGATCTTGGGCATTGCTGTGTCCTTGTCGGTACTTCGCTACTGGCCCGGGCGGTGGCCTGCGCCACGCTTTCCGTCCTGCCCTTGCCGGTCTGATGGCCGCGGGTCCCGGAGGGGCCGCGGCGGGTCCAACCGGTCCGCCAGCACAAGGCAGGCGGACCGAGCCGCGCATTATGCACGGAATACGGTTCCGGTGGCAAATCAGGGGCTTGGGGGGGCTTGCCCCCGCGCCCTACTTCTTCTTCGGGGCGATCATCATGACCATCTGGCGCCCTTCCAGGCGCGGCCGGGACTCGATCACGATGTCCTCGCCCAGGTCGGCCTCGATCCGGGCGGCCATCTGGCGGCCGAGCTCCTGGTGGCTCATCTCGCGGCCACGGAAGCGGATGTTGACCTTGATCTTGTCGCCTTCTTCCAGGAACTCGCGCATCTTGCGCAGCTTGATCTGGTAGTCGCCCTCGTCGGTCACCGGACGGAACTTGACTTCCTTGATCTCGACCTGCTTCGACTTCTTCTTGGCCTCGTTCGCGCGCTTCTGCGCCTCGAACCGGAACTTGCCGAAGTCCATGATCTTGCAGACCGGCGGATCGGCATTGGGCTGGATCTCCACGAGGTCCAGGCCCTCTTCCTCGGCCATGGCGAGGGCTTCGTCGCGCGAAAGCACGCCGATCATTTCGCCGTCCGAGCCGATCACGCGCACGCGCGGCACGCGGATTTCAAGGTTCCTTCGGTTCTGCTTGTCCGGGGTACTGATATTGCAATCTCCGTGGGTGGCACTTCAGGCAGGCCCCGATCCCGGGACCCAAGGCGCCCGCCGCATGGCAGGCACCGGCTTACATGATACTCAGGGACCCCGTTCCGCGTGCAGGCGGGCCGTGAAATCGGCCAGCGGCATCGAGCCCAGGTCTTCCCCTCCGCGCGTGCGTACCGCGACCGCCCCCTGCTCCTTCTCGCGGTCCCCCACCACGAGCAGGTACGGCACGCGCGCAAGCGTGTGCTCGCGGATCTTATAGCCGATCTTCTCGTTCCGCAAATCGGATTCGACCCTGAGCCCTTGATCCACAAGGGTTTTCCGGACCTCGGCGGCCCAGTCGGCCTGGGCGTCGGTGATGTTCATCACCACCGCCTGGACCGGGGCCAGCCAGGCCGGGAAGGCGCCGGCGTGGTGCTCGATCAGGATGCCGATGAAGCGCTCCATCGAGCCGACGATGGCGCGGTGCAGCATGACCGGGGTGCGCTTCTGGCTGCTTTCGTCGACGTATTCCGCGCCCAGGCGGCCGGGCATCATGAAATCGACCTGCATCGTACCCAGCTGCCAGGTGCGGCCGATGGCGTCGCGCAGGTGGTATTCGATCTTGGGGCCGTAGAAGGCGCCCTCGCCCGGCAGCTCCTGCCACTCGACCCCGGCCGCGGACAGCGCGCCGCGCAGGGCGGCCTCGGCCTTGTCCCAGGTGGCGTCGTCGCCCAGGCGGGAATCCGGGCGCAGGGCCAGCTTGACCTGGACGTCGGTGAAGCCGAAATCGGCGTAGACCTTCATGGCCTGGGCGTGGAAGTCGGTGACCTCCTGTTCGACCTGGGACTCGGTGCAGAACACATGGCCGTCGTCCTGGGTGAAGCCGCGCACGCGCAGGATGCCGTGCAGCGCGCCCGAGGGCTCGTTGCGGTGGCAGCTGCCGAACTCGCCGTAGCGGATCGGCAGGTCTCGGTAGCTGTGCAGGCCCTGGTTGAAGACCTGCACGTGGCCCGGGCAGTTCATGGGCTTCACCGCGTAGGTCCGCTTCTCGGACTCGGTGAAGAACATGTTTTCCTTGTAGTTGTCCCAGTGGCCGGACTTCTGCCACAGGCTCACGTCCAGGATCTGCGGGCAGCGCACCTCGCCGTAGCCGCTGGCGCGGTAGACGCCGCGCATGTACTGCTCCACCACCTGCCACAGCGCCCAGCCCTTGGGATGCCAGAACACCAGGCCCGGGGCCTCTTCCTGCAGGTGGAACAGCTCCTGCTGCCTGCCGATGCGGCGGTGGTCGCGCTTCTCGGCCTCCTCGATGCGCTGGATGTAGGCCTTGAGCTGCCTGGTGTCGGCCCAGGCGGTGCCGTAGATGCGCTGCAGCTGCTCGTTCTTCGCATCGCCGCGCCAGTAGGCGCCGGAGGTGCGCAGCAGCTTGAAGGCCTTCAGGAAGCGCGTGTTGGGCACGTGCGGGCCGCGGCACATGTCCACGTACTCCTGGTGGTGGTACAGGCCCATGGCCGTGACCTCGGGGCCCATGTCCTCGATCAGGCGCAGCTTGTAGTCCTCGCCGCGGGCCTTGAAGGTCTCCACGACTTCATCGCGCGGGGTCATGCGCTTGATCACGTCGTACTCGGTGTCGATCAGCTCGCGCATGCGGGCTTCGATCGCGGCCATGTCCTCGGGCGTGAACGGCTGCTCGCGCCAGATGTCGTAATAGAAGCCGTCCTCGATCACCGGGCCGATCACCATCTTGGCGTCCGGGTACAGCTGCTTGACCGCATGCCCGACCAGATGGGCGCAGGAGTGGCGGATGATCTCCACGCCCTCGGCGTCCTTCGGAGTGAGGATCTGCAGGCTGGCGTCGTGGTCGATGAGGTCGGAGGCATCCACCTGGCGGCCGTCGACCTTGCCGGCCACGGTGGCCTTGGCCAGGCCGGGGCCGATGGATTCGGCGACCTGCATGACGGTGACGGGGGCATCGAACTCGCGGCGGCTGCCGTCTGGGAGCGTGATCGTGATCATGGGGGTGGAGGTTGTCTGGATCGTGCGGGGCGGCGCCGTCAGGGCGGCCTCGCGGGGCGAGAAAAAGGCGCCACGCGGGCGCCTTCCGGATCGGCCGCGGGCGGGTATCAGCAATGGGCGGTGGTAGTACTCATGTCGCACGCTCGGCCGGCGCGTTGGCGCGGGCCACCTGACTCCGGGAATGTCGACCGATTCTAGCCCATCACCAGCCGTACATGGCGCCCTGCCCGCGCCGGCGCCCGCAACCCCGGCAGCGATGTCCCACCCGGCCGGCCGTACCTCAGCCCCCACGCCCGACCACGCCCGGCGGCAGGCCCGAGCCCGGTGGCGGCGCCTGTCCGCCACCGGTGGCCACGCCCACCGCGTTGTAGGGCGAGAACTGGCCCAGCACCCCGTTGAAGAACATCGCCGCCATCGGCGGCGCGCTGACGATCAGCATGGTCAGGATCAGGCCCATTCCACCCTGCTGCATGGCCATCGCGGACACGCTTTCCTGCGGGGCCCCGGTGAGCCAGTCCGCCACCCAGAAGGCCATGCCGACCGCGATCAGCATATCCATGGCGAGCGTCACCATCACCGTCAGCAGCGCGAGCGAGAACAGCGTGCCCAGGCCGTAATAGAGCCATTTGCTGAACAGCTGTCGGGTCGCGCGAAACAGCAGGCAGAGGATGAAGATCGGTCCCAGCCCCACCACCAGCGCCATCGCGACCTTGTTCAGCAGCAGCATGCCCGCGGCGATGATCGCCGGGCCGCCCAGCCCGACGCCGGTGAACCACATCGCCCGTGACTTGTTCTGCTCGGTGAGCAGGTCACCGCCGTGGTCGATGGAATCGATGACCTCGAGCGCCACCTGCATGATCGCCAGCGCGCGATCGATGTCTTCGTAGGCACCACCGTCTTCGCGCCCGGTCACCACCTCCGACACCACCTCCGTGAGGCCGCCGGTGAGCATGCGATAGGTCGAACCGGTGCCCGCAGCCGCACCCGTGGCGATGCCGATCACCAGCACCGCCTTCAACGAATCGCCCACCAGGGCCATCATCGGCTCGCGCGACAGGCCGGTGGCGATGCGGTAGCCCTGCACCATGATCCACAGCGTGAGCAGGGTCAGCGCGACGCTCCCGGCCACGGCCACCACGCGCCCCAGCAGGTTGCCGGCGAATTCGCCGATCTCGTCGTCGAGGAAGCTGTTGATCTCGTGGAAGAAGACCAAGTTGGGCAGCGACTGGGCCTGTATCCAGTCCATTGCCGCCGGGCCGAGCCAGGCCACGTTGTCGATCGTCACTGGCGTGCTCCTCAGCGGTCGCGCTCGCGCGCCGCCCTGAGTGCGACCTTCAGCGCCACGCCCTGGGCGAGCGCCTGCCCCGGCTTGCCGTTCAGGGCCTCGTTGGCGAGGCGGACGTGCTCCTCGCGCAGCAGCCCCAGGGCCGTGTCGTACGCGGCCAGCAGCCGCTCGCCGCTTTCCACGTCATTCTGGAGCTGGCTCTGGATCGACAGGACCCGGTTGGAATTCGAAGCCAGCTTGCCCTCCTCCTCCGCGCCGATCGAGGCGCGCTCGGCGTAGGCGGCGCGCAGCTCCTCGTCACGGGCATCCACGTCGTCCAGCAATGCCACCAGGGCGTTGAAGCGCCGATTCTCGGTGCGCACGATGGAGATGCAGTACCCGAGCTGGGCCTCGCCCCTGCTGTGCCTGGCGGGCCGCGTGCCGCAGCGTTCAACAACGCCCGCGTCTTCCTCGCGCGGCTGGAAGCGCTCCCGGTAGCCCTTGCTCCCGGCATACGCCTGCCCCGTTATCAGCGCCTGTTCGTACTGCTTGTTCAGGGTCTGCAGCTGCTCGAACTGGCGCTTGTAGTCCTCGATCATCTGCTGGTACTGGGCGACCCAGCCGAGCGCCGTCTTCACCGTGTGCGGCACGTCCACGACTGCCCACTGCGCGGCGGCGGGTGCCGCGGCAAGCCCGCCGCACAGGCCCAGCACCAGCCCTGCCATCCACTGCCGCCGCGTCCGCGGCCCCGCGACTTCCCTGTCGTCCATGTCCCGCTCCCTGGGTTGAAGTCCTGTCCACCGGCTTCCTCAGCCGCCCCGCCTGCCCTTTCGCTGCGCTTGGAACTCCTCCAGCCACTGCTCGGGCCGCAGCGCATCCATCGCCACGCCCGCCGCCGCCGACCGTTCCGCGATCACCCTGTGCATCACTTCGATGTTGTCGGTGGATGCCGAAATCACCGCCAGGACGTCGTCCAGGCCTCCCAGGTCCAGCCGGCACACCGCCGAGGCATGGCCCTGCTTGACCAGGAAGCAGCGCGAGCGCTCGTCCAGCGCCACCACGACGCGGTATTCGGCGTCGGTGAGCTTGAGGCCGTCGACATAGTCCGTGCGGCTGGCGTTGGGATTCGGCAGCAGGACCAGGGTGGCGGTCTGCTCCACCAGGGCCGCGGCGATGTCGCTGGCCAGCGCATCCTCCGGGCTCTGGGTGGCGAAGATGCCCAGGCCGTTCTGCTTGCGGATGGTCTTCTGCTTGTTGCGCGCGAAATCCTTCAGCGCGCCGCCGCCCTCGAGGATCTTCCAGAACTCGTCCATGACGTAGACCAGGCGCCGGCCATCGATGATGCCTTCCAGCCGGTGCAGCAGGTAGCGAACCACCGGCACCCGGACCTCGGCGTTGTCGAGGATGTCGGTGTAGTCGAAGCCGATGATGTTCGCGCGCGACAGGTCGACGGTATCCACCGGGTTGTCGAAGACCCAGCCGAGGCTGTTGCCCGCCGTCCATTTGCGCAGGCGTGCGTAGAGGCCGTCGTCACCCATGTTGGGCAGGCTCTTCTGCAGGTTGGCCATGCTGCGCAGGTGCATGGGGGTGTCGAGGATGCCCTCGACGGCCCGGAACACGTCCTCGTCCTCGCGCGCCGTGTACGCCGGCTTGCCGGCCAGCAGCTTCACCAGTTCGGCAAGGAACTGCACGTTGGCCTCGGTCCTCTCGCACTGCAGCGGGTTGAATCCGGTGGGGCGGCCGTTCTCCAGCGCGAGGTAGTTGCCGCCGCAGGCGCGGACGAAGATCTCGGCGCCGCGATCCTTGTCGAAGAAGAACACCGTCGGCGCCGGGTCGAGCTTCTGCGACTGCGCCAGCAGGAAGTTCACCAGCGCGGTCTTGCCGGTGCCCGACTTGCCGATCACGAGCGTATTGCCCAGCGCCTTCTCCCCGAAGGAATCCTCGGCCGGATGGGTGGCGTGGAAGTTGAAGTAATAGGGCTGGCCGTTGCTGGCCTGGAGCGTGGTCACGCAGTCGCCCCAGGGGTTCCGGCTGCGCTTGCCTGCCGCGAAGTTGTGCAGCGGCGACAGGCCCAGAAAGTTCAGCGAGCTGAGGTTGGCCAGGCGTGTGCGGTAGCGCCAGTTTCCCGGAAGCTGCGCGTAGAAGGCCGACGCGACGGCCAGGTCCTCCTTGGCCGAGACGAAGCCGGCGTTGGACAGCTCCGCGCGCGCTTCCGCGACATGCCGCGAGAGCGCTTCCTGGCTCCCGGCATGGACGGCGAGCGAGAAATGGTACTCGCCGAGGACGAAGTTGCCCGAGGCCAGCTGGTCCATGGCCTGGTCCAGCTCGGCGATCTGGCTGACCGCGCGATCGCCGGACGAGACCATCATGCCCTTGGTGCGGTCGAGCACCCGCAGCGCGTCCTGCCGGCCCATGGGGCTGAACGACTGGGTCAGCACGTACTCGAAGCCGAGGTACTTCAGGCCGTTGAGGATCCCCGGCCAGGTGGCCTCGGTGTATTCCTTGACGTTGAGGATCGCGCCGTAATGATGCCCGCCCTGCGGCGTGGCGACGACGAAATCACCCGTTCTCGAGGAGAAGGTATGCCGGCTGGCGGGCAGGTAGTCCGCCACCGGCGCGGAGAGCACGGGCACCGGTTCGTCCAGGCGATTGAGCACGTAGCCGTAGAGCTCCAGCACCTCGGAGAACACCACGCCGCTGTCGCGCTCGTACATGCCCAGACGCCGCGGCGAGTAGTCCTTGAGCACCGCCTCCACGCTGCCTGCGAGTTCGTGCAGGCGCTCGATGGCCTGCTGTTCGGCGGCCTGCAGCCGCGACAGGTCGGCCGATCGCTCGACCAGCCGCCGACCGGCGACCACCGGCCGGTAGATCATGGTCAGGTAGAGCTCATTCTGCAGTGCCTCTTTCTCCGCCAGCAGGGTGAAGTAGGCGTCCGAGAGCGCCTGGTTGAAGGCGCCGGCGAAGCGGCCGCCGCCGCGGATGCTCCTGCGCCGGCGGATATCGTGGGTCCAGAAGGCGACGTTCGCGAAGTCGGGCGCACGCAGGGTCTGCAGCATCCGGTTGAAGGTGGCATGGCGATGCTCCAGGTCCCATTCCTCGCGGCCGACGAAGGGCAGGCCGCCGAGCCGCCACGCAATGAGATAGTCGCCACCGGTGGTCTTCACCACGTCGGCGGCGACATGGCTTGACAGCGGCACGAAGCCGGCGATGGCGGAGTCGACAAGCGCGGCGGTCATGGACGCCGCCCCGGATGGCGTCCGGCAATCGGCGCGAACGACCAGTCGCCACCGCGCAGCCGGCGGTTCCGCACCCGGGCGAGCAGCTGCCAGCGCAGCCCGAGCAGGCGGAACACCATCTCGTCGCGACGCGCCATCTGCCGCATGGCCAGCACGACCAGCGGCAACAGTACGAGCAGCAGCAGGTTCACGTATACCGCCAGCAGCAGACACGCCCCGGCACCGATGAAGAACGGCACGTAGGGCACGCCCAGGAACATCGCCGGGCGCGTGCAGCCGCGGAAGAGCACGTCCTTATGCATGGAACACCGGCAGCACGATGTCGAGCATCGCGGTGCACTCCCCGGCCTCGGGACCCAGCAGCATCCGCGCGATCTGGGTTGCCGCACCGATGAGCAGGCCGCCGATCAGGATCGGGGCAACGTCGGAGATGCGCTTGTGCGCGAAGGCGATCTGGTAACCCGCGAAGATGATCGCGATGGTCACCACCGCGATCGAGGCCATGTTGAGCAGGCCATTCACGTTGTCGAAGAAGCCGCAGACCTTGGCGTCGGCACCGCCGAACGCCTGCGCGAGGACGGCAGCCGGCACCGCTGCGAGGAGTGCCGTCGCAGCGGTGACGGAGCGCCGCACGGAGCGCCGAAGCTGGTGGCGGCCGAGGGTGTGGGGACGTTTCGTGTTCGCACTCATGAGGCTTCCTTGCAGTGGTGGTGGATCAGGTTCGCGGCTTCCGGCCACGGGTTCGGATTTCAGAAAACGAATGCGGAATCTCTTCCCTCGACCGCTACCCCTGCCGGCCCCGCAGACGGGGGCGGCAACGGTCGTGGATTCATCGCCCCGACCTCGGGCACGAAAGCGCCGGCGGCGGGAGGCTCCCAGGCATCCCGGGACCCCTGTGCCACGGCTCCGGCCGCAGGGCGCGATGCGCGGTCCGATGCTGGCTGGAAGCGTGCTTCGGGCGATTGCGGGGCGGCTGCGACACGGCGTTCACGCAGGCCGGTACCGGCGACAGGCCGTGCGGATGCGATGCCTTCGATGGCGACCGGGATCGCGGACACCACAGTCGCGATCCGATCCGGGCTGGCACCCGCCATCGACTGCCACACCTTCTGCACGTATCCGTCCTTGAATCCGCGGACGAAGTTGCCCGAGTAGTAGCAGCTGAAGGCCTTGCCCCAGTCTCCCCCGGCGCGCCGGTGGCAGTCGGCGAGGATGCGCGCACCGGCGGCGAGGTTCGGACAGGCTGCAAATGCCTGCTCATAGCTTTCCAGTCCCTGCGCGGCGAGGTTGTGGCGGTTTACCTGTGCCAGTCCCAGCGAGAAGTTGTAGCCGTCCCGCTCCAGCTGCGAGGCGGTCGCGACCGCTTCCTCCAGGCTCGCCGGCTGGCGCGCGAGGCGCGCACCAACCACGCCGATGGCCCAGGGGTTGAACGACGACTCGACGCGCACGACATGCTCCATCACGTCCATCGGCACCGCCAGCTCCTGGCAGGCCAGTGCTTCCAGTCCCGGGATCATTCCTGCGCCTCCTGCTCCAGCGCGGCGGCACAGGCGCCGCCGAACTCGATTCCCGTGATGTGCCGCCTGCCCGCGTGGGCGGCGATGTGGACCACGATGTCGATCGTCAGCCCCAGCAGCCTGCGGATGGTCGCGAACTCGAGGCCCGCCCCCTCCGCCGAGGCCTTTACCATCAACGCGAGCTGGTCCCAGGTCTGCGCGGTGTTGCCGGCGTGGCAGCTGGTGATGGATCCGGGGTGCCCCGAAGCGCAGTTGCGGATGAAATAGAAGGCCTCGTCGCCGCGAAGCTCGGCCAGGATGATCCGGTCCGGCTTCATGCGCAGGCAGGCTTCCATGCACGTCTTCGCCGTGACGCTGGCCGTGCCCTGCCCACCCTTCGAGTACAGCAGGTGGACGACGTTGGGCTGGCTGACGAACAGTTCCCGCGCGTCCTCGATCGTGACCAGCCGCTCGGCAGGCGGGATGTGTTCGACCAGAGCCTTCATGAAGGTGGTCTTTCCGCTGCCCGTCGCGCCGGAGACGACGATGTTCCGGCGCAACTGCACCGCGCGGCGGAAGAACTCCGCGTGCCGCCCCTCCGAGTGCAAGGCCAGCAGCTCGCGATCACCGTCATCGACACCCCCGGCGGCCCGGATCGCGGAGAAGAAGCCGTCGGCCTCGTAGTCGTCCAGGCGGCGGATGCTGCGCGAGGGCATGCGGATGGTGATCGACACCGCGCCGGCTTCGCAGGCCGGCGGGATGACGAACTGCGCGCGCTGCCCGGTCGGGAACGTGAGCGAGACCACCGGCTCGGCGTCGGTGATCCGCTGGCCGGTGTTGCTCTCGTTCACCACGGCCGTGCAGAACTGGCGCGCACGCTCGAAGCTGAGGCCCGGGACAGCCTCCCGCCGCCAGCTGCCGCCTTCCTCCAGCCACACCTCGCCGGGGCGATTGATGCAGATCTCGGTGACGCCGGGCGCAGCCAGGTGCCCGTCGATCCCGAGCACCCGGTACTGGTGCTCGAGGAATCCGTCGGCGACGCCGGCGACGTTGGCGCTTTGCGGCGGATGTGCACCATCGGCCATCACAGCTGCGCCACCACCGCCGAAAAGTCGACGTCGCGGGCGACGTAGACATTGAGCAGGCTGCCCTGCTGGATGGTGACCGTGGGCGGGCGACGTGCATCCAGCGCCTGGTTGGCCAGGCGTTCGACGGTGCGCGCAGTGGTGCTTTCGTACGGCGATTGCACGACCACGCCACCCTCGCCGATGACCGCGCCGGCCGGCCCTTCTTTCGCGGCCGCGTACTTGAAGGCGTCGCTGATCAGGCTGACCAGGAGCGCGGAGCCGATGCGCGAACCCCAGTGCGCGCTGTAATGCCCCGGATGCCCGGCACCGCCCAGCCCGTCCACGCCGGGACTGGCCATGTTGATGTCGATGCCGGTCGGCGTGGTTATGCGGTCCCAGACCACGGCCACTCGCGGGCCGCGCGGCTCCGCTTCGTAACGGCCCAGCACCTTAGAGCCACCGGGCAGCAGCAACTGGCGGCCGTTGATGGAGTACACCGGCTCGGTGACGACGCACGAAGTGAATCCCGGCACGTCGGTAACGATCCGCGTCTCCAGCACGCAGCGAATGTAGGTGCCGCGTACCAACAGGGAGTCCGGGCGCGCGATCGGCCTGGCCGAGGTGGCGGCATGGGCAGGTGCGGCTTCCGCGGGGGCTTCGCTGCCGGGCAGGCCGGCCAGCATCGCCTGCAGGTAGGGGTCGTGCGCGGCGGCCGATGCCGGCACCTCGCCCGCACCGGAACGCCGATCGACCAGGCTGGGCCCCGACGTCTGCGCCAGCACAGGCATGGGGGGGAGCACGGGCGCCGACGGCAGCGGCACGACCGGAACCGGCTCCGCCTCCAGCGGCAGCGCCGGAACCGCCGGAGCCGCCTGCATCGACGCCGCATTGACCCGCGGCAGTTCCGGAATGACGACGGCCTGTTCGCGGGTCGTTGGCGCCGGCTCGGCGTCGCCGCCCACGGCCCGCAGCATGCCGACGATAGCCAGCACGAGCAGCGCCACGATGGCGGCCAGGAACACCAGCGCCTTCCGGTTCAGGCGCTGCATGTCCTCGACGCGCAGCGATGGCGCGGCGGCATCGAGGTCGGGTTCCGCCTGGCGAGCCGCGTAGTGTCCGTGGACCGCGCCACCGGCCTTGTCCTGGTCCGCTCCACTCATCGCAGGTTCCTCCTCACTCCGACCACGTCGCGGCCGTGGCGAACGACCAGATAGGGATAGGTGCCATGCACGACCAGCACGTCGCCTTCGACCGTCGTGTTGACCACGAACTCGTCGCCATGGCGCTCGCGGCGCGCGAACACCGCTGGAAAAGTCCCCGTAGGCAGGTTCGCGCCGTGGCCCATGCGCAGATAGGTGAAGCGGCCGTCGTCGTAGACGTTCATCGGCACCAGCCAGGCCGGCGCGCGGCGGGACGCGACGTCGTAGTCGAAGTGGTAGCTGCGCCCCTTCTCCAGCGCCACGTGCTGTCCACGGTCGACGGCTTCTTCGACCGGCGCCGCGAAGCTGGCGTCGGCCGGGTAGCGGAAACCCACCTTGTACTGCGCGCCGGCGCGACGCGCCTGTTCGAGCGACGTCCAGTCCGTGGCCACCACCTTCAGTTCGAAGATGTAGGAATGAGCCTGGGTGCGGACCAGCATGTTGGTGTCGACGTCGACGCCGCGCGGGCGCAGGTAGAAGACGTTGTCGCGACGGCTCAGGTCCCATCCGCTGCTGAAACCGGTACTGAAGTCGAGGATCTCCTCGGCCGCGCCCAGTTCGATCTGGGTGGTGATGCCCAGGGCGGTGCGGATCGGGTATATGCCGTCGGCCACGTACTCGTACACGTCGACCTGGGCGGCCCCGGCTCCAGTCCGTGGCTGGCCGTGGGCCGCCGTGGCCAGCGCGGCACATGACAGCAGCAGGAACAGGGAAAGCGCGGACTTCATGGCAATGCGGCTCCTGGCTGCGGGAATCCTTCGGCGGTCGGGGGGGCATCGACAGGAGCGCCGGAGGCCTCCGGCGCCATCTCCATGCCTGCGGGCGCGGCCACCACCACCGGCTCCGGTGGAACCGGCGCGTAGTCGTTGTCGACGCGGTAGCTGGTGACCTGGAAGCCGAGCGGGTTCTCGAGCCGGTCGGGCTCGTCCATCTTCAGCGCGAGGTTGTAGGTGAAGCCGAGCGTGGCGATGCGGCTGTCGAGCGGGCGCGTGGCGCCGCTGGTCTTGTCGTACACGCTGCGCTGGAAGCGCACGGTGGCGCCCTGCGGCGAGCCGTCGGAACCGTCCAGCAGCTGGATGCTCAGGATCCGTACTCGGATAGCCCGTCCGCGGCCGTAAGTGTTGAACGGACTGGCCGGGTTGTTCGGCGCGTGCAGCGCCGCGTACTCGCGACCGACTTCAGGCGCGGACATGCCATGCACGGCGCGCCAGTCGCGCAGGTTCATCATCGCGACGTCATAGGACTCCCGCAGACTGACGAAGCTGGCCACGTTCGCCCGTGCGATGGCCTCGCTGGCAGTCAGGCTGCGATGACGGAAGTCCGCGTCCATGCGTGCCACCGTGGCGTTGCCCGTCGAGGCGTCGGCCATCACCAGGAAGGGCACGCGCTCTTTCAGCGGCATCACCCCGACGTAGCCGGCACCCAGCAGCAGCGCCGTGGCCGACGCGACCGCGGCGACCCACCACGCGCGGCGTTCGCTGCGCCGCGCGAGATCGGCAATGGTGGTTTCGTAGTTGACCGCGCGGGCGACCGCGTCCCTGGTCGCCGCTGCCGGCTGCTTCTTCTCGGACATTCTGCAATCCATGCAAGGTCTGTACGGTCGGGTGCCGATGGTCTGCGGCTCAGCCCCCGCCCCCCGGGTCGGTGGCAACGACGATCCTTCCCGCCTCCACTCGGATCGCCAGGCCATAACCGTCAAAGGCATCCTCGAGCTGGGCGAGGGCGTCCTGCAGGCGACCTGCGTGCACCCTGCGCACGGGCTCGTGAAGCGTGAAATCGAAAGGATGGCGGTAATCAAGGCCGCTACCGGCGTCGCGGGCCCAGCGCGCCAGCAGGCCATGCAGCGTGCCGTCCATGGGCGTGGCCTGGAACACCTGTTCCTCGCGCAGGGCGATGGCTTCGCTGCTAGCGGCGTACTGGTTGAGCGGCTTCCAGCGCCCCCCGAAATCGCGCGCTTCGCCCCCGCCCGCGCAAGCCGTCGCCAGCAACACCGACGATGCCGCGGCCAATGCCCGACTCCCTGACCTCATACCCATGCGCCCTCCCTGGCGCTTCCCCCACACTTGAACCACGGACCCGACGTTATCGGTGAGCCCGCAGCCGCTCAAGCGGCGATGACGCGGATTCGCCTGCCTCGCGGCGAAATCCGACGGCGCTTTCGGACAGCGGTTCGCGAATACAAGCGTCATCCACGCGATCTATCATCCAGCCATGCATCCAGACCTTCGGGGCTTCGCCCTTCCCGCCGCCTTCCTCGCCGCCGTGCTCGCCCTGTCCGGCTGCAGCACCATCCACCCGCCCAAGGGCGCCGCCCTGCCGGCCGCGCCATCGGACCCCCTGCTCCTGGTCTCCATCGACGGCCTCCATCCCGAACGCATCAACGCGCAGGACTCGCCGAACATCGCCCGCCTCGCCGCCGGCGGCGTGCAGGCGCGCTGGATGACGCCGTCCTACCCCTCGCTCACCTTCCCCAACCACTACACCATCGCCACCGGCCTGCGCCCGGACCGCCACGGCATCGTCCACAACTCGATGATCGACGGGGAACTGGGCACCTTCCGCCTCTCCGACCGCGAGGCCGTAGGCAACGGCGCCTGGTGGGGTGGCGAGCCGGTCTGGGTCGGCGCGGAGAAGGCCGGAATGCCCACGGCCACGATGTTCTGGCCCGGCTCCGAGGCCGAGGTCGCGGGCGTGCGCCCGACGCGCTGGCATGTCTATGACGAATCGTCCTCCGACGCCGAGCGCGCGGCGACCGTAGCCGGCTGGCTGCTGGAGCCCGAGCCCACGCGCCCGCGCCTGGCCACGCTCTATTTCCACGCCGTCGACACTGCGGCGCACACCTACGGGCCGGACTCGGACGAGGCGCGCGCGGCCCTGGCCTCGATCGACGCCGCCATCGGCGACCTGCTGACCCGGCTGGCCGAGGGCGGCCGCCTGGCGCATACCAACATCGTCCTCGTTTCCGACCACGGCATGGCACCGGTACCGCCGGGCAACCAGATCTCGGTCGGCGACATGGTGGCGATGGAGCAGGCACGGCTGTCGAGCATCGGCCAGGTGGTGCTGGTGCAGCCCAAGCCGGGCTTCGAGGCCGAGGTGGAGGCGCGCCTGCTCGGCCGCCAGGACCACTACGAATGCTGGCGCCGCGCCGAACTGCCGGCGCGCTGGCACTACGGCACGCACCCCCGCATCCCCGCCATCGTCTGCCAGATGGACGAGGGCTGGGACGCGCTGCTGCCGCAGCAGATGGAGGCGCGCGCGCGCGGCGGCATGCGCGGCTCGCACGGCTACGATCCGGCCCTGCCTTCGATGCGCGCGGTGTTCATCGCCAGCGGGCCGGCCTTCCGCAGCGGCGCGGTGATCGATCCGATCGACAACGTCGACGTCTATCCGCTGCTGGTGCGCCTGCTCGGCATCCCCGCCGCGGACCACGACGGCGATCCCGAGGCCCTGCTGCCCGCGCTCCGCTGAGGCGGGGGAAGCTCAGGCGGCCAGCGCGAAGTCCAGCGCGGCGCGCACGGCCGCCGCCTGCGCCCGGTTGCACTGCTCCGGCGTGGCGCGCGGGCTGTCCGGATAGACCTCGGTGGTGCTGGTGTAGCGCGCGCCAGTGATCCCGGCGCACAGGCCGAGCCCGGCGACGTCGTATTCGATGACGCCCGGCGCCACCGCCTTCGATCCGATGAGGGTGCCATCGGGATCGGCCGGCGCGATGTGCGTCACCCGGGCGACCGCCTCGTTGATGGCCTGCTGGAAGGCCGGCTGCGGGTTGCGGCTGTCGTCGACCAGGTAGAAGCCGTCGGGGATGGTGCCGGGCACGAAGGGCTTGCCGTCACGCGCGGCCAGCGCGGGGCGGAACTCGCCCTCGTCGCTGTCGGTGGTCTCGTGCAGGTCGATGTGCACCAGGAAGCGCCCGCGCAGCGGCGCCACCAGCGCCATCAGCGCCGCCGACTCCGCGGCCGGGCTGTCAGCGAAGAACGAGCGGTTGGGATCGATGGCGTCCGGATTCCAGCGCTGGATGCGCTCGTAGGCCCATGGGCTGACGCAGGGCGCGATCAGCAGGTTGGCCCGCCCCGTGCAGGCTCCGGCGTCCTCGCGCGCGAAGTGCAGCGCACCGTGCACGCCGCTGGTCTCATAGCCGTGCACGCCGCCGGTGACCAGGGCGACCGGCAGCGCGTCGTCCCAGTCACGGCTGCGCAGGGCGAACAGCGGATAGCGGCCATCGCCGCCGTAGTCGAGCTCGCCGTACTGCTGCACGTCGAAGCGGTCGCTCAGTGCGTCGATCGCTTCGACGACTTCGTCCCGGTAGCTGCGCCGTGGGCGCTGGCGGGCGCGCCACGCGGTCTTTTCCGCGGCACCCCAGGGCGTGCCGGGGGTGCCGATGTCGTCGAATGATGTCTGGTTCATGTGCCCATGGTAGGCGATGCGGCCGCCATGACCCTACTTCCGCGGGCCGCTCAGGACCTGGCCACCCTGGTGCAGGTCCAGCGACGTGACTTCGCCATCCCCGCCGCGCTTGAACACGATCTCGATGCCGTAGGCGGCCGCCTCGAAGCGGTCCTTGCCGGCGGCGTCGAGCGCGAACTCGCCCTGCCCGGTGGCCTGCGCGAACAGCCTGCCCTCGCGCGCGCGCAACGTCAGCGCGAAGCCCGGGACCAGCGGGTACTCGCCGGCATAGCCCGCAAGTTCGGTGTCCGACAGCGCCGGCCCCTGCACCACGGCGCCGTCTTCGCCCAGGCGCATGGCCGGGAGCGCGCCGCCGCCCTGCATCCAGGTGAACACGTAGCTGCCGTCGGACTTGCGCTGCGGCTTCAAAAGCGCGTCCACGACGATCGGGTAGAAGTCGCCCTCGCTGTCGTAGGACAGCTCGAATTCGGGCTGACCCTCGGCCTGCCCGAACAGCTTGCCGTCACGCTGGCGCAGGCTCATCTTCATCGCGCCCTGCAGCTGGTACTCGCCGGCCAGGGCTTCGAGCAGTTCCTGCGGCGGCGTCGCGGCCGTCCGCGGCTTGCCCAGCGGGAACGAGGCATCGACCAGGTGCAGCCCCAGGCTGCCGAGGTTGCCGACCGCGCTCCACGAGGTGTCCGACAGGATCACCACGCCGCGACCGGCTTCGCGATCGACCGAGACCAGGGACGAGAAGCCCCCCGTTCCGCCTTCGTGCATCAGCACGCTGCGGCCGGCGACCGGCACGAGCATCCAGTTCATCGCCATCGGCGGCTGCTCGCTCACGGGGCGCTGCGCCAGCTCGATCGCCGCCTGCAGCGGCGTGCCCGAGGGGTCGAGGTTGCCCTGCACGTAGCGGACCATGTCGTCGAGCGTGGCGCGCACGCCGCCGACGCCGGCAAGGTCGGTCTGGAAGTTCCATGGCGCAGCCGCAAGCCCGTTGGCCGAATGCCCGCCCGCGGCGCGCACGCCCTCGGGACGCTTCGCGACATAGGCGCCCGCCATCCCCAGCGGTTCGAACAGCTTCTGCCGGAGCAGGGTTTCGAAATCGACGCCGGCACGCCGGGCCACCGCATACGACAGCACCATCGAGGCGAAATTGGAGTACTCGAACTGCGTGCCCGGCGCGCGCGACAGGGTCACGTCGCCCAGCGACGCCAGCAGGTCCTCCGCCGTCAGGCCGGCATAGGGATCGACCAGGGTGGCGGTCGCCATCCGCGACGGCAGCGCGGGCAGGCCGCTGGTGTGGGTGACCACGTGGCGCAGCAGGATCGGCTGGCCCTCGAAGGTCGGCAACGCCGTGCCTTCGGGCAGGTAGGCGGCCAGCGGATCATCCAGCGAGGCCTTGCCCTGCACGATGAGGTCGGCGAGCAGGGTCGAGGCCATGGTCTTGCTGACCGAGCCGATCTCGAAGGCCCGGTCAGGGCCAATGCGCGCGGCGTTCTTTGGATCGGCGCAGCGGAACGCGCGCGCGACCTCGCCCTTGTCGACCACCGCCACGGCCATGCAGGCGCCGGTGCGGTCGCCAGCGAGGCGCTGGTCGACCAGGGCCTGCAGCGCGGCATCGGTGGTGGCATGTGCATGTGCGGCCCCACCGGCCAGGGCCAGCACCGCGGTGGCCGTGGCCAGGGTCAATGCATCGGTCTTCATCGTTTTCTCCTCTCCCGCGTCGGATCACTATGGACCAGACGGCCTCGGCCCTGCATGTGTGACGGTGCCGCGGCTCACAAGAGGACGGCCGGCCGGCGCATGCGTCGACCGGCCGTCGCCAGACCTGGACCTGGCTTCAGTTCGTCGTCACACCACCCTCCGGCGTCCAGTAGAAGGTCCTGCGCTCGAACTGCTGCTTGCGCCCGTTGCTGCCATGCGGCTGCTCGTCGCCCACGGGATAGCCGTGCTCGGCCTCGCGCCCGCTGTTCTCGAAGTGCGCCAGGATCGCGCCGTGGACTGCATGCGCATCGGTGGCCGGGGACCAGAGGAACAGTCCCTGCTCGAAGTACTGGAAGCGACCGCGCTGGCCACTGACCGGCGACACCGCCGCGTCGAGTTCGCCCATTTCCGCGAAGCCCCAGCGCGTCTCCGAACCGGTGGCCCAGAAACGATCGAGGATGCGGCCATGCACCGGGTGCGCGCCGGTGCGCGCGTGCCAGAGCATGATCCCGTTGGCGAACTGCTGGAAGCGCCCACCCGCCTGCGCCGCCATTTCCGCCAGGGTCGGCACGCCGAGCACGCTGCGCACGCCGCCCATGGCGTAGTACTTCTCGCCGATCTTTCCGTACGGCAGCACCTCGCAGCGCGGGATGTCGTAGCCGTCGTTGTCGCGCGCCTCGTTGTTGCCCCAGCGGCTGAGGTAGTAGGCCGAGACCCACTGGTTGGCCGGCCCCACGTCGAGATCGGTTTTGAGCCACCAGTGGTTGTAGTCGCCGCCGCTGCGGATCTCGCGGCCGGCGGACTTGCAGTACACGTAGTGGGTGCCCTGGTGCAGGGTGCCGCTCTGCGCCGTGCTGGTGGGCGAAGGGAAGCCCGGTGCCGCGGCCCAGGTGTCGACCCAGTAGGTCGGAGTCGCGGCCGGCGGCGGCGCGCCGTTGTTGATCAGCTGGTAGAAGCTCGCCCAGGGGAAGTAGCGGCCCGGGTCGTAGCGGTTCTGGTTACTGGTCAGCATCCCGTGGCCCTTGATGCGCACGCTGTCGGGGACCACGCGCCAGTAGTCGTAGCCGGGGCCCTGCCAGGCCGAGGCGCAGTTGACCGGGCGGCGCGCACAGATGCTGCGGGTCAGGCGCGCGGAGGCGTTGATCATCGCCGAGGACCAGTTGCCGGCGTCGGCGGCACGGCCGTCGTGCTCGATGCCGATGGTGTAGTGGTTGTGGTAGGCCGCGTGCCAGGCCTGGTGCTGCTCGCGCACCATCTGCGTGATCTGGCCGTCGGAGCGGCGGATGACGTAGTGCGCCGAGACGTTCGCGCTCGGGTTCTTGAACCAGGAGATCGCACTCGCGTACGAGCCCTCGATGGTGTGCATGATCACCGCGCTGGTGCCGTTGCCGGCGGTGCTGTAGTTGCTGGAATGCGCGGGGTTCCAGAGCGCCTCGCCGAAGTCGAGCGCGGCCTTGCCCACCTCGGGCACCCGCGCGGGGCTGCGCGCACCGGGCTTCGATGCGGACTGCGGCGGCACCGGGTCATCGGTGGCGGCGACCGAATCGCGGTCGAAGTCCATCTTCAGCGCGGGCGCGGCCAGCAGCGCCAGGCGCCCGGGCGCGAACGCCCGCTCCATCTCCACCGGGAGCGCCGGGACCTGGATGCCCTGCTCCCGCACGCCGCGCGCCAGCGTCTGCAGCACTTCATAGGCAAAGCTCTGCCGCGCGAAGCCCTGGATGTTGCCGTCGCCGCTGCCGTAGCCGGCATAGCGCGCCAGCGCGCCCGCCATGGCCTCGACGCCGCCGTCGCGGCTGCCGGTCGCGGGATCCTGCCGCGCGGCGCGGTCGAGCAGCGCGGCGGCGGCCAGGATGTTGGTCTCGGGATCGGCCATGACCAGGCGTTCGCTCACGCCCAGCAGCTTCGCGCCGTCGGCGACCTGGTTGGCGAAACCTTCGCCGCGGTAGAGGCCCATCACGCCGTAGGACGCCGGCACGTGCCGGTGCCCTGCGCCCGCGGGATCGGGGGCCACGTGGTTCCAGCGGGTTTCCACGTAGGCGATGGCTTCGAGCACTCCCCGCGGAATCGACGGATAGCGCTGGTAGGCGCGTTCGAACCAGGCCGGATAGTCGACCCTCTGTTCGGCCTGCGCCGCGATCGCGATCCGGCGCTCCTGCTGCAGCGCCTTCGCCTCGTCCTGCAGGTCCTGGCCCGCCATCGCGCCACCCGCCATCCCCATCGCCGCCAGCATCGTGGGCGCGATCGACAACATCGACTGCTTCATCAGACTCTCCCGTCCGGCTGTGTCCACTCCCCTGATCGCGACACTTGGCCATAGCCGCGGGTGCGCGGCCACTTGGGGTTTTCCCGAAGCCGCTCGGAAACGTGACCGCCGTCGGCGACCTCGCGGCATCCCCAGCTTGCCGCGGCCCATCCTCGGCTCAAGACTCGGGCGCAGCGACCCGTCGACACAGGGAGATCCCGCCGAATGCTCCAGCCCATCATCAACGACGCGCTGCGCGCGGCAGACAACTTCCTCCGCAACGCCCAGCAGCTGCTCAACCCCACCGCGGGCCAGGTGCCGGGTCGCGACGCGGGCTTCGACCAGTCGGTCGGCGGCGCGGAGCCGAAGTGGGACTTCGACGCGTCCATGGCCGGCATCGCCGAAGCGGTCTATCTCCGCCAGGACGCGCCCGGCTGGCAGCGCATGGGCGATGGCGAGCTCGCCGCCGCCGGCATCGATCCCGGCCTGCAGTACCGCAACGGCATGGAGGCCGGCATCTACACCGACGGCCACGGGCACTACGTGGTGGCCTATGCCGGCAACAACACCGGCGGCGTGGAAGACGTGGGCACGGTCATCGCGCAGGCGGCGGGCTTCCAGACCCACCAGTACGACAATGCCGTCGCCCTCGCGCACCAGGCCGAGAACGCCTTCGGCGGCGACAACGTCGTCTACACCGGCCACTCCCTGGGCGGCGGCCTGGCTTCGCTGGCCGCGGCGGCCACGGGCAGTTCGGCGGTCACCTTCAACGGCCAGGGCGTCCACGACAACGTGCTGCGCCAGCATGGCCTGGATCCGGTGGTCGCGCGGCACCGCGCCGACCAGGGGCAGATGCGCCACTACAGCATCGACGGCGACTACGCGACCGGCGTGCAGCGACAGATCCCGGTGCTGGACATGCTGCCCAACCAGCTCGGCACCCATATCCAGTTCAGCAATCCCGCCGGCCTGGCGGGGGTGCTCGATGCCCATCCCATCGGCCCGGTGAAGGCGGCGGTCGAACAGCGTGCCGACTACCGGCACGAGTTCACCGACCCGGTCGAGCGCGTGCTGCAGGAGGTCTATTCGGCAGTGACCTCGGTGGTCGCCAACCTCTGGCGTGCGGTGGCGCCACCGATCGTCTGACCGGGCGGCCGGCGGCGGCTCAGCCGTCGGCCAGCAGCCTGTCCATCGCTTCGCGGTAGCGCGCGAGCACGGCCTCGCGCTCGGCGTGGCGACCGTCTGACACCACGCGCCGGCCGGCCACGTCCACGTCGCGCACCGCGCCGCGGTTGCCGCTGAAGATCCAGCGGTCGACCACGTCGCCGGCCGTGGCACCGGCCAGCAGCGGCGAACCCGCATCGAGCACCACCGCATCACCGCTGCCGTCGAAGCCCGTCGAATCGGCAGCGCTGGCCAGCACGCCGCGCAGCAGGGTTTCGCCGACGCTGGGCGAACCGGGCGACACGGCGATGTTGCGGTGGCGCGTCACCAGCCGCTGGCCGTACTCCAGCCAGCGCAGTTCCTCCACCGGCGACACCGAGATGTGCGAGTCCGAGCCGATACCCCAGGCGCCGCCGGCATCCAGGAAGTCGCACAGCCGGAACAGGCCGTCGCCGAGGTTGGCCTCGGTGGTCGGGCAGATGGCGACGGTGGGGCCGCTTTTCGCGATGCCCGCGACTTCCCAGTCGTTGAGGTGGGTGGCGTGCACCAGGGTCCAGCGCGCATCGACCTCGGCGTTCTGCAGCAGCCATTCCACCGGGCGGCGGTCGCGGATGGCGAGGCAGTCCTGCACCTCGCCCACCTGTTCGGAGATGTGGACGTGGATGCGCGCGTCGGCCGGCAGCGCGGCCAGCACCTCGCGCATCGCCTCGGGCGGCACCGCGCGCAGGCTGTGCAGGGCGCAGCCGACGCGGAGCAGCTCGTCGCCGGCTTCGGCACGCAGGGTCTCGAACAGGCGCAGGTAGCCGTCCACGTCGTGGCCAAAGCGCTTCTGGCGCTCGCCCAGCGGGCGGCCGTCGAAGCCGCCGGTCATGTACAGCACCGGCAGCAGGGTCAGGCGGATGCCGGTGTCGCGGGCGGCGGCGATCAGCGCGCGCGACATCGCCGCGGGATCGTCGTAGGGACGGCCATCGGGCGCGTGGTGGACGTAGTGGAACTCGCAGACGCGGGTGTAGCCGGCTTCCAGCATCTCGACGTAGAGCTGGCTGGCGACCGCATGCAGCAGCTCGGGATCGAAACGCGCGGCCATCCGGTACATGGTCTCGCGCCAGGTCCAGAACGAGTCCGAGGGATTCATCTGCCGCTCCGCCAGGCCGGCCATGGCGCGCTGGAAGGCGTGCGAATGCAGGTTGGCGATGCCGGGCAGCCGCCAGCCGCCATCGACCTGGGAGACAAGGGGGACGGCGTCCACGGGGGCGTTCGCGGGCATGGCGGGGCGTTCCGGCATCGGGGTGCGATAGGCTACCGCGTCGACGCCAGACGAGGTTCGATCCATGCCGCACACGCCCCGCCCCGCCCTTCCGGGAGCCCCGACCGATGGCCGCTGAGCGCTGGGATGGTCTGCTGCTGGACGCGCGGCTGGCGACGCTGGACGACAGCCAGAGTGACGGCGCGTCCGCTGGCGGCGCCGGCTACGGCCTGGTCGAGGACGGTGCGCTGGGCTGGCGCGACGGGCGGATCGTGTTCGCCGGCGCCATCGGCGACCTGCCCGGCGCCGCTGAGGATCTTGCGGACGAGGTGAACGATGCCGGCGGCGACCTGGTGACGCCCGGCCTCATCGATTGCCACACCCACCTCGTCTTCGCCGGCGACCGCGCCGCGGAGTTCGAACAGCGCCTGATGGGCGCCAGCTACGAGGACATCGCGCGCGCGGGCGGCGGCATCGTGTCCAGCGTGCGCGCTACCCGCGCGGCTTCCGAAGACGCGCTGCTCGCGCAGTCGCTGCCGCGCGCGCGCGCCCTGGTCGCCGACGGCGCGACCACGCTCGAGGTGAAGTCCGGCTACGGCCTGGACTTCGACAACGAACGCAAGATGCTGCGCACCGCGCGCGCGCTGGGCGACACGCTCGGCGTTCCGGTGCGCACCAGCTTCCTCGGCGCGCATGCGCTGCCGCCGGAGTTCGCCGGCAACGCCGACGGCTACATCGACGCCGTCGTCGAATGGCTGCCGCGCCTGCACGCCGAAGGCCTGGTCGACGCGGTCGACGCCTTCTGCGAGCGCATCGGCTTCAGCCATGCGCAGACCCGGCGCGTGTTCGAAGCGGCGCGCGCGCTCGGTCTGCCGGTGAAGCTGCACGCCGACCAGCTCAGCGACGGCGAAGGCGCCGCCCTGGTCGCGGAATTCGGCGGCCTGTCCGCCGACCACGTCGAGCACACCACGGCCGAAGGCGTGCGCGCAATGGCCGAGGCCGGCACCGTCGCCGTGCTGCTGCCCGGCGCCTTCCACGTGCTGCGCGAGACGAAGCTGCCGCCGATCGAGGCCTTCCGCGAGGCCGGCGTGGCCATGGCCGTGGCCACCGACTGCAACCCCGGCACCTCGCCGCTGATGTCGCTGCGCCAGGCGATGCAGCTGGCCTGCACACACTTCCGCCTGACGCCGGTCGAAGCCCTGCGCGGCGCCACCGTGCACGCCGCGCGCGCGCTCGGCCTCGACGACCGCGGCGCGCTGCGCCCGGGCCTGCGCGCGGACTTCGTGCGCTGGCGCGTGCGCGAGCCGGCGGCGCTGTGCTACTGGCTGGGCGGAGAATTGGTGGACTCGGTGTTTTCCGGCGGCAACCGGGTCGCATGAGAACGGTCGCTCCCGCAGCGGGAATCCCGTCCGCCACGATCGTCCACGCAGCCCTGTCCCGGCCCCGCGCCAACTCCCTTCGGCGCGGCTCCGGCCGCGACGCGCCGCCCCTCGAACCACGGAGCCCTCGAATGTCCCGACTCCCGCGCCGTAACGCCCTCGCCTTCGCCCTCGCCGCGCTGTCGGCGCTTCCCGCCGCAGCGCTGGCCCAGGCCACCGATGCCGCCCGCGCGCTGGCCGCCGACGCCGTGATCGTCGACACCCATATCGACGCGCCCGGCGTGCTCGTCTCGCGCTGGGCCGACCTCGGCGAAGCCTCGCCCGACCGCGAGTTCGACTACCCGCGCGCCCGCGAAGGCGGCCTGGACGTCGCCTTCATGTCGATCTACACCTCGGCGCGCCAGGACGAGTCCGGCACCGCCTGGCAGGCTGCCAACGCGCAGATCGACGCGATCGAAGCCCTGGCAGCGCGCCATCCCGACCGCTTCGCCATCCTCACCTCACCGCGCGACGTGGAGCGCCTGCTCGAAGGCGGCCGCGTGCTGCTGCCACTGGGCATGGAGAACGGCGCGCCGATCGGCGACGACCTCTCGCAGCTCGCGTTCTTCCACCAGCGCGGCGTCCGCTACATCACCCTCGCGCACAGCGGCAACAACCGCATCGCCGACTCCTCGTACACGGTGGAGAAGCGCTGGAAGGGCCTGAGCCCCTTCGGCCGCGAGGTCATCGCCGAGATGAACCGGCTGGGGATCATGGTCGACGTCTCGCACGTTTCCGACGACGCCGTGCGCCAGGCGGTGGAGCTCAGCCGCGTGCCGGTGATCGCCAGCCATTCGGCGCTGCGCCATTTCACGCCCGACTTCGAGCGCAACCTGAGCGACGAGCTGGCGAAGCTGATCGCCGCGAAGGGCGGCGTGGTGCAGATCCCCTTCGGCACCGCCTTCGTGAACCCGCAAGCCGCGGCCAATACCCGCGACTGGTTCCGCGAATCCCTGGCCTTCGACCGCCGCAGCGCCGAGCGCGTCGCCGCCGGCGAACCGGCGCTGGACCGCAAGGCCTTCGAGGCGCAGTGGGAGAAGGACCACCCGAAGGTGGAAGCGCCGATCAGCGACGTGCTCGACCAGATCGACTATGCAGTGAAGCTGATCGGCGTCGACCACGTCGGCATCGGCTCGGACTTCGACGGCGTCGACGGCGAACTGCCCGAAGGCCTGCGCACCGTGGCCGACTTCCCGAACTTCATCGCCGGCCTGCAGGCCCGCGGGCATTCGGACGAGGACATCCGCAAGATCCTGGGCGGCAACCTGCTGCGGGTGTGGGCGGAGATCGAAGCGGGGGCGGAGCAGCACTGAGACCTGGTGCGGCCGGAGGGCGGCCACTGCCACTCCCGCAGCCTGGAAACACAACCTTCTGGAACGACGAAGCCCCGCTCTCGCGGGGCTTCGTTGCGACCGTGCCCGCGGCCGTGGCCGCTGCATCGGCAACCGTTCGCCAGACTCAATCCTTGGCGACAGTCTTCTTCGCCACGACCTTCTTCGCCGGTGCCTTGGCCGCGCTCTTGGCAGCGGCCTTCTTCGCGACCGGCGCCGCGGCCGAGCCGGTCGCCTTGGAAGTGGCCTGGCTGCGGGCGTTGCCGTAGCTGGAGTTGTAGCGCTTGCCCTTGGCCGTCTTGCGGTCGCCCTTGCCCATCTGTTGCTCCTGGATTTTCGTGTTCGTCAGGCGTGCCCATGCACGCCACAGGGCGCGAATCCTAGCACGGGTGCGGGTTTCCCGCCGCCTGGCGGACCGTGGCGGCGTGGGTCAGGCGCAGGTTCACCAGGTGCGCACCGGCGATCGCCAGCCCGCCGGCGGTCATCAGGGCCGCGTGCAGCAGACCATGGTCGTGCAGTGGGCTGAACGCGCCCAGCCAGACCAAGGCCAGGCCCGGCACCAGCAGCATCCACGCGCGGAACGCGCGATGGCGGCGGTAACCGATGGCCAGCGTGGTGATACCCAGCAGGGTGGCGAAGACCGTCACCGCCTGGTCGATGTCCACCCAGCCCCCCAACGACAGCCCGAGCGCAGGCATCAGCGCCAGCGCCAGCGGTAGCAGCGCGCAGTGCAGCGCACACAGGAACGACGCCGCGAAACCGATCCGGTCCGCTCGATTGAGGTTGCGCGATGAGGCCATGACTTTCGTGGGGGTGGCGTCGAAGTTGAAACAGTATAACATTTCATTCAACGCCACACCACAAGCCGGCCCCGAGAACGATGACCCAGCCCTCGCACAGCACCACCCGCCACCCCGCACGCCCCGCCCTGCTCACGGGCGCCATCCTCCTGGCCCTGGCCACGTCCCTGCCGGCCCTGGCCCAGGACCAGGCCCAGCCGCCCCCGAGCCATGACCATCACGTCACCGACCTCGACGCCCTCACCGTCCGCGCCAATCCCCTCGCCCGCACCGCCGAGGACCTGGCCCGACCGGTCGCGGTGCTCGCCGGCGAGCGCCTGGACGAAGCCAAGGCCAACTCCATCGGCGAAACCGTCTCGCGCCTGCCCGGCGTGCAGTCTTCGTTCTTCGGCGCCGGCGTCGGCCGCCCGGTCATCCGCGGACTGGACGGCGCGCGCGTGCAGGTGCTCAGCGATGGCCTCGCCGCCGGCGACGTGTCCACGGTCAGCGTCGACCACGCGGTGAGCATCGAACCCTTCCTCGCCAACCAGATCGAGGTGCTGAAGGGCCCGGCCAGCCTGCTGTATGGCAACGGTGCCATCGGCGGCGCGGTCAACGTGGTCGACGGGCGCATCCCCGAGGCCGCCACCTCGCGCCCGCTGGAAGGTCGCGCCGAACTGCGCGCGGGCAGCGTCAACGACGAGCGCACCGGGATGATGCGGCTGGACGGCACCTCGGCCTCCGGCCGGATGGTGTTCCACATCGATGCCCTGCACCGCGAAACCGGCGACGTCGACATCCCCGGCTACGCCGAAAGCGCGGCGCTGCGCGATGCCCACGGCCATGACGTCCACGATCATGACCATGACCACGACGAAGGCGACCACGAGGACGCCCGCGGCACCCTGCCCAACAGCTTCGTGCGCACCGACAGCGGCGCGCTGGGCCTGTCCTGGGTCGGCGACCGCGGCTTCATCGGCGTCGGCCAGAGCCTGTTCAACACGCGCTACGGCGTGCCCGGCCATGTCCACGCCGAGGACGACCACGGCCACGGTCACGACGACCACGACCATGACCACGACCATGACGATCATGGCCATGACCATGAGGATCACGACGCCCACGACCACGCCGTCCGCATCGTGATGGACCAGCGGCGCACCGAAGTGCGCGGCGGCCTCGACGACATCGGCCCCTTCCAGAGCCTGCGCGCCCGGGTCGCACGCACCGACTACACCCACACCGAATACGAAGGCGAAGAAGTCGGCACCGTGTTCGACAACGAGACCCTCGAGGGCCGGCTGGAGCTGGCGCACCGGCCGCTGGGCGGCTGGGAGGGCGCGTTCGGCCTGCAGTGGACGCAGCGCGACTTCGCCGCGGTCGGCGACGAAGCCTTCGTCCCGGACTCCGAGTCCCGCGACGCCGGCCTGTTCTGGATCGGCGAACGCGACTTCGGCGCGGTGAACCTCGAACTCGGCCTGCGCCACGACCGCAACCGCATCTACATCGCCGAAGACGCCGGCCCCTCGCGCGACTTCGATACCACCAGCCTGTCGCTGGCCTCGCGCTGGGACCTGAACCCCGACGTGCACCTGTCGTTCGGCCTCGACCGCGCGCAGCGCTCGCCCACCGCGGAAGAGCTGTATTCGAACGGCCTGCACGTGGCGACGCAGAGCCACGAGTTCGGCGATTCCGGGCTGGACGTGGAGACCGCGAACCGCGCCGAGGTCGGCCTGCACTGGCACCGCGGCCCGCTGCGCCTGGAAGCCTCGCTCTACCACGTGCGCTTCAACGACTTCATCTACCTGGCCGATACCGGCATCGTGGACGGCGGCCTGGACGTGCGCGTCTGGAACCAGGCCGACGCGCGTTTCACCGGCGGCGAGCTGGAAGCCGAGTGGACCTTCCTCGACAACGGCAGCGGCACCTGGAGCATGCGCGCCTTCGGCGACGTGGTGCGCGGCAAGCTCACGGGCAATGGCACGCGCGAGGTCGAGGTGTCGGTGCCGCACGGCGACCACGCGCACCACTACGTCGCCGAGCTGGCGCTGGACGGCAACCTGCCGAGGATCGCGCCCTCGCGCGTGGGCGGCGAGCTGCGCTGGGCGAGCGACCACTGGCGCGCCGGCCTCGGCGCGGTGCGCTATGCCCGCCAGGACGATGTCGCCGAACACGAAACCGCCACGCCCGGCCATACCCTGGTGCACGCGAACCTCGCCTGGCACATGGACACCGCCGGTGGCAGCGCGGTGGAGCTGTTCCTCAACGGCACCAACCTGCTCGACAAGGAGGCGCGCGTGCACACCTCCTTCCTCAAGGACCTCGCGCCGCTGGCCGGCCGCGGCGTGAGCGCCGGCGTGCGCGTGCTGTTCTAGGCCCCGCACGGGATCATGGGGGCCGGCGCAGCGCGCGCCGGCCCGCTTCCGTGTCCATGTCCGAAAACGGCGAGTCATGGCCCGGCGCCGGTGCTAGCCTGCGTCCATGCCCCAGCCCGCCCTGCCACCGCCGGAAACCTGCGACCAGGCGCGCCGCAGCCGCGATCCGCGCTTCGACGGCCTGTTCTTCACCGCCGTCCACAGCACGCGCATCTACTGCCGCCCGGTCTGCCCGGCGCCGTATGCCAGGCGCGTGAGCTACTACGCCAACGCCGCCGCCGCGGAAGCCGCCGGCTACCGGCCCTGCCTGCGCTGCCGCCCGGAGCTGTCGCCGTCCGACGGTGCCTGGCGCCGCGGTGACGCCGCGATCGCGCGTGCGCTGAAGCTGATCGACCAGGGCGTACTGGCGGATGCACCGCTGTCGGCGCTGGCCGGGCGCGTCGGCGTTGGCGAGCGCCAGCTGCGGCGGCTGTTCGTGGAGCGCCTGGGCGCACCGCCGATCGGTGTCCACGGCACCCGCCGGCTGCTGTTCGCCAAGCAGCTGCTGACCGAGACGCCGCTGCCGATCACCGAGGTCGCCATGGCCGCCGGCTTCGGCAGCCTGCGGCGCTTCAACGCCGCCTTCCAGGACGCCTACCGCATGGCCCCGCGCGACCTGCGCCGGCAGCCCGGCGCTGCGGTGCGCGGCGGCGGCGACACCCTCACGCTGCGCCTGGGCTACCGCCCGCCCTGCGATTTCACGGCGATGCTGGCGTTCCTGCGCGGGCGCGCCCTGCCCGGCGTCGAAGTCGTGGACGAGGCGAGCTATTCGCGGGTCATCGCCGGCGCCGACGGCGGCCACGGCTGGCTGCGCGTCTCCGCATGGCCGGGCGAGCACGCGCTGAAGCTGGAGCTGCACGCACCGCTGGCCTCGCAGCTGCTGGACGTGGTGCAGCGGCTGCGGCGGATGTTCGACCTCGATGCCGATCCGGACGCGATCGCGGCCACGCTGTCCGCGGATGCGCGGCTGCGGCCTCTCCTGCGCCGGCGGCCCGGCCTGCGCCTGCCCAGCGGCTGGGACGGCTTCGAGATCGCGGTACGCGCGGTGCTCGGCCAGCAGGTGAGCGTGGCCGCTGCGCGCACGCTCGCCGCGCGCCTGTCGCAGCGCTACGGCGAACCGTTGGCGACACCCTTCGGCGAAGGCCTGGACCACCTGTTCCCCACTCCCGCGGCGCTGGCCGACGCCGACCTGCAGTCGATCGGCCTGACCCGCGCCCGCGCCGCCACCGTGCGCACCGTCGCCCAGGCACTGCTCGACGGCCGCGTCGACTTCCGCCCCGAACGCACCCTGGACGACTTCAGCGCGCGCTGGATGGCGCTGCCCGGCATCGGCGCCTGGACCGCGCAGTACATCGCGATGCGCGCGCTGGGACATCCCGATGCCTTCCCGGCCGGCGACCTGGTGCTGCGCAAGGCGCTGGCCGGGGCAGGCGACGGCCCGCTGCCCACGGAAAAAACCGTCGCGGCGCGCGCCGAGGCCTGGCGGCCCTGGCGCGCCTACGCGGTGATCCATCTCTGGAAGGACATGAGCCCATGAACACGAGCACCATCTTCACGCGCATGGACAGCCCGATCGGCGTCCTGACCCTGGCCGCGGACGGCGAAGGCCTGCGCCGCATCGACTTCCCGCCGCCGCGACCGCCGCCGGCCGGCGAAGCCTGGATCGAGGGTGACAGCGAGGTGCTGCGGGAAACGCGACGGCAGCTGGAGGAATATTTCGCCGGCAGCCGCCGCGACTTCGACCTGCCGCTCTCGCCGCGCGGCACCGGGTTCCAGCGCAGGGTATGGACCACGCTCGCCGCGATTCCCTACGGCACGACCTGGAGCTATCGCGACCTCGCGCAGCGCCTGGGCAAGCCTTCGGCCACGCGCGCGGTCGGCGCCGCCAACGGTCGCAACCCGCTGCCCATCGTGCTGCCCTGCCACCGGGTGATCGGCGCGGACGGTTCGCTCACAGGCTTCGGCGGCGGGCTGCCGACCAAGGCTTTCCTGCTGCGGCTGGAAGGTTCGCTGCCCGCGGCCAGCGAGGGCCTGTTCCCGGCCTGATCGCGCTCAGGCGCCGGTGCTTTCCGCCGCGCACTCCGCGCAGGTGCCGTGCACTTCGAGCGTCTGCGCCCGCGGCGTGAAGCCGAGCTCGCGCGCGCGCTCGTCCAGCGCCGCCACGATCTTGCTGTCCTCCAGCTCGACCGCCGCGTGGCAGCTGTCGCAGATCAGGAACGGCACCGAGTGCTGCGCGGTGCTGGGGTGGTGGCAGGCGACGAAGGCGTTGACCGACTGCAGCTTGTGGATGAAGCCGTTGGCGAGCAGGAAGTCGAGCGCGCGGTAGACCGTCGGCGGTGCCGCCGCGCCCGGGCCGTCGCCCTCGCGCACGCGATCCAGCAGGTCGTAGGCCTTGATCGGCTGCTCGGCCTCGGCGATGAGGCCGAGCACGCTGGCGCGGATCGGCGTCAGCCGCAGACGACGGTCGCGGCAGGCACGCTCCACCGCGTCCACGAAGGCGGGGCCGTCGTGGACGTGGTGCTTGGGGTCGGTGCAGGCGTGCGCATGCGCGGTCATGCCCTTGATGATGGTGCCGAACGAAGCGGGACTCAAGCCGCGCCGTCACCGCAAACCGCAGCGATGGGGCCGCGATGGCCATTCCGGCAGGCCGTGGCTCCCGCGGTCAGGCGCCTGCCAGGGCGATCGCGGCGTCGATGCGCTCCAGTGCCTCGTCGCGCCCGGCCAGGTAGACGGTGTGCGCGATGTCCGGGCTGACCTGGGTGCCGGTGATCGCCACTCGCAGCGGCTGCGCGACCTTGCCCATGCCCAGCCCGAGCGCTTCGGCGGTGGCGTGCAGGGCCTCGCCGATCGCCTCCACCTTCCAGTCGGCCAGCGCCTCCAGGCGCGCGCGCGCGTCGGCCAGCGGCGCCGCGGCCTCGGGCTTGAGGTGCTTGGCCACGGCCTTGTCGTCGTACTCCGTGAGCGGCCGGTACCAGACCGCGGCGCGCTCGGCCATGTCCTTCAGCGTCTGCACGCGGTCGCGCAGGGCGATGACGACGTCGGCCGGCGCCGGGCCCGCGGCGAGGTCGCAGCCGGCGGCCTGCAGGTGCCATTCCAGGTGCTTCGCCACGTCGGCCGGGGCGTCTTCCTTCAGGTACTGCTGGTTGAGCCAGCCGAGCTTGGCCGGATCCAGGCGCGAGGCCTTGGCGTTGACGTCCTTGAGGTCGAACAGCGCCTTCATCTCCCCGATCGAGAAGATCTCCTGGTCGCCGTGCGACCAGCCCAGGCGCACCAGGTAGTTCAGCAGCGCGTGCGGCAGGTAGCCGGCGTCGCGGTACTGCATGACGTCGGCGGCGCCGGTGCGCTTGCTGAGCTTGGCGCCCTGCTCGTCGAGGATCATCGGCAGGTGCGAGAACGCGGGCACCTGCGCGCCCAGCGCGCGGTAGATGTTGATCTGGCGCGGGGTGTTGTTGACGTGGTCGTCGCCGCGGACGACGTCGGTGATGCCCATGTCGAGGTCGTCGACGACGACGGCGAAGTTGTAGGTCGGGTAGCCGTCGGGGCGGAAGATCACCAGGTCGTCGAGCTCGGTGTTGCTGATCTCGATGCGGCCCTTGACCTTGTCGTCCCAGGCGACGACGCCGTCGAGCGGGTTCTTCAGGCGGATGACGCGGTTGGGGTCGTCGCGGTACGGGGCGCCCTGGTCGCGGTAGGCGCCGTTGTAGCGCGGCTTGTCGCCGGCGGCCATGGCGGCCTCGCGCATGGCGTCGAGCTCGTCCTTCGACTCGTAGGCGTAGTAGGCGTGGCCGGAAGCGACCAGCTGCTCCGCCACTTCGCGGTACCTGTCCACGCGGTCGGTCTGGTAGACGGGACCTTCGTCGTAGTCGAGACCGAGCCAGTCCATGGCCTCGAGGATGGCGTCGATCGCGGCCTGGGTGCTGCGCTCGCGGTCGGTGTCCTCGATGCGGAGGATGAACTGGCCGCCGCGGCGGCGGGCTTCGAGCCAGCAGTACAGGGCGGTGCGGGCGCCGCCGATATGCAGGTAGCCGGTGGGGCTGGGGGCGAAGCGGGTGCGGCAGGTCATGGCGGCGGCGGCTGGCTTGGGTGAATCGGGGATTTTAGCCGGTCGTCGCCGGGTGGAGGGTTGGTGGGGCACTCCGTGGGCTGTCCCGCTGCGCGGGCCTTTATGCCCACTGCGTGCCCCACCAACCCTCCATGCGGATCGCCGCGGCGGGTCGTGGGACGGCAAGAACGTCGGCGTGCGCGCGTCCACACGCTGCGTGAAGCGGTGGCTTCGGCGGGCCTCTACAATCCGGCGATGACCATTCTTTTCATCTCCGATCTTCACCTCGACCCTGCGCGCCCGGAGATCACCCGGCTGTTCGGGGAGTTCATCGACGGCGAAGCGCGCGGCGCCGAAGCGCTGTACATCCTCGGCGACCTGTTCGAGGCCTGGGTGGGCGATGACGACCCCTCGGACACCGGGGCGTTCGTGGCGGAGCGGCTGGCGGCGCTGGCGGCCGGCGGCGTGCCGGTGCATTTCATGCACGGCAACCGCGACTTCCTGCTGGGCGCGGACTATGCGCGCCGGGCGGGCATGACGCCGCTGGAGGATCCGACGGTGGTCGAGCTGCATGGCCGCCGTGCGCTGCTGATGCATGGCGACACGCTGTGCACCGACGACGTGGCCTACCAGCAGTTCCGTGCGCAAACGCGGAACCCGGCGTGGCAAAAGCAGTTCCTGGCCCAGCCGCTGGCGGCACGGCAGGCCTTCGCGCAGCAGGCGCGCGCGGCCAGCCAGGCGCGGCAGGGGGAGCTGCGGGATGCGGGAAAGATGGAAACGATCACCGACGTCGCGCCCACGGCGGTGGACGCGGCGTTCCGCGAACATGGCGTGGACCTGCTGATCCATGGCCATACCCACCGGCCGGCCGTGCACACATTGGACGTCGATGGCCGTGGACGCACGCGGGTGGTGCTGGGCGACTGGTACGCGCAGGGCTCGGTGCTGCGCGTGGACGCCGGCGGCATGAAACTGGAGCACCTCGCTCCCTGACCGGAGCGCATCGTGGGGGCGGCTCAGGCTGAGAGCTGCTGCAGCGCCGCCAGTTCGTCGTCGCTGAAGCCCGCGGCGCTGCGGGCGTCGATGTTGAACGGTCCGTGCAGCACGGCGCGTGCGTATTCGGCCAGCAGCTCGCGGAAGCGCGGCTCCGGATCGACACCGGCGCGCACGCAGCACCAGCGGAACCAGCGGCTGCCGGCGGCGACATGCGCCACTTCCTCGTCCAGGATCACTTCCAGGATGTCGGCGGTGGCATCGTCCTGCCCGCGCAGGCGCACGATCATCCCCGGCGTCACGTCCAGCCCGCGCGCCTCCAGCACCCGTGGCACCAGGGCCATGCGCGCCAGCGCGTCGTGCGCGGTCTTCTCCGCCATTTCCCACAGACCGTTGTGGGCGTCGAAGTCGCCGTAGTCGAAGCCCATCGACTGCAATCGCGTCCGCAGCAGGGTGAAGTGGCGCGCCTCGTCGTCGGCCACGGCCACCCAGTCGGCGTAGTACTGCGCGGGCATGCCGCGGAAACGGTAGACCGCGTCCCATCCGAGGTCGATGGCGTTGAACTCGATGTGGGCGATGGCATGGATGAAGGCGGCGCGGCCCTCGTCGCTGCCGAAGCCGCGGCGCGGCAGTTCGCGCGGATGCACCAGGCGTGGGCGCGCGGGCCGGCCGGGCATGCGGATCGGTTCGGGCGGCGGTGCGCCGGCTTCGATCACCAGCTCACCGCGGCGGAAGGCGGCGGCGGCGGCGTGCGTCGCGGCCACCTTGTCTTCGGGCGTCGCCGCGGCGAGGCAGTCGCGCGCGGCGTCGAACAGCGAACCCGCCACCGGCTCAGGCGCCGACGCGGCGCTTCTTCTTCGCCTCGTCCGAGCGCAGCTGGCGCAGGCCTTCGAAATAGCCCGGCTCGATCCCGGTCACGTACTCGCCGCTGAAGCAGGAGCTGTCGAACTTCTTGCCCGGGAACTTGTGCCCCGCCACCGCCGCTTCCAGGTCGGCGATGTCCTGGTAGATGAGCCAGTCGCAGCCCAGCACCGCCTCGATCTCCTTCTCGCTGCGGCCATGGGCCACCAGCTCCTCGACCGAGGGCATGTCGATGCCGTAGACGTTGGGATGGCGCACCGGCGGCGCGGCCGAGGCCAGGTAGACCTTGCGCGCACCCGCGTCGCGCGCCATCTGCACGATCTGCTTCGAGGTCGTGCCGCGCACGATCGAATCGTCCACCAGCAGCACCACGCGGTTGCGGAACTCCAGCGGGATCGGGTTGAGCTTGCGCTTCACCGATTTCGCGCGCTCGCCCTGCCCCGGCATGATGAAGGTGCGGCCGACGTAGCGGTTCTTGACGAAGCCCTCCCGGTACTTCACCCCGAGCGCATTGGCGATTTCCATCGCCGAATCGCGCGAGGTGTCGGGAATCGGGATCACCACGTCGATGTCGTGGTCGGGCCGCTCGCGCAGGATCTTCTCGCCCAGCGTCACGCCCATGCGCATGCGCGCCTTGTGCACCGAGATGTTCTCGATCATCGAGTCCGGGCGCGCGAAGTACACGTATTCGAAGATGCACGGCGCGTGCTCGGCGGGTTCCGCGCACTGGCGCGCATGCAGTTCGCCGCGCGCGGTGATCACGATGCCCTCGCCCGGCTCGACGTCGCGCAGGCGCTCGAAGCCGAGGATGTCCAGCGCCACCGATTCCGAGGCCACCGCGTACTCGGTGCCGTCCCCGGTCTCGCGCTTGCCCAGCACCAGCGGGCGGATGCCGTTGGGATCGCGGAAGGCCACCAGGCCCAGGCCCAGCACCACGGCGACCACCGCGTAGCCGCCCTTGGCGCGGCGATGGACGCCATCGACGGCCTTGAGCGCGGCCTCGGGCGTCAGCCCGCGCTCGCGGTCGAGCTCGTGCGCGAAGACGTTGAGCAGCACCTCGGAGTCGGACTGGGTGTTGACGTTGCGGCGATCGGTCTCGAACACTTCGCGGCGCAGCGCGTCGGTGTTGACCAGGTTGCCGTTGTGCGCCAGCGCGATGCCGTAGGGCGAGTTGACGTAGAACGGCTGCGCCTCGTCGCTGCCCTCGCTGCCCGCGGTCGGGTAGCGGCAGTGGCCGATGCCGACGCGCCCCTCGAGCAGCGCCATCGAGCGCGCGTCGAACACGTCGCGCACCAGGCCGTTGCCCTTGTGCACGCGCAGCTGCGTGCCCACCGCGGTGGCGATGCCGGCGGCGTCCTGGCCGCGGTGCTGCAGCACGGTCAGGCCGTCGTACAGCGCGGCCGCGACTTCAGTGGTTCCAACGATGCCGACGATGCCGCACATGGAGGGTCTTCCGTTTTCGGTTGCCGCGGGGAAATCAGGGATGCGAACGCACGAGGCCGTCGATGCCGGTGCTCGACTTCACCCGTGCCTTGAGCTGGTCGGCTTCGGCACGCGTGACCACCGGGCCGGCCTTGACGCGGGTCAGCGCGCCCTTGTCGGTCTGCACGGTCTCGGTGAAGGCACCGATGCCGGCCGCACGCAGCCGGTCGCGCAGGGCGTTGGCCTCGGCGGCGTTGCCGAAGGCACCCAGCTGCACGGCGAAGCCGGTGCCGCTGGCGGCCGCGGGCGTTGCGGCAGGCGTGGGCGCGGACCCAGCGGCGGCGGCCGGTGGCTGCGACCGCGCCGGCGCGGACGCCGACGGGCTGGCGGTAGCCGCATCCAGCGTGACCACGCTCGCCTGCGCGCGCGAGCCGATGCTGCCGGCGCGCACGCGCGCGGATTCGGCGTCGGCGCGGGTGGCGTAGGGGCCGATGCGCACGCGCCAGGCGTCGCGGTCGCCGACGCGGGTTTCCTCGACATAGGCCGGGAGGTTCGATTCGCGCAGGCGGCTGACGACGGTGCCGGCATCGGCGCGGCTGCCGTAGGCGCCGAAGTTCACCGCGTAGTCGCCGCCGGCCGTCGCCGCTGGCAGGCGCGGGGCCGGTGCGGCGGCGGGGGCGGGCTTCGCAGGCTCGGGCTTCGGTGCTTCGGGCTCCGGGGCTTCGGCCACCGCCGGCGGAGGCAGGGTGGCGGCGGCCGGGCGCTCCGCAGCCGCGGGCGTCGCCGGCTGCGCGGCATCCGGATCCGCCACGGGCTCGGGCGCGACCACGCCGCTGTCGGACAGGGGCACGGTCTCGACGCTGGAGGCGAGATCGGCGGCGTCCTCGGAGGCGACGTCACCGCCGGGCTGCGCGGTCGCGGTGTCCACGGTCGCCAGGCTGCCGTCGTCGGCCAGCAGGCCGGCGCTGCTGGTGGCACCGGGCACCACCAGCGGCAGGTCGCGGGTGACGTATTCGCCCGAAGGCGCAGCAGGAACCTGCAGCGACAGGTCGGACACGCCGCTGTCGGGCGCCGGGCCCTGCACCAGCATCGGAAGGAAGATCACGGCCAGCGCGATCAGCACCGCGGCGCCGATGAGGCGCTGTTTCAATCCGGATTCCATGGGCGCTCGAGGCAGCGGGGGCCCGGGAATTATACGTCGCCGCCCGTCCCGGCTTCTGAACCTGCGGCAGCCAGCCAGGCCAGCGCTTCGCCGGCGACGTGGAAGGAACCGAAAGCGAGCACTCGGTCGCCCGGGCGCGCGTCGGCCAGGGCGGCTTCGAGCGCACCGCCAACGTCGCCATGGCGCGGCGCATCGGGGGCGGCCGTGCCGGCCAGCGCCTCCGCCAAGGCATCGGCGTCACGGCCACGGGCGCCGGCGGCGGAGGTTCCGGCCAGGTGCCAGGCGTCCACGCAGGGCGCGATCGCCTCGACCACGCCGACGGCGTCCTTGTCGGCGAGCGCGCCGTAGACCGCGATCGTGCGCGCCGCGGGCGCCGCGCGCAGCCACTCGGCCAGCGCGCGCGAGGCCTGCGGGTTGTGGCCGACGTCCACCAGCACGTCCACGCCGCCGCGCTCGAAGCGCTGCAAGCGGCCGGGGATCCGCGCAGCGGCGACCCCGCGCGCCCATGCGCCATCGTCGATCGCCAGGTCCAGCGCGCGCAGCGCGGCGATAGCGGCCGCCGCATTGCGCAGCTGCGCCGGCGCGGCCAGGCCCGGCAGCGGCAGCGCGAGTTCGAAGCCGGGCTCACGCCACCACCAGCCGCCACTGTCTCCGTCAGGGCCGAAGCGATAGTCGCTGCCGGCGCGGATCGCGGAGGCACCGATGGCATAGGCGTGGCCAAGCACGCTCGACGGCGGGTCGTCCTCGCCCAGCACCAGTGGCTTCCACGCCCGCGCGATGCCCGCCTTTTCGGCGCCGATGGCCTCGCGGTCGGCGCCCAACCAGTCCTGGTGGTCGAGGTCGACGGTGGTGACCACCGCGACGTCGGGGTTGACGATGTTGACCGCGTCCAGGCGGCCGCCAAGCCCGACCTCGAGCACGGCCAGATCAAGCTCCGCGCGTTCGAACAGCCACAGGGCCGCCAGCGTGCCGTATTCGAAATAGGTCAGCGTGGTCCCGCCGCGCGCGGCTTCGACCGCCTCGAAGGCGGCCACGAGACTCGCATCGTCCGCATCCACGCCGTCGATGCGCACGCGCTCGTTGTAGGCCAGCAGGTGCGGCGAGGTGTAGGCGCCCACGCGCAGGCCGGAGGCCATGGCGATCGCCTCGATGAACGCGACCGTCGACCCCTTGCCGTTGCTGCCGGCCACCGTCGCCACCTGCCGCGCGGGCCGCGCAAGACCCATGCGGCCGGCGACCTCGCGCACGCGATCGAGTCCGAGGTCGACCTCGCGCGGGTGCCGGCCCTCGATCTCGCCGAGCCAGTCCTGCAGGCTGCGCGTCGCGGCCATGCTTCAGAGCGCCCGGTGCACCGCTTCGCCGAACAGCAGGGTGTGGTGGGCGCAGTCGTTCAGCCGCACCAATTCCAGGCTGCCGGGCTCCGCGCCTTCAAGCAGGTTGAGCGTGGCCGGCGCCTGGCGGAAGGTCCACAGCCGGAACAGCGGCAGACCCAGCACCCGGCACAGCAGCACGCGGTTGACCGCGTCGTGCGAGACCACCAGCAGGGTGTCCTCCGGCCCGAGCCCTTCGCAGGCGTTGGCGAACGCCGGCCAGGCGCGCTCCAGCACCTTCTTCAGCGACTCGCCGCCGGGCATCTGCACCTTGTCGGGCGTGTCGCGCCAGGCCGCGAGGCGTTCCGGGTCGGACTCGCGGATCTCGCTGGCGAGCTTGCCTTCCCACGTCCCGTGCGCGATCTCCATCAGGCCCTGGTCGACTTCGAGCATGTCCGCGCGCGCCTCGCCCAGGGCCAGGCGCGCGGTGTCGTAGGCGCGGCTGAGCGGCGAAGCCACGGCGCGGTCGATGCGCACGTCGTGCAGCCGCTCGGCCAGCCGCAGCGCCTGCTTGACGCCGGTGTCCGAGAGCGGGATGTCCTCCTGCCCCTGGTAGCGGCCCTCGCGGTTCCAGTCGGTCTCGCCGTGGCGCGCCAGCAGGATCCTCACCGCTTCGGCTCCAGGCCGAGTTCGGCGAGCACGCGCGGCGCCGGGTAGACCTCCTGCATGATCCAGCGCATGTAGCGCTGGTCGACCGAGATCATGCGCGTCATCACCGGGTCGAAGACCCAGTTCGAGGCCACCGATTCCCAGTTCCCGTCGAAGGCCAGGCCGACCAGCTTGCCCTGCGCGTCGAGCACCGGCGAGCCGGAGTTGCCGCCGGTGATGTCGAGGTCGGCGAGGAAGTTCACCGGCACCGATTTCAGGCGGCGGTCCTGCAGGCCGCCGTGGCGCTTGGCGGCGATCGCCTCGAGCAGCGCCTTGGGCGCGTCGAAGGGATCCTCGCCGGTGTCCTTGGCCGGGATTTCCTCGAGCACGGTGAACGGCTTCTGCGGCGTGCCATCAAGTTTGGTGTAGGGCTTGACGTTGCCGAAGGTGATGCGCAGCGAGGAGTTGGCGTCGGGATAGACGAACTCGCCCTGGCTGGCCTTGTAGTCGGCCACCGCCTGCAGGAACACCGGGCGCGCCAGCAGCGCGTCGCCGGCGCGGGCCTTGCGCTCCTCCTCCTGCGCGAGCAGGGTCGGCATCACCGCCACCGCGTAGCGGATCGCCGGATCCTTGCTGGCCTCGAAGGCCTTGCGGTCGGCCCGCAGCCACTTCAGGCGCGCCTCGGTGCCGTCGGCCAGTTCGCTGCGGCCGAGGCGGTCGAGCGCGCCGTCGATGGCTTTGCTGTCACTGCCGCCCAGCCACGTATCCAGGGCCTCGATGCGCTGGCCTTCCGGCAGCTTCGCGTACTGGTCCAGCCAGTAGCGCTGCAGGCCGCGATCCATCTCCGGCACGTAGCGGCGATCCATCTGGCGCACGGCGCCTTCCAGCGTCGGCAGGTCGCGCTCCTGGTAGCCCTGCTCGCGCTCGGCGTCGGGTTTCTCGCGCTCGATCGCCAGGCGGTAGCCGCGGATCGCGGTCGAGAGCAGGCCGGTGCCGTTGAACTGGCTGAACACCAGGTCGCGGTCACGGGTGGCGCGGGCGACTTCGTTGAGCTCGAGCAGCCTGGCGTGGGCGTCCAGCACCGGCTGCCCCGCCTCGCCCTGCGCCTTCGCCCAGGCCAGCACCTCGGCCTCCTCGCGTTCCTTGGTGGCCATGGCGTTCGTGCGCTGGAAGCCGGCCAGCTGGCTGTCGTAGTTCTTGTAGACGTTCTCCCAGCCGCGCATGGTGCTGGCGTACTTCACCTCGATGTCCGGGTTCGCCTTGCCGGCCTCGGCCACCATCTTCTGCAGCGCCTTGTAGTGGCGGACGATGGTCGGGTACTGCCAGTCCTGGGTGTCCTGGAACTCGCTGGCCAGGGCGTAGCGCGCGGTGCGCCCCGGGTAGCCCGCGACCATCACGAAGTCGCCCGCGCCCAGCGGCTTGTCGGCGAACTTCAGCCAGCGCTTGGGCTGGTAGGGCACGTTGTCCTCGGCATAGGCCGCCGGCTTGCCGTCCTTGCCGACGTAGGCGCGGTAGAAGGCGAAGTCGCCGGTGTGCCGCGGCCACATCCAGTTGTCGACCTCGCCGCCATAGGCGCCGACGCTGCCCTGGGGCGCGTACACCAGGCGCACGTCCTGGATCTCGAGGTTCTTGAACAGGCGGTAGGTGTTGCCGCCTGCGAAGCTGTACAGGCGGCAGCGGTAGCCGGCGTCGGCCTCGCACTGCGCGACCAGGGACTTCTCGATGGCGTCGAGCGCGTTGGTGCGGCCGATGGCATCCGCGGCGCCGGCCACGGCGGCCTGGACGCGATCGGTGACGTCCTCGATCGACTCCAGCGCATAGATGCGCGAGGTCGGACCGGCGCTGATCTCGTCGCCGATGTCCGCGGCGTAGAAGCCGTCGCGCATCAGGTTGTTCTCGGGCGTCGAGTTCAGCTGGATCGCGCCGTAGGCGCAGTGGTGGTTGGTCGCCACCAGGCCCTGCGGCGAGACGAAGCTGGCGGTGCAGCCGCCCAGCGAGACCACGGCGCCCAGCGGGTCGCCGGTCAGGTCGGCCAGCTGCTCGGGCTTGAGCTTGAGGCCCGCCTTCTTCAGCGGCTGGGAGATTTCGGGGAGCTGCTGCGGCACCCACATGCCCTCGCCCGCCTGCGCGGGAGCGGGACTGGCGATGGCGGCCACGAAGGCCGCGGCGGCGGCGGCGAGGACGGTCTTGCCCATGAGTTCGGTTTCCTGGATCGGATGGGAGGGATGCGGAAGGCTGGTCGGGAGTCTAACGGCCGGAGCCGGCGGCGGGCGCCGGCCGGTCGGCGCCGTCAAGCGGCAGGCCCATCTCGCGCAGCAGCTGCGGCGCGGGGTAGACGCGGGCCATGATCCAGCGCAGGTAGCGGGCGTCGACGTGGATCGCGCGCTTGTAGCGCGGGTCGAACTTCCAGCTGGCGCTGACCGCCTGCCAGTTGCTGTCGAAATTCAGGCCGACCAGCCGCCCGCGGGCGTCCATCACCGGCGAGCCGGAGTTGCCGCCGGTGGTGTCGAGGTTGGTAAGGAAATTCACCGTCTGCGTGCCCAGGCCGGGATCAACGGTGGCGCCGAAGTCGCGGCGCACGATGGCGTCGAGCAGCGGCGCGGGGGCGTCGAACGGAGCCACGCCGGTGTGCTTTTCGACGATGCCCTCGACGGTGGTCAGCGGCGACCAGCTGACCGCGTCGCGCGGCTGCAGGCGCTCGATGCGGCCATAGCTCACGCGCAGGGTGGAGTTGGCATCCGGGTAGACCGCCCTGCCCTGCGAGCGCGCGTGGCCGATCATGCCGCGCATGTAGGCCGGGCGCAGGCGCAGCAGCTCGCCGGCGCGGGCCTTGTCCTCGTCCTCGAAGCGGAGGATGGCCTGCTGCAGGGTGGCCGCGGCGCGCATCAGGGGATCGGTCGAGGCCTGGACCTCCGCCGGCCCGGCGGCGAACAGGCGCAGGCGCTCGTCCTCGGCGGCCAGGGCGGTGGCCGAGTACAGCGATTCCAGCGTGGTTTCGATGGTCGTGGCATCCGTGCCGAATACGGCGTCGACCTCGGGCACGCGCTGCTCCGCGGGCAGCGCCGCATGGCGGCCCAGCAGTTCGGCCAGGATCGCGCGCTCCACCGCGGGCGCGTAGCGACGCTGGGCCTGGCGCAACGCGGCCTCGATCCGGGCCTCGTCGCGCAGCTGATAGCCGCTTTCACGCTCGGCATCCGGCTTGCCGCGCTCCAGCGCCAGGCGCTGCAGCCGCATCGCACCGCCCAGCAGCTGGGTCTGCGCCTGCATCAGGCCGAACAGCTGGTCGCGCTCGCGGGTGGCGCGGGCGGAGGCGATCACGTCGGCGGCAGCGTCGATGTCGGCAAGCGTCGCGCCAGCGTCCGGCTGGCCGGACAGCCACTTCGCCATCGCCGCTTCTTCGGCGCGGCGGCCGGCCACGGCATTGCTGCGGCGCAGGCCGTCCAGCTCGCCCTGGGCGCGCTTGAGGGTGTTCTTGAGGCTGGCGACCTGGGCGGCGTACCGCACCTGGGCATCGGCATCGCCGGCCGAGCCGCGCTCCACCGCCGCCAGCAGCGCGGTCATCAGCTCCACGCGCGAGGGCAGCTGCCATTCCACCTGGTCGGCGAACTCGGCCGCCGTGCGGTGGCGGAAGGTGCGCCCCGGGTAGCCGGCGAGCATGGCGAAATCGCCCTCGGCCAGCGGATCGGTCGACACTTCCAGCCACGCCGCCGGCCGGTAGGGCACGTTGTCCGGCGAATACGCCGCCGGCTTGCCGTCCGGGCCCACGTAGGCGCGGTAGAAGGTGAAATCGCCGCTGTGCCGCGGCCACATGAAGTTGTCGATCTCGTCGCCGTAGCTGCCGATCGCGTCCGGCGGCGCATAGGCCAGCCGCACGTCGCGGATCTCCAGCTGGCGGATCAGGTGGAAATCGGTGCCGTAGTACATGTCGGCCACGCTGCAGCGGTAGCCGGGCTCGTCCGCCTCGCACTCGGCCACGGCGGCCTTGGAGGCGGCCTGGACGGCGTCATGGTAGGCGCGTCCGGTCTTGCCGCGGGCGTCAGCCAGGATGCGGTCGGTGATCCGCTCGAAGCGGTCGGTCACCAGCACCCGGGCGCCGGGGCCGGCGGACAGCTCGTCGGCCATCGTCGCGGCGTTGAAGCCGTTGACGATCAGGTTGTTCTCCGGCGTCGAATTCAGCTGGATCGCGCCGTGGGCGCAGTGGTGGTTGGTCACCACCAGCCCCTGCGGGGAGACGAAGCTGGCGGTGCAGCCGCCCAGCGAGACCACGGCGCTCATCGGCGGCCGCGACAGGTCCGACAGATCCTTCGGATCGCCCTCGAAGCCGGCCCCGCGCATGGCCGACTCGACCTCCGGGAGCTGGGACGGCAGCCACATGCCCTCGTCGGCAGAGGCGGCGGCGGGCAGCAGGAGGGCGGCGGCAAGGGCCGCGGCGACAGGACGCATGCGCATGGAATTCCCGGTGGTCTGGACAGCCGGGAACCTTAGGCCGGGGCGGCGGCCGGGCGCAAATGCCGGCGGTCACGCTCCCGGCCGCGGCGCCCGGCGGCGGTACAATGGGCGCTTCGACACACCGACGGCCCAACCATGTCGCAGCCCCAGCAGTCCACCATCCCCACCACCATGAAGGCGCTGGTCAAGCGCGAGCTCGCCAAGGGCATCTGGATGGAGGAAGTCCCCGTGCCGGAGCCGGGCCCGAACGAGGTCCTGGTCCGCCTGGAGAAGACCGCGATCTGCGGCACCGACCTGCACATCTACCTCTGGGACGAATGGGCGCAGCGCACCATCCCGCAGGGCCTGGTGATCGGCCACGAGTTCGTCGGCCGCGTGGTCAAGCTCGGCCCCGGCGCGACCGGCTACGAGATCGGCCAGCGCGTCTCCGCCGAAGGCCACATCGTCTGCGGCCACTGCCGCAACTGCCGCGCCGGCAAGCAGCACCTGTGCCCGAACACGGTCGGCATCGGCGTCAACCGCAACGGTGCCTTCGCCGAGTACATCGTGATGCCGGCCACCAACCTTTGGCCGATCCCCGACCAGATCCCGAGCGAATTGGCCGCCTTCTTCGACCCCTACGGCAACGCCGCGCACTGCGCGCTGGAGTTCGACGTGGTCGGCGAGGACGTGCTGATCACCGGCGCCGGCCCGATCGGGGTGATGGCCGCCGGCATCTGCAAGCACATCGGCGCGCGCAACGTGGTGGTCACCGACGTCAACGACTTCCGCCTGAAGCTGGCCGCCGACATGGGCGCGACCCGCGTGGTCAACGTCAGCAAGACCTCGGTCAAGGAGGTGATGTCGGAGCTGCACATGGACGGCTTCGACGTCGGCCTGGAGATGAGCGGCAACCCGGCGGCCTTCAACGACATGCTCGATTGCATGTACCACGGCGGCAAGATCGCCCTGCTCGGCCTGCTGCCCAAGGGCGCGGGCATCGACTGGGACCGCATCATCTTCAAGGGCCTCACCGTGCAGGGCATCTACGGCCGGCGCATGTACGAGACCTGGTACAAGATGACCCAGCTCGTGCTTTCGGGCTTCCCGCTGCACAAGGTGCTCAGCCACCAGCTGCCGGCCGACGAGTTCCAGAAGGGCTTCGACCTGATGGAAAGCGGCAAGTCGGGCAAGGTCGTGTTGAGCTGGAACTGACGCCATGACCCTGACCCAGCGCTACGCCGACACCCTCGACGAGATCCGCGACGCCGGCCTGTTCAAGGCCGAGCGCGTCATCACCAGCCCGCAGTCGGCCGAGATCACCCTGGCCGACGGGCGCACGGTGCTGAACTTCTGCGCCAACAACTACCTGGGCCTGGCCGACCACCCGGACATCATCGCCGCCGCGCGCGAGGCGCTGGACACGCACGGCTTCGGCATGGCCTCGGTGCGCTTCATCTGCGGCACCCAGGACCTGCACAAGGAGCTGGAGCAGACCATCGCCGGCTTCTTCGGCAAGGAGGACACGATCCTCTACGCCGCCTGCTTCGACGCCAACGGCGGCCTGTTCGAGCCCCTGCTGGGCGAAGAAGACGCGATCATCTCCGACGCCCTCAACCACGCCTCGATCATCGACGGCGTGCGCCTGTGCAAGGCCAAGCGCTACCGCTACGCCAACTGCGACATGGCCGACCTGGAGGCGCAGCTCAAGCAGGCCCGTGTCGACGGCGCGCGCACGATCATGATCACCACCGACGGCGTGTTCTCGATGGACGGCTTCATCGCGCCGCTCGACGAGATCACCGCGCTGGCGGCGAAGTACGACGCGCTCGTCCACATCGACGAATGCCACGCCACCGGCTTCCTCGGCGCCACCGGCCGCGGCTCGGCCGAGGTGAAGGGCGTGCTGGAGAAAATCGACATCATCACCGGCACGCTCGGCAAGGCCATGGGCGGCGCGCTGGGCGGCTTCACGACGGCAAAGTCGGAAGTGATCGAGCTGCTGCGCCAGCGCTCGCGCCCCTACCTGTTTTCCAACTCGCTGCCGCCGCACGTGGTCGCCGCGGGGACGAAGGCCTTCCAGATGCTCGATGCCGCCGGCGAGCTGCGCGAGCGGCTGGCGGAAAACACCGCCTATTTCCGCGAGCGCATGACCGCCGCCGGCTTCGACATCAAGCCCGGCGTGCATCCGATCAGCCCGGTGATGCTGTACGACGCGCCGCTGGCGCAGCGCTTCGCCGGGCGCCTGCTCGAGGAAGGCATCTACGCGATCGGCTTCTTCTTCCCGGTCGTGCCCAAGGGCCAGGCCCGCATCCGCACCCAGCTGTCGGCCGCGCATACGCGCGAGCACCTCGACCGGGCGATCGATGCCTTCACCCGCATCGGTCGCGAGCTGGGCGTCATCAAGGACTGACCGCAAGGCGCCGGTGGGCATGCGCCCGCCGGTGCCCACGCACCGGCATGTTCAAGCCGCGGCGGCAGGCGTCGGCGGCACCAGCGCCGCCACTTCTTCCGCCGTCAGGGGTCGCCACGCGCCCTTGGCGAGGTCGCCCAGGACCAACGGCCCGATCGCCACTCGCACCAGCCGCAGCACGCCCAGGTCGCAGGCCGCCATCAGGCGCCGGATCTGGCGGTTGCGGCCTTCATGCAGCACGACTTCCAGCCAGGCGTTGCGGCCACCCTCGCGCAGCGGCCGCACCGAGGCCGCGCGCAGCGTCTCGCCGTCGGAGTCGATGCCTGCCAGCATCGCCGCCAGCAGCGCCGCCGTCGGATGCCCATCGACCTGCACGTGGTAGGTCTTCCCGGGACCGCGCTCCGGATCGGTGATGGCGGCGGCCCAGGCGGGGTCGTTGCAGAACAGCAGCAGGCCCTCGCTGGCCCGGTCCAGGCGGCCGACCGGCGCGACCCAGCCCAGGCCTGCACCGTCGAAGCAGCGGTAGACGGTGTCGCGGCCGCGCTCGTCGCGGGCGGTGGTGACCAGGCCGCGCGGCTTGTTGAGCATCAGGTGTCGCGGCGCAGGGCCTCCGGCGGCTTCGCCGTCGACGCTGATGCGGGCATGGGCCACGTCCACCGGGTATTCGGGATCGCGCACCGCGCGCCCATCGACGGCCACCCGGCCCTCGCGGACCCAGGTCTCGGCGCAGCTGCGCGAACAGATGCCGCGCTTGGACAGCGCGCGCGCCAAGCCGTGGCGGCTGCCCATGCGCCGGACTGCCGTGGCTTAGGGCTCGCCGTCGCCTGCAGCCGGTGCCGGTTCGGCCGCGGCAGGCTGGCCTTCCGGCAGCTCAGGCACGGCCGCCGCCGCGGGAGCAGCGGGCGCAGCGTTGCCGCGGGCGACGCGCACGCCGCGAGCCTTCATCCAGGCGTCGAACTCGTCGGCGGTCATGCGCTTGCCGTTCTGGTTCATGTCGAAGCGCCAGGGCGTGTTGTCGAACTCGGTCTTGGGCTTGTACGCGCCCGGGTCGTTCGGATCGGCGACGCTGGCCGGGACCGCGATGGCGACGTTGCGGCAGCTTTCGATGCGGCGGCGCAGCAGCACCTCGTCGACGGTCTGTGACTCGTCATAGGCGTGGCCAAGGACGCCGCTGTTGGCACCGAGCATGTAGGACGGCGCCACCAGTTCGGTCGCCAGCGGCGCTAGCACGGTCACGCGCTGCCCGGCCGCGTCGCCCGCCGGCAGGTTGCCGCAGTCCACCGCCGCCATCGCAAGCCCCGGGGCCACCAGGCCCGCCACCACCACCAGCACTGCACGCTTCATTTCGTCGATCCGGTTCTCTGCTGCACAGGGCCGCGAGTGTAGCAGCCTCCAGACGCACGAAGCCCGGCACTGGGCCGGGCTTCGTGGTGTCGCTTTTTACCGACGTCCTCAGTTCTGGACGTTCAGCTCCGTGCGGCGGTTGCGCGCGCGGCCGTCCGGGTTGTCCGAACCGTCGTCGTTGGTGTTCGGCGCGATCGGGCGGCTCTCGCCGTAACCGTTCGGGCCCACCAGGCGCGACGAGTCGATGCCGTTGCCGGTCAGGTAGTCGTACACCGCAGACGCGCGGCGCTCCGACAGGGCCTGGTTGTAGGCATCGGTACCCTTCGAGTCGGTGTGGCCAGCCACCTCGACGCGAAGCTCCGGATAACGCTTCAGGATCTCGATCGCCTCGTTCAGGATCGACACCGCGTCAGGACGCAGCGTCGACTTGTCGAAGTCGAAGTTCACGCCCTTCAGGTCGATCGACACCGGCACCGGGCAGCCGTCCGGACCGATCGTCTGGCCAGCCTGCGAACCCGGGCACTTGTCGTCGCAGTCGTTCACACCGTCGCCGTCGCTGTCCATGTCGGCGCAGCTCGGCGCCACCGGCGCCGGGGCCACCGGGGCGGTCGGCTCCGGACCCAGCGGGATCACCACACCCACCGAGGCCAGCACGTCGCCGAACCAGTCTTCCTCGGAGTTCGCGACGCTGCCGTCGTCGAAGTCGGCGCGGTAGGCCAGCTCGGTGCGGACCTTCACGCGACCGACGTCGCCCTGGGCACCCACGCCGACCTTGGCGGCGAAGTTGCCTTCCTCACGCTGCGCCGGCGAGTTCGGGCTCGGGAACGCGCTGTATTCCTCTTCCGAGCGCTGGTAACCCACGCCCATCAGCAGGTAGGGATTCCAGCTGCGGCCTTCGTTCAGGAAGTGGCGGCGGAAGTCCAGCGAGATGCCGTACTGGCTCCAGTTCAGGTCGCGGTTCGCGTCCTTCTGCGGGTTCTGGTAGTTCAGTTCGGCGTCGGCCGACCACTCGGGGGAAATGAACTTGCCGATGCCGAGGCCCAGGAACGGCGCATTGCGCGTGTCACGCTCGCCGTCCTGCATGTTCATGCCGGCGCTGCCGGTCAGGTACCAACGATCGTCGAACTCCTGGGCGGAGGCCACCTGCGAGAATGCAAGGCCTGCGAGCAGGGCGGTGCTCAACACGCGAATCTTCATTACGTACTCCTAAGGTCAGTCAGGAATGAATCGGGGGGATGGCGTTGAGCATGGGGGCCAGCCAAGCGGCCGCCCGACCCTGCCAATCGCCAACGGATAGTACACAATTCAGCAAGATGTTAACAAGATATTAAAACCGGGCGGGGTTGAAGGTATCAACCCCGCCATGTTGCCGTCCTCAGTTCTGGACGTTCAGCTCCGTGCGGCGGTTGCGCGCGCGGCCGTCCGGGTTGTCCGAACCGTCGTCGTTGGTGTTCGGCGCGATCGGGCGGCTCTCGCCGTAACCGTTCGGGCCCACCAGGCGCGACGAGTCGATGCCGTTGCCGGTCAGGTAGTCGTACACCGCAGACGCGCGGCGCTCCGACAGGGCCTGGTTGTAGGCATCGGTACCCTTCGAGTCGGTGTGGCCAGCCACCTCGACGCGAAGCTCCGGATAACGCTTCAGGATCTCGATCGCCTCGTTCAGGATCGACACCGCGTCAGGACGCAGCGTCGACTTGTCGAAGTCGAAGTTCACGCCCTTCAGGTCGATCGACACCGGCACCGGGCAGCCGTCCGGACCGATCGTCTGGCCAGCCTGCGAACCCGGGCACTTGTCGTCGCAGTCGTTCACACCGTCGCCGTCGCTGTCCATGTCGGCGCAGCTCGGCGCCACCGGCGCCGGGGCCACCGGGGCGGTCGGCTCCGGACCCAGCGGGATCACCACGCCCACCGAGGCCAGCACGTCGCCGAACCAGTCAGGACCGTCGTCGCGGTTGGGCGCCGGATCGTCGAGGAGGGTGGCCGGGACGGTGTCGTCGGCGGCGGTCGAAGCACGATAGGCCAGTTCGGCGCGATACTTCACGCGGCTGCTGCCACCCTGGATGCCCACGCCAAGCTTGGCGGCGAGGCCACCCTCTTCAACCCGCACGGGCGAATCGGGGCTGGGGAAGTTGCTGTACTCGATCTCTTCGCGCTGGTAACCCAGGCCCGCCAGCAGATAGGGGTTCCAGGAGCGCTCGGGCGACACGAAGTGGTAGCGGGTGTCGAACGAGATGCCGTACTGGCTCCAGGTGAGGTCCTCGCCGCTGCAGCCCGGGGAACCAACGCAGAGCGCGTCGCCCTGCTCGGGGTTCTGGTAGTTCAGTTCGACGTCGAACGACCAGTTGGGATTGATGAACTTGCCTACGCCGATGGCACCGAAGGGCGCATTGCTGGTGTCGCGCTCGCTGTCCTGGACGTTGTATCCGACCGAGCCGGTCAGGTACCAGCGGTCGTCGAACTCCTGCGCGGAAGCGGCCTGCGCCACACCCAGCCCACCCAGTGCCATGGCCACGCACAGCAGATTCTTCTTGATCATCTCGAAACTCCTTGACTGAGAAACGGAACCTGCTGTCGTCAGGCCGCATCCAAATGGGGGAAACGGTGCCTCCAGGGCATCGTCGCGGCGCAGGTTAGGAGCCAGCGCGTGAAAGCGGTGTTAACGCCAGGCTAACAATTGTGCTTGTGGCGTCATGACCCTCTGACCGGACCGCTTGATGCGGGGCAACCATCGCGGCATGGTGGGCGCTTCCATACGCCAGCGAATGCAGATGCCAGCTCCTTCCGCCTGTCCGACCCTGCTGTCGAGCCTGGACCTCGGCTTCACCACCCTGCGCAACCGCGTGCTGATGGGCTCGATGCACACCGGCCTGGAGGATCGTCGCGCGGATTTCCCTAAGCTGGCCGCATATTTCGCCGAGCGCGCCGCGGGCGGGGTCGGCCTGATGGTCACCGGCGGCTTCGCGCCGGGCATGGACGGCTGGCTGAAGCCTTTCGCCGGCAAGCTCACGAGGCGGTGGGAAGTGGCACGGCATCGCGAGGTCACCGCCGCCGTGCATACGCACGACGCGAAGATCTGCCTGCAGCTGCTGCACGCCGGGCGCTATGCCTACCACCCGCTGTCGGTCTCGGCCTCCGCGCTCAAGGCGCCGATCAATCCCTTCCGCCCGCGTGCCCTGTCCGCGCGCGCAGTGGAGCGCCGGATCGACGCCTTCGCCCGCAGCGCGCGGCTGGCGCGCGAGGCCGGCTACGACGGCGTCGAGATCATGGGCTCGGAGGGCTACCTGCTCAACCAGTTCACGGTGGCGCGGACCAACCACCGCGACGACCGCTGGGGCGGCAGCGTGGACAATCGCATGCGCTTCGCGGTGGAAACCGTGCGCCGGGTGCGCGAGGCCTGCGGGCCGGACTTCATCCTCATCTACCGGCTATCAATGCTGGATCTTGTCGACGGCGGCAACGACTGGCGGGCGATCGTGGCCCAGGCGCGCGCGGTCGAGGCGGCCGGCGCGACGATCATCAACACCGGCATCGGCTGGCACGAGGCGCGCGTCCCGACCATCGCCACCTCGGTGCCGCGCGCGGCCTTCGCCGGAGTGACCGCGCGGCTGAAGCCGGAAGTATCGGTGCCGCTGGTGGCGACCAACCGGATCAACATGCCCGACGTCGCCGAGGCGATCCTCGCTTCGGGCCAGGCCGACCTGGTGTCCATGGCGCGGCCGCTGCTCGCCGATCCCGAATGGGTCGCGAAAGCGGCCGCCGGACGCGCGCACGCCATCAACACCTGCATCGCCTGCAACCAGGCCTGCCTGGACCACATCTTCCAGAACCGGCGCGCGGGCTGCCTGGTGAACCCGCGCGCCTGCCGCGAGACCGAGCTGGCCTACGCGCCGGCCGCCACCCCGCGCCGCATCGCCGTGGTCGGCGCGGGCCCGGCGGGGCTGGCCTGCGCCACCGTGGCCGCCGGGCGTGGCCACGCGGTCACCCTGTTCGAAGCGGCCGACGGGATCGGCGGGCAGTTCAACCTGGCGCGCAGGATCCCGGGCAAGGAGGAGTTCGCCGAGACGCTGCGCTACTTCCGTCATCGCATCGACGAAACCGGCGTGGACCTGCGCCTGCGCACCCTCGCCACGCCGGAGCTTCTCGCCGGCTTCGACGCCGTGGTGACGGCGACCGGCGTGGTGCCGCGCCGGATCGCGCTGGAAGGTGGCGACCACCCCAAGGTACTCGCCTATGACGAGGTGCTGCGCGGCGAGGTGGTTCCCGGCGCGAAGGTCGCGATCATCGGTGCGGGCGGCATCGGCTTCGACGTCGCTGAGTTCCTCGTCCATGAGGGTCCCTCGCCCAGCCTCGATCCCGTGCGCTGGATGGAGGAATGGGGCGTAGACCCGACCTCGTCCGCGCCCGGCGGCCTGAAGCCCGCCGCACCCGAGCCGCCGGCGCGCGAAGTCTGGCTGCTGCAGCGCAGCCCGGGCCGCCCCGGCGCCCGCCTGGGCAAGACCACCGGCTGGATCCACCGCGCCACCCTGAAGGCCAAGGGCGTGCACATGCTCGGCGGCGTGGAGTACCGGCGCGTCGACGACGCGGGCCTGCACGTGACCATCAACGGCGTCGAACAGCTGCTGGAGGTCGATCACGTGGTGGTCTGCGCGGGACAGGAATCGCGGCGCGAACTGGTCGATGCGCTGGCGGGCGTCCCCGCCGAAACGCACGTGATCGGCGGTGCCGACGTGGCCGCGGAGCTCGACGCCAAGCGCGCGATCGATCAGGGAAGCCGGCTCGCCGCGGCGCTCTGACCGGCCGGGCGACGGCCACCAGCGGATCGTCACGCAGTACTCGCCCATTCAGCTTTGGCAGGAAAGCGCAAGACGCCGGCCACCCCTGTTCAGCCACGATTGCGAAAACCGGCAGTAAGGTGCGCCGACTTTTTCTCCGCCGCGACTTCGGCGGAACCGGCACGACCCGCACTCCCGCGGGCTTCGCGCCCGGGCAGCAAGCGCGCCAGAGAGTGCCGCCGCCCTCCCCAACACGCCAGGCCGTTCCGCGACGCGGTGGCCCGGGCCCTCCCAAGGGTCCGGCCATGGCTGCGCGGGCGGCGCAACGGAGCAAGGAGCCGCCATGAAACTCGCCTGGATCCTGTGGTTGGCATCGGTATTGCCCCCCCAGGCTGCAGATTCCCTGTGCCTCAGCACCACGCTGTACCTCGAGGCCCGTGACCAGTCCGTCCTCGGCCAGCAAGCCGTGGCCGAAGTCGCCCTGCGCCGCGCCGACAGCGGCCTGTGGGGGGACTCCGTCTGCGAGGTGGTGACCGCGCGCAAGCAGTTCGCGCCGACCATCGTCTCTCCGCGCACGCGGCTGACCAATACCGAAGCCTGGTCGCAGGCGGTCACCATCGCGCTCGAATCCCAGCGCAACTGGGACCTGCCCGCCGGCGAGCGCAAGGAAGTCGTGCCCGGCGCCAGCCACTTCATGGCCCACGCCATCGCCAGCCCGAGCTGGCGCAACGCCTACCAGGTCGCCACCATCGGCGACCACACCTTCCTGCGCGTGCAGAGCCTGAAGCCGAAGTCGTGACGGATCGTTGCCGCGGCGCACGTTGAGCGCGCCCCGCGCAGGGCGGATGATGGCGGCCCACCTTCCGCGGAGCCGCACATGAAGCTGTATTCCAAGCCGGGCGCCTGCTCGACCGCCGTGCACATCGTCCTGCAATGGGCCGGTGGCCCCTTCGAGGTGGAAATCCTCGACGGCGCCGCGATGAAGGCGCCGGCCTTCCTCGCCATCAATCCCGCGGGCGCGGTGCCGGCCCTGGTCGACGGCGATTTCGTACTCACCCAGAACGCCGCGATCATGGGCTACATCGCCGACACCCACCCGCAGGCGGGCCTGGCTGGCGACGGCTCGCCCCGGCAGCGCGCGGAGGCCGCGCGCTGGCTGTCCTTCGTCAACTCGGACCTGCACCCGGCCTTCAAGCCGATCTTCGCGCCCGGGCGCTACATCGGCGACCAGGCGCAGCACGATGCGGTCAAGGCGGCGGCGCGCACGATGGTACGCGGGCTGCTGGAGACGGCGGACAAGCGCCTGGCCGACAACGAATGGCTGGCAGGCTTCCGCAGCTTCGCCGATCCCTACTTGTTCATCACCCTGCGCTGGGCGCTGGGCACCGGCATCGACCTGTCGGGGCTCGACAACGTCGCGGCGTTCAAGGCGCGCATGGAAACCGATACCGGCGTGCAGGCCGCGCTGGCGGCGGAAGGGCTTTCCTGACGACTGCGAGGCGGCCCGGGGCGGCCGCGACCGCTGCACTGGCGGCGCCTGCAGCCGCAGCTTGCGCGAAAGCACACAGGCCACGAAAAGCAGAACGGCGCCCTGTTCGGGCGCCGTTCCTGTTTGCCGCGATGGTTGCGAACCTGGCTCAGTCGCGGTCTTCCATCGCCACCCAGTCGCGGTTCTCCGGGCCGGTGTAGTTGGCGCTGGGGCGGATAATCTTGCCGTCGATGCGCTGCTCGACCACGTGCGCGCTCCAGCCGCTGGTGCGCGCGATCACGAACAGCGGGGTGAACATCGCGGTCGGCACGCCCATCATGTGGTAGCTCACCGCGCTGAACCAGTCGAGGTTCGGGAACATCTTCTTGATGTCCCACATCACCGATTCCAGGCGCTCGGCGATCGAGTACATGCGGGTGTCGCCCTGCGCTTCCGACAGGTCCTTGGCGACCTGCTTGATGATGCCGTTGCGCGGATCGCCGACGGTGTACACCGGGTGGCCGAAGCCGATCACGACCTCCTTGCGGCCGACGCGCTCGCGGATGTCGGCCTCGGCCTCGTCCGGCGTGTCGTAGCGCTTCTGCACTTCGAAGGCGACCTCGTTGGCGCCGCCGTGCTTGGGGCCGCGCAGCGCGCCGATCGCGCCGCAGATGCAGGAATGCATGTCGCTGCCGGTGCCGGCGATCACGCGCGAGGTGAAGGTGGATGCGTTGAACTCGTGCTCGGCGTACAGGATCAGCGAGGTGTGCATCGCGCGTACCCAACTCTCCGGCGGCGGCTCGCCGTGCAGCAGGTGCAGGAAGTGACCACCGATGGAATCGTCGTCGGTCTCGACGTCGATGACGCGGCCGTTGTGGCTGTAGTGGTACCAGTACAGCAGCATCGAGCCCAGCGAGGCCATCAGCTTGTCGGCGATGTCGCGCGCGCCGGGGTGGTTGTGGTCGTCCTTCTCCGGCTGCACGCAGCCCAGCACCGAGACGCCGGTGCGCATCACGTCCATCGGGTGCGCCGACGGCGGCAGCTCCTCCAGCGCGGCCTTGACCGCCGCCGGGATGCCGCGCAACGACTTCAGCTTCGCCTTGTAGCCTGCCAGCTCGGGCTTCGTCGGCAGCTTGCCGTGCACCAGCAGGTAGGCGACCTCCTCGAACTCGGCCGTGGTCGCGAACTGCGTGATGTCGTAGCCGCGGTAGTGCAGGTCGTTGCCGCTGCGGCCGACGCTGCACAGCGCGGTGTTGCCAGCGGCGGTGCCGGACAGGGCCACCGACTTCTTCGGCTTGGGCAGGGTGGAGGTGGTCTCGCTCATCAGGTGCTCCCTTGAAACGTGTTTTCAGGTGTTCGCACGCAGGCGGTGCCTGCGGCGACGGACTGCAGCATGCCGCGGTGGCAGACGCTCAGACCTTCGAGAACAGCGCGTCGAGCTTGTCCTCGTAGGCGTGGTAGCCGAGGAAGTCGTACAGCTCGGCGCGGGTCTGCAGGGTGTCGACGATGTTCTTCTGCGTGCCCTCGCGGCGCACGGTCTCGTAGAAGTTCAGCGCGGCCTTGTTCATGGCGCGGTAGGCGCCGCAGCAGTACAGGGCGATGTCGACGCCGACGCTGCGCAGTTCGTCGGTGGTGAAGAACGGGGTCGAGCCGAACTCGGTCAGGTTGGCCAGGATCGGCACCTTCACCGCGTCCTTGAACTTGCGATAGTCCTCGAGCGACTTCATCGCCTCGGGGAAGATCATGTCGGCGCCGGCCTCGACGTAGGCGGCGGCACGCTCGATCGCGGCGTCGATGCCTTCGACCGCGGCCGCGTCGGTGCGCGCCATGATGACGAAGCCGTCGCCACTGCGGCCGTCGACCGCGGCCTTCACCCGGTCGACCATCTCCTGCTTCGGCACCACTTCCTTGTTCGGGCGGTGGCCGCAGCGCTTCTGGCCGACCTGGTCTTCCATGTGCACGGCGGCCACGCCGGCGCGCTCGAAGCTGCGGACGGTGCGGGCGATGTTGAAGGCGCCGCCCCAGCCGGTGTCGATGTCGACCAGCAGCGGCAGGCCGGTGGCCTCGACGATGCGGCGGGCGTCGATCAGCACGTCCTCCATCGTGGAGATGCCGAGGTCGGGCATGCCCAGCGAATTCGCGGCCACGCCGCCGCCGGACAGGTACAGCGCCTTGTAGCCGGTGCGCTTCGCCATCAGGCCGGCGTAGGCGGTGATGGCACCCATCACCTGCAGGGGGGATTCTTCGGCGACGGCGGCGCGGAAGCGCGCGCCCGCGGACACATGCTCGGACATCGGGATCCTGCGTCGAGGGGAAGGGACCCTATTCTAGCGGAGCGCGCGCGGACCCCGGCCGCGCGCGCCCGGCGCCGCCGGCCCCAGCCGCCGGAGCCTCAGCTGCCGGCGTCCGCGCCGCGGTCGATCGCGCCGCGGATCTCCTCGAGCGAGCCCGGGTCATCCAGCGTCGACAGGTCGCCGGGGTCGCGGTGTTCGGCCAGCGCCTGGATCGAGCGCCGCAGCAGCTTGCCCGAGCGCGTCTTCGGCAGCGCGCCGACCACGTAGACCCGCGCCGGCCGCGCGATCGCACCGAGCTGCTCGACCACCCTGCCCTGCATCTCGTGCGCGGCCAGGGCCGCGTCGGCGGCCTGCCTGAGGGTGGCGAACACGACCGGCACCTGGCCCTTGACCGCGTCCTGCACGCCGATCACCGCGACCTCGGCCACGCCGGGATGGCCGGACACCGATTCCTCGATCTCGCGCGTGCCCAGGCGGTGGCCGGCGACGTTGATGACGTCGTCGGTGCGGCCGAGGATGAAGGTGTAGCCGTCCCCGTCGCGGATGGCCCAGTCCAGCGAGCTGTAGAGCAGCTCCCTGAAGTGGGAGAAATAGCTGTCGACGAAGCGCTTGTCGTCGCGCCACACCGTGGTCATGCAGCCCGGCGGCAGCGGCGGGCGGATCACCAGCACGCCCTTCTCGCCCGGTGCGGCCTCTTCACCGGTGGCCTCGTCGATCACCGCCAGGTCGTAGCCCGGCACCGGCAGGCCGGGGGAGCCGAACTTCACCGGCTTCAGCTCCACGCCCGGCATCAGCGCCAGCACCGGCCAGCCGGTCTCGGTCTGCCAGTAGTTGTCGATGACGGTCTTGCCCAGGCTGTCGTTGATCCACTGCGCGGTGGGCTCGTCCAGCGGCTCGCCGGCGAGGAACAGGTACTTGAGCTTCGACAGGTCGTACTTCGCCAGCCACTCCGGGTTCTGCTTCTTGAGCACGCGGATCGCGGTCGGCGAGGAAAACATCGTGCGCACGCCGTACTTCTCGCAGATCCGCCACCAGATGCCCGGGTCGGGCGCGGTCGGCAGGCCTTCGTACATGATCGCGGTGGCCCCGGCGATCAGCGGGCCGTACACGTTGTAGGAATGCCCGACCGCCCAGCCGACGTCGGAGGTGGTGAACATCGCCTGCCCGGCGCGGACGTCGTAGATCGCCCACATCGACATCGCCAGCGCCACCGCGTAACCACCCACGTCGCGCTGCACGCCCTTGGGCTTGCCGGTGGTGCCCGAGGTGTAGAGCAGGTAGCTGGGTTCGTTGGACTCCAGCCATTCGACCGGCACCTCGGCGCCTTCGTGCTGTGCGCGCAGGGTGGCGTAGTCGAGGTCGCGGCCTTCGCTGCGGGCGTAGCCCGGCGCCAGGCCGCGGTCGACGATCAGGACGTGCGGGGGCGGTGATTTGGCTTCCGCGAGCGCCGCGTCCACCAGCGGCTTGTAGGGGATGACCTTGCCGCCGCGGCTGCCGGCATCGGCGGCGATCAGCAGCTTCGGCTCTGCGTCGTCGATGCGCAGCGCGAGGTTGTGCGCGGCGAAGCCGCCGAACACCACCGAGTGCACCGCGCCGATGCGCGCGCAGGCCAGCATCGCGAACACCGCTTCGGCGATGTTGGGCAGGTAGATGACCACGCGGTCGCCGCGACCGACGTCGAGCGACTTCAGCACCGCGGCGAAGGCGTTCACTTCGCGATGCAGCTCGCGGTAGCTGAACTCGCGGGTGTCGCCGGTTTCCGTGGACACCGCCACCAGCGCCAGCTGCTCGCCGCGCTCGTCGAGATGGCGGTCGACGGCGTTGTGGCAGAGGTTGGTCTCACCGCCCACGAACCACTTGCGGAACGGCGGATTGGAGTCGTCGAGGATCGCGTCGGGCGGCCGGTGCCAGTGGATGGCGCGGGCCTGCTCGGCCCAGAACGCCTCGGGCTCGGCGATCGAACGGCGGTGGAAGTCTTCGTAAGCCATGCCAGCCTCCTGTACGTCCCACGAGGCTAAGTCGCGGGTGGCGGCGATGCGTTACGACGTTGGTCTAACGCCGGCCCCGGCTCCGGCATTCCGGCGCTCCGGAACGGAAAAACCGGGCCAAGGCCCGGTTTCTCCAGATCCGACCGCAGGTCAAACCCCGCAGGGAGAGGCTCAGCCCAGCAGGTGGGCCACGCCGGCGCGCTCTTCCTCGAGCTCGGCCAGGGTCTTGTCCATGGCCGCGCGGCTGAATTCATCGACGTCCAGGCCCTCGACGCGGGTGTACTCGCCGTTTTCGGTGGTCACGGCCACGCCGTAGATCACGCCCTCGGGGATGCCGTAACTGCCGTCGGACGGCACGCCCATGGTCACCCACTTGCCGTTCGAGCCCAGCACCCAGTCGCGGATGTGGTCGATGGCGGCATTGGCGGCGGACGCCGCCGAGGACAGGCCGCGAGCCTCGATGATCGCCGCGCCGCGCTTGCCGACCTGCGGGATGAACTCGTTCGCGTTCCAGTCGGCATCGTTGATGCGGTCCTTCAGCGACTCGCCCTTGACCGTGGCGAAGCGGTAGTCGGGGTACATGGTCGGGCTGTGGTTGCCCCAGACGATGAGCTTCTCGATGTCGCCCACGGCCACGCCGGCCTTGTTGGCGAGCTGGCTCAGCGCGCGGTTGTGGTCCAGGCGCAGCATCGCGGTGAAATTCTTCGCCGGCAGATCCGGGGCCGACTTCATGGCGATGTAGGCATTGGTGTTGGCCGGGTTGCCGACCACCAGCACCTTGACGTCGCGCGAAGCGACCTTGTTCAGCGCCGCGCCCTGGGCGGTGAAGATCTTGGCGTTCTCCAGCAGCAGGTCCTTGCGCTCCATGCCCGGACCGCGCGGACGCGCGCCGACCAGCAGGGCGACGTCGGCGTCCTTGAACGCCACTTCCGGGTCATCGGTGCCGACCATGCCCGCCAGCAGCGGAAAGGCGCAGTCCTCGAGCTCCATCATCACGCCCTTGAGCGCGGCCTGGGCCTTTTCCATCGGCAGCTCGAGCAGCTGCAGGATGACGGGCTGGTCCTTGCCCAGCATCTCGCCGGAGGCGATGCGGAACAGGAGGGCGTAGCCGATCTGGCCGGCGGCGCCGGTGACGGCAACTCGGACGGGGGTCTTCATGTGGGGTGGCTCCGGATACGTGGGGCTGGAAGGAAGTGCGGGGCGCGACGGCCCCTGCTTGCGGCGGCCGGGACATCGGGCCGGGCCGCCGTCGGCGTGCTCAGGACAGTTCCGCGAAGAACTCCTGGATGCGCGCCAGGCCCGGGGCCAGCTGCGGCGTCGGGCAGGTGTAGCTGATGCGCATGCCGCGCGGCTCGCCGAAGGCCGAGCCCGGCACGCAGGCCACGCCCTTGGCTTCGAGCAGGGCGGCGCAGAACTCGACGTCGTTGCTGATGACCTTGCCCGAATGCGACTTGCCGAAGGCGCAGCTGATGTCGGGGAAGGCATAGAAGGCGCCCTGCGGCACCGGGCAGACCACGCCCGGAATGGCGTTGAGGGCGGCCACGACCTGGTCTCGCTTGCCCTGGAACTCGGCGCAGCGCTGCTCCGGCACGTCCTGCGGGCCGGCATACGCGGCGGCGGCGGCGGCGGACGCCACCTCGGGAATGCTGGTGATGTGGTTCGAATTGAGGATCGTGACCGCCTGCGCGACCGCTTCCGGGCCGGCCATCAGGCCGACGCGCCAGCCGGGCATGCCGTAGGTCTTGGACAGCGAATCCACGAAGATCACGCGGTCGCGCAGCTCCGGGCGGACGTGCACGAAGTTGTGGTAGCCCACGCCGTCGAACACCATCGAGTTGTAGATGTCGTCGGTGATGATCCAGGTGTCGGGGTGGCGCACGATGACGTCGGCCAGGGCGGCGATCTCGTCCTTCGTGTAGACCATGCCCGTCGGGTTGGACGGGTTGTTGAACAGGAACACGCGCGGCTTCTTCGCCAGCGCGGCGTCGAGCTGTTCCGGGGTCAGCTTGTAGTCCTGCTCGGGCGGGCACGGCAGCAGCTGGACATCGGCGCCGACGATCTCGGCGATGTCCATGTAGCTGGTCCAGTACGGCGTGGCGAAGGCGAAGCCGTCGCCCTCCTCCAGCAGCGCCTCGGCCAGGTTGTAGAGGATGTGCTTGGCACCGACGCCGGTGGAGCAGTTGGCGCGGGTGTAACCGTCCAGGCCCAGGCGGCCGAGGTGGCCGATGAAGGCGTCGAGCAGCGCGTTGGCACCCCGGTTGCTGCCGTACTGGCCGGAATCGGCGTCGAGCGCCTTGCGCGCGGCGGCGTACACGTGGTCGCCGGGCAGGAAGTTGGGGACGCCGATCGAGAAGCTGATGACGTCGCGGCCTTCGGCCTTCAGGCGCTGGGCCGTCTCGGCGATGACCATGATCGCGCTGGGCTTGGCGCGAGCCATCCGCTTGGCAAGCTGGGGCATTGCGGGAACCTCGGGTGTGGGGTGTCGGGGCGCGGCGTGCGGCTGCCCGCAGGGACGCGCGGCAGCCGCTTATTCTAGCATCGCGCCCCGGCCGGGCCGGGTCTCAGGCCGACATCACCTTGTTCCATTCGGCGACGCGGTCGGCCTTGGCCGCCAGCGCGGCCTCGGCGTCGCCTTCGATCTTCACCGACTTGATGGCATCGCCCTGCTTGACGGCGTCCACCACCTCCAGGCCCTCGGTGACCTTGCCGAATACGGTGTGCTTGCCGTCCAGCCAGTCGGTCTTGATGTGGGTGATGAAGAACTGGCTGCCGTTGGTGTTGGGGCCGGCGTTGGCCATGGACAGCACGCCGCGCTCGTGGCGGATGCCGTTGCCGGTCTCGTCCTCGAACTTGTAGCCGGGGCCGCCGGTGCCGGTGCCCTTGGGGCAGCCGCCCTGGATCATGAAGTCCGGGATCACGCGGTGGAAGCTCAGGCCGTCGTAGAAGCCCTTGCGGGCCAGGTTCACGAAGCTGGCCACGGTCAGCGGGGCCTTGTCGGGGTAGAGCTCGACCTTGATCTGGCCACGGTCGGTATCGAAAACGGCGTTCAGGGACATTTGGGGATTCCTGGTGGGGCTGGGGAAGGGCTGGAGGCCGGGCCACGGGGCCCGCGGCCGGCCACGGACCTGAAGTGGAGCCGTATTCCGGCTTTGCAACACTTCTGGCATGGGCCGCGGGGCAGTATAATGTCCGGCTTCCCTAAAAAAGGTCCCACGCGCCCTGCCCCAAGAAGGCACGAGGTGCGGCTTTCCCGATGTCCATCGAACGCCTGCGCAACATCGCCATCGTCGCCCACGTCGACCACGGCAAGACCACCCTCGTCGACCAGCTGCTCAAGCAGTCCGGAACCCTGGACGAGCGCGCCGTCGTCCCCGAACGGGTCATGGACAGCAACGACATCGAGAAGGAACGCGGGATCACCATCCTCTCGAAGAACACCGCGATCCGCTGGACCCATCCCAAGACCGGCGAGGTCTGGCGCATCAACATCGTCGACACCCCGGGCCACGCCGACTTCGGCGGCGAGGTCGAGCGCGTGCTGTCGATGGTCGATTCGGTGCTGGTCCTGGTCGACGCCATGGACGGCCCGATGCCGCAGACCCGCTTCGTGACCCAGAAGGCCTTCGCAATGGGCTTCAAGCCGATCGTGGTGGTGAACAAGGTCGACCGCCCGGGCGCCCGCCCGAGCTGGGTGCTGGACCAGACCTTCGACCTGTTCGACCGCCTGGGCGCCAACGACGACCAGCTCGACTTCCACACCGTCTACGCCTCCGGCCTGCAGGGCTTCGCCGGCCTCGAGGACACGGTGCGCGAAGGCGACATGACTCCCCTGTTCGAGGCCATCTGCGACCACGTCCCGGCGCCGCCGGTCGACCCGGACGGCCCCTTCCAGATGCGCGTGACCTCGCTGGACTACAACAACTACGTCGGCGTGATCGGCGTGGGCCGCATCCAGCGCGGCAAGGTGAAGACCAACCAGCAGGTGACCGTGGTCGCCGCCGACGGCAAGACCCGCAACGCCAAGGTGCTGCAGGTGCTGGGCTTCATGGGCCTGGAGCGCGTGGAAGTGGCCGAGGCCCAGGCCGGCGACATCATCGCCTTCTCCGGCATCGAGGGCATCGGTATCTCCGACACCCTGTGCGATCCGTCCGCGGTCGAGCAGCTGCCGGTGCTGACCGTCGACGAGCCGACGATCTCGATGACCTTCCAGGTCAACGATTCGCCGTTTGCCGGCGTCAAGGACCGCTCCGGCGGCAAGTTCCTCACCAGCCGCCAGCTGCGCGACCGCCTGACCCGCGAGACCGCGCACAACGTCGCGCTGAAGGTCGAGGACACCGCCGATGCCGACAAATTCAAGGTCTCCGGCCGCGGCGAGCTGCACCTGTCGATCCTGATCGAGAACATGCGCCGCGAGGGCTACGAACTGGCGGTGTCGCGCCCCGAGGTCATCGTGCGCCAGATCGACGGCGTGATGCAGGAGCCCTACGAGTCGCTGGTCGTGGACATGGACGAGCAGTACCAGGGGGGCGTCATGGGTCGCCTGGGCGAGCGCAAGGCGCTGCTGCAGAACATGGAGCCCGACGGCAAGGGCCGCGTGCGCCTGGACTACATCATCCCGGCGCGCGGCCTGATCGGCTTCCAGACCGAGTTCAAGACGCTCACCGCCGGCACCGGCCTGCTGTTCCACGTCTTCGACCACTACGGGCCGAAGGCCGACGGCGACATCGGCCAGCGCAACAACGGCGTGCTGATCTCCAACGGTACCGGCCCCTCGCCGGCCTATGCGCAGATCGCCATGCAGGAGCGCGGCCGGCTGTTCATCGAGCCGGGCGAGGAGATCTACGAGGGCCAGATCCTGGGCGTCAACGCCAAGGACAACGACCTGACCGTGAACGCCCTGCGTGGCAAGCAGCTGACCAATTTCCGCGCCGCCGGCAGCGACAAGGACGAGGGCCTGATCCCGCCGATCAGGTTCTCGCTGGAGCAGGCGCTGGAGTTCATCGACGACGACGAGCTGGTCGAGGTCACGCCGAAGCAGATCCGCCTGCGCAAGAAGCTGCGCACCGAGACCGACCGCAAGCGGGCCAGCCGCGCGGCGTGAGCCGGGCGCTGTTCCCGGGCTGGCGGCCAGACGCCGACGGGCGTGAACGCCTGGCCGCGCTGGCGGCCAGGCTGCGCGACGCGCATCCCGAGGGCGCACCACGGCTGCAGCCGCGGCGCCCGGACCAGTGGCATGCCACGCTGTGCTTCATCGGCTACGACCTGCTGGACCTGGTGACGCCGGCGCTGCACGCAGCGCTGGCCGATGTGGCGGGGCACATCCCTCCGCACGCCTTCACCGTCGAGCGCATGGCCTACTGGCCGCAGTCGGGCGTGGTGGTCGCGCTGCCGCACGACTGCCCTGCCCTGCAGGCCCTGTGCGATGCGACCCGCGGCGCGATCCGTCGCTGCGGCATCCGCCCGCTGCAGGTCACCACGCAGCCGCACGTGACCCTTGCCTACCTCGACAGGCACCTGCCCGGACAGCCCTGGCTGGACGGCATCGACTGCGGGATCGGCGAAGTGCACGTCGACCGCTTTGAACTGCTGTTCAACCCCGGCGGCCGCTACGAGCCGCTGGCGGAATGGCCGCTCACAGGCACGGCGCTGCCGGTTAAGCCGGAGCAGGCGCAGCTGTTCTGAGGGGCCTCGGCACGCCGCCCGGAGCGACCGGGCGATCGGCTCAGACGCTGACCGGCGGCTTCAGCTGCGCGTGCTTGCGCACGATCGCCATCGCGATCTCCAGCGACTGCTCGTAGTTGAGCCGCGGATCCACCGTCGAGCGGTAGGCGCGCTCGAGGTCGGCTTCGCTGAGGTCGCGGGCGCCGCCGGTGCATTCGGTGACATCCTCCCCGGTCAGCTCAAGATGGACGCCGCCCAGGCGCGTGCCCGCGGCCGCGTGCAGGTCGAAGCTCTGCTCGATCTCGCTGCGGATGTTGTCGAAGCGGCGGGTCTTGTAGCCGTTGCTCGTCGCTTCGGTGTTGCCGTGCATGGGGTCGCAGATCCACAGCACGCGGCGGCCCTCCCGGCGAACCGCTTCCAGCAATGGCGGCAGGCGCTCGGCGACCTTGCCCGCGCCCATGCGGCAGATCAGGCCCAGGCGCCCGGGCTCGTCGTCCGGATTGAGCAGGTCGATCACCCGCAGCAGGTCGTCCGGCGCCACCGTCGGGCCGACCTTGACCGCGACCGGGTTGCGGATACCGCGGAAGTACTCGGCGTGGGCACCATCGACGGCGGCGGTGCGCATGCCGATCCACGGGAAGTGGGTGCTGAGGTTGTACCAGCCCCACTGCCGCGGCACCTGGCGGGTCAGCGCCTCCTCGTAGGGCAGCAGCAGCGCCTCGTGCGAGGTGAAGAAGTCGACGCGGTTGAGGTTGTGCACCTCGTTGCCCGACAGCGTTTCCATGAAGCGCACGGCCTCGCCGATGTTGGCGACCATGCGCTGGTACTCGTGCGCCAGCGGCGAATGCGTGACCCAGCCCAGGTCCCAGTACTCCGGGTGGTGCAGGTCAGCGAAACCGCCGTCAACCAGGGCACGCACGAAGTTCATCGTCATCGCCGAGCGCGCGTGCGCCTTGACCATGCGCCGCGGGTCGGGGATGCGCGCCTTCGCACTGAACTCCGGGCCGTTGATGATGTCGCCGCGATAGCTCGGCAGCGTGGTATCGCCACGGGTCTCGGTGTCGGCCGAGCGCGGCTTGGCGTACTGGCCCGCGAAGCGGCCCACGCGCACCACCGGCTGGCGCAGGCCGTGGACCAGCACCAGGCTCATCTGCAGCAGCACCTTGAGGCGGTTGGAAATCACCGCGGAGCTGCAGTCCGCGAAGTTCTCCGCGCAGTCGCCGCCCTGGAGCAGGAAGCGCTTCCCTTCCTGGGCGTCGGCCAGCTGCTGCTTCAGCGTCTGGATCTCCCACGACGTCACCAGCGGCGGCAACGCGCGCAGCTCGTCCTGGACGCCGGCCAGCTCCGTGGCATCCGGATAGACCGGCATCTGCAGCGCCGTGCGCCCGCGCCAGCTGCCCGGGTTCCAATCGTCGGGCAGGCTCACGGGGCGGAGGTTGCGTTCGTTGGCGGACATCGGGGCTCGTTCGTTGTTGCAGTGCAGCGAGCAGCCATCATCCGCCCCGCGGCGGATGTGTGCAATGCCTCAGCGCTGGCCGCGCCTGCGCGCCCTGAAGCCGATGACCAGGAAGAACAGCCCGAGGATCACGAACCAGACCAGGCTCCAGGCCGGCATCGACAGGCCGAGGAAGGTCCAGTCGATGGTGCCGCAATCGCCGCTGCCGGTCAGCACCTTGCGGATCACGTTGCTGGTGGACATGGTCTCGCGCATGAACGACAGCGGCGGCCCGCAGCCCGGGATCTCCGGCGGATTGAGCTGGATCCAGACGTGGCGGCCGGCGATCGCCATGCCCACGGCCGCGGCCAGGAAGCCGAACACGCCGTAGAACGCCCTGGCGCCGGCGCCGCGCGGCGCGTGCAGGCCCGCGAGCAGGAACACCAGGGCCAGCGCCGCGAAGGCGATGCGCTGGAAGATGCACAGCGGGCACGGCTCCAGGCCCCAGGCGAACTGGGAGAAGATCGCGAAGCCGATCAGCGCCGCGCAGATTGCGAAGCCGGCCAGGCACTGGCTGCGGAAGGTCCAGCTGAAGGGGTTCAGGCTCATTTGCGGGCTCGGGCGAAACGGACGCCAAGATAGCAAAAACCCCGACGCGGAGGCCGGGGTTCGTGCGTGCAGCAATGCCGTCGGATTACTCCGCGGCCGCCTGCGGCCGGTCGACGAGCTCGACATAGGCCATCGGCGCATTGTCGCCGTCGCGGAAACCGCACTTGAGGATGCGGAGGTAGCCGCCCGGACGCTCGCGGTAGCGCGGGCCCAGCTCGACGAACAGCTTGCCCACGGCTTCCTTGTCGCGCAGGCGCGAGAAGGCCAGGCGGCGGTTGGCGACGCCGTCGGTCTTGCCCATGGTGATCAGCGGCTCGGCGACGCGGCGGAGCTCCTTGGCCTTCGGGAGCGTGGTCTTGATCAGCTCGTGCTTGAGCAGCGACGCGGCCATGTTGGTGAACATGGCATCGCGGTGGGCGCTGGTGCGGCTGAACTTGCGGCCGGCTTTCTGGTGGCGCATGGTCTTGGTTCCTGTCTGTCTAGTCTTAGCCGAGCATGCCGTGCGCCGAGACGCCGGCCGGCGGCCAGTTCTCGAGCTTCATGCCGAGCGAAAGGCCACGCTGGGCCAGCACTTCCTTGATCTCGGTGAGCGACTTCTTGCCGAGGTTCGGGGTCTTGAGCAGTTCGACTTCCGTCTTCTGGATCAGGTCGCCGATGTAGTAGATGCTCTCGGCCTTGAGGCAGTTGGCCGAACGCACCGTCAGCTCGAGGTCGTCGATCGGGCGCAGCAGCACCGGATCCACGCCCGGCGTCTGGGTCTTGGGCGCATTGCCCTCGCGGCGGGTGAAATCGCCGAAGACGCTGAGCTGGTCGGTGAGGATGTCGGCGGCGGTGCGCACGGCTTCCTCGGCGTCGATCGTGCCGTTGGTCTCGATGTCGAGCACCAGCTTGTCGAGGTCGGTGCGCTGTTCGACGCGGGCGGCCTCGACTTCATAGGCCACGCGGCGGACCGGCGAGAACGACGCGTCCAGCATCAGGCGACCGATGGCGCGGGTCTCCTCGTCCGGGCGGCGGCGCGCAGCGGCCGGCTGGTAGCCGAAGCCACGCTCGATCTTCAGGCGCATGTTGATCGACGCATCCTTGGTCAGATGGCAGATCACGTGCTCGCCGTTGAGCACTTCGACGTTGTGGTCGGTCTTGATGTCGGCGGCGGTGACGACGCCCGGGCCGGACTTGGCCAGGGTGAGCGTCGAGCTGTCGCCGGTGCCCATGCGGATGGCGACGTCCTTGAGGTTGAGCAGCACCTCGAGCACGTCTTCCTGCAGGCCTTCGATGGTGCTGTATTCGTGCAGCACGCCGTCGATCTCGACCTCGGTGATGGCGAAGCCGGGGATCGACGACAGCAGCACGCGGCGCAGGGCGTTGCCGAGCGTATGGCCGTAGCCGCGCTCCAGCGGCTCGATCACGACCTTGGCGCGGTTGCCGGTGATGCGCTCGATCTGGGGGCCACGCGGGCGCAGGACCTGGTTGGCGGTAACCGTCATGTTTGGTGTCTCCTGGGGCCTGCCGGAGGGGGCCGGCGGGCCGGGTGAATTACTTCGAGTACAGCTCGACGATCAGCGCTTCGTTGATGTCCGCCGGCAGGTCGCCGCGATCCGGGATCGCCTTGAACACGCCGCTGAACTTCTTCGAGTCGACCTCGACCCAGGACGGCGACAGGTCCATGGTGGAGGACACCGTCAGGGCCTCCTGGACGCGCATCTGCTTCTGGGCCTTCTCGGACAGGGCGATCGCGTCGCCGGCCTTGACCTGGTAGGACGGCAGGTTCACGGACTTGCCGTTGACCGTCACGCCACGGTGCGAAACCAGCTGGCGGGCCGCCGGGCGGGTGACCGCGAAGCCCATGCGGTAGACGACGTTGTCGAGCCGGGTCTCGAGGAGCTGCAGCAGGTTCTCACCCGTGTTGCCCTTCTTGGTCGAGGCCTTCTTGTAGTAGTTGCGGAACTGGCGCTCCAGCAGGCCGTAGATACGCTTGACCTTCTGCTTCTCGCGCAGCTGGACGGCGTAGTCGGAGAGCTTGCTGCGACGCGCGCCGGTGCCGGCGCCGTGCTGGCCGGGCTTCTGCTCCAGCTTGCACTTCGAGTCGAGCGCGCGGGCGGGCGACTTCAGGGAGAGGTCGGCGCCTTCGCGGCGGGCGAGCTTGCAGGTGGGACCGATATAACGAGCCATTTCTTATCGCCCCCTTAGACGCGACGCTTCTTCGGCGGACGGCACCCGTTGTGCGGGATCGGCGTCACGTCGATGATGTTGGTGATCTTGTAGCCCACGTTGTTGAGCGAGCGGACGGCCGACTCGCGGCCCGGGCCCGGGCCCTTGATGCGGACTTCAAGCGACTTCACACCGTAGTCGAGGGCGGCCTTGCCGGCCTTCTCGGCGGCGACCTGGGCCGCGAACGGGGTGGACTTGCGCGAACCGCGGAAGCCCGCGCCGCCCGAAGTCGCCCACGACAGCGCGTTGCCCTGGCGGTCGGTGATGGTCACGATGGTGTTGTTGAACGAAGCATGGACGTGCGCAATGCCGTCGGTGACGACGCGCTTGATCTTCTTCTTCGCCTTTGCTGCCGGCTTGGCCATGGTCTTTGTTCCTTATTTCCTGATGGCCTTGCGCGGACCCTTGCGGGTACGGGCATTGGTCCGGGTGCGCTGGCCGCGCAGCGGGAGGCCACGACGATGGCGCAGGCCGCGGTAGCAGGACAGGTCCATCAGACGCTTGATGGCCATGCCGACCTCGCGACGCAGGTCGCCCTCGACCACGTACTTGCCGACTTCCGAGCGCAGGCGCTCGACTTCCGGCTCCGACAGGTCGCGGATCTTGGTGTTCGAGGCCACGCCGGCGGCGTCGCAGACGAGCTTCGAACGGGTACGGCCGATGCCGTAGATGCTTTGCAGCCCGACCCAGACGTGCTTCTGGGCAGGCAGGTTGACACCTGCAATACGCGCCATGCGCGGATCTCCAACTGTTTGGGGCGGCCGGACGGGTGATCCGGCGCAGTGAACAAGAAATTGTATCAGGGTCCCGGGGTCCATGGAAGCCCGCGGCCGCCAAAGGCGTCCGACCGGCCCGGCATGGGGAGTGTGCCCATGCTCCGGCGACGGTTCCCGGCTGGACCGGACCCCTTCCGGGGTCCTGCCCGCCCGGCGCTACTCTGGCGCCGGGACTGGCCCTGGAACCACCTGCGTGCGGGACCGCCGCGCAGGTCGCCCATCAAGACCCGGCCGCGAAGCGGTCGGGCCATGGATCCCGTGGCGGTTCCGGCAAGGCCGGGTGCCCGGGATCCGTCTTGAATCTTCAGCCGCGCGGCAGGCCGCGCGTGCCACCCTTGAGGTTGGCCTTCTTCAGGAGGCTCTCGTACTGGTGCGACATCAGGTGGGCCTGGATCTGGGAAATGAAGTCCATCACCACCACCACCACGATCAGCAGCGACGTGCCACCAAAGTAGAACGACGCATTCAGCTCGCCGCGCATGAATTCGGGCAGCAGGCAGACCAGCACCAGATAGGCGGCGCCGGCCGCGGTGAGCCGCGTCAGCACGCCGTCGATGTAGTCGGCCGTCGCCTTGCCCGGACGGATGCCGGGGATCAGCGCGCCGGACTTCTTCAGGTTGTCCGCGGTTTCCTGGGAGTTGAAGACCAGGGCCGTGTAGAAGAAGGTGAAGCCCGCGATCAGGCCCGCGTACAGCAGGATGTACAGCGGCTCGCCCGGCGACAGGGCCTGGCTCACCCGCATCAGCCAGTTCGCCTGGCCGGCCTGGCTGAACCAGGTCGAGGCGGTGGCCGGGAACATGATGATCGAGGAAGCGAAGATCGCCGGGATCACGCCCGCCATGTTGAGCTTGAGCGGCAGGAAGGAGCTCTGGTTCATGTACGCGTTGCGACCGCCCTGGCGGCGCGCGTAGTTCACCGTGATCCGGCGCTGGCCGCGCTCGACGAACACCACGAAGTAGGTGAAGGCCAGCACCAGGACCACGATCAGGATCACCGAGATCGGGCTCATGTCGCCGTTGCGGGCGGCCTCGAAGGTGGTGATGATCGCGCTCGGCAGGCCCGCCACGATGCCGGCGAAGATGATCAGCGAGACGCCGTTGCCGACGCCGCGCTCGGTCACCTGCTCGCCCAGCCAGACCAGGAACATGGTGCCCGCGGTCAGCGCGATGATCGCGGTGAGCACGAAGCCCAGGCCCGGGGCATAGGCCACGCCCTGGCTCTGCAGCATGGTCGCGATGCCGGCGGCCTGGAAGATCGCCAGCGGGATCGCACCGATGCGCGACCACTGGGTGATGCGACGGCGGCCGGATTCGCCCTCCTTCTGGATCGCCTTCAGGCTCGGCACGATCTGCACCAGCAGCTGGATGACGATCGAGGCCGAGATGTAGGGGATCACGTTCAGCGCGAACAGGCTGAAGCGCTCGAGGGCACCACCGGAGAACATGTTGAACATGTCCACGATGGTGCCTTCGGTCTGCTCCATCAGGCGGAGCATGGCATCAGGATTGACGCCCGGCACCGGGATGTAGCAACCGATGCGATAGACGATCAGCGCCCCGAGGACGAACAGCAGGCGCTGGCGCAGCTCGGTGAACTTGCCGAGCCCCGCCATGCCACCCATTGCGCCGCCGCTTCGTGCCATGCGTTGCTTACTCCTCGACCTTGCCGCCGGCGGCCTCGATGGCCGCGCGGGCACCGGCCGTGGCCAGCACGCCCTTCAGCACGAGCTTCTTCGAGACGTCGCCCTTCTTCACGATCTTGGCGCGCTTGGCCGTGGCCGGCACCAGCTTCGCGGCGCGCAGGGCGGCGAAATCGATGTCGCCCTCCAGGCGGTCGAGCTGGTACAGCATGACCTCGGCGGTGTCGCCGGCGATGCGCGAGCGGAAGCCGACCTTCGGCAGGCGCTTGCGCAGCGGCATCTGGCCGCCTTCGAAGCCGGCCTTGATCTTGCCCTTGCCCGAACGGGCGAAGGAACCCTTGTGGCCGCGACCGGCGGTCTTGCCGAGGCCGGAGCCGATGCCGCGGCCGACGCGCTTGCGCTCGGTGCGGGCGCCCTCTGCGGGCTGCATGGTGTTGAGCTTCATGTGCTTATTCCTCGACCCGGACCAGGTAGTGGACCTTGTTGATCAGGCCGCGGACCTGCGGGCTGTCCTTCAGTTCACGCACGGAGTTGAGCTTGCCCAGGCCCAGGGCCTTGACGGACAGGCGGTGCTTGGCCTGGGAGCCGCGCAGGCCCTTGACCAGGCGCACCTTCACGGTGCCGTTGCCGGCTTCGTTCTTAGCCATTGAGGATGTCCTCCACCTTCTTGCCACGCTTGGCGGCAATGGCGCCCGGCGAGTGCATGCCGGCCAGGCCCTTGACCGTGGCGCGGACGAGGTTGATCGGGTTGCGCGAGCCGACGGCCTTGGCCAGCACGTCCTTCACGCCGACGGCCTCGAGCACGGCGCGCATGGCGCCACCGGCGATCACGCCGGTACCTTCGGACGCGGGCTGCATGAACACGCGGGCGGCGCCGTGGCCGGCCTTCACGGTGTGGAACAGCGTGCCGCCGTTGAGCTCGACGGTGGCCATGTTGCGGCGGGCCTGCTCCATCGACTTCTGGATGGCGACCGGGACCTCGCGGGCCTTGCCGTAGCCGAAGCCGACCTTGCCGGCGCCGTCGCCGACCACGGTCAGCGCGGTGAAGGTGAACTGGCGACCACCCTTGACGGTCTTGCTGACGCGGTTGACCGCGATCAGCTTCTCGATCATGCCGTCGTCGATTTCTTCGCGGTTGTTGCGGTCGCGGTCGCGGCCGCGCGGAGCGCGATCTTCTGCCATTTCGATGCTGCCTGTGTTGTTGAGGGATGTACGGCTGGGCGCCGCTTATGGTTGTTGGATGGATCGGTGGACCACGTTCCCGGGCAGAAGCCGGGAGGCGTCCGATGCAGCCCGCATCGGCAGGTGGCATGGGTGGGGACGGTGCCCCACCCTTTTCAACTCAGAACTGGAGGCCGCCTTCGCGCGCGGCGTCGGCCAGGGCCTTGATCCGCCCATGATACCTGTAACCGGAGCGATCGAAAGCAACCGTGTCGATGCCGGCGGCCTTGGCCTTCTCGGCGATGGCACGACCGACCTTGGCGGCGGCCTCGGTGTTCTTGCCGTTCTTCAGGCCCTCGCGGACCTCGGCCTGGGTGGTGCTGGCCGCAGCCAGGACCTTGGAGCCGTCGGCGTTGAACAGCTGGGCGTACAGGTGCTGGCCGGTGCGCAGCACCGACAGGCGCGGCACGCCGAGTTCGCGGATGTGCGCGCGCGTGGACTTGGCGCGGCGCAGGCGGGCAATCTTCTTCTGCATGGTCTTGTTCTCCGAAAGCTGAAGGCCGGCTTAGGCCTTCTTGGCTTCCTTGCGGATGATGTTCTCGCCGGCGTACTTGACGCCCTTGCCCTTGTACGGCTCCGGCGGGCGGTAGCCGCGGATCTTGGCGGCGACTTCGCCGACGACCTGCTTGTCCGCGCCGCTGACCACGATCTCGGTCTGGGTCGGCGTGGTGATGGTGATCCCCGCCGGCGTCTTGAACAGCACCGGATGGGAGAAGCCCAGCGACAGGTTCAGGTCCTGGCCCTGCATGGCGGCACGGTAGCCGACGCCGACCAGTTCGAGCTTGCGCTCGAAGCCCTCGGAGACGCCCTTCACCATGTTGGCGATGATCGCGCGCATGGTGCCGGTGATGGCCATGTCGCCCGGTGTCGCCGGCGACAGGACGGCCTGGCCGTCCTCCATGTTGAACTCGACGCCGGCCGGCATCGCCATCGACAGCGAGCCCTTCGCGCCCTTGGCGGCGATGGTGCCGTCCTGGACCTTCAGTTCGACGCCCTTCGGGAGGGCGATCGGCTTCTTGGCAACTCGGGACATTGCGGTTCCTCCCTTAGGCCACGAAGCACAGGACCTCGCCGCCGACGCCCTGCTGGCGCGCCTGCGAATCGGTCATGATGCCCTTCGAGGTGGAAATGATGGCGATGCCGAGGCCGTTGAGGACCTTCGGCAGGTCGGCCTTGCCGCGGTAGTGGCGCAGGCCCGAGCGCGAAACGCGCTGCATGCGCTCGATGACCGGGCGGCCTTCGTAGTACTTCAGCTCGATCTCGAGCTCGGCCTTGGCGCCGTTCTCGGTCACGCGCGCGCCGGTGATGTAACCCTCGTCCTGCAGCACCTTGGCGATGGCCACCTTGGTCTTGGACGACGGCATCTTCACCGTCGGCTTGCCGACGGCCGCCGCATTGCGCATGCGGGTCAGCATATCGGCGATGGGATCAGTCATGCTCATTGATAATTGCCTTTGAGTGCACCGATATCCGCGGGATTGCGAATTCGTTGGAACCGGCCCGCGGGGGCCGGGTGTAACTGCTTACCAGCTGGCCTTGCGCAGGCCGGGAACGTCGCCGTTCATGGTCGCCTTGCGCAGCATGTTGCGGCCCAGGCCGAACTTGCTGTAGACCGCGCGCGGGCGGCCGGTCAGGGCGCAGCGCGTGGTCTGGCGCGAGGGCGAGGAGTCGCGGGGAAGCTTCTGCAGCTTGACCACCGCATCCATCTTCTCTTCGTAGCTCGCCGACTCGCTGCTGACGATCTTCTTCAGCTCGTCGCGCTTGGCGGCGAACTTCTTCGCCAGCTTCGCGCGCTTCGCTTCGCGGTTGATCATTGAGGTCTTGGCCATGTGTCTTGTCCGGTCAGTTGCGGAACGGGAAGCGGAAGGCCTCGAGCAGGGCGCGGGCTTCCTCGTTGGTCTTGGCGGTGGTGGTGATGGCGATGTCCATGCCACGCAGCGCGTCGACCTGGTCGAAGTCGATCTCCGGGAAGATGATCTGCTCCTTGATGCCCATGTTGTAGTTGCCACGGCCATCGAAGGAACGGCCCGACACGCCGCGGAAGTCGCGGACGCGCGGCAGGGCCACGTTGATCAGGCGATCGAAGAACTCGTACATGTGCGCGCGGCGCAGCGTGACCTTGCAGCCGATCGGCCAGCCGTCGCGGATCTTGAACGAGGCGACCGACACGCGCGACTTGGTGACCAGCGGCTTCTGGCCGGAGATCTTGCCCATGTCGGCGGTGGCGTTCTCGAGCACCTTCTTGTTCGCCGCGGCCTCGCCCACGCCCATGTTGAGCGTGATCTTGGTCAGGCGCGGGACCTGCATCGGATTGGTGTAGCCGAACTGCTCGGTGAGCTTCGGCACCACTTCTTCCTTGTAGAACTTTTCCAGACGGGTGGTCATTTCACATTCCTCAGGCGTCAATCGCCTCACCACTCGAGCGGAACACGCGTACGCGGCGTCCATCCTCGAGGACCTTGGTTCCGATGCGCTCGCCCTTGCCCGAGGCAGGGTTGAAGTGCATCACGTTCGACGCGTCGATCGGCGCCTCGCGCTCGACCACGCCGCCCGGCTGGTTGGCCTGGGGGTTGGGCTTGGTGTGGCGCTTGATGATGTTGATGTTGGACACGACGACCTTGTCGCCGAGCACGCGGACGACTTCGCCCTGCTTGCCCTTGTCCTTGCCGGCGGTGACGACGACGCGGTCACCCTTCTTGATGCGGTTCATGTCGGTTTCCTCTTCGACCGGCTCAGAGCACTTCGGGTGCGAGCGAGACGATCTTCATGAACTTCTCGGAGCGCAGCTCGCGGGTCACGGGCCCGAAGATGCGGGTGCCGATCGGCTCCTGCTTGTTGTTCAGCAGCACGGCGGCGTTGCCGTCGAAGCGGATCAGCGAACCGTCGGGACGGCGGACACCCTTGCGGGTGCGCACCACGACGGCGTCATAGACCTCGCCCTTCTTGACCTTGCCGCGCGGAATGGCGTCCTTCACGGACACCTTGATGATGTCGCCGATGCCGGCGTAACGGCGCTTGGAGCCGCCCAGCACCTTGATGCACATCACTTCCTTGGCGCCGGAGTTGTCGGCCACGCCCAGGTGGCTCTGCATCTGGATCATTTCGGAGCCTCCTTATTCAGCCGCGCGTGCGACGATTTCGACGACGCGCCAGTTCTTGGTCTTGGACATCGGCGCGATCTCCACCACGCGGACGGTATCGCCCTCGTTGCAGGAGTTCTCGGCGTCGTGGGCGTGCAGCTTGGTCGAGCGGCGGATGTACTTGCCGTACAGCGCGTGCTTGACCTGGCGCTCCACGAGCACCGTCACGGTCTTGTCCATCTTGTTGCTGACGACGCGGCCTTCGACCGTGCGCAGCTTCTTTTCGGTATTTTCGGTCATGTCTGCCCGTCCTTACTGCTTGGCGCCGAGGAGGGTGTTGACGCGAGCGATCTCGCGGCGAACCCGGCGGGCGTCGTGGGTCTTGGCGAGCTGGCCGGTCGCCTTCTGCATGCGGAGCGAGAACTGCTCCTTCTGCAGCTCCAGCAGGTGCGCCTTCAGCTCGTCCGAAGACTTCTGGCGAAGTTCCTTGATGTCCATCAGCGCACCGTCCGGGTCACGAAAGTGGTGGTCACCGAGAGCTTGGCGGCGGCCAGGCGGAAGGCCTCGCGCGCGGTCGCCTCGTCGACGCCCTCGATCTCGTAGATCATGCGGCCGGGCTGGATCTGGGCCACCCAGTACTCCACGTTGCCCTTGCCCGAGCCCATGCGGACTTCGATCGGCTTCTTGGTGATCGGCTTGTCGGGGAACACGCGGATCCACATCTTGCCGCCGCGCTTCACGTGGCGGCTGATGGCACGGCGCGCGGCCTCGATCTGGCGGGCGGTCAGCTGGCCGGTCTGCGTGGCCTTCAGGCCGTACTCGCCGAAGCTGACGGCATTGCCGTTCCAGGACAGGCCGTCGTTGCGGCCCTTGTGCATCTTGCGGTATTTGGTTCGCTTGGGTTGCAGCATGACTTAGTCCCTCGCCTCGCGATCACGGCGCGGGCCACGCGGACGCTCGCGGTCACCGCGGTCGCCACGCTCGCCACGCGGCGAATCGTCCTGCTTCTCCTGGCCAACCTGGGCGAAGTCGAAGATCTCGCCCTTGTAGATCCAGGTCTTGATTCCGATGATGCCGTAGGTCGTCTTGGCCTCGGCAAAGCCGTAGTCCACGTCGGCGCGCAGCGTGTGCAGCGGCACGCGACCCTCGCGGTACCACTCCGAACGCGCGATCTCGGCGCCGTTCAGGCGGCCGGCGACGTTGACCTTGATGCCCAGCGCGCCCAGGCGCATCGCGTTGCCGACGGCGCGCTTCATCGCGCGGCGGAACATGATGCGGCGCTCGAGCTGCTGCGCGATCGACTCGGCGACCAGCTGCGCGTCGAGTTCCGGCTTGCGGACCTCGGTGACGTTGATGTGCGCCGGGACGCCCATCATGTCGCTGACTTCCTTGCGCAGCTTCTCGATGTCCTCGCCGCGCTTGCCGATCACCACGCCCGGGCGGGCGGTGTGGATCGTGACGCGGGCCGACTTCGAGGGGCGCTCGATCATGATGCGGCTGATGCCGGCGGCGGCCAGCTTCTTGCGGAGCATCTCGCGGACCTTCAGGTCCGAAGCCAGGTACTCGGCGTATTCCTTCTTGCCGGCGTACCACTTGGAGTTCCAGTCCTTGGAGATGCCCAGGCGGATGCCGGTGGGGTGAACTTTGTGACCCATATGCTTACTTCCCCTCGCCGACAACGACGGTGATGTGGCTGGTGCGCTTGAGGATGCGCGTGCCGCGACCCTTGGCGCGCGCCATGAAGCGCTTCAGCGTCGGGCCTTCGTCGACCATGATCGTCTTGACCTTGAGCTCGTCGACGTCGGCACCGAGGTTGTTCTCGGCGTTCGACGTGGCCGAGTACACGACCTTGTAGATCATGTGCGCCGCCTTCTTGTCGCTGAACTTCAGCAGGTCGAGGGCGCGGGCAGCCGACAGGCCACGGACCTGGTCGGCGACCAGGCGGGCCTTCTGCGGGGAGATGCGCGCGGTGCGCAGGATTGCCTTGGCTTCCATCGTCATCTCCTTAACGCGACTTCTTGTCGCCGCCATGACCCTTGAAGGTCCTGGTCAGGGCGAACTCGCCGAGCTTGTGGCCGACCATGTTCTCGTTGACGAGCACCGGAACGTGGTTGCGGCCGTTGTGCACGGCGATGGTGAAACCGACCATCTCCGGCAGCACCATCGAACGGCGCGACCAGGTCTTGATCGGACGCTTGGTGTTGCCCGCGGCTTCCACCTTCTTGATGAGGTGGTGGTCGACGAACGGGCCCTTCTTGAGTGAACGTGCCATGGTCTATCAGCTCCTGCGGTCGCGCACGATGAACTGCTGCGTCCGCTTGTTATGGCGGGTCTTGTAGCCCTTGGTCGGCACGCCCCACGGGGTGACCGGGTGCGGGTTGCCCTGGCCGGCCTTGGCCTCACCACCGCCGTGCGGATGGTCGACCGGGTTCATGGCCGCGCCGCGGACGGTCGGCTTGATGCCGCGCCAGCGCTTGGCACCGGCCTTGCCCAGCTTCTCGAGGTTGTGCTCGGAGTTGCCGACTTCGCCGATGGTGGCGCGGCACTCGGCCGGCACGCGGCGCATCTCGCCCGAACGCAGGCGGAGCGTGGCGTACACGCCCTCGCGGGCCACCAGCTGCACGCCGGCGCCGGCGGCGCGGGCGATCTGGGCGCCCTTGCCCGGCTTCATCTCGATGCAGTGCACGGTGGAACCGACCGGGATGTTGCGCAGCGGCAGGGTGTTGCCGGCGCGGATCGGGGCGTCGTTGCCCGCGATCACCTGGTCGCCGGCCTTCAGGCCGCGCGGCGCGATGATGTAGCGGCGCTCGCCATCGACGTAGCACAGCAGCGCGATGTGCGCGGTGCGGTTCGGGTCGTACTCGATCCGCTCCACGCGCGCCGGAATGCCTTCCTTGTCGCGCTTGAAGTCGATGATGCGGTAGTGCTGCTTGTGGCCACCACCGATGTGGCGGGTGGTGATGCGACCGTGGTGGTTGCGGCCACCGGTCTTGCTCTGCTTCTCGACCAGCGGCGCGTACGGGGCACCCTTGTGCAGCTCGGGCGCGACCACGCGGACCGCGGAGCGGCGACCGGCAGAGGTGGGCTTGAATTTCATCACTGGCATGGGGGCTTCCTCAGGCCTTGGCGTTCATGACGTCGATGGACTGGCCGTCGGCGAGCTTCACGTAGGCCTTGCGCCAGTCGCCACGGCGACCCGCGCGGTTGCGGAAGGACTTGGTCTTGCCCTTCACGTTGACCACGTTCACAGCCTCGACCTTGACGTCGAACAGCTTCTCGACCGCGTACTTGATGTCGGCCTTGGTGGCGTCGGTCGACACTTCGAACGCGTACTGGTTGGACACTTCCTGCAGGCGCGCGGTCTTCTCGGACACGCGCGGCGCACGGATCAGCGCATAGAGCTTGGCGTCGTTGATCATGCCAGCCACTCCTCGATCTTCTTCAGGGCATCGGTGGTGACCAGCACGCTGTCGGCACCGACCAGCGAAACCGGGTCCAGGCCCTGCACGTCGCGGATCTCGACGTAAGGCAGGTTGCGCGCCGACAGGTACAGGTGCTCCGAGGCGTCCTCGGTGACGATCAGCGGGCGACGACCGAGGTCGAAGCCCTTCAGCTTCTCGACCAGGCCGCTGGTCTTCGTCTCTTCGACGTCGAAGGTCTCGACGACCTGCAGGCGGCCCTGGCGGTTGAGTTCGGACAGGATCGCCGACATCGCCGCGCGGTACATCTTGCGATTGACCTTCTGCTCGAAGCTGCGCGGCTTGGCCGCGAAGGTCACGCCGCCGCCGACGAAGATCGGGGCCGTCAGGGCGCCATGACGCGCGCCGCCGCCCTTCTGCTTCTTCGACTTCTTGGTCGTGCCGTTGACTTCCGAACGGGTCTTCTGCGCCTTGGTGCCGGCGCGGCCGGCGTTGCGGTACGCGACCACGACCTGGTGGACCAGGTCCCGGTTGAACTCGCGGCCGAACACCACGTCGGAGACCGACATCTTGTTGTTGCTACCGGTGATAGAGAGTTCCATCGCCATCTCTCCTTATGCCTTGCTCGCGGGACGCACGATCACGTCTCCGCCCGGCGCGCCCGGAACCGCACCCTTCACGGCGATCAGGCCGCGCTCGGCGTCGACCCGGACCACCTCGAGGTTCTGCGTGCTCTGGCGCACGGCGCCCATGTGGCCGGACATCTTCTTGCCCGGGAACACGCGGCCCGGCGTCTGGCGCTGGCCGATCGAACCCGGCGAACGGTGCGACAGCGAGTTGCCGTGCGTCGCGTCGCCCATGCTGAAGTTCCAGCGCTTGATCGTGCCCTGGAAGCCCTTGCCCTTGGTCACGCCCTGGACGTCGACCATCTGGCCGACCTCGAAGATGTCGGCCTTGATCTCGCCGCCCACCTCGAAGCCACCGACCTGGTCGTCGGCCACGCGGAGTTCCCACAGGCCACGGCCCGCTTCGACCTTGGCCTTGGCCAGATGGCCAGCCTCGGGCTTGTTCACCAGCACGGCGCGCTTGCTGCCGACGGCGACCTGCACGGCGCTGTAGCCGTCGGTCTCGGTGGTTTTCACCTGGGTGATGCGGTTCGGGGTGGCTTCGATCAGGGTCACCGGGATGGACTGGCCGTCCTCGGTGAACACCCGGCTCATGCCGGCCTTGCGACCGACGATTCCCAGCGAATGCTTCTTCGCAGTCATGTCAGTGGCCTCAGGTCAGCTTGATCTGGACGTCGACGCCAGCCGCGAGCTCGAGCTTCATCAGCGCGTCCACGGTCTTGTCGTTGGGGTCGACGATGTCGAGCACGCGCTTGTGCGTGCGGGTTTCGTACTGGTCACGCGCATCCTTGTCGACGTGCGGCGACGTCAGGATGGTGTAACGCTCGATCTTGGTCGGCAGGGGGATCGGGCCGCGCACCTGGGCGCCCGTCCGCTTGGCCGTTTCGACGATCTCGCTGGCCGAACGGTCGATCAGTCGATGATCGAACGCCTTCAGCCGGATCCGGATCTTTTGGTCCGCCATGACGGAATTCCTTCGTTAAAAGAGCGACGGGCCCGCGGCTGGGTGCGCGAAACCCCTGTGGATTCAATGATTTCCGGAGCCCGAAACCCTGCGCGCCGGAAACCTTCCCTGCAAAAAACGAGGCAGGCCGGTTACCCGGCCCGCCCAGACGGAGAAGCGAACGCGACGATTCCCCTGGTTCGTCGTGTCCCGAAAAGCTTCGGAACGAACCGGGGTACTGCCGCGCGACATGTTCCCTGTCTGGCGAAAACGAGGTGCGTCCTGCCCCTCATTTCGCGGTTCCGGCGGAGATCCAAGGACATCCGCCGAAGTGGTCATCGATTATAGCGGGCTTCCAGGACAAAGCGCAACACCCCGGACCCCAATAAGCCGTCAGCGTGAGCTGATGGCCCCGTTGGCGTTATCTGGACCGCCCAGAGGCGGTCCGGATAAACGGCAACCCGTATCACGGCGGCAACGCCGCCGGGATACGCCGTTTTACTTGTTGATCTTGGCGACGACGCCGGCGCCGACCGTGCGGCCACCCTCGCGGATCGCGAAGCGCAGGCCCTCGTCCATCGCGATCGGGTTGATCAGCGACACCGACATCTTCACGTTGTCGCCCGGCATCACCATCTCCACGCCTTCCGGCAGCTCCACCGCACCCGTGATGTCGGTCGTGCGGAAGTAGAACTGCGGACGGTAGCCCTTGAAGAACGGCGTGTGACGGCCACCCTCGTCCTTCGACAGCACGTACACCTCGGCCTCGAAGTCCGTGTGCGGCGAGATCGAACCCGGCTTGCACAGCACCTGGCCGCGCTCCACGTCGTCACGCTTCGTGCCGCGCAGCAGCAGGCCCGCGTTGTCGCCCGCCTGGCCCTGGTCCAGCAGCTTGCGGAACATCTCGACGCCGGTCACCGTCGTCTTCTGGGTCGGGCGGATACCGACGATCTCGATCTCCTCGCCCACCTTGATCACGCCGCGCTCGATGCGGCCGGTCACCACGGTGCCGCGGCCCGAGATCGAGAACACGTCTTCCACCGGCATCAGGAAGGTCTTGTCGACGTCACGCTCCGGCTCCGGAATCCAGGTGTCCAGCGCTTCCACCAGCTTGATGATCGCCGGCACGCCGATGTCCGACTGGTCGCCTTCCAGCGCCTTCAGCGCCGAACCGTGCACGATCGGGGTGTCGTCGCCCGGGAAGTCGTACTTCGACAGCAGCTCGCGGACTTCCATCTCCACCAGTTCCAGCAGCTCCGCGTCGTCCACCATGTCCGCCTTGTTCAGGAAGACCACGATGTACGGCACGCCCACCTGGCGGGCCAGCAGGATGTGCTCGCGCGTCTGCGGCATCGGGCCGTCGGCGGCCGAGCACACCAGGATCGCGCCGTCCATCTGCGCCGCACCCGTGATCATGTTCTTCACGTAGTCGGCGTGGCCCGGGCAGTCCACGTGCGCGTAGTGGCGCGTCGGGCTCTCGTATTCCACGTGCGAGGTCGAGATCGTGATGCCGCGCGCCTTCTCTTCCGGCGCCTTGTCGATCGCGTCGTAGGCGTGGAACTCGCCGCCGAAACGCTCCGCACCGATCTTCGTCAGCGCCGCCGTCAGCGTCGTCTTGCCGTGGTCCACGTGACCGATCGTGCCCACGTTCACGTGGGGCTTGGTGCGCTCGAACTTACCCTTGGCCATGATTGCAGTCTCTTCGAAAGTTGGTTGGTCTGGTTGCCGTCGCCGGCGCCGCTTACTTCTTCTTCACCACTTCGTCGACGATGTTCGCCGGCGCGTCCGCGTAGTGGTCGAACTCCATGGTGAAGGTCGCGCGGCCCTGCGACATCGAGCGCAGGCTGGTGGCGTAGCCGAACATCTCGCCCAGCGGGATCATCGCGTTGATGATCTTGCCCGACGGGCTGTCGTCCTGGCCCTGGAGGATGCCGCGACGACGGCTCACGTCGCCCATCACGTCACCCAGGTAGTCCTCGGGGGTGACGATCTCGACCTTCATGATCGGCTCGAGCAGGACCGGGCCGGCCTTGCCGAAGCCTTCCTTGAAGCCCATCGAACCGGCGATCTTGAACGCCATTTCCGACGAGTCGACCTCGTGGTACGAACCGTCGAACAGCTTCACCTTGACGTCCACGATCGGATAGCCGGCGAGGATGCCGTTGGCCATCGCTTCCTGGATGCCCTTGTCGACGGCCGGGATGTATTCCTTCGGCACGACGCCGCCGACGATCGCGTTCTCGAACTCGTAGCCGGTACCGGCTTCCTGCGGCGAGATCTCCAGCCACACGTGGCCGAACTGGCCCTTGCCGCCCGACTGGCGCACGAACTTGCCTTCGGACTTGACCGTCTTGCGGATGGTCTCGCGGTAGGCGACCTGCGGCTTGCCGACGTTGGCCTCGACGTTGAACTCGCGCTTCATGCGGTCGACGATGATGTCCAGGTGCAGCTCGCCCATGCCGGCGATGATGGTCTGGCCCGATTCCTCGTCGGTGCGCACGCGGAAGGAGGGATCCTCCTGCGCCAGGCGGCCCAGGGCGATGCCCATCTTCTCCTGGTCGGACTTGGTCTTCGGCTCGACGGCCATCGAGATCACCGGCTCCGGGAAGCTCATGCGCTCGAGCACGATCGGGGCGTCGAGGGCGCACAGGGTGTCACCGGTGGTGACGTCCTTCAGGCCCACGGCCGAAGCGATGTCACCGGCCAGCACTTCCTTGATCTCTTCGCGGTTGTTCGAGTGCATCTGCAGCAGGCGGCCGATGCGCTCCTTCTTGCCCTTGACCGAGTTCAGCACCTGGTCGCCGGCGTTGAGCTTGCCGGAGTAGACGCGGAAGAAGGTCAGCGAGCCCACGAAGGGGTCGGTGATGATCTTGAACGCCAGCGCGGAGAACGGTGCGTTGTCGGCGGACTCGCGGCTGAGCTCCTTCGACTCGTCGTCGACGTCGGTACCGCGCACGGCCGGCACGTCCACCGGCGACGGCAGCAGCTGCACCACGCCGTCGAGCATGGCCTGGACGCCCTTGTTCTTGAACGCGGTGCCACAGAACATCGGCACGATCTCGGTCGCGAGCGTGCGCGCGCGCAGGCCGGCGATGACCTCTTCCTCGGAGAGCTCACCGCTCTCGAGGTACTTGTCCATCAGCTCTTCGGTGGCCTCGGCGGCCGACTCGATCATGAACGCACGGGCCTCGTTGGCCTGCTCGACCAGGTCGGCGGGGATGTCGCGGTACTCGAAGTTCAGGCCCTGGCTGGCGGTATCCCAGTGGATCGCCTTCATCTTCAGCAGGTCGACCACGCCCTCGAAGCCGTCTTCGGCGCCGATCGGCACCTGCATCGGCACAGGGAACGCGCCCAGGCGCGACTTCAGCTGGTCGCGGACCTTGACGAAGTTGGCGCCGGTGCGGTCCATCTTGTTGACGAACGCGATGCGCGGCACTTTGTACTTGTTGGCCTGGCGCCACACGGTCTCGGACTGCGGCTGCACGCCACCCACGGCGCAGAGCACGAACACGGCACCGTCGAGCACGCGCAGGCTGCGCTCCACCTCGATGGTGAAGTCGACGTGCCCGGGGGTGTCGATGATGTTGAAGCGGTGCTCGGGCAGGGTCTTGTCCATGCCCTTCCAGAACGCGGTGGTGGCCGCCGACTGGATCGTGATGCCGCGCTCCTGCTCCTGCTCCATCCAGTCCATGGTGGCGGCGCCGTCGTGCACTTCGCCGATCTTGTGGCTCTTGCCGGTATAGAACAGGATGCGCTCGGACGTGGTGGTCTTGCCGGCATCGATGTGGGCCATGATGCCGAAGTTGCGGTAGCGGTCGATCGGAGTGGTGCGGGCCACGGCTGTCTCTCTAGTCATTTGTCCACCGGAGCGGACGTGCGGAATGGGTTCCGGATGGCCGAATGCCGCCCTGCGGCGGCACCCGGCTACGCGATCATCTGGCCGGCGCCTGGCGCCGGCCGGGCGCCGTTACCAGCGGTAGTGCGCGAAGGCCTTGTTGGCCTCGGCCATGCGGTGGGTCTCTTCGCGCTTCTTGATCGCGCCACCGCGGTTCTCGGAGGCGTCGATCAGCTCGGCAGCGAGCTTGCGCGGCATGCTGTTCTCGCCGCGCTTGCGCGCGGAGTCGATCAGCCAGCGCATCGCCAGCGCCATGCGGCGGGAAGCGCGCACCTCGACCGGCACCTGGTAGGTGGCGCCGCCGACGCGGCGGGACTTCACCTCGACCGACGGCGAGATGTTGCCCAGCGCCTTCTCGACGACTTCCAGCGGGTTCGGGTTCTTCTCGCCGATGACGTCCATGGCGCCGTACACGATCTTCTCGGCGACCGACTTCTTGCCGCTGTACATCACCATGTTGATGAAGCGCGCGATGGTCTCGCTGCCGTGCTTCGGGTCGGGCAGCACCGAACGCTGCGGGGTGTTTCCTTTACGCGACATTGTTCTTGAGCCTTTTCAGTAACTGTTCGAAGGGCGGGAAAGGGACTGAAATCAGCCCTTCGGACGCTTGGCGCCGTACTTGGAACGGGCCTGCTTGCGCTTGGCGACGCCGGCGGCGTCGAGCGAACCACGCACGGTGTGGTAGCGCACGCCCGGGAGATCCTTCACTCGGCCGCCGCGGATCAGCACCACCGAGTGCTCCTGCAGGTTGTGGCCTTCGCCACCGATGTAGGAGATGACCTCGTAGCCGTTGGTCAGGCGCACCTTGGCGACCTTGCGCAGGGCCGAGTTCGGCTTCTTCGGGGTGGTGGTGTACACGCGGGTGCACACGCCGCGACGCTGCGGGCAGTCCTGCAGCGCGGGCGAGTTGCTCTTGTAGGTTTCCGGGCTGCGCGGCTTGCGCACCAGCTGGTTGATCGTTGCCATCGTGTCGGTCTTCTGCTCCGGGCACGCGGCCCGCTGTTTGTGTGTAACGGGCCTGGGCCCGGCTCTGGTGGCACGCCGCGGGGCGTACCGGCCGCACGGTCCAGGTTCCGTGCGCGAAAACGAAGGCAGGCGGAGTCTACCCAGCCTGCCGAGACGGAAAAGTATAGCTTGCGCCGACGACCAGCGTCAACGCAGCCAGGACCCGGCAGGCGGCAGCCCCCGTCACCGGGGGTGGCCTGGGCCACGGTCATCTTTCCCGCCCTTCCTGGGCCGAACACGAGGCGCCTCCATGGCACCTCATTTCGGGATCTGGGACGGCCCCCGCGGGGACCGTCACTGACGGTGGAACGGTATTACTCGGCCGCTTCGTCGGCCTGGGCGGCGTCGCCACCCTCGACCTGCGCCGCCTCGAGGGCGGGCTCTTCGGCCACGGCGACCCCGGACAGGGCCTCCATCTCCGACTCGGTCAGCCCGGAGGCGTTCTTGCGGCGCTGCGTATGGTACGCCAGACCGGTGCCCGCCGGAATCAGGCGGCCGACGATCACGTTCTCCTTCAGGCCGCGCAGGCTGTCGCGGGTACCGCGCACGGCGGCCTCGGTCAGCACGCGGGTGGTCTCCTGGAAGGAGGCCGCGGAGATGAACGACTCGGTCGCCAGCGAGGCCTTGGTGATGCCCAGCAGCACCGGGTCGAAGTGGACCGGCAGCTCGCCCTTGGCGTTGAGCTTCTCGTTCTCCTCGATCACGCGCTGGCGCTCGGCCTGCTCGCCGTTGAGGAAGCGGCCGCCGCCGGCGTCGGTGATCTCGACCTTGCGCAGCATCTGGCGGACGATCACCTCGATGTGCTTGTCGTTGATCTTCACGCCCTGCAGGCGGTAGACGTCCTGGATTTCCTTGGTCAGATACGACGCCAGCTCCTCGACGCCCTTCAGGCGCAGGATGTCCTGCGGGCTCGGCTCGCCGTCCACCACGGTCTCGCCCTTCTCCACGTGCTCGCCCTCGAACACGATGATCTGGCGGTACTTCGGGATCAGCTCCTCGTGGTCCTCGCCATCCGCGCCCTTGATGATCAGGCGCTGCTTGCCCTTGGTGTCCTTGCCGAAGCTGACCACGCCGGACTTCTCGGCCAGGATCGCCGGATCCTTCGGCTTGCGGGCTTCGAACAGGTCGGCCACGCGCGGCAGACCACCGGTGATGTCACGGGTCTTCGACGCTTCCTGCGGGATCTTGGCGACCACGTCGCCCACGCCCACGGTGGCGCCGTCCTGCATGTTCACGATCGAACGCGGCGGCAGCAGGTACTGCGCCGGCAGGTCGGTGCCCGGGATGTTGAGGTCCTCGCCGGTCTTGGCGTCGACGATGCGGATCAGCGGGCGCAGGTCCTTGCCCTGCGAGCCGCGGCGCTTGGGATCGGTGATCTCGCGCGAGGCCAGGCCGGTCAGCTCGTCGGTCTTCTCGATGACGGTGATGCCGTCGACGAAGTCGATGAAGCGCACCACGCCCTTCACTTCCGACACGATCGGGTGGTTGTGCGGATCCCAGGTCGCGACCGTCTGGCCGGCCTTGACCGCCATGCCGTCCTTCGCGTTGATGGTGGCGCCGTAGGGCAGCTTGTAGCGCTCGCGCTCGCGGCCGTGCTGGTCGAGCACGGAGATCTCGCCCGAACGCGACACGCCGACCAGGTGGCCGTCGGCATGCGACACCGACTTGACGTTGTTGAACTTCACCGAACCGGTGGTCTTCACCGTCACGTTGTCGATCGCCGCCGCACGCGAGGCCGCACCACCGATGTGGAAGGTACGCATGGTCAGCTGGGTGCCGGGCTCGCCGATCGACTGCGCGGCGACCACGCCCACGGCCTCGCCGAGGTTGACCAGGTGGCCACGGCCCAGGTCGCGGCCGTAGCAGTGCGCGCAGACGCCGAAGGACGATTCGCAGGTGATGGTCGAGCGGACCTTGATGGTCTGCACGCCGGCGTCCTCGAGCTTCTGCACCCAGGCTTCGTCGAGCAGGGTGTTGCGGGTGACGACCGGATCCTCGTCGTCGCCGGGCAGGAACACGTCCTCGGCCACGATGCGGCCGAGCACGCGATCCTTCAGCGGCTCGACCACGTCGCCGCCCTCCACGATCGGGGTCATGGTCAGGCCGTCATGGGTGCCGCAGTCGGTCTCGGTGATCACCACGTCCTGGGCGACGTCGACCAGGCGGCGGGTGAGGTAACCCGAGTTCGCGGTCTTCAGCGCGGTGTCCGCGAGACCCTTTCGGGCGCCGTGGGTCGAGATGAAGTACTGCTGGACGTTCAGGCCCTCGCGGAAGTTCGAGGTGATCGGGGTCTCAATGATCGAGCCGTCCGGCTTGGCCATCAGGCCGCGCATGCCGGCCAGCTGGCGGATCTGCGCCTGCGAACCACGGGCGCCGGAGTCGGCCATGATGTAGACCGAGTTCATCGACTTCTGCTCGACCTTCTCGCCCTTGGCGTTGGTCACGACCTCGGTACCGATGGTCTTCATCATCGCCTGGGCGACGCGCTCGTTGGTGCGCGACCAGATGTCGACCACCTTGTTGTAGCGCTCGCCGGCGGTGACCAGGCCCGACTGGTACTGCTGCTGGATCTCCAGCACCTCGGCCTCGGCCTCGGCGAGGATGCCCTTCTTCTCGTCGGGGATGATCATATCGTCGATGCCGATCGACACGCCGGCGCGCGTGGCGTACGCGAAACCGGTGTACATCAGCTTGTCGGCGAACACGACCGTGTCCTTCAGGCCGAGCTGGCGGTAGCAGGAGTTGATCAGGCGGCTGATGTTCTTCTTGGTCAGCTCGACGTTGGCCAGCGCGAAGGGCAGGCCCTCGGGCAGGATCTCGGCCAGCAGGGCGCGACCGACCGTGGTGTCCACGATCGAGGTCTTCTTCTGGCGGTTGCCTTCCTCGTCGATCACCGTCTCGGTGATGCGGACCTTGGCCTTGGCGTGCAGGCCGGCGACCTTGTTGTCGTAGGCGCGCTTGACCTCGGCGACGTTCGCGAACGCCATGCCCTCGCCCGGGGTGTTCTCGAGCGCGCGGGTCATGTAGTACAGGCCCAGCACCACGTCCTGCGACGGCACGATGATCGGCTCGCCGTTGGCGGGCGACAGGATGTTGTTCGACGACATCATCAGCGCGCGCGCCTCCAGCTGGGCCTCGAGGCTCAGCGGGACGTGCACGGCCATCTGGTCACCGTCGAAGTCGGCGTTGAACGCGGTGCAGACCAGCGGGTGCAGCTGGATCGCCTTGCCCTCGATCAGCACCGGCTCGAACGCCTGGATGCCCAGGCGGTGCAGCGTCGGCGCGCGGTTCAGCAGCACCGGGTGCTCGCGGATCACCTCTTCGAGGATGTCCCACACCTCGGCCTCTTCGCGCTCGACCAGCTTCTTGGCGGCCTTGATGGTCGTGGCCAGGCCACGGCGCTGCAGCTTGGCGAAGATGAAGGGCTTGAACAGCTCCAGCGCCATCTTCTTCGGCAGGCCGCACTCGTGCAGGCGCAGGGTCGGGCCGACCACGATGACCGAACGGCCCGAGTAGTCGACGCGCTTGCCGAGCAGGTTCTGGCGGAAGCGGCCCTGCTTGCCCTTGATCATGTCGGCCAGCGACTTGAGGGGGCGCTTGTTGGTGCCGGTGATGGCGCGGCCGCGGCGGCCGTTGTCCATCAGCGCGTCCACCGACTCCTGCAGCATGCGCTTCTCGTTGCGCACGATGATATCGGGCGCGTTGAGCTCGAGCAGGCGGCGCAGGCGGTTGTTGCGGTTGATGACGCGGCGGTACAGGTCGTTCAGGTCGGAGGTCGCGAAGCGGCCACCGTCCAGCGGAACCAGCGGGCGCAGGTCCGGCGGCAGCACCGGCAGCACGGTCATCACCATCCACTCGGGGCGGTTGCCCGACTCGAGGAAGGCCTCGACCAGCTTGATGCGCTTGGTGAGGCGCTTGAGCTTGGTCTCGGAGCCGGTGGCGGCGATCTCTTCCTTCAGGCGCACCATCTCGGCCTGCAGGTCGATCGTGCGCAGCAGGTCGAACACGGCCTCGGCGCCCATCGCGGCGTCGAAGTCGTCGCCGTGCTCCTGGCGCATCTGCATGTACTGCTCTTCATTGAGCAGCTGGCCGCGCTCCATCGGGGTCAGGCCCGGCTCCGTGACCACGAAGGCCTCGAAGTACAGGATGCGCTCGATGTCGCGCAGGGTCATGTCCAGCATCAGGCCGATGCGCGAAGGCAGCGACTTGAGGAACCAGATGTGCGCGGTCGGGCTGGCCAGGTCGATATGGCCCATGCGCTCGCGGCGCACCTTGGCGAGCGTCACCTCGGTGCCGCACTTCTCGCAGACCACGCCGCGGTGCTTCATGCGCTTGTACTTGCCGCACAGGCACTCGTAGTCCTTCACCGGCCCGAAGATGGCGGCGCAGAACAGGCCGTCGCGCTCGGGCTTGAAGGTGCGGTAGTTGATGGTCTCGGGCTTCTTCACTTCGCCGAACGACCACGAACGGATCAGGTCGGGCGAGGCAAGCGCGATCTTGATCGCGTCGAAGTCGAGCGTCGGGCGCTGCTGGTTGAACAGGTTCAGAAGGTCTTTCATGTCTTTCTCCGGGAACGGGAATCGGGGACGTGGCGTTGGTGCTCACCGGTGGCGGGCGCGTCGTGCGCGCCCTGCCCCGGCCTGCGTCCTCAGTTCTCTTCCAGCTCCATGTTGATCGCGAGCGAGCGGATTTCCTTGACCAGCACGTTGAAGGACTCGGGCATGCCCGCGACCATCTCGTGTTCGCCGTCGACGATGTTCTTGTACATCTGGTTGCGGCCCTGCACGTCGTCGGACTTCACCGTCAGCATTTCCTGCAGGGTGTAGGCCGCGCCGTAGGCTTCCAGCGCCCAGACTTCCATCTCGCCGAAGCGCTGGCCGCCGAACTGCGCCTTGCCGCCCAGCGGCTGCTGGGTGACGAGCGAGTACGGGCCGGTCGAACGCGCGTGCATCTTGTCGTCGACCAGGTGGTTGAGCTTCAGCATGTGCATGTAGCCCACGGTCACCTTGCGCTCGAAGGCTTCGCCGGTGCGGCCGTCGTACAGCTGGGCCTGGCCGCTGGACGGCAGGTCGGCGAGCTCGAGCATCTGCTTGATCTCGGTCTCGGCCGCGCCGTCGAACACCGGGGTCGCCATCGGCACGCCGCCGGTCAGGTTCTTCGCCAGCTGCAGCAGCTCCTCGTCGGAGAACTGCTTCAGGTCCACGCGCTGCCCGTGCAGCTTGTTGTCGTGGTTGTAGATCTGGTCGAGGAACTTGCGCAGCTCGGCGATCTTGGCCTGCGCCTGCAGCATCTCGTCGATCTTCCGGCCCAGGCCCTTGGCGGCCCAGCCCAGGTGGACTTCGAGGATCTGGCCGATGTTCATTCGGCTCGGCACGCCCAGCGGGTTGAGCACGATGTCGACGGTCTCGCCGTTGGCCATGTGCGGCATGTCCTGCACCGGCACGATGGTCGACACCACACCCTTGTTGCCGTGGCGGCCGGCCATCTTGTCGCCCGGCTGGATGCGGCGCTTCACGGCCAGGTAGACCTTGACCATCTTCAGCACGCCCGGGGCGAGGTCGTCGCCCTGGGTGATCTTGCCGCGCTTGTCCTGGAAGCGGCGCTCGAATTCCTCCTCGTGCACCTGGATCTGCTTCGCGGCGCGCTCGATCGCGTCGGCAGCGTCGTCGTCCTTCATGCGCAGCTGCAGCCAGTCGGACTTCTTCAGGCCGTCGAGCACCAGCGAGGACACGGTGTCGCCCTTCTTCACGCCCGGGCCGCCGTTGGCGACCTTGCCCAGCAGCTGCTCGCGCAGGCGGGCGTAGATCGCACCCTCGAGGATGCGGAACTGGTCGTCGAAGTCCTTCTTGACGCGCTTGATCTCGTTTTCCTCGATCTGCTTGGCGCGCTTGTCCTTCTCGATGCCGTCGCGGGTGAAGACCTGCACGTCGATGACGGTGCCGTCCATGCCCGGGGGCACGCGCAGCGAGCTGTCCTTAACGTCGGAGGCCTTCTCGCCGAAGATCGCGCGCAGCAGCTTCTCCTCGGGGGTCAGCTGGCTCTCGCCCTTCGGCGTGACCTTGCCCACCAGGATGTCGCCAGCGCGGACCTCGGCGCCGATGTACACCACGCCCGACTCGTCGAGGCGGTTGAGCGCCTGCTCGGAGACGTTCGGGATGTCGGCGGAGATTTCCTCCGGCCCGAGCTTGGTGTCGCGGGCGACCGCGGTCAGCTCCTCGATGTGGATCGTGGTGTAGCGGTCTTCCTGGACCACCCGCTCCGAGAGCAGGATCGAGTCCTCGAAGTTGTAGCCGTTCCACGGCATGAACGCGACCAGCATGTTCTGGCCGAGCGCCAGCTCGCCGATGTCCGTCGAGGGGCCGTCGGCCAGCACGTCGCCGCGCGCGACCACGTCGCCCACGTTCACCAGCGGAGTCTGGTTGATGCAGGTGTTCTGGTTGGAGCGCGTGTACTTGATCAGGTTGTAGATGTCGACGCCGGCATCGGTCTCGCCGGAAATCTCGTCCTCGAACACCTTGACCACGATGCGGCCGGCGTCGATCTGCTCGATCACGCCGCCGCGGCGCGCATTCACCGTCACGCCCGAGTCGCGCGCGACGGCGCGCTCGATGCCGGTGCCGACCAGCGGCTTCTCGCTCTTCAGCGTCGGCACGGCCTGGCGCTGCATGTTGGCGCCCATCAGCGCACGGTTGGCGTCGTCGTGCTCCAGGAACGGCACCAGCGCCGCCGCCACCGACACGGTCTGCATCGGCGAGACGTCCATGTAGTCGATCTCGCTCGGCGGCTTCAGCAGGTTCTCACCCTGGAAGCGGCAGGCGACGAACTGGGCGGTCAGGTTGCCCTTCTCGTCCTGCGGCGCGCTCACCTGCGCGATGACGTACTCGTTCTCCTCGATCGCCGACAGGTACTCGACGTCGTCGGTGACCTTGCCGTCCACGACCTTGCGGTACGGCGTCTCGAGGAAGCCGTAGCCGTTGGTGCGCGCGAACACGGCCAGCGAGTTGATCAGGCCGATGTTCGGGCCTTCAGGGGTCTCGATGGTGCAGACGCGGCCGTAGTGGGTCGGGTGCACGTCGCGCACTTCGAAGCCGGCGCGCTCGCGGGTCAGGCCGCCCGGGCCGAGCGCCGAGACGCGGCGCTTGTGGGTGACCTCGGACAGCGGGTTGTTCTGGTCCATGAACTGCGACAGCTGCGAGGAGCCGAAGAACTCCTTCACGGCAGCCGCGACCGGCTTGGCGTTGATCAGCTCCTGCGGGGTCAGGCCATCGGCCTCGGCCATGGTCAGGCGCTCGCGCACGGCGCGCTCGACGCGGACCAGGCCCACGCGGAACACGTTCTCGGCCATCTCGCCGACCGAACGCACGCGGCGGTTGCCGAGGTGGTCGATGTCGTCCACCACGCCGCGACCGTTGCGGATCTCGGTCAGCACCTTCAGCACGTCGAGGATGTCGGAGCTGTCGCCGTTGGCCTCGCGCAGGCGGACGGAGTCATCGTCCTTGCGCTCGGCGAAGTAGCGCGCGTCGTACAGCACCGGCGAACCGGTGGTCTCCTTGCGGCCGATGCGGCGGTTGAACTTCATCCGGCCCACGGCCGACAGGTCGTAGCGCTCGAAGGTGAAGAACAGGTTGTGGAACAGGTTCTGCGCGGCGTCCTTGGTCGGCGGCTCGCCGGGACGCATCATGCGGTAGATCTCGACCAGGGCCTCGAGCTGGGTCTTGGTGCCGTCGATGCGCAGGGTGTTGGACAGGTAGGGGCCGCGATCCAGGTCGTTGGTCCAGATCGTGCCGACCGCTTCGATGCCGGCCTTGCGCAGGGCTTCCAGCATCTCGTCGGTGATCTCGTCGTTGGCCGAGGCGATCAGCTCGCCGGTGGCGGCGTCGACGACGTCATGCGACAGCACGCGGCCCACCAGGTAGGCGTCCGGAACGGCCAGGGCCTCGATGCCGGAATCGACCAGCTGCTTGACGTGGCGCGCGGTGATGCGGCGGCCGGCCTCGACGATCACGCGGTCGCCGTCAGCCAGGTCGAAGTCGAGCGTTTCGCCGCGCAGGCGCTCGGGCACCAGCTCGAGCTGCACGCCCTCTTCCGGGTCGATGTGGAAGTGGTTGATCTCGAAGAACTCGTTGAGCATCTCCTCGTTGGAGTAGCCCAGTGCGCGCAGCAGGACGCTGACCGGCAGCTTGCGGCGGCGGTCGATGCGGGTGAACAGCGCGTCCTTCGGGTCGAACTCGAAGTCCAGCCAGGAGCCGCGGTAGGGAATGATGCGGGCCGAGTACAGCAGCTTGCCCGAGCTGTGGGTCTTGCCGCGGTCATGGTCGAAGAACACGCCCGGCGAGCGGTGCAGCTGGGAGACGATGACGCGCTCGGTGCCGTTGACGATGAAGGTGCCGTTGTCGGTCATGAGCGGGATCTCGCCCATGTAGACCTCCTGCTCCTTCACGTACTTGATGGCCTTGGACGACGACTCGCGGTCGTAGATCACCAGGCGCACGGTCACGCGCAGCGGGGCGCCGTAGCTGAGGCCGCGGTTGCGACACTCGCGCTCGTCGAACACCGGGTCGCCGAGCTTGTAGCCGACGTACTCCAGCGCGGCGTAGCCGTTGTAGCTGGTGATGGGGAACACGGACTTGAGGGCGGCGTGCAGGCCGCGGTCGTCGCGACGCGCCGGGTCCTTGTCGGCCTGCAGGAACTCGCGGTACGAGTCGACCTGGATGGCGAGCAGGAACGGAACCTCGAGGATCGAACGGCGCTTGCCGAAGTCCTTGCGGATGCGCTTCTTTTCGGTGAACGAATATGACGTCGTCATGGGGAGCTACCGCCTTTGGCATCTGCGGGCCGCGCGCGGCGCGACCCAGGGGAATTTCATGAACCGCCAGTTGGAAATCGCTGGTATTGCCGGCACCAGCACGCCTTCTCCCGCTATTTCCAACTGCCGACTCGGTGTCGGTTTTCAGGCTTTCTCTACAACGGCCGAAGGCCGGGGGCTTACGCCCCCAGCCTCGGTGGTCGCCGATGACACTGGCGACGCGACAACGCTTACTTGACTTCGACCGTGGCGCCGGCGGCTTCCAGGTCCTTCTTGATCTTCTCGGCGTCTTCCTTCGAAGCGCCTTCCTTGACCAGGCCACCGGCCTCGGTCAGGTCCTTGGCTTCCTTCAGGCCCAGGCCGGTGATCGCGCGGACCACCTTGATGACCTCGACCTTCTTGTCGCCGGCGGACTTCAGGGTCACGTTGAACTCGGTCTGCTCTTCGGCCGGACCGGCGGCGGCGGCGGCCGGGCCAGCGGCCACGGCAACCGGGGCGGCGGCGGACACGCCGAACTTCTCTTCCATCGCCTTGACCAGCTCCATCACCTCGACGAGGGTCTTGCTGCTGATCGCTTCGATGATCTGCTCGTTGGAAAGGGACATCTCGATACCTCTGCTTTATCTAAAGTTGGAAAACGTCTGTGGTCGGTTGTCGACCGAACTGTTGTCGCCTCAAGCCGCCTTCTGCTGGCCGACCGCGTTGGTGACGCGGGCGACCTGCGAGGCCGGCTCGGCCAGCACGCGCACCAGCATGGTGGCGGGCTGGACCATGACGCTGAGCAGCATCGACAGGGCCTGGTCGCGGGTCGGGAGCGAAGCCAGGACATCCACGTGGGTGCCCGGGTACTTCTGCCCGCCGATCGCCACGAGGCGCGGCTTCAGCTTGTCGTTCGCCTTGGCGAACTCCTTGATCAGGCGTCCGGCGGCGCCGGGGTCTTCCTTCGAGAAGGCGTACAGCAGGGGACCGGTCAGCTCGTCCTGGACGACGGCGTAATCGGTGTTCTCCACTGCACGCGAGACCAACGTGTTCTTCGCAACCTTCAGGTACACGCCTTCGGCGCGCGCCTTCTTGCGCATGTTGGTCAGCTGCTCGACGGTCAGGCCCACGTACTCCGCGGCAACCAGCGAATGCGCCGATGCGGCGACCTCGGCCAGTTCGGCAACGACTTCCTTCTTCTGGGTCAGATTAAGAGCCATTGCACTCCTCCGTACTTCGCAATCCGGCCTGGCGCATCCACGCCTGGCCGGTCCTTGTTCGACACCCGTCCCTGGATGCCGGGGACGCCGCAAGCGACATCCCTTTGGTGGCCGTTTTCCGTCTGGATCGATGAAGCCTTGATCTTTGGGAGGGTCGGCAACCATCTGCGCAGGCCCGTCCCCGCTCGCGCGGTTCGAGGATTAAGCGCCCTGCGGCGGCAGCGACGGCGATTCCATGCCAGTTCGAGCATCCCTGCCCGTCGTCGTTGCCACGCAGGCCGCGCCTGCGGTCTTTGACGGCCCCGCGCCGGCTTGCGCCCGCGCGATGCCCTCAAAACCTTGATTACTTGAACGACAGCGTCGACTGGTCCACGGCGACGCCGGGACCCATGGTCGAGCTGACCGAGATCTTCTGCAGGTACTGGCCCTTGGCCGTGGCCGGCTTGGCCTTGACCAGGTCGGCCAGCAGCGCCTGCAGGTTCTCCTTCAGGCGGTCGGACTCGAAGTCCGCCTTGCCGATGGTGCAGTGGATGATGCCGGCCTTGTCGGTGCGGTAGCGGACCTGGCCGCCCTTGGCGTTCTTCACCGCCTCGCCCGGGTTCGGGGAGACCGTGCCGACCTTGGGGTTCGGCATCAGGCCGCGCGGGCCCAGCAGCGTGCCGAGCTTGCCGACCACGCGCATGGCGTCCGGGGTGGCGATCACGACGTCGTAGTTGAGGTCGCCGCCCTGCATCTTCTCGGCCAGGTCGTCCATGCCGACGGCGTCGGCACCGGCGGCCAGGGCCTCCTCGGCCTTGGCGCCCGCGGGGGCGAACACCGCCACGCGCACCGACTTGCCGGTGCCCTGCGGCAGCACGGTCGAGCCGCGGACCTGCTGGTCCGACTTGCGGGCGTCGACGCCCAGGCGCACGGCCACGTCGACGGCTTCGACGAACTTGGCCTTGCTGTTGTCCTTGACGATCTTCAGCGCTTCGTCAATGGCGTAGGCCTTGCCCGGAACGGTCGCGGCCTTGATGTTCTTCTGTCGCTTGGTCTGTGCCATGGTCTCAGCCCTCCACCGTCAGGCCCATCGAACGGGCGGAGCCCGCGATGGTGCGAACCGCCGCGTCCAGGTCGGCCGCGGTCAGGTCGGGTTCCTTCGCCTTCGCGATTTCCTCGAGCTGGGCGCGGGTGACCTTGCCCACCTTCTCGGTGTTCGGGCGCTTGGAGCCGGACTGCACGCCGGTCGCCTTCTTCAGCAGGATCGTCGCGGGCGGCGTCTTGGTGATGAAGGTGAAGGTGCGGTCGGAGTACGCGGTGATCACGGTCGGGATCGGCAGACCCGGCTCGAGCTTCTGCGTGGCGGCATTGAAGGCCTTGCAGAACTCCATGATGTTCAGGCCGCGCTGGCCGAGGGCAGGACCCACCGGCGGCGACGGATTCGCCTGGCCGGCCTTGACCTGCAACTTGATGTAACCGATGACTTTCTTTGCCATTGTCCTCTCCGGGTGCGAACGCCTTTCAGGCTCCCCATCGGGCCGGGAATGAACACGCGTCCCGGTATCGCGTCGTCACGCGCAAAGGCCGCCAGGGCGGCGGCCAATGCGTTTTGCCCGTGTTCCGGGCAGGAAGCCGCGCACTATAGCAGCTTCCGGGGTCTCCGGCCAAGTGGGCCGGGGTCAGGCCTTTTCGACCTGGCCGAATTCCAGCTCGACCGGGGTCGAGCGACCGAAAATGAGCACGGCCACGCGCAGGCGGCTCTTTTCGTAGTTGACTTCCTCGACCACGCCGTTGAAGTCGTTGAAGGGGCCGTCGATGACGCGGACCATCTGGCCGGCCTCGAACAGGACCTTCGGGCGGGGCTTCTCCACGCCTTCCTGGACGCGGGCGAGGATGGCATCGGCCTCGTCGTCGCGGATCGGCAGCGGCTGGGCGGCGGTACCGCCGATGAAGCCCATGACCTTCGGGGTTTCCTTGACCAGGTGCCAGCTCTCGCTGTCGATGCGCGGGATCCCGCCCTCGTCATGGGTGGCGATCTGGACCAGGACGTAGCCGGGGAAGAACTTGCGCTCGGAGCGGCGCTTCTGGCCGGAGCGCATCTCGACCACTTCCTCGGTCGGGACCATCACGTCGCCGAACTTCTCTTCCATGCCCATCCGGGCGATGCGGTCGCGCAGCGCCTGGGCCACCGACTTCTCGAAGCCGGAATAGGCATGAACCACGTACCAGCGCTTGACGATCTCGCTTTCCATCGAACCGGACATCTCCATCAGTTGCCGAGCAGCAGGCGGATGAGCCACTGGATCACCAGGTCGAACCCGGCCAGCATCAGGCTGATGATCGCGACCACGATCATCACCACCCAGGTCATGCGCAGGGCCTCCTGACGGGTCGGCCAGACCACCTTGCGCAGCTCGAAGCGGGCCTCGGCGAGGAACTCGCGGGTCCGCAGGCCCATGGCGCTGGTCAGGAAGACCACCAGGCCGGCGACCACGCCGCCGACCACCGCCAGAACCCGCAGCGGCATCGGCCACTGGCCTTCGAACCAGTAGAACGCGACCAGCCCGCCGAGCAGCAGCAGGGCTGCAACCACATACTTTGCGAGGTCTCCGGCCGAAGCCTGGTTCCTCGAATGTTCGACCCTGCTGTTCAAGTGGCTATCGCCCTCGTTGCGGCTTGGCACGCCAGGAGGGACTCGAACCCCCAACCTGCGGTTTTGGAGACCGCTGCTCTGCCAATTGAGCTACTGGCGTATATGAAATTTCTCTTGCCTCTTAGACGCCAACGGCGAGCCGCTCCCGACTCGCCCCGGCGTCACGCACCACGGCGGCCAGAGGCCGCCGGGATACGCCGTCTTACTTGTTGATCTTGGCGACGACGCCGGCGCCGACCGTGCGGCCACCCTCGCGGATCGCGAAGCGCAGGCCCTCGTCCATCGCGATCGGGTTGATCAGCGACACCGACATCTTCACGTTGTCGCCCGGCATCACCATCTCCACGCCTTCCGGCAGCTCCACCGCACCCGTGATGTCGGTCGTGCGGAAGTAGAACTGCGGACGGTAGCCCTTGAAGAACGGCGTGTGACGGCCACCCTCGTCCTTCGACAGCACGTACACCTCGGCCTCGAAGTCCGTGTGCGGCGAGATCGAACCCGGCTTGCACAGCACCTGGCCGCGCTCCACGTCGTCACGCTTCGTGCCGCGCAGCAGCAGGCCCGCGTTGTCGCCCGCCTGGCCCTGGTCCAGCAGCTTGCGGAACATCTCGACGCCGGTCACCGTCGTCTTCTGGGTCGGGCGGATACCGACGATCTCGATCTCCTCGCCCACCTTGATCACGCCGCGCTCGATGCGGCCGGTCACCACGGTGCCGCGGCCCGAGATCGAGAACACGTCTTCCACCGGCATCAGGAAGGTCTTGTCGACGTCACGCTCCGGCTCCGGAATCCAGGTGTCCAGCGCTTCCACCAGCTTGATGATCGCCGGCACGCCGATGTCCGACTGGTCGCCTTCCAGCGCCTTCAGCGCCGAACCGTGCACGATCGGGGTGTCGTCGCCCGGGAAGTCGTACTTCGACAGCAGCTCGCGGACTTCCATCTCCACCAGTTCCAGCAGCTCCGCGTCGTCCACCATGTCCGCCTTGTTCAGGAAGACCACGATGTACGGCACGCCCACCTGGCGGGCCAGCAGGATGTGCTCGCGCGTCTGCGGCATCGGGCCGTCGGCGGCCGAGCACACCAGGATCGCGCCGTCCATCTGCGCCGCACCCGTGATCATGTTCTTCACGTAGTCGGCGTGGCCCGGGCAGTCCACGTGCGCGTAGTGGCGCGTCGGGCTCTCGTATTCCACGTGCGAGGTCGAGATCGTGATGCCGCGCGCCTTCTCTTCCGGCGCCTTGTCGATCGCGTCGTAGGCGTGGAACTCGCCGCCGAAACGCTCCGCACCGATCTTCGTCAGCGCCGCCGTCAGCGTCGTCTTGCCGTGGTCCACGTGACCGATCGTGCCCACGTTCACGTGGGGCTTGGTGCGCTCGAACTTACCCTTGGCCATGATTGCGTATCTCGTTGAACTGTTGAATGGAGGGCCGCGCTTGCCGCTGCGGCCCGAAGATGGTGCTCACGAATGGAATCGAACCATCGACCTCCTCCTTACCAAGGAGGTGCTCTACCGACTGAGCTACGTGAGCGTGAGTTGTGCCCTGGCGACGTGGCTGCCAATGATACCCCGCGATGGAGCGGGAGACGGGAATCGAACCCGCACCATCAGCTTGGAAGGCTGAGGTTCTACCATTGAACTACTCCCGCGCCGGGGATGTACTGGTGGAGGGAGGTGGATTCGAACCACCGAAGGCGTAAGCCAGCAGATTTACAGTCTGCCCCCGTTGGCCGCTTGGGTATCCCTCCAGCACGACAAACCGCTGAAACCAGCCCACGATTTTGACGGTCAAGAACGCGGCTGTCAACGCCTGTCGACGTCCTGATTCTCCGCCCGGCGACCGCCGGGCGGGCGCGGTGCCCACCGGGCTCAGACGTTGAAGCGGAAGTGCAGGACGTCGCCTTCCTGCACCCGGTACTCCTTGCCCTCCAGCCGCAGCCGGCCGGCCTCGCGCGCGCCGGCCTCGCCGCGGTAGCGGATGAAGTCGTCGTAACCGATGGTCTCGGCGCGGATGAAGCCCTTTTCGAAGTCGGTGTGGATCACCGCGGCCGCCTGCGGCGCGGTGGAGCCGGCCTTGACCGTCCACGCCCGGACCTCCTTCACGCCGGCGGTGAAGTAGGTCTGCAGGCCCAGCAGGTTGTAGGCGGCCCGGATCACCCGGTTGAGGCCCGGCTCGTCCAGGCCCAGGTCCTTCAGGAACTCGTCGCGGTCGGCGTCGTCGAGCTGGCTCAGCTCCTCCTCGATGGCGGCCGAGACCGGCACCACCTCGGCGCCCTCGCCCGCCGCCCGCGCACGCACGGCGTCCAGGTGCGGGTTGCCCTCGAAGCCGTCCTCGAGCACGTTGGCGACGTACATCACCGGCTTCAGGGTCAGCAGGAACAGGTCGCGCACCGCGGCGCGGTCGTCGTCGGACAGGCCCAGCGCGCGCGCCGGCCGGCCGGCGTCCAGGCCCTCGCGCACCCGCGCCAGCACCTCGACCCGGGCCTTCGCGTCCTTGTCGCCGGTCTTGGCCGAGCGCTCGGCGCGCTGCAGGGCCTTCTCCACCGACTCCAGGTCGGCCAGGGCCAGCTCGGTGTCGATCGTGTCGATGTCGGCGATCGGGTCGACCCGGTTGGCGACGTGGATGACGTCGGGGTGCTCGAAGCAGCGCACCACGTGGGTGATCGCGTCGACCTCGCGGATGTGGGCCAGGAACTTGTTGCCCAGGCCCTCGCCGCTGGCGGCCCCGGCCACCAGGCCGGCGATGTCGACGAACTCGACCGCCGTCGGGATCACCTTCTGCGGATTGATGATTTCAGCCAGGGCATTGAGCCGCGGATCCGGCACCGGCACCACGCCGACGTTGGGCTCGATCGTGCAGAAGGGGAAGTTGGCCGCGGCGATGCCCGCCTTGGTCAACGCATTGAAGAGGGTCGACTTGCCGACGTTCGGCAGGCCGACGATGCCGCAGGTGATGCCCATAAGCTGTCAGGTCCTGTTGGTGTGCAGCCGCTTCATGGCTTCGCTGTAATCGCCGGCCATGGCCAGCGGCAGCACGTCGAGCGCGTCGTCGACGGCGCGCCCGATGAGGATGTCGTCGTCCGGCGACGGGCGCCCCAGCACCCAGCCCGTGACCCGGTCCTTGTGGCCGGGGTGGCCGATGCCGACGCGCAGGCGGTGGAAGCGGCCGTGTCCGAGCAGGCGCATGGTGTCGCGCAGCCCGTTCTGGCCGCCGTGGCCGCCGTCGAACTTGAGCCGGGCCGTGCCCGGGGGAAGATCCAGCTCGTCGTGCACCAGCAGCGCCTGCTCCGGCTCGATCTTCCAGAAGCGCAGCGCGGCCAGCACCGACTTGCCGCTGAGGTTCATGTACGTGGCCGGCTTCAGCAGCCAGGCCTCGTGGCCGGCGATCCGCACTTTCGCGGTTTCGCCGAACAGCTTGCCGTCGACCTTGAAACGCTCGCCTTCGCGCTCGGCCAGGGCGTCGACAAAACGGAACCCGGCGTTGTGCCGGGTCCGTGCGTGCTCCGGACCGGGATTGCCCAGCCCGACGATGAGTCGGAGACCGTCCATCGCTTCGGCGCATGCCGGCACCTCCAGCAGGAAGCGCCGGCGCGCTGCGCCCTGTTACTCCGCGCCTTCGCCTTCGGCGTCGTCCTGCTTGCTGGCAGGCACGTCCGCGTCCGGGGCCTCGGCAGCCTCGCCAGCCTCGGGCTCGGCCTCGACGCGCGCGTGGCGGGCCACGGCGACGGCGGGGTTGTGCTCGTCGTCGATCTTCGCGACCAGCTCCACGCCCTCGGGCAGCACGACGTCGGACAGGTGCACGGTGTCACCGACCTCCATGTTCGACAGGTCGACTTCGATCGACTCGGGCAGCTTGCCCGGCAGGCAGGTCACCTCGACCTCGTTCATTTCCTGGGTCAGGACCACGCCCGCGGACTTGCCGGCCGGCGACTGGTCGGCGTTGACCAGGTGCAGCGGCACGTTGACGCGGATCGCCTCGTTGGCGTTCACGCGCTGGAAGTCCAGGTGCATGATGACCTGCTTGTAGGGATGGCGCTGCATGTCGCGCAGGAGCACGGCCTGCACCTTGCCATCGACTTCGAGGTCGAGGATCGACGAGTAGAACCACTCGTGCTGGCTCGCGACCCAGATCTTCTCCTGGTCGAGCTGGATGCTCTGCGGGGCGGCGTCGCCGCCGTAGATGATGGCCGGGATGCTGCCGGCATGACGCAGGCGGCGGCTCGCACCCTTCCCCTCGTCCTTGCGGCTGGCGGCCGTGATCTTGTGGTTGCTCATTTTCGTTTGCTCACTTGCTTGGATGGCCCGCCTCGCGGCGGATGGATGGCTCCCCCGCGACCAGGGAAGCCGGAAACTGATGCGGGTCGGACCGCGGCCGGGGCCGTCAGTCCACGTACAGGGAACTCACCGATTCGCCGCCGGCGATGCGGCGGATGGTTTCGGCCAGCAGCTCGGCGACGCTGAGCTGGCGGATGCGGCCGCAGGCGCGGGCCGCGTCGGAAAGCGGAATGGTATCAGTGACCACCAGCTCGTCGAGCTGGGAGCGGGTGACATTGTCGATGGCAGCGCCCGACAGCACCGGGTGGGTGCAGTAGGCCACCACCTTGGTGGCGCCATGCTCCTTGAGCGCCGCAGCGGCCGCGCACAGGGTGCCGGCGGTGTCGACGATGTCGTCGACCAGCACGCAGGTCTTGCCGGACACGTCGCCGATGATGTTCATCACGGTGGCGACGTTGGCCTTGGGGCGGCGCTTGTCGATGATCGCGAGGTCGGCGTCGTCCAGGCGCTTGGCGATGGCGCGGGCGCGGACCACGCCGCCCACGTCCGGGCTGACCACGACCATGTTGTCGGTGCCGTGGGCGCGCCAGATGTCGGCCAGCAGCAGCGGCGAGGCGTAGACGTTGTCCAGCGGGATATCGAAGAAGCCCTGGATCTGGTCGGCGTGCAGGTCGACGGTCAGCAGGCCATCGGCGCCGGCGGCGGTGAACATGCGCGCGGCGAGCTTGGCCGTGATCGGCACGCGCGAGGAGCGCATGCGGCGGTCCTGGCGGGCATAGCCGAAGTACGGCACCACCGCGGTGACGCTGCTGGCCGAGGCGCGCTTGAGCGCGTCGATCAGGGCCAGCACTTCCATCAGGTGCTCGGCGGACGGCGCGCAGGTGGGCTGCACCACGAACACGTCCTGGCGGCGCACGTTCTCCTCGATCTCGACCTGGACCTCGCCGTCGGAGAAGGTCGACACCAGGGCCTTGCCGGGGCGCACGCCGAGCTCGCGGCACACCGCCTGCGCAAGCGGACGGTTGGCATTGCCGGAGAAGATCAGCAGGTTGCCATCACCCTTTTTCACTGGACTACTCCGCTCTGACGCTGTGCGACGACGATTGAATTGGCAGGGGCGGCAGGATTCGAACCTGCGAATGCCGGGATCAAAACCCGGTGCCTTAGGCCTCTTGGCGACGCCCCTGCGGTGGCCAGGCCGCAAGTGCATCGAGCAGCGGCGAGCGCGCCGCGCCGGCCGCCACCCAGGCGCGAAGCCCCGGCGGCAGCCCGGCGAGCGCGGCTCCGGCGGCATCGCGCGTGGCGAATTCGACGAAGCAGCCGCTGCCCGTCCCGGTCAGTCGTGGCCTGCCGACGCGCGAAAGCCGCTGGAAGGCGGCCTCGACGGCCGGTTCCAGGCAACGCAGCACCGGCTCGAACACGTTGCCGAGCGGAGCACCCGAAGCGAAGTCGGATATTGTCGCGGGCGCGGCATCCCTCGTCAATTCAGGGGCTTGGAACAGCGCCGCGGTGGGCACGTGGACACCGGGATCGACCAGCAGGTACCAGGCCAGCGGCAACGCCAGCGGAACCAGCCGCTCGCCCACGCCCTCGGCCCAGGCGTTCTCGCCGCGCACGAACACCGGGACGTCGGCCCCGAGCCGGGCACCCAGCGCGGCCAGCGCGTCGACGCCCGCGTCCAGGCCCCAGACCGCATCCAGCGCGCGCAGCACGGTGGCCGCATCGGAGGATCCACCGCCGAAGCCACCCCCCGCCGGGGTGCGCTTTTCGACGCGGATGTCTGCACCCTGGGCGACGTTGAACTCCGATTGCAGCAATTTCGCCGCACGAAGGCTGAGATCGGCCGCCTCCGGAACCGCCGCCAGGTCGTCGCCGTGACGGACGATCCGGCCATCGTCGCGGGGCCGCAGGTGCACGGTGTCGCCCCAGTCGAGGATCCGGAACACCGTCTGCAGCTCGTGGTAGCCGTCGTCGCGGCGCCCGGTGATGTGCAGGAACAGGTTGAGCTTGGCCGGCGCCGGCCAGGCCGACCATTCGGCCACGCTCACGTCCCGGTCCCGCCCCAGTCGTCCACCACCAGGCGCACGCCGGCGTCGCCGCGGCGAGCGTCGATGCGCAGGGGCAGCGCCGGACCGGCCACGCCCGCCGGCCGCCAGCTGCGGAAATCGATACTCCAGCCGGCCTGCTCCAGCCGTGCCGGCAGCAGGTCGGCGCCGAAGTCCAGGCGCGCGGGTCCGTGCACGGCCTCGTCGGCGGGCAGGCCACGCAGCCAGGCGCCCAGCGCATCCACCGGCACTTCGAGCCCGGTGGCCTCGAACAGCAGGATCTGGCCGTCGGGGCCGCGGCGGGTGCCGCCTTCCAGGCCGTCCAGGCGCGCGCCGCCGGCATCGACCGCCAGCCGCCAGCTCTGTCGGGTCACCGGCGCGGCCAGCCCGACCTCGAAGGCCTCGCCGTCCTGGCGCCATTCGATGCGGCCGCTGCCGCCCTTGCCGGCGCGGGTGATCGAGGCGCGCCCGGACAGGCTCCAGGCCGGTAAGGCGGCCAGGGCCTGGGCGCGCGCGGCCTGCAGGCCCTCGGCCTGCGCCTGCGCCACGGGGTCGAGGGCGGGCACCACCGCCGGTGCCGGCGGCCGCGTCGCGCAGGCCGCGAGCGCGCCGGCGCAGGCCAGCGCGAACAGGATGCGTTTTGCCGTCATGCGCCGATGTCCTCCATGGCCCGGCGCAGCGCGCGGTTCTCGGGGTCGATGCCGCGCGCCTGCTCGAACCACTCCATGGCCTCGTCGCGCCGGCCCAGCTCCCAGAGCACGGTGCCGACGTGGGAGGCGATCTCGGCGTCCTTTTCCAGCACGAAGGCGCGGCGCAGCTCGACCAGGGCCTCCTCGTGGCGGCCCAGTCGATGCAGGACCCAGCCGTAGCTGTCGATGATCGCCGCGTTCGTGGGCTCGGCCATGCGCGCGCGCTCGATCAGCTCCAGCGCTTCCTCGTAGCGGTCGGTGCGGTCGGCCAGGGTGTAGCCAAGCGCGTTGAGCGCCGCGGTGCTGTCGGGTTCGGCGACGAGGATGCGGCGCAGGTCGGCCTCCGCGCGCGGGATGTCGTCGCGGCGCTCCCACATCAGGGCGCGCGAGTACAGCAGCGCGGACTCGTCGGAAAAGGCGGCCAGGCCACGGGCCAGGGCGTCGAGTTCGCCGGCATCGTCGTTGTCGGCGCGGCGCAGCTCCGACTCCATCAGGTAGGCATCGCGGCGCAGGCGCTCGTCGACGGTCGCGTCCTGCTGCAGCGCGCGCAGCTCGTCCCAGGCTTCGTCGCGGCGACCGAGGTCGTGCAGGACCTTCGGCGCGCGCAGCCGCGCGGTGGAACGCTGCTCGCCGCCGGGCACGCTGCGGTACCACTCCAGGGCCTCGCCGGGCCGCTCCAGGAACTCGGCCACCTGGCCCAGCAGCAACCGGCGCGCGGGATTGGGCACTTCCGCGCCCTCGGAGAGGCCTTCGTACAGGGCGGTCAGCGACTCGGTGTCCTTGGCTTCGGCCAGCAGCGAGGCGCGCAGCGCCACCACCGCCAGGTCGTCGCCGGCCGCGGGCGCGGCTTCGAGCAGGGCCGCCCCGGCGACCGGGTCACCCAGTTCGGCATAGGCCAGTGCCAGTCGCTCGCGGATGCGCGGGGCCGCCGCCATCGACGCGCTGGTGGCAAGGCCGTCGAGCACCTCGCGCGCCTCGGCGGTGCGACCGGCGCGGTGCAGGTGGCTCACGCGCAGCAGGCCCATCGCCGGATCGCCGGGGTGGAGTTCGCGCGCGACCTCGTCGATGCGGCCGAACAGGACGTCGTCGCCCAGACCCAGGGCCAGCTGGCCGGCCGCGGCCAGGGCCATGGATCCGGTCGGCAGCGCGCCCCGGTCGAACAGCTGGCCGAGCACCCGCGCCGACAGGGCCGGGTCGCGGCTGCCGGTGCCGATCACGCTGAACGCCGCCAGCCAGCCGCGGGCGCCGCCCTCGCGCAGCATCGACTCCAGCTCCCGCCGGGCCGCCCGGACCTGGCCGGTGCGCAGGGCCAGGGTGGCCTTCGCCCCCTGCATCGCGACCGATTCCGGGGCGCGCCGGCTCCACAGCGCCAAGGCTTCCTTCAGTGCCCGGTCGTCGCGCCCCATCAGGGCGTAGCGGGTGGCGCGGGCGGCCAGGGCCTCGTCGTCGGGCGCGGCGCGGGCGGCCTTCAGGTACCAGTCCACGGCCTCGTCCAGGCGTCCGGCCGAAACCGCGAACTCGGCCGCCATCACTTCGCGCAGCGGCTGCCCGGGAGCGGCGGACTCGCGCGCGGCGGCCGGCCCCACGGCGAAGAAGGCCACGCACAGGGCGGCGGCCAGCAGCAGGGAGCTGGAAACGGGGGCGGAAGGGCCCCGGCGGGCGCTCCGGGACGCGCGGTGCGCAGGCACCGTAAAATGTCGCCGTGTCATGCCAGCACTTTATCGCAAGCACCTGAACCCATGAGCCTCGTCGCCATCGGCCTCAACCACCAGACCGCGCCCGTCGACCTGCGCGAACGGGTGGCCTTTGCCGACGACCGGCTGCAGGACGCGCTGGCCGCCCTGCGCGCCCTGCCCGGCGTGCACGAGGTGGCGCTGCTGTCGACCTGCAACCGCACCGAACTGTATGCCGTGGCCGACGACCACGGCCGCGCCCTGGTGAACTGGCTGGCCACCCATCCCGAGGACCCGGCCGGCGACGCCGGCTCGCTGCAGGCCTATCTGTACCGCCATGCCGACGACGAGGCCGCACGCCACCTGTTCCGGGTCGCCACCGGCCTGGACTCGATGGTGCTGGGCGAGCCGCAGATCCTCGGCCAGGTGAAGCAGGCCTGGGCGGCTGCGCGCGGCGCGGGCACGCTCGGCAGCCACCTCGACCGCCTGTTCCAGCACGCCTTCGTCACCGCCAAGCGCGCGCGCACCGAAACCCGCATCGGTACCAGCCCGGTGTCGATGGCCTCGATGGCGGTGCGCCTGGCGCAGGACAGCTTCGCGCGGCCGGAGGACTCGGTCGCGCTGCTGGTCGGTGCCGGCGAGACCATCGAGCTGGCCGCGCGCCACCTTGCCGCGGCCAAGGTGAAGCGGCTGATAGTCGCCAACCGCACCTACCGCCACGCCGAGGAGCTCGCGCACCGCCACGGCGGCACCGCGCTGCCACTGGAAGAGCTGCACCACCACCTGCACCTGGCCGACATCGTGCTGTCGGCCACTGCCAGCCGCACGCCGGTGATCCGCCGCGCCGGGGTCGAGGCCGCGCTGGCCGCGCGCCGCCACCGCCCCATGCTGCTGCTCGACCTGGCCGTGCCGCGCGACATCGAGCCCGAAGTCGGCAGCCTGCGTGACGCCTACCTGTACACCGTCGACGACCTCGAGCGCGCGGTCGAGGACAACCGCCGCAACCGCCGCGAGGCCGCCGACGCCGCGGAATCCATCATCGACCTGCAGGTGGCGCACTACGCGCGCCTGCAGGCCACCGGCGCGCGCAGCGGCCCGATCAAACGCCTGCGCGCCCATGGCGACGCGGTTCGCGCCGAAGTGCTGGAGCGCGCCCGCCAGCAGCTCGCCGCCGGGCAGTCGCCCGAGGCCGCGCTGGAGTACCTGGCCCACACCCTCACCAACCGCCTGCTGCACCCGCCGACCGCGGCCCTGCGCGAAGCCGCGGCCAGCGGCGACGCCGCCCTGCTCGACGCGGTCGCGCGCATGCTGCCGCTCGACCCGCCGCCCCCCGACGACACCGCCGACCGCGATGCTGCCGACGCTGCGCCGTAAGCTCGAGGCGCTGGCCGAACGCCGCGACGAGCTCGAGCGCCTGCTCGCCGAGCCGTCCGTGGCCGCCGACCAGGCGAAGTTCCGCGCCCTGTCGCGCGAGTTCGCCGGCCTGGAACCGCTGGCCTCCGCGCTGGCCGACGAAGCCCGCGCGCGCGCCGACCTCGAAGCCGCCGAGGCCATGCGCGCCGACCCCGAGCTGCGCGAACTGGCCGAGGACGAGGTAGAGGCCGCCACCGCGCGCCTGGCCCAACTCGACGACACCCTGATGGCCCTGCTCGTGCCGCGTGACGCGCGCGACGACGGCGGCATCTACCTGGAAGTCCGCGCCGGCACCGGCGGCGACGAGGCCGCGATCTTCGCCGGCGATCTGCTGCGCATGTACACCCGCTACGCCGAGCGCCAGGGCTGGCGGATCGAGATCGAATCGGCCAGCCAGGGCGAACACGGCGGCTTCCGCGAGGCCGTGGCCCGGATCGAGGGCAGCGGCGTCTACGCGCGGCTGAAGTTCGAATCCGGCACCCACCGCGTGCAGCGCGTGCCCGAGACCGAATCGCAGGGCCGCATCCACACCTCGGCGGCGACGGTGGCGATCATCGCGGTCGAAGAAGAAGGCGAGCCGGTGGAGATCAACCCCGCCGACCTGCGCGTCGACACCTTCCGCTCCTCGGGCGCCGGCGGCCAGCACGTCAACAAGACCGACTCCGCGATCCGCATCACCCACATCCCGTCCGGCGTGGTGGTGGAGTCGCAGACCGAGCGCTCGCAGCACGCCAACCGCGACAAGGCGATGAAGCGCCTGCGCGCCACCCTGGCCGAAGCCGAGGCCGAGCGCCGCGCCGCGGCCACCGCCGCCAGCCGCAAGCTCCAGGTCGGCAGCGGCGACCGCAGCCAGCGCATCCGCACCTACAACTACCCCCAGGGCCGGATCACCGACCACCGCGTCGAGGGCCTGACCCTGTACGACCTGCCCAACGTCATGGACGGCGCGCTCGACGCCCTGGTGGAGCGCCTGACGCGCGAACACCAGGCCGACGAACTGGCACGGCTGTCGGGGCAGGCGGCGTGAACCACCCGGCATGAGCCGGGAAAGGAGACGGCAATGGCGGTGATCAAGGGCAAGGCCTACGCGCGCGAGATCGGGCAGCTGCAGCACGAACTGGTGGCGATGGCGCGCTGGGCGCGGCACCGCGGCGAACGCATCGCGATCATCCTCGAGGGCCGCGACACCGCCGGCAAGGGCGGCACCGCCAAGGCCATCACCGAGCACCTGGACACCCGCCAGTTCCGCGTGGTCGCGCTGCCCAAGCCGAGCGAACGCGAGCAGGGCCAGTGGTATTTCCAGCGTTACGTCCGCCACCTGCCCACGGCCGGCGAGATCGTCCTGTTCGACCGCAGCTGGTACAACCGCGCCGGCGTGGAGAAGGTGATGGGCTTCGCCACCGACGCCCAGGTCAAGGCCTTCCTGGAGCAGGTGCCGGCGTTCGAGAAGCTGCTGGTCGACGACGGCATCCGCCTGTTCAAGTACTGGCTGTGCTGCGACCAGGAACAGCAGGAAGAACGCTTCGCCGAGCGGCTCGAGGATCCGCTCAAGGCCTGGAAGCTGTCGCCGATCGACGTCGAGGCACGCCTGCGCTACGACGACTACACCCGTGCCCGCGAAGCCATGCTCAAGGCCACGCACACCAGGCACGCGCCGTGGACGCTGGTCGACTTCAACCACCAGAAATCGGGGCGGCTGGCCCTGATCCGCGACCTGCTCGACCGCCTGCCCGACGTGGCCGTGCCGGAGAGCAGGCCCGACTTCGCGCCGCTGCCCGGCAAGCCGTCGAAGGAGCGCTACGGCGTGCTCAAGCCGATCCCGCGCTACACCATCGAGGACGGCGACTGAGCCGCCACCCGGTGCAGCGGTCGCACGCTCAACCTTCCTGAGCGGCAGCCTGCCCCGGCGCAGGGCCACCGGCGGCTTCGATCGCCTGTTCCAGTTCAAGCGCCGTGACCGGGCCGAGGAAGGTCTTCACCGCACGGCCGTCAGGCGCCACCAGCACCGTCAGCGGCAGCCCGCGCGGGGTCGGGAAGTATTCCGGCGGCTGGTACACATCGACGATGGCCACCGGGTACACCACCGGGCGCTCGGCCAGGAAGGCGCGCAGGGTGTCGGCATCGGTGTCCTCGTAGGCCAGGCCGATCACCTCCACGTGTTCGCGCATCGCATCCAACGCGGACAGCTCCGGCATCTCCTTCAGACAGGGCGCGCACCAGGTCGCCCAGAAGTTCACCACCACCCAGCGGCCACGGCGCTCGGCGAGGTCATAGCGCTCGCCGTCGAGCGTGGTCACGACCAGGGCCGGGAATTCACGATCCGGGGCGGCGCGATCCGGGGTCACGCGGTCGCCGGCCGCGGTCGCGCCGTCATCCGCGGCGGCGGGGTTGGCGGGGCCGGCCGCGTCCTGGTCCGGCGCCGGCGCGCCTTCACGCTGGCAGGCCGCGAGCAGCATCGCGGCAAGGCAGGCGGCAAGTACGTGGCGCATCGGCATGGCGTTCATTCCCGGGTCTGGTCAAGGCAGTCGCCGACGCGGCGACGCAGCAGGTCGCGCAGCGGCAGGCGCAGTTCGTCGATGGTGGCGATCACCGCGGCCCCGTGGGCGTCTTCGGCACCCGGCAGATGCGCCTCGGCGATCGGGATGCGCAACTGGCCGGCCTCGTACAGCTCGGCCAGGCTGAGCTCGTCGAGGTCGCGGGCGAGCAGCCATTCACCGGTCTCGGCGCGCCGTACCACGCTGATCGATTCCAGCTGCGCCAAGGTGTCCTGCACCAGGGTGTCGGTGAGCACCGGCTCGCAGGCGAGGATGTCGTCGCTGTGCAGGCCCCTGCCCTCGCGCCGCGCCTCGCGGAAGCGCGCCAGCAGGCGCAGCATCGCGTAGATCTCGTAGCCCTGCGGCAGGCGCATGTGCGCGGGCTGGTAGCGGAAGGCCGAGACCGAGGCCGCGAAGGAAGCGCCCAGCAGGATGCTCACCCAGCCGAAGTACAGCCACAGCAGGAAGATCGGCACGAAGGCCACCGCGCCGTAGATGTTCTGGTAGGCGTTGAAGCTGCCGAGGTAGATCGAGATCAGGCGGCGGCCGATCTCCAGCAGGACCACCGCCACCACCGAACCCGCGAAGGCGTGCCGCCACTGCACCGTGCGATGCGGCACCACGCGGTAGATCAGGGCGAAGGCCAGCAGCTCGACCACCACCGGCGTGGCATCGAGCATCGCCGACTGCAGCCACTGCCCGGCATCGGTGCGGAACACCTCGAGCTCGAACAGCCGGCCCACCACCGACAGGCTCGCCGCGGCGACCAGCGCGCCCAGCGTCAGCACCGTCCAGTACACCAGGAACCGCGACAGCTGCGGGCGCGCGGTGTGCACGCGCCAGATCCGGTTGAAGGCCGACTCGATCCCGAACAGGGTCACCAGCACCGAGACCACCAGCGCGATCACGCCGACCGCGGTGAGCTTGCCGGTGTTCTCCGAGAACGACAGCAGCCAGTCGCGCACGCCCTGGGCCGAGCTGGGCACGAAATTGGCGAACAGGAACTCGCTCAGCAGATCGCGCCACTCCTCGAACACCGGGAAGGCCGAGAGCACGCCGAAGACCACCATCGACAGCGGCACCAGGGCGAAGGTGGTGGTGAACGACAGCGCGCCGGCGGCCTCGAACAGGCGGTCATCGAGGAAGCGCCGCCACAGGAAGCGCCCGAAACTCATGGCGCGCGCGCGGTCGCGCATGCGATCGGCCCAGCGGTTGAGCGAGTCCAGTGGCTCCATCGTGGCGAGGTTAACCGATCGCGGCGCGGCCGCGGCGCAGCGCGCCGGGCGCGGCTGCGGCTATGCTTCCCGGCCCCGGAGGAGATTCCATGGCCGAGATCCTGGTCCTGTACTACAGCCGCGGCGGCTCGGTCGCGGCCCTTGCACGCCAGGTGGCGCGCGGCATCGGCGAGGTCGAGGGCATGTCCGCGCGCCTGCGCACGGTGCCGCCGGTGGCGCCGGTGACCGTCGCCGCGCAGCCGCCGGTGCCCGACGACGGCGCGCCCTACGTCGAATCCCGCGACCTCGCCGAATGCGCTGGTCTGCTGCTGGGCAGCCCGACCCGCTTCGGCAACATGGCCGCGCCGGTGAAGCACTTCATCGACGGCCTCGGCAGCGAATGGGCCAGCGGCACCCTGGTCGGCAAGCCGGCGGCGGTGTTCACCTCTACGGCCACGATGCACGGCGGCCAGGAATCGACGCTCCTGACGATGATGCTGCCGCTGCTGCACCACGGCTGCGTCATTGCCGGCATCCCGTTCACCGAGCCGGGGCTGTCGGCGACGCGCACCGGCGGCACCCCGTACGGCGCCAGCCACGTCGCCGGCGGCGACAACGACCCCACGCCCAGCGACGAAGAGGCGAAGCTCGCCCGTGCGCTGGGCCGGCGCGTCGCCACGCTCGCGGCGAGGCTGGGCTGATGCCGCTGCCGGCATCGCGGCGCCTGCTCGCCGCCCTGCTGCTGGCGCTGGCGGCGCTGTTCGCGGCCTGGTTCGCGGGCGATGCGCGCTACCTGCAGGCGCTGGCGCTGTTCGCGCTCCCACCGCTGCTGCTCGCCATCGGCGTGCTGGCGCGGCGGCGCACGGCCGCTTTCTGGGCCGGGGTGCTGGCCCTGGGCTGGTTCTGCCATGGCGTGATGCTGGCCTGGGAGCGCAGCGAGGGCCGCGGCTACGCCCTGGGCGAAGTGGCGCTGGCGCTGGGCATCATCGCGGCGGCCAACTGGCCCGGACTGAGCGCGCGCTTCGGCAGCCGCGGCGCCAGGGACTAGAATGCGCACCCGGCCCGCGCGGCGAGCCGGCCAGGCTGTCCGCACCCGAGGAAACATGCGATGGATGAACTGCTGATCGTCACCACCGGCGGCACGATCGACAAGGTCTATTTCGACGACAAGTCGGACTTCCAGGTGGGCGAGCCGCAGATCGGGCGCATCCTGGAGGAGCTTGGGGTCGCCTTCCGCTTCCGGGTGATCCCGATCATCCGCAAGGATTCCCTGCACATCGACGACGCCGACCGCGAGCTGCTGCGCGCCACCATCGCAGCCCAGCCGGCGCGCCATGTGCTGATCACCCACGGCACCGACACCATGGTCGAGACCGCGAAGGCGCTGGCACCGCTGGACGACCGCACCATCGTGCTCACCGGCGCGCTCAATCCGGCGCGATTCCGCGGCTCGGACGCGGAGTTCAACATCGGCACCGCGGTGGGCGCGGTGCAATCGCTGGCCGCGGGCGTCTACATCGCCATGAACGGCCGTATCTGGGATCCGCTCAAGGTCCGCAAGAACGTCGCAGCGAACCGTTTCGAACCCGCGTGAACCCTTTCCCCGCAGTGCGGGGAAAGGCCCGCTACGGTCGGGGCGGCAAGGTCGGGCGCCTCAGGCGTGAATCGCCGGATGGCGGCGTGATCGGCGGCGGTGGCTGCAGGCGCGCCTTGGCCTCCCTGCCCAGTTCGCCCATGAAGGCCAGGCCAAGGCGGGCGATGATGGTCGCGTGCTGCGCATTGCCGCCGAGCCTGTCCAGGGTGTCGTTGGTGGTGTGCAGCAGCGGGAAGAACGGACCTTCGTCATACATCGCCGCCGGGAAGCCCGCCTGCGTCCACGAAGCGTGGTCGGAGCAGGCGTAACCACAGCTCGAGTCGCTGCGCGTGTAGCCCAGCGGCGCGAGGTAGGCGTCGAACAGGTCCTTCAGGAACTGCACCAGCTGCGGGTTCGAGTTGTCGGTCATCACCCGGATGTCGCTGGTCGAGCCCGGTGACCTGTAGTTGGTCATGTCCATCTGCAGCACACCGACCACGTTGCGGCCCTCGGCCGCGAACCGCTGGGCGATGGCGCGCGAGCCGCGCAGGCCGACCTCCTCGGCCGAATAGGCCATGAACATCACCGTGCGCCGCGGCCGGTAGCCCTCGACCATGGCGATGCGCAGGACTTCGGTCAGGGTGGCGATGCCCGAGGCGTCATCATCCGCGCCCGGGGCGTTCATGTGGTCACCCGATCCCGAGTTCGAGATCGAGTCCAGGTGCCCGCCCAGCACCACGATCTCGTCGGCAAGGTCGGTGCCCTGGATGGTGAGGATCACGGAGGGCTGGCCACCGCAGTTGTTGCAGGCGGTGAAGAGCTCGGCGCTGACGTCGCTGCGCCCGGCGGCCAGCGACAGCCACTGGTCGCGAATCCACAGCGGCGCCGCGTGCCCGTGGCTGCTGGCGTAGTAGCGGTTGGGCCACGCCGTGGACAGGTGCTGGATGGTGGCCCGGATCGCAGGCTCGGAAACCTGCGGCAGCCAGCCATTGACCATGCCCTGGTGCTCGATGGCGTAGGCCGGCAGCGCCGCGCGGAAGCCGCGAAGCGACGCGTCGGAGGCCACGAAGGCCTCGGCTTCGGCGCGGGTGGCGAAGGCGAAGTAGCCGCCGCAGCGGCGCTCGACCTCGTGCACGTGGCGACTGAGGTCTTCGAGCTGGTGTTCGCGCATGCCGGCCAGCACCAGTTGCCGGCCCAGCGCGTCGCGACGCGGCGAGACCTGTCCGCTGAAGTCGCGCAGCGCGGCCTGGAAGGTGCCGCGTTCGGCGACCACGTACACCGGCGCCATCGGATCGAAGGCCATCGCGCCGTGATCGTGCGCGGACACCGCCCCGGAGGCCAGCAGCAGGCAGGCCGCAGCCAGCGGCCCGGCCAGGATTCGCATGTTCATCCCCTCTTCCTCACCTGATGGATCGCAGTCGCGATCATTGCACGACAGCTGGGGCCGGTGCCCGGGGGCCAGCCCCCCAAGAAACGAAGGCGGCGGGCGGGTTGCCCCGCCCGCCGCCCATGGAGCCTCGGCGATCAGTAGGTGCCGAGCAGGGACACGCCCGAGTACGCGCTGTAGCCGCGCACCATGATGTGCCAGGTGCCCGCAGCCGGGCTGTTGAAGGTGCAGGTCTCGTTGTTGCCGGTCAGGTACGGCCGGCAGTTGTAGCTCGACGTGGTCGGCGCCGAACCCTGGCGCACGTACAGGTCGGCATCACCCGTGCCGCCGGAGAGCTGCAGCCGCAGCTGGCTGCGGCCCGCCGGGACCTGGATGGTGTAGCGGCGCTCGTTGCCCGCCGAACCCGACAGGCCGGTGACCGGCACGCCGTTGGTCAGCTGGTTGCCGCCGCCACCGCCGCCGGCGTTGTAGCTGGCGGTCAGCGTCAGCCCTGAGAATGCCGAGTAGCCACGCACCATGACGTGGTAGGTACCCGCCTGCGGGCTGGCGAAGCTGCAGCTCTCGTTGTTGCCGCTGCGGTACGGACGGCAGTCGTAGCTCGACGTGGTCGGCTGCGAGCCGCGACGGACGTAGAGGTCGGCGTCGCCGCTGCCGCCGCTGGTGGCGATGTTGAGGTTGGTGGCACCCGCGGGGACCGTAATCGTCCAGTACTGGGTGCTGCCGGACGCACCGGACACGCCGGTCACCGGCGTACCGTTCTGCAGTTCCCCCGGATTGGGGCCGGGACCCGGGCCACCACCGCCGCTGACCGCATCCACCGCGGCCTTGGCGTTGATGATGCCCGCGCCGCAACCGCCGGAACACGAACCCGGCAGCGGCCGCGCCGTGCTCTTGATGATCGACTCGATCTGCGCCGGGGTCAGCGGGCTGCTGGCCGCCGACTGCATCAGCGCGACCACGCCGGCCACGTGCGGCGCCGCCATCGAGGTGCCATTGTACGAGGCGTAGCTTTCCGAACCCGGGCTCGTGCTGCCGCTGTTGAGCGTCGACATGATCCCCACGCCCGGCGCCGAGATGTCGATGCCGCTGCCGTAGTTCGAGAAGCTCGCCCGCGAACCGTTCTGGTCGGTCGCCGCCACCGCGATCACGTTGTTGCAGTTCGCCGGCGTGAAGCCCGACACGTTCGCGTTGCTGTTGCCCGCAGCCACCACCACCGTGGTGCCGCGCGACACCGCGCCGTTGATCGCGTTCTGGGTCGCGCTGCCGCAGGAGCCCGAACCGCCCAGGCTGAGGTTGATCACCTCCGCCGGGTTCTGGTTGGCGGGCACGCCCGACACCGAACCGCCCGAGGCCCAGATGATGCCGTCGGCGATGTCGGAGGTGTAGCCGCCGCCGCGACCCAGCACGCGCACGTGCGAGATCTTCGCGTTGAACGCGGTACCCGCCACGCCGTTGTTGTTGTTGGTCAGTGCCGCCACCGTGCCGGCGACATGGGTGCCGTGCCAGCTCGAGGACTGGCCGCCATAGTAGTCGCCCGGATCGGCGGGATTGGAATCACGCCCGTTGCCGTCGCCGCCCACGGTCGCATCGCTGATCATGTCGTAGCCGGCGATGGTGTTGCCGTTGAGGTCGCTGTGGCTGGTGCTGCCGGTGTCGAGTACCGCCACCACCACGCCCGAACCTGTGCTCACGTCCCAGGCCTGGTCGGCACGGATGCCGCCGGTGGCGTTGAAGTAGCCCCACTGCTGGTTGTAGCGCGGATCGTTCGGCGTCAACTGGTGTTGCAGCAGCTGGTCAACCTCGACGTACTCGACGTTCGGGTTGGCCGCGAGCTGGCGCATCAGGCTCTCGGCCTCGACCCGGTCGAGCTTGCGATTGGTGGTCACCACTTCGGCGCCCACCGCCATCCGGCGCTGGTGGCGCAGCGACAGCGGTGCCGCGCGCATCGAAGCCGGCATCACGCCCGCCGCCTTCTGCAGGGCCGCATCGCGGTCCTTGGCGCTGGCCTGCTCGGGGCTGCCATCAACGTACTTCACGATGAAACGGTCGTACTGCTCTGAACCCTGGAGGCCGCTGAGGTTGATGCGTTCTGCACCTTCGCCGGCAGCGAAGGCCGGAGCGGCCAGGGCCGACAGGGCCACGGTGGTGGCGAGCGCGAGGGCATGCAATCGCGCGCGGCTGAGCTTTGCGTCGGTCATTTGATGTTTTCCCGGAACGGAGTTGGATTGGATGGGCGGAAAGCCGCCCGTGCGGTTCGTGCCGGCAGGCGCCGCTCCGGGAACCCCTCCCCGACGATGGCACCTGCCTGCGCACGATGCGAACTGACACATTTCGTCCGCAAAGTGACGCTAAGCGACACCTAAACCAGGCGCAAGCCGCGAGCGTGCGTATTCAGCATCACGAAACGTGACGCTTATCGCTATTCAGTGAATTCACACACCGTAAAGGGAATTCCGGGCCTTGCGCCCGCCCCTCAGAACATTCCGGTTTCCAGGCGCGCGGCCTCGGACATCATGTTGCGGGTCCACGGCGGGTCGAAGACCAGCTCGACGTCGGCCTCGGCCACGGTCGGGATCATCTCCAGCTTGCTGCGCACGTCGTCCACCAGGATCTCGCCCATGCCGCAGCCCGGCGCGGTCAGGGTCATGCGCACCTCGACCAGGCGCTGGCCGTCATCACGGCGGACCAGGTTGGCCTCGTAGACCAGGCCCAGGTCGACGATGTTGATCGGGATCTCGGGGTCGAAACAGGTGCGCAGCTGGCTCCACACCAGCCGTTCGACCGCGGCGTCGTCGGCGCCCTCTTCCAGCTCCAGCGGCGCCGGCGGCTCCTTGCCGATGGCATCGGCGTCGGGACCGGCGATGCGGAACAGGTTGCCCTCCACGAACACCGTAAAGCTGCCGCCCAGCGCCTGGGTGATGTAGCCCACGCTGCCCGCCGGCAGGGTGACCTCGTCGCCCTGCGGCACGAGGACCGCGGCGCAGTCGCGCTCCAGGCGGACAGGTTCGCTGTTGCGGGAATACATGGGGCGTCCGGGACCTTGCGTGAGGACATCCATTCTACCGTCCGCCGGGACGCTATCCTGTACCGCCCTGGACGGTGCTGCGTTCCATGCCCCCAACTCCACCCCGGCGCACCTGGGCCCCGGCGCCGGCACTGGCGCTGGTCGGCAGCTTCGGCATCGCCGCGGCATGGGTGCTGCTGGTCCAGAAGTCGGGACAGCAATGCAGCTGGATGGCCGTCATCGCAGCGCTGGATGCCGCCCTGCTGCTGCGCATGGGCGGTCATCGCCCCGGTGCCGCGAGAGCAGGCCTGGCCCTGGCGGCGACGGCGGTGGCGATCGTGCTGGCGAACTGGGGCATCGCCGCCGAGCAGGTCGGACGCATGCTCGGCCTGCCCGTCTGGACGTCGATGGCCAGGATCGGGCCCGAGTACGCCTGGCTGCTGGTCCGCCTCGCGAACGACACGGTGGACCTGGCCTGGCTGGCGGCAGGGCTGGTGGCCGCTGCGGTGTGGGGTCGCTGAGCCGGCGGCTCAATGGCCGCCGTCGAGTGCCTTGAGTTCGCTCACCAGCGCGTTCGCCATCTCCGCGCCGTCGCCGTAGAGCATCCGCGTGTTGTCGGCGTAGAAGAGCGCGTTCTCGATGCCGGCGAAGCCGCGGCCCTTGCCGCGCTTGATCACGATGGTGTTCTTCGACTCCACAACGTCGAGGATCGGCATGCCGTAGATCGGGCTGGCCGGGTCGGTCTTGGCCACCGGGTTGACCACGTCGTTGGCGCCGATGACCAGGCTGACGTCGGTGTTCCTGAACTCCGGGTTGATGTCGTCCATGTCCGCGATCAGGTCGTAGGGCACGCCGGCCTCGGCCAGCAGCACGTTCATGTGGCCCGGCATGCGCCCGGCGACCGGATGGATGGCGAACTTCACCTTCACCCCGCGCTCGATCAGGCGCTGGCTCAGCTCCCAGATCTTGTGCTGGGCCTGGGCCACGGCCATGCCGTAGCCGGGCACGATCACCACGCGCTCGGCGTAGGCCATCATCGCGGCGACGTCGGCGGCCTCGATCGGCTTCTGGCTGCCGGTGATCTCGGCCGCTTCCCCGCCACCGCCGAAGTTCGAGAACAACACGCTCTTGATCGAGCGGTTCATGGCCTTGGCCATCAGCCGGGTCAGCAGCATGCCCGCCGCGCCGACCATGGTGCCGGCGATGATCAGGGCCTCGTTGCCCAGCACATAGCCCTCGAAGGCCACCGCCAGGCCGGTCAGGGCGTTGTACAGCGAAATCACCACCGGCATGTCGGCGCCACCGATGGGCAGGGTCATCAGCACGCCCAGCGCCAGCGCGACCAGGAAGAAGGCCGCCACCGCCGGCACGCCCAGCGAATGCACCACCAGGCCGCCAAGCACGACCGCGGCCAGGAACACCGCGGCGTTGAAGACCTGCATGCCCGGGAAGGCGTAGCGCTTGTCCATGCGCCCGTCGAGCTTGGCCCAGGCGATGATCGAGCCCGACAGCGCCACCGAGCCGATCAGCGCACCCAGCACCGCCAGCACCAGCGCCGTCTGCCCGGGCGCCTGCCCCGCCGCAGACCAGCGCAGCAGCTCCACGCCGCCAATCGCCGCCGCCGAGCCGCCACCCAGGCCGTTGTACAGGGCCACCATCTGCGGCATGTCGGTGATCGCGACCTTCTTGCCCGAGACCCAGGCCAGCACCGTGCCCAGCGCGATCGCCACCAGCATCAGGCCGATGTTCTGCAGCCCGGGGATGAAGAAGGTGACCACGGTGGCCAGCACCATGCCCACGCCGGCCCACTGGATGCCGCTGCGCGCGGTGCGCGGCGAGGCCATGCGCTGCAGGCCAAGCAGGAACAGGGTCGCGGCGACGAGGTAGCTGGACTTGATCACCAGCCCGAGGATCTCCGCGCCGCTCATGCGCCGCCCTCCTTGTCATCCTTGTCTTTGCCCTTGCCGCTGGGCTTGAACATCTCGAGCATGCGCTCGGTGACCACGTAGCCACCGGCGGCGTTGCCCGCGCCCATCAGCACCGCCAGGAAGCCGATCGCCTTCTCTAGGGTGGTGTCCGCGTGCCCCAGCACCACCATCGCACCGATCAGCACGATGCCGTGGATGAAGTTGGAACCCGACATCAGCGGCGTGTGCAGGATCACCGGCACCCGCGAGATGATCACGTGGCCGGCGATCGCCGCCAGCATGAAGATGTACAGCGCCACGAATCCATCGGCCACGCGTGCTCTCCCCGGAGGCTGCCCAGGCCGATCATAACCGCCCCGGCCACCATCGCCACCGCGGCTGTCAACCGGATGCCGCCGCGTGCGTTGTCTTCCCCGACCCCAGGGACGCACGTGGATGGACGGCAGCCTGCACCCACATCGCAGCGGCATCGAGATGGCTATGCTGGACGGCATGCCAGCAGACGCCATGTCCCCGTCCGCCGCCGCGTCCACCGCCACGGCGGCGGGCGCCGGGACCCTCGAGGGCTTCCTCGACGGCGTCGCCGCGCGCGCCTACCGCTTCGCCGAGGCCGGCCTGCGCCACCGCGAGGACGCGATGGACGTGGTGCAGGACGCGATGGTGAAGATGCTCGGCTACCGCGAGCGTCCGGCCGACGAGTGGACACCGCTGTTCTGGACGATCCTGCGCAGCCGCATCGTCGACGCGCAGCGCCGGCGGACCCTGCGCCTGGGCTGGATGACCTCCGCCGACGAGCGCCAGGAGGCGGGCGTGGAGTGGGCCGGCGACGAGCCCGACCCCTCGCGTGCCCACGACGGCCGCGAGGCCTGGGGCGAGCTGGTCGCGGCGCTGCGCGACCTGCCGCGGCGCCAGCGCGAGGCCTTCGGCCTGCGCATCCTGGAAGAGCTGGACGTGGCGACGACCGCGCGCGTCATGGGCTGCAGCGAGGGTTCGGTCAAGACACACCTGTCGCGCGCGCGCGACGCGCTGCAGAAGCGACTGGAGGATTTCCGATGAACGAGCACCGCCACGACGATTTCGACCACAGGATGCGCGCGCTGCATGCGCAGGCGGTCGAACAGGTCCCGTCGCGGACCCTGTACGAGTTGCAGGTGCGGCGCGCCAACGCCGCGACCGCGGCACCGGCCGCGACGGCCCGCCGCACCGGCGGCTGGTGGCTGGCCGCCGGCTTCGCGGCGATGTTCGCGCTCGTCATCGGTCTGCGCCAGCCGGGGCCGGAGCCCGTGCCCGCCGGTGGCGAAGCGCTGCCGTCGCTGGCCACGGCCACCGAGGCTGCGCAGGCGGCCACCTACGAGGACGGCCTCGTCGCCCTCGACGAAGACCCCGACCTGTACCTGTGGCTCGCCGCCCAGGACAGCCAGTTCCTGGCGATGGAGTGAGAACCATGCCGACCATCCGATTCCCCATGATCGCCACCGCCCTGCTGCCGCTGGCCCTCGCCATCGCGCTGCCGGCGGCCGCCCAGAGCGCGGCCGGCGACGCCCGGCTCCCCGCCTGGGAGCAGCTCACCGACGCCCAGCGCGAGGCGCTGATCGCGCCGATCCGCCAGCGCTGGAACGACAACCCGGACAAGCGCGGGCACATGCTGGCGCACGCCGAGCGCTGGCGCGAGATGGGTCCGGAGCAGCGCGAACGCGCCCGCCATGGCGCAGAGCGCTGGCGCCAACTCGATCCGGAAAAGCGCGAGGCCATGCGCGCGCTCTATGCGCGGATGCAGTCCCTGCCCGAAGCCGAGCGCCAGGCGCTGCGCGAGCAATGGGAAAAGATGACGCCCGAGCAGCGCCGCGCCTGGGTCAAGGCCAACCCCGCGCCGCCCGACGCGCCGAAGCCGCCGCGCCGGTCGGAGCCACAGCGCGACCGCTGAGCGAAGCGACGGCACAACGACGGCCGGCAACCCGCGCCGGGCAGCGCCCGGCCGGCGTGTGCGACGCAGGCCTCAGGCCTCGCGCGGCGGCCAGACGGTCTTCGCCAGCAGCTCGTCGTCCCAGTCGAAGGCGAGCGCGCCTTCGGACACCAGCAGGCTGGCGAAGTTGAAGACGTTGCGCGCGAACATCTCGCTGGCATGCAGGGCGCCGCTGCTGGCGAGGTTGAGCGGGCCGGCCACAGTGACGCCATCGGCATCGATGGTCTCGCCCGGGCGGGTCAGCTCGCAGTTGCCGCCGGTTTCGGCGGCGAGATCGACGATCACGCTGCCGGGCGCCATGCCCGCCACCATCGCGGCGGTGACGATCTTCGGCGCCGGCCGCCCGGGCACCGCCGCGGTGCAGACGATGGCGTCGATGCCACGCAGGTGCTCGCCCAGGCGCCTCTGCTGTTCGGCGCGCTCCTCGTCGGTGAGCGCGCGCGCATAGCCGCCCTCGCCCGCCGCGCTGACGCCAAGGTCGAGGAAGCGGCCACCCAGGGATTCGATCTGCTCGCGCGTCTCCGGACGCACGTCAAAGCACTCCACCTGAGCGCCCAGCCGGCGCGCAGTGGCCACCGCCTGCAGTCCGGCGACGCCGGCGCCGATCACCAGCACCTTCGACGGGCGGATGGTGCCGGCCGCCGTGGTCAGCATCGGGAAGAAGCGCGGCGCCAGCTGCGCCGCGATCAGCACCGCCTTGTAGCCGGCCATGCCGGCCTGTGAGCTGAGGATGTCCATGGCCTGGGCGCGCGTGGTGCGCGGCAGGCGTTCAAGCGGGAAGGCGACCAGGCCACGTCCGCGGATCGCCTCGGCGCGCGCCGGCTCGGCCTCGGGCTGCAGCTGGCCGATGATCGCCGCGCCCTCGCGCAGCGTGGCCAGCACGTCCGGCGGCGGTGCCTGCACGCAGAGCACCAGATCGGCGCCCGCCAGCGCGGACGCCGCGTCGTCGACCAGATTCGCGCCCGCAGCGGCATAGGCCTCGTCGGGGAAGTGCGCATGCGCGCCGAGTCCACGTTCGACGGCGACCGTCGCGCCTGCGGCCACCAGCTTCCTGCAGGTTTCCGGGGTCAGGGCGACCCGTCGTTCGCCCGGCGCGGTTTCGCGCGCCACGCCTATGCTCACTGCCATACCCGCTCCCCGGTTTGCGCTGCGACCATCCTAGCGAATGCGCCGACCCCGCGCGACGCGGGTCAGTCGCCGCCCGCCGCCCGCTGCTTCGGGTTGAGCTGCTGCCAGACCTGGCGCATGGCCTCGTCGAAGGGGGCATCCGTGGAGCGCACGGACACGCGGCCCGCGGCCACCAGGGCGGTGAGCTCCTCCGGCGAAACCACCATCTTGCGCACGCCGCGGCGGTTGACCACCAGGAAGCGGCCGGTCAGCGGACTGATCCATGCGATCCGCGCCGCGGATTCGTGGCCGTCCTCGTCGGTCAGGCGCAGGCCCTGGCCCACGCGCAGGCGTCGCATGCGCGCCGCCATCTCGGGGTCGAATTCGAGGGTGTCGGTGCCACCGGCCAGCTGCAGCCCGGACAGTGCCGCCGCATCGTCAGCCCCGCCGGGCGGATCGTCGTCGACGGCTTCGGCGCGATGGGCCCGGCGCGGCGAATCGGGCAGGCCCAGCGCGGAGATGATCCTGGCCATGGCGTCGCGCGCAGTGGTGGCGTCCATGCCGCAGCTGGAATAGCACTCGCCCAGCGGCACCTGCAGCGCCAGCAACTGCTCGGCGACCACGCGGCCGCGCCCCTGGGCCGCATCCGCGTCGACCTGGACCATGGCATCGCCCAGCGCGATCGCCTCATGGTGGCGGCTGCTGCCCGCCCCGTCGCGCAACCAGGCCTGGGTGAGGTGGTGCCGCCAGTGCTGGTCGATGAACTGTGCGACCGCCGCGGTCAGCGGGCGCCCTGACAGCCGCGACGCCACGAGGTCCGCCGCATGGGCACGGGCCTGCTGCAGCCGCTCGCGGCCATGGATCGCCTCCGCGGCACGCTTCTCGGCCAGGTCGCTGCGCCGGCGCTGCTGCTCCAACTGGTCGCGCAGTTCGCTGGCGGCGAGCTCGAAGATGGCCTGGTCCTCGTCGTACTCCTCGACCACCCGGTCGACCGCGCGCTCGGCGCTGTCCAGGGTCTCCCGGTCCTGCGGCGTCTGCCCGGCGTTGCCGTCGCAGGCCTCGGTCAGTACGTCGAGCAGGCGCCGCGCCGGGTGGCTGCGGCGGTTGAACATGGAGTCGTCGGTCAGCGCCACCTTCAGGTAGGGCACCACCAGGCGGCCGAAGAAGTCGCGGGCGCGGTCCTCGAGGTCGTTGGCGTCGCTGATCGAGCTGAAAAGCATGCCGACGAGGTCGATCGCATCCTCTTCATCGACGCTGAAATGGGTGGCGTCCGCGTCGAAGCCGAGCTGGCGCACGCCGCCGAGGATGGCCTCGCGCATCACCCGGCTGAGTTCGCGGGCATCCGCGGCCGCAAGCGCGCGCGCGTATTGGCCGGCATCGTCGCCCTGGAGGATCTGTGCGACGTTGAGCAGGTCTTCGGTACGCAACACGCGCGCATCCTCGGCCCAGCCCTCGGCGTCCTGCTCGCCCGCAGCCGCCGCGGCCGCTTCGCCCGCGCCGGCCGCGCGCCAGTGCGCAAGCTGCTCGCGCACCACGTCGCGGTAGCGTGGCGGACGACCTTCGGCGGCCGCTGCATGCAGCGCGCTCCCTGCGATCGAAGCGCCGATGCCGCCATCGGCAGGCACGCCCATGCCACCGCGGCCGGCAGCCATTCCGCCGGCGGTCGGACCCATGGGGCTTCCGGGACCCGATGCCCCGCCAGCGATGCCGGTCCCGCTACCGGAATGCTCCACGAGGCCACCATCGGGCACCCAGCCGGCATCGCCCTGGGCGGAGCCCGCAGCGGCATCGCCCCCAACCCCGCCACCGGCAGACGTGCCCGCAGAGGCACCGCCGGCCGCTCCGCGTCCCCGCGCGCCACGAGCGCCGCCACCGGACTGGAATCCGAAGCCGGCACTTTCCAGCATTTCGTTGAGCTTTTCGTAGAGGTCGCCCAGCACCTCGGGCAGGCGCTTGTCGAACTGGTTGAACACCAGCGGGCGCAGGCCGCGGGTCAGGTCCTCGGCGCCGAACAGCTCGACGAAAGCCGCGACCGCCGCCTCCGGACGCACCGGGTTGGGCCGCTTGCCTTCCACGCCCAGCGCGCCGGCCAGGGCCTGCAGGCGCTCTTCGAGCTGCTCCAGCGGATGCAGGAACTGGTGGTCGAGCAGCTCCTGGGTGTGCTGGCCCGCAAGGTGGATTTCCAGCTCACCCTCGGACATCAGGCTCAGGGACTTGTCGCCCGTGCGCACCACGGCCGGCTTGCGCCAGGCGTCGAACTCGCGCTCCAGCGATTCGCGGTAGCGCGTGGCCAGGTCCAGGGCGCGGTGGCCGAGGGCCATCACCGCCATGCGGTCGTCCTGGGCGCCGCTGTAGTCATGGCCGGCCAGCGCCTCCAGCCGGACCTGCTCCTCGATGGTGCCCCAGAAGCCGGACAGGACGCCGCCCAGCGCGGTCACCGACTCGCGCCTGAGCGTGTCGAAAAGACGCACGGGGTCACGCATCGAGCCATGGCGCGATTTGACGGGAGCGAAGCCTGTGGACTCTTCTGCGATCATCGGGGGAAGCATACGGTGCACAGGGTTGCACCCGTGCGTACCATCCCTGAATGGAGCCATCGACGTCTGTGACTGCAATCGCAATTAGCCCCGACCCCGCCCTCCTGGCCGCACTCGACAGCCGCCGCTCGGTGCCCGCGAGGCAGTTGGCGGAGCCCGGTCCGGACCCCACGGCGCTCCGCCGCATGCTCGCCTCGGCGGTGCGCGTGCCCGACCATGGCAAGCGCGTCCCCTTCCGCTTCCTGGCCATCGCCGGCGCGGCCCGCTACGCGCTGGGCGAAGCGGTCGCGGCGCGCGGGCTGGCGCTGCGGCCCGAGGCCGGCGAGGCCGCCGTCGACAAGGACCGTGCGCGCTTCTCGCATGCACCGCTGGTGATCGTCGCCATCGCGGTGCTCGATCCGGACGACGGCGCGATCCCCGAGCAGGAGCGCCTGCTCACCGCCGGCTGCACCTGCTTCGCCCTGCTGCAGGCGGCCCAGGGCCTGGGCTTCGGCGCCTCGTGGCTGACCGGCTGGCCGGCCTACGACCCCGAGGTCATGGCCCTGCTCGGCCTGGGCGCCAACGAACGCATCGCCGGCTTCATCCACATCGGCACCCCGAAGCTCGTGCCGCCCGAGCGCGACCGCCCCGATCCCGACGCCCTGCTGCGGGACTGGACCCCGCCGGCGTGAGCCTGCCCGCGCCTGCACCGCCGCTTTATCTGGTCGACGCCAGCCTGTACGTGTTCCGGGCCTGGCATTCGATGCCGGCCGACGGCTTCCACGACGCCGACGGCTGGCCGACCAACGCGGTGCACGGCTTCGCCCGCTTCCTGCTCGACCTGCTCGAGCGCGAGCGGCCGCGGCACATCGCCATCGCCTTCGACGAGGCCCTGGACTCCTGCTTCCGCAACGCGCTGTACCCGGCCTACAAGGCCAACCGCGATCCGGCGCCGGCCGAGCTCAAGCGCCAGTTCGCCTACTGCAAGGCGCTGTGCGCCGCACTCGGCCTGCCGGTGCTGGCGCATCGCGAGTACGAGGCCGACGACCTGATCGGCACCGCGCTCACGCGGGCGCGCGGCGATGGCTTCCGCGGCGTGATCGTGTCCGCCGACAAGGACCTCTCGCAGCTGCTGCAGGCCAATGACGAGCAGTGGGACTATGCCCGCGGCCAGCGCTGGGGCGCGGCCGGGGTCAAGGCGCGCCACGGCGTGCACGCCCACCAGGTCGCCGACTACCTGGCGCTGTGCGGCGACGCGGTCGACAACATCCCCGGCGTGCCGGGCATCGGCAGCAAGACCGCAGCGGTGCTGCTGGGGCACTTCGGCAGCCTGGACGCCCTGCTCGAGCGCATCGACGAGGTCGCCTTCCTGCGCCTGCGCGGCGCGGCCACGGTGGCCGCGCGGCTGCGCGAGCACCGCGCCCAGGCCCTGCTCTGCCGGCAGCTGTCGACGATCACCCGCGACGCGCCGCTGGAGGATGCCGCGCCGCCGTTCGCGCGCGCGTCCGTGGATACCGGCACCCTGTCCGCCTTCGCCGACGCGGTGGGCTTTGGCCCGATGACCCGGCGCCGGCTGGAGGCGGTCGGCGACCGTCCCACGGCCGCCATGCCACAGGGTTAGGATCGGGACATGGACAAGACGATATCCGACACGGACGCGCCCGAGGTCCTGTACGAGGGCGAATGGCTGCGCATGGTCAGGCGCGGCCACTGGGAATCCTGCGAACGCACCCACGGCAAGGACGGCCTGGCCGTGCTGGTGATCGCGGTGACGCCCGACGACGACGTGCTCTTCGTCGAGCAGTACCGGGTGCCGCTGGGCGCGCGCACGATCGAGATGCCGGCCGGGCTGGTCGGTGACGACTTCGACGGCGACACCCTGGAGTCGGCCGCGCGCCGCGAACTGGTCGAGGAGACCGGCTGGGAGGCCGGGCGCATCGACGTGCTGCTGGTCGGCCCCACCTCGTCGGGGATGAGCAACGAGCGCATCGCCTTCGCCCGCGCGCTCGACCTGCGCAAGGTCGGCGACGGCGGCGGCGTGGCCGACGAGAACATCACCGTGCACGCGGTGCCGCGTGCCACCGCGCCGGCGTGGCTGATGCAGAAGTACGCCGAGGGCTACGAGCTGGACCTGAAGCTCTGGGCCGGGCTGTGGATGATCGAGCACAACCCGGACGGGTCCAAGGCCTGAGGGGCGGGCTCAGGCGAAGCGGTCGGTCGCCTGCACCAGGGCGTCGATGTTCTCCGCCTCGAAGGCCGAGTGGCCGGAGGCGGGGGTGATGACCAGTTCGGCCTTTGGCCACACCTGGTGCAGGTCATGCGCGTTCTGGACCGGGCAGACCACGTCGTAGCGGCCGTGCACGATCACGCCGGGGATGTCGACGATGCGGTAGGCGTCGCGCAGCAGCTGGTCGTCGCACTCGAAGAAGCCGGCGTTGGTGAAGTAGTGGTTCTCGATCCGGGCGAAGGCCAGCGCGAACTGGGCGTCCTCGTGGTCGGCCATGAAGTCCGGGTCGATGTGCAGGAAGCTGGTCGCCCCCTCCCAGACGCTCCAGGCACGGGCCGCGGCCAGGCGGGTGGCCTCGTCGTCGGAGGTCAGGCGGCGGTGGAAGGCGCCGATCAGGTCGCCGCGCTCGCTCTCCGGGATGGCGGCGATGTAGTGCTGCCAGGCCTCCGGGAACAGGCGCGAGGCGCCTTCCTGGTAGAACCACTCCAGCTCCCAGCGGCGCAGCATGAAGATGCCGCGCAGCACCAGCTCGGTGACCTTCTTCGGGTGGCTCTGCGCATAGGCCAGAGCCAGGGTCGAGCCCCAGGAACCGCCGAAGACCTGCCAGCGCTCGATGCCAAGGTGCTCGCGCAGGCGCTCGATGTCGTCGACCAGGTGCCAGGTGGTGTTGTCGACCAGGTCGGCGTGCGGCGTGGAGCGGCCCGAACCGCGCTGGTCGAACAGCACGATGCGGTACTTCGCCGGATCGTGGAAACGCCGCATCTTGTCGGTGCAGCCGCCGCCGGGACCGCCGTGCAGCATCACCACCGGCTTGCCGTCGGGGTTGCCGCACTGCTCGTAGTACAGGACGTGGCGATCGTCGACGCGGAGCGTCCCGGTGTCGAAGGGCTGGATCTCGGGATACAGCGTGCGCATGCGGCGGCACCTCGTGGCGAAAACCGCGCCAGTCTATCAGCCGGACCTGTTCAGGCCGCCGCAGTTCGCCCCAGGCTGACCCGGTCACGGCCCTCCAGATCGGGCACCGTCGCTACGTCGACGAAGCCTCTTTCGGCCAGCAGCGCGCGCACCGCCGCCCCCTGCTCGAAGCCGTGCTCCAGCAGCAGCCAGCCGCCGGCCGACAGGTGCGCGGGCGCGGCCGCGACGATCGCGCGGATCGCATCGAGGCCGTCGGCTCCGGAGGCCAGCGCGGACGGCGGTTCGTGCCGCAGGTCGCCCTGCGCCAGGTGCGGGTCGCCGTCGGCGATGTAGGGCGGATTGCTGGCCACCAGGTCGAAACGCTCCCCGGCCAGCGGCGCGAACCAGTCGCCGGCGCGGAACTCCACCCGATCGCCCAGCCCGTTCGCGGTCGCGTTGCCGCGCGCCACCGCCAGCGCCGCGTCACTGCGGTCGGTGGCGACCATCCGCGCCAGCGGCCGCTCGCTGGCGATGGCCAGGGCGATCGCGCCGCTGCCGGTGCCGAGGTCGGCCACCCGCGCCGGCGCGGCGGGATCGAGCCTCGCCAGCGCCTGTTCAACCAGCAACTCGGTCTCCGGGCGCGGGATCAGGGTGTCGGGCGTCACCGCCAGGTCCAGGGTCCAGAAGCCGCGGCGGCCGAGCAGGTAGGCCACCGGCTCGCCGGCCACGCGCCGGGCCACCAGGGTACGGAACCCGGCCAGGGCGGCATCGGGCACCGGGTCTTCGCCATGGGCGTAAAGCCAGGCCTGCGGGCGGCCCAGCACGTGCTGCAGCAGCATCGCCGCCTCGCCCGGATCGATGCGCGGATGCGCCCAGGCCAGGCATGCAGAGACGCTGTGTTCAAGTTCCATAGCCAATCTCTATTGATTGAATCAGTATTATCAACTTCACTTATTGATAGTCCGCGCCTAACATTTGCTCCGTCCGGCAAGTGCCGGTTTCTTCCCCACCCATCGCGAGGATCCCCATGTCCGTCATCAACACCGAAATCAAGCCGTTCAAGGCTACCGCCTTCCACAACGGCGAGTTCGTCGAAATCGACAGCGCCAACCTGAAGGGCAAGTGGTCCGTGTTCGTGTTCTACCCGGCCGACTTCACCTTCGTGTGCCCGACCGAGCTCGAGGACCTGGCGATCAACTACGACGAGTTCAAGAAGCTCGGCGTCGAGATCTACAGCGTGTCCACCGACACCCACTTCTCGCACAAGGCCTGGCACGACAGCTCCGACGCCATCGGCAAGATCCAGTACCCGATGATCGGCGACCCGACCCACGAGATCTCGAAGAACTTCGAAATCCTGCGTCCGTCCGGCCTGGCCGACCGCGGCACCTTCATCGTCGACCCCGAGGGCGTGATCCAGTCGATCGAGATCACCGCCGAGGGCATCGGCCGTGACGCCCTGGAACTGCTGCGCAAGGTCAAGGCCGCCCAGTACGTCGCCGCCCACCCGGGCGAGGTCTGCCCGGCCAAGTGGAAGGAAGGCGAGAAGACCCTGAAGCCGTCGCTGGACCTGGTCGGCAAGATCTAAGCATCTCCCCGCGTCATCCCAGCCCATCCCCGCGTCCGCGGGGGTGGGGCTGGACCGGAGTCCGTGCCCGCGCGCGGCCTGCGGTCCATCCCCACGCCGGTGGCGACCCGTCGCGTGACGGGCCGCAGGCCCCCGCCTTGCCGAAATCCAGGAGTCCGCCATGCTCGAAGACGATCTCAAGACCCAGCTCAAGGCCTACCTCGAGCGCCTGCAGCGCCCCGTCGTGCTGGTCGCCAGCGTCGACGACGGCACGAAGTCGGCGGAGATGCTCGAACTGCTGGAAGACATCCGCGCGCTGTCGGACAAGGTCACGGTCGAGCTCTCGCGCGACGACTCACACCGCAAGCCCTCGTTCGCGGTGACCTCGCCCGGGCACGACATCGACCTGCGCTTCGCGGGCCTGCCGATGGGCCACGAGTTCACCTCGCTGGTGCTCGCGCTGCTGCAGGTCGGCGGCCATCCGTCGAAGGCGGCGCCGGAGCTGCTCGAGCAGGTCCGCAACCTCGAGGGCGAGTACCGCTTCGAGACCTATTTCTCGCTGTCCTGCCAGAACTGCCCGGACGTAGTCCAGGCGCTGAACCTGGCGGCGGTGCTGAACCCCGGCATCCACCACGTGGCCATCGACGGCGCCCTGTTCCAGGACGAAGTCGAGGCGCGCGAGATCATGTCGGTGCCCACCGTGTTCCTCAACGGCGAGGTCTTCGACCAGGGCCGGATGAGCCTGGAGCAGATCGTCGCGAAGCTCGACACCGGCGCCGCCAAGCGCGACGCCGCGGAGATCGCGAAGAAGGACGTGTTCGACGTGCTGGTGGTCGGCGGCGGCCCCGCCGGCGCCGCGGCCGCGATCTACGCCGCGCGCAAGGGCATCCGCACCGGCGTCGCCTCCGAGCGCTTCGGCGGCCAGGTGCTGGACACCATGTCGATCGAGAACTTCATCTCGGTGCCGCACACCGAGGGCCCGCGCTTCGCGGCGCAGCTCGAGGCGCACGTGCGCGAATACGACGTCGACATCATGAACCTGCAGCGCGCGAAGTCGCTGAGCCAGGACGCCGAGGGCGTGACCACCATCGAACTGGAGAGCGGCGCCAGCGTGCGCGGCCGCAGCGTGGTGCTGGCCACCGGCGCGCGCTGGCGCCAGATGGGCGTCCCCGGCGAGGACCAGTACCGCAACAAGGGCGTGGCCTACTGCCCGCACTGCGACGGCCCGCTGTTCAAGGGCAAGCGGGTGGCGGTGATCGGCGGCGGCAACTCCGGCGTGGAGGCGGCCATCGACCTGGCCGGCCTCGTCGCCCACGTGACGCTCATCGAATTCGATTCGCAGCTGCGCGCCGACGAGGTGCTGCAGCGCAAGCTGCGCAGCCTGCCCAACGTCCGCATTATCACCTCGGCGCAGACCACCGAAGTGCTCGGCGACGGCAAGCGCGTCAACGGCCTGGTCTACCGCGACCGCGTCGGCGGCGATTCCCACCGCGTGGAGCTGGAGGGCGTGTTCGTGCAGATCGGCCTGTTGCCCAACACCGAGTGGCTGAAGGGCGCGATCGAGCTCAGCCCGCGCGGCGAGATCGTCATCGACGACGCCGGCCGCACCTCGCTGCCGGGCGTGTTCGCCGCCGGCGACGCCACCACCGTGCCCTACAAGCAGATCGTCATCGCCATGGGCGAGGGCGCCAAGGCCGCGCTCAGCGCGTTCGACCACCTGATCCGCAGCAGCAGCCCGGCCACGACCGCGGCCGACGCCGAGGCGGCCACGGCCTGAGCGCCGGAGCCACCTTGGCCGCCAACGAGGCATCGCCATGAACCTGCGCGACCTGAGCTACTTCATCGCCCTCGCCGACCACCTGCACTTCGGTCGCGCGGCGGCGGCGAGCTTCGTCAGCCAGCCCACGCTGTCCACCCAGATCCGCAAGCTGGAGGAGGAGCTGGGCGTGGCCCTGGTCGAGCGCGCGCCGCGCAACGTGATGCTCACGCCCGCGGGCCGCGACGTCGCCGCCCGTGCCCGCCGGATCGTGGCCGACGTCGAGGAGATGCGCGAGGCGGCCCGCCGCAGCCAGGATCCGGAAGCCGGACGGGTCACCCTGGGCCTGTTCCCGACGCTGGGGCCCTACCTGCTGCCGCACGTGGTGCCGGGGATCCGCGCGCGTTTCCCGCAGCTCGAGCTGCTGCTGGTCGAGGAGAAGAGCGACGTACTGCTGGAGCGCCTGCAGCAGGGGCGCCTCGACGCCGCCCTGCTGGCCCTGCCGGTCGCCGACGAACAGCTGCACGTGGAGTTCCTGTTCGAAGAGCCCTTCGTCCTCGCGGTGCCCGAGGCGCATCCGCTCGCCGGGCGCAGCACGCTGTCGATGGCCGACCTCGCCGACGAGCGCCTGCTGCTGCTGGCCGACGGCCACTGCATGCGCGAACAGGCGCTCGACGTCTGCCACCTGTCGGGCGCCAGCGAGAAGGGCGAGTTCCAGGCCACCAGCCTGGAGACGCTGCGACAGATGGTCGCGGCCAACGTCGGCGTGACCCTGCTGCCGACGCTGGCGGTGAAGCCGCCGGTGGCGCGTTCGGAGAGCATCGAGTTGATCGGCTTCCGCGACCCGCCGCCGAGCCGCCGGATCGCGATGGTCTGGCGCCGGAGCACGGCGATGGCGCCGTTCCTGCAGGACCTGGCCAAGGTGCTGCGCGAACTGCCGCAGGACCTGCTGCTGCCGACGGTGCACGAGAGCACCGCGCCGATCCACGTTCCCGGGGCGCCCGGCGTTTAACCGCAACGATGCGGATTCTTCCCCCGCACGGCGGGGGAAGGGGTCAGGGCGCGAGGGAGACCGGGCAACTCACGCCGGTGCCGCCAAGGCCGCAGTAGCCGCCGGGGTTCTTCGACAGGTACTGCTGATGCTCCTCTTCCGCATAGTGGAAAGCAGGGGCGGGATACACGATTTCAGTGGTGACCGGTCCGTAGCCGGCGGCGACAAGCCGCGCCTGGTAGGCCTCGCGGCTGGCGAGCGCCGCCTCGTACTGCTCCGCGGTATCGCAATGGATCACCGAACGGTACTGGCTGCCGACATCGTTGCCCTGGCGCATCCCCTGGGTCGGGTCGTGCCCTTCCCAGAAGCGCGCGAGCAGCGCGTCGAACGCGATCTTCGCCGGGTCGTACACCACCAGCACCGCTTCGGCATGCCCGGTGCGGCCGCTGCAGACCTCGCGGTAGGTCGGTGCGTCCGCGTCACCGCCGGCATAGCCCACCGCCGTGGTCTCCACGCCCGGCAGCGTCCAGAACAGGCGCTCGGCGCCCCAGAAGCAGCCCATGCCGAACACCGCCCGCGACAGGCCCGGGAAGTCGCCGCGCAGCGGGCGGCCATGTACATGGTGGACGTTGTTCATCGTGGCTTTCCTCGCGCTGGCCCGGCCTTCCATGATGTGGCCGCTGCCGGCGCCTTCCAAGCCGCGACAGGCCTGCTCACCCGCGGCCGCGCTTCGATGCCAGCCGCCGCAGCCGGTCGCCGGTCCCGGCGTCTGCGGGGAAGAAGGCCTCGATCGCGAGTTCCGACAGCATCACGTCGACCGGCGTACCGAAGACCGTGGTGGTGCTGAACAGCGACAGCACGCCCTCGCCCGTGGCCAGATGGAGCGGCGTGACGATGCCCTCGCAGGCACCCGCGGTCGCATCCGTCCGCGCCGTGCCGCCCGGGACCGGATAGGCGCGCAGTTCCTCGGCCAGGTCGGCCAGGACCGCATCCCCCGAGGCTTCGACCTGTCGCAGGAGACGCTGCACCAGATGGTCGCGCCATTCCTCGAAGTTGACGATGCGGCTCGCCAGCCCGCCGGGATGGACGCTCAGCCGCAGCACGTTGACCGGCGGCTGCAGCAGCCCCGGATCCACCCCGTCGATGAGGGACGAGAGCGCGTCGTTCGCCAGCACCAGCGACCAGTGGCGATCCACCGCCAGCGCGGGAAACGGATCGTGGGCCGCGAGCACGGAGGCCACCGCGCTGCGGATGTCCGCCAACGCGGGATCGTCCAGGGAGTGTTCCGGGAACACGGGCGCGAAACCCGCCGATGCCAGCAGCACGTTGCGCTCGCGCAGCGGAACGTCCAGCACCCCGGCCAGCGCCAGCACCATGTCGCGGCCGGGTCTCGAACGCCCGGTTTCAATGAAGCTCAGGTGGCGGGTGGAGACGCCGGTCTCCAGCGCCAGTTCCATCTGGCTGAAGCGACGGCGCCGACGCCATTCCCGCAGACGCGTCCCGACGTGGCCGGTGCCTCCGGGCGCGATGCCGGCGACGCTCACGCAACCTCCGCCGGCGTGCAGGCTTCGGCGATCGCCAGGCCATCCTCGTAGAGGTGATGGCGGGTGATCCGGCCTCTGTCGACGGTGAGGCGCAGGGCGAACGGGCTCTCGAAGGCCTTGCCGGTCGAGCGCACCCTTCCCCATAGCTGCCCCGTCAGCACGGCGTCGGCACCGTCGACCAGGAAGGCGTCGACGCGGGCACCGGCATCGGCCGGCACCGTGAACTCCAGCAGGTCGGCCACCTGGGCTGCGCATTCGGCGCCCGTCGAGCGCGGCCGGATCCAGGGAACCACGGGGTTCGGGGCCAGCTGCCAGTCGACCTCGTCGGCGAACAGCTCGATCAGTCGGCCGACGTCACCGGCCAACCGGGCGGCCAGGTAGTCCTCGACGACCGCGCCCGTGCGTTTCGCGGCAGAGGTGGCGGTGGCGGTGGCGGTGGACGGAGCCGCAGTGGCAGCGGGTTGGGCGCTCATGGTGTCTTCCTCCAGGGCAGGCCGGACCAGTTCCGACCGGGCCAGCGTGCGCGAATGCAGGCATGGCGTCGATTACGCCACAGGTAATGGAACCCGACACCCCTTGCCTGCCGGCAGGGGAGCCGCGCACGGGCGGCTCGGCTACACTGCCCGGTCCGCGGCGCAGCCCTGCGCCCACCTCAGAATCCCGATATTCCCCGAGCATGACCGAGCCCAACGACACCGCGGCCGGCGCCGCGCCGGCGCCCACCGAAAAGCAGGACTTCATCCGCCAGATCGTCCGCCAGGACCTGGCCGGCGGGAAGCACGACGCCATCCGCACCCGCTTCCCGCCCGAGCCCAACGGCTACCTGCACATCGGCCACGCCAAGGCGATCTGCCTGGACTTCGGCATCGCCGAGGAATTCGGCGGCCGCTGCAACCTGCGCTTCGACGACACCAACCCGGCCAAGGAAGACCCGGAGTTCGTGCAGGCGATCCAGGACGACGTGCGCTGGCTGGGCTTCGACTGGGCCAGCCTGCGTCACGCCTCGGACTATTTCGATGTGTTCTACCTCGCCGCGGAGAAGCTGATCCGCCAGGGCGACGCCTTCGTCTGCGACCTCTCCGCGGAAGAAGTCCGCGCCTACCGCGGCTCGCTCACCGAGCCCGGCCGCGAGTCGCCGTACCGCAACCGCAGCGTCGATGAGAACCTCGACCTGTTCCGCCGCATGCGCGCGGGCGAGTTCGACGACGGCGCGCGCACCCTGCGCGCGAAGATCGACATGGCCAGCGGCAACATCAACCTGCGCGACCCGGCGCTGTACCGGATCAAGAAGGTCGCCCACCAGAACACCGGCGACGCCTGGCCGATCTACCCGATGTACGACTACGCGCACTCGCTGGGCGACGCGGTCGAGGGCATCACCCACTCGCTGTGCACCCTGGAGTTCGAGGACCACCGCCCGCTGTACGACTGGTGCGTGGACAGGGTGGACCTGGCCGGCCATCCGGAGCTGCTGGCCCCGCTGGCGGACAAGGGCCTGCCCAACGAGGCCGCCAAGCCGCGCCAGATCGAGTTCTCGCGCCTCAACATCAACTACACGGTGATGAGCAAGCGCAAGCTGACCCAGCTCGTCGCCGAAGGCCTGGTCGACGGTTGGGACGACCCGCGCATGTACACCCTGCAGGGCCTGCGCCGCCGCGGCTACACGCCGGGCGCGCTGCGCCTGTTCGTGGATCGCGTCGGCATCAGCAAGCAGAATTCGATGATCGATTTCTCGGTGCTCGAGGGCGCACTGCGCGAGGATCTGGACGCCCGGGCGCCGCGACGCATGGCCGTGCTGGCGCCGCTGAAGATGGTGCTCGCCAACCTGCCCGAGGGGCACGAGGAAACGCTGCGCTTCCCCAATCACCCGAAGGACGAGGCCTTCGGCGAGCGCGAGGTGCCGTTTTCGCGCGAGCTGTGGATCGAGCGCGACGACTTCGCCGAGGTCCCGCCCAAGGGCTGGAAGCGCCTGGTGCCCGGCGGCGAAGTGCGCCTGCGCGGCGCCGGCATCGTGCGCTGCGACGAGGTGGTCAAGGACGCCGATGGCCAGGTGGTCGAGCTGCGCTGCACGCTCGACCCCGAGTCGCGCCCCGGCATGGAAGGCGCCAACCGCAAGGTCAAGGGCACCATCCACTGGGTCGGCGCCGCGCGCGCGGTCGAGGCCGAGGTGCGGCTCTACGACCGCCTGTTCTCGGTCCCCGACCCGGACGACGAAAGCGACGGCAAGACCTACCGCGACCACATCAACCCGGAGTCCCGGGTCCAGGTGCGCGGCTGGGTCGAGCCCGCCGCCGCCATTGCGGCGCCCGAGGACGCCTTCCAGTTCGAGCGCCTGGGCTATTTCGTCGCCGACCGTCGCGACCACCGCGCCGATGCGCCGGTGTTCAACCGCAGCGTGACCCTGCGCGACACCTGGGCCGCGAAGGCCTGACGCAGGCACCGGCCTTGCCGCCGGCGCCACACGGGTCGGCGCTACCATGCGCCGTCGCCCGCACCCTGGAGCCCACGATGCGCCGGATCATCACCTTCGTCCCCGCCTGCCTGCTCGTGCTGTGCCTGGCGGCCTGCACCGTGGCCGCGCCCGGCGCGGGAACACAGGCACCACCGACACAGGCGCCGCCGATGTCCGACCCACTGCCGGCCACGCCGCTGCCCGCGAACCCGCCGCGCGCGGGCGTGCCCGGCGTGCCCGACCTCGACCGCAGCTGCCGCGTGGACAGCGACTGCGAAGTGAAGAACGTCGGCAACTGCTGCGGCTATTTCCCCGCCTGCGTGAACAAGGACGCCCAGCCCGACCCGGCCGCGGTGCAGGCCGCCTGCGCGGAGTCCGGCATGGCCGGCGTCTGCGGCTTCCGCGACATCCAGGCCTGCGCCTGCGTCGCCAACACCTGCGAGCCGGCGCAGTCCGGCGGCGCGGTGGCGCAATGAGCGCCGGCAACCTGCCCGCGCGCGTGGGCCTGCAGCTGCCGGCCTGGGTCGAACGCGGGATCGACCGCGAGCGTGCCTACTCCAGCGACGCCGACAAGGTGGCGCTGGCCATCGCCCTGGCCGGGCGCAACGTCGAAGAGGCCACCGGCGGCCCCTTCGGCGCGGCGCTGTTCGGCCCCGACGATCGCGTGGTCGCGGCCGGGGTGAACGTGGTACTGCCGCAGTCGACCTCGCTGGCGCACGCCGAGAACATGGCCTACATGCTCGCCCAGCAGGCCCTGGGCCGTCCGCGCATCAATCTCGACGACCAGGGCCGCCCCTGCGGCCCGTACACGCTCGCGACCTCGGCCCAGCCCTGCTGCCAGTGCTATGGCGCCACCGTCTGGGCCGGCATCGACCGCCTGCTGATCGGCGCCAGCGCCGACGACGTGCACGAACTGACCGAGTTCGACGAAGGTCCGCTGCCCGCCGACTGGCCCGGCGAACTCGCGCGCCGCGGCATCGAAGTGGTGCGCGACATCGCCCGCGACCAGGCGCGCGAGGTCTTCGTCGCCTACGCACGCGCCGGCGGCCGCCGTTACTGATGTCGCCCCTGGCCGCACGCCCCGCGCCGTGAGCGGACTGCTCTGCTACTGCCGCGGCGGCTTCGAGCCGGAGCTCGCGGCCGAGCTGGGCGAACGCGCGGCCGCCGCCGGCCACGCCGGCTACGCGGTCACCGAGCGCGGCTCCGGCTTTGTCCGTTTCCTCACGCCCGCTGGCGACGCCGCGGGCCTGTCGCGCGCCCTGCCCTGGCGCTCGCTGGTGTTCGCGCGCCAGAAGCTGCGGCTGCTGGCCGACCTGGATGCCGTCGACACCCGCGACCGGATCGCGCCGGTCCTCGCCGCGCTGCAGGCCGGGGCCGTCGATGGAACCCTCGCGCCCCGTTTCGGCGCGCTGCTGGTCGAACACCCCGACAGCGACGAGGCGCGTCCGCTCGCCGGCCTGGCCCGCGCGCTCGGCAACGCGCTGCGCCCGGCCCTGCGCAAGGCCGGCCTGCTGGCCGCGAAGGACGACCCGCGACGTCCGCGCCTGCACGTCTGCCTGCTGGCCGGCGACCACCTGCTGCTCGCGCTCGGCGACCCGGCCGATTCCGCGCCCTGGCCGATGGGCGTGCCGCGCCTGCGCCTGCACCCGGACGCACCCTCGCGCTCGGCGCTGAAACTGGAGGAAGCCTTCCTCACCCTGCTCGACGACGGCGAGCGCGCCCGTCTGCTGCGCCCCGGCATGACCGCCGCCGACCTCGGTGCCGCCCCCGGCGGCTGGACCTGGGTGCTGCAGCGCGCCGGCCTGCAGGTCAGCTCGGTCGACAACGGCCCGCTGCGCCAGCACGTGCTCGACGGCGGCGGCGTCGAGCACCTGCGCGAGGACGGCTTCCGCTGGCAGCCGCCGCGGCCGCTGGACTGGATGGTCTGCGACATGGTCGAGCAGCCGCGGCGGGTGGCCTCGCGGATGGCGACCTGGTTCCGCGAGGGCTGGTGCCGGCAGGCCGTGTTCAACCTCAAGCTGCCGATGAAGAAGCGCTGGCTGGAAACCTCGCTGTGCCTGGACATCTTCGGCCGCGAGGCCGGCCTCCCGCTGGAATTGCGCGCGCGCCAGCTCTATCACGACCGCGAAGAGATCACCGTCCTCGCGATCCCGACCGGCCGCTGAAGGCGACGCCCGCGTTCAGCCGCCAGCCGGCCAATCCTGACCACCGCTTCATGGCCCCCGGGCTAGCGTGGCCGCGTTCCCTCCACATCCCAGAGGACGCACACATGGATCCGCGCCAGAAGAAGCATGCCCTCAGTCTTGCCCTGCTCGCCTGCGGCCTCGCCGCCAGCGGTGCCCTGATGGCACAGACCGTCGGCACCGGCACCGCGCAGGGCCGCACCAACATCAACTCCAAGGCCGCACACCAGGATGCACGCGCGGCCGAGCAGGATGCCCGCGCGGCGCGCGAGGCCGCGGAGGCCGCAGCCGCCGAGAAGCGCGCCGGCTCGGTGACCGCCGAAGGCGCCGCACAGGCCGAATACAGCGCCTGGGAGGCCGACCAGGCGTCCCGCCGCGCCGAACGCGCGGCGCAGGACGCCAAGCGTTCAGCCAACTACGCGGGCGCGGCGAACGCCGCCGCCCACGGCGGCACTGCGCTGCCGGTCGAAACGGCCGTCCAGTCCGGCCAGGCCGCGGGTGCCGCCAGCAATGCCGGTACGATCGCCCGCCAGGCCGCGATGGATGCAGAGGCTGCGGCAGAAACCGCGCGCATCGCCACCAGCGCACCGCCGGCCCCGCCGCCGCGCACGCCGCCGACCGAGACCTATCCGAGCGAGCCGCAGGTGACCATCACCTCCAGCGCGCCGGACTCCGTGGTCGGTGACTACCGCATCGACATGGCGGCCTTGGACGCCAACGGCGACGGCCGCCTCACCCGCGCGGAAGCCCGCCCCAACGCCACGCTCAGCGCGGAATTCGACGCCGTCGACAACAACGGCGACGGCGTGCTCGATGCCAACGAGCTGAAGGGCTGGATCCGCTGATCCGGCGACCGCCGCGCGGTGGGTCTCAGAGTCCCGCCGCGCGGCGCCACAGCGCGCCGGCCACGGGAGGCAGCCGCCCGGCCAGGCCCAGGGCATGGCCGCGCAGCAGCACGGCGGCCGGCGAATCGCTGGTGTAGACGCAGTTGATGCTGTCGAAGGCGCGTGCGGCCACCGTGGACTCGCTCTTCCGGCTGCGCGCCCAGCGTTCGATGCGCTGGGGCGTATCCCAGGCTTGGCGCCGCGCCACCGCCGCGGCCACCGAATCACGCAGCGCCGCCACGTCGCGCAGGCCGATGTTCACGCCCTGCCCGGCCAGCGGATGCACCACGTGGGCGGCATCGCCCAGCAGCAGCACGCGCCCGGCCGCGTAACGTTCGGCCAGCTGCAGGCGCAGCGGGAAGGCCGCGCGCGGCGAACAGGGCTGGACCCGGCCCAGTCGGTGGTCGAAGGCGCGGCCCAGGGCCTCGCCGAAGGCGGCATCGTCCATGGCCAGCGCGGTTTCGGCCTCGGCCGTCGGCAGCGACCAGACGATCGAACAGCTGCCGTCGGCGAAAGGCAGGAAGGCCAGCGGCCCGCCAGGCAGGAAGCGCTGCCAGGCCGTGGCCTCATGACCGTGCTCCGTGCGCACGTAGCCGACCACCCCCGACTGGTCGTAGCCGTGCCCTCCGACCTCGATCCCGGCCAGCCGGCGCAGGGTGGAGCCGGCGCCGTCGGCCGCGAGCACCAGCCGCGCCGCCACCCGTCGGCCGTCGTCCAGGCGCAGGCGGACACCGCGATCGTCCTGCTCGAACTCCTCGACCCGCGCCGGGCAGCGCAGGTCGACGCCGGCTCCCGGCAGGCAGGCCCAGAGGCGGTCGACCAGCAGCGCGTTCTCGACGATCCAGCCCAGTTCGCGCCGGCCCAGGCGGTCGGCGTCGAAGGCCAGCTCACCGTCCCCGCCCGCATCCCACACCCGCATCCGGCGGTAGGGCTGCAGGCGCGTGGGCAGGCCGTCGCGACCCTCGATCCCAGCCCAGGCGCCGATGGATTCAAGCAGCTCGGCGTTGTCATGGGCGAAGGCGAAGACGCGCAGGTCGGGCTTCGCGGCCGACCACGGCGGCGGCGCGCGACCCTCGACCAGCACCACCGACAGCCCGAGCCTTGCCAGCGCCAGCGCCGCGGCGGCACCCACCACGCCGCCGCCAACCACGGCGATGTCGACCATCCCGCGGCTCATCGCACCGCTCCCGTGCGGCAGGCCTCGGGCACGTCGCCGCGGTAGCCCATCGCACCGCCGACCAGGCTGGCCTGCAATCCGGGCAGCGCCGCGAGCGCAAGCAGGCCGACGCTGCGCAGCAGCGACGCTCCGTGCTCGGGATTGGCGGTCAGCCGCGCCAGGCCATTGGAAAATTCGAGCGTGCGCCGGCGATCCTCATCGCGCCGCGCCGCATGCGAAGCGAGCAGCGCGGCATCGCCCGGGTCGCCGCCCGCCTGCGCGCAAGCGCGCAGCAGTTCGGCCAGGATCAGGGCATCGCGCAGGCCGAGGTTGAAGCCCTGCGCACCCACCGGGTGGATGCTCTGCGCGGCATTGCCGACCAGCACCGCGCGCGCGGCCACGGTGCGCTCCGCGCGCACCGCCACCGCCGGGTACGCGCTGCGCGGCCCGACGCCCAGCAGGCGGCCGACCCGCCAGCCGAAGGCGTCCTGCACGCGCGCGAGGAAGCCGGCCTCGTCCAGCGCCTGCACGGCGGCGGCCTCGGCCGCGGCCACGCCGTGCACCAGGCCCCAGGCGCGGTCGCCGCGCGGCAGCAGCGCGGTCGGGCCGTGGTCGCCCAGGCGCTCGTAGGCCGTGCCGTCGGGCGCGCGCGCGGCACGCAGCCGGGCGACCATCAGCACCTGGCCGTAGTCGTGGCGGATGGCCGGGATGCCGAGCGCATCACGCACGCCGCTGGCCGCGCCGTCGGCGGCCACCACCAGCCGCGCACGCAGCCGCGACGGGCCTTCGCCCGCCAGTTCGAGCACACGGTGGCCGTCCTCGTCCGCTGCAAAACCGGTGAAGCGCGTCCCGCGATGCCGGGCCAGCCCGGCCACTTCGCCCAGCCGCGCCTCCAGCGCCTCGCCGAAGTCGCGCGCCACCACCACCTGGCCGAAGGCCGCGCGGCCATGGTCGGCCGCCTCCAGAACGACGCGGCCGAAGTCGCCGCGCCGGCTGGCATGGATCCTCGTGATCGCACCGGTCGGTGCCCGCAGCCGCTGCATCACGCCAAGTGCCGTGAGCGCATTGACCGTGGCCTCGGCGAAGCTCAGGTTGCGCTCGTCGAACACCGCCGGCATCGCCGCGGCGGGCGCCGCCTCGACCATGGCCACGCCGAGCCCGCTGCCCTCCAGGGCGATGGCCAGGCTGGCCCCGACCAGGCCGCCGCCGATGATCACCACGTCGTGAGTCGCCGTCATCCCGGCATGATACGGCCGCCCGGCCCTGCGGTTCGCTAGAATGGCCGGATTCCAGCACTGTCCCCGGAGCCGCGGCCGCCATGAACACCCACCTGCAACGCGCCATCGTCCTGTCGCTGCTCGTGCTGCTGATGGCGGCCACGCGCAGCCACGTCTTCAACCACTTCACCCCGGTGCCGGACGCGTCCTGGGCGGTGTTCTTCATCGGCGGCTTCTACCTGCGCAACTGGGTGCGCTGGGCCTTCCCGGCGCTGATGGCGCTGGCGGTGCTGATCGACTACCTGGTGATCAGCCGCCAGGGCATCGACTTCTTCTCGCACTACTGCGTCTCGCCCGGCTACTGGATGCTGGTGCCCGCGCACGCGGCGATGTGGGCCGGCGGCCACTGGCTGCGCAAGCACTACCACGGCGCCAGCCCCGCTGCGCTGGCGCGCCTGGCGCTGGCGGTGGTGGTGTCCACCGCGGTGTGCCACCTGTTCGCGCAGGGCGGCTTCTACTGGCTGTCGGCTGCGGTCGCCGAGCCGACCGTTGGCGGCTGGGCCACCAACTACGGCCACTGGTTCCTTCCCTACCTGAAGGCCACCGCGATGTTCGTGGCCGCGGCCGCGGTCGCGCAGGTGGTCGCCGAGGTCGTGGCCCGCAACGCCACCCCCGCGCACCAGCACGACAAGCGCTGAGCCCGATGGGCAACCGCCTCTCGAAGATCTACACCCGCACCGGCGACGACGGCAGCACCGGCCTGGGCGACGGCAGCCGCACCGGCAAGGACTCGCTCCGGGTCGAGGCCTACGGCACCGTCGACGAGGCCAACTCGACGATAGGCGTCGTGCTCGCCGCCGGCGTGCCCGAGGCCGTCCACGCCCTGCTGACCTCCGTCCAGCACCAGCTGTTCGACCTTGGCGGCGAGCTCTGCATCCCGGGGCATGCCGCCATCGACGACGACGACATCACCCGGCTCGAGCAGCAGCTCGACCACTTCAACGCCGATCTGCCGCCACTCAAGGAGTTCATCCTCCCCGGCGGCGGCGAGGCCGCGGCGCGCTGCCACGTCGCGCGCACGGTGGTGCGCCGCGCCGAGCGCTGCGCGGTGGCGCTGGCGCGCGTGGAAGAGGTGCGGCCACAGGCCGTGCGCTACCTCAACCGCCTTTCCGACCTGCTGTTCGTGCTCTGCCGGGTACTGTCCCGCGTCGACGGCCACGGCGAAGTCACCTGGCAGCACGAGCGCCGCCGGGGCTGAGTGGTGGGCCCGAAGCGGCTGCCGGTCTTCACCCACGCCGCCTGCTTCGGGCATGACACCGGGCCGGGCCACATCGAGACGCCCGCGCGCCTGGGCGCGGTGGTGACGGCGCTGCGCGACCACGTCCCCGGCATCGAATGGCTGGAGGCACCGCGCGCCACCCGCGGCCAGCTGCTGCGCGTGCACGAGCCGCTGCTCCTGCATGCCGTGCTCGAGACCGCCCCCGACCACCTGATGCAACTCGATCCCGACACCGTGCTTTCGCCCGGCTCGCCGGAGGCGGCCCTGCGCGCAGCCGGCGCGGTGGTCGCCGCGGTGGATCGGGTGATGGCCGGCGAAGCCGATACGGCGTTCTGCGCCGTGCGGCCGCCCGGCCACCACGCCACGCCGGCCCACGCCATGGGCTTCTGCCTGTTCAACAACATCGCCGTGGGCGCGGCGCATGCGCTCGAACGCCACGGCCTGTCGCGGATCGCGATCGTCGACTTCGACGTCCACCACGGCAACGGCACCCAGGCGATCTTCGCCGGCGAAGCGCGGGTGCTCTACGCCAGCGCCCACGAGATGCCGCTGTTCCCGGAAACCGGGAATCCCCGTGAACGCGGCGTCGGCAACATCCACAACGCCGCGCTGCAGCCGGGCAGCGGCAGCCACCGCTTCCGCGAAGCCTGGCGCGAGCGCCTGCTGCCCGCGATCGACGCCTTCGAGCCGCAGCTGCTGATGGTCTCGGCCGGCTTCGACGGCCACCGCGCCGACCCCGCGGCCCACGTCGAGCTGGAGGCCGACGATTTCGCCTGGCTCACCTGCGAACTCGCCGGCATTGCCGCCCGGCATTGCGGCGGGCGCATGGTCTCGGTGCTCGAGGGCGGCTATGACCTGGCAGCGCTTGCCGAATGCAGCCTCGCCCACGTGCGCGCACTGGTCGCCATCGGTGCCTCGGGACAGCGCGCGCCGCCGACCTGAGGCCCGCCGGCGTTCACGTTCCGTGCATTGCCGCTGCCCGGGGGATGCGGCAAGCTAGCCGCCGCTCTTCGTTCCCCGGAATCCCGCGTGCGCCAAGCCCTCCGCCTGCTCCCGCTGCCGTTGTGCATCGCCTGTGCACTGGCGGCGCACCATCCGGCCGCCACGGCCGCCGATGACATCGAGCCGGACTGGGGGCTGTGCCCGCTCGAAGAGGCGGTGCCGGCGTTCCCCGATGCCCAGCCGGCCACCGGCGACCCGGCCGACCGCGAATCACTGCCGACCGACATCGCCGGCGACAACCTGGACGGCGTCGACGGCGAGAACGTCGCCTATTCCGGCAACGTGACCCTGCGCCGCGGCGACCAGTTCCTGGGCGCCGACAACCTCGAGTACCGCAGCGAGGACTCCACCTATGTCGCGACCGGCCGCGTCCGCTACCAGGACTCGGGCATGCGCCTGGTCGCCGAGCGCCTCGAAGGCGACCAGGAAGCCGACACCCACCGGGTCGACAACGTCGCCTACCAGCTGACCGAGCGCCGCGGCAACGGCGGCGCCGAACGCATCGAGATGAAGGGCTCGCAGGGCGCACTGTACGGCTCGACCTACTCCACCTGCCCGCCCGGCGACCGCTGGTGGGAGCTGCGCGCCAGGCGCATCGACATCGACAACGACAAGGGCGAGGGCATCGCCCGCGGCGCGACCCTGCGCCTGGGCAAGGTCCCGGTGCTGCACGTGCCGATCTTCGCCTTCCCCACCGACAACCGGCGGCGGACCGGCCTGCTCTACCCGAGCATCTCCTATTCCAGCCGCAACGGCTTCGACTGGCGCCAGCCGATCTACCTCAACCTCGCGCCGCATTACGACATGACGCTCGAGCCGCGGCTGATGACCAACCGCGGCCTGCTGCTGGGTACGGAGTTCCGCTATCGCACCCGACGCGGCCGCGGCATCTTCGACGTCGAGGCGATTCCATCCGACCAGCTCGCGCGCGACGGTCGCCAGGAGGAGATCGACGACAACATCCGCCCCGAGAACTGGCGCAAGGACGATCGCGGCATGTTCCGCTATTCCGGCCGCCACAACCTCGACGCGACCTGGCAGGCACGTGCCAGCCTGAGGTGGACCAGCGATCCCCGCTATCTCGAGGACTCCAGCAGCAACCTGAGCGGCCGCACCAACTTCTCGACCAAGAGCGACATCGGCATCTATGGCCGCGCCCGCACCTGGGATGCCGGCCTGATGGCGGACTACTGGCAGCTCGGCGACTACACGCGAACCGAGAACATCCTGCCTTTCCACCGCCTGCCGCGTGCCTATCTCAACTGGGAAGACGATTTCGGCGGCCTGTTCGTGGCCGGCGCATCGGCCGAACTCACGCGCTTCCAGCACGCGAACAGCCGGAGCAGGCCGGGCGGCAGCCGTTTCGATGTCAAGCCCTGGGTATCGATGCCGCTCGAGGGGGCCTCCTGGTTCGTGACCCCGACGCTGGCCTGGCGCTACACCACCTATGAACTCGAGGACGCGCTCGCCCGCCAGCTCGCCAACACCAGCGGCAACGCGCCCGACACCTCGCCTTCGCGCAGCCTGCCGATCGGCACGGTCGACGCCGGGTTGTTCTTCGACCGCACGACCCTGTTCCGCGGCGAAAGCCACCTGCACACCCTGGAGCCCCGGCTGTTCTACGTGAACGCCCCCTACCGCGACCAGACCTCGCTGCCGCGCTTCGATACCCAGCGCATGTCCTACAGCTGGGGCCAGCTGTTCCGCGACAACCGCTTCACCGGCGCCGACCGCCAGGCCGACGCCAACCAGCTGACGCTCGCCCTGACCAGCCGCCTGGTCAACTCCAGCACCGGCCGGGAGACGCTGTCCGCCAGCATCGGCCAGATCCGCTACTTCGAGGACTCCCGCGTCGGCCTTACGCCCACCTCGGAGGTGATCCCGAAGGGCAAGTCGGCCTGGATCGCCGACGCCAGCTACGAGATCAACGATCGCTGGAGCGTGGGCGGCACCTACCACTGGAATCCCGACAGCCGCCAGGAAGACCTCACCAGCCTGCGCGCCCGCTACCTGATCGGCGACGACGGCGTGGTCAACCTGTCCTACCGTTACCGCCGCAACGCCAACAACCAGGAAGACCTGCTGGAGCAGGTCGACTTCTCCTTCCTGTACCCGATCAATCCCTCCTGGAGTCTGGTCGGCCGCTACTACTACTCGCTGCTGGACAACCAGATGCTGGAGGGCATCGCCGGCGTGCAATGGGACAGCTGCTGCATGGCGGCACGCCTGGTGGCGCGCCGCTACGTGCGCAATCTCCGTGGCGACCTGAACGACGCCATCCAGCTGGAAATCGAGTTCAAGGGCCTGGGCTCCGCCGGCCCCGAGACGGCCAGCCGCCTGCGCCGTGCTATCCTCGGCTACCACCGCGAGGACCTGTACCTGGTGCCTCCGCCCGATGTCCGCAACGACGACGGCGACCCGCCCTCGGACGACGACATTTTTCAATGAAGAAGACCCTCCTCCCCCTCGCCCTCGCGATTTCCGCTCTCGTCCCGCATGCCTTCGCGCAGGACGTGCAGCCGCTCGACGGCATCGCCGCGGTCGTCGACGAGAACGTCATCCTGAAGAGCGAGCTCGACCGCGCGGTGCGCAACATCGCCGCCCAGTACGGCGAGCGCGCCGATCAGCTGCCACCCGAGGCGGTGCTCCGCCGACAGGTGCTTGAACGCCTGATCCTGGTACAGCTGCAGACCGCCCGCGCCGAGGCGACGGGTGTGCGCGTGGCCGACGAGGAGCTCGACTCCGCGGTTGCAACCATCGCGCGCCAGAACAACATGACACCCGACCAGCTGCGACAGCAGCTGGCGATGGAAGGCATGTCCTTCAGCGAATTCCGGGCGTCCCTGGGCGACGAGCTCGCCATCCAGCGCCTGCGCCAGCGCTTCGCCCAGTCCTCGATCGTGGTCACCGACGCCGAGGTCGACGCCGCGATGTCCAGCCAGCAGGCCGGCGGCACCCAGTACCACCTCGCCAACATCCTGGTCGCCCTGCCCAACGGCGCGACGCCGGAGCAGATCGCCACCGGCCAGTCGAAGATCGACGGCATCAAGGCGCTGCTTGAGCGCGGGGAGATGGACTTCGCGGCCGCGGCCGTGCGCTATTCCGACAGCCCCAATGCGCTCGAAGGCGGTGACCTCGGCTGGCGCACCGTGGACGAGATTCCCTCCGCGTTCGTGGGCGTGGTGGGCGGCATGCAGCCGGGCCAGGTCCTTGGCCCGGTCCGTGGGCCGAGCGGCTTCCAGCTGCTGCAGCTGGTTGATACCCGCGATGCGGCGGCCGGATCGGCGCAGACCGTCACCCAGTACCAGGCGCGCCACATCCTGGTCCGCGGTGACGATGCCGCCGCCAAGGCGCGCATCGACGGACTGCGCGCACGCGTCGCCGGTGGCGAGGATTTCGCCGCGGTCGCCCGTGACGCCTCCGACGACGCGGTCTCCAAGGAAACCGGCGGCGACCTCGGCTGGTTCGTGCACGAGGCCTTCGGGCCGCAGTTCGGCGACCAGGTCGCGGCGCTGCAGGATGGCGAGGTCTCGCAGCCGTTCCAGAGCCAGGCCGGCTGGCACATCATCCAGCGCACCGGCAGCCGCCAGGCCAATGTCGGCGAGGAGAACCGCCGCAACCAGGTCCGCGAAACCATCGGCCAGCGCAAGCTGGAAGACGAATGGAACCGCTTCCTGCGCGAGATGCGCAGCGAGGCTTTCATCGACATCCGCCCCGCCTCCGGGGCCGCCGGCGTCGCCGACGGCAGCTGAGATGACGCGCCCCCGGCTCGCGCTGGTCCCGGGTGAACCGGCCGGCGTCGGGCCGGAGTTGTGCGCGCGCGCGCTGCAGCGGCGCTGGGACGCGGAACTCGAGGTCTTCGGCGACGGCGAACTACTGGTCGCCGCCGCCCGGCGCATCGGATTGCCGCTGGAACTCAGTGCGGCCGACCGCCTGCGCAGCCCCACGGGCGATGCCGTCCTGCACTCCATCCCCGTGGCCCGCGTCGCGGCACCGGGCGTGCCCGAACCCGCCAACGCCGGCTCGACCGTGGGCGCCCTGCTCGCGGCAGCGGCCGCCTGCGACAGCGGCCGCTGCCAGGGCATGGTCACCGGGCCGGTGCACAAGGCCGCGATCAACGACGGCGGCATCGCCTACACCGGCACCACCGGCCTGCTCGCCGCGCACGCCGGGCGCGAAGTGGTGATGATGCTCGCCAACCCGGCGATGCGCGTCGCGCTGGCCACGGTGCACCTGCCGCTGCGCGACGTCGCCGATGCGCTCACGCCGGCATCGCTCGAACGCACGCTGCGCATCCTGCGCACTGCGCTGCGCGATGATTTCGGCATCGGCGACCCCGTGGTCGCGGTGCTGGGCCTCAATCCGCACGCCGGCGAGGACGGCCACCTCGGCCGCGAGGAGATCGACACGATCATCCCGGTACTGGAACGCCTGCGCGGCGAAGGCCTGCGCCTGGAAGGCCCGCTGCCGGCAGACACCGCCTTCCTGCCGTCGAAGCTGGCGCGCTTCGACGCGCTCCTGGCCATGTACCACGACCAGGGCCTGCCGGTGCTCAAGCACGCCGGTTTCGAACAGGCGGTCAACATCAGCCTGGGCCTGCCCTGGCCCCGGGTCGCGGTCGACCACGGCACCGCATTCGACCTTGCCGGCAGCGGCCGGGCCGATCCGTCCAGCCTGTTCGCCGCCATCGACACCTGCACCCGCCTGGCCGCCGCCCGCGCGGCACGGAGCACCCCCGCATGAACCAGCACGACGGCCACGACGGCCGCTTCCGCGAGCCCGCCAAGAAGGCCCTGGGCCAGCACTTCCTGCACGAGCGCGGCGTGGTCGACAAGATCATCCTCGCCCTGGATCCGCGGCCCGGCGACCGCGTGGTCGAGATCGGCCCCGGCCAGGGCGCGATGACCTTTCCCCTGCTCGACCGCCACGGCGCGCTCACCGCGATCGAGTTCGACCGCGACCTGCTGGCGCCGCTCACCGTGCGGGCCCGCGACCACGGCAAACTCGAACTCATCCACGCCAACGTGCTCGACGTCGACTTCACCGCCCTGGCCGCCGGCAGCCCGCTGCGCCTGGTCGGCAACCTGCCCTACAACCTGTCCTCGCCGATCCTGTTCCACGCCTTGGACCACGCCTCAGCCGTGCGCGACATGCACTTCATGCTGCAGAAGGAAGTGGTCGACCGCATGGCCGCCGACCCGGGCAGCAAGGTCTACGGACGGCTGAGCGTGATGCTGCAGGCGTGGTGTCGGGTCACCGCCCTGTTCACCGTCGGCCCGGGCGCATTCAGGCCGCCGCCGAAGGTCGACTCCGCGGTGGTGCGGCTGGTGCCGCGCGACCCGTCCGAGGTCGGCATCGACGATCCCGGGCGCTTCGCAGCGATCGTGCGCGCGGCCTTCGGGCAGCGCCGCAAGACCCTGCGCAACGCGCTGCAGCCGCTGTGCGGCGCCGACCAGATCGCCGCCGCGGGGATCGACCCTGCGCAGCGCGCGGAGCAGTTGGCGGTCGCCGATTTCGTGCGCCTGGCCAACGCCGTACCGGCGGCCTAGTCCCGGTATTCACGCCGAGCGCTTACACTCGCTGGCATGGACGAGACCGCCGACTACACCCTGGAGATCCAGATCGCGACGCGCTTCCTGCCCGAGGAGTCCGCGCCCGAGGACGACCGCTACGTCTTCGCCTACACGATCCGCATCCGCAACCTCGGCCGCCATGCCGCGCAACTGGTCGATCGCCACTGGGTGATCACCGATGGCAACGGCCACGTCGAGGAAGTGCGCGGCGAGGGCGTGGTCGGCGAGCAGCCGCGGATCGAGCCCGGCGACCAGTTCACCTACACCTCCGGCGCGGTGCTGGAAACCGCGGTGGGCACGATGGAAGGCAGCTACGGCATGGTGGGCGACGACGGCACCCGCTTCGACGCGCCGATCCCGCCGTTCACCCTCGCCGTCCCGCGCACCCTGCACTGATGGCGGTCTGGGCGATCGGCGACCTCCAGGGCTGCCTGGGGCCCACGCAGCGGCTGCTCGAGCGGATCAGCTTCGATCCCGCGCGCGACCGGCTGTGGTTCTGCGGCGACCTGGTCAACCGCGGCGGCGAGTCACTGGAAACCCTGCGCCTGGTGCACTCGCTGCGCGAGAGCGCGGTGACCGTGCTCGGCAACCACGACCTCTCGCTGCTGGCGATCTCCGAACGCCGCGAGGCGGAGCAGCGCAAGGTCAACCCCGACCTGCAGCAGGTGTTGTTCGCGCCCGACCGCGACGAACTGCTGGACTGGCTGCGCATGCAGCCGCTGGTGCACGCCGACCGCGAACTGGGCTGGATGATGGTGCACGCCGGCCTCGCGCCGAAGTGGACCGCGGACGATGCCCTGGCGATGGCCGCCGAGGTCGAGCGCGTGCTGCGCGGCAAGAACCGTGCCGGGCTGCTCCGCAACATGTACGGCGACCGCCCGGCCTGGTCGCCGGGCCTGCGCGGCAACGACCGCTTGCGCGCGATCATCAACATCTTCACCCGCATGCGCTACTGCAGCCCGCGCGGGCGCATCGCCTTCGAGGAAAAGGGTGCACCGGGCACCCAGCAGCCCGGCCTCTATCCCTGGTATGAAGTCCCCGGGCGCGTGGAGCGCGGCCTGAAGCTGGCCTGCGGCCACTGGTCGGCGCTGGGCCTGTTCATCGGCCACGGCATCCACGCCCTGGACACCGGCGCGGTCTGGGGCGGCACGCTCACCGCGCTGCGCCTGGACAGCGAGGAGCTGTGCGTGGTGCAGGTGCCGGGGCGCGACGTGCCGGCGAATCCGCCGCAGCCACGGAAAAAGCGCGACTGAGGTGATGATCAGCCCAGGCCGCGAAGCGGAACACGCCATCGCGGTCCCGGCGGAGCAGGAAGCCGACCCAGCCGTTGCACAGCACGCAGACGCCGTCGAACACGATCACGGGGCCGGAACGCTCAGTCGACGTCGAGCACGCCCTGGTACTCGACCAGCGCTCCCGCGCCCGGCAGCGCGGCGACGACGTGGAAGGCGTAGCGGCCGCCACGTTCGGATTCGCGCGCATGCACGCCATCGAACAACCGCGCAGGCAGTGGCAGGCCGAACACGTGCACGCGCTCGACCGCCCAGTCCAGGCCGTCGGCAGAGGCGCGCAGGCGAAAGCCGAAGGTCACCAGGCCCAGGCGCTCGCGAAGCAGTCCACCACCACCCCACAGGCGAGACGACATGGCGTGGCCGGCGACATGCCGCGTCCAGGCTTCGCGGTCGGGCGTGGATTGGATGTCGACCCGGATCGGGCCGTTGCCCGCGGGCGGCAGCCCCGTGGCCCAACCGCAGAGGCGCGACAGCAGCCCACGCCCGCGCCTGACGACGACGTCGCCGTGGTAGCTGCGCCGCCCGCTGGCGCGATGCAGCCGCCGGACCGTCGCCGGCAGCCGGTCGAAGCCTTCGGGCAGCAGGCGTTCAAACAGGTTGTCCGCGGTGTTCACGGCGCGGCTTCGTCCGCACGCAGGTAATCGACGAAATCGAAGGCGAAGGCATGTTTCGCGTCGACCGGGTGCCGCTCGCGACTGACTTCGCGCCAGGCAGCGGTGTCGAAGGCGGGGAAGAAGGCGTCCGCGCCTTCGACCACGGTGTCGACGTGGGTCAGGTGCAGCACCGAGGCCTGCGGCAGCGCCAGGGCGTAGACCTCGCCGCCGCCGATCACGCACAGCTCGGCGGCGCCGTCCGCGGCGGCCAGCGCACGCGCCTGGTCGAGTGACGCCACGGCTTCCATGCCCGTGAAAGGGACACGCCCGCTGCGCGTCAGCACGAGGTTGCGCCGGCCGGGCAGCGCGCGGCCCAGTGACTCCGCTGTTTTCCGGCCCATGAGGATCGGCTTGCCGAGAGTCAGCGCCCTGAAGCGGCGGAAGTCATCCGGAAGGTGCCACGGCATCGCGTTTCCGCGCCCGATCGCGAGCCGGCGATCGACCGCGGCCACGAGCATGATCGCCGGACCGCCACCTCCATCCCGTCCCGGCACCATCTGCGCCTCAGACCGCCACCGGCGCCCTGATCGCCGGCGCCGGGTCGTAGCCTTCGATGGCGATGTCGTCGTAGCCGAAGCCGAAGATGTCGTCGACCGCCGGATTGAGCACCAGCTTCGGCAGTGGCCGCGGTTCGCGTGCGAGCTGCTCGCGGGCCTGGTCGTAGTGGTTCGAATACAGGTGTGCATCGCCCAGTGTGTGCACGAAGTCACCCACGCCCAGGCCGGTGGCCTGCGCCACCATGTGCGTCAGCAGCGCATAGCTGGCGATGTTGAAGGGCACGCCCAGGAAGATGTCGCCGCTGCGCTGGTAGAGCTGGCAGCTGAGCTTCCCGTCCACCACGTAGAACTGGAACATGGTGTGGCAGGGCATCAGCGCCATCGCCGGCAGGTCGGCCACGTTCCAGGCGCTGACGATCAGCCGGCGCGAGTCCGGGTTGCGGCGGATCTCGTCCACCACCCAGCGGATCTGGTCGATCTCGCGGCCGTCGCCGGCGGCCCAGCGCCGCCATTGCTTGCCATAGACCGGGCCGAGCTCGCCCTCGGCATCGGCCCACTCGTCCCAGATCGAGACCTTGTTCTCGCGCAGGTAGGCGATGTTGGTCTCGCCCTTCAGGAACCACAGCAGCTCGTGGACGATCGAGCGCAGGTGCAGCTTCTTGGTGGTGACCAGCGGGAAGCCTTCCGCGAGGTCAAAGCGCATCTGCCAGCCGAAGACGCTGCGGGTGCCGGTACCGGTGCGGTCGGACTTCTCGCTGCCGTGCTCGAGGACGTGGCGGAGGAGATCGAGGTACTGGCGCATGCGTCGGGATTACCTGGCGTTGGCGGGCGGCGTGGCGGCGGCCGGCGGAGCGGGCTGCAGGGTCGGGGCGCTGCGCGAGCGCCACAGCCAGTACAGGCCCAGCAGGATCAGCGGGGTGCTCAGCACCTGCCCCATCGTCAGCCAGCCGAAGGCGAGGTAGCCGATGTGCGCATCAGGCTCGCGCACGAACTCGACCAGGAAGCGGAAGCAGCCGTAGAGCAGCGCGAACAGCCCCGACACCGCGTAGCGCGGCCGCGGCCGGCTGGAGAACCACCACAGCAGCGCGAACATCGCCACGCCTTCCAGGAAGGCCTGGTAGAGCTGCGAGGGATGGCGTGCGTACTGCTCCAGCTGCCCGGTCTGGTGCAGCGCGCGCAGCGCCGCGTCGTCGAGCCAGGCGATGTCCTGCGGCAACGCGCTGCGGAACACCGTGGCCCAGGCGACGTCGGTCGGCTTGCCCCAGAGCTCGCCGCCGATCCAGTTGCCGATGCGCCCGAAGCCCAGGCCCAGCGGCACCAGCGGCGCCACGAAGTCCATGGTGTCGAGGAAATGCAGGCGACGCGAACGCGACCACAGCCAGCTCGCCAGCAGCACGCCCAGCAGGCCGCCGTGGAAACTCATGCCGCCTTCCCACACCTTGGCCAGCATCAGCGGGTTGGCGAGGAAGTCGCCGAAGGAATAGAACAGCACGTACCCCACGCGGCCGCCCAACACCACGCCGAGCATGCCGTAGAACATCAGGTCGCCGAAGCCGGCCTCGTCGACCCCGGGCAGGCGCCCGGCGCGGATCCGCGAGCGCCCCAGCAGCCAGGCGCTGAGGAAGGCCAGTGCATACATCAGCCCGTACCAGTGCACCCCCGGCTCGAAGGTCCGCCCGAACAGCTCGAAGGCCGGCGACTGGACCGCGATCGGGTCGACCAGGTGCAGGATGCTCATGCCGGCCTCACTCGTTCGCCACGCCCCTCAGGGCACGACGCTTGGCCCAGAGGTTGAGGCCTTCGACGAAGGCCGAGAACGCCATCGAGCCGTAGATGTAGCCGCGCGGGATGTGCAGGTCGAAGCCTTCGGTGAGCAGGTACACGCCGATCAGCACGATGAAGGCCAGGGCCAGCATCTTCACGGTCGGGTTGTTGTCGATGAAGCGGCCCAGCGGCTCGGCCGCGAGCAGCATCACGCCGACCGCGATCAGGATCGCCGCGACCATCACCGGCACGTAGTCGCCGGCCATGCCGACCGCCGCGATCACCGAATCCAGCGAGAACACGATGTCGATGATCGCGATCTGCGCGATCACCATACCGAAGGAGGTCGCCGCCTTGCCGGTGCCGTCCATGTCCTCGTGCTCGCCGACCACCAGCGAGCGGATCTCCATCGCACCCTTCACGACCAGGAACAGGCCGCCGAGGACCAGCACCAGGTCGCGGACGGAAATGCCCTGTCCGAACAGGCTGAACAGGTCGGCGGTCAGTCCCGCCAGCCAGGCCAGCGTCAGCAGCAGGCCCAGGCGCGTGATGCAGGCCACGGCGATGCCGAACTTGCGCGCGAATTCGCGCCGCTCTACGGGCAGCCGGCTGACCGCGATCGAGATGAACACCAGGTTGTCGATGCCGAGCACGATCTCGATCGTGGCCAGCGTGACCAGCAGGATCCAGACCTGCGGATCGGAAATCAGTTCGATCATTGCTTGCTTGTCCTTCGGGAATCGTCTGTCGTGCGGTGCACGGGTTTATTGCATGCGCGGCAGGAGCAGGGCGCCCCACACCAGCAGCACGTTGAGCATCAGCACGAACACGGCCGCCGAGCCCATGTCCTTGGCGCGACCGGCGAGCTCGTGGTGCTCGTCGCCATAGCGGCCGATGACGGCCTCGATGGCGGAGTTCAGCAGTTCCACCGCCAGCACCAGCATCAGGCAGCCCACCAGCAGCACGCGCTCGACGCCGTCGCGACCCAGCCAGAAGCCCAGCGGGGCGAGGATGGCGAACAGGTAGACCTCGAGCCGGAACGACGACTCGTGCAGCCAGGCCGCGCGCAGGCCCTGCAGCGACCATACGGTCGCCTTCAGCATGCGCGAGGGGCCGCGCGGCAGGTGGCCGGTTTCGTCCGCCATGGTGCGCTCCGCGATCAGCGCCGTGCGCCGCGACGCGGCCTTGATGTGAACTGCATGCGAATTCGACGCCGCGTCCAGCCAGAATCCGCCAATTTTGCCACAAGGCGGCGCGCGGGACCGGGTCGACCCCGGATTGCGTCCCGCGGGCGCGGCTGTTCCACTGGCCGCCAGCCTTTCCCGGAGCCGAAATGACCCCCTCCTCCCGCCCCAGGCGGCACGCCATCCGCGTCGCCACCCCTGTTCTGGTCGCGCTGTCTGGCCTGCTGGTCCTCTTCCTGGCCGCCTGCGCCTCGACCTCGCCGGGCGCGCCTGCCGAGGCCTGGCAGGCGCCTGCCAGCCTCGATCCCGTGTCCACGACGCAGTGGGAAGCCGACATGGCGCGATTTGCGGACGAGGACGCCCGCCATCCGCCGCCGGAACGGCCCGTGGTGTTCGCCGGCAGCTCCTCGTTCAGGATGTGGGCGTCGCTGGCCGATGACTTCCCGGGCGTGCCGGTCATCAATCGCGGTTTCGGCGGCTCCCAGGTCCGCGACCTCGCCTGGCACGCCGATGCCGTCGCCATCCGCTACCGCCCGCGGATGGTGCTGCTGTACGCCGGCGACAACGACATCGACGCCGGCCGGAGCCCCGACCAGGTGCTGGCCGACACCCGTGTGCTGGTGTCGCGCCTGCGCGCCTCGCTGCCGCAGGCGACGATCGCCTGGGTGTCCATCAAGCCGAGCCCGCTGCGCATCGACCAGCTCCCCGCCCAGCGCGAGGCGAACGCCCTGGTCGAAGCCTGGCTGCGCACGCAGCCCGGCACGGTCTACATCGACATCACCACGCCGATGCTCGACGCGGACGGCCGCCCGCGCGAGGAACTGTTCATCGCCGACCGGCTGCACATGAACGCCGACGGCTACGCGATCTGGCGCGAGGTGGTGGCGCCCGCCCTGCGCTGAACGGCGTTCACTCCGCGCGCAGGCAACGGCTGCCACGATGCCGCATACACACTGCCGTACCGGGAGCCCGCGCATGCGCAGACCCGCTGCTATCCTCGGATCGATCACCGCACTCGCCATGGGAGTCGCAATGAACCCTTCGTTCGCACAGGCCGCGCCGCAGCCCATGCACGCCGGCGAACCCGGCTACGACATCGTGCTGGAGGCCGCGATCGCGCCGCTGCGCGAGGCCCTGGACGACGCCCGCGTCGAGCTCGACGTCGAGCGCATGGACCGCATCGGCAACTGGGTGTTCCTGCTCGGCAACATGCGCGCGCCCGGCGGCGGGCGCCCCGACTTCTCCGGCACGCGCTTCGCCGATGCCTCGGAACAGGGCGCGATGTCCGACCTCTACGTGACCCTGCTCCGGCGCGAGCCCGATGCGGCATCGACTGGCTCCGATGCCTCCGAAGCTCCTGCCGAGGCCGCGGCGCAGGACCAGGCCGGCCTCCAGCCCGGAGAGGCAGCGCCGGCAACGGACGATGCGGGCTTCCCGGCCGGCGGCACCTGGGTCGTACTCGACCACGCGATCGGCCCCGGCGACGTGGCCTGGCTGGCATGGCCGCAGGAACACGCCGCGCCCCGCGCCCTGTTCGGATTCTGAGGCCGGTTTTCGACCCCGCCTGGAACGACAAAAGGCCGGGGGTAACCCGGCCTTCCGTCACCCGCCCCTGGTCGGAATTCAGCGCGGCGGCGTGATGATCTCGTAGTTGCCCGAGGCACCGCCCCAGCTCACGCGCTGCGAGCCGTCGGCGTTGACGTTGTTGGAGCCGATGAACTTCGGCTGCCCGTTCTCCATGCCCGCGAACAGCACCACATGCGACTGCCCGTCACGCTGCATGAGGACCACGTCACCGGGGCGCGCATTGGCCAGCGACACCGTCTGCCAGCCATCGCCCTTGAGGTTGCTGGCCAGCTGGTCGACCGAGGCGCTGGCCTGGCTGGCATCGATCAGCCCGGCCTTCTGCAGGCAGGCCGAAACGAAGTTCGCGCAATTGACGTTGTTCGGCACCCAGCTCTGCATCGGCAGTTCGTCGCTGTGCTTGAGTTCGCCCGCGTTGCGGCCGATGAACTGCTCGGCAATCGCCGCAGCGTTGTTGCCGCTGACGCTGGAGCTGCCACTGACGCCCTCGGTGCCCGTCGTGCCCGTCGTGCCCTCCGGGCCGCCCGCGCCACCACCGCCCTGGGTGCCGGTCACGCCCGGGATGTTGAGCGAATCCCCGGCGTAGATCAGGTTGGCATCCTTGATCTGCGAGTTCGCGCCCATGAGCGCGTCGATCGTGGTGCCATAGCGCTGCGCGATGTGCGAAAGCGTGTCGCCCCAGGAAGTATTGTGGATGGCGGTCATCTGGTGTCTCCCTCCCGCTGCGCGCGGTGGTTGCGATGAACCGAGTCTCCAGCCCGACGCCGCCGCGGCCAACCCGGGGCCTGCCCCTATGGGGTAGACCCGAGGTCACTGCGAGCGCAGCGCCTCGATCGGATCCAGCAGCGACGCCTTGCGCGCCGGGTAATAGCCGAAGAACAGCCCCGTCGCCACCGAGAACCCGGCCGCCAGCCCCACCACCTGCCCGTTCAGCACTACCGGCAGGTCGCCGAAGCGCCCCACCAGCACCGCGCCGACGACGCCGATCACGATGCCCAGCGCGCCGCCGACCAGCGACAGCAGCATCGCCTCGGCCAGGAACTGCCGGCGCACGTCCGAGGGCCCCGCACCGACCGCCATCCGCAGCCCGATCTCGCGGATGCGCTCGGTCACCGACACCAGCATGATGTTCATGATGCCGATGCCGCCGACGATCAGCGAGATGGTGGCGACCGCGCCGAGCAGCAGCGACATCAGGCGGGTGGTTGCAGTGCGCGTGGCGACGATCTCGGAGATATTGCGCACGCTGAAGTCGTCGTCCGCACCCGGCGCAATGCGGTGGCGCTGGCGCAGCAGCGACTCCAGTTCGCCCTGCACGTAGCCCAGGTCGTCGGCATCGGTGACGGTCAGCGCGATCTGCATCACCGCGCCGGGCGGCAGGCCCATCGAACCCAGCAGCCGGCGGCGCGCGGTCTGCATCGGCACCATCACCACGTCGTCCTGGTCCTGGCCCCAGCCGCCCTGGCCCTTGGGCGCAAGCACGCCCACGACCACGAAGGGCACGCGGCCCAGGCGCACGGTCTGGCCGATCGCGGGCTCGTCGCCGAACAGCTCGCGGCGCACGGTCTCGCCCAGGATCACTTCCTTGGCCGCACCGCCGTAGTCCTGGGCATCGAAGGCCTCGCCCTCGACGAGGGTCCAGGCGTTGATGTCGAAGTAGTCGGGCTGCACGCCCTGCCAGCGGCTGGACCAGTTGTTCTCGGCGTAGACCACCTGGGTGCTGCCGTTGAGCGAGCCGGAGACGTACTGCACCTCGGGGATGTCGCTGCGGATCGCCTCGACGTCGCCTTCGGTGAGCGTGTAGAAGCTCGACGCGCTCTGGCGCACGCCGCCCGGGCCGCGCCGCGAGCCCGGCGAGATGTCCAGGCGCTGCGATCCCAGCCCCGACACCATCTTGTCGATCTCCGACTGGGTGCCCTGCCCCACCGACACCATGACGATCACCGCGGCGATGCCGATGATCACGCCCAGCGAGGTGAGCACGCTGCGCATCCAGTTGCCGCGCAGGGCGTGCACGGCGGTGCGGATGACGTCGCTGAACTTCATGCCGCGGCCTCCGCGTGTTCCGGATGCAGCTCGCCGTCGCGGATCACGTAGGTGCGGTCGGCATGCGCCGCGACCTCGGCATCGTGGGTGATCAGGACCACCGTGTGGCCCTCGTCGCGCAGCCGCTTGAACAGCGCCAGGATCTCCTCGCCGGTCTTCGAATCCAGCGCGCCGGTGGGCTCGTCGGCCAGCAGCAGCGGCGGACGGTTGACCAGCGCGCGGGCAATCGCCACGCGCTGCTGCTGGCCGCCCGAGAGTTCGTTCGGCCGGTGGCCGCTGCGGCCGCCCAGCCCCACCGCCTCCAGCACCTCGGCGGCCATGCGCGCGCGCTCGTCCGGGGGCACGCGGGCATAGGCCAGCGGCATCGCCACGTTGTCGAGCGCGCTCATCCGCGGCAGCAGGTGGAAGCCCTGGAAGACGAAGCCGATCTTCTCCCGGCGCAGCGACGCCAGCTCTTCCGCGTCGAGCGTGGAGACATCGACGCCATCGCAGTGGTAGGTGCCGGTGCTTGGCGTATCGAGACAGCCGATGAGGTTCATCAGCGTCGACTTGCCCGAACCCGACGGACCCATGATCGCGACGAACGCACCGCGATCGATGCGCAGGTCGACATCCTTCAGCGCCACCACCTCGGCCTCGGTGCCCGCCGAATATACCTTGCCCAGGGCGCGGGTCTCGATGATCGGGACGGCGGCAGTCATCGCGCCGCGCGCTCGCCGGTCACCAGCACGTCGCCGGCCTGCACGCCGCCGGAGATCTCGGTCATGGTGCCGTCGGACGCGCCGACGCGGACCATGACGGGCTCCGGGCTGCCGCCCGACAGGCGGTACACCGTCGTCCGCGTGGCGCCGACCAGGCTGGCCACCGCCGCGTCCCAGCGCCGCGCCTGGTCCTCGTCGAGGCTGGCGCGGAAACCGGCGAAGTCGTCGCGGTAGCGCTGCAGCATGCGCTGGCGGATCTGCGAGGACATCGCCGCCGAAGGCGCTCCGCCACCGCCGCGCGGGCCGAAGCCGGGGCCGCCGCCGCTCGGCGCCGCGGGAGCCGCCTGGCGCGCCTCCTGCCGGGCCTGGATCGCGGCGATCGCCTCGTCGAAGGCCGCCTGCTGCGCCGGCGCCAGCGCCAGGGCGGCGGCTTCGCGGCGCAGGTCGTCGGTGACGCCAGCGCGCGCGCCGCGGCCCGACGCCGCGGCCACCGGGCCCTCGGCGCTGGTGGGCTTGTAGCGCAGCGCGGCGTTGGAGACCTTGAGCACGCCGTCGCGGCGGCTGACCTCGATCTCGGCGTTGACCGTCAGCCCCGGCAGCAGCGTGCCGTCGCTGTTGTCGACGGTGACCACGACGGGATAGGTGACCACGTTGCTGGTGTTCGTCGCGGCCAGCCGCACCTGCTCCACGACGCCGGAGAACTCGCGGTCGGCGAAGGCGTCGGCGGTGAAGCTTACCCGCTGCCCGGCCTGGACCTGGCCGATGTCGGCCTCGTCCACGGCGAGCTCGATCTTCATCTTCGACAGGTCTTCCGCGATCGTGAACAGTTCCGGCGCCTGCAGGCTCGCGGCCACGGTCTGGCCCGGCTCGATCGTGCGCGTGAGCACCACGCCGTCCACCGGCGAGCGGATCACCGTGCGCTCGAGGTTGATGCGCGTGGTCTGCGTGGCCGCCATCTGCTGGCCGATCTGGGCCTGCGCCGAGGCCACCTGCGCGCGCGCCTGGTCGAGCGCCGCGCGCGCCAGGTCGACGTCGCTCCGCGCGACCAGCTGGCGGTCGCCGAGCTCCGCCTTGCGGCGGTAGTCGAGCTCGGCGTTCTTCAGGCTGGCCTGGGCCTGGGCCAGGCTGGCCCGGGCGTTGGCGATCTGCGCCGAGCCCTGTTCGATCTGCGCCTGGTAGCTGCTGGGGTCGATCTTCGCGATCACCTGCCCCTGTTCGACCTTGTCGTTGAAGTCGACCAGCACGTCGGTGACCTGGCCCGAGATCTGGCTGCCCACGACCACGGTAGAGATCGCGCTCAGCGTGCCGGTGGCGGAGATCGCGACGCGGATGTCGCCCTGTTCGACCTCGACGGTGCGCCAGGTGCCGGTATCGGCGCCGGCGTCGCGCTGGACGAGGTACCAGGCACCCGCTGCCACGGCCAGGACCACGGCAACGACGACGGCGATCGGCTTGCGGGAGCGCCTGTCGGCGCGCTTGGGACGTGGGCTCATGCGGTACGGGGTCCGGCTGGGGTCAGAAAGCCTAACGCACCAGTGCGGCGGCGGTTGACCGCTAGCGTGCGCGCGGAAACTTCAGCGTGACCCGGGTGCCCTGCCCGGGCGTGCTGTCGATCGAGATCGTCCAGTTGAACCGCCCCGCGAGGCGGCGCACCACCGCGAGGCCGAGGCCCCGGCCGCCCACGTACTGGTCGGCGCGGTAGAACGGTTCGAAGACGCGTTCCAGCACGTCGCGATCCATCCCGACGCCGGTATCGTTGACCTCGACGCGGTCGTCGCCGACGACGACTTCGATGCGGCCGGCAGCGGTGAAGGTGCAGGCATTGCGCACCAGCTGCTCGAGGATCACCGCCATCGCCCGCCGCGACCCGGACAGGACCGGCGCGGCGCGCTCGACCAGCGCCAGGTCGACGACCGCGGAGCTCCCGAGCTCGTCGAGCAGCGTGGCGCCGATGCGGATGGCTTCCGCCGCCACCTCGAGCACCTCGATTTCCTCGGTCGCGACCGGCTCGTCCTCCCGCGCCAGGATCAGCAGGGCATCGACGACCGCCTCCATGTCGCGCGCGGCCACCTGCACCCGGTCCAGCGAGCGCTGCATCCGCGGCGGCAGCTCGGGATCGCGGCGCAGCATGTCGGTCGCCACACGCACCACGGTCAGCGGCGTGCGCAGTTCGTGGCTCGCCTCCCGGGTGAAGTCGCGCTCGCGGCGGATGAACGACTGGCTGCGCTCGGCCAGGCCGCGGATGGCACCGCCCAGCAGCCGGACCTCGCGTCCGACTTCGCCCGGGAGCTGTCCCGGTTCGATGGCACCGAGGTCAGGCTGGCGCGGATCCCAGCGCGCGACCTCGCTCGCCATCGCGGTCACCGGGAGCACCATCCGGCGCGCGATCCGGTAGCTCAGCCAGCTGACGGCGCCGATCGCCCCCATCGCCACCAGGGCCGCGATCACCAGCGACCAGCTGCCCACGCGGTCCATCAGGTGGAAGGTGACCCGCAGGTAGAGCCGGCCGCCGGGACCGTCCTGGACCAGCAGCCGCTGCGACGGCCCGGGTTCGCGCAGCAGGTGGCGGCCGGGCCCTGCCTCGACGAAGGCGGCGGGCACCCCCAGCGCCAGCGCATCGGCGCCCTCGGGCACGAAGTAGCCGTTCACCGACTGCGTCCAGGGCGGCGGATAGGCGGGATCCCGCGCGAGTTCCTGCCAGAAGCGGTCCGCTTCGGCCTGCATCCAGTCGGACGCGATCTGGCCGCGCGCGAACACGGTCGCCACGTACATGCACGTGACGACCGCGATGATCGCCAACACGGCCTGCAGCACGAACACGCGCCGCAGCTTGCGCGGTAGTCCCTGGGGCATCAGCGGATCCGCCGCCCTCAGGCGGGCGGCTGTTCGATGTCGGCGATGCGGTAGCCGGCGCTTTGCACGGTGTGCAGCAGGGGCTTGTCGAAGGGCTTGTCGATGGTCTTGCGCAGGTTGTAGAGGTGGCTACGCAGGGTGTCCGAGTCGGGCAGGCTGTTGCCCCAGATCTCGCGCTCGATCTCCTGGCGGTTCACCACCCGCGGCGATTCGCGCATCAGGATGGTCAGCAGCTTCAGGCCGATCGGCGACAGCTGCAGCTCCGTGCCCGAGCGCGTGGCACGCAGGCTGGCCGGGTCGAGCACCAGGTCGGCGACCTTCAGCACCTCGGATCCCACCTGGCGGCGCTCGCGGCGGATCAGGGCGCGCAGGCGCGCCTCCAGCTCCTGCACCGCGAAGGGCTTGACCAGATAGTCGTCGGCGCCGGCGCCGAGGCCGGTCAGCTTCTCGTCGAGCGTGTCGCGCGCGGTCAGCATCAGCACCGGCGTCGACTTGCGCGCTTCCTCGCGCAGGCGCTTGCAGACTTCGATGCCGTCCAGGCGCGGCAGCATCAGGTCGAGCACCACCACGTCGTAGTTGTTCTCGCTGGCCAGGCGGTAGCCGTCCAGGCCATCGGCGGCGTAGTCGACCTCGAAGCCGCGGCTTTCCAGGTACTCGCCCACCATCTCGGAAATGTTGCGGTTGTCCTCGACGATGAGGACCAGGCCACCGGGTTCCTGCGATCCACGCATTGTGTCCTCCAACGGACGTCTTCAGCTTTGTGAAAGCGTGACCGGAAAACCGTCGAGGCGGCGTGAAGAAAGCGTTGCGGACCCGGGTTCAGAACGGGATCCGGCCGGTGAGGATGTCCTTGAACATCACCCAGTCGCCGGCGAAGGAATAGAAGGGATGGCGGAAGGTGGCCGGGCGGTTCTTCTCGAAGAAGAAATGGCCGACCCAGGCGAAGGCGTAGCCACAGGCCAGGGCGGCCAGCAACCACCACGCGTTGGCGGTTGCCACGGCGATGGCGGCGAACGCCAGCGCGCCGCAGCTGCCGATGAAGTGCAGACGACGCGAGGTGCGATTGCTGTGCTCGTCCAGGTAGAACGGGTAGAACTCGCGGAAGCTGGCGAAGCGGGCCATGGTGCGGTTCCCGGCGGGCCTGCCTCGCATCATGCCTCAGCCGGCGGCGGCGCGCTCGGCGTCCTTGGTACGGCTCCAGTACGCGTCCTGCGCTTCCAGCGGCAGCGAACGCAGCCCCTTGCCTTCGGCCGAGGCCAGCGCCTCCATCGCGCGGAAGCGGCGCTCGAACTTGTGGTTGGCGCGGCGCAGCGCGGCGCCGACATCGACCTTGGCATGTCGCGCGAGGTTCGCGGCCACGAACAGCAGGTCGCCCAGTTCCGCCTCGAGGCGGTCGCGGGCCCCGGCGTCATCCGGCGCGGCAGCGACCGCGTCGAACTCCACGCGCACCTCCTCCAGCTCCTCGAGCAGCTTGTCCATCACCGGCGCCGGCCCCGGCCAGTCGAAGCCGACGCGCGCCGCCCGGTCCTGCAGCTTCACCGCGCGCTGCCACTCCGGCAGCCCGCGCGAGATCCCGGCCAGCGCGGACGTGTCCTCGTCGCCGGCGGCGGCGCGTTCGGCGAGCTTGATCTCCTCCCAGCTCGCGCGCACCGCCTCGGCGTCTTCGCGATCGGCATCGCCGAACACGTGCGGATGCCGCCGCTCCATCTTGTCCGAGATCGCCCGCGCCACGTCATCGAAGCCGAACTCGCCGGCCTCGTCGGCCATCTGCGCATGGAACACCACCTGCAGCAGCAGATCGCCCAGCTCGTCGCGCAGACCGTGCATGTCGCCCCGGTCGATCGCATCGGCCACCTCGTAGGCCTCCTCGATCGTATACGGCGCGATCGTCGAGAAATCCTGCGCCAGATCCCAGGGACACCCGCCCTCCGGATCCCTCAGCCGCGCCATGATCCCCAGCAACCTTTGCAACTGTTCGGACACTTCGGGACTCCTTTGAAAGCTTTTGCCACGGATGGACGCGGATGAACGCGGATTTGCACGGATAAAGCGGAAAAGGCTGAAAAAGCGAAGAGCATTTTTTGCCACGGATTTGCGCGGATTACGCGGATCTGGCTGAGGCCAGTGCCTACACCGTGCTCCGGACCTGCTTATCTCCTTCAGACTGGCTTCCTGCAACAAGACTTGCCTCGGCAAGATCCGCGCAATCCGCGCAAATCCGCGTTCATCCGCGTCCATCCGTGGCAAAACGCTCTTCGACCCACTCTCGCCAAGGCAACCCGGGATCGCCAAGCGCGATGAAGTCGCCGTTGAGGAGGGTGTCGCGCTGGTTGTAGCGGAAGGGGCGGCCCTGGAGGTCGAGGACGCAGCCGCCGGCGGCTTCGAGGATGGCCTGGCCGGCGGCCGTGTCCCATTCGCTGGTCGGGCCCATGCGCGGGTAGGCGTCCATGCCACCTTCGGCAAGCAGGCAGAACTTGAGCGAGGAGCCCAGGCCGATGCTTTCGTGGTCGCCGATACGGGCCAGCAGCGCCGCGGTGCGCGGGTCGAGGTGGGAGCGGCTGGCGGCCACGCGCAGCGGTGTGGTGGCAGGGCGGCGGGTGGCGATGGCGCGCTCGGCGTCGCCGTCGCGGCGGAAGGCGCCCTGCCCCGGCACGCCGTGCCAGATGGCGCCGCTGACCGGCGACTGGATCACGCCGAACACCGCCACGCCATCGTCGATGAGGGCGATGTTGACGGTGAATTCGCCGTTGCGCTTGAGGAACTCGCGGGTGCCGTCGAGCGGGTCGACCAGCCAGTAGCGCGACCAGGCGCGGCGCTCCTCCAGCGTCACTGCGTGCGTCGCTTCCTCGGACAGCACCGGGATATCCGGCGTCAGCTTCGCCAGCCCGGCCACGATGCAGCGGTGCGCGGCCAGGTCGGCGGCGGTCACCGGGCTGTGGTCGGCCTTGGCGCGCACGGCCAGGTCGTCGTCGTGCACGGCCATGATCGCGGCGCCGGCCTCGCGGGCGATGGCGATCACGCCCTCGCGCAGCGCCTCAGCCAGCGGCATGGTGTTCCAGCCAGTCGCGGGCGATGAACAACGCCGCGATCGAGCGGCCTTCGGAGAAGTCCTCGCGCAGGATCAGCTCATGCAGGCGGTCGAGCTTCCATGGCACCACCTCCAGCTCCTCCGGCTCGTCGCCGGGCAGGCGCTCGGGATACAGGTCGCGCGCGACCACGAGGTGGGTGGAGTGGCTCATGTAGGTCGGCGCCAGGGTCAGGCTGCGCAGCACGTCGATGCGTCGCGCGCCGTAGCCGGCCTCTTCCTTCAGCTCGCGGTCGGCGGCCTGCAGGGGGGTCTCGCCGGCGTCGATGCGGCCCTTGACCAGGCCCAGCTCGTAGCGGTGCACGCCGGCGGCGTATTCGCGCACCAGCAGCACGGTCTCGTCGTCGATCAGGGGTACCACCACCACCGCGCCGTGGCCGCGGCCGTGCAGTCGCTCGTAGCGACGACGCTCGCCGTTGCCGAACTCCAGGTCCAGGCGTTCCAGGCGGTAGGGGCCGGCATCGGACTCGGTGACGCCGTGGATTACGGGCAGGCGGCGACTCATGCCCGCGCCCGAGGCGCCCCAGGGGCGATAATGCGGCGATGTCCAACAAATCTTTCCACGATCCCGCCATTCTAGCCGAGGGCGACGCCTGGCGATCCCGCGACCTGTCCGTGCTCTGGCACCCTTGCACGCAGATGCGCGAACACCCCGACACGCTGCCGCTGCTGACGATTTCGCACGGCGACGGCGCCTGGCTGGTCGGCCACGACGGCCGCCGCACCCTTGACGCGGTCAGCAGCTGGTGGACCAACATCCACGGCCACGCCGAACCGCGCATCGCCGAGGCCATCGCGCGGCAGGCACGCAGGCTGGAGCACGTGATCCTGGCCGGCGCCACCCACGAGGGCGCGGTCGAGCTGGCCGAGCGGCTGCTCGCGATCGCGCCGCGCCAGCCCGGCCGCGAGCCGCTGGCCAAGGTGTTCTACGCCGACAACGGCTCGGCCGGGGTCGAGGTCGCGCTGAAGATGGCCTTCCACTGGTACCGCAACCGCGGTGACGAGCCGCGGCGCACGAAGTTCGTCGCGCTCACCAACGGCTACCACGGCGAGACCATCGGCGCGCTCTCCGTCGGCGACATCCCGCTGTACCGGCGCATCTACGCGCCGCTGCTGATGGAGGCGATGTTCGCGCCCTCGCCCGACGCCTGGAACGCGCGACCCGGGCAGTCGGACGAAGCCTGCGCCGAGGAGGCCGCCGATGCGCTCGCGCGCCTGCTCGACGAGCATCCCGGCGAGGTCTGCGCGCTGATCCTGGAGCCACGGCTCCAGTGCGCCGGCGGCATGCGCATGCACCACCCGGTGTACCTCAAGCGCGCGCGCGAACTCTGCGACGTGCACGGCGTGTTCCTCATCGCCGACGAGATCGCCACCGGCTTCGGCCGCACCGGCACGATGTTCGCCTTCGAACAGGCGGGAGTGATGCCCGACCTGATGTGCGTGTCCAAGGGCCTCACCGGCGGCTTCCTGCCGCTGGCCGCGGTGCTGGCCACGCAGTCGATCTACGACGGCTTCCTCGACGACTCGCGAGAGCGCGCCTTCCTGCACTCGCACAGCTACACCGGCAACCCCCTGGCCTGCGCCGCGGCGCTGGCATCGCTCGACATCTTCGAATCCGACGACGTCATCGCCCGCAACCGCGCGACCGCCGCGAAGCTGGCCGAAGCCGCCGCGCCCCTGGCCGCCCTGCCCCACGTCGCCGAGGTCCGCCAGGCCGGCATGGTCGTCGCCTTCGAGCTGGCCCGTGACGGCGACCGCACCACCCCCTTCGCCCCCTCCGAGCGCATCGGCCTGCACGCCTACCGCACCGCCCTCGACCACGGCGTCCTCCTCCGCCCGCTGGGCGACACCCTCTACTGGATGCCTCCCTACTGCATCGACGACGCCCAGATCGGGCTCCTCGCCAGCGCGACGGAGGCGGCTATCGTGGGGGCTACCGGAAAAGCTTTTGCCACGGATTTGCGCGGATGAGGGCGGATTTACGCGGATAGAGCAAAGGCGGGAGAAAAAGCTTTTTGCCACGGATTTACGCGGATTTCGCGGATCTGGCAGAGGCGAGTGCCAGCGCCACGCTCCGCACCTGTTCTCCTTTCTGGATGGGCTTCTCGCAACAATCTTGCCTCGGCCAGATCCGCGAAATCCGCGTAAATCCGTGGCAAAAAAGCTCCTCGCTCTTCAAGCTTTTTCCCTCTTCCCGCCCTTCCCGCTTTATCCGTGCAAATCCGCCCTCATCCGCGTAAATCCGTGGCAAAAAAGGATCTCCCATGCGCCAGAACCGTGAGTACATCGACGCAGCGCTGACGACCGGCGCACGGGTCGCGTTGCCCGAGGCGGCGGCGGCGCATCTGTTGCGGGTGCTGCGGCTGGGCGTGGGCGATGGCTGCGTGCTGTTCAACGGGGATGGCTTCGACTACGACTGCCGGGTCGTGGCCGCGGGCAAGCGGGGCGGCGAGGTCGAGGTGCTGGGTGCGCGGGCGGTCGACCGGGAGTCTTCGCTGCGCATCGTGCTGCTGCAGGGCGTGGCGCGTGGGGAGAAGATGGACTGGATCCTGCAGAAGGCGACCGAACTGGGCGTCGCGGGCTTCGTGCCGGTGAACAGCGAGCGCAGCGAGGTGCGGCTGGACGAGGCGCGCGCGGCCAAGCGGCTGGCGCACTGGCAGGGGGTAGTGGCTTCGGCCTGCGGCCAGAGCGGGCGTGCGGTGGTGCCGCCGGTGGCAGCGCCGACGGGGCTGGCCGAGGCCGCGGCTGCGCTGTCCGTCGATGCGCTGAAGCTGAAGCTGGACCCGACGGCGGACACCAACGTCCGCGGGCTGGCGGATCCGCAAGGGCGCGAGGTGGTGATCGCGATCGGCCCCGAGGGTGGCTGGTCGCCGCGCGATCGCACGGTCCTCGCCGATGCCGGCTTCACCGGGCTGCGGCTGGGGCCGCGCATCCTGCGCACCGAAACCGCGGGCATCGCCGCGATCAGCGCGCTGCAGGCCGCGTTCGGGGATCTCGCCTGAGGACGGAAACGGCGGCGCTCAGGCCGCCATCGCCTCGCGGATCGCGCCTTCGATGGCGTCCACGTCCGGAAGCAGCGCGTGCTCGTTGTTGAGCAACACGCGCATCAGCACCCCCAGCGGCAGTTCGGCCGCGCCTTCGGCGTCGCCTTCGCCGGCGTCGGCCACCAGGGCATCGCGCGACACCGTGACCAGGCGCGGGAAGCCCTTGGTCAGCAGCGCGACGTAAGGCAGGTGGGCGTCGCCGCCCAGGGCCTTCAGTACCACGACCTTGCTGCCCAGGCCGCCGGCTTCCTCGGCGATGCCGGCCAGGCGCGAGAACGAGGCCAGCGGCAGCTGCCAGCCGCGCCAGCGGATGCGGCCCAGCAGCCAGTCCGGCGCGTCGGCCACCGGCTCGGGATCGGCATAGGACAGCACCTCGGCGATCGTGGCGTTGGGCAGCAGCAGGCGCGCGCCCTCGACCTGGATCAGCACGCCGCGGATGTCCTGGATGGCAGGGGAATTCATGGTCGGATCCTCGTCAGGGCCAGCGGTCGATCAGGGCCTGGGCCAGGTCGCCGGGTTCGGCTGTCACCGCACCGCGCCCCACCAGCGCATTGACCGCCGCGGCGTCGTAGCAGCTGTCGGGTGCCTGTGCGAGCACCAGCGCACCGGCCGCGGCCAGCGCCAGCGCGCTGTCGACGTGGCCGGCGTCGGCACCGCTCAGGAACACCAGGGCGCTGTCCGTGGCGACCAGCGAATCGTAGTCGGAACGACTGCCTTCACCGGCGATCGCGAACCGCAGCTTCGAGCGCTCTTCAACCAGCGCGACGTCGGGCGGCAGGAAGTACACCGTCCCGCCCGCGGCCACGCCGTCGGCTTCGGCCAGCGCCACCGGGAGCTGGCTGGCGCGCTGCATCTGCTGCACCAGGCGCTCGTAGCGGCCGCCGTCGAGCTGCAGGCGCACCAGCACCGCGCGCGGGAAGGCTTCGCCCAGGCCGGCCAGGAGCTGGCGGACCGCGTCGGGACCGCCCAACCCCGCTTCGACGACCACTGCGCCGCGCAGCTGGCCGTGGCCATAGCTGTCGGGATCGGCCAGGGACAGGCCGTCCAGACGGGACTCGAAGGCACCGGGATCGACTTCGGCCGCGGGTTCGCGGCTCGTGATCGGAGCATCGTCGTCGACCAGCGAAAGGCCGGACAGACGCGCGTCGAGCGCTTCCAGGTCGATCGCGCCGGTGTCGCTGCGCGTGGCCAGCGGGGAGTCGTCCTCGGCCAGGGACATGTCTTCCAGGTCCGCCACCGGGGGCGGCGCGTCGTCGTCGCCCTGGAGCGCGGCGGTCGAGGACGCAAGCAGTTCGGCCAGGGCTGGATCGTCCGCCAGGCTGCCTTCTTCGCTGTCTGCGGACGACGACCAGTCCATGTCCTCGGCGGCCAGCAGGCCAGCAGGCGGTTCCTGCGGGTCGTCCATCGATTCCGGCGCCGCATCGAAGGATTCGCCACGCGGCACTTCGGCGGCGAGGTCCTGCGCGGCGCCGGCCATCGCGGTGAAGTCCACGCTTCCCGGATCGAAGTCGCGTTCGGGCAGCGCGCCCGGTTCAGGGTGCACGGCATCCGAGGATTCGGTGCCCGGCGGCAGCACATCCTGATGGCCATTGAGCTTGGCAGCCAGGTGGCGCGCCCAGCGCGCGGCGTCCCAGCCGTCGCGGGATGCGGCGACCTCGGCCTCGTCGAACATCACCAGCACGGCGGGGTCCGACAGCAGCGCGTCGTAGCGTTCCAGCGCATCCTCGATCGCCGGTTCGAGTGCGACCAGTACCGCACCGGGCCGCAGCGCGAGGATATCGCCGGGATCGCCTTCGGACGGGTCGACCGAACGCACAAGGTCGGCGCCCGCGTCGGCCAGGGCCGACTCCAGGCGCTGGCGCGCTTCGCCCGCGCGCGCCAGCAGCAGCACCCGCACCGGATTGGCAGCCTGCTCAGCCATGGCGCGCGGTCTTCAGCAGGTCGTTGACGTTGCGCAGGAGTTCGTTCTCCTGGTACGGCTTGCCCAGGTAGCGCTCCACGCCGATGTCGAAGGCGCGCTGGCGGTGCTTCTCGCCGGTACGCGAGGTGATCATGATGATCGGGACGTTGCGCAGGCGCGGGTCGGCCTTCATCGCGGTCGCAAGCTCGTAACCGTCCATCCGCGGCATCTCGATGTCGAGCAGCATGAGGTCGGGCACGCGCTCGACCATGCGCTCCAGCGCGTCGATGCCGTCCTTCGCGGTCGAGACCTCGAAGTTGTTGCGCTCCAGCACGCGACCGGTGACCTTGCGCATGGTGATCGAGTCGTCGACCACCATGACCAGGGGCACCCGGCGCTGCTCCGACTGCTCCACCGGCGCGGCATCGCGCGGCACGGCGACCTGCTGGCGGCGCACCAGCGGCGCGACGTCCAGGATCACGACCACGCTGCCGTCACCCATGATGGTGGCGCCGAAGATGCCCGGCACCGACGCGACCTGCGGGCCGACCGGCTTCACCACGATCTCGCGGTTGCCCATGATCTGGTCCACGGCCACCGCCACGCGCAGGTCGCCGGAGCGGATCAGCAGCAGCGGCATCTGCAGGTGGCCCTCGGCGCGGGCGGCGGCATGGCCGACCAGACCACCGAGGTCATGCACGGCATAGTCTTCGCCGCCGTAGGAATAGCTCGCGGCTTCCTTCTCGAAATCCTCGCGCGCGATACGGCCCACGCCACGAACCGAGGCGATCGGCACCGCGAAGCTGGTTTCGCCGATCTTGACGAACACCGCCTGGGTCACCGCCAGTGTCTGCGGCAGGCGCATGGTGAAGGTGGTGCCCCTGCCGCGCTCGGTGGCGATGTCGAGCGCGCCGCCGAGCTGGCGGACTTCGCTGGCGACCACGTCCATGCCGACGCCGCGGCCAGCCAGGCGACTGACTTCGTCGGCGGTGGAGAAGCCAGGCTGGAAGATCAGGGTGTCCAGGTCGCTGTCGGCCAGCACCGCGTCGTCGCGAATCAGGCCGCGCTCGATGCCGCGGCGACGGATCGCCTCCCGGTCCAGGCCAGCGCCGTCGTCGGCGACCTCCAGCACGACTTCGGAACCTTCGCGGCGGACCGCGATGCGCACCGAGCCTTCGTCGGCCTTGCCGGCATCGCGACGCTGGCCCGGCTTCTCGAGACCGTGGGCCACCGCGTTGCGGAGCATGTGCTCCAGCGGCGCGGTCATGCGCTCGAGCACGTTGCGGTCGAGTTCGCCCTGGGCGCCGTCGAGCTTGAGCTGGGCGTGCTTGCCGGTCTCCGACGCGGCCTGGCGGACCACGCGGCGCAGGCGCGGCACCAGCGAGTCGAAGGGCACCATGCGCGTGCGCATGAGGCCTTCCTGCAGGTCGGAGCTGACGCGCGACTGCTGCAGCAGCAGGGTTTCGTACTGGCGGGTCAGGTCGTCGAGCGTGCCCTGCAGGCTCGAAAGGTCGGCCGCGGACTCCGCCAGCGCGCGCGAAAGCTGCTGCAGGGTCGAGAAGCGGTCGAGCTCGAGTGGATCGAAGGTCGCGTCCGCGGTTTCCTGCTCGCGCTGGTAGCGGGCGATGATCTGCGCTTCGGTCTCGATGTCGAGGCGGCGGAGCTGGTCGCGCAGACGCATGTTCGTCTGCTCCATCTCGCCCATCGCGCCGCGGAAGGCACCGAGCTGCTGCTCCAGGCGGGCGCGATAGATGGCGACCTCACCGGCGTAGTTGACCAGGCGGTCGAGCAGGTCGGCGCGAATGCGCACCTGTTCCTGCGGCGCGCGGATGGCGATGTCGTCGTCGTCGACCAGGGGCGCGTCGCTGATCGGCGCGGTGAGCGGCGCAAGCTCGACCTTCGGCGCCGGCACGCGCGCGCCGGGCGAGGCGATCGCCTCGGGCGTCAGGTCCTCGCCGCGGGCCCGGGTGTCGAACGCGTCGATCAGGGCCTGCGAGGGACTGATCGCGCGACGTTCGCCGACGCGGGTGAGCATGGCATGGAGGCGATCGAAACCGCGCTCCAGCAGCGGAACGTCGCTGCGGGCGAGGTCGAAGCGCTGCTCCGACACTCCTTCCAGCAGCGACTCCATGGAGTGCCCGAGTTCGCCGATCGCGAACAGGCCCGCCATGCGCGCGCCGCCCTTGAGGGTATGCAGGTCGCGCTGCAGGCCCACCAGGGATTCGCGGTCGTCGGCGGATTCCCGGAGGTTGGCGAGCAGGCCGTCGGAGTGGTCGAGCAGGTCGCGCCCTTCCTCCACGAAGATGTCGACCAGTTCGGCATCCAGGCCAGTGAAGTCGAACTCGGCGTCGGGATCCTCGTCGGTCGGGATGGCGGCCAGCATCGCGGCGCTGGCCGCGGCGACGGCGCGATCCTGCTCCATGCGTTCGTGGGCGAGGCGTTCGGCTTCGGCGCGCTCGGCATCGAGGCGCTCTGTTTCGAGACGTTCGGCTTCTGCGCGTTCGGCTTCTGCGCGTTCGGCTTCTGCGCGTTCGGCTTCGAGGCGTTCGGCTTCGAGGCGTTCGGCTTCGGCACGCTCGGCTTCCAGGCGCTCGGCCTCGAGACGCTCGGCTTCGGCACGCTCGGCTTCCAGACGTTCGGCCTCCAGACGCTCGGCTTCGGCACGTTCGGTTTCCAGGCGCTCTGCTTCGAGACGCTCGGCCTCCAGACGCTCCAGCTCCAGGATCTGTGCTTCCAGTTCAGCCAGTTCAATACGCTCGGCTTCAACGCGTTCGGCTTCGAGACGTTCTGCTTCAACGCGTTCCGCTTCGAGGCGCTCGGCTTCGACACGCTCCGCTTCAAGACGCTCGGTCTCGAGACGCTCTGCTTCAACGCGTTCCGCCTCGAGGCGCTCGGCTTCGAGACGTTCTGCTTCAACACGCTCCGCTTCAAGACGCTCGGCCTCGAGACGTTCTGCTTCAACACGCTCCGCTTCGAGGCGCTCGGCTTCGAAACGTTCAGCCTCAACACGCTCCGCTTCCAGGCGCTCGGCTTCGAGACGTTCTGCTTCAACGCGTTCCGCTTCGAGGCGCTCGGCTTCGACCCGTTCTGCTTCAACGCGTTCGGCTTCGAGACGCTCAGCCTCAACACGCTCAGCCTCAACACGCTCAGCCTCAAGACGCTCGGCTTCAACACGCTCCGCTTCGAGACGCTCGGCGTTTCCACCATCCACGTCGCCCGCGCCGACGAAGCCGGCGTATGCGGTCATGTCGACATCGACCAGTTCCGGCGTCGCGGCTTCCAGCGCGGCAACCGGTTCTTCACCCGCGTCCTCGCCCGCCAGCGCGGCGAAGTCCATCGGAGCCGGCTCCGGCAGGCCGTCGCGCAGCGCCACCAGGCGCGCAGCCAGTGCCGCGGCCACAGGAACCTGCGGGGTCGCCGACTGCAGGCCGGCAATCGCGGCGCGTGCCACGGTGGCGAGCTCGCCAATGGCAGCCACGCCTTCGGACGAGGCCGGGCTGCCGGCAGCGACCATGCGCCGCACGTAGCCTTCGCCGGGGGTCAGCGCCTGCGCGACCGTCGGCAGCTCGGTCATGGCGAAGGCGCCGTTCATCGTGTGCAGCGCACGCAGCAGTTCCTCGGAGGCCTGCGCCTGTCCCGCGGACGCACGGGTCACCCATGCATCGACGGTCACCAGGTGGCCGGCGACCTCCGCGTCGAGGATCTCCAGAAGCAGGGCGTCGACCGAGGCCGGCACCATGTCCAGCTGCGCCGCCTCCGCATCCGTCGTGGCGTCGGCCACCGGCTCGGTGGGTGTCTCGACCGGTGTGGCGAACGCCTCGACCGGCATGGGAGCATCCGGCTCGACGGGCGCTGGCGCCATCGGCGCCGTTGGCGCCACCGTTGCGAGACTGACAACCTCCTCCGGCATGCCCTCGTCGCCGTCGGCGATGCGGTCCGCGGAGGCATGCATGCGCTGCAGGTCCGCCTGCACGGCACCGTCGCCGCGCAGGGCCGCCTGCAGCTGCGGCAGGGTGTAGAACGCCTGGTCGACCATGGCGACCACGGCGGGGCTCGCCGGACGCGTGCCATCGAGCACGCGGTTGAGCATGTTCTCGACCTTCCAGCTGAACTCGCCCAGGGTGCGCGCGCCGACCAGGCGGCCGCTGCCCTTCAGGGTGTGGAACACGCGGCGGATCGGGCGCAGGCGCTCCAGGTCCTCCGGCTGTGCACGCCACAGCGGCAGCAGCTGGTCGAGGTTGTCGATCTCCTCGGCGAACTCCTCGAGGAAGACCTCGCGGATCTCGTCGTCGATCTCGTCGCCGGTGATCTCGAAACCGTCCTGCCCCGAGGGCGCAGGCGCTGCGGGAGCCTCGGCGGACGGCTCCGGCGCGGTGGCGGCATCGGCGCCGCCGCGGTCGATCAGCGCGGCCACCGTGCGTTCGATGTCGGCCTCGCTCACCACCGGCGGTGGCGGCGGCGCTTCGGCCGCCAGCGGGGCCTGTTCCGGCAGGCGCTCGGCCGGCAGCGGCCAGTAGCCCAGGCTTTCCAGGCTGTGGCGGCTGACGTCGAGGATCTCGTCGCGGTTGAAGCGGTTCTCGCGCAGCGCCTCAAGGTAGTACTCAAGGCTTGCCAGCGCGTCGGCGAAGGTGTCGAGCTGGCGGCCGTTGGGCACGCGGCGGCTGCCGATCAGCTCATCCTCGATGTAGCGACGGACGCCGGTCAGGTAGGCCGCTGGCTGCGGCAGTTCGAGCATCTGCAGCGCACCAGACACCTCGCGCAGCAGACGCGGCACCTCGGCGAGCTCGCCGTGGTCCCAGCCGGTCTCGATGAAGGCCACGAAGGCCTGCCGGGCGTCGGCGAAGTTGGCGATCGCCTCGCGCGCGAGCACGTCGAGCACCTTCCCGGCCTCGCCGGCGGCGAGGTCGCCCTGCTCGGGCGCGTCCTGGTCGCTGGCGCCAAGGCGCGCGACCTGGTCGTCGAGGGTGGCATCGACATAGAGCAGCGCGCCGGCGACGTCGAGCAACGCGCCCTCGTCGGCGGGCTTGCGGCCGTCGACGATGTCGGCCATGGCCGTGCGCTGCTGGTCCACCACGCCACGGGCCACGCCCAGGCCGAGCATGCCCAGGGTGTCGGCGACGCGACCCAGGGCCTCGACCTGCGGCGAGAGCCGCGACAGGTCGGATTCGCCCGTGCGCAGGTGCAGGTCGAGCGCGTCCTTGACCCGGAGCAGGTCTTCCTTGACCGCGGCGGCCACGGTGTCGAGCAGCGCGCGGTTGCGGCCGCTCATGCTGCCCTGGGCGTGGCTGATCTCGGAATCGGTCGGCAGCTGCTGCTGCAGGTCGAAGGTGTCGTGCAGCGCGCGCAGCGCGGCATGGTCGGTGCTGGCGTGTGCGACGTGGTACAGCAGCTGTCGGGTCGGCTCGAGCGCGGACTCCGCGCGCGGGACCCCGAAGCCGTCGTCTTCGAACAGGCGACGCGATTCGCGCTCGACGCTGCCGAAGGCCTGGCGCAGCGCCGGCGTCGCGTCCACCGCGCCATCGGCCACGGCCGTGGCCACCGACGAGGCTACCCACAGCATGCGGCGGGCCTGTTCGGCCTCGACGTGCGGCAGCAGGGCGTCGAGCGCCGATGCCAGGGCAGCGGCGTCGGCGGGCGCGCCGCCCTCGGGCCAGGCACCCATCGCGGCACGCAGGTCGGCGAGCAGCGGCTGTGCGCGCGCGTTGCGGACCGGGGCCGGGTCGTTGGCGACTGCGGCCGGCGCCAGGTCGCCCGGCAACGGACGCTGCAGGTCGGGCGCGAACAGCACGCTTTCCGACAGCCCCGCTTCACCGCGCGCGGCGCGCAGGTCGTTGAGCAGCGGCAACAGGACGATCGGGATGTCCTTGTGCCCGCTCTGCAGGCGCTCCAGGTAGTCGGGAAGCAGCACCACGCCGCGCATCAGCATCGCGCAGGCGCTGTCGCGGTCGGCCACGGCGCCTTCCTGCAGCGCCTGGGCCAGCCGCTCCATTTCCTCGGCCACCATCGCCGGCGCATACAGCTCGACCATGCGCAGCGTGCCCTGCACCTGGTGCAGGTAGCCCGCGCAGAAGCGCATGCGGCTGGTGTCGGTGGGGTCGGCGGCGAAGTCCTCGATCTCGATCCGCGCCTGGCGCAGGGTCTCGTCGAGCTCCGGCTTGACCCAGCCGAGCGTGGTGTAGTCGATCGCGTCGCGCAATGCGGTCATCGGTCTGCGCTTCAGGCCGGCAGCTTGAAGTCGGCGACCGAGCGACGAAGGTCGGCCGCGAGTTGCGCCAGGTTTCCAATCGACGCAGCGGTCTGGTTGGCACCCTGCGAGGTCTGCGCGGTGATCGACTGGATGGTGTTCATCGTCTCGGTGATGTTCGACGCCGCGGCGGACTGCTGCTGCGAGGCGCTGGAGATGCCTTCAATCAGCGCCGCGAGGCTGGTCGACACGTTTTCGATCTCGCCCAGCGCGGTACCGGCGTCCTCGGCCAGGCGCGCACCGGCGACCACCTCGGAGGTCGTCTGCTCCATCGAGCTGACGGCCTCGTTGGTATCGGCCTGGATGGTCTCGACGAGGGTTTCGATTCGCTTGGTCGCGTTGGAAGCGCGTTCGGCGAGTCGCTGCACTTCGTCGGCCACGACCGCGAAGCCGCGGCCCGCCTCGCCCGCCGACGCCGCCTGGATGGCCGCGTTCAGCGCGAGGATGTTGGTCTGTTCCGAGATGTCGTTGATCAGTTCAACGATCGAGCCGATCTCCTGCGAGCTCTCGCCCAGGCGCTTGATGCGCTTGGAGGTTTCCTGGATCTGGCCGCGGATCGAGTCCATGCCGGCGATCGTCTCGCGCACCACGCCCGCGCCCTTGGTCGCGATCTGCACCGAGCGCTGCGCCACGTCCGCGGATTCGGCGGAGTTGCGCGACACCTGGTTGATGGACTGCGCCATCTCGTTGATGCGGTCGGAGGCGGAGTTGATCTCCTGCGCCTGGTGCTCGGCGGCCTCGGCCAGGTGCATGGCGGTGGCCTGCGTCTCCTGGGCGCTGGACGCGACCTGCACCGAGGTGTCGTTGATGGTCTGCACCAGGCTGCGCAGCTGCTCGACGGCGAAGTTGATCGAGTCCGCGATGGCGCCGGTCATGTCCTCGGTCACCGTCGCCTTGACCGTCAGGTCGCCTTCCGCGAGCGAGCCCATTTCGTCCAGCAGGCGCATGATCGCCTCCTGGTTGCGGTTGTTGAGCTCCATCGTGGTTTCGTAGCGCTCGCGGCGGTCGCGGCTGAGTTCGCGCATCAGGCCGACCAGGGCGGCGGCGGCGAGCACGAGGAAGGCGATCGAGATCCAGATGTTGCCGAGGATCGAGGTGTCCTTCAGCGAACCGAAGGCGGTAAGGGCCTGGAACAGCGACTCGCTGTCGGAAAGCAGCTTGTCGGAGCCGGTGGTCAGCGACGCCGACGCGGACTGCGCGCTGAAGAGGTTCTGGGAGCTGGACAGGATCGCGTCCAGGTCCTTCTTCATTTCCTCCCACTGCGAGTTCGCCTGGGCCAGCGCGGCCAGCGCGGCGGAGTTCGACAGCGGCTGCACGTTCATCGCCTCGTCGCCCGAACGCAGGCCGGTAAGCACCTGCTCGAACACGCCCGCGTCGCGGGCCAGCGCGTCGCCGGCCACGGAGGCGCCGGCACCGCCGGCCTGGATCTCGGTGACGCGGCGCGCCATGGTCGAGGCCAGCACCACCTCGCGCAGGGCGATGTAGATCTGCGACGACGGCGAACCGCTGGCCGACATCGCGCGCACCACCTCGTCGAGCTGTGCCTGCAGCTGCGGCACGCCCTGGGTGAAGCGCTGGGCGTTGCCGGCGAAGGCCACGACCGCGCCTTCGCTGGCGATCACCTGCTCGGCGTTGGCCGCCAGCGGCTCCCAGGTCGCGGCGACGGTGCGGATCTCGCCGGCGACGTCGGCGGTGCCGCCGAAGTTGTTGACCAGCTGCGCGATATCGCTGTCGATGGCGGCCTTGGTGGCCTTGAACGCCGCGTAGGACTCGGTGCTGCCGTCGACCGCCTCCCGGCCCTGGTTGGCCAGCCGCTGCGAGTTCACCTGCAGGGCCGAGGCGGCCGTGCTGGCGCCACCCAGGCGCGACGCCTTCGTCATGGCGTAGATGGTGTTGCCTGCGAATATGGCCAGCGAGACCACCAGCAGCCAGATCCAGACCTTGGCGCCGATGGTCCGGCCCTTGCCGGTCTCGTTGTCGATGACGTTGCTCATGGGTTTACCTCTGGCCTGTCTGTTGCGGCATCAGGCCGCTGCTTGTCTGAATTCGGGAGTGCGGGACAGCCGGTCGAGGCTGAACACGCCCCAGGCATGGCCGCCCACCTTGTAGGCGCGGTCGATGAAGCCGGAATAGCGGCCTTCCGCAATGGCTTCGTGGGCCGACTGCTGCTCCTCGAGGAAGCTGCGCTGGCCGAAGAGCTCGTCGATGGTCACCGCGACGTTGCCGCCGGGCTGCCGGACCACGAGCACGCGCTGCCCCTCGTGGATCACCGTGCGCTCGCCCTCGAGGAACAGGCGCAGGTCGACGACCGGCAGCAGGGTGCCGCGGATGTTGGCCACGCCGAGCATCCACGACTGCGCGCCGGGCACCGGGGTCAGCTGCGGGAGCGGCAGGATCTCCAGCACCTCGTCGAAGCCGGAGGCCAGCAGGTGCGAACCCACGCGGTAGCCGACGCCGCGCCACAGGCCCGGTGCATCGAGCTGCTCGGGCAGGCCGACCACGTGCGCGAGGCTGCGCTCCTCGAAGCCGGCCAGCACGTCGAACGGCTGTTCCGGCCCCGCGTGCGATGGCGCCTGCGCCTGCGCGGATCGCCGATGGGCGTTGCGCTTGCCCACTTCAGCCGCCCAGCAGCGCGTTGATGCGCTCGACGAGGTCGGACTCGACCGGCGGCTTGACCACGTAGCCCCGGGCGCCCTGGCGCATGCCCCAGGCCTTGTCGGTCTCCATGCCCTTGGTGCTCACGATCAGCACCGGGATGGCGGAGGTGGCGGCGTCGCGGGACAGCGCGCGGGTGGCCTGGAAGCCGTTCATGCCGGGCAGCACCACGTCCATCAGGACGAGGTCGGGCAGCTCGGCGCGCGCGGTCTCGATGCCGTCCTCGGCGTTGGAACGGGACAGCACCTCGTGCCCGTTGCGCTCCAGGAGCTGGGTCAGCACCGCGGTGTCTGTCGGCGAATCCTCGATCAACAGGATTTTTGCCATGTGTACCTGTCCCCCCGGTCAGGCGTTGACGTGCGTTCGGATCGCGTCGAGGAGTTCCTCGCGCGTGAAAGGTTTGGTGACGTACTGCTCGGAGCCGACGATGCGGCCGCGCGCCTTGTCGAACAGGCCGTCCTTCGAGGACAGCATGATCACCGGCGTCTGCTTGAACAGCTGGTTGTTCTTGATCAGCGCGCAGGTCTGGTAGCCATCCAGGCGCGGCATCATGATGTCGACGAAGATGATCTGCGGCCGCTGGTCGGCGATCTTGGCCAGCGCTTCGAAGCCATCGGTGGCAGTGACCACGTCTGCGCCTTCGCGACGCAGCAGGGTCTCTGCAGTGCGGCGGATGGTCTTCGAGTCATCGATCACCATCACGCGCAGGCCGTCGAGATTGCCGGCGCGGCTTTGGTCCTGCGTCATCGTGTCTCCCCGGTGCATGTGGCCTACACTTCGCGGCCCATTGCGAGCGCCCTATCTTGCAGCCCGCTGCTGCGGTGTCAAGCACGATTTCCAGCGTTCTGCGCAAGCGATCAGGTTATCGGCGCCCGGGGCCGATGCCAGCTGATAACATTTGTCACTAACTGCCGTGGATGGCCCATATGCCGCTTGATGTCGTCGTCGTGATGGATCCGATCGGGTCGATCAAGATCGCGAAGGACTCGACCTTCGCCATGCTCCTCGAGGCACAGCGCCGCGGCCATCGGCTGCACTACGTTGTACCGGGCGGACTGTCGATGGACGGGGGCCGCCCGCGCGCCCTGGCCGCGCCGCTCGAGGTCCGCGACGACGCCTCAAGCTGGTTCGAACTGGGAACTGCGTCACATCGCGAGTTCACGACCGGCGACGTGGTGCTGATGCGCACCGACCCCCCGGTCGACGCCGACTATATCCACGACACCCAGATCCTCGACATGGCGCGCCTGGCCGGCGCCAACGTGGTCAACGACCCGCGCGGCCTGCGCGACCTGAACGAGAAGCTCGCGGCCCTGCTGTTCCCGCAGTGCTGCCCGCCGACCCTGGTCAGCCGCGAGGCCGCCGCGCTCAAGGCCTTCGTCGCCGAGCACGGCCAGGCGGTGCTGAAGCCGCTGGACGGCATGGGCGGGCGCTCGATCTTCCGCGCCGCGGCCGGCGAAGCGAACCTCAACGTGATCCTGGAGACGCTGACCGGCGGCGGCCGCCACCTGGCCATGGCCCAGCGCTACCTGCCGGAGATCAGCGAGGGCGACAAGCGCATCCTGCTGATCGACGGCGTGCCGGTGGACTACTGCCTGGCGCGCATCCCGCAGGGCGACGAGTTCCGCGGCAACCTCGCCGCCGGCGGCCGCGGCGAAGGGCGCCCGCTCAGTGATCGCGATCGCTGGATCGCCTCGCAGGTAGGCCCGGAGATGGTCAGGCGCGGCATGCGCTTCGTCGGCCTGGACGTGATCGGCGACTGGCTGACCGAGGTCAACGTCACCAGCCCGACATGCATCCGCGAGCTCGACGCGCAGTTCGGGCTGAACATCGCCGGCCTGCTGTTCGACGCCATCGAGCGCGGCGCACCGGGCGCCGCCGCCTGATGCAGCCGCGGGCGGGACATCTGGAGTGAGCACGGCGACGGCACCGGGCGGGGTCGGCGAGCGCGAGCGCCTGGGCGCGACCATGGTGCTGTCGGTGCTGCTGCACGGCATGCTGGTGCTCGGCGTCGGCTTCGCGCTTGAGGACGCCGCGCCGGTGCTGCCGACGCTGGACGTGATCCTCACCCGCACCACCAGCCCGCTGACCCAGGCCCAGGCCGACTTCCTCGCCCAGGCCAGCAACCAGGGCGGCGGCGAGGACGATCTCAGCAAGCGGCCGCGCGACGCCCAGGCCGGGCAGCTGCCGCAGGACGAAGCCGGGGTCGCCCAGCGCGCTGCGCGCGCACAGTCGCCGGACGTGGCGCCGCCGCCCGAGGCGCGCGTGGTCGCCAGCCGCCGCGGCGAAGAAGCGGTGCCCACGCCCGAGGCCACCCCGCAGGTCGAGGAACGCGTGCTGCCGCGCGGGCCGGAGAAGATCGAGCGCGACCTCGCCATGGCCCGCCTGGCCGCCGAGATCCACCTGCAGTCCGAGCGCTACGCCAAGCGCCCCAAGCGCAAGTTCGTCTCCGCCAGCACCCAGGAATGGGCCTATGCGACCTACCTGCGCGCCTGGGTGGACCGGGTCGAGCGCGTGGGCAACCTGAACTACCCCGACGAGGCGCGCCGCCGGCAGCTGTCGGGCACCCTGGTGATCAGCGTCGCCATCCGCCGCGACGGCTCGGTGGAGCGCGCCGAGGTGATCCAGTCCAGCGGCATCCGCCTGCTCGACGACGCCGCGCTGCGCATCGCCCGCCTGGCCGAGCCCTACCCGCCACTGCCGCGGACCGAGGAGGAGATCGACGTCCTCCACGTCACCCGCACCTGGAACTTCCTGCCCGGCGGCGAGCTGGTCGACGACTGAGGGCTCAGCCGCGGCCCTCGCGCGCGGCGGCCTGTTCGGCGAGGGTCAGGGCGACGTTGTTGCGCAGGTAGGCTGGTTCGACCAGCTCCGGTGCGACCGCACCGCCCGCGGCCAGTGCGAGCGCGCCCAGGCGCGCGAGATCCGCGGCGTGCGGCAGCGCAGCGGCATCGACCGAGGCCAGGCGATCGCCGAGATGCCGGGCCAGCGCGCCTTCCGCTGCGGCGAAGCCGGTCCCGGCCCCATGCCAAGGGCCTGCGTGCGGCAGTTCGACCACGTCCGGCGCCACCACCACTTCGGGCGAAAGCGCGCGCACGCCGTCGCCGTCGCGCGCGAAGGCGCCGGCATAGACCTCGCCCATGCGCGCATCGATGGCGGCAAGGATGTCCCCTACGCCCCCGAGTCCGCCTGCGGCGTCCCCGCCGTCCAGCGCGCGCACCCGTCCGAGCGCGAGGACGGCCAGCGTCGACACCGGCACCAGCGGACGGTCCAGCGCCAGCGCGATGCCCTGGGCGATCGAGATGCCCAGGCGCACGCCGGTGAAGGCGCCCGGGCCGCGGCCGACGGCGATGGCGTCAAGATCCCCGCGGCGCAGGCCGGCTTCGGCCAGCAGCGCCTCGGCCCAGGGCAGCGCCAGCTCCGCGTGCCGCCGCGGCGCCAGCTCGACGCGTTCGCGCACCTCGCCGTCGACCATCACGGCGACGGAGCAGGCTTCGGTGGATGTCTCGATGGCAAGCAGGTGCATGGGTGACGGCGGGGGTCGAGGACGGGACAGGGTACCCGGAAGTGGGAGCCGGACAGCACGGATGCCGGCTGGGCATCCCTTGCAGCCATGGCGGGTGCCGCAGCACCGATCGCGGCTGTAGCCGCTCCCACGGATCGGGGTTGCTGCTACCGCTGAACGAGGTCAGTCGGCTGCGAAGAATGCGACGGCGTCGGCGACCTCGCGGGTACGCGGGAACGGCGGCAGCGAGTCGAGGAAGCGCCGGCCGTAACCCTTGCCGAGCAGGCGCGGGTCGCAGAGCACCAGCACGCCGCGGTCGGTCTCGGTGCGGATCAGGCGGCCCACCCCCTGCTTGAGCGCGATCACGGCCTGCGGCACCTGCTCGTCGCGGAAAGGATTGCCGCCGGCCCGGCGGATCGCCTCCAGCCGGGCCTCGAACACCGGATCGTCGGGGGCGGCGAAGGGCAGCTTGTCGATCACCACCACGCTCAGCGCGCCGCCGGCCACGTCCACGCCCTCGCGGAAGCTGGCCGCGCCCAGCAGAACGCCGTTGCCGGACTCGCGGAAGCGTTGCAGCAGCACGTGGCGCGGCGCCTCGCCCTGCACGAACAGCGGCCAGGGGCCACCGCGCAGCGTTTCCGCCGCTTCGCGCAGCGCCCGGTGCGAGGCGAACAGCAGGAAGGCGCGGCCGCCGGAGGCCTCCAGCACCGGGCGCACGGCATCCGCGATCGCGGCGGTGTAGCTGCGCGAGGACGGTTCCGGCAGGCCCGGCGGCAGGTAGCACAACGCCTGGCTGGCCCAGTCGAAGGGGCTGGGCACGAGCAGGGTCCGCGGCTCATCCAGGCCCAGCCGGCGCGAGAGGTGGTCGAAGCGGCCCTCGACCGCCAGCGTCGCCGAGGTGAACACCCAGGCCGCGCGCGAACGCTCGCGGTGCACGCGCAGGGGGCCCGAGACATCGAGCGGAGTGCGCTGCAGGCGGAAGCCCCGGGGGGACAGTTCGTACCAGCGCACGTCGTCGTCGCGCGTGGGGGCGGCGTCTTCGGCGCCGTCGCAGTCACCCGCCGCCACGCCGGCTTCGCCCTCGTCGTCCTGTCCGGCGTCGCGGCCGCCGTCGTCGAGGTCACGCCAGCGCTCCAGCCGACCGCGATGGTCGCGCGCACGCAGCAGGCAGGCCTCCAGCCCCGGCGCGGCGTCGGCCAGCGGCGCCAGGGCATCGGCCAGTGCCAGCAGGGCGGCCGCCAGCGCGTCCAGGCCCTCGGCCACTTCAGGCACCGCGAGCAGCTGCGGCCGGGTCCCACGCACCGGCAGCACGTCCATCGCGGCGCGCAGCAGGCGCGTGGCCTGCTCGACCGCGCGGGCGGGCTCCTGCAACGCGGCCAGCGCGCCGTCGACGCCACGGCACTCGGCAATGGCGTCGCGCGAAAGCTCCACCAGCGGCCGTGCCGACAGGCCTTCGCCGAAGAACTGCGCCGCCAGCTCCGGCAGCTGGTGGGCCTCGTCCACCACGAAGGCCTCGGCGCCGGGCAGGATCTCGCCGAAACCCTCCTGTTTGAGCGCGAGGTCGGCCAGCAGCAGATGGTGGTTGACCACCACCACGTCGGCCTCCTGCGCGCGCTGCCGCGCCTGGACCACGAAGCACTCGCCCCAGAACGGGCACTCGCTGCCCAGGCAGTTGTCGCCGGTGGAAGTAACCATCGGCAGCAGCGGCGAATCCTCGGGCAGGGACTCGAGTTCGGCGAGGTCGCCGAAGCGGGTGCGCCCGCCCCAGGCGACGATGCGCTGGAAGTGTTCGGCCTGGGCCGGGGTCTGGAAGCGGTTCTCGCCGCGCGCGCGCTCCAGCCGGTGGCGGCAGAGGTAGTTGGCGCGGCCCTTCAGCAGCGCGGTGCGCAGGCCCTTGCCGAGCGCATCGCGCACGCGCGGCAGGTCGCGGTGGTAGAGCTGGTCCTGCAGCGCGCGGGTGCCGGTGGAGACGATGGTCTTGCGCCCCGACAGCAGCGCGGGCACCAGGTAGGCGAAGGTCTTGCCGGTGCCGGTACCGGCCTCGGCCAGCAGGGCGGCGCGGTCTTCGAAGGCGGAGGCGACCGCGACGGCGAGGTCCTGCTGCGCGCGGCGCGGGCGGAAACCGGGCAGCACCCCGGACAGGGTGCCGCCTTCGGCCAGCGCCCCGCGGCTGTCGCGCGCGAGCGCGCACTCGCGCGCGGCACCGGCCGGCAGCGGCCCGGGGGCAGGATCGACCGGGACGGCGGGTTCGGCCGCCATGGACTCGGGAAGGCTCATCAGGCCGCCATGATCGCCGCAAACCGCGGCCGGCGGGGTCGTCGGATGGCGGATGCGGTCGTCAGGCTTGTCGCCCACACCCCGCCGCGCGTCACCAGCGCGGCGGGCGCGCCACCCGGCAGGCTTCGATCGCGGCCTTCGCCTCGGCGGCACCCGCGGCATCGCCCTGCACCAGGCTGACCTGCTCGCGGGTGGCCTGGTGGCGGCGGCACAGCGGGCCCACGCCCGAGCCCAGGGCCAGGGCGCGTTCGGCAAGCTCGCCGGCCTGCGCGTACTCGCCCAGGAACAGGGCGGCCTCGGCGCGCTCCTGCAGCAGCGCCGGGTCGTCGGCGACCAGCGCGATGGCCTGGTCGAGCGCCGCGGCGGCATCGGCGTGGTGGCCCTGCTGCTGCAGCCGCTCGGCGCGCTGGCGCAGGTCCTCGACCTGGCTGTCGCGCAGCGGTTGCACGTCCAGTTCACCGTCACCGTCGCCGGCGGCGGCGCGGACGTGCTCGACCATCTGCGCGGGAGTGGCCGAGGTCAGCGGCGGCACGGTCGGCGCGTCGGGCGTGGTCGTGGCGCAGCCGGCGAGCGCCAGCACGAGGGCGATGGCGGGAAGGCGCGGCGCGTGGGGGAAACGGTGGTTCATGCGGTCAAGACTCATCGACGGGGGTTCTGCGGTTCCTGGCTGGACGGCTGCGGCTGGGCGGCGGGATCGCGGCCGCGGCCGATGCCGAACCATTCGCGCCAGCCGCCGCTGGACTGCTCCTCCGGGGGCGGTTCGCGCACGCAGGGTTGCCACGGCGGCGCGAAGCCCTCGGCGAAGGCGAAGCGACGCGCGCCCTCGCAGTCGGCATCGGTGCTGTTGCCGCCGGCCACCCAGCTCCACTCCAGGCCCTTGGCCTGCACCCGCAGCGGCGCGGTGGGCAGGCGCGCGAACATCGCCGACCAGATGCGCATCGCGCCGGTGGCGCCGTACAGGCCGGTCTGCTCGTTCTGGTCGTTGCCGACCCAGACCACGGCCAGGTGGTCGCCGGTCCAGCCGGCGAACCAGCTGTCGCGGCCGTCGTTGCTGGTGCCGGTCTTGCCTGCGGCATTGAGCCGGCCCAGGCCGTCATTGACCAGTTGCCGCCCGGTGCCGGAACTGACCGCGTGCTGCAGGGCCACGGTCACCAGCCGCGCCGCGGTGCGGTCGCCGTCGTCGGGCTGTGGCGGTGCCTTGTCGTAGCGCTTGAGCACGCGGCCTTCGGAATCGAGCACGCCGCGCACGGTGTACAGCGGCTGGATCTCGCCGTCGGAGGCCAGGAACTGGTAGAGCTGGGCCATCGCATACGGGCTCTGGTCGACCGAGCCCAGGATCAGCGCTGGATTGGCCTCGGCCTTGATGCCGGCGAGCTGCTGCACCAGGTTCGCCAGCCGCTCGGGGCGCACCGCCATGCCCACGCGCACCGTGGCCTGGTTGTACGAACGCGCCAGGGCGTCGATCAGGCGCACCGTGCCGTGGCTGCGGCCATCGGAGTTGCCCGGGTTCCAGCGCTTGCCGTTCTGCAGGGTCACCGTGACCGGCGAGTCGTCCACCCACGACGCCAGCGAGTAGCGATCGGGCAGCGCCAGCGCCAGCAGGTAGACGAAGGGCTTGAGCAGCGAACCCACCGGCCGCTGCGCCTCCACCGCGCGGTTGAAGCCGGGCATGGCGACGTCGCGGCTGCCGACCACGGCCACCACTTCGCCGGTGTGGACGTTGGTGACCACCAGGCCCGACTCGAGCGCCGGCCGCTTGCCGCTGGCCAGCGATTCCAGGGTCTTCGTGACCGCCGCCTCCGCATAGGCCTGCGCCGAGGGCGCCATGCCGGTCATCACCGCCAGGCCTGCGCCCTGCAGCTCGTCGGCGGAGTAGTCGCTGGCGAGATGCCGGCGCACCAGGTCGACATAGGCCGGGAAGCGGTTGGCGGCGATGCTGCCCGGCGCGCTGGTCACGCCCAGCGGCGCGGCCAGGGCGCGGTCATGCTCGGCCTGGTCGATGAGGCCGGTTTCCAGCATCTCGCCCAGCACGAAGTCGCGGCGCGACTTCGCCCGCTCCGGATGGCGGCGCGGGTCGTAGTGCGAGGGGCCGCGGATGATGCCGACCATCAGCGCCACCTGCTCGGTGGACAGGTCGTCGAGCCGGCGCCCGAACCAGTATTCCGAGCCGGCGGCGACGCCGCGGATGGCCTGGTTGCCGCGCTGCCCGAGGTAGACCTGGTTGAGGTAGGCCTCGAGGATCACGCCCTTGCCGTAGCGCGCTTCGATGATCAGCGCGTACAGGATCTCGTTGATCTTGCGCGTCCAGGTCTGCTCGCGGCCGATGCCGAGCAGGCCGCTGCGCGCGAGCTGCTGAGTCAGCGTGCTGGCGCCCTGCCGCGCCTCGCCGGCCTTGAGGTTGATCCAGGCCGCGCGCGCGATGCCGCGCACGTCGATGCCGTGGTGGTGGGCGAAATCACGGTCCTCGACCGCCTGCAGGGCGTCGGTGAGCTGCTGCGGCACGTCCTGCACGCGCACCAGCCGGCGCTCCTCCTGCTGCCGCCCGTAGAGCGTGGCGATGCGCGCGGGGTCGAAGCGCACGGCCTCGGCGTCACGGTCGCCGACCAGGTCGCGGAGCTTCGCGACCTCGCCCTGGGCCAGGCGCACTTCCACCCGGCTGGCCGGGACTGTGCCGGCGACGTCGGTGAAGCCACGGCTGGCTATGGTCCAGCGGCCGTCGGCCTCGGCCCAGGTGCCGGGGCGCTGGCCGTCGCCTTCGCGGTAGCCGGCGGCTTCCAGCTCCAGCTTCAGGGTGCGCGCATCCATCGCCGTGCCGGGGGCCAGGGCCAGCGGGCGCGCGTAGACCCGCGTCGGCAGCTGCCACTGCAGCTGGCCGAAGCGCTCGCCGACCTGGTGGTTCAGGTACAGCATGTAGGGGATCAGGAAGCCGAGGCCCAGGCCGGCCGCGGCCAGCACCCAGGTCAGCAGCGTGCGACGCCAGTCGCGGCCGGGGCCGGCATCGTCGTGATCGTCTTCGTCGTATTCGATTCGTGCCATGTGGGCTCGGCGGCCAGGGAAGCGGGGCGCCGGGACGCGGCGCGGTGCAGGAATGCGAGAATGGGGGTCCGTGCGAGTCTAGCCCAGCGCCCGCCATCGGCCAGGCCGCCCGTGATCCCCCTTCAGCCGGAGTTGTCGCAGGATGCCCTACACGCTCGCCGACGCGCGCTTTCTGCTCGCGCGCGCCGCCGGCCTCGCCCACCGCAGCCTGCTGAGCCTGCGCACCCGCGGACTGCGCGCCAGCTGGGAGCGGGCGCGGGCGCAGCTGCTGCCGCCGCCGCAGGCGCTGCGCGAAGGGCTGTACCTGCCACCGGCGACGCCCTTCGAGCCCTTCGCGCTGACCACCAGCGAACGGCCGGTGGCCAGCATCGTGATCCCGGTCTACGGCCAGTTCGCGCACACCCTGGCCTGCCTGCGGGCGCTGGCGGCGCATCCGCCGGAAGCACCGTTCGAAGTGATCGTGGTCGACGACGGCTCGGCCGATGAAACCCCGGAGCGGCTGCCGCGCGTGGACGGCCTGCGCTACCACCGCCGCGCGGCCAACGGTGGCTTCATCGCCGCCTGCAACGACGGTGCCGTGCTGGCCCGCGGCGAGTACCTGGTCCTGCTCAACAACGACACCGTGCCGCAGCCGGGCTGGCTGGATGCGCTGCTGGCGACCTTCCGCGACCACCCCGACGCCGGGCTGGTCGGCGCGCAGCTGCTCTACCCCGACGGCCGCCTGCAGGAAGCCGGCGGCGTGGTGTTCAGCGACGGCAACGCCTGGAACTACGGCCGCTTCGGCGATCCTGAGGATCCGCGCCATGCCTACGTGCGCGATGCCGATTACGTCAGCGGCGCCGCGATCGCCCTCCCCCGGCAGCTGTTCCTCGATCTCGGCGGCTTCGATGCGCGCTACGCACCGGCCTATTACGAGGACACCGACCTCGCCTTCGCGGTGCGCGCGGCGGGCCGACGGGTGCTCTACCAGCCGGCCGCGCGCGTGGTCCACGACGAGGGCACCAGCTCCGGCACCGACACCGGCAGCGGTGTGAAGGCGCACCAGGTACGCAACCGCGAGGTGTTCCTCGCCCACCGCCGCGAGGCCCTCTCGAAGCTGCGGCCGCCGCACGAACCTTCGCCGGCGACCCTCCACGTCGGGCAGCGCCAGGTGCTGGTGATCGATGCCCTTACCCCGCAGCCCGACCGCGACTCCGGCTCGCTGCGGTTGTTCAACCTGATGCGCCTGCTGCGCGCGGAAGGCGCGCACGTCGTGTTCCTGCCGTCCAACCGCCGATACGACGGCCGCTATACCGACGCCCTGCGCCAGCTCGGCGTCGAGGCCTGGTGCGCGCCGCACGGTGCGCGCGCGCCGGCCTGGCTGGCGGAACACGGGGCGCGCTTCGACGTGGTCATGGCCTGCCGACACTACGTCGCCAGCGAGTTCCTGCCGCTGCTGCGCCGCCACGCGCCGCAGGCGAAGCGGGTGTTCGACAGCATCGACCTGCACTACCTGCGCGAGGCGCGAACGGCCGAGGTGTCCGGCGATCCCGCGCTGGCCCGGGCCGCGCGGCGCACCCGGAGCCAGGAACTCGCGGTGATCGCGGCCGCGGACACCACCCTCGTGGTCAGCGAGGTCGAACGCGGGGTGCTGGCAGAGGACGCGCCGGGCGCGCGCGTGGAGGTACTGTCCAACCTCCACAGCGTGGTGGGGCCGGGCCTGCCCTATGACCAGCGCCACGACCTGGTCTTCGTCGGCGGCTTCCGGCATCCGCCCAACGTCGACGCCGTGCGCTGGTTCGTGACCGAGGCGTGGCCGAAGGTACACGAGCGGCTGCCCGACGTGCGCTTCCACTGCATCGGTGCCGATGTGCCGCCGGAGATCGAGGCGTTGGCCGCGATTCCCGGCGTGCAAGTACACGGCTACGTGCCCGACATCACGCCGTACATGGACGGCTGCCGACTGGCGCTGGCGCCGCTGCGCTACGGCGCCGGGGTCAAGGGCAAGGTCAACCTGAGCATGGCCCACGGCCAGCCGGTGGTCGCCACCAGCTGCGCCGCCGAAGGCATGCACCTGGCCGACGGCCACGACGTGCTGGTGGCCGACGACGCCGCCAGCTTCGCCGACGCGGTGGTCCGGGCGTACGGCGACCGCGCGCTCTGGGAGCGGCTGGCCGCCAACGGGCTGGACAACATCGATCGCCACTTCTCCGCGGACGCGGCGCGGGATGTGGTGCGGAGGGTGTTCTTCGACTGAAGCCGATGCTCAGTCGAAGCGGAGCGCGGCCGCCGCCGCACGCACCCGCAGTTCGAACTCGGCCAGGCCCGGAACCCCGGGATCGAACCGGCGCGCGGCGGCCAGCGCGCTGCGCGCATTGGCGACCTCGCCCGCGCCCAGGCGCTCATCGCCCACGGCCAGCCAGCGTTCGGCCAACTGCCGCCGCGCCGACGCCAGGTCGGTATCTTCTTCGCCCAGGGCCGCGCGCGCATCCAGGCAGTCACCGGCCCGGCGGAGGCTGTTGGCGCGAAGCTCGCGCATGTGGCAGTCGCGCACCAGGGGCAGCAGACGGGCCACCGCCCCGGCCACTTCCGCTGAATCCGGCGCCAGCCTCAGCGCCTCGGCCAACTGGTCGACGGCGCCCTCCCCCTGCGGGGCCAGCAGGCGGCCGGCGGCTTCTGCGGCCCGGGCGGACGCAAGCAACGCGGATACGCGGCGTGACCGCTCCGCCGCATCCATCGGGGCCGCATCCGCGCCGGCCTCCGGCACCGCGCCGGCCCCCGCTTCCGCCTGCCGCCCGGCTTCACCGGCCAGCAGGCGCGCAAGCCCTTCGGCATCCAGCCGGGTTTCCTCCATCAGTCGCGCCAGGGTGTCCGGCAGGTCGACGTGGACGGGATCGTAGGTGCGGACGATGGCGACCAGCCGCGCGGCCTCGCCGGTGTCGCCCGCGCGCAGCGCCTCGCGCGCCTGCGCGAGCAGTTCGGCGAGCGCGTCCTCGCGCCCACGCAGCGCGCCGGCGTGGGCGGGCTCCAGGGCCAGCACGTGGGCATACAGCGGCAGCGCGCTGCCGACGCCGCCCTCGATCAGGCCCTGGGCATGGGCCTCCTCGGCGTGGGCGAACAGGCCGTCCACGCCCACGTGGCCCGCCTCGCGCTGGCGCAGCACGGCGGCAATGGCGTCGGCCTCGGCGCGCGGCACGGCCAGCGCGCGCGCCAGCGCCAGCTGCCTGCGGGCATCGTCGAAGCGGTCTTCGGCCAGCGCCGCGCTGGCCTGCTCCAGCGCGGCCAGCGCCACCCTCGCGAGTCCCTGGCGGGCCTCGGCGCGATCGGGATCCATGGCCAGGGCGGCCTCGTACAGTTCGCGCGCGCCGCTGCCGTCTTCCGCGCTCAGGCGGCCTTCGGCCAGGGCCTGCTCGGCCTCGGCGTACAGGGCCTGGGCCCGGGTCTGCGGCCACAGCCAGGTCGCGACCGGCACGCGCAGCATCGCCAGCGCGACCACCGCCAGCATCGAGCCGATCAGCCAGGCCCGCCAGTGGCGGCGCATCCCCAGGCGCTCCGGCAGCGCGGCCAGCCAGCGCGCGATGGCACCGGCACCGGGCGGATCGGGGAAACGGTCGGCGTGCCTGCGCGAATTCACGCGCGGAAGCATAGACGGCCGGCGATGAACGCGCCGTCTCAGGCGCGCTGCGCGCGCTCCACGCCCGGCAGCGCTTCCAGCCGTCCCAGCAGCCGCGAGAGCTGGCCGAAGTCCGACACCCTCAGCCCCAGCCGCAGCTGGACCCGGCCCTGCCCGCGCCCCACGCCACCACCATCGATCGACAGCACGTGCGCGTCCTCCTGCGCGATCAGGTTGGTCACGTCCTTCAGCAGGTGCTTGCGGTCCACCGCATCCAGCACCACGGAGGCGTCGTGGCCGCTGCCCGGGCCGCCCCACTCCACCGCCAGCACGCGCTGCGGTTCCTTCGCCGCCAGCCGCGCGAACGAGGCGCAGTCGGCCCGGTGCACGCTGACGCCACGGGCACGGGTCAGGTAGCCGGCGATGGCCTCGCCGGGCAGCGGCTGGCAGCAGCGCGCGATCTGCGCCAGGAGGTTGTCGACGCCGACCACGGTGAAGTCGGGACCGCCACCGCGGCGCACGCGGCGTGGCGCGCGCAAGGCGATGACGCCGTCGTCGGGCTCGCCGGCCGCGGCCTCGCGCTGCGCCTTCTCGTGCTCGGCCAGCGCCCGCGCCACCTGGTGCGGGCCGACATCGCCCAGCGCCACCAGCACGTGCAGGTCGTCCACGGCGTCGACATTGAAGCGCTTGAGCACCGGCGCGAGGTCGGCCTGGCCCAGGCCCACGCGCTTGAGCTCGCGTTCAAGCAGCTCGCGGCCGTCCTGCAGGTTGCGCGCGCGATCGAGCTTGTGGAACCAGGCCCGCACCTTCTCGCGCGAGCGCGCGCTGGCGAGGTAGCCGTTGTTGGCCAGCAGCCAGTCGCGGCGCGGCTCGGCGACCTTGGCGGTCATGATCTCGACACGGTCACCGCTGCGCAGCACGTGGTCCAGCGGCACGATGCGGCCGTCGACCTTGGCGCCGCGGCAGCGGTGGCCGACCTCGGTGTGCACGCGGTAGGCGAAGTCCAGCGGGGTCGCACCGCGCGGCAGGTCGACCACCTCGCCCTTCGGAGTCAGCGCGTAGATGCGGTCCTCGACCAGTTCGGTGTCGAAGGCGCCGGCCAGCGCGCTGTCTCCGGTCTCCGTGGTGGCCTCCAGCAGGCTGCGCATCCACTCGATCTTGCGGTTGACCGCGGCCTCGCCGGCGGCCGAGCGCTGCGAGCCGCCGCTTTCCTTGTAGCGCCAGTGCGCGGCCACGCCGCGCTCGGCCTGCTCGTGCATCTCGCGGGTGCGGATCTGCACTTCCAGGGTCTTGCCCTCGGGCCCGACCACGGCGGTGTGCAGGGAGCGGTAGTCGTTGTTCTTGGGGCGCGCGATGTAGTCGTCGAACTCGCCCGGCACCGGCGTCCACAGCGCATGCACCGTGCCCAGCGCGGCGTAGCAGGCCTGCACGTCGTCGACCAGCACGCGCACCGCGCGCAGGTCGTAGAGTTCGCCGATGGGCACGTCCTTCTTCTGCATCTTCTTCCAGATGCTGTAGATGTGCTTCGGGCGGCCGGCGATGTCGCCGTCGATGCCTGACGCGCGCAGCGCCTCGCCCAGGACCGCGGTCACTTCGGCGATGTAGCGCTCGCGCCCGGCGCGCTTGTCGTCGAGGAGCTTGGCGATGCGGCGGTAGGTGTCGGGCTCGAGGTGGCGGAAGGCCAGGTCCTCGAGTTCCCACTTCAGCTGCCAGATGCCCAGGCGGTTGGCCAGCGGCGCGTGGATGTCGCGGGTCAGTCGCGCCAGCGCCAGGCGCTCGTCGTCGGCAAGCGTGGTGGCCGCGCGCATCCGCGCCAGCTGCCGTGCGAGCAGCACCAGCACCACGCGCAGGTCGCGCACCAGCGCCAGCAGCAAGCGGCGCAGGCCCTCGTGGCCGCGGCCGGAGGCCTGTTCGGCGTGCAGGGCCCAGACCTGGTTGGCGGCCTCCTGGCCTTCAAGCAGGGCCGGGATCGCCGCGCCCGGGCCCTTGCCCACGGCTTCGAACCGTCCCGCCCAGGCCGGCACCGCGTGCAGGATGGCGGCGGCCATCACCTCGCCGTCGGCCTCCAGCAGCGCCAGCGCCTCCAGGGTGTCCTGGAGTACGGGCCAGGCGTCGATGCAGGGCGCCGGGGCGCCGTCCGCGACCTCGCGCAGCCGCGCGGCCATCGACGCCGGCAGCGCACGCAGCGCCGGCAGCGCCAGCAGGGCCTCGATGTCCACGGTGTCGACCACGACGCAGCGCCAAAGCGGGGGGTGGGACGGTCTACACTAGCCCGACCTCGCCATCGGGAACAGACGCCATGCCGGTACGCAGCATCCTCCTTGCCGCCCTGCTCTTCGTCGCAGCGCCCGCCGCCGCCCAGCAGCAGGCGATCGAGAGCCAGATGACGCCCGACGAGTTCAAGGCCGCGGGCCTGGACAAGCTCAGCGCCGACGAACTCTCGCGCCTCAACGCCTGGCTCAACCGCACCATCGAAGACGAGACCGCCAAGGCCACCAGCGACGCCAAGGCCAAGGTCGTCGAGGAGCACCGCGGCTTCGCCACCTTCGGTTCGAGCGAGCCGATCGATTCGCGCATCAGCGGCGAATTCCGCGGCTTCGCCACCGGCCGCGAGTTCACCCTGGACAACGGCCATGTGTGGAAGCAGGTGGACGACTCCAAGCTGTCGGGCGTGCGCCTGGACAACCCCGCGGTGCGCCTGAACTCCAGCGTCATGGGCAACGCCTGGTACATGAAGGTCGAGGGCTACAACACCCGCGCCAAGGTCGTCCGCATCAAGTAAGGGCGGCCAGCCGCGCGGCCAGCTTCTTCGGCGACACCCCGCCCTTCGCGCCCAGTTCCTGCGCGAAGAGCTGGACGCGCAGTTCCTCCAGGTCCCAGCGCAGGGCCTGCCAGCCCGGATCGCCCTCGTGGCCCCCGGCGCGCGCGCGCGCCAGGGCGTCGGCGAAGGGCTTGATCTCGAGCATGCGCTGCTGGTCGCGCGAGGGGTCGTTGAGCGCACGGGCGGCGCGGGTCGCCAGCGCCTTCAGGTAGCGCGGGTAGTCGGCCAGCGCCGCCGCGGGCACGTCGCGCAGGAAGCCGGCGGGCACCAGCGCCGCCAGCTGCGCCTGCATGTCGTCGAGATTGCCGCGCGCCCAGCCCATCAGCTGGCCTTCCAGCGCGGCGCGCACCTCGGCCACGCGGGCGAGGATCGCCTCGGCCTGCTGCAGGCGGCGCATGGCTTCGGGGAACAGGGCCTTGCCGACCGACTCCACCTTCGCGGCAAAGACGGCGGGATCACGGACCTCGACCAGACCCTCGGCGGTGAGCGCGGCGAAGGCACCGTCCACCAGGTCCTCGCGCAGGGTATCGGCCGGGCGGCTGCCGCCGGCTTCGCGCGGCGCCGTGGATTCGATCGCGGCGTAGAGCAGCGCCGTCTTCGGCTGCACGGGCAGTTGCTTGCGCGCCTGGCGCATGCGGTCGGCGAGCGCGATCGTGAGCAGGCGACGGACGCCGGCGGGATGCCGGCGCGCGGCCTCGGCGCGGTCGGCGTGCACGTCCAGCGACACACCATCGCCATCATCGTGCAGCGCCGGGAACGCGGGCACGCCGCCGGCGCCCGGCACCGAGACCGGAATCGGCGCGTCGGGGAAGGTAGTCAGCGCCTCGCGCGCGAGGCCGGCGGCGGCGTGGCTGGCGAAGGCGTCGGCGGCGCGGGCGCCGAAGCGCGCGCGCAGTTCGTCCAGTTCGCGGGATTCGGCCAGCACCCTGCGGCCGTCGGCGTCGAGCAGGCGCAGGTTGGCGCGCAGGTGCGGCTCGACCGCCTCTGCGTCGAAGTCGGTGGCGGCGATCTCCACCCCGGTCAGGCGCTTGAGGAAGCGTGCCAGGGCGCCGTCGATGCTGTCGGCCGCCGCATCGGCGCTGCCATGGGCCTCGGCGAAGGCGCGGGCGAAGTCGGGCGCGGGCACGAAGTTGCGGCGCAACGCCTTGGGCAGGCCGCGCAGCAGGGCGGTGGCCTTCTCCTGCACGAAACCCGGTGCCAGCCAGCCCAGGCGCGGCGCGTCCAGGGCGTTGAGCAGGTGCAGCGGCACCACCACGGTCATGCCGTCGTCGGGCGCACCGGGTTCGAAGCGGTAGTGCACGGCCAGGCGCGCGTCGCCCAGCGCGAAGTAGGCCGGGAAGCGGTCGGCGTCGCTGCCGTCGGCAACCAGCAGCTCGTCGCGGGTCCACTGCAGCGTGCGGCGCTGCTCCTTCGGCAGCTTCGAATACCAGGCATCGAGCGCCTGCGCGCTGATGACTTCGGCCGGGATGCGGTCGCGGTACCAGCGCAGCATCCACTCCTCGTCGACCACCAGGCCGGTGCGGCGCTGCTTGGCCTCCTCCTCCTCCGCGGAGGCCAGCGTGCGCCGGTTGCGGGCGACGAAGTCGGCGCGCAGGTTGATCTCGCCGGCGACCAGGCCATCGCGCAGGAACAGTTCGCGCGATTCCTCCGGGTAGTGGACGCCGTAGTGGAAGGGCCGCGCCGCGGCCAGCACCAGGCCGAACAGCGAAACCTGCTCGCTGCCGACCACCCGCCCCTGCTTCCGCGACCAGCGCGGGTCGAAATGGCGGCGCGAGAGCAGGTGCGTCAGGCCGGCTTCGATCCATTCCGGCTCGATGGCGGCATTGGTCAGGGCCCAGACCTTCTCGGTGTCGAGCAGGGTCGCCGACAGCACCCACGGCGGCGGCCGCGAGGACAGGGTCGAACCCGGGAACAGCTGGAAGCGCCGCCCGCGCGGGCCTTCGTAGGTGGCCTGCCGGCGCTTGTCGCGCTCGGGCAGGGCGTGGCCGACCTGGGTCGGCAGGCCAGCCAGCAGCGCAAGATGAAGCGACGCATAGGCCTCGTCTCCCTCCCCCGCCTGCGCAGATCTTCGCGAGGTTGCCCCCATCTGCCCTTCGGGCGTATTCCCCCGCTCGCGGGGGAAGAGGTCGCGCGCGGAGAGGTCGAGGTCGGGCCAGAGGGCTTCGCACTGCAGCTTCAGCTGCCGGTGCAACTCGCGCCATTCGCGCATGCGCAGGAAGCCGAGGAAGTTGCGGTCGCACCACTTGCGCAGCTGCGACTGGGTCAGGTCCTCGTGCGCGTTGCGGTAGGCCTCCCATAGCCGGAGGATGGCTACGAACTCCGACTTCGGGTCGCTGAAGGCGGCGTGGGCGGCGTCGGCCGCGGCGCGCTGGTCGGCCGGGCGCTCGCGCGGGTCCTGGATGCCCAGGAAGGCGGCGATCACCAGCAGCTCGCGCAGGCAGCGGCGTTCGTTCGCGGCCACGAGCATGCGCGCCAGCTTCACGTCCACCGGCAGCTTCGCCATCAGCCGGCCGGTCGCGGTGAGCTTGCGCGCAGCGTCCACGGCGCCCAGCTCGGCCAGCTGCTGCCAGCCGTCGGCGATCGCGCGCACGTCGGGCGGCTCGAGGAAGGGGAAATCCTCGATGTTCCCCAAGCCCAGCGACAGCATCCGCAGGATCACGCCGGCCAGCGCGGCGCGGCGGATCTCGGGATCGGTGAACTCCGGCCGGGCGGCGAAATCGAGTTCGTCGTAGAGCCGGTAGCAGGTGCCCGGGGCGATGCGACCGCAGCGGCCGGCGCGCTGGTTGGCGCTGGCCTGGCTGACCGGTTCGATATGCAGGCGGTCGAGCTTCTGCCGCGGACTGTAACGCTTCACCCGCGCCAGACCCGGATCGACCACGTAGTGGATGCGCGGCACCGTCAGCGAGGTCTCGGCGACGTTGGTGGCGAGCACGATGCGGCGCTGCGGTCCCGGGTTGAACACCCGGTCCTGGTCGCGCGCCGACAGCCGCGCATACAGCGGCAGCACCTCGGTGTGGCGGTACTTGCGGCCTTCCAGCGCGCGGTGCGCGTCGCGGATCTCGCGCTCGCCGGGCAGGAACACCAGCACGTCGCCGCCCATGCCCTGGCCGCCGCGCATGATCTCGTCGCAGGCGGCGACGATGCCTTCGCTCACCGACTTGCCGTCGCCGTCCTCGCCGCCGCTGCCGTCCAGCGGGCGGTAGCGCATCTCGACCGGGTAGCCACGGCCTTCGACCGAAACCACCGGGGCATCGTTGAAGTGCGCCGCGAAGCGCGCGGTGTCGATGGTCGCCGAGGTCACCACCAGCTTCAGGTCCGGCCGCCGCGCCAGCAGCTGCTTCAGGTAGCCCAGCAGGAAGTCGATGTTGAGGCTGCGCTCGTGGGCCTCGTCGATGATCAGGGTGTCGTATCGCGACAGCCAGCGGTCGGACTGGATCTCGGCCAGCAGGATGCCGTCGGTCATGAACTTGACCGCGGTCTGTTCGCCCACGTTCTCGGTGAAGCGCACCTGGTAGCCGACCGCGCCGCCCAGCGGCACCTGCAGCTCCTCGGCCACCCGGCGCGCCACCGCGCGTGCGGCGATGCGCCGCGGCTGGGTGCAGCCGATCATGCCGGCGGCGCCACGGCCTGCGGCCAGGCACAGCTTGGGCAGCTGGGTGGTCTTGCCCGAACCGGTTTCGCCGGCCACCACGACCACCTGGTGCGCACGCAGCAGCTCCACGATGCGCTCGGCCTCGCCGGCGATCGGCAGCGACGGGTCGACCATCGCCCGGGGCAGGTTCGCGGCGCGCGCCTCGCGCAGCGCCAGCGAGCGCGCCAGCGCCTGCTCGAAGGCCTTGCGCGCGGCATCGTCGCCGCGCGCCTGGTCCCAGCGGCGCCACAGCCCGAGCAGGCGGCCACGGTCGCGGCTCAGGCCACCGTCGATGGCCTTGCGCGCCGCCCGTCTTGACGCCGGACTTGCATCGGCAGGACTAGACTCCATCTCATTCATGCAATTTCAGACATACCTGATCGCGTCATTTCCCCTCCCTATCGCGCCCATTGTCGCGCGCTGAACAGAAAGGACACAGTGATGGCCAAGAGCAAGCCCAAGACCACCAAGCGCGCCGCGAAGACGGCCACGCCGGTCGCCTCGCCCTCCACCGCCTCGATGGCCCCGGGGGTCGATATCGGGATCGCGGACAAGGATCGCAAGAAGATCTCGCAGGACCTCGCCCAGTTCCTGTCCGACAGCTTCACCCTGTACCTGAAGACCCACAACTTCCACTGGAACGTGACCGGGCCGATGTTCAACTCGCTGCATGCGATGTTCATGGACCAGTACACCGAGCAGTGGAACGCGCTGGACGAGACCGCCGAACGCATCCGCGCCCTGGGCTACAACGCGCCGGGCTCGTACGCCGAGTTCATCAAGCTGTCCTCGATCGTCGAGGAGCCGGGCCTGACCAAGGCGCCGGACTGGAAGGACATGGTGCGCCAGCTGGTGGAGGGCAACGAGGCCGTCTGCCGCACCGCGCGCAGGGCCCTGTCCCACGCCGACAGCGCCGGCGACGATCCCACCGTCGACCTGCTGACCCAGCGCCTGCAGGTCCACGAGAAGAACGCCTGGATGCTGCGCTCGCTCCTGCAGTGAAGTCGCATCCGCTGCGCGTCTGACGACCACGGGTTTCGCGGTGCGAAACCCGTGCACTGCACATTGCGCCCCCGATCCCCGCGCCGTTGGCGCGCCCCCTTACCAAGGGGGCTTTCCTCCAGAACGATCGAGGTAACGAGTCAGCCGGGCCGCAGTCTGGCGCACCATCGCGGCGCCTCCTGACACGAAGCCGGGGATCCGCGAATTGGCCGGTGCCTGGATCGCCGGTATCCTTGAAGACATGTCGTCAGCACACGAGCAGTCGCCACTTGAAGTTCTGCGGCGTGTCTTCGGCCACGAGGCCTTCCGCGGCGAGCAGGCCGCGATCATCGAACATGTGGCCGCCGGCGGCGACGCCCTGGTGCTGATGCCCACCGGCGGCGGCAAGTCGCTGTGCTACCAGGTGCCGGCCCTGCTGCGCGAGGGCTGCGCGATCGTGATCTCGCCGCTGATCGCGCTGATGCAGGACCAGGTCGAGGCGCTGCGCCAGCTGGGCGTGCGCGCGGCCTTCCTCAACTCCACCCTCGAGGGCGCCGAGGCCGCGGCGGTCGAGCGCCAGCTGCGCGAAGGCACGCTCGACCTGCTCTACGTCGCGCCGGAGCGGCTGCTGACGCCGCGCTTCATGTCGCTGCTGGATGCCAGCCGCATCGCCCTGTTCGCCATCGACGAGGCGCACTGCGTCTCGCAGTGGGGTCACGACTTCCGCCGCGAGTACCGTGAGCTGACCGTGCTTCACGAGCGCTGGCCGCAGGTGCCGCGGATCGCGCTCACCGCCACCGCCGACCCGCCGACCCAACGCGAGATCGCCGACCGCCTCCAGCTCGACGGCGCCCGCCGCTTCGCCAGTTCCTTCGACCGCCCCAACATCCGCTACACCGTCGTCCACAAGGACAACGGCCGCCGCCAGCTGCTGGACTTCATCGAAGGCCACCGCGGCGAGGCCGGCATCGTCTATTGCCTGTCGCGCAACAAGGTCGAGAAGACCGCGGCCCTGCTGGTCGAGGCCGGCATCGACGCCCTGCCCTACCACGCAGGCCTCGACGCCTCGGTGCGCGCCGCCAACCAGCGCCGCTTCCTGCTCGAGGACGGCGTGGTGGTGGTGGCGACGATCGCCTTCGGCATGGGCATCGACAAGCCCGACGTGCGCTTCGTCGCGCACATGGACCTGCCCAAGTCGATCGAGGGCTACTACCAGGAGACCGGCCGCGCCGGCCGCGACGGCGACCCCGCCGAGGCCTGGATGTGCCAGGGCCTGGGCGACGTGGTGCTGCTGCGGCAGATGATCGACCAGTCCGAGTCCGGGGAAGACCGCAAGCGCCTGGAGCACCGCAAGCTCGACGCCCTGGTCGGCTACTGCGAATCCACCCGCTGCCGGCGCCAGGTGCTGCTGGCCTGCTTCGGCGAGGACTATGCCGGCCAGGGTGCCGGCCAGCCCTGCGGCAACTGCGACAACTGCCTCAATCCGGCCGAAACCTGGGACGCCACCGTGGCCGCGCAGAAGGCGCTGTCCTGCGTCTACCGCACCGGCCAGCGCTTCGGCGCCGCGCACCTGATCGACGTGCTGCGCGGCTCGGAGTCGGAGCGGATCCGGCAGTTCGGGCACGATGCGCTGAGCACGTATGGCGTCGGCACCGAGCTCGATTCACGCGCCTGGCGCGGCGTGTTCCGCCAGCTTGTGGCCGCGGGCCTGCTCGAGGTCGACAGCGAGGGCTATGGCGGCCTGCGGCTGACCGCGGAAAGCCGCGATGTGCTGCAGGGACGGCGCGAAGTGCTGCTGCGCAAGGAGGCGCCGCGGCCGCGCGGGCGCGGGCGCGACGGCGACGCACGCGCCGCCCGGCCGGTGGTCGAGGTGGCTCGCGCCGACCAACCGCTGTTCGAGTCCCTTCGCGCAATGCGCACCCGACTGGCGCGCGAGCAGGGCGTGCCGCCCTACGTGATCTTCCACGACGCCACCCTGCGCGAGATCGCCCGCCTGCGCCCGCGCACCCCAGGGGACCTGTCCCTGATCGGCGGCATCGGCGCCGGCAAAATCGAGCGTTACGGAGACGAGGTGCTGGACGTCGTGGCGGAGGCGGAGGCGGCCTGAGATTCCCTGGATCACCGCGGGACTGTCGCCCGGGGCTCGGAGGCAGGCGATCAGGTTTGTTGGTGGGCCGTGATGGATTCGAACCATCGACCAGCGGATTAAAAGTCCGATGCTCTACCGACTGAGCTAACGGCCCACGGAACGCGGAATTATGTCATGCCCCCGAGGGCCTCGCAGCGCATGACCCGGGTCAAGGCCGGCCGCGGCCCGGCGGGCCCATACTTGCCGCATGGCCAGTCCCGACACCGGCGCCCCCGGCGCGCCGGCTACCCGCCCCGGGCCCGCACACGACGCGGGCCACCTCCCCGACGAGGCCGGCATCACCCGCCTCGTCCACGCCTTCTATGCGCGCGCCCGCACCGACTGGCTGCTTGGCCCGGTCTTCGCGGCTGCGGTTGACGACTGGGACGAACACCTCGACACCCTGGTGCGCTTCTGGTCCTCGGTGCTGCTGCGCGCGGGCAGCTATCGCGGCAACCCGATGGCCGCGCACCGGCCGCTGGGCCTGGACGACCCGCACTTCGCACGCTGGCTTGCGCTCTGGGACCGCACCGCGCACGAAGTGCTGCCGCGCGACCAGGCCCGCCACGTGTTCGAAACCGCCGAGCGCATCGGCCGCTCGCTGCGCATCGGGCTCGAGATCGACCCGCTGCGCCGCCTGCGCCGCGCCGACGACGCGCCGGCCTGCCTGCATCGGAGCCCGGAACCGCCATCGTCACCCACCGACCCGGACCGCGGTGACGCATCCGGCGCAGGCGCCCCTGCTGGCAGCGGGCCTCAGCCCGAGTAACGGGTCGGATCGGCCACGCCTGCGGCCGCGAAACCCTCCGCGCGCAGCGCGCAGGCATCGCAGTGCCCGCAGGCACGCCCGTCAGTATCGGCGCTGTAGCACGACACCGTCTGCGCGAAGTCCACGCCCAGGCGCAGGCCCTCGCGCACGATGTCGGCCTTGGACAGGTGCTGCAGCGGCGCGTGCACACGGATGCCGGCGCCATCCACGCCGGCCTTGGTCGCCAGGTTCGCCAATTGCTCGAAGGCGGCGATGAACTCCGGGCGGCAGTCCGGGTAGCCGGAATAGTCGACCGCGTTGACGCCGCAGAAGATGTCCGCTGCGCCCAGCACCTCGGCCCAGCCCAGGGCGATCGACAGCATGATGGTGTTGCGCGCCGGCACGTAGGTCACCGGAACGCCGGCGCTGCCCGGCTCGGGCACGTCGATGTCGTCGGTCAGGGCCGAGCCGCCGATCGCCCGCAGGTCCACGCCCACCACCTTGTGCGCGACCGCGCCCTGCCCCGTCGCCAGCGCGGCCGCGGCGTCGAGCTCGGAGGTATGCCGCTGGCCGTAGGCCACGCTCAGCGCGTGCACGGCGAAGCCCTGCTCGCGGGCGATGGCGAGGACGACGGCGGAATCCATGCCACCGGACACGAGGACGACTGCTTTTTTCAACGAAGACTCCAGGGATCGGGTGGGCGCGGGCGCGGTGCCCGCGTAGCGGATCGCCGGCGCAGGCTCAGCGCCCGGGCTCGTCGTTCCAGAGGATCTTGTGCAGCTGCATCTGGAAGCGCACCGGCAGGCGGTCGCCGACGATCCAGTCGGCCAGTTCGCGCGCGCCGACCTCGGACTTGCTCGGCGAGAACAGCACGTCGCAGCGTTCGTGGAGCGCATGCTCCGCCACCACGCCACGCGCCCAGTCATAGTCCGCGCGGCTGCAGATGACGAACTTGACCTGGTCGTGCGCCGTCAGCAGCGGCAGGTTCGACCACAGGTTGCGCGCCTCCTCGCCCGAGCCCGGGGTCTTGATGTCGAGCACCCGCGACACGCGCGGATCGACCGCCGCGATGTCGATCGCGCCCGACGTCTCCAGCGAGACCACGTATCCGGCATCGCACAGGCGCCTCAGCAGACCGATGCAGCGCTTCTGCGCCAGCGGCTCGCCGCCGGTCACGCAGACGTGGCGCACACCGTGGCCGGCGACTTGATCCAGGATCGCGTCGATGTCCCGCCATTCCCCGCCGTGGAAGGCGTAGGCGGTGTCGCAGTAGGTGCAGCGCAGCGGGCAGCCGGTCAGGCGCACGAACACGGTCGGCCAGCCGGCGTCGCGCGCCTCGCCCTGGAGCGACAGGAAGATCTCGGTGATGCGGAGCCGGTCCGGGGCCACGGCCGTGGCCGCGCCGGACTCGGCGACTGGGGTGTCCATGGCCGTGATTGTATCGCGGGCGCCGTCGCGCCCCGGGGGCCCCTCAGCGCAGGCTGTTGAGCTGGATCGAGCGCAGGCGGTCGTCGGCGGTCCGCGCGGCATCGGTGCCGGGGTACTGCTCGGCGACGCGTGCCAGCGTGGCCTCGGCGGCCATCAGGTCGTTCTGGCCATACTGCGACAGGCCGATCTTGAGCAGGGCGCCGGGCACCTTGTCGTGCGTGGGCCAGCGCTGGAGGATCGCCTGGAACTGGGCCTGCGCGTTGCCGTAGTCCTGGACCAGGTAGTAGCTCTCGCCCAGCCAGTACGTGGCGTTCGGAGCGTAGGAGCCGGTCGGGTACAGGCGCAGGAACTCGTTGAACAGCCTGACCGAGGTCTCGTAGTCGCCCCCGCGCAGGGCGGCGAAGGCGGTTTCGTAGGCACCACGCTCGTCGGCGGCGTTGGCCAGCAGGCCGGCGTCGCCGAACACGATCGGCGCACTGTCGGAAGCCGTCGGCGCGGCCGACGGCCTGGCGGGCGTCGAGGCGGTAGCGGCAGGCGCCGCGGCGGCAGCGGGCACGGCCGCGCCGGGCTGCGCACCGGCCCCACCCTCGAGGGTGTTCAGGCGGTCGTCTACGTCGAGGTACTGGTTGCGGACGCTGGTTTCCAGCGCCTGGTTCTGCTGCTGCAGCTCCTCGACCTGGCCGCGCAGGGCACGCACTTCCTCGCGCAGCGCGGTGAGCTGGTTGAGCAGGTCGACATTGCCCTGGTTGTTCGAGGCCTGTGCCTCGAGCGCGGCCACGCGCTCGCCCAGGCTGGCGCGCTGGGCCGCGGCCGGCGGCGACACCAGGGTGGCCGAGGCGGCGGTGGCAAGGACGAGGCTGGCGATCAGATGGCTGCGGGTCATGGCGTTGGCATCGTGTTTTCGGACTCTGGAAAGACAATCGGCAGCTGGCGGGGTTCCCGCCAGCTGCCGACGTGCCGCGTTCGCGCCGCCGATCAGCGGGCGGTGTAGGTGATCTCGACGCGGCGGTTCTTCGCCCAGCAATCCTCGTTCGAGGCGGTGCAGGTCGGGCGCTCTTCGCCGTAGCTGGTCACCGTCTGCTGGCCGGCCGAACCACCGTTGGCCTGCAGCGCGGACGACACCGCGTTGCCGCGGCGCTCGCCGAGGCCCAGGTTGTAGTCGCGGCTGCCGCGCTCGTCGGCGTGGCCTTCCAGGGTGATGCGGGCCGACGGACGGTCACGCAGGTACTTGGCGTGGCAGGCCATCGCGGCCTGGAACTCCGGACGCAGCGCGTCCTGGTCGAGGTCGAAGTAGACCGTGCGCTGGCGCAGGCAGGCGTCGGTGTCCAGGTCCTCGGGGCCGTAGGCGCCCGGGGTGGTGGCCGGCTGGGTGGTGGTCGGGGTGGTCGGGGTGGCAGGCGGGGCCTCTTCCTTCACCTTCTTGGAGCAGGCAACGGCGGCCGTGCAGAGCAGGGCCGTGAGCAGTACGCGGGTTGGGGTGTTCATCTCGTCGATCCTTCTGCAGGGTATGGCACAGTGAATTCACATTGCTGTATCGGCCGTGCACGCGGCGTCATCATCGTTCGCGGTAGGGCCCCCACGCCGGCTCACGGACGTTGCCGTCAGCGAGTACCAGCCGCTGGCGCACCCGCCCGTCGGCAGAGACGGCATACAGGACTCCCCTGCTTCCTTCCCTGCCCGCATACAGGACCATGCTGGCGTTCGGAGCGAAGCTCGGCGATTCGTCGAGCGACCCCGGCGACAACGTGGACCAGCGCGGCGTCCCCAGGCTGCGATCCAGCAGTGCAATACGGTATACGTTTCCTGAACCCTGCGCCACGGCGATCTTCGTGTCGTCGAAGGACACGGTGGGGCTTGCGTTGTAGTTGCCCTGGAAGGTCACGCGGGTGGCGCTCCCGCCAGTGGCCGGGACCTGGTAGACCTGCGGCCGACCGCCGCGGTCGGAGGTGAAGTAGATGCTGCGGCCGTCGGCGCTCCACACCGGCTCGGTGTCGATGCCCATCTGGCTGGTCAGCTGGGTCAGCGCCTTGCTACCGAGGTCCATTACGTAGATCTCGGGGCTGCCGTTGCGCGACAGGGTCAGGGCCAGGCGGTTGCCGTCGGGCGAGAACGCCGGCGAGCTGTTGATGCCGCGGAAGCTGGCCACCCGCTCGCGGGCGCCGGTGCCCAGATCCTGGATGTAGATCGCGGAATTGTTGTTGTGCTCGAAGGAGACGTAGGCCAGCTTGCGGCCGTCCGGGCTCCAGTCGGGCGACATCAGCGGCTCGGTCGAGCGCACCACCACCTGCGGGTTGTGGCCGTCGGCGTCGGCGACCATCAGCGCATAGCGGGTGCCGTCGCCGGTGCCGGTCGAGGTCACGTAGGCGACGCGGGTCCAGAACGCGCCGCGCACGCCAAGGATCTTCTCGTAGATCGCGTCGGCGATCTGGTGGCCGACGTCGCGCATGGCGTTGGCGCGCCCGGTCATCGCGATCCCGAGCAGGCGCTCCTGCTTGGCCACGTCGAACAGCTCGTACTCCACCCGATAGGCGCCGCCGCCGGCGTCGACCACGCGGCCGACCACCAGGAAGTCCTGCCGGAGGGTGCGCCAGGTGGCGTAGTTGACCTCGCCGCCGCGGGTGGGCCGCTCGATCATGTCCTGCTCGGGCAGGCCGCGGAACTGGCCGGAGCGGGCCAGATCCTCGCGCACCACGCGGGCGACGTCGGTGTCCGGGGCCGCGCCGCTGCCCTGGTAGGGCATGGGCACCACCGCGATCGGCAGCGCCTGGGCGTTGCCACCGACGATGTCGATCTCGAGGCCGCCCTGCTGCGCGCTGGCGGCGAACGGCAGGAGGAGTGCGAGGCAGGCGACCAGCCACGCACGCGTGGTCAGGGCCAGCCGACGTTGGAATCGGGTCATACCGGGACTCCGGGGACGGGGTGGGAAGGGTGACAGGATGGCCGTGAAGGCGCTCACAAGGATGAACGGATGCCTGCGGCCCGCGGAGCGGGAAGGCCTGCCGGCCTCAGCGGTCCTGGGCCTCGAAGTTCAGGTTCAGGTTGCGATTGAATACGGCTTCGAAGCCCGCATAGGGCAGCGGTTGGGCCTTGAGCACCGCGGCTTCCACCGAGCGCCGGCCCAGTTCGTCGAAGGGACACGACGGCGCGACCTCGGCCCTGACCACCGTACCGCCGCGGACCTGGGTGATGTTGATCCGGCAGCGCTGTCCCAGCGGCACGTTCTCCGGGCGCGTCCAGTTGCGCAGGATCGCCTCCTGGATCGCGGCCGCGTAGCGCGCGCTCAGTCCGGGATCGACGCCTTCGTTGCCCGGCGGCGGCGTGCCCGCCGACGCGGCCTGGTCGGAGGCCTCCTGCGCCCGGCTCTGAGCGATGCGTTCAAGGCGGCGCTCGGCCTCCTGCGCCTCGCGGCGCGCCTGCTCCTGTGCGCGGCGCAGCTCGGCCAGCTTCTGCTCGGCCAGGCGGCGCTTCTGCTCGGCCTCCTCCTGCCGCTTGCGTTCGGTGAGGTCGATCTGCTCCTGGCGGCGCCTCTCCTCCTGCTCGCGCTCGGCGGTCTCGCGCGCGATGGCCTCGCGGCGCACCTCGTCCTGGTCCACCGGCGAAGGCTCGGGTACCTGCACCTGGGGCGTGGGCTGCGGCTCGACCGGGGCATCCTCGGGCAGCGGCACCGGGATCGGTTGCGGCTCGGGCACCGCGTCCTCGACCACGACCGGATCTGGCTCGGGCACCGGTTCGGGCGTGGGCGGGATCGGCTCCGGGCGTCTCTGCAGCGTGCGCTGCATCGCCGCCGACAGGTCGCTGGCATCGATCAGCTCGGCGCTGATCGGGGAGCCCGCGGCCGAGGGCGGCGCCGAGGTCCGCGACCACCACAGGCCGGCGAACATCAGTGCCAGCAGCGCCACGTGGAGCAGCACCGCCAGCACCACCGCGCGCACGGTATCGGCGCGTTGCTCTCGCATCAGGGAGCGCCGTCCTGCCTGGGGTTGCTCATCAGGCCCACGCGCTCGACGCCGGCACGCTGCAACAGCACCATCGCGTCCATCACGTTCTGGTAGGCGCCCGCGCCATCAGCGGCGACATACACCGCGACGTCGGAGTTGTTGGCCACCAGCGCACGGACCCGGGCAGCCAGCGTTTCCTCGTCCACGGCCTCGTTGTTGCCGGCCTCGATCGCGAGGAAGTAGTTCCCGCTGGAATCGACGCTGACCACCACCGGATCCTTCTGCTCGGTGATCGACTTGGCGTTGGACTCGGGCAGCTGCACGTCCACGCCCAGGTTCATCAGCGGCGCGGTGACCATGAAGATGATCAGCAGCACCAGCATCACGTCGATGTAGGGCACGACGTTGATTTCGTTCTTGAGCTTGCGGCGCTTGCCGCGGCGGGCACGGACGCTCATGGGATCAGGCCTCGCCGGCCGAGGACTGGCGCTCCAGGATCGAGGAGAACTCCTCGGAGAAGGCGTCGTAGCGGCCGGCCACGCGCTCGACCTTGGTGGCGAAGCGGTTGTAGGCCCAGACCGCCGGGATCGCCGCGAACAGGCCCATGGCGGTCGCGATCAGCGCTTCGGAGATGCCGGGCGCGACGCTGGCGATGGTTGCTTCCTTGACGTTGGCCAGGCCGTGGAAGGCGATCATGATGCCCCACACCGTGCCCAGCAGGCCGACGTAGGGCGCGATCGAGCCGACGTTGGCGAGGAACTCGAGGTTGTGCTCCAGGCCGTCGAGCTCGCGCGAGCTGGCCACGCGCATTCCGCGCTGGGCGCCCTCGAGCTTGGCCCGGCTGTCGCCGCCGCGGCGCTGGCCACTGCGGCTGTATTCGCGGAAGCCGGCCTCGAAGATCGCTTCCAGGCCTTCCACCTCGCGGTTACGCTCGCTGGCGGCGCTGTAGAGCTTGCCGAGGTCGGCGCCCGACCAGAAGCGCTCCTCGAAGCGGTCGGCCTCCTTCTCTGCGCGGTCGAGCATGCGCTTCTTGCGGAAGATGATGACCCACGAGGCGATCGAGGCCAGCAGCAGGAGCAGCATCACCAGCTGCACCGGGATCGAGGCGTGCAGCACCAGCTGGATCAGATCGAGTTCGCCGCCGGTCACCGGCGCGCCCGCGGCCTGGCCGGCGGCGTCCGCGGCCAGCGCGACCGTATCCGCCGGCGCGTCCTCGGGCAGGGGTTCCACGGTGCTCACCTGCATCAGGAGGGCCGTTGCACTCATCGATCTTGCTCCGCGTTTGATTCGAGGGGTTTGAGTTGTCCGTACAGCGCGTCGGGGATGGCCCGGGGCCGGAAGCCGCCGGCGTCCAGCGCCGCGACCCGCACCCGCGCCGACACCAGCACGTCGCCGCCGCGCAGCACCTGCTGCGCGAATTCCACGCTGGCCCGGCGCACCCGCGCCAGGGCCACGGTGACCTCCAGCGCGTCATCCAGGCGCGCCGGCCTGTGGAAGTCCAGGTGCATGTCACGCACCGCGAACACCAGGTCCAGGCCATCGATCAGGGCCTGCTGCCCGTGCCCGACGCTGCGCATCCATTCGCTGCGCGCGCGTTCCAGGAAGGCCACGTACCGGGCGTGGTAGACCACGCCACCAGCGTCGGTATCTTCCCAGTAGACCCTTGTCGGCAGGCTGAACAGAGGCACTACGGCGGCGCGCAAAACAATCCCTCCGCCGCAGCCCCGCGGGGCTGCAGGCCCAGGTGGCGCCAGGCTTTCTGCGTGGCCATGCGACCGCGCGCGGTGCGCACCAGGAAGCCTTGCTGGATCAGGTACGGCTCAATCACGTCCTCCAGCGTACCGCGCTCCTCGCTAAGCGCCGCGGCCAGCGATTCCACGCCCACCGGGCCGCCGTCGAAGTTCTCGATGATCAGGTTCAGCAGCCGGCGGTCGAGGTCGTCGAAGCCCTCCGGGTCGACCTTCAGCATCTGCATGGCCGCGCCGGCCACCTCGTGGTCGATGCGGCCGCCGGCGCGGACCTGGGCGTAGTCGCGCACCCGGCGCAGCAGGCGGTTGGCGATGCGCGGGGTCCCGCGCGAGCGTCGCGCGATCTCGTCGGCGCCCTCGGGCACGCAGTCGATGCCGAGGATCTGCGCCGAACGCCGCACGATCCGGGTCAGTTCGGCGGCGCTGTAGAACTCCAGCCGCTGGACGATGCCGAAGCGGTCGCGCAGCGGCGCGGTCAACAGGCCCGCGCGCGTGGTGGCGCCGACCAGGGTGAAGGGCGGCAGGTCGAGCTTGATCGAGCGCGCGGCCGGGCCCTCGCCGATCATGATGTCGATCTGGAAGTCCTCCATCGCCGGGTACAGCACCTCCTCGACCACGGGCGAGAGGCGGTGGATCTCGTCGATGAACAGCACGTCGTGCGGCTGCAGGTTGGTCAGCAGCGCGGCCAGGTCGCCGGCCTTCTCGATCACCGGGCCGGAGGTCACCCGCAGGTTGACCCCCAGCTCGTTGGCGATGACGTGGCTGAGCGTGGTCTTGCCCAGGCCGGGTGGGCCGAAGATCAGGACGTGGTCCAGGGCCTCGCCGCGCTGCTTCGCCGCCTCGATGTAGATCCCGAGCTGCTCGCGCACCGGCTGCTGGCCGAGGTAGTCGGCCAGCCGCTGCGGCCGGATCGAGGCCTCGATGGCGGCGTCCTCGCGGGTCGCCGCGGCGGCGATGATGCGGTCTTCGTCCATCACCCTATGGTCGCAAGCCCGCAGCGATCCCGCCAGACCGCCTCCACCCCCGCAAGCCTCGCCCCCACCCGCCCTTCGGGCATTTTCCCCCGTGGGCGGGGGGAAGAACCCTGTTCAGTGGGGGGATGGCAGGGAGCTCGCGGCCTGCAGGCCCTGGGGCACGCCGGTCATGTCTGGCAGCTTGTGGGCGATGCCCTTGTGGCAGTCGATGCAGGTGGCCTGCCCGGTCGCCAGGTAGTTGCGGTGGATGAAGGCCGAACGGCTGGCCTGGCGGGTCAGGTCCATCGAGTCGTAGTCGTGGCAGTTGCGGCACTCCAGAGAATCGTTGGCCTTCAGCCGTGCCCATTCGTGCTGCGCCAGTTCCAGACGCTTGTCGAGGAACTTCTCGCGGGTATCGATGGTACGGAAGATCTTGCCCCAGACCTCCTTCGAGGCCTGCATCTTGCGACCCATCTTGTCGGTCCAGTCGTGCGGCACGTGGCAGTCCGGGCAGGTCGCGCGCACGCCCGAGCGGTTGGTGTAGTGGATGGTGGCCTTCAGCTCCTCGAAGACGTTGTCCTGCATTTCATGGCAGCTGACGCAGAAGGTCTCGGTATTGGTCGCCTCCAGCGCGGTGTTGAAGCCGCCCCAGAACACGATCCCGGCGATGAAGCCGCCCAGCGTCAGGAAGCCGAGGCTCAGGTGCCTCGCCGGCCGGCTGACCTGCCCCCAGAAGCCGGCCAGCACCTCCCAGGCGCGCCGGACCGGCTTCATTGCGGGCGCTCCGAGCGCAGCACCGCGTCGATGTCCATGAAGCCGTTTGCCACCAGCGGCTGGGCGTCGGTCTGCACCACGTGGCACTGCACGCAGAAATAGCGCCGCGGCGAGACCTCGGCCAGGAACTGGTCGTCGCGGTCCATGTAGTGGGTGACGCTGACCGGCGGGGCCTGGAACGAGGCCGCAGCGCTGCGCGCGTGGCAGAGCATGCACCGGTTGGAGTTCAGGTCGACCTGGTAGCCGTCGATCGAATGCGGGATGGTTGGCGGCTGCATCGGGTAGGCGCGCTCGCGGGTGCGGTCGAAGTTCTCGACCCGCGCCATCGGCAGCGGCGTGATCTCGACATCGACCGGCACGTGCCGGCGCATGCCGTCGAGCTCACGCGCGGGATTGCCGCGGGCGCTGATCGGCGGGGCCGGCGGCTTGATCTCCGGCTCGGGGGCACGCTCACCGCAGGCGGCGAGCGACAGCGCCAGCGCGGCGGCCGCCAGCAGCAGGGACACGGTTATCGGGATCCGGTGCATGTCAGGCTCCCACCGCGGCGACCCTGGCCGCGCATTTCTTGAAATCGGTCTGCTTGGAGATCGGGCAGGTCGCGTCCAGGGTGACCTTGTTGATCAGCTGGGCCGCGTCGAACCAGGGCACGAAGATCACCCCGCGCGGGACCCGGTTGCGTCCGCGCGTCTCCACCCGCGTGCGCATGGCGCCGCGGCGCGAGGACACCTCGACCTCGTCGCCGCGCTTGAGCCCGCGCGCGCGCGCGTCGTCGGGATGCATGAACACCACCGCCGAGGGCACCGCGCGGTACAGCTCGGGCACGCGCATCGTCATGGAGCCCGAATGCCAGTGCTCCAGCACGCGGCCGGTGACCAGCCACAGGTCGTACTCGCCGTCCGGCGATTCGGCGGGCGGCTCGTAGGGCAGCGCCCAGATCACCGCCTTGCCGTCCGGGTTGCCGTAGAACTCGAAGCCGGTGCCCGGCTTGACGTAGGGATCCTCGCCCTCGCGGTAGCGCCAGCGCGTCTCCTTGCCGTCCACCACCGGCCAGCGCAGGCCGCGCTCCTGGTGGTAGCGATCGAAGGGCGCGAGATCGTGGGCATGGCCGCGGCCGAACTCGGCGTACTCCTCGAACAGGCCCTTCTGCGGATAGAAGCCGAAGGCCTCGGCCTCGCGGTTGGCATAGCCCTCCTCGATCTCTTCCACGCCGAAGGCGTCGACCTTGCCGTTGCGGTACAGCACGTCGAAGAGCGTCTTGCCGCGGAACTCCGGGTTGGCCGCCAGGATGTCCTCCGGCCAGCACTCGTCGGTGGTGAAGCGCTTGGAAAACTCCATCAGCTGCCACAGGTCGGAGCGGGCCTCGCCGGGTGCGTCCACCAGCTGGTGCCAGAAGTGCGTGCGGCGTTCGGCGTTGCCGTAGGCGCCCTCCTTCTCCACCCACATCGCCGAAGGCAGCACGAGGTCGGCGGCCTGGCAGGTCACGGTGGGATAGGCGTCGGACACCACGATGAAGTTGTCCGGGTTGCGGTAGCCCGGCCAGCCCTCCTCGAGGATGTTGGCGCCGGCCTGCATGTTGTTGTTGACCTGCACCCAGTAGGCGTTGAGCTTGCCGTCCTTCAGCGCGCGGTTCTGCTCGACCGCGTGGTAACCGATCTCCTCCCTGATGATCCCGTGCGGGATCCTCCAGATCTCCTCGGCGTGCTTCCGGTGCTCGGGATTGGTCACCACCATGTCCGCCGGCAGGCGGTGGCTGAAGGTGCCGACCTCGCGCGCGGTGCCGCAGGCCGAAGGCTGTCCGGTCAGCGAGAACGGGCTGTTGCCCGGGGTCGCGATCTTCCCGGTCAGCAGATGGATGTTGTAGACCATGTTGTTGGCCCAGGTGCCGCGCGTGTGCTGGTTGAATCCCATGGTCCAGAACGACATCACCTTGACGTCCGGGTTGGCGTAGAGCTCGGCCAGCTTCTCCAGCCAGCCGCGCTCGACACCGGTCATCTCCACTGCCCTCTCCAGCGTGTACGGCGCCACGAAGCGCGCGAACTCGTCGAAGTCGATGGCCGTGCCGCCGTTGGGATCGCCGGCGTTCTTCGCCGCCACCTGCAGCGGGTGCTCCGGGCGCAGGCCGTAGCCGATGTCGTCGTTGCCGCGCTTGAAGGTGGTGTGTTTGTCGACGAAGTCGCGGTTGACCTTGCCCGACCTGATGATGTGGTTGGCGATGTAGTTCAGGATCACCAGGTCCGTCTGCGGCTTGAACACCATCGGGATGTCGGCCAGGTCGAAGCTGCGGTGCTCGAAGGTCGACAGCACCGCCACCTTGACGTGCGGGTTCGACAGCCGGCGGTCGGTGACCCGGGTCCACAGGATCGGGTGCATCTCGGCCATGTTCGAGCCCCAGAGCACGAAGGCGTCTGCGGCCTCGATGTCGTCGTAGCAGCCCATCGGCTCGTCCATGCCGAAGGTGCGCATGAAGCCGGTGACCGCGGACGCCATGCAGTGGCGCGCGTTGGGGTCGATGTGGTTGCTGCGGAACCCCGCCTTCATCAGCTTGTTGGCGGCGTAGCCCTCCCACACCGTCCACTGGCCGGAGCCGAACATGCCGATGCCGTCGCCGCCCTTGGCCTTGAGCACGGCGCGGAACTTCTCCTCCATCACGTCGAAGGCCTCGTCCCAGCTGACCGGCGTGAAGTCGCCTTCCTTGTCGTAGGCGCCGTTCTTCTTGCGCAGCAGCGGCGTGGTCAGGCGGTCGGCGCCGTACATCACCTTCGACAGGAAGTAGCCCTTGACGCAGTTCAGCCCGCGGTTGACCTCGGCGTGCACGTCGCCGTGGGTGGCGACCACGCGCCCGCCGCGCACCGCCACGTTGATGCCGCAGCCGGTCCCGCAGTAGCGGCAGGGCGCCTTGCTCCACTTGAGCTGCTGGTCGCCCTCGACCACCGCGTCGGCGACGTGGCCGGGCACCGGCAGGCCGGCGGCGACCGCGGCGCTGGCGATGGCGCTGTTGCGGATGAATTCACGGCGGGTGGTACTCATCCCTGGCACTCCTCTGGCTCGGGCCGCTCGACGTGGTGGTAGACGAGGTTGACGGTGATGACCCCCGGCAGCGCCTGCAGCAGGTCGATGCTGGCCATCAGTCCGCGGGTGCCGTCGCTTTCCTGCAGCAACACGCTGCAGTGTTCCTCCTGCAGGGCGAGTTCGAGGCCGTCCGCGCCCGCCACCGCGGCGGCGAGCGCTGGGATGGCCTCGCGCTGGTGGCGCACCACCAGGCTGGCGACGTGCCATTCGCGCGCGGTCTCAGGCATCGACGGCCTCCTCGACGGATGCATGCAGGCCGATCGCCGCCGCCGGGCAGGCACCGACGCAGGCACCGCAGCCGGTGCAGCGCCCGGCGTCCACGTGCGGCGAAGGCACGGCGCTGGTGACGGGGAACGTGATCGCGGACTCACCGCAGGCATCACGGCAGCTCGAACACACCACGCCCTTGCGGGTGAGGCAGGTATCGCCGACCTCCGCGCGCAGCGTCCACGGGGCATCGGCCAACAGGCCGAAGGCGGGCTCGCCGCAGGCGCGGGCACAGTCACCGCAGAAGCTGCATTCGCCCAGCGAGGGATCGAATTCCGGCAGCGCGCCCTCGCCCACCGCCAGCACCCGTTCCGGGCAGGCGGCTATGCAGTCGCCGCAGCCGGTGCAGGCGTCCACGAAGCGGGCTTCGTCCAGCGCCCAGGGCGGGCGCAGCAACGGCCTCGCGCGCACCCGGCCGCGCAGCAGCGCCCGGCGGCTGCGATCGAGGGAAGTGTTGATGACCGTGGCCACGTCGCGTCCCCGGCCTCAGGCGGTCGGTGGACCGTTGAACATCTGCCAGATCCAGACCGCGAAGCCGTAGCCGCCCACGATCATCACCGACAGCACCGGGAACAGCACCACGGTGATGAAGAGGAACAGGAGCAACTCCCGTCGTTTCGTTGGCTGGCCGGCCTTCGTTTCCAAGGCACTTCGCTCCCGGCAGGGTTCGGCTTGCTGGGGCCAGCCTAACCCCGACGCGGGGTCCGCGCCAAGCGCGAATCGCGATTGTTCGACGAACGCCGTCGCGATTGACCTGGATCAATAACGGGGATCGGGATTCATGCCTGGAACGCCTCCGCCGCAAGCGCGAAGGAGCGCTTGCGCGCGGCGTGGTCGAAGATGTTGGCCGTCAGCATCAGCTCGTCCGGCCGATGGCGCGCGACAAAGTCCGCGATCCCCTCGCGCACGTCGTCCGCGTCGCCGACCACTGAGCAGGCCAGCGACTGTTCGACCATCGCCTTCTCCTGCGGCGTCCAGAACGCCTCGATGTCGTCGATCGGCGGCGGGATCAGCCCCGGGGCACCGCGGCGCAGTCGCACGAAACTCTGCTGCTGCGTGGTGAACAGGCGCTGCGCCTCGCCGCGCGTGTCGGCGGCGACCACGTTGAGCGCCAGCATCGCGCATGGCGCGCGCAGGCGCTTCGACGGCCTGAAGTCGCGGTGGTACAGCGCCAGCGCCTCGCTCATTGCGGCCGGCGCGAAGTGCGAGGCAAACGCATAGGGCAGTCCGAGCGATGCCGCCAGCTGCGCGCCGAACAGGCTCGACCCCAGGATCCACACCGGCACCTCGATGCCGGCACCGGGCACCGCCTGCACCGGCTGGCCGGGCGCCACCGGCTCGAAATAGCGCAGCAGTTCCATCACGTCCGAAGGGAACGCGTCGGAGCCGGCGTAGTAGCGGCGCAAGGCCTTCGTCGTCGGCTGGTCGGTGCCCGGCGCGCGGCCAAGCCCGAGATCGATGCGGTCGGGATGCAGCGAGGCCAGGGTGCCGAACTGCTCGGCCACCTGCAGCGGCGCGTGGTTGGGCAGCATCACCCCGCCGGCACCGACGCGGATGGTCGAGGTGCCGCCGGCGATGTGGCCGATCAGCACCGACGTCGCGGCGCTGGCGATGCCCGGCATGTTGTGGTGCTCGGCCAGCCAGAAGCGGCGGTAGCCCAGGGCTTCGGCATGGCGCGCGAGGTCGAGCGAATGGGCGAAGGCCTGGGCGGGCGTGCTGCCTTCGCAGACAGGCGCCAGGTCGAGCAACGAGTACGGGATCATCGGGGCGGCTCGTGGACAGAGGGACCCCACCCGGATGGGGGCGCGGCCCGCGGTTTGACAGCCCCGGGACTCAGATTTCCACCTGTGCGCCCAGTTCCACCAGGCGGTTGCCGGGGATCCGGAAGAAGTTGTTGGCCGGTGCCGCGTTGCGGTGCATCAGCGCGAACAGCCTGTCGCGCCACACCGGCATGCCGACGCGGCGGCTGGCAACCACGGTCTCGCGGCCGACGAAGTACGTGGTGTCCATGGGATCGATGTCCAGGCCTTCGCGGTCGCAGGCGCGCATCAGCGCCAGCGGCACGTCCGGGATCTCCATGAAGCCGAAGCGCACCGTCACCCGGTAGAAGCCGTCGCCGACCGCGTTCAGCGCAATCCGCCGGTCGCGCGGCGCATAGGGCACGGTGAGGGTTTCCGCGGTCAGGAACAGGTTGCGCTCGTGCAGCACCTTGTTGTGCTTGAGATTGTGCATGAAGGCATGCGGCACCACGCCCGGATCGCTGGTCATGAAGATCGCCGTGCCCGGCACCCGCACCGGCGGCGCCAGCATCAGGCCGTTGATGAAGGTGTCCAGGCGCAGGCCCTGGGCCTGCACGCCCTCGCGCAGCAGCTGCTTGCCGCGCCGCCAGGTGCGCAGCATCGTGAACAACACGATGCCCAGCACCAGCGGGAACCAGCCGCCCTGAGGGATCTTGGCGCCGTTGGCGATCACGAAGGCGAGGTCGATCACCACGAAGCCGATGCAGCACGGCAGCACCCAGCGCCGCGCCTTGGGCCACAGCGCGCGCGCCACGATCGCCAGCAGCAGGGTGTCGATCAGCATCGTCAGCGACACCGACACGCCGTAGGCGGTGGCCAGCGCCGACGAGGTCCGGAAGCTCAGCACCAGCAGGATCACGATCGCGGCCATCGACCAGTTGATCGCCGGGATGTAGATCTGGCCAATGGTCTCGCTGGAGGTGTGCTTGATGCGCATGCGCGGGATGTAGCCCAGCTGCATCGCCTGGCGCGCGACCGAGAAGCCGCCGGTGATCACCGCCTGCGAGGCGATCACGGTGGCCGCGGTGGCGAGCACGATCATCGGCCAGCGACCCCACTCCGGCACGCCGATGAAGAACGGGTTGCGGATCGCCTCCGGGTCTTCCAGCACCAGCGCGCCCTGCCCCAGGTAGTTCAGCATCAGCGAGGGCAGCACGAACCAGTACCAGCCCAGGCGGATCGGGCGCGCGCCGAAGTGGCCCATGTCGGTGTAGATCGCCTCGCCGCCGGTGACCGCCAGCACCACCGCGCCGAGGATGAAGACCCCGCCCCAGCTGTGATCGACGAAGAAGCGCGCCGCCCACCAGGGGTTGATCGCCTTCAGCACTTCAGGCTCGTGCAGGATGTTGAGCACGCCCAGCGCCGCCAGCACCAGGAACCAGAGGATGGTGATCGGCCCGAACACCCGCCCCACCTTCTCGGTGCCGAAGCGCTGGGTGGCGAACAGCGCGCCCAGCACCAGCACCGTGATCGGCACGATCCAGTCGTGCAGCTGCGGCGCCACCACCTCCAGGCCCTCGACCGCCGAGAGCACCGAGATCGCCGGCGTGATCACGCCGTCGCCGAAGAACAGCGAGGCGCCGAACACGCCCAGCAGGCCCACCAGGTAGACCGATTTCGAACCGGGTTTGAGGCTGCGCTGGGCCAGCGCCATCAGCGCCATGATGCCGCCTTCGCCCTCGTTGTCGGCGCGCATGATGATGGTGACGTACTTGAAGGTCACCACCACCGTCAGCGCCCAGAAGATCAGCGACAGGATGCCGAGCACGGTGTCGTGGTCGGCGACCAGGCCGTAGTTGCCGCTGAAGGCCATGCGCAGGGTGTACAGCGGGCTGGTGCCGATGTCGCCGAAGACCACGCCAACGGCGCCAACCACCAGGCCGGCCAGGCCGACCTTGCCGTGGCCGTGGCCGTGGCCATGGGCGGCGCCGCTCGCGGCCTGCGGCCCGGCGCTCGACTTGGGATTGCCTGCGGACATGGGGGTTCCGTGGGGACGCCGGCTCAGCGGAGCGCGGACTGTAGCGCCTTGCGGATGATGGTTTCGGCAGCGTCGCCCTCGGCCTGTGCCGCGCGGGCCATGCGCTGGGCCTCGGCCGGCTTGTAGCCGAGCTGCTGCAGGGCGATGGTCGCCTCCGACAGCGGGTCGGCGGGGGCGCCGGCGGCGGGCATCGCCGAGGCACCGCCCATGATCGCCTCGGCGCGGTCGCGCAGCTCGACCACGATGCGCTCGGCGGTCTTCTTGCCGATGCCCGGGATCCGGGTCAGCGCGGCCACGTCGCCGGCCTGCACCAGACGCGCGAACTCCTCGACGCTGGCGCCCGACAGCACCGCCAGCGCGATCTTCGCGCCGATGCCGCTGACCCGCTGCACGTCGCGGAACAGGCGGCGCTCGGCCTCGGACGCGAAGCCGTACAGCGACACCGAGTCCTCCTTCTGCGCGTAGTGCGTGAACAGCGACACTTCCCTGCCCAGCATCGGCAGCTCGTAGAAGGTGCTCATCGGCGCCTCCAGCTCGTAGCCCACGCCGTTGACGTCCACCACCAGCCACGGCGGCGACTTGTGCGCGAGCACCCCCCTCAGGCGTCCGATCATCTGCGGCTCCAGGCCAGTCTTGCGTCGATGCCCAGGCGCCGCGCGCTGGCGCGGACGTGGGCGTGGGTGATGGCGATGGCCAGGGCGTCGGCGGCGTCGGCCTGCAGCCGGCCGGAGAGTCCGAGCATGGCGCCGACCATGTGCTGCACCTGGACCTTGTCCGCGGCACCCTTGCCGACCAGGGCCAGCTTGACCTGGCGCGCGCCGTACTCGTGCACGGGCAGGTCGTGCATGACCACCGCGCAGATCGCGGCACCGCGGGCCTGGCCCAGCTTCAGCGCGGAGCTGGCGTTCTTCGACACGAAGACCTGTTCGATCGCGACCTCGTCGGGGCGGTGCTCCTCGACGATCGCGCGCAGGCCGTCGACCAGGCGGCGCAGGCGCAGCGGCAGGTCGCCCGGCGCGGCGGCGGCCCCGACCAGCAGGTCGAGCGGCGCGTGGAAGACGTGGGTGGCGCGGCCCGCGGCGTCGACGTCGATGATGCCGACGCCGGTGCGCTGCGAGCCCGGGTCGATGCCGAGGATCCTGGTCACATCGCCAAGCTTACGCGTATGCGTCGTCGCCGAGTCCGGCGTTGGAGTAGACGTCCTGGACGTCGTCGAGGTCTTCCAGCCAGCGCAGCAGCTTGACCACCTGCTGGGCGGTCTCGCCTTCCACGGCGATGTCGTTGTCGGCGCGCAGGGTCACTTCGGCGTGGGCGGCGGGCAGGCCGGCGGCGGCCATGGCGTCGCGCACGGCGGCGAAGTCCTCGGGGGCGGTCAGGACGTCGATGGCGCCGTCCTCGGGATAGACCACGATGTCCTCGGCGCCGGCTTCGATGGCGGCGTTGGTGACAGCGTCCTCGTCGGCGCCGGCGTCGTAGCGCAGGATGCCCTGCTTCCTGAACATGAAGGCGACCGAGCCGTCGGTGCCGAGGTTGCCGCCGAACTTGCCGAAGGCGTGGCGGACGTCGGCCACGGTGCGCACCTTGTTGTCGGTGAGGCAGTCGACGATCACGGCGACGCCGCCGGGGGCGTAGCCTTCGTAGCGGATCTCTTCGTAGTCGACGCCTTCGAGTTCGCCGGTGGCCTTCTTGATGGCGCGTTCGATGACGTCCTTGGTCATGTTGGCCTGGAGGGCCTTGTCGATGCCGCTGCGCAGGCGCGGGTTGCCCCCGGGGTCTCCACCGCCGGTGCGCGCGGCGACCGAGATCTCGCGGATCAGCTTGGTGAAGATCTTCCCGCGACGCGCGTCTTCGGCGTTCTTGCGGGCCTCGATGGAGGGGCCTCTGCCCATGCGTGGTTCCTGTCAGTGCTGGTGGCGACAGGGGATTTTAACCCTGCCGACGATGGGGCGGCCGGAGGGGCTGGCGGGACATCGACGCGCGGTACGGCGGGGTGGTGGGTACTCCGTGGGCTGTCCCGCTTGCAGCGGGCCTTTATGCCCACTGCGTACCCACCACCCCGCCTTGCAGCGCCTTCCCGCGGGCCGCTGGAAAAAGCGGGGCCACGACATACCATGCCCATGCCCCACCATGAGGAGTCAGCGGTCGAAGTGGCCGTGGCGGAGGAAGGCGATGGCCTGGCGGGCGGCTTCGGGGGAGAACAGGAGGCCGCTGTGCGAGGCGTCGATGAGGATGTGGTCGGCGAGGCCGGGGACACGGGTTTCATCGAGGGCGACGGTGCCGTCGTGGACGCCGTCGAAGCGGGCGACCAGGGCGCCCAGGCCGCGCGGGCGGCTGCCAGCGATCATGCCGATTTCGAGGTATTCGGGGAGCGCGATGCAGCCGGCGCGCAGCAGGGCCGCGCTGCGGCCGAGGTAGAGGGCGGTCAGGGCGCGGCGCGACATCGCCTTCGCCACGCCGCTGCCGCAGAGCGGGGTGCCCAGGCAGACCATGCGCGCCACCGGAAGCGTGGGCTCGGCGCGCAGGGCTTCGAGCGCCATCAGGCCGCCGAGGCTGTGGCCGATGACGTGGGTCGGGGGGCCGCCGCGCAGGCGCTCGCGGATGCGGGCAACGCCGGCTTCGGTGCTGCCGACGATGCTGCGGTAGCCGATGACATCGGTGGCATGGCCGGCTTCGCGCAGTTGGACCGCGAAGCGGTGCATGGCCAGCGGCGGCATCCACAGGCCGTGGAGGAGGAGGACGTGGCGGGCGGCGGGCACGGTCCGGCGTTCGTCCGCGACGGGGGCCTCAGGCGGCATGGTTGCCGGGGTCGCTGGCGGCGTCGCCCTTGCCGCCCGGCCTGCGGCGCAGGATGAACTCGCGGTCGCGCGCCCGGCCGACGGGGAAGAGGTATTCGCCGACCTGCTCGAAGCCGCGGCGGGCGTAGAAGCGCTGGGCGCCGAAGTTCTCCGACCACACGCCGATCCACAGGGTGCGCGGGCCGTCGCGCTCCAGCCAGGCCATCGCGGTATCGAACAGGCGGCCGCCCCAGCCGCCGGACTGGTGCGAGGCCACGAGGTAGAGGCGCTTGAGCTCGCCGTCGCCCGGCGCGACGTCCGCGTGCGGCAGGCCGCAGGGGCCGGCGGCGGCATGGCCCACGGCTTCGCCCGCGTCCTCCAGCAGCCAGACCGCGTAGCCGGGGTGCGAGAGGATCACGCGCTGCTTCTCGACCGCGTAGGCGTCGTCGAGGAAGGCCTGGAGGTCTTCCGAATCGTAGAGATGGCCGAAGGTTTCGGTGAACGTGCGTGCGCAGAGCCGGGACAGGGTCCCGGCGTCTTCGGGCGTGGCGCGGCGGATGGTGGGCGACATGACGCGCATCATCTCCGATCGGACAGGCCGGATGCCGTGCAGGGCCGCGGCGATCCGGTGATCGCGGCGGCAGCCGCGGCTACAGGCCTTCCGGGGCCTTCGGGCGCACCGCCACGTGCACCTCGGCCAGCTGCGCGTCGTCGATCGGGGACGGCGCGCCGGTCATCAGGCACTGCGCGGTGGTGGTCTTCGGGAAGGCGATGACGTCGCGGATCGACTCGGTGCCGGCCATCAGCGCGGCGATGCGGTCGATGCCGAAGGCGATGCCGCCGTGCGGTGGCGCGCCATACTTCAGCGCGTCGAGCAGGAAGCCGAACTTGGCCTGCTGTTCGTCCGCGCCGATGCCGAGCAGCTCGAACACCGCGGCCTGCATCTGCGGGCGGTGGATGCGGATCGAACCGCCGCCGATCTCGTTGCCGTTGAGCACCATGTCGTAACCGCGGCTGGTGGCGGTGCGGGCGTTGGCGCGCAGGTCGTCGATGTCGTCCACCGCCGGGGCGGTGAAGGGATGGTGGAGCGCGACGTAGCGCTGCGCTTCGTCGTCGAATTCGAACATCGGGAAGTCGGTGACCCAGAGCGGCTTCCAGCCGTCCTCGACCAGGCCGAAGTCACGGCCGGCCTTCAGGCGCACCGCGCCCATGAAGTCGCTGACGGTGTTGTACGCGCCCGCGCCGAAGAAGACGATGTCGCCCTTGCCGGCACCGACGTGCTGGAGCAGCGCGGCGAACGCGGCCTCGTCGAAGAACTTCGCCACCGGCGAGTTCACCGCGCCGTCCTCGCCGAGCTTCGCGTAGGCCAGGCCCTTGGCGCCGTACTTGGCGGCGTGCGCGGCGTACTCGTCGATCTGCTTGCGCGACAGCGCCGCGCCGCCGGGGATGCGCAGCGCGCACACGCGCATGCCGTCCACGCCCGCGGCGTCGGTGAACACCTTGAACTGCGAGTCGCGCACCTGCGCGTCGACGTCCACCAGCTCCAGCGCGATGCGCAGGTCAGGCTTGTCGGAGCCGTAGCGGCGCATGGCCTCGGCCCAGGTCATGCGCGGGAAGGCACCGAGCTCGACGCCCATCACTTCGCGGAACACGTCGCCGATCATCTGCTCGACGGTGTCCTGCACGATCGCCTCGTCCACCCAGGCGAACTCCATGTCGAGCTGGGTGAATTCCAGCTGGCGGTCGGCGCGCAGGGCCTCGTCGCGGAAGCAGCGCGCGATCTGGTAGTAGCGGTCGAAGCCGGCCATCATCAGGATCTGCTTGAACAGCTGCGGGCTCTGCGGCAGCGCGTAGAACTCGCCCGGATGCATGCGCGCCGGCACCAGGAAGTCGCGTGCGCCCTCGGGCGTGGCCTTGGTCAGGATCGGGGTCTCGATGTCCTGGAAGTCGCGCGCGTCCAGCCAGCGGCGCAGCGCCGCGACCAGCTTCGTGCGCGTGCGCATCCGGCGCTGCATCTCCGGGCTGCGCAGGTCGAGGTAGCGGTACTTCAGCCGCACGTCCTCGCCCGGGTTCTCGTGGTGGTGGAAGGGCAGCGGCTCGGCCTTGTTCAGCACCTCGATCGCGGTCGCGACCACTTCCACCTGGCCGGTGCGGATCTTCGGGTTCACCGACTCGCGCCGACGCACGGTGCCGGTCACGCGCAGGCAGTCCTCGTAGCCCACCTTCGCCGCGGTGGCGACCACAGCGGCGTTGCCCTCGGCGTCCGACGGCTCGGCCACCACCTGGACGATGCCCTCGTGGTCGCGCAGGTCGATGAAGCACAGGCCGCCGAGGTCGCGGGCGACGTCGGCCCAGCCGCAGAGGGTGACAGTCTGGCCGACCATCGACTCGTCGATCAGGCCGCAGAAATGGGTACGCATGGGGACTCCGGACGCGGTAGACAGGCCGCCTGCCGGCGGAGCCGGTTAGTTTAACCGGCGCCACCCGGGCGCGGCGACGGCGGACCGTCCCCGGGGCCGGAGGCTCCCTCCACCTCCACCACCAGGCCCTCGCCGGCCAGCGGCTGCGGGGCCAGCGGGGCCAACGGCAGTGCGTCCTCCACAGGATCGACGTCGAACGGCGCCTTCAGCAGCAGAGACGGCAGCAGGGTGTTGATCGTGGTGTAGAGCAGCAGCGCGCCGTAGATCACCGGCGGCAGGTCGAAGCGCTGGTGGAGGATGCTCGCCAGCACCAGCGTGAACACCAGCGTCGGCGCCAGCGCCACCGAGACTTTGAGCGTGCCCGCCTGCTCCTCGGGGAACAGCACCCGCCGCTGCAGCCAGACCACGCCGACGCGCAGCGGCAGGACCACCGCGGTCAGCGCCACGCCCAGCAGCGCCGCTTCCCAGGACAGCGCCTCGCGCGGGATGCCGGTGCCGGCGTGGAAGAAATAGAAGGGCACGAAGAAGCTGGCGAACAGCCGCAGCGCATGGATGTTGTCGTCCGAGGCCAGGCGCGGCATCCGCACCCGCAGCAGCCGCGCCACCAGTCCGGCGATGAAGGCGCCCACCAGGTAGTACACGCCCATGGAATAGGTGATGTAGGCGGCCACCATGCCCACCATCACCAGCAGCGAGAATTCCGAGCCCGGCGCATGCGGCACCACCCAGCGGCCCAGGGCCACGAACAGCAGGGGCAGGCCCACGATCATCGCCAGCAGCACGCCGGTATTGACGCCCATCATCACCGGGTCGCCGGCCTGCAGCACCACGAACAGCGCCGCCAGCGCCAGCAGCTCGCCGGCGATGGCCTTGCTGGTGACCCAGAAGCGCTCGGCCTCGTCCAGGCCCAGGCGCTCCAGGGTGTCGAGGATGAAGCCGGTGGACGGCGTCAGCAGGGCGAGCGCGAGCAGCATCGCGGCCTGCCAGCCCAGGTCGAGGTAACGCCAGCCCAGCCAGGCCACGCCGACCAGGCTGACGGTGCGGATCAGCAGGTGGACGGCCAGCGGCCCCGCGCCCCGGCGCAGCTGCGCGGGATCGACCTCCAGGCCGGCGAACAGGAACAGCGAGGAAATGCCGAGCGTCGACAGCAGCAGGATCACCGGGTCGTGCACGCGGTCGGGCCACGCCAGCATCGCCAGCAGGCCGAGTACCAGGCAGGTCAGCGGGGCGGGCAGCTTCCAGCGCTGCAGCACCCGCGGCACCACCAGCAGGGCGAAGATCAGGATGAGATACAGCAGTTCCTGCTTCATTCGCCGGCAGGCTTGGCGGCCGGCTTGGTGGCCGGTGCACCTGTCGCTGGCGCCGGCGCAGCGGCCCCCGCGGAAGACGCCGGGGCGCTGCCCGGGGGCGTGGCGGCAGCGGGCTTGGCGTCGGGCTTCGCATCGGACTTGCCCGCACCCTCCCCGCCCTCGGCGAGGTTGCGCTTCCTGTCGCCGTCCTTCTTGAAGTCGGTCTCGTACCAGCCGCTGCCGGCCAGGCGGAACGACGGCGCGGTCAGCTGGCGGCCGACCCCGCCGCTGGCGCCGCAGGCCGGGCAGGTGTCGGGGTCCGGGTCCGAAAGCTTCTGCAGGCGGTCGAAGTCATGGCCGCAGGCGGCGCAGCGGAAGGCGTAGATGGGCATGTCGGGAACCGGGAACAGCGGGATGCAGCGCGCATTCTGCGGTTCCACGGCCGCAAATCAAGACACCGCCCCTCTTCCCCCGCAAGGTGGGAGAAGAGGGCCGAAGGGCAGATGGGGGGCGAAGCTTGCGGGGAAGCTGCGCTCGGCGTCAGTCGGTGCTGCCCCAGGGCGCGGGGGGCAGTGCGACCGGTGTGGTCAGGTCGAACTCGACCTGGAACAGCCGGCCCTGCGGGTTCACGTCGTCTTCCGGGCGCGACAGCTCGTACAGGAAACGCTGACCCGGCTCGATCTCCATCGCCCAGGTGTTGGTGGTGGAGACATTGGCGCCGGTGCGGCCGAACAGCTCGATCGACTCCTGGTCCACCGGGAACTCCTGGCGCACGGCCGTGCCCGCGGTCGCGGTGTCGCCGCCGTACATGGTCTGCTCGTCCGGGCTGCCGTCCTCGTGGCGGTGGTCGTGCTTCAGGCGCAGTCCGGTGTCGGTGCGGGTCAGCACCCAGGTGCGGGAATGGTCGTCGCCGACGTGGAAGGGCACCAGCAGCTGGTTCGCCGGATCGTCGCAGCCGCGCACGTGCATCACCAGCGCCTTGCCCTCGAAGGCGTCGGGCGTGGGCGAGGCGGGCTCGTTGGCGACGATGCGGCCGGCGAAAGCCTGGCCGCAGTGGGTCGCCAGCGCGGCCAGGAACGCGTCGGCGGGCGCGGCGTCCGGCACTGGCGCATCGATGGCCTCCGCGGGCGCGGCAGCCGTGGACGCATCGCCAGCCGTCGCGGCCGGATCGCTGGAAGGAGCGCAGGCGGCCAGGGCCAGCAGCGCGGCGGAAAGCGCGGAAAGTCGGAAGATGTTCATCCGGCCACCCTAACCGCCTTTGGGCTGCCGGTACACCAGCACCGGAATGGTCGAATGCGTCAGCACCTTGAGCGTCTCGCTGCCCAGCACCAGGCCGCTGAGCCCGCGGCGCCCGTGCGAGGCCATGGCGATCAGGTCGGCGCCGGCATCGTTGGCGGCATCGATGATCGCCTCCCAGGCGTAGTCGCTCTCGACCATGCGCGACTGGCAAGGCACGCCCGCGGCCTTTGCGCGTGCTTCGGCCTCGGCCAGCCGGCGGGCGCCTTCCTCGCGCGCGGCCCGGGTGTAGTCGTCGAAGCCGCCGGCCAGGTACTCGCCGGTCACGCCGTAGACCGCGATCGGCGCGGTCACGGTGAAGAAGGTCAGCGCCGCGCCGGTTTCGCGGGCGAAGGCGACGGCCTGGTCGATCGCCGAAAGCGAAAGTTCGGAACCGTCGGTGGGCACCAGGATCTGCTTGTACATGGCATTCCTCCCGTTATTCGCCCATCACACTGACCCCGCCCGGGCGCAGGCGCGTTGACCGAGGTCAATCGGCGGCCACCCGGGCATCGCCGGCTGCGGAAAGTCCACCCACAACCCGCGTGCCCTGCCCGCTGGAGGTGCCGGTGTAGCCGACCACCTCGCCCTCGGCCACCCAGGCCAGCGGCTGCGCCACCCGGTCGCCGGGATCGAGGATCCAGAAGCGCGAGGCGCGGTCGCCGTAGTCCACGCGCATCGCGCCGTGGGCGTCGATCGACCAGGCGAAGGGCTGCGGCGCCTTGCCCTGCGGATCGGCCACGCCGCTGCCGTCGGGCGCGAACACGTGGTCGACCTGGCCGCAGGGCTCGAACGCGAGATCCCCGTGCGGCAGCAGCAGCGGGCAGAACAGCGGCAGCGACTGCCGGCTCGTGAAGCGCCGCGGCGTGGTCAGCAGGCGCGCGCGCGCCATGTCCGGCGCCGCCCACAGGCTTGCCATGCGCACTTCGCGCGGCGCGAGTTCGGGGCACTGCGGGTAGCTCAGCACGTAGTCCTGGCCCAACTGCCACAGCGATACGCCGCTGCCCCGCCAGTGGCGGCGGAAATCGCGCTGCACCAGGTTCGCCACCTCCCAGGTCGGCTTGCCGCCCTGCGAGGGACACGCCGGCCCATGGAAGTTGACCCGGGCGACCGGCGAATGCGGCATCAGCCGCAGCGCGCCGCCGGCGTCGACCGCGCCGGAATAGGCGGGGCCGTCGAAATAGTCGTCATGCACGCGGTAGCCGGCACCTTCGCGCTCCACCACCAGGCCAGGGCCATGGAGCGGATCGCCGGGTGCACGACGGGCGCCGGTGAACACCAGCACCGGACCGCCGCCATCGGGCGGAAGCGGCGCCACCGGCAGCGCGTCCAGCACCTCCGTCGCAGCGTCGAGGATGGCGGGATGGGCCTGGACGAAATCGGCGAAGGCCTCGGCGTCCTCCAGCAGCGCCAGGCCATCGTCGAAGCCGGGCGGCAGCAGCGCCGGCTCCGCGGCCAGCCGCGCCAGCACGGCCGTGGCGGACAGCAGCTGCCAGCCTTCGATCGCGTTCACCGCGCGCGCCAGCGCCACGTCCGTCGCCGGCGCCCTGGCCCCAGTGCGCGTGGCCAGCACCGCCATCGCCGACCCCAGGGCCGACAGCCGCAGGCCGTCCTCTTCCGCGGCCGCCAGGCGACCATCGCCGCCGGCCCGCTTCGAAAGCCGTGCCTGCCCGCCAAGCAGCGAACGCAGGCGCAGGCCCGGCGCCGCGAACTCCAGGCTGACCATGCCTGCGTTGCCGTCGCGCGGCAGGGTGATTTCAAACGTCCCGGCACCGGCCGGCACCTGGCCGTGCAGTTCGCCATCGAGGTACAGCGCCAGCGTTCCCGCCGGCGCGCCTTCGGCGTGGATCTCGCCGGCCAGGACCATCGTGCCCTTCGCCGGCGCACCGGGACGCGCTGCCAGCCCGGCCGGCAGCGCGGCGGCCAGGCACGCCGCCAGGGCGATCGTCATCCTTGCAGCCGGCTTCGCCATCCCAATGCTCCAGCGGACACCAGCCTCGGACTATACGGCCGCGGCCTGTCCCATGCCGTGGCCTCGGGCCAGGCAGCAGGCCCGGATCAGTCGTACAGCGCCAGCAGCTCGTTCTCCGCCTCCTCCAGCTCCGCGCGCAACTGCTGCTGCCGGCGCGCGAGCTCCTGGCCCCGGGCACCGCCGTCGGAGTAGACGGCGGGATCGGCCAGCTCCGCTTCGATCGCCGCGATCCCGGCCTCCAGCCCGGCCACCCGCTGCTCGGCCTTCGACAGCTTGTGCGGATTGACCTTCGGCTTCGCGGGCTTCGGCTCCGGCGGCGGCGGTGGGGCCGCCTCGGCTCTGGCCGCGGCCACCCCACCCGCGGCACCGGCGGACTTCGCATCCTGCGGCCGCGACTTCAACCAGGCGGCGTAGTCGTCGAGGTCGCCGTCGAAGGGCTGGACCGCGCCCTCGGCCACGCGCCAGTAGGTGTCGCTGACCAGGCCGATCAGGTGGCGGTCGTGCGAGACCAGCACGATCGCGCCGGGGAAGTCGGACAGCGCCTCGGCCAGGGCCTCGCGCATCTCCAGGTCGAGGTGGTTGGTGGGCTCGTCGAGCAGCAGCACGTTGGGCTGGCGCCAGGCGATCATCGCCAGCGCCAGGCGCGCGCGCTCGCCGCCGCTGAAGCCGTCGATGGACTCGAAGGCGCGGTCGCCAGGAAAGCTCCACTTGCCGAGGAAGTCGCGGAAGGCCTGGGTCGGCACGTCCGGCGTCAGCTCGCGCAGGTGGTCGATCGGCGAGGTGCCGGCGACCAGGGCCTCGACCGTGTGCTGGGCGAAGTAGCCGATGCGCAGGTCGGGGTGGGCGTAGCGTTCGCCGGTCAGCAGCGGGAGGTCGCCGACCAGCGACTTCACCAGGGTGGATTTGCCGGCGCCATTGGGGCCGAGGAGGCCGATGCGGTCACCGGCTTCAAGGCCGAAATTGGCGTTGTGGAGGATCACCGCGGGGGCGTCGCCGCCACCGGCATATCCGCAATCGGCATGGTTCAGCCGCAGCAGCGCATGCGGCAGCCGTGCCGGCGCCGGGAAGTCGATGCGGACCTCGCGCTCGGCGCGCACCGCCTCGGTGTCGGCCAGCTTGGCCAGGCGCTTGACCCGCGACTGCGCCTGCGCGGCCTTGGCGGCGCTGGCCTTGAAACGGTCGATGAAACTCTGCAGGTGCGCGCGCTCGGCCTGCACCTTCTCGTGCTGGAGCTGCTGCTGGCGCAGCTGTTCGGCGCGCTGGCGCTCGAAGGCGGTGTAGTTGCCGATGTACAGCTTCGCCTTGCCGCCGTGCAGGTGCAGGGTATGGGTGTTGACGTTGTCCAGGAACTCGCGGTCGTGCGAGATCAGCAGCAGGGTGCCCTGGTACTTCATCAGCCACTGCTCGAGCCACAGCACGGCGTCGAGGTCGAGGTGGTTGGTGGGCTCGTCGAGCAGCAGCACGTCCGACGGCGTCATCAGCGCGCGCGCCAGGTTCAGGCGCACCCGCCAGCCGCCGGAGAAGCTCGACACCGGGCGCTGCTGCGCCTCGCCCGGGAAGCCGAGGCCGTGCAGCAGCTTGCCCGCCCGCGCGGCACCGTCGTAGCCGCCGACTTCCTCCAGCTTCTGGTGCGCCTCGGCCACCGCCTCCCAGTCCTCGGCGGCGAAGGCGTTGGCCTCGGCCTGCAGCGCTGCGTGCACGGCGGCGTCGCCGGCCAGCACGAAGTCGATCGCCGGATCCGGCAGGGACGGCATTTCCTGCGCGATCGAGGCGATGCGCAGGCGCGATGGCAGGTCCAGGTCACCACGGTCGGCCTCGACCTCGCCGCGCACGGCGGCGAACAGCGAGGACTTGCCGGTGCCGTTGCGGCCGACCACGCCCACCCGCCAGCCGGCGTGCAACGACAGGTCGACGTCGGACAGGAGCAGGCGTTCGCCGCGGCGGAGGGCGAAATTGCGGAAGGCGATCATGGCCACAGTTTACCGGGCTGCACGCCGCAGGCCGCCTGCGGTAACGTCGGGAGCGCGCCATCGTGGCGCGCCGCGGAGAACCGCCGGATGGCGATCAAGCTCAGCACCCAGGTCGCGGCCTGGCTCCACTCCCAGGTCGTGGCCGGCGCGGGCTTCGAGCAGATCCAGCCAGTCCTGTCCCGGCAGGGCTTCAACGAGGTCGAGGTCCGGCAGATCTACAACGCCGTACTGAGGGATCCCGACGGCTTCAAGGCCGGGTTCTCGCGGGTCACCGCCGGCCAGCCCCAGGTCGCGCACCGACTGTCGGGCAGCCTGCTCGAGGCCGCGACCGACGAAGCCGGCGCAGGCGCGACCACTGGCCAGCCCCCTTTCCTGCCTTCGGCGGCGATCCCCGTCGACATCGGCCACGGCATCGCCTGCGACCATGGCGAGGCTCGCATCGCCTTCCGCTGCGAGCGCCCGCACGTGGTCCTGTTCGAGAACGTCCTGACCCACGAGGAATGCGATGCCCTGGTCGCCGAGGCCGTGCCGCGGCTGCGCCGGGCGGCCGTGGTCGACTCCGAGCACGGCGGCGACGTGATCGACGAGCGCCGCACCAGCGAACTGGTGCACATGCCGCGCGGCGGCTCGCCACTGCTGTCGCGCATCGACGCCCGCATCGCCCGGATCACCGGCGTGCCGGTGGAACGTGGCGAACCGCTGCAGGTGATGCGCTACGGCGTGGGCGCGCAGTACAAGCCGCACTTCGACTATTTCCAGCTCGACCGCCCGGGCCAGGCCGGGCACCTCGCCCGCGGCGGGCAGCGGGTCTCGAGCCTGGTGGTCTACCTCAACGACGTCGAGGCCGGCGGCGAGACGACCTTCCCGCGCAGTGGCCTGTCGGTCGCCCCACGCAAGGGTTCGGCGGTCTATTTCGCCTATACCGACGCTCAGTCGCGCGTGGATCCCCTGTCCTTCCACGCCGGTGCGCCCGTGCTTCGCGGCGAAAAATGGATCGCGACCCGCTGGATGCGCGAGCGCGAATTCGTCTGAGGCGCCGCCTCGACAGTCGTTCCAGAAACAGAACGATCGGGCCACAAATCCGTCCGGATTGACCCTTGTGCGCCACCGCTGTTAAAGCAGGGTTGCATTTCCGTTCTGTTTCCGGAAAGGCGCCCTTCCCCACAAGGAGCTGGACCCATGACCCGCCACCCCCTCGGCCTGGCCCTTCTGGCCGCGCTGCTCCCCGCTTCCGTCGTCCACGCCCAGGACAACCGCCCCGCCACCAGCCTCGACAACGTCATCGTCACCGGCACCCGGGTCAGCGACCGCACGGTCGCCGAATCGCAGTCACCGATCGACATCATCACCAGCGAGGCGCTGCAGGCCACCGGCACCACCGAGCTCGCCACCGCGCTGGCGCGCGCCCTGCCCTCGCTCAACTTCCCGCGCCCGGCCCTGACCGACGGCACCAGCGCGATCCGCCCGGCGCAGCTGCGCGGCCTGGCGCCCGACCAGGTGCTGGTGCTGGTGAACGGCAAGCGCCGCCACACCTCGTCACTCCTCAACCTCAACGGCACCATCGGTCGCGGCTCGGCGCCGGTGGACCTCAACACCATCCCGCTGTCGGCGATCGAGCGCGTGGAAGTGCTGCGCGACGGCGCCTCGGCGCAGTACGGCTCCGACGCCATCGCCGGCGTGGTCAACGTGGTGCTCAAGGGCGCTCCCGGCACCGGCAGCGTCTCGCTCCGCCACGGCCAGTACTCGGCCGGCGACGGCGCCCAGACCCAGCTCGCCGGCGACACCGGCCTTTCGCTGGGCGGCGACCGCGGCTTCCTGCACCTGTCCGGCCAGATCGACCGGCAGGACCGCACCAACCGCGCGCGGCCCTTCGCCGGCACCCCGGCGGCGACCCAGCCGGAGCTGGGCCAGAAGGCCTTCGTGATCGGCGATCCGGAAGTCGACGCCGCCGCGGCCTCGTTCCATGCCGGCTTCGACATCAGCGACACGCTGTCGCTGTACGCCTTCGGTTCGATCAGCAACCGCGACATCACCTCGTTCGCGTTCTTCCGCGCACCGGGCAACCCGACCCAGAACATCCCCTCCATCTACCCGGACGGCTTCCTGCCGGAAATCAACAACGTCTCCCGCGACCGCGCCATCGTCGCCGGCCTGAAGGGCAGCCTCGGCGAAGCCTGGGACTGGGACCTGAGCTTCAACCACGGCTACAACAACCTCGAGTTCTTCACCCGCAACACGCTCAACGCCAGCATCGGCGCAGACTCGCCGACCTCGTTCTACGACGGCGCGCTGGAGACCACCCAGAACATCGCCAACTTCGACGTCAGCCGGCAGCTCGACATCGGCCTGGCCTACCCGGCCACGCTGGCCCTGGGCGTGGAGTTCCGCAACGAGAAGTGGAACCAGTCGCCGGGCGAATGGGGCTCCTACGCCCAGCCCGACCTCAGCCGCCCGGGCGGCGCGCAAGGCTTCGGCGGCTTCGCGCCCGAAGTGTCCGGCGCCTACTCGCGCGACAGCCACGCGGTCTACGCCGGGCTCGAGGCCGACATCACGGAGAAGTTCTCCGCCGGCATCGCCGGCCGCTACGAGGACTACGACGACTTCGGCAGCCAGGCTTCGGGCAAGCTCTCGGCGCGCTACGCCTTCACCGACGCGGTGGCCCTGCGCGGCACCGTGTCCAGCGGCTTCCGCGCGCCTTCGCTGGCGCAGCAGTACTTCCAGACCATCAGCACGATCTACCTGGCCGGCATTCCCGAGCCCTTCGAGATCCGCACTTTCCCGGCCTCCAGCGCGGTGGCGCAGGCCTTCGGCGCCGAGCCGCTGCAGCCGGAGGAGTCGCTGTCGTACAGCCTGGGCCTGGTGCTGCAGCCGGCCGACCGCCTCTACGTCACCATCGACGCCTACCACATCGAGGTCGACGACCGGATCGCGCTGTCGTCCAACCTCACCGGCGACGCGGTGCGCGCGCTGCTGGAATCGCGGGGCATCTTCGGCGTCAACGGCGGTCGCTACTTCACCAACGCCATCGACACCCGCACCCGGGGCATCGACGTGGTCGCCAACTACGGCCTCGACATCGGCGGCGGCACGCTCGACCTCACCGCCGGCTGGAACTGGACCGATACCGAGATCACGCGGATCGCGCCCAATCCGGAGGAACTGGAGCAGGCCGGGCTGAACCTCGAGCGCATCGACCGCACCGAGATCGGCCGCATCGAGGACGGCTTCCCGAACACCAAGCTGCTGCTCTCGGGCACCTGGTCGCTGGACGCCTGGGACTTCAGCCTGGCCGCGACCCGCTACGGCAGCGTCACCACCCGCCCGGCCAACGCCGCCAACGACCAGACCTACGGCGCCAAGTGGCTGCTCGACGCCTCGGCGGCCTACAAGCTGGACAACTGGACCTTCACCCTGGGCGCCGACAACCTGCTAAACGAGTACCCGGACGAGAACAGCTTCGCCAACTCGACCAACGGGCAGTTCCCGTACAGCAACCTGTCGCCGTTCGGCTTCAACGGCGCCTTTGTGTACGGCAAGGTGGCTTACCGCTGGTAAGCGGGGCCGGCGCCGCGTGCGCGATGTCACGCGGCGTCGATTATCCTGACGCAACCCCACACGGACGGCCGGATGCCCCACCACACCGAACTCATCGCGATCCTTTCGGTTGGATTCGTGCTGGCCTACGTCCTGGGGCTGGCCGCCCACCGTCTGCGCCTGTCGCCGCTGGTGGGCTACCTGGTGGCGGGCATCATCGCCGGGCCGTTCACGCCCGGCTTCGTCGGCGACCAGGCGCTGGCGCCGCAGCTGGCCGAGATCGGCGTGATCCTGCTGATGTTCGGCGTCGGCCTGCACTTCTCGATCAAGGACCTGATGGCGGTCAAGGCCATCGCCATCCCGGGCGCGGTGGTGCAGATCAGCGTCGCCACCCTGCTCGGCTGGGGGCTGTCGGCCCTGCTCGGCTGGCCCACCCTGCACGGCATCGTCTTCGGCTTCTCCCTGGCCACCGCCAGCACCGTGGTGCTGCTGCGGGCGATGGAGCAGCGGCGCCTGCTTGAAACCACCCGGGGCCGGATCGCGGTCGGCTGGCTGATCGTCGAGGACCTGGCCTGCGTGCTGGCCCTGGTGCTGATGCCGGTGGTCGCCAGCGTGTTCGGCGATGCCGCCGGCGGGCCGGTGAGCACGGGCGCGGTCATGCTGGAGATCGGCAAGACCCTGGTCCAGGTGGCGCTGTTCGTCACGGTGATGCTGGTGGTCGGGCGGCGGGTGATCCCGTGGATGCTCGAACGCACCGCCGGCACCGGCTCGCGGGAGCTGTTCACCCTGGCGGTGCTGTCGATCGCGCTGGGCATCGCGCTGGGCTCGGCGGAGCTGTTCGGCGTGTCCTTCGCGCTGGGCGCCTTCTTCGCCGGCATGCTGCTCAACGAGTCCGAGCTCAGCCACAAGGCGGCGCAGGATTCGCTGCCGATGCGCGACGCCTTCGCGGTGCTTTTCTTCGTCTCGGTCGGCATGCTGTTCGACCCGATGATCCTGGTGAACGAACCGCTGCTGGTACTGGCGACCACCTTCATCATCATGTTCGGCAAGTCAGCGGCGGCCTACCTGATCGTGCGCGCCTTCGGGCATCCGCGATCAACCGCCCTGACGATTTCCGCCAGCCTGGCGCAGATCGGCGAGTTCGCCTTCATCATCGCCGCGCTGGGCGTCACCCTCGGCATCCTGCCGGAGCAGGGCCAGGACCTGGTGCTGGCGGGCGCGCTGATCTCGATCATGCTCAATCCGGTGACCTTCGGCCTGGTCGACCGCTGGCAGGCGCGCGACCAGGCCCATGCCGACGCCGAGGCCGCCAACGCCAACGCGCGTGCGATCGCCGAAGATGCCGCAGCCCACCACCTGCCGGAATCGCTGTCGGGGCATGCCATCGTCGTCGGCTTCGGCCGCGTCGGCCGGCAGCTGGCCAGCCTGCTGCACGACCGCGGCGTGCCGCTGGTGGTGCTCGAGGATGACGCCGACCGCGTCGCCTCGGCACGCGAGGCGGGGCTGTATGCCGTGCGCGGCAATGCCGCTTCGGAGGCGGTGATGCTGGAAACCGCGCCCCAGCGCGCGGCGATGGCGGTGTTCGCCATCCCCAACGCGCTGGAGGCGGGCGAGACGATCGCGCGCCTGAAGGCGCTGAACCCCGCGATCACCGTGCTGGCGCGCGCGCACAGCGACGCCGAGGTGAAGCACCTGCTGCAGCACGGCGCGGATGGCGCCGTGCTGGCGGAGCGTGAGCTGGCGTACTCGCTGGCGGAGATGGTGATGGCGACGCCGCCTTATCGCCCCACCAGGGCTTAGCCGGCAAAGACCAGCTTCCCGCCCTCCGCATCCACCCGCACCGTGTCGCCCTGCCCGAACTCGCCGGCCAGGATCTTCTGCGCCAGCGGGTTCTCCAGCTGCTGCTGGATCGCGCGCTTCAGCGGGCGGGCGCCATACACCGGATCGAAACCGACGTTGCCCAGCAGTTCGAAGGCCGCGTCGCTGACCTCGATGCGGATGCCGCGCTCGCCCAGGCGCTTCTCCAGCCCGCGCATCTGGATCCGCGCGATCGCCTTGATCTGGGCCTTGTCCAGCGGGTGGAAGACCACGATGTCATCCAGGCGGTTGATGAACTCCGGCCGGAAGTGCGACTGCACCACCGCCATCACGCCCGCCTTCATCTGGGTGTAGGCCTCGGCCGAATCGTCGCCATCGAACTCCTGGATCATCTGGCTGCCGAGGTTGGACGTCATCACGATCACGGTGTTGCGGAAGTCCACCGTGCGGCCCTGGCCGTCGGTCAGGCGGCCGTCGTCGAGCACCTGCAGCAGGATGTTGAACACGTCCGGATGCGCCTTCTCGACCTCGTCGAGCAGGATCACGCTGTAGGGCCGGCGGCGCACCGCCTCGGTCAGGTAGCCGCCCTCCTCGTAGCCGACGTAGCCCGGGGGCGCACCGACCAGGCGCGACACCGCGTGCTTCTCCATGAACTCGCTCATGTCGATGCGCACCATCGCGTCACTGCTGTCGAACAGGAACTCGGCCAGGGCCTTGCACAGCTCGGTCTTGCCGACGCCGGTCGGACCCAGGAACAGGAACGAGCCGGACGGACGGTCGGGATCGCTCAGGCCCGCGCGCGAGCGGCGCACGGCGTCGGAGACGACCTTGATCGCCTCGTCCTGGCCGACCACGCGCGCGTGCAGCGCGTCCTCCATCTTCAGCAGCTTGTCGCGCTCGCCTTCGAGCATCTTCGACACCGGGATACCGGTCCAGCGCGCCACCACCTCGGCGATCTCCTCCGCGGTGACCTTGTCCTGGAGCAGGGTGAAGCCGGTGGTTTCGGCCTCCTGCGCGGCCTTGAGCTGCTTCTCCAGTTCAGGCAGGCGGCCGTACTGGATCTCGCTCATCGCGGCGAAGTCCTGCGCGCGCTGCGCGGACTCGAGTTCGAGCTTCGCCGCCTCGATCTGCTCCTTGATCTTCGTCGCGCCCTGCACGGTGGCCTTCTCGGCCTTCCAGACTTCCTCGAGGTCGTTGTACTCGCGCTCCAGGGTTTCGATCTCGCTTTCCAGGTCGGCCAGGCGCTGCTTCGACTCGGCGTCCTTCTCCTTCTTCAGCGCCTCGCGCTGGATCTTGAGCTGGATCAGCCGGCGCTCGCGGCGGTCGAGCTCCTCCGGCTTGGAATCGATCTCCATGCGGATGCGCGACGCCGCCTCGTCCATCAGGTCGATGGCCTTGTCCGGCAGCTGGCGGTCGGCGATGTAGCGGTGCGACAAGGTCGCCGCGGCCACGATCGCCGGGTCGGTGATCTCCACGCCGTGGTGGACCGCGTACTTCTCCTTCAGCCCGCGCAGGATGGCGATGGTGTCCTCGACCGAGGGCTCGCCCACGAACACCTTCTGGAAGCGGCGCTCCAGCGCCGCATCCTTCTCCACGTACTTGCGGTACTCGTCGAGCGTGGTCGCGCCGATGCAATGCAGCTCGCCGCGCGCGAGCGCCGGCTTGAGCATGTTGCCCGCGTCCATGGCGCCCTCGGCCTTGCCGGCGCCAACCATGGTGTGCAGCTCGTCGATGAAGAGGATGATCCGGCCCTCGTTCTTGGCCAGGTCGTTCAGCACCGCCTTCAGCCGCTCCTCGAACTCGCCGCGGTACTTGGCGCCGGCGATCAGCGCGCCCATGTCCAGGCTCAGCACGCGCTTGCCGCGCAGGCCCTCGGGCACCTCGTTGTTGACGATGCGCTGGGCCAGGCCTTCCACGATCGCGGTCTTGCCCACGCCGGGCTCGCCGATCAGCACCGGGTTGTTCTTGGTGCGCCGCTGCAGGACCTGAATGGTGCGGCGGATCTCCTCGTCGCGGCCGATCACCGGATCGAGCTTGCCGCCCTCGCTGCGCGCGGTGAGGTCGATGGTGTACTTCTCCAGCGCCTGGCGCGCCTCCTCGGCGCTGGCGTCGTCGACCTTCTCGCCGCCGCGCATGGCGTCGATCGCCGCCTCCAGCCGCGCCTTGTCCCCGCCCGCGGCCTTGAGCGCGCGGCCGGCGTCGCCGCCGTCGTCGAGCGCGGCCAGCAGGAACAGTTCGGAGGCGATGAAGGCATCGCCGCGCTGCTGGGCCAGCTTGTCGGTGTGGTTGAGCAGCCGTCCCAGCTCATTGCCGAGCGAGACCTGACCGGCCTGGCCGGAGACCTTCGGCAGCTTGCCCAGGATCTCGCCCAGCCGCTCGCGCAGCACGGGCACGTTGACGCCGGCCTGGGCCAGCAGCGGCGCGCTGCCGCCGCCGGGTTCGTCCAGCAGTGCCACCAGCACGTGGGCCGGTTCGATCAGGTTGTGGTCGCGGCCCACGGCCAGCGACTGCGCGTCGGCCAGCGCCTGCTGGAAACGCGAGGTGAGCTTGTCCATCCGCATGGTGATGCCTCGGTATCAGGGGCCGGCGGGGCCGGCGATACCGTGGAAATGCGGTCCCTGGCGCGCGGATTCAAGCGGTTTCTCCGCGGGCTTGCAAAACCCTCACGCCCCGTCCGCCACAATGTCCCGCATGGCCGCCGAGACCCCCGTGCTCCCGCCGCCGCCGCCGATCGACGACAGCTGCGCGCTGTTCCTCGATGTCGACGGCACCCTGCTGGACTTCGCCCCCGCTCCCGACGAAGTCAGCGTGCCCCCCTACCTGCGCGAAGCGCTCGCGGCGCTGCACCGGCGCCTGGAAGGCGCCGTCGCCCTGGTCAGCGGCCGCTCGCTGGCCACGCTCGACAACCTGCTCGCACCGCCGCAACTGCCCGCCTCCGGCCTCCACGGCCTGGAACGCCGCCACGGTCGCCGCGGCCATCGCGCCCCGCGCACTCCCGAGGCCCTAGCCCGGGTGCGCGCGGAAGCCGAGCGCGTCGCCGCACGCCACCCGGGTGTGATCGTCGAGGACAAGGGCGCCGCGCTGGCCCTGCACTGGCGCGCCGCGCCGCTCGCCAGCGGCGACCTGCAGGCCTTCGCCCACGCCGCCCTGCCGCGGCTCCCCGGCTATCGCCTGCAGCCCGGAAACGACGTGCTCGAACTGCGTCCCGCCGCGCACAAGGGCGGCCGCGCGGACAAGGGCGCGGCCATCCTCGCCTTCATGGACGAACCGCCCTTCGCCGGCCGCCGCCCGGTCTTCGCCGGCGACGACATCACCGACGAGGCCGGCTTCGCCGCCGTCAACGCGCGCGCAGGCGTCAGCGTGCTGGTCGGCCGGCCGCGCGAAAGCGCCGCGCACTTCGCACTGGCCGGTCCGGCCGACGTGCATGCCTGGATCGGAGCGCGGGCATGAACGCGCCCATGGACCGGGTTGCCGCGAGCGCAGGCACCCGTCCCGCCAGCCTCGACCTCGGCCTGGTCGGCAACGGCAGCGTCGCGGCGCTGGCCGATCGCGAGGCGCGCATCAGCTGGTGCTGTATCCCCGCCTTCGACGGCGATCCCGCCTTCTGCTCGCTGCTCTCGCCCACGGCCGGCGGCGGCGACTACGCCATCGAACTGGAGGATTTCGAAAGCGCGGAACAGGCCTACCTCAAGAACACCGCCGTACTGCGCACCGTGCTCCACGATCGCCACGGCGGCGCAGTCGAGGTTACCGATTTCGCCCCGCGCTGGCGCCAGCACGGGCGCTTCTACCGGCCGGTGATGCTGGTGCGCCGCCTGCGGCCACTGTCCGGCCGCCCGCGCATCCGCATCGTGCTGCGGCCGCTGGCCGACTACGGCGCCGAAGTGCCGGAACAGACCTGGGGCAGCAACCACGTCCGCTACCTGCTGCCCGGCTTCACCCTGCGCCTGACCAGCGACGTGCCGGTGCGCATGGTGCGCGAGTCGCTGCCCTTCGAACTCGACGGCGAGCGCCATCTGGTGCTCGGCCCCGACGAGACCCTCACCCGGCCGGTGCAGGGCTTCGCCCGCGACGCCGAGCGCCGGACCATCGACTACTGGCGCGACTGGGTGCGCTACCTGTCGATCCCGCTGGAATGGCAGGACGCGGTGATCCGCAGCGCGATCACCCTCAAGCTCTGCCAGTACGAGGAAACCGGCGCCATCGTCGCCGCCGTCACCACTTCGATTCCCGAGGCGCCGCACAGCCAACGCAACTGGGACTACCGCTACTGCTGGCTGCGCGACTCCGCCTTCGTGGTGCGCGCGCTCAACCGCCTGGGCGCCACCCAGACCATGGAAGGCTACCTGCGCTACGTACTCAACCTCGCCACCGGCGAGGACGGCCTGCAGCCGCTGTATGGCATTGCCTTCGAAGCAGCGCTGGAAGAGCACGAGGTGCCCGCGCTGGCCGGCTACCGCGGCATGGGCCCGGTGCGCCGCGGCAACCTGGCCTGGGTGCAGAAGCAGCACGACGTCTACGGCAGCGTGGTGCTGGCCTCCACCCAGCTGTTCTTCGACCAGCGCCTGGCGCGACCGGGCGACGTCGATGCCTTCCGCCGCCTGGAACCACTGGGCGAACACGCCTGGGCCCTGCACGACCAGCCCGACGCCGGCATCTGGGAGTTCCGCGGCCGCGCCGAGGTGCATACCTATTCCAGCGTGATGTGCTGGGCCGCCTGCGACCGCCTTGCGCGCATCGCCGCGCACCTGGGCCTGGCCGAACGCGCCACGCACTGGCGCCAGCGCGCCGACGCCATGCGCGCGACCATCCTCGAGCGCGCCTGGGACGCGGAGCTCGGCCATTTCGTCGAATCCGCCGAAGGCCGGCGCCTGGACGCCAGCCTGCTGCTGCTCGCCGAACTCGGTTTCATCGACGCCCGCGACCCGCGCTTCGTCGCCACCGTCGAGGCCATCGGCGCGCACCTGCGCCGCGGCGACGGCCTGTTCCGCTACATCGCCCCCGACGACTTCGGGGCTCCCGAAACCAGCTTCACCATCTGCAGCTTCTGGTACATCGACGCCCTGGCCGCCATCGGCCGCGTGGACGAGGCGCGCGAGCAGTTCGAAAGCCTGCTGGCCCGGCGCAACCACCTCGGCCTGCTGTCGGAGGACATGGCCTTCGAGGACGGCGAGGCCTGGGGCAACTTCCCGCAGACCTATTCCCACGTCGGCGTGGTGATCGCGGCCATGCGCCTGTCCCGGCCCTGGGCCGAGGCGGTCTGAAATGTCTCGCCTGGTGGTGGTCTCCAACCGCGTCACCCTGCCTGACGAGGCCCGCGCCGGCGGCCTGGCCGTGGCCCTGCGCGCGGCGCTGGCCGAGCACGGCGGCCTGTGGTTCGGCTGGAGTGGCAAGCGCGTGCGCCAGACCTCGGGTGAGATGCACCTGCGCACCGAGGGCAACACCCGCTACGCGGTGATGGACCTGTCGCAGCGCGACTTCGACGACTACTACAACGGCTTCGCCAACCGCAGCCTGTGGCCGCTGCTGCACTTCCGCATGGACCTGGTGGACTACTCGCGCGAGACCTACGCCGGCTACCGCCGCGTCAACGCCCTGTTCGCCGACCGGCTGGTGCCGGAGTTGCGGCCCGGCGACGTGATCTGGATCCACGACTACCACCTGATCCCGCTGGCCCAGCGCCTGCGCGAGCGCGGCATCGGGAACCGCATCGGCTTCTTCCTGCACGTTCCGATGCCCTCCTCGGACCTGCTGGCCGCGCTGCCCCACCACCGCGAACTGTTCGCGGCGCTGTCGTCCTACGACCTGGTCGGCTTCCAGACCCGGCGCGACCTGGAGCGCTTCCAGGACTACGTGCGCCTGTTCGGCGACGGCCGCGTGATCGACGACGGTGTACTGGAAACCGCTGACGGCCGGCGCTTTCGCGGCGGCGCCTTCCCGATCGGCATCGACGTGCCGACCATCGCCGGCCAGGCCGGGCGCGCGATGAAACGCCTGGCCGTACGCCGCCTGCAGGACAGCCTGGCCGGTCGCGCGCTGGCGATCGGCGTCGACCGCCTGGACTATTCCAAGGGCCTGCCCGAGCGCTTCCGCGCCTTCGAACGCCACCTCGAACGCCATGCCGACCAGGGCGGCCGCATCACCTTCCTGCAGATCGCCCCGCCCTCGCGCAGCGACGTGCCCGAGTACCAGGCCCTGCGCCGGGAGCTGGAAACCCTCAGCGGCCACATCAACAGCGGCCACGCCGTGCCCGACTGGACGCCGGTGCGCTACGTCAACCGCAGCTTCGCCCATGACGTGCTCACCGGCTTCTACCGTACCGCCGACATCGCCCTGGTCACGCCCCTGCGCGACGGCATGAACCTGGTGGCGAAGGAGTACGTGGCTTCGCAGGATGCGGAGGATCCGGGCGTACTGGTGCTGTCGCGCTTCGCAGGCGCCGCGCAGGAGCTGCCCGACGCGCTGCAGGTGAACCCCTACGACCTCGACGGCGTCGCCGACGCGATCGCCGAGGCGCACGCGATGCCGCTGGCGGAGCGCAGGCGCCGCTGGCGCGGGATGATGGACCGCATCAGCACCTACGACATCCATGCCTGGCGGCGGGATTTCCTGGAGACGCTCGGCACCGCCTGAGCCTGGTGCCCGCAAGCTGCCCCTATCCCCCGCTACGCGGATACTTCCCCCGCAAGCGGGGGAAGGGGTTCTGGCGGAATGCGGGATCAGTCCAGCGGAGTGGGCTGGATGATCTCCACCCAGTAGCCGTCCGGGTCCTTGATGAAGGCGATCTCGCGCATGCGCCCGTCGCTGAGGCGCTTCTGGAACGGCACGCCCAGGTCCTCGAAGCGCGCGCAGGCCGCGCGCACGTCCGACACGCTCACGCAGATGTGGCCGAAGCCGCGCGGCTCGCTGTTGCCGTCGTGGTAGACCGGGCCATCCTGCGACTCGGTGCCGTGGTTGTGGGTCAGCTCCAGCACGCCCTGCAGGCCGGCGACCCAGGCCTTGCGCTGCGCCTCGTCATCGGGAATGTCCGCGGGGTCGACGATGGCGAGGAAGTACAGCGAGAAGCCGTCGTCCGGGAAATCGTTGTGACGCACCAGGCTGAAGCCCAGCACGCGGGTGTAGAAGTCCAGCGACGCCTTCGCGTCCTTGACCCGCAGCATGGTGTGGTTGAACACGAAGCCATCGGTCGCGGCATCGCGGGCGGAGACGCCGGGGACGTTGGCAAGGGTGGCGGCGGTATCGGCCATGGCGGGCATCCTGTTCGGCAGGGGGGCGCCATTATCCCAGACCGGGCCGCGCCGCTGTCGCAACGCTGTGATCCCGCCCGAAGCGGTTCACTCCCGCCAGACGATCGTCGCGATGCGGCCGGTTCGGGCGTCGCGGCGGTGCGAGAAGAAGCGGCGGTCCGTGATGGTGCACAGGCCGCCGCCGTGGATGTCGGCGACGGCGATACCGGCGGCCTGCAGGCGGCGGCGGGCCAGGGCGTAGAGATCGACGTTCCAGTGGCCCGGGCGCGTCGGCGCGAAGGCCGCATCCGCCGCCGGATCGCCGGCCACGAAGGCATCGCGCACTTCGGCACCCACTTCGTAGGCGTCCGGCCCTGCGGCCGGGCCCAGCCAGGCCACCAGTGCTTCCGGCGGCGTCCGCATCGCCGCCACCGTCGCTTCCAGCACGCCCGCGGCCAGGCCGCGCCAGCCCGCATGCGCGGCCGCCACTTCGCTGCCGTCGCGCGCGGCGAACACCACCGGCAGGCAGTCGGCGGTGAGGATCGCCAGCACCGCGCCGGGGACGTCGGTGACCGAAGCATCGGCCTCGACTTCATCGGCCATGCGCCCGCGCTCGGCGGTCGCGTTGCCGTAGGGCAGCACGCTGTCCACCCGCAGCACGCCGGTGCCGTGCACCTGGCGCAGCCAGTGCGGCGCCGAGGGCAGCTCCGCACGGTCGACCAGTTCGGCGCGGTTGGCGGCCACGATCACGGGATCGTCCCCGTTCGCGCCGTGCACGTTGCCCAGGTTGAAGCGGTCGAAAGGCACCATCGAAGCGCCCGCGCCATGGCGCAGCGTCGCCAGCGCCCGCACGCCGGGCGGGGCCGGCCAGTCGGCTTCCAGCCAGGCGCGGCGCAGCGCGCCGGCGCTCACCGCCGCACTCCCGCCCCGGTGACCGCGTGCGCCGCGGCATCCGCGCGCAGCTCCCGCAGCAGGGCCTGGAGGTCGTCGGGCAGCGGCGCCTCGCAGCGCAGCGGCTCGCCGGTGGCGGGATGCACGAACTCCAGCACCTGCGCGTGCAGCGCCTGCCGGCGGAAGCCGCGCAGCGCGGCGACCAGTTCCTCCGATGCCCCGCGCGGCAACTTCAGCGGCCCGCCGTACAGCGGATCGCCCACGATCGGATATTTCAGGTGGGCCATGTGCACGCGGATCTGGTGCGTGCGCCCGGTTTCCAGCCGGCACTCCAGCGCGGTGTGGGCGCGGAAGCGCTCCTGCAGCCGGTAGTGGGTGGTGGCCTCGCGGCCGTCGTCACGGACCGCCATGCGCAGGCGGTCGCGCGGATGGCGGTCGATGGGCTCGTTCACGGTGCCGCCGGACACCAGCGCCCCCACCACCACCGCCAGGTACTGCCGGTGCACCTCGCGCGCCGACAGCTGGGCCACCAGCGCCGTCTGCGCCTGCAGGGTGCGGGCCACCACCATGACGCCGGAAGTGTCCTTGTCCAGGCGATGGACGATGCCCGCCCGCGGCACCGCGGCCAGCGCCGGGTCGCGGAACAGCAGGGCATTGACCAGGGTGCCGCTGTGGTTGCCGGCGCCCGGGTGGACCACCAGGCCGGCGGGCTTGTCGATCACGAAGACCTCGTCGTCCTCATGCAGGATCGACAGCGGGATGTCCTCCGGCTCGGCCCGGACCTGGGTCTCCAGGGTCGCGGTCAGCAGCACCTCCTGGCCGGCGCGCACCGGCTCGCGCGGGCGCACCTCGGCGCCGTCGAGCAATACGTCGCCGGACTTCACCCAGGCCGACAGCCGCGAGCGCGAGAACTCCGGGAACAGCTCCGCCAGCACCGCGTCGAAGCGGCGCCCGGCAAGGGTTTCGGGGATCCGGGCGGCCCGGGGGGCGTCGGGGGTGGCATCCGCCGGATCGGCCGGATCGGCGTCGTGTTCCTGGTTCATGGGGTCGGCTCGGGTTCAGACGGGGGCCGCTGGCGGGCCGGGACTGGCTGCTATTATCCCCGGTTCACGCCTTCCCCGCCCCGGACGCCCCATGACCCGACGCCCCGCCCCGTTCCGCCACGCCCTGCTGTTCGTGCTGCTGGCGGCGCTCGTGACCTCCGGCTGCTCGCGGATGAAGGGCATGTTCAAGGACGAGGACGTCAACGAGGGCCTGCCGGTCGAGACCCTCTACGACCGTGGCCACTCGCAGATGCGCGGCGGCAACTGGAACGCCGCCTCCAACACCTACCGCCGCCTCGTGGCCCAGTACCCTTATGGCGCCTACACCGAGCAGGCGCTGATGGAAACCGCCTACGCCCAGTACAAGATGGGCCGCCACGACGACGCCATCTCGTCGATCGACCGCTTCATCCGGACCTATCCCACGCACCGCCACGTGCCCTACATGTACTACCTGCGCGGGCTGGTGAACTCCAGCCGCGACGCGGTATTCCTGCAGCGCGCCTGGAACCTCGACGCCAGCCGCCGCGACCTGGCCACGCCGATGCAGGGCTACAACGACCTGCGCATCGTCACCGAGCGCTACCCCAACAGCCGCTACGCCGCCGACGCCGCCAACCGCATGGCGCTGCTGCGCAACATGTTCGCCCGCCACGACCTGGAGACCGCGCTGTACTACATGCGCCGCGGCGCATGGGTGGGCGCGACCGAGCGCGCGCGCTACCTGCTGGAAACCTATCCGCAGAGCGAATACCAGAACGACGCCGTGGCCGTGCTTGCCGCCGCCTACACCGAACTGGGCAACGAGCCCCTGGCTGCCGACGCCCGCCGCGTGCTCGAGCTCAACGAGCCCGACCACCCGTACCTGACGGGCAAGTGGCCGGACTACCCGTGGACGATCCGCAAGCTGAACCCGTTCGCGCCGGAGAAGACGGCGGTGCAATAAGCGGCCATCCAGGGCCGCCCATTGAAAAACCCCGCGGATCCGCGGGGTTTTTTTCGCGCCTGCGGCAAGCCGGGCTAATGGGGATAGCGATTGCTGATCGGGTAACGGCGCTCGCGGCCGAAGGCACGCCTCGAGATTTTCGGCCCCGGCGCGGCCTGCTGGCGCTTCCATTCGCTGTTGCGCACCAGCTTCACCACCCGGTCCACCACGGCCGCGTCGAAGCCCGCGGCGCGGATCTCCCCGCTCGACTGCTCCTGGTCCACGAAGCGCAGCAGGATCGCGTCGAGCACGTCGTAGGGCGGCAGCGAATCCTGGTCGAGCTGGTTGGCGCGCAGCTCGGCCGACGGCGGCCGCTGGATCACGCCCGGCGGGATCACCGGCGCTCCGCCCACGGTGTTGCGCCACTTGGCCAGGCCGTAAACCTCGGTCTTGTACAGATCCTTGATCGGCGCATACGCCCCGCACATGTCGCCGTAGATGGTCGCGTAGCCGACCGCGTACTCGCTCTTGTTGCCGGTGGTCAGCACCAGGCCTCCGAGCTTGTTCGACAGCGCCATCAGGATCACCCCGCGCGCGCGCGACTGCAGGTTCTCCTCGGTCACGTCGGCCTCGCGGCCCTCGAAGGCCTCGCCCAGGCTGGCCAGCAGACCCTCGAAGGCCGGCTCGATCGGCACCGTCATCATCTCCACGCCCAGCGCCCGGCACTGCTCGGCGGCCAGGTCGTTGCTGAGGTTGGCGGTGTAGCGCGAGGGCATGCGCACCGCGGTGACGTTCTCCGCGCCCAGCGCCTCGACCGCCATCGCCAGCACGATGGACGAGTCGATGCCGCCCGACAGCCCCAGCCAGGCGCGCCGGAAGCCGTTCTTGCCGAAATAGTCGCGGATCCCGCGCACCACCGCGCGCCAGGCCAGCGCGTCCATGCTCTCGTCGCCGTCATCCATCCAGACGACCGGCGTGAACGCGCGGCTGGCCGCGTCGTAGTCCACCACCAGCCACTGGTCGGTGAACGCCGCCGCGGCCGGATGCACCGTGCCGTCGCCGTCGGCGACCACCGAGGAACCGTCGAACACCAGCGCGTCCTGCCCGCCGACCACGTTGAGGTAGGCGATGGCCGCGCCGGTGTCGCGCGTGTGCGCGGCGATCATCGCGTCGCGCTGCGCGTGCTTGCCGCGCTCGAAGGGCGAGGCGTTGGGCACCAGCACCAGCTGCGCGCCCTGCGCCACCGTGTCGGCAAGGGGCTCGGCGAACCACAGGTCCTCGCAGACCAGCAGGCCCACCGGCACGCCCTTGACCTCGAACACGCAGCTGCCGCCGTCGGGATCGACATGGAAATAGCGGCGCTCGTCGAAGACGTTGTAGTTGGGCAGCTCGCGCTTGCGGTAGGTGCGTTCGATCTTGCCGTCGCGCAGCACGCTGGCGGAGTTGTAGAGCACGCTGCCGGCCGACTCCGGCCAGCCGACGATGGCGACGATGCCCTTCGCCGCCTCGGCGATCGAACGCAGCGCCAGCTCGCACTCGGCGAGGAAGGACGGCCGCAGCAGCAGGTCCTCCGGCGGATAGCCGCTGACCGCCAGCTCCGGGAACACCACGATGTGGGCCGCGTACTCGTCGCGCGCCTCGGCGATCATCGCCGCGATGCGCTTCGTGTTGCCGGCGACATCGCCCACCGGGAAGTCGAACTGGGCCAGGGCGATGCGGAGCCGGTCGATCATGTCAGATTCCATGCGTCAGGAAGTCCAGTGCGCCCATGATGGCCAGGCGATCGGCGGACAAGTCCGCCACCTTTTTGCCGAGCATCGGCATCGGCACGTTCGTGGTCTGGACAGTGTCCATCACCATGGCCTTTCCGGCGACGTCCAGGGTCGGCATCAGGCCGGCGAGCAGCGGCCCCGCGCGCTCGGGCAGGATCAGGGGCACGACCACGCGGGATTCGGCGATATCGATCAGGTCGCTCTGCACGTTCAGCCAGCACGGGATGGCGCGCCGCGATGCCGCGTCGGCATTCGAGTAGACGCAGAACTGGCTCATGCCTTGAGCGAGGCCTTGAACGCACGCACATGGTCGCTGGCCAGGCCATCGCGCGCGACGCGTTCGTTGTAGGCGGCGAGGGCCTCGCGGTTGTCTTCCAGCCACTTCTCCCGCCTGCGTGCCCGGACCTCGGCGTCCAGCGCGTTCTCCAGGGTGGCGGACAGGTTGATGTCGAGCGCCCGCGCAGCCTCCAGCAGGCCTTCGTTGATGCTGACATTGGTGGCGCGCTTGCCGTAGGCGGCGTATTCGTCGCGGATGCGCATGGCCGGATGCCTCCATCGAATGCGCATCCATCATGCGCATGACTGCCTCGCCCGTCAACCAAAGCCGCCCTCTTCCCAATGAAAGAACCCCGCACGAGTGCGGGGTTCTTTCACGAGGCTTTCCCGCGGGATTGCCCCCATCTGCCCTTCGGACGTCCTCCCCCGCGGAGCGGGGGAAGACACTCAGCCCTTCAGGCGCTTGGCGATCGCCGCGCCCAGGTCGCCCGGCGAACGCACGGTGGTGACACCGGCCTTCTCCATCGCGGCGAACTTGCCCTCGGCCGTGCCCGAACCGCCCGAGGCGATCGCACCGGCGTGGCCCATGCGCTTGCCCTTCGGGGCGCTCGCACCGGCGATGAAGCCCACCACCGGCTTGGTCACGTACTCGGCGATGAACTCGGCCGCTTCTTCCTCGGCCGAACCGCCGATCTCGCCGACCATGATGATGCCCTCGGTCTGCGGGTCGTCCTGGAACAGGCGCAGGGCGTCGATGAAGTTGGTGCCGTTGATCGGGTCGCCGCCGATGCCGATGCAGGTCGACTGGCCGAGGCCCGCGTCGGTGGTCTGCTTGACCGCTTCATAGGTCAGCGTGCCCGAGCGCGAGACGATGCCCACCTTGCCCGGCATGTGGATGTGGCCGGGCATGATGCCGATCTTGCACTCGCCCGGGGTGATCACGCCGGGGCAGTTCGGGCCCACCAGCACGGTTTCCGGGTAGGTCGAGACCAGGGTCTTCTTGACGCGCAGCATGTCCAGCACCGGGATGCCCTCGGTGATGCACACGATCACCTTGATGCCGGCATCGGCGGCTTCCAGGATGGCGTCGGCCGCGAACGGCGGCGGCACGTAGATCACCGACGCATCGGCGCCGGTCTCGGCGACCGCATCGGCCACGGTGTTGAAGACCGGCAGGCCCAGGTGCTCGGTGCCGCCCTTGCCGGGGGTGACGCCGCCGACGACCTTGGTGCCGTAGTCCAGCATCTGCTCGGCGTGGAAGGTGCCCTGCTGGCCGGTGAAGCCCTGCACGATCACCTTGGTGTTCTTGTTGACGAGAACGCTCATTGCTTAATGATCCTTCGGAATTCGGGTCAGGCGGCCTTGGCCGCTTCGACGGCCTTGCGGGCGCCATCGTTGATGTCGTCGGCGGGGGTGATCGCCAGGCCGGAGTTCTTCAAGAGCTCCTTGCCCGCGTCCACGTTCGTGCCCTCGAGGCGCACGACCACCGGCACCTTGACGTCGACTTCCTTCACCGCGGCGATGATGCCCTCGGCGATCATGTCGCAGCGCACGATGCCGCCGAAGATGTTGACGAAGATCGCCTTCACATCATCCGACGAGAGGATCAGCTTGAACGCCTCGGTCACGCGCTCCTTGGTGGCGCCGCCGCCGACGTCCAGGAAGTTGGCCGGCGAGCCGCCTTCCAGCTGGATCACGTCCATCGTCGCCATCGCCAGGCCTGCGCCGTTGACCATGCAGCCGATGTTGCCGTCCATGGTCACGTAGTTCAGGTCGTGCTGGCTGGCCTTGACCTCGGTCTCGTCCTCCTGGCGGATGTCGCGCATGGCGACCAGCTCCGGGTGGCGGAAGGCGGCGTTGTCGTCGGAATCGACCTTGCCGTCGAGCACGGCCAGGTTGCCGTCGGTGAGGATGGCCAGCGGGTTGAGTTCGACCAGCGCCAGGTCCTTCTCGTTGAACAGCTTGTACAGGCCCAGCATGATCTTCGACAGCTGGTTGACCTGCTTCGCGGTCAGGCCCAGGCCGAAGCCCATGTCGCGGCACTGGTAGGCCTGCAGCCCCTGGATGAAGTTGACGTTGAGCGTCTGGATCTTTTCCGGGGTCTCGGCGGCCACCTGCTCGATGTCCATGCCGCCCTCGCTCGACGCGATGAAGGTGATGGACTGGGTGGAGCGGTCGACCAGCACCGACAGGTACAGTTCCTTGTCGATGTCGGTGGCCTGGGTCACCAGGACCTGGTCGATCGGCAGCTCGACGCCGGCGGTCTGGTAGGTGGCCATCTTCTGGCCGATCATCGCCTTGGCGTTGTCGCGCACCTCGTCCAGGGTGCGGCACAGCTTCACGCCGCCGGCCTTGCCGCGGCCGCCGGCGTGGATCTGGGCCTTGACCACCCAGAAATCGCCGCCGATGGCCTTGGCGGCATCGACCGCCTCCTCGGGGGTGCGGGCGACACGCCCGGCGGGGACTGCAATGCCGTAATCGGCGAAGAGCTGCTTCGCCTGGTACTCGTGGAAGTTCATGTGGGGTCCGTCGTGGGAAAGTGGGACACAGCGCCAGCCATTATAGTGCGCCGACGCCCCTGGAGCCCGCCCGCGTGTCAATAGCCCCTGCCGATCGACTCATGAGGCGCGAGCTTTACCTGCTTGCCCTGTACCGCCTGCTGGAAGCGGCCCTGCTGGCGCTGGCGGTATTCGGGCCCCTGCGCGACGTGTTCGGCGGCGAGGCGCGGGACATGGCGCTGGCCGCGGCCGTGGCCGCCACCTACCTGCTGGCCTCGGCGGTGATGCTGGGGCTCTCGCAACGCACCTCGCTCCCGCTGGTCGCCCAGGTGGTGTTCGGCCTGACGGTGGACATCGCCGTGGCCACCCTGGCCACCCACGCCCTGCCCCATGCCGGCCCCGGCATTGCCATGATGCTGCTGTTCAACGTCGGCGCCGCCGCCCTGCTGCTGCCGCTGAACCTGGGCCTGGCCGGTGCCGCCCTGGCCTCGGCGGCACTGGTGGTGCAGTACGCAGTGGTCCTGACCGGCGGCAACACCTTCCGCGACCGCCCGCTGGCCGAAGTGCTGATGTTCTCGGTCAGCTACCTGGCCCTGGCCACCCTGACCAACTTCCTCGGCCGCGACATGCGCGAGAGCCGCGACCTCGCCGACCGCCGCGGCGCCGAGGCCGCCAACCTGGCCGAAGTCAATGAACTGATCATCCGCCGCATGCGCGTGGGCGTGCTGATGGTGGACGGCAACGGCCGCATCAGGATGGCCAACGAGGCCGCCCGGATCCTGCTGGGCGAAGCCGGCCCCGATCCCGAAGGCCCGCCGCGCACCCTGCCGCAGATCTCCCCCGCCCTGGCCATGCGCGTGGCCGAATGGCGCCGCAACGGCCAGTCCGACGACACCCCGCTGACCATCGGCGAGGACGGCAACGAGGTGCTGCCGCGCTTCACCCGCCTGCTCGCCACCGACGACACCACCCTGATCTTCCTCGACGACACCGCCCTGGTCTCGCGCCGCGCCGAATCGCTGACCCTGGCCGCCATGGGCCGCTTCTCCGCCAGCCTCGCCCACGAGATCCGCAACCCCCTGGCCGCCATCAGCTATGCCACCCAGTTGCTGGAGGAATCGCGCGACATCGGCGACAGCGACCGCCGCCTGCTGCAGATCGTCCACCAGCAGTGCATGCGCACCAACGCCATCGTCGAAAGCGTGCTCGGCCTGGCCCGCCGCGAGCGCGCCCAGCCCGAACACGTCGACCTCGTCGGCCAGGTGCGCAGCTTCATCGACGACTACCGACAGACCTGCCCGGAAGACAACGCCAGCCTGCGCCAGGCCGGCCAGCGCCCCGAAGTCCCGGCCATGGTCGATCCCCGCCACCTGCAGCAGGTCCTGACCTCGCTGGCCAACAACGCCGTGCGCCACGGCCACCAGCCCGGCGAACCGGCGCGGATCACCATCAACGTCGACATGCTGGACGGCCGCCCGGTGATCGAGATCAGCGACCGCGGCCCCGGCATCCCCGACGCCGTGACCGCCCAGCTGTTCCGCCCTTTCTTCACCACCTCCGAACAGGGCACCGGCCTGGGCCTGTACATCGCCCACGAGCTGTGCCGCGCCAACGACGCCCGCCTGGAGTACGTCCCCATGCCCGGCGGCGGCGCCTGCTTCCGGATCAGCCTGCGCGGCGGGTCGGCGATGCTGGGCTGAGCCGCAGACCTTTGACACTCGTCACACTAAGCGCGAAAGTGCCAAAATTGGTCACCCAGACCGGCACAGCACACGTTCTCCCATGACCGAAGCCCGCAGCGCCCTCATCGTCGACGACGAACACGACATCCGCGAGCTGCTGGTGCTCACCCTGGGCCGAATGGGCCTGCGTACCGACACCGCCGCCACCCTGGCCGCCGCCCGGCAGATGCTGGCGGGCAACCGCTACGACCTCTGCCTGACCGACATGCGCCTGCCCGACGGCTCCGGCCTGGAGCTGGTCAGCGACATTTCCACCCGCTTCCCCGACACCCCCGTGGCCATGATCACCGCCTACGGCAACGTCGAAGCCGCGGTGGAAGCCCTGAAGGCCGGCGCCTTCGACTTCGTCAGCAAGCCGGTGGACATCAACGTCCTGCGCGGCCTGGTGCGCCAGGCGCTGGAACTGCACGCCCGCCGCCAGGCCCAGCCCGAAGAGGCCGGCCGCCTGCTCGGCGGCTCCCCGGCGATGGTCTCCCTGCGCGAAACCATCGCCAAGGTCTCCCGCAGCCAGGCGCCGGTGCACATCAGCGGCGAATCCGGCACCGGCAAGGAACTGGTGGCGCGCACCATCCACGCCCACGGCTCGCGCGCCAACGGCCCCTTCGTGCCGGTGAACTGCGGCGCCATCCCCACCGAACTGATGGAAAGCGAGTTCTTCGGCCACAAGAAGGGCAGCTTCACCGGCGCCCATGCCGACAAGCCCGGCCTGTTCCAGAGCGCCGACGGCGGCACCCTGTTCCTGGACGAAGTGGCCGAACTGCCGCTGCCGATGCAGGTCAAGCTGCTGCGCGCGATCCAGGAGAAGAAGGTGCGCCCGGTGGGCGCGCAGTCCGAGGTGGACGTGGACGTTCGCCTGCTCTCGGCCACGCACAAGGACCTGGGCGCCCTGGTCAACGCCGGCAGCTTCCGGCACGACCTGTACTACCGCATCAACGTGATCGAACTGAACGTCCCCGCGCTGCGCGACCGCGACGGCGACCTGTCGATCCTGTCCGAGGCCATCCTCAGCCGGCTGGCGCAGGCCATGCACCGCACCGCCCCGAAGCTGGGCCCCGACGCCCTGGCCGCGCTGGACGCCTACGGCTTCCCGGGCAACGTGCGCGAGCTGGAGAACATCCTGGAGCGCGCCATGGCCATGGCCGACGGCGACACCATCACCGCCACCGACCTGCGCCTGCCCAACGGCGGCAGCATCGCCAGCCCCGGCCGCGTGGCCGCGGTGCCGGGCGCCACGCCGGCGTCCCCGGCCAGCCTCAACCCCCGCGAGACCGCCTCCAGCGCCCTGCCCTCGTACATCGAGGAGATCGAGCGCGCCGCGATCCAGCAGGCGCTGCAGGAGAACAAGTACAACAAGACCAAGGCCGCGGCGGCGCTGGGGATCACGTTCCGGGCGCTGCGGTACAAGCTGAAGAAACTCGGTATCGACTGACGGCGCCGATCGTCGAACGTACGGCCGCCCGCCCCTGCAGCGCTAAGGTGCTGCCTGGAATACGTCGTCCAGCGTGGACGCTTCCAGCAACCGTTCGGTCCACTCGTCCAGCCGTCCGGCATCGGCCGCCTCCAGGCGTGCCACAGCCTCGTCCGGCAGGGGCTCGAAGCGGCGGATGAGCAGGCGCTGCACGGTCTGGCGCCGGCCTTCGAGGAGGCCTTCGAGGAGGCCTTCCTGGCGACCCTGCTCAAGGCCCTCGGCCCGACCCGCCGCCAGCCCCTGCCGCTTCCATTCCTTCGTCCACTCCGTCACGCGCTCTGCCAGCATGGTTTCGGTCTCCTCAAGGGTCTCGGTTCGAGGCACGTCCTGCCCGGGAATCATACGCCCGAGGGCCACGCGGTGAATCCATACCGTGAACGCCCGCCGCAGGCTGTCGTGCTCGGGCGCCGACAAGCGCCGGCGCAGCCGCGCGATCTCGTTCCGCAATGCGTCCAGGTCCTGCCAGAGCAGACCGACGTAATTCATCAGGCGCAGCGCCATCCACCGATCGCTGCGGCTCTGGAACTCCAGCAGCAGGTAGAGGTACAGCCAGCCGCCGCCATCGGCCATGCGCACCCGCCAGACAATGTCGTCGGAGCGCTGCCGGAGCCGGTCATCCACGTAGTGACCATTGACGCGCTCCAGGGTGGTGAAATCCAGCCGTCGCACCCAATCCTCGTGGACGAAGCCCTCCAGCAGCTCATGGACCATCAATGGGTGGGAGAACAGCAGCTTGTAGGCACCGTCGTGGGATTCCCGGCCTGGCATTGAACCTCCTTGTCCAATGAAGCATCGCGGTCAGGATGGCAGAGCCGCAGGGGCACACCCGTCGGGAAACTTCGCATCGCGACGCGGGAAATACCGTGTCGTCGACTGAGTCCCACTGCGACCGCAGGCGCTATCCTGCCGACCACCTCCATCAGGCCGGCACCATGCAGTCCACCCGCACCCCCGACCCCGCGCGCCGCAAGGCGGCCCTGGCCCACCTCGTCGCCAGCATCGCCGTGGTCGGCGGCATCCTCGCGGTGCCGCGCTTCCTCTGGTACCCGGGCGCGCTGTGGCCGCTGTCGGGCATCGACCGGCACCTGCTGCTGCTCTTCGCCGCCGTGCTGGCGGTCGGCCCGGCGCTGACCTGGCTGGTGTACCGCAGCAGCAAGCGCACGCTGCGCATGGACCTGGCCGTGGTGGTGCTGGTGCAGCTGCTGTTCCTGGGCTATGCCACCGCCATGCTGGCGCGCCTGCGCCCGGTGTACCTGGTGGGCATGGCCAGCCACATGGAACTGGTGCGCGCGCTGGACATCGACCCCGCCGACCTGGCGCTGGCACCGGAGGAACGGCAGCGGTTGCCATGGACCGGCCCCGTGCTGGTCGGCGCCCTGCCGCCGGGCGGCGCGGCCCTGTTCGGCAACGACGACCATGCCCGCCGCCCGGTCTATTACTTCGACTATTCGAAGATCGGCCCGGCGCTGGCCCAGCGCGGCCAGCCCGCCGACGGCAACGGCGGCGCGGATGCGCGCATGGTCCCGCTCATTTCCCAGGCCGGCCGCGCCGGCATCCGGCTGGACGCCCGCGACGGCCGGCCGCTGCAGGCGGTGCCGGTCGACAAGTGACGCTGGCGGGTCGGGACGGGCGCGGCGAGTTCCCGGGTTTCGCGCAAGCCATGACGGCCGGTTTCAGGATTTCGCGAAACTGATCACAAAATCACGTCGCCTTGTGTCTGTTTACGTCACTTCGGGCCGCCAAAAGTGACGTGTCGCGTCGGCTACTTCCCGCCAGTGACACTCCGGATCGTGAATCCGGTTGCATATCCATTCATCCGCAGTCCGCAAGCCACACTTGGCACGCGTTCTGCATACACTCCCTGCACGTGCGGCGTCGCACGGCTGGCCGACGGGCCGGGATTCCCGGCAACGCGGCACGTGAAGTTCCAACCAACCTCTAGGGGAGTTACCCAATGAAGAAGCAGTCCGGTTTTACCCTGATCGAACTGATGATCGTTGTCGCGATCATCGCCATCCTGGCCGCCATCGCGCTGCCGGCTTACAACGAGTACCGCGTGCGTTCGGCCGAGAACGCCTGTCTGGGCGAGGCCAAGGCGTGGGTGAACTCCGCCGTCGCCGCTGCACATGCGGGCTTCACCGGCTCCGACGTTCCGGTCTATGCGGCGGAAGCCTGTGGCAGCGCCAGCCAGGATACGATCGACGAAGACGACGTGGCTTCCGGCACCAACGTCGAATTTACCCCCACCACCAGCCCCGCCGGCCAGCGCAGCCCGAGCTGCAACGCCGCAACCGCTACCTGCTCGCTGAGCGGCTCCTGATACGCTCAAGCTAAGCTGAACGTTTGAAGAGCCTCGGCCAACGCCGGGGCTCTTCTTTTCTGGAAGTTCTGATGAATCGGCCGATTCGCATACTACTCGTCCCGATTGCATTCGGCGCGGCGCTTTTCGCGCTCCAGCTTGTGATTCTTGGCTGGTCGCATCTGGCTTCGCTTTCTGCGAAAACCTCCACATTCGCTCGGCAAGCAACAGAAGAACTGCTTGCCACGCCTTCCTCGCTGAGCTGGATGGCGTTTTACGTTGCGCTGGGTATTGCCGTCCACGCGCTTCCGTTCGCCCTTGCGGGCAAGATATCCACAGACCTGCGTGAACGAAGCCCCTCGCGCATTCGCCAACATGCATCCCAGCGCGGCTTCGGGGTGCTTATAGCTCTATTGACACTGGGCACCATGATCGCGTGGGAAAGATATCTATTCCCGCGCAAGCTTGTGCTAAGCCACGGCACGCTGCCCGAGTCAATCCAGGCGCTGGCTCCCGTAATCCTGACCAGCACCCTGTTCGGCGCATTGCTACTCATGTGGCTTGGTACGGCTGCCAGCCGCCGCATGCTTGCGGGCACGGCCATACTCCTCATTGGCCTCGTGCTACCTGGACACTCATTACTCTCCCAGTCGCCTGCGCCCTCACCAGAACGAGCGCCTGATGTCATCGTGCTCGGTGTAGATTCGCTGCGTTATGATCATCTCCCGTCGAACGGCGGCATATCAGGAACTGCACCAACCATCGACGGCTTTCTGTCGCAAAGCGTCAACTTCGACCAGGCATTCACGCCAATGGGTCGCACTTTTGTGGCCTACATGAGCATTCTCAGCGGCCTTTATCCCACCCAACACGGCGTGCGCGAGAATCTTTGGCCGCGCGGCATGCTCAATCCCGAACCGTCGCTGCCCCATTTCCTCCGCGACGCCGGATACACGACCGCGTTTGCCTTGGACGAAGTTCGTTTCGCCAACCTGGACGCCTCGTTCGGCTTCGACCACCTCATCATGCCCCCGCCGGGCGCAATGGAACTGGTCGCAGGCAGCCTGCTTGACACCTTCGGCACCAATCTCCTGCAATTGGTCCCGGGATCGGAATACCTGTTGCCGCACGTGATCGGCAACCGCGCCCTCTATCACAACTATCGTCCGAGCCTGCAGAATCGAAAGATCGGACGCGTCATTGCCCGGGCTCCGAGTGACAAGCCTCTCCTCCTTGTTGCGCATTTCTGTATCGCTCACGTGCCTTTCTCCAATGGCGTCCTTGACGCCACTCCGCCACCGCCGCTGTTCCATGACTCTCCCGCGCTATACCGGAAGGCGCTACAGGTCGCAGACGCACAAATCGAACTGACGCTGCGCCAGCTCAAGGCTGCCGGCCGCCTCGATAACAGCATCGTTGTCCTTCTCTCAGACCACGGGGAAGGCTTGGGCATGGATAAGGACCAATGGAACCGGAATGACAGCTCCGGCTCATCAATCATCATCCCAGCCAACTTTGGCCACGGAATGACTGCACTTGAAGATACTGAGAACCAAGTCGTTCTCGGATTCCAGCGTTTCATTGATGGCAAACCCGTGTGGCAGCCGACCCGGACGAAAGCGCCCGCCAGTTTGGTTGATGTAACCCCGACGCTGCTCTCAGTGCTGGGCATCACACCAGACGTGGCGTTCGACGGCATAGCGACGCTGGACAGCGATGGGCAAGTCTTGGCACCTGAGCACCGACCAATCTTCATAGAATCGGGGCTTTTCGGCGACTCACTGGAGACGCTCGATGTGGATACCGGCGAAGTCGTCAATGAGTTCGCACACCTATATCGGGTAACCGGGGACCTCAAGATCGAACTGATTCCTGCTGAGTTGCCCGCGCTACTTGAGAGCAAACAACGGGGCGTGATCAATGGCCGATACGGCGTTGCCTCCATGCCGATTGCGACAGATCGCGGATGCTGGCTGTTGGCAGACTATGAAACGCGAACACGGACCTGCGTCAATGACCCTATTGAGCACCCCGTAATCGAAGAGTACCGCAGAGATCTCTGCAAGCACTTCGCTACAGATACTGCGTTTCATCAGCGTTGGTGCGGCCATGAATCGACTGAGCATCTAACCCAACACTGAGAGCGACCTCAAACCGAGCCACAGCACGGATTATTTCTATCTGGTGTCGCGAAGTTTCGGAAGGCGGGCTTGTCAGCAAATGTGTGTCGCCTAGACGATATTGAAGATCCGTAATCGTTCCACCTGAGCCCGGAATATGGCACAAAATTTGCTTACATCAATTTCACAGCTTGAACAATCAGGGGATCAGAATGAAGCGGGGCATCGGGGGATTCACGCTTATTGAGTTGATGATCGTGGTCGCAATCATAGGATTGCTCGCTGCAATCGCATTGCCTGCCTACAACGAATACCGTGTGCGTACGGCAGAGAACGCCTGCCTGGCAGAGATGAAGACGTACACCAACTTCGCTTTGGCCACCATCCACAACGGCGGCGAACCTGATGAGGCTCCGGAAAGTGCGTGCGCAACAGCAGAAGACGCCACCGAAATCGGCGAAGGGATAGCGATCACCGCATCGCCGAGATCCCCGGGATCGCAGGCGATCCGCTGCAGCATGTCATCTGGAAACTGCAGACTGCAGGATTCTGGAAGCTGACATCTCGCATGAAGTGAGTTGCAACCTTGACACATCGAACGCAGCCGTTCATTTCCCCGAAAGAACGACGCACATCGATCCTGCTCGCAATCGGTACGGCTTCGGCAGCTCTGCTGCTGTTGGCCAAGGCTTGGCTGAACCTCAGGTTGAACATCAACTGGGATGAGTTCTACTTTCTATCGAAAGTACATGCCCACTACAGAGGGGAGCTGGCGACAACATTCCAGACAATCCATGTCCAGTTCTTTGGATGGCTTCTGGATGCAGCGCAAACCGAGGTCAACCAAATTGTTCTTGCGCGACTGGCCTTGCTCGCGCTACTTGCGACCAATTGCTTCCTTGTATGGAAGATTGCCTGCAATTGGATGCAACGCCATATCGCGACCATAGCGCCAGTCGCGCATTTGTCCATGCTTCCCGTTGCTCATCACGGGGCGTCATTTCGGACGGATTCCATAATCCTTCCGCTGATAAGCCTGAGCATCCTCATGCTGATAGGCGAATCCAGACGACGGTCGAGCCTGATCGTTTCAGGACTTGCACTCGGCCTGGCCGGCGCAATCAGTGTCAAGTCAGCCTTTGTAGTACCAATTCTGGTCGCCGCGCTGCTTTTAGGCAACAAGAACGGGGTCAAGACTGTGAGCGGCCCCGTGACCAAGGCAACCTTCGCCGTATCCGCGCTGGCCTTTATCAGCTTGGCCACGTTCCTGACCATCATCGCCTTGCACAGCCTCGATCTTCCGCGCGCACCCAACATGGGCGAGCACCTGTCCCTGTATCAACAAATAGTGCAAGCAGTAGACAAGACTCTGGTCGAGCCCACCCTATCCCCTCGATCAGAATTCATTCTCCCGATAATCCAGGCGGACACGTTCTACTGGCTGCTGTTTGCAGTCGGCCTTGTATTCGCCCTGGCAAAGCGACAAGGGCTTGTTGCATGCATGGGGCTCGCCCTGTTCCCAGTTCTCCTGTACAGGAATGCATTTCCGTACTACTACGTGGTGATGCTGTCGACGGCCAGCATCCTCGTCGCTTACGCAGTGCATAGCCTGACGGAGCAATTCGGAAAAACTTCAAACAGATTGCCCAGAGCCATGACACTGGTTGCCTTTGCCTTCTTTACGCTCAATGGGCTTTCTCACATCAAGAAGCTATCCCCCAAAACCCTCGATGGTCAGCGAGATATCCTTGAAGCAGTGCACGAAATATTCCCCGAACCTGTCGGGTATGTGGACCATAGCGGAATGGTTTCCTCGTTCCCCAAGATGAACCCCTTCATGAGTTCCTGGGGAGTCGAGAACTATCACAGGGCAGGAATCCCCTTCATGCCACAGGCCATCAACCGCGGAGTTCCGCTCCTGTTGGCCAATCGATTCCCTATCGACTCCGACTTGAGGTTCCTGGACAGACTGCTGCCTGAGGACCAGAAGATGATTTTGTCCTCTTATGTCCGCTACTGGGGCCCAATCTATGTTGCAGGCGCCAATCTTCCATCGTCGCCCGGGCAGGTTTCAATCCCCTTCCCTGGGGAGTACAGATTGGAGTCCTCCCACCCGGTACTCATGAATGGGATAAGCGTTGTGCCTAACCAAACCTTCCTTGCGATTTCGACAACCATCGAAGTCGTACCGCCCGAACAAGAGGACGACGCAACTCCTGCGCGCCTTGTATGGGCAGGCGCAAGGGCGCCGCCCCAACACTCACCACCGAGAGATCCCCTTTATGTTCCGTTGATGACGGCATTCCGCTAGCTTTTCCCACGCCATCGGCGAGACAGACTCGTGACCGGGCCAACTGGTCAGCCGCCGGAGCCCTGAGACGGAACGCACGTCGGGCCCATGGCAGGTACGTTAAAGTTTCCAGATCGACTCAGGACGACCTTCAAAATGAACCTTGCGAGCACTCCCAACCTCGTCGGAATAACGGGCATCGCGCGCCGCCTGGTCATGGACGGTGCTCTGGACGAGGCGAACGCACGCGAGGCGCTGGACAGGGCAACCGTCGAGCGCAAACCCATCGCGCTCTACCTGCGCGAGCACAAGCTGGTCACCGCTGCCCAGCTGGCAGCCGCCAACTCCATGGAATTCGGCATGCCGGTGTTCAATCCCGGCACCATGGACGCCAGCTTCGGCGCGCTCAAGCTGGTCAGTGAGGAGCTGGTCGCCAAGCACCGCGTACTGCCGCTGTACAAGCGCGGCCCCAAGCTGTTCGTCGGCACCTCCGACCCCACCGACACCCACGCCCTGGACGAGATCAAGTTCCACACCAACCTGATGGTGGAACCGATCCTGGTGGACGAGGACGACATCCGCCGCACGCTGGAAGCCTGGAACCAGGCCGCCGACAGCTTCAACGACGCGCTGGACGACGCCGAGGGCCTGGAGAACCTGGATGTCGAGGCAGGTACCGACGATGACCGCAATGACGGCGTAGAGGGCAAGGCCGACGACACACCGGTGGTCAAGTTCGTCAACAAGGTGCTGATCGACGCGATCAAGCGCGGTGCCTCGGACATCCATTTCGAACCCTACGAGGACGACTACCGCGTGCGCCTGCGCATCGACGGCATCCTCAAGCAGACCGCCAAAATGCCGGTCAAGCTCAACTCCCGCGTCACCGCGCGCCTGAAGGTCATGGCCCAGCTGGACATCGCCGAGAAGCGGGTGCCGCAGGACGGCCGCATCAAGCTCAACCTCAGCAAGACCAAGCAGATCGACTTCCGCGTCAGCACCCTGCCGACCCTGTTCGGCGAGAAGGTGGTGCTGCGTATCCTGGATGCCGGTGCCGCCAAGCTCGGCATCGACAAGCTGGGCTACGAACCGGACCAGCAGCAGCTGTTCGAAGAAGCCATCCACAAGCCTTACGGCATGGTGCTGGTCACCGGCCCCACCGGCTCCGGCAAGACGGTCAGCCTGTACACCGCGCTGGGCATCCTGAACGACGAGGTCCGCAACATCTCCACGGTGGAAGACCCGGTGGAAATCCGCCTGCCCGGCGTAAACCAGGTGCAGCAGAACGAGCGCCGCGGCATGACCTTCGCCGCCGCCCTGCGCAGCTTCCTGCGCCAGGACCCGGACATCATCATGGTCGGCGAGATCCGCGACCTGGAAACCGCGGAAATCGCGATCAAGGCGGCGCAGACCGGCCACATGGTGCTGTCCACCCTGCACACCAACGACGCCCCGCAGACCATCGCCCGCCTGATGAACATGGGCATCGCGCCCTACAACATCACCAGCTCCGTGACCCTGGTGATCGCCCAGCGCCTGGCACGGCGGCTGTGCGAGCGCTGCAAGCGCAAGGCCGACCTGCCGGACAACGCCCTGCTGGCCGAGGGCTTCACCTCCGACGAGATCCGGGAAGGCTTCACGGTGTACGAGGCCGTCGGCTGCGACGACTGCACCAACGGCTACAAGGGCCGCACCGGCATCTATCAGGTCATGCCGATGACGGACGAGATCGCCAGCATCGTGCTGGAGGGCGGCAACGCCCTGCAGATCGCCGAGGCCGCGCAGAAATCCGGCGTGCGCGACCTGCGGCAGTCGGCCCTGCTGAAGGTCAAGGCCGGGGTGACCAGTCTGGCCGAGATCAGCCGTGTGACTACCGACTGACGCGGAAGGTCAGGTTCCGGGGGCCCTGTGAAGACGTTTTCCGGCACCCGGCCGCCCGAATTCTGCCGGGCGTCACACGCCGGCGCGCCAGGGGCGCACCACACCGGGCCGCAACCGGCTAACATCACCTGCTGGGGTCCCGGCATGCCGGGGACCGGGGACAAACGGGGAAATTCGACATGGCCGTGACCACCGCCACCAAGACTGCTGCCCGCCAGGCCGCCAGGCCGACGCGCGACGGCGTGACCCTTCCGGTATTCGTCTGGGAGGGCGTCGACAAGCGCGGCAAGAAGATGAAGGGCGAACAGCAGGCCCGCAATGTCAACCTGCTGCGCGCCGAGCTGCGCCGCCAGGGCATCCAGCCGGGCAAGGTCAAGCCCAAGCCCAAGCCCCTGTTCGGCTCCGCCGGCAAGCCGGTCACGCCCAAGGACATCGCGGTGTTCAGCCGCCAGATCGCGACGATGATGCGCTCGGGCGTGCCGATCGTGAATTCGCTGGAGATCATCGGCAACGGCCAGAAGAACGTGCGGATGAAGAAGCTGGTCGACGAGGTCCGCATGGACATCGAAGGCGGCTCCTCCATCTACGAGGCCATGAGCAAGCACCCGGTGCAGTTCGACGAGCTGTACCGCAACCTGGTCCGCGCCGGCGAAACCTCGGGCGCGCTGGAAACGGTGCTGGCCACCATCGCCGACTACAAGGAAAACATCGAGTCCATCAAGGGCAAGATCAAGAAGGCGCTGTTCTACCCGGCCGCGGTGATCGGCGTGGCGATCCTGGTCTGCGCCATCCTGATGGTGTACGTGGTGCCCGTTTTCAGCGAGCAGTTCGCCAGCTACGGCGCCGAGCTTCCAGCGTTCACCGCCCTGGTGTTCGGCATCTCGGCGATCATGGTGAAGTGGTGGTGGGCCATCGTGGGCGTGGCCGCCGTGGCGATCACCGCCTTCATCTTCATCTACAAGCGCTCGCCCAAGCTGCAGCACGGCGTGGACCGCATGCTGCTGAAGATCCCGGTGATCGGCCAGGTGCTGCACAACTCGGCCATCGCCCGCTTCGCGCGCACCCTGGCGGTGACCTTCAAGGCCGGCGTGCCGCTGGTGGAGGCCATGGAGAGCGTGGCCGGCGCCACCGGCAACCGCGTCTACACCGACGCCGTGCTGGAGATGCGCGACGACGTGGCGACCGGTTATCCGCTGAACGTGGCCATGAAGCAGGTCAACCTGTTCCCGCACATGGTGGTGCAGATGACCTCCATCGGCGAAGAGGCCGGCGCGCTCGACACCATGCTGTTCAAGGTGGCCGAGTTCTACGAGGAAGAGGTCGACAACGCCGTGGACACCATCTCCAGCCTGATCGAGCCCTTCGTGATGGTGGTGATCGGCGGCATGGTCGGTTCGATCGTGGTGGCGATGTACCTGCCGATCTTCAAGCTCGCGCTGACGGTGATGTAAGACCGGATGGCCTTCCTCGACCAGAACCCCGAGATCGGCTATCCGCTGGTCGCAGGCCTCGGCCTGCTGGTGGGCAGCTTCCTGAACGTGGTGATCCTGCGCCTGCCCAAGCGGATGGAGTGGGAGTGGAAGCGCGACAGCCGCGAGATGCTGGGCGAGCCTGAGATCTACGATCCACCGCCGCCCGGCATCGTGGTGGAGCGCTCGCACTGCCCGCACTGCGGCCACCAGCTGAGCTGGTACGAGAACATCCCGGTGCTGAGCTGGCTGGTGCTGCGCGGCAAGTGCCGCAGCTGCAAGGCGCCGATCTCGGTGCAGTACCCCGCGGTCGAGCTGCTGACCATGCTGCTGGTACTGGCCTGCGTATGGCGCTTCGGCTTCGGCTGGCAGGGCTTCGGCGCGGGGCTGCTGACCTGCTACCTGATCGCGCTGTCGGGCATCGACCTGCGCACCCAGCTGCTGCCGGACTCGCTCACCCTGCCCTTCATGTGGCTGGGGCTGATCGCGGCGGTCGAGAACCTGTACATCGGCCCCAAGGACGCCCTGCTGGGCGCCATCGCGGGCTATGTGAGCCTGTGGAGCGTGTGGTGGGTGTTCAAGCAGCTCACCGGCAAGGAAGGCATGGGCCACGGCGACTTCAAGCTGCTGGCCGCGCTGGGCGCCTGGTGCGGCCTGGCGGGCGTGCTGCCGACGATCCTGATCTCCTCACTGGTGGGCGCGGTGGTGGGCAGCGCCTGGCTGTTCGCGAAGGGCCGCGACCGCGCCACGCCGATTCCCTTCGGCCCCTACCTGGCCCTCGCCGGCTGGATCACCTTCATGTGGGGCCATGACCTGGTGGGCTGGTACCGGGGTATCGCCGGGCTCTGAGCGAACCCGTCGGGCTTTCCGACCCGCACCTCATCGCCTGGCCGATGGCGGCCGCTGATTCATGGGGAGACATTGGAGGCGCGCGTCGCTTTCCGCGCTCCCGCCTCCATTGTTGTAGTGACATGAATCATGCGCATCAGCTACGATCCAGCCAAGCGTCAGCGCACACTGGATGAACGCGGTCTGGAATTCGAGGATGCTCCCATCGTCTTCCACGGGATGACCTTCGAAGTCGAGGACAACCGGAGTGACTACGGCGAAGCGCGCATCATCTGTTTCGGCCTCCTGGCCGGCCGCATGGTCGGAGTCGGATATGTACCCAGGGGCACCGCCACGTTTTCAGCATGAGGAAAGCCAATGAACGCGAGCAAGCACGCATCGGGCCCCGACTTGAAGTCTGACCTCAAGCGCGTGGACTCGCACGTCATCCGACCCGACGAGTACGAAGAGCTTCCGGAGCTGACCGGTGACATGCTGCGGCGCGGCGCAATCAAGCGCGCCGGCCGGCCCCTGGCCACGGACCCGCGCCGCCAGGTCACCATCCGCCTGCCCGAATCCATCCTGGCGGCCTGGAAAGCCTCGGGCCCAGGCTGGCAGACGCGCATGGCCGCGCTGCTGAGCAAGCGCGCACCGTAAAACGCCAGCTCCGGGCGGTCCTCTGAGCCGGGGCTATCGGTGAGCCCCCCCGCCAGGCATCGCTGCGGCCAGCCTCTCCACCAGGTCAAACACCGCTTCCGGCACCCGGCCGCCGAACTGGTCGCGCCGCCGCTTCGACACCACGCCATGGTTGTCCAGGCAGGACACGACCAGGGTCGACAGGTCGCTGCCGCGCACGTCGTACTCTGCGTTGACGGCGGCCACGATGGTGTCATAGCGCTCCAGGAAGTCGGCTTCTTGACGCAGCTCCACTTCCAGCGCCTGTTCGGCCATCTTCGAACCGAAGGTGACCTGATCGGTCGCGTCCCAATACCGGTACATCGCTGCGTGCCCGGTGAAGGTGAAAGCGTACTGCCCGGCATCGATCCATTCGACCTGCCAACGCTCGCGGGCAGGCCGGGAATACGATTGCAGCACCCGCAGGTAGTCGGCCTCGTGTTTCTTCATGGCCACCGAAACCGGCAGTACCAGTCCGTGGTCGAGCGCCCCCGCCCGACACAGGGCATGGTGGTAGAGGAAGCGCGACAGGCGGCCGTTGCCGTCCATGAACGGGTGCACGTAGACGAATCCGAACGAGATCACCGAGGCCAGGACGATGGGGTCGACCTGCCCGGCGGCGGCGTTGGCGTAACGCATCAGCTCGCCCATGAGTTCCGCGGCCAGCGCGGGCGGCGGCGGCAGGTAGGACACGGCCAGCGCCCCTCTGCCGGGGCCCTCCAGCCAGTTCTGTTCGTGCCGGAAAGCCACGGCGCGGTCGACGGGATTGCTCACCGTGGCCGACTGCAGCTGCGCGAGGTAATCCTCGCTCAACGGCTGCTGGTCATGCGCCTGCTGCAACAGGGCGACGAAGGCCCGTGCTTTGTCGGCGCTGGGCGCCTCGCGCTCGATGGCGAAGGAATCGCGGGTCTCGTGCAGGTAGGCCCAGGCCAGGGTCCGGTCGAGTAGCGCGTCGCCGAGCGCGCCGGTGAAGTCCCGGAGTCTTTCCGGCAGGCGCGATGCCATCACGGTCTCGATGGCATCCGTCCGCTGCACGGTGGCACACCAGGCCGGGGTGCCGAGGCCGTTGAAGTTGACCCGCCACTTGGCGTCACGCATGGCGGGGCCGGTGACGTAGCGCGCGGGGTCGAACAGGTCGACGTTCGCGCCGCCGATCGCGGGCACGTCGTCCAGTACCTGGCCGGTGAACAGTTCGCGGAGGTAGCCTGCCAGACGGAGGTAGCGGCCGTGGGGCGTGGCGCGCAGCGCATCCAGGAGCGCGTCGGCGCGCACGTGCGGCATGGCTTCGGCCAGGATCTGGAGGTCGGTGCCTTCGTGCTTGAGCGCGAACAGGACGTGCTCCAGCGGCTCATCGGGACCGGGCGCGACGCCTGCAGGGACGACCAGCGCGTCCGACGTCTGTTCCACGCGGGTAACAGGCCCCACCCGGGCCGGGCGCGACGGCGCGAAGGCGCGCAGGCCGAGCGTCTGGCGAAGGTATTCGTAGCCGACTGCGGCCATTTTTCTTTACGCCTTCGAGGATTTTTTTACAGATTAGGGCATTTCCAGATTTTTCTTTACCTTGGGGTATCGGATCTGTCTACCCTATGGATATCCAACCCGTCAGGCTTAACCCATGGCCCGTTACACCGTAGCCCTCACGGGCGGCATCGCCTCGGGCAAGTCCGAGGTCGAACGCCGCTTCCGCGCCTTGGGGGTGCACGTAGCCGATGCCGATATCGTCGCCCGCGAGGTCGTTGAGCCCGGCACGCCGGGGCTGGCCGAGATCGTGGCGGCCTTCGGCCCCGGGGTGCTGGGCCCCGACGGCGCCATGGATCGCCCGGCCATGCGCCGGCGCGTATTCGCCGACGACGCGGCCCGCCTGCGCCTGGAAGCGATCATCCACCCGCGCGTGCGCGCTGCGCTGCGCGAGGCCTGCGAGGCCGCGCCCGGCCCCTACGCCATCGCCGCCATCCCGCTGTTCGCCGAGGCCGGCCGCGATGCCTACGCCGCCTGGATCGACCGGGTGCTGGTGGTGGACGTGCCCGTGGAGGTGCAGCTGGAGCGGCTGCTGGCGCGCGACGGCATCGACGAGGCCCTGGCCTGGCGGATGATCCGCGCCCAGGCCACGCGCGAAGAGCGGCTGGCTGTGGCCGACGATGTCATCGCCAATGACGGGCCGCTGGAGGCGCTGGATGGCGCGGTGGCGGCGCTGCATGGGCGGTATCTGGGGCTTTCCGGCTCCGGATAGCCCAGCGGAGCGATGATCCATGCCGGCCTTGCACGGCCCGGAGTGATACTTTAGTGTCACTCCATGCGAACCGAACTCGTCACTACCCTCAAGCGCCAAGCCACCGACCTGCTCTCGGATCTGGAGCGGGACAAGCAACCCATCCTCATCACCCAGCACGGCCTGCCAAGCGCCTACCTGGTGGACGTGGAGAGCTACCAGCTCATGGAGCGGCGCATGGCCGTGCTTGAAGGCATCGCCCGGGGAGAACAGGCGATCGCCGAGGGCCGCGTGGCTACGCAGGCCCAAGCCAGGAAGCGCCTCGCGCGATGGCTGAAATAGTCTGGACAGAGCCGGCGCTGAGCGATCTGGAAGCCATCGCAGACTACATTGCACTGGAAGATCCCGTTGCCGCGTCCGGGTTGGTCAGACGTGTACTCGAACGCGTGGAGCAGCTGGAAGATCATCCGGAAAGCGGAAGTCGGCCCCCGGAACTGGGGCGTTCCCGCTACCGCCACATGGTCGAGCCTCCCTGTCGGGTGTTCTATCGCTTTGACGGGCACAAGGTCTTCATCTTGCACGTGATGCGTTCGGAGCGCTTGCTGCGCAAGCGGACGCTCACCTCCCGTGCCAGGAAAACAAGGGACTGACCGGTAACCGCTCCCGCAGCGACCGGTGCTCATACCGGGGGCGGATGGGGTGGTATCCGCCAGGCGCCCGGGCGGGCTGGACGTTGTTCCATTCGAATGAAGCGGCCAGTTCGTGGTCGATCGGCTCGCGCAGGCATTGGACGGGCGTGGCCACCTGGCATCCGGGTGCCATCTTCGTATGCATCAGGCGTTCGCCGGTGCGCGCGGGTTCACCCGCCCCTGCTCAGCCCGGATGCCACAAGCTCCGGATAGCGGCAATGCCTTGCGCGCCGTTCCGGCGTGCGTCCTCGAGGTCGTCGGGGCCCAGGCCCCCGAGCGCATAGATCGGCAGGCTCACGCCCTCGCGCAGCCGCGCGAACGCCTCCCAGCCGATGCCGGGCTGCTCCGTGTGCGTGGCGGTGGGCTTCACCGCGCCGAGCACGGCGAAGTCGCAGCCCAGCCGCGCGGCGTGGGCCAGCTCGGCTTCGTCATGGCATGACGCGGCCAGCAGCGCGCCCTCGGCCAGCCTTGGGCGCGCCTCCATCCCTACCAGCTGCGAGGCTCGCAGGTGCAGGCCCAGGCCGAACTCCTGCGCCAGGGCGACATCGGCGTTGACCAGCAACTCGGCTCCGGCGGCGCGGCAGCGTTCCGCCGCGGCCGCCAAGAGGCCACGGCGCTGCCCGGCATCGAGCCCCGGCAGGCGGACCTGGATGCGGCTGACGCCGGCGGCCAGGGTGGCATCCAGCCCGGCCAGCCAGCCGTCCCGCGCCTGCGCCGGCACCTCCGTGCCGTCGGTGTCCGGCTCGGGGCTGATGGCATAGCGGTCGGGCTGGAGCAGCACGCCCACCACCGGGATGTCGGCGGGCGGCATGGTGTAGCTGGGCAGCTTGTGCGGCGGCACCCAGGCCAGGGCCTGGCCTTCGCGGCCACGCGGGATGCCGTCCCAGCGGGTGACGCTGCGCACGTCCAGGCGCAGCCGCTTGCCGGGATACGCCTGGGGAACGGTGATCAGGTGCCCGCCGATGCGGGCCTCGATGCCGAGTTCTTCCTGCAGCTCGCGCGCCAGCGCGGCCTCGGGCGTCTCGCCGGGTTCGCGCTTGCCGCCCGGGAATTCCCAGAGACCGGCCAGGTCGCGGCCCTCGGTACGGCGGCTGAGCAGCACGCGCCCGCGTGCGTCAGTGATGACTCCCGCGACGACCTCGACCGTCTTCACCCCGTTCGCCCCTTTCCCCGCAGGCGGGGAAGTGAGTCGGGGTCAGGCGATCTGCCCATGGCAGTGCTTGTACTTCTTGCCGCTGCCGCAGGGGCACGGGTCGTTGCGGCCGACCTTGGGCATGCGCTCGGCCGGGTCGCCGTCGTGCTGGTAGTCCGGCGTGGCGGCTTCCTCGTCGGCGCCGTAGCCGCCGCTGTCGGCGTGCTGGAACTGCATCTGCCGGGCCTGGGCCTGGGCCATGGCGCGCTCCTGCGCTTCCATCGCGGCGACTTCCTCCTCGGTGCGCACGCGCACGCGGGAAAGCATCATCACCACTTCGCGCTTGACCTTCTCAAGCATCTCGGAGAACAGTTCGAAGGCTTCTTTCTTGTACTCCTGCTTGGGCTGCTTCTGCGCGTAGCCGCGCAGGTGGATGCCCTGGCGCAGATAGTCCATGCGCGCGAGGTGCTGCTTCCAGTTGTCGTCGAGCACGGTGAGCATGATGTGCTTCTCGAGCATGCGCATGGTCTCGCCGCCGAGGCTGGCCTCCTTGGCGGACACGATCCCGTCGACCTCCGCCTGCACGTGTTCGAGGATCCGCTCGGCGTCGACCTCGGGCTGCTGCGCGACCCATCCGGCGATGTCCAGCTGCAGGCCGTAGTCGGCCTCGAGCGTGGACTGCAGGCCGGCGATGTCCCACTGCTCGTCGATCGACTCCGGCGGCACGAAGCGGTCGACCAGGTCGCCGACCACGTCGCCGCGGATGCCGGCGATGTTGCCGGAGATGTCCTCGGACTCGAGCAGTTCGTTGCGCTGGCCGTAGATCACCTTGCGCTGGTCGTTGTTGACGTCGTCGAAGTCGAGCAGGTTCTTGCGGATGTCGAAGTTGTGGGCCTCGACCTTGCGCTGGGCGTTGGCGATCTGCTTGGACACCAGCGGGCTCTCGATGATGTCGTCTTCCTTCAGGCCCATGCGCGCCATCACCTTCTGCACCCAGTCGGCGGCGAAGATGCGCATCAGGTTGTCTTCCAGCGACAGGTAGAAGCGGCTGGAACCGGGGTCGCCCTGGCGACCGGAGCGGCCGCGGAGCTGGTTGTCGATGCGGCGCGATTCGTGGCGTTCGGTGCCGACGATGTGCAGGCCGCCGGCTTCCTTGACCGCGTCGTGGCGCTGCTGCCATTCGGCCTTCAGGCGCGCGCGGGTGGCCTCGTCGACCTCGCCCTGCTCGGCCTCGAGCTGGGCGATCTCGGCCTCCAGCGAGCCGCCGAGCACGATGTCGGTGCCGCGGCCGGCCATGTTGGTGGCGATGGTGACCGCGCCCGGGCGACCGGCCTGGGCGATGATGGTGGCCTCGCGTTCGTGCTGCTTGGCGTTGAGCACTTCGTGATGGATGCCGGCCTCGGTCAGGTGCTGGCTCAGCATCTCCGAGACTTCGATCGAGGTCGTGCCCACCAGCACCGGCTGGTTGCGCGCGTGCGCTTCCTTCAGTTCGTTGACCACGGCGCGGTACTTGCCGGCGCGGTTGAGGAACACGGCGTCGGGATGGTCGACGCGGATCATCGGGCGGTGGGTCGGAATCACCACCACCTCGAGGTTGTAGATGCTGTTGAACTCGAAGGCTTCCGTGTCCGCGGTGCCGGTCATGCCCGACAGCTTGTTGTACATGCGGAACAGGTTCTGGAAGGTGATGCTGGCCAGCGTCTGGTTCTCGCGCTGGACCGGCACGCCTTCCTTGGCCTCGACCGCCTGGTGCAGGCCGTCGGACCAGCGGCGGCCCTGCAGGGTGCGGCCGGTGAACTCGTCGACGATGATCACTTCGCCGTCGCGCACGATGTAGTCGACATCGCGCTGGTAGATGGCGTGCGCGCGCATCGCGGCGTTGAGGTGGTGCACGACGTGGATGTTGTGCGGGTCGTATAGGCCGTCGTCCTCGCCGAGGATGCCGGCGCGGCGCAGCAGGTTCTCGGCCAGCTCCTGGCCGGCCTCGGACAGGTGCACCTGCTTGCCCTTCTCGTCCACCCAGAAGTCGCCTTCGGACTGCTCGTCGGCCTGGCGGGTGAATTCGGGGACGATGCGGTTGACCTTGATGTAGAGGTCGGGCGTCTCGTCGGCGGGGCCGGAGATGATCAGCGGCGTGCGCGCCTCGTCGATCAGGATCGAGTCGACCTCGTCGATGATCGCGTAGTTCAGGCCGCGCTGGTAGCGCTGCTCCTTCGACTGCGCCATGTTGTCGCGCAGGTAGTCGAAGCCGAACTCGTTGTTGGTGCCGTAGGTGATGTCGGCGTTGTAGGCGGCGTTCTTGTCGCCGTGCGGCATGCCCGGATAGACCACGCCGACAGACAGGCCGAGCCAGTTGTAGAGCTTGCCCATCTGCGCGGCGTCGCGGCGGGCCAGGTAGTCGTTGACCGTGACCACGTGCACGCCCTTGCCTTCCAGGGCGTTGAGGTAGACCGGCAGGGTCGCGACCAGGGTCTTGCCCTCGCCGGTGCGCATCTCGGCGATCTTGCCGGTGTGCAGGACCATGCCGCCGACCAGCTGCACGTCGTAGTGGCGCATGCCGAGCACGCGGACCGAGGCCTCGCGGCAGACGGCGAAGGCCTCGGGCAGGATCTTGTCGAGCTTCTCGCCGTCGGCGATGCGCTGCTTGAACTCCGCGGTCTTGCCCTGGAGTTCGACGTCGGAGAGCGCCTGCATCTGCGGCTCGAGCGCGTTGACCTTCGCGACGACCTTGTTGAACTGTCCGACGATGCGTTCGTTGCGGCTGCCGAACACGCTGGTGAGCAGGCGATTGAGCATTGGGTGACCGGTTGTGTAAGTGGATGGCCCAGAAACGGGAAAAGGGCGCGTGGCGCCCTTTCCCATTGGCCGCGGCATTGTACCGTGGGGGTCGCGACCCCGCCTATCAAGGCCCCGGGCGCTGCGGGCGCCGCTGGCTCAGTGCTTGTCGCCCAGGAACTTGCGCGGGTTCACGACCGAACCGTTCTCCCACACCTCGAAATGGACGTGGGCGCCGGTGCTGCGGCCGGTGCTGCCGGCCTTGGCGATCTCCCGGCCCACGCGGACCAGGTCGCCGACCTGGACGACGTTGCGGGAGTTGTGGGCATAGCGGGTCACGAAGCCGTTGCCATGGTCGATCTCGACCACGTTGCCGTAGCCCGAGCGCACGCCGGAATAGCTGACCACGCCGTCGGCCACGGCCATGACGGTGTCGCCGGTGCGGGCGTCGAAATCGATGCCCTTGTGCCAGGCGGCGCCGCCGCCGAAGGGGTCGGCGCGGCGGCCGAAGCCGGAGGTGATGTAGCTGGAGGCCACCGGGGAGCGCGAGGGCATCGAATTGCGGTCGAGCTCGCGATTGAACAGCAGCATCTCCAGCACCGAGAGCTGGCCGCCGGCGGTGGCGAAATCGGCGTCGATGCCGCTGATCCCGTCGCGCAGTTCGCTGGCGGCCATGTCGCGCACCGGGCCATGGCCGCCGATACCCACCGGGCTGTTGAAATCGAATTCGCCGTCGCCCAGCTGGGCGACCTGGGTCAGGCGGTCGCCGAGCGCGTTGAGGCGGTTGGCCTGGGCCTGCAGCTCGCCCAGGCGGGCGGCCAGGGCGTTGACCTCGCGCTGGGCTTCGCGGCGCGTGTCCTCGAGCTGCGCGTCCTGGCTGGCGATCTCCGCGCGCAGCGCGTTGACCTCGCCGGACTGGACGCTGGCGCCGAGCGCGGCGCCGAGCACCAGGGTGGCGCCGATCACGGCCAGCGGCTGCTTCCCGCCCAGCTGGGCGATGCGCCTGCCGCCGCGGCGGATGTAGTGCACGAGCCAGGCGTGCGAGTGGTGGAGCGTACGGTGTAGAGTCATTTCACTATGTCTGCTGGCAACGCCAAATTGGCATCCCCCAAAGGTCCGCGCGCCGTACTCGACGCGCTGGCGGCCGATGTGTCCGGCCGGTCCCCGGTCCAGCGCGCCATGTGGCTCGACGCCCTCGACCGCACCCTGCGCCCCCATCTGTCTCCTTCACTGGCCGCGCACGCGCGGCTTGCGAATGTGGATGGCGCAAAGCTGGTTTACCTGGTGGATTCGCCGCTGTGGAACGCCAGCCTCAGGCTCGCCGCTCCGGCGCTCCTGGAAGCCGCCCGTTCGCACGGGCTTGAGGTCCAGGAGCTCAGGGTCAGGACGACCACCCAGCCGATGTTCCCGCCTGCGCGGGTCGAACCGGCTGCACTTCCGCTGTCGGCGTCCGCACCGGAAGGGCTGCGGGCCGCCTTGGCGTCCCTGCGTCCGCCTGTGGGCGACGACAGCGACGGGTCCTGAATTCGGCCGGCCTTCCAGCGCCGACGGGGCATCCTAACGGCCACTGCCGCCCGAAACGTTAACCAGAAGCTATCGTTTCGATATATTTTCGTTAATTTTTCATTAAACCGTGACCCCGACGGCAAGAGTCCGTGAAGAACAGACAGGCGGGGTTGGGGTTCGCGACGGCCGCGGGCGGGCCCCGTTCAGGCAGCCGGCTGCAGCTCGCCGTAGGCCACCGGGCCGGTGCTGGCCTCGGGGAAGGTCGCTTCCTCCCAGGCGTCCTGCTCAGCCAGAAGCGCGCGCACCAGCTTGTTGTTGAGCGCGTGGCCGGACTTGTAGCCCTCGAAGGCGCCGATGATCGGGCGGCCAGCCAGGTACAGGTCGCCGACGGCGTCGAGGATCTTGTGACGCACGAACTCGTCGGCGTAGCGCAGGCCGTCCTCGTTGAGCACGCGAAAATCATCGAGGACGATGGCGTTGTCCATCGACCCGCCCAGGCCCAGGTTGCGGTCGCGCATGTATTCCAGGTCGCGCATGAAACCGAAGGTGCGGGCGCGGCTGACTTCCTTGATGTAGTTCTCGGTGGAGAACTCCACCTCGGCCCGCGACTGGGTGGTCGGGATGGCCGGGTGCCTGAAGTCGATGGTGAAGCCCAGGCGGAAGCCGTCGAAAGGCTCGAAGCGGGCGATCTTGTCGCCTTCGCGCACCTCGACCGGGCGCTTGATGCGGATGAAGCGCTTGGGCACGCCCTGTTCGACGATGCCGGCGGACTGCAGCAGGAACACGAACGGGCCCGAGGAGCCGTCCATGATCGGCACTTCGGCCGCGGACAGCTCGACCATGATGTTGTCGATCCCCAGGCCGGCCAGGGCCGACATCAGGTGCTCGACGGTCTGCACGTTGGCGCCGTTGGTGGACAGGCCGGTGCACAGGGTGGTCTCGGTCACCAGGGTCGCCTCGGCCGGGATCTCGACCGGCGGCTCGACGTCGACGCGGCGGAACACGATCCCGGAGTCCGGCGGCATCGGGCGCAGGGTCATGAAGACCTTCTCGCCACTGTGCAGCCCCACGCCGGTGGCGCGGGTGACGTTCTGGATCGTGCGCTGCTGGACCATTCGCGGGGGACTCTGGGGGTGGAGCCGGCCGCCGGGGGACGACCGTCAGATGAAAGCGGTTCGCAATTTAGCACGCAGGCAGCTGAACCTGAACGCACCACTCCCCGCCCCTTCCCCCGTGGCCGGGGGAAGGGGGCACCCGGGATCAGTCGGCCTGGCGGCGGAGGAAGGCCGGGATATCCAGGTAGCCGGAATCGCCGCCGCTGCCGAAGTCGGCCACGGCCGGGCTGTTCGGCGTGGAGGACTCGGCCGCCGGGCTGCTGCGACGCAGGCCCAGGCCGCCACCGGCGACCGCCGCCGGCTGCTGCTCGTCCTCGTCGATGAACATGCCGGTGGTGCCATCGCGGCGGCCGGTGTTGTTGATCAGCTGGATGTTCGGGCGGCGCTGGCCCTGGAGGCCGGCGTCACGGCCGAAGTCCGTCGACGGCGCGACGCCGCGGGCCTGGCCGCGGTTGAGGCCGGTGGCCACGACGGTCACGCGCACGTCGTCCTGCATGTCCGGGTCGAGCACGGTGCCGATGACGATGGTCGCGTCCTCGCTGGCGAAGTTCTCCACGGTGCGGCCGACTTCGTCGAACTCGCTCATGGTGAAGTCCGGGCCGGCGGTGATGTTGACCAGGATGCCGTTGGCACCGGCCAGGTGGACGTCGTCGAGCAGCGGGTTCTGGATCGCGGACTCGGCGGCGGCCTGGGCGCGGTCGTCGCCGCGGGCGGTGCCGGTGCCCATCATCGCCAGGCCCATCTCGCTCATCACGGTGCGCACGTCGGCAAAGTCGACGTTGATCAGGCCCGGGCGCACGATCAGGTCGGCGATGCCCTGCACGGCGCCGAGCAGCACGTCGTTGGCGGCGCGGAAGGCCTGGACCATGGTGGCGTTGCGGCCGAGCACGGTGATCAGCTTCTCGTTGGGGATGGTGATCAGCGAGTCGCAGTGCGCGGCCAGCTCCTCGATGCCCTTGAGCGCGACCTGCATGCGGCGGCGGCCCTCGAACGGGAAGGGCTTGGTGACCACGGCCACGGTCAGGATGCCCATTTCCTTGGCCAGCTGCGCCACCACCGGCGCCGCGCCGGTGCCGGTGCCACCGCCCATGCCGGCAGTGATGAACACCATGTCCGCGCCCTGCAGCGCTTCCATGATCTGGTCGCGATCCTCGAGCGCGGCCTGGCGGCCGACCTCGGGGTTGGCGCCCGCGCCCAGGCCCTTGGTCACGCCGGTGCCGAGCTGCAGCTGCAGCTTGGAGCCGCAGTTCTTGATCGCCTGGGAGTCGGTGTTGGCGGTGATGAACTCCACGCCGTCCACGCTGCTGTTGACCATGTGGTTGACGGCGTTGCCGCCGCCGCCACCCACGCCGATGACCTTGATGACGGCGTTGGGAGCCATCTTTTCAACCAGTTCGAAGTGCGCCATGTCCGTAGTCCTCTTTGATGTCGTTATGTGTTGCTGGTTTTTGTTGTTGTTCTGGTGTCGTGAATCGCTGCCGGCTTACCGTTTTCGCTTCCGTCCCGCCCGTCTTCGCGGCCATGGCCGCTCCCGCATCCGCCTTCCCCGCAGTGGTCGCTGGCCGTCCATGGTCAGAACTCCCCGTTGAACCAGGTCTTGAGCTTCTTCAGCACGCTGCCGGCGCGGCCGGTCGGCAACACCGGGCGGCGCGGGTGCTCGATCTGGCTGCCCATCAGCAGCAGGCCCACGCCGGTGGCGTGGACCGGGTTGTTCACCACTTCGCCCAGGCCGGTGACGTGCTGGGGAATGCCCACGCGCACCGGCATCTGCAGCATTTCCTCGGCCAGCTCGACCACGCCTTCCATCTTCGCGGCGCCGCCGGTGAGCACCATGCCGGCGCGCACGTGCTGCTCGAAGCCCGAGCGGCGCAGTTCGGCCTGCACCATCTCGAAGATCTCCTCGTAGCGGGCCTGCACGGCCTGGGCCAGCGACTGGCGCGGCAGGCGGCGCGGCGGGCGGTCGCCGACGCTGGGCACCTGGATCGATTCCTCGCTGGTCGCCAGCTGGGCCAGGGCGCAGGCGTAGCGGACCTTGATCTGCTCGGCTTCCGGCGTGGGCGTGCGCAGCATGTGCGCGATGTCCTCGGTGACCTTGTCGCCGGCGATCGGCAGGCTGGACGTGTGGCAGATCGCGCCATGCACGTAGACGGCCAGGTCGGTGGTACCGGCGCCGATGTCGACCATCACCACGCCCAGCTCGCGTTCGTCGCTGGTCAGCACCGCGGTGCTGGACGCCAGCGACGACAGCACCAGGTCGTCGATCTGCAGGTCGCAGCGCTGCACGCACTTGGAGATGTTGGCCGCGGCCGACTGCGCGCAGACCACCAGGTGCGCGTGCACCTCCAGGCGCACGCCGGTCATGCCGACGGGGTTGCGGATGCCTTCCTGGGAATCGTCGAGCACATACTCGCGCGGGATGGCGTGCAGGATCTTCTGGTCGGCCGGAATCGCCACCGCCTTGGCGGCGTCGAGCACGCGGTCGAGGTCGCTCCAGGTGACCTCGCCATCGCGGATCGGGACGATGCCCGGCGAGTTCTTGCACTGCACGTGGCTGCCAGAGATCGAGGCGTAGACCGAGCGGATGTCGCAGCCGGCCATCAGCTCGGCCTCTTCGATCGCGCGCTGGATCGACTGCACGGTCGATTCGATATCCACGACCACGCCGCGCTTGAGGCCGCGCGATTCGTGGCTGCCGATGCCGATCACCTCGATGGGGTTGCCCGGCGAGTACTCGCCCACCAGGGCCACCACCTTGGAGGTGCCGATGTCGAGACCGACGATCAGGGCCTTGTCGCCTTTGCGGTTCATGCGTTGCTTTCCTCGGCCCAGGTCAGGGCGAAGCCGTTCGTGTATCGGAGGTCCGCGCGCGCCAGCGGCAGCTGCTTCTGCTGCAGCAGCTGCGGCAGCAGGCGGGCGAAGCGGGCCATGCGGATGCGTGCCTGGTGGCTGCCCACGACCACCTCGGTGCCGTTGGACAGGACCATGGCCCAACTGCCGCGGCTGTCGAGCAGGAGGGCGCGGACGGTGTAGCCGGTGGGCGCGAACAGCTCGCGCGCCTCGCCGTAGAGTTCGACGACATCCTCGACCCGGCCGTCGGGACCGTGCAGCAGCGGCAGGCCCTGCGGCACGTCGATGCCTTCGGCCGGGAACACGCGGCCCTGCAGCGACAGCAGGCGCTCGTCGCCCCAGCGCGCGAAGGGGCGGTGCTCGCTGACGCGCACTTCCAGCACGTCGGGCCAGCGCTTGGACACGTCGGCCTGCTCCACCCAGGGCAGCACGGCGACGGCCTCGCGGGCGTCGTCCAGGCGCACGGCGAAGAAGCCCTGCTGCGCGTGGGGCAGCACCGCCTCGCGCACGGCCGCGGGATCGACCTGCTGCAGGTCGTCGTTGATGCGCAGGGTGCGCAGCGGCCAGCGCTCGGCGCCGATCCAGCCCTTCATGACCGCGACCACCGGCAGCGCGACCAGGGCCACGGCCAGCGTCCAGGCAAGGATGCGGGCAAGCGCGCTCACAGCGTCTGCTCCAGCACGCGCCAGCACAGTTCGGCGTAGTCGCAGCCCAGCTGCGAGGCCGCCTTGGGCACCAGCGAGTGGCTGGTCATGCCCGGCGCGGTGTTCACTTCGATCAGCTGCAGGCCGCGCTCGCGATCGCGCATCACGTCGACGCGGCCCCAGCCGCTGCAGGCGGCGGCGCGGAAGGCGCGCAGGGCGAGGTCGCGGATCGCGGACTCGTCGTCGCCCTCGAGGCCCGGACACAGGTACTGCGTGTCTTCGGCAACGTACTTGGCGTGGTAGTCGTACCACTCGCCCGCCGGCACGATGCGGATCGACGGCAGGGCGACGTCGCCCAGCACGCCGACGGTGAGTTCGTCGCCGCGAACCATCTGCTCCATCAGCAGTTCGCCGTCGTAGCCGGCGGCGAACTCGATGGCCGGTGCCAGGTCGGCTTCGGCCAGCACGCGGAACACGCCGACGCTGGAGCCTTCGCTGGAAGGTTTCACGAACACCGGGTAGCCCAGGCGCTGCGCGGCGGCGCGCAGGTCGGAGCCCTTGGCCAGGCGCTCGTAGCGCGGCGTCGGCAGGCCTTCGGACAGCCAGACCTGCTTGGTGCGGATCTTGTCCAGGGTCAGCGCGCTGCCAAGCACGCCGGAGCCGGTGTAGGGCACGCGCAGCGCGTCGAGCAGGCCCTGCAGCACGCCGTTCTCGCCGGGGCCACCGTGCAGGATGTTGAACACGCGGTCGAAGCGGCCGTCGCGCAGCGCGTCCAGCAGCGCCGGCACGCCGTCCACCGCGGTGACATCGACGCCGCGAGAGCGCAGGGCCTCGAGCACGCCGGCGCCCGAGTCCAGGGATACCTCGCGCTCGCTGGTGTCGCCACCGAGCAGCACGGCCACGCGGCCGAAGGCGGCGGGATCGGTCACGCGCAGCGGGGGCAGGCGGCTGCTCAAGCGGCGCCCTCCCCTGCCTGCGGGAAGCCTTCGGCCATCAGCTGCTGCGGCACCTGGCCGATGTCGCCGGCGCCCATCACCAGCAGCAGGTCACCGTCCTCGAGGATGTCGGGCAGCACCCCGCGCAGCTCGCCCGGTGCGTTGACCACCACCGGATCGATGCGGCCACGGGCGCGGATCGCACGCGCCAGCGCGCGCGCGTCGGCGTTGGCCAGCGGCTGCTCGCCGGCGGCGTAGACCTCGGTCAGCACCAGCGCATCGACGTCGGACAGTACGCCGGCGAAGTCGTCGAGCAGGTCGCGGGTGCGGCTGTAGCGATGCGGCTGGAACGCCACCACCAGGCGGCGATCGGGCCAGCCGCCGCGGGCGGCCTCGAACACCGCGGCCAGCTCGCGCGGGTGATGGCCGTAGTCGTCGACCAGCTGCACGGTGGCGCCGCGCGCGGTGGAGAGTTCGGCCAGGCGGTTGAAGCGGCGACCGATGCCTTCGAACTTCGCCAGCGCGCTGCGGATGGCTTCGGGCTGCACGCCCAGCTGCCACGCGACCGCGGCGGCGGCCAGCGCGTTCTGCACGTTGTGGCGACCCGGCAGCGCCAGCTCCATCGGCGTCGCCGAGGCATCGGGCAGGACCAGGTCGAAGTGCATGGTCGGCCCGGCCTGGCGCACGTTCTCGGCGCGCACGTCGGCGTCGGCGTGGAAGCCGTAAGTCATCACGTGGCGCGAAACCGCGCCCGCCAGCGCTTCGACCTCGGGGTCATCGATGCACAGCACCGCCAGGCCGTAGAAGGGCAGCCGGTGCAGGAACTCGGAGAAGGCCTGCTGCACGCGCGCGAAGTCGCCGCCGTAGTTCTCCAGGTGGTCGACGTCGATGTTGGTGACGATGGCCACCAGCGGGTTCAGGCGCAGGAAGCTGCCGTCGCTCTCGTCGGCCTCGGCCACCAGCCAGTCGCCGCCGCCCAGGCGCGCGTTGGCGCCGGCGGCCAGCAGCTTGCCGCCGATGACGAAGGTCGGATCAAGGCCACCTTCGGCCAGCACGCTGGCCAGCAGCGAGGTGGTGGTGGTCTTGCCATGGGTGCCGGCCACGGCCACGCCGCGGCGGAAGCGCATCAGCTCGGCCAGCATCTCCGCGCGCGGCACCACCGGGATGCGCTGGGCGCGGGCCTCCATCAGTTCCGGGTTGTCGGCCTTGATGGCGCTGGAGATCACCACGCAGTCGGTGCCGAGCACGTTGGCCGCGGCGTGGCCGCGGTGCACGGTGGCGCCGAGGCTGGCCAGGCGACGGGTGACCGCGCTGTCGGCGGTGTCGGAGCCGGAGACCTGGTAGCCCAGCGTGCACAGCACTTCGGCGATGCCGCTCATGCCGGTGCCGCCGATGCCGATGAAGTGCACGCGCGAGTGCCGCCGCGCGAAGTCGGCCATCGGCACGCCGTGGGTGTCGTGGAGGCGGCGGATCATGCCTGCACCCCCGGGTTGAGCCTGGGCTCGATGCGCTGGCGCAGGCGGCTGGTGCCGCGCGCGGCCAGCGAGGGCACCGGCTGCGCGGTGGCCGGCATCGGCGCCGGCGGCGCCGCGGGCGAAGCCGCTTCCCCGCGCAGGCGCGCGACCTGGCGCTGGGTGCGGTCGAGTTCGTAGGACACCCGCAGCAGCAGGCCGACCGCGACGCAGGTCATCATCACGCTGGAGCCACCCGAGGACACCAGCGGCAGGGTCAGGCCCTTGGTCGGCAGCAGGCCGAGGTTCACGCCGATCGACACCAGCGCCTGCAGGCTCAGCCACAGCGCGATGCCGAAGGCGATGTAGCCGGCGAAGTGGCGGCGCGTCTCCACGCAGCGCAGGCCGACCAGGAAGGCGCGGCCGACCAGCAGCGCGTACAGGCCGACCACCAGGCAGAAGCCGACGAAGCCCAGTTCCTCGGCGATCACCGCGAGGATGAAGTCGGTGTGCGCTTCGGGCAGGTAGTTGAGCTTCTGGATCGAAGCCCCCAGGCCCACGCCCCAGAACTCGCCGCGACCCACCGCCATCAGCGCATTGGCCAGCTGGTAGCCGCTGTTGAAGGGATCGGCGAAGGGATCCATGAACGAGGTCAGGCGGCGCATGCGGTAGGGCTCGGCGATCGCCACGATCGCCAGCACCGGCAGCAGCACCAGCACCGGCGCGGCCATGCGCGGCAGGTGCACGCCGCCGAGCACCAGCATGCCGGCGGTGATCGCCAGGAGCAGCGCCAGCGAGCCGAAGTCGGGCTGCAGCGCGAGCATCGCCATCAGCACGACGGCTACGCCGATGGGCTTGAGCATTGCGCCCCAGGTGGCGTTGACCTCGTCGCGGAAGCGCACCAGGTAGCTGGCCAGCCAGACGATGTACATCACCTTCACCGCCTCGACCGCCTGGAACTTCGACACACCGAGATTGATCCAGCGCTGCGCGCCGTTGACGCTGCTGCCGACGCCGGGAATGAACACCACCGCCAGCGCGACGAAGCAGCCGACCAGCAGCAGGCGGTCGAAGCGCTCGATGGTCTTGAGCTCGGTACGCATCGCCCAGAACGCAAGCGCGGCGCCCAGGCCCATGAACACGACGTGGCGGCTGAGGAAGTAGTAGGGGCCGACGCCCAGCTCCTCGCCGATCGCGATCGAGCTGGAGCCGACCATCACGATGCCGAGTGCGGCCAGCGCCAGCGCGGCGCCGAGCATCCACGGGTCGTAGTGGCCGCCGATGGACTCGAGGCGGACGGCCTGGCTGCTGCGGTCGTGGGTCCTGTCCATCAGCGCACCTTCAACGTGGCCAGGCCGACCAGGACCAGGATCACCGAGATGATCCAGAAGCGCACGATCACCCGCGGCTCCGGCCAGCCCTTGAGCTCGAAGTGGTGGTGGATCGGCGCCATGCGGAACACGCGCTTGCCGGTGAGCTTGAAGCTCGCCACCTGGATCATCACCGACAGCGTTTCGATGACGAAGATGCCGCCCATCACCACCAGCACCAGTTCCTGGCGCACGATCACGGCGATGGTGCCGAGCACCGCGCCCAGCGCCAGCGCGCCGATGTCGCCCATGAACACCATCGCCGGATAGGTGTTGAACCAGAGGAAGCCCAGCCCCGCGCCCGCGATCGCGGCGCAGATGATCACCAGCTCGCCGGCGCCGGGCACGCGCGGGATCTGCAGGTACTCGGCGAACTGCGCATGCCCCGACGCATAGGCGAACACGCCCAGCGCGCAGGCCACCAGCACCGTGGGCATGATCGCCAGGCCGTCGAGGCCGTCGGTCAGGTTCACCGCGTTGGAGAAGCCGACGATCCAGAAGTAGGCGATGGCGACGAAGGACACGCCCGCCAGCGGCAGGGCCACGGCCTTGAAGAACGGAATGTAGAAGGTGGTCGCCACCGGCGTGTCGGCGCTGAACCACAGGAACAGACCGACCGCGAGCCCGAACAGCGACTGCAGCGCGTACTTGGTGCGCGAGCGCATGCCGTTGGGGTCGCGCTTGACGATCTTGATCCAGTCGTCCCACCAGCCGATGGCGCCGAAGGCCACCATCACCGCCAGCACCACCCACACATACTTGTTGCGCAGGTCGCCCCAGAGCAGGACCGCGGCCAGCACCGTGATCAGGATCAGGCCGCCGCCCATGGTCGGGGTGCCGGCCTTGGAGAAATGCGTCTGCGGGCCGTCCTGGCGGATCGGCTGGCCGCCCTTGTACTGGGCGAGCTTGCGGATCACCGCCGGGCCCCACCACAGCGACAGGAACAGCGAGGTCAGCGCGGCGAGGATGCCGCGGAAGGTCAGGTAGCCGAACAGGCCGAACAGGCCTTCGAGCTGCTGCAGCCAGCGCGTGAGTTCAAGCAGCATCGGTATCGACTCCTTCAAGCAGCGCGCGGACCACGCGATCCATCGCGCTGCCGCGCGAACCCTTCACCAGAATCGTCGGCGCCGCGCCCGCGGAGCCGGCCAGCGCGGCGACCACGGCCGCTGCCAGCGCCTCGTGCGACGCGAACACCTCCCCACCCTCGCCGAACGCCCCGGCCGCCTGCGCCGCGAGACCACCCAGCGCGAACAGCCGCGCCACGCCCGCCTCGCGCGCGCGCCGGCCCGCGGCTTCGTGCAGCGCCACGGCGTCGTCGCCCAGCTCGCGCATGTCGCCCAGCACCAGCCAGCCACCGCCACTGGCGGTGGCCAGGGTGTCGATGGCCGCGGCCAGCGAGCCGGGGTTGGCGTTGTAGCTGTCGTCCACCAGCCAGGCCCCGCCAGACAGCCGGCGGCGGACCAGGCGGCCATCGACCGGGCGCGCACCGGCCAGGCCTTCCGCGACCGCGGCCAGCGGCGCACCGCAGGCCAGCGCCAGCGCGGCGGCGGCCATGGCGTTGGCGACGTTGTGGCGGCCCGGCAGCTGCAGCGACACCGCGGCCTCGCCCTCGGGCGTGGCCAGCACGAAGTCGCTGCCGTCCTCGCGCGGCACGATGTCCCGGGCGCGCACGTCGGCGCGGGCACCGAAGCCGAAACGCAGGATGCGCCGGCCGTGCGCACGCTCGGCGAAGAAGGATTCGAAGGCGTCGTCGGCGTTGATCACCGCGGTGCCGTCGGCCGGCAGCGCGTCGTAGATCGCGGCCTTGGTGTCGGCAACGTTCGCCAGGCTACCCATCCGCTCCAGGTGGGCGGGCGCGATGTTGTTGACCAGGGCCACGCGCGGGCGCGCGATGGCGGCCAGGTAGGCGATGTCGCCGGGCTTGCCGGCGCCCATCTCGTACACGGCGAAGCGGGCCTCGTCGTCGGCGTCGATGATCGCCATGGGCAGGCCGATCTCGTTGTTGTGGTTGCCGGGGCTGGCGATGGTGGGGCCGACGCGGCCGAGGATGGCCAGGGCCAGTTCCTTGACGCTGGTCTTGCCGTTGCTGCCGGTGATGGCGACCACGTCCTGCCCCGTGCGCGCGGACTGCAGCGCCTGCGCCAGCGAGGCCAGGGCCTCGACCGTGTCGCCGACCACGACCTGCGGCAGCGGCGCATCCACGGCGCGCGACACCAAGGCCGCGGCGGCGCCGGCGGCCGCGGCCGCGGCGACGTGCGCGTGGCCGTCGAAATTCTCGCCCGCGATCGCCACGAACAGCGGCGAACCGCCCGGCGACAGCGTGCGGCTGTCGCTGACGATCGCATCGACCGGAAGGTCTTCGCCCTGCAGGCGGCCGTTGCAGGCTCGGGCGACGGCGGACAGCAGCATCGGCTTCATGCGCGTGCTCCCGGAACCCGGCGGCCGGTACCGCGCGCCTCAAGGGCGCGTTGCGCCACGTCGCAGTCGTCGAAGGGATGGCGCACGCCGTCGATCTCCTGATAGGGCTCGTGGCCCTTGCCGGCAACCAGCACGATGTCGCCCGGGCCGGCGATGCCCACGGCGCGCTCGATGGCAGCGGCGCGATCGCGCTCGACCGTGACCGCTGCGGCGTCGCGGAAGCCGGCCAGGATGTCGGCGACGATGGCGTCGCCGTCCTCGCCGCGCGGGTTGTCGTCGGTGACCACCACGACGTCGGCGCCCTGCTCCGCCGCGGCCGCCATCTGCGGGCGCTTGCCGCGGTCGCGCTCGCCGCCGCAGCCGAAGACGCAGGTGATGCGGCCCTCGGCGTGGGCGCGGACGCTGCCCAGGGCCTGCTCCAGGGCATCGGGCGTGTGTGCATAGTCGACCACCACCAGCGGCAGGCCGTCGTGGCCGCCGAGGCGGTTCATGCGCCCGGCGATGGGCTCGAGCTGGCCGAGGACACGGGCGATTTCCGCCGCCGGCACGTCCTGCGCATGCAGCACGCCAGCCACCGCCAGCAGGTTCTCGACGTTGAAGCGCCCCAGCAACGGCGAGCGCACGGCGTGGACTTCTTCGCCGACGCGCAGCTCGAAGCCGATGCCGGCGGCGTCAAGCACGATGCCCGAAGCCGCTACGGTGGCGGTGCCGTCGTCGCGCGCACTGGTGCCGATGCGGCGCAAGCCATCGGGCAGGCGCGCGAACAGCTCGCGGCCGAAGCCGTCATCGAGGTTGACCACCGCCGATTCCAGTCCGGGCGTCGCGAACAGGCGCGCCTTGGCGGCACCGTAGGTGGTCATGTCGCCGTGGTAGTCGAGGTGGTCGCGGGTGAGGTTGGTGAACACGCCGACCTGGAAGTGGACCGCGTCCACGCGGCCCTGATCGAGCGCGTGCGAGCTGGTCTCCATCGCCACCGCGTCCGCGCCGGCATCGCGCAGGCCGGCCAGCAGCTCGTGCACCTGCAGCACCAGCGGGGTGGTGAAGCCGGTCGGACGCACTTCGCCATGAAGGCCGGCGCCGAGCGTGCCGATGGTCGCCGCGCGCCGGCCCAGGCGTTCCCAGGCCTGGGCCAGCAGCTGCACGGTCGATGTCTTGCCGTTGGTGCCGGTGACCGCGACCGTGGCCATCGCCGCCGAGGGGCGGCCGTGGAATTCGTCGGCCATCGCGCCCATGCGCGCGCGCAGGCCAGGCACCGCGATCGCGCCCTCGGGCGGCGCCGGCACATCGGCCGGCACCGGCGGCTCGTACATCACCGCCGCCGCGCCGTCGGCCAGGGCCTGCGCGGCGAAGTGCAGGCCATGGGTGCCGAAGCCACCGATGGCGACGAAGCCGTCGCCGGGGCGCACGGCGCGGCTGTCCAGGACCAGGCCGGAGATTTCCAGCGCGTCCGGCACGCCGGCCACGCCGGGCAGGAGTTCGCGCAGGGCCATGCGGCGGCTCATTGCCGATCCCCCGCAGTGGAAGCGGCGGGCGCCGCGGCGGTGGCGCGCGGCGCATTGCGCGCGCGCTCCTTCGCCTGCTCCTTCGCCTGCGCGGCCAGCCAGGTCTCGATGTCGTCCGGCGGCACGTCCATCAGGCGCAGCGCGCCGTCCATGACCTGCTGGAACACCGGCGCCGAGACCAGACCGCCGTAGTAGCCCTTGGCCGGGTCCGGATCGTCGATCACCACCGCCATCGCGAAGCGCGGGTTCTCCACCGGCACCACGCCGGCGAAGAAGGAGACATAGCGGCGCGAATAGCCGCCGCCCGAGGCCTTGCGCGCGGTGCCGGTCTTGCCGGCCACGTGGTAGCCGGGGATCGCGGCCTGGGTCGCCGTGCCACCGGGCTCGGTGACCGTCTGCATCATCCGCAGCACCGCGTCGGCCACTTGCGGCGACACCACCTGCTCGGACTTGCCCTGCTGGCCCTTGACCAGGGTCGGCTGCACCGCGCGGCCGTGGTTGGCCAGGGTGGCGTAGGCATGCGCGATCTGCAGCGGCGTGGCCGACAGGCCGTAGCCGTAGCTCATGGTCTGCTTGCTGGTGCCGCTCCAGCGCGACGGCGGCGGCAGCAGGCCCGAGGCTTCGCCCGGGAAGCCGCTGCCGGTGCTGCGGCCATATCCCATCTTCGACAGGAAGTTGTGGAAATAGGCGTTGTCCAGCTTGTGCACGATCTTCGCGCTGCCGACGTTCGAGCTCTTGGTGATCACGCCGGTGACGGTCAGCGCGCCGTAGTTGCGGAAGTCCGAAGTGCGGTAGCGACCGTTGGGCATCCAGCCGGGGCTGGTGTCGATGACGGTCTGCGGGGTGATCACGCCGGCTTCCATCGCCGCGGCCACGGTCACCGGCTTCATCGTCGAGCCCGGCTCGATCAGGTCGGTGACCGCGCGGTTGCGGCGCGCGTCGCGGTGCTCGCCGGTGACCGCGTTCGGGTTGAACGTGGGCAGGTTGGCCATGGCGAGGATCTCGCCGGTGGCGACGTCGATCACCACCGCCGAACCTGCGACCGCACCGGTGCGATCCAGGGTCGCCCGCAGCTCGCGGTGGGTCAGGTACTGGATGCGGCGGTCAATGCTGAGCGTGAGGTCCTTGCCCGGCTGCGCGGCGCGCACCAGATCGACGTTCTCGACGATGCGGCCGCGGCGGTCGCGGATCACCTTCTGCGCGCCGGGCGTGCCGCGCAGCCATTCGTCGAAGGCGAGCTCCACGCCCTCCTGGCCGGCGTCGTCGATGTTGGTGAAGCCCAGCACGTGCGCCAGCGCCTCGCCCTGCGGATAGAAGCGGCGGAACTCGCGCTGCGAGAACACGCCCGGGATCTTGCGGGCGAGGATGGCCTCCGCCTCGTTGGGGTTGATGCGGCGCTTGAGGAATACGAATTCCTTGTCGGCGCGCTGCGCCACCCGGCGCTCGAGGTGGTCGAGCGGCACGCCCAGCGCCTCGGCCAGCTCCGGCAGGCGGTCGGGATGCTTGAGCATCTCCTGCGGATTGCCCCAGACGCTGTCCACCGGCGAGGACACCGCCAGCGGCTCGCCGTTGCGGTCGGTGATCATGCCGCGCGAGGTCGGGATCGGGATCTCGCGCAGGAAGCGGGCGTCGGCCTTCTGCTGGTAGTAGGCGTTGTCGACCAGCTGCAGGTCGACCGCGCGCGCCACCAGCGCCAGGCCGCACAGGCCCAGGCCGCCGACGACCAGCTTCAGCCGCCCGCGCAGGTCGAACTGCGCGCGGCCACGGGGGCGGACGGTGCCGTTGCGGTCGCGACGGAACTTCATGGCTGCACCACCACGATTTCCCCGGCTTCGGGGAACTTCATGCCCAGGCGGGTGCGCGCGACCTGGTCGACGCGGTGGGCCTCGGCCCAGGTGGCCTGCTCCAGCTGCAGGCGGCCGAAGTCGATGTTGAGCTCGTCGCGCTCGTTCACCAGCCGGGTCAGCTCGACGAACAGCTGGCGGTGCTGGTGGCGCGCGTGCACCACGCCGATCGCGGCGACCACGTTCGCCGCCAGCAGCACGATGACGAGGAAGCGGGTCATGCCGCCGCCTCCAGCTTCTCGGCCACGCGCAGCACCGCGCTGCGCGCGCGCGGGTTGCCGGCCAGCTCGTCGGCTTCGGCCTTCTGCGCTCCACCGACGGCACGCAGGGTCGGCACGAAGCCGGTGGCCTCGGGCAGGCGGCGGTTGCCGGCGGGCGCCTTCGAATGGGTGGCGATGAAGCGCTTGGCGATGCGGTCTTCCAGCGAATGGAAGCTGATCACGGCCAGGCGACCGCCCGGGCGCAGCGCCGCGTGCGCGGCCTCGAGGCCCGCCTCCAGGTCCGCGAGTTCGCGGTTGACGTGGATGCGGATGGCCTGGAACGAGCGCGTGGCGGGGTGGATCTCGTGACGGCCGGCCTTCGGCCTGGGCATCACCGAGGCGATCAGCGCGGCGAGTTCGGCGGTGCGGGTGATCGGCGCCTCCGCACGGCGCTCGACGATGGCGCGCGCGATGCGGCGGCTCATGCGCTCCTCGCCGTAGGTCCAGAGCACGTCGGCGATCTCGTCGGCGGACGCGCGCGCGAGCCACTGCGCGGCGCTCTCGCCGGCGTCGGGATCCATGCGCATGTCCAACGGGCCGTCCTTGCCGAAGCTGAAGCCGCGCTCGGCGACGTCAAGCTGGGGCGAGGACACGCCCAGGTCGAACAGCACGCCGTCGAGGCCGGCGGCGGTGGCGTCCCAGCGGGCAAGGTCGGCGAAGCTGCCGCGGCGGATCGAGACGCGCGGATCCGCGCCGAACGACTGTTCGGCCACCGTGATCGCGTCGGGGTCCTTGTCCATCAGCAGCAGCCGGCCTCCACTTCCCAGCGCCTGCAGCACGCCGCGGGCATGGCCGCCGCGGCCGAAGGTGCCATCCAGGTACGTTCCGTCCTCACGCACGCGCAGCCCTTCCATGACCTGCTTGAACAAGACCGGAAGGTGCGCGGAGCGGGCATCCGCGGCACCGCCGGTCACAGCTGCAGCCCGACCAGGTCGTCGCCGAAATCGTCGTCGCCCAACGGCGTCTCGATCTGCGTGCGGTGCGCCTGCTCGCTCCAGAGTTCGAATTTGTCGCCCATGCCCAGCAGCACGGCCTTCTTCTCGATGCCGATGGCGTTGCGGTGGCTGGCCGGGATCGAGATCCGGCCATTGCCGTCGGGCTCGACGATCGCCGCCGCGCCCACCAGCTTCAGCTGCAGGCGGCGGTTGGCTTCCTTGAGCCGGGGCAGCGCGTTGACGCCGTCGCGCACCTTTTCCCAGGCGGCATACGGATAGATGTAGAGCGAGCCCTTCTCGAAGGGGTTGTAGGTGATGACCAGGCGGTTGCCGCACTCGGACGCAACGATCTCCCGGTAGCCGGTCGGAATCGCCAGCCGTCCCTTGTCGTCGATCGTGATGGCGGTCTCGCCCTGGAACACTTTGCCCTGCCCACTCCATACCCGTCTGCGGCGGGTTTCGTGCCTCGGAAAACCACAATATTCCATGGCTTCCCACGCAACGCCACCTTAGGAGTGGCCCGGACCCTTGTCAACAGGTTCCGGAAGGAATTTTCATCAGGCGGGTCAATGACTTGCGCGATACTTGAGAGACTTGTTCAAGGTTTATCCACAAGCCACTGTTTAGTCTCAAATTCTGAGAAACGTGACTTTCTTCACATGGTTTTTACAAGCCCGGAAGCGCCGCCCGGAGGCAGCGGCCTTGTCCGCATTCAGGGAAGGAGCCGGCCACTCGACGGGGGCGAGGGCCGGGACCGGAAAGAAGAAAGTGGCGGAGCCGGCCGATAAGCCGGGTTCTGTCTGGGACAGTCATTCCTCTAGGCGCATCGTCGCCGATACGCTCAAGCAGCCTACCCGGAGGCACCGCGGGCCGCGGCATTGCCTCCCTATTTGGCCTTGCTCCCGGTGGGGTTTGCCGTGCCGGTCCGTTGCCGGACTCGCGGTGCGCTCTTACCGCACCGTTTCACCCTTGCCACGCATCCTGCCTCCGCCTTCGGCGGTGCGGTGGCACTTGGCCGGACTTGCGTCCGGCAGTGCCCCCGCAGCGGCAGGACCGTTCGGCGGTCTGCTCTCTGTTGCACTTTCCGTCGGCTCGCGCCGCCCAGGCGTTACCTGGCACCGTGCCCTGTGGAGCCCGGACTTTCCTCGGCACTCCGGAGAGTGACGCGACTGCCTGACCGACTCCGCCACGAACATTGTCGCACGCCGCAAGCCCCTTCCCCGACCTGCGGGGAAGCGTCCGCTTGGGATCAGCCGCCGTACAGGGCCTTGCGGGGGGCGCCGGTGATTTCAGCGGCGAGCTTTGCGGCGACCGATGGCTTCAGCTCCGCGGCCAATAGCGCGTAGACGCGGCGGCCTTCGGCGATCCTTGCATCGGCGTCCTCGCCGGCACCCTGCACCAGCAGGACGAACTCGCCCTTGCGCTGGTTCGGATCAGCTTCGACCCGCGCCTGCAGCGCGGCGAGGTCGCCGTCGAGCACCGTTTCGAACAGCTTGGTCAGCTCGCGCGCCAGCACTGCGGGGCGATCACCGCCGAAGGCCTCGACGCAGTCGGCCAGGGTGTCGCCGATGCGGTGCGAAGACTCGTAGAACACCAGCGTCCGCGCCTCGCCGGCCAGCGCGACCAGGCGCTCGCGGCGCGCGCCCGCCTTGGCCGGCAGGAAGCCCTCGAAGGCGAAGCGGTCGCTGGGCAGGCCGGCCACGCTCAGGGCGGCGATGATCGCGCTCGGGCCCGGCACGGGGCTGACCCGGATGCCGGCCTCGCGCGCGGCGCGCACGAGCCGGTAGCCGGGGTCGCTGACCAGCGGCGTGCCGGCGTCCGACACCAGGGCCAGCGAATCGCCTGCGGCCAGGCGCGCCACCAGCTTCTCCGCGACATCCGCCTCGTTGTGCTCGTGCAGCGCCAGCAGCGGCTTCTCGATGCCGAAGTGCGCCAGCAGCTGGCGGGTATGGCGGGTGTCCTCGGCGCAGACGGCGGCCACCGCGCGCAGCGTCTCCAGCGCGCGCGGCGACAGGTCGGCGAGGTTGCCGATCGGCGTGGCGACGACGTGGAGGGTTCCGGCGGCGGTCTGCATCGTGTCCTTGCGGGGGTGACGGTAGAATCCGGGCATTCTCGCAGCCGGAACGCCTCGATGCGCCATCCCTGGAAGCAGGCCCTCGCCGCCACCCTCCTCGCCCTGGCCATCGCTGGCTGTTCGACGGTGCAGGTCACCCGTCCTGCCGAAGCCCCGGCCGACGCGCCGGACACGGTGTCCACCGCCCATTGGCAGTTCGATGCCGGCAACCGCCCGCCCGCCGAGCGCGACGGCTACCGTCCCCCGCGCAAGCTGGCGGTGCTGCTGCCGCTGACCGGCAGCCTGGCCACGGCCGCGGGCCCGGTCCGCGACGGCCTGCTGGCCGGCTACTACGGCGAACAGCGCCGCCGCCCGGACCTCGAGTTCTACGACACCCAGGGCACCGCCTACGGCGCCGTAGCCGCCTACCAGCGCGCCGTCGCCGAGGGCGCCGACCAGGTGGTCGGGCCGCTGGGCCGCGACGAGGTCGATGCGGTGTTCGCGCAGACCTCGGCCACGGTGCCGGTGCTGGCGCTCAACCGCGCCGGCGCACCGCCGGCCAACAGCGCCAGCTACGCGCTGGCCCCCGAGGACGAGGGCAAGGCCGCGGCCGATTTCCTGGCCTCGCGCAACGCGCTGCGCGTGCTGGTGCTCAGCTCCGGCGACGACAACGCGCGCCGCAGCATCGACGCGCTCCGCACCCGCCTTGAGGAACGCGGCGGCGGCGTGGCCCAGCTGCTGGCGGTGGTCGGCGACACCCCGCCCGACCTGATCGGCCCGATGCAGGCCGCGATCCAGGCCGAAGGCGGCGTGGATGCGGTGTTCATCGCGCTGCGCGGCCCGCAGGCACGGCTGGCCGCCGCCCAGATCTCCGCCGCCGGCCTCGCGGGCCGACCGCGCGTGGCGACTTCGCAGCTGCTTTCGGGCACCGGCAAGCCCCAGGAAGACGCCGCGCTCGACGGCATCGCCTTCCCCAGCGACGCCTGGAGCGTGTCCGGCGTACGCGGCCTGCCGTCGGCGCAGAGCCTGGCCTCGTCGCTGCCCACCGCGCGTGGTCCGGCCGCACGCCTGTTCGCCTTCGGCTACGACGCCTGGCTGCTGTCGGCCTACCTGCCGCACCTCGCCACCAGCACCGAGGCCTCGGTGTCGAGCGCCAGCGGCGTGCTCAGCATGGGCGGCGACGGCCATGTCCTGCGCGTGCCCGCGTGGTCGACCTTCAGCAGCGGCCACGTGGTGCCGCTGGCCGGCGCCGGCCGTTGAGCGAAGCCCGCCGGCGAGGCGCCGGCGTCGAGGCCGCGGCGCGCACGCACCTGCTGCGCGCCGGGCTGTCGGAGATCGCGGCGAACGCCGGCTACCGGCTGGGCGAACTCGACCTGGTGATGCGCGACGGCGACACGCTGGTCTTCATCGAAGTGCGCTACCGCGCCAGCGCCGACTACGGCGGCGGTGCGGAATCGGTCGACCGCGGCAAGCGCCGACGCATCGCGCGCGCGGCGCAGCTGTTCCTGCTGCAGCATCCGGCGCTGGCCGAGGACTACTGCCGCTTCGACGTGATCGAGGCCAGCGGCGATCCGGACGCGCCGGACTTCACCTGGCACCGCGACGCGTTCCGGCTCGACGACGCCTGAGCGGCGACCCGCGGCGGCGCTGGAACCGTGCGCGAGCAGACGGGCGTCCGCGACGATGCGCCGGGTCAGGCGAAGTGTTCGTGGCCGGCGCGCGGCGGTGACCAGCACCGTCCGTCGCGGTCGAAGGCCTCGACGCCTTGCCCCGCCACCACGGTGCCGATGCGGGTGACCTCGACGCCGGTCGCGGCGGCGGTCGCCGCGGCCGCGGCCATGGCGTCCGCGCCCTCGGGCAGGGTGAAGCACAGCTCGTAGTCGTCGCCACCGGTGGCCTGCAGCGCACGCAGCGCGTCGTTGCCGAAGTGCGGCCGCAGCAGCCGGCCGCCGGGCAGCGCATCCACCTCCACGCGCGCCGCCACGCCGCTGGCGGCGCAGACGTGACCAAGGTCGGCGAGCAGGCCGTCGGAGATGTCGATGCAGGCGGTGGCGACGCCGGCCAGGGCGCGGCCGAGGGCGATCCGCGGCCGCGGCCGGTCGAGGCGCTCGCGCAGCGCCGGGTCGATCGCACCGCCGGCACGCCACTGCTCCAGCGCCCCCGCGGCACCGCCGAGCGTGCCGCTGACCCACACACCATCGCCCTCGCGCGCGCCGTCGCGGCGCAGCGCGCGACCCGGATCGACGAAGCCGTGCGCGGCCACCGACACGGCCAGCGGACCACAGGTGGTATCGCCACCCACCAGGGCCACGTCGTATTCGGCGGCCAGCGCCAGGAAGCCGTCGAGGAAGCCGTCCACCCAGGCCCGATCGCTTCGGGGCAGCGACAGCGACAGCGTGCACCACGCCGGCTCCGCGCCCATCGCCGCGAGGTCGGACAGGTTCACCGCCAGCGCCTTCCAGCCCACCCGCGCGGCGTCGGTGCCACCCGGGAAGTGCACGCCATCGTTGAGCGTGTCCATGGTCACCACCAGCTGCATGCCCGGCGGCGGCTGCAGCAGGGCGGCATCGTCGCCGATGCCGAGCACCACGTCGCCGCGCGCATGCCCGGCACGTTCGCGGATGCGGTCGATCAGCTTGAACTCGGCCATCGCGGTGGCCGCGGGCTCAGCCGCGGGAGGCCCGCACTTCGGCCGCGCGCCATTCGGCGGCGGCGTGGTCGAGCACGCCGTTGACATAGGTGTGGCCGTGCTCGGAGCCAAAGCGCTTGACCGTCTTCAGGGCCTCGTCGATCACCACCCGGTACGGCACGTCGATGCGGTGGCGCAGCTCGTAGGCGGCGATGCGCAGCATGGCGCGCTCGATCGGATCGACTTCGGAGATCTCGCGGTCGAGGAAGGGCTTGAGCGCCTCGTCGAGGTCGCGGCGGTGGGTTTCCACCCCGCGCACCAGGTCCTCGAAGTACTCGAGGTCGGCGACTTCGTGCGCCTGCTCGTGGGCGAACTGGGCGATGGCGTTGCGCGCGTCCACGCCCGAGAGTTGCATCGCGTACACCGCCTGCAGCGCCCGGCGGCGCGAGCGCGAGCGCGCCACGGTGTCGATGCCGCCGCTGCGGCCACCATTGCCACGCTGCGGCCTCACGACAGCTTCCCCAGCAGGTTGGCCATCTCGATCGCGACCAGGGCGCACTCCTCGCCCTTGTTGCCGTGGCTGCCGCCGGCGCGGTTCTCGGCGTCGACCATGTCGTCGACGGCGAGCACGCCGTTGGCCACCGGCACGCCGTGCTCGACCTGGACGCGGGCCAGGCCCTCGGCGCAGCTGTCGGCGACGTGCTCGAAGTGGCGGGTGTCACCGCGGACCACGCAGCCCAGGGCGACCACCGCCGCATGGCGGCCACCGCCGGCGATGCGCGCGGCGACCATCGGGATCTCCCAGGCACCGGGCACGCGGATGACGTCGACGGCCTCGGCGTCGACGCCATTGCCTTCGAAGGTGGCGCGCGCGGCGGCCACCAGGGCATCGACGATGCGCGGGTTCCAGCGGCTGGCGATGATCGCGAAGCGCGCGCCGGCGGGCGCGTGCAGGTCGCCTTCGTGGTGGGTCATGGCGGATTCCTTGGAGAGGCGGACATTCTAGCCCGTCCCGCCATCCCTCTTCCCCGCCTGCGGGGGACGGGGCTAGGTCTGGGCGTCGACGTATTCGACGACTTCCAGGCCGAAACCGGCCAGGCCCACCTGCTTGCGGGCAGTGCCGAGCACGCGCAGCTTGCCCAGGCCGAGGTCGGCCAGGATCTGGCTGCCGGCGCCGTTGCGGCGCCATTCGACCAGGGCGCCGCCGCGCGCGGGCGCGGCGCTGCCGGCAGCCGCGGACGCACCATCCGCAGGCGCCGCGTCGGCCGCTCGCAGGCGCTCCAGCAGGGCGTCGGGCGTCTGCCCGCCGTCGAGCAGCACCAGCGCGCCGCGGCCCTCGGCGGCGATCCGCTGCAGCACCTCGCCCACCGCCGGGCCGAAGTCCGGGCGGCACCAGCGCAGCACGTCGGCCAGCGCGTTGCGCACCTGCACGCGCACCAGCGTCGGCGTGTCCGCGTCCGGCTCGCCGCGGACCAGGGCGAAGTGCAGCGCGTGGCCAAGGCGGTCGTGGTAGGTGTGCAGGCGGAAGGGGCCGTGCTCGGTGTCGATGTCGCGGCTGTCCACGCGTTCGACCGTGTGCTCGGTCTCCAGGCGATAGCGGATCAGGGCCTCGATCGAGCCCATCTTCAGGCCGTGCTCGCGCGCGAAGACTTCAAGCTCCGCGCGCCGCGCCATGGTGCCGTCGGGATTGAGGATCTCGACCAGCACGCCGGCCGGCTCCAGCCCGGCGAGCATCGCCAGGTCGGTGGCGGCCTCGGTGTGGCCGGCGCGCGCGAGCACACCACCGGGCTGCGAGGCCAGCGGGAAGATGTGGCCGGGCTGGGCCAGGTCGGACGGCGCCGCGTTCGGCCGCACCGCGGTGCGGATGGTGTGCGCGCGGTCGTAGGCGGAGATGCCGGTGGTGACGCCCTCGGCCGCCTCGATCGAGACGGTGAAGTTGGTGTGGTGCGAGGACGTGTTCGACTGCACCATCGGCGGCAGTCCCAACTGCGCACAGCGCTCGCGCGTCAGTGACAGGCAGACCAGGCCGCGGGCGTGGGTGACCATGAAATTGATGTCGGCCGGGCGCACGAGCTCGGCGGCCATGATCAGGTCGCCCTCGTTCTCGCGGTCCTCGTCGTCGACGATGACGACCATGCGACCGGCGCGGAGCTCTTCGAGCAGTTCGGGGATGGGGGCGAAAGGCATGGACGTACGACCTGGACTGGGGCTGTGGGGGAATGCGGCGGCGCTGGACCCGCGCCCGCCTACTGCGCGGTGCGCAGACGCTCGAGGTAGCGGGCGACGAGGTCGACTTCGAGGTTGACCGGATCGCCGGCACGGGTGCTGGAGAACGCGGTGTGGGCGACCGTATGCGGCACCAGGGCCACCTCGAAGGTGGAATCGCCGCCGTCGCCATCCGCTTCATCGACGGCGTTGACCGTCAGGCTCACGCCATCGACGCAGATCGAACCCTTCTGCGCCACGTACTTCGCCAGCGCCGGCGGCATCGCGAAGCGCCAGCGCTGCGCGCGTGCGTCCTCGCGCACCTCGAGCACGCGGCCGACGCCGTCGACGTGGCCGCTGACCAGATGGCCGCCGAGGCGGTCGGTGGGCAGCATCGCGCGCTCGAGGTTGAGCGGCGCGCCCTCGCGCAGGCCGCCCAGCGTGGTCAACGCCAGGGTCTCGTTGGAGGCATCGGCCTCGAAGTGGCCGTCGTCGAAGGCGACCACGGTCAGGCAGACGCCGTTGACCGCGATGCTCTCGCCCAGCTTCGCGTCCGCGAAGGGCAGCGCGCCGACGCCGATGCGCAGGCGGGCGTCGCCGCCCCGCGCCTCCAGGCCGGCCAGGCGGCCGACGGCTTCGATGATTCCGGTGAACATGTCCCGCTCCTACCCTGCCGCGTCGTCGCCGGCGGCGACGCGCTGCGGCAGCAGGCGCAGGCGCAGGTCGTCGCCGACGCTGACGATGTCTTCGATCTTCAGCGCCATGCGCTGGCTCATGTCGTGGATGTCCAGGCCCGCGAACAGCGGCCGCGCCTGCGCGCCCAGCAGCACTGGCGCCATGTACAGCAGCACCTCGTCCACCAGCCCCGCGCGCATGAAGGCGCCGGCCAGGGTGGCACCGGCCTCGACCTGGACCTCGTTGATGCCGCGCTCGGCCAGCACCCGCAGCACGGCGTGCAGGTCGAGGGCATTGCCCTGCGCCGGGACCGCGACGCGGTCGCTGGCGAGTTCGCGCGGCGGCTTGGCGTTGCCGGCGTGCACGTACAGCGTGGGGGCATCGCCCTCGCGCACGCGGCCGCGGGCCACGGTGGCCAGGCCGGGATCGAGCACCACGCGCAGCGGCGGCACGAAGTCCGCAGGCTCGTCCAGGCGCACGGTCAGCTGGGGGTCGTCGGCCATCACCGTGCCCGAGCCGGTCAGCAGCGCGCCGCTGCGGGCGCGCCAACGCATCACGTCGCGGCGCGAGGCCTCGCCGCTGATCCACTTCGATTCGCCGCTTTCCAGCGCGGTGTGGCCGTCCAGGCTCATCGCCAGCTTCACCCGCAGCCAGGGACGCCCGCGCACCACGCGCGAGACGAAGCCGCGGTTGAGCGCCTGCGCCCGGGCTTCCATCAGCCCGTGCGAAACCTCGATGCCGGCCGCGCGCAGGCGGTCGAAGCCGTGGCCGTCGACCTGCGGGAAGGGGTCGCGCATCGCCGCGACCACGCGCGTGACGCCGGCGGCAACCAGCGCGTCCGCGCAGGGGCCGGTGCTGCCGGTGTGGGCACAGGGCTCCAGGCTGACGTAGGCGGTGGCGCCGCGCGCACGCTCTCCGGCGGCCTCGAGCGCCACGACTTCGGCGTGCGGCCCGCCCTTGCGGCGGTGCCAGCCCTCGCCCACCACCTCGCCGTCGCGCACCAGCACGCAGCCGACCATGGGGTTGGGCTTCGTGGTCCAGGCACCGCGCTCGGCCAGGCGCAGCGCACGCGCCATCATCACGTGGTCGGTCTCGCTGTAACCCTGCATCAGGTGACGTTTTCCACTCTGGAATAGACGGGATCGGCGCCAACCAGCCAGTTGGCGGCACGGTGGCGTTCGCTGGCGATGCTGGTGCAACGCTCGATCGCGGCGGCATCCGCGAGGTCGATGGGACTGCCGCCGATGGCCAGGTCGCCGCCGAGCAGCGCCGCCGCGTCGATGTCCAGGCGCGCCCAGCCGCCGTCGGCGACCACCGCGCCGAAATCCATCGGGCCCGGCCGCAACGAATACTCGCGCAGGCGCCAGTGCACCGCGAGCTGGCGCGCGAGGAAGGTGTCGATCTCGTAATCGTCGCGCAGCGTGGCCCCGTCGGCGGCGGCCAGCGCCGCGTCGTCCAGGAAGCCCAGCGGCCAGGCGGCATCGTTGGGATCGACCATGCGGTCGTGCGCCAGCAGCGGATGCAGGCCCAGGGCCCAGGCGAGCACGTAGATGCCTTCGGCGCGCCAGCTGGCGTCCACCGCGTCGGCCTCCGCCAGCGCGCCCAGCGGCGTGGCGACCAGGGCCGCCTCGGCGGGTTCGAGCACCGCCTGCAGCCCGGTCGCGCCGAGCCAGTCGATCATCCGCCGATGGCTGTCCAGGGCTGCGGCCCTGTCCGGGGCAGCCTCCTGCCCGGCACGCGCCGCCACGCAGGACAGCGCCAGCGCGCGACGCAGCACCTCGGCCGCCTTCGGTCGCGGGTAACGCCCTGGCTCGCCGTGAGCAGACACCGCGCTAGCGCTTCCGGCCCTTGCCGGAGCGCGGGTCGAAGGCGACGACATCGCCACCCAGCAGGGGCAGCTGGCCCTCGCCGGGCAGGTCCCGCTCCAGCCGGTCGAGTTCCTCGCGGAAGTCGGCCACGTCCTGGAACGAGCGGTAGACCGAGGCGAAGCGCACGTAGGCGACGTGGTCGAGCTTGCGCAACTCGGCCATCACGAATTCGCCCACGCGACGGGAATCGATCTCGCGCTCGGTGGTCATCCGCAGCTGGTGGATCACCGCGCGCACCGCCGCCTCGATCTGCTCCTCCGACACCGGGCGCTTGTGCACGGCGCGGTCGAAGCTCTGGCGCAGCTTGCGGGCGTCGAAGTGCTCGCGCCGGCCATCGGACTTGATGATCGCCGGCAGCTTGAGCTCGATCGTCTCCATCGTGGAGAAGCGCTCGCCGCAGGCCTCGCACTCGCGCCGGCGGCGGATGGTCGCGCCATCGTCGCTCACGCGCGAATCGATGACCCGGGTATCCACGTGCTGGCAGAAGGGGCAATGCATGCGGCGACGCGTCTCCTGGCGTGGGGCGGAAGCTCAACCGTAGACCGGCAGCTTCCTGCACTGGGCGGTCACCTGCTCGCGGACGCGGGCGATGACGGCCTCGTCTTCGGGACTGTCGAGCACGTCGCAGATCCAGCCGGCCAGCTCGATGCAGTCCTGCTCGGTGTAGCCGCGGGTGGTCACCGCCGGCGTACCCAGGCGCAGGCCCGAGGTCACGAAGGGCTTCTGCGGATCATTGGGCACCGCGTTCTTGTTGACCGTGATGTGGGCGCGGCCCAGCGCTTCCTCTGCGGCCTTGCCGGTGACGCCCTTGCCGATCATGTCGACCAGCATCAGGTGGTTCTTCGTGCCGCCGGAAACGATCTTGTAGCCGCGGTCGATGATGACCTTCGCCATCGCCTGCGCGTTCTTCACGACCTGCTGCTGGTAGGCCTTGAACTCCGGCTCGAGCGCTTCCTTGAAGGCCACGGCCTTGGCGGCGATCACGTGCATCAGCGGGCCGCCCTGGATGCCGGGGAAGACGACCGACTGCAGCTTCTTGGTGATGTCGTCGGCGTGCTCGCCCATGGCCGCGCGGCTGCCGACGATGATGCCGCCGCGCGGACCGCGCAGGGTCTTGTGGGTGGTGGAGGTCACGATGTGCGCGTGCGGCACCGGGTTCGGGTAGACGCCCGCGGCCACCAGGCCGGCGACGTGGGCCATGTCGACGAAGAGATACGCGCCGACCTTGTCGGCGATGGCGCGGAAGCGCGCCCAGTCGATTTCCTGCGAGTAGGCGCTGAAGCCGGCCACGACCATCTTCGGCCTGTGCTCGACCGCCAGGCGCTCGACCTCGTCGTAGTCGATCAGGCCGTTGTCGTCGACGCCGTACTGCACGGCGTTGAACAGCTTGCCGCTGGCGTTGACCTTGGCGCCGTGGGTCAGGTGGCCGCCGTGGGCCAGGCTCATGCCGAGGATGGTGTCGCCGGGCTGCAGCAGGGCGAAGTAGACGGCCTGGTTGGCCTGGGAGCCGGAATGCGGCTGGACGTTGGCGTAGTCGCCGCCGAAAAGCTGCTTCACGCGGTCGATGGCCAGCTGCTCGGCCACGTCGACGTGCTCGCAGCCTCCGTAGTAGCGCTTGCCGGGATAGCCCTCGGCGTACTTGTTGGTCAGCTGGCTGCCCTGGGCCTCCATGACCCGGGGGCTGGCGTAGTTCTCGCTGGCGATCAGCTCGACGTGGTCTTCCTGGCGGCGGGTCTCGGCGGCGATCGCCGCGGCCAGTTCGGGGTCATAACCTTCGATGCGTGCGTCGCGCGGGAACATCTTCGCTCCAGGAGGCCGGTGGGGACGGGCCATTGTAGCCCGCGCCCACCGCCGGAGCGGTCCGGGGGGGCAACGCTCAGTTGCCCCTCCGGAGGGATCCCGGGTAAAGCGCCCCGGGATCCGCCTTAACGCCCCAGGATCACGTCCGCGATGATCCCCGTGGCGATCGCCACCATCAGGAAATCACCGGCATCGCTGCGGCGCCAGTGGTAGCCGCGCGGCGGATGGCGCAGGCCGTAGTGGCCGTAGTTGTTCACGACATAGGTCGGGGCGTAGCCGGTGTGGCGGTAGTGGCGGCCGCGGGCCCACGGCGGCGGGCCGCGGTAGGCGCTGGGATGGTGGACGACGACCGGTCGCGGCACGTAGACCACGCGGGTATCGCGGCGATCATGGCGGCGATCGTGCCGATAGTCGTTCCGGTAGTCGCGGCGACGGTCGTCACGACGGCGATCATCGCGGCGATGGTCGGCGCGGCGGTCGTGGCCACGGCGCCAGTCCTGGCTGGAATGGCCACGGTCGTAGCCACGGTGCCGGTTGTCGCGCGCTTCGGCCGGGGCCGCGAAGGCGACACCAAGCGCCAGCGCAAGGGTGGCCAGTCCAAGTGTGCGGATCGGGTTCATCACGACTCTCCGGTTAAATGGGCGTGAATCGAACTATCCAACCCCCGTCCTGAACCCTGACGTTACCGGCGCACCGGGGGCGATTCCGTTCATCCTGCGGCCTGCCCCGGCCTCGCTCCGGGTCCGCAGGCCCTATAATTGCGGGCATTCCCACCGCCGTTTTCCGCCCATGGCCTGCGCCCGGGCGGCGGCCACGCTGCACCGGAGCCCCCATGTCGCAATACATCTACACCATGAACGGCGTCTCCAAGACCGTTCCGCCCAAGCGCCAGATCATCAAGGACATCTCGCTGTCGTTCTTCCCCGGCGCCAAGATCGGCCTGCTGGGCCTGAACGGCGCCGGCAAGTCGACGGTGCTGAAGATCATGGCCGGCGTCGACACCGACTTCAGCGGCGAGGCGCGCCCGCAGCCGGGCATCAAGGTCGGCTACCTGGCGCAGGAGCCGGAGCTGAACCCGGAGCACACCGTCCGCCAGGCGGTCGAGGAAGGCGTGGGCGAAGTGCTGCAGGCGCAGAAGCGCCTGGACGAGGTCTACAACGCCTACGCCGAGGAGGGCGCGGACTTCGACGCCCTGGCCAAGGAGCAGGAGCGCTTGGAGGCGATCCTCGCCGCCGGCGACGCGCACACGCTGGAGAACCAGCTGGAAGTCGCCGCCGACGCGCTGCGCCTGCCGCCGTGGGACGCGGTGGTGGGCAAGCTGTCGGGCGGCGAGAAGCGTCGCGTGGCCCTGTGCCGCCTGCTGCTGCAGAAGCCGGACATGCTGCTGCTCGACGAGCCCACCAACCACCTCGACGCCGAGTCGGTGGAATGGCTGGAGCAGTTCCTGGCCCGCTACACCGGCACCGTGGTGGCCGTCACCCATGACCGCTACTTCCTCGACAACGCCGCCGAGTGGATCCTGGAACTGGACCGCGGCCGCGGCATCCCGTGGAAGGGCAACTACACCGAGTGGCTGGTGCAGAAGGAAGACCGCCTCAAGCGCGAGGAAGCCGGCGAGAAGGCGCGCCAGAAGGCGATCGCCAAGGAGCTGGAGTGGGCGCGCTCGAACGCCAAGGGCGGCCGCTCCAAGGGCAAGGCGCGCCTGGCGCGCATCGAGGAGCTGCAGGCGGTCGACTACCAGAAGCGCCAGGAGACCAACGAGATCTTCATCCCGCCGGGCGAGCGCCTGGGCAGCAAGGTGATCGAGTTCAAGAATGTCAGCAAGAAGTTCGGCGACCGCCTGCTGATCGACGACCTGAGCTTCATGGTGCCGCCGGGCGCCATCGTCGGCATCATCGGCCCCAACGGCGCCGGCAAGTCGACCCTGTTCAAGATGATCACCGGGCAGGAAAAGCCGGATTCGGGTTCGATCGACATCGGCCCGACGGTGAAGCTGGCCTATGTCGACCAGAGCCGCGACAAGCTGGAAGGCAACCACAACGTCTTCCAGGAGGTCTCCGGCGGCCTGGACATCCTCAACATCAACGGCATCGAGATCCAGTCGCGCGCCTACATCGGCCGCTTCAACTTCAAGGGCCAGGACCAGCAGAAGCTGGTGGGCACCCTGTCGGGTGGCGAACGCGGCCGCCTGCACATGGCCAAGACCCTGCTGCAGGGCGGCAACGTGCTGCTGCTCGACGAACCGTCCAACGACCTCGACATCGAGACCCTGCGCGCGCTGGAAGACGCGCTGCTGGAGTTCCCGGGCAACACTTTCGTCATCAGCCATGACCGCTGGTTCCTGGACCGCATCGCGACCCACATCCTGGCGTTCGAGGGCGACAGCCACGTGGAGTTCTTCCAGGGCAACTACCGCGAGTACGAGGAAGACAAGAAGCGCCGCCTGGGCGACGACGCGGGTCCGCACCGGCTGCGGTTCAAGGCCCTGAAGTAGTCATGGAGAACGCCGCGAAAGCGGCGTTTTTCATGGCACGGGACCGGCGGTCGCGTTCGTCGGCTTCGGGACGGCTTCTGGATCGCGGCGACAGTCGGGCCCGTGCCTTGATGCCGAAACCTGACCGGACTAGACTTAGTCTGGTCAAGGCTACCGCAAGTGGCGCCCATGTCCGCCCCCATCAACATCCATGAAGCCAAGACCCACCTGTCCCGGCTGGTGGAGCAGGCCTGCGCCGGCGAGGAAATCATCATTGCCAAGGCCGGCAAGCCGATGGCCCGGCTGGTGCCGCTGGCTCCCGTGGCCAAGCCCAAGAAGCTGGGCCTGCTGCGGGGAAAGGTCGGGATCGCCGCCGACTTCGATGCCCCGCTGCCGGCGGATTTCCTGGTCTCGGGCAACAAGGGCTGACATGCGCCTGCTGCTGGATACGCACGTGCTGCTGTGGGCGCTGGACGATCCGGCCCGGCTGGGCAGGAAGACCCGCAGCCTGATCGAGCGTTCCGAGGTGCTGGTCAGCGTGGCCTCGCTCTGGGAAATCAGCATCAAAGCCGGCCTGGGCAAGCTGCAGATCGAGCCAGGGGACGTGTTCGACGCCATCGAGCCTTCCGGATTCGATGTGCTGCCGGTGCAGGCGGAGCACGCCATCGAGGTGTTTTCCCTGGGCTTGATGCATGGCGACCCCTTCGACCGACTGCTCGTCGCGCAGGCGGTGTCCGAGCGCATCACCCTGCTCACTTTCGACCATGCCCTGAGCAGCTACGGACCCTCGGTTCGTCTGGTGGAATGAATCAACGGCCCGGCGTTTTGGGGGAAAATCCACGCATGACCTTCATCGACAAACTCCAAAGGCGCTGGCACGAGGCGGACAGCCTGCTCTGCGTCGGCCTCGACCCCGATCCGGCGAAGTTCCCGGCGGCCTTCGCCGATGGCGGGGACGCGCTGTTCTCGTTCTGCCGCGACATCGCCGACGCCACTGCGCAGTACGCCTGCGCGTTCAAGCCGCAGATCGCCTACTTCGCCGCGCACCACGGCGGCGAAGACGCGCTGCGGCGGCTGATCGCGCACATCCAGGCCACGCACCCCGACGTGCCGGTGATCCTCGATGCGAAGCGCGGCGACATCGGCAGCACCGCGGAGCAGTACGCCGCGGAGGCCTTCGACCGCTTCGGCGCCGACGCGGTGACGCTCAATCCGTACATGGGCCGCGACTCCGCCGATCCGTTCCTGCAGCGGGCCGATCGCGGCTGCATCTTCCTCTGCCACACGTCGAACCCGGGCGCGCGCGACTTCCAGGAGCTGCCGGTCGGCGGCGAACCGCTCTACCAGCGCATCGCCCGCACCATCGCCACGGAGTGGAACAGCCATGGCAACTGCGCGCTGGTGGTGGGCGCGACCTTCCCGGAAGAGCTGAAGGTGATCCGCGGCATCGTCGGCGACATGCCGCTGCTGGTGCCCGGCGTCGGCGCCCAGGGCGGCGATGCGGGGGCCGTTGTGCGCAACGCGCGCACCGGCGACGGCGCGGGACTGATGGTGAATTCGTCGCGCGGGATCCTCTACGCCTCGTCGGGCGACGACTACGCCGAAGCTGCGGCCCGCGCCGCGCGCGAGCTGCGCGACACCCTCAACCAGCACCGCTGAGCCCGCCCCATTCCCCGCCTGCGGGGGATGGGGGCAACCTCGCGGGAAAGTGACCGCGTTTGCCACCGGCATCACGCAGCATCGATATCCTGCCGGCACCGGGCCCCCGCCCCGCCAATGGATGGATGCCGATGAAACACGCCCCCCTCGCCACCGCCCTGGTCCTTGCGCTGGCCGCATGCGGCAACTCCGCAGCGCCAGCGGCTTCGACGCAGGCGCCCTCCGACGAAGCACCCGCGGCAGGCACGGACACCGCGCCGCCGCCGGCCGGCACCGACTACATCGCCGGCACCGGTGATGCGACTGCTGCCGCCGAACCGGCCACCGACGAAGTCACCACGGCCGCGGGCACCGACGCCGAGGACAACCAGTACTTCGACTTCAGCGGCGCCGCCCTGGAACGGGTGCGAAGCGACGGCCGCCCGGCCACGCCCGAACTGCGCGATGCCGCGCGCCGCATCGTCGATGCCACCGGCGCCGAACGCGGCTGCGAGGCCTACCCCGAGACCGAGCGCCTGTTCATGCTCGACCTCGATGGCCAGCCCGGGGACGAGGCGCTGCTGGTCTACAACATGCAGAGCTGCACCGACGGCGGCGGCAACTACTACGACCGCAACGGCTACGTGCTGCGCCAGGTCGACGGCGACTGGCACCAGGTGGCGGAGTTCTCGGTCGGCACGAAGCTGGTCGGCGATGCCACGATCAGCGCGCTGGAGCCGGGCGTGGTGGTGGTCAGCCCGGCCGCGGGCAGCATGGTCGAGCCGCAGCGCGTCGAGATCCCGGCGCGCTGACGGCCGGCGGCGGCTCAGCCCGCGCCATCGCGCAGCGACTGCAGCACGATGCCCGGCTGGCGCGCCAGCCAACGCGCCCACACCGCCAGCCACACGCCCGCGCGTAGCAGCGGCCCGCGCGCGGGCGCTTCGAAGCGGCTGAAGTAGCGCCACAGGCCACGGTGCTTGTGCCACTCCACGAAGAAGGGCCGCGAGCGCGAGGACACGCCGCGCAGGTGCAGCACGCGCACATCGTTGGCCACCGCGACCGCGGCGCCGGCCATGCGCACGCGGCGGCAGAGGTCGAGGTCTTCGGCGTGCAGGCGATAGCCGGCATCGAAGCCACCGATGCGCTCGAACAGCGCGCGCGGCATCAGCATCAGCGCGCCCGACACCGCCTCCACCGGCTGCAGCGCGACGGTTTCGTCGGCCGCCACGTCCAGCGGCCGCCCGCGCCCCGCGCGCCAGGGCCCGCGCAGCATGGCCGCGAAATCGGGGTCGTTGCGCCGCGCGGCGCCGTCGCGCACGCCGGCCTCATCGACCAGGTCGGCGCCGAGCAGCGCAGTCCCGCCGAGGGCCTCGGCATGGCGCAGCAGCCGCTCGAAGCTGTCGGCTTCGACCATGCAGTCGGGATTGACGAAGGCCAGCCACGGCGCCGCGCTGTCGGCCGCGCCCTGGTTGCAGGCGACGGCAAAACCGGGGTTGTCCGGGTTGGCGATGAAGCGCAGCCGGGCATCGGCCACGGCGTGGCGCTGGACGATGGCCAGGGTGCCGTCGGTGGAGGCGTTGTCGACCACCCGGATCTCGGCCACCCCGACAGCCGTTCGCAGGCGCGACAGGCAGGCGTCGATGCTGGACGCGCTCTCGTGGCTGACGACGACGGCGGCAACCGTTGCGGCGCTCACGACGCGAACAGCTCGTGCTGCGACGGCGGATCGACCGTCTCCAGGCGCCGCGCCAGTTCCAGCCGGCGGTCGCGCACCGGATCGTGCATCAGGAACTGCGCCAGCCTCGGCTGCCAGGTGGGCCAGCGCGCGGCCAGCGCGTCGAGGTCGCCCTCGGCGGGCCCGCCTTCACCGCCGCGGGCCACGAAGGCGGTCTCGCACAGGGCGTTGCGCCAGCCCAGCCCGGCCATGCGCAGCGAGAGGTCGATCAGGGCCGCATACCAGGAGACATAGCTGGCGGCGTCCAGGCCGCCGGCCTTGGCGCGCGCGGCGCCGCGGATGAAGACGGCATGGTCGATCGCGGCAGGGAGCTCGGGGTGCGCCGGTGGCATGCCTTCGGCCGCGCGCGCCAGACGCCGGAGTCCGGCGTCGCCCGGCCGCGGCGCGACTTCGCCGCAGTCCGGCCAGGCGGCGGTCTCGCCGGCGTTGCACCAGGGCGTGGCAGTGGCGATGGCACCGTCGCGCGCGGCACAGGCGGCCAACTGCACCGCCCAGCCCGGGCCCGGCACGGCGTCGGGGGCGAGCACGATCACGTCGGCGTCGCCACAGGCGGCCAGGGCTTCATCCAGGTGGGCGACCTCTCCCAGTCGCCGCTGGCGGCGGCTGTACTCCGCGCGCAGCGGCGTGCAGGCCAGCCAGCGTTCGATGATCGCCAGCGCGCGCGGGCCGGCCTGGGCGTCGTCGGCCAGCCATACCCGCGTGCCCGCGGGCGTGCCCGCATCGAGCGCCGCCAGGCAGGCATCCAGCGTGCCGTCGTCGACCGCAACCGGCAGCAGCACCACCGGCAGTTCGGGCATGCCGGCGCCCTGCACGCCGGCCATGCTCAGTCGGCGGTCCGGTGCAGCGGCTCCAGCGCGCGGAAGCGACGGCCGTATTCGTCGGTGAGGTTGCGCGCGTCGTTGCCGTCGCGGACCAGGGTCGGGGTGAGCAGGACCACGATCTCGCTGCGCTCGGTTCGCGAGGCCTGCGAACCGAACAACCCGCCGATGACCGGGATCCGGCTCAGCCCCGGGATGCCGGAGGCACCGCGGGTCACGCCGTCGGTGATCAGGCCGGCCAGGAACACCGTGTCGCCGCTCTGCACCACCGCGTTCGTCTTCAGGCGGTTGGTGTTGATCGTGCGGTTGCCGTTGGCGTCGGTGTCGGTCGGCGCGCTGACTTCCTGCACGATGTCGAGGAACACGGTGCCGTCGCGGGTCACGCGCGGGCGCACCTTGAGGATGGTGCCGGTGTCGAGGTACTGCACCTGGCCGATGGTGTCGCCGCCGCCGATGCCGGGGCTGTAGGACACCGAGGTGATCGGAATCCTGTCGCCCACGTTGAGCGTCGCTTCGTAGTTGTTGCGGACCAGAACGGAAGGAGTCTGCAGCATCTGCACGTCCGACACCTGGTCCAGCGCGCGAATGACCGCTGCGGCATCGTTCTTGATCAGGGTCCAGACCGCGCCGGGGTTGGCCGCGGTCCCGAGGGTGGCGCCCAGGGTGCTCCAGGCACTCGGTCCGCCCGAGCCCGGCGCAGGGAACGGGCCGATGCCGTTGTCGGTCATGCCCTTCTCGAGGAACCAGCTCACGCCGTACTCCAGGTCACCGCTCAGCGACACGCGCACCACCTGGGCCTCGATATGCACCTGCAGCGGCATCACGTCCAGGCGGTCGATGACCTCGCGGATCGAGCGCCAGGCCTGGCCGGTGGCTCGCACCAGCAGGGTGTTGCTCTCGTCCACGGCGGAGACGCCCACTTCGCTGCCGTCGACTTCGAGGGTGACCGCGGTGTTGCCGCCCTGGCGCTCGCCCAGGGACAGCGTGCCGCCGCCCAGGCCACCGCCAGACCCGCTGGATCCATCACGCCCGATGCTGGCGCTGGACATCCCGCCGTCCATGCCGCCGTCGCTGATCTCGGTGGATTCCAGTCCGGGCATCAGCGAAGCGCCGCCGCGGCGGCCGCCGCCCGTGCCGGAGCCACCGCCACCGCCACCGCTGCCGTAGACCTCGGCCAGGCGTTCGGCCAGGTCCTTCGCGGTGACGTACTTCAACTCGTACGAGAAAAGCTGCACGCCACCACCGGCGCCGTCGATGCGCGCGATCCACTGCTCGATCTGGTCCAGGTAGGCCGGCTGCGAGGTGATCACCAGCACCGAGTTGGCGCCTTCCAGCGGCATGAAGCGGAACATGCCGGCCACCGGCGAATTGCTCTCCGCGCCGAACACCTTCTCCAGGTCCTGGACCACCTGCGGCGCGCGGCCGGCGACCAGCGGGAACACGCCCACCGACATGCCCGCCAGCCAGTCGACGTCGAAGATCTCGATCGTGCGCAGGTAGTTCTGCAGCTCCTGGCGGGTGCCGGCGACGGTGATGACGTTGCGGCCGGCGTCGACGTTGACGATGGCGTTGGGCCGCGCATAGGGCTGCAGCACCTTCTCCATCTCGACCGCGGACACGTACTTCAGCGGCACCACGCGGGTCTCGAAGCCGCGCGCACCGGTGGCGTTGCCGGTGCGCGCCGGCACCGCGCCGCTGGCCACCGCGCCCTCGGAAGGAACAATGTTGTAGCGGCCGTCGGCGTAGATCATCCGCGCGTTGTTCCAGCCCAGCACCATCTCCAGCAGGCCGAGCGCCTGTGCGGGGCTGACCGTCTTCGGCGTGGCCAGGGTGACGGTGCCCTGCACGCCCGGCGCGATCACGTAGTTCTGGCCAAGCATGTCGCCCAGGATCACCTTGACCACGGCGTGCAGCGACTCGCCCTCGAAGTTGAAGGTGGCCTCGCCGGTGGTGCCGCCCAGGTTGGGCGGCGCGGAGGCCGCCAGCGATTCGTTGATCACCCGGCCGTCGCCGCGGTGCTTGATCGCGCGCGGGTCGCCGTCGATCGCCTCTTCGGTGATGCCGTCGGCGCCGGGCGCGGCGCGGGGGACGCCATCGACCTGGATCACGGGCGCGGGCATGCGCGCCTCGCGGCGCACGTCCGGAACCGGTGTCGAGGCACAAGCGGCCAGCAGCGTGGCGAGGAGTGCGGCGAGCGCCGGCTTGAGGGTCTTGGTCGGGATCATCATGGGCATTCTAGGGATTCCGGGCCGGCTACTGGCCCTGCTGTGCCTGTTCGCGCAAGCGGGCGCGGCGGGCCTCGATGCGCGCCCGGATCGCCTCGACCTGGTCTTCGGAGGTGCGGGCGGTGGGCGGTTCGGGTTCGGCTTCGGGCGCTGCGGCTGCGTCCTGCTGCGGCGGCACCTCGACTTCGGTCGGCGCGGGCTGGCTGGAGGTGGTCACCACGACCGGCCGGTTGCCGTTCGCCGGCTCCTCGGCGCGCGGGCGTCCCTGCGGGGCCGCGGCTGCCGGCGGCGGAGTCGACATCGCCGTGGGGGCCTCGCCGCCCACGCCGTCGAACACGCGCAGTTCCAGCGTGCGCTGCCCGCCGGGGCCGTCGAACACCGCGCCGCGCGGCGAGATCGAGCTCAGCTGCCAGCCCGGCGCACCCTCGGCGGACTCGCCCACCTTCAGGCGCACAGACTCGCCACCGGCCGCGGGCTGCACGATCGCGACCTCGAGGCCCGGCACCAGCAGCACGCTGGTAAGCACGTACTCGAACTCGGCGGGCGCTTCCTCGTCCACCGGGTTGATGAAGAACGGCTGCGGGCGACGGTCGGACGTGAACAGCGGGCGGTCGGCGGACTCGGCGTACTGCGCCAGCGGACCCAGGCGGTCTTCGCCCGGCTGCGCGGCCGTGGGCAGGGCCTGCACCAGGGCCGGATCGGGCGGCAGGCGGTCGATGCGCCCGCCCAGGCCGAACAGGCCCAGCAGCCAGGCGACCAGCGCCCACAGCGCCACGCCGCCGAGCAGCCACGTCTTCGCGCCGGCGGACTCAGCGCGCATCGGCGCCTCCCGCGGCGGCGGGCTGCGGCTGCAGATAGCCGTACAGGTCGAAAGTGATGTCCAGGCCGGCGCCCTGGGGACCGGCCCCGGCGCGGCCGAACACCTGGCGCGGCGCGAGCACGTTGAGGTTGTCCACGAACAGGCGCGGAGAGCCGCCTTCCAGCGAATGCAGCACCGCGGCGAGCTCGGGGTTGCCGCAATGCAGGCGCACCTGCACCAGGGCGCGGCGGAAGCGGTCCTGGCGCGGATCGGTCATCGGCGAACGATTCCGGATGGCGCAGCTGCGGTTGCCCGGGCTGGCCTCCAGCACCGCGGTCTCCAGGCGAGCGATCAGGGCCGCGGTGGCGAGTTCGGTGCTGCGCTCCTCCATGAAGCCGGGCACGCGCGCGGCCACCTCCTGCACCTGCTGCAGCCGCTCCTGCACGTGCGGCGCCTGGGCCAGTTCCATGCGTACGCGCAGATCGCGCTCCTGCAGGCTCTCGACCCGCTGGCCGAGCTCCAGCATGGGTGAGGTCCACCAGGGGTGCACCGCCACCAGGTAGCCAAGCAGGAGCGCGCCAGCGAGGATCGCCAGCGCCAGCCAGCGGTCGCGGTCAGGGATTGCTTCGCGCATTCGCGGCCTCCCGGTTCTGCGTGGCGGCGGCCGGCGTCGGCGCAACCACCAGCTCGGCGGTCAGGGTGAAGCGATCGCGGCCGCTGCGCGGGTCCGGCTGCAGCGCGCCAGCCAGCGCCGGCGAGCGCCACAGCGGCGAACCTTCCAGGCGTTGCACCAGCGAAGGTGCCTCGTTGCTCAGGCCGATCAGCAGGATCCGCGTGTCCTCGATCGACAGCTTCTCCAGGTAGGTTGAGTCCGGCAGGCGCCGGGCCAGTTCGTCCATGACCTCGACCGTGGTCGGGCGCGCGGCGCGCGTGGTCTGCAGGAAGGCCATGCCCTCGACCAGGTCGACCAGGGCCTGGCGCTGCGCCGAGGCGGCGCGGGCGCGGTTGGCGGCCTCGCCGACCTGGGCCTCGAAGGCGTCCGCGGCGGCGCGGCGGTTGTCCAGCACCTGCCACATGGCGGCGGCGGTCACGACCACGGCCACCAGGCCGAGGGCGAGGTTCCAGCCCATCCAGGGATCCGAACGGCGGTGGCGGCGCGCGCCGGGCAGCAGGTTGACCCCGAGGCCGCCCCCCTGGCCGTCGGCGACGTCGACGCCGGTCAGGGTGCCGGCCAGGGTCCCCAGCGCGGACAGCTGCGATTCCAGTGCCTGGCGCGGGACCACGACCAGTTCGGCGTCGAGCTGGCCATCGCCACGGCGACCCAGCAGGCGAGCGTCGTATTCGACCTCGGTGGCGGGGAACGGCGTCTGCCGTTCGATCTCGAAGCCGAGCACCTCGCGCAGCCGGTCGGCGGCGGCCGCGGGCAGCGGCAGGCGGCGACGCAGGGCGGCCGCCGGCGGCAACAGCAGCCAGCGCGGCAGCCTGCCCACGCGCTGGGCCAGGAGCGGGGCCAATGGATCCTCGCTGCCGGCCGCCGGCAGCGGCAGTTCGCCCAGTCCGCGCACGCCGTCTGCGCCCTCGATCGAGACCCGGACGCCATCGCCGGCCACTTCCACCAGCAGGCGTTCACGGGCGAGGCCGAACAGCTCGCGCAGGCGCGGCGGCAGCCAGGTCGCCAGCGCCTGGGTCCACCAGCGCCAGAAACCGGCCACGCGCGGGCGCAGCGAACCGCCCAGGCCGGACAGACCGGCGCCCGGACGGCGGGGTGCATCTGCAGCGGTGTCGTCTACGACTGCCATCAGCGCGGCGGGGCTCCTTCTTCCCATGCCAGCGGAACATATGCCGAACCCGGCAATCCGCCTCCACCCGCGCGTACCACCGCCCGCAGCACGGCCTGGCGGCCATCGGCGAGCCGCGCGCGGCTGTCGATACTATACGTGCCGCTGCCGGCGCCAACGAGGCCCTGCGACATGCCGGCGTCGGTCTCGCGCTGCTGCAGCGCCATCGCCGGGTCCACGCCCATCGCCTGCAGCACCTCGCCGCTGGCGAAGCGCTGGTCCGGCTGCGGCAGGCCGCTGAACACGGTCAGATGGCGGGCGGCCACCTCGTACAACGCGCGCTCCACCCCGAGCACCTGCTCGACCTCGCCCACGGTTTCGAAGGGCGCGTTCTTGGCGCCGTAGGGCAATCCCGCGGCGGCGTACTGCGGCGCCTCGGCGCCGCCCATGGGCTGGGTCAGGTCGTCGGCGTCGCGCCAGTCCACGATCGCGGCCGCGATGGCATCGGCCTCGCTCGCTTCCAGTCCCAGAACCCGGAACAGCGCTGCCAGCAGCGGCGCGTCGGCGGCGTTTAGATCGATCTTCCCGGACTCGTCGACGATGCTCACCTCGACCGTGGCCGCGCCGAAGGCCCAGCGGTAGGACCGGCCGTCGGGGATCCAGCCGAACTCGGGCTCGCGCGACTGCAGGCGCACCAGGGCGTATTCCAGGCCCGCCCGCGCGGCGGCGTCCGCGACCACCGTGCCCTGCAGCCCGCGGCCCTGCATGTATTCGATGCGGGCGCTGGCGGCATAGGCGCCGACCAGCGCGGTCAGCAGCGCCACCATCCACATCACCAGGATCAGGGCCGCGCCCCGCTGCGCGCGCATCAGCGCCGCCCCGGGAAGTCGCGCAGGCGGTTGCGCCCGCGGCCGCCGTCGCGACCCGGCGGCGGCGCGATGCCCCGCCCCGGACCGCGTGCGCCGGGGCCCAGGCGGGAGCGGCCCAGGCCCATCTGCGGGGTGGCCTCCGCCTGCGGCAGCGCGACCACCAGCGGCGGCCAGGCGCCGCCGCGGTCGCTCTCGATCTCGATCGACACCTGCAGCGGCAGCTGTTCGTAGATGTCCCAGCTGTCCAGCCAGTCGGTCAGGCCCTCTTCGTCCAGGCCCCGGTAGCGGATGCGCAGGCCGGTGAGGCCCTCGACCAGCGGCTCGGGCGGCCGCGGCTGGTCCTCCTCCACGGTTTCGCCCGCCATCACCATGTCGAAGGAGACCGCCAAGGTGGCATCGTCGCCCTGGCCGTAGACCGCGATGTCGTGCAGGTGCGGGCCGCCGCGGCCGAGGTAGCTGGGCAGGTCGGCGACGAAGCGGATGCGGTCGGGCTCGCCGATGAAGCGCAGCGCGCCGCCGGTTTCCTCGTTCTGCGCGAAGGAGATGGCCTGGGCCGCGGCCAGCCGCTTGCGCAGGAAGCCCTCGACCGAGCGCATGCGCTCGGTGCGCTGCGCCATCGCCTCGCCGCGTTCGGCGGTGGCGGTGGCCGCGCGCAGGGTGGCGAAGCCCAGCGCCAGGCCGCTGGCCAGCAGCACCGTGGCCAGCAGCACTTCGATCAGGGTGAAACCGGCGGCCGGGGCGCGGCGGTTCATGGCGTGTCGCCCGGCTCGGGCTGCACCAGGCGCAGCGATTCCACCACCAGGCGCTGGCCGGCTCCGCCTTCGCCCCAGGCGAGCTCGAGCCGCAGCTGCAGCAGCTGCGCGGCGAACGGATCCTCCGGCGCGTTGGCGGGCAGCAGCGGATCCGTCCACGGTGCGACCTCCAGCTGCCAGCGGTAGCGGCCCTCCTCCAGCTCGCCTTCCTCGCGCCCGGGCTGCAGCACTTCGCCCACGCCGATCTCCGACAGCAGCGAGCGCGCGTGCAGCGCGGCACGGCCGGCATCGGCCGACCAGCGCACCTGCCGCGTCGAGCCCGACAGGGTGCCGAGCAGGAAGGTCAGGGCCAGGGCCAGCACCGAGAACGCCACCAGCACCTCGATCAGGGTGTAGCCACCCTGCCCGGCCGGTGCCATGCCCGCGGGACGGCGCCTCATGGCCGCACCTCGGCCCGGTGCATCGTCACTTCGCCGGTCAGCCAGGCCACGTCGATGTCGAAGCCCGCGGCGCCGCGGCTGAGCTGCACGCGGCCACCGGTGGCGGCGCCGTCACCGAAGAACACGATCGCGCCGACGCCGTCGGCCGGCTGCACCTCGCGCGCGCCGATGAAACGCACGCCCAGCGACTCCGGCACCTCGCCACTGCGCCCGTCGGCGGCCTGCCACTGGCGCCCGGCGGGATCGATGCTGAAAGTCTGCGGCGCACCGGTGGCGAGCGCGCGGGCGCGGGTGTAGCGCAGCTGGGTGGCGATCTCGCGGGCCTCGCCGCGCAGCTCCATGCGCGCGAAGCCGCCGCCGAGCACGCCGGCGGCCAGCACGCCGGTCGCGGCGATCAGCACCATCACCACCAGCAGCTCCAGCAGGGAAAAGCCGCGTGGGCGGCGCGCCCCGCCGCACCCGGCGTTCATTCAGGCGATCCCTTATTCGTAGCGGATGTCCGCGTTCACGCTCTCGCCGCCCGGGCGGCGGTCTGCGCCGTAGCTGACGATGTCGTAGGGGCCGTTGTCGCCCGGGACGCGGTATTCGAAGGGGGTGTTCCAGGGGTCGTTGAGGTCGGCGGCCTTGGCGTAGGGGCCCAGCCAGCCGCCGACGCCCCCCGGCGAGTTCACCAGGTCCGACAGCGCATTGGGCAGGGTGCCGGTGTCCATCTCGAACTGGCTGACCTTCTCGGCCAGGGTCTGCACCTGGGCGCGCGCGAGGTTGACCTTGGCGCGGTCGCCGCCGCCGAGGATGCGCGAGGCCGCGAAGGCCACGATGCCGCCCATGAGCACCACCACGACGATGATCTCGATGAGGCTGAAGCCGCCCTGGGCGGACGGGCGGGGGGAACGGGTGAGCGAACGCTTGTGCATGGATTCCTGCCTGGTGTGGTTGTGTGGCCCATGGGGCGCGGAATGGGCCGGGGAAACGCCTAGCCTATGACATTGGTGAGGTCGTAGATCGGCACCAGCACCGCCAGGATCACGACCATGACCACCACCGCCAGCAGCAGGGTGATCGCCGGGACCAGCGCGGCGAGCATGCGGTCCAGCGCCTGGCCGGTCTCGGCCTCGAAGGTGTCGGCGGTCTTGAGCAGCATCGCGTCCAGCGCGCCGGACTCTTCGCCGACCTGCACCATCTGCAGCGCCAGCCGCGGGAAGCGCTTGCCGCGGGCCAGCGCGGTGGACAGCGCGACGCCGTTCTTGACCTCCTCGCCCGCAGCTTCGACATCGGCTGCGAGCGCGCGGTTCCCCAGCACGTTGCGCCCGATGCCCATGGCCGCGATCAGCGGCACCCCGTTCTTCAGCAGGGTGCCCAGGGTGCGGGCCAGGCGCGCGGTCTCGATCCGCGCCACCAGGCCGCCGGCCAGCCTGCGCTCCAGCAGCCATTCATCGAAACGGGCGCGGAAGGCCGGATTGCGCAGGCGGCGGTCGAGCCACAGCACCGCCAGCGAGGGCACGGCCAGCAGCACGATCCACCAGTCGCGCACCAGTTCGCCCAGGCCGAGCACGATCTTCGTGAAGAAGGGCAGCTCGGCGTCCAGGCTTTCGTACATCACCCCGAACTGCGGCACCACGTAGCCGAGCAGGAACAGCAGCGCCAGGCCCACCATCACGATCAGGATGGCCGGATAGATCAGCGCGTTCAGCACCCGGCCGCGCAGCGCGCGCGAGCGTTCCAGATAGTCGGCCAGGCGCTGCAGGGTGTCCTGCAGGCTGCCGCCGGCCTCGCCGGCGCGGACCATGTTGATGTACAGGCGCGAGAACGTGCCGTGCTGGCGTTCGAGCGCGGTCGACAGCGAGGTGCCGCCGCGCACCTGGTCGCGGACGTCGGTGATGGTGCGCTTGGCCGCCTCGTCCTCGGGCAGGTCGAGCAGGATGGTGAGCGCACGGTCCAGTGGCTGGCCCGCGCCGAGCAGGGTCGCCAGCTGCTGGGTGAACTGCACCAGGCGCTGGCCGGAAAAGGCCTTGGGCTTGAACAGGGCCTTCAACGCGCCGTCGCCGCCGCCCTCGCTGGCCAGCTTCGCTTCCACCGGCAGGTGGCCCTGCTCCTGCAGGCGCAGCACCACCTCGGCGTCGCTGGCGGCCTCCATCTGGCCGTCCAGGGTTTCACCGCGGTTGTTGAGGGCCTTGTAGCGGTACAGCGGCATGACGTCGACGGCCGGTGGCGGGGCCGACACGTTACCGCAGGACGGCGCCGTCTGTCCGCGACACTGCCCGCGTCGTCAGGCGCCGATTTCCTCGTTGTAGGTGAGGATGAAGTTGTTCAGCCCCGTCGCCGGCGGCAAGGCGCAGGTGACCGCCAGATACGGTCCGACGAAGAAGTTGGGTTCGCCGGTGGGCCTGGCGAGCGGGCCGCCATAGTAGGTGCCCCACCACAGCGTGCCCGCCCGGGCGCCGCTGGCCGGCAGGTTGATGGTGCGGGGTACCCGATGACTGACCTCGCTCTCGAGTCCCGACACCGCGGTGCAGGTCAGCTGGGCCGGGACACCGCCCCGGGCCGAGGCGAAGAGCTCGAGCGAGACGATGCGGCCCTGCGTGGGAATGGCGCAGGTGACGAACGACGTTCCCGCGCCCTCGTTCACCACGGCCAGCGGCCGCTTCCGGATCATGCCGTCGTACATCGGCAGCGCCGCCTGGCAGTGCGCGGACGCATTGAAGTACAGGATGCGTTCGACCAAGGCGGCCTCGGCGTCCGGCGCGAACGCCGACGCGGCCAGGGCCAGAGTGCAGGACAGGGCGAGATTGCGGCTGCGGGACATGAGGATGGCTCCTTGTGGTGTCTCCGGATATCGCAATCCGGCGCCACCGGCCGCCACCGTCCCCGACGCCCCCGCCCCGGCAGGTTCAGGCGTCCTCGGTCACCCGCAGTACCTCCTCGATCGTGGTCTGCCCGGCCAGCGCCTTGCGGATGCCGTCCTCGTACATGGTCTGCATGCCGGCCTCGCGCGCGATCTGCTCGAGCTCGCCCATGCCGGCGTGGCGCATGACCGCACGGCGCAGGGCGTCGTCCATCACCAGGAACTCGACGATGGTGGTGCGGCCGAGGTAGCCGGTGGGCGCGATCGCCGAACCGCGCGGGCGGTACAGGAAGATCTCGCCTTCGGACTGGAAGCGGCGCAGGTCGAACTTCGCGACCTCCTCGGGCGAGGCCGGGTAGCGCTCGGCGTGCGTGGGCTCCAGCCGGCGCACCAGGCGCTGGGCGAGGATGCCGTTGATGGTCGAGGTCAGCAGATAGTCCTCGACGCCCATGTCGAGCATGCGCGTGATGCCGCCGGCGGCGTTGTTGGTGTGCAGCGTCGACAGCACCAGGTGGCCGGTGAGCGCGGACTGCATCGCGATGCGCGCGGTCTCGAGATCGCGCATCTCGCCGATCATGATGATGTCCGGGTCCTGGCGCACGATCGAGCGCAGGGCGTTGGCGAAATCGAGCCCGATCTGCGGCTTGGCCTGGATCTGGTTGATGCCCTCGATCTGGTATTCGACCGGATCCTCGACGGTGATGATCTTGACCGTCGGCTGGTTGAGCTTCGACAGCGCGGTGTACAGCGTGGTGGTCTTGCCCGAGCCGGTCGGGCCGGTGACCAGCAGGATGCCGTGCGGCTGCTGCAGCACCTGGTTGAAGCGCGGGAGGAACTCGTCGGTGAAGCCCAGGCGGTGGAAATCGAACACCACGGTTTCGCGGTCGAGCAGGCGCATGACCACGCTCTCGCCGTGGGCGGTGGGCACGGTGCTGACGCGCAGGTCGAGCTCCTTGCCCTGCACGCGCAGCATGATGCGGCCGTCCTGTGGCAGGCGGCGCTCGGCGATGTTGAGCTTGGCCATGATCTTGATGCGGCTGATCACGGCGGCGGTGAGGTTGGTCGGCGGGCTCTCGCCCTCCTCCAGCACGCCGTCGACGCGGTAGCGCACCTTCAGGCGGTTCTCGAAGGGCTCGACGTGGATGTCGGAGGCGCGGAGTTCCACCGCGCGCTGGATGACGAGGTTCACCAGGCGGATCACCGGCGCCTCGCTGGCCAGGTCGCGCAGGTGCTCGACGTCGTCCATGTCGCCGCCCTCGCCTTCGGCGGTCTCGACGATCGCGCCCATCGCGCTGCGGCCTTGGCCGTACCAGCGCTCGACCAGGTCGGAGATCTCGGAACGCAGGGCGACGCTGGCGCGCACGTCCTTGCCAGTGGCCAGGCGCACGGCGTCGAGCGCGTAGGGATCCTGCGGGTCGGCGGCGAGCACGTCGACCACGTCGTCGCCCTCGGCCACCGGGACGACGTGGAACTGGCTCATGAAGCGCACGCCCAGCGGCGTGCCCTCGGGCGGCATCTCCGGCAGGTCCTTGGCGCTGGCCAGCGGCAGGCCGAGCACCGCGGCACAGGTCTCCGCATGGTCGCGCTCGGACACCAGGCCCAGCCGCCCGAGCAGGCCCAGCAGGCTGCCGCCGGTCTCCTCCTGCAAGCGCCGCGCGCGGCCGAGGTCGGCCTCCTTCAGGCGGCCCTTCTCGAGCAGCGCGGCGACGATGCGCTCGTCGGCGGCCGTGATGTCCGGGGTGGCGTGAGCGCTCACGGTATTCATGCTGCGTCTGCGGAGCCGGTATGGAGGGCGGACTTTAGCAGGTGGAAGACCGCGGGCGGCCGGCAGCGCCCCCGAAGCCCGGCACCGGCTGTGCCGCCAGCCGGTGGCGGTTCATGGCTGCCTCCTGCGATCTATCCCCCTCACACCACGGAGGCAACCAACCCATGAAATTCGCAGCAATCGCGTCCCTGGCCGTCATGGCCACCCTTGCGTTCCCATCGAAGTCACAGGCGGCGGAAACCTACCGCTACGACGTGCGTTCCGCCGCCGACATCTGTCGGCCCGCCCGGTCCATCTACGACGGCAAGATCCGCACCAAGCCGCTGGGCGTCGTCAACGAGTCTTCCAGCGTGGCCTGGGTCACCTGTGCCTTGACGGGAGACATGGTCGGGAACACCACGGTTATCGAACTCGTGTTCACGACCCCCGGCAACGAACCGCGGACCTGCACGCTCGTGTCGTGGCGGGCCACCAATACGGGAATCGGGGCCATCGGGTACCAACCGGGATCCACGGTCGTCGTGTCAGGCTGGGACACCCGGATCCGATGGACCAGCGCCAACCATAACGGCGGAGCAAGGTACGCATCGACCGCGATCAGCTGCCCGCTGGAGCCGGGAGACGGGATCGTCCATGTCAAGCACATGTACTACGAAGACATCGGGCAGTAGGCCTGCATCCGCGATCTCCATGCACTCCCACCGGAGCGAACCCCAGGAATCCACATGAACACCAGACTCATGGCCGTACTCGTACTCGTGGCGACCGCATCATCAAGCCTGGACGCGCACGCCGCCCAGACCAGCCGCCGCGACATCCGGCTTGGCGCGGATGTCTGCCGGCCCGCGCTGCCCGTCTATGACGGGAAAGTCCGGGTCAAGCCGCTTGCCATCGTCAACGAATCCTCCACCAGGGCATTCGTGACCTGTGCCATCACCGGCCACGAATTCCGCAGGACCGAGGCCATCAACATCGTGTTCTACAGCGCCACTCCGTTTGCGGGACGGGGCATCAAATGCACGCTGGTGTCCTGGGACATCTCGGGCGTTGCCGGCCTCAGCGAGCCCGTCTACCAGCCCGGCGTGTCGAACACCGGACTCGACCTGCCCAATGCCCGCCTGCTGTGGAACTCCAACGGCAACGGCGGCAATCCCTACGGCGTAGCCGCCGTCAGCTGCGAGCTCAAGCCCGGGACGGGCATCAGGTTCATCTCGCACTCCTACAGGGAGGAGATCGGGACGCTGTAACGCAGCAGGACGCGCGTACCGGCGGCGGCTCAGCCCACCGCCGCCCGCGCGTTGCGGAACATCCTGAGCCACGGCGAGGCCTGCGGCCACGCCGCCGGCGCCCAGCTGAAGTTGGCCGTGGCCAGGGTGCGTTCGGGGTGCGGCATCATCAGGGTCACGCGGCCGTCGTCGCTGGTCAGGCCGGCGACGGCGGCATCCGAACCGTTCGGGTTGGCCGGATAGCCGGCCGCCGCGCGGCCGTCGCCTTCGACGTAGCGCAGGGCCACGCGCGCGGCGTCGCGTGCGGCCGCGCCGGCGAACTCCGCGCGCCCCTCGCCGTGCGAGACCACCACCGGGATCCGCGAACCGGCCATGCCGCGCAGGAACAGCGACGGCGACTCCACCACCTCCAGCATCGACAGGCGCGCCTCGAACTGCTCGCTGCGGTTGCGCAGGAACTTCGGCCAGTGCGCGGCGCCGGGGACGATGTCGCGGAGCTGCGACAGCATCTGGCAGCCGTTGCACACGCCCAGGGCGAAGCTGTCGCCGCGGGCGAAGAAGCGTTCGAACATGTCGCGCAGGGCATCGCGCTCCAGGATCGAGGTGGCCCAGCCGCGGCCGGCGCCGAGCACGTCGCCGTAGCTGAAGCCACCGCAGGCGGCGAAGCCGGCGAAGTCGTCCAGGCGCGCGCGGCCCTCGATCAGGTCGCTCATGTGCACGTCGACGGCCTCGAAGCCGGCCAGCGTGAACGCGGCGGCCATCTCGACCTGGCCGTTGACGCCCTGCTCGCGCAGCACCGCCACGCGCGGCGCGGCGCCGGTGTTGACGAAGGGCGCGGCGACGTCCTCGCCGGCGTCGAAAGCGAGTTCAGGCTGCAGGCCCGGCGCGTCGAACCGCCGCGAGGCCTCGCGCTCGGCATCGGCGCAGTCGGGGTTGTCGCGCTGACGCTGCATGGCGTGGCTCACCGACCACCAGGCGTCGAACAGTTCTTCCCAGGCCCACTCGGCCATGACTTCACCGTCGGCGAGCACGCGCACCGCGGAGGCGGTGGTCGGCCGCGCGATGCGCTGCGCGCACTCGACCAGGCCGTGGCGCGCGACCAGGTCGGCGAACTCGACGCGGTCGTCGGCGGCGATCTGCACCACCGCGCCCAGCTCCTCGTTGAAGAGCGTGCGGAAGATGTTCTCGGTGCGGTCGTCGCCCCAGGCGTCGAGGTCGATGTCCAGGCCCACGCGCGAGCAGAAGGCCATCTCGCACAGGCTGGCGAAGACGCCGCCATCGGAGCGGTCGTGGTAGGCGAGCAGCAGGCCGGCTTCGCGCGCGTCGCGGATCAGTTCGAAGAAACCGCGCAGGCGCTGCGGGTCGTCGAGGTCGGGACAGGCGCCGCCGAAGGCATCGTGCACCTGCGACAGGATCGAGCCGCCCAGGCGCTGCTTGCCCGCGCCCAGGCCGATCAGCCAGAGCTCGGTGCCGGGTTGGCGCGACAGCAGCGGCGTGAGCTGGGCACGCACGTCGGCCACCGGCGCGAAGGCGCTGACCACCAGCGACACCGGCGAGACCGATTTCTGGGTGGCGCCGTCGTCCCGCCACTGCGCCTGCATCGACAGCGAATCCTTGCCGACCGGGATCGACAGCTCGATCTCCGGGCACAGCTCGATGCCCACGGCGTGCACGGCGTCGTACAGGCGCGCGTCCTCGCCCGGATGGCCGGCGGCGGCCATCCAGTTGGCCGAAAGCTTGGTGCGGGCGAGCGATTCCACCGGCGCGGCGCAGAGGTTGGTGATCGCCTCGCCCACGGCCATGCGCGCGCTGGCGGCGGCGTCGATCAGCGCCAGCGGGGTGCGCTCGCCGATCGCCATCGCTTCGCCGGCATGGCCGTGGAAGCCGGCCAGCGTGATCGCGCAGTCGGCCACCGGCAGCTGCCAGGGGCCGACCATCTGGTCGCGCGCGGTGAGGCCGCCCACGCTGCGGTCGCCGATGGTGACCAGGAACTGCTTCGAGGCCACCGTCGGATGCGCGAGCACGCGCAGGCCGGCCTCGTGCAGCGCCTCGCCGGCACTGCCGCCGGCGGCGAGCGCCACGACATTGAGCTGCGGCCAGCGGTTGGGCGTCACGCGCGCGGTGTCGCGATGCATCTTCGGCGGCTTGCCGAAGATCACGTCCATGGGCAGGTCGATGGGCAGCGCGGAGGCAGCGGCGGCGTGCGGTTGCTGCGCAAGCCCCAGCGCGTCGTCGGACGGCGCCAGCACGCCGTAGCCCACCGCCAGCCGCTCCTCGGCCGTCGCCACGCCCACCACCGCGAACGGGCAGCGCTCGCGCCGGCACAGGGCGGCGAACTCCTCCAGGCGGTCGGGGGCGACGCCGAGCACGTAGCGCTCCTGCGATTCGTTGCACCACAGCTGCATCGGCGACAGCGAGGGGTCGTCGCTGGGCACGCGGCCGAGGTCGATCACGCCGCCCACGCCGGAGTCGTGCAGCAGCTCGGGGATCGCGTTGGACAGGCCGCCGGCGCCGACGTCGTGGCACCACTTGATCGGGTTGCCGTCCTCGCCCAGCGCCACGCAGCGGTCGATGACCTCCTGGCAGCGGCGCTCCATCTCCGGGTTGTCGCGCTGGACACTGGCGAAATCGAGGTCCTCGGCGCTCTCGCCCGAGGCCACCGAGCTGGCGGCGCCGCCGCCCAGGCCGATCAGCATCGAGGGGCCGCCGAGCACGATCACCGCATCGCCCGGCGACAGCTTCCGCTTCGCCACCTGGTCGCGGTCGATCGCGCCGAGGCCGCCGGCGAGCATGATCGGCTTGTCGTAGGCGCGGACCAGCCCCTCGCCTTCCGCCAGTTCGAAGCTGCGGAAGTAGCCGGTGAGATTGGGGCGGCCGAATTCGTTGTTGAACGCCGCTGCGCCCAGCGGGCCGTCGGTCATGATTTCCAGCGCCGGCGCCATGCGCGGGTTCAGCGCGCGCGGCGGCTCCCAGGGCTGCGGCAGCGAGGGAATGCGCAGGTGCGAGACGCTGAAACCGACCAGGCCGGCCTTGGGCTTGCCGCCGCGGCCGGTGGCGCCCTCGTCGCGGATCTCGCCGCCGGCGCCGGTGGAGGCGCCCGCGAAGGGCGAGATCGCGGTCGGGTGGTTGTGGGTCTCGACCTTGATGCAGAAGGCGCTGTCGCGCGTGTCCTCGGCGCGGTACACCGCCGTGGCCGGGTCCGGGCGGAAGCGCCGGGCCGGATAGCCTTCGACCACCGCGGCGTTGTCGCTGTAGGCGGACAGCGTGTGCTCCGGCGTCTGCGCATGCGTATGCCGGATCATCTTGAACAGCGACTGCGGGCCACCGCTCGGGGCACGCATCTCCTCGCCGTCGATGGTCCAGGAGGCATTGAAGATCTTGTGCCGGCAGTGCTCGGAGTTGGCCTGCGCGAACATCATCAGCTCGACGTCGTGCGGATCGCGGCCCAGCGCGCCGTAGCGATCGCGCAGGTAGGCGATCTCGTCGTCGGCGAGCGCCAGGCCCAGGCGGCGGTTGGCCTCTTCCAGGCCGGCCAGCGGAACCACTTCGACCTCGCCGCGGGCGGGCGCGGTGAACAGCGCTCCGGCCGCATCGTGCGAAGCCAGCAGCGACTGGGTCATCGGGTCGTGCAGGACGCCGGCCACGGCCGCCGCGGCCGCGGCATCGGCCGGCCAGCCGACGAGGTCGATGCGGGTGCCCCGCTCCACGCGCTTCACCGGCAGGCGTGCGCCGCGCAGCAGTTCACCGGCCTTGCTGGCCCACGGCGACAGCGTGCCCAGGCGCGGGGCGACGTAGCGGGTGACGGCCCCGTCCGCTGCGGCTTCGGCCTCGCCAGCGGCCTGCAGGATGCGATGCAGGACCGCGCGATCGGGAATGTCGGCCGCTTCGGCATCGAGCCAGTAGACGTACCAGGCACCGGTGACGCGGATACCGGGGTCGATGGCTTGCAGGCGGGCCTGGAGGCGTTCGCGCCGGAACGGCGACAGGGCGGGCAGGCCCTCGAGGACGATCATGTCCGGGTTCGACCGTGGAAACGGGCCGGCCATTGTAGCGAAGCCGGCCCCTTGCTGGCGCGCCGCCGGGGCCTCAGCGGCTGCCGGCGGCGCCGTCGGCCGGCGTGGCCGCGGCGGCGGGCGCCGGCGAAGCCTCGGCGGCCAGCCGGTCCAGCGCGGCGCGCAGGTCGGCCGGCGGCATGTAGCCCGGCATCTGCGTGCCGTCTTCGGTGACGATCATCGGCGTGCCGGTCAGGCCGACGCGGCGGCCGATGTCGTGGTGCCGCGCCACCGGGTTGGTGCATTCGCGCGGCGTGACCTTGCGGCCCTGCTTGGCCGCCGAAAGCGCCGCGCGCCGGTCGGTGGCGCACCAGACCGAAACCATGTCGCGGAAGTCCTGGCTCGCCGGGCCCATGCGCGGGAAGGCCAGGTATTCCACGGCGATGCCCAGCCGGTTGTATTCGGCGATGTCCTCGTGGAGCTTGCGGCAGTAACCGCACTCGATGTCGGTGAACACGCTGACGGTGTATTCCGGCTTCTCCGGCGCGAACACGATGCGCTCCGAGACCGGGACGGTGGCCAGCAGGCGGCGCCGCACCTCGGCCATGCCGGCCTGGCTCAGGTCCTTCTTCTCCACCACGTCGAACAGCGCGCCCTGCAGCAGGTAGCGGCCGTCGTCGCTGATGTAGATGACCTGGCCGCCGACCACCGCCTCGCGGAAGCCGGGCAGCGGCGCCGGGCCGATGTGGTCGACCTCGATCCGCGGGTTGATCGAATGCAGGGCCTGGATCGCGCGCTCGTCGACCGAGCCCTCGGCGGCCGTGGCCAGGCCCTGGGCAGGCGGACGGTCGGCAGACGCGGCGGCGACCTCGCCATCGGCGTCGGGCGCCTGGGCGCAGGCGGTCAGGCTGAAGGCACAGAGCAGCATGGGAAGCAGGGATTTCATTCGCGACTCTCGATCCGGGCGGCGCCCGGGGGCCGGCGCCAAAGCGGGCATTCTCGCATGCGCGCCCGGGCATCGCCGTCGGCCATCCGACCGCCGTTGCGCGGGGCGTCAGGCCCGGGGGTGGTGGCGGGCGTGCAGCCGCTTGAGCTGTTCGCGGGCCACCAGCGTGTAGATCTGCGTGGTGGACAGCGAACTGTGGCCGAGCAGCATCTGCAGCGAACGCAGATCGGCGCCGTGGTTGAGCAGGTGGGTGGCGAAGCTGTGGCGGAGGCCGTGCGGACTGATCCGCCGCGGGTCGATGCCGGCGGCCGCCGCGTGGCGCTTGACCAGGACCCAGAAGGCCTGCCGGGTCAGCGGCTGGGCGCGGGCGGTCAGGAACAGTTCGTGCGGGGCCTGGCTGCCGGCCAGCGCCGGCCGCGAGCGGGCGAGGTAGCGTTCCAGCCAGTCCTGCGCCTCCTCGCCCAGCGGCACCAGCCGCTCCTTGCCGCCCTTGCCGAGCACGCGCAGCACGCCCTGGCGCAGGTTCACCGCCACGGCCGACAGGCCCACCAGTTCGCTCACGCGCAGGCCGCAGGCGTACATCAGCTCGAGCATGGCGCGGTCGCGCAGGCCTTCCGGGGTGTCGACGTCGGCGGCGGCGAGCAGCCGGTCGATGTCGGCCTCGGCCAGGGCCTTGGGCAGCAGGCGCGGCAGCTTCGGCGGCTCCAGCAGGGCGGTGGGATCGTCGGCACGCAGGCCCTGGCGCAGCCGCCAGCCGTAGAAGGCACGCAGCGCCGAGAGCAGGCGCGAATTGCTGCGCGGCGAATACCCTTCCCGGCTGCGCCAGGCCAGGTAATCGAACAGGCCGGCACGATCGGCGGCGGCGATGTCGCCGCGGTCGCGCCAGCGGGCGAAGCCCTGCAGGTCACGGCGGTAGCTGTCCAGGGTCGGCCGGGCGGCGCCCGACTCGGCCCACCAGGCATCGATGAAGCTGTCGATCGCGCGCGCATCGGCATCGCGCAGCGGTGGCAGCCGCATCGCGCGCGTGCGGCGCTCGGCGGGCGTGGACGCGGTCATCGGCCCAGCTTAGCGGCGCGCGGGTCGCGGCGGCTATCCTGTGGCGATGACCACCGACGCGCCGCGCGACTCCCCGCCACCCGCCACCGCAAGCAACGCGCGCCCCGGCGCGCACATCGGCAAGCGGATGCTGGCGATGCTGTACGACCTGCTGCCGGTGTTGTCGCTGTGGTTTCTGCTGGGCTTCGTGTTCGCGCTCGGCTACACCCTGGCCGGGCATGCCCCGCGCGAGAACATCGAACCCTTCAGCCTGCTGCAATGGCTGCTGTGGCTGTGCTGCTGGGCCATCACCGGCGCCTACGCCACGGTCAGCTGGCGGCGCGGCGGGCAGACCCTGGGCATGCGCCCCTGGCGGCTGCGCGTGGTGTCCGCCGACGGCCAGCCACCGACCCGGTCCGCGCTGTGGCGCCGCTACGCGGTGGCCACGCTGTCGCTGGCGGCCGCCGGGCTCGGCTTCTGGTGGGCCTGGTTCGACCGCGACCGCCTGACCTGGCACGACCGCGCGGCAGGCACGCGCGTGCTCCACGAACCGAAAAGGAAGGAATGAAGGCCATGCGCATCGACATCTGGTCCGACCTGGTCTGCCCATGGTGCTGGATCGGCAAGCACCGCCTGCTTCGCGCCCTGGAATTGCTGGGCGACGACGCGCCGGCGGTCGACATCCACTGGCGCCCCTTCCTGCTCGACCCCGAGGCCGACGCCACCCCGGTGCCGCTGCGCGAGGCCTATGCCGCGAAGTTCGGCGGCGCCGACCAGGCCGCGCAGATGCTCGCCCGCACCGCGGACGCCGCGCGCGCCGAAGGCCTGCCGATGGACTTCGACCGCGGCCAGGTCCGGGTCACCACCCTGCCCGGCCACCGCCTGATGTGGCTGGCCGCGCGCGAGGGCGATGCCGCCGCGGTCGGCGAAGCCCTGTTCCGCGCGCACTTCACCGAAGGCCGCAACCTGGCGGACCCCGAAGTGCTGGTCGAAGCCGGCGCGGCCGCTGGCCTCGACGCCGCACGGGTTCGGGCGATGCTGGACTCCGACGAAGGCCTGTCCGAAGTGCAGGCCGGACTGGACCAGGCCCGCGAGCTGGGCATCCGCGCGGTGCCGACCTTCGTCATCGACGGCCGCCACGGCATCCAGGGCGCGCATCCGCCGGAAGCCCTGGCCCAGGCGCTGCGCGAACTGGCGGCAGCGTCCGCCGTGGACGACGCAGGCGACACTGGCGACGCCTGCGGCCCGGACGGGTGCCAGGTCCCGGATCACGCCCCCCGACAGTAAGCGCCGGCCTGGCGGCCTGACTCAGCCTGCCGTCGCCGTGCTCCCGCCTGCCGCCCGCGGCGGCGCAGGCGCGAACCAGCCGACCACGGTGCAAAGCAGGCCGTAGGCCATGAACGAGCCGATGCCCAGCAGGTTGCCCAGGTGCTGGCGATCGACCAGCACCAGCTTCGCCAGCACCAGGCCCATCAGCACCGCGCCGGCCAGCCACAGCACGCGCTGGCCACGGCGCGAGCCTGCGATCCAACCCGCCACGCCGAGCACGCTCCAGACCACCGTCAGCGCCGTCTGCGCGAGGCTGGTCGACCACATCGCCTCGCCCCAGGGCAGGCCGCCCCAGTGGTGGACCGCGCGCAGGGTGATGCAGGTGACCAGCAGGAAGCCGGACGCCGACAGCAGCGCGACCCGCCGCTGCGCGAACGCCAGCGGTGCCTGCGCCGACCACAGCCAGCCGCCGAACAGCGCCAGCGCCGCCAACTGGGCCAGGTCGAGCGGATTGAGCAGGGGCAACCAGGGCAGAGGCGCGCTGCCGCCGGCGTCGCGCAGGGCGCGCAGCCAGCCGAGGCCGACCACGAGCAGCAACACCGTGGACAGGGGCACGCGCATGGCGTCGAAGGCCGCACCCAGCGGCAGCCTCAGCCAGCGCCAGCGAAGCTGCGCGACGGCCAGCAACACCAGCCACGGCAGCGCGGGCGCCGCCAGCCGCCAGCCGCTGCCGAAGGCCTGCCCGCGAACCGCCTCCCAGGCCGACAGCGACAGCACCAGCGCCCACAGCAGCCACCACGCGAACTGCGCCCAGCCCGCAGCGCGCGCGCCCTCCGTGCGCAGGCCGGCGAGGCTGCGCAGGCCGCAGGCCGCGAACAGCAGCCAGGCCACGCCGCCCCAACCCGCGAACGGCTGGCCGTGCGCGTCCATCTGCGCGATCGCCAGCGGCGCGGCCAGGACGAATGCACCCAGCACCGTCATCACCAGCGCCGGCGCCGCCCGACGGCGCTGCACCTCGCCCGCCAGCAGTGCCGTCACCGCGACCACGGCGAGCAGCGCATCGGCACGCAGGCCGGCGGCGACGTGCTCCAGCACCTCGCTCAGCGCGCCCGCGCACCACCAGGCCAGGCCCCAGCCGTAGTACAGCGCAGCCATGCCCTGGCGCCCGGCCGCGCGGTACCACCAGGCGCTGGCGAAGCCCGCCAGCGCCAACAGCAGGAACCCGGCGAAGTACGGGTTGGCCAGCACACGGACGGTCGCCGGCATGTCCACGTAGCCGATGAGGAAGGCCACCGCGGCGGCGGCCTGCAGCGCGGCGCCCGCCCAGCGCGGCAGCCGCCGTCCCGTGCGCAGGCCCAGCCACGCCAGCCCCGCGCCCTCGACCGCGAACACCGCTGCGGTGGCGCTGGCCGACAGCGCCAGCGGCACCGCCAGCGTGGCGAAGCCGGCGGCCAGCAGCACGTAGGACTCTGCCAGCACCGCGTGCGGCCCGCGCCGCTGCCACCAGGCCAGCGCGGCATAGACCGCCGCCAGCCCCAGCGCGCACATCGCCAGCGGCATGCGCGCGCCATCCAGGAGCGTGGCCTGCAGCACGAAGGCCACCAGCGGCGTGCCGAACAGCAGGCCACCGTCGACCACATCGCGCCGCCCCGGAGGCCGCTTGCGCGCATACAGGATCGGCAGTGCCAGGTAGAAGGCGAAGAACAGCAGCAGGAACGGCTGCGTGCTGGCGAACTTCGAAGGCTCGTAGGCCAGTACGCCCCAGGCCACGCCGATGCCCCAGGTGAACGCCCAGCCGAGCAGGTTGAGCTCGCGCCAGGGCCGCAGCCAGGCGATGGCGAAGATCGCCGCGTTGAGCAGCGCGTAGTACGAGAACAGCACCACGTGGTTGCCGCTGCCGGTGGACAGCCAGATCGGCGCCATGAAGCCTGCAAGGATCCCGAACACGGCCAGGGTGCGCGAATCCTGCAGCACCGCCAGCACGCCCAGCGCCGCGACCAGGGCGACGCTGGCGGCGAAGGCGACGCCGGCCGGCAGCAGGCCGTGGAGCTTGAACGCCGCGAACACCACCAGCAGCAGCACGCCGATCGCGCCGCCCTGAACCGCCAGCGCGAAGCTGCGGTGGCGTTCGCGCTTGCGCCACGCGAAGGCCAGCGCCGCCAGCGCCGCCGCGGCGATGGCCGCCAGGCGCAGGCTCATCGGCAGGCTGAGCCAGCCCTGGTCGCTGGCGTACTTCAGCAGCGCGGCCACGCCGGCCAGCAGCACCAGCACGCCGACCTTGACCGGCACGTTGCCCTCGGTGAACCAGCGCTTCACCGCGACCACGAGGCGATCGGCCGCGCCGGGTTCAGACGGCGCCCGGCGGGCAGCGGCGGGCACCGGCTCGATGCGGGAGCGCAGCGGGGCCGACGCGGACGCGGACGCGGCGCGGCCGGGCGCTGGCTGTGGCAGTGGGTGCTGTTGCTGCTGCGGCGGCTGCGGCGGCTGTTGTGGCTGTTGTGGCTGTTGTGGCTGCTTCGGCGGCTGCGCGGACACGGACGCTGGCGCTGGCGCAGGTCCGGATGCGTGCGAAGGCGAAGCCGCCGGCATCGTGCGTGCGACCTGTACCGCTCCCCGCGACGCGGCTTCCGCCCGTAGCCGCCCCACTTCGTCCTCGAGCACCGCCACGCGCTGCTTCAGCTGCCCCAGTCCGACCAGCGCCAGTACCAGCAGCACCGGCACCGCGAGCACCGCCAGCCCCAGGAGCATCAGGATCGATTCCATTCGCCGGCTTCCACAGTCCGCCGCGCCCGCGGCCCAGGCGGCACCTTAGCCCGGAAATCAGCCCGGAAACAGGAAGCCCCGCACGCGGCGGGGCTTCCATCGATCCAGCGTTGGCGTGGCGCCTACTTCGCGGCCACGACCTTGACCAGCTCCAGGCACTTGTTGGAGTAGCCCCACTCGTTGTCGTACCAGCTCACCAGCTTGACGAAGGTGCTGTCGAGCTGGATGCCGGCCTCGGCGTCGAAGATCGAGGTGCGCGCGTCGCCGCGGAAATCGGTGGCGACCACCTTGTCCTCGGTGTAGCCGAGGATGCCCTTCAGCGCACCTTCCGACTGCGCCTTCATCTCGGCGCAGATCTCGGCGTAGCTGGCGTCCTTTTCGAGTTCGACGGTGAGGTCGACCACCGACACGTCCGAGGTCGGGATGCGGAAGCTCATGCCGGTCAGCTTGCCGTTGAGCTCCGGGATCACCTTGCCCACGGCCTTCGCGGCGCCCGTCGACGACGGGATGATGTTCTCGAGGATGCCGCGGCCGCCGCGCCAGTCCTTGTTGGACGGACCGTCGACGGTCTTCTGGGTGGCGGTGGCGGCGTGCACGGTGGTCATCAGGCCGCGCTTGATGCCCCACTTGTCGTTGAGCACCTTGGCGACCGGCGCCAGGCAGTTGGTGGTGCACGAGGCGTTGGAGACGATGGCCTCGCCGGCGTACTTGTCGTGGTTCACGCCGAACACGAACATCGGCGTGTCGTCCTTCGACGGCGCCGACTGGATCACCTTCTTCGCGCCCGCGTCGAGGTGCTTCTGGCAGGTCTCCTTGGTCAGGAACAGGCCGGTGGATTCGATCACCACCTCGGCGCCGACCTCGTCCCACTTCAGGTTGGCCGGGTCGCGCTCCTGGGTCAGGCGGATGCGCTTGCCGTTGACCACCAGGGTGTCGCCGTCGACCGAGACCTCGCCGTCGAAGCGGCCGTGCACGGAGTCGTACTTCAGCATGTAGGCCAGGTAGTCCGGCTCCAGCAGGTCGTTGATGGCGACGACCTCGATGTCGCCGTCGAAATTCGCAAGCGCCGAACGCAGGACGTTGCGCCCGATGCGGCCGAAACCGTTGATGCCTACCTTGATCGCCATGGGATGCTGACTCCGTAGTGCCGCGCTCCGGCGGCAAAGGGTGGGTGGAACACGCGGAACGCCCATTTTAGCAGGCCCGGCGAGGCCCGGCCGGGCGCTTGATCGCGGTCAATGCGGTGGCGAATGGCGGCGCGCACCATGCCGCCATCCTCCCCACGAGAAAACCCCACCATGTCCCGCAAGCCCCTCCTCCTGCTCGCCCTGGCCCTGGCCGGTGCCCTCGCCGCCCCGGCCGCCCTCGCCCAGTCCGCTGGCGACTGGACGCTGGGCATCGGCGTCCACAACGTCGACCCGAAGTCCAGCAACGGCAGCCTCGACGCCACCGCGCTCGGCCTCGGCCCGCTGCCGCCGACCGAAGTGGACGGCAGCGTCCGCCCGACCATCACCGCCGAATACTTCATCCGCGACAACCTCGGCATCGAGGTGCTGGCTGCGCTCCCCTTCCAGCACGACATCAGCATCCGCGGCGTCGGCAAGGTCGGCAGCACGAAACAGCTGCCGCCAGTGGTGTCGCTGCAGTACCACTTCACCAACGGGAGCCAGGTGACGCCCTTCGTCGGCGTCGGCCTGAACTACACCACCTTCTTCAGCGAGGACACCACCGGCGCGCTGGCCGGCACCCGCCTGGAGCTCGAGGACTCCTGGGGCCTGGCGGCGCACGTGGGTCTGGATTTCGCCATCGGCGAGCGCAGCGCCCTGCGCGTGGATGCGCGCTGGGCCGACATCGGGACCGACGTCAAGGTCAACGGCATCAAGCTCGGCAAGGCCGACATCGACCCGCTGGTCTACGGCGTGGCCTACGTCTGGCGCTTCTGAACCACGGCGCGGCGGGCACGGGCGCATGCGGGCTAGAATCGCCGCATGCGCCCGAACAGGAACCGCCCGATGCCACGAACCTTTGCCGTATTCGCCCTCGCGTTCGCATTCTTCGCAGGCGACGCCTTCGCCTGGAGCGCGGAGGGCCACCGCATCGTGGCCCGCATCGCCGAGGCCGGGCTCACGCCCGCCGCCCGCGCCGAAGTCGACCGCCTGCTGGCCGGCGAAGACGATCCGACGCTGGCCGGCGTGTCCACCTGGGCCGATGAACTGCGCGAGACCGATTCCGTGCTCGGCAAGCGCACGGCGAAGTGGCACTACATCAACTTCGACGGCCGCTGCGGCTTCGAGCCGCCGCGCGACTGCCCCGGCAACAACTGCGTGGTCACCCAGACCAACCTGATGTACCGCGTGCTGGCCGACGCCAGCCAGGCCCCCGAGGACCGCGCCAAGGCGCTCAAGTTCGTCGTCCACCTGGTCGCCGACCTGCACCAGCCCCTGCACGCCAGCCCGCGCGACGACAAGGGCGGCAACGACTACCAGGTCAACCTCCACGGCGAAGGCGGCAACCTGCACCGGATCTGGGACGGCACCATCATCAAGCGCCGCGGGCTGGGTTTCGACGACTACGCCCAGGAACTCCTGCAGACCCCACTACCCGACGACCCCACCCTGGCCTCGGACCGCCCGGTGCTGGAGTGGGCGCTGGAATCCTGCCGCCTGGTCGAGGCGGGCGAGGTCTATCCGCCCGAGGGCGAACACGTGATCGACGATGCCTTCCTCGACGCGCGCCTGCCGCTGGCCGAACGCCGCCTGCGCGAGGCCGGCTACCGCCTGGCGATGCTGCTCAACCACGCGCTGGCACCTCCGCGGTAAAGCAGTGAGCATCGCCGCGCCCGTCGTCCACCCGTTCCACCACGCCGGCACCGGCACCTGGAGCTACGTGGTGGCGGACGCGGCCAGCGGCGGGGCCGCGATCGTCGATCCGGTGCTGGACTTCGACATGGCCTCCGGGCGCACCGGCACGGCCTCGGCGCAGGCCCTGGCCGACTGCGTGCAGGCGCACGGCTACGTGGTGCGCTGGCTGCTCGAGACCCACGCCCACGCGGACCACCTTTCCGCCGCGCAGTGGCTGAAGGCGACCTTCTGGCCACGGGTGCCGGTGGCGATCGGCGAAGGCATCCGCAGCGTGCAGGCGCGGTTCCGCGAGGTTTTCGACCTGGGGCCGGGCTTCGCCGTGGACGGCTCGCAGTTCGACCACCTGTTCGCGGCCGGAGAATCCTTCGCGCTCGGCGGCCTCGCCTGCCGCGCGATCCCGGTGCCCGGGCACACCAGCGACAGCAACGCCTACCTCGTCGGCGACGCATTGTTCAGCGGCGACTCGCTGTTCATGCCTGACGGCGGCACCGCGCGCTGCGACTTCCCCGGCGGCAGCGCGGCGACGCTGTACCGCTCCATCCGCCGCCTGTTCGACGAACTGCCCGACGACACCCGCGTCTTCATCTGCCACGACTACGGTCCCGGCGGCCGCGAGCCGGCCTGCGAAACCACGATCGGCGCGCAGAAACGCGACAACATCCACGTCCGCGACGGCATCGACGAAGCCGGCTTCGTGGCCACCCGCGAGGCGCGCGACGCCACCCTGGCCATGCCCGCGCTGATCATCCCCTCGGTGCAGGTGAACATCCGCGCCGGCGCCCTGCCCGCGCCGCGCGGCAACGGCATCCGCTACCTCGATTTCCCGCTGGACACGCTCTAGGCCCCGCTCGATGAATCCCTCCCGCCGCCATGCCCTGGTCCTGTGCGGCCTCGCCGCGATCGCCGCGCTGTGGGGGCCGCGCACGGCGCTGGCCGCCGATGCCCCGCTGACGGTGTTCGCCGCGGCCAGCCTCAAGGAATCGATGGACGAGGCCGCGCGCGCCTACGAGGTCGCCAGCGGGCAGCCGGTGCGGGTGTCCTACGCCGCCAGTTCGGTGCTGGCGCGGCAGATCGAGCAGGGCGCGCCGGCGGACGTCTTCGTCTCCGCCGACCTGGACTGGATGGACGAACTGCAGGGCAGAGGCCTGGTCGACGCCGATACGCGCAGCGAACTGCTGGGCAACACCCTGGTGCTCATCGCGCCCGCAGCCTCGCGCTCGCCGCCGGTCGCGCTGCAGCAGGACCTCGACCTGCGACCACTGCTGGGCGAACGCGGCCGCATCGCCCTGGGCATGGTCGACAGCGTGCCGGCGGGCAAGTACGCCAAGGCCGGCTTCCAATCGCTGGGCCTGTGGGAAGCGCTGGCGCCACGCGTGGCCGGCGTGGAGAACGTGCGCGCGGCGCTCATGCTGGTGGCGCGCGGCGAAGCGCCGCTGGGCGTGGTCTACGGCAGCGACGCACGGGCGGAGCCGCGCGTGCGCGTGCTGGCGACGTTCCCGGCCGGCTCACATCCGGAGATCGTCTACCCGGCCGCGCGGGTGGCCGCCAGCCGCCACCCGCAGGCCGCGGCCTTCGTGCGCTGGCTGCAGGCGCCCGCGGCGCGCGACATCTTCCGCCGCCACGGCTTCAGCCTGCGCTGAGGCGCCGGTCCGCCGCAGATGCCCGACTTCAGCCCCGCCGAACTCACCGCCATCGCGCTGAGCCTGAAGGTGGCGTTTGCCGCAGCGCTGGCAAGCCTGCCGGCCGGCATCGCGGTGGCCTGGCTGCTGGCGCGCAGGCGCTTCCCCGGCAAGGCCCTGCTCGATGCCCTGGTGCACCTGCCGCTGGTGCTGCCGCCGGTGGTGGTGGGCTATGCGCTGCTGGTGGTGTTCGGCAGCCAGGGCGCGGTCGGTGCCTTCCTCGCCGAACGCTTCGGCATCACGTTCGCGTTCCGCTGGACCGGCGCGGCCCTGGCCAGCGCGATCATGGGCTTCCCGCTGATGGTGCGCACGATCCGGCTGTCGATCGAAGCGGTCGACCGCCGCCTGGAGCAGGCCGCGGCCACGCTCGGTGCCAGCCCGTGGCGGGTGTTCGCAACAGTCACCCTGCCGCTGGCCTGGCCGGGCATCGTCGCCGGCGGCGTGCTCGCCTTCGCCAAGGCCCTGGGTGAATTCGGCGCCACCATCACCTTCGTGTCCAACATTCCCGGCGAGACCCAGACCGTGTCCTCGGCGATCTACGAGCTGATGCAGGTCCCCGGCGGCGAGCTGGGGATCTGGCGGCTGGCGCTGGTGGCGGTGGCGATCTCGCTGCTGGCGCTGCTGGCCTCGGAGTGGCTGGTGCGCCGCCAGCACGGCCGCCGCGACGACGGGGACGAGGCCTGATGCTGAGCCTCGATGTCCAGCTCAGGCGCGGCCGCTTCGAGCGCCAGGTGCGCATCGAGGATGCCGCGCGCGTGGTCGCGCTCACCGGGCCCTCGGGTGCCGGCAAGACCACCGTGCTCAACGCGATCGCAGGATTGGTGAAGCCACGCGCGGGGCGCATCGAAGTCGACGGCCGGGTGCTGTTCGACAGCGCGCGCGGCATCGACCTGCCGGCGCACCGGCGGCGCGTGGGCTACGTGTTCCAGGACGCGCGCCTGTTCCCGCACCTGGACGTGCGCGGCAACCTGCTCTACGGCCGCCATGCGGCGGCGGGGGCCGGCCCGCGCTTCGACCTCGAGACCGTGGTCGCGCTGCTCGGCATCGAGGCGCTGCTGCAGCGGCGCACCGCCAACCTGTCCGGTGGCGAGGCGCAGCGCGTGGCCATCGGCCGCGCCCTGCTGTCGCAGCCGGCGATCCTGCTGTTCGACGAACCGCTGTCCGCGCTCGACCAGGCCCGGCGCGAGGAGCTGATCCCCTGGCTGCAGCGCGTGCGCGACGAGGTGCGGCTGCCGATGCTCTACGTCAGCCACCACCCGGAGGAAGTGCACCGCCTGGCCGAGGCGGTGCACCACCTCGACTAGTCGCAGTGGTCAGTTCCGCGGCGCGGACGCCGTGGCCACGCCGCAGTACACGGTCGAGGAGTCCAGCTCTTCCATCGCCAGTGTGTCGCAGGTGAGTTCCTTGACCGGCATGTCGGCTTCCATGTCCAGCTTGATCCAGCCCAGGTCCTTGCCCTCGGCAGGTCGGGGCACCGGCACGGGCGCCTCGAAGTCGACCGGCACGCGTACCCAGCCCTCCACCGGCCGGCCGTCCTCGATCGCGGGCTTGAGCACCCACTTCCTCGCGGCCTCGACGGTGGCGACGTCGAATACGCCCGCGGGCTCGGACTGTTCCACCACGACGTCCTTGACGCTGCCGTCGGTCGCGACCAGGAGCTTCAGCACCACCCGGCCACTCTGTCCCGCCGCGGCCGCATCGGCGGGATAGCGCGGCGGCGGCATGGCGGGCGGCGCGGGTGGGGCAGGAGGCACGGGCACAGTGCCTGAGGGAGGCGCGGGAGGTGCTGGCGGCGCGGCCGGGGCCGGCTGCGCCTCGGGGGCTGCAGGCACCGCGGGTGCCGGCGGCGCAGGCGGGGCATCAGGGGCCGCGGCGGGGCGCACAGCCCAGGCGGCATAGCTGCACGCGGACAGCGCCAGGCCCAGCGCCGCGAGGCCGGCCCGCCGGCGACCCGCGCCGGGTTGCGGTTGCTTCAACATGAGGATTCGCTCCTTGAGGGATTGGCTGGACTGCCAATGGCAGCCGACCGGCAGTCCAGGGACGGCCAGCTGCACGTTCAACATCGCGTCCGCATAGCGGCGGCGGGCGTGGGGATGGCGCGCGAGCACGGCGGCGTCGCAGGCCAGTTCCTGGTCGAGGCGGAAACGGCGTTCGGCCAGGTGCAGGAGCGGGTTGAACCACTGCAGGCAGCGCAGGGCGACCGCGAGCAGGTTGGCGCGGGTGTCGCCGCGGGCGAGGTGCGCGCGCTCATGGGCCACGATCAGGGCGACCTCCTCCGGCGCGTGGCGCGCTTCGAAATCGGCGGGCAGGACGATGCGCGGGCGCAGGGCGCCGACCACGGCCGGGCCTTCCACGCGATCGCCGCGCCAGTGGCCTCCGGCATCGCGTTCCAGCCGGCCCATCCGCGCGAGGTAGCGACGCTGCTGGCGCACGAAGCCCAGCGCCGCGAACACGGCACCGAGCAGCCACAGGCCGGCCAGGGCCGGCATCCAGTCGATGCCCCCGCCCGCAGCCGGGTCCGGCAGCGACTCGGCCGCCGCGGTGACCAGCAGGCCCGGGTGCAGCGCCACCAGCTCCGGCGCCAGCATCCGTCCGGCCTCCGGTCGCGGCAGCGCGGCCGCGAGCAGGGCCAGCGGCACCAGCGCCCAGGCCGCATAGGCCACCTGCGCACCGAAGGCCCGGCGCAGCGGGCGCCGGAGGGCCAGCACCAGCAGCAGCGCCGCGCTGGCCGCCAGGCTGCCGTCGACCAGCCAGCGCAGCAGGGCCTCAGCGCTGCCCATCGTCGAGCTCCCCGATCAGGCGGCGCAGTTCGTCGATGTCGGCCTGGCTGAGCTTGCCGCGCTCGCTGAAGTGCGCCACCAGCGGCGCCACGCGGCCGCCGAACAGGCGCTCGACGAAGCCCTCGCTCTGCCGCGCCACCCAGGCCTCGCGTTCGAGCACGGGCGAGTACAGGTAGCGGCGGCCGTCGCGCTCGGCGCGGATCGCGCCCTTGTTCAACAGCCGGTTGAGCAGGGTCTTGACCGTGGGTTCGGCCCAGTCGCTGCGCTCGGCCAGGAGCGCGACCACCTCGTCGGCGCCCAGCGGGTGGCGCTGCCAGAGGACCTCCATCACCATCGCCTCGGAATCGCTGATCGACATTTCGATTACGCCTGTAATTTTTATTGATTACATGCGTAAACGATTCGACTGTCAAGCCCGCGATCATCGGCCATGCGTGAGCCGTCCCGGCCACGGTCCAGGCCAACCAGGTCGCCATCGCCGCCTCCACAGGCACGGCCTTAACGGCGCGGTCCCTACCCTGCCGCGATGCCTGAAATCATCCAGTCGCTGGACCTCGCGGTCGACCGCATGCTCGCCGCCATCGACGGGCCGCTGCACGTCGGCGCGCCGCTTGGCCTGGGCAAGCCGCACCGGCTGCTCAACGCCCTGTACGGCCGCATCGGGCGCGACCCGGGACGCCGCCTGCACCTGTACACCGCGCTGTCGCTGGACCCACCCGATGCCGGCAGCGACCTCGAGCGCCGCTTCATGGCACCGTTCGTCACCCGCCACTTCGGCGAGGACTTCCCCCGGCTCGACTACGTGCAGGCGCTCAAGCGCGACGCGCTGCCCGCCCACGTCGAGGTCGAGGAGTTCTACCTGCAGTCCGGCGCGATGCTGCGCTCGAAGCAGGCGCAGCGCCGCTACGCCAGCCTCAACTACACCCACGTCGCGCGCGCGCTGGCCGACCGCGGCCTCAACTGCATCGTGCAGAAGGTCGCGGCCAGCGGGGACGGCACGCGGCTCTCGCTGTCGTCGAACACCGACCTGAGCTTCGACGCCATCGATGCGCTCGCCGCCGCCGGCCGGCCGCGGCCGCTGATGGTGGCCGAGATCGACCCGCGGCTGCCATGGCTGGGCGGCGAGGCGGCGGTCGACGCCGGCTTCTTCGACCTGGTGGTGCTGCCCCCGGCGCCCTACCCGCGGCTGTTCGCGCTGCCGCGGCAGCCGGTGGGCGATGCCGAACACGCCATCGGCCTGTACGCCAGCGCCCTGGTCCGCGACGGCGGCACCCTGCAGATCGGCATCGGCGCGCTGGCCGATGCGCTGTGCCACGCCCTGGCGCTGCGGCACACCGACAACGCTGCCTACCGGCGCGTGCTGCAGGCGCTCGATCCGGGGCTGGAGCAGCATCCGGCCGTGGTCGCCAGCGGTGGCCTGGGCCCCTTCGAAGCGGGACTGTACGGCTGCAGCGAGATGATCAACGAAGGCTTCAAGCGCCTGGTCGAAGCCGGCGTCATCCGCCGCAAGGTGGTCGACAAGCTGCCGCTGATGCAGCGCATGAACGATGGCAGCGCCAGCGCGCTCGACCACGAACTGCTGGAGCGCGACGGCGAGTTCCTGCACGGCGCCTTCTACCTCGGCTCCGGCGAGTTCTACGACTGGCTTCAGGGGCTCGACGACGACACCCGCCGCGGCATCGGCATGAAGCGCGTCGGCGAGATCAATCAGCTCTACGGCGGCGACGAGGGCCTGGAGCGCGCGCAGCGCCGCGAAGCGCGCTTTTTCAACAGCTGCATGATGGCCACCGCGCTCGGCGCGGCGGTGTCCGACGGCCTGGACGACGGCCGCGTGGTCTCCGGGGTCGGTGGCCAGTACAACTTCGTCGCCATGGCGCACGCCCTGCCCGATGCGCGCTCGGCTCTGATGCTGCGCGCCACCCGCGATGCCGGCGGCCAGGTGGAATCCAACCTGCGCTGGAACTACGGGCACACCACGATCCCGCGGCACCTGCGCGACCTCTACATCAGCGAGTACGGCATCGCCGACATCCGCGGCAAGGTGGACGAGGACTGCGTAGTGGCGATGGCAGGGATCGCGGACGCGCGATTCCAGGGCGAACTGCTCGACGCCGCGCGCGGCGCGGGCAAGCTCGGCGACGGCAAAGCGACCCCTCGCCCGAGTGGCATGCCCGGCGCATCCGACGCGTCCGACGCGTCCGGCGAGCAGGCCGCCACACCCAACACGCCACGACACCTGCGCGAGGCACTGGCGCCGTTCCGCGCCGACGGCACCCTGCCCGACTTCCCGCTGGGCAGCGATTTCACCGAGGTCGAACAGCGGCTGCTGAAGGCGCTGGGCTGGCTGAAGACGAACACCTCGACCACCACGAAGAAGCTGCGCACCCTGGCCGCCGCGCTGGCGTCGCGCGGCACGCCCGACGACGAGGCGATGGCGCGGATGGACCTGGCGCAGCCGCGCGGCCTGAAGGAGGTTCTCGCCGCGAGGCTGGTGGGCCACGCCCTGGCGCGAGCGGGCAAGCGCTAGCGCAGGCGCGCCGACGACGCAGTCGCGTCACGCGCGCAGTCGCAGCGACGCGGCCGTCGCGACGCGACTTCCTCGCTCAGGCCTCGCCGAGCGGATCCAGCCCCTGGATATCACCGCCGGCGACGGCCGCGGCGATGGTGGCATCGGAGTCCACGGTGTCGATGCCGTTGGCGGCATACCAGGCCGGCGCGTAGTAGCTGTGCGCGTAGCGCCCGCCGCTGTCGCAGAGGATGGTCACGATCGAGCCATCCTGCCCGGCTTCGTGCATCCGCCGCGCCGCGTGCAGCACGCCGACGAAGTTGGTGCCGGTCGAACCGCCCACTCGGCGGCCAAGCGTCGCGCTGACGTGGCGCATCGCCGCCAGCGCCAGCGCGTCGGGCACCTTGACCATGCCGTCGATGCAGCTGGGGATGAAGCTCGGCTCCACCCGCGGACGGCCGATGCCTTCCACGCGCGAACCGCAGGGGTGGGTGAAGCCGCGCCAGGGCTCGCCCGCCAGCGCCGCGCGGTAGGCGTCGTGGAAGACGGACTCCTGCGGGTCGGCGCAGAGCACGCGGGTGTCGTGGCGGCGGTAGCGCGCGTAGCGGCCAAGCGTGGCCGCGGTGCCGCCGGTGCCCGGGCTACAGACGATCCAGGCCGGCACCGGGTGCGGCTCCTCGGCCATCTGCCGGAAGATCGATTCGGCGATGTTGTTGTTCGCACGCCAGTCGGTGGCGCGCTCGGCGTAGGTGAACTGGTCCATGAAGTGGCCGCCGGTCTCCGCGGCCACGCGGTGCGATTCGGCGTCGAGGTCGCAGGCGCGCTCGACCAGGTGGCAGCGGCCGCCGTGGAACTCGATCGCGGCGATCTTCTCCGGCGAGGTGCTGGCCGGGATCACCGCGATGAAGGGCAGCCCGAGCAGGCGCGCGAAATAGGCCTCCGACACCGCGGTCGAACCGCTGGACGCCTCCACCACCGGCCGCCCCTCGCGCAGCCAGCCGTTGGCCAGCGCGTACAGGAACAGCGAGCGCGCCAGCCGGTGCTTGAGGCTGCCGGTGGGGTGGCTGGACTCGTCCTTGAGGTAGACGTCGATGCCCGCGTAGCCGGGCAGCGGCATCGGGATCAGATGCGTGTCGGCCGAACGGTTGAAGTCCGCCTCGATGGTGTGGATGGCATGCGCCACCCACTCGCGCTGTGCCATGTCGCCCGCCCTCCCCGCGCGCCTTACAGCGCGCGCGCGGCGTCGACCACCGCGTCGACGGTGAAGCCGAAGTGCGGGAACAGCACCTCCGCCGGCGCGCTGGCGCCGAAGCGGTCGATGCCGACCACCGCGCCGTCGAGGCCGACGTACTTGCGCCAGAAGTCGCTGATGCCGGCTTCGATGGCGACGCGCTTGCGGCAGGCGTTGGGCAGCACGGATTCGCGGTACGCGGCGTCCTGGCGGTCGAAAACGTCGGTCGAGGGCATCGACACCACGCGCACGGTGTCGCCAAGCTGCGCGGCGGCGTCCATCGCCAGGCCGACTTCGGAGCCGGTGGCGATCAGGATGATCTCCGGCGCGCCGACCGAATCCTTCAGCACGTAGCCGCCGCGGGCGATGGCCGCGACCTGGGCCGCGTCACGCTGCTGCGGGGCCAGGTTCTGGCGCGAGAACACCAGGCAGCCGGGGCCGTCGCGGCGCTCGATGGCGGCCTTCCAGCACACGGCGGATTCGACCGCGTCGCAGGGACGCCAGACGTCGTTGCCCGGGATCGCGCGCAGGCTGGCCAGGTGCTCGATCGGCTGGTGGGTCGGGCCGTCCTCGCCCAGGCCGATGGAGTCGTGGGTGTAGACGTGGATCGCGTGCGCGCCCATCAGCGCGCTCATGCGCACGGCGTTGCGCGCGTAGTCGCTGAACACCAGGAAGGTGGCGTCGTAGGGAATGAAGCCGCCGTGCAGCGCGAGGCCGTTGGAGATCGCGGTCATCGCGAACTCGCGCACGCCGTAATAGACGTAGTTGGCGTCCGGATCGTCACCGGCGACCGACTTGCTGCCGCTCCACAGGGTGAGGTTGGAGCCGGCGAGGTCGGCCGAACCGCCGACGAGTTCGGGCAGGTGCGGCGCGAAGGCCTCGATCGCCATCTGCGAGGCCTTGCGCGAGGCGACCTTGGGGCTGTCGGCCTGCAGCTTCGCGATGTACGCGTCGGCTGCGGCGGCGAAGCCGTCCGGCAGCTCGCCGTGCGAGCGGCGGGTCAGCTCCGCGGCCAGCTCCGGATGGCGCTGCGCATAGGCGTCGAACAGGCGGTTCCACTGGTCCTCGCGCACGGTGCCGGCGTTGTTGGCACGCCAGCCGTCGTAGATGGCCGCGGGAATCTCGAAGTCGCCGTGCTCCCAACCCAGCGCCTTGCGGGTGGCGACGATCTCGTCACGGCCCAGCGGCGCGCCGTGCGAGGACTCGCTGCCCGCCTTCGCCGGCGAACCGAAGCCGATCGTGGTGCGGCAGCACAGCAGCACCGGCTTGCTGTCGTCCTGCATCGCCTGGTCGATCGCGGCCTTGATCGCCTTGGCGTCATGGCCGTCGACGCCGCGGATCACGCGCCAGCCGTAGGCTTCGAAGCGCGCCGGGGTGTCGTCGGTGAACCAGCCCTCGACGTCGCCGTCGATCGAGATGCGGTTGTCGTCCCAGAACGCCACCAGCTTGCCCAGGCCCCAGGTGCCGGCCAGCGAGGCGGCCTCGTGGCTGATGCCCTCCATCAGGCAGCCGTCGCCCAGGAACACCCAGGTGCGGTGGTCGACCACGGCGTACTCGGGGCGGTTGAAGCGCTGCGCCAGCAGCTTCTCGGCCAGCGCGAAGCCCACCGCGTTGGCGAAGCCCTGGCCGAGCGGGCCGGTGGTGGTCTCGACGCCGTCGGTGACGAAGTTCTCGGGATGCCCCGGGGTGCGGAAGCCGAGCTGGCGGAAATTCCTGAGCTGCTCGATCGGCAGGTCGTAACCGGCCAGGTGCAGCAGCGCGTACTGAAGCATCGAGCCGTGGCCGTTGGAGAGCACGAAGCGGTCGCGGTTGAACCACTTCGGATTGCCCGGGTTGTGGTTCAGGTAGTCGTTCCACAGCACCTCGGCGATGTCGGCCATGCCCATGGGCATGCCCGGATGCCCGGAATTGGCCGCCTGGACGGCGTCCATGGCGAGGATGCGGATGGCGTTGGCGAGGTCGCGGCGGCTGGGGCTGGTCATGGTCTCGGGGCTGGGGACGGCGGGCGAAGCCGCCATTGTCCCACCCCTCGCCCGCGGAGTCTCCCGCGGCGGCGACGGATTCCCGGCCTCAGGCCACGGTTCCGGGCTCCGGCCCGAGCTCGGTCGGCGCATCCACCTCGCCCTTGGACACGATCGCCGCGATGCCCAGGTCGCCGGTCACGTTCACCGTGGTCCGGCACATGTCGAGGAAGTGGTTCACGCCCAGGATCAGGCCGATGCCCTCCGGCGGCACCCCGACCATGGCGCAGATCAGCGCCACCACCGGCAGCGAGCCCGAAGGCACGCCGGCGGTGCCGATGCCGCCCAGGATGCAGACCAGCATCACCATGAACTGCTGGCCCAGGGTCAGGTCCACGCCGAAGAACTGCGCCAGGAAGATCACCGTCACGCCCTCGAACAGCGCGGTGCCGTTCTGGTTGGCGGTGGCGCCGATGGTCAGCACGAAGCGCGAGACCTTGCCCGGCAGCCCCAGCTCCTCGTCGGCGACGCGGAGCGCGGTGGGCAGGGTCGCGTTGCTCGACGCGGTGGAGAAGGCCATCAGCATCGCCTCCTGCACGCCGCGGAAGAACTTCGCCGGCGAATAGCCGCCGACGAACTTCAGCGCCAGCGAATACGTCACCACCATGTGCAGCACCAGCGCACCGACCACCACCAGCACGTACATGCCCAGCTTCATCAGCAGGTCCCAGCCGAACAGCACGGCCAGGTTGAACATGAAGCAGAACACCGCCGCCGGCGCGAGGCGGATGATCAGCCCGATCAGGGTCATCGAGATCTCGAAGATGCCCTCGATGCCGCGGCGCAGGGTGCGGACCGGAGCGGTGTCCGGGCTCATCACGATGCCTACGCCGAACATCAGCGCGAAGAACATCAGCGCCAGGATGTTGGCGTTGTTGGCCGCGGCGCCGACCACGTTCTGCGGCACGATGTCGAGCAGCATCTGCATGCCCTTGGGCTGCTCGCCGCTGTCGCGGACGATGGCGGCGGTGCGCTCGGCGCCCTCGGCCAGCAGCTGCTGCGCCAGCACCGGGTCGACGCCGGCGCCGGGCTTGAACAGGTTCACCATCACCAGGCCCAGCAGCACCGCGATGCCCGACAGCACCACCGTGCAGGCCAGGGTCTTCCAGCCGATGCGCCCCAGCGACTTCACGTCGCCCATCTCGGACACGCCGACCACCAGCGCCGAGAACAGCAGCGGCACGATCATCATGAAGATCAGGCTGAGGAACAGGGTCGACAGCGGCTGGGTGAGGTACTGCGTGAGGCCCTGCACCCAGGCCGCCTCGCGGCCAATGCCGTAGTGCACGAACAGGCCCAGGACCAGGCCGGCGACGAAGCCGATGGCGATCTTCCAGTGCAGCGGCATGCGCTGCCGGGTGGGCGCGGTCGGCTCGGTCATGCGGTCTTCCCGGGTGCGGTGTGAGGGGCGGAGCTTAGCAAAGCGGCCCAGGGCGACCGCTCAGCGCGGATAGTGCGGCGGTATCGGGCCCGCTTCGTCGTCGGCGGTGACGAGCCAGTCAGGGCCCTTCGCGAAGGCCTCGCGCACGGCGGCACGCGCAGCGGCCGCCCCGCCCTCGTCCTGGCCCCAGCGCGCGCGCTGCAGGGCCGCGACCGCGGCGCGCTGCGGACCCGGGGCCAGCAGCGCCGCGAACGCCTCGAGGTCGCGGGCCGGTGGCGAAGCCAGCGCGCACAGCGCCGCGGCCACGTCGCCCAGGTCGCCGGTGTCGAGCGCCCGGCGCAGGCCACGGTCGGGTCCGGATCGACGCTGCGGCGCCACCCCTTCCGGCACGCCGCCCTTGCCCACCGGGGCCGGCGGACCGGCTTCGTTCGCGCGCTGCCGCCAGCGCAGCGCCCAGGCCAGGGTCAGCAGCCACAGCAGGGCGAAGACCACGGCCGCCAGGGCCCAGCCGCCGACTTCGCCCTGGACACCGGGCACGCGCACCCGGGTCTCGCCGGCGCCGGCACTGTCCACGCCCCGATTGCCCCTTGCCGGCGCGACCTCCAGCTCCAGCGGCGGCAGCGTGGCGGTTCGGGCGCGGTCGGCGCCCACGTCCCACCATTCGATCCCCGGCGCCTCGATCCGCAGCGGGCCTTCGCGCGCGGGCAGCACCGAGAAGCGGCGCACCATGCGCACGCGCGGGCGCCCGTCCTCGACCGTCTCGTCGTGCTGCGGCGGATCCGGGAACACCTGCGCGCCCTGGTCGGCCACGAGCGACCGCGGCTCGAGCTGCGCGGCGATGGCGCCATCGGCCACCAGCTCCAGCTCGACCGTGAAGGCATCGTCCGCGCGCGCGGCGTCCGGCGTATCCAGCCAGCGCATCTGCAGGCCGTGCAACGGCAGCCAGGGCCGCGACGCCGCGCCGGGCACCGGCTTCACCTCCAGCGACAGCGCCGGACCATCGGCCGCGAGGGAGCGCTGGCCGTTGCCGAACAGGTCGTTCAGCCACCCGCCCACGCCGCGGCCGCGGAAGGTGGCCGCGGGCAGCGCGATCCGTCCGCTGCGCTCGGGCACCAGCACGTAGCGGCGTTCGATCACCTGCACCCGGCGGCCTTCGACCTCGCGCGTGTACTGCAGGTCGCTGCCCACGCGCTGCAGCGCGATGCCGTCGGGCGCGGGCTGGTCGAGCTGGCCGGACACCAGCTGCACCGAGTAGTACAGCCGCAGGCGCAGGCCCACGGCCTGCTGCACGTAGGGCGCGGGATCATCGAGTTCGGCTTCGATCCAGGCCGGGCCGCGGCTGCGCGCGGGCGTCGCGGCGGGCGCATCGACGGTCAGCGTGACCGGCGCGGTGCGCTCGCCGCCCACCCTCAGCGCCGGGATCACCTGCCGACCCTCGCGCTTGGGCTGCAGCGCGACCGCATGCAGGGTTCGCGAGACCGACTGGCCGTTGCGGCGCTCCCAGGACTGCCGGCTGCTGCGCTGCTCGATGGCGAAGTCGTCCTCCAGCGGTGCGTAGTCCGGACGCGCCCCGCTGTCGGTCTCGATGTTGAGGGTGACGGTCTCGCCCAGTCCGATGCGGTCGCGGTCGAGCCAGGCGCGGGTTTCGGCCAGCGCCTGCGCCATAGGCAGCAGGAGCAGCAGCGCCAGCAGGCAGCCGACAAGGCGACGGGCGGTGGAAGGACGTTCGGGCATGCGGTCAGCGCTCCCCGGCGCGGCGGCGCAGGTGTTCGTTGCGGAAGCGGGCGCGCAGCAGCGCCCCGGGATCATCGGGCACGCGGCGCAGCCAGGCGGCGTTGGCCTGCTCGCGCTCCTGGGCGGCGGTGTCTTCGCGGCGCTCGGCGGCGCTGCGCGGGTCGCCGGCGTTCTCGCCTTCGCGGCTGCTGGCGCCGTCCTCGAGGGCGCGCTGCATGGCTTCGCGCTGGGCCTCGTCGGCGGCCCGCTGGCGGGCTTCGGCCTCGGCGTCGGCGTCGGGGGACGCAGGGGGCTCGCCGGCATCGTCCCCGCCTTCCGGCGGTTCAAGCGGCGTGGGCTCCTCGCCTTCGGGCGTCCGCCCGGCTTCGTCGTCCGGGGGCGCGCGGCCGTCGTCGCCGCGCTCGCCGCCTTCGCTGCCCGCACCCTGCCCGTCCTCGCCGCCATCGGGCGGCCTGTCGCCGCCGCGGCCGCCACCCGGCGGCGGCGGTTGCCGGCGCATCGCCGCCTCGACCGCGGCGCGGTTGGCGACGGCGTCGGGCATGTCGGCTGCCTGCCGCAGGGCCTCGTCGTAGGCGGCGATGGCTTCCTCGTAGCGGCCGGCGCGGGCCAGGGCGTTGCCGCGGTTGTAGGCGGCGTCTGCGCCGGGAAGGCCGGCGAAGCCGCGCGCGGCCGCGGCGAAATCACCCTCGCGATAGGCCTGCTCGGCCTCCACGCTGCGCGCATGCGCGGCCTGGTCGGCGCGGCGCCAGGCGCTGGCCGCCGGCGCCTGCGCCTCGGCCGCACGGGCCTGCGGGAACGGCAGCGGCAGGCACAGGCACAGGACCAGCGCGGCCAGCACGCCGCCGCGGCGGAATGCGAACAGCAGCAGGAACATCGCCGGCGGCAGCAGCCAGTAGCCACCGTCCTCGCGGATCATGCCCGTCGCCGATGCGGAGGCCGCGCCGGCCTCACGGCCGGTGTCCACTCCGCCGCCGAGGGCGGCCACCAGCGCCTGCGGCGGTTGGCTCCAGTCGTGGACGCGGCCACCGCCGGCCGCCGCAAGCGCGGCCAGCGCCGCCGGATCGAGCGCGCTGCGGCTGATCCCGCCCCCGCGGTCGCGGTAGCCGGCGCCCGCGGTCGTCCCCATTGCCAGCACCGACACGCGATGGCCGGCGGCCGCGGCCCGGGCCGCGGCGCGCACGGCGGCCTGGCCCGCATCCGGCGCCAGCAGCAGGATGTCGCCGCGGGAGTGGCCCGCCTGGGCCAGCAGTTCGCCCGCGAGTTCGATCGCGCGCTCCGGGCGCTGCCCGTCCACCGGCATGACGTCCGGCCCCAGCGCATCGAGGAATACGGCGACGTTGGCCGCGTCCGCGGTGAGCGGCGACACCACGAAGGCGTCGTCGGCATAGGCGACCAGGGCAACGTCTCCGGCGTGCGCGCGCAGCAGGGCGTCGATGCGCGCCCGCGCCTGCACCAGGCGCGAGGGCTGGAGGTCGTTGGCCTGGACCGCCGACGACAGGTCGAGCGCGATCACCAGGGCGCGACCTCCGCCCTGCAGCGGCTGCGGAATGCCGCGCCAGCTCGGGCCGGCGAGGGCGAGGATCGCCAGCGCCAGCCCCGCGAGCACAGCGTGGCCCTCGAACGAGGCCGCCGTCCGCGCGCCGCGGCGCTCCAGAAGGTGCGGCAGCAGGTGCGCATCCACCGCCGATCGCCAGACGCTGCGGCGCTGCGCCCGGCGCTGCCAGGCCCAGGCCAGCAGCGGCAGGAGCAGCAGCGCCAGCAGCCAGGCCGGGCGCAGGAACTGCAGGTCGGCAAAGCCCGCGGTCACGGCCCGGCCCTCCGCAGCGACAGGCCCGCGGCGAGCAGTCCCGCCAGCAGCGCCAGCGCGAGCGGCCACGGATAGCGCTCCAGCCGCGGACGCAGCGCCTCGCCCGGCGCCTCGACCGGTTCGATGCGATCGATCTCGGCGTAGATACCGGCCAGGGCATCGACGTCGCGGGCGCGGAAGCTGCGGCCGCCGGTCATTCCGGCGATCGCGGCCAGCCCCTCCTCGTCGATGTCGCTGCCGCCGGACGGCAGCCGGAAACCGAACACCGACAGATCCTCGCCTTCGCCGCCGAAGGCGATGGTGTGGATGCGCACGCCCTCGTCGCGGGCGATCTCGGCGGCCTTCATCGGATCGAGTACGCCGGCGGTGTTGACGCCGTCGGTGAGCAGGACCAGCACGCGCTCGCCGCCGCGCTGCGCCTGCAGGCGCTTCACGCCCAGGCCGATGGCATCGCCGATCGAGGTCTCGCGGCCAACCATCGCCACCTCGGTCGCCAGCAGCTGCGTACGCACGGTGTCGAGGTCGGCGGTGGCCGGCGCCAGCACATAGGCACCCCGGCCGAACACCAGCAGGCCGACGCGGTCGCCCTCGCGGCGATCCAGGAAGTCGGCGATCACCGCCTTGGCCGCGGTGAGCCGGTCGACCAGCTGCTGCCCCATCCACATGTCACGCTCGCCCATGCTGGCGGACAGGTCGACGGCCATCATCAGCTCGCGCGAGGTCTGCGGCGGCTGCACGGCTTCGCCCCAGGCCAGCGGGCGCGCCGCGGCCAGGCACAGCAGGCACCAGCCCAGCCAGGCCAGCCAGGGCTGGCCGCACAGGGCCGCGCGCGCGCCCGGCGCGGCGGCGGCGACTTCGGCCAGGCGGGCGCCCCAGGGCACGCGCAGCGCCGGGCCGGCATCGCGCACCGGCGCCAGCAGCGCGCGCAGCAGCCAGGGCAGCGGCAGGGCCAGCAGCGCCCAGGGCCAGGCGAAGCCCGCGAACGTCGGCCAGAGCGCGGCCAGGCTCATCCGCGGCCCTCCATCCATTGGATGAAGCGTTCGCGCGCGGCCGCACGCAGGCGGACGACGTCGGCGGGATCCGCATCGCGGCGGAACGGCCCCTCCAGCAGCAGGGTGCCAACGGCGCCATGGAAGCGGGCGGACGCGGCACCCGCGTCGAGGAAATCGAGCCAGGCCTGGCCTTCGAGGCGATCGGCCGCGGGATCATGCCGCCGCGCGGCGCGGCGCAGCAGGGACGAGATCGCGGCCAGCGCACCGGCCGGGTCTGCGGCGGCATCCACCTCGGCGTCGAACAGGGCCAGCAGCCGGCGGCGCCGGCGCGCGCGCAGCAACCGCCACGCGACCACCGCGGCCACGACCAGCAGCAGGGCCAGGGCCAGCAGCCACCAGCCCGGTGCCGGCGGCCACCACGACGGTGCCGTCGAAACGTGGATGTCGCGCAGGACCAGGCCGTCGCCCATCAGCGGCGTCCCGTGCCCAGGGCACCCAGCCAGGCGTCGCTGGGCGCGTCGCAGGACAGCGGCACCGCGCGCACGCCGCGCGCGGCGAGGTTCGCCACGGTGGCCGCGACATCGTCGGCGAAGGCGGCCCGCCAGCGGCCACGCGGGCCCGGCGCAGCGAGATCGAGGTCGATGCGGGTCCCTGCCCCATCCGCCTGGCCGCCCGGCGCCGCCGGGGCGAAGGCGAGCAGGGCCTCGGGCGGCGCCATTTCCAGGGGATCGGTCAGCAGCAGCACCACCACCTCGTGATGCGCGGCCAGCCCCGGCCAGCGCGCCGCCGGGATCGAGGCGAGGCTGGACGGATCGGCCAGCACCAGCAGCCGGGAACCCGGCCGCAGCAGGCGCTGCGCATGGTCGAGCGCAACCTCCAGCCCGGCGTCGTCCGCCTGCGGCTGCGCGTACCAGCGCACCAGGGCGTCGAGCACGCGCAGCGCCCCGCGGGCGCCCGAGGCCGCCGGCACCGGCGGCGAGGACGCGCTGCCGCGCAGCGCGGCGATGCGATCGCCATCGGCCACTGCCCGCCACGCCGCCACCGCGCCCGCGCGCGCGGCCTGCACCGACTTGAAGCGCACCCGGGTGCCGAAGTACAGCGCCGGCGCGGTGTCGGCGACCAGCAGGGTGAGGCGCTCGCGCTCGGCCTGGAAGAGCTTGGTGTGCGGCTTCCCGCTGCGCGCGGTCAGGCGCCAGTCGATGTGCCGCGCATCATCGCCAAGGGCATAGCCGCGGGATTCGGCGTACTCCATGCCGCGACCGCGCGCCATCGAAGGCGCCTGCGCGCGCAGCCCGGAGGTGCCGCGCCGCGCCGCGCCGCGGGCGTGCGCCAGCCCGCGCAGCGCGATCAGCTCGGCCAGCGTGGGGGCGATGCCCTCGCCATCGGCGCGCCGCGCGTCGGGTTCCGCGACATCGCCGGCCGGCCGCCGCGCCCGCATGGCGGCGGACACCGCCGCGCGGATCACGGCAGCGGCACCTGCGCCAGCAGGGCCTGGACCAGGCGCTCACCGTCCCAGCCCTCGGCCGTGGCCTCGTAGCTGGGCAGCACGCGGTGGCGGAGCACGTCCGGGGCCACCGCACGCACGTCGTCCGGGGTCACGAAGTCGCGGCCGGCCAGCCACGCATGCGCGCGGGCGCAGCGCTCCAGCGCGATCGAGCCGCGGGGGCTGGCGCCCCAGGCGATGCGCCGCGCCAGCGCGGCGTCGTAGCGACCCGCATCGCGCGAGGCCAGCACGATCTCGACCAGGTAACGCTCCACCGCCGGCGCCAGGTGCAAGGCCAGCACCGCCGATCGCGCGGCCATCACGTCGGCCTGCGGAATCCGCTCCGCCGGCACCGAGGGCGCCTCCAGCATCGCGACCGCGCGCTCCCGCGCCAGGCGCAGGATCGCGGTCTCGGCCTCGGCCTCGGGATAGCCGATGCGCACGTGCATCAGGAAGCGGTCGAGCTGGGCTTCGGGCAGCGGGAACGTGCCCTCCTGCTCGATCGGGTTCTGGGTCGCCATCACCAGGAACAGCGGCGGCAACGCATAGGTCTGCCGGCCCACCGTGACCTGGCGCTCGCCCATCGCCTCCAGCAGGGCCGACTGGACCTTGGCCGGCGCGCGGTTGACCTCGTCCGCCAGCAGCAGGGAATGGAACACGGGGCCCGGCAGGAACTCGAAGCGCCCGTCCTGCGGGCGCCAGACCTCGGTGCCGGTCAGGTCGGCCGGCAGCAAGTCGGGAGTGAACTGGACGCGGGCGAAGTCGGCCTCGATGCGCGCGGCCAGCGCCCGGATGGCACTGGTCTTGGCCAGGCCCGGCGCACCCTCCACCAGCAGGTGGCCGTCGGCGAGCAGCGCCACCAGCAGGCGCTCGACCAGGGCCGACTGGCCGATGATCTCGGCGGCCAGCGCCTCGCGCAGTGCGCTGAACAGGCCATGCAGGCGGGCGCCGTCGTCGTGCGTGGTATCCATGGAGAACCGGTTTGCGGCGCGGGCTGCGCCGGGGGCCAGTTTGACCCGAACCCGGGGCATTGGTTCAAGCGAAGCCGTCCCGGAAACGGCGACGGGGCCCGAAGGCCCCGTCGCGCGCATTGCCTTTCAGGCAGGTATCAGTAGCCGCGCGGCGCCACGCGCAGCACGCGCGGGGTCACGAAGATCAGCAGCTCGGCCTTGTCCTTGGAGCGACCCTTGGTCTTGAACAGATTGCCGATGACAGGCAGGTCGCCCAGGAAGGGCACCTTGGACAGTTCGTTGCGATCCGAGAACTCGTACACGCCGCCGATGACCACGGTCTGGCCGTCCTCGATCAGCACGGCCGTGGTGACTTCGCGCTTGGCCAGGTTAGGCACCGCGCCATAGCCGGCGATGGTGGTGTAGTCCTGCACCTCATCCTTCTTGACCGCGAGGTTGAGGAACACGCGACCGTCGGCAGTGATGGTCGGCGTCACCTTCAGCTCCAGCAGCGCTTCCTTGAACTGGACGCTCGGCTGGCTCGAGCCCTGGCTCGACTGGATGGTCATGTAGCCGACCTCGCGGCCCTGGCGGATGACCGCCTCGCGCTGGTTGCTGGTGACCACGCGCGGGTTGGACACCACCTCGCCGCGGCTTTCCTGCTGCAGCGCCTGCAGCTCAAGATCCCAGTCGATGGTGTTGCCGAGGATGGTGAAGGCGATCGAGCCCGGATTGAGGTCGCTGATGGTGAAGTTGTTGTTCAGCGACTGGCCGATCGTGCCCCACGACGGCCTGCCATTGCCATCGATCGCGTCGAGGGTCGTGTTGACGAGGTTGCGGTTGCTCTCGAGGCTGCCGGAGGTGATGAAGCGGTCCTTGGCCGCACGGACGCCGAAGCGCGCGCCCAGGTCGCGGGCGAAGGACTCGTTCGCGATCACGATGCGCGACTCGATCACGACCTGGTCGACCGGCTTGTCCAGGGTCTCCACCAGGCGCTTGATCTCGTCCACGCGCTGCGGGATGTCGATCACCAGCAGGGTGTTGGTACGACGGTCGTGGCTGAGGCTGCCACGCTGGGACAGGAAGCCGCGGCTCTGGCGCCCCTGACCACCCTGGCCACCCTGGCTGCCCTGGCTGCCCTTGCTTTCCTCGGTCAGCAGCTTGGCGATGTCCTCGGCGCTGCCGTAGGAGATCGGGATGTACTCGGTGATCATCTCGGCGCTCTCTTCGAGCGCGATGCGGGCATTGGCGATGTCCTGTTCGAACTTGGCGATCTCCGCCTGCGGCGCCACCCAGACCACGTTGCCGCTGCGGCGCTTGTCCAGCGACTTGGCCTGCAGGACGATGTCCAGGGCCTGGTCCCACGGCACGTTGATCAGGCGCAGGGTGACGTTGCCGGTGACGTTGTCGCTGGCGACGATGTTGAGGTCCGACAGCTCAGCGATCAGCTGCAGCACGGTACGCACCGGCACGTCCTGGAAGTTGAACGTGACCGGGCGGCCGCGGTAGGCGCGGGTGTCGCCCTGCGCCGCGGCCTGCGCCGCGGTCTGGCCGGTGGCCGCCACGGTGTTTGCCGCGGCGGCGCCCACGGCGCGGGTCGGGGTCTCGGCGCGCGGCACGATTTCGACGATGTAGTCGCGGCCGGTCTGGTAGGCCAGCGGCTCGAACGCACCCTGCGTGCTCAGCACGATCTGGGTGCCCTTGGCGCCCTGGTTGGCGTCGATGCGCTGCACCGGGGTGGCGAAGTCGGTGACGTTGAGCGGCTTCTGCAGCGCGGCCGGCAGCGAGGCGTTGCCCACGTTGACGATGACCTGGCCACCTTCGGTGCGCAGGTCGGGCGCGGCGCCCTCACCGTCGAAGCGGAGCACGAGCTTGCCCGCGCCGCCGTCGCCACGCTTGAAGTCGATGCCGGCCACGGCCACGTCGGCCGGGAGCTGCTTGGCCGGATCGACCGCGACCGCGGAGGACTGCGCGAAGCTGGCCACGGGCACGCCCGGATTGGGCGCGGCGTTGACCGAGCCGAAGGCGGCGACCAGGCCGGCGAGGAGACCGCAGGCGCCTGCCCGGAGGGGCAGGGCCCGCTGGGTCGACGAACGGCGATGCGCGTTGGTGAAGGTCATCTGGGTTCCCCTAATCAATTGTCATCGAGCGCGATCGACGCCGGCCTTTCCAGCCAGCCACCCGAGCCGTCGGGCACGAGTTCGACGAGTTCGATACGGTCTTCAGAAACGCTGGTGACGCGGCCGTCGTTCTGGCCCATGTACACGCCCGGGCCGACCCGGTAGGTGACCTTGTCCGGCGCCATCACCAGCGCCGTCAGGCTGCTGCCCGCCCCCAGAGACCCGACCATGTCGAGGCTGTCGAGCGGAAACTGTTCGAGCGTCTGCTTGCGCCGGTTGGAGTCCGGGCGCGGCCCGCTGCCGCCGCCTTCGTTGCTGAAGGCGGCGCTGAACGGATCGCGCATGCCCTGGGCGGCGTATTCGAAGGTCTCGAACTGCTGCATGACGGGCAGCGGATCGAGCGGCGGCGCGGGACGGGCGCGCACGTTGGCGGCCCATTCCTCGAGGTTCGGCGCACCACCAGGTTCGCTGGTGATGCCGCGGCCGCAACCGGCCAGCGCCGCGATGGCGACCAGGCAGGCCAGGCCCCGGAAGGCGTTGAAAGTCATGCCCATGTCAGCGCTTCCTCCTGCTGCCGGATGCCTCGGCCTCGGCGGCCGCAGCGGCGGCCTCCTGGGCGGCCGCTTCTTCCTCGTCCAGATAGCGGTAGGTCTTCACCGTACCGGCCAGCTCGAGTGCGGAGTTGGGCCGGATGCCGGCGCGCGGATCCTTGTCGCCACCGCGCGGCTTCAGCTGGATGTCGTGCATGGTCATGATCACCACGCGCGGCAGCGAGGCCACGCCGCTGACGAAGGCGCCGAACTGGTGGTAGGTACCCACCATCCGCAGCGCGATCGGCTTCTCGGCGTAGAACTCCTTCGGCGTCTCCGGGCCCGGCTGGAACAGGTCGTTCTGGATGCCGGTGGCCAGCGCGGTCTGCGAGATGTCGACGATGAGATCGGGCATCTCGGTGCGGCTGGGCAGCTGGCGCAGCATCTGCTGCAGCTGCTGCTCCATCTGCGCCAGCTGGAGCTTGAGCGGCTCCAGGTTCGCCGCGCGGCCCTGCTTGGTCTCGAATTCGGCGCGGAGGTCGGACTCGGTGCGCTCCAGGCCTTCGAGCTGGTCGCCCTTGTCACGGGTCAGGACCCACCAGAGCAGACCGAAGATCAGCAGACCCACGATCACGCAGAAGCCGATCTTGTACTCGCGCGGCCAGGAGCCGATGTTGTTGAAGTCCAGTTCCTTGAGCGACATCCTGCGCTTGCTCACGATGCGGCTCCTTCTTCAGCGACAGGCGCGGACTCGACCGCCGGCTCGGCGTCCACGGCGTCCACGGCGGGCCCGTCACCGGTCGCTGCCGGGGTTGCGGCCTCGGCCGCCGGCTCGACAGCGGCTGCCGGGGCGGCATCGACCGGGGGCACCGCATCCGGAATACCGTCGCCGTCCTCGTCCACGGGCGCGTTCGGGTTGGCCAGCTGCACGCCCAGGGTGAAGGCATACGGCAGGCCGGCGACGCCGTCGCGGGCTTCGATGATCGAGAGGTCGGGCTTGGTCATCCAGCCGGAACCCTCCAGGTTGCGCATGTAGGTACTGACGCGCGCATTGGACTGCGAGCGCCCTTCCAGGGTCAGCCGCTCGCCGACCTGCTTGATCGAGGTCAGGACCACGCCGTCCGGGATGGTGCGCACCAGCGAATCGAACAGGTGGACCATCTGCGAGCGGTTGGCCTGCAGTTGCTCGATCACTTCCTTGCGCGCCAGCAGGCGGGCCTTCTGGCGGTCGAGTTCGTCGATCTCGGTGATCCGCGCCTCGACCTGCTTGATCTGGTCCTGCAGGTAGCCGTTGCGCTCCTTCTGGCCGTCGATCTGCGCGTTGTAATAACCGTTGACGAGGAACCACAGCACCACGCCAGCCAGGGCGGCGAAGGCCAGCATGACGCCGAATTCCTTCTGCCGCTGCTTGCGGCGCTCGGCGCGCCACGGGAGGAGATTGATGCGTGCCATCAGTCGAAGCTCCTCAAGGCCAGTCCGCAGGCGATCATCATCGCCGGCGCGTCCTGCGCCAGCGCGTGGGCCTGCACGCGCGAGCCCAGGGTCATCTGGGCTAGCGGGTTCGCCACCACGGTCTGCACGCCGAGCTGCTCCTCGACCATCGCGGCGATGCCGCCGATGGAGGCGCAGCCGCCGGCGAGCACCACCTGGTCGACGCGGTTGAACTCGCTGCCGGCGTAGAAGAACTGGAGCAGGCGGCTGATCTGCTGGACCAGCGCCTCCTTGAAGGGCTCGAGCACTTCGATCTCGTAGCTCTCGGGCAGGCCGCCCTGGCGCTTGGCGAGACCGGCTTCCTCGTAGGACAGGCCGTAGCGGCGCATCACCTCGTCGGTGAGCTGCTTGCCGCCGAAGACCTGCTCGCGGGTGTAGAGGCTGCGGCCGTTGCGCAGGATGCTGAGCGTGGTCATGGTCGCGCCGATGTCGACCAGGGCGACGATGCCGTCGCGCGGCACGCTCAGGGTGTTGGCGAGCAGGGCGAAGGCGTTCTCGATCGCGAAGGCCTCGACGTCCATCACCCGGGCGGTCAGGCCGCCGAGCTCGAGCGCCGAAGCCCGCATCTCCACGCTCTCCGAGCGCGAGGCGGCCAGCATCACCTGGACCATCTCGGGGTTGCCGGGCATCGGGCCCAGCACCTCGAAGTCGAGGTTCACTTCCTCGATCGGGTATGGAATGTAGTTGACCGCCTCAAGCTCGACCTGGGACTCCATCTCGTCCTCGTCGAGTTCGGCGGGCATCGGGATCAGCTTGATGATGACCGCGGAGCCAGCCACGGCGGCGGCGGCATGCTTCGCCTTGCTGCCCGAACGCGCCATCGCCCGGCGGATGGCCTCACCGACGGCCTCGACCTCGACGATGCCCTTCTCGACCACCGCGTTCGGCGGCAGCGGCTCGACGGCGTAGTGCTCCACCTTGTAGCGGTCGCCCGACCGCGACAGCTGCAACAGCTTCACTGCCGTCGAACTGATATCGACCCCGACAAGCGGTGCCTGGCTTTTTGTGATCAGCCCCACGCTATTCTCCCCATGTCACGGGCGCTTACGTGCGCTTCGTGCCCCGCCGCATTAAATAACGGAGTTTTTACCGGATGGCAACAAGCGGCACACGAAACCGTGCCGCAATGCGCTATTGGTCACGCCTTGACGCTTTGCGTCACCCCCGCCCCTGCCGGACTACCCTCGGGCCTGCCGGTACACCTATATATACTGCGCGACTCTCCACGCCCCGCCAAGGCCCCGTCCGGCCCAGGATCCAACCCGATGTCACGTTTCCGCCGTCTGCTCCGCTGGCTGCTGCTGCTGGCCATCATCGCCATCGTCGTCGGCCTGCTGGCCGCGGGTGCCCTCTACTCGGTGGTGTCCTCGCGCCTGCCGGAGGTTGAAAGCCTCCGCAACATCGAGCTGCAGGAGCCGATGTACGTCTACGCCAACGACGGTCGCCTGATGGCGCTGTTCGGCGAGATGCGGCGCTACCCGGTCGACATCGCCGAGGTCCCCGAGGTCGTGAAGCAGGCCTTCATCGCGATCGAGGACAACCGCTTCTACGAGCACGAGGGCATCGACTACAAGGGCGTCGCCCGCGCGGTCTGGCTGATCGCCAAGACCGGCTCCAAGGAAGGCGTGCCCGGCGGGTCGACCATCACCCAGCAGGTGGCGCGCCAGTTCTACCTCAGCCCCGAGGTGAGCTACACGCGCAAGTTCGAGGAAATGCTGCTGGCGATGAAGATGGAGCGCGAGCTCAGCAAGGACGAGATCTTCCAGCTTTACCTCAACAAGAGCTTCTTCGGGAACCGCGCCTACGGCGTCGCCGCCGCGGCGGAGTTCTACTACGGCAAGCAGCTGGCCGAACTGGATCTCGACGAGGTCGCCTCGCTGGCCGCGATTCCGAAGTTCCCCTCCAGCGGCAACCCGATCTCCAACCCCGAACGCGCGAAGATCCGTCGCGACTACGTGCTCGAGCGCATGGCCGAGCTCGGCTTCGTCAGCCGCTCGGAGGCCGCCGCGGCGCAGGCGGCGGAGATGCACGCCCGCCCGCACGAACGCCCGGTGGAGGTCTATGCCCCCTACGTGGCGGAGATGGTCCGCCAGGAGATGATCGAGCGCTTCGGCGGCGATGTCCTGACCCGCGGCTACCACGTCACCACCACGATCGACCCGGTCAAGCAGGCCGCCGCCGAACAGGCGGTGCGCAGCGGGCTGCAGGTGTACGACCACCGCCACGGCTGGTCCAAGGTCGAACAAAGCTTCGAACTGGCCGCCGACGAGGACGCCGCCACCGTGGCCGCGCGCCTGCGCGGGATCCCGGCGCAGTCGGGCCTGCTGCCGGCGGTCACCCTGCGCGCGGACGCGGGTACCGCGGACGTGGTGCTCTCCGACGGCACCGTGGTCACGCTCGACGCCGCCTCCAGCCGCTGGACCGGCAAGAACCCCGCCGCCCTGCTCAAGCGCGGCGACCTGACCCGCGTCCGCCGCATCGAGCCCAAGGGCAAGGACGGCGCGCCGGCCCCGGCCGACGCGAAGCCGACCTGGCAGCTCGACCAGTTGCCGCGCGCGCAGTCCACCCTGGTCTCGCTGGAATACGACACCGGCGCGCTGCGCGCCCTGGTCGGCGGCTTCAGCTTCGCCGGGCAGAAGTTCAACCGCGCCACCCAGGCCCGGCGCCAGCCCGGCTCGAGCTTCAAGCCCTTCATCTACGCCGCCGCCTTCGAGCGCGGCTTCAACCCGGCCTCGATCGTGCTGGACGCGCCGGTGGTGTTCCGCATGCGCCGCGGCCAGGACTGGCGGCCGCAGAACGACGATGGCCGGTTCGCCGGCCCGATGCGCCTGCGCGAGGCCCTGGTGCGCTCGCGCAACCTGGTCTCGGTGCGCCTGCTCGATGCGATCGGCGTCGACTACGCGCGCCGCTACATCAGCCACATGGGCTTCGAGGAATCGGAGCTGCCGCCCAACCTGTCGATCTCGTTGGGCACGCCCTCGCTGGCGCCGCTGGACATCGCGCGCGGCTACGCGGTGTTCGCCAACGGCGGCTTCCGGGTCACGCCCTGGTTCATCGACGAGGTCCGCGACCGCGACAACCAGGTGGTCTTCAAGGAAAACCCGGCCATCGCCTGCCGCAGCTGTGGCGCCGACGGCCAGCCGGGGGTGCCGTCCACGGTGGTCGATGGCTTCAACCTGGGCCCTGCGGCGCCCGCCCCGTCTGCGGTCGAGGAAACCAGCACCGCGCAACCCCGGGAGGCGCCCGATCCCGACGCCGTGATCGCCCCGCGCGCGATCGACCCGCGGGTGGCCTACCAGCTGGTGTCGATGATGCGCGATGTCGTCCAGCGCGGCACGGGCACCCAGGCCAAGGTGCTCGGCCGCGAGGACGTGGGCGGCAAGACCGGCTCCACCAACGACCACCGCGATGCCTGGTTCTCCGGTTTCGGCGGCAGCCTGGCGACCGTGGTGTGGGTGGGCCGCGACGACAACCGTTCGCTGGGCTACCGCGAGTACGGCGGCCGCGCCGCCCTGCCGGTCTGGATCGATTACATGCGCGTGGCCTTGCAGGACATGCCGATCGCTCCCAACGAACCACCGGAGGGCATGGTCAAGGTCTCGGTCAGCGCCAGCGGCCGGCTCCTCCCCGCCGGCGAGGGCGGGATCACCGAATGGGTGAAGGCCGAGGACCTGGAGCGCATGGAAACGACCTTCGACGACTTCGGAGAGGACGTGCCGGCGGAAGAGGCCTTCGACATCTTCTGACGCACCTCATCCGGTAGGCTTGCGGGGTCCGCAAGGAGGGCCCCGCATGCACCGCGCCCGACAGCACGCCGAGCGACGCACCCGCGAACGCCGGCACCGCCTCGCCCACGAGGCCGCCCGGCTGATGGCCGAAGGCGGCATCCGCGACTACCACCAGGCCAAGCTCAAGGCCGCCGACCGCCTGGGCATCCACGACGACGCCTCGCTGCCGCGCAACCGCGAGATCGACGAGGCGCTGCGCGAATACCAGCGCCTGTTCCTGGGCGACACCCAGGGCGAGGCGCTGCGCCTGCGGCGCGAGGCGGCGCTGCAGGCGCTGGAGTTCTTCGACCGCTTCCGGCCGCGCCTGGTGGGCCGGGTGCTGGACGGCACCGCCGACGCGCACACGCCGGTGGCCCTGCACCTGCACGCGGACGACCCGGACGAGGTGGCGCGCTTCCTCGCCGATGCCGGCATTCCGGGCGAAGCGAGCTGGCGGCATGTCCGCCTGGACCGGGTGCGCGAGCACGATGCGCCGGTGTGGGTGTTCAGCGCGGACGGACTCGCCTTCGACCTCACGGTATTGCCGCTGGACACCCTGCGGCAGGCACCGCTGTCGGGCATCGACGAGCGACCGATGCCACGCGCTTCGGCCAGCCAGTTGCGGGAACTGCTGGCCGAAGGGGAAGTGGCCGCGTTCGAGGCCGCCGGCGGCTGATGCTTCCATAGCCTGGAAGCAGAACGCCCCGCGAGTGCGGGGCGTCCTTACTGCTGCCGGGGGCGGGGTTCAGCGCTTGCCGGCAGGCACGTAGTCGCGCGAGGCCGCGCCGGTATAGATCTGCCGCGGACGGCCGATCTTGAACTCCGGGTCGGTCTGCTGCTCGAGCCAGTGCGAAACCCAGCCGGCGGTGCGCGCGATCGCGAACATCACCGTGAACATCTCGGTCGGGATCTTCAGCGCCTTGTAGATGATGCCGCTGTAGAAGTCGACGTTGGGGTAGAGCTTGCGCTGCACGAAGTAGTCGTCCTTCAGCGCCGCCTCTTCCAGGCGCATCGCGACCTCGAGCATCGGGTCGTCGATGCCGAGTTCGCCCAGCACCTTGTGGGTCATCTCGCGGATGAGCTTGGCGCGCGGGTCGAAGTTCTTGTAGACGCGGTGGCCGAAGCCCATCAGGCGGAAGCCCGACTCCTTGTCCTTGGCACGGTCGACCGCGGACTGGACGTTCTTCACGTCGCCGATCTCGGCCAGCATCTTCAGCACGGCCTCGTTGGCGCCGCCGTGCGCCGGGCCCCAGAGCGCGGCCACGCCAGAAGCGATGCAGGCATAGGGATTGGCGCCGGTGGAACCGACCAGGCGGACGGTCGAGGTCGAGGCGTTCTGCTCGTGGTCGGCGTGCAGGATGAAGAGCAGGTCCATCGCCTTGGCGGCGACCGGCGACAGCTCCAGCGGGCCGCTGGGCACTTCGAACATCATGTGCAGGAAGCGCTCGACGTAGCCGAGGTCGTTGCGCGGGTAGTTCAGCGGCCAGCCCATGGAATAGCGGTAGCAGGCGGCGGCGATGGTCGGCAGCTTGGCGATCAGGCGGACGCCGGCGAGGCGGCGCTGCTCGGGATCATCGTAGTCGAGGTCGTTGTGGTAGAAGCTCGCCATCGAGCCGAGCATGCCGACCAGCATCGCCATCGGATGCGCGTCGTGGCGGAAGCCGCCGATGAAGCTCTTGAACGCCTCGTGCATCATCGTGTGATGGGTGACGTCGTGCTCGAACGAAGCCATCTGCCTGGCGTCGGGCAGTTCGCCGTTCATCAGCAGGTAGGCGACCTCGAGGAAGTTCGAGTGCTCGGCCAGCTGTTCGATCGGGTAGCCGCGGTACAGCAGCACGCCCTCGTCGCCGTCGATGTAGGTGATCGCGGACTTGCAGCTGGCGGTGGCGGTGAAGCCGGAATCGTAGGTGAAGCGGCCGGTGGCCTTGGGCAGCTTCGAGATGTCGATGCACTCGTTGCCGAGGGTCGGCTTCAGCACGGGCAGCTCGGCGGTCTTGCCGTCGACCTGCAGGGTCGCGATGGTCGGCTCGTCGCCGGCCTTGTTCTCGTTGGCGGACACTGTCGCACTCCTTCTTGGGTCCCACCCCGGCGCAGCAGCGCGCGGGCAGGCGGGGAATCAGGCGGATCACGGCCATGCCGCGATGCGGCAATTATCGCATAGCGACGTGCGCCGCCGTATCCATGGATTCGACCGGCCAACGGGACGAAGCGTCCGCGCCCGGCGACCCGCGCCATCCGGCCAGGCGGTGGCGGAGCAGGTCCGGAAACGCGAACGGCCGCCTTCCGGCGGCCGTCGGGACTTGCGCTGGCGCGGAGCTTACTTGGCGTAGCGCTTGCGGAACTTGTCGACGCGGCCGCTGGTGTCCATCAGCTTGTTCTGGCCGGTGTAGAACGGGTGCGAGGCCGAGCTGACTTCGATCTTGATCAGCGGGTACTCGTTGCCGTCCTCCCACTTCACGGTCTCCTTGCTGGAGAGCGTGGAACGGGTGAGGATCTTGAAATCCGAGGTCACGTCCTGGAAGACGACTTCGCGGTATTCGGGGTGGATGTCGGCCTTCATGGCGGGCACCAGAGTGAGCGGGGAAAGAGCGGCATTGTAGCCGGTGATCCCCTGCACCGCAAGCGGGCTCAGGCCAGTGCTTCGCGCACCCGGGCCTCGAAGGCCTCCTGGTCGTAGCGCAGCAGGATCCGGGCGCGGTCCGGGCGCCCCAGCTGGCGCTGCCAGTCCACCAGGGTCGCGCCGCGGGCCGGGGAGTGCCCCAGGACCACCTCCACCGGCCGTTCGGCCGCCTCGACCACGCCGTCCGGCCGCAGCGCCATCGCCATGGCCAGCGCGTCGGCGCAGAACCAGCGGTCGCCACGCGCGTCCTCGGACCAGCGCCGCGTGTGCCGGGACACCGCTTCGTAGAACGCCGCCACCGGGCCCGGCGCCGCCAGCCAGCGCTCGACGTCGTCGTGGAGAAAACCGTGGGCGACGGTGGCCTCCCAGTCGCTGAGGTCGAAGCGCTCGAAGGCCTCGAACACGATGTGCGCGGCCTCGGGATCGAAGAAGACGTTGAACTCGGCCGAAGGCGTGATGTTGCCGTGGCCGGTGACCGCGCCACCCATCACCACCAGTCGGGCGATGCGCGAAGGCAGCGTCGGATCCAGGCGCAGGGCCAGGGCGATGTTGGTCAGCGGCCCCAGCGCCACCAGCAGCAGGCGGCCGGCATGCCGGTGCGAGAGTTCGATGATGGCCTCGGCGGCATGCCGCGCCTCGGCACCGCGCGCGGCCGGCGCCAGACCGGCATCACCGAGGCCATCGGCGCCGTGCACGTAGGCGGCGTCGGGCGCGGCATGCAGCAGCGGCCGGTCGCAGCCCGGGAACACGGGCACGTCGTCGCGCCCGGCGACCTCGCAGACCTTCAGCGCGTTGGCGACGGTGTGGTGCAGGCCGACGTTGCCGGCGGCGATGGTGAGCCCGACGACTTCGTGCCGGATGTCGGCGAAGGCCATCAGCAGGGCCAGCGCGTCGTCCACGCCCGGGTCGGTGTCGATCAGCAGCGGGATGCGTTCGTCCATCGCCGGATTATCCCCGATCAGGCCGAGGCGTACCGGGCGGCGCCGCCGACCCAGCGTTCCACCAGACGCTCGGCCAGGACGGGATCCTCCTGCAGCAGGCGTTCGCCGACCTCGTGCACCATCGGCAGCAGGCCCGCGTCGCGCGCGAGGTCGGCGACGCGGAAGGCGGCCAGGCCGGTCTGGCGCGTGCCGAGCAGCTCACCCGGGCCGCGCAGCTCCAGGTCCTTTTCGGCGATGACGAAGCCGTCGCCGGTTTCGCGCAGGGTCTCCAGGCGCTCGCGCGCCATCCGCGACAGCGGCGGCTGGTACAGCAGCACGCAGCTCGACGCCGCGCTGCCCCGCCCCACCCGCCCGCGCAGCTGGTGAAGCTGGGCCAGGCCCAGGCGTTCGGCGTTCTCGATCACCATCAGCGAGGCCCGGGGCACGTCCACGCCGACCTCGATCACGGTGGTGGCCACCAGCAGGTCGGCTTCGCCGTCCTTGAAGGCGCGCATTGCCGCCTGCTTTTCCGCGGCCTTCATGCGCCCGTGCACCAGGCCCACGCGCAGTTCCGGCAGCGCGGCGGACAGGCCTTCGAACGTCGCCTGCGCGGCCTGGGCGACGACCTCGTCGGACTCGTCGATGATCGTGCACACCCAGTAGGCCTGGCGACCCTCGGCGCAGGCGGCGCGGATGCGCTCGATCAGCTCCGGGCGGCGACCCGCGGCCAGCACGACGGTGGTCACCGGCGTGCGCCCAGGCGGCAGTTCGTCGATCGCGGACACGTCGAGGTCGGCGTAGGCGGCCATCGCCAGGGTGCGCGGGATCGGGGTCGCGGTCATCACCAGCTGGTGCGGCACGCGGCCGCCCTCGCCGCCCTTGTCGCGCAGGGCCAGGCGCTGGTGCACGCCGAAACGGTGCTGCTCGTCGACGATCGCCAGCGCGAGGTCGTGGAAGGCCACGCCCTGCTGCATCAGCGCGTGCGTGCCGACCACCACCTGCGCACGGCCGTCGGCGACCGCGGCCAGCGCGCTGCTGCGGGCACGGCCGGTGACCTTGCCTGCGAGCCAGGCCACCTCGATGCCCAGCGGCTCCAGCCAGGCGCGCAGGTTGGCGAGGTGCTGTTCCGCCAGCAGTTCGGTCGGCGCCATCAGCGCGGCCTGGCGGCCGTCGGCGACCGCCATCAATGCGGCCATCGCCGCGACCACGGTCTTGCCGGAGCCGACGTCGCCCTGCACCAGGCGCAGCATCGGCACCGGGCGCGCGAGGTCGGCGCGCACTTCGGCGAAGACGCGCTCCTGCGCTGCGGTGAGCGTGAACGGCAGCCCTGCGCGCAGGCGTTCGGCCAGCGTCGCATCGGCCAGCGGCGAGGCGGCATGCGCCTGCCGGGCGATGCGCTGGCGGCGCATGCTGAGGTGGTGGGCGAGCAGCTCCTCGACCGCCAGCCGGCGCTGGGCGGGATGGGTGCCGGCCAGCAGGGCCTCGACGTCGGCATCGCGCGGCGGCCGGTGCACGGTGAGCAGGGCCTCGCGCAGTCCGTGCAGGCCTTGCCCGCGCAGCAGCGCCGACGGCAGCAGTTCCAGGACCTCGTCGCCGGGCAGGCGGTCGAGCGCCTGCGCGATCAGGCGCTTCAGCGTCGCCGGGCCGACGCCTTCGACCGCGGGATAGACCGGATCCAGGCGATCGCCCAGGTCGGCCTCGTCGTCATCTCCAAGCACCGTGTAGCTGGGATGCACGATCTCCAGCCCGCGCTGGCCTGGCCGCGGCGTGCCGTAGGCGCGGATCCGCGCGCCGGGCTGGAACTGCGCCGCCTGCGCGGCGCGGAAGTGGAAGAAGCGCAGGGTCAGGATCGCGCGGGAGTCGTCGCCGAGCGCGACGCGCAGCATCGGCCGGTAGCGGAAGCCGCGCTCGACCGCTTCCACCCGGCCCTCGACCTGGGCCGCCACGCCCGGCTGCAACAGCCGGATCGGGGTCAGCGCGGTGCGGTCCTCGTAGCCGCGCGGAAGCTGCAGCCACAGGTCCTGCAGGGTTTCCAGGCCGCGTGCGGCGAGCTTCTCCGCGACCCGCGGACCGACCCCGGCCAGCGATGACAGCGCGGTCGCACCGTCCGGCGCGAGTCCGGGCGCCGGCGTGCCGCGCGTGCGCCTCGCCGTCGCCACCGCCTCAGTCGAGGACCATCACCGCGTCGACCTCGAACTGCGCGCCCTTGGGCAGCGCCGACACCTCGATGGTCGAACGCGCGGGATACGGTTCGCTGAAGTACTCGGCCATCACCGTGTTGACCACCGCGAACTGCGACAGGTCGGTGAGGTAAAGGCCGACGCGGGCGACGTCGTCGAGCGAACCGCCGGCGGCCTGGCAGACCGCGCGGAGGTTGTCGAAGGCGCGCCGCGCCTGCGCGGCGAGGTCGCCCGCGACGATCTCGCCGGTGCCCGGATCCAGCGGGATCTGCCCGGACAGGAACACGGTGTTGCCGCAGCGCGTGGCCTGCGAATACGGGCCGATCGCGGCGGGCGCTTCGGCGGTGCTGACGGGTTGCCTGGGCATGCGCGTTTCCATGGTGCGTGGCCGGTGATTATGACCTCCACCCGCGCCCGCGGCCATCGGCGGACCGCGCCCCGCGGCGTCAGAGCCGCTGCACCCCGTGCACCACCCCCAGCCTGCGCGTGCGGCGGATGACGTCGGCGAGGTGGGTCCGGTCGCGGACCTCGATCGCGAACTGGATCACCGCGACGTTGGTGTCGCGCTCCAGGTACTCGACCGCGTCGATGTTGGACTCGGCCTTGGCCACCGCCGCCGCCACCTGGGCCAGCACGCCGGGGCGGTTCTCGACCTGGAAGCGCAGGGCCACGTTGTAGTCGCCGGTGACCTCGCGGTCCCAGCCGATGTCGACCCAGCGCTCGGGCGACTTGCGGTATTCGGCCACGTTCGGGCATTCGATCCGATGCACCACCACGCCGCGGCCGGCGGTGTGGTAACCCATGATGTCGTCGCCCGGGATCGGCATGCAGCAATTGGCGAAGGTCACCACGCCGCGCTCGGCGCCGGTGATCAGGATGCGCTCGTGGGTACGCGGCGCGCCGCTGGGAGGCGCCTTGTGGGTGAGCGACTGCGCGACCTGCGCCGGCATCCGGTTGCCCAGCGCGACGTCGGCCAGCAGCGCCTCCAGCCGCGGATAGCGGTGTTCGGCCAGGTAGGCGTCGAGCTGGGTCGTGGGCAGGCGTTCGAGCGAGCTGTCGAGGTCTTCCAGTGCGCTGTCGAGCATGCGATGGCCGAGCTGCACCGCGTCCTCGTGCTCGAGCTGCTTGAGCTGCTGCCGGATCGCGGTGCGCGCCTTGCCGGTGACCACGAACTCCAGCCACTGCGGTCGCGGTTGCGAGGACTTGGCGGTCACGACCTCCACCGTCTGCCCGCTGGCCAGGCGCGTGCGCAGCGGCACCAGCCTGCGGTCCACGCGCGCAGCCACGGCGCGGTTGCCGATGTCGGTGTGGACTGCGTAAGCGAAATCCACCGCGGTGGCGTTGCGCGGCAGCGACATGATCGCGCCCTTGGGCGTGAACAGGTAGACCTCGTCGGGGAACAGGTCGACCTTGACGTTCTCCAGGAACTCCAGCGAGGAGCCGGTCCCGCTCTGCGCCTCCAGCAGGCCGGAAATCCACGAATGCGCGCGCTGCTGGGCGCTGTTGGGGCCGCCGCCGCCATGCTTGTAGGCCCAGTGCGCGGCGATGCCGCGTTCGGCGATCAGGTCCATCTCCTCGGTGCGGATCTGGACCTCGATCGGCGATCCGTAGGGCCCGAACAGCACCGTGTGCAGCGACTGGTAGCCGTTGGCCTTGGGGATGGCGATGAAGTCGCGGAAGCGGCCGTCCACCGGCTTGTACACCGAGTGCGCCACGCCGAGCGCGTGGTAGCAGTCGGCGACCTTGTCCACGACCACGCGGAAGCCGAACACGTCGATGACCTGGGCAAAGGTCTTCGTCTCGGTGCGCATCTTGTTGTAGATGCTCCAGGGCGACTTGACCCGGCTGACCAGGCGGTAGCTCAGGCCCTCCTTGGTCAGCCGCTGGGCGAGCTGGGCCTCGATCTTGGCCATGGCCTCGCGGCGCAGCATCGGCTGGGCGCGGATGTGCTTGTCCAGGATGCGGTGGCGCATCGGGTGCAGCGCGCGGAAGCCGAGATCCTGAAGCTCGGACTTGATCAGGTTCATGCCCAGGCGCTGGGCGATCGGCGCGTAGACCTCGAGCGTCTCACGGGCGATGCGCCCGCGCGCCTCGCCCGACTGCGCGCCCAGGGTGCGCATGTTGTGCAGGCGGTCGGCGAGCTTGATCAGGATCACGCGCAGGTCGCGCGCCATCGCCAGCATCATCTTGCGGAAGCTTTCCGCGTCGGCCTCGCGGCGGCTGGCGAACTGCAGCTTGTCGAGCTTGGTGACGCCTTCGACCAGCTCGGCCACAGTTTCTCCGAACTCGGCGGCCAGCGCGTCGCGGGTCAGCGGCGTGTCCTCGATGGTGTCATGCAGGACCGCCGCAACCAGGGTCTCGACGTCGACCTTCTGTTCGGCCAGCACGCAGGCCACCGCCACCGGATGGGTGATGTAGGGCTCGCCGGACTTTCGCAGCTGGCCTTCGTGCGCCGCCGCGCCGACCGCCCAGGCGCGGCGGATCAGTTTCAGCTGCTCTTCGGGCAGGTAGGCCGCAGCCCTCTCCAGCGCGCGCATGTACTCGGGGACGTCCTCGTCCCCGGGCACGGGCACCCTGACCAGCGCGAGCTCTGCGGCATTCATGGCTTGAGCCTACGCGCGCGCCTGCGGGCCGGCAACGGAGGCCCCGCCGTCCGCGCCGGGGCCACAACGGCAACGGCCCCGCCAGGGCGGGGCCGTCGCTGCGACCGGACGCGGCGCCTGGTGGCGCGCGCGCAGGGAATCAGTCGTCGCCCTTGGACAGGTCGTCGTCGGCCACCACCTCGGCGGCAGCCCACTCCAGCGCCTCGCGCTCGCGGCGCTCGCGCTCGGACTTCTCGACGGCCTCGACGTAATCGGCGTCGATGCGGCGGGCGGCGATCTCGCGCAGCGCCAGCACGGTCGGCTTGTCGTCGTTCTCGCTGTTGTCGAGCTGGGCGTCGACGCCGTTGGCGAGCTGGCGGGCGCGCTTGGCGGCCATCATGACCAGCTCGAAGCGGTTGTCGATGACTTCGAGGCAATCCTCGACTGTGATGCGGGCCATAAATCTCCGGGCGGCCGGCAGGCCGTCGATGCGGTTCAAGGGACCGGAAATGATAGGGCAAGACCGCGCATCGCGCAAGCAAACCAAGCCAAATCAGGCACTTGGGATGAATCCCGGCCCTACCCCTCGGCCAACAGCGCCGCGATCAGGTCGCCATGGCGCCTGGACTGGGCCTCGCGGCGCAGCCGGCTGGCGGTGAACACCGCGCACATCTCGTCCACGGCGGTGTCGAAGTTCTCGTTGACGATGACGTAGTCGAACTCGTCGAAGTGCGACATCTCCTCGCGCGCGGCGGCCAGGCGCCGGGCCATGACCTCCTCGCTGTCCTGGCCGCGCTTGCGCATGCGCTGGTCGAGCGCGGCGCGCGAAGGCGGCAGGATGAACACACCCACCGCATCGGGCACCGCCGCGCGCACCTGGCGCGCGCCCTGCCAGTCGATCTCCAGCAGCACGTCGCGGCCGGCGGCCAGCTGCGGCTCCACCGACTGCCGCGCGGTGCCCTTCCAGTCACCGTGCACGCGCGCATATTCGAAGAAGTCGCCGGCCTCGATCATGCGCTGGAACTCGGCGTCGTCCACGAAATGGTAGTGCTCGGCGTGCCGCTCGCCCGGCCGCGGCGGGCGCGAAGTGAACGAGATCGACAGGCTGATGTTGCGGTCGCGCGCCAGGCAGGCGTTGACGATGCTCGATTTCCCGGCACCCGAGGGCGCCGCGACGATGAACAGGGTTCCGCGCATGGGGACCTGGCCGCTATTCAATGTTCTGCACCTGTTCGCGGATCTGGTCGATCAGTACCTTCAGCTCGACCGCGGCCTGGGTGGTGCGGCGATCGACCGACTTCGAACCCAGCGTATTGGCCTCGCGGTTGAACTCCTGCAGCAGGAAGTCCAGCCGCCGGCCCACCGGCTCCTTCTGGGTGAATACGTGGCGGATCTCCTCGACGTGGCTGCCGAGGCGATCGAGCTCCTCATCGACGTCGAGCTTCTGCAGGGCCAGCACCAGTTCCTGCTCCACGCGCCCGGGGTCTGCGGCCTGCGCCAGCTCGGCCAGGCGCGATTCCAGCTTCGCGCGCTGCCCCTCGCGGATGGCCGGAACCAGGCTGCGCACCTCGGCGGCGACCCGTTCGATGCCGTCCACGCGCTCGAGCATGGCCGCGACCAGCTTGCCGCCCTCGCGCTCGCGCGCGGCGACGAAGGCGTCGAGCACCTCGTCGAGCAGCGCCATCACCTCGGCCTGCAGCGCCTCCGGCTCCGGCGCCGCCGAGCGCAGCACGCCCGGGAACTGGAGCAGGTCGGTGAACTGGGTGCGCAGGCCGGGGAAGCTGGCATCGGCGTCGCGGGCAAGCGCCGCCAGCTGGCCAAGCAGCGCCTGGTCGACGTGCAGCGAGGCCGCGCCCTCCGCGGGCCGCAGGCGCAGCGACAGGTCGACCTTGCCGCGCGAGACCCGCGCCGAGACCCGCTCGCGCAGCCGGGGCTCGAGCACCCGCAGCTCCTCGGGCGCGCGCAGGCCGACTTCCAGGAAGCGGTGGTTGACCGCGCGCAGCTCGCAGGCCAGCGTGCCCCACGGGGTGGCGCGCTCGCCGGAGGCGTAGGCGGTCATGCTGCGGATCATGCGGGCATCCGGTGATAAACAGTGGCAACGGGTGCCGATGGTAAACTCGCGCGCCATTCCAGCGGTAATCGCCATGTCCCAGACTCCCCGCCCCAGCGGCCGCGCGCCCGACCAGATGCGCGAGGTCCGCATCGAGCGCGGCTTCACGCGCCACGCCGAGGGCTCGGTGCTGGTCGCCTTCGGCGAGACCCGGGTGCTGTGCACGGCCAGCGTCGAGAACCGGGTTCCCGGCTTCCTGCGCGGCAAGGGCATGGGCTGGGTCACCGCCGAGTACGGCATGCTGCCGCGCGCCACCAACACCCGCACCGACCGCGAGGCCGCGCGCGGCAAGCAGGGCGGGCGCACGCTGGAGATCCAGCGCCTGATCGGCCGCTCGCTGCGCGCCTGCGTCGACCGCGACGCGCTCGGCGAGCGCACCATCACGCTCGACTGCGACGTGCTGCAGGCCGACGGCGGCACCCGCACCGCCGCCATCACCGGCGCCTACGTGGCCCTGGTCGATGCCGTGCGCTGGCTGCAGAAACGCGGCGACGTGAAGCGCGACCCCGTGCATGGCGCCATCGCCGCAGTCTCGGTCGGCGTCCACGCCGGCGTGCCGGTGCTCGACCTCGACTACGCCGAGGACAGCGCCTGCGACACCGACATGAACGTGGTGATGAACGACGGCGGCGGCTTCATCGAGCTGCAGGGCACGGCCGAGGGCCATGCCTTCCGCCGCGACGATCTCGACGCGATGCTGGCCCTGGCCGACAAGGGCTGCCGCGAGCTGTTCGCCGCACAGCAGGCCGCACTGGCCGGAGCCTGATCCGTGGACCTGGTGCTGGCCAGCGGCAATGCCGGCAAGCTCGCGGAGCTGCGTGAACTGCTGGGCGGCGACGGCCTCAGGCTGCGCGCACAGTCGGAGTTCAACGTCGAAGACGTCGAGGAAACCGGTCTTACCTTCGTCGAGAACGCGCTGCTGAAGGCCCGCCATGCGGCGGAGGCCACCGGCCTGCCGGCGCTGGCCGACGATTCCGGCCTGTGCGTGGACGCGCTCGGCGGCGCGCCCGGGCTGTACTCCGCGCGCTACGCCGGCCCCGGCGGCGATGCCGCGCGCAACATCGAACGCCTGCTGCGCGAACTCGACGGCGTGCCCGACGAGGCGCGCGGCGCCAGCTTCCACTGCTGCATCGTGCTGCTGCGCCACGCCACCGACCCGAAGCCGCTGGTGGTCGAAGGCGCCTGGCGCGGGCGCATCCTGCACGCCCCACGCGGCGACGGCGGCTTCGGCTACGACCCCGTGTTCCTGGATCCCGACAACGGCCTGACCGCCGCCGAGCTGCCGGCCGTGCGCAAGAACGCGATCAGCCACCGCGGCCGCGCCCTGGCCCTGCTGCGCGCGCGCCTGCACGAACCCGCCTGACGCAATGCTGGTGCCGCCGCCGCTGTCGCTGTACGTGCACCTGCCCTGGTGCGTGCGCAAATGCCCCTACTGCGACTTCAACTCGCACGAGCAGCGTGGCGCCCTGCCCTTCGCCGACTACGTGCGCGCGCTGGTCGCCGACCTCGAGCACGACCTGCCGCTGGCCTGGGGCCGCACCGTGCACAGCGTGTTCTTCGGCGGCGGCACCCCCTCGCTGTTCCCGGCCGACGCCATCGACGACTTCCTGCAGCAGGCCAGCGCGCGACTGCGCTTCGCGCCCGCCTGCGAGATCACGCTGGAAACCAATCCCGGCACCGCCGAGCACGACCGCTTCGAAGGCTACCTGGCCGCCGGCGTGAACCGCCTGAGCTTCGGCATCCAGAGCTTCGACGACGGCTGCCTGCAGCGCCTGGGCCGCATCCACGACAGCCGCGAGGCCGAGGCCGCGGTGAAGCTGGCCCAGGACGCGGGCTTCGACAACATCAACCTCGACCTGATGTACGCCCTCCCCGGCCAGGATCTGGCCGGCGCCGAGGCCGACCTCGAGCGCGCCTTCGCGCTGCAGCCGGCGCATGTCTCGCACTACCAGCTGACCCTGGAGCCGAACACCCTGTTCGCCGCGCGGCCGCCGCAGGGCATCCCGGACGAGGACTCGGCCTGGGACATCCAGGAGCACTGCCAGGCGATGCTGGCCGACGCCGGCTTCGAACACTACGAAGTCAGTGCCTACGCCCGCCCCGGGCGGCAATGCGCGCACAACCTCAACTACTGGCGCTTTGGCGACTACCTGGGCGTCGGCGCCGGCGCGCACGGCAAGATCAGCCTGGGCGCGGCGCAGACGGTGCGTCGGCGCTGGAAGCTCAAGCATCCCGCCGCCTGGATGGCCGCCGCCGGCACCGCGGCCGCGCTCGGCGGCGACGAGGACGTCGAGGCCGGGCGCCTGCCGTTCGAATACATGCTCAACGCCCTGCGCCTGCACGAGGGCTTCGCGCTGGCCGACTTCGAGGCGCGCACCGGCCTGCCGCGCTCGGCGATCGCGGGCGAACTCGCCGAAGCCGTTTCCCGTGAATGGCTCCAGGTCGACGGCGATCAGGTGGTGCCGACCGCGCTGGGGCGCCGGCTGGGCAACGACGTCGTCTCCCTGTTCCTGCGCTGAGCCCTGCCGCGGGGCACGTGGCCGGCAGCGGACGGATACTCCGTGCTGGCCGTCACACCTTGCCCGTGGTATGAAGCCCACCGGGGAACCCGCATCGCACACATGTCATTGACGACACACCACAACGACGGCCATGCCCGGCGCAGCCTTGCCGCTGCCGACCTGCCGCGGCGCGTACGCAAGGCGCTCGACGCGGCCCTGTCGCTGGTGTCGATGGAGCTCGACCCTTTCCTGGCAACGCTCCTCGACGAGTACGAGCAGGAGCTCTTCCGGCTGGCCGAACGCGCCCGCCACCCGGGTAGCGAATCCGCCTACGTCCAGGCCCTGCGCAGCTTCCGCGTGAACCGTGCGGACCTCGTGCCCCAGTTCATGCTCGAGCTCGAGGCGGGCCTGGCCGGGCTGCGGGCTCCGGCCGGCGCGGCCGATCCGGCAGCGCCGGCGCCGACGGCACACACCGTGGGCCGCGTGCTGAGCCTGGTCGACGATTCAATGATCGACGAGGAGACCTTGCTGCGCGAGATCGCCACCCGCCAGGAGGGCCGCGCCAGCCTGCCGATCCACCTGCTCGGCCAGCGCTTCGGTGTGCTCGCGGGCACGCCCGCGCTCGATGCCGAACGCCTGCCGCTGGGCCCCCAGGGCATATGCCGCGCGCTGCGCAACGCCTGCCGCTCGCTGCAGATCGACAGCGAGGCGCGCGAACTGCTGTACCGGCTCTTCGACCGCCTCGTCATGGCCCACTACGCGCCAGTGCTGGAAAAGCTCGATGCCACCCTCGACCAGGCCGGCATCCTCAAGGGCCTGACCTACGTCCCCGTCCGCCTGCGCGCCTCGCCGCGCAGGCAGGCCGAGGAGGCCGCCGAGATCGCCTCGCCGGAGCAGGCTTCCAGCCGCGCGGCGCGTGGGTCCACCGGGGGTGCGAGCGGCGGCGCTGGCCATGCGGGCGGTCGCGGCGGCGGTTCCGGCCACGATGGCGCCACGGGCGGACACTCCGGGATCCAGCCTTCCTCCGCCGGGGAGCCGCACACGGGCTGGATGGCCGAAACCAGCACCGCGCTCGCAGGCAGCGACGAAAAAGCGTCCTACGCTGCCCTGCAACAGCTGCTTGCCGGCCGCAGGGCGCTACTCGGGAAGCTGCGCTCCCCCGCCCGCACCCCGGGGGGCCCGACGGCCACCCTGGGCACCAGCGAGCTGATGGGCGCACTGGGTGCGCTGCAGCGCCAGTCCCCCGGCCCCGGCGGCAGCCAGCCCAGCCTGATGGATGTGCGCCAGATGCTGCTGGCGCAGGCGCGGCAGCGGCTCGGCCAGGGCGCCACGTTGTCCCAGCGCGACAACGACACCTTCGAACTGCTGCACCTGCTGTACGGCCAGCTCGAAAGCGAGATCCGCTCAGACGCGCCGGCCGCCGCGCTGATCCGGCGCCTGCAACTGCCGCTGCTGCGGGTCGCCCTGCAGGACCAGGCCTTCTTCGTCCAGGCGACCCACCCTGCGCGCGAACTGCTCAATACCGTGGCCGAGACCGCGGCCAGCTGGCTCGACAAGGACGACCTGGACCCGCAGCTGCTGCTGCCCCTGCAGCAGGCCGTCACCGACGTGGTCGAACGGTACGACGGCGACAACGCCGTCTTCGAGACCAGCAACGACCAGTTGCAGTCGCACCTGCAGGCGCAGGTGCGCAAGGCCGAGATGCTGGAGCGCCGGCACGTCGAGGCCGCCCGCGGCAAGGAAAAGCTCGAGGTCGCCAAGCTGCAATCGACCGCCGCACTCGAGAAGCTGATCGGCGACCAGCGGATCCCGAAGTTCTCGCGCGCCCTGCTCAACCAGGCCTGGGCGGACGTGCTGACCCTGACCCTGCTGCGCCAGGGCGAGGACTCGCCTGAGTGGAAAACCCAGCTCGATGCCACCCGCCGGATCATCGACGCCTGCGCACGCGGCGAGGAAACCGCCGACCCTGCGCTGACCAGCCACATCGAATCGGCGCTCTCCCAGGTCGGCTACCACGCCGACGAGGCCGGGATCATCGCCGCCCGCCTGACCAGCAGCCGCAGCGACGAAGACGATCCGGCCTCGCGCACCGAACTGGCGATGAAGCTCAAGGCGCGTACCCGCCTGGGCGAGGACGCCGAGCGCGCGAAGCGCCCCGAGCTGCCACCGCGCACGCCCGAGGAACAGGCGCGCTACGAGCAGCTGCGGGTGATGCCCTTCGGCACCTGGATCGAATTCACGACCAACCAGCAGGGCGACGTGGTCCGCCGTCGCATGTCCTGGTTCAGCCCGGTCACCAACAACGCCCTGTTCGTGAACCAGCGCGGCCAGCGCGTGGGCGAATACTCGCTGGACTCGCTGGCGCGCATGATGGTGGCGGGCCAGGCACGCATCGTCACCGCGGAGCGCGGCCGCCTGGTCGACCGCGCATGGCAGGCGGCGCTGCGCACCCTGCGCAGCTTCGCCGGCCGCGGCGAGGATCTGCCGCTGGAAGGGGACGCCCACGCATGATCAACGAGTTCCGCCGCGCACGGCGCCGCAAGGCCTCCGACACCATCCTCGTGGTCGACGCCATGACAGAGCGGGTGGTGGGCCGCATCGGCAACCTGTCCGAGACCGGCATGCTGCTGATGGCCGGCGCGCCCCTGGTCGACGACGCGCTGTACCAGTTCTGCTTCAACCTGCCCGCCGACGGCGGCAGCGAATCGACGGTCGAGATCGGCGCACACCTGCTGTGGATCGACCAGGCCAGCGCGCCTGGGCAGGTGTGGGCGGGCTTCCGCTTCATCGGCCTCACCGAGCACCAGGCCGGGCCGCTGCGCGCCTGGATCGACGCGCCCGGGAGCCGCTACGAGTAGGCGACCCGGGCGGCGGCGCTCCGGTCGATGCGGCAGAATGGGGAACCCCCCGCCCGCATGACCGCCATGACCACCGAAATACCCGCCGCCCTTTACGCCGACCACCTCGAAACCCTCTCCGTCCGCACCGCGACGGCGCTGGAGCGCGCTGGATTCGACCACCTGGTGGTGCCCAGCGGCACCCTGCACTACCAGGTCTTCGACGACCGCGACTATCCCTATGCGGTGAACCCGCAGTTCAAGGCCTGGGTGCCGCTGGTGCGCAACCCCGGAAGCTGGCTGGTCGCGACCCCGGGCGAACGCCCGAAACTGGTCTACCTGCAGCCGCGCGACTACTGGCACGTGGTGCCGGAGGCGCCGTCGGGCTACTGGGTCGAACACTTCGACATCGAGGTCATCCGCACCCCGGACGAGGCCCTGCAGCACCTGCCGCGCAACGCCACCCGCTGCGCCATCCTCGGCGAGCCGCAGAGCGCGCTCGGCCGCTACGGTGCCTTCGCGCCGAACAACCCGCAGCCGGTGGTCGACTACCTGGAGTACCACCGCGCGTACAAGACGCCCTACGAGATCGCGATGATGCGCGAGGCGCAGCGGCGCGCCGTGCGCGGCCACCGGGCCGCCGAGCGCGCCTTCCGCGCCGGCGCGAGCGAGTTCGGCATCCACCTCGCCTACTGCCAGGCCGTGGGCCAGGACTCCAACGAACTGCCCTACGGCAACATCGTCGGCCTCAACGAGCACGGCGCGGTCCTGCACTACACCGAACTCGACCGCCTGCCGCCGAAGCCCGCGCGCAGCTTCCTGCTCGACGCCGGTGCCAGCCATGGCGGCTACGCCGCCGACATCACCCGCAGCCACGCCATGGACCGCGGCGGGGAGTTCCAGGCCTTCATCGACGCGGTCGACGCCGCCGAGCTGGCGCTGTGCGACCGCGTCCGTGCCGGCGTGGACTACCGCCAGATCCACCTCGATGCCCACCTCGCCCTGTCGGGCGTGCTGAAGGAGTTCGGCATCATCCGCTGCGGCGCCGAGGAGGCCGTGGCCAGTGGCCTGAGCTCGAGCTTCTTCCCGCACGGCGTCGGCCACGGCATCGGCCTGCAGGTGCATGACGTCGCCGGCTTTGCCGCCTCCGACGCCGGCGGCACCATCGACAAGCCCGAAGGCCATCCCTACCTGCGCCTGACCCGCGAGCTGGCGCCGGGCATGGTGGTGACGATCGAACCGGGCCTGTACTTCGCCGACATGCTGATGGAAGACCTCAAGGCCAGCGACAACGCCGGCCTGGTCGACTGGGACCGTGTCGAGGCCTTCCGCCCCTTCGGCGGCGTGCGCATCGAGGACAACGTGGTCTGCACCGACGGCGAGCCGGTGAACCTGACGCGCGAAACGTTCGCCGCGCAGGACTGAGCGTGGTGATGGCCGGCCGTGTGCGGACGTCGCATGCGGCCGCCGCACTCAACCGGCCATGAAGGCTTCGATCTCGTCGGCGCTGCGGGCCAGCCCCGCGGTCAGCACCTCGTGGCCATCGCGGGTGACCAGGACGTCATCCTCGGTGCGGACGCCGATGCCGCGCCACTTCGCGGCGACGCCGGTGGCATCGGGCGGGACGTAGATGCCCGGCTCGATGGTGTAGACCATCCCCGGTTCGAGCAGGCGCGACTCGCCGTCGATGCGGTAGTCGCCGACGTCGTGCACGTCCAGGCCGATCCAGTGGCCGGTCTTGTGCGGATAGAAGCGCTTGTAGGTGCCGTCGGCGACCACCTTCTTCAGGCTGCCCTTGAGCAGGCCCAGCGACAGCATGCCCTCGGCCAGGACCTCGACCGCGGCGTTGTGGCCGGCCTCGTACGGCACCCCCGGCCTGGCCTGGGCCATCGCCGCGGCGTAGGCGGCATCGACCAGGTCGTGCAGGGCGCGCTGCTCGCGGCTGAAGCGGCCGTCGACCGGGAAAGTGCGGGTGATGTCGGCGGCATAGCCGCGGTATTCGGCGCCCGCATCGACCAGGACCAGGTCCCCACGGCGAGCGACCGCGTTGTTGGCGCGGTAGTGCAGCACGCAGGCGTTGGTCCCTGCGCCGACGATGCTGGCGTAGGCGGGCTCGGTGCCGGCTGCACGGAACACGCGTTCGAGCTCGGCCTGCAGCTCGTACTCGTGCATCCCCGCGCGCACCGCGCGCATCGTCGCCTGGTGCGCCTGGATGCTGATCTTCGCCGCGCGCCGCATCAGCTTCAGCTCGTCGGCGCCCTTGAACAGGCGCATCTCGTCAAGCAGGTGGCCCAGTTCCAGGAACTCGTGCGGCGGCTGCGCGCCATGTCGCACCTGGGCGCGGACGCGGTTCACCCAGCCGATCAGCTTGAGGTCGAAGTCGGTGTCGCGACCGAAGTGGTAGTAGACACGGCTGCGACCCTCGAGCAGGCCGGGCAGGATCTCGTCGAGGTCATCGATGGCATAGGCGTCGTCGACGCCCAGCGCGTCGGGCGCCCCCTCGGGGCCCACGCGCGGGCCGTCCCAGGCCTCGCGCCCGGGATCGCGTTCGCGGCAGAACAGCAGGCTTTCGCCGTGCTTGCGTCCGGGCACCAGCACCAGGACCGCCTCCGGCTCCTCGAAGCCACTCAGGTAGAGAACGTCCGAATCCGGCCGGTAGGGATGGAAGGTGTCGCGGCTGCGCACGCGTTCGGGCGCCGCGGGCAGGACCAGGATGGCATCCTCGCCGGCCATGCGCATGAGCTGGCGGCGGCGGCGCCTGTAGCTGGCAATGGACGTGGCGAGGGCCATGTGGCAGTTCAATTGAGGCTGTTGCGATGCCTGGCCGCGAGGGCGCAGTCACCATGCAGCAGCAGGGCGGCGACGCGGACGAACTCCTCGATCTCGGCAAGCGCCTCCTCGTCCTCCTCGTCGCCGTCGTCCTGGGCGGTGACGCGTGCCAGGCGCGCGAGGTCGGCCAGGGCCTCCTGGCCCTCTTCCGACAGCCGCGGTTCGCTGCCGGCGGCCAGCCCGAAGGCGCCCACGAAGCCGCGGCACCAGTCGAACAGCGCGCCGCTGCGCGCGGCCAGCGACGCGTCGTCATCGGGACCCAGCAGGGCCAGGCCGAAATCGCGGTCCTCGAACTGCGCGAGGGTCGCCGCATGCAGCCGCGCCAGGGCCGAACCCTCCACGGGTGCCGCAAGGTCGTCGTCGACCATCACCCGTGCCAGCCAGTTGCCGCCGGGATCGCCGCCGCCAGCCAGCCAGCCGCACAGTCCGCCATGGAGTTCGGGCGCGGGCGTCGCGAGCCCCGCCTCGCGGCAGGCCTGTTCGATTTCAGGGAAGGAGGGCAGAGGCTCGGACATGGCGTAGGGGTCATGGATAAGCCGGCGCAGTGTACCGCTGGCGGCCGCTTGTTGCCGGCCTGTCGACATGCCTACACTCCGGGGACCGCCGGGGAGGCGGACGGGGAACCACACCTTGCCAGTCGCCGCTGAAACGGGGTTGGCGATCGCCCTGGCGATCGTGCTGCTGCTGGCAGCCACATGCGTCGCGCTTCTGGCGCGCGCGCGCAGCGCGCGCGGCGGCCTCGACAGGCTGCGCCAGCGCGAGCGCGGCTTCCGACTCGCCCTGTGGGCCAGCGGCCAGCGTTACTGGGATTTCCACGTCCCCACCGGCCGCCTGCGCTATCTCGTCGCCCGCGACGACGCCATCGGCCAGCAGCACGACTTCAGCTCTGAGCCCGCCGACCCCGCGGCGGTGATCCACCCCGACGACCTGCCTGCAGTGCTCGATCGCATGCATCGCTACGTCGCCGGCGAAACGCCGGAGTTCTCATCGGAACATCGCGTACGCGCGGACAGTCCCACCACCACCCGCGGCCACTGGGTCTGGATCCGCGCCCGCGGCCGCGCGATCGAGCATGCCGCCGATGGCACGATCCTGCGCCTGGCCGGCACGTCGCTGGACATCGACCGCAGCCGCGCGGCGGAGCGCGAGAACCGCATCGCCAGCGAAGTGCTGCGCAGCATGAACGAGGCGGTGGCGGTGCTCGACAGGCACTTCCGCTTCCTCTCGGTCAACCCCGCCTTCACCCGCATGTCGGGCTACCCCGCGGCTGCCGTCGCAGGTCGCGGCGCCGAGATCCTGGACAGTATCCAGCACGAGCCCACGCGCGGGCGCGTCATGCGCGACGTGGTCGAGCGCGAGGGCCGCTGGTCGGGCGAGACGTGGCTGCGGCGCGACAACGGCGAGGAGATCCTCTGCACGGTCGAGGCTGCCACCGTGCTCGGCAGCGAGGCCCAGGGCGAGCGCATGTACGTGCTGATGGCCACCGACATCACCCTGCACAAGCGCGCCGAGGAGGAGCTGCGCTACCTCGCCAGCTTCGACTCGCTGACCAACCTGCCCAACCGCTCGCTGCTGGCCGAACGGCTTTCGCGCGCCATCGTCCGCGCGCGCCGCGAGGGGTCGAGGGTGGCGGTGCTGTTCCTCGACCTCGACCGCTTCAAGGACATCAACGATTCGCTCGGCCATGCCGCGGGCGACCGCATCCTGCGCGCGGTGGCGACCCGGCTGCAGCAGGCGGTGGGCCATGGCCAGACCGTGGCGCGCCTGGCCGGCGACGAGTTCACCGTGGTTCTCGAGGACCTGACCGGGCCGGAGGATGCCGAGCGCGTCGCACGCGAGATCATCATGGCGTTCGAGGCGCCGCTGGAACCCGACGACGGCCAGGAAGTGTCGGTGTCGCCCTCGATCGGCATCAGCCTTTACCCGGACCATGCCCAGCTGCCGACCGAACTGCTCAAGCGCGCAGACGCCGCGATGTACCAGGCCAAGGCCGCGGGGCGTCGCACCTACATGCGCTACGACGACAGCATGGAATCCGAGATCCGCCGCCGCGCGACCCTCGCCGGCGCCCTGCACAAGGCCCTGGACCGCAGCGAACTCCGCGTCGTCTACCAGCCCCGCAAGTCGCTCGAGAGTTCGCGAATCACCGGTGCCGAAGCCCTGCTGCGCTGGACGAGCCCCGAGCATGGCGAGATCGCGCCCGCGGACTTCATTCCGCTGGCGGAAGAGAACGGCATGATCCTGGAGATCGGCGAATGGGTGCTGCGCGAAGCCTGCCTGGCGCTGCAGCGGTGGCGCCAGCACGGCCTGTCGGATCTGACCGTATCGGTGAACATGTCGGTGCTGCAGCTCCTGCGCGGCGACTTCGCCGAAGTCGTGCGCCGGGTCCTGGACGACACCTGCGTGCCGCCGTCCGCACTCGAGCTGGAGCTGACCGAAAGCGTGCTGATGGCCAACGCGGCGCAGACCGCGATCAAGCTGCAGGCCTTCCGCGAACTCGGCGTGTCGCTGGCGATCGACGACTTCGGGACCGGCTACTCCTCGCTGGCCTACCTCAAGCGCCTGCCGATCACCACGATCAAGATCGACCAGACCTTCATCGCCGACCTCGGGCACGACCCCGAAGGCGCCTCGATCACGACCACGGTGATCGCCATGGCGCACGGCCTGGGCCTGATGGTCGTCGCCGAAGGCGTGGAGACCGAGGCGCAGGCGCGGTTCCTCGCCCAGCACCGCTGCGACGAGATCCAGGGCTACTGGGTGTCACCGCCGCTGGACGCCGTGGCGTGCATGGCCCTGATCCGCAATCGCCAACCGCCGGGCAGCCAGGCGCCGCTCGCCGCCGGCGCGCCTTGACCGCCCCCCTCCGCCTGCCTATCGTGCCGGGAATGGACACCCAAGACGTGCTGGCCCAGCTGCAGCGGCTCTCCGAACGCTTCGACGAGCTGGCCGTGCGCACGCGCAGGCTGGCCGACGAGAACCGCAGCCTGCGGCAGCAGCACGAGCAGGTCTCCGGCGAACGCTCCCAGTTGCTGGCCAAGAACGAGCAGGCGCGCAGCCGGGTCGAGGCGATGATCGCGCGGCTGAAGTCGCTGGAGCAGCACACATGAGCGAGACCGAGGCCGTCAGCATCCGCGTGCTCGACCGCGAATACACGGTCGGCGTGGGCAGCGGCGAGGTCGATGGCCTGATGGCTGCCGCCCGGCTGCTGGATACGCGCATGCGCGAGGTCCGCGGCGCCAACCGCATGGCCGCGATCGACCGCGTCGCCGTGCTGGCCGCCCTCAACCTCGCGCACGAACTCGAGCAGGTGAAGAGCGCGGGCGAACAGCGCGACCGCGAACTGGCACGCACCCTGTCCTCGCTGCAGGCCAAGCTCGACGCCCTGCTCGATGCCTGAACGCGCGCGCTGCGCCCGCGCGGCCATACCCGGGGCGGTCTTGCGCAAGGTGAACAACTGCCGACGGATGGCCGCGGTGCGTGTCGGCGGCGGGGTATACTGCATGCGCGTCCTCTGCCGTGACCGACGGCGCGCACAAACATTCGCCTTGTCCCTTAATGACGACCACGGGGACGCGACGGAAGCCTGGCGCGCATGTCCGCCCACGAGCGGAAAGCCCGAAGGCCGCCAAGCGTTCCCACTTGAACCCCGGGTTCAAGGTCGTTTGGCTCGCATCGACATGGCGGAGGACGTATTCCTTCTTCCCGCTGGCCGCCAGGCCGCTTGCCCCGTCGCGATGGCGGCATGAGCGGACGGCGCGCCACCCTTCGCCGCCTGATGCGCGAGCGCCGCCGCGAGATGCCGCCGCCCGCCCGCATTGGCGCGGCCGATGGCCTGGCCGGGCAGCTGCTCGCCCTGCCCCTGCCGCCTGGCGCACGGGTTGCCGGCTACTGGGCCGCCGACGGAGAGATCGCGCTGCATGCCTGGCAACTCCGGTTGCCACGCGAAACCACCTACTGCCTCCCGGTACTGCACGGGGACGGCCGCCTGCGCTTCGCACCCTGGCGTCCGGGTGAGGCCGTGGCTCCGAACCGTTTCGGCATTCCCGAACCGGTGGTCGAAACGGGCGAGCTGCTGGATCCGGAAGCACTGGATCTCGTGGTCGTGCCCCTGGTCGGCTTCGATGTGCGCTGCCACCGCCTGGGCATGGGCGGCGGCTGGTACGATCGCAGCTTCGCGTTCCGCCACCTGCAGCCGGCACCTCCCAGGCTGGTCGGTGCCGCGTTCGCATTCCAGCAGGTCGACGACGAGCTACCCAGCGAAGACTGGGACGTCCAGCTCGACGCCATCTGCACCGACCAATCCACCCTGTTCCGACCCGCATGAGCACTGGCAAGCGCAAGCGATACTGGCTGATGAAGTCCGAGCCCGAGGACTTCTCGATCGAAGACCTCGAGCGCGTCGGCACCGAACCCTGGACCGGCGTGCGCAACTACCAGGCGCGCAACTTCATGCGCGACGGCATGCAGGTCGGCGATGGCATCCTGTTCTACCACTCCAACTGCGAGGTGCCCGGGATCTACGGCATCGCCGAGGTGGCCAGCGCCGCCTATCCGGACCCCACCCAGTTCGAGCGCAAGTCGAAATACTTCGATGCCAAGGCGACGCTCGAAGAGCCTCGCTGGATGCTGGTCGACGTGGGTTTCGTGCGCAGGTTCGGCGCGCCGGTCACGCTGGCAGCCATCCGCGACCGGGCCGACGCGCTGGGGGAGGAATTCGCCCTGATCCGCAAGGGCACCCGCCTGTCCGTGCTGCCGGTGACCGCCGCGCAGTGGAAGATCCTGCTGGCCATGGAGCCGAAATGAGCGAAGCAAAGCGCCTGGCCGGCGAACAGGCCATTGACTACGTCGAGGACGGGATGATCGTCGGCGTGGGGACCGGTTCCACCGTGGCGTACTTCATCGACGCGCTGGCGGGGATCCGCGACCGCATCGCCGGCGCGGTGTCCAGCTCCGAGCAGAGCACCGAGCGCCTTCGCGGGCACGGCATCGAGGTGCTCGACCTCAACGCCTGCGGCCCGATTCCGCTCTACGTCGACGGCGCCGACGAATGCGACCCGGGCAAGCGCCTGATCAAGGGCGGCGGCGCCGCACTCACGCGCGAGAAGATCATCGCCGAGGCCGCGGCGAAGTTTGTCTGCATCGTTGATCCGTCGAAGGAAGTGCCGGTGCTCGGCCGCTTCCCGCTGCCGGTGGAGGTGATCCCGATGGCGCGCAGCCTGGTCGGCCGCGAGATCGTGGCCATGACCGGCGGCCAGCCGGTGTGGCGGCAGGGCACGGTGACCGACAACGGCAACTGGGTTCTGGACATCCACGGCCTGTCGATCACCGACCCGGTGGCGCTGGAGCAGGCCCTGAACCAGGTGCCCGGCGTGGTCAGCGTCGGCCTGTTCGCGCGCCGGCCCGCCGACGTGGTGATCGTCGGCGGAACGCCTCCGGTAGTGCGCTGAGCCAGTCGGCTGCCGCGACCTGGCCCGCGATCCGGGCCAGGAGCACACGGTGTCTGCTCAGGAGCCGATATTTTCGTCGTAGGTAACGGCCAGGTAATGGATGGCCGTACCCGGAGAGAGCCTACACTGCAGCGCCGGGCGGAAAATATGCTCCGGATAGCCAGCGATCTCGACCGGCTGCCAGGTCATGGCCACGCCGCGCTGCCCCGAGTACACGTCCGCGGACTTTGTGCGATAGATGACCTCGCCCTGCTCATGCCCCTCGACAAAGGTACAGGTCACGCGGCCGGAACGCTGGCCGGTCGCGCCCGCCTCGACCAGGACCTTCATCGCACCACGGCCGCCCGGGCGTGGATCCCCTCGCAGCGCGCAGGAAACGAATACGGTGCTGGTGCCCTTGTTCACCAGGCTCAACGGACGGAAATCCACGCCTTCGGCGTAGGCGAAAGTCGCCGGCTGGCAGATCGACGAAGCACCCTGGAAGTCATAGCGAACCACTTCAGCCGCGAACGTTGCACCGGAAGCGGCGGAAAGCACCAGTGCGGACAGCAGCGCGGTCACGCTCGCGGGCAGACGCCCGCCGGCCTCAGGCGCCGACATTTTCGTTGTACTCGCGACGAGTGTGCTGCAGCGAGGTCTGCGAGGGCAGCAGACAACTCAGAGAGGGGCGATCAATGCCCGACGGCTTGGCGTTGGAAACCTCGCCCGGCACCCAGGCCAGTTCGGCATAGCCACCGGCCGGGACGCTGACCGTCTTGGGGACGTAAACCGCGAACTCGAGCCCGCCGGTCTGGTGGCCATTGACCAGGGTACAGGTCACGCTGCGGGCGGCACTGCCGGCGTTGCCGACCACGATCGACAGCCGCTTGGAGCCTCGTTCGCTGCTGCTGCGATCGTCGCCCTGCCAGTTGCAACTCGCGTACATGTTCCCGGTCCCCTCGTTCACCAGCGCGAGCGGGCGATAGCGCGTGCTCTGGGAGAAGGCGAACGTGGATGCCTTGCACATGCCGGTCGCGCCCTGCACGTCGACGCGCGGCAATTCTGCCGCACCGGCGGCTGGCAGCAGGAGCAGGCAGACTGCGGAAATCAGGAGGCTGGCGGTACAGCGCATGGACGTCACCGGTATGGGGGAGGTCGCACACGTTAGCCGAAGCGGCCAACGGCGGCAAGGTGAGCCGGACGGGCTCCGATGATCGCGCAAAGAAAAACCCCGCAGCCGTGGCTGCGGGGTTTTGGGGTAAAGACCCTGGCGATGACCTACTCTCGCATGCTGGATGCACACTACCATCGGCGCGTTCACGTTTCACTTCCGAGTTCGGAATGGGATCGGGTGGTTCCATGAAGCTATTGTCACCAGGGAGAGGGTGGAGGGTCGCGGGCCGTTGCCGGCTTGACGCGCACACGCTCTCGTTGGTTTGCCTCCGAACGGAACTGGATACAGTTCCGCCTTCGGCGAATAAGTCAGGGACGTAGCGAACTTTGTGCCGAACATCGACGCGTCGTCGAGTCCAAGGCCACTTGAGGTTATATGGTCAAGCCACACGGATCATTAGTACTGGTTAGCTCAACACCTTGCAGTGCTTACACACCCAGCCTATCAACCACCTGGTCTTGATGGTTCCTTCAGGGGGCTTGTGCCCCGGGAGATCTCATCTTGAGGCGCGCTTCCCGCTTAGATGCTTTCAGCGGTTATCGCTTCCGAACGTAGCTACCCGGCAATGCCACTGGCGTGACAACCGGAACACCAGAGGTTCGTCCACTCCGGTCCTCTCGTACTAGGAGCAGCCCCTCTCAAATCTCCAACGCCCATGGCAGATAGGGACCGAACTGTCTCACGACGTTCTGAACCCAGCTCGCGTACCACTTTAAATGGCGAACAGCCATACCCTTGGGACCGACTACAGCCCCAGGATGTGATGAGCCGACATCGAGGTGCCAAACACCGCCGTCGATATGAACTCTTGGGCGGTATCAGCCTGTTATCCCCGGAGTACCTTTTATCCGTTGAGCGATGGCCCTTCCATACAGAACCACCGGATCACTAAGTCCTACTTTCGTACCTGCTTGATCCGTCGATCTTGCAGTCAAGCACGCTTATGCCTTTGCACACAGTGCGCGATGTCCGACCGCGCTGAGCGTACCTTCGAGCTCCTCCGTTACTCTTTGGGAGGAGACCGCCCCAGTCAAACTACCCACCATACACGGTCCCCGATCCGGATAACGGACCTAGGTTAGAACGTCAAGCACGACAGGGTGGTATTTCAAGGATGGCTCCACTGCAGCTAGCGCCACAGTTTCACAGCCTCCCACCTATCCTACACAGACGAACTCAACGTTCAGTGTAAAGCTATAGTAAAGGTTCACGGGGTCTTTCCGTCTTGCCACGGGAACGCTGCATCTTCACAGCGATTTCAATTTCACTGAGTCTCGGGTGGAGACAGTGCCGCCATCGTTACGCCATTCGTGCAGGTCGGAACTTACCCGACAAGGAATTTCGCTACCTTAGGACCGTTATAGTTACGGCCGCCGTTTACCGGGGCTTCGATCAAGAGCTTCGCCTTGCGGCTGACCCCATCAATTAACCTTCCGGCACCGGGCAGGCGTCAGACCCTATACGTCCACTTTCGTGTTTGCAGAGTCCTGTGTTTTTGATAAACAGTCGCAGCGGCCTGGTATCTGCGGCCCCCCTCAGCTCAGCCACGCACGTGGCCACCAAAGGGGGCGTACCTTCTCCCGAAGTTACGGTACCATTTTGCCTAGTTCCTTCACCCGAGTTCTCTCAAGCGCCTGAGAATTCTCATCCTACCCACCTGTGTCGGTTTACGGTACGGTCTGCACAAGCTGAAGCTTAGGAGCTTTTCCTGGAAGCGTGGTATCAGTCACTTCGCTCTAATGAGCTCGTCTCGGTGCTCGGAATAAAGGATCCCGGATTTGCCAAAGATCCATTCCTACCGCCTTTCCCCAGGACAACCAACGCCTGGTAGACCTAACCTTCTCCGTCCCTCCATCGCACTTGTGCGAGGTGCTGGAATATTAACCAGCTTCCCATCGACTACGCATTTCTGCCTCGCCTTAGGGGCCGACTCACCCTGCGTCGATTAACGTTGCGCAAGGAAACCTTGGGCTTTCGGCGTGCGGGCTTTTCACCCGCATTATCGTTACTCATGTCAGCATTCGCACTTCCGATACCTCCAGCAGACTTCTCAATCCACCTTCGCAGGCTTACGGAACGCTCCTCTACCGCGCATACAAAGTATGCACCCCAAGCTTCGGTTCCATGCTTAGCCCCGTTAAATCTTCCCCGCAGACCGACTCGACCAGTGAGCTATTACGCTTTCTTTAAAGGATGGCTGCTTCTAAGCCAACCTCCTGGCTGTCTGTGCCTTTCCACATGGTTTTCCACTCAGCATGGAATTTGGGACCTTAGCTGTGGGTCTGGGTTGTTTCCCTTTTCACGACGAACGTTAGCACCCGCCGTGTGTCTCCCGCATAGTCTGTCCTGGTATTCGGAGTTTGCCATGGTTTGGTAAGTCGCAATGACCCCCTAGCCATAACAGTGCTCTACCCCCAGGAAGATTCGTGCGAGGCGCTACCTAAATAGCTTTCGAGGAGAACCAGCTATCTCCGGGTTCGATTAGCTTTTCACTCCTAATCACACCTCATCCCCTACCTTTGCAACGGGAGTGGGTTCGGGCCTCCAGTACCTGTTACGGTACCTTCACCCTGGGCATGACTAGATCACCCGGTTTCGGGTCTACTGCCCGCGACTATGCGCCCTTATCAGACTCGGTTTCCCTTCGCCTCCCCTATACGGTTAAGCTCGCCACGAACAGTAAGTCGCTGACCCATTATACAAAAGGTACGCAGTCACCCCGAAGGGCTCCTACTGCTTGTACGCACACGGTTTCAGGTTCTATTTCACTCCCCTCTCCGGGGTTCTTTTCGCCTTTCCCTCACGGTACTGGTTCACTATCGGTCGGTCAGGAGTATTTAGCCTTGGAGGATGGTCCCCCCATGTTCAGACAGGGTTTCTCGTGCCCCGCCCTACTCACTTTTCATCATTCCGGCCCTTTCGCATACAGGGCTGTCACCTTCTATGGCCAGTCTTTCCAGACTGCTTTGCTAGAACCGGAACAACTTTTGGGCTGCTCCCCGTTCGCTCGTCGCTACTGGGGGAATCTCGGTTGATTTCTTTTCCTACGGTTACTTAGATATTTCAGTTCACCGCGTTCGCCTTGCATGGCTATGTATTCACCATGCAATACCTCTTGCGAGGTGGGTTTCCCCATTCGGACATTGCCGGATCAAAGCTTGTTGCCAGCTCCCCGACACTTTTCGCAGGCTACCACGTCCTTCATCGCCTCTGACCGCCAAGGCATCCACCGTGTGCGCTTATTCGCTTGACCATATAACCCCAAGTCGCCTCGGGGTCGTCGCGCGAATATCAACGACAACTTCAAATGTAGGGCCTCTAGGGCCCCGCCTTAGCCTCAACGACACGTTTGGATATTCGTCTCAAACGCTCGCTACGTCCCTGGTTTTCAAAGAACACGGATCGGCCACAGTGCCAATCCGCTTCAAAATCTTTATGTGTGCGCAGAAACATCCAGGGTGGTGGGTCTGGGAGGACTCGAACCACCGGCCTCACCCTTATCAGGGGTGCGCTCTAACCACCTGAGCTACAGACCCAATGTCTTCCCCAGCGTGGTGGAGCCAGTCGGGATCGAACCGACGACCCCCTGCTTGCAAAGCAGGTGCTCTCCCAGCTGAGCTATGGCCCCGTATAAAGGGGTCGGTTCCCGGCTTTCGCCGTGGAACTCCTGGATGCAGGTCACTTGTGCGGACGCCTGACAGGCAATTAGCTGTCTTTAGTCTCTAAAGGAGGTGATCCAGCCGCACCTTCCGATACGGCTACCTTGTTACGACTTCACCCCAGTCATCGGCCACACCGTGGCAAGCGCCCTCCCGAAGGTTAAGCTACCTGCTTCTGGTGCAACAGACTCCCATGGTGTGACGGGCGGTGTGTACAAGGCCCGGGAACGTATTCACCGCAGCAATGCTGATCTGCGATTACTAGCGATTCCGACTTCACGGAGTCGAGTTGCAGACTCCGATCCGGACTGAGAGAAGGTTTCTGGGATTGGCTTGCCCTCGCGGGTTCGCAGCCCTCTGTCCTTCCCATTGTAGTACGTGTGTAGCCCTGGCCGTAAGGGCCATGATGACTTGACGTCATCCCCACCTTCCTCCGGTTTGTCACCGGCGGTCTCCTTAGAGTTCCCACCATTACGTGCTGGCAACTAAGGACAAGGGTTGCGCTCGTTGCGGGACTTAACCCAACATCTCACGACACGAGCTGACGACAGCCATGCAGCACCTGTGTCACGGTTCCCGAAGGCACCAATCCATCTCTGGAAAGTTCCGTGCATGTCAAGGCCAGGTAAGGTTCTTCGCGTTGCATCGAATTAAACCACATACTCCACCGCTTGTGCGGGCCCCCGTCAATTCCTTTGAGTTTCAGTCTTGCGACCGTACTCCCCAGGCGGCGAACTTAACGCGTTAGCTTCGATACTGAGTTCCTAGTTGAACCCAACATCCAGTTCGCATCGTTTAGGGCGTGGACTACCAGGGTATCTAATCCTGTTTGCTCCCCACGCTTTCGTGCCTCAGTGTCAGTGCTGGTCCAGATGGCCGCCTTCGCCACGGATGTTCCTCCTGATCTCTACGCATTTCACTGCTACACCAGGAATTCCGCCATCCTCTACCGCACTCTAGCCTGCCAGTATCCAATGCAATTCCCAGGTTGAGCCCAGGGCTTTCACATCAGACTTAACAAACCACCTACGCACGCTTTACGCCCAGTAATTCCGAGTAACGCTTGCACCCTTCGTATTACCGCGGCTGCTGGCACGAAGTTAGCCGGTGCTTATTCTTTGGGTACCGTCAGAACAACCGGGTATTAACCGATTGCTTTTCTTTCCCAACAAAAGAGCTTTACAACCCGAGGGCCTTCTTCACTCACGCGGCATGGCTGGATCAGGCTTGCGCCCATTGTCCAATATTCCCCACTGCTGCCTCCCGTAGGAGTCTGGGCCGTGTCTCAGTCCCAGTGTGGCTGATCATCCTCTCAGACCAGCTACGGATCGTCGCCTTGGTGGGCCATTACCCCTCCAACTAGCTAATCCGACATCGGCTCATCCAATCGCGCAAGGCCCGAAGGTCCCCTGCTTTCACCCGTAGGTCGTATGCGGTATTAGTCCCGGTTTCCCGAGGTTATCCCCCACGACTGGGCAGATTCCGATGTATTCCTCACCCGTCCGCCACTCGCCACCCGGAGAGCAAGCTCTCCTGTGCTGCCGTTCGACTTGCATGTGTTAGGCCTGCCGCCAGCGTTCACTCTGAGCCAGGATCAAACTCTTCACTTAAAATTGCTGGACCGAAGTCCAAACTTTTGAGTGCAGTCGTCGTCCAGCCCAAATTACTCACTGCATTTGCATGCTTTGAATCGACTTGGTTCTGTTCGAACGTCTGCAAGATGGACAACCATCCACTTGCCAGACGCCCGCACAAGTCACCTGCGCACACTGTCAAAGATCCGGGGAGAGGCCTCAGCGCCTTCTCCGCGACCCCCGTCGTTTCCTCCGGGGTGAGCCGCCCATTATAGCGCGGCTTTTGCTTCCGTCAACACCCTGTCGGGCATTTTCTTCAGCGTCCCTGGACTTCGTGGCCAGAGGCCGTTCCGTCCAGGGGAGCCGCACATGATAGCGCGGCTTTTGCTTCCGTCAACACCCTGTGAGGGGTTGATTTCAGCCTCCCTTGTCTTGGCGGCCCGGAGGCCGTTTCCGTCAGGGGAGCCGCACATATTAGCGCGGTTTCGGAGAACGTCAACACCCTGTGAAGCGGCTTTTTCGTTCTCCCCCGCCTCGTCGTTGCCGGTCGTGCCGGCCGCTCCGTGGCGGGGCGCGCATTGTGCAGCGCCTCGAGGACTTTGGGAAGGGGGCAATGGGAATTTTTCCTGCTTGACCGCGAAGCCGCGCTCCAAGACTGTTGTCCTACATCTCCCGACCCGCAGGAAAACCACATGCGCATGCCGCTCGTCGCACTCCTACTCTGCTGCACCAGCGTGCTGGCAACCGCATGCGCAAGCGACGGGCGGTGGGTCGAGCTGGCGGGCGAACGCTACCTGGTGGAAGTCGCCGACGATGATGCGGAGCGTGCGCGCGGCCTGATGTTCCGCGACTCGCTCGCCGAAGGCCACGGCATGCTGTTCATCCACGACCGCGAGGAACGCCAGGCCTACTGGATGAAGAACACGCGGATCCCGCTCGACATCCTCTACTTCGATGCCTCGCTGCAGCTGGTGACCCAGCAGCGCAGCGTGCCGCCGTGTTCGGCGGGGGATCGCTGCCCGCCCTACCCCAGCCGTGCGCCCGCGCTCTACGTGCTGGAGCTGAATGCGGGCGAAGCGCGGCGACTGGACCTCAAGGACGGCGCGGTGCTGGAACTGGGGCCCGACATCGCCCCGGGGCGCTGAGGCGCCGCGCGCCGGACATCCACCCGGCCGGACATGAAAAGGGCCGCCCCGGGGCGGCCCTTGCCGTTTCAGACGACCATCATCTCGAAGTCGTCCTTGGTCACGCCGCAATCCGGGCAGGTCCAGGTCTCGGGAACGTCCTCCCAGCGGGTGCCGGGCGCGATGCCCTCTTCCGGCAGGCCCAGGGCCTCGTCATAGATGAAGCCGCAGACGACGCACATCCAGGTGCGAAAGGCGGGGGCGGAGTCGTTCATCGGATAATGCGCTGGCGGCTGCGTGCACGACGCGGGCCGCCATTGTCACACCCCGCCCGCACACAGGAAACCACGCGATGCACGACGCCGGATCCGCATACGCGCAGCCCGCGCCCCTCGGACGCGGGCTTTACCTGCTCACGCCGGACGAGAACGACACCGCGCGCCTGCTGGAGCGGACGAAGCCGGTGATCGGCTTCGCGCGCCTGCTGCAGTACCGCAACAAGCAGGCCGATCCCGCGCTCGCGAGGAAGCAGATGGACGTCCTGCTGCCGCTGTGCCGCGAACACGGCGTGCCGCTGCTGGCCAACGACGACTGGCGCCTCGCCCAGGCGAGCGGCGCGCAGGGCGCGCACCTGGGCGAAGACGACGGCGGACTCGAGACGGCGCGGCAGGCGCTCGGCCCTGGCGCGATCATCGGCGCATCCTGCTATGACAGCCTCGACCACGCCGCGGCCGCGGCGGCCGCCGGCGCGAGCTACCTCGCCTTCGGCGCATGCTTTCCTTCGCCGACCAAGCCCCGGGCGCGGCGCGCGACGCCGGCGCTGCTGCGCGAGGCAAAGCGCTTCGGCCTGCCCGTGGTGGCGATCGGCGGCATCACTCCGGACAATGCCCGCATCGTGGTCGACGCCGGCGCCGACCTGGTCGCGGTGATCAGCGGCGTGTTCGACGCGCCCGATCCCGCAGCGGCCGCGCAAGCCTATCTCCACGCCTTCACAGGAACCCAAGCGCAATGAAGCACGACAAGTCACAGGCCCTGTTCTCGCGCGCGACGCAGCTGCTGCCCGGCGGCGTCAATTCGCCGGTGCGCGCGTTCAAGTCGGTGGGCGGCGATCCCTTCTTCGTCGAGCGCGCCGACGGCGCATACCTGCACGACGTCGACGGCAACCGCTACATCGACTACGTGGGCTCGTGGGGGCCGATGATCGTCGGCCACAACCATCCGGCCGTGCGCGAGGCGGTGGCGCAGGCGATCGGCAGCGGCCTGTCCTTCGGCGCGCCCTGTCCGGCCGAAGTGACGATGGCCGAAACCATCACCCGCCTGGTCCCGACCTGCGAGATGGTGCGCATGGTCAACTCCGGCACCGAGGCCACGCTGTCGGCGATCCGGCTCGCGCGCGGCGCGACCGGGCGCCAGCGCATCGTCAAGTTCGAGGGTTGCTACCACGGCCACGGCGACTCTTTCCTGGTGAAGGCGGGTAGCGGCATGCTCACGCTCGGCGTGCCGACCTCGCCCGGCGTTCCCGCGGGACTGAGCGAGCTGACCTCGACCCTCAGCTACAACGATTTCAAGGGCGCGAGCCAGCTGTTCGACGAGGTCGGCGCCGAGGTCGCGGCGGTGATCATCGAGCCGGTGGTCGGCAACGCCAACTGCCTGCCGCCGCGCGAGGGCTACCTGCAGCACCTGCGCGAACTGTGCACGAAGCACGGCGCGCTGCTGATCTTCGACGAGGTGATGACCGGGTTCCGCGTGGCGCTGGGCGGAGCGCAGGCGCGCTACGGGGTCACGCCCGACCTGACCACCTTCGGCAAGATCATCGGCGGCGGCATGCCGGTGGGCGCCTATGGCGGCCGCCGCGAATTGATGGAGCAGATCGCGCCCGCGGGCCCGATTTACCAGGCCGGCACGCTCAGCGGCAATCCGGTGGCGATGGCGGCGGGCCTGGCGATGCTGGAGCTGATCCAGGCCCCGGGCTTCCACGACCGGCTCGAAGCGACCGCGAACACGCTGTGCGACGGTCTCGAGGACGCCGCGCGCGCGGCCGGCGTGCCGCTGACCACCAACCGCGTCGGCGCGATGTTCGGGCTGTTCTTCACCGATGCGAAGGTCGACACCTACGCCGGTGCGACCGCGTGCGACATCGGCGCCTTCAACCGCTTCTTCCACGCCATGCTGGAGCGCGGCGTGTTCCTGGCGCCGTCCGCGTACGAGGCGGGCTTCATCTCCAGCGCCCACGACGACGCGGTGGTGGAAGCGACGCTGGAAGCCGCGCGCGGCGCGTTCAGGGCAGTCGCCGATGCAGCCGCCCGCTGACGGAGAACGGCCGGCCGAAGCCGGGCCGAGCCCGTTCGAGCGCGATTTCCTGCCGGCGTCGGAGCAGGGCGCGCGCCACCTCTGGTACCGGCGGATCTTCCACCACGACGCGCCCGACGAGCGCAACTTCGACCTCGTCCTGATCCTGGTCATCCTCGCCAGCGTCGTGGTGGTGATGCTCGACAGCGTGCCCGCGGTCAAGGCGCGCTGGCATGCCTGGCTGTACGCCCTGGAATGGCTGTTCACGCTGGCCTTCGCCTTCGAGTACGCCGTTCGCCTGTGGGTGGTGAAGCGGCCGCTGCGCTACGCGACCAGCTTCTTCGGCGTGATCGACCTGCTGGCGATCCTGCCCACCTTCCTGTCACTGCTGTTTCCCGCCAGCGCTTCGTTCGCCGTGATCCGCGCGTTGCGCCTGCTGCGCGTGTTCCGGGTGCTGAAGCTGGTCGAGTACTCCAGCGAGGCCGGCGTCCTGATCCAGGCGCTGCTGCGCAGCCGGCGCAAGATCTTCGTGTTCATCGCCACGCTGCTGACCATCGTGGTGATCTTCGGTGCGCTGATGTACGTGGTCGAAGGCCCGGAGCACGGCTTCACCAGCATCCCCACCGGCATGTACTGGGCGATCGTGACCGTGGGTACCGTGGGCTTCGGCGACGTCGCCCCGGCCACCGGCCTTGGCCGCTTCATCACCTCGGTGCTGATCGTCATCGGCTACAGCATCATCGCGGTGCCGACGGGCATCTACACCGCCGAGCTCGCGCGCTCCCTGCAGCCGCGGCGGCGGCGGGTCCGCTGCACCGAATGCGGGCTGCCCGACCACGAGGCCGACGCCTGGCACTGCCGCAAGTGCGGCCGGGCGCTGGCGCCCGAAGACGCCGACTGAGCGGCGCCGGCGGGATGCTCAGCGCAGGGCGGCCTCGAGCCGCTCGAGGCCTTCGGCCACGTCCGCATCGGTGATGGTCAGCGCGGGCACGAAACGCAGCACGTCCGGGCCCGCCTGCAGAAGCAGCAGGCCCTGCGCCGCGGCGCGGTCGAGGATCTCCGCCGCGCGGCCGGCATGCTCAGGCCTCAGCACCGCGCCCAGCATCAGCCCGCGGCCGCGCACCTCCTGGAACAGTCCGTGCCTGGCGTCGATGGCCGACAGGCCCTCGCGCAGCGCGACCGCCTGCCGCGAGACGTTGTCCACGACCGCAGGCGACGCGATCTTGCGCAGCGCCACGCGCGCCACGGCCGCCGCCAGCGGATTGCCGCCAAAAGTGGTGCCATGGTCGCCGAACTGCATGGCCGCGGCGGCCTTCGCGCCCACCAGCATCGCGCCGATGGGGAATCCACCGCCCAGCGCCTTGGCCAGGGTGACGATGTCCGGCACCACGCCGTCGTGCCAATGCGCGAACAGCTTGCCGGTGCGGCCCATGCCGCTCTGGATCTCGTCGAGCACCAGCAGCGCGCCGTGGCGGTCGCACAGCGCGCGCACGGCCTGCAGGAAGCCGGGCGCCGCCGGCAGCACGCCGCCCTCGCCCTGCACAGGCTCGAGCATGACCGCGGCGACGTCGCCACCGGCCATCGCGGCCTCCAGCGCGGCGACGTCGTTGAAGTCCACGTAGCGGAAGCCGCCGGGCAGCGGCTCGTAGCCGGCCTGGTACTTCGGCTGCGCGGTGGCGGTGACCGCCGCCAGCGTCCGGCCATGGAAGCTGCCGCGGAAGGTGACGATGGTGCGGCGCACTGGCTCCCGGCCCTGCGCCGCCGCCCACTTGCGCACGAGCTTGATGGCGGCCTCGTTGGCCTCGGCGCCGGAGTTGCAGAAGAACACGCGCTCGGCGAAGCGCGAGGCCTGCACCAGTTCCTGCGCCAGGCGCAGCGGCGGCTCGCTGTGGAAGACGTTGCTGGTGTGCCAGAGCCGGCCGGCCTGCTCGACCAGCGCGGCCACCAGATCGGGATCGGCATGCCCCAGGTTGCAGACCGCGATGCCGGCAGAGAAGTCGACGTACTCGCGCCCCTCGCTGTCCCACAGTCGCGCACCCTGGCCGCGCTCGAGCACCAGCTCGCGCTGGCGGTAGACCGGCAGGTAATGGTCGCGGCCGAGGGCCAGCAGGTCGTTCAGGGACATGGGAGCGGTGCGTGCGGATGGGCCGGGCATTGTCTCACCCGGCCCGCGGGTGCCGGGCCGCGCGCCGCCCTCAGTCGAGGAACAGGTCGGGGAACAGCGGCTTCGAGGAGTCCACGGCATATCCGGACAGATCGGTGACGCCGGCTTCGGCCAGCACCTCGTCGTCGATCAGGAAGCGGCCGCTGAAACCCTTGGCCTCGCGCACCAGCACGGCATGCGCGGCGTCGGCCATGATCTCGGGCCGGCGGCCGTTGCCGGGCTCCACGCCCGGAATCATGTTCAGCGCATCGGTACCGATGATGGTGCGCGGCCACAGCGCGTTCACCGCCACGCCCTTCGGCCCGAACTCGGCGGCCAGGCCCAGGGTCACGAAGCTCATGCCCATCTTGGCCAGGGTGTAGCCGGTGTGCGGCCCCCACCACTTCGGGTCCAGCGAGGGCGGCGGCGCAAGGGTCAGGATGTGCGGATTGGCCGCCTCGAGCAGGTGTGGCAGGCAGGCCTGGGCGCAGAGGAAGCTGCCGCGGGCATTGACCTGCTGCATCAGGTCGAAGCGCTTCATCGGCGTGTCCAGCGCGCCGCGCAGCCAGATCGCGCTGGCGTTGTTGACCAGGATGTCGATGCCGCCGAAGGCATCGACGGTGGCCGCGACCGCGGCGCGCACCTGGTCCTCCTCGCGGATGTCGCACTTCAGCGCCAGGCCCTGGCCGCCGGCCTCGGTCACTGCGCGCGCGGCGGTATGGATGGTGCCCGGCAGCTTCGGGTTGGCCACGTCCGACTTGGCGGCGATGGCGACGTTGGCGCCGTCGCGCGCGGCTCGCAGGGCGATGGCGAGGCCGATGCCGCGCGAGGCACCGGTGATGAAGAGGGTCTTGCCGGCAAGGCTGGTCATGGCGGGCGATCGCTGTGGGAGCGGCTATAGCCGCGATGCAGGGATGATAGGGCAGGCCATCGCGGCTATAGCCGCGCCCACAGCAGAACCCCGGTTCAAGGCTTCGGGCCCTGCCCCTCGTTGTCCTCCCACTTCAGGATCCGGCGGGTAACGAAGCGGTACACCGGCTTGCCGGTGGCGAACCAGGCCTCGCGCAGCCAGGAGGTGCGCTTCAGCACCCGGCGCTCGACCGGGGTTATCGCACCGGGGCAATAGGTGCGCTTGTGCTTGAGCAGGTGGCGCAGGTCCTCGCGCGCCAGCAGGCGCATCCAGCGCGAGCGCGGCCGGCCGCGCACGGCAAGCTGGAAGTCGATGATCGCCGGGCGGCCGTCGTCGAGCACCAGCCAGTTGGCCTCCTTGGCCAGGTCGTTGTGGGCCACGCCGCGGCGGTGCAGCTGCTGCAGCAGGCGCCGCGCGCGACGGAAGTACGCCAGCTCCCCGCGCGGCGGGCGCTGGTACATCGCGTCGCCGGCCATGTAGCTGCGATCGAGCACGCGCCCGTCCCAGGCCAGCAGCTGCGGCACGTCGGCCATGCCGGCCACCGCCTGCAGGCCGCGGGCCTCGCGTCGCGCCAGCCACCACGCCGGCAGGCGCAGCCACCAGGGCACGTGGCGCAGGTCGCGGCGGACGAACGGCGTGCCGTCAGCGGCGCGCATCAGCGCGATGCGGCCGAAGCTGTCCGCCTTCAGCGCCGCGACCTCGACTGAACCCGAATGATCCATCCCGGCATTGTAGGCGGCGCAAGGCGGCCAGCCGCTGCCATAATTCCCCCGGTGAGTGCCTGGTTCGACAGCCTCGTTGCCTGGATCGGCGCCCATCCCGTGGCCGCCGGCGTGGTCATATTCCTGATCGCGTTCTGCGATGCGGTGATCATTCTTGGCGCCATCGTGCCCGCGCTGCCGATGCTGTTCGCGATCGGCGTGCTGATCGGGCTGGGCGAGATCTCCGGTCCCTACGCCATCGCCTGCGCCGCGGCCGGCGCCCTCCTCGGCGACGCCAGCAGCTACTGGATCGGCCACCGCTGGGGCCCGCAGCTGCGCGCCACCTGGCCCTTCAGCAAGTACCCGCAGCTGCTCGATCGCGCGGAAGTCCTCTTCCGCCGCAACGAGATCAAAGGCATCTTCATTGCCCGCTACGTCGGCCCGGTGCGCCCCTTCGTGCCCGCGATCGCCGGCATGGCGCGGATGCCGCTGCGCCGCTACGTGCCGACCAGCGTGGTCGCGGCGATCAGCTGGGCGGTGCTGTTCCTGGCCCCGGGCTGGCTGTTCGGCGAGGCCTACGAGGCCGTGGCCGCGGTCGCCGACCGCCTGGCGCTGGTGGTCGGCGCGCTGCTGGCGGCCATCGCCCTGGCCTGGGCGGTGGTGCTCTACAGCTACCGCTGGTTCGCCAGCCACGCCGACGCCCTGCTCGCCCGCGCCCTGCGCTGGACCCGCGACCATCCGCGCCTGGGCCGCTACGCCGCCGCCCTGATCTCGCCCAACCGCCCCGAGTCGGCCTCGCTGATCCTGCTGGCGGCCTGCCTGCTCGCGATCGGCATCGCCTGGTTCACCCTGCTGGCGACCATGCTCGCCCGCGGCGAGCCGCTGGCGCTGGACCTGCGCATCCACGACGCGATGTACGCCCTGCGCAACCCGCTGGCCGACCGGCTGATGGCGGCGCTGGCCTCGATCGGCGACCCGGTGGTGCTGGCCCTGCCGGTGGCGCTGTCGACCCTGTGGCTGCTGTGGCGCCGTCGCTGGATGGCCGCCGCGCACTGGCTGGCGGCGCTGGCCTTCGGTCTGGTGCTGACCGCGGCGCTGGAAGCGGCGATCGACATGCCGCGACCGCCGACCGCGCTCAGCGGCTTCGGCTTCCCCTCGGTGGGCCTGACCATGACCACGATCACCTTCGGCTTCTTCGCCGTGCTGATCGCGCGCGAGCTGCCGGGGCGGCAGCGGGTCTGGCCCTACCTGGTCTCGGGCGCGGTGGTCGCGGTGCTGGGCTTCGCGCGGCTGTACCTCGGCGCGCACTGGCTGACCGACCTGGTCGGCGGGATGCTGCTGGGCATCGCCTGGCTGCTGGCCCTGGGCATCGCCTACCGCCGCCACGTGGCGCGCTCGTTCTGGATGCGGCCGCTGGCGCTGCTGTTCTACGGCGCCTTCCTGGCGGCGGCGGCATGGCACGCGCCGCGCGCCGTGGATCCGCTGCTGGAACGCTTCGCACCGCTGCCGCCGCCGGCCAACATCGACCTCGCCACCTGGTGGCAGGACGGCTGGGCGGAGCTGCCCTGGCAGCGCAACGAGGCCGATGCCAGCCACCGCTGGCCGCTGGACGTGCAGGTGGCCGGCCCGCTGGCACCGCTGGAATCGCAGCTCGCCGCCCGCGGCTGGATCACCCAGCCGCAGGCCGACTGGCGCGACACCCTGCTGCTGCTCGACGACGACACACCGGCGCTGGAGCAGAAGGTGCTGCCGGCCACGCTCGGCGCCAGCGCCGAGGCACTGCTGATGCGGCGCGAGCTCGACGACGGCCGGATCCTGGTGCTGCGCCTGTGGCGGGCGCCGCGGCAGCCGCGCGACGGCACGCCGCTGTGGATCGGCACGGTGCAGACCCTGACGCACCTGCGGCCCTTCGACTTCTTCGGCCTGTGGTCGCCCGACGCCGACACCGATGGCGCCTACGCCCGGCTGCGCGAGGACCTGGAAGGCCTGGAGCAGCGCGAAGACCCGCATCCGGCCTCGGGCGAACCGGTGCTGCGCCTGCAGTTGCCGCGGGTGCCGGTCAGCGCGCCCTAGCCGATCAGGGCCAACAGGCCATCCAGCCTGGCGTGCGGATCGTCGATCGCCAGCAGCTCCATCCGCCGCTCCTCCGCCATCGGCAGCATCTCGAGCAGGCGCCAGCCGACCCAGGCGGCATCGTCGAGCTCGCCCTCGTCGCCCGGCGGCTTGCCGACCTGGTCGAAGATCCGCTCCAGCAGGGTGCCCAGCAGCGCGTGCTGCGGACGCAGGCGGGTCGGCACCGGCGCGTCCGCGCGCCACTCGACCTCGGCCTCGACCAGGCCGTTGTCGCGTACCCGGGTGCGGGCGACGCGGAAGCGCCGCGCGCCGCGCACGCGCAGGGTGAGCAGGCCGTCGTCGCCGGTGCCGAAGTCCTCGATCACCGCCTCGGTGCCGAACCCGGCCGGCACCGCGGGCGCGCCGACCTCGGGGCCTTCGGCGATCAGGCAGATGCCGAAGCCGCCGCCGCTGCGCCCGCACTCGCCGACCATGTCCAGGTAGCGCGGCTCGAACACGCGCAGGCCGAGCACCGCGCCGGGCACCAGCACGGCCGGCAGCGGGAACAGAGGGAGCATCGTGGTCTCGGCCATCGGGCCGCAGTCTACGCGCCCGCTGGCTCAGCGCCGCGTCGACGCCCCCGGCACGAGGCGCGGTGCGCAGCGCACGGCCGCCCGTCAGGCGTCGCGCAGCATCGCCAGGAAGCGCCGCGGCGCGCCGTCGAAGCCGCCGTTGGACATGAACACCACGTGGTCGCCTTCGCGCGCGATCGCTCGCAGGCTGGCCAGCAGCGCGTCCGCATCCGGCACCGCCACGCCCTGGCCGCCGAGCGCGCCGACCACCGCGCCCGCGTCCCATTCGAGCTCCGGCCGGTGCAGGAACACCACCGCGTCGGCCAGCGCCAGCGAAGGCGCCAGCGCCGCCGCGTGCGCGCCCAGGCGCATCGAGTTGCTGCGCGGCTCCATCGCGACCACGACCCGGCCGGCCGTGCCGACCTTCGCGCGCAGGCCTTCGAGCGTGGTGGCGATCGCCGTGGGATGGTGCGCGAAGTCGTCGTAGACGCTGATCCCCCCGGCTTCACCCAGCAGTTCCATGCGCCGCTTCACGCTGCGGAAGCCCGCCAGCGCCGGCAACACCGTGGCCACGTCGACGCCGACCGCATCGCAGGCGGCCAGCGCGCCGAGCGCGTTCATCACGTTGTGGCGGCCGAGCAGCGGCCAGCGCACCTCGCCCACTGCCACGCCATCCTTCAGCACTTCGAAGGCGCTGCCGTCGTCGGCCAGCAGCCGCGCGCGCCAGTCCAGCGGCGCGCCCTGGCCGGGGTCGATGCCGAAGCGGTCCACCGGCGTCCAGCAGCCCATGGCCAGCACCTCGGCCAGGTGCGGGTCCTCGCCGTTGACCACCAGCCGGCCGCGGCCGGGCACCGTGCGCACGAAGTGGTGGAACTGGCGCTGGATCGCGGCCAGGTCCGGGAAGATGTCGGCGTGGTCGAATTCGAGGTTGTTGAGCACCGCGACCCGCGGCCGGTAGTGCACGAACTTCGAGCGCTTGTCGAAGAAGGCGGTGTCGTATTCGTCGGCTTCGACCACGAATTCGCGGCCGCCGCCGATGCGCGCGGACACGCCGAAGTCCTCGGCCACGCCGCCGATCAGGAAGCCGGGCTCGCGCCCCGCAGCCTGCAGCAGCCAGGCCAGGATCGTGGTCGTGGTCGTCTTGCCGTGCGTCCCCGCCACCGCGATCGTGTCGCGGCCGGGCAGTACGTTGTCGCGCAGCCACTCGGCGCCCGAGGTGTAGGCCGGGCCGTGGTCGAGGACATGTTCCACCGCGGCGTTACCGCGCGAGAGCGCGTTGCCGATGACCACCTGGTCGCAGCCGGGCGAGATGTGCGCCGGGTCGTAGCCCTGGCGCAGGCCGATGCCCAGCCGTTCCAGCTGGGTCGACATCGGCGGATACACGGCCTGGTCGCTGCCCTCGACCTTGTGGCCAAGCTCGCGCGCCAGCGCGGCGACGCCGCCCATGAAGGTGCCGGCGATGCCGAGGATGTGCAGCTTCAAGGCGTCAGGACCGTCCGAGCGCCGCCAGGATGCGGGCAAAGACCTCGTCCAGGCTGCCGACGCCGTCGACCACGCCCAGCTTGCCGGCGTCGCGGTAGAAGCCGATCACCGGCGCGGTCTGCTCGTCGTAGACCTGCAGGCGCTTGCGCACCGATTCCGGATTGTCGTCGGCGCGGCCCTCGGCCTGGGCGCGACCGGCCAGGCGCTCGATCAGCAGTTCGTTGTCGACCTCGAGCTGGACCGCGGCGTCCATGGGCTGACCGATGCGCTCGAGCAGGGCATCGAGCGCGGCGGCCTGGGCCAGGTTGCGCGGGTAGCCGTCGAGGATGAAACCATCGGCCATGTCCTCGCGCGAGAAGCGGTCTTCCAGCATGCCCAGCAGGATCTCGTCGGAAACGAGCTCGCCACGGGCCATGACTTCCTTCGCCTGCAGGCCCAGCGGGCTGCCGGCCTTCACTTCGGCGCGCAGCAGGTCGCCGGTGGACACGTGCGGCACCTGCAGGTGCTCCTTCAGGCGGGTGGCCTGGGTTCCCTTGCCCGAACCGGGCGCACCAAGCAGTACCAGTCGCATCGAACGCTCCATATCTGATCGCAGGGCGTGGACCCGGCGGGGCGTAGAATCCACCACCTGCGGCCTTCACCGCGCCAGCTTACCGTAATCCACCCCCCGTCCCGAAGCCCCTTGCACGGTGCCACGATGCCCAAAGGCAACCTGTTCTACGCCCAGTCCGGCGGCGTCACCGCCGTCATCAACGCCACCGCCTCGGCGGTCATCACCGAGGCGCGTGCGCGCAAGGTCCGCGTGTTGGCCGGCCGCCACGGCATCCTCGGCGCCCTGCGCGAGGAGCTGATCGACACCTCGAAGGAGCCGGCGGCCGCGATCCGCGCCCTGGCCCACACCCCCGGCGGCGCCTTCGGCTCCTGCCGCTACAAGCTCAAGTCGCTGGAAGACGACCGCGCGAAGTACGAGCGCCTGCTCGACGTGCTGCGCGCCCACGACGTGCGCTGGTTCCTCTACAACGGCGGCAACGATTCGGCCGACACCGCCAACAAGGTCTCGAAGCTGGCGGCGGAGTTCGACTACCCGCTGACCTGCATCGGCGTGCCCAAGACCGTCGACAACGATCTGGTGGTCACCGACTGCTGCCCGGGCTTCGGCTCGGCGGCCAAGTACACCGCGGTCTCGGTGCGCGAGGCGGCGCTGGACGTCGCGGCCATGGCCGATACCTCGACGAAGGTGTTCGTGTACGAAGCCATGGGCCGCCACGCCGGCTGGCTGGCCGCGGCGGCGGGCCTGGCCGGCGACGGCCCCGACGCCGCGCCGCACCTGATCCTGTTCCCGGAGCGGCCTTATGACGAGGCCGACTTCCTGGCTCGCGTGCGGAAGGTGGTCGACCGCGTCGGCCATTGCGTGGTGGTGGCCAGCGAGGGCATCCGCACCGCCGACGGCAGCTTCGTCGCCGACGCCGGCGGCGGGAAGGACTCCTTCGGCCACACCCAGCTCGGCGGCGTGGCCTCCTACCTGGCGGGGCGGGTCAAGGACGGCCTCGGCCTGAAGGTGCACTGGACCCTGCCCGACTACCTGCAGCGCTCCGCGCGCCACATCGCCTCGAAGACCGACCTCGACCACGCGATGGCCGTGGGCAAGGCCGCGGTGCGCTACGCGCTGGAGGGCCGCAACGCGACCATGCCGGCGATCATCCGCAGCTCGGACGCGCCCTACCGCTGGAAGATCGAGCCGGCGCCGCTGGACCGGATCGCGAACCGCGAGAAGACCATGCCGAAGGGCTTCATCCGCCGCGACGGCTACGGGATCACCGCCGCCGCACGAAAATACCTCGAGCCGCTGATCCGCGGCGAGGCCTACCCGCCCTACCGCCGCGACGGACTGCCGAAGTACGTCGAGCTCCGCAACACGCCGGTGAAGAAGAAGCTGCCGGCCTGGGAGGGCTGAGAGCGGCGGTCAGCCGCCGCAGGCCTTGCCTTCGACACCCATCTCCGCGGCGAACATCGGAGTGGCCGCGATCTTCCCGGCGGCGGCGGCTTCCTTCGCCTCACCGACGTAGATCCGCGACTGGCCCTGGCCATCGAGTTCGATGGTCTGGTCGACGGGCTTGCGCCAGACCCGCACCACCGCCTGCTGCGAGGGGCAGGCGGCATTGGGTACGCGCAGCAAGTCGTTGAATACCCAGCCCTCGGCCTGCGACGGGCGGGCCTTGGCGGCATCCACGAAGCGCGCACGCGGCTGGCAGTTGGGGCTGGTGCGCACCACCGCATAGCGATAGGGCTCGGCGGGGTCGCCGGTGAAGGCGCCCTCGATGCGCGCGCAGGCCTCGGGAATCTGGCGCAGGGTGTGGACGACGCCCACCGCCTGCGGCTCGACCGCGGGGCGGTCGATCTCGGGCTTCGGGTCGGCGGCCAGCGCCGGGGTCGCGGCGGCGGCGAGGAGGGTCAGGACGGCAAGGCGCATTGCGGGACTCCGCAGGTTCATGGCTGGCGCGCAGGCTCGCACGGGGCGCCTGAATCGGGTCTCCACACCCGCGCCGACGCGCTGCAGCGCCGCAATACCGCGCCGTAGGCCTATGCCATAGTCGGGCGGTTCCGACTGAAAGCAGGTTCTTTTCGTCCACACCCTGGGGAGGGTTTCAATGCTCGAGCAACAAGGACTGTGGCTGGCACTTGCCTGTGCCGGCCTGGCGATCGTCTACGGCATCTTCTCCGCGCGCTGGATCCTGGCGCGTCCCGCGGGCAACGAGCGCATGCAGCAGATCGCTGCCGCCATCCAGGAAGGCGCCGGCGCCTACCTGCGCCGCCAGTACACCACCATCGCCATCGTCGGCGTCGTGCTGTTCCTGGTGATCGGCTTCGTGCCGGCGCTGGGCTGGGCCACGGCGATCGGCTTCGCCATCGGCGCGGTGCTGTCGGGCGTGGCCGGCTTCATCGGCATGTTCGTCTCGGTGCGCGCCAACGTGCGCACCACGCAGGCGGCCACCGTCGGCCTGAACGAGGCGCTGGCGGTCAGCTTCCGCGGCGGCGCGGTCACCGGCCTGCTGGTCGTGGGCCTGGGCCTGCTCGGCGTGGCCGGCTACTTCATGTTCGTGATCGGCGAGGGCCGCGATGCGGCGGCGGTGGAAGCCGCCCTGCAGCCGATGATCGGCCTGGCCTTCGGCTCCTCGCTGATCTCGATCTTCGCGCGCCTGGGCGGCGGCATCTTCACCAAGGGCGCCGACGTCGGCGCGGATCTCGTGGGCAAGGTCGAGGCCGGCATCCCCGAGGACGACCCGCGCAATCCGGCGGTGATCGCCGACAACGTCGGCGACAACGTCGGCGACTGCGCCGGCATGGCCGCCGACCTGTTCGAGACCTATGCGGTGACCATCATCGCCTCGATGCTGGTCGCGGGCATCAGCTTCGCCACCTACGGCTGGGCCGGCGTGGTGCTGCCGCTGGTGCTGGGTTCGGCCGCGATCGTGGCCTCGATCATCGGCACCTTCTTCGTCAAGGTGCGCCCGGGCGGCAAGATCATGAACGCGCTGTACCGCGGTCTGGCCGTGTCGGGCGTGCTGGCGGCGGTGGCGTTCTGGTTCATCACCCGCGGCATGTTCGAGGCCGATCTGGCGATGCCGCTGTTCTGGTGCGCGATCGTCGGCCTGGTGCTGACGGCGCTGCTGGTGGTGATCACCGAGTACTACACCGCGACCGAGTATTCGCCGGTGCAGGAAGTGGCGCGCGCCTCGGAAACCGGCCACGGCACCAACGTGATCGCGGGGCTTGCGGTGTCGATGAAGTCGACGGCGGCGCCGGTGATCGTGGTCGCCGCGGCGATCTGGGCCTGCTACGCGGTGGCCGACCTGTACGGGCTGGCGATCGCCGCAACCGCGATGCTGTCGATGGCCGGCATGATCGTGGCGCTCGACGCCTACGGCCCGATCACCGACAACGCCGGCGGCATCGCCGAGATGAGCGGCCTGGATCCCGCGATCCGCGAGACCACCGACGCCCTCGACGCGGTGGGCAATACCACCAAGGCGGTGACCAAGGGCTACGCCATCGGTTCGGCCGGCCTGGCGGCGCTGGTGCTGTTCGCCGACTACGCGCACAAGCTCGATGCCTCGGGCACCGCGGTGAACTTCTCCATCGACAACCCGAACGTGGTGATCGGCCTGCTGATCGGCGGCATGATCCCCTACCTGTTCGGCGCGCTGGCGATGCAGGCCGTGGGCCGCGCCGCGGGCGCGGTGGTGGAAGAGGTGCGCCGCCAGTTCCGCGAGATCGCGGGGATCATGGAGGGCACCGGCAAGCCGCAGTACGACCGCGCGGTCGACCTGCTGACGAAGTCGGCGATCAAGGAAATGATCATTCCCTCGCTGCTGCCGCTGGTGATTCCGATCATCGTCGGCCTGACGCTGGGCGCGGACGCGCTCGGCGGCCTGCTGATGGGCACGATCGTGACCGGCCTGTTCCTGGCGATCTCGATGTGCACCGGCGGCGGCGCCTGGGACAACGCCAAGAAGTACATCGAGGAAGGCCACCACGGCGGCAAGGGCTCCGAGGCGCACAAGGCCGCGGTCACCGGCGACACCGTGGGCGATCCCTACAAGGACACCGCGGGCCCGGCGGTGAATCCGCTGATCAAGGTGACCAACATCGTGGCCCTGCTGCTGGTGCCGCTGCTGTAGGAACGGCCACTCCCCACCCCTGCCGTGGATCACGGCCGGGGTGCCGGGGACAGAAATGGAAAAGCGGCCTGCGGGCCGCTTTTTTGTTGTTCACCCGACTCCGCATGATGGCAATGATGCGTGGCTGTGGCGCAGTGCGCAGGTACTTGCCAGGTCGGTGCCTTGTCCGCTCGGTTGCAGATCGGAGCGGCTTCGTTGGAGAGCTCGCTGCCCGCCCCGTACACAGGGGGTGTGCTCCCCCGGCCGCCTCCGCGTCCAGCTACGGAAGCCGGCCGCCGGCCATCCATGGCCGGCTGTCCGCACACCCCCTGTGTACGGGACGGGCTGTGGCATTACTCGGCTTCGGGTCGAAGGGCAATAGCGAAGAGCAAAGGCCAAGAGCAAGAGCCACAAGCCAAGAGACGGCGCGCTGGAGCCGTTGTTTGTTTCCGGCTCGCGGGGACTTCTTCGCCCGCGACGCTCTTTTCTTCCAGATCGCAGAGGCAGTCGGGCCCGCCGTGGAGGCAGGGGGGATGTCCAGAGCCGGCCATGGATGGCCGGCGGCCGGATATGGGAGCTGGACGCGGACTCTATCCGGCTGGGCATCCCCCCTGCCTCCACGGCGGGCAGCGAACATTCCCAGCGGAGAGTGCGCTCAGTCTGCTTCGAACCCGCCGGCTGCAACGTCGAACCACGGCGTGCACAGCCGCTGCTGGCTCTCGGCGACATCGAACGACGCTGTCCACACCGCGACCTCGCCCTCCGATTCCGAGGCCTCGAACGTGGTCTCGTCGAACGGCGCCACGCCCAGGCACCAGCGCACGCGCTCCAGCCCCACGGCCAGCGACAGGTCGAACTCGAAGGCGCCGTCCACGCTTGCGCCGGGCGCCAGCCGGGTCGCCAGCGGCACCGGCGGCACCGTGGGCGTCGGCTGCGGCAGCGCGCGCGCGACGTGTGAAAGGGTCAGGGAGACATCGTCGGCCTGTTCGAAATGCGGCGCGGGCACCTCTCCGGCCTTGAGCCGGCCGGTCAGCACGGCGTGGCGGTCGCCGCGGTCGAACACCGCCAGCGGCGCATGGCCCGTGTTGCTGATGCGATAGCGCACGGCAAGCCTTTCGCCGTCGGGATCGAAGGCCACCTCCAGGGTCGCGCCTTCACCATCGATGCGGGTTCGTGCCACCCGGTCTTCCTCATGCGTGGATGCGGCGCCGGGCTGCGCCGCGGCCGTTGCAGGATGCGGCAAAGACAGGGCCGCGGACAAGGCGGCGACCATCGTGGCGCCGGCGAAGGGGATCGACTTGCGGGTCATGCTTCACCTCTGACGGGTGCGTCCACGCGGAACGCCGGTACGCACAGACTGGACGAAACAGCAGCAGCCTGCGGTGAAGGCAGGCTGCGGCTGCCCGGCGTCCATGCCGGCCGGGTCGAAGTGATCAGAGCGCGTAGCTCGGGCGATCCGGCAGGCCCAGTTCCTCGCGGATCCCGTTCTCGGTCAGGTGGTCGGGATTGGCGGTGGTCGGCGGGGTGCTGGGGTCGCCATCGAAGTCATAGGCGGGGGCGGAAGTCTCCAGGCCCACGGCCTGGCGCTCGGCATTGGGGACGCGGCCGGAGTCAGGGCCCTCGCCGCGGTAGGTGCCCGGCTGGAAGGTGCCGTTCACGCCGTTGTAGGCATGCGACATCTCGTGGTACAGCACCACGACGGGCGCGGGGAAGGCGTCCATGTGGAAGGAGGGGTTGTAGCTGATGTCGACGTTGCCGCCGGCACCGGCGCGGCCGTTGATGATGTCGGCATCGCGGCTGAAGGTCTGGGCGTAGCCGTTCTGCTCGTTGGCCAGCTCCTTGATGGTGACCACGTTGCCCTTCACGTCGGCGGCCTTGTCGAACTCGGCCAGCATCTGCTGCCCCACTGGGGACGCGCGCAGGAAGTCGAGCTCGGCCTGGATGCGCTGCACGAAGGCGTCCGAGCCCTCGACCTTGATCGTGTGGCCGACGTTGGCGTCGATGGCGACGTTGACCACGGTCGGCTTCGCGCCGGTGGCGGCGTTCACCAGGTCGCCGACCTCGGCGTAGACCGTGGCGTTGACGCCGGCGTTGTCGATCGTGTCGTCGCCGGCACCGGCGTAGACGGTGCTCTTGCCCTCGCCCACGGCGATGCGGTCGTTGCCGGTGCCGCCGGAGAGGATGTCGCTCTTGCCGGCGCCGGTGATCACGTCGTCGCCCGCGCCGCCCTCGATGAAGTTGGTGCCGGCGCCGGCGGTGATCTCGTCGTTGCCGTCGCCGCCGTGGATGATGTTGACGCCGTCGCCGCCGGTGATCACGTCGTTGCCGCTGCCGCCGAAGATGTCGTCGCGGCCGGCGCCGGAGAAGATGGTGTCGTTGCCCGCGCCGCCGTCGATGCGGTCGTCGCCGGCACCGGTGGTGATGGTGTCGTCGCCGTCGCCGCCCTCGACCACGATGTTGACCCTGACGTTGGGCGCGACCTCGATGACGTCGTCGCCGGCGCCGGCGCGGATGGTCAGCTCCTGGCCTTCGCCGAGACGGACCTCGTAGCTCTCGCCGTTGACGTTCACGTCCAGGGTGCCGTCGTCGCGCTGCTTGACCCCGATGCTGTCGTCGGCGGCGCCGGTGGTGAACACCAGCTGGTCGCTGCTGACGTACTGGCCGTCGGCGACGGTGCGCTCGCGCGCGACCTCGACGCCCTTCCCGGTGTGCAGCGGATCGACCACGATCGGCTTGCCGTCCGGGGTGCTGCGCTGGGTCCGCTCGCCGGCATTGTCGGCGGTGCCGTCGATCTTCGTGCCGTCGCCCTCGGGGGCATCGACATCCAGGGCATCGCCGCCGCCGATGACATCGATCGGGCGCGGCGCCGGGGCCTCGCTGCCCAAGGCGTCGGGACCGTGGTCGTGGCCATGGCCCGGGGCCTCGGGGTTGTTCCAGTACCCCGCTCGCTCGAACTGGGCGGTGGCGCTGGCGCCGGGATCGAAACTGGCGGACTGGATGCTCATGCGGGGGCTCTCTCGCTGGTGGATACGGTGGCGTACTGTGTAATCCGCCCGTCATGTCGCCACCAAGCTGGGGCGTGCCCCACCTCGGGTCAGCCCTGTAGCCTTTCCGAACGCCCCACGGGCCCCGAAAGCCCGTCCTTCCGCCGTTTGCTGCGTCGCAGCAGCCTGCCGCGTAGAATGGGCGCCTTATCCCCACCCCGCGGCCCGGGCACCCTCCCGCCGGCCGCCCGACTGGAGCCACCATGGGCCTGGACCACGTGAAGACCGGCAAGAATCCGCCGGACGAGATCAACGTCATCATCGAGATCCCGAAGGACGCCGAACCCGTCAAGTACGAGGTCGACAAGGAGTCCGGCGCGATCTTCGTCGACCGCGTGCTGTCCACTCCGATGCGCTATCCCTGCAACTACGGCTACGTGCCCGACACCGTCTGCGGCGACGGCGACCCCGCCGACGTGATGGTGATCCTGCCGCTGCCGCTGGTGCCGGGCTCGGTGATCCGCTGCCGCCCGGTGGGCGTGCTGAAGATGACCGACGAGGCCGGCAGCGACGAGAAGCTGCTGGCGGTGCCGGAGCCCAAGGTGTTCGCCGGCTACGCGCACATCACCGACATCGAACAGGTCTCCGGCCACTGGCTGGAGCGCATCGGCCACTTCTTCGAGCACTACAAGGACCTGGAGAAGGGCAAGTGGGTGAAGCTCGACGGCTGGGGCAACGCCGCCGAGGCCAAGGCCCTGCTGGTCGACGCGATCGAGCGCTACCGCAGCGCGGGCTGAGCGCCCGCCGCGCGCCGGCCCACGGGGCTGGCGCGCCACCGCCGGCTCAGCGGCCGGCCTTGCCGCGCTGGCGCACGATGCTCAGCGCGATGAGCCGCGACACCACCGCGGCGATGTAGCCGACCCCGGCGAACTGCTCCAGCATCACCAGCACCCGCGCATAGGGCAGCAGCGGCATGACGTCGCCGTTGCCGGTGCCTGACAGCGTGGAGAAGCTCAGGAACAGCAGCTCGATCCAGCGCCGCGGCCGCTCGGGCTCGACCACGCCGCCGAAACTGCCCGGCGCGATCGCCTGGCAGACCAGGAAGGCGTAGGCGAAGCCCCAGGCCAGCAGGGTGAAGGCCGCGGCGGCCGCGAACAGCTCGTCCGCGGTCACCGTGTGGTCTTCGAGCATGTACACGATCAGCGCGCCGGCGGCGTAGAAGTACAGCAGCGACTCCAGCGCCGCCGAGGCGGCGGCCAGCGCCGGCAGGCCGAGCGCGATCGCCGCCACCGCCAGCAGCATCGCCGGCACCGCCAACGCCCAGGCGAACCAGTTCGCCGCATGGCTGCGGAACACCACCCAGACCGCCAGCGGCACCGCCACCAGGGTGAAGGCGCTGAACAGCACGCGACTGTCGCGGCCGTCCATCAGCGGATACGCCAGCAGGCTGGCGAGCTGCACCGCGAGCAGCAGCGCCGAGGGATGCCTGGCCGCGATCGCGGGCCAGCGCAGCGGGGAACGTGGACGATCGGGCATCGGCGAAGTGTGCACTGCCGCCGCGACCGCCGCATCCGCGCGCCGGCATCGCCACGGGTAGACCCGAGCCTCGGGCAGGCACCAGCTGTCCGCGTCCTGCCCCGCCGCCTAGGCTTTCCGGCTTCCCTCCCCCGAAGAGGTTGTCGCCGGTATGGATGTCGCCCGAGCCCTTTCACCTGCGACCGAATGGTCGCTGTCCGCGCTGCAGGCCCCCGCAGGCCGCATGGCCATGGCCGCCGCGTCCGATCCCGATGCCGATCTCGCCGCGCACATCCAGGACCTGGCCGACGCCGGCGAGATCGAGGAATTCCTTGGACAGGTCCTGGACGCGATCGTGCTGGCCGGCGGTGACCCGACCTTCGGCGAACACCTTGATCCCCTGCTCGGCCGCATCCGCGACGCCCTGGGCGAACTCGACACCCGCCAGCTTCCGCGCGTCGAGCGCGATGCGGTCGAGGCCACCCTCGAGGAACTCGATGCCCACCTCGGCACCGGCGAGGTCGATGGGCCCGACGGCCCCGATGAACCCGACGGCCCGGGCCAGGTGCCCGGCGGCGGCCTGGAAGCCCATGAAAACGTCGGTGGCCACCTGATCGAGCGCCACGTTGGCAAGAGCGAGGAGTGGCTGGTCGACCGCGTGCGCCGCGAGAACATCAGCGCCGCCTCCAGCTTCCGCGATCTTCCCGAGGCCGAACACTTCGTCGCCGCCACCCTCGCCGAGCACCAGGGCCGCATCGACGCCTGGGTCGACGGCCAGGGCGGCAACCGCTTGGTGATCGACGCCCGCTTCGACGCCAGCACCGGCATCTCGGTCTCGCGCGGCGACGACAGCGCCGAGGACGTGTTCTCCGTGCGCCTGGTGCTGGAGCGCTCCAACGCGCTCGACACCGGCTACCGGATCGTGACCGGCTATCCTTCAGCGCCCTGATCCCGAAGACGAGCCCCACGCATGAGCGACACGCCCGCGCTTGAGAACTTCCTGTCCGCCTACTTCCACCAGGACTGGGCGATGGAACACGACACCGCCGACGGCGTGGTCGCGGCCTACCTCGACAGCGAGGCGGACGCGGAGATCGTCGCGGTGCGCGACGACCTTGCCCGCATCGCCGCCGAAGGCCTGGACGAGGCCACGCTGGGCGCGCGGCTGCAGGGCCTGGGCAGCGAGTACGACCCGACCCGCGACGGCGGCAGCTGGCAGGGCTGGCTGGCCGCGCTGCAGGCGGCCTTCGCGCGCTGACCCTTGGCCGGGCTCAGCGCGCCCCGGCCTGATGTGGATAGGCCGCGAAGATGTCGCGGATGGTCGAGTCGATGGCCGCGTCGCGCGCGGCGGCATCCTGGTTGCGCGTGACCCGGCCCACCGCGATGCCCTCCCACACCAGCGCATTGCGCCCCGCATCCACGAGGTCGATGTTCATCGTGCCCTCGGTGTAACGGTGCACCGTGGTGCGGTCGCTCCAGTAGGGCACGGCGACGTAGCGGCGGGCGCGATAGCTGTAGTAGTAGGCGTAGTCGACGTCGGGGATGGTGCTGACGTCGGTGCGCTGCTGCATGTAGGCGTTGATGTTGAGCCACAGGTCGGGATTGTCCTCGCTGTAGCGGTAGCCGCGCGCCTCCATTTCGGCGCGCGCGGCGGCCTTCATGCGGCCGCTGACCAGGCTGGCGTAGCCCTCGCGCTCGATCGCCAGCGGCGAGTAGAAGGCGAAGGTCCGGTAAGCGGAGAAGTCCGCGCGCGGGTCGGAATCCGAGCTGATGCGCGGGCCGGTGGCGCAGGCGGCGAGCAGCCCCAGCAGGAGCGCGGCAAGCAGCCAGCGGAGGGAGGAAGGACGGATGAGGGCCATGGCCTGGATCTCCTGGACTGGATGCCGCGAACCTAGCACGGCGGCTGCCGCCGCCAGGTGATGCGGACGCCCGGAAGGGCGTCCGTTCGCCGGGGTACTTTCGCGCCGTTCAGCCCGGGCGGTAGACCTCGGCGCCCTGGGCGCGGAATTCGGCGGACTTTTCCGCCATCCCGGCCTCCAGCGCCTCGGCGGCCTCGTCGATCCCCTGCCCCGCGGCATAGTCGCGCACGTCCTGGGTGATCTTCATGCTGCAGAAGTGCGGGCCGCACATCGAACAGAAATGGGCGAGCTTGTGCGCGTCCTTGGGCAGGGTCTCGTCGTGGAACTCCTTGGCCTTCTCCGGATCCAGGCCGAGGTGGAACTGGTCCTCCCAGCGGAACTCGAAGCGCGCCTTGCTGAGCGCGTTGTCGCGGACCTGGGCGCCCGGATGGCCCTTGGCGAGGTCTGCGGCATGGGCGGCGATCTTGTAAGCCATGATCCCGTCGCGCACGTCCTCGCGGTTGGGCAGGCCCAGGTGCTCCTTGGGCGTGACGTAGCAGAGCATCGCGGTGCCGAACCAGCCGATCATCGCCGCGCCGATCGCGCTGGTGATGTGGTCGTAGCCCGGTGCGATGTCGGTGGTCAGCGGGCCCAGGGTGTAGAACGGCGCCTCGCCGCATTCGGCCAGCTGCTTGTCCATGTTCTCCTTGATCAGCTGCATCGGCACGTGGCCGGGGCCTTCGATCATGGTCTGCACGTCGTGCTTCCAGGCGATCTTCGTCAGTTCGCCCAGGGTTTCCAGCTCGCCGAACTGGGCGGCGTCGTTGGCATCGGCGATGCAGCCCGGGCGCAGGCCGTCGCCGAGCGAGAAGGCCACGTCGTAGGCCTTCATGATTTCGCAGATGTCCTCGAAGTGGGTATAGAGGAAGTTCTCCCGGTGGTGCGCCAGGCACCACTTGGCGAGGATGCTGCCGCCGCGCGAGACGATGCCGGTCACCCGCTTCGCGGTCAGCGGCACGTAGCGCAGCAGCACGCCGGCGTGGATGGTGAAGTAGTCCACGCCCTGCTCGGCCTGCTCGATGAGCGTGTCGCGGAAGATTTCCCAGGTCAGCTCCTCGGCGCGGCCGTCGACCTTTTCCAGCGCCTGGTAGATCGGCACCGTGCCGATCGGCACCGGCGAGTTGCGGATGATCCACTCGCGGGTTTCGTGGATGTGCTTGCCGGTGGACAGGTCCATCACCGTGTCGCCGCCCCAGCGGATCGACCAGACCAGCTTCTCCACCTCCTCCGCGATGCCCGATGACACCGCGCTGTTGCCGATGTTGGCGTTGATCTTGGTGAGGAAGTTGCGTCCGATGACCATCGGCTCGCTTTCGGGGTGGTTGATGTTGTTGGGCAGGATGGCGCGGCCGCGGGCGATCTCGTCGCGCACGAACTCCGGGGTGATGATCTTCTGGATGCTGGCGCCGAAGGCTTCGCCGGGGTGCTGGCTGCGCAGCATCTCATCGCGCACCAGTTCCAGGCGCTGGTTCTCGCGGATGGCGACGTACTCCATCTCCGGGGTGACGATGCCGCGGCGGGCGTAGTGCATCTGGGTGACGTTGGCACCGGCCTTGGCGCGGCGCGGCAGCAGGCGCGCCGGGAAGCGCACCGCGTCGAGCTTCGCATTGGCCTCGCGCGCGCGGCCGAACTCCGAGCTCAGCGCCGGCAGCGGCTCGGTGTCGCCACGCTCCTCGATCCAGCGCGCGCGCAGCGCCGGCAGGCCGGCCGAGAGGTCGATGCGGGTATCGGGATCGGTGTAGGGACCAGACGTGTCGTAGACGGTGACCGGCGGATTGTCCTCGCCGCCGAACAGGGTCGGCGTCTTCGTCAGCGCGATCTCGCGCATGGGCACGCGCAGGTCGGGGCGCGAGCCTTCGACGAAGATCTTGCGCGAGCCCGGGATCGGGCGGGTGACCGACTCCGAAAGCTGGTCGGTCTGCTGCTGCAGCGGTGAGGGCACGGCGTTCATCGGCATCGTCCTGGAGTGGCGGGACGAAGCGGCGGCGCATGCTGCGGACGGATCGGGAGCCGGCATGTCCGGCGGCGATACGGCGCATCCTGCGAAGCTTCCCTACGGCGGTATCAACCGCGTCAGGTTCGAAGGGACTGTCTCAACCGCGCCTTGGCGCGGTACCCCCGCTTCGGGCGCCATTTGACCACGACGGGCGGCCCGGGCGCCATGGCTCACCTCAGCGCGGCGTTGATCTTCGCCAGCGCGGCGGCGCCCGGCCCCAGCTCGGCCGGCCCCAGCGCATTCAGCGGGGTGTCCACCGTGCCCAGGTGCGCGTGCAGGTCCTCGGCGCCGGGGTCGACGTAGAGCAGGCCGGTGACCACCTCGCCGCGGGCGTGGCGCTGCTGCACCAGGTTCATCGCCGCGATCCGGTCGCGCGGGTCGTAGCCGGCGTCGAGCTTGTGCAGGCGCAGCAGGCTGCCGTCGTGCTGGGCGACGTCGATGGTGGTGCCGGCGTCCTGCTCCAGCTCGATCGCCGTGCGCGGCGGCATCACGTCGAGCCGGTTGACCGCCTCGTTGTGCTCGCGCACGTAGTCGTAGCTCTTGGTGCTGCCGGCATGGTTGTTGAACGCCACGCAGGGGCTGACCACGTCGATGAAGGCGGCGCCGCGGTGCGACAGCGCGCCCTTGATCAGCGGCACCAGCTGCTGCTTGTCGCCGGAGAAGCCGCGGCCGACGTAGCTCGCGCCCAGCTGCAGCGCCATGGTCACCAGGTCGAGCGGCGAATCGGCGTTCGCCACGCCCCTCTTCGACACCGAGCCCTGGTCGGCGGTGGCCGAGAACTGGCCCTTGGTCAGGCCGTAGACGCCGTTGTTCTCGACAATGTAGGTCATGTCCACGCCGCGGCGGATCGCGTGCACGAACTGGCCGATGCCGATGGACGCGGAATCGCCGTCGCCGGAGACGCCGAGGTAGGTCAGCGAACGATTGGCGAGGTTGGCGCCGGTCAGCACCGAGGGCATGCGCCCGTGCACGGTGTTGAAGCCGTGCGACTGGCCGAGGAAGTAGTCCGGGGTCTTGGAGCTGCAGCCGATGCCCGAGAGCTTGGCGATGCGGTGCGGCTGGATGTCGAGCTCCCAGCAGGCCTGGATGATCGCCGCCGAGATCGAGTCATGCCCGCAGCCCGCGCACAGGGTGCTGATCTTGCCCTCGTAGTCGCGGCGGGTGAAGCCGATGGCGTTGCAGGCCAGTGTCGGGTGGTGCAGCTTGGGCTTGGTGAGCCAGGTCATGCCACCTTCTCCTGTCGCGCCGACGGGCGCAGGTGGTCGCCGATCGCGCCGCTGATGAAGCGCGCGGTGACCGGGGTGCCGTCGTAGTGCAGCACCGCCACCAGGCGCGCGGGATCGGTGCCGAAGGCGTCGATGAGGAGCAGGCGCAGCTGCGCGTCGCGGTTCTGCTCGACCACGAACACCTGCTCGTGGCCGTCGATGAAGTCGCGCACGGAGTCCGGGAAGGGATAGGCACGCACCCGCAGCGTGTCCAGCGCGATGCCGGCCTCGCGCAGCTGTTCGATGGCCTCCGCCATCGCCGGGCTGGTCGAGCCGTAGAAGATCGCGCCGAAGCGTGCCGGCGCATCCGCCTGCGACGGCGCCGCGCTGGACAGCACCGGCTGCGGTACCAGCGCCTTCGCGGTGTCGAACTTCTGCAGCAGGCGCTGCATGTTGTAGACGTAGTCCGGACCACGCTCGGAGTACTGCGCCTGAGGATTGCGGGATGTGCCGCGGGTGAAATACGCGCCCTTGTCGGGATGCGTGCCCGGCCACGTCCGCCACGGAATGCCGTCGCCGTCGACGTCCTTGTAGCGCGCGAACTCGCGTCCGGACTCCAGGTCGTCGGCGGTCATCACCTTGCCGCGGTCGTAGCCGCGGGCGTCGTCCCATTCGAAGGGCTCGCACAGGCGCTGGTTCATGCCGATGTCGAGGTCGGTGAGCACGAACACCGGCGTCTGCAGCCGGTCGGCCAGGTCCAGGGCGGCGGCGGCGAAGTCGAAGCACTCGCGGGGATCCTCGGGAAACAGCAGCACGTGCTTCGTGTCGCCGTGCGAGGCGTGGGCGCAGGCCAGCACGTCCGACTGCTGGGTGCGCGTGGGCATGCCGGTCGACGGCCCGCCGCGCTGCACGTCGATGATGGTCACCGGGATCTCGGCGAAGTAGGCCAGGCCGATGAACTCGTTCATCAGCGACACGCCTGGCCCCGAAGTGGTGGTGAACGCGCGCGCACCGTTCCAGCCGGCGCCGACCACCATGCCGATCGAGGCGATCTCGTCCTCGGCCTGGATGACCGCGTGGCGTGCCCGGCCCTCGTCGTCGGTACGGAACGTCCGGCAGTACTTCTGGAAGCCCTCGGCCAGCGAGGACGAGGGCGTGATCGGGTACCAGGCACAGACCGTGGCCCCGCCGTAGACGCAGCCCAGGGCCGCTGCGTCGTTGCCGTCGACGAAGATCCGGTCGCCGACCGCGTCCGCCGGCCACACCCGCAGGCCGATCGGATGCGGCAGGTTCGCCACGACCCATTCGCGCCCCATGTGCAGGGCGGCGACGTTGGGCGCCTGCAGCTTCGGCTTGGCCTTGTACTGCTCGCCGATCAGCGCCTCGACCACAGCCATGTCGATGTCCAGCAGCGCCGACAGCGCGCCGACGTAGGTGATGTTCTTGAACAGCTGGCGCTGGCGCGGGTCGTCCCAGGCGGCGTTGCAGATCTCGGTCAGCGGCACGCCGATCACGGTGATGTCGTCGCGCAGCCGCGCGCGCGCGATCGGCTTGCTGCTGTCGTGGAACAGGTAGCCGCCGGGCTCGATCTCGGCGACGTCGGCGTCCCAGGTCTGCGGGTTCATCGCCACCATCAGGTCGACGCCGCCGCGCCGGCCCAGCCAGCCGGCCTCGCAGACCCGCACCTCGTACCAGGTCGGCAGGCCCTGGATGTTGGAGGGGAAAATGTTGCGCGGGCTGACCGGCACGCCCATGCGCAGGATGGCCTTGGCGAACAGCTCGTTGGCCGAGGCCGAACCCGAGCCGTTGACGTTGGCGAACTTGACCACGAAGTCGTTGACCGCCTGCAGCGGCGAGTGGCCCGGGGTCATGCCGCCTCCTTCGCGCGGTCGGCGCGGCGGTCGCCGCCGGCATGGGTCTCCAGCAGCAGGAACTTCTGCATGTCCCAGGCGCCGGTGGGGCAGCGCTCGGCGCAGAGGCCGCAGTGCAGGCAGACGTCCTCGTCCTTGACCATCACCCGGGTCGTCTTCAATGGCTCGGACACGTACAGCGGCTGCTCCGTGTTCAACGCCGGCGCGGTCAGCCGCGTGCGCAGCTCGGCCTCCTCGCCGTTGGCGGTGAAGCTGATGCAGTCGGTCGGGCAGATGTCGGCGCAGGCGTCGCATTCGATGCACTTGTCGCGGGTGAACACCGTCTGCACGTCGCAGTTGAGGCAGCGCTGGGTCTCCTTCCAGGCGGTGGCGGCGTCGAAGCCCAGCTCGACCTCGACGTGCATGCTGTCGAGCTTCTTCGCCGCCTCCGACCACGGCACCGCGAAGCGCTCGTCATGCGAGACCGCGTTGTCGTAGCGCCACTCGTGGATGCCCATCTTCTGCGATTCCAGCGTCACGCCGGGCGCGGGCCGCTCGTGCGTGTCCTCGCCCTCGAGCAGGCGGTCGATCGTGATCGCGGCGGCGTGACCGTGCGCCACCGCCCAGATGATGTTCTTCGGCCCGAAGGCGGCGTCGCCGCCGAACAGCACCTGCGGCAGGGTCGACTGGTGGGTCACCGCGTCGACCACCGGCATCCCCCATTCGTCGAATTCGATGCCGAGGTCGCGCTCGATCCACGGAAAGGCGTTCTCCTGTCCAACCGCGATCAGCACCTCGTCACAGGGGATCACCTCGTCCGGCTCGCCGGTCGGGACAAGCTTGCGGCGGCCGCGTTCGTCGTACTCGGCGCGCACGCGCTCGAAGCGCATCCCGGTCAGCCGCCCGCTGGCGTGCTCGAAGGCCTTGGGCACGCGGTAGTCGAGGATCGGGATGCCCTCGTGCATCGCGTCCTCCTTCTCCCAGGGGCTGGCCTTCATCTCGTCGAAGCCCGAGCGCACCACCACGCGCACGTCCTCGCCGCCGAGCCGCCGCGCCGAGCGGCAGCAGTCCATCGCGGTATTGCCGCCGCCCAGCACCAGCACGCGGCGGCCGACACGCGTGACGTGGCCGAAATAGACGTTGGCCAGCCAGTCGAGGCCGACGCGGATGCTGGCCGCGCACTCTTTCCGCCCCGGCAGGTCGAGGTCGCGCCCGCGCGGCGCGCCACTGCCGACGAAGACCGCGTCGAAGCCCTGCGCCAGCAGCTCGCGCATCGACTCGATGCGCGTGTCGCCGACGAAGTCCACGCCCATGTCGAGGATGTAGCCGGTCTCCTCGTCGATCACTTCCTCCGGCAGGCGGAAGCGCGGCACCTGGGTGCGCATGAAGCCGCCGGCCTTCGGATCGGCCTCGAACACCGTCACCGCATAGCCCAGCGGCGCGAGGTCGCGGGCGACCGTGAGCGACGAAGGCCCGGCGCCGACGCAGGCGACACGGCGCCCGTTGCCCTGCGCCGGCGGCTTCGGCATCCGCCCGCGCACGTCGCCCTTGTGGTCGGCGGCGACGCGCTTGAGCCGGCAGATCGCCACCGGCTCGGGCTTGTCGCGCATCGACGCGGGGCCGTTGTTCTCCTCGACCCGGCCGCGGCGGCAGGCGGGTTCGCAGGGCCGGTCGCAGGTGCGGCCGAGGATGCCCGGGAACACGTTGCTCACCCAGTTGACCATGTAGGCGTCGGCGTGGCGGCCGGCGGCGATCAGGCGGATGTATTCAGGAACCGGGGTGTGCGCGGGACAGGCCCACTGGCAGTCGACGACCCTGTGGAAGGTGTCGGGCTTGCTGATGTCGGTCGGCTTCACTGCGCCCCCCGTGGCTGGCTGGCCGGACGCGCCGGCGGTCGCTCGCGGACCCAGTCTAGGCGCAAGCGCGCGCAGGCATTGCCGCGCCGCAGCACGGCCCAGGGGCCGGCCCGATCGCGCGGATACGGTCCCTGCCTGTCCGCGATACGGTGCAGGATGGGAGAATCCCGGCATGGATCCACAGCATCGGCAGGCCCGCGCCTTCGCCCCGGCCAGCGTCGGCAACATCGGCGTCGGCTTCGACCTGCTCGGGCACGTCATCGACGGGCCGCGGGACCTCGCCACCGTGCGCCTCGTCGACGAGCCCGGCGTGCGCGTGGACGCGGTGCGCGGCGAGGTGCGCGGCATCGAAAGCATTCCGCTGGAGGCCGAAGCCAACACCGCCGGGCGCGCGCTGATGGCCCTGCGCGAGGCGCTCGGCCTGACCCAGGGCTTCGCGGTCGAACTCGACAAGGGCATTCCGCTGGGCTCCGGCCTCGGCGGCTCGGCGGCGTCCTGCGTCGCCGCCCTGGTCGCGGCGAACGCGCTGCTGGAACAGCCGCTGTCGCGAGAGGCGCTCTACCCCTTCGCGCTCGAGGGCGAGTGGGCCTCGACCCACAGCCGCCAGGGCGACAACGTCGGGCCGATGCTGGTCGGCGGCATCGCACTGGCCACGCCGACCCGGTTGCTGCGCCTGGACGCGCCCGACTGGCTGCACTGCGTGGCGATACGGCCCGACCTGGTGCTGGAAACGCGGCATGCGCGCGCCGTGCTGGCCGAGCCGTATCCGCTGGCACAGGTGGTCGCGCATTCAACGCATCTGGCGCTGTTCCTCACCGGCCTGGCACGCGCGGACGCCGCCATGATCGGCGAAGGCCTGCGCGACATCCTGGTGGAACCGCGGCGCGCGCCGCTGATCCCCGGCTTCGCCGCGGTGAAGCAGGCCGCGCTCGACCACGGCGCGCTGGGCGCCAGCATCTCCGGCGGCGGACCCTCATGCTTCGCATGGTTCGCGACGCGGGACGCCGCGGAGGCGGCGCTGCCGGCAATGGTGGAGGGCTTCGCCGCCGCCGGCCATGCCGCACGGGGTTACGTATCGCGCGTTGCAGGCCCACGCGCCGAAGTGACGGAAATGCAGTGAGCCCAAGCCCTCCGTACCGCGCCCATCAAGCCGCCGGCTCGTCCCGCCGCACCCGGAACCAGGCCGCATACAGCGCCGGCACGAATAGCAGGGTGAGCACGGTCGCCACGGTCAGCCCGCCCATGATCGCCACTGCCATCGGCCCGAAGAACACGCTGCGCGACAGCGGGATCATCGCCAGGATCGCCGCCAGCGCGGTCAGCACGATCGGCCGGAAGCGGCGCACGGTGGCATCGATCACCGCGTCCCAGCGCGCATGCCCGGCATCGATGTCCTGCTGGATCTGGTCGACCAGGATGATCGAATTGCGCATCACCATGCCCGCCAGCGCGATCGTGCCCAGCAGGGCCACGAAACCGAAGGGCACGCGGAACACCAGCAGGAACAGCACGGCGCCGACCAGCCCCAGCGGCGCGGTGGCGAACACCAGCAGGCTGCGCGGGAAGCTGCGCAGCTGCAGCATCAGCAGCGTCGCCACCACGATCAGGAACAGCGGCATGCCGGCCTTGATCGAATCCTGCCCGCGCCCCGAATCCTCCAGGGTGCCGCCGGTCTCGAGCAGGTAGCCCGCCGGCAGGGCCTCGCGGATGCCCTCCAGTGTCGGCAGGACCTGCGCCACCACGGTCGCCGGCATGGCATCGCCGCGCACGTCGGCGCGCACGGTCACCGTCGGCAGGCGGTCGCGGTGCCAGATGATGCCGTCCTCGAAGGCGTATTCCAGGCGCGCCACCTGCGACAGCGGCACCGGCTGGCCGTCGGCCCCGTGCACCACCAGGTCGCCGAGCGCGTCCAGGCCGGTGCGCTCGTCCAGCGGCCCGCGCACCAGCACCTCGATCAGTTCGTTGCCTTCGCGGTAGACGCTCACCGCCTGCCCCGACAGCGAGGCCGACAGGAAGCGCGCCAACTGCTGCGAATCCACGCCCATCACCCGCGCGCGTTCCTGGTCGACCACCAGGCGCACCACCTTGCTCGGCTCGTCCCAGTCCAGGTTGACGTTGGCGACGTGCGGGTTCTCGCGCACCCGGTCGGCGACCTCGCGGGCGATCGCGCGCGCCTGGTCGGCGTGTTCTCCGGAGATGCGGAACTGCACCGGATAGCCCACCGGCGGCCCGTTCTCCAGCCGGGTCACGCGCAGCTGCAGCTCGGGAAACTGCGGCGCCACCTCGTCGACCAGCCAGTCGCGCAGCGCCTCGCGGGATTCGACGTCACGCGCCAGCACCACGAACTGCGCCAGGTTGGTCTGCGGCAGCTGCTGGTCCAACGGCAGGTAGAAGCGCGGCGAACCGCTGCCGATGTAGGCGACGTGGTTGTCGATCCCGTCGCGCCCGGCCAGCAGGTCCTCCAGGCGCAGCGCGGCGGATTCGGTCGCGCGCAGCGAAGCGCCCTCGGCCAGCTCCAGGTCGACCATCAGCTCCAGCCGCTGCGAATCCGGGAAGAACTGCTGCGGCACGAAGCGGAAGCCCAGCAGCGACAGCACCAGCAGGGCCACCGTCGCCGCGATCACCAGCCAGCGATGCACCAGGCACCAGTCCAGCAGCCGGCGAAGCCGGCGGTAGAACGGCCGCTGGTAGGGGTCGTGGTCGTGCGCCTGCGCCGGATGGTCGGGCAGCATCTTCTCGCCCAGCCACGGAATGAACAGCACCGCCGCCACCCACGACACCACCAGCGCGATCGTCACCACCTGGAACAGCGAGCGCGTGTACTCACCCACCGACGAAGCCGCCGTCGCGATCGGCAGGAAGCCCGCCGCGGTCACCAGCGTCCCGGTCAGCATCGGGAAGGCGGTGTGCGTCCAGGCATAGCCGGCGGCCGCCAGCCGGCTGTCGCCCTGCTCCATGCGGATGGCCATCATCTCCACCGCGATGATGGCGTCGTCCACCAGCAGGCCCAGCGCCAGCACCAGGGCGCCCAGCGAGACCTTGTGCAGGCCGATGCCGAACCAGTGCATCGCGGCGAAGGTCATCGCCAGCACCAGCGGGATCGACACCGCCACCACCAGGCCGGTGCGCAGGCCCAGCGAGAAGAAGCAGACCAGCAGCACGATCACCACCGCCTCGACCAGCACCTTCACGAACTCGCCCACCGACTCGCGCACCGCGGCCGGTTGGTCGGACACCTTGTGCAGCGCCATGCCCAGCGGCAGCGTGGCCTGCAGGCGCTCGGCCTCCGACGCCAGCGTCTCGCCCAGCGCGAGGATGTCGCCGCCGTCGCGCAGGGCCACGCCGATGCCGATCGCGTCTTCGCCCATGAAGCGCATCCGCGGCGCGGCGGGGTCGGCGTAGCCGCGGCTGACCTCGGCCACGTCGCCCAGGCGCAGGGTGCGGTCGCCGGCGCGCACCGGCAGCGCGCGGATGTCGTCGATCGAACGGAAGGCGCCATCCACGCGCAGCTGCACGCGATCGCTCCCGGTCTCGACGAAGCCGGCCGCCGCCACCGCGTTCTGCTGCGACAGCGCCTGCTGCACCGCCGCCAGCGGCACGCCGAGGTTGGCCAGGCGGGCGTTGCTGGCCTCGATGAAGACCTTTTCGTCCTGCAGGCCGATCAGCTCGACCTTGCCGACGTCGGGCTGGCGCTGCAGTTCCAGCTCGATGCGTTCGGCGTAGTCCTTGAGCACGGCGTAGTCGAAACCTTCGCCGGTCAGCGCGTAGATGTTGCCGAAGGTGTCGCCGAACTCGTCGTTGAAGAAGGGCCCGATGACCTCCGACGGCAGCGTGGCGCGAATGTCGCCGACCTTCTTGCGCACCTGGTACCAGAGGTCGGGAACATCGCGCGAGGGCAGCGAGTCCGCGGCCATGAAGATCACCTGCGATTCGCCCGGCCGCGAGTACGAGCGGACCATCTCGTAGCGGCCGGTTTCCATCACCGCGCGCTCGATGCGGTCGGTGACCTGGCGTGCGACCTCGTCGGCGGTGGCGCCCGGCCACAGGGTGCGCACCACCATGGCCTTGAAGGTGAAGGGCGGATCCTCGGACTGGCCGAGCTGCCGGTAGGACCAGGCGCCGACCAGGGCGGCGACCAGCATCACGTACAGGACCAGGCTGCGGTTGCGCAGCGCCCATTCCGACAGGTTGAAGCGGGACCCGCCGCTCATCGCGCCGGCGCCACGACCGCGCGATTTTGCCGGTCGACCGCGGTGACCTCCTGGCCTTCGCGCAGCAGGTGGCCGCCGGCCACCACCACCCAGTCGTCCGGCGACAGGCCGGCGACCACCGGCACCTGCTCGGCGCCGAAGTCGCCGGCATCGATCGCGACCGCATGCACGCGGCCATCCGCGAACACCCAGACCGACGCCCCGCCACCGTCAGCGGCCTGCACCGCCGAAAGCGGCACCGACAGCGCCGAACCCTCGTGGGCGGCATGCACCTTGGCACTCTGCCCCAGCGCGACGCGCGCGGCGTCGGCCTCGTCGATCGCCACGCGCGCGGCATAGGTGCGCGCGGCCGGGTCGGCGGCCGGCGAGATCTCGCGGAACCGCCCGCGCAGGCGTTCGCCCGGCGCATTCCACAGTTCGACCTCCACCACCTGCCCCACCGCGTAGTCGCCGACCGCCGATTCCGGCAGCGCGATCGCCACCTCGCGGCCGTCGTCGCCGGCCAGCGTGAACACCGCCTGCCCGGCCGCGACCACCTGGCCGGCCTCGGCCTGGCGACTGGCGACCACGCCGTCGGCCGGCGCACGCAGTTCGGCGTAGCCGGTCTGGTTGCGCGCGACCTCGACCTGGGCGCGGGCGGCGCGGACCTCGCCCTCGGCGGCGCGCCAGGCGGCCTCTTGCGCGTCCATCGTCGAGCGGCTGACCAGTTGGTCCGCGGCCAGCGCGGCGTAGCGGGCGCGATCAGCCGCGGCGCGCTTGAGCTGCGCCTCCGCGGCCGAGAGCTGGGCCTCGGCGGCGCGGGCCTGGGCCTGGAAGTCGCCGGGATCGATCACCGCCAGCAGCTGGCCGCGGACGACCCGGTCGCCGACATCGACCTCGCGCCGCACCAGCTCGCCGCCCACGCGGAAGGCCAGCGGGCTTTCCTCGCGCGCGCGGACCTCGCCCGGGAAGCTGCGGGCGACGCCCGGCGCGGACTGCGGCTGGGCTACAAGCACGGGGCGCGCGGGCGCCGGTTCGGCCCTGTCGCCGCCGCAGGCGCTCAGCGCAAGCACCAGGGAAACGGCCACCGCACAGCAGATTCCGCGCATAGACGACATGGGAGCTCCTGCTGCAGGCCTGCGGCCCTGTTCCGGGTCGGCGAATGCTATAGTTACCAAACTCCACGGTCCAGTATTTATCGATGCCCAAGCCAAGCGACAGCCAGGCACCCCAGCGCCCCGCACCCGGACGCCCCAAGGACCTCGCCAAGCGCGCCTCGATCCTCGAGGCCGCCAAGTGCATGTTCCTGGCGCACGGCTTCGAGGGCGTGAGCATGGACCAGATCGCCGCCCGGGCCGGGGTGTCCAAGCTCACCGTGTACAGCCATTTCGGCGACAAGGAAGCCTTGTTCGTCGAAGCCGTCGAGCACTACTGCGACGAGCAGGTGCCCGCGGCGCTGTTCACCCCCGCGCCCGAACAGCCGCTGCGGCCGCGCCTGCTGGGCATCGCGCGCGCGGTGCACGCGCTGATCGCCTCGCCCGAGGCGGTCTCCGCCTTCCGCCTGATGTGCACGCCGGTGCCCGTGGGCTCGCAGCTGCCGGACATGTTCTGGAACGCCGGCGCCGGCCACCTCCAGGCCGGGTTCGCGGCGCTGCTGGAACGGCGCACCGCCGCCGGCGAACTCGCCGTGGACGACTTCGCGCGGGCCGCGGGACAGTTCTTCGCCCTGCTCAAGGGCGACCTGCATCCGCGTCTGCTGATGGGCTGCGGCGCCCCGCCCGGCTACGACGCCGAGGCCCACATCGCCGCCACCGTCGACATGTTCCTTCGCGCCTATGCCCCGCCCCCTGCGCCCTGACGCCGCCGCCACCCGGCCCGGTGACTTCCGGCACTCAATCCACGACCGCGGCCGCGGCGATGCTGTCAACGCCACGCCGCAGGATTCCCAGTAAAATGGCCGGTCACCCCGACCAGCCAGGCCCCGACACCATGACCCTCGATTTCGCCAAAGCCCGTGAAGCCATGGTCGAGCAGCAGGTCCGCCCCTGGGACGTGCTCGACCCGCGCGTGCTCGACGTCCTCCTGCGGCTTCCGCGCGAGGCCTTCGCGCCGGCCGTGCACCGCGCGCTGGCCTATACCGACATCGCGCTGCCGCTGGCGCACGGCGAATCGATGCTGAAGCCGGTGGTCGAGGGCCGCGCCCTACAGGCACTGGCGCTCGAAGGTTCGGAGGACGTGCTCGAGATCGGCACCGGCAGCGGCTTCACCGCCGCCTGCCTCGGGCGCCTGGCGCGCTCGGTGACGACGATCGAGCGCCACGAGGACCTGGCCACCGCCGCGCAGGCGACGCTGCTGGGGCAGGGCGCCACCAGCGTCTCGGCCGTGCACGCCGACGCCTTCGCCTGGGAGCCGGGCCGCCAGTTCGACGCCATCCTGGTCGGTGGCGCGGTGGACGCGATCCCCGAACGCTTCCTCGGCTGGCTGCGCCCCGGCGGCCGCATGTTCATCGTGCGCGGCCGCGCGCCGGCGATGGAGGCGGTGCTCGTGCACGCCGACGTCAACGGCCCGCGCCTTGAATCGTTGTTCGAAACCGACCTCGCCTACCTGGCAGGCGCAGCGCCGGTCCCGGCGTTCGCGTTCTGACCGCCGCCCCTACAAGGATCCCCCGATGACCCGTCGCCCCCTCGCCCTCGCGCTCATCCTCGCCCTGGTGCCCGCCGCGGCCTCGGCCGAAGACCTGCTGCAGACCTACGAGCTGGCACGCAACAGCGACACCCAGCTGGCGATCTCCGAAGCCAACCGCGACATCTCGCGCGAAGGCCGCGTGCAGGCGCGCGCCGCACTGCTGCCGCAGATCAACGGCAGCGCCTCGCTCAGCCGCAGCTACGCCGCCGGCGTGGACGGCGACGCGCGCAGGCGCAGCGTCGGCGTGGACCTGAGCCAGACCGTGTTCGACCTGGGCGCGATCTCCAACCTGCGCGCGCAGCGCGACCTGGACACCGCCGCCGGCTTCGACCTCGAGGCCGCCAACCACGAGCTGATCACCCGCACCTCGGCCGCCTACTTCAACGTGCTGGTGTCGATCGAGACCCTGGCCGCCGCCGAAGCCGCCGAGGCCGCGCTGCAGAAGCAGTTCGACTTCGCCGACAAGCGCCTGGAGGTCGGCCTGGCGCCGATCACCGACGTGCACGAGGCCCGCGCCCAGTACGACGCCGCCCGCGCCAACACCATCCTCGCGCGCAACGCACTGGAAGACGCCTACCAGGCGCTGGCCGAGATCACCGGCCGCCCGGTGCGCAGCCTGCGCGCCCTGCCCGAGGACTTCCAGCCGCAGGCGCCGGAAGGCAATGGCCTGGAGCGCTGGCTGGCCACCGCCAGCGAGAACAACCCCTCGCTGCGCGCGGCCGAGTACAACGTGAGCGCGGCCGAGCACAGCGTGGCCACCGCCCGCGCCGGCCACCTGCCGCGGCTGACCCTGGGCGCCGGCTACGACAACGGCGCGGCCTGGGGCGACCTGGGCACCGGTGGCGGCACCGGCACCTCGACCGGCGAAGGCCACAGCGTGGGCCTGACCCTGACCGTGCCGATCTTCGCCGGCGGCGCCACCCAGTCCCAGGTCCGCCAGGCGCTGTCGCGCCGCGACATCTCCGAGCAGTACCTGGAGCAGGCCCGCCGCTCGCTCGACCGCAACACCCGCAACGCCTACCAGACCGTCGTGGCCGGCGTCAGCGAGATCGAGGCCCGCCGCCAGGCACTGGTCTCCGCGCGCAGCGCCTACGAGGCCTCGCAGGTCGGCCTGGAAGTCGGTACCCGCACCGTGGTCGACGTGCTGATCAACCAGCAGAACCTGTTCAACGCCGAACAGCAGTACGCGCTGGCCCGCTACAACTACCTGCAGAACCGCCTGCTGCTGGCCCAGGCCGCCGGCACGCTCGGCATCGACGACGTGCGCGAGATCAACCTGCTGCTGTCCGCCGAGGCGGCAATGCCGGACACCCAGGTGGGCAGCGGCGGCTGAGCCCCGCGACCAGGCGACACCCGATCACGCCGGAGGAAGCTCCGGCGTGATCATTTCCAGGGTCCGCGCCAGCGCGCCCCGCCCTTCTTTCACCAAGCGCAGGCCTGCGTCCGCCATCGCCGCGCGCGCCGCGTCGTCGGCCAGCAGGGCCTCGAGCTCCGCACCCACGGCCTCGGCATCGGCGCCGATGCGCAGCGCGCCGGCATCCTCCATCCGCTGCGCGATGTCGGCGAAGTTGTGCAGGTGCGGCCCGGTGACCACGGCCACGCCCAGGGCCGCGGGTTCGAGCAGGTTGTGCCCGCCCACCGCCTGCAGGCTCCCGCCGACGAAGGCGACCTGTGCGCAGGCATAGAAGTGCACCAGCTCGCCCAGGGTGTCGATGACGAATACGTCGTCCTCGGCATCCGGCCACTGCGTGAGCTTGCGCGTGGCCACCCGCCAGCCGGCCTCGACGCAGGCCTGGGCCACCGGCCGGAAGCGCTCGGGATGGCGCGGCGCCCACAGCAGGACCAGGCCCGGCCAGCGCGTGCGCAGCCGGCGGTGGATGGCGATCACCGCGGCCTCTTCCTCTGGATGGGTACTGGCGGCGATCCAGGCGATCCGGCCGCCGTCGTGTTCCCGGAAGGCCGCCGCGGTGCGGCGAACGGCGTCGTCGACCTTGATGTCGAACTTGAGGTTGCCTAGCACCGACACTGCATCGGGCAGCGCACCCAGCCGCACGAAACGCTCGCCGTCGGCCTCGGACTGCGCCGCCACCCGAGACAGGGTGCGCAGCGCGCGACCCACCAGCGGCCGCAGCACGCGATAACCGCGCAGCGAGCGCTCCGACAGCCGCGCATTGACGAGGTAGGCGGGCACGCCATGGTCGCGGCAGCAGAACAGCAGGTTGGGCCAGAGCTCGGTTTCCATCACCAGCGCCAGCCGCGGACGGAAGTGGCCGAGGAACCTGCGCACCGCGCCCGACAGATCGTAGGGCAGGTAGACGTGCTCGACGCGATCGCCCCAGAGCGCGCGCACGCGCGCCGAGCCGGTCGGGGTGATGGTGGTGACCAGCAGGCGCTGGTCCGGCCGCTGCTCCAGCAGGGCGTTGACCAGCGGCGCGGCGGCGTTGACCTCGCCCACCGAGACCGCGTGCACCCAGATGCAGCCTTCCTCCAGTGGCGGCGTGCCATAGGCGGCATAACGCTCACCCCAGCGCTCCAGGTACTCGGCCTGGCGGAAGCCGCGCCAGATCAGGTGATAGACGGTGACCGGGACGAGCACGTACAGCACGGCCGAATACAGGCCGCGCAACAGGCGTTCGACGGCGCGGTCTCGGGGGGCGGCCTCCATGCGCCAAGGATAGCGAAGCCACCGCGGCAGCGGGCGGACGCCGACGCAACGCCCGGTAGAATCCCTCCATGGCTGGAGCACAGGACAAACCGCCGCTGGGACCACGGCACTGGCCGACCTGGCTGGGCATCGGCGCGATGGCGCTGCTCGCTCGCCTGCCCTGGCCGCTGCAGCGCGCACTCGGCCGCGGCATGGGCGGCCTGCTGCTGCGCGCGCTGCCTTCGCGGCGGCGCGTTGCCGCGCGCAACATCGAACTGTGCTTCCCGGAACTCGACGCAGCCGCGCGCGAGGCCCTGCTGCGCCGCCACTTCGCCGCCATCGGCATCGGCCTGTTCGAATTCGCGCGCGCCTGGTGGGGCTCGGTGGAACCGCTGCGCCGCGGCCTGGTGGTCGAGGGCCTTGAGCACATGGAGGCCGCGCGCGCCGGCGGCCGCGGGGTGATCGTGGTCAGCGGCCACTTCACCACGCTCGAGGTCTGCGGGCGGCTGATGTGCGACCACGTGCCGCTGGCCGGCATGTACCGGCCGCATGCGCAGCCGGTGATGGAATGGGCGGTGAAGCGCGGCCGCGCACGCTACGCCGCGGCGATGTTCCCCAAGCAGGACCTGCGCGGCAGCGTGCGCCACCTCAAGCGCGGCGGCCTGCTCTGGTACGCGCCCGACCAGGACCCGAGCCGCGGCGATGCGGTCTACGTGCCCTTCTTCGGCCGTCCCGCGCACAGCCTGACCTCGACCCACCAGCTCGCGCGCATGTCGGGTGCGACGGTGCTGTTCTACCAGCACGCGCGTCGCGACGACGGCGGCTACACGCTTCGCCTGTTCCCGGCCAGCGAGGGCTATCCCTCGCGCGATGCCACCGCCGACACCGCCGAGGTCATGGCCGCGATCGAAACCATGGCGCGGGCGGCGCCGGAGCAGTACCTCTGGATCCACCGGCGCTTCAAGCGCCAGCCCGACGGCGGCTCCGCCTACTGAGGCGGCGGCGCGGACGCAGCGCCTTCGTCCGCGTCGCCGGCGCGCGCCAGCAGGCTGCCGGCGTAGAGCGCGGCCAGCATCAGGGTCAGCGCACCCCAGAAGGTCGAATAGAAGGCCAGGTGGGTGTTGAGCGGGAACACGGTGACCAGCAGCGCCAGCATCGCCGGGCCGGCGCGCCGGCGCGCCGCGGCGCTGGCATAGCGCCACGCGCGCAGGGCCAGGGCCACGCCCGACAGCCATAGCAGCAGGCCGACGATGCCGGTCTCGCTCAGCACCTCGAGCACGATCTGGTGCGCGTGCAGCGCGGGGCCCTCGCCCCAGGCGGCGATCGCCCCATCCTCGGGGTCGCAGGCCGGGAAGGCTTCGCGGAAACCGCGCGCGCCGACGCCATTGACCGGGTGCTCGCGCACCATGCACAGCGCCGCGCCCCAGATCCGCGTGCGCCCGGACAGCGCGGCGTCGACGCCGGCCTCGTTGTCCTGGAAAGCCTGGGTGGTGCGCTCGAATCGGCCGCGCACTTCGGGCGAAGCCAGGCTGATCGCCACCGTCGCCACCACGCCGATCGCGAACACCAGCAGCAGCCGCCGCCAGCCCAGCAGGCGCCAGCCCGACAGCAGCAGCACCAGGGCATAGGTCAGCCAGGACGCGCGCGAGCCGGCAAACACGATGACCACGCCGATCGCCGCGGCCGCGAGCACCCAGCCGGCGGTGCGCCAGCGGCGCCCCGCGGCATACAGCGCGAACGGCGACAGGCTGGCCAGCACCAGGCCGAGCTTGAGGTTGCAGGGCCCGAGCACGCCGCCCAGGCGATCGGCGCGCGCCAACTCGTCGAGGTCGCACATCGGCCGGCCGCTGATCGCCTGCTTGGCGGCGTCGATGCCCCAGAACAGCGGGCTGGCGTCGAAGACCACCTCGACCAGCGCGTCCAGCGTCCAGATCCCGACGATCACGGCCAGGCCGGTGAAGGTCAGGCGCCGGCCGCGGTCGTCGGCCACGGCGATCGCCACCAGCCAGAGGAAGGGCAGGTAGCGCAGGTCGACCGCGGCCTCGCGCAACGCGCGCCCGGCGTCGACCGAGCCCACCGCCGACAGCAGTTCCGGCAGCCAGTAGGCGAAGAACAGCACGCTGGTCAGCGCCCAGGCCGGGCCGCTCAGCAGCTGGGCGCCGCCGCGGAAGCGGCTGGTGCCGAGCTTGATGATCGCCGTCAGCGCTCCCAGCACCACGATCGCCTCGGCATAGCCGGGGGCCGGCCACAGCGCGACGAAGGCCAGCACCCAGTGCGGGGCCCAGCGCCATCCGGTGGCGGTCGCGTGCGGCGCCGCGGGCGCGATGTCAGCGGAGTTCGTCATAGACCCTGAGCGTGGCGTCCTGCATGGACCGGAGCGAATACCTGTCGGGAACGGCGGGAATCGTAGCCGCTGCGGAACGATCGCGCGCGAGCAGCGCGGTCGCGCGGGCGCACAGGGCACCGGCATCGAAGGCCGGCACTGCGCCGTCGGGCTGGAGTTCGCGCAGCAGTTCGCCGACGCCCCCGTGGTCCCAGCCGAGCACCGGGCGACCCACCGCCAGGGCTTCGATCACGGTGCGGCCGAAGGCCTCGGGCTTGCGCGAGAGCTGCAGCACCAGGTCGCAGGCGGCATAGGCGGCGGCGATGGCGTCGGTCGGAGGTGTGATCGCCAGCGCGTCGGCAACGCCCAGCGCCTGCGCCTGCGCCTCGAGCTCGGCGACATAGGCCGCGCGCGCCGGGTCGAGGGCGCCGGGCATCCACAGGCGGGCATCGAGGCCGTCGGTGCGTAGCGCGGCCAGCAGGTCGATGGCATCGGCATGGCCCTTGAGGCGGGTGCCGCGCCCGGGCAGCAGCAGCAGCGGGCCCTCGCCACCCAGGCGGGGATCGGCCGTGGCCGCGGCGGCGCGCGCGGCGCGGTCGGGCAGCGGCGCGCGCGGGAAGGCGGACGCGTCGATGCCGCGCGGAATCACGCGCAGGCGCTCCGGTTCGGTGCCGGGGTAATGCTGCAACACGTAGTCGCGCACGGTGGCGGACACGCAGACCACGCGCTCGCCGCGGGTCATGACCTCGCTGTAGCGCGAGGGCGAATTGAGTCCGTGCACCGTGGTGACGAAGCGAGGCCGCGATGCCGCCGGCAGGCCGCGCAGCGCACGCCAGCCGATCCAGGCCGGCAGCCGCGAGCGCGCATGCACGATGTCCACGCCCTGCTCCACGACCAGCCGCCGCAGCGGGCGCACCAGGCGCAGGGTGGCCAGCGACTTGCGGCCGAGGTCGAGGTCGAAGTGCTCCGCGCCCGTCGCACGCAGCGCCGGCAGCAGCCGGCCGCCGGCCGAAGCGACCAGCGCGCGGTGCCCGGCCGCCACCAGCGCCGCGGAGATCTCCAGCGTGGAGCGCTCGACGCCGCCCGACTCCAGGGCCGGGAGCAACTGCAGGACGGTCAGTGGCCGGGGCATGCGCCGGCGGCGCGCGGCGCCGGGCTCAGTCGACCAGGACGAAGTGGGCGCCGCAGTAGGGACAGTCGGACTGCCCGCCCTCGCTCTCGATCGGCAGGTAGACGCGCGGGTGCGAGTTCCACAGCGCCATCGACGGCAGCGGGCAGCTCAGCGGCAGGTCGGCGCGACGCACCTCGTACTGCTTCTGGGCGTTGGCGGGCTGCGGCTGGGCGGTGGACATCGTGGCGGACCGGGGTTGCGGGGACGGCGACAGTTTAGCCTGCCACGGCGCCGCTGGCCCGGTTCAGGCCGGCAGCGCGAGCAGCAGCAGACGGGCCGGGCCGCCGCAGGATGCGGAGACGGACGCGGGCGCGTCGGTGCTGCCGACGAGCCAGCCAAACCCATCGCCGGCGGACAGGTGCGTGCCGTCGGCCGCGGCCGTGGCCAGTGGCGCGTCCGCCCCGCCGCACGCGATCACCTCTCCCTCCAGCACTTCGAGCCAGCAACGGCCACCCGCGCACGCGGGGATCGCGACCGGCATGTCTGGCTCCAGGTCGACCAGCGTCGCTCCGGGCGGCGGGTGCGGCGCCACCGCAGGCACCGCGTTCACGCGGTCGGGCTGCAGCCAGGCTTCGAGCAGGCGCAGCGGCGCATCCTTCGACGCATTGCCCAATCGCGACGCCAGGCCGTGGCCGGTACTGATCCACAGCGAACCACCGGCGGACACGCGATGGCGCCCGAGGTCGCCGCAGTCGGCATCGAGCGCGCCATCGAGCACCAGCAGCAGCCGCTCCATGTTGGCCACGCGGCCCTCGTCGCGGACGGCGCCGGGTACCCAGTCCTGGCGCGAGAGCACGCGCAGCGCGCCCCAGCCCATCCAGGCGCGGTCGATGGCGTCGCCGCGGGAAAAGGCCTCGACCGCGACGATGCCGTCGCGGCTGGAACGCGCACGTGCCGAGGCCGGGCGCAGCCGCGCCGCGCCGGGGCGGGTGTCGCCGCTGCCGTTCATTCGATGCGCGCGGCCTCGTCGAAGGACAGCCGCGGCGAGCGCGGGAACAGCTGCGCCGGGTCACCGTGGCCGAGGTTGACCAGGATGTTGGAGCGGATCGAGGTGCCCTTGAAGAAGGCCTCGTCGACCATGGCGTTGTCGAAGCCGCTCATCGGCCCGCAGTCCAGGCCCAGCGCACGCGCGGCCAGGATCAGGTACGCGCCCTGCATGCTCGAGCCGCGCAGGCTCACGCGCTCCAGGCGCGCCTCGTCGGAGCCGGCGAACCACGAGCGCGCGTCGGTGTGCGGGAACAGCACCGGCAGCTTGTCGTAGAAGGCCAGGTCATGGCCGACGATCACCGTCACCGGCGCGGCCAGGGTCTTGTCGCGGTTGCCGTCGCTCAGCGCCGGCGCCAGCTTCGCCTTGGCCTCGGGCGAGCGCACGAACACGAAGCGTGCCGGACAGGAGTTGGCCTCGGTCGGGCCGAACTTCACCAGGTCGTACAGGGCGCGCAGGGTGTCGTCATCGACTTCGCCGCCGATGGCGTTGTGGGTGCGGGCTTCGCGGAACAGGCGGGCGAACGTGGCGTCGGACAGCGCTTCGGACATCAGGATCCCTCGGTGGTTCGGTGGTGGCAGGGCGCCAGTGTAGAGTCCCGACGGTGATTCCACCGCCCCTCGGCCGCAACGCCATGGCCATGAACACTGCAGACGGCGCCCCCGCCGGCGTGCCCGCGCTCAGCGACGGACGCGCCGGCAACGCCCGCCAGGCGCTGGCGCTGGCCGCGGCGCTGGCGCCCGCGCCGCGCGAACTGGTGCTGGCGCCGCGCACGCCCTGGCGCTGGCTGGCGCCGCGCCGGCTGCCGGGCGACCGCAATGCCTTCGGCCCGGACTTCGCGGCGCTGATGGCCGCGCCGCCGGCACTGGCCGTGGGCTGCGGCCGGCAGGCGGCGCTGGCCACGCGCATCCTGCGCGGACACGGCGCGCGCGTGGTCCAGGTGCTCGATCCGCGACTGCCGACGCGGCACTGGGATCTGGTGGTCGCCCCGGAGCACGACGGGCTGCACGGCGACAACGTCATCACCCTTGCCGGCAGCCTGCATCCGGTCGACGAGGCCTGGCTGGCGCAGGCGCGCGCTGCGTTCCCGGCCCTGGCCGCGCTGCCCTCGCCGCGCATCGCGGTGCTGGTCGGCGGTCCGAGCGCGCACGCCGACCTCGGCGTCGCCGGTTTCGAGGCGCTGATGGCCGCGGCCGAAGCCATGGCCGCGCGCGAAGGCGGCAGCCTGCTGGTGGCCGCCTCGCGGCGCACGCCCGACGCGGTGCGCGCGGCACTGCGCGGGCGCCCGCGACAGGTGCCGACCCTGGCCTGGGCCGACGCCGGCGACGGCGCCAACCCCTATGCCGGCATGCTCGCCTGGGCCGACCGCATCGCCTGCACCGCCGATTCGGTGAACATGCTGTCCGAGGCCTGCGCCACGGCGGCGCCGGTGTTCGTGCACCGGCCCGAGGCCCTGCGCGGGCGCCCGCGGCGCTTCGTCGACGACCTGCTCGCGCGCGGGCGGATCCGGCCGCTGGACGCCGATGCCCGGCCCTTCGAGGCCACGCCCCTGCGCGAGACCGCGCGCGTCGCCGCCGAGGTCCGCCGCCGGCTCGGGCTGCGCACCACCGGCGCCGCGGAGTCCTAGCCGCGCGCCGCGGCCGACGACGCCGCGTCGCGAACCGGCCGCGGATTGGCCTATGCTCGGGGCAGGCAGCGACCGGGGGAACCGACCATGGCAGCAAGCGCGCACGCGGACCGTCCGATCGACCGCTGGTTCGACAGCTATTCCGGCGACCATCGCAACGGCACCAACCAGGCCATCCACGTCTTCGCGGTGCCGGCGATCCTGTGGAGCGTGATCGCCCTGCTGTGGTGCATCCCGGCGCCGGGCACGCTGTTCAAGCCGGGAATCTGGGCGGCGCTGCCGATGTTCGCGGCCTGGCTGTTCTACCAGCGCAGTTCGCGCCCGCTGGGCGTGGGCATGCTGCTGGTGTTCCTGGGGCTGTCGGCGTTGACCTGGTGGCTGTTCGGGGAACTCGGCCGCATGGGCCTGCTGAAGCTCGCCATCGCCGTGTTCGTGATCGCCTGGATCGCACAGTTCATCGGCCACAAGATCGAAGGCGCCAAGCCCAGCTTCCTCACCGACCTGGTCTACCTGCTGATCGGGCCGGCCTGGGTGCTGTCCAAGCTGTACCGGCGACTGGGCCTGCGCTGGTAGCCGGCCTCGCGGCGCCGCGTGCTCATCACAAGCAAGCGGCAGGGCCGCGAAACGCAGCGTGCCACCGCGCGATGCCGGCCGCGCCCCCAAAGCGCCGTCGCCAGGGGCGACAATGACGCATGTCCCCCCGTGACCTCTTCCTGATCCTGGCCATCTGCACGGCCTGGGCGGGGAACTTCCTGTTCTCCGCCTACGCCCTGCTCGAGATCCCGGCCTTCCTGTACACGGCGCTGCGCATGGCGATCGTGGCCCTGGTGCTGGCACCGTTCCTGAAGCCCGTTCGCCGCGAGCAGTGGCCTCGCTTCCTGGCGGTGGCGCTGTGCATGAACGTGCTCCACTTCGGGCTGAGTTTCTGGGCGTTGCGCCTGGCCGGCGAGCTTTCCGCGGTCGCGATCGTGATGCAGAGCTACGTGCCGATGTCGGCGCTGCTGGCCTGGGCGGTGCTGGGCGAACGCTTCGCCTGGCGCACGGGCACCGCGATCGCTGTGAGCTTCATCGGCGTGCTGGTGATCGGCTTCGACCCCTCGATCATCGACAAGCCGGCGGCGATGCTGGCGATGCTGGTCTCAGCCGGCTTCCTGTCACTGGGCACGGTGATGATGCGGCGCCTGGGCGGGATCGGCATGGTCACCCAGCAGGGCTGGAGCGCCATGATCGCGGTGCTGCCGCTGCTGGCGATCAGCCTGGCTTTCGAACCCGGCGGCCTGGCGGCGCTGGCCACGGCCAGCCCGCGCGCCTGGATCGGCGTGAGCTACTCGGCGCTGGTCGCGTCCCTGCTCGGCCACGGCGTCTACTTCCTGCTGCTGCAGCGCCACCCGGTGGCCCAGCTCACGCCCTGGCTGCTGCTGACGCCACTGCTGGCAGTGCTGCTGGGCGTCGTGTTCTGGGGCGACCGGCCGGGGCCGCAGCTGTGGATCGGCGGCGCGCTGGTGCTCGGCGGCGTGGTGGCGATCGCGCTGCGGGCGATGGCCAAGGCGCGGCCGCTGCCACCGGCCCGCGACATCTGAGACGCGGCCGCGCGCTCAGCGCGGCCCGAACATCGCGGCGTCGGGCCTGAACGGCCGCGGCGCATAGCCGAGCGCAGCCGCCGCCGGCGCGATGTCGAACACCAGGTCCTGGCGCAGGCGCGCCTGCGCCCCGGCACCGAAGCCCTGCAGGCGGCCGCCGGCACGCAGCGCGGCGGCCAGCGCCGAGAACAGCGGCGCCGGCAGCTCCAGCAGCCGCGCCGGCGGATCGAGCGCCGCCAACACCCGCGCCACCATCTCGCGATAGGCCAGGGTCTCGCCACCGGGCAGGTCGTAGCCGCGGCCGCCGGCATCGCGCGCGGCCAGCGCCGCCATGGCGGTGTCGGCAAGGTCGTCGACGTGCACCGGCTGGCGCAGCCCGACCGCGCCGCGCGGCAGCGGAAACACCCGCCAGCGCCGCGCCATGGCCGCGATCCGGCTGAGGCTCTGGTCGCGACCGGCGCCGTAGACCAGGGTCGGGCGCAGCACGATGGCCTCGCCCCCGCGCGCGCGCGCCGCGGCGAACAGCGCGGCTTCGGCGGTCGCCAGCCGCTCCGCCAGTTCGCGCTCGGCAGCTTCGGCCGAATCCCGCTTCACCGCGAGGCTGGTCGAGCCGAAGGCCACCATCCGTGGCGCCGCGACGCCGGCCGTCGACTGCCAGCGCGCGTAGTGGTCCAGCGGACCGCAGCTGAGGATGGCGTCGTAGCCACCGGCCAGCGCCGGCATCGCCTCGAAACCACCGCGCAGCCAGCGGATCCCCGGCCGCTCCGGACGCACCTCGCGCGAGGTCGCATCCACCGTCCACCCCGCCTGCAGCAGGCGTTCGAGCACCGCGGCACCCACCTGCCCGCTGCCGCCGAACACCAGCGCGCGCCGGCCGCCCACGGTCACGGCCGCGGCTTCCGGGCGGTCTGGGGAACGCGCAGGACGATGGAACGCATCGGACCAGCATAGGCGAGAGCGGACACCGGGCGTGACATCCGGCGCTGCTAGAATCTCCCGGATGGCCGTGCGGAGCGCGGCTTCCCCCTGCAAGACCCAAGGACACCGATGCTAGAACTGATGCTGGCCCTGCCCTTCGTGCTGGCGCTGGTGCTCGCGATCCTGCGCGACGCACCGGCGAAGGCGGTTGCCTGGCTTGCCGGCCTGGCACCGCTGCTGGCGCTGGCGGTGCTGGTATGGCTGACGCCGGCGGTGATGGCCGGCGACATCCCCCGCACGATGCACGAATGGCTGCCGCAGGCCGGACTGGCCTTCAGCCTGCGCCTGGACGGTCTGGGCTGGATGTTCTCGCTGATGGTGCTGGCGATCGGCGCCCTGGTGGTGCTGTACGCCCACTACTACCTCGGCCCGCAGGAAAAGACCCGACGCTTCTTCTGCTTCCTGCTGCTGTTCATGGGCGCGATGCTGGGCATGGTGCTGTCGGGCAACCTGCTGCTCACCGTGGTGTTCTGGGAGCTGACCTCGATCAGTTCCTTCCTGCTGATCGGCTTCTGGTTCCAGCGCGACGACGCCCGCGAGGGCGCGCGCATGGCCCTGACCATCACCGCCGCCGGCGGCCTGGCCCTGCTCGGCGGCGTGGTGATGATCGGCCGCGTGGTCGGCAGCTACGAGCTCGACGCCGTGCTGGCCTCCGGCGACGCCATCCGCGCCCACGCGCTCTACCCCTGGATCCTCGGCCTGGTGCTGGCCGGCGTGTTCACCAAGAGCGCGCAGTTCCCGCTGCACTTCTGGCTGCCGCACGCGATGGCGGCGCCGACCCCGGTCTCGGCCTACCTGCACTCGGCGACGATGGTGAAGGCCGGCGTGTTCCTGCTGGCACGCCTGCACCCCTCGCTGGCGGGCACCGACCTGTTCTTCTACGTGGTGTCCACGGTCGGCGCCTTCACCCTGCTGGTGGGCGCCTGGAACGCGATCTTCCAGCACGACATCAAGGGCGTGCTGGCCTATTCGACCATCTCCCACCTCGGCCTGATCACCCTGCTGCTCGGCCTGTCGACGCCGATGGCGGTGGTGGCGGCGATGTTCCACATCCTCAACCACGCCACCTTCAAGGCCTCGCTGTTCATGGCCGCCGGCATCGTCGACCACGAGGCCGGCACCCGCGACATGCGCCGCCTGGGCGGACTGCGCCGGCTGCTGCCCTACACCAGCGCGCTGGCGATCACCGCCTCGCTGGCGATGGCCGGCATCCCGCTGCTCAACGGCTTCCTGTCGAAGGAGATGTTCTTCGCCCAGGCGCTGGAGATCGAGGGTCACGTGGCGATGCGCAACTTCATCACCGTCGCCGCCTTCCTGTTCGCGACCTTCGGCGTGGCCTACAGCCTGCGCTTCGTGCACGACACCTTCTTCGGCCGCGGTCCGCGCGCGGTCGAGAACGAGATCCACGAGCCGCCGCGCTTCATGCAGGTGCCGGTGGCGGTGCTGGTGGTGGCCTGCGTGGCGGTGGGCATCGCGCCGCAGTGGACGATCGGCCCGGCGCTGGACACCGCCGCGCGCGGCGTGCTCGGCGACAACGTGCCCGAGTACAGCCTGGCGATCTGGCACGGCATCAACACCCCGCTGCTGATGAGCCTGGGCGGCGTGGTCTGCGGCGTGCTGCTCTACGCGGGCCTGCGGCGGCTGCTCGACCTGCACGCGGTGGTGCGCCAGTCGCAGGGCCGCAAGCTGTTCCACCTCAACATCGAGGCGCTGTTCCGCTTCGGTCGCCGCTTCACCCACACGGTGGCCAACGGCAGCATGCAGCGCAGCCTGCTGTGGCTGCTGATGGTGGCGGTCGCCGCCGGCGCCGCGCCCTTCGTCGCCGCCTGGGGCGAGCCGACGCAGCCGGTGGTGTTCGCCGGCCAGCCGATGGTGCGCCTGGCCTGGGTGCTGTGGTGGATGCTGGTCTGCTGCGCGCTGGCGACGCTGGCGCTGTACCGCCATCGCCTGGTCGCGGTGCTGGTGATGGGCGGCTGCGGGCTGGCGGTGAGCATGACCTTCGTCGCGCTGTCGGCCCCTGACCTGGCGCTGACGCAGCTGCTGGTGGAACTGGTGACGGTGGCTCTGATGCTGTTGGGCCTGCACTACCTGCCCAAGGATTCGCCGCCCGAACGCTCGCTGCCGCGGCGCCTGCGCGACGGCACGGTGGCCCTGGCCGCCGGCCTCGGCACGGCCGGCCTGGCCTGGGCGATGATGACCCGGCCACCGGTGAACGCCGCGGCCGCCGAGATCACCGCGCGCTCGCTGCCCGAGGCCTGGGGCACGAACATCGTCAACGTCATCCTGGTCGACTTCCGCGGCTTCGACACCTTTGGCGAGATCACCGTGTTCGGCATCGCCGGCCTGGTGGTGCACGCGATGCTGCGCCGCGCGCGCATGGCGCCGGAGAAGGTCATGCCCGGCCCGCCGGTCAAGCTGCCGGTGCCGGCCGACCTCGCGCAGATGATGTTCCCGCTCACGCTGGTGGTCTCGATCTTCCTGTTCCTGCGCGGCCACAACGCGCCCGGCGGCGGCTTCATCGCCGGCCTGACGCTCGCCGTGCCGCTGCTGATCCAGTACGTGATCCAGGGCGCGGCCTCGGTGGAGTCGCGGTTTGGCTTCGACTACATCCGCATGATCGGCATCGGCCTGCTGGTGGCGCTGATGACCGGCGTCGCGGCGATGCTGCTCGACCTGCCCTTCCTCACCAGCGGCCACTACGACCTCGAGGTGCCACTGCTGGGCACCATCCCGCTGGCCAGCGCCGCGGCCTTCGACCTGGGCGTCTACCTGGTCGTGTTCGGAAGCACCATGCTGATCCTGTCGATGATGGGCACCCTCGAGCCCTCCAAGAAGATGATCGCCCACCGCGGCGCGATCGATCCCGCCTCGCGCTCGGCCATCACCGGGGAGGCGGCATGACGTTCCTTGACATGGTTTCGCTGGAAGCGGCGATCGCCAGTGGCATCGGCGTGCTGGTGTTCGCCGGCGTCTACCTGGTGCTGCGCGCGCGCAGCTTCGACGTGATCCTCGGCCTCACCCTGCTGTCCTACGCCACCAACCTGCTGATCTTCTCCAGCGGCCGCCTGACCGTGGGCAAGCCGCCGGTGCTGCGCGAGGGCGTGGAAGCGACCCTCGCCAACCACACCGACCCGGTTCCGCAGGCGCTGGTGCTGACCGCGATCGTGATCTCGTTCGCGATGACCGCGGTGAGCATCGTGCTGGCCATGCGCAGCCGCGCCGACAACGACAGCGACCACGTCGACGCCGGCGACGTCCGCGACGAGCGGGAGAGCGGCCGATGACCCAGCTCCCGATCCTGCCGATCCTGCTGCCCCTGCTTGGCGGCGCGCTATCGCTGCTGGTCGAGCACCGCCGCATCGGCACCGTGGTCCAGCGCTCGGTGGCCTGGACCTTCATGCTCGCCACCCTGCTGGCGTCGGTCCTGCTGGTCATGCGCGCCCACGACGGCAACGTGCTGGTCTACCTGCTCGGCGACTGGCCGGCGCGCATCGGCATCGCGCTGATGGTCGACCGGCTGTCGGCGCTGATGGTGCTGGCGACCTCGCTGCTGGGGGTGGCCTGCCTGCTGCACGCCTGCTCGGGCTGGGACCGGCGCGCGCCGCACTTCCACGCCCTGTTCCAGCTGCAGCTGATGGGCCTCAACGGCGCCTTCCTGACCGGCGACATCTTCAACCTGTTCGTGTTCTTCGAGGTGATGCTGATCGCCTCCTACGGCCTGCTGCTGTCGGGCGGACGCGGCGTGCGCATGAGCGCGGGCCTGCACTACGTGGCCTTCAACATCGCCGCCTCGACCCTGTTCCTGATCGCGCTGGGCATGATCTACGGCGTATTCGGCACGCTCAACATGGCCGAACTGGCCGAGCGCGTGGCGGCGGTCCCGGACGCCAGCCTGCCGCTGGCCAAGGCCACGATCGGCCTGCTGCTGGTGGTGTTCTGCGCCAAGGCCGCGCTGCTGCCGCTGTACCTGTGGCTGCCGGAAGCCTACACCCGCGCGCCGGCGGCAGTGGCGGCGCTGTTCGCGATCATGACCAAGGTCGGCATCTACGCGGTGCTGCGGATCAGCTCGCTGCTGCTCGGCGAGGATGCCGGGGCCATGACCGGCTACGGCTGGGACTGGATGCTCCCGGCCGCGGTCGGCGGGCTGGCGCTGGCCACGCTCGGCGTGCTCGCGGCCTCGCGCCTGCGGGTGCTGGTGGCCTATGTGGTGCTGGTGTCGGCGACGACGCTGTTCATCGCCTTCGGCCTGCGTTCGGCCGGCACGATCGCCGCCGGCCTGTACTACCTGGTGCACAGCAGCTTCGTGGCGGCGGCGCTGTTCCTGATCGCCGACCTGGTGCGCCGCGGGCGGGGCGACGCCGGCGACGCCCTGCGCGCCTTCGTGCCGGCGCCGGGCGTGCGGGTGATGGCCGGCGCCATGTTCATGGTCGGCGCGATCTCGGTCGCGGGCCTGCCGCCACTGTCGGGCTTCATCGGCAAGACCCTGCTGCTGCAGGCGGTGCCCGAGGCCGACCTGCAGTGGGCCTGGCCGGCCCTGCTGGGCAGCAGCATGCTGGTGATCGTGGGCCTGACCCGCGCCGGCACCCGGATCTTCTGGAAGCCGGCGCCGGTGCAGGCCTCCCCGGCCGGCGACGGGCCGCGCAACGCCCGCGGCCGCCTGCGGCTGCCGGAGACCATCGCGACCATGCTGCTGTTGTCCTACGGCGTGGCGATGGCGGTGGTGCCGGGCCCCGTGACCGCCTACACCCGCGCCACCGCCGAGCAGCTGCTGGCGCCGGCGACCTACATCCAGCAGGTGCGCGCCGCCCTGCAGCAGGAGCGACTGCCATGAACCGCCGCGACTTCCTGCCGTCGCTGCCGCTGACCCTGACCGTGATCGTGTTCTGGCTGCTGCTGGTGTCCGAAATCAACCTCGCCCAGTTCAGCCTGGCCCTGGTGCTGGGCCTGGTGATCCCGCTGTACGCTGCGCGCATCGACCGCGAATTCGCGCGCATCGGCAGCCTGCGCCCGCTGCCGAAGCTGCTGCTGGTGCTGATGGTCGACATCGTGATGAGCAACGTGCGCGTCGCGCGCCAGGTGCTCGGGCGCGAGGCGAAGATCCATTCCGGCTTCATCTGGTACCCGCTGGACCTGGAGAACATCCACGGCATCTCCGCGCTTGCCTGCATCATCACCCTCACCCCGGGCACCGTCACCGCGGCGCTGTCGGACGATCGCCGCTACCTGCTGGTCCACGTGCTCGACCTCGACGACGAGGCCGCGCTGGTGGCCGACATCAAGCGCCGATACGAGTGCCCGCTGATGGAGATCTTCCCGTGAACACCCCCGAACTCGACGGCATCCAGCTGTTCGGCCATGGCCTGGTCGACATCGCGATCGGCGTGTCGATGTACGTGGTCGGCGCGGCCATGCTGATGGCCCTGTGGCGGCTGCTGCGCGGCCCCACGGTGCCCGACCGCATCCTCGCCCTGGACACGCTCAACGTCACCGCCATCGCCGAGCTGATGCTGCTGGGCATGTACATCAAGAGCGCCGTCTACTTCGAGGCCGCGCTGGTGATCGCCATGCTCGGCTTCGTCAGCACGGTGGTACTGAGCAAGTACGTGATCAGGAGGGACATCGTCGAATGAGCATCTTCTGGGAACTGCTGCTGGTGGTCCTGCTGCTGACCGGCAGCTTCTTCATCCTGATGGGGGGGGTGGGCCTGGTGAAGCTGTCGGAGTTCTTCCGCCGCCTGCACGCACCGACCAAGGCCAGCACCCTGGGCGTGGGCTGCGTGCTCGCGGCCTCGGTGGGCTACCACCTGTTCATCGACAGCGACCCGCAGCCGCGCGAGCTGCTGATCACCGCGTTCCTGTTCATCACCGCGCCGATCAGCGCGCACCTGATGTCCAAGGCCGCGCTGTCGCTGCGCATGGACGAATGGCCGCAGCTGCCGGGCAAGTCCGACGAGGACACCCACGTGCCGCCGCGTCCGGACGGCAGCGACGACGACGGCTATTGAGGCGGCGGCTCAGCCGAGCAGCGCGAACTCCAGCACCACCCAGGCCGCGAAGGCCACCAGCAGCAGCCCGCCCTCGCCGCGGCTGACGGTGGTGTTGCCGCGCAGCACCGGCACCAGCAGCAGGGCGAACAGGAAGGCCACCGGCAGCTCCAGGCGCACGAAGGAGGCCGGCACCGGCACGTGGCCCCCGATCGCGGCCATGCCGCCCAGCACCACCAGCAGGTTGAACAGGCTGGAGCCGACGACGTGGCCGGCGACGATGTCGCCCTGACCGCGGCGCGCGGCGGCGATCGCGGCGGCGGCCTCGGGCAGCGCGGTGCCGATCGCCACCAGCACCAGGCCGGCAACCAGGGAGTCCATGCCCAGGGCATGGCCGATGGCGGGGATGTGCGCCACCACCCAGCCGGCGCCGAACCACAGCAGCACCACGGCCAGCGCCACGCGCACCAGGTTCTGGGCCAGGCCACCGCGGGTGGCGGTGAAGGCGTCGATCTCTTCGCGCACCTGCGGCGACTCGTCGCTGGCGCGCAGCGCGGTGAAGGCCACCACGGCCACGAACACCAGCAGCAGGGCCACGCCCTCGATGCGCGACAGGCCGCCGTCGAGCGAGAGCACCACCACGCCCACCGTCGCCAGCAGCAGCACCGCCAGCAACGGCTTCAGCACCCGCCAGCCCAGCACCAGCGGCGCCGCGAGCGCCGCAACACCCAGGGTCAGGCCGATGTTGGCGATGTTGCTGCCCACGGCGTTGCCCAGCGCCAGCGCGCGGTCGCCCGCGGCCACCGCGCGCGCGTTGACCGCGAGCTCTGGCAGCGAAGTCGCCACCGCCACCAGGCCCAGGCCCAGGGCGAAGCGCGGGATGCGCAGGTGATTGCCCAGGCCTGCGGCACCCTTGACCAGCGAATCGCCGCCGAGCGCCAGGAACAGCAGGCCCAGCAAGGTGAATCCGATCGCCTCGAACATGTCCGTCCCCTCCGTTCAGCGCCCGGGCCCGGCCATCGCGGCCGCGTCCGTGGTCCGTATCAGCCGCAGCCTTCGACGTAGCCGATCTGCGGCGGCAGGCCCACGCGCCAGCTGCTCACGCGGCCGTCGGCACCAAGCTCGAAGAACAGGCGCGAGGGCACGGTACCGGCGTCTTCGGGGCTCATCAGCACCTTGGCACCCTCGACGTACTTGTGCGGCGCGACCTGCAGGCGCTTGCCGTACAGGCCCTCCAGCGCCGCTTCGTCCATGCCGACGCGGCCGCCGCCCGGGGCGGTGATCGCATCGGACTCGACGCTGTAACGGACCAGCAGGTCGTCCTCGAACATGAAGGCCGGCCCGCCGTCGTGGTCCTGTCCGGTCGGGACCAGCAGGTGGCAGGCCATGGGATCGGCGACCGCGCCGGCCGCTTCGAGGGGGTTGCCGTTCCAGTCGGCACGCGCCTCCTCGGCCGTCATGCCGAAGTCCAGCGTGCCGTAGCCGTCCATGCGCGAATCGCCCGAGGCCGGGATCGCAGGGGCCGCACCGGGCGGCTCGGTGCCGGGCTCGATGGCCTCGATCGCGTCGGCGGCCGCGTCGACCCCCGCCTCGGCGGTGCGTTCGGCGTTGCAGGCCGCCAGGGCAAGGGACAGGGCCAGCAGGGCGACGGCGGGGACAGGGCGCATGCGGTTGCTCCGGGTGATGGGAGCCCAAGGCTACGACAAAACCGTGCGCAGGCGGCGTGCAGGCGGGGGGGGGCGGCGGGCGGTCGCGCGCCTGTCAGCCGGCCTTGAAGTGCTTGCGCAGCCCCGCCCAGCAGGCCTGGTAGCCGCGCTGGCGGTGGGCGGCGTCGTGCGCCTGCCGCGTGGGCCGGATCACCGCGCGGGTCTCGAACATGAAGGCCATGGTGTCGGCGATCACGTCGGGCTTCGACAGATCGGCGCTGGAGGCCTTCTCGAAGGTCGCCGCGTCGGGGCCGTGGCCGGTCATGCAGTTGTGCAGCGAGCAGCCGCCGGGCGCGAAGCCCTCGGCCTTGGCGTCGTAGGCGCCGTGGATCAGGCCCATGAACTCGCTGGCGATGTTGCGGTGGAACCACGGCGGCCGGAAGGTGTCCTGCGCCACCAGCCAGCGCGGCGGGAAGATCGCCAGGTCCATGTTGCCCACGCCCGGGGTGTCGCTGGGCGAGGTCAGCACCAGGAAGATCGACGGATCCGGGTGGTCGAAGCTGATCGAACCGATGGTGTTGAAGCGGCGCAGGTCGTACTTGTACGGCGCGCAGTTGCCGTGCCAGGCGACCACGTCCAGCGGCGAGTGGCCGATGGCCGCGCGCCACAGGTGGCCCTGGAACTTCGCGACCAGCTCGAAGTCGCCCTCGTCCTCCTCGTAGGCCGCGACCGGGGAGAGGAAGTCGCGCGGGTTGGCCAGCCCGTTGGAGCCGATCGGGCCGAGGTCGGGCAGGCGCAGCATGGCGCCGTAGTTCTCGCAGACGTAGCCGCGCGCGGCGCCGTCGGGCAGTTCGACGCGGAAACGGATACCGCGCGGCACCACCGCGATCTCCTGCGGCTCCACGTCGATGACGCCCAGCTCGGTGGCGATGCGCAGGCGGCCCTGCTGCGGCACGAACAGCAGCTCGCCGTCGGCGCTGTAGAAGAAGCGCCCCTGCATCGACGCATTGGCCGCATACATGTGGATGCCCACGCCGGTGCCGGCCGCGGAGCCGCCGTTGCCGGCCATGGTGAACAGGCCATCGACGAAGTCGACCTTCGCCCCATCGGCGGGCATCGGCAGCGGATCCCAGCGCAGCTGGTCCGGCGTCACCGGGCCCTGGCCGAAGTCCTCGTGCAAGCGTGGCTGCACGAAGGGCTCGAAGCTGCCGTGCATCGCCGCCGGCCGGATCCGGTACAGCCAGCTGCGCCGGTTCTCGTGCCGCGGCGCGGTGAACGCCGTCCCCGACAACTGCTCGGCGTACAGCCCGTGCGCCACCCGCTGCGGCGAGTTCCGCCCCACCGGCAGCGCCCCGGCCACCGCCTCGGTCGCGAACTCATTCCCAAAACCCGACATGTACTCGGTCACGGCTCTCTCCCGGAACGGCTTGAACAGCATTTTTGCCACGGATGACGCGGATGGGCGCGGATTTGCACGGATAGAGCAAAAGCTCTTTTCAGCCACGGATTTGCGCGGATTACGCGGATCTGGCCGAGGCAAGGTTGCTGCCGGAAGCCAACTTGTAAAGAGCAAGTGCGGAGCGTGGTGGTGGTGCCGGCCCCGGCCAGATCCGCGTAATCCGCGCAAATCCGTGGCAAAAAAAGCCCTTCCGCTTTTTCAACCCTTCCCGCTCTATCCGTGCAGATCCGCGCCCATCCGCGTCATCCGTGGTAAAGCGAAGCGTGCTTTTAAAGCACGCCCCGCTTCATCTGGTCGCGCTCGATGCTCTCGAACAGGGCCTGGAAGTTGCCCTCGCCGAAACCCTCGTTGCCCTTGCGCTGGATGATCTCGAAGAAGATCGGGCCGAAGGCGTTCTGGCCGAAGATCTGCAGCAGCTTGCGCTGCTTGGTCTCGGGGTCTGCGTCGATCAGGATCGCGTTCCTGCGCAGGCGGTCGACGTCCTCGCCGTGGTCGGGCACGCGCTGGTCGATCACGTCGAAGTAGGTGTCGGGGGTGTCAAGGAAGGCGATGCCGGCTTCGCGCATCTTCTCCACCGACTCGTAGATGTCGTCGGTGAACAGCGCGATGTGCTGGATGCCCTCGCCCTTGTAGTCGCGCAGGTACTCGTTGATCTGGCTCTTCTCGTCGCTGGACTCGTTGAGCGGGATGCGCACCACGCCGTCGGGCGCGGTCATCGCCTTCGACAGCAGGCCGGTCTTCGCGCCCTTGATGTCGAAGTAGCGGATCTCGCGGAAGTTGAACAGCGTCTCGTAGTAGTCCGACCACTTCTGCATGTTGCCCAGGAACAGGTTGTGCGTGAGGTGGTCGATGAAGGTCAGGCCGAATCCGCGCGGGTGCTGGTCGACGCCCGGCAGCGGCTCGTAGTCGGCATAGACATCGCTGCTGGCATCGTCGATCAGGTAGAGCATGCAGTCGCCGATGCCCTTGATCGCCGGGAAGTCGACGGCGCCGGTCTCGGGCTTGAAATCGGCCTTTTCGCCGCCGTTGGCGAGCACGTGGTCGAGCACTTCGCCGGTCGGGGTCTTGAAGCGGATCGCGAAGCCGCAGGCCGAGGGGCCGTGCTTGGCCGCGAAGTCGGAGGCGAAGGAGTCCGGCTCCTCGTTGAGCAGGAAGTTGATCGTGCCCTGGCGGAACAGGGTGATCGCACGCGCGCGGTGCTTCGCGACGGCGGTGAAGCCGAGCTTCTCGAGATAGTCGCGCATGCGCGCGCCCTGGCCCTCGGGCGCGGCGAATTCGACGAACTCGAAGCCGTTGATGCCCATCGGGTTCTCGAAGGTGGTGACCTGCATGCCGAGGTTGGGCTGGGCCTGGGTCTGGGCGCTCATGGCGGCTCCTGGGAGTGGACGGGAGGGAGGCGCTGTTATAGTTTCATATGAAACCAGTTGCAAGGCGCGACGCAGCAATGAGCCGATCCCCAGACACCCCCAGCGGCCGCGCGACGGACGCGGATACCGGCGCGCTCCTCGACCTCGAACGCTTCCTGCCCTACCAGCTCAGCGTGCTGTCGAACGTGGTCAGCCAGGACATCGCCCAGGCCTACGGCGAGCGTTTCGGCCTGGCGGTCACCGAGTGGCGGATCATCGCCGTGCTCGGGCGCTTCCCGGGCCTGTCGGCGGTGGGCGTGGCCGAGCGCAGCGCGATGGACAAGGTCGCGGTCAGCCGCGCGGTGGCGAGCCTGCTCGAACGCGGCCTGCTGCACCGGGAGACCCACGGCGAGGATCGCCGCCGCTCGGTGCTCGAACTCAGCGAAGCCGGGCGGGCGGTCCATGCCGAGGTGGCGCCGCTGGCCCTAGCCTACGAACGCGAACTGCTCTCGCCGCTGGACGAGGACGAGCGCGCGCAGTTCTCGCGCATGCTCGACAAGCTTGGCGAACGCTACGGCCTCTAGCGGGTCATTCCAGCGGATCACGCGCTACAGTCGTCCGGATATCCGCGGCCACGGCCGCGCCAGCAGACTGCACGATGCCGCCAGACACCGGTCCCGCGGACCGTCCCATCACCACCACCAGCGCCGATGCCTGGCGGCAGGCCAATGCGCTTGCCGCGGCCCGCGACTGGGCCGGGGCCGCCGAAGCCTGCGAGCGCCTGGTCGAGGCCGCGCCAGGCGACGCGGCGGCCTGGATCGGCCTGGCCAAGGCCCGCGGCCGCAACGGCGAGTACCGCGCGATGCACGCCGCCGCGATGCGTGCCCATGCCTGCGGGCCGCGCAGCTGGCCGCACGCGCTGGCGCTGGCGCGCCTGTTGCGCGACCTGCACGAGACCCGCGCACTGGCGCAACTCTCCGCGACCCTGGCCGCCGACGCCGATGCCGCCGCGATCGACGACCTGGTGGCGCTGGCCGACCTGCTCGGCGACGAAGACCTGCACGACGACGCCCTCGCCTGGCTGGATCGCGCCGTCGCGCGCGAACCCACGCACGCCCCGGCGCGCTACGTGCGCGGCAGCGCGCGCCTGTTCACCGGCGACATGGACGGCGCCCGCGACGACCTCGAGCAAGCGATCGCCACCACGCCGCATTTCGCCCACGCCCACCGCCGCCTGTCGCAGCTGCGCGCGGAGGATCCGGCAAGCGCGCGCGCGCGCATCGAACGCCTGCGCGCCGAACGCGCGCGCGTGGCGCAGGGCAGCGAGCACGACGTCCACTTCAGCCACGCCCTGTTCGATGAACTGCACGACCTCGGCGAGCACGAGGCCGCCTGGCCCGAACTCGAACGCGGCATGCGCGCCAAGCGCGCCAGCCTGCGCTACGACATCGCCGACGACCTGCGCCTGGTCGAAGCCATCCGCGCGCGCTGCGACGCCGGCTTCGTCGCCGGACCCGGCTTCGAACCGGCCGCGGACACACCGGCCCCGGTGTTCATCGTCGGCCTGTTCCGCTCCGGCTCCACCGTGCTCGAACGCATGCTCGGCGGCCACTCCGCGATCGCCGCGGGCGGCGAGAGCATGGGCTTCGCGGCGGCGCTGCGCCTGGCGACGGACCACCGCAGCCGCGGGCTGGTGGACGAGGCCATGCTGGAGCGACTGGACACGGTCGACTGGCCGGCACTGGGACGCGCCTTCATCGAAGCCAACGCCTGGCGCGCGCAGGGCCGCGCGCTGTGGACCGAGAAGCTGCCGACCAACGCCCTGCTGCTGGGCTGCATCGCCCGCGCGCTGCCGCAGGCGCGCTTCATCCACACCGTGCGCGCACCGATGGACGTCTGCTTCTCCAACCTGCGCATGCTCTACGGCGGCTTCGCGCCCTGGTCCTACGACCAGGCCGAACTGGCCGCGTGGCACCAGGCGCATGCGGCCCTGATGGCGCACTGGCACGGCGTGCTCGGGCCCCGGCTGGTCGACGTGGTCCACGACAACCTGCTGCGCGCGCCGGAAGCGGAGCTGCGGCGCGTCCTCGGCCACCTGGGCCTGGACTTCGATCCCGCCGTGCTCCGGCCCGAACGCCGCGGCGGCACGGTGGCCACCGCCAGCGCCGCCCAGGTGCGCTCCGGACTGAGGGCGCCGCGTCCGCCGGACTGGCTGCCCTACCGCGACCACCTCGGCCCGCTCGCGGCGGGCCTCGGGGTCGAGCCGCGCTGACCCGCGCGGCGCCTGCGCCTCAGCGGCGCTCTTCGGTGATGTCGATCCCGGCCGCCGCGGACTCGGCCAGCTCCGACTGCCCTGCCAGGTCGTCGTCGCGCAGGGTGTCGAGGTGCATCAGCTTGCGGATCAGCGGCGCGATCACCAGCATCACCACGCCCACGCCCACCGCCAGCCAGCCGACGTTGGAATAGACCTCCAGCACCTTCTCCGGCCCGGCACCTTCGCCGCCGGTCGCGGCCGAGATCAGGCCCGCGGCGAAGTTGCCGGTGGCCGAGGCGAAGAACCAGGCACCCATGATCAGGCTGGCCATGTGCGCCGGGGTCAGGCGGTTCATCGCCGACAGGCCGACCGGCGACAGGCACAGCTCGCCCATGGTGTGGATCAGGTAGATCAGGAAGATGTAGACCACCGGCGTCGCGCCGGCCGTGGATGCGTTGGCGCCGGCGACCAGCGCCAGGAAGCCCGCGCCCACCAGCACCACGCCGATCGCGAACTTGGCCGGCGTGGACGGCTCGAAGCCGCGCTTGGCGAGCCCCAGCCACATCATCGCGAACAGCGGCGCCAAGGCGATGATGTACATCGAGTTCAGCGACTGGAACATCGAGGCCGGGACTTCCCAGCCGAAGATGTGGCGATCCACCGAGCGGTCGGTGAACAGGTTCAGCGAAGCGCCGGCCTGCTCGAACAGCGCCCAGAACAGGATCGAGCCGATGATCAGGTACATCGCGGCAATGATCCGGTTGCGCTCCTCGCGCTGGAGCTTGAACACGGCGGTGAACAGCACGTAGCCGACCAGGATCGCGCCGGCGCCACCGAGCAGGAAGCCGACCAGCTTCTGGTGCTGGATCATGAACCACACCAGGCCCACGGCCGCGAAGCCGAGCACGTAGAGCAGCCATTCGAACTTGATGCCCATCACCGGCGCCGCCAGGCGCTGCGGATCGCGCGACTCGCCGCGGCCCATCAGCAGCGGCTTGCCGACCACGAACACCACCAGGCCCAGCAGCATGCCCACGCCCGCCGCGCCGAAGCCCCAGGCCCAGCCGTAGGTCTGGCCGAGGTAGCCGGCGATCAGCGAACCGAGCATCGCGCCCAGGTTGATGCCCATGTAGAAGATCGTGTACGCCGGGTCGCGGCGGATGTCGGTGCGCGGATACAGCTGGCCGACCATCACCGAGATGTTGGCCTTCAGGAAGCCGGAGCCGACGATGATGAAGGCCAGCGCCAGCCAGAAGATGTTGAGCTCGGCCGCGCCCTGGCCGCCGTCGCCCTCGAAGGCCATCAGGAAGTGGCCGAAGGTCAGCAGCACCGCGCCGAACAGCACCGCCTTGCGCTGCCCGAGGTAGCGGTCGGCGAGATAGCCGCCCACCACCGGCGCGATGTACACCAGCGCGGTGTAGGCGCCGTAGATCACCGAGGCCTCGGAGTCCGAGAACATCCAGTGCTGGACGAGGTAGAAGATCAGCAGCGCGCGCATGCCGTAGTAGGAGAAGCGCTCCCACATCTCGGCGAAGAACAGCATGAACAGGCCGCGCGGATGGCCCAGGATGGTCTTCTGCTCCTCGGCTGCGTATGGATTCGGGGTCACTCGCTACTCCGTGATTGCGCCCGGGCTTCTGCGGGCCGAATCCGCCAAGTTAGCGCGATGCAGGTGCGCAATGGAAGCTGAACGGGGCATCCGGACGCGCGAACGGCGGTCCGAAGGCCGCCGTCCATGGCCTTCTCCCGGGCGCCGGAACGCCCGCAGGCCCTACTTCACCCCGTGCATCAGCCGCTGGATCAGCGGCGCGATCAGGAACAGCAGCACGCCGGCGCCCAGCAGCGCCCAGAAGCCGAAGGTGTAGCCGGCGTGCGCCGATTCGACCGTCATGCCGCCCTCGCCGCTGACGCTGGAGGCGAAGATGCCCGACAGGTTGTTGCCGATCGCGATCGACAGGAACCAGCCGCCCATCGCCAGGCCGGTCAGCTTGGCCGGCGCCAGCTTGGTGGTCATCGACAGCCCGATCGGCGACAGGCACAGCTCGCCCACCGACTGGATGACGTAGACCATGAACAGCGTCCAGAACGGGATCTTCAGGGTCTGCGGATCGACCATGCCCGACAGCGCCAGCATCAGCAGCAGGAACGCCAGGCCGTTGAAGATCAGGCCGAGGCCGAATTTACGCGGGATCGACGGATTCGCCTTGCCCATCTTCACCCACAGCCAGGCCATGACCGGCGCGAGCGTGATGATGGCGATCGAGTTCACCGACTGGAACCAGCCGACCGGGAAGATCCAGCCGCCGAGGTCGCGGTTGACGATGTTCTGCGCGAGGAAGTTGAACGAGCTGCCGGCCTGTTCGAAGAACATCCAGAACAGCACGTTGAAGCCGAAGATGATCAGCATCGCGATCACCATGTCGCGCTGCCGGGAACCCTCGCGGATGCCCTCCACCAGCAGCATGATCGCGGGCACGATGAACAGCGCCAGCAGGATCCAGTTGAGGACGCCGGCCTCGATGGTCAGCAGGAAGTAGTACACCGGGACCGCCGCCACCGCGCCCACGGCCACGGCCAGCACGCGGCCCAGGCCCGGGGCGTCGGCCGGGGGTGCGCCGATGCCCTTGAGCTGGCTGCGGCCGAACCAGAACCACACCAGGCTCAGCACCATGCCCAGGCCCGAGGCGAGGAACACCACCTTGTAGGCCGGCATCGCTTCGGTTCCGAAGACCTTGTCGGCGAGGATGCCGGTCAGGATCGGCGCGATGAAGGCACCCATGTTGATGCCCATGTAGAAGATGGTGAAGCCCGAGTCGCGGCGCTCGTCGCCGGTCGCGTAGAGCTTGCCGACCATGGTCGAGATGATCGGCTTGAACAGGCCGTTGCCGACGATCACGGTGGCCAGGCCGAGCTTCAGCCAGGCGTCGCTGGGAACCGTGATCAGGAACAGGCCCGCGGCCATGAACACGGCACCGAGCAGGATCGCACGCTGGTAGCCGATCAGCTTGTCGGCGACGTAGCCGCCGAAGATCGCCGCCGCGTAGACCAGCGCCAGGTAGGCACCGTAGAGCTCGCTGGCCGGCGCCTCGCCCGAGGCGTCGCCGTTGTGGAACTGGGCCACGATGTACAGGACCAGCGCCCAGCGCATGCCGTAGAAGGCGAAGCGCTCCCAGAACTCGGTCATGAACAGCATCCACAAGGGACGCGGGTGGCCCATGACCTGGGCGAATTCCGGAATGGCGGCGCCGCCAGCCGGCTGCTCCATGCCCGGCCCTGCGGGCTCGACGCGGTTCGAATTCATGCTCTGTGACTCCCCGGTGGATGGATCGGACTTCCGCCCACCCGGGTCCACGGGCTTCGGCGGCGCCACGGCCGCGCTTTCGCCGGTCGTACCGGGCGCAAACTTAGCCCGGACGGGGTGCTTTGGGAACTGCCGTCGCCCGTGGCCCCGGCTCCCGGGGCTCAGGCCGCGGGATAGACGTAGCTCGCCCCCACGCCCAGCGGCACGCCGAAGGCCCAGAACGCCAGCAGGAACAGCGTCCACAGCACCGACAGCGCGATCGAGTACGGGATCATGGTCGACACCAGGGTGCCGATGCCGGCCGACGTCACGTAGCGCTGGCAGAACACCACGATCAGCGGGAAGTACGGCATCAGCGGCGTCAGGATCGTGGTCATCGAATCACCGACGCGGTAGGCGGCCTGGGTCAGGTCCGGCGACACGCCCAGCTGCATCATCAGCGGCACCATGATCGGCGCCAGCAGCGCCCACTTGGCCGAGGCCGAGCCGATGAACAGGTTGACCACCGCGGTCATCAGGATCAGGCCGATGATCGTCATCCACATCGGCAGGCCCAGGGCCTTGAGGAAGTCCGCGCCCTCGACCGCCATGAGCGTGCCCAGGCCCGAGCCGTTGAAGCCGGCAAGGAACTGGGCGATGAAGAAGGCGATGACGATGTAGTAGCCTAGGCCCGACATCGACTTCGTCATCGCCGCGATCACGTCGCGATGGCTCTTCACGGTGCCGGCGACGTAGCCGTAGACCACGCCGGGCAGCAGGAAGAACACGAAGATCAGGGCCACGATCGACTGCATCACCGGCGCCGCCGCGACCAGCAGCGGGTGGCTGCCCTCGGGCACCTGGTCGGCGGCCGCGCGCCAGGGGCTGGTCTCCGGCCACAGGCTCAGCGCGAACAGCACGCCGGCCACCGCCATCGCCGCCAGCGCCCAGCCCAGGCCGCGCTTCTCGGCGGCCGACAGCGGCTCCATCGTCGGCAGCTCGCGGGTGTCGCCGTCGACCTGCATGCGCTGCAGCCGCGGCTCGACGATGCGGTCGGTGACGAACCAGCCGATGGCGATGACCAGGAACGAGGACGCGGTGGTGAACACCCAGTTGTTGAGCGGGTTGACCACCAGCGCGGGATCGAGGATGTTCGCCGCGCTCTGGGTGAAGGTGGCCAGCATCGGGTCCAGCGACGAGGGCACGAACAGGGTCGCCGAGAAGCCGCCCGACACGCCGCAGAACGCCGCCGCGATGCCGGCGATGGGGTGGCGGCCGGCGGCGTAGAAGATCACTCCGCCCAGCGGGATCACCAGCACGTAGCCGGCATCGACCGCGACGTGGCTGAGCACCGCCACCGCGACCAGGGCCGGGGTAAGCAGCTGCTTGGGCGTCACCGACAGCGCGCGGCGCAGGGCGGCGTTGATGAAGCCGGTGTGCTCGGCCACGCCCAGGCCGAGCATCGCCACGAGCACCACGCCCAACGGTGCGAAGCCCAGGAACACCCGGACCATGTTGGCCATGAACGCGGTCAGCGACTCGCCGGAGAGCTGGTTGACGATGCGGATCGGCTCGCCGCTGCGCGGATCGGCGGCGGCGAAGTCGATGCCCGACAGCGCCCAGGACAGCGCCCAGACCAGGAGCATCAGCAGCAGGAACAGCATCGCCGGATCGGGCAGCCGGTTGCCTATGCGCTCGATGGCATCGAGGGCGCGGGCCATGGCGCCGCGCGGCGCCGTTGCGGTGTCCGGATCGGGTTGCTGCATGCGGGATTCCCCTGATTGCCAGGGGGCGATCCTAGCAGGCACCGGCGCGGGCGCCCGCGCCGGGATCCTGCCGCCGGATTCCTCCAGTGCGTTCAGTACGCGGCGTCGGCGCCCTTGCCGCCGATCCGGGTGCGCACCTCGAACAGCTCGGGGAAGAAGGTCAGGTCCAGCGCCTGCTTGAGAAAGCCGACGCCGCTGGAGCCCCCGGTGCCGCGCTTGAAGCCGATGATCCGCATCACCGTGCGCATGTGGCGGAAGCGCCAGAGCTGGAACTCGCTCTCCAGGTCCACCAGGTCCTCGCAGAGGTGGTAGGCCTCCCAGTCGGCGGCGGTGTCGGTGTAGATGCGTTCGAACACCGGCACCAGGTCCTCGTCCATGACGTGCGGGCGGGTCCAGTCGCGCTCCAGGTGGCGCTCCGGCACGGCGTGGCCGGTCCGGGCCAGGTGGCGCAGGGCCTCGTCGTACAGGCTGGGCGCCTCGAGCGCGCCGCGCAGCATCGCCTGCGCCTCCGGGTCGTGGGCGAAGACTTTGAGCATGCCGGCATTCTTGTTGCCGAGCAGGAATTCGACCGTGCGGTACTGCGCCGACTGGAAGCCCGAGGACGGCCCCAGCAGGTCGCGGAACTCGGCGTACTCGGAGGGCGTCAGCGTCTCCAGCACCGACCACATCGCAGTGAGCTGGCGCAGCACGCCCTTGCAGCGGGAGAAGATCTTCTGGCAGGGATCCAGGCGGCCCTCGCGCAGGTGGCCGACGGCGGCCTGCAGCTCGTGCACCAGCAGCTTCAGCCACAGCTCCGAAACCTGGTGCTGGATGATGAACAGCATCTCGTCGTGGTGCGGCGGGCTGGACACCGGCTCCTGGGCCGACAGCAGCCGGTCCAGGCGGAGGTAGCCGCCGTAGGTCATGCGCCCGGACAGCTCGGTGTAGATCCCGGCCTCGAGGGCACGTTCATTCTTTTCAATGCTCATGCGTGAAAGGTTAACGCAGGGCGTCCGTACGGCCACGGATGGATCGGCTCCCGGCAGGCCACGGCCTGTCACCCCGTTGCCGCACGACTGCTGCACAATCGGCCGGTCGCGGCGGGGGCCGCGCAGCCACTTCCAGGGGATCCACCACATGCAACCGAATCCGCGCCGCCTGGCGCTCGCGCTCGCCCTTTCCGCGGCCATCGCCGCCGCGCAGGCCAACGATACGCCGCAGACCCTGCCCTTCTCGCAGGACTGGACCAACATCGGCCAGATCACCACCAACAACGACTGGTCGGGCGTGCCCGGCATCATCGGCTTCCGCGGCGATGGCCTGGCCGGCGGCACCGCGGCCGATCCGCAGACGATCCTGGGACCGGATTCGCCCGGCGTGGTCAACGTCATCGCCAACCACGCCAACCCGAACACCAACAACACCGGCGGCGTGGCGGAGTTCCACATCGACAACCCGGTGGTGGCCCTGCAGGGCAGCGGCACCGCGCGCGCGCCCTACCTCCGGATCCATCTCGACACGCGCGGCGCCAGCGGCATCCAGGTGTCCTACCTGCTGCGCGACGTCGACAGCAACAACGACAACTCGGTGCAGCCGGTGGCGCTGCAGTACCGCGTCGGCGGCATCGGCAACTTCATCAACGTGCCCGAAGCCTTCGTCGCCGACGCCAGCAACGGCCCGGGCCTGACCAAGGAAACGCAGGTCTCGGTCACCCTGCCGGCGGCGGTCGACAACCAGGCGCTGGTCGAGCTGCGCATCATGACCGCCGACGCCGTGGGCAGCGACGAGTGGATCGGCATCGACAACATCAGCGTCGTCGCCGGTGGCGGCGGGAAGGTCGATCCGGTGATCAACGTCGGCGATGCCAGCGTGGCCGAGGGCGACTCCGGCACCAACAGCCTGACCTTCCAGGTCAGCCTGACCCAGCCCGCGGGCAAGGGCGGCGTGAGCTTCGACTACGCCACCGTCGACGGCACCGCGACCGCCGGCAAGGACTACATCGCCGCCAGCGGCAGCGCGAGCATTGCCGAGGGCGAGCAGTCGGTGTCGCTGCCGGTCAGCGTGCTCGGCGACACCGTGGTCGAGCCCGACGAGACCTTCAGCCTGCAGATCTCGAACGTCAGCGGCGCCCAGGACGGCACCCTGGCGGGCACCGGCACCATCCTCAACGACGACTTCGTGACCATGCCGATCTCCGCGATCCAGGGCGCGGGCGCGACCTCGCCGCTGGAGGGCGAGGTGGTGGTCACCACCGGCATCGTCACCGCGCGCAAGAACAACGGCTTCTTCATGCAGACGTCGGACGCCGAGGCCGACGACAACGAGGAGACCTCCGAGGGCCTGTTCGTGTTCACCTCCGCGGCCCCCGGCCCGGAGGCGGCCGTGGGCAACCGGGTGCGCGTGCAGGGCACGGTGCTGGAGTACATCCCCGCCGCCGACCCGCACCAGCTGCCGATGACCGAACTGAGCTTCGCCACCGTCACCCAGCTGTCCACCGGCCACGCCCTGCCGGCACCGGTGGTGATCTCGGCCGAAAGCGCCCTGCCCGACGGCGGCCTCGACCAGCTCGAGCGCTACGAGGGCATGCGCGTGGTGGTGCCCAACGCGCGCGTGGTCGCGCCGACCCGCGGCAACACCAACGAGACCCAGGCCACCTCCACCGGCAACGGCCAGTTCGCCGTGGTCGCCGACGGCGTCGCGCGCCCGCTGCGCGAGGCCGGCATCCAGGTGCCCGACCCCGACCCCAGCGGCACCACCGCCACCGCGATCCCGCGCTGGGACTTCAACCCCGAGGTCATCGCGGTGGACAGCGACACCATCGGCGCGCCGCAGGCCAACCTGGCCGCCGGCTGCGTGATCATCGACGACACCCTGACCGGCCCGCTGGACTACACCTTCCGCCGCTACACGGTGTATCCGGAAACCACGCTCGCGATCGAGTGCGGCGGCCTCGACCAGCCGCGCTCCTCGGTGCTGCCGGGCGACGACCACGCCAGCTTCGCGACCTACAACCTGCAGCGCTTCTTCGACACCGTGAACGACCCCGGCATCAGCGAGCCGGTGCTGACCGCGGACGCCTTCGCCAGCCGCCTCAACAAGGCCTCGCTGGGCATCCGCGCCTACATGCATTCGCCCGACGTGATCGGCGTCAGCGAGGTCGAGAACCTCAACGCGCTGCAGGCGCTGGCCGCGAAGGTCAATGCCGACGCGGTGGCGCTGGGCCAGCCCGACCCGGGCTACGTCGCCTACCTCGAGGAAGGCAACGACGTCGGCGGCATCGACGTCGGCTTCCTGGTCAAGGCCGGAGAAATCGGCGCGTCGCTGCGGCGCGTGCAGGTGCTCTCGGTCGAACAGGTGGGCGCGGACGCCACCTGGACCTACGACGGCGACGGCTCCACGACCCTGCTCAACGACCGGCCGCCGCTGGTGCTCGACGCGGTGGTGAACTTCGCCGACGGCCGCGAGCTGCCGGTGACGGTGGTCACCGTGCACCAGCGTTCGCTCAGCGGCATCAACGACGAAACCCCGCTCGGCACCGGCACCAACGGCGACCGCGTGCGCCAGAAGCGGCAGAAGCAGGCCGAATTCCTGGCCGGCATGCTGCAGGACATGCAGCAGGCCGACCCGGAGCGCAAGCTGATCGTGCTCGGCGACTTCAACGCCTTCGAGTTCAACGACGGCTACGCCGACGCCATGGGCACCGTGACCGGCATGCCCTCGGCCGATGCGACCACCGCGGTGAATGGTGACGGCGCCGACCTGGTCGAGCCGGACATGTACAACGCGACCTTCGGCGTGCCGGCGGAAGAGCGCTATTCGTTCGTGTTCGAGAACAACGCCCAGTCGCTCGACCACATCCTGGTCAACGACGCGGTGCTGGCCTCGCCGCTGGTCAACTCCTGGACGATGAGCCACGCGCGCATCAACGCCGACTTCCCGGAGACCGCGCGCAACGACGCCAACAGCGCCGCGCGCCTGTCCGACCACGACCCCTCGGTGCTGCTGCTCCGGCTGCAGGCGATCCAGTTCGCCGACATGCAGGCCGTGGTGACCGCCCCGCAGCCCTCGGTGGCCGTGGCCGGCACCATGACCTGGCTGGTCGAGGCCACCAATGCCGGTCCGGATGCGGCACAGTTCCCGGGCCTGGGCATCGCGGTCGACGCCGAACTGCCGGGCCTCACGGTCACGGCCCCGAGCGGCTGGACCTGTGAACCGGGCAGCGTGACCGGTGGCCAGACCACCGCCGCGTGCACCGCGGACGAGCTTGCCGTTTCGCAGCCGGCCGGATTCAGCGTCCAGGCCGCGGCGCCGCCGGAAGCGGCCGGCTCCACGGTCACCCTGACCGCGGCCGCGACCTCGCAGACCGAGGACCCGGAGGCCGGCAACGACAGCGACAGCGCGGCGATCTCGGTCGCAAGCATCGCCGACCTGTCGGTGCAGGTGTCCGGTCCGGCCGTCTTCCCGCGCACGGCACCGACAAGCTGGTCGGTGGTGGTGGCCAACGACGGCCCGTCGCCGGCGCCTTCACCGGTGCTGGACGTGGCGGCCTCGGTGCCCACCGCGCGCGTGACGCTCGAGGTCGCGCCGGGCTGGACCTGCACGCCCGCGGCCGCGTCGTCGTTCCGCGCGACCTGCATCGCCGACGACGGCGCCCTGGCCAGCAGCGAAACCCTGCTGTTCACGGTGACCGTGGACACCACGGGCAAGCTGATGCCGCCGATGTTCTCGATCGAGGTCGACGTGGACTCGGCGGCGACCGATCCGGCGCTGCACGACAACAGCGATTCCATCCAGGTGAAGATGGGGCGCTGAATCCGGCCATCGCCGGGATGCAAGCAGGAGCGCGGCCCCGGCCGCGCTCCTTTTTTTCGCACCGCGGCGGGCCGACCGCCCTTGCCGCACCGCGCAACAAACCCCGAACATCGTCCGGGTATCATGTCCGGCTCCCGTGGATGACCGAGCACGTGACCGCATGAGCGTTGCCGCGACCTTCGAAATCGAATATCTCCAGTACCTTGGCCCGGATGGCACCCTGGTGGCCGAGCTGCCGCCGGAAGCGCCCTCGGCGACCGAAATCCTGCCGCTGTTCAAGCAGATGCTGCTGGTGCGCACCTTCGACGCCAAGGCCATCGCCCTGCAGCGCACCGGCAAGCTCGGCACCTACGCCGCCTGCCTGGGCCACGAGGCCACCCACGTCGGCATTGGCGCCGCGATGCGGCCCGAGGACGTCTTCGCCCCCAGCTACCGCGAGTACGGCGCGCAGTTCATGCGCGGCGTGAAGCCGCGCGACGTGCTGATGTACTGGGGCGGCGACGAACGCGGCAACGATTTCTCCGGCCCGAAGCACGACTTCCCCTGGTGCGTGCCGATCGCGACCCAGTGCCTGCACGCCGCCGGTTCCGCGCTCGCGTTCAAGCTGCGCGGCGAGGATCGCGTGGCCGTGACCTGCTGCGGCGACGGTGGTTCGTCGAAGACCGACACCTACGCCGCGATCAACTCCGCCGGCGCCTACGCCCTGCCCTTCATCCAGTGCATCATCAACAACGGCTGGGCGATCTCGGTGCCGCGCAAGGCGCAGACCGGCGCCAAGACCCTGGCGCAGAAGGGCCTGGCCGGCGGCCTGCACTGCCTGCAGGTGGACGGCAACGACCTGTTCGCCGTGCTCGAGGGCATGCGCCGCGCGATGGCGCGCGCGCGTTCGGGCGAAGGCGGCAGCGTGATCGAGTTCATGACCTACCGCCTGCACGACCACACCACCGCCGACGACGCCCGACGCTACCGCGACGACGCCGAGGTCAAGGACGCCTGGACCCGCGACCCGATGACCCGCCTGCGCACCTGGCTCAGCGCCCAGGGCGCCTGGGACGAGGCGCAGGAGAAGGCCTGGATCGAGGAGTGCGGCCGCATGGTCGACGAGGAAATCAACGCCTACCTGGAGAGCAAGGTGCAGCCCGTGGAAGCCATGTTCGACTACCTCTACGCCGATCCGCCGGCCGACCTGCTGGAGCAGCGCGCCGCCGCCATCGCCGCGGAGAAGCGTTCGTGAGCGCCGCGGCGAAGAAGGACGCGGCGCCGGCCGCGATCACCCTGATCGAGGCGATCACCCAGGCGCTGGCGTACGAGATGCGCAACGACGACTCGGTCGTGGTGCTGGGCGAGGACGTGGGCGTCAACGGCGGCGTGTTCCGCGCCACCGCCGGCCTGCAGGCCGAGTTCGGCGACCAGCGCGTGATCGACACCCCGCTGGATGAAACCACGATTGCCGGTTTGACCGTAGGCATGGCCGCGCAGGGCATGAAGCCGGTGGCCGAGGCCCAGTTCGACGGCTTCGTCTACCCGATGCTCGACCACGTGATCTGCCACGCCGCGCGCTTCCGCTACCGCACCCGCGGTCGCCTGACCTGCCCGATGGTGCTGCGCGTGCCGTGGGGCGGCGGCATCCGCGCGCCGGAGCACCACTCGGAGGCCAACGAGGCGCTGTTCACCAACGTCCCCGGCCTGCGCGTGGTCCTGCCCTCCTCGCCGGCACGCGCCTACGGCCTGCTGCTGGCCGCGATCCGCGAGCCGGATCCGGTGATCTTCATGGAGCCCAAGCGCATCTACCGCCAGTACAAGGAGCTCGTGCCCGACGACGGCGAAGCGCTGCCGCTGGACGTGTGCTTCGTGCTCCGCGACGGCACCGACGTCACGCTCGTGACCTGGGGCGCGCAGGTGAAGGAAACGCTGGAAGCCGCCGAGGCCCTGGCGAAGGACGGCATCAGCGCCGAGGTCATCGACGTCGCCACGCTGACACCGCTGGACTTCGCCACCATCGCCGAATCGGTCGCCAAGACCGGCCGCTGCGTGATCGTGCACGAGGCGCCCAAGACCGCCGGCTTCGGCGGCGAGATCGCCGCGCGCCTGGCCGAGGAGTGCATGTACGACCTGCTGGCCCCGGTCGAGCGCGTCACCGGCTACGACACCCACATCCCGCTGTTCCGTCTGGAAATGAAGTACCTGCCCAGCGTCGAGAAGATCGTCGCCGCGGCGAAGCGGACCATCGCCGCCGGCTGAGGCCGGCGCGCACGACAAATACGCAAACGCTCCCGCGAGCACCGATTTCCCGAGGACCGACATGGCCGACAAGAAGACCTTCCACCTCCCCGACCTCGGCGAGGGCCTGCCCGACGCCACCATCGTGGAGTGGTACGTCAAGGAGGGCGACACCATCCGCCTGGACGACAACCTGGTGTCGATGGAGACCGCCAAGGCCGTGGTCGACGTGCCCTCCCCGGTCTCGGGCAAGGTGCTGAAGCTGGCCGGCGCCGCCGGCGACGTGGTGATCACCGGCGCGATGCTGGCCGAGTTCGAGATCGATCCCAGCCTGCCGCAGCGCGCCGAGGGCCAGGACACCGGCCACCACCACGGCGGTGGCGGCCATGGCGTCGGCAGCCAGGACCCGGCGCCCGACGACAGGGTCGTGGCCTCCGACGAAGGCGGCGCGATCAGCGACGCCGGCGAGCCCGCGCCCAAGGGCGAGGCCGGCGGCGAGCGCAGCGACAGCGGCACCGTGGTCGGCGCGATGCAGTCGTCGGACGCCGTGCGCAGCGAGCAGGCGGTCGCCGTGGGCGGCGTGCGCGCCATGCCCGCGGTGCGCGCGCAGGCGCGCAAGCTCAAGGTCGACATCACCCGCGTACAGGGCACCGGCGCCGACGGCACCGTGACCATGGCCGACGTGAAGCGCGCCGCCGCCGACGGCTCCGCGGCGATCGGCGCCGCGCCTGCGGCCGCCCCGGCGGCCCCGGCCGCGCAGCGCCCCGCTGCCGCACCCGCACCCGCACCCGCCGCGCGCGACGCCGGCGACCGCACGCGCCTGTCCGCCTCCGGCAAGCCCATGCGCACCCAGCCGCCGGGCGTCGCCGCCAGCGGCCAGCCCGAGCAGCTCAAGGGCGTGCGCCGCAACATGGCGCGGGTCATGGCCGACGCCCACAGCAAGGTGGTGCCGACGACGCTCGTCGACGACGCCGACCTGCACGCCTGGGTCGGCAAGCAGGACATCACCGCCCGCCTGATCCGCGCCATCTGCGCCGCGGCGAAGGCGGTGCCGGCCCTCAACGCCTGGTTCGACGGCGACAGCCTGACCCGCACGATGCATCCGCAGGTCGACATCGGCATCGCCGTCGACACCGAGGACGGCCTGTTCGTGCCGGCCCTGCGCAACGCCGACGTGCTCGACCCCGCGGGCGTGCGCGCCGGCATCCAGCGCCTGCGCCAGCAGGTCGAGGACCGCAGCATCCCCGCCAGCGAGCTGTCGGGTTACACCATCAGCCTGTCCAACTTCGGCATGTTCGCCGGTCGCTACGCCACGCCGGTGGTGGTGCCGCCGTGCGTGGCGATCGTCGGCGCGGGCAAGCTGAGCCAGGACGTGGTCGCGGTGATCGGCGGCATCGAAGTGCATCGCCGCATGCCGATCTCGCTGACCTTCGACCACCGCGCCGCCACCGGCGGCGAGGCCGCGCGCTTCCTCAAGGCGCTGCTCGACGACCTGTCGCTGCCGGGCTGACACTGCAGCAGACCGGAAGCGGCAGCCCGCCGCTTCCGGGTTTCCCCCAGGTATCCGGGTCGATTTCCCCTGGCGATGATCGGCGGGTGCGCGGAACCCGCGCATCCGGCGCGGCCAGCAGGCCGTGTCGCCATGCCGGAAAGGGGAGATCCACATGCGCCGTCGCCCGCTCACCCGCCTTGCCCTGCTCGCCGTGCTCGCGTCCCTCGGGACCGCCGCCCACGCGGCACCCGCCTTCCAGCTGCCGTTTCCCTGCAACCAGACCTGGTCGGGCCAGACCCGCACCAACCATTCGCCACAGCGCTCGATCGACTTCAACCGCGCCAACGATCTTGGCGACCCGGTGGTCGCTTCGGCCGCGGGCAGGGTCACCGTGGTGCGCAACCTCGGCAACACCAGCTATGGCCGCTACGTCGTGATCGACCACGGCGGCGGCTGGACCACCTACTACGCCCACCTCAACTCCTGGTCGGTGTCGGTTGGACAGCAGGTCTCGCGCGGCCAGCGCATCGGCACCGTCGGTTCCACAGGCGGTTCCACCGGTCCGCACCTGCACTACGAACAGCGCCGCAACGGCTCCGCCGTCAGCATCGTCTTCAACGGCAGCGGGGCCTACTACTGGGGCACCCGCAGCTACACCAGCCGCAACGGCTGTGGCGGCGGTGGCGGCGCCGCAGGCACGGTCCGCACCAACGGCGCCAACCTCAACGTGCGCAGCGGTTCGTCCACCAGCCATTCCATCGTCGGCTCGCTCGCCAACGGCGCCAGCGTGAGCATCCAGTGCCAGACCCGCGGCCAGTCGATCGCCGGCTACTATGGCACCAGCAACATCTGGAACCGGATCGGGACGGGCCGCTTCATTCCGGATGCCTACACCTACACAGGCTCGAACGGTTTCGTCGCACCACAATGCTGACCCCTTGCCCCACCGGGTTCCGGCGCCCGCCCTGCACGGCGGGCGGCCGTGACGCGTGGGAGTTGCGATGAGTCGCCGCGGCCTGGTCACCGGCCTGGCCGTGGCCGTTCTGGCCGCTGCGTTGCTTGTCGCGACGTGGATTCGGCAGGCCGGGCCGGGTACCGCGCCCACGGTGACGGACGCCCTGCCCGGCGGCGCTGCGCCTTCCGCGGAGGGCGCGGCACTGGCGATGCAGGGCAACGCCACCACCTGGGGCGTCCCGGACGGGGACGCGCGCCGGGCGCTCATGCAGCGCTATGCCACCGAGCTCGATGAAGACGTGCGTGGCGCCCTGCTCGCCGAACTGCAGCGACATCCCGACGACGAACTGCGCGACTTCGCACTCGAACTCGTGTCCGGCGGCGACGCCGCGACCCGCCTACGCGGCTACGACCTGCTGGCCGCGTTCCCGCTCGATGCTGCGGAGGTCCGCGACGCGGTACTCGCCGGCCTGGGCAACGAACGCGATCCACAGGTGCTCGCCCAGGTCGTCGGCCTGGCCGTTCCGACGGTGTTGCCGGCCTCGGACACCGAGCCGATGGCCGATGCCCTGCAGGCGCTCACCAGCCACCGTGATCCGGACGTGCGCGCGCGCAGCGTGGTTCACGCCGCGCAATGGGCCGAGCCGGAGCAGGCGAGGCAACTGCTCACCCGGGCCATCCTCGATGAGTCCCCGCAGGTCCGGCACGCCGCCATTGCCGGCGTGATCGCCACACGTGCGCACTCCCCGCAGCTGAAGGAAGCCCTGCTGTGGACCGCCAGCGACGCGGGCACAAGCGACGAGCAACGCGCGGCGGCGGTGTTCGCCCTGCAGTGGTACCGTCTGGACGACAAGGAGTACGCGATTTACCGCCAGGCCGAGAGGGACACCGGCGGCCACGCCCACTGATATCCCGGAGCAGCCCCATGACCCACCACAGCCGCTTGTCCACCTTCGTGCTGGATTGCCGGGTCGACGACCTGGCGCCGCATGTGGCGTTCTGGAGCCAGGCGCTGGGCAAGCGCGTGCAGTCGGCGGACGAGGACGGCGACGGCAAGTACGCGCGCCTGTGCACCGAACGCGACGAGCCCATCCTGCTGCTGCAGAAAGTCGGCCATGACAGCCGCATCCACCTCGACATCGAGGCCGACGACGTCGACGCCGAAGCCTCGCGCCTGGAAGCCCTGGGTGCGAAGCGGATCGAAAAGATCCACACCTGGTGGGTGATGGAGGCACCCAGCGGCCACCGCTTCTGCGTGGTGCGCATGCAGCGCACGCCACCGGGGCCGCACCTCAACGCCTGGGACTGAGCGCGCCAGCCGGCCGCAGCTTCTGCATGCCCCGCTGCGGTCCCGCGCGCGATCAGGCCGTCTGTGCCTTCTTCCGCTCCCGCTCCAGCCACACGGCCAGGCCCTGGGCATTGAGTTCGATGTCCAGCGCTAGCAGTTCGGGCACCGTCCGCTCCGGGTCGGAGACGCCGTGGATCCGCGCGCGGTCCACGTAGAGCTTCGTCAGCGCCTGCTTCAGCGCCTCGTGGCGGTCGGGCGCATCGGCCAGAAACTGGGCCAGCGCGACCATCGCGTCCACCTGTTCGACCAGGCGCAGGCCGACGCGCTGCACGTCGCCGCGCACGGCGCCGTAGTGGGTGACGTGGCAGGCTGCCGGCTGCCTGGCGAGCATGCGCCGGATCGAATCCTTCATCTGAGCCGGATCGAACTGCACCGGCGAGGTGGTCGGGATCACGAAGGCGCTGCCGCCGACGTCGAATTCCCGGTAGGAGATGCCGAAGCTGTCGCCGGTGAACCAGGTACGGCTGCGCTCATCCCACACCGAAAGATGGTGCAGGGCGTGCCCCGGCGTGTGCGCGAGCAGCAGCGGCCGCCCGGCAAGGTCGACGACATGGCCATCGGCGGCCTCCACCACCCGCTCCGGCGGCGCCGGCACCAGCCCGCCGTAGGCCTGTTCGAACAGCGCGTCGCCGTAGACCTGGCGCGCGCTGGCGATCAGCTTCGCCGGATCGATGAGATGCGGTGCGCCGCGCGGATGCACCACCAGCTTCGCCGCCGGCAGTTCCCGGAGCAGCGCGCCCGCGCCGCCGGCATGGTCGAGGTGCACATGGGTGGCGACGACGAAATCCACGGCATCGCGCGCCAGGCCCGCCGCGTCCAGCGCCGCGAGCATGGTCGGCACGCTGTGCAGGGTGCCGCAGTCGATGAACGCCGCGCGCCCAGATTCCACCAGCAGGTAGGCGGCGCAGAACGCGGGGCGTTCGCCGAAGCCGGTGTCGATGAGGGTGATGCCATCGCCAGGTTGCACGCTCGGAACTCCGTTGCAGGCCAGCCCCGAGTCTAGTGCCCGCGGCGTCCGCGGGCCCTCCTGCCTTGGTCTAGGTCCTGCGCCGGAACAGCATCGCGCGCACGACGAACGCCACCAGCATCGCGCCCAGGAACACGCCGTAGCCGGCCGCGGTCGCGAGGATCTGCCGCCACATGCGCCCGTGCGCCGGGTCGGCGATGTCCTGCAGCCAGTACAGGCTGGCCACGAACAGTCCGAGCGAGAGCGCCACGGCGGCGAGGTCGTAGAGGCGACGCGCGAACCCGCGGGGCTGGCGCGGGTAGATCCAGAACAGCACCGACAGGATCAGGAACCACGGCAGGAACAGGATCAGGGTCAGGTTGACCTCGACCAGCGGATTCATTCCGCATCCTCCGTGAAGCGTTCCAGCGCGCGCAGCAGCGCCTCGGGGTCGACGCCCTCGCCCAGGCCGCCGATGTGTGCATCGTCCAGCCACACGCGGCCGGCGCCGTCGACGCGCGGTGCGACGGCGCCGGATTTCAGCAGGGCGACGATGCGCCCGACCTCGCGCGGCGATTCGAAGCCCTCGCCCTGCAGCAGGAGCAGGTCGCCATCGACCAGCTTGAAGTGGAAGCGGCCGTCGGCCTCGCGGTACTGCTTGAACGCCGGCGGCGCGGTCTTCGCGGCATCGTCGCCGGTATCGCTGCCGCCGCCATGCACGGCCGCCAGGTCGCGCAGGCCCACGGCGTGCCGGAGGTGTGCGAGGAAGGGCCGCGCCTGCTCGTCGCGCAGCCGCTCACCGCCGACGCGCAGGATGCGCTCGATCCCGGCCGGATCGGCGGACAGTGACTGGTAGCGCTCACGCAGTGGCGCCAGTTCGGCGTCGATGCGCTCGAAGACCTGCTCCTTGGCCTCGCCCCAGGCGACGCCGGCGGCGAAGGACCTGGCCATGGCTTCGGCCTCACCCCCGTCGGCGAAGGCCTGGTAGAGCTGGAACAGGGCGGAACCCCCGGTGTCCTTGGGCTCGCCCGGCGCCCGCGAGTCGGTGACGATCGAGAACACCAGCCTGCGCAGCTGTTCGCGCGGCGCGAACAGCGGGATGACGTTGTCGTAGCTCTTGGACATCTTGCGGCCGTCCAGGCCGGGCAGGGTCGCCACCTGCTCCTCGATCGCGGCCTCGGGCAGGGTGAAGTGCTCGCCATAGACGTGGTTGAAGCGCTGCGCGAAGTCGCGCGCCATCTCGATGTGCTGCACCTGGTCGCGACCCACCGGCACCTTGTGCGCGTTGAACAGCAGGATGTCGGCGGCCATCAGCACCGGGTACATGTACAGGCCCGCGGTGACGCCGGCGTCCTCGTCCTGGCCCTCGTCGCGGTTGCGGTCGACCGCCGCCTTGTAGGCATGCGCGCGGTTGAGCAGGCCCTTGCCGGCCACGCAGGACAGCAGCCAGGTGAGCTCGGTAGTCTCGGGCACGTCGGACTGGCGGTAGAAGGCCACGCGCTCGGGGTCGAGCCCGCAGGCCAGCCAGCTGGCCGCGATCTCAAGCGTCGAGCGCTGCACGCGCACCGGATCCTGGGTGCTGATCAGGGCGTGGTAGTCGGCGAGGAAGAAGAAACTCTCGACGTCATCCGCCGCGCTCGCCGCCACCGCCGGGCGGATGGCGCCGACGTAGTTGCCGAGGTGGGGAACGCCGGTGGGCTTGATGCCGGTGAGGACGCGCAGGCTCATGAAAAGGCCGGAAGATTGGGAACGGCGCATTTTAGCCCGCGCGGGGGGCACTGGCCGGACCCGCGCCCCTTGGGACCATGCCCGTGTCCCGAATGCACGACGGGCCGGCAGAGGCCGGCCCGTCGTGCGTACTACATCGTGGATCAGTGGACCGGGGCTCCGGTCGGGAACTCAGTCGAGGGTCTTCTCGAATTCGCGGACCTCGCGCTCGGCCTGCTCGCGCTCCCAACCGTACTGCTCCTGCAGCTTGCCGGCGAGGTATTCGCCGTTGCCCTCCGCGACGTCGAACACGTCGTCGGTGAGCTTGCCCCACTTGGCCTGGGCCTTTCCCTTCACCTGCGTCCACTTGCCGGCAATGATGTCCTTGTTCATGGTCTTACCTCGTTCGATGGGGGAACGATCTCCGCGATGCGGAGGATCGGGGTCCATCCTGCCCAAGCGGCCATGGTGGTGCGGTCAAGGATTCGTTGCGCCGGTCTTCACTTCGATGACCCGGCGTTCAGCGCGGATCGGTCGCACCGGTGTCTTCGGCGGCGTCCTCGACCTTCTCGCCGACCTTCTGCACGTCCTTGCCCGCACCCTTGACGGTGTTGCAGGCGGACAGCATGCCGACAGAGAACATCGAGATCAGGCACAGCAGGGCAATACGCTTCATGGGACTCTCCAATGGTGGTCAATGCCGCGGGCGTGATTCGCCCGGGTCGGACCATGAAACGCAGGCAGGGGTGAAAATCGCGTTTAGACGCCGCCCGGGCGGCCCGGGAGCGGCGGTGTCCATTCATGGACTGCGCTCAGTCGCGCATCAGCGTGGACTTGCCGAACAGGCTTTCCACCAGGTCCACGGCCAGCCGCGCAGTGCGGTTGCGGCGATCAAGCGCGGGATTGACCTCGACCACGTCGAGCGAGTCGGCACCGCCGGCGTCGGCGATCATCTCCATCATCAGCTGCGCCTCCCGATAGTCGAGGCCACCGGGAACGCGGGTGCCGGTGCCCGGCGCGATGGAAGGATCGAGCACGTCGACATCGAAACTCACGTGCAGGTGGGTGTCGGCGTCGATGCCGGCCAGCGCCTCCTCCATCACCTGCTTCATGCCGACCTCGTCGATGTAGCGCATGTCATAGATGTCCAGGCCGTGCTCGCGCACCAGGCGCTTCTCCTCCGGGTCGACCGAGCGGATGCCGATCTGGCGCACGTCGGCCGGCGAGATCATCGGCCCCTGCCCGCCCAGGTTGACCAGCACATCGGGCCCCAGCCCGCAGAGGCAGGCCACGGGCATGCCGTGGACGTTGCCCGAAGGCGTGATGGCGGAGGTGTTGAAGTCGGCGTGGGCGTCGAGCCAGAGCACGCGCAGGCGCTTGCCCTTCGCGCGACAGTGGCGGGCGACCGCGGCGATCGAGCCCATGCCCAGGCAATGGTCGCCGCCCAGCATCACCGGCATGCGTCCGGCCTCGAGTTCAGCCGCCGACATCTCCATCACCGCGCGGTTCCAGGCCACGACCTCGTCGAGGTGGCGGTAGCCGTCGACGGGCGGCATCCACGGATTGCGCGGCCCGCTGACATCGCCGCGGTCGACCACATCGACCCCGCGTGCGGCCAGTGCCTCGACGAATCCCGCCACGCGCAGCGTCTCCGGGCCCATGGATGCCCCCCGCGTGCCGGCTCCCACGTCGGTGGGCACGCCGAACACGGACACGGGCTGCAGTTTCAGGGACATGGGGTTCCTCCAATGGAAAGTCGGCGATCCGCGCAGGGGGCGCATGCGCCACGCGCATCGTGGTGCCGGCAGTCCGATTCGAACGGACGACCTACCGCTTACAAGGCGGTTGCTCTACCAGCTGAGCTATGCCGGCACGATGCGCCACGTCGGGCGCGCCGCATTCTAGCCTGCCGTGGTGGCATCCACGATGCCGGCGCAGCCGATGTCCCGCGCCTGCGCCGCGCCGGCCGCGCGGCGCGCGGCCTCGGCGTCGAACCCCGGCCCCGCGGCCACGTCCAGCCAATGGCGCGTGCCGGCATCGCCGACGGGCTGCGCCAGGGCCGGGAAGCCGGCGGCGCGCAGCGCCGATTCACGACGGCGGGCGGCGGCTTCGCTGCCGTAGCGGCCCAGCGCGATGCCGTTGGCCTCTTCGCCGCCCGGCACGACCAGCAGGTCGTCGAAGCCCGCGGCCCTGATCTTCGCCGCCAGCGCATCCGCCGCCGCACGGTCGGCCTGCGGTGCCATCGCCACGCGCCAGCCGCGGGGGGCCTCCACCTGGTCGCGAACGCGCATGCGCGCCGCGCCCAGAGGTTGCAGCAGCCCGCGGGCGGCGGCGACCGGGGACGCATCCGCGAAGGGACCGAAGCTGAAACAGCGCAGCTCGGCGACACCCTGCGTGGACGCGGCGGCATCGGCAACCTGCTGCGGAGCCGCCACGACCGCGGGCGTGCCACTCCCGGCGGAAGGTCCGTTGGCGTGGTCGCCTGTCGCCGCGGCCGGGACGGCCGTCGGCATGGCCTCCGGTTCGCCGGCAGGTGCGGGCGCCGCGACATTCCCGCTGGCCGCACCGTCCGCCGACGTTTCGCCCAGCAGTTGCAGCCGCGGCACGTCGTCGGGCTGCAGCCACGCTGGCGGCGACGACGGCCCCGGGCGCAGCAGCCACCAGGTGGCGACGCCGAAGTTGAGCATGACCATGAGGACAAGCAGTGCGCGTGCGGGCATGGCCGGATTCTAGCCCGCGCGCGCAGGTTGCCGCGCCAGCCGCGCGAGGCCTTCCATGACCAGTGAAGGCGCGTGCACGGCATCGTCCAGGTGCGGTAGCAGCGCGCGCGCGCCACCGCCGTGCAGCAGCAGCATCGGCGCCTGCCCGGCGCGCGCGGCGGCGGCTTCGCGGCTGCGTGCGACCAGACCCAGTGCGGCGCCGAGACAGCCCGCCGCCAGCGCGTCGGCCGTGTCCACGCCGAAGTCCATCGCCGAACCCCCCTCGGCGGGCAGCTGCGACGCGCGCGCATGCAGGGCTTCGCGCATCAGGGTAGGCGAGGGCGCGATGCTGCCGCCATGGTGGAGGCCCTCGGCATCGAGCAGGTCGACGGTCAGCGCCGTGCCCACCCCGATCACCAGCGCCCAGCCGCGCGCATACGCACGCGCACCGACCATGGCCAGGGCGCGGTCCACGCCCAGCCGGGCGGGCTCCGCGTAGCCGACGCGCACGTCCGCCATGGTGCGCTCCACCCGCACTTCGACCACGCGGGCGGCACGCGGCACCAGCGCCTGCAGCAGGGATGCGCGCAGCGCAGCGGGACCCACGCTGGCCAGCCATGCCACTTCGATCCGCGGCGGCAGGGCCGCGGTCCAGGCCGGGTCAAGCACACCGCCTTCGTGTGCGAACGCGACCACGTCGCCGGCGCCGCCGGCACCGAGCGCCGCCAGCTTGAGCCGGGTGTTGCCGAGGTCGAACAGCCAGTCGCTCACGCCGCCACCCGGCGTGCGCGCAGGCTGGCCTCGCCAGCATGGAAGTGGCGTTCCGCGCCGTCGATGTCCACGCGCAGCGCGCCATCGGGCGCCAGGCCCAGCGCCCGGCCCGCGTGCACCCTGTTGCCGGCGCGCACGTCGACCGCACGGCCCGACAGCGCGTCCAGCGCGGCGTGGCGCGGCAGGAAGGGGCCCAGGCCATCGTGATCGAACTGCGCCAGCGCCGGCACCAGGCGCGAGACCAGGGCCGCGGCCAGTGCATCGCGCGAAGGCGGCGTCGGATGCCCGAGGCCCGCCAGGTCGCACCACGGCTGGTCGATCGAAGCCGCAGCGGCCGCGGGCATGCGCACATTGAGGCCAAGCCCGACCACCGCGCGCACCGGCCCCGCATGTTCGCCGCCACCCTCGACCAGCAGACCGCCGAGCTTGCGCAGCACACCGTCCGCGGGATCGGGCACCACAAGGTCGTTGGGCCACTTCAGTCGCACCCTGCCGTAGCCGAGCCCGTGCAGGGCCTCGGCCGCGGCCACGCCGGCGACCAGGCCCAGCCCGCCCAGGCGAGCCAGTCCGCCCTCGAAGCCGCGCGAGAGCGACAGGTAGAGATTGGCTGCCAGCGGCGACGCCCACTCGCGTCCCAGCCGCCCGCGCCCGCCCAGCTGCCGCTCAGCGAACAGCACCTCGACGCCGCGTGCCGGCGTGCGCCGCCGCAGCAGCTCGCTGTTGGTGGAATCGATCGTCCAGGCGACCACGGGGCCGTGCACGGCCTCGCGGACATCGGCGGACAGAGCAGCGGCGATCGCGTCGGCATCGAGCAGGTCCGGGGGCGCATCCAGCGAATAGCCGAGCCCGGGCCGCGCACTGACCGCGACGCCGGCGGAGCGCAGGGCCTCGATCCGCTTCCACACCGCGGCCCGGGTCAGGCCCGCCTCGCGCGCCAGTGTGTCGCCCGACACCGGCCCGGCGGCCAGGCGCAGCAACAGGGCCTTTTCGGCGGCATCGACCTCGCGCGGGGCCAGGGCTTCGTCATGGGCGGGCATGGCCGGATTATCACACCTGGCGGAGATCCGGCCCGCCAGCGCGTGCATGTCACCGCCAGCCATGTATGATCCGGAGGTTCACCCGGTCATCGAACAGGCTCTGCCATGTCCGTCCGCGCCCTGCCCATCGCCCTCCTGCTCTGCCTCGCCCTTCCGGCGGAGGCCCGCGATGCGCGCATGGCCAGCGCCGGCGGCGACGGCTCGTCCTGCACCGCCGACTACCCGGCCGGCGCCGCGCCCGACGTCGATCCCGCGCGAGCCGCCAGGCGCCAGGATTCGGAGAAGCCGGCGATTCCCCGCGGCACGACGGGCACGGATGTCGACGCCACGCGCCCGCCACGCTGGCACAGCTTCCTGCCAGGGATGTTCCGCTAGGGGCGAAGCGTGATCAGGCGCCTCTTCCGGCGCCCCCCCGCCGACATCGATCCCGGCACCTGGCGGCAGGTCCGCCGCGACGTGCCCTGGGTGGCCGCGCTCGACGAAGAACGCGATGCGCGCCTGCGCGCGCTGGCCGCGCGTTTCCTGCACGAGAAGGCCATCACTCCGGTCGGCGACCTCGCGCTCGACGATGCCGCGCGCGCCTCGCTGGCCGCACTGTGCTGCCTGCCGCTGCTGGAGTTCGGCGCCGAGGGCCTGCACGGCTGGTCCCAACTGCTGGTGTATCCCGACGCCTTCCGCGTCGACCGCAGCCATGTCGACGCCGCCGGCGTGATGCACGAGTGGGAGGACGACCTTGCCGGCGAAGCCTGGGAACACGGCCCGCTGGTGCTGTCCTGGGCCGACGTCGCCGCCGACCTGGAGACCCCGCGCGAGGGCTTCTGCGTGGCGGTGCACGAGATGGTGCACAAGCTCGATGCGCTCGACGGCCTGCTCGACGGCACCCCGCCGCTGCCGCGCGCCTGGCAGCGCGAATGGGCTCGCGACTTCCAGCAGGCCTACGACGCCTTCGTCGAGCGCGTCGACCGCGGCCTGCACACCCCGATCGACCCCTATGCCGCCGAGGCGCCGGAGGAATTCTTCGCCGTCTGCAGCGAGTACCACTTCAGCGATCCGGCCCTGCTCGCGCGCGAGCTGCCGCCGGTCGCCGCACATCTGCGGCGCCTGTACGGTCCCTCGCCCTTCGCCCACGGCTGAGCCGCGGTCACAGCCCCGGAGGCAGCCGCACCAGGAAGCGCGCGCCGCCCAGCTCCGGCGATGCCGACACCTCCATCTCGCCCCGATAGCTGCGCACGATGTCCTGCACGATCGACAGGCCGATGCCATGGCCCTGCACGCGCTCGTCGCCGCGCACGCCGCGCTGCAGGACATGGGCGATGCGCTCGGGCGGGATGCCGGGTCCGTCGTCGTCGACCATGAGGACCAGCCCCGGCCGCCGCTTCGGCGCGCTCTCGCCCTGTTCGACGGTGAGCAGCACGCGTGACCGCGCCCACTTGAAGGCGTTCTCGAGCAGGTTGCCCAGCAGCTCCTGCAGGTCGCCCGGCTCGCCGTGGAAGCGCGCCTCCGGATCGATCTCGAACTCGCACACCGCGCCCTTGGCGGCGTAGATTTTCTCCAGCCCGCGCACGATGCCATCGGCGTAGGGCTCGATCTCCACCGGCGCAGCGAACAGCTGGTGCCCGCCCGACGCCCCGCGGCTGAGCTGGTAGCTCACCAGCTCGTTCATGCGCTGCACCTGGTCGGCGACGTCGGCGCGCAGCTCAGCCTCGCCGGCGTCGCTGTCCAAGCGCGTGCGCAGCACCGCCAGCGGCGTTTTCAGGCTGTGCGCGAGGTCGGCCATGGTGTTGCGCTGGCGGTCGAGGTTCTGGCGTTCGCTTTCGACCAGGGCATTGATGCTCTCGGTCAGGGGCTCGAGCTCGCGCGGGTGCAGTTCGCTCATGCGGTCGGCCTGGCCGCGCTGCACGCGGTTGAGCTCGGCCACCACCCGGCGCAGCGGCAACAGGCTCCAGCGCAGCACCACGGCCTGCAACAGCAGCAGCACCAGGCCGGCGATACCAAGGTAGCCCCAGAGCGCGGCGCGGAACACGCGGACCTGCTGCGGCAGGATGCCGGCGTCCTCCATGATGTAGATCGTGTACGGGAACTCGGCCTCCGGACGCTGCTCGAGGTCCCAGATGAAGCCCTTGCCGTAGCGCAGCACCTCGCCGTAGGCGCCGTCGCCGTGGGTGATCGCCAGCGGGCCTTCGAACTTCTCGAGGCCGCCCTCCAGCAGTTCCGCCTCGGGAAGTTGCGGGCCACGGGTGGACTCCGACGACCAGTTGCCATTGGGCAGCACCACTTCGGCGTACAGGCCGCTGCCCGGGCGCTCGAAGCGCTCGTCGGGCTGGGTATAGGGCGGGATCAGGTTGCCGGCGCGATCGAATTCGATGTCGCGCGCGTACGAGGTTGCGTAGCTGCGCAGGCGGTCGCGCTGGAGTTCGCTGGCGACGTCGACGAAGGCGCGATCCAGGGCGTAGCCTGCACCGGCCAGGAAGGCGAGCAGGCCCAGGCTCGCGGCCAACAGCTGCCGCGCCTGCAGCGAGCGCGGCCTCCAGGCCAGTGTTCCTTGCTTGCTCCCCTGCCCCACGCCGCCTCCTGCCGCCCGCGGGCGCGCCCTGCGCCCGCCGGGCTCAGCCCTCGCCGTTGCGCGGGATCGCGAAGCGGTAGCCGCGGCCGCGCACGGTCTCGATCGGCTTCAGCGTACCCTCGGGGTCGAGCTTCTTGCGCAGGCGGCCGATGAAGACCTCGAGCACGTTGGAGTCACGGTCGAAGTCCTGCTGGTAGATGTGCTCGGTGAGGTCGGCCTTCGAGACCAGTTCGCCGGCATGCATCATCAGGTACTCGAGCACCTTGTACTCGTAGCTGGTGAGGTCGACGTTGCTGCCGTTGACGGTGACCGTCTGCGCGGCCAGGTCCAGCACCACCGCACCACATTCCAGGGTCGGCTTGCTCCAGCCCGCGGCGCGGCGCACCAGGGCGTTGATGCGCGCCAGCAGCTCCTCGACGTGGAACGGCTTGACCAGGTAGTCGTCGGCGCCCTGCTTGAGGCCGTCGACCTTGTCCTGCCAGCTCGAGCGCGCGGTCAGGATCAGCACCGGGAACTGCTTGCCCTCGTCGCGCAGGGCCTTGACCAGCTCCATGCCCGACATCTTCGGCAGGCCGAGGTCGATGATGCCGACGTCGAATGGAACCTCTCGGCCCATGTACAGGCCTTCCTCGCCGTCCTGCGCGGCGTCGACCGCGAAGCCTTCGCGCTTCAGGCGCGCGGCGAGGGTCTCACGCAGGGGGGCTTCGTCTTCGACCAGGAGGATGCGCATCGATATCTCCAGTAGGTCCGCCGCGGACATCCGCGCCGGGCTTGGGGGCTCACGCTAGGGTGCGAATTCAGTCGTCGTCGCCACGTGTAGGACGCGGCGCGCGGCGCGAGCTCGGGTCGTCCATGTAGACGCGCACGCGGCCGCGGTCGTCGACCACCTTGACCCGGCTGATGTCGCGTCCGTCGTAGGGCACGCGTTCCGCGCTCAGTACCTGCCCGCCGGTCCGGCTCTGCACCCGCCGGACGGAGTCGGCCAGCGCGTCGTTGCGGGCGGCCCGCGGCGACGGCACGACGGGACGCTGGGGACGGGCCGCCTGTTCGGCGGCTCGAGGCGGTGGCGTGGCCCCACGGGCCGGGCGACGGCCGTCGTCAGCATGCGCCAAGCCTGTCAGCGCAAACGCGGCCGACAGGCAGGCAACCAGGGACAGGCGACAGGCGGTCATGGCGGGCATTTTCAAGAGAATACAGAAAGTTACGCGCCCGGACAGCCGAAGCCCCGGGGCGATGCGGAGATTCTCGGAAGCAGGCGGTGAATTGGTCCTTAACTTTTCCGGCCCCTTGGCGGCCCCGGCTCCCTCCCTGTTCATAATTGGCCGGGCCCCGCCCGGACAGAGATCCCGGCCGATCAGTAGATCTCGGCCACGCAGCAGCGCAGCGAGCCGCCCGCGGCCTCGATCGCGTCCAGCGGCACGCCGCGGACCGCGAAGCCGGCCGCGGTGAGCGCCTCGCGGCTGGCCGGCGCCAGGGCCTGCGCCGCGCGTTCGCTCATCCACACCGAATCGTCGGACAGGCTGATGGCGTTGCCGGCAAAGGCGGCCTGCTCCTGTGCCGACAGCAGCACCGCGTGCGGCGCGTACAGCGCGGCGATGGCCTCGACCACGGCCGGGTCGGCGATGCCCGCCGGACAGATGATCGCCGCGCGCCCGGCCAGCACCGCCAGCACCACGTTGGTGTGGTACTCGCCGGGCGCCAGGTCGAACATCAGGGTCGCACGCAGGCCCAGGGCCTCATGCATCAGCCGCGCGCCTTCTTCGTCGCAGCGCTCGGACAGGCCGCACAGGCCGAGGCCACGGGCACGGTCGATGGCCAGGGCGCCGGTCAATTCGCAGGGATGCGGCTGCCGCGACAGGTCGCGCTCGGCGTAGCCAAGCATGTCGCGGAAGAAGCCGCGGATGTCGGGGCGCTCCGCCTCGCGCTGGCGCACCGGGTGGCGCATGCGCCCGACCACCAGGCCGCCGGCCACGGTGGCGAAGACGTTGTTGGGGAACAACGCGTCGGGCGCGCCGGGAATGCCCGGGAAGCACAGCGTCGGCAGCACCCCGGACAGCGCGCGTTGCAGGCCGCGGTGCTGTTCCGAAGCGCGCACGGCATCGAAGCCCTCGACTTCGGCCATGTAGCGGTTGTCGGTCGCCGATTCCTCGGCGCGGCCGAAGCCGTCGGGCGCGACCAGGAAGGCGGCGCGCGCGGTGGCGGGGCCAAAGTCGGGGGCACAGCTGCGGGCGAACTCGAGGAAGCTCGCGGTGTCGCGGGTCAGCATGGTTGTCGTGTCCTCAGGCAGCGGCGCGATCCGCTCCGCCGGTGTGTGAAAGGGCTTCCTCCACCAGCGCCCAGCCGGCGCCGGGCCGGTGCGCACCCTCGCTGAGCACCTGGCGGAAGGCGCGGCCGCCGCGCTCGCCATGGAACAGGCCTAGCAGATGGCGGCTGATGTGCTTGAGCTGGGCGCCGCGCGCGAGCTGGGCTTCGACGTAGGGCCGCATCGAACGCAGCACGTCGGCGCGGGTGGACAGCTCACCGCCGTACCAGGCCACGTCGAGCCGGTGCAGCAGCCAGGGATCGTGGTAGGCGGCGCGGCCGAGCATCGCGCCGTCGACGTGTCCCAGGTGCGCGGTGGCCTCGCCTTCGTCGGCGATGCCGCCGTTGACGATCACGGCGAGCTCCGGCCGCTCGCGCTTGAGCGCGTAGGCCCAGTCGTAGCGCAGCGGCGGCACCTCGCGGTTCTCCTTCGGCGACAGCCCCTTGAGCCAGGCGTTGCGCGCATGGACCACGAACATCCGGCACCCGGCGTCGGCCACGGTGTCGATGAAGGCGAGGAAACGCCCGTACTCGTGGTCGTCGTCGACGCCCAGGCGGCATTTCACCGTCACCGGCACGTCCACCGCCGCGATCATCGCCGCCACGCTGTCGGCGACCAGCGCCGGCTCGCGCATCAGGCAGGCCCCGAAGCGGCCGGCCTGCACCCGGTCGGAGGGGCAGCCGACGTTGAGGTTGATCTCGTCGAAGCCGTGTTCCGCGCCGATCCGTGCGGCCTGCGCCAGCAGCGGCGGCTCGCTGCCGCCGAGTTGCAGCGCGACCGGGTGTTCGACCGGATCCGCCGCCAGCAGCTTCGCGCGGTCGCCGTGGATGACGGCGTTGGCGTGGACCATTTCGGTGTACAGCCGGGCGTGCGGCGCGAGCAGGCGATGGAAGACCCTGCAGTGGGAGTCGGTCCAGTCCATCATCGGGGCGACGGACAGGCGGATGGAGGCCGCATAGCGCGATTCTCGACGCGGATCCGGTGTCATCACTGCGTCCTGTTGCCTGTCTACCGCGGTCATCGTCTGGCCCTGCAACAGCCTCTGGGCACGGGTGGGCGTGCCGGGACGCATAGGTTACACGGCCACCTCCGGACGCTCCGGCGGACCATCCGGCGCAGGCCACGGCCTGGCACAGGCTTGACCTTGCCACCGTGGCAAGCCCCAAGCTGTCGGCAGACCCCACCATGGCGGAACCCCCATGCGATTCCATCTCGAAGACATGACCTGCGGCGGCTGCGTGCGCGGCGTGACGCGGGCGATCCAGTCGGTCGATCCCGGCGCGAAGGTCGAGGCGGACCCGCCCAGCCGCACGGTCGAAGTCACCACCACTGCGACACGCGAACAGATCGAAGCGGCGCTGGCCGAGGCCGGCTTCCCATCGGGCGCTGGCTGAGCCTCCACGGCGCCGGCCGCTGCCGGTCCGGTCCGCGTGGCGTTGGCGTCAGGCGGATGCCGCGCCGCGCGTGCCGCCTTCGCCATCGTCCTCCAGCCCGGCCAGGATCGGACAGTCCGGCCGGTGATCGCCGGCGCAGCAGTCGGCCAGGGTGCGCAGCGTGTCGGCCATCTGCCGCAGCTTCGCGATCCGGCCCTCGAGGTCGGCAATGTGCGCCTGCGCCAGGCGCTTGACGTCGGCGCTGCGGCGCGACCGGTCGCTCCACAGGCCCAGCAGTTCTTCGATTTCGACCACCGCGAAGCCGAGGTCGCGCGCGCGGCGGATGAAGCGCAGCCGGTGCACGTCGGCGTCGCCGTACAGGCGGTAGCCGGCCGCGCTGCGTTCGGCCGGGGGGATCAGCCCTGCGTCTTCGTAGTAGCGGATCATCTTCGCGGACACGCCGGATGCCGCCGCGGCTTCACCGATGTTCATGCCTGGCCTTCCTCCATGCCGGCCGCCGGCGCTGGCGGCGTGAACCCTCGCAGCCGCAGCGCGTTGCCGAGCACGAACACGCTCGACAGCGACATCGCGCCGGCGGCCAGGATCGGCGAAAGCAGGATGCCGAAGGCCGGGTACAGCACGCCCGCCGCCACCGGAACCAGGGCGGTGTTGTAGGCAAAGGCCCAGAACAGGTTCTGGCGGATGTTGCCGATGGTCGCCTTCGACAGCGCGATGGCATTGGGCACGCCCTGCAGGCTGCCCGACATCAGCACCACGTCGGCCGCCTCCACGGCGATGTCGGTGCCGGTGCCGATGGCCAGGCCGACGTCGGCCTCGGCCAGCGCCGGGGCGTCGTTGATGCCGTCGCCGACGAAGGCGAGGCGACCGTGGGCGGCCTTGAGCCGGCGCACCGCATCGACCTTGCCCTCGGGCAGCACCTCGGCCACCACCTCGTCGATGCCCAGGCGCGCGGCGATGGCCTGCGCGGTGCGGGCGTTGTCACCGGTGACCATCGCGACCTTCAGCCCGAGCGCATGCAGCGCCGCGATCGCCGCGGGCGTGTCGGGCTTGACCGGATCGGCGACCGCCAGGATCGCCGCCAGTCGCCCGTCGACGGCGGCGTACAGCGGCGACTTGCCCTCGCCGCCGAGCCTGGCGGCCGTGGCTGCGAACGCGTCCGCGTCCAGCCCCAGCGCGCGCATGTAGCGGTCCGCGCCGACCTCGACGCGACGCCCCCCGACACCGGCGCACACGCCCATGCCGGTGACCGACTCGAAGTCGCCCGCTTCCGGCACCGCGATGCCAGCCGCCTCGGCGGCATCGACGATCGCACGCGCGATCGGGTGCTCGGAGCGCGACTCCACCGCCGCCACCAGGCGCAGCACCTCGTCGCGCGCGAAGCCCTCGGCCAGTTCCAGGTCGGTCAGCGCAGGCCGACCTTCCGTGAGCGTGCCGGTCTTGTCCACCGCGACCACGGTGGTGTCGCGGAGCAGCTGCAGCGCCTCGCCCTTGCGGAACAGCACGCCCAGCTCCGCGCCGCGGCCGGTGCCGACCATGATCGAGGTCGGCGTGGCCAGGCCCATGGCGCAGGGACAGGCGATGATCAGCACCGCCACCGCGTTCACCAGCGCCAGCCCCAGCGCAGGCTCGGGGCCGAACAGCATCCACGCGAGGAAGGTGAGCAGCGCCGCCAGCATCACCGCCGGCACGAACCACAGCGTGACCCGGTCGACCAGGGCCTGGATCGGCAGCTTGCCGCCCTGCGCCTGCTCGACCAGGCGGATGATCCGCGCCAGCACCGTGTGCGCGCCCACCGCCGTCGCACGCACGGTCAGCGCGCCCTGCTGGTTGACGGTGCCGCCCACCACGGCGGCGCCGACCGGCTTTTCCACCGGGACCGGCTCGCCGGTGATCATGGATTCGTCGACGAAGCTGCGGCCTTCGACCACCTCCCCGTCCACCGGCACACGCTCGCCCGGGCGCAGCTCCAGCAGGTCGCCCGGTACGACGTCGTCGATCGGGATCTCGACCGAGCGCCCCCCGCGCACGACGCGCGCGAGCTTCGGCTGCAGGCCGACCAGGCGCTGGATCGCCTCCGACGTGCGCCCCTTGGCGCGCGCCTCCAGGTAGCGGCCCAGCAGCACCAGGACCACGATCACCGCCGCCGCCTCGTAATACACGTTGACCGTGCCCGCGGGCAGCAGCCCCGGAGCGAAGATGGCGACCACCGAATAGCCCCAGGCCGCGAGCGTGCCCACCGCCACCAGCGAGTTCATGTCCGGCGCCAGGCGCAGCAGCGCGGGGATGCCGGCGACATGGAAGCGACGCCCCGGGAACAGCAGCACCAGGGTGGCGAGGACGAACTGGATCAGCCAGCTCCGCTGCATGCCCAGCGAATGCTCGACCCAGTGGTGCATCGCCGGCACCAGGTGCGCGCCCATCTCCAGGATGAACACCGGAAACGCCAGCGCCGCCGCCAGCAGCAGCTCCCGCCGCAGGACACCGCGCTCGGCCTCGCGGCGCGCGGCCGCGTCGTCGGCGACGGCGGCGCCTTCGGGGTCGATCGGGCGCGCGTCGTAGCCTGCCTTGTCCACGGCCGCCAGCAACGCCTCCAGCGGCACGGCGCCCTGTACGCGGGCGCGCTCGGTGGCGAGGTTCACGCTGGCGTCGTCGACGCCCGGCACCGCCCTGAGCGCGCGCTCGACGCGGCCTACGCAGGACGCGCAGGTCATGCCTTCGACGGAGAGTTCGGTGGTGGCGTTGGTCGGGGACATGGGCGCAGCCTAGACCTTCCCATGATGTGAAGGTCAAGCGCCGGCCATCCGCGCCTGCTCAGTCAGTGGCGTCGGGCAGCGGCCGCCCCCAACGCGCATAGCTTTCGGCGATGCCCTCGCGCAGGCGCCGGGCGCGCGCGTCGCCCGGCTGCACGCCCAGCGTCCTGGCGATGTCCTCCCAGGCCTCGTCGGGCGCGGCGGCCCGGGCCTCGAGCACGCCGCGGCAGGGCCGGCCGGACACGCGCGCCAGCGCGCAGGCGTAGTACAGATCGCCCGGCCCGCGGCCCTGCTTTTCCAGCAGGTCCTCGATCAGCGGCCGCGGCGCATCGAAATAGCGCACCAGTTCGTCGACGAAGGCGTCGGGGTAGCGCGCGGCATAGACGGCGACGTCGGCCAGCCGGGCGTCGACCACGGCGTCGCCCGTGCGCGGCGCGTCGGCGCCGGAGCCATCCTCGCCGAGGACGGTGGCGGGCATGGCAAGCCACAACAGGGCGGCAAACAGCAGGGGAAGTCGAAGATCCATGGCACTCCGGTTCAGGGATGGCGGCCGACGGGCAGCAGGACATCGCCCTCGCGCCCCGGGAATGCGCGGCCGCGCGGGTCGCGCACCTGCAGCCCACCGCCGCGCAGCAGGCCATAGCGGCGCAGGCCGCCGGTGCTGGGCTCAAGGCTGAGCACGGTATTGTCGAGCCGCCATTGGCCGGCCTCGTCGAAGCGCATGCTGCCGTCGACCGCAACATACACCTCGACCAGTTCGTACAGGTGCTCCCCGCCGCTGCGCTTGAGCACCAGCCGGGTGTCGATGACCTGGCAGTCCGCGCAGGGCAGGCTGCCACGCCATTCCACCGCGCCCTCGCCCGCGCCGAGGCCGGACAGGGTCGCATCCGCATCCGTGCCCGGACCACCGCCGCGGCCGCAGCCGGCGGCCAGGCCGAACAGGATCAGCGCGAACAGGAGGGTGCGGAGCCATCGCATGCCCCGATTGTGCCGCAGGCAGGAGGCGCGGCGCGCACCGGACTGGACCGGCACACGCCGCGCGTCGATCATGCGGCCTGCAGGATCGACCGCAGCGCGGCCGGCAGGCCGGCGGCGGAGTCGAGGGTGCGCATGCGCGCGCGATGGCCCTCATCGACCTCCGCCTCGCGCTCGTGCGCCCAGGTCGTGTGGTAGGGCAGGTGCACACCCCAACCGCCCAGTTCGAGCACCGGCGCGATGTCCGAACGCAGGGAGTTGCCGACCATCACGAACTCGTCCGGTGCGATCGCGAACTCCTCCAGCAGCCGGCGGTAGGTCGACACGTCCTTCTCGCTGACGATTTCGATGCGGCGGAACAGCGCGGACATGCCGGAATCGCGCACCTTGGCTTCCTGGTGGAACAGGTCGCCCTTGGTGATCAGCACCACCGGCAGGTCGGCGGCAACCGCCTCGACCGCGTCGCGCACGCCCGGGAGCAGTTCCACCGGGTGGCGCAGCAGGTCCTTGGCGAGGACGACGATGCGGTGCAGGTCGGCGGCGCTGATGCGGCCGCCGGTGATGTCGATCGCGGCCTCGATCATCGACAGCGCCATGCCCTTCACGCCGTAGCCGAAGACGGCCAGGTTGGCCTTCTCCACCGCGTACAGGCGCTCGCTGGTGCGGACGTCGCCGTTGACGTAGCAGGCGATGATCGCCTCGAAGTCGCGCTGCGCCTGGTCGAACCAGTCCTGGCTGCGCCAAAGGGTGTCGTCGGCATCGAAGCCGACCATCTTGATACTGGCCATCGGGCCATTATCCGGGAAACGGAAACGACGCGGCGGCGGCATTGCTGCCGCCGCCGCGTCCGGGCGGTCACCAGGGCCGCCCGAAGCGGCCCCGTGACGATGCTGCTTACTCCTCGCCGCCGCCGGCCTGGGCAGCGTGGGCGCGATACTCTTCGGGAGTGAGTTCGCCATCACCGTCGGCATCGGCCTCGCTGAACACCGCGGCCAGCGCCGGCAGCGCCGCGGACTCGGCCTGCGAGATCGTGCCGTTGCCGTCGGCATCGACGTCGTTCCAGCCAAGCTGGCGGCTTTCGGGCTGGGCATCGGTCGCCTGCTGCGCGGCCTGCTGGGCGTCCTGCGCGGCCTCGGCGGCCTCGGTCGCGGCTTCCTGCGCCTCGCGGACCTCGGGGCTCACTGCGCTCTGGGCAAAGGCCAGCGGCATGGCGAGCGCGGCGCCCAGGGCGACGACAGTGGCGATATGCGTGCGTGCGTTCTTCATCAGGGGATTCTCCTCAGCGGATGCGGGGGCATCCGGCAGGTTCAGGGGGATGTCGCGGCCGGCGCGTTTCCCGGCCACGGCGACACCCTGCAATGCCACGCATTAACCCCGCACCCTCCACGATCCGCGCGTCGACATGGCGTTAACCACTCGTGGGGCCGGAGCGGTTATGGCCCGGGATGCGTCGACCCGCTGCGTACCGGATACTGGGGATCCACCACGTCCGGAGCCGATGCGATGAACCTGAACACCCTTGCCGCCGCCACCGCGTTCGCCCTCGTCCTGGCCGCCTGCAACGGCAGCGCGCGCCCCGCCGAAGACGCCACCGCCGCGGCGCCGGACGCGCAGGCGGCGCCGGAACCCGATGCAGGCGCAGGCGCCGCGGGCGACGGCCGGCCGTTCGAGGTCGACGTCATCGCCGTCCTGGACGAACCCTGGGCCATGAGCTTCCTGCCCGACGGCCGCCTGCTGGTCACCGAGAAGAAGGGGCGGCTCAAGCTGGTCGACGTGGAGACCGGCGCCAGCCAGGACGTCGCCGGCGTGCCCGAGGTCGCCTACGGCGGCCAGGGCGGCTTCGGCGACGTGGTCCCGCACCCCGCTTTCGCCGACAACGGCATCGTCTACCTCAGCTACGCCGAGGCCGGCGGCCGCGACACCCGCGGCGCGGCGCTGGCGCGCGCGAAGCTGGCCACCGCCGACGACGGCAGCGCGGCGCTGGAAGGCTTCAAGGTGATCTGGCGCCAGGTGCCCAAGGTCAGCGGCCAGGGCCACTACGGCCACCGCATCGCCTTCGACGGCGAAGGCAAGCTGTGGCTGAGCTCGAGCGAGCGCCAGAAGTTCGACCCGGCGCAGGACATGGCTTCGAACCTGGGCAAGATCCTGCGCCTGGAGGACGACGGCAGGCCGGCGACCGGCAATCCCTTCGCGGCCGACGGCGGCGTGGCCGCCGAGGTCTGGTCGCTGGGCCACCGCAACGTGCTCGGCCTCGCCTTCGACGCGCAGGGCCGGCTGTGGGACGTGGAAATGGGCCCGGCCGGCGGCGACGAACTCAACCTCGTCGAGCGCGGCGCCAACTACGGCTACCCGGTCGTCTCCAACGGCAACCACTACGACGGCCGCCCGATCCCCGACCACGACACCCGTCCTGAATTCAACGCACCTGCGGTGACCTGGACGCCGGTGATCTCGCCCTCGAGCCTGGTGTTCTACAGCGGCGACGCGTTCCCCGCATGGCAGGGCAGCGCCTTCATCGGCGGCCTGTCGTCGCAGTCGCTGGTGCGCGTCGAGTTCGATGGCGCGCAGGCGCGCGAGGCGGAGCGCTTCGAGATGGGCAAGCGCATCCGTGAAGTCGAGCAAGGGCCGGAAGGCGGCCTGTGGCTGCTCGAGGACGGCGAAGGCGGACGGCTGCTGAAGCTGCTACCCGCCGGCGGCTGAGGCCGGGCAATGCCGCCCGCATCGCGGGCGGTCAGGGCAGGACGGTCCCCGAGGCGATCACGGCACCGTCTTCCAGCATGCGGAAGCCGCGGCTGCCATCGTCCGGCAGCCGTACCGCCGCTGTGCAGATCAGCCGGACCTCGTGGCTGCTTCCTGGTGCAATCTCGGCCAGTTCGCCACGCTCGATGCCGCAGCGTGTGCGGTCGCCGCCATCGAACTCGAATTCGCCGCGCCAGGCGCCGGCAATCGCCACCGCGCGACCGCCGTCCGCCGTGGCGAGCATGTCCAGGCGTACCGGGATCGGCCGCTTGCCGCTGAAGTCGAGCCGCGGCGGCTCAGGTACGGCCGCCGCCGGCGCCGCGGACTGGGGCGCGCCACCGCAGGCGGCGAGGACAAGCGGCAGCAGCATCGGGATCCAGCGCATGGTTTCTCCGGGACTCTTGGTGCCGCGGGCATCGCGGCCATTCATCGCGCCTGCACGCGAGCCTGACATAGTACGGTGCCCCGACCGATGCGACACCGATGACCACCGCGACGCCCACCCACGATGCCGACTCCGAACTCGAACAGGCGATCGCCGGGCTCGAGGACGAGATGGCCGATCTGCAGCTCAGGCACCGTGATCTGTTCGCCTATGCCAACGCCTGGGCGGAGCGCCACGATGCGATCATGCGGCTGGCACCGCCGGACCTGCGCGAAGCCACCGAGGCACGGCTGCGCCGCATCGCCATCCGCTGGGGCCTGGCCGACGGCATGCGCATGACCCGGCAGTTCCCGGCCCTGCGCCAGGCCTGAGCCGGGATCGCACGGATCAGAAATCCACTGCGCGGGTGAAGTCGCCCAGGAGCTGCCCGAAGATCTCGACCTGGCTCTGGATATGGGCGGCGTGGCTGCTGTGCAGGACCTCGAAGTCGTAGTGCAGGAACGGGTCCATCTCGTCGTCCAGGCTCATCCGCCCGTAGCGGTAGCGGCTGTTGTAGACGTTGGCCACCTGCAGCGACGTGCCGCTCTCCAGGTCCAGCCCGACTTCGAGCTGCAGCGAGCCGCAGCGGCCTTCGCTGCAGTCGTAGAAGTTCATGTAGGCGTTGAGGTCGTTGATCCGGAACTTGATCATCGGATCGCCCTCGCGGTCCTCGAGCATCTCCGGTTCCAGCGACATGCCCTGCAGCACGGCCATGGCCTCGGCGCCGGTCACGCCCCGGCCGTCGGCGGCCAGCACGGGCGCGGCGGCCAGCGCCATCAACGGGGCCAGCAGGCCCGCGGTCAGTCGTCGCATCATCGTGTCTCCCCTGTGGTGGCCGCAAATGCTAGCCGAAACCCGCGCCCTTGCGGTCCTGCACGGCGGCATCGGCGGTGCCCAGCGCTTCATAGGCCCGGCGCACCGCCTCCACGCCATGCTGCCGCTCCAGCCGGCGCACGGTGAAGTGGCCGCGGGCCATGGCCTGGAAGTGGCGCATGAACAGCGTGTTGAGCGCGGCGCCGGTCGCCGCACCGACCACCGGCACTGCCTGCAGCGCCAGTTTCTGGCTGACGTTGACCGAGAAGCGCGAGGCGATCGCCGACAGCAGTTGCACGATCAGCGGTCCACCCTTGCCGACCAGGCCGTGGACGGCGACGTATTCGGCGGCGGCGGCCACCTGCTGGGCCAGCACTGCGCGCGCGGCGAAGTAGCCCGACTCGGTGCCGTCGTCGCTGCGGGCGCGGCCGCCCATGGTCAGCACTTCGAAGCAGGCCAGCGTCGTGGCCGGATCGTCCAGGGGCTCGCCTTCGGCGCGGGCGATCTCGGCGATCGAACGCAGGATCAGGGTCGTGGTCAGCGGCAGCTCGACCGCCAGTCCGGGCAGGCCGAAGGCGCCACCGGCGGCCCCGCTCGCGGCCACGGCGACCGCGTGCGTGCGCGTGCGCGGTGCCGGCGACGCGGCCTTGCCCAGCGTCGCCACCGCCGCGCGCAGCGACTGCTGCAGGGCCTTGCGCACCAGCGAATTGACCAGCTTCGTGGCCGGTGCCGGGAGGCGCTTCTCCATCACGTATTCCAGCGGCGCACCGACCAGGTTCGCCAGCTGCGCGGCGAGGCCGGGGTTCTCGAGCAGGGCACGCGCGCGCCCGAGCTCCCCGATCGCGGCGGCATCGAGCACGGTGGACGCGGGCGGCGGAAGCGGCGCGGGCATCTGCATGCCGCCCACGTTAGCGCAGCGGGCGTCGGGGCTGCGACAAGGTCCATGGCCACGCTGGCCCGTCGAACGACAGGTGGCCTGCCCTGCGTCGGGGTCAGCCCGCCGGGGACGGCTCCTTCGCCGCCACCGGCGCGCCTTCGCCGGACCAGTCATGGTCGTGGTCGCCATCGAGCAGGCGCATGCGGCGGCGCTCGATGCGGAGCTCGCCGGCGGCGCGCACGGTGCGGGTGGACTCGAAGACCTCGGGTACGCCCGTGGAGATCCGGAACAGCACCCGGCCCTCGTCGATGATCGACATGTCTTCCATGACCTGCCTGCGCGCCTCCTCGGGCACGTCGATGCCGTACATCGTCCCGGCCGCGCGGAGCGCGATCTCCGCGGCCTTCTCGCGGTCCATGTGCGTCGTCCAGGCCAGGACGGCATCGTCGGATCCCGGCTCGCCCAAGTGCACCAGCAGAGACACCCGCGCGGGCAGCGCACCGCCGCCGATGGGGTTGTCGATCTCCACGTCGACCTCGTAGGGCGTGTCGACCTCGAGCTCGGCGTCGAAGGCATCGTTGAACATGGCCACGTCGCGCGACAGCAGGACGCCGAGGATCGCCGGATCGGTCATGCGCTCGACCATGCCGTCGACGAACTCGAGCGCCTGCGCGCGGGCCGCGGCGGTCGTCGCCTCGTCGCCCTCGCCACCGGCGGACTCGACTCCGGCGGCGAACAGGGCCAGGAAGCCCTCGCGCATGGCCGGCCGCATGCGCGCGGCCAGGGCGTCGATGTTGCGCAGGCCGGCGTAGTTGCCGGCCGCGTCGAGATCGACCTCGAGCCGGACGTCGGCCAGCGAATCCATCATCTGCTGCATCACGGCCTCCTGCCCTTCCCCGCCCTCGAGCTGCTGGTAGCGGGTGTCGGCGAAGGACCACTCCTGCACGAAGCCGTCCTCGCGCGCCTCGGTGATCCGCAGGGTCTCGATCGAGGTGGTGCGGGAGCTCTCCCGGCCGCCCTCGCCCACGCTGACGTCGTGGTCCTCGGTCGCATAGCGCAGCGCCATGCCCTCGCGCCAGGGCGTGACCCAGTGGACCGTCGGGACGGCGGCGGGCGCACGGTTCTTTTCCACCTGGGCGGCCACCGGCCAGGCCAGCGCGAGCAGCAGCACCGCGCCCAGGGCGCGGCGTTTCACATCCACCATCATGTTCTCCCCCGGGCGCCCCCGCGCCCCATGTCGCCGCTCAGCCGGATACCACCCGGCTCAGCCGCACTTCGAATAGCCGCAGTTCAGGCAGGTCGCGCAGCCATCCATGATCACCAGGGCCTTCGTGCTGCACTTGTGGCACATGGTGGCCGAGGGCGGGAAGCTGGTGCCCTCGCCGGTGACCGCGATGTCCTCGCCGCTGCGGTCGGCGCCCTGGTCGGCGAACAGCCCGCCCACCGGGCCAGCATCGGCCGCGGCTACGCCGGCGTCACTGTTTTTTTTTGAGCGGTCTTCGTACTGGCGGCGCTTTTCCTCGATCAGCGCGCGCTGCGCCGGGCTCAGGTCCGGGTCGTGGATCATGCCGATCGACTTCAGGTGGTCCTCGACGATGGCGCCGAGCTCGGCCACCAGCGACGGCATGTACACGCCGCCGGCCTTGAAGTAGCCGCCGCGCGGATCGAACACGGCCTTCATCTCCTCCACCAGGAAGGTCACGTCCCCGCCCTTGCGGAACACGGCCGACATGATGCGCGTGAGCGCGACGATCCACTGGAAGTGGTCCATCGACTTCGAGTTGATGAAGATCTCGAACGGTCGCCGCGACTCGTGCTCGGTGCCGGCGTTGAGCACGATGTCGTTGATGGTCACGTACATGGCGTGCTCCACCAGCGGCGACTTGATCTTGTAGGTGCTGCCGACCAGCACCTCCGGGCGCTCGATGCGCTCGTGCATCTGGATGACTTCGGCCGTCGGCCGTTCGGCGGCGGCGTCCTGCGCGGCCGGGGCATCGGCGCGCGCGGCGGCCTTGTCGCCCTCGGCGGTTGCGACGGAGTAACCAGTGATTTTCTTCTCGATCCTGACGGCCATGACGCGTGTTTCCTGCTGTTCGTTGATGCCGGCCTGCCCCGCGGACGCGGGGCAGGCGGGCCGGATTGCCTTACTTGCCGGCGACCTTCTTCGTCGCCTTCTTCGCCACCTTCTTCACCGCCTTCTTCGTGGCAGCGGCCTTCTTGGCGACCTTCTTCGTGGTCTTTTTGACCGTCTTCTTGACGGCGGCCTTCTTGGCGGTCGCCTTCCTGGCCAGGGTCTTCTTCGCCACGGCCTTCTTCGCCGCCGCCTTCTTGGCGGTCTTCTTGGCGGCCTTCTTCACGGTGCGCTTGCGCTTGAGCGCGGCGGCCTCGGCCTTGGCGCTGGCGCTGGTGGCGGCCAGCGAGGTCTTGGCCTTGGCCACCCGCTTGGACACGGCCTTCTTCGCCTTGTCCGCGGTCTTGCCCACCGTCTTCTTCGCGTCGCCGGCGGTCTTCGTCACCGCCTTCGTGGCCTTGCCGGCGGTCCTGGCGACGGCCTTCTCGGCCTTGCCCGCCGCCTTCTTCGCCTTCTTCACCGCCTTCGACGCGCGTTTGGACACCGCACTGCCGACTTCCTTCGCCTTGTCGGCGACCGCCTCGGCGGCGGAGCCCAGGGTCGCGGCGACCCCATTGCCGTTGCTCATCGTGTTTCCCTCGTCGTCATGTTGGCGGGCGGGGCGCCCGCGGTGGGAAATGTAGCGCGGTCCAAGCCCTGCAGAGAGCCTTCCTCAGAATTTTCCGTAGTAGCCCTCTTTCAGGGCGTCGAAGAGGTTGGCGGCGGTGTGGGTCTCACCGTCGTACTCGATCTCCTCGTTGCCCTTCACCTCCACCGTGCTGCCGTCCTCGAGCTCGAAGCGGTAGGTGGTGTTGGCGAGGTCGGAGTCCTTCACCAGCACGCCCTGGAACGCGGCGGGGTTGAAGCGGAAGGTGGTGCAGCCCTTCAGGCCCTTCTCGTGGGCGTAGAGGTAGATGTCCTTGAAGTCCTCGTAGGGATAGTCGGTCGGGACGTTGGCGGTCTTGGAGATCGACGAGTCGACCCACTTCTGCGCCGCGGCCTGGACGTCGACGTGCTCCTTCGGGCTGATGTCGTCGGCGGAGATGAAGTAGTCCGGCAGCTGCGCGGCCGGATCCTCGCTGAAGGGCATGGCCTCGGCGTTGACCAGGTGGCGGTAGGCCAGCAGCTCGAACGAGAACACGTCCACCTTCTCCTTGGACTTCTTGCCCTCGCGGATCACGTTGCGGCTGTAGTGGTGCGCGAAGGAGGGCTCGATGCCGTTGGAGGCGTTGTTGGCCAGCGACAGGCTGATGGTGCCGGTGGGCGCGATCGAGCTGTGGTGGGTGAAGCGCGCGCCGGTCTCGGCCAGCTGCTCGACCAGCTCCGGGGCGACGCCGGCCACCTGCTGCATGTAGCGGCTGTAGCGGGCGTGCAGCACCTTGCCGGGGATTTCCTGGCCGACCTTCCAGCCGTCGGCGGCCATCTCGGGGCGCTTGCGCAGCATCTCGGCGGTGACCTCGAAGCGCTCCTCCATGATCGGTGCCGGACCCTTCTCCTGGGCCAGCACCAGGCCGGTTTCCCAACCTGCCACGGCCATCTCGCGGGCGATGCGCTCGGTGAACTCGCAGCTCTCCTTCGAGCCGTACTTCATCTTCAGCATGGTCACCGTCGAGCCCAGGCCGAGGAAGCCCATGCCGTGGCGGCGCTTGCGCATGATCTCGTCGCGCTGCTGCTGCAGGGGAAGCCCGTTGACCTCGACCACGTTGTCGAGCATGCGGGTGAACACGCGCACGACCTCCCTGTATTCCTCCCAGTCGAACTCGGCCTGGTCGGTGAAGGGGTCGCGCACGAACTTGGTCAGGTTGACCGAGCCCAGCAGGCAGGCGCCGTAGGGCGGCAGCGGCTGCTCGCCGCAGGGGTTGGTGGCGCGGATGTTCTCGCACCACCAGTTGTTGTTCATCTCGTTGACGCGGTCGATCAGGATGAAGCCCGGCTCGGCGTAGTCGTAGGTGGACACCATGATCATGTCCCACAGGTGCCGGGCCTTGACCTTGCCGTAGACCTTGCAGGCCACCAGGCCGTCGTCGCGGACGACGTAGCCCTGGTGCTGCGGCCAGTCGCGCCAGACCACCTGGCCGGCGTCGGCCAGGTCGATGTCGCCCTGTTCCTTCTCGTTGATCGGGAACACCAGCGGCCAGTCGGCGTCGGCCTTCACCGCCTCGATGAAGCCGTCGGTGACCAGCAGCGAGAGGTTGAACTGGCGCAGGCGCCCGTCCTCGCGCTTGGCGCGGATGAAGTCGCGCACGTCGGGGTGGCTGACGTCGAAGGTGCCCATCTGCGCGCCGCGGCGGCCGCCGGCCGACGACACGGTGAAGCACATCTTGTCGTAGATATCCATGAAGGACATCGGGCCGGAGGTGTAGGCGCCGGCGCCGGCGACGAAGGCGCCGCGCGGGCGCAGGGTGCTGAACTCGTAGCCGATGCCGCAGCCGGCCTTGAGCGTCAGGCCGGCCTCGTGGACCTTCTCCAGGATGCCGTCCATCGAGTCGACGATGGTGCCGCTGACGGTGCAGTTGATGGTGCTGGTGGCCGGCTTGTGCTCGAGCGCGCCGGCGTTCGAGGTGATGCGGCCGGCCGGGATCGCGCCGCGGCGCAGCGCCCAGAGGAAGCGCTCGTTCCAGTACTTGCGCTTTTCGGGCGTTTCCTCGGCCTCGGACAGGGCGCGCGCGACACGCTGGTAGCTGCCGTCGATGTCGGCGTCCAGCGCTTCGCCCTGCTTGGTCTTCAGGCGGTACTTCTTGTCCCAGATGTCGACCGAGGCCGGCTGCATCGGGATGTCCTGGCCGGTGCCAGCCATCGTGTTCTTCACAGCCTCCAGGCGAACCGTGCTCATGCTGCTTCCATCTCCTTCATCCTGCCCGGTCGTGCGCGAACCGGGCGTCGTCGTGTCTGTTGTATTCCGTGCCGGTCGCGGGGCCCGCTGCACGGGTCGCGCCGACGGCAAAGCCGCAAGCGCGCGCCGCGCGCCATGCTGCTGTCATCGTCTTCGTCTGCGGGCCGCGATACCGTGCATGCGAACCTCCCCCTGGTCCTGCCATTACCCGGCCCGCAACAACTAGTACTGGGCCAAGCCCGCCTGCCTGACCCCAAGATGTTGTGGCCGACAGGGGATGACCCTAAGGCCGGCGAAGGGCGAAGTCAATTGCCGGATGCGGCATCCTGCGCGAGCCCTGCGCTGTCGCCGTTCGCACATGAACTTGAGACGTACGACACACCTGTTCAGTCTCGACCGGTGCGCCGACCCGGGCGACACTTCACGGTCCCGAGACCCTGCAACCGGGATAAAGACAGACCGATGCCTGCACCCACCCGCACCACGCTGCTCGCCCTCGTCACCGCGGCCGCCTTCGGCGGCTTTGCCGCGACCCTGGTCCGCGGCGCGCTGGAATCCCCCGTCCGTGCCGAACCCGCCACGGCCGCGACCGTGCCCATGGCCGCCACCCTGCCGGCCGCCGTCGACGGCCAGGCCCTGCCCTCGCTGGCGCCGATGCTGCGCGGGGTCACCCCCGCGGTGGTCAGCGTCCATTCCAGGCAGCGGGTGCGGATCAACAATCCCTTCGCCAACGATCCCTTCTTCCGGCGCATGTTCCCCAACATCCCCGATGAGCGGATCAACGAGTCGCTGGGCTCGGGCGTGATCGTGGATGCCACCCGCGGCTACGTGCTCACCAACCACCACGTGATCGAGGGCGCCGACGAGGTTTCGGTGACCCTGTCCGACGGCCGCACCCTGGCCGCCGAGTTCGTCGGCTCCGACGCCGACACCGACGTCGCGCTGATGAAGATCCCGGTGCCCGGCGACGGCCAGCCGCTGCAGGCCATCGCCCTGGCCGACAGCAGCACGCTGCAGGTCGGCGATTTCGTGGTCGCGGTCGGCAATCCGTTCGGCGTCGGCCAGACGGTGACATCGGGCATCGTGTCCGCGGTCGGCCGCAGCAACGTGCCCGGCGTGGGCTACCAGAACTTCATCCAGACCGACGCCAGCATCAACCCCGGCAACTCCGGTGGCGCGCTGGTCAACCTGCGCGGGGAACTGGTCGGCATCAACACCGCCAGCTTCAACCCGCGCGGCAGCATGGCCGGCAACATCGGCCTGGGCTTCGCGATCCCCGCCAACCTGGCGCGCGGGGTGATGCAGCAGCTCGCGTCCACCGGCGAGGTGCGGCGCGGCACGCTCGGCATCGACACCCAGGACCTGGACGACCGCCTGGCCGCCAGCCTCGGCTTGCCCGCGGGCAGCCGCGGCGCGGTGGTGACCCGCGTCCACGCCGATTCCGCCGCGGCCGCCGCCGGCCTGCGCGCGGGCGACGTGGTCGTGGCCGCCAATGGCGAACGCATCGCCGACAGCGAGGCCCTGCGCAACTTCCAGGGCCTGCAGCCGGCTGACGCACGCGTCGCGCTCGACATCCGGCGCGACGGCGAGCCGCTGCAGCTGCAGGCGACCCTGCGCGAGCAGCCGCGCGCGATCGCCGGCCAGCAGCTCGACCCGCGCCTGGCCGGCGCCAGCTTCGCCGAGCTGCCCGAGGCGCTGCGCCGCAGCGGCCTGGCCGGCGTGCTGGTGGAAGACGTGGCCAACGGCAGCCGTGCCGCGCGCAACGGCCTGCGCGCCGGCGACGTGGTGGTGGCGGCCGCCGGCGCCCGCGCCACCGACCTGTCCGCCCTGCGCACGGCGGTGGCCGGATCCCCCCAGCAACTGGTACTGCGCATCCAGCGTGGCCGCGGCCAGGGCAACCTGGCCATGGAATGATGTTTCCCGACCCCCAAGGAGAACCGCGATGAGCCCGACCCACACCGACAACCTGAAGTCCAACCTGTCCGAAGCCGGCAGCCACCTGAAGCAGGCCGCTTCCGACACCGCCGACGCCGTGCGCGGCGCCGCCGCCGCCGCGGGCGAGGAAATGCGCCTGGGCCGCGCCAACCTGAAGGCCGATCTCGCCGACGGCGCGATCGCCGGGCTCTCCGCGCTGGAGGAAGCCGCCGGCGCCGGCAGCGAGCAGGTCGACCAGCTGCTGGAGAAAGGCCGCGACCTCGTCGACAGCGCCGCCGACCTGATCCGCGAGCGTCCGATCGCCTCCTTCGGCGTCGCCTTCGCCGCCGGCTGGATCATCGCCAAGCTCGCCCGCGGCAGCGACAGGTAAGCCGCGTGGAGCAGGCGCCCCCCAACGGAGCCCGGCCCGGTCCCGAGGACGGCGCCGGCCGCCGCCCCGACGACGGTCCCACGCCCGACCTGGCCGAATCCCTGCGCGAGCTCAGGGACAGCGGCAAGGCCGGGCTGGGCGCCGCCGGGGATGCGGCCCGCGCGCTGCGCGACCTGGTGGCCGCCGATGTCTCCCTGGCGCGCAGCGCGGCCGGGCGCGCGGCGGTGTTCGCCGGGATCGCGGTCATGTTCGGTGCCTCGGCCTGGCTGCTGCTGATGACCGCGCTGATCGTGGTGCTGAGCAACCGGGTCGGGCTGCCCTGGTGGCTGTCGCTCTCCAGCTGCGGGGCGCTCAGCCTGCTCGCGGCCTGGCTGGCGCTGCGCAAGGCCACCGGCTATTTCGAACACACCCGGCTCAAGGCCACGCGCAGGCAACTCGCCCGCCTGGGCATCGGCGAGCTGTCCGACCTGATGCCGCCCCCCGGAACGCCCGGCTCCGCACGCGAGGCCGGCTCGGCCGCCGAGGCCGAGGCGCGCCGGAGCGGCAAGACGCCACCGTGAGGCAATGGACATGAGCTTCGAACAACTCCAGGCCAAGGTGGCCCGTGCCGAAGACGCGCTGGAAGCGCACGAGCGCCAGGTGGCCGCGGATTTCCGCGTACTCGGCACGTGCTGGCGGCAGGCCTGGTCGCCGCCGCGCGTGATCGGGGCCGGCCTGGCGGCCGGGTTCCTGGCCGGCTGGGTGCGGCCCGGGCGGGCCGTGGCGGGCGTGCAGCCCGCGCGCTGGCTGCAGCTGGCGGGCAGCCTCGCCGGCCTGGTCGGCTCCATCCAGGCGGCGTTCGCGGCCTCGGAAGCGCAGGACGCCGCCGGCGAAGCCGGAGCGGTGGCCGCGGCAGCGGCGACGGGCACGGTGCCGGCGGCTGCGGCCGCCGCTGCGGGCGCTGGCGTGGGTGCTGGCGCGGGCGTGGGCGTGGGCACGTCGGCCGCCGCGGCCGACCTGCCCCGCGGGCCCTCGGCGGTTCCACCAAGCGCGCGCCGCTTCGTACCCGACCCGCAGTGGGACGCGCCGCCGCGGCCGGCCGAAGCCGCCACCGACGTGTCCGAAGGCCGCTGACGGCCCCGCGCCCGCCATGAGCAGCGGCGACGAAACCCTCCGCGGACCCGTGCCGGTGCCAGGCGACGACCCGACCGGACCGGCCGAAGAGCCACAGGTACCGCCGCCGCGCCCGCGCGCACCGACCGCCGTCGTGGTGCTGGCCTGCCTGGCCATGGGCTACACGCTGTGGGCGGCCCAGGGCGTGATCCTGCCGGTGCTGCTGGGAATGTTCTTCGCGCTGGTCGGCAATCCGGTGATCCGCCTGCTGCGGCGCCTGTACGTGCCGCGCTTCCTCGCCGCGCTGCTGGTGGTGGCCGGCGGCATCGCCGGCACCGGCCTGCTCGGCAAGCAGCTGCTCGCGCCCGCCGTGGACTGGATGCAGGAAGCCCCCCGGCAGATGCGCCAGGTGGGCCGCGAGCTGGGAAAGCTGGCCAAGCCGGTGCACGAGGCCAACCGCGTGGCCGAGGACATCGCGCGCCAGGCCAGCGGCGGCGACGCGCGCAAGGTGGAAGTGGTGCGCACGGTGCCCGACGATCCCTATGCGCTGCTCATGCGCGCCCCGCAGGTACTGGGTTCGGTGCTGGCGGTGGTGCTGCTCACGTTCTTCTTCATGGTGTTCGGGGAAGACCTGCAGCGCCGCGCGATCGCGCTGCTGCCCACGCGGCAGCGCAAGAAGATGACCGTCGAGATCATGCAGGCGATCGAACACGACGTCTCGCGCTACGTGTTCACCATCAGCCTGATCAACGCTGGCGTGGGCCTGGTGCTGGCGGCGGTGCTCCACTTCGCCCTCGGCCTGGACGTGCCCGAGGCCCTGCTGTGGGGCACGATCGCGATGCTGCTCAACTTCGCGCCCTACGTCGGCCCGGCCATCGGCGTGGTGCTGATGCTGCTGATGGGCTTCGTGACCTGGGACGAGGTCGGCCGCTCGCTGCTCCCGGCGGCGATCTACCTCGGCCTGCACACGCTCGAGGGCCAGCTGGTCACGCCGCTGGTGCTGGGCCAGCGCATGCAGCTGTCGCCGCTGGTGCTGATCCTCGCCCTGCTGCTGTTCGGCTGGCTCTGGGGCATCGTCGGGCTGCTGCTCGCCGTGCCGCTGCTGGTCTGCGTGAAGCGCGTGCTGGCGCGCATCGAGGGCATGGACGGCTGGGCGCGGCTGCTCGGCTGACCGCGCCGTACAATGGCCGCATGGCCTTCGCCGCCCGCGCCATCACCCTCGACCTCGACGACACCGTCTGGCCGTTCGCCCCCATCGGCGCGCGCATCGAGCGCGTGCTTGACGACTGGATGCGGCGGCACAGCCCGGCGACCGCGGACATGTTCCCGGTGGAGGCGATGCGCGCGCTGCGCGAGCGCGTGGCGGCGGAGCACCCCTCGCTGGCGCACGACATGTCCGCGCTGCGGCGGCTGACGCTTGAAGCCGCGCTGCGCGAGAGCGGCGGCGACGTCGCGCTGGCCGAAGCCGCCTACGAGGCCTTCTTCGCCGAGCGCAATCGGGTGGAGTGCTATCCCGATGCGATCGACGCGCTGGAGCGGATCAGCGCCCGGCTGCCGGTGGCGGCGCTGAGCAACGGCAACGCGGACTTGGCGCGCATCGGGCTGGACCACCTGTTCACCGCCCAGCTCAGCGCCTGCACCTTCGGCAGTGCCAAGCCCGACCCGGCCATCTTCCTCGCCGCCTGCGAGCTGCTGGAACTGCCGCCCGGCGAGGTCCTGCACGTGGGCGACCACCCCGAGGCCGATGTCGCCGGCGCCGCGCGCGCCGGGCTGCGCAGCTGCTGGATCAACCGCGCCGGCGACGACGGCCGACGCGCGGCCTGGACCCTCGCTGGGGTCGAGCCCGACCTGCATTTCGATTCCCTGGCCGGACTGGCCGACTGGCTGGAGCAGGCCCTGCCGGCCACACGCATACGGAGCACGCACACATGAACCCCGACACCGCCTACGCCCCCGCCGGCAGCACCGGCACCCGCCCGCTGCACGTCGTCGACAAGGAGGGCTTCGCGGCCTGGCGCGCGACGCAGCCGGCCGGCGTCGCCGCCTGGCTCGACGCCCACGGCTTCGACGCCTCGCCGGGCAGCTGCCTGGTGCTGCCGGGCGCGGACGGCGTGCCGGCGGCCGCGGTGCTCGGCATCGGCGATCCGCTCGATCCCTGCGCCTATGCCCACGCCCCATGCGCGCTGCCGGCCGGCGACTGGGCCCCGGCCGGCGATCCCGGCGCCGACGCACTGCGCGCGCTGCAGCTCGGCTGGGGCCTGGGCAGCTACGACTTCGCCCGCTACCGCAAGGCCCGGCCGGCGCGCGCGCGGCTGGCGCTCGACGCGCTCGACGACGAAGTGCGGGACGTCCTGGCCGCGACCGTCCGCGTGCGCGACCTGGTCAACACGCCCACCCAGGAGATGGGCCCGGAGCAGCTGGAGGCCGTTGCCCGCGGCATCGCGGAAGCACACGGCGCCCGCTTCGAGGCGATCACCGGCGACGCCCTGCTCGAGCAGAACTTCCCCGCCATCCACGCCGTCGGCCGCGCCTCGCACCGCGCGCCGCGCCTGCTCGCGCTGCGCTGGGGCGAAGACGCGCACCCGCACGTCGCGATCGTCGGCAAGGGCGTGTGCTTCGACACCGGCGGCCTGGACCTCAAGCCCGCCGACGGCATGCGCAACATGAAGAAGGACATGGGCGGCGCCGCGCACGCTATCGCGCTGGCCGAGCTGGTGATGGCGCGGAAACTGCCGCTGCGCATCACCCTGCTGGTGCCGGCGGTGGAGAACGCGATCGGCCCGGATGCGTTCCGCCCGGGCGAAGTGATCGCCACCCGCACCGGCGTCAGCGTCGAGATCGACAACACCGACGCCGAGGGCCGCGTGATCCTCGGCGACGCACTGGCCTACGCCGGCGAACAGGAGCCGGAACTGGTCCTCGACTTCGCCACGCTCACCGGCGCCGCGCGCATCGCGCTCGGCCCCGACCTGCCGGCGCTCTTCAGCAACGACGACGCCGTCGCCCAGGCCTGGCTCGACGCCGGCATGCAGGTGCGCGACCCGCTGTGGCGGATGCCGCTGTGGCGGCCGTATCTGCGCTACCTGACCAGCAAGGTCGCCGACCTTGCCAACGCCGGCTCGAAGATGGCCGGCAGCGTGACCGCGGCCCTGTATCTGGAGCGCTTCGTGCCGAAGGACATGCCCTGGGCGCACCTGGACACCTACGCCTGGAACGACGGCGATCGCCCGGGTCGCCCGGCCGGCGGCGAGGCGCTGGGGCTGCGCGCGGCCTACGGCATGCTCAAGGCGAAGTCGGGCGGCTGATGGGGCGTCCGCGCGGCTGGAGCGGATGTCCGGTCGGCGCGGAAACGCAGGCCCCCCTGCCGGTACCGCTGGGCAGCCGCAGCGGTGCCCTCAGCGCAGCCAGCCGCGCGTGACGGCGCGGCGCGCGTACCAGAACAGGAAGACGGCGATGCCGATGATCACAAGCGTCATCGGCAGCCCTGATGCGCCCGAGGCCTGCCACGCCGGCGTCAGCGCGTAGACCGCGACCATCTGCACCAGCACCGAGGCCAGCGACAGCGCGAACAGCGGCATCGCCCAGCGCCTGCGCAGCAGCAGGCCCAGCGAACCCAGCGCGCCGGCGAACACCGACAGGCCGTAGAAGACCGCCAGCCACGCGGGCATCGCCTCGTAGACCACGCGCTGTTCGTCAGGCATCGCGGCGATCTGCTCGGGCGTGAGGCCGGTCTGCAGGAAGAACATCGTCACGCCGATCAGGTTCCACGCCAGGGCGAGAACCGACACGGCGCGAAACGAAGCTGGCGTAGCAGTGGCCATGCGTCGACTCCCGGACTGTGGAAGAGGCAGCCTACGCCCGCGGGCGATCCTGTGGGTAGTGCCCGCTCCCTGGAAGAAGCGCCAGCCGCCATGCCGGCACTGCCGCTAGAGCCAGCCCTTCTGCCGCGCCAGCCGCGCGGCCTCGATGCGGTTGCCGACGCCGAGCTTGCCGATGGCCTCGGACAGGTAGTTGCGCACCGTGCCCTGCGAGAGATTCAGCGCAGCGGCGATCTCGCCGGCGCTGCGGCCTTCGCCCGCCAGGCGCAGCACCTGGCGCTCGCGCTCGTTGAGCGGATCGGCGTCCGACCAGGCCTCCAGCGCCAGCTGCGGATCGATCGCGCGGCCGCCCGCGTGCACGCGGCGCAGCGCCGCGGCCAGCTCCTCCGCCGGGGCGTCCTTGAGCAGATAGCCCTGCACGCCGGCATCCAGCGCGCGGCGCAGGTAGCCGGCGCGCGCGAAGGTGGTGACGATGACGACCTTCGTCGCCAGCCCCTGGCGCTGGATGCGCTGGGCCAGCTCCAGGCCGGTCAGCCCCGGCATCTCGATGTCGGTGACCAGCAGGTCGGGCGCGGTGCGCTGCAGTTCGCGCCAGGCGGCTTCGCCGTCACCGGCGGCGCCGACGACCTCGATGTCGTCCTCCATCGCCAGCAACGCCGACAGCGCGCCGCGCAGCATGGCCTGGTCCTCGGCGAGCACGATGCGGATCATGCCGCGTCACCCATGGCCTGCGGTCCGGCTTCGGGCGCGTCGCCATCGTCGTCTTCCACCAGCGGCAGCCAGGCTTCGACCACGGTGCCGCGACCGCGCACCGAATCGACGCTCAACCGACCGCCCAGCGCCTCGACGCGCTCGCGCATGCCGCCCAGGCCGTTGCCCGGCGCGATCGCGCCGCCGCGGCCGTCGTCGCTGACCCGCAGCACCACGCCGTCATCTCTGGTACGCAGCGCGACTTCCGCGCTGCGCGCGCCGGCGTGGCGCTGGATGTTGGTCACCGCCTCGCGCACCACCAGTGCCAGTGCGGTTTCCATCCGCGGCGGCAGCGCGCCGCCGGCCAGGCCGCTTTCGTCCCAGTCGTGGCGCAAGGCCACGCCGTCGCACTCCAGCAGCAGCTTCGCCGAGGCCAGCTCGGCGGCGATGCCCGCGGCGCGGATGCCGCTGACCGCCGAGCGCACCTGCGCCAGCGCCTCACGCGCCACCCGGCTGACCGCGTCGATCTCGCCGCGCGCCGCCACCGGATCGCGCTCGACCAGGCGCGCGGCGAGGTCGGACTTCAGCGCCACCAGCGACAGCGTGTGCCCCAGCAGGTCGTGCAGGTCGCGACCGATGCGCTCGCGCTCGGCAACCGCGGCCAGGCGCCGGACCTCGTCGTGCGACAGCCGCAGCGCGGCGTCCCGGCGCTGGTTGGCGTTGTCGACATGGATCAGCAGCGCGACGATCACCGTCACCAGCGGCAGCCACACCAGCGCCTGCCACGGGTAACCCACCGCCAGCGCCAGCCCGATGAACACGATGTTGAGCGCGGCCAGCAGCAGCGCGTAGCGGCGCAGCGAGCCGAACTGCCCGCAGCGCAGCATCACGCAGCCGAACACGAAGTAGCTCATGCCCGAGGGATACCAGGGCAGCAGGACGAAGCTGAGCGCGACCATCGCCAGCGCGGCGCGTCCGGCCTGCTTCGGCGGGCGCAGCAGCGACACCGCGTACAGCAGCACGAACAGCGGGTAGGACAGCAGGGTCAGCAGCGCCCAGCGCAGGCTGTAGCCACCGGGCGCGAACAGCGGGGTGATGAACACCCACACCGTCCACATCAGGTGCATCCACTCCGTCCACTGCGGGCGGCCCAGGCGCAGGCTCGTCGCCATCACCGAGTCGGGTGCCGGCACCCGCCACGCGCGCCAGCCGGTGGACGTGTCGCGTGGCGCGTCGGACTGTTCCATGTGCCGATGATGCCGCATGTCAGCGCAGTTCGACCTGGTCGATGAACAGTTCGAACGCGCCTTCGGGCAGGCCCGCGGTGATCGCGACCGCGCGCAGCGTGGCCGGGTCGGCGCCGGCGAAGGCCGACAGCGGCATCCGCACCTCCTCCCATTCCGGGCCGGCGGTGAAGGACTGCATGCTCGGCATCGCCTGCATCGACGAGCCGGAGAACAGCATCACCTGGTAGCTTCGGCCGTCGCCGCGGGCCTGGAACACCAGCTCGCTGCGCGCCGAGGCGTCGACCGGCTGCATCGGCTGCGCGCCGGGGTGGAACATGGTGCCGGCCCAGGGGAAGGCGAAGCCCGGACGGATCTCGCCGCTGACCCGCAGCGCGCCGCGCGAACCCTGCGCGCCGCGCTCGGCCCAGGCCTGCCCGGCCACCGAGCTCCCGCCGGCCATGGCATCGGTGGTGATCTGCCAGCCGTGGCCGTAGCGCACGCCGGTGCCTTCGGCGAAATCGGCGACCAGCGCGCCTTCGGCGATCACGGGGGACGCCGCGGCCTGATCCATGCGCGGGCGGGCGACGGCGTGGCCGTTCTTCCAGATGCCGACGATGCTGCGCGTGGCTTCGATGTCGCTGCCCGGATCGCCCTCGACCAGCAGCAGGTCGGCGCGCAGGCCCGGTGCGATGCGGCCGCGGTCGTCGAGACCGAAGCGGCGCGCGGGCAGCGAAGTCGCGGCCGCCAGCGCCGCGGTCGGCGACAGCCCGGCGCGCACCAGCAGCGCGAGTTCGCCATGCATGCTGGCACCGTGCGCGGTGCCGGGATTGCCGGCGTCGGTGCCGGCGAGGATGTCGACGCCGGCGGCATGCAGGGCGGCGACGCTCGCCAGCGCGTTGTCGAGCGGCGCGGCGCGCGGCGGCCCGGGGAAGGCCGCTTCGAGCGCACCGCGCTGGCCTGCGGTCAGCCAGGGGGCCAGCCGTGCGTCTGAGGCCAGCGCGGCACCGTCGCCCGCCTGGGCGAAGCCGGCGATCACCGACAGCGTCGGCACCACGAAGGCGTCGCCTTCACGGGCCGCCGCGGCAAAGGCGGGCGTGGCCACTTCGTCGTGGAAGATGTGCACGAGGCCGTCCGCACCGGACGCGACCGCGTGCAGCGCATCGGCCTGTAGCGAGGCGTGGACGACAGCGCGGCGCTCCTGCGCGTGCGCCGCGGTGATCGCGGCGGCGACCTGCGGCGGCGTGATCGTCGGCAGTCGGCGCGTGTCCGAGTGGCCGCTGAAGTCCTCCACGATCAGCTTGATGTAGTCCGAGCGCTCGGCCACGCGCGCAGCGACGAAGGCCGCGGCATCGCCGTCGGCGGCGAGCGTGGGCACGGGGAAGCCGAACTGGGTGCCGTGGCCGCCCTCGGTGGTGACGGTGGCGCCGGCGGTCCACAGGTCGGCCTGGTCGGTGGCATCGAAGGACTCGCGCTGCGCGCGCAGCTGCGGGATGCGGTTCCAGTCGCCGAACATGTCCAGCTCGGTGGTGACGCCGAAGCGCAGGGCGTCGCGCTGCGCATCGCCCCAGCTGTGGGTGTGGGCATCGATGAAACCGGGCAGCAGGGTCCGGCCGGCGCCATCGACCACCTCGATGCCGGCGGGGATGGCGACGTCGGCACCCACGGCCTCGATGCGGCCGTCGCGGACGACGACGTTGGCGGCGGGCAGCATGCGCTCGCCGTCGAACACGCGGACGCCGGAGATGGCGAAGGCTTCGCCCGCGCCTCCTGACGGCAGCGTGGCGGCAGCAGGCGCCGCGGCTGGCGACGCCTGCGGCGGCCCCTGGGCGACCACGGCACCGGCGATGGCGAGGGCAATGGCGCTTGCGGCGAGGATTTCCGGCCAGCGACTCATGGAATGAATCCTTCTCAAAGCGTTGTCAGGGACGGAAGCGAGATCGCGACCGTAGTTGGAAGTTGGACCGGGGTCGACGCCTGCGCCGTGGCAGGGCGCGGCGGCCTTCAGCCGCGCCGCGCCAGGCGCGCGCGGGCCAGCACGAAGAAGCCCACGCTCACCACCGCGAGCACGCCCAGGTGCAGCGCCAGCGGCTGGCCCGCATCCATGCCGACCACCTTCAGCGCGAGCTGGCCCTGGTGGTACGAGGGCCACACCGGTGCCATCCGCGCGAGCACGCCGGGCAGCATCGACACCGGCAGCCACAGGCCGGACAGGAACGACATCGGCAGGTACAGCAGGTTGACCACCACCGGCGCCGCCGAACCCTTCACCAGCACGCCGATGTACAGGCCGATGGCGCAGAACGGCAGCGCGCCAGCCACGTGCACCAGCCACAGCAGGATCCACTGCCCCGGGGCCAGCGACACGCCCGCCAGCACGCCCGCGATCACCGCCAGCAGCAGCGAGACGATGGCCGAGAACAGCAGGGCCATCGCCATCTTCGCCAGCAGCCAGGCGCCGGGCGGCATCGGCAGCGCGCGCTTGAGCGCGAGCAGGCCCTGTTCACGGTCCATGGCCACGGTGACGCCGAAGCCGAACAGCGCCGCACCCATCACGCCGAACACGCCGTAGGTGGCCAGCAGGTACTGCGCGGCGCCACCACCGCCGCGGTTCATGGCTACGCCGAACAGCAGGTAGAACATCACCGGGAACAGCAGGGTCGGCAGCGCGAAGATCGGCGTGCGCAGCAGGCGCAGGAACTCGTACTTCGCTTCCAGGACGTAGCTGCGCAGCAGCGGGTGGGGGCGCGCGGCCACGGGTGCATGGGCGATGGTGTTCATCACGCGGCCTCCTTCAGGGGCGCATCACGGGTGATTTCGAGGAAAGCCTCGGCGAGGCCGGCGCGGCTGACATCCAGCCCCGACAGCGCCGGATCGGCGGCCAGCAGGCGACGCACCACGTCCTCGGCGGCATCGGCAACGACCTCCAGCCGCCCGCCGTCGCGGTTCGCGGCGCGCACCTGCGGCCAACGCGCCACCTCGGCGGCGTCTAGCGTGGTCCGGCAGCGGATGCGGCGCTGGTCGACGCGCGCACGCACTTCGTCAAGGCTGCCGTCGGCCACCACGCGGCCGCCGGCCAGCACCACCACGCGGTCGGCCAGGGCTTCGGCCTCTTCCAGGTAGTGCGTGGTCAGCAGCACCGACGTGCCCGCGGCCACCAGCTCGCGCAGGCCGCGCCACAGGCCCTGCCGCGCTTCGATGTCGAGGCCGGTGGTGGGTTCGTCGAGGAACAGCAGCCGCGGCCGCCCACAGATCGCGAGCGCGAACTGCACGCGCCGCTGCTGGCCGCCGGAGAGCGCGCCGTAGCGGCGCTTCAGCAGGCCATCGAGGCCGGCGATGGCGGCGCAGTCCTCGACGCTGCGCGGATCCGGGTAGTAGCTGCGGGTCAGGTCGAGCAGCTCGGCCACGGTCAGCGTCTCGACGATCGCGCCGGACTGCAGCATCACGCCCACGCCCTGGCGCGCGGCCAGCTCGCGCGGATCGCGGCCGAACAGCCGCACCTGGCCGGCATCGGGCTCGACCAGGCCCAGCAGCAGCGAGATCGCGGTGGTCTTGCCGGCACCGTTGGCGCCGAGCAAGGCCAGCACCTGGCCGCCACGCAGTTCGAGGTCGACCCCGTCCAGGGCGGCGATCGCGCCATAGCGCTTGCGGGCATCCTGCAAGCTGGCCAGCGGCATGTCGAAGCGGTGGTCCATGGTCCGTCCTCCTCCGGTGTGGACACAGGCTAGGCAGCCCCGCCCGCCCGCGGCAGTCCAGGCGATCACCCATCGCACATGACAGGCGTCAGGTGACGGCGCGCGCCCGATGCCGTCACACTCGGCCCCCTGCCACCGTCGGGGATCGCATGAACACGAAAGCAGACCTGCTGCGGGAGCTCCGCATCGACCGCCAGCCCACGCCTCCGCCCTCGCGCCGCGGACTGTGGATCGGACTCGCGGTCGCCGTCGCCGTGCTGCTGCTCGCCGGCCTCGCCTGGGCGCTGCTGGGCGGCGAACGCGCGGTCGAGGTGCGCACGGCAACTGCGGTCGCCACCGGCGGCGGCGCGGCCTCGGCCTCGGTGCTCGACGCCAGCGGCTACGTGGTCGCGCGGCGGATGGCCACGGTCTCGGCCAAGATCACCGGGCGCGTGCGCGAGGTGTTGATCGAGGAAGGCATGGCGGTGAAGGAAGGCCAGGTCATGGCCACCCTCGACCCCATCGACGCCGACGCCCAACGCAATCTCTCGGCCGCGCAGCTCGCCGCGGCGCGCACCCAGGTCGGCAACGTGCAGGCCCAGCTGAAGGAGGCCGAGGCCAATGCGCGCAGGCTGGAGGGCCTGGTCGGCCAGCAGCTGGTCTCGCGGGCGCAGTACGAGCAGGCCATCGCCACCCGCGACTCGCTGCGCGCGCAGCTGGCCTCGGCGCAGCGCCAGGTGGACGTGGCCGGCGACCAGCTGCACATCGCCGACCTCGGCGTCGACAACACCATCGTGCGCGCGCCCTTCGCCGGCGTGGTGATCGCCAAGGCGGCGCAGCCGGGCGAAATCGTCTCGCCGCTGTCGGCCGGCGGCGGCTTCACCCGCACCGGCATCGGCACCATCGTCGACATGGATTCGCTGGAAGTGGAGGTCGATGTCGGCGAGGCCTACATCGGCCGCGTGCAGCCGAGGATGCCGGTCGAAGCCACGCTCAACGCCTACCAGGACTGGAAGATCCCGGCAGAGGTGATCGCCATCATTCCCACCGCCGACCGCGGCAAGGCCACGGTCAAGGTGCGCGTGGCGCTGAAGGAGAAGGATCCGCGGATCGTGCCGGACATGGGCGTGACCGTGAGCTTCCTCGAGCGCGCGCCGGAGCAGGCCGAAGGCGACGAGCCGCGCGGCGTGCGCGTGCCGGCCGCGGCCATCGCTTCGCGCGACGGTGCCGAAGTGGCCTTCGTCGTCACCGGCGAAGACCGCGTCGAGCGCCGCACCGTCACCACCGGCGGCGGCGCGGGCGCGCAGCGCAGCGTGCTGTCCGGGGTCGCACCCGGCGAAACCGTCGTCCTCGACCCGCCGGCCAGCCTGGCCGACGGCGACAAGGTCGCCGTGGCCAGTCCCTAGCAGTTCCCCATCCAACCCATCCACCGGAGCATGGCGATGACCACCCTGGTATCGATCCGCAACCTCACCAAGACCTACCAGCGCGGCCCCGAGAAGGTCGAGGTGCTGCACGGCATCGACCTCGACATCGCCAGCGGCGACTTCGTGGCGCTGATGGGGCCCTCGGGCTCGGGCAAGACCACGCTGCTCAACCTGATCGGCGGCCTGGACGCGCCCACCGGCGGCGAGATCGACATCGCCGGCCAGCGCATCGACCGCATGGGCGCCGGGCAGCTGGCGACCTGGCGCAGCCAGAACGTCGGCTACGTGTTCCAGTTCTACAACCTGATGCCGGCGCTCAGCGCGCAGAAGAACGTGGAGCTGCCGCTGCTGCTGACGAAGCTCGGTGCGGCGCAGCGCAAGCGCAATGCGCAGATCGCGCTCGAACTCGTCGGCCTGTCCGACCGCACCTCGCACAAGCCGACCGAACTCTCCGGCGGCCAGCAGCAGCGCGTGGCCATCGCGCGCGCGATCGTCTCCGATCCGACCTTGCTGATCTGCGACGAGCCCACCGGCGACCTCGACCGCCAGTCGGCCGAGGAGATCCTGGGCCTGCTGCAGGAGCTCAACCGCGAGCACGGCAAGACGATCGTGATGGTCACCCATGACCCGAAGGCGGCCGAGTACGCCAGCCACACCCTGCACCTCGACAAGGGCACCCTGGTCGAACAGCAGGCACACGCGGCTTGAGCCACACCGGCAACCGGAGGAGGTCGACATGAAGTACTTCCACCTGGTCTGGGCGGCGCTGTTCCGGCGCAAGACCCGCACCTTCCTGACCCTGGCCTCGATCATGGCCGCGTTCCTGCTGTTCGGCCTGCTCGACGGCATCCGCACCAGCTTCGCCCAGCTCGGCCAGAACGCCGACGGCGCCCAGCGCCTGCAGACCGCGTCGAAGCTGTCCTTCATCGAGACCCTGCCGCTGTCGCTGCAGGCGCGGATCGCCGCCATCGACAACATCGAGGCGGTGACCCACGCCAACTGGTTCGGCGGCGCCTACCAGGATCCGAAGAACCAGCTGTTCACCTTCGCGGTGGCACCGAACTACCTCGACCTGTATCCCGAGATGGACGTCGATCCGGCCCAGGTCGAGGCCTGGAAGCGCAGCCGCACCGGCATCCTCGTCGGCGACACGATGATGAAGCGCTTCAACTGGGAGGTCGGCCAGCGCATCCCGCTGCAGTCGACCATCTACCCCAACAGCGACGGCAGCCTGAACTGGGAGTTCGACATCGTCGGCGTGCTGCGCGCGAAGGACAAGAAGAGCGCCGGCTTCACCGAGGCGCTGATCCTGATGCATTACGACTACTTCGCCGAGTCCTCGCCCTACATCGACGGCGACGTGGGCTGGTACATCAGCCGCGTCTCCGACGTGCGCCGCAGCGACGCCGCGGCCAAGGCGATCGACGCGCTGTCGGCCAACTCGCCGCACGAGACCAAGAGCATGAGCGAGCAGGCGGCGATGGCCTCGCAGCTCAAGCAGATGGCCGACATCGGCCTGATCGTGGGCTCGATCATGGGCGCGGTGTTCTTCACCCTGCTGCTGCTCACCGGCAACACCATGGCGCAGGCGGTGCGCGAGCGCACCTCGGAGCTGGCGGTGCTGAAGACGATCGGCTTCTCCAGCACCAGCGTGCTGGGCATGGTGCTGGCGGAATCGATGCTGATGGTGGTGATCGGCGGCGTGCTCGGCCTGGGCCTGGCCGCGGTGATCGGGCCGGCGGCCTCGGCCGGCAGCGGCGGCATGATCAGCCTGCCGCCGGTGGGCCTGCAGAGCTGGATGCTGGGACTGGCGCTGATGCTGGGCATCGGCCTGCTGGTGGGCGCGCTGCCGGCGATCCGCGCCATGCGCCTGAACATCGTCGACGCCCTCGCGGGCCGCTGAAGGAGCGCATGCCATGAAAAAGTTCAAATCGTTCCTGCGCGGCGCCGGCCTGGTGCTGCTGCTGGCGGTGTTCCTGGCGGCCTGGATCGCCCTGCCCTGGCCGGCCCTGCTCGGCGTGGCCGTGGCCTTCGCGCTGTGGATGCTGTCCACCCGCAGCGGCCGCCAGGCGGCCTCGGTGACCGGCATCGGCGTCAGCACGCTGGCGCAGCGCCTGGGTGCCTCGTCGGTGGTGATCGTCGGCATCGCCGGCGTGGTCGGCGTGCTGGTGGCCCTGCTGGCCATGGCCGAGGGCTACCGGCACACGGTCAGCAGCAGCGGCGACGAACAGACCGCGATCGTGCTGCGCGGCGGCTCCTCGGCCGAGCTGATGTCGGTGCTGTCGCGCGAGTCCATCACCGCCATCGAACGCGCGCCCGAGATCGCGCGCGACGCCGACGGCCGGCCGCTGGCCTCGCCGGAGCTGGTGGTCGCGGCCAACCTGCCGATCCGCGGCGGCGGCGCCGACGAGGACGGCAGCGTGCAGCTGCGCGGCGTCGGCGACATGGCCTGGGCGGTGCGCCCCAACGTGCGCCTCGTCGAAGGCCGGCGCTTCGAACCGGGCAAGCGCGAACTGGTGGTCGGCAAGGGCGCGCGCAGGCAGTTCACGGGCCTGGAGCCGGGCACGGAGCTGCGCCTGGGCAACCAGCCCTGGACGGTGGTCGGCGTGTTCGAGTCCGGCGATTCGATGGAGTCGGAGATCTGGTCCGACGCCGAAGTGGTCGCCACCAGCTATCGCCGCGGCTCGAGCCGCGCCTCGGTGTTCGCGCGGCTGGCCGACGCCTCGGCCTTCAACGCCTTCAAGGCCACCCTCGACGCCGATCCGCGCCTGCAGGTCGAAGCGCAGACCACGCTGGCCTATTTCCAGGGGCAGTCCGAGGGCCTGTCCAAGGTGCTGCGGATCATCGGCATCGTGGTCGGCTCGATCATGGCCATCGGCGCGGTGTTCGGCGCGCTCAACACCATGTTCGCCAGCGTCGCCTCGCGCGCGCGGGAGATCGCGACCCTGCGCGCGATCGGCTTCCGCGGCATGCCGGTGGTGGTGGCGGTGATGCTGGAGACCATGCTGCTCGCCGCACTCGGCGGCGCGCTCGGCGGCCTGCTGGCCTGGCTGGTGTTCAACGGCTACACCGCCTCCACGCTCGCCGGCGGCGTCGCCCAGCTCAGCTTCGAGTTCAAGGTCTCGCCCGGGCTGCTCTGGGAGGGCCTGAAGTGGGCGCTGGCGATCGGCTTCGTCGGCGGCCTGTTCCCGGCCCTGCGCGCGGCGACCATGCCGGTCACCGACGCCCTGCGCGCGGCCTGAGCCACGTTCGCGGCGGCGGCTCAGGCCTGCTGGGCCACGACCCGCCGCCGCGAACGGATGAAGCCGTCGGCGGCGAACACCGCCAGCCCCAGCCAGATCACCGCGAAACCGATCGCACGATCGCGGCCGAAGGCCTCGCCGAACACCAGCACGCCGCAGAGCAGCTGCAGGGTCGGCGCCAGGTACTGCAGGAGGCCGACCGTGGTCAGCGACACCTGGCGCACGGCGTAGGCGAAGCCGATCAGCGGCAGCGCGGTGAGCGCGCCGCCCAGCACCAGCAGCAGGTTGCTGCCCCAGCCCCAGCGCGCCTCGGTGAACCCGCCGTGGCCGCCCAGCTCCAGCCAGGCCAGCAGCGCCGACGCCGGCACCAGCAGGTAGAGGTTCTCCACGCCCAGGCCCGCCACGGCGTCCACCTGCGCCTGGCGCCGGATCAGGCCGTAGAACGCGAACGAAGTGGCCAGCGCCAGCGCGATCCACGGGAAGCTGCCGTAGTTGACGGTCAGCCAGAGCACGCCGCAGGCCGCCAGCGCCACCGCCACCCACTGCGCCGGCAGCAGCCGCTCGCGCAGGAACACCACGCCGATCACCACGTTCAGCAGCGGATTGATGAAGTAGCCGAGGCTGGTTTCGACCACGTGGCCGGCGTTGACCGCCCAGACGTACAGGCTCCAGTTGAAGCCGATCAGAAGCCCCGACGCCAGCAGCATCCCGGCCAGCCGCGGCTGCGAGAACACCGCGCCGAGCCAGCCGCGGCCACGGGTGAGCGTAAGGAAGGCGGCCACCAGCAGCGCCGACCACAGCGCGCGGTGCAGCACCACCTGCAGCGAGGGCACGTGCTTGAGCAGGTGCCAGTACAGCGGCATCAGGCCCCAGAGCACGAAGGCACCGACAGCCATCCACAGGCCGCGGACGCGTGCGTCCATGCTCATCGTCGCGCCTCCCCTTCGGCGGCCACGCTGGCCGGTGCGTCACAGGTCGCCGCGGCGATCGGCTCGGCGACGGTCGACGGCGCCGGCTGCACCGCCGCGCGTCGGCGCCGACGCGCGGTCGCCACGGTGATCGCGACCACGCCGGCCAGGATCACCGACATCGCCCCCAGGTCGTGGGCGTTGAAGCGCTCCCCGGCCAGCAGCGTACCCAGCAGCACCGCGATCACCGGATTCACGTAGGCATAGCTGCCGAGCAGGCTGGCGCGCACGTTCTGCAGCAGCCAGGCGTAGGCCGAGAACGCCACGATCGAACCGAACACCGCGAGATAGGACACCGCCAGCCAGCCGCGTGGCGTCGGCATTCCCTCGAAGCGCTCGCCCGTCAGCAGGCCGGCCAGCACCAGCAGCACGCCACCGCACAGCATCTGCGCGGCGGCGGCCATGAACGGCGACGGCAGCGCGCGGCCGCGGCTCCACACCGAACCGAAGGCCCAGGCCAGCGGTGCCACCAGCAGCGCGACCAGCCCCACCGGCGAAGCGGTCAGCGAGCTGCCGGCATTGAGCCAGGCCACGCCGGCGAAGCCGATCGCCAGCCCCACGGTTTCCAGCCGCGAAGGCCGCTCCCCGCGCAGCGCCGCGAACAGCCCGATCCACAGCGGGCACGAGGCCACCGCCACCGCCGCCAGCCCCGACGACACCGTCTGCTGGGCGATGCAGACCATGCCGTTGCCCAGCCCAAGCAGCAGCAGGCCCATGATCCAGAGGTCGCGCCACTGCGCGCGCGTCGGAGCGGGCATGCCGCGCAAGCGCAGCACCGCGTAAAGCAGCCCGCCGGCGGCCAGGAAGCGCACGCCCGCCATCAGCAGCGGCGGCCAGCCGCCCTCCAGCGCGAAGCGGATGCCGAGGTAGGTCGATCCCCAGACGACATAGACCGCGCCCAGGGCGAGGGCGATCGCCATCGCACCAGGCGGCGTGCGGGCGGGAAGGGACGGCGAAGCGGCACCCATGCTGGCGTCCGGGCGGAAAGAGGAAGGCGGGAAACGCGGCGACGCGCCGGAAAGGCGCGTCGCCAGGCCGTCGATTCTACGCCGCGCACCGGCCCATGCGCGGATCACTGTGGCCCGCCAGCCGCGCGATCGGCGCGACCGCGGTCACTCCAGCGTACTCAGCGTGCCCAGCGCCCGGGACCCGTCGACTCCGGCAGCACCGAGGCCGACAGCTGGCGGTCGCCGTCGAGCAGGCGGACCGCGTCGGCGAGGATCGCGGCCGACTCGCGCAGCAGCGGATCCGGGCGCTTCTCCGCGGCCTGCTCGCGCGCGGTGTCCGCGGCGATGTCGCGCTCGTTGGCGGTCAGGCCGTCGTCGTCGGCCAGCTCGGCCAGCGGGTCGAGGTCCAGGCCCAGGCGCTTGCGCTCTTCCTGGCGCGTCTTGCGCTTCTCCGCCTGGCGGTCGCGTTCGGCGCGGCGCTCGGCCTCGTTGAGCGAGATGTACTCCTTCTCGGCCTCGGCGCGGAACTCGGCCACGTCGTCCTTCCACCACGTGAACTCGAGGTCGTCGGCCACGCGCGCGGCGTGCCGCTCCTCGAGCCGCGGCAGCAGCGGCGCGAAGTTGCCGTAGCGGGTGTGCGGCACCGCCGAGATGCGGGTCCAGGGCAGCGCGTTGTCGTAGGTGCTCTCGCCGAACTCGCTGCCGTTGACCGTGGCCGGGAAGCGGATGTCCGGCACCACGCCCTTGTTCTGGGTGCTGCTGCCGCCGGGCAGGAAGAACTGGGCGATGGTCATCTTGACCTGGCCATGGCGCGTGCCCTCGTTGGCCGGCCAGCGGTCGAGGTCGAACAGGTTCTGCACCGTGCCCTTGCCGAAGGTGGTCTCGCCGATCACCAGGCCGCGGCCGTAGTCCTGGATGGCGCCGGCGACGATTTCCGACGCCGAGGCCGAGGCGCGGTTGACCAGCACCGCCAGCGGGCCCTCCCAGGACACGCCGGCCTTGCGGTCGGACTCCACGTTCACGCGGCCGCCGGACTCGCGCACCTGCACCACCGGGCCGGTGTCGATGAAGAGACCGGTAAGCTCCACCGCCTCGTTGAGTGAACCGCCGCCGTTGTTGCGCAGGTCGAGCACGATGCCGTCCACGCCCTGGCCCTTGAACTCGCCCAGGATCCGGGCCACGTCGCGCGTGGCCGAGGCATAGTCGCCGTTGCGGCTGCGGCGGCCCTCGAAGTCCTGGTAGAACGCCGGCAGCTCGATCACACCGATGCGCTTGGCATCGCCGGCGGCGTCGGCCGGGATCTGGATCACCTTGGACTTGGCGGCCTGCTCCTCCAGCCGCACCTTGGCGCGGGTGAGGGTGATGCGCACCGGCTCGCTGTCGAGCAGCGCGTCCACCGGCACCACGTCCAGCCGCACCTGGCTGCCGGCCTTGCCCTTGATCTTGTCGACCACGTCGTCGATGCGCCAGCCGATCACGTCCTCCATCGGGCCGCTGGTGCCCTGGCCGACGCCGACAATGCGGTCGCCCGGAGTGAACCTGTTGCTGGTCGCCGCCGGGCCGCCCGCGATCAGTTCGCGGATCACCACCACGTCGTCCTGCTTCTGCAGCTGCGCGCCGATGCCTTCCAGCGACAGCGACATGCTCTGGTTGAACAGGCCGGCGGTGCGCGGGTTGAAGTAGTCGGTATGCGGGTCGATCGACGCCGTGTAGGCGTTGAGGAAGGTCTGGAACGCGTCCTCATTGGTCAGCTGCGAGGCGCTGGTGGCGATGTTGGCGTAGCGCTTGTCCAGGGTCTTGCGGATCTCGTCGGGCGCCTTGCCGGCGAGCTTCAGGCGCAGCCAGTCGTTGCGCACCGACTTCTTCCACAGCTCGTCGAGCTCGGCGCTGTCGGCCGCCCAGTCCGCGTCCTCGCGGTCGTAGTACCAGCGCTCGTCGCCCTCGAAGTCGAAGATGTCCTGCTTGAGCAGGCCGCGGGCGTGGGCCACGCGCTCGTCCACGCGCTGCTTGTAGAGCGCGTACATCTCCATCGCCGGCATCGGGTCGCCCTGGCGCACGGCATCGCCCATCCGGGACTCGTAGGGCTTGAAGCGGGCGATGTCGGCGGCGTCGAAGAACAGCTTGTTGCCGTCGAGCGCTTCGAGGTAGCGGCGGAAGATCTCCTGCGACAGGCCGGCATCGAGCCCGCGCGGGCGGTACGCGTAGCGGCTGTCGGACAGCAGGCCGTAGACCAGCTTGGAGGTCGTCGCGTGGTCGGTGGTCGGTGCGGCCGGGACCGCGTCGCCATCCGCGCGCGCCATCAGCGCCAGCGGCATGGCCAGCGCAAGGGCGACGGCGGAAACGGACAGGACCTGGCGTGCTTTCATGCGGTGTACTCGGTGCTCACGGTGGGGGCGTGGCGTCAGCCTGCACCGTGCCGGCCCGGAAGCGGGCCGGACAGTGCTGGAAGTCGCGTCATGGCGCCCGGAACCACTCTAACCGTGGCCACGGGACAGGGTGTGAACAATTCGCCAAGCGGCGCGGCACAGGGTTCAGGCGGCGACGCCAGCGCCCGCGGCCTGGCGGTCGGCGTGGTAGGACGAACGCACCAGCGGCCCGGAGGCGACGTGGGTGAAGCCCAGCGCCATGCCGTAGTCCTCGAAGTGCTTGAACTCCTCCGGGGTCCAGTAGCGCAGCACCGGGTGGTGGTGGGCGCTGGGCTGCAGGTACTGGCCGATGGTGACCATGTCGACGTCGTGCGCGCGCAGGTCGCGCAGGGTGGCCTCGACCTGTTCCTGCGTCTCGCCGAGACCAAGCATGATCCCGGACTTGGTGGCGACCTCGGGATGCTGGGCCTTGAAGCGCTGGAGCAGGGTCAGCGACCACTGGTAGTCGGCGCCCGGGCGCACGTTGCGATACAGGTCCGGGACGGTTTCGACGTTGTGGTTGAAGACGTCCGGCGGGTTGGCGGCCAGGATCTCCAGCGCGCGGTCCATGCGGCCCTTGCCGCGGAAGTCCGGGGTCAGGATCTCGACCTTGGTCCCCGGCGTGGCCTCGCGGATGGCGGTGATGCAGTCGACGAAGTGCTGGGCGCCGCCGTCGCGCAGGTCGTCGCGGTCGACCGAGGTCACCACCACGTACTTCAGGCCCATGTCGGCGACGGTCTGCGCCAGACGACGCGGCTCGTCGGCGTCCGGCGGCTTCGGCCGGCCGTGGGCGACGTCGCAGAAGCTGCAGCGGCGGGTGCAGACCTCGCCCAGGATCATGAAGGTCGCGGTGCCGTGGCCGAAGCACTCGTGGATGTTCGGGCAGCTCGCGTCCTCGCAGACCGTGACCAGGCGGTTCTCGCGCAGCTTCGACTTCAACGCCGCGACCGCGCCGTTGGACGGTATCCGCACCCGGATCCACGACGGCTTGCGCAGCACCGGCGCATCCACGAACGCCACCGGCGACCGCCCGATCTTGTCCCCGGCCACCTGCTTCACCCCCGGCACCAGCGACGGCGCCGCGTCGCTGACCACGTTGAGCGGGATGGATCTGGAATTTGCGGAAATATCGGACATTTTTTTTGCCACGGATGAACGCGGATAACGCGGATTTACACGGATAGAGCAAAAGCCAAGGCAGATGCGTCAGAAAGCGGATTCTCTTCCAACTGTTTTCGCTTTATCCGCGTAAATCCGCGTTATCCGCGTTCATCCGTGGCAAAAGCTCCTGCTCTTCCGCAGCCTCTACAGGCGCGAGCCCGAGCTGTGCGGCAAGTGCCGCGACCAGGGGGGGCTGGGCGGCTTCGAGGCTGGCGGGACCGCCGCATTCTAGCACCGAGGTCACTTCCAGCCCCGCGTAGCCGCAAGGGTTGATGCGGTGGAAGGGTTCGAGGTCCATGGCGATGTTGAAGGCCAGGCCGTGGAAGCTGCGGCCGCGGCGCACGCGGATGCCGAGCGCGGCGATCTTGGCGCCGCTGTCGACGTAGACGCCCGGCGCGCCCTCGCGGCGCTGCGCGTGGATGCCCCAGCCGGCCAGGGTGTCGATGATCGCCTGCTCGATGCGGCAGACGTACTCGCGCACGCCGATGCCGAGGCGCCGCAGGTCCAGCATCGGATAGGCCACCAGCTGTCCGGGGCCGTGGTAGGTCACCTGGCCGCCGCGGTCGACCTTCAGCACCGGGATGTCGCCGGGCATCAGCACGTGCTCGGGCTTGCCGGCCTGGCCGAGGGTGAACACCGGGTCGTGCTCGACCAGCCAGAGTTCGTCCGGGGTGTCGTCGCCGCGGGCATCGGTGAACGCCTGCATGGCGCGCCACACGGGCTCGTAGGCCTGGCGGCCGAGGTCGCGCACCCGCAGCGGCGGCACGCCCTGGGCGATTACAGCGTCCACTTCACCTCGGGATGCTCGCGCAGCGCGGCGTGCGCGCTCTCGTACTCCTCGCGGGAGTTGGCGCGGAAGGTCAGCTTCACCGACACGAAGCGGCCGCCGCTGGAGGGGCGGCTGGTCAGGGTCTCGTGGACCACGGTGAGCCCCGCCGCGCGCAGCAGGTTGGGCACCTCGACCTCGAGCCCGGCAGACGCCGGCCCCATCGCGGTGATCTCGAAGTCACCGGGGAACTGGAAGCCGTGTTCAGGATTGTCGGACTTGATCTCCATGGTCCCGATTATGGGCCCGCGGGCGCGCGATCCCAATGCCATGGCTGAAACGCCGCGACCCGCGCCCGGCCCCGGAACCGCTGTCTGACGGCGGCCGAGCGGCCGCTGGCGGGCAAGCGCTGCGTTTGGCGATGTGGAATCGACCCATATCCACGGAGCACGCCATGCCACGCAAGCCCCTCGCCGCCGCCCTCACCGCCTGCCTGCTGGCCGCGCCCACCGCGGCTTCCGCCCAGCAGGCCACCGATGTCCCGGTCTGCTCGCGCAACCTGGGCACGATCGCCGTGATCGAGCCGACCGGACAGAACTGGTGGACCGGCCAGCGCCTGCCCTCGCCCGCGGCCCTGATCAAGGTCTACGTCAACCGTTCGCGCTGCTTCACCCTGGTCGACCGCGGCACCGGCATGCAGGCGATGCAGGCCGAACGCGCGCTGGCCTCGTCGGGCGAGCTGCGCGGTGGTTCGAACATCGGCAAGGGCCAGATCCGCGCCGCCGACTACGTCCTGGTGCCGGACGTGGTGTCGCAGAACCGCAACGCCGGCGGCACCAACATCGGCGGCGTGGTCGGCGGCCTGCTGGGCAACCGTCGCGCCGCGGCCGTGGTGGGTGGCGTCAACCTCAAACGCAGCAGCGCCGATGTGGTGCTCACCGTGACCGACGCCCGCTCCTCCGAGCAGGTGGCGATGTCCGAAGGCCATGCCACCAGGACCGACGTGGGCTGGCGCGGGGGTGGCGGCGGCTTCGGTGGCGCCCTGGTCGCCGGCGGCGCCTCGGGCTATGCCAACACCGAGATCGGCCAGGTCGTAGCGCAGGCCTACATCCAGGCCTACAGCGACCTCGTCGCCCAGCTCGGTGGCCTGCCGTCCGACGCCTCCGCGGCGAACGTCGCGCAGGCGGTCACGCTGTCCCGGCCCGGCCGGCTGCTGAAGTCGCCCGACGGCAGCGGCGGCGCGGTGCGCGACCTCGAGCCGGGGATGCTGCTCTATCCCACCGGCACGAAGGAAGGAACCATGTGGGAAGTCGAGGACGAGGTGGGCAACCGCGGCTGGGTCAATTCGACGCAGGTGTCGAACGCCCGCTGAGGCTCGCCCGTTCCGGCCGGGTTCCCCGCGGGCCCGGCCCGGCGACGGTCAGAGCGACTGCCACCACATCAGGAGTTCGTGCCACAGGCGCTTGAAGAAGCCGGCTTCCGGCACTGCTTCCAGCGCCACCAGCGGCGCTTCGGCCACCAGCTTGCCGTCGAGCATCACCCGCACCTTGCCCACGGCCTGGCCCTTTTCCAGCGGCGCCACCAGGGTGCGCGGCACGTCCATGCTCGGCTGCAGCTTCGAATATTTGCCGCGCTGCATGCTCACCAGCAGCGGCTCGGCCACGCCCAGGGAGATCTCGTTGGCCTGGCCCTTCCACACCTTCTGCGTCGCCACGACCTCCTCGGCGGCGTAGAGCTGGTGGGTTTCGTAGAAGCGGAAGCCCCAGTTGAGCAGCGCCTGGGAGTCGGTGGCGCGCTGGGCCTCGCTGGTCGAGCCCATCACCACCGAGACCAGGCGCTGGTCGCCGCGCTTGGCCGAGGCCATCAGGCAGTAGCCCGCGCCGGAGTGGTGGCCGGTCTTGATCCCGTCCACGCTCTGGTCGCGCCACAGCAGCACGTTGCGGTTGCGCTGGGTGATCGGGCCGACGGTGTACTCCTTGATCGCGTTGTAGGCGTAGTGCTCGGGGAAGTCGCGCGCCATCGCGCTGCCCAGCTTCGCCAGGTCGCGGGCGGTGGAGTAGTGCTCGGGCGCCGACAGACCGGTGGCGTTCTGGAAGTTGGTGTCCTTCATGCCCAGGCGCGCGGCGTAGGCGTTCATGAGCGAGGCGAAGGCCTCCTCGGAGCCGGCGATGTGCTCGGCCAGCGCGATCGCGGCGTCGTTGCCCGACTGCACGGTCATGCCCTTTTCCATCTCGATCAGCTTTGCGGTCTTGTTGACCTCGAAGCCGCTGTAGCTGCCGTCGGTGCCGGCGCCGCCGGTGCGCCAGGCGTTGACGGTCATCATCACGTCGTCGTCGGCGCTGATCTTGCCGGCCGCCATCTCGGCGGCGATCACGTAGCTGGTCATGACCTTGGTGATGCTGGCGGGCTCGACGCGCTCGTCGACGTTCTCGCCGGCCAGCACCTGGCCGGTGGCGTGGTCCATGACCAGCCAGGCGGTGCCGGTGATCGAAGGCGCGTCGGGCACCGGGAGTTCGTCGCTCAGCGCGCCTGGTCCGGCGGCAGCGGGAGCGGGCGTGGCAGGCGCGGGATCCTGGGCAAAGGCGAGGCCGAGCGTGGCGACGGAAACGGCGGCGAACAGCGCGACGCGGACGGCGTGGGCTTTCATCAGGCTGGAGACTCCGGGAATTTCGGGCCGCCCGCGGGCGGGCGGCGGGGACAAGCGTTCATTTTAACCGTGCGGCTCACTCGCGCACGGGATGTGGCGCACCAAACCCGAGACCCGCGACGCGGGCGCTGAGTTCCTGGACCAGGGCCGGGGCCACCGGACCCACGCGCAGGCGCCAGACCGGCTTGCCCGCCGAAGTACCGCCCTGCAGGCGCGCGTCGGCGATGCCGGCGCCGCGCAGCATGGACAGCGCACGCTCGGCGTTGTTGCGCGAACCGAAGGCGGCGACCTGCAGCAGGATGCCGCCGGCCGTCGGCGCAGGTACCGATGCAGGTGCCGCGACCGCGACAACCGGTGCCGCCGCGGCCGGAGCCGGAGCCGGGGTCGAAGCAGCGGGCATGGGCGCCGTGGCGGCGGCCTGCGGCGCGGCGTTCGATGCCGCCGCCAGCGCCGGGTCGCGCGGATCGGGCGTGCCGGCGCGGCCGGTGGCCACGCGCGCGCGGCGGGACTTCATCCAGGCGTCGAACTCGTCGGCGGTCATCGCCCGGCCGTCCTGGTGCATGTCGAAGCGCCAGTCGCCGGAGGACGCGCCGGCCGGAGCGGGCGCCGCGCCGGACGCTGGCGCGGACCCGGCTGCGGACGTCGAAGCAGGCGCCGCCTGAGGCGTATCCGCGCGCAAGGCGACCGCCTGCGACATGGCCGCGGCAGCGACCGGTGCTGCCGCGGGCGCCGCGGTTGCCACTGCCTGGCCCGAAGCCGGCAGCCCGGCCACCAGACCGTCCATTCCGCTCGGCGGCATCGCCTGCGGCTTGCCGGTGGCCACGCGCACGCCGGGCGGCAGGCCGGTGGCCGGGTCCACGGCGGCGGCGGTCCGGGTGTCGGCCGGCCGATGGCGGGCATCCTCGCCCGGGCTGAGCGCACGCACCTCGACCCTCGCGGTGCCACGCGGGTGCACGCCGATCTTCACCGCCGCGGCGTAGCTCAGGTCGACCACGCGGCCTTCGTGGAAAGGTCCACGGTCGTTGACGCGCACCACCACCGATTGGCCGGTGTCGAGGTTGGTCACCCGCGCGAAGCTCGGCAGCGGCAACGACTTGTGCGCCGCGGTGAAGGCGTACATGTCGTAGACCTCCTGGTTGGAGGTCCGGCGCCCGTGGAACTTCTGGCCGTAGTACGAGGCCGTCCCGGTCTCGACGAAGCCGCGGGTGTCGTCGAGCACGCGGTAGCGCTTGCCCAGCACCGTGTAGATGGGGCCGTTGCCGTAGCGCGACCGCGGCAGGTCGACGACCTCCGGCTCGGGGATCGCGTCCACGTCCGGGATGTAGTCGGGGGTCGTGTCGGCGACACCGGGCTTGTACAGGCCGCCGGCGACGTAGTCGCCGCGGGTGGAGGGATCCTCCTGCGCCGGCGCATAGGGCGAGACCTTCGGGCCGTCACCGCGCGGGGCGGTGCCGGCGGCCGGTCCGGTCGCGGTGGCGGGTGCGTCATCGCGCTTTGGCGATCCCGCGCAGCCGGCCAGCAGCACGACCACCGCTGCGACTGCCCAGCACGCGGACTTCGCGCGCCGGACGCTCATCGCGGCTCGCGCCCCGCGATCGCCTGCGCCAACTGGTGCACCGCCAGCGAATACATCGGCGAACGGTTGTAGCGGCTGATGACATAGAAGTTGCGGTAGCCGAGCCAGTACTCACGCCCGGCGTCGCCATCGAGCGCGATCACGGTGGCGCCTTCGGCCAGCGGCTGGCCGGGCCGCGGGGTGAAACCCAGTTCCGCCAGCCGCGGCAGCGGATGGTCGGGCTCGAGCGACTTCGGATCGCCGCTGGGCACGAATTCCGCCGCGCCTTCGGCCTTGTCGGCGCGCGCGACCACCGGTGCCCCGCGCTCCCAGCCGTGGATCACGAAGTAGTTGGCAATGGATGCGAAAACGTCGGGCTTGTGGGTCAGCAGGTCGCGGCGGCCGTCGCCGTCGCCGTCCTTCGCCCACAGGCGGTAGCTCGAGGGCATGAACTGGCCCATGCCCATGGCGCCGGCATAGCTGCCCTTGAGCGCGGCGAGGTCGAGCTGCGGCTCCTCCTTCTCCAGCGCGAACAGCTGCGCCAGCTCGCCGGCGAAGAACGGCGCGCGCCGGGGGAAGCCGAAGGCCAGGGTGTACAGCGCATCGAGCACGCGGTAATTGCCCGTCACGCGCCCGTAGCTGGTCTCGACGCCGATGATGGCGACGATGTACTCGGCCGGCACGCCGGTCTCGGCGGCGACGCGGTCGAGCGCGGCGCGGTTCTCGGCGTAGAAGGCCTTGCCGCCGCTGATGCGGGCGTCGTTGATGAAGATCGGGCGGTAGTCGCGCCAGGGGCGCACGGCCTCGGCCGGGCGCGACATCGCGTCGACGATCGACTGCCGGTGCTCGGCGCCGGCGAGCACGCTGCGGATGTGCGCGCGGTCGACGCCATAGGTGTCGGCGGTGTAGTCGACGAAGGCGGCGATGCGCTGCTCGCGCGGGATGTCGGGATCGGTCACCGATGGCGGCGCCACCGGTCGCTCGGGCGGCTGCGGCACCGCCGGCAGCAGCGTGGGCGCGGAGGCCTCCGGCGACGACGCCGGAGCCGCGACCGGCTGCGAACCTGCTTCGGCATCCGCCGCAGCCGGCGTGGGTTCGACCGGGGTCGCACAGGCGGACAGCGAGAGCGGCACCAGGGCGGAGAAGAAGGCGGTCAAGAGTGGCTTGGACATCGTCGGGAGCGTATCACGGGGCCTCGCGGCGATGGCCCTGCGGAGAATGAACTGGCGCATGACCTTGTGCACGCTCCCTGCCCGTGTTCACGCGAATAGCCTGCGGTTTCCACAACGCCAGATGAAGGACCGTCATGAACCGATCGGAACGCTTCCTCACCCTCTATGCCGGCGTGCTCACCGTCGCAGTGGCCACCGCGCTGCTGACTGGTGCGACTTCGGGCAACAAGGCGAGCTTCGAGGAGATCGACGTACAGCGGCTCAACCTGCGCGAACCCGACGGCACCCTGCGCTACGTGCTGTCGAGCTCCGCCCGCTTTCCCGGCGCGATCATCAAGGACAAGGAATACGAGCACCCGCGGCCGCAGGCGGGGATGCTGTTCTACAACGACGAGGGCAGCGAGGTCGGCGGCCTGATCTTCGCCGGCAGCAAGGATGCCGACGGCCGGATCCGCTCCGGCGGGAGCCTGACCTTCGACCGCTACGAACAGGACCAGATCGTCCAGATCATGGGCCTGGACCAGGGCGGCGAGCGCACCCTGGCCGGCATGCAGGTCTCCGACCGGCCGTCGCGATCGATCGCGGTCGACTTCGAGGAGAAGGACACGCTCGAGGCGATGCCCGAGGACGAGCGCAAGGCGCTGATGGCCACGCGCCGGGCGGAGAACCACCATGGCGCGGGCCGTCTGTTCGTCGGCCGCAACGGCGGCGGCGACGCGACCCTGATGCTCAGCGACGCCGGGGGCAAGCCGCGGATGCAGCTGAAGGTCACGCCAGACGGCGCGGCCTCGATCGACTTCCTGGACGAGCAGGGCGAGGTCGTGGGCCAGGTGACGCCCGAAACCCTGGCATCCGCCGCCCCGCCCGCGGGCTGAGCCCGGCCATGCGCCGCCGTGCCGGCTGCAGCCGGCCGGCGGCTTTCAGCGTCCGCGCACCGGCCGGCCGGCATGCACCGCCATCACCACGCCCATGCCCGCCAGCAGCGACACCGCCGCGGTACCGCCGAAGCTCAGCAGCGGCATCGGCACGCCCACCACCGGCAGCAGGCCCGAGATCATGCCGCCGTTGACCAGCACATAGACGAACAGCGCCAGGCCGAGGCCACCGGCCAACAGGCGCCCGAAGCCGTCGCGCGACTCCGCCGCGATCCACAGGCAGCGCCCCACCACCACCAGGTACAGGGCCAGCACCATGACCACGCCGAACCAGCCGAACTCCTCCGACAGCACCGCGAAGATGAAGTCGGTGGTGTGCTCCGGCACGTAGTTCAGGTGCGACTGCGAGCCCTGCCCCCAGCCCTGTCCGCCGAGCCCGCCGGAGCCGATCGCGATCTTCGACTGGATGATGTTCCAGCCCGCGCCCAGCGGGTCCGACTCCGGGTCGAGGAAGGTGAGGATGCGGTCCTTCTGGTAGGGCCGCAGCAGCCAGAACCAGGCCACCGGCGCCACTGCGGCCGCGCCCGCGGCGGCGGCCACGAACCACCACCAGGACATGCCGGCCAGGAACAGCACGAAGGCGCCGCTGCTGGCCACCAGCATCGCGGTGCCGAAGTCCGGCTGCAGCAGGATCAGCCCGGTCGGGATCGCCACCAGCAGCATGCCGACCACGGTGGTCAGGAACGAGGGCGGCATCGGCCTCGAATTGAGGTACCAGGCCACCATCATCGGCAGACTGAGCTTGAGCAGCTCGGCGGGCTGGAAATAGAACACGCCCAGATTGAGCCAGTGCGCGCCGCTGCGCCCGGTGCCGACGAACAGCACCGCCACCAGCGGCAGCAGCGACAGCAGGTAGGCGGCCGGCGCCGCGTCACGCAGGCGCAGCAGCGGCACCCGCGACAGCAGCCAGAGCACGCCCAGGCCGACGACGTAGCGCGTGCCCTGCGACACCACCAGCGCCGGATTCTGGCCACCGGCGCTGTGCAGCACCGCCAGGCCGATGCCCATCAGCGCCAGCAGCGCGCCCAGCAGCACCCAGTCCAGGGTGCGCACGAAGCGCAGCAGCAGGTCCAGCAGGAAACGCAGGATGACGTTCATGGCCGGCCCTCCCCTGCGCCTGGCACGCCATCGTCGCCGCTGCCGGTCGCCGGCATGTCCGGCGCTGCGACCGCGGCCTCGCCCGCCGGCTCGATCCCCGGCCCGGCGACCACGGTCGCGACCACGTTGTCGAACAGCGCGACCACCGGCGCCGCCTCGCCCTCCGCGGCCGGCACCTCGGGCATCTCGCCCAGCAGCCAGGCGTCGAAGATCCGGCGCGCGATCGGCGCCGCGGTCGAGCCGCCGTAGCCGCCGTGCTCGACCACCACCACCACGGCGATGGTCGGGTTCTCCGCGGGCGCATAGCCGGCGAACAGCGCCTGGTGGCGCAGGTGGTAGGGGAGCGAGCGCGGATCCATGCTCGCGCTGCCGCGGCGGCTGACGCGCTGCGCGGTGCCGGTCTTGCCGGCCATGCGGTAGGGTGCGCCACGGGCCATGGCGGTGGCGGTGCCGCGGCCGTGGATGGTGTTCTCCATGCCCTCCTGCACCGCGCGCAGGTGCGCGGGGTTGTCGGTGATGCGCGGCGCCGCCGCCAGGGGCAGCGGGGTCCAGGGCGCGTCATAGCCGCTGCGCCGCTCCGCCACCAGGCGCAGCGGATGCAGGGTGCCGCCGTTGGCGATGGCCGCGGTGCCGCGCGCCATCTGCAACGCCGTGGCCACCCAGTAGCCCTGGCCGATGCCGGCGATCACGGTCTCGCCCGGGTACCAGGGTTCGCGGCTCTGCTTCGCCTTCCATTCGCGCGAGGGCACGATGCCCGAGGTCTCGCCGGTGAGGTCGATGCCGCTGGGCTGGCCGAAGCCGTAGCGGTGCATGTACTCGGCCAGACGGTCGATGCCCATGTCGTAGGCGAGCTTGTAGTAGTAGTAGTTGATCGAGCGCGAGATCGAATCGCGCAGGTCGACCCAGCCGGCGCCGCGGCCGGCGTCGCGGTAGCCGCGGCTCTGCCCCGGGATGAAGAACTCGCCGGTGGAAAACACCCGGCTTTCGGGCGTGCGCAGCCCGCTGTCGACGCCGGCCAGCGCCACGAAGGGCTTCACGATCGAGCCCGGCGGTCCGCCGCCGAGCACGTTGCGGTTGAACAGCGGCCGCGCCGGGTCGTCCATCAGCGCGCGATAGTCGGTGGTGGAGATGCCGTTGACGAACAGGTTGGGGTCGTAGCTGGGCAGGCTGACCATGGCCAGCACCTGGCCGGTGGCCGGGTCCACCGCCACCGCCGAGCCCTGCATCTCGCCGAAGGCCGCGACCATCGCCTGCTGCAGCTCGACGTCGATCGACAGCCTGAGGTCGGCACCGGCGCTCGCCGGCACCAGGCCCAGACGGCCCAGCGCGCGGCCCTCGACATTGGTCTCCACCTGCTCGTAGCCGACCACGCCGCGCAGGGCCTCGTCGTAGTAGCGCTCCAGCCCGGTGCGCCCGGTGTGGGTGAACACGCCGTGGCCTTCGCCGAAGCGGGCGATGTCGTCCTCGTCGGTGCGCCCGACGTAGCCGACGATGTGCGCCATCAGGTCGGCATACGGGTAGCGGCGGTTGAGGTAGGGCACCAGCTCCACGCCCGGAAAGCGCCAGCGCTCGACCGCGAAGCGCGCGGCCTCCTCGTCGCTGATGCGCAGCTTCAGCGGGATCGCACGGAAGCCGCGCGTGGTCCTGCGCGCCGCCTCGAAACGCTCGATGTCCTCGGGCGCGAGTTCGACCACCTCCGACAGCGCCTCGACCAGGGCCTTCGGATCGCCGGCGTCCTCCGGGGTCACGTCCAGGCGGTAGGCGGGCACGTTGTCGGCCAGGATCCGGCCCTCGCGGTCCAGGATCAGGCCGCGCCCGGGCACCACCGGCCGCGGCTTGATGCGGTTGGCCTGCGAGCGCTTGGCGTAGTCGTCGTGGTCGAGCACCTGCAGCTTGAAGTACCAGCCGGCCAGCCCGCACAGCGAAATCAGCACCACGCCGAAGCCCAGCAGCGCGCGGCCGCGGAACAGGCGCGCCTCGGCCTCGGCGTTGCGCAACCGCCGGCCCCGCGGACCGAGCTTGGCCTGCATCACAGCCGGGCGCCGCGGCCCATGCGCAGCGCGTCGAGCAGCACGAACAGCGGTGCCCACAGCAGCATGCCGACCAGCGGCGCCCACCAGTAGGCCAGCGGCAGCACCGGCTCGCCCAGGGCGAGGTGGAGGATGGTGCTGATCACCCGGTCGTTGAGCAGCAGGCCGCCGATGGCCAGGGCCTGCTGCGGCATCGGGAAGAAGCGCATCTGGGTACGGAAGCGCTGCAGGATGAAGGTCATCACCACCAGCCGCAGCGCCTGCTCTCCGAGCAGGCCGCCGAAGGCCACGTCGGCAACCAGGCCCATGGCGAAGGCGACGCCGAGGCCGACGCGCTCGCTGTCCTCGATCACCCAGTACGCCAGCACCAGCGCCAGCCAGTAGGGGCGCAGCGGCTGCAGCAGCGCCGGCATCGGCAGCAGGCCCAGCAGCAGGGCCAGCAGGATGCTCACCGGCAGCACCCAGGAGCGGCCGCGGGCGCTCATTCCACCGCTCCGTCGGGCGTGGCGGCGGCCTCGGATTCGGCGTCGGCTTCGCCCCCGCTGGCCTCGGCGGCCTCGGCGGCCTTGGCGCCAGGCTCCACATCGGCCGGTGCGGCCGGCGCGGCCTCCCCGGGGTCGCCGCGCAGCAGCAGCACGTCGCGGCCACGGTCGAGCTGCGCCGCGGCATCGATGTCGCCGACCAGGAAGGCCCGGCTGTCGTCGGGGCGCAGCGCAGCGATGGTGCCCACCGGGAAGCCCGGCGGAAAGCGCCCGCCCAGGCCCGAGGTGATCAGCACGTCGCCTGCACGCACTTCGCTCGAAAGCGGCACGTTGCGCAGTTCCAGCCGGTCGCTGCGGCCGGTGCCGTAGGCGATCAGGCGCACGCCGGTGCGCGCCACCGCCACCGGCACCGCGTGGTCGGGGTCGGTCAGCAGCAGCACCACGGCCGTGGTCGGAGTGGCGTCGATCACCTGCCCCACCAGGCCGCCGGCGTCGATCACCGCCTGGCCCCGGCGCACGCCGTTGCGGGTGCCGGCGTTGAGCATCAGGCGCTGCCGGGTCGGGTCAAGGTCGACGTCGAGGATCGGCGCCAGCTGCACGTCCAGGCCGCCGCGCTCGGCGGCGCCCAGCAGGCCGCGCAGGCGCGCGTTCTCCTCGGCTTCGACCTGCAGCCGGGCCTGGCGCGCGGCGCCGAGCAGCAACTCGTTGCGCAGGTGGCGGTTCTCCTCCGCCAGCCGCGAGCGCGTGGCGGCGTCGTCGCGCAGGCCCTCGCCCAGGCGCGAGGGCAGGCCCGCCAGCCACCACACCGGCTGCATGGCGACGCTGGCATGCCCGCGGATCTGGACCAGCCAGTCGCCGCGGTGGTCGAACACGACGAGGGCGACCGAAACAGCAAGGTAGGCCAGCAGCCGCAGCGTGCCGGCGACGTCGCTGGAGCGGGGGGCGGAGGGGCCGGCGTAGTTGGACACGGTGGGTGGCCGGGGCTGTCAGCTCACTCCGAGGCGAAGAATTCGTTGCCGTGCATGTCCAGCAGTTCCAGCGCGCGGCCACCGCCGCGGGCCACGCAGGTCAGCGGGTCCTCGGCGACCTGCACGTGCAGGCCGGTCTCCTCGCTGAGCAGGCGGTCGAGGTCGCGCAGCAGGGCGCCGCCGCCGGTAAGCACGATGCCGCGCTCGGCGACGTCGGCGCTGAGCTCCGGCGGGGTCTGCTCCAGCGCCTGGCGCACCGCGGCGACGATGCCCATCAGCGGCTCGCGCAGCGCTTCCAGTACCTCGTTGTTGGTGATGGTGACCATCTTCGGCACGCCCTCGGCCAGGTGGCGGCCCGAGATCTCGGTTTCCTCCACCTTCTCTTGCGGGTAGGCGCAGCCGAGTTCGATCTTGACCCGCTCGGCCGTGGCCTCGCCGATCAGCATGCCGTGGTTGCGGCGCACGTAGTTGATGATCGATTCGTCGAAGCGGTCGCCGCCGATGCGCGCGGACTGCGAGTACACGATGCCGTTGAGCGCGATCACCGCGACCTCGGTGGTGCCGCCGCCGATGTCGACCACCATCGAGCCGCGGGCCTCGGTCACCGGCATGCCGGCGCCGATCGCGGCCGCCATGGGCTCCTCGATCAGCGACACGTCGCGGGCGCCGGCCTCCATCGCCGAATCGCGGATGGCGCGCTTCTCCACCTGGGTGGAGCCGGCCGGGACGCAGATCAGCACCCGCGGGCTGGGCCGCAGGAAGCGGCTCTTGTGCACCTTGCGGATGAAGTACTTGAGCATCTCCTCGGTATAGGTGAAGTCGGCGATGACGCCGTCCTTCATCGGGCGATGCGTGGTGATGTTGCCCGGCGTACGGCCGAGCATCTGCTTGGCCTCGGCGCCCACCGCGGCGACCGCCTTGGGGCCGCCGTTGCGGTCCTGGCGCACCGCCACCACCGACGGTTCGTTCAGCACGATGCCCTGGCCGCGGACGAAGATGAGGGTATTGGCCGTGCCCAGGTCGATGGACAGGTCATTGGAGAACATGCCGCGGAACTTCTTGAACATCGGGAACAGGAATCCGTCAGGAGGGGGCGGGGAACGGGGGGATTTCCCGCGAAAACGGGATCGTGAAGCGTAGCAACCACCCCCTGCCCCGGCAAGGAAAACCGGGGCGCAGGCCGCGTCCCTGCTTGGCCCCGTGCGCCCGCAGCGGCTAACCTATCGAACCGCCGTGTCCCCAGGGTCCCGGCTTGCGACGGCCGGCCTTCGCCGGCTCCACCCCAGAAACCGAGACCGCCGTCCCACCCGGGGCCGGCCCCCACCCCGGAGCGCCTACCCGATGCCTGCACTGATCTGCGGTTCCCTGGCCTACGACACCATCATGGTGTTCCCCGACCAGTTCAAGAACCACATCCTGCCGGACAAGGTGCACATCCTGAACGTCTCGTTCCTGGTGCCGCGGATGCGCCGCGAGTTCGGCGGCTGCGCCGGCAACATCGCCTACAACCTGAAACTCCTGGGCGGCGACCCGATCCCGATGGCCACCGTCGGCGGCGACTTCGGCCCTTACCGCGACTGGTTCGACGAGAACGGCATCACCCTGGACCGGGTCAAGGTGATCGACGAGCTGTTCACCCCGCAGGCCTTCATCACCACCGACCACGACAACAACCAGATCACCGCCTTCCACCCGGGCGCGATGATGCGGTCGTACGAGAACCACGTGAAGGACGTGCCGGGCGTCACCATCGGCATCGTCAGCCCCGACGGCTACGAGGGCATGCTGCAGAACGCGAAGGAATTCCACGAAGCCGGCATCCCCTTCATCTTCGACCCCGGCCAGGCCATGCCGCTGTTCAACGGCGAGGAGCTGCGCGCCTTCATCGAGCAGGCCGACTACGTCACCGTCAACGATTACGAGTCCAACCTGCTGCAGGAGCGCACCGGCTGGGACGACAAGACCATCGCCGGCAAGGTGAAGGCCTACATCGCCACCCGCGGCCCCAAGGGCGCCTGCATCCACGCCGACGGCAAGCTGCACAACGTGCCGCCGGCGCACGAACGCCGCATCACCGACCCCACCGGCTGCGGCGACGCCTTCCGCGCCGGCCTGATCTTCGGCATCGAGAAGGGTTACGACTGGGAGACCATCGGGCGCATCGGCAACCTGATGGGGGCGCTCAAGGTCGAGCACCCCGGCACCCAGAACCAGCGCTTCGACTACGAGGAATTCTCGCTGCAGTTCCGGCAGCAGTTCGGGTACGCGCTGTAGGGCCGACCCTGCCGCGGCTGCCCGGCCCGCGCATGCCGACGCCCGGCCTCCGCACCGGAATGCGGGGACAGGGCGTCGGGCCGGGTACGGGATGCTTCCAGGCTCAGGAAGCTGGCTGGGTGGCGATGTAGCTCAGCTCGGTACCTGGCTTGAGGTTGCAGCTGAAGTTCGCCAGGTCGCCACCGTCCGGCGCCGTTGCCCCCGGGTAGAAGATCATCCAGTCCGACGTGTTCGCCGGCAACTCGATCGTTTGCGTCTCGCTCTGCGGCGCGAAGTTGAATCGGCCGTTGACGAAGGTGCAGCTCAGACTGGTGGCGACGGCATTGCCGTTGTGCACGCGAAGGCCGACGAGCGCAAGCCGCGTGCCGTGCTCGGAAGGCACCGAGCAGGAGATGAAGGCATTGCTGGTGCCCTCGTTGCGGACGCCCAGGGGACGGCTGCGGATGTTGCCGTCAAAGACCGGCAGCGCGCTCTTGCAGGCACCGGTGGCATTGACCTGGGTTTCGGCATGCGCGGCCGGCGCGGCGGCAAGGGCGATGATGCCAACCGCCAGCATCGTGGCGGCAGTGATGACTCTGGACATGCGTGGTACTCCCCATCGGATCCGGGCGCAGCGGATTGCCGGCCCTGGCATCAACAACGTGGAGTCCCGCCTGCGCCGGACAGGACGACGGACCGCCTTCAGTTCCAGGCCTTGAGCTGGTCGCGGTCCAGCCCGCCGACCTCGAACTCGACGGTGCGGGTGCCGCCAGCCTTGACCGGGTACTCGACCTTAAGCCGCTTCGCGCCGTCGATCATCCGCCACAGCGCCTTCTCGTCGTCGATGAACATGGCGATGGCCTCGTCGGTGTCGGGGCGGTTGGCGGCCATGCGCTTGGGCGCGGCGGCGTCCACGGTGACTGCAACCCGGCACGCGCCGTAGCAGTCGAAGTCGCCGGCCTGCATCACCAGGTAGCTGCTGCGGCCCCAGGACGGGTGGTCGCGGAAGATCAGGCGCACCGGCTTCGCGCCGCTGCCGTCGCTGTCCACGTTCTCGCGGGAATAGATCGCGGCCGACAGCTGGTTGCCGCCCTTCACCGGCTCGCTCTGGTAGGCCCAGAGCCCTTGCAGCCGCGCGTCCTCGCGCACGGCGTTGCCCTTGGCGCGTGCCTCCTCGTGCAGGGGGCGGATGCGTTCGGCGGCGGCGGTGTCGGGGTAGCGCGCCAGCAGGACGTCGCCCTGGGCGGCGGCCAGCGGCCAGTTCTCCGCGGCGAAGGCGGCGTCGAAGTCGGCTGCGGCCTGCTCCGCGGCGGCCTCGTTGGCCTGGGCCTGGCTGGCCGCCTGGGCCTCGGCCTGCGCGGCCGGGTCCTGGCAGCCGGCCAGCAGGGCCAGCGCCAGCAGGGCCGGGGCTGCGCGCAGTGCGGCACGCGCGACGTGGGCGGAAGTGTGCGTGCTCATCTGGCCTCCATGGATGCCTGGTCCGGGGGTACTGCGACCGCGCCGAGCGGCGTCAGGTGCCGTTCGGCGCCGGCCGCGTGGGATCGCCGTCGGCCGCCGGGATCGCCGGCGCTTCTTCCGCCGCGTCGCTGGAACCGCCTTCGGCATCGGCGGCGTCCGCGTCGTCAGGCTTCGGCTCGGCCGGATCGACGCCCGCGGGCACCGCCGGCATGCCGCTGCCCGGCGCCGGCTTCGCTTCGGCGATCAGCTTCTCCACCGAGCCGGTGGTGATCGGGTGGTAGCCGGGGCGCGCGGCTTCCAGCTGCTCCTTCGCGAAGGCCAGCCCGGCCTCGGTGGCGACCAGGGCCTGGTAGGTCGGCATGATCAGCTTGCGGCGGCCGATGCCGCGCACGAAGTCGGCGATCGCCGGATAGGCCTGCAGGTAGCCGCTGCGCACGACCAGCGGGTACCAGCGCTGGGCGATCTCGCCGTTGGGCGTGCCGGTGAAGCCGTAGGCGGTGTCGAGCTGCGAGAGCTGCTCGATGGACAGGGTCTGCGGCAGGCCCTCCAGGAAGTGCACCCACTCCTGCGTGCTCCAGTCGTCGGTGATCGCCGCCGGCGGCACCGTGCCGCTGCCCAGCCAGCCCAGGCGCGCGCTGTCGACCACGCCGAAGTTGCGCGACAGCACCTGCGGCGCGCTGGCGGGGATGCCCGGCTCGTACAGCCAGGCCTCGAGTTCCTCGCGGGTGACCTTGCCCGGGTACTGGTCGAGCAGGTGCTTCTGCGCGTAGTCGACGAAGCGCGCGGTCGGGATCGACTGGAACGCGAAGTGGTCGAAGTAGCCGCGCAGGAAGGCGTCGAACTCGGCGCGGCCGTAACGCTCCTCGAGGAACTGCAGGAACCACGCGCCCTTGTCGTAGGACACCGCGCTGAGCGAATCATCGGGATCCTTGACCACGCCCGGGCGCACGGCCAGCGCCTGCTCCTCGGGGCTCATGCGCTCGATCTCGGCCTTCAGCCCGTTGCGCGAGATCACGTACTCCATGTCGGCGCGCTCCTTGCCGTACAGCGCCTCGACGATGCGGTTCTCGACGTAGCTGGTGAAGCCCTCGTTGAGCCAGCCGTCCTTGGCGCTGGAGTTGGTGACCAGGTTGCCCGACCAGCTGTGCGCCAGCTCGTGCGCGATCAGCGACACCAGCGACTTGTCGCCCACGATCACCGTCGGGGTGATGAAGGACAGGCGCGGGTTCTCCATGCCGCCGTAGGGGAACGACGGCGGCAGGATCAGCAGGTCGTAGCGCTCCCAGCGGTAGGGGCCGTACAGCGACTCGGTGGTCGCGATCATCTTCTCGGTGTCTTCGAACTCGGCCACGGCGCGGTCGACCATGGTCGGCTCGGCCCAGACGCCGGCGCGCGCGGAGATCGGCTTGAACACCAGGTCGCCGGCGGCGATCGCCATCAGGTAGGACGGGATGCGCTGCGGCATGCGGAAGCTGTAGTCGCCGTCGCGGGCCGCGGCCGGGTCGTTGTCGGCGCTCATCAGCACCATCACGTCCGCCGGCGAGGTCACGTGCGCGCTGTAGGTGTAGCGCACGCGCGGCGTGTCCTGCAGCGGCACCCAGGAGCGGGCGTGGATGGCCTGCGACTGGCTGAACATGAAGGGCGTGGCCTTGCCCTCGGTCATCGAGGCCTCCAGCCACTGCAGGCCCGAGGCCGCCGGCGAGGTGCGGTAGGCGACGCGGATGCGCGTGTTGCGCTCGGGCGCCTGGATGGTCAGCTTGCTGCCGAGCAGGTCGTCGCGGCCGGCCAGCTCGAACTGCAGCGGCTGCCAGCTGCCGCCCTCGCCCTCGCCTTCCGCGCGCTCGATGGTGAGGTCGCGGGTGTCGAGCACCAGGGCGGTGGCCGTGTCGTCGCGCCAGTCCAGGGTGTAGGTGGCGGTGCCGCTGATGGTGCGGGCATCGAAGTCCAGGGCCAGGTCCAGCGCGAGGTCGTCGATGGCGACCTTGTCGGGCTCGGCGTAGGAGTGCTCGTCATAGTCGTCGCTGGTGGCGGCGGCCTGCGGCCTGGGGGCCGGCGCGGTGGCGTCGGTGGGCGTCGGCTCGCGCTTGCAGGCGGCGACGGCGAGGGCGACCAGCGCCGCGAGCGCGGCCAGGCGGAGGATACGGCTCAGGATCATGGACGGGGGTCCGGTGACTGGAACAGCCCCCGATTCTAGCCGCAGGGCGGCACCGGGTGCGCCGCGGGGGGCTTGCCCGGGCGCGACCCGGCCCCCGAAAGCCCGTGGAACGCCCTCAGGCCTTGTAGCCGTCGTGGATGGCGACGATGCCGCCCGAGAGGTTGCGGTAGCGGCAGCGCGCGAAGCCCGCGGCCTCCATCATCGCCTTCAGCTCGCCCTGCGGCGGGTGCTTGCGGATGGATTCGGCCAGGTACTGGTAGCTGTCGGCGTCGCCCGCGAACAGCTGGCCCAGCTTCGGCAGCACCTTGAAGGAGTGGAAGTCGTACAGCGGCCTGAACCAGTCCGGCACCTCGGAGAACTCCAGCACCCGCGCCTGGCCGCCGACCTTCAGCACGCGCAGCATCTCCCGCAGTGCCATGTCCTTGTCGGTGACGTTGCGCAGGCCGAAGGCGATCGTGACCAGGTCGAAGCTCGCGTCCGGGAACGGCAGCGACTGCGCATTGCACTGGACGTAGCTGAAGCCGCGCACGTGGCCGCGGTCGACCATGCGGTCACGGCCCACGCGCAGCATGCTGCCGTTGATGTCGCCCAGCACCAGCTCACCGGTCTCGCCCACGCGCGAGCGCAGCAGCGCGGCGATGTCGCCGGTACCGCCGGCGAGGTCGAGCACGCGGTCGCCGCGGCCGACCTGGGCGGTGGCGACGAAATAGCGCTTCCACACCCGATGGATGCCGAACGACATCAGGTCGTTCATCAGGTCGTAATTGCCGGCCACCGACGAGAACACCTCGCCGACCAGCTTCTGCTTGTCGGCCACCGGCACGTCGCGGAAGCCGAAGTGGGTGGTGTCGGGGCGGGGGTCGCGGTCGCTCATGCCGCGATTATCGCACCGTCCCGGGCCGCTGGTTGCCGCCGGTGCGCACGGGGCTGCCGGCCACCACCCGGAAGCCGGTGGCGGTCTGCGCCTCCACACGCACCATGAGCCGCCCGTCGGGCGATATCCAGGTTTCCCCGACCTTGAACATCGAACCCTCGTTGTTCGAGACGTCCGCGGGCGGCACGTCGGCATCCAGACTTCTCGCCTTGGCCGAGTAGTCGCCACCAACGCTGTGGATGATGATCGCGTCGCCCGCCAGGGCGGCCTCGTAGTCGCCGCTCCTGCGCCGGGCTTCCACCGTATAGACGGTATCCAGGTACGGGTCCGCCGCGCCCCGGGTGCGCAGGACCAGCATCTGCACGTTGCCCGAGCCACGCAGGCTGGCGTAATCGATCAGCAGCGAAACCGGCGACTCGCCCGTTTCGACGGTGCGCTTGCGCGCGGCGGCCACCCAGCCCAGGCGGTCGCGCTGGTGGATGTTGACGTGCTTGGGCAGCACGCCGTACTGCGGGTTCGTCGCGGCGTTGTGCCAGGTGCTGCTCATGACGTCCCAGGGATTGTCGTAGGTGTCGTCGTCGCCGTCTGAGTTGTCGGAATGGGGCAGGCCGTAGCCGTGGCCCATCTCGTGCGCCAGCACCGCGATGTTGTTGAACGACCATGGCGGGTTCCAGGTCGTCGACCAGCAGCTGCGCACGCCATCGAGCACGCCGCATTCGCCGCCACCCCAGGCATAGCCGTCGAGATCGCCGTTGAACATCAGGTTGACGCCGAGCACCTGCCGGAAGTCGACGTGCGGATCGGCCGCCGCCGTGCAGTCGCGAAACAGCGCGCCGAGGTCGACGCTTTCTTCGTCCGTACTTGCGTCCGTGGTCACATAGTGCGAGCGCGGATGGGGCAAGGCATACCAGCCCACGGCCGTGCTGCCCTGCAAGTTGATCCTGTCATGGGACACTTCACGCCAGTAGTGGCCGAGCTGCCCCGGCGCCTCCCCGTACTGGCCCTGGAAGAACGAGACCGGCCGGGGCTCCGCCTCCACGTCCGCGAACCTGCAGGCGATGGAGACCCACCGGGTCGCGCCCAGCACCGCCTGCGGCGTGGTGTCGGCCTTGCCCGCGACCAGATGCTCCGCCTGCGGCGCGCCGAAGCGGTCGGCCGGCACGATCGCCTCGATGAAGCGCGCTCCCCGCGCGCCTCCGGCCCGCGAGAACTCGATGGCCACCCGGCGGTTCGCGAGCGCCAGCAGGTCGCCGGCGCCGCGACGCGCCTGGGCGGGATCGAGCGGCAGGCGCTCGCCGCTGTCCAGCACCAACTGGGCCTCGAAGCGCGGTGCGCGGCGGACCTCCATGCCCACGGGCACGTGGGGGTCGCCCCAGCGCAGCTGCAATGCGCCCTGCACCACCTCGGCGCTCGCTGCTGGTGTGAACGACAGCAGCGCGAGCGCCGCCAGGCCTGCCTTGATTCCCTGCATTCCCCTGTCCCCCCGACCGGCGTCCGTCGGCCCGATTCTGTGCCAGCCCCCAGCCCGCGACAAGCCGCCGGACCCTGGCCCGCCGCGGCCCGCGCGGCTGGCGGTATCGTGGAGCCTTTCCCGACGATGGATCCCGATGATCGCGACCCCCGACTACCGCGCCCTGCTCGACATCGCCATCGCCGAGGCCCGGCAGGGCCTGGCCGAGGGCGGTATCCCCATCGGCGCCGCCCTGTACCACGCCGACGGCCGCCTGCTGGGCTGCGGCCACAACCGCCGCGTGCAGGAGGGCGATCCTTCGATCCACGGCGAGACCGACGCCTTCCGCAAGGCCGGCCGCCAGCGCGCCTACCGCGACACCATCATGGTCACCACGCTGGCGCCCTGCTGGTACTGCAGCGGCCTGGTGCGGCAGTTCAACATCGGTACGGTGGTCGTGGGCGAAGCGGTGAACTTCGACGGCGGCGTGGCGTGGCTGCGCGAGTCCGGCACCGAGGTGGTGGTGCTGGATGACGAGCGCTGCATCACGATGATGCGGGAGTGGATCGAGGCGAATCCGGGGTTGTGGAACGAGGATATCGGGGAGGAGTGAGGGGCCGCACGGCGGCCCAGGCTTTGGCCGCGAACTGGTGCGGACGGATCAACGAGCTGTGTCAACCGCGGGCGCGCAGCTTCACCTCCGGGAAATCCAGCGGCACCCCGAAAGCGACGTTGGTGTAGTTGGTGAACAGGTTCAGCGCGACGTGGGCCAGGATCTCCATCACCTGGCCGTCGTCGAAGCCCTGGTCGCGCAGGCGCTGCACGTCGGCGTCCGACACCTGGCCGCGGTCCTCCACCAGCTTGAGCGCGAAGGCCAGCGCGGCGGCCGTGGCCGGATCGTCCGACTCGCCGGCCTGGGCGCGCGCCATGTCTGCGGCGCTGGCGCCGGCCTTGCGGCCCAGCGCGGTGTGCGCGGCCAGGCAGTACTCGCAGCGGTTGCGGTCGGCGATCGCCACCGCGATCTCCTCGCCCAGGCGCGGCGACAGGCTGCCGGCGCCCAGCGCACCGAACGCGCCCCACATCGCGCGCAGCGCCGCGGGCGAGTTGGCCACGGCACGGAACATGTTCGGGGTGGCGCCGAACGCACCGTGGATGTCGTCGAGCAGGGCCTTGCGGTCGGCGCTGGCGGCGGCGGGGTCGACGAGGGCGATCCTGGACATGGCGGGTTTCTCCTTGGCAGGGCGCGGAATGCGCCGGGGAGGCCAGTCTGTGGCGTCATTCCATCCGATTGGGTACAATTCGGCGATATTTTCATGCAGAACGGATGACATGTCCCTGGACCGCCTCGAAGCCGTGCTGCGCCGCTTCCACGTGGGCGTCGAGCTCTTCCACACCGGTCCGCTGTGCGGCAGCGAATCGTTCGACGCGCGCCCGGGCCGCGGCTTCCTGCACCTGCTGCGCAACGGCGCCATGGAGGTGCGGCACGCGGTGCCCGGGCACCCGCGCGTGCAGCGGGTCGACGAACCGATGCTGCTGTTCTATCCGGCCGGCGACGCGCACCGCTTCCGCGCCATCGACGATGCAGCCGCACCGGTGCTGACCTGTGCGGCGCTGAATTTCGACGGTGGCCAGCAGCACCCGCTGGTGGCCGGACTGCCGGCGCTCGTGGCCCTGCCGCTGCGGGAGGTCGGGGGCCTGGAGGCCTCGCTCGCCCTGCTCTTCGACGAGGCCGACCACGTGCGCTGCGGCCATCGCGTGCTTGCCGACCGCCTGCTCGAAGTGGTGCTGATCCAGCTGCTGCGCTGGCTGTTCGACCACCCCGACCTCGCCGGCGCCACGCCGGGCCTGATCCACGCGCTGTCGGATCCGCGCTTGGCGCGCGCGCTGGTCGCCATCCACGCGCGCCCCGGCCACGCCTGGACTCTGGATGCGCTGGCGGCGGAAGCCGGCATGTCGCGCGCGAGCTTCACCGCCGCCTTCCGGCGCCAAGTCGGCCGCAGCGCTGGCGATTACCTCGCCGACTACCGCATGCTCGCGGCCCGGCGCGAACTGTCGCTGGGGCGCCCGGTGGCGCGGGTGGCCGACGAACTGGGCTATGCCAGCCCGGCCGCCTTCGCGCGCATGTTCAAGGCACGCGCGGGGCAGACGCCGAAGCAGTGGGCGCTGCGAGCCTGACAGGCAACGCAGCGGCGCGGGCGACTCAGCGCGCCTCGATGGTGAAGGCGCCGAAGGCCACGCCCAGGTCCACGCCCTCGCCCGTCCCGGCCAGGGCCAGCGACACCTCGCCCTTGGTCATCACCTGGGCCTTGCTGGACTTCACCACGCCGGCGTGGGCTTCGGCCGTTGCATAGGTGCCGAGCACTTCGTTGATCGAGCGCACCCCGGAGAACTCGCCGCGGCCGCCGCGGATCTCCGACTTGCCCACGGTCAGGCCACCGCCCTTGGCGCTGATGCTCACGGCCATGGCCTGGCCGTTGTCGCAGCTGACGCGGCCGGTGCCCGAGGCGGTCTTGTAGAACGCCGACCAGCCGGCCATGTCGAAGTCGAGGCGGCAGGAGACGTCACGGGCAGCGGCGGGCGCGACGGCGAGAAGCAGCGACAGGGCCGCGGTGGAAGCCAGGAGGGGCCGAAGCATGGTGGACCTCGCGAGAACGACAGGAGTCACCCAGTCTGCCAGCCCACAAGCAACAGAAACGTAATGGGCATGCCACCGTGTTCCCCCGCGAATCGGGGAAGGGCCGGGAGTCGGGAGAGTCGGGAAGATCGTGGCGGAGTCAGAGGATGTAGCGGCTCAGATCCTGATCCTGCACCAGTCCGCCCAGCTGCTCGTCGACGTAGGCACGATCGATGGCCACCTGCCCGCCGCGGTCCGGCGCCTCGAAGCTCAGGCTGTCCAGAAGCCGTTCGAGCACGGTGTGCAGGCGACGGGCGCCGATGTTCTCCTGACGCTCGTTCACGTCCGCGGCGATCTCGGCCAGCCGGTCCACGGCATCGTCGGTGAACGCCAGCTCCAGGCCCTCGGTCTTCATCAGCTCAACGTACTGCCTGGTCAGCGCGGCCTTCGGCTCGGTCAGGATGCGCACGAAATCATCCTTCGACAGCGCCGAAAGCTCCACGCGGATCGGGAAGCGGCCCTGCATCTCCGGGATCAGGTCGCTGGGCTTGGCCAGGTGGAAGGCGCCGGAGGCGATGAACAGGATGTGGTCGGTCTTCACCGGGCCGTACTTGGTGCTGACGGTGGAGCCCTCCACCAGCGGCAGCAGGTCGCGCTGCACGCCTTCGCGGCTGACGTCGGCGCCCATGCCTTCGCTGCGCTTGGCGACCTTGTCGATCTCGTCGATGAAGACGATGCCGTGCTGCTCGCAGGCCTCGATCGCGGCGGCGCGCACTTCGTCCTCGTTGACCAGCTTGCCGGCCTCTTCCTCGATGAGCAGCGGGCGCGCGGCGCGGATCGCCAGCGTGCGCTTCTGGGTCTTGCCGCCGCCGAGGTTGGCGAACATCTGCCGCAGCTGCTGGCCCATTTCCTCCATGCCCGGCGGGGTCATGATGTCGACGCCGGCACCGGCGGCGAGGTCGAGTTCGATTTCGCGGTCGTCAAGGTCCCCGGCGCGCAGCTGGCGGCGCAGCTTCTGCCGCGTCTCCGATTCCTGCGACGAGGGCTCGGCGCCGATGTCCACCGTGGTGCTGCCCTGCGCCGCGGCGCCGAAGCCGAACCCGGGCGCGGTGCCCTGCCGCTTCGGCAGCAGCGCGTCGAGGATGCGGTCTTCGGCGCGGTCCTCGGCCTGGGTGCGCATCTTCTGCTTGGCCTGTTCGCGGTAGAGCTTGACCGCGGTGTCGGCGAGGTCGCGGATGATCTGCTCGACGTCCTTGCCGACGTAGCCGACCTCGGTGAAGCGCGTGGCCTCAACCTTCACGAAGGGCGCGTTGGCCAGCGTCGCCAGGCGGCGCGCGATCTCGGTCTTGCCGACGCCGGTCGGGCCGATCATCAGGATGTTCTTCGGCATCACCTCGTTGCGCAGCTCGTCGCCGAGCTGGGCGCGGCGCCAGCGGTTGCGCAGCGCGATCGCGACCGCGCGCTTGGCCTGCTGCTGGCCGATGATGTGGCGGTCGAGCTCCTGCACGATCTCGCGCGGGGTCATGGTGGCGTGGGAGGTATCGATCTTCATGGCCATGCTCAGAGTTCCTCCACCACGACGTTGCGGTTGGTGTAGATGCAGACGTCGCCGGCGATGTTGAGCGCCTCCACGGCGATCGCGCGCGCGTCCATGGTGGTGTGCGCCAGCAGCGCGCGCGCGGCGGACAGGGCGTAGGGGCCGCCGGAGCCGATCGCGACCAGGCCGTCCTCGGGCTCGATCACGTCGCCCGTGCCGCTGATGATCAGCGAGGTGTCCTTGTCGGCCACCGCGAGCAGGGCCTCGAGCTTCCCGAAGCGGCGCTCGGTGCGCCAGTCCTTGGCGAGTTCGACCGCGGCGCGGGTGAGCTGGCCGTGCTTCTCGAGCTTGGATTCGAAGAGTTCGAACAGGGTGAACGCGTCCGCGGCGGCACCGGCGAAGCCGGCCAGGATCTGGCCGTCCTTGCCGAGTCGACGCACCTTGCGCGCGTTGGCCTTCATCACCGTGTGGCCGAGGGTCACCTGGCCGTCGCCGGCGATGGCGACGCGGCCCTCGCGGCGCACCGAAACGATGGTGGTGGCGTGGAATACGTGGGGGTTCTGGCTGGGGTCCATGCGGGCCTCCGGGGGCTGAATCCCACACGTGGGGACAGGCCGCGGTGGCTTCAAGCGCTACTTCCGCCGCTTCGCCCGCGGGTGTGCGTCGTCGTACACCTTGGCCAGGTGCTGGAAATCCAGGTGCGTGTAGATCTGGGTGGTGGCGATGTCGGCGTGCCCCAGCAGCTCCTGCACCCCGCGCAGGTCACCGGAGGATTCGAGCACGTGGCTGGCGAAGGAATGCCGCAGCAGGTGCGGGTGCACGCGCTTGAACAGACCCTGGCGCTTGGCCAGTTCGCGCAGCCGCACCTGCACCGCGCGCGCGCTGATCGGCGCGCCGCCGCGACCAGGGAACACCGGCGCATCCGCCGATGCCGGCGCAGTCTCGCCCGTGCCGACACTCTCCGCGCGCCACTCGGCCAGCGCCTTGCAGGCATGCGAACCCACCGGCACCGTGCGCTGCCGACTGCCCTTGCCGAGCACGGTCACCAGCCCCTGCGCCAGGTCCAGGTCGCGCCAGCGCAGCAGGCGCAGCTCCGACAGGCGCAGGCCCGAGGAATAGAACAGCTCCAGCAGCGCGCGGTCACGCAGGCCCAGCGGGGCCTCGGTGGGCACTTCCACCAGGGCCATCGCCTCGTCCACGTCCAGCACCTGCGGCAGCTTGCGCGGCGCCCGCGGGGCGCGCACCCCGGCGGCGGGGTTGGCCACGACGCGGCCGTGCTTCAGCAGCCACTGGTAGAAGCTGCGGCAGCCCGACAGCCGCCGCTGCAGGCTCTTGGGCGACAGGCCACGGCGATGTTCCGCGGCGACGAAGCCGCGGATCGCGGCGCTGTCCAGCGCCAGCAGGTCACCTCGCCCCTGCGCCGCCGCCCATCCCACCAGCGCTTCCAGGTCGCGGCGGTAGGCATCCAGCGTATGCCCCGACATCCGCCGCTCGACCTCGAGGTGCGACAGGTACTCCCCGACCGCGGGATGCATCCCGCTCCCGGTCGAGTCCCTCGCCTGCCCCACCCCCATCGCAGCCGCCTCCTTCGTGCCTTCGCGGCTTCGCGGGATCAGGCCTGGTCCCGATGCCGCCGCAGCGCCACCGAGAACGCCTCGCCCATCATGCGCAGGAACAGCGTGCCCATGCCCGGATAGAAGCGGTTCGGATCACGACTGCCCACCGCCACCAGTCCCACGCCCTCGACCGGCAGCAGCGCGGTGGAGGCCGCTTCGTCCACCCGCGCGGCGTACAGCAGGGCCTGCTTGTCCGGATGCAACCGCCCGCACAGCGGTTCGCCGTCGCGGATGCAGTCGGCGAAGGGCTGCAGGCTGCGGTCGTCGCGGGGAATGACCTGCAGCCATTCCTCATCGGACAGGCCCGGCAGCGGTTCGAACAGCACGACGCGCACCAGGTCGCCGCTGAAGTCCTCGGCCAGCGTGGCCACCATCGCGCGGACCACGCCGGCGGGACTCTCCGGGCGCATCAGCGCCAGGGTCAGCTGGTGGGTGCGCACGGCCAGGCGCTCGTTCTCCTGCGATACCGCGTACAGGTCCTGCAGGCGGCGCGAGAGCTCGCGGTTCTTGTCGCGCAGCACTTCCAACTGGTAGCTGGCCAGCGAGGCGGCCGGGCCGTCCTCGCGCGGGACCACCAGGCTGAGCGCGAGGTCCGGGAACTGCTGCAGGAAGCCGGGGTGGCGGCGCAGCCAGGCCGCGACCTCGTGGGCGCCGAGCTTTTCGACGGTGTCGTTCATGCGTTGAATTCCCCTTCGTAGACGAATGCCGCCGGACCGGCCATGTACAGACTGCCGTCGGCGCCAAGATGGATGCGGAGCGTGCCGCCAGGCAGTTCGACATCGACGCCCTTGGCGGCATCGACGCGCCCGCGCCGCGCGAGCACCGCCACCGCGGCGCAGGCGCCGCTGCCACAGGCCAGCGTTTCACCGACGCCGCGCTCGTACACGCGCAGGCGGATGCGGCCGCGGTCGAGCACCCGGGCGAAGCCGACGTTGCACTGCTGCGGGAAGACCGGGTGCTGCTGCAGCGCCGCGCCAAGCTCCGTCACCGGCGCGGCGTCGATGTCATCGACCTCGATCACCGCATGCGGATTGCCCATCGAGACCGCGCCCAGGCGCAGCCTGCGGCCGACGACCTCGATGGCGTAGTCGTCGGCGTCCCCGCCGACGCCGGCCAGCGGGATCTCCGCCGGCGCGAACACCGGCGCGCCCATTTCGATCTCGAAACCGGCGTCGCCGAGCTCACGCACGCGGTGGCTGGCCACGGGGCTGTCGAGCACGAAGTCGCCGGACGCCGCGCCGTCGCGCACCAGCCAGGCGGCGACGCAGCGCGCGCCGTTGCCGCACTGCTGCGAGGGCGATCCGTCGGCGTTCCAGATGCCGTAGGACGCCACGGCGCCTTCGCTGCACGGCGCGGCGATGGTCAGCACCTGGTCGCAACCGACGCCACGGTGGCGGTCGGCCAGCAGCCGGCACAAGGCGGCGTCCGGCGGCGGCGCGCCGCCGCGAAGGTCGAGCACCACGAAATCGTTGCCGGCGCCGTGCATCTTGCTGAAGCGCAGCCCGGCGCGGGCGGCGGCGGTGGCCACGGGATCAGGCGTCGCCATCACCGTCGTCGCCGGCGGGCGGCACCGGGTCTTCGGCCGGATCGTCGCCTTCGTCGTCGATGTCGGTGTCGTCCGCATCGGTGTCGACACCGGTGGCATCGAGCGCTTCGCCCTCGCCGTCCTGGTCGTAATCGTCCGTCTGCTCGGCCGGCCATTCATCGTCGTCCGGGGCCGGCGGCGGGAGCAGCGGGCCCTTGTTGCCGCAGGCGGACAGGGCCAGCGCGGAGACCAGCAGGGCGAGGGGCAGCAGTGCGCGGATGTTCATGGCCGCAGTCTAGCGCGGCGGCGGTTCCGGCCGCATCCACAGCCAAACATTGACCACGGCCATGCAGGCGATCGGCAGCGCCACCGCCCACCAGCGCTGGTAGGCGGTGAACCAGGCCAGTACCAGCAGCACCACCGCGGACGCGGCCATGGCGCCGGTGGCCATCCACTTCGAGCGCCGGGTGACCGCGCCGTGCTCGTGCCAGTCGCGGATCATCGGCCCGAAGCCCGGGTGCGCCAGCAGCCAGGCGTGCAGGCGCTCGGAGCCCTGTGCCGCGGCCCAGGCCGAAAGCAGGATGAAAGGCACCGTCGGCAGACCGGGCAGCACCACGCCCAGCAGGCCGAGGCCCAGCGCGACGTAGGCCAGCAGCCACCAGGCCCAGCGGAAACGCGAGCGCGGGCGGGAAGCCGGATCCCGGGGAGCGTCGTTCATGGACGGCATGATGCCGCGCGCGGCGGGCGGCTGTCGCCCGCCGCGCACGGACTCAGCGCGCTTCGGGCGCCTCGGCGGCGTCGACGCCCAGCTGGTCGAGCATGAAGGCATACATTTCCGCCAGCTCGCGGTAGCGGCGGAAGCGCCCGGACTTGCCGCCGTGGCCGGCATCCATGTTGGTGCGGAACAGCACGGTCGCGTCCGACGTGTTCAGGTCGCGCAGGCGGGCGACGTACTTCGCCGGCTCCCAGTACTGCACCTGCGAATCCCACAGGCCGGTGCCGATGAACATGGCCGGATAGGCCTTCGCTTCCAGGTTGTCGTAGGGCGAGTAGCCCAGCATGTACTCGTAGTCGCCCTTGCGCTCCGGGTTGCCCCACTCGTCGTACTCGTTGGTGGTCAGCGGGATGGTCGGGTCGAGCATGGTGGTCACCACGTCCACGAACGGCACCTGCGACAGGATCAGGCGGTACTTCTCCGGCGCCATGTTCGAGATCGCGCCCATCAGCAGGCCGCCGGCGCTGCCGCCGTAAGCTGCGACGCGATCCTTCGCCGCCCAGCCCTCGGCCACCAGGTGGTCGGTGACGTCGATGAAGTCGGTGAAGGTGTTGACCTTGTTGCGCAGCTTGCCGTCGTCGTACCACTGGCGGCCCATCTCCTGGCCACCGCGGATGTGGGCGATGGCGTAGACCATGCCGCGGTCGAGCAGGCTGGTGGTGGTCAGGCTGTAGCCTGGGTCCATCGACATGCCGTAGCTGCCGTAGGCGTACTGCAGCAGGGCGGCGCTGCCGTCCTTTTCGAAGCCCTTGCGGTAGACCAGCGACACCGGGATGCGGGTGCCGTCGCGGGCGGTGGCCCAAGTGCGCTCGGTGGCGTACTTCGAGGGGTCGTAGCCGATCACCGGCTGCTGCTTGAGCAGGCGGCGCTCGCCGGTGGCGACGTTGAGCTCGTAGGTGGTGCCCGGCGTGGTCATCGAGGTGTAGCCGTAGCGCAGCCACTGCGTGTCGGGCTCGGCGTTGACCGACAGGCCCATCGAGTACGCGGGCTCGTCGGCGGCCACGTACTCCTCTTCGCCATCGGGCTTGAGCAGGCGGATGCGCTCCAGCGCGTTGGAGCGCTCGGCGATCGCGGTGAAGCCGTCGAACAGCTCGTAGCCTTCCAGCAGCACGTCGTCGCGGTGCGCGATCCACTCCTTCCACTCCGCGCGCGAGGTCGCGGCGGTCGGCGCGGTGGCCAGGCGGTAGTTCGGCGCCTTGTTGCCGGCGGCGTCCGGGGCGTTGGTGAGGATCACCCAGCGGCCGTCGAAGTGGTCCGCGTCGTATTCGACGTCGCGCTCGCGCGGGGCGAGCACGGTGAACTCGCCCGGGTCGGCGGCCGGGGTGCAGCGCAGCTCGCTGGACACCGTGCTTTCCACGCCGATGCAGATGAAGCGGTCGTCGCGGGTGCGCGAGACGCCCATGTAGAAGCTGTCGTCCTTCTCCTCGTACACCAGCACGTCGTCGGCGACCCGGGTGCCGAGCACGTGCTTCTTCACGCGCACGGTGAGCAGGGTCTCCGGGTCGTTCTCGACGTAGAAGAGCGTCCTGTTGTCATCGGCCCAGACCATGTCCGCGGACAGGCCTGGGATCGATTCGGGGAAGTCCTTGCCGGTCTCGAGGTCGCGGAAGCGGATCGTGTACTGGCGGCGGCCGACGCTGTCGTCGGCCCAGGCCAGGATGCGGTTGTCGGGGCTGACCTCGTAGACGCCGACGCTGAAGTAGTCCTTGCCCTCGGCCATGGCGTTGACGTCGAGCAGCACCTGCTCGGCGGCGAAGTCGCCGGCCTCGTTCAGGCGCATGATCTCCGCCGCGCCCAGGCCTTCGGCGTCCTGGCGGCGCGCATGCACCGGATAGTCCTTGCCGGTCTCGTAGCGCGAGTAGTACCACCAGCCGCGCTCGCGGAAGGGCACGCTGGCGTCGTCCTGCTTGATGCGACCGACGAACTCGTCGTACAGCCGGTCCTCGACCGGCTTGAGCGGCGCCACCACCGCGTCCACGTAGGCGTTCTCGGCTTCGAGGTAGGCCAGCATGGCCTTGTCCTCGCGCTTGTCGTCGCGCAGCCAGTAGTACTCGTCCTGGCGCACGGCGCCGTGCGGGGCGCGGACTTCGTGGGCGCGCTTCTCGACGTCGGGCGGCGTGGGCGTGGCGGCGTGGCTGGTGGCGGTCATGAGCAGCAGGCTGGTGAGTGCGAGGGTCTTCATGGATGGGGCTTCCGGGGTTGCAATGCAACGGGGCGCCCGCAGGCGCCCCGTCGGTCCTTATTCGGCGTCGTTGCCGAGCTGTTGCCAGAGAAAAGTGAGGTAGAGCGCGTCCATGTGCGCCTGCTGGCGGTTGTTGGCCGCGCCGCCGTGCCCGCCCTCGATGTTCTCGTAGTAGCGCACGTCCTTGCCGGCCGCGGTCATCAGCGCGTGCATCTTGCGCGCATGGCCGGGGTGGACGCGGTCGTCGCGGGTCGAGGTCAGGATCAGGGTCGGCGGATAGTCCTTGTCCGCGTCGAACAGGTGGTAGGGCGAGAAGGTCTTGATGAATTCCCACTCCTCGGGCTTGTCCGGGTTGCCGTACTCGGCCATCCACGAGGCGCCGGCCAGCAGCTTGTGGTAGCGCTGCATGTCCAGCAGCGGCACTGCGATCACCACCGCGCCGAACAGCTCCGGATACTGGGTGAGCATGTTGCCGGTGAGCAGGCCGCCGTTGCTGCCGCCGCGGATGCCGAGGTGCTGCGGCGAGGTGATCCTGCGGTCGATCAGGTCCTGCGCGACCGCGGCGAAGTCCTCGTAGGCCTTGTGGCGGTTGGCCTTGAGCGCGGCCTGGTGCCAGCGCGGACCGTACTCGCCGCCGCCGCGGATGTTGGCGACCGCATAGGTGCCGCCCTTCTCCAGCCAGCCCTTGCCGACGCCGCCGGAGTAGCCCGGCGTCAGCGAGATCTCGAAGCCGCCGTAGCCGTACAGCAGGGTCGGATTGCTGCCGTCGGCCTTCGCGCCCTTCGGATGCACCAGGAAGTACGGCACGCGGGTGCCGTCCTTCGAGGTGGCGAAGTGCTGCTCGACCTCGTGCTTCGAAGCGTCGAAGAACGCCGGCTGGGTCTTCAGCACCTCGGGCGCGGCCGCGCCGGGTGCGGCGCTGGCGAGCATCAGCGTGGTCGGGGTCAGGTAGTCGGTGACCGTCATCCACAGCGCGTCGGACTCGTCGCTGTCCACGGCGCCGGCGCTGACGGTGCCGAACTCGGGCACGCCGGCCAGCTCGCTGCGAGTCCAGCCGTCCGCGCCCGGCGTGAGCACGGTCAGGCGGTTCTTGACGTCCTCCAGCACGTTGAGCACGAGGTGGTTCTTCGTGAACGAGGAGCCCGCCAGGGAGGTGGTGTCGGTCGGCTCGAACAGCACTTCGAACTCGCGCTTGCCGGCCATGAAGTCGTCGAACTTCGCGACCAGCAGCGAGCCGGCCTTGTACGACTTTCCGCCGACGTCCCACGGCTCGCGCAGCTCGAGGCCCAGCCACTCGCGCTGCACCGACTTCTGTGCCGAGTTCGGCACGTCGACCTTGGTCAGCGAGCCGTCGGCGTTACGCAGGTAGAGCTCGTCGTTGTAGAAGGCGATGGTGCGGGTGACGAAGTCGCGCTCGAAGCCCGGCGTGTGGTCATGGCCGGCGGCGATGTACATGTCGTCCGGCGTGCCCTCGTACACCACGCCGGCTTCGGACATGGGCGTGCCACGCTTCCATTCCTTGACGATGCGCGGGTAGCCGGAGCTGGTCAGGCTGCCGTCGCCGAAGTCGGTGTAGACGTAGACCGTGTCCTGGTCGATCCACTGCAGGCCACCCTTGGCCTCCGGGCGGAAGAAGCCGCCCTCGACCCACTGCTTCGTCGACAGGTCGAACTCGCGGGTGACGTCGGCGTCGGCGCCGCCGCGCGACAGCGCGACCAGGCAGCGGGTGTACTCGGGGCGCAGGCAGTTGGCGCCATGCCAGACCCAGTTCTCGCCCTCGGCCTTGTTCAGCGCGTCGAGGTCGAGCACGGTCTCCCACTTCGGCTGCGGCTTGCGGTATTCCTCGAGCGTGGTGCGGCGCCAGATGCCGCGCTCGTGGTTCCGGTCGCGCCAGAAGTTGTAGTACCAGTCGCCCTGCTTGTAGACGCCGGGGATCTTGTCGTCGGAGTCGTAGATGGCCAGCAGGTCGGCTTCCAGCGCCTTGAAGCCGGCGGTGTCGGCCAGTTCGGCCTCGGCCTTAGCGTTCTGCTCGCGGACCCAGGCGAGCTGCTTCTCGCCCTCGACGTCCTCGAGCCACTGGTGCGGATCGGTCACTTCGGCGCGCTCCTGTTCGGCATGATCCTGTGCGGTCACGCCGAAGGAGGCGACGGCCAAGGCGGCGAACAGGCAGGCATGGGGCAGCTTGGACATGCGGCAGGCTCCGGCGGGTGGGCCGGCAACGCTAGCACAGGCCGCGGCCCCGGGCCCCGGGCCGAAGGTCGTGCCTCAGCGCCCGCCAGTGCCGCGGCGGGCCACCGCCAGGGCCAGCCAGGCCGTGGCCGGCAGGCCCGCCAGCCACAGCGGCAGCCAGCCGAAAGTGGCGCTGGCCCCGCGTGCCTGCGGCAGCGAAAGCATGGCCACCGCGGCCAGGAACATCATCGCCAGCACCGCGCGCCCGGCCCAGTCCGCGCCTTGGCGGGTGGCGTGGGGTCGTACGGCGGCACGGCTCGAAAACCGGGACTGGGACAGGTCGCTGTGGCGTGGTGTCATGATGGCTCTCCAGAATGTAAAGCCAGCCTGCAGGCGGACCATCTCAGGGGCTGCGACCGCGTTGACGCCGCCTTCGCCGCTCCGCTGTCAGGCTGACGCGGCACCACGGACCACGCGATGACCCAGCACTCCCGAAGCGCCACCGCCAGGCCCCCGACCTTCCTCCGCGCACTCTGCAGCCTCGCGTTGGGCCTGCTGCTGGTGGGCTGCGCCTCGGCCGGTGGCGCGCGCGCTGACGGGCACGAGGAGCAGGCCGACATGCCGTCGCTCGAAGCCCTGATGGGCGACTGGCACGTCGCCGCTCGCGTGCCCTGGTTCGGCGAACGCGGCCGCGTGGCCGCGCGCTTCAGCGTCGCCGCCGACGACGGCGACGCCACCCGGATCACCATCACCCGCCGCTGGCGCGACGGCTTCGGCGAACCGCTGGAATCCGACCAGACCACCGCACGGCGCGACGGTCCCAGCGGCCGCTTCTGGAAGCTGCGGGCCTGGCGCGTGCTGCCCGCGCGTCTGCGCGTGCTGGAGGCTGCCGAAGACGGCAGCTGGCTGCTGCTGGACTCCGCCGATCACGACCATGCCTGGATCCTGACCCGCGCCGAAGTGGTCGGGGACGACGCCTACCTCGAACTCGAACGCCGCATCCGTGGCCACGGCGTCAACACCGACAAGCTGCGCCGCGTGCCCCAGGTCCCGGAGCAGGAAGGCCGGCTGGGCTTCGAACCGGCGGCGGTTCCCACGCCCGGCCGCTGACCCCGCGGTCTCAGCGCGCGTAGTTCGACAGCGCCAGTTCCAGCAGGGTCCTCGCCTGCTCGCGCAGGGACTGCGGTTCGACGATCTCGGCGTCGCTGCCGTAGTGCAGCACGTCCATCAGCAGCTCGCGCGCGGCGCTGTAGGGGACTTTCAGTTCGTAGCGGCCGTCGGCCAGGTGCCGGCCCTGCTGCTGCGAGTGCCAGTGCTCGTCGGCCACCCAGCGCGCGGCCTTGGCGCTGAACACGATCGTGGCCACGCCCTTGGGCGTGCCGGAGAAGATGCCGTAGCTGCCGCCCAGGTGGCGGTCGAGCTCGCTTTCGTCGACGTCGATCGCGGCCTCGTCCAGGCTGCGCGCGTGCGCGATGCGGTCCACCGAGAAGCTGCGCAGGCCCTCGCGCTCGTGGTCCCAGGCGTCGAGGTACCAGTTGTCGCGGTAGTGGGTGATGCGCTGCGGCGACACCGTGCGCCGGGTCTTCTCGTCGGTGGAGCGCGCGCGGTATTCGAAGGCCAGGCGCTTGCGCCCCAGCACCGCCGAGCACACCGTGCGGAAGGCGTGTTCGTCCAGGCGCCGGGTGCGGTGCGGGATCACGCGCACGCGCTCCATCGGCCAGGGCTTGCCGCTGGCATGCTCGCTGAGCAGCTTCTCGATGCGCGACTGCAGCGGCGCCAGCGCCGCCGACAGCACGCCGCCGCCGCTGCGCGACAGCAGCTGCTGGGCGGCAAGCAGGGCGTGCAGCTCTTCCGAACTCAGCCACAGGCCGGGCAGCTCGAAGCGGCCGCTTTCATCGGGGTCGTAGCGGATGCCGGCCTCGCCGTCGCCGACGATCGGTGCCATCAGCGCGTCGCGCAGGAAGGCGACGTCGCGGTAGACGGTGGCGCGCGAGCAGCCCAGTTCGTCCTGCAACCGGGCCACGGTGACCGGGTAGCGCGAGGTGCTCAGGATGCGGTGCAGCGAAAGGATGCGCTCGTATCGGTCCATGGCGGGATTATGGCTCAGCCGGCCGCGTCCAGGTGTGCGCGCACGGCCGCGGCCACGCGCTGCGCCTGGCCGCGCAGTTCCGGCATGGCGATGCTTTCCCAGAGGTCGCCCACGCGCAGCGCGCCGAGGGTCCACAGGCCGACCACGGGCCTGCCATCGGCGCCGAGCGGGACGCCCTCGCCGGCGGTCGCCGCGCCGATGCGGTGCGGGCCCGGGCGCAGCAGCCCGCGTGTGCACAGCCGTGCCAGCAAACCCGCCCCGCCCTCGATCCGCTGGTCCATGCCCAGCGCATTGACCAGCACGTCGGCCTCGAACCGGGCGACGTCGGCGCCGCCGCGGGGACGCCAGACGATGGTCATCCGCGGGCCGGGCCCGACCGCGAGCAGGCGGCCCGCCAGCCGCTCGAGCTGTCCGGAGGCGGTAGCCTCGTCGAGCTGCCGCGCGATCTCCGGCGCGATGCGGTGACGATGCACGTCCCAGTGGCGCACCACATGGCGCAGGAAGCGGCGCTGGCCGGCGTCGTCGAGGCTGGTCCACAGCGCCTGCACGTGCGGCCGCAGCGCGTCCAGGACCGCCTGCCAGGGCCTGCCCTGCGCCTGTTCCCGCGCCGCCAGCGCGCGCATCGCGCGCACCCGCGCGGCCAGGTCCATCGCCAGCAGCCCGGCAAGGTCGACGTCGGCCGGCGGTGCCGGCGCCGCGTGCGGCAGCGGCAGCAGGCCACGCCGGGACAGCGAGGTGATCCGGCCGCGATGGCCGTTCGCGCGCAGGGTCAGCACCACGTCGACCATGCTCAGTCCGGCGCCGAGGATGCAGACGTCGGCATCGGGCGCGATCGCGGCGACGGCGGGATAGTCCCAGGCCTCGATGGCGGCCACGCCCGCGTCGGCGTCACCTTCCAGCCGCGGCAGGCGCGCGGGGCGGTTGCCTATCGCCAGCACTACCGCCCGCGCATGCAGCCGCTCGCCCGAAGCGAGTTCCACTTCGAACCCACCGGCGACCGGCACGACGTCCTCCGCGGCACCAGCGATCCTGCGCAGCCGCGCCTGCCCCGGGCGCGAATCGAGCAGATCGCCCAGGTAGCGCGCATAGTCCCTGCGCGGCATGAAGCGCGCACCGATCGCGGCCGGGTCCTCCGCGGCGTACTCGGGCAACGTGCGCAGGAAGCGGACGAAATCCCCGGGGCTGTCATCCAGCGCGCTCATGCCGGCGGCACGCACGTTCAACAGGTGCTCGCCGTGCCGGGTCGAATACGCAACGCCTTCGGCCATCGCCGGCCGCGACTCGACCAGGGCCACGTGGAGCGGGGACGCGTCGTCGCCGACCAGATGCGCCGCCACGAGCGTGCCGCTCGCGCCGGCGCCAATGACGACGGCGTCGAACCGGGAAGCATCTGGGCTGGACAAGCGGTTCCCCCACGGTGCCGGAAAGCGGCAAGTATCCCACCGCCCCGCGGCACGCAGCCACCGCCGCGGCCACGGCGGACGACCCCGCGGCCGCGCGCGCCTTCATCCCGCCTCCCCGGCCAGCGGATATCCTGTGCGTCTTCCTGCCGCCGCCTGCAGGGCGGAAGCGCAAGCCTGGGGATGTTTACCGGATGGACCTGCCACTGGAGCTGTTGACCACCGTCGCCGTGATGCTGGTGGCGGTCTACCTGTTCATCACCGAGAAGTTCCGCGTCGACGTGGTCGCGCTGCTGGTGATGACCGCGCTGCTGGTGCTGGGCGTGATCTCCCTGCCCGAGGCGCTGTCGGGCTTCAGCAACCAGGCCACGGTGATGGTGGCCTGCATGTTCGTGCTCAGCGGCGCGCTCAAGGCCAATGGCGCGCTGGTCGCGATCGGCGAACTGCTCTCGCGCATCCGCTGGCGCTGGCTGTTCCTGCTGGTGATGCTGTGCCTGGTGGTGAGCGTGGCCGCCTTCATCAACAACACCGCGACCGTGGCCGTGTTCCTGCCCCTGGTGCTGATGGCCACCGCGGCCAACGGCTGGGCGCCGTCGAAGTTCCTGATCCCGCTGTCCTACATCTCGCAGACCGCGGGCGTGTGCACCCTGATCGGCACCTCGACCAACCTGCTGGTCGATTCGATGGCGCGGGATTCGGCAGGCGTGGGCTTCACCATCTTCGAGTTCGCGCCGCTGGGCATCATCTTCGTCGGCATCTGCGCGGTCTACCTGCTGACCGTGGGCTGGCTGGTCCTGCCCGATCGCGGCACCCCGGACGCCGACCGCGACGAGCACGTGGGCCGCTTCGTCGCCGAGCTGATGGTGCCGGCGGATTCCCCGCTGGTCGGCAACGCGCCGCGCCAGGCGCTGCCCGACAGCATCGACGACGTCGACCTGCTGGAGGTGCTGCGCCGGGGCGCACCGGTGCATGGCGCCGAAGCCAGCGTGGAAGCCGGCGACCGCGTGCTGCTGCGCGGCGACTGGCCGCGGATCGAAGCCGCGCGCAAGGCGCTGAAACTGCGGTTCGACCAGCGCTCCAGGGCGCCCGCGCGCGCGTCGGCGAATGGCGACGGGGACCGGGGCGACAAGGAAAAGGACAAGGACAAGGACGCCCCGCGCAGCGACGAGCGCCTGCACGTCGAGGCGATGGTCGCGCCGGGCTCGCACCTGATCGGCCGCACCCTGTTCGGCATGCGCTTCGCCCACACCTACCGCGCCAGCGTGCACGGCATCCATCGCCGGCAGCTCGCGATCCGGGTGCCGCTGGACCGGGTGCCGCTGTCGGTCGGCGACGTGCTGCTGCTCGACGCACCGGCCGACGCCATCGACGACCTGCGCGCCGACCCGGGCATGATCGTGCTCGGCGAGCGCGCGCAGAAGCGGGTCAAGCCGCGCCGGGCGATCGCGTCGGCGGTGATCATGTTCGCAGCCATCGGCATGGCGGCGCTCGGCTGGCTGCCGATCGTGGCCTCGGCCCTGCTCGGCTGCCTGGCGCTGGTGGCGCTGCGCCTGCTGACGCCCGACGAGGCCTACGAATCGATCGACTGGCAGGTGATCCTGCTGCTGGCGGGCATCATCCCGCTGGGCATCGCGCTGCAGAAGACCGGCGGCGCAAGCATGGCGGCCGATGCCCTGCTCAATGTCCTCGGCCCCTACGGCCCGCTGGCCACGCTGGCAGCGATCTACCTGATGACCTCGGCGCTGACCGAGGTGATGAGCAACAACGCCTCGGCGGTGCTGGTGGTGCCGATCGCACTGGCCACCGCGGAATCCATGGGCGTGGACCCCAAGCCGCTGCTGATCGCGGTCGCCTTCGCGGCCTCGACCAGCTTCGCCACCCCGATCAGCTACCAGACCAACACCATGGTCTACACCGCCGGCGGCTACCGCTTCAGCGACTTCGTGAAAGTGGGCATGCCGCTCAACATCATCTTCTGGATCTCGGCGATCATCCTGATCCCGCGCTTCTTCCCCTTCCATCCCTGACATGAAGACCCTGCAGCGGGTCATCGGCATCCTGATGGTGGTCGGCGGAATCGCCGGCGCGGTGGCCTGCACCTGGGCGCTGGTGGATCCATCGATCATGCAGGCCTCCCCGCCGGGCGCCTTCGATCCGCCTTCGCCGCGCTGGCGGGCCGCGTTCGGCCTGGTGTTCTCGATCGCGATGCTGCTGTTCGGCAGCGGCAGGCTGCGCCACCGGCCACTGCCCTAGTCGCGCCGGCCTGGGCGAGGGAAGGTCAGGCGTCGGCGCCTGGTGGCTGAACGAATCTGTGGGCATCGTCTTGGAACGGTGACGAATGCCGCGGATAATGGCCATGTAAACGTTTTCCTGGACCCACCGCACATGCTCGCGGCCCTCTGGCTGGCCCTCGCCGCCCCGCCCGTGTTCATCCAGCCCTTGCCGGAATCGCCCGGCGAGCCGTCGGCTGTCGCGCTGGTGGCCGGCCGCGCCGACCTGCGCCGCCCCTGCTACCACCTGGTCTGCGAGGACGCCGGCTGGCGGGCACCGAACCGGTTCACCCGCATCGGGCAGCCCAAGGCACCCGGCAGCGTGGATCCGCTGGCGAAGGTCCGCCTGCCGGTGATCGCCGCGCGCCACTACCCCCTGTATTCCCCGGCCCGGCGCCGCGACTGGCGGAGCAACCACGGCAGCCACTCGCGCTTCACCACCAGCTTCGGCTACGAGGCCGTGCGCACGCCGGACACCCAGGTCAAACTCGAGTTCGGCACCGGCTACCGCCTGCAGCCCTATGCCGACTACGGCACCGCCAGCGAGGGCCCCATCGCCCGCGGCAGGCTGGAGCTGCGCCAGAGCATCGCCGACCGCGCACTGCTGACCCAGAACCTGCTGGTCGAGACGGGCCGGTTCAACACCACCACCCGGCAGGTGATCGGCCTGGACCTGCAGCTGCAGCCGCAGTGGACGCTGCACTCCAACTTCGAACTGCGCCACGACAGTGCGGGGAATGGTGGAAGCGGCGCCACCGACACCGAAGGCTCGATGCACGTCCGGTACCGGTTCTGACGGACTTTTTCTAAGCAGGCAGGAACTCGCCCGCGCCGCCAGCCATCAGTTTCGCCGCCACCTCGCGCCCCAGCGCTTCCGGGTCCGCCGTGTTGCCGGCGCCTTCCGCCCGCACGGCACGGCCATCGCCGGCTGACCCCACCAGCGCCTGCAGACGCAGCGCCTCGCCGTCCAGCCTTGCGAACGCCGCCACCGGCACGTGGCAGCTGCCGTGCAGCGCCAGGTTCAGGGCGCGCTCGGCGCCGGCGCAGGTGCGCGTGGGTCCGTGGTCGAGCACGCGACACAGGTCCATGGTCGCGGCATCGTCGCCGCGGCACTCGATCGCGATCACGCCCTGCGCCGGTGCCGGCAGCCAGTCCGGCGCATCCAGGCGCGCACGGGTGCGCTCGCCCAGGCCCAGCCGCTCCAGCCCGGCGCAGGCCAGGACGATGGCGTCGTATTCGCCGGTATCCAGCTTGGCCAGGCGAGTGTTGACGTTGCCGCGCAGGTCGCGGATCTCCAGGTCGGGCCGCAGCGCGCGCAGCTGGGCCTGGCGCCGCAGCGACGAGGTGCCGACGCAGGCACCCTGCGGCAACGCGTCGATGCCGGCGAAATGGTTGCTGACGAAGGCATCGGCATGGTCGGCCCGCGCGAGGAAGGCCGGCAGCGCGAACGGCGCATCGACCTCCATCGGCACGTCCTTGAGCGAATGCACGGCGCAGTCGGCCTCGCCACGCAGCATCGCCAGCTCCAGTTCCTTCAGGAACAGGCCCTTGCCGCCGATCGCCGCCAGCGAGCGGTCCAGCACTTCGTCGCCACGGGTCGACATGGGCACGAGCTCCACTTCGAGGCCGGGGTGCGCGGCGCGCAGCAGGGCGGCGACGTGTTCGCTCTGCCAGAGGGCGAGCGGGCTCTTGCGGGTGGCGATGCGAAGGATGGTCATGCGGGACATTATCCCCCGCCACGGTCAGAACAGCCGCAGCGCCTCGCGCAGCGGAGCGACGCAGCGACGGCTGACCTCCAGCGGCTGCGAGCCGTGGCGAAGGATGGCCTGGACGTGTCCTTCCGGGTCGCGTCGCAGCTCCACCAGCTCGTGGCGGGCCACCAGGCAGTTGCGGTGGATGCGCAGGAAACGGTCGCCGAACTCCTCCTCCAGCGACTTCAGCGACTCCTCGATCAGGTCCTCGCCGCGGGCGTGGTGCACCACCACGTACTTCTCCTCCGCCTGCAGGTAGTGCACGTCCTCGATCGGGATCAGGCGCAGGCTGCCGCGCAGGCGCGCGCACAGGTGCTGGCGGCGCGCATCCCCGCCCCGGCTGCGATCAAGCCCGGCGGCGAAGGTGCGCACGCGGTCCAGCGCCGCCTGCAGGCGCTCGGCCCGCACCGGCTTGACCAGGTAGTCCACGGCCGCGGCCTCGAAGGCCGAGAGCGCGTGCTCGTCATAGGCGGTGCAGAACACCACCGCCGGGCGCGGCTCGAAGGCGGCCAGGTGGCGCGCGGCCTCCAGGCCGTCGATCCCGGGCATGGCGATGTCGAGCAGCACCAGGTCGGGCTCGTGCCCGGCGCAGGCCTCCAGCGCGCCGCGGCCGTCCCCGGCCTCGGCCACCACCTCGATGTCGGCATGCGCGGCCAGCAGGCTGCGCAGTCGCTCGCGGGCCAGCGGCTCGTCGTCTGCGATGACCACCTTCATGCGGTCCTCCTCACGCGTCCCAGCGGCAGTCCGGGCTCACCGGGATAGTAGCCCGCGCCCCGGCGACGGTCATGCCCGTCCGGGTTCAACCCGCCGCGAACCGCCGTGACAACCAGTCGCCAAGGTCGCGGATTTCCTCGGCGCAAACCGAATGCGGCATGGGATAGGCGTGCCATTCGACCTCGAAGCCCAGCTCGCGCAGCAGCGCCGCGCTCTGCTGGCCGGCCTGGAAGGGCACCACCGGATCCTGGCTGCCGTGGCCCATGAACACCGGCTGCCGTTCCGCGCCCGCGGCCAGCGCGTCGCGCGCCTTGCCGGCGGAGGGCACGTAGGTGGACAGCGCGACCAGTCCACCCAGCGGATCCGCGCTGCGCAGGCCCGTGGCGAGGGTGACCGCGCCGCCCTGCGAGAAACCCGCCAGCACCACGCGCGACCGCGGCACGCCGCGCTCGACCTCGCGGGCGACCAGCGCCTCGACCTGGGCGATCGACTGCGCCACGCCCGCCTCGTCGGCACGGTTGGCGAGGTCGATGTCGACGATGTCGTACCAGGCGCGCATCGGCACGCCGTTGTTGATCGTCACCGGGCGCACCGGCGCGTGCGGGAACACGAAGCGCAGCGCCGGCCAGTCGCGGCGCAGCAGCTCGGGCACGATCGGCACGAAGTCGCCGCCGTCTGCGCCGAGGCCATGCAGCCAGACGATGCTCCAGGCCGGTGCCGGACCGGTCTCGCGCTCGATGCATTCCAGCAGCATGGCAACCTCGTTGGATCGGGCGCGCCATTATGCATGGCGCGCCGCGCGGGGCCGGCGGCTACTGGCTGAGGGTGAAGCGGACCGTGACCATCGACGCCGTGGCCTGGGCCATGGGCTCGAAGCGGTAGCCGCTCACGGCGGCCAGCGCCGAACGCTCGAACACGCCCGGCGGCGTGGAGCTCACCACGCGCGTGTCTTCGACGCGGCCGTCCGGGCGGATGGTGAAGGCGACCTGCACCGAGCCTTCCATCTTCCGGCTCAGCGCCAGCGGCGGAAAGCGTGGGGCGGGCTGGCGCAGCAGGCGCGGCGTGGCGGCTGGCGCGGCGGTCTCGCGGGCGGCAGCCGCGGTCGGTGTGCGCGCAAACTGCGCCGGGGCCGGCGCGGTCCCGACGGCCTCGGCCTGTGATTGCGGCGGCGGCTGCACGGCGGGCGATTGCGGCCGCGCATCGGCGACTGATGCCGATGTCGGTGACGAGGGCGCAGGCGCAGCTGGCGGCTGCGCGGCGGCCGCCGCGACCTGCGCCGCGGCCACCCGGCCCTGTGCCGCGCTCGCCATCTCCGCGGCGCGCACCTCGGCCTCGGCGCGCTGGCGCTGCGCTTCCTCGGCGGCCAGGCGCACGGCTTCGGCGCGCCCGGATTCGGCCTCGGCGGCTTCGATCGCCATCGCCAAGCGCTGCAGCGCCGGTGCACCGGCGTCGCTGGCGGCGATGAGGCCGTGCAACCGGCGCGCCTCTTCGAAGTCATGCCGCGCGATGGCCTGCTCGCAGCCGATCAGCAGGTAGGGCTGCAGTTCGACGATCGCACTGGCGACCGCCGCGTTGCCGGGGTCGCGGTCGCGCGCCTGGAGCCAGTATTCGATCGCGCTGTCGCCGGCCGGCGCATAGAGGCGGCCTTCGCGCAGCGCGCGCGCAGCGGCTTCGTCCAGGCCGCTGCCCGCCTGCTTCGAAGCACCGCTGCCCTCCGCATCGCCGGCCGACGCGACGACCTGCGTGGATGCAGCGTCCGCCTCCACGGCCGACGGCGCCCGCGGCTGGCAGGCGGATGCGAGAAGGGCCGCGGCAAGCGCCGCGACCATCGAGTGAAGCCTCATGTCCTAGCCCCCGTGGCTGTCGGGGGCGAATGCTGCCGCGCCTCGATGACGCTGGTGCTGCGGTTGTGCGTCAGTCCGCCGGCGGACCGTGCTCCTCGCGCAGCCGGGTCGCACGCACCAGCACCGGCGGCGGCGCCAGTTCCTCGGGCGTCACGAAGATGCGCCGCCGGCGCAGCCATTGTCCGGCCGCGCGCGACGCGCCCAGGGCAACGATCGGGATCGCAAGCAGCAGGCCCAGCACGACCGGCGACATCCAGGCCAACAGCATCGGCGAGACCATCCACGCGGCCACGGCCGCCACCACGCCCGCCAGGGTCAGCCCGCCGTACAGGCGCAGCAGTTCGCGCAGCGGCAGCGTGCCGTCATCGCGGCGCTGAGACTCCCAGCCCGAGTCCTTGCCGGCCAGCACCTCGGCCACGCCACGCGACTGCACCCACATCGTCACCGGCGCCATCAGCGCGGCGAGCAGGGTCTCCAGCAGCATGCCGACGAAGGCGCGCCAGGCGCCGCCGCAGCCGCGGCGCATCGCCGGATCGATCACGGTGGCCATCCAGCCCATCAGCTTCGGCGCCAGCAGCATGGTCATGGTGACGATGAAGACGCCGACGAAGCGGTCGCCGTCCTGCTCGCGCCAGTACGCAGTGGGCGTGAAGCCTTCGATCGAAAGCTGCCCCCACGAGAAGCCCTCGTGCAGCAGCGGGATCGAAACGCCGATCAGCATCAGCATCGCCCACATCGGCGCGGTGAAGTAGTGGCCGATGCCGATCAGCAGATGCCAGCGGCTGACCCAGTGCAGGCCGCGCGCGGGCAGCACGCCGCCGTGCTGCAGGTTGCCCTGGCACCAGCGGCGGTCGCGCACCAGCATGTCGGTCAGCGAGGGCGGGCCCTCCTCGTAGCTGCCCGGCAGGCCCGGGATCATGTGCAGCGCCCAGCCGCCGCGGCGCATCAGCGCGGCCTCGACGAAATCGTGGCTGAGCACGGTGCCGGCGAAGGGCTTCACGCCGCGAAGTTCCGGAAGCCCCGCGCATTCCGCAAAGGCGCGGGTGCGGATCATGGCGTTGTGGCCCCAGTAGTTGCTTTCCGCGCCGTGCCACCAGGCCACGCCATAGGCGATCACCGGGCCGTAGACGCGGCCGGCGAACTGCTGCATCCGCGCGAACAGGGTGTTGCCGTTGACGATCACTGGCAGGGTCTGGATCAGGGCCACGTCGTCGTGGCGCTCCATCGCCGCGGCCAGGCGGACGATGGTGGCGCCGTCCATCACGCTGTCGGCGTCGAGGATCAGGAACTGCGGCCAGGCGCCGCCCCAGCGCCGCACCCAGTCGGCGATGTTGCCGGACTTGCGCTCACTGTTGTCGTCGCGCAGGCGGTAGTGCACGCGCGCCCCCGTGCCCAGCCGCGCGCGCAGCGCCATGAACGCGGCGGCTTCGGCGGCCTGGATCTCCGGCCTCCGGGTATCGCTGAGCACGAAGAAGTCGAAGCGCCCCAACTGCCCGCTGGCGGCCAGCGATTCGTGCATCGCCTGCAGGCCGGCCATCAGCCGCTCGGGATCCTCGTTGTAGATCGGCATCAGCAGGGCGGTCGGCGTGGTCACCTCGGGCAGCGGGCCATCGGCGCTCATGCCCATGCGCAGCGGGCGCCGCTGCAGCAGCAGGACGAAACCGGCGACGGCACCGACGAAGGCCTGCACGATCCAGGCGAACAGGGCCACGAACAGCACCAGCAGCGTGCCTTCCAACACGTCGATGCCGCCGCCGCGCAGCAGCCACCACATCTGGTAGGTCGCGATCGTGGTCAGCAGCGCGGCGCCACCGATCACCGCGAAACGGCGCCAGGCCATGTTCGGCGGCGTGGTCGGGCGCGGCGGGTTGGCCAGCTCGCCGCGGTCGAGCGACTGCACCGGCATCGCCATCGGCGACTCCGGCGGCAGCGGCGGCAATGCAGCGGCGGCGCCCTGCGGAGTGGCGGCACCCACGGTCATGCCGTCCATCGCGAGAGCCAGGTTTCCGAGAGGCGTCCACCCGCGCCTTCCAGCCACAGGCGCATCTCGACCGCGGGCGCGTCGCCGGGTTCGAGTTCGAAGCCCACGCGCCAGCCGCCGGCGGCGGGATTGCGGTAGGCCACGGCGTTGCCCAGAGCGCCCGCGCTGGCCGAGGCCTGCACCTGCACCGCGCCATCGGCATCGGGCAAGGCATCGCCGGCGAAGTCGACGAAGTACTGGCGACCCTCGCGGCCGTCCAGCGCCCCGCTCCGGGTGGCCACCACCTGCGCCAGCGACGGATTCCCCGCATAGGCCGCGCCCCAGTGCAGGCGGTAGCGCCAGCGATGCTCGCGGCCCGGCGCCAGCGGCGCGCGCGGGCGCCAGAAGGCGACGATGTTGTCGGCGTACTCGTTGGCAGTGGGGATTTCGACCAGGTGCACCTCGCCCTCGCCCCAGGGGTCGAGCGGCTCCACCCGGCAGCCCGGCCGCTTCTCGTAGCCGGCCTCCAGGTCCTGGTAGTCCTCGAAGCGGCGCTTGCGCTGCATGAGCCCGAAGCCGCGCGGATCGCGGTCCTGGAAGCCGCTGTGTTCGACGTTGCGCGGGTTGCGCAGCGGCCGCCAGGCCTGTTCGCCGCTGCCCGCGAGCAGGACCAGGCCGTCGGAGTCGTGCACCGCCGGGCGCGGATCGTCGATGCCCGCGCGGTCGTGGGCATCGAACTCGAACATGCTGGTCAGCGGCGCGATCCCGGCCGTGGCCAGCTCCACGCGCGGGTACAGCCGGGCGTCGACGTCGAACACCGTGTCCGTGCCGGGCGTGATCGCGAAGCGGAAGGCGCCGGCGACGCTGGGCGAATCGAGCAGCGCATGCACGACGACCTCAGCCGCGCCCGGTGCCGGCGCCTCCAGCCAGAACGCGCGGAACACCGGGAACTCCTCCGGCCCGGGATCTCCGGTGCCCAGCGCCAGGCCGCGCGCGGACAGGCCGTAGCCCAGGCCGCGCGCGACGGCACGGAAATAGCTCGCGCCGAGGAAGGCGGCGATCTCGTCGAGCACGCCGGTGCCATGCACGTCGCCGTGCAGGCGGAAGCCGGCGAAGCCGATGTCGGCGCCCTCGGCCGGCGCGGGCACGCCGTGGTCGAAGCGGAACAGCGAAGGCGAGTACGCGAACGGCCGGCTGCGGCCCGCTTCGACCACGTGCATGTCGACGCGGTCCAGGAACATGTAGCCGCGGTGGAAGAACTGGGCCTCGAAGCCGCGCCCCTCGCCGTGCCACAGCGCATGCGCGGCGTCGTAACGATAGTCGCGGTAGCTGTCGTAGCCGATGCCGGCCAGCGCCGCCGGCAGCTCGCGCGAAGGCGGCGCGTAGGCGTTCGCGGCCAGCGCGGCGGCCAGCGCCGGCACGGTGCGATCGTCGAACGCGCCATCGGTCGCGGCCGCCATCCCGGCGTCGCGGGCGAACGCGCGCAGGGGCAGCGCCGTGGCGAACGGCAGCGCGAGGCCGGCCAGCAGGAGTTCTCGTCGATGCAAGGGCATGCGGGGGTCGGGGGAGATGGCGGCGGAATATATCGTGCGGCCGCGGCATGCCTTCACGCATGGATAACGAGCCCGCGGCCGCCGCCCCGGCATGACGCCGGCCCAACGCCCCGCGTGCGATGCTCGGGCACCTGCTGGCCCACGGGATTCCGATGCCGACGACCACCCCGCTCGTCTGGGAAGCGACGATCGCCCTGATCATCGGCCTGCTGGCCTTCGACTGGTTCTTCCACGTACGCAAGGCGCACGCGCCCAGCCTGCGCGAGGCCACGGTGTGGTCGGCGCTGTACGTCGGCATCGCCCTGCTGTTCGGCGTGGCGGTCTGGGTCCTGGGCGGCCCGCGCATGGGCGCGGAGTACTTCTCGGGCTACATCACCGAAAAGGCGCTGTCGATCGACAACGTCTTCGTGTTCCTGGTGATCATGTCGAGCTTCAAGGTCCCCCGCGAGGACCAGCAGAAGGTGCTGCTGTTCGGCATCACCTTCGCGCTCATCGCGCGCACGGTGTTCATCCTGCTGGGCGCGGCGCTGATCGAACGCTTCTCGTGGGTGTTCTACCTGTTCGGCCTGGTGCTGCTGGTGACCGCGGGCCACCTGCTGGTGCCCGACGACCACGATCCCGACAAGCCCAACATCGTCGTGCGCATCGTGCGGCGGCTGTTCCACGCCAGCCCGCACTACGACGGCGACAAGCTGTTCACCACCTGGCAGGGCCGCCGCGCGCTCACGCCGATGCTGCTGGTGATGCTGGCCATCGGTGGCACCGACATCCTGTTCGCCTTCGATTCGATCCCGGCGATCTTCGGACTGACCCAGAACGTCTTCATCGTCTTCACCGCGACCGCGTTCTCGCTGCTGGGCCTGCGCCAGCTGTACTTCCTGGTCGGCGGGCTGCTGGAGCGCCTGGTCTACCTGTCGCTGGGCCTGGCGGTGATCCTGGCCTTCATCGGCGTGAAGCTGGTGCTGCACGCCCTGCACGAGAACAACCTGCCCTTCATCAACGACGGCGAACCGGTGCCGGTGATCGAGATCGAAACCGGGGTCTCGCTGGTGGTGATCGTGGCCATCCTGCTGTTGACCGTGGTGGCGTCGCTGTCGAGCCCGAAGGGCAAGGCGAAGGTGGCGGTGTCCGCCCTGCGCACGCGCGTGGCCGACTACCTGTCGCTGGGCAGGGACGCGCCACCGGTGCTGCGGCGCTCGGCCTTCGAAGGCATGGTCGCGGCGCAGGCGCGGGTGCAGGCGCTGGAACCACGCTTCAAGGCGCTGGTGCAGCGGCCCGACGCGCTGCAGAACGACCTGGACCGCGCACACCGGGCACATGCCGCGGCCACCGGCACGGCGCCCGCAACCGGCAGACTGGGCTTGCCGCCTGCGGCAACAGGCGACGACGACGACCGCGATCGCGCGGATTGACGACCGCACGCGTAAAGGCCGCCGCACCCTTCGATGCGGCGGCCCCGTTGCACGCGCGTCGCGGGCGGTTTACTCGCCCTGCTTGGGCACCGAGGCTTCGGTGGTGATGCGCAGCTGCACCTCGTCGCTGACGTTGGGCGCGTACAGGCCCAGGTCGAAGTCGGTGCGCTTGATGGTGGCCACCGCGTCGAAGCCGGCGGTGGGTTGCTTGCTCATCGGGTGGGCGGCGACGCTGTTGATGGTGGTGTCGAGCACCACGGGCCTGGTGATGCCCTTGATGGTCAGGTCGCCGGTGATCTTCAGCTTGCCCTCGCCCGCGGCCTCGACGGCGGTGCTCTTGAAGGTTGCCTGCGGGAACTTCTCCACGTCGAAGAAATCGGCGTTGCGCAGGTGGTCGTCGAAGGCCTTCACGTGCGAGGACAGGCCGGCCAGCGGCAGCACGACCTCGACGCGGGAGGCGGCGACGTTGTCCGGGTCATAGGTGATCGTGCCTTCGACCTGGCCGAAGTGGGCGATCGGGTTGGAGAATCCGAAGTGGTTCCACTGCGCGACCACGTCGGTGTGGTTCGGGTCGATGGTGTAGGTCACAGGGGCGGCGAAGGCCGCGGCGGAGGCGGTGGCGAGGGCGGCGGCGAGCAGGGCGCGCTTGAAATGACGGGACATGGCAGGCTCCAGATGGGTTCGGATGGAATGGGGATGCGGGGGGCTCGATGGGGACCGCCGGCGGCGGGCATCAACCGAGGCCGGCAGTGTATCGTTCTGAAAATGCGTATTTACTACTCTTTTCGGAACGAATGATCGCATCTACGGAACAAAAGACCTTGCAGCTGCGGAACTGCGCAGGCACGCCGTGGCGCCAGCAATAACATCATAAACAGAACAATAACTGCCATTTGTGGCTGTTTATTCTGTTTTGAAGATCAATCAAGCTCCTCCCCGTCGCGGCGCTGCCGCATACGGACACCGGAGCCTAGCACCATGATCAGCCTGCGCCCCGCCAACGAACGCGGCCACGCCGACCACGGCTGGCTCGACTCCTGGCACAGCTTTTCCTTCGCCGGTTACAACGACCCCCGCCACGTGCACTGGGGCCCGCTGCGCGTGATCAACGAGGATCGCGTCCAGGCCGGCCAGGGCTTCGGCACCCACAGCCACCGCGACATGGAGATCATCAGCTACGTGCTCGATGGCAGCCTGGCGCACAAGGATTCGATGGGCAACGCCGCCAGCATCGTCCCCGGCGAGGTGCAGCGCATGAGCGCCGGCACCGGCGTCACCCACTCCGAGTACAACCACGAGACCGACCGGAGCACCCACTTCCTGCAGATCTGGATCATCCCCGACACCCAGGGCATCGCGCCCGGCTACGAGCAGAAGGCCTACACCGAGGCCGAGAAGCGCGGCCGCCTGCGCCTGGTCGCCAGCCCGGACGGCAGCGACGGTTCGGTGCGCATCCACCAGGACGCCCGCATGCACGCGGGGCTGTTCGACGGCGACGAGCACGCTACGCTGGACATCGCGCCCGGCCGCCTGGCCTATGTGCACCTGGCGCGCGGCAAGGCGGTGGTCAACGGCAGGGCCCTGTCCGCCGGCGACGCCCTGCTGTACGCCGACGAGCCGCGCGTGGAGATCGAGCGCGGCGCCGACGCCGAGATCCTCGTGTTCGACCTGCCACGACTTCACTGACACGGAGCCGAAGCCATGCAACTGAAGAATTCCGACCGCCGCTGGGGCGCCGTCAGCAAGCTCCTGCACTGGGCGGTCGTGATCCTGATCGCCTGGATCGCATGGCTCGGCCTGACCATGGTCGACATGCCGCCCACTCCGGCCAAGATCAACGCCTATGCCCTGCACAAGTCGCTGGGCCTGACCCTGCTGGCGCTGGTCGCGCTGCGCCTGGCCTGGCGCCTGTACGCGGGCGCGCCGGAGCCGGTGCCGGGCACGCCGAGCTGGCAGGAGCGCATCGCCACGGTGACGCACTGGGCGCTGTACGCACTGATGTTCGCGATGCCGGTCAGCGGCTGGCTGTTCAACTCGGCCTCCGGCTACCCGCTGCAGTGGTTCAAGCAGTTCAATCTGCCGGCCATCGCCGGGCGCAGCGAAGACCTCGCCGCGACCGCCATCCAGGTGCACGAATACGGCTTCTGGCTGCTGCTCCTGCTGGTGCTGGCGCATGCCGGCGCCGCCTTCTACCACCACCTCTTCCAGGGCGACGACACCCTACGCCGCATGCTGCCCTCGCTGCGCCGCGACGACCCGCCCGCCCGACCCGATACGGAGAACTGATCCCATGCACGTCCGCAACCGCATCCTTCCGCTGGCGCTGGCCGCCGCCTTCGCCGCCGCACCCGCGGCCGCCGCCGACTACGTCCAGGCCTCGGGCGCGCTGAGCTTCGCCAGCGAGTACCAGGGCGAAACCTTCGTCGGCCTGTTTCCCGACTTCAGCACCACGCTCAGCTTCGACCCCGCCGCGCCGCAGGACGCGAAGCTGGACGTCAGCATCCCGCTGGCCAGCGCCGACACCAAGAACGGAGAGCGCGACGGCACGCTGAAGACCGCCGACTTCTTCAACGTCTCGAAGTTCGCCACCGCCCGCTACACCGCCACTGGCTTCCGCAGCATCGGCGACAACCGCTACGTCGCCGACGGCACGCTGGAACTGCGCGGCGTGAAGAAGACGGTGCCGCTCACACTCACCTGGACCCCGGGCGAGCGCCCGGTGCTGTCGGGCAAGGCCACGGTGAAGCGCCTGGACTTCGGCGTCGGCGCCGGCGACTGGGGCGACCTGTCGATCATTCCGAACGATGTCGCGGTGTCGACCCGGGTGACGTTCCGCCCCGCGCCCTGAGCGCCTGCCTGCTGCAACGCGGGTCGCGGCAACGGACTAGGACATCGGCTCGGGTTCCCGCGGCGTGCCGATCTTGGGCGGTAGCGGGATGAACTCGTCGTTGTCGAGGTCGGGCAGCTTCATCCGCCCCGCCGCCCAGTCGGCGCGGGCCTGCTCGATGCGCTCCTTCGACGAGGACACGAAGTTCCAGTCGATCCAGCGCGGCCCGACCGGCTCGCCGCCGAGCGCCATGACCACCGCATCGCCGAGCGCGGCGATGGTCGCCGCCTTGCCCGGCGACAGCACCGCCATGCTGCCGGCGTCGACCCGCTGGCCGTCGATCTCCACCTCGCCGCTGGCGACGTAGACCGCGCGTTCGCTGTACTCCGGCGGCAGCGGCGCGCGCGCACCGGCGCGCAGCTGCCAATGCACGTAGAACTGCGGCGAATCCACCGCCACCGGTGATTCCACGCCCGCGAGGCGCCCGGCGATCAGGCGCCCGACGATGCCGTCGCCGTCGAACAGCGGCAGCGAATCGCTCGCGTAGTGCCAGAAACCCGGATCCATTTCCTCGCGCTCGTCGGGCAGCGCCACCCAGGCCTGGATGCCGTCCATCGGGCCACCGTGGGCGCGCAGCTCCTCGAAGCGCTCGGAATGGGTGATGCCGCGGCCGGCGGTCATCCAGTTGACCTCGCCGGGACGGATCGCCTGCTCGGAACCGAGGCTGTCGCGGTGCATGATCTCGCCGTCGAACAGATAGGTGATCGTCGACAGTCCGATGTGCGGGTGCGGGCGCACGTCGGCTTCGCGCGGCAGGCCCGGCGCCAGGTCCTTCGGGCCCATGCGGTCGAAGAAGACGTAGGGTCCGACCATGCGCCGCTTCGCGTAGGGCAGCACGCGGCCGACTTCGAAGGCGCCGAGGTCGCGGCGGCGCTGCTGGATGACGAGTTCGATCATGTCGCGGCTCCCGGTGGTGATGGTGGCTGGCGAGGTGTTCGTGGCCCGATGATCGCACCGTCGGCGCGCCGGCGGTGGTCAGGCCGGTTCGGGCTCGCGGCGATAGGCGGGATAGTCGGTGTAGCCGACCGCGCCGCCGCCGTAGAAGGTGGCGGTGTCGCCCTCGGCCAGCGGCCAACCGTTGCGCAGGCGCTCCACCAGGTCGGGGTTGGCGATGAAGGGCCGGCCGAAGGCGACCAGGTCGGCCAGGCCGCCCTCGAGGTCCGCCGCCGCGCTTTCCCGCGTGTAGTTCCCGGCCAGGATCAGCGTGCCGCCCCAGGCTTCGCGGAAGGCCCGCAGGAAATCCTCGCCGGCGGACGCCATGATCGCCGCGCGGTTGCTGAGGTGCACATAGGCCAGGCCGCGCGTGGACAGCTCGCGCGCCAGCGCCAGCCAGGTCTCGGCTTCGCCCTCGAAGGCCGGCATGTCGAAGACGCGGTTGAATGGCGACAGCCGGATGCCCACGCGATCGCCGCCGATGGCGGCCACGACCGCATCGACCGTCTCGATCACGAAGCGCAGGCGGTTGCCGATGTCGCTGCCACCGTAGGCGTCGTCGCGGGTATTGAGCCCGCCGTTGATGAACTGCTCGAACAGGTAGCCGTTGGCGCCGTGGATCTCGACGCCGTCGAAGCCGGCCTCGATCGCGTTGCGCGCCGCGGCGACGAAATCGCCGGTGATCCCGGGGAGCTCGCCTGCGGCCAGTGCGCGCGGCGTGCTGGCCGGCATCTGCCCCGGCGTGCCGTCCTCGCGGTAGCCGTAGGCCTGCACGCCGGCGGCAGCCTTGGCCACCGCGCTCACCGGCGCGCGCTCGCCCGGCTGCAGCGAACAGTGCGACAGCCGGCCCACGTGCCAGAGCTGCGCGAACACCGCGCCGCCGGCGGCGTGCACAGCATCGGTGACCGCCTTCCAGCCGGCGACCTGGGCCTTCGTGTGCATGCCGGGCGTGAACAGGTAGCCGCGCCCCTGCTCCGAGACCTGCGCGCCCTCGGTGACGATCAGGCCCGCGCCCGCGCGCTGCGCGTAATAGGTCGCGGTGAGCGCGTCGGGCACGGTGGTGGTGGCGCGGGAACGGGTCATCGGCGCCATGACGATGCGGTTGCGCAGCGCCAGGCCACCGAGGTCGCAAGGTTCGAACGGGAGGTTCACGGGACAGGTCCAATCGCTTGTGGTGACGTAGGCATCCAATCTACGTCGCCGCCGCGGAATGCGAAGGCCCAGCCGTGGAATGATGGGTTCCGGACGCGCTGTACCACGGCACCGCGCGGGTGCCGGGTACGCACGACGCGTCAGACCCGCGCGAACACCAGGGTGCCGTTGGTGCCACCAAAGCCGAAGCTGTTCGACATCACCGTGTCCAGCTTCGCCTCGCGGCTTTCGCGCACGATCGGGTAGCCCTCGGCGCGCGGATCGAGCTGGTCGATGTGCGCCGAACCCGCGATGAAGCCGTCGCGCATCATCAGCAGGCTGTAGATCGCCTCGTGCACGCTGGCCGCGCCGAGCGAGTGTCCGGTCAGCGCCTTGGTCGAGGACAGCGGCGGGATCGCGTCGCCGAAGGCCGCGCGCACCGCTTCCAGCTCCACGATGTCGCCCAGCGGTGTCGAGGTGCCGTGGGTGTTGAGGTAGTCCACCGGTGCGGTCACGTTCGCCAGCGCGTTCTGCATGCAGCGCACCGCGCCCTCGCCGCTGGGCGCGACCATGTCGGCGCCGTCGGAGGTCACGCCGTAGCCGACCAGCTCGGCGTGGATGGTCGCACCGCGCGCCTTCGCGTGCTCGTACTCCTCCAGCACCAGCATGCCGCCGCCGCCGGCGATGACGAAGCCGTCGCGACCGGCATCGTAGGGGCGCGAGGCCACCGCAGGCGTGTCGTTGAAACCGGTGGACAGCGCGCCCATGGCGTCGAACATCACGCTCATGGTCCAGTGCTCTTCCTCGCCGCCGCCGGCGAACACGATGTCCTGCGCACCGTGGCGGATCAGGTCCGCGCCGGCGCCGATGCAATGCGCGGACGTGGCACAGGCCGCGGAGATCGAATAGCTCAGGCCGAGGATGCCGAAGGCGGTGGCCAGGGTGGCCGAGACCGTCGAGCACATCGTGCGCGGCACCATGTACGGCCCGACCTTGCGCACGCCCTTTTCGCGCAGCAGGTCGGCGGTGGCGACCTGCCATTCGGCAGAGCCACCGCCGGAGCCGGCGATCACGCCGACCCGCGGATCGCTGACCTGCTCCGCCGACAGCCCTGCATGCGCGATCGCGTCGCGCATCGCCACCCAGGCATAGGCCGCGGCATCGCCCATGAAGCGCTTGCGCTTGCGGTCGATCTCCGCGTCCAGGTCGATCACCGGTACGCCGGCGACCTGGCTGCGCAGGCCCAGCTCCGCGTATTCCGGCACCGCGGTGATGCCGCTGCGACCCTCGCGCAGCGCGCGCGAGACTTCATCGAGCTTGTTGCCGAGGCAGGAAACGATGCCCATCCCGGTCACGACTACGCGGCGCATGTTCAGTCCTCGAGGTTCTTGAACAGACCGACCCGCATGCTGCTCACCTGGTAGATCTCGTTGCCGTCGACGAAGGTGCGTCCGTCGGCGATCACCAGCGGCACCTTGCCGCGCATCACGCGCTTGATGTCGATCTCGTAGCCCACCTTCTTCGCCGTCGGCAGCACCTGGCCGGAGAACTTGAGTTCCCCGCAGCCCAGGGCGCGGCCGCGGCCGGGCTCGCCCAGCCAGGGCAGGTAGAAGCCGGCGAGCTGGAACATCGCGTCCAGGCCCAGGCAACCCGGCATCACCGGGTCGCCGAGGAAGTGGCAGTCGAAGAACCAGAGGCCCGGATCGATGTCGAGCTCGGCCTTGATGACGCCCTTGCCGTAGGCACCGCCCTCGCTGGCGATGTGGGTGATGCGGTCCATCATCAGCATCGGCGGTGCCGGCAGGCGGGCATTGCCCTCGCCGAACATTTCACCCCGGCCGCAGGCCAGCAGCTGCTCGCGGTCGAGCGAAGAGGGACGCGTCATGGGACTCCTGGTGGCATGCGGCCGAAGGGCCGGAAAAGACCACCATTTTTAACACATCCGGGCGTCCACCTTCTCGATTCCGGGCGTGTTTCCCCCCGGAATTCAGTGCGTTGGCGTATGGTGCGCGTGTTTTGGTGGGCCCACCAGGACTCGAACCTGGAACCAAGGGATTCGCGTGGTCCGGAGGTTTCCCCCCGGCGCGGACTATCTCTTCACCCTCCGCCGTGGCGGGTGGGGTGCGGGACGCTCGAGCCTGTGATCAAGGGCACTGCAGCCCTCAGGTAGTCTCTGCACCTTCCGGCGGTGTACCTCCGGCTTGGCTCAGGATTGCCACCGTCCGCGCCAGGCGCGCCGCTGAGGTTTCCCTGAGTTCATCCCGTTCCCGTCCGCGCATTACTGCGCGGCGGCACCTTTCGATGAGTCCCCTGCTCTAACCATTGAGCTATAGGCCCGTAGGCAGGGATCTTACCGATTGCGCCGCCGCCGCGCTCCCTCAGAGCTCGATCTGCTCACCATACCCCGGCAGCCGCGCCTCCACCCCGAACTCCGCCCGCACCCGCGCCGCCAGCCCCTCGCGCCCGCGCGCCTCGCCGTGCACCAGCACCAGCGGCGGCCCGCCTTCGATCGCGCCGTACCACGCCGCGAGTTCGTCCTGCCCCGCATGCGCCGACAGGCCGCCGACGGTGTGGATGCCCGCGGCCACGCGGATCTCCTCGCCGTGGATGGTGACCCGCTCCGCCCGGTCCACCAGCCGGCGCCCGAGCGTGCCCTCGCCCTGGTAGCCCACGATCATCACCCGGCACTCCCGGCGCCAGAGGTTGTAGCGGAAGTGGTGCAGGATGCGGCCGCCGTTGCACATGCCGCTGCCGGCGATCACCAGGGCGCCGCGGCGGATCGCGTTGATCCGCATCGACTCCTCGGTGGATACGGTCTCGCGCAGGTTGGGCAGCAGCTCGCGCAGGCTGCGGCCGGCGAACAGCGGGCGCGCATCGTCCTTGAACAGGCCGTCGTGGCGCAGGTGCACGTCATTGGCCTGGATCGCCATCGGGCTGTCGACGAACAGCAGCCAGCGGTCGAGCTTCCACGCGTCGTAGTGCTGCGCGAACAGGGTCAGCAGCTCTTGGGTGCGGCCGATCGCGAAGGCGGGGATGAGCAGGTTGCCGCCCGCTTCCCAGGCGCTGTCCAGCACCTCGCCGATCTCGCGCAGGGTGACGGCGCGGACGCGGTGGTTGCGGTCGCCGTAGGTGCTCTCCAGCAGCACCAGGTCGGCGCGATCGGGCGGCCGCGGCGGGGGCAGCATGCAGCTGTCGTCCTGGCCGAGGTCGCCGCTGAAGGCGACGCGGCGCCTGCGCCCGTCCTCTTCGAGGTCCAGGACCACGCTCGCGGCACCGAGGATGTGGCCGGCGGGCAGCAGGGTCGCGCGCACGCCCGGCGCGACCTCGGTCGGCGCGTCGAATTCCAGCGGGCGGAACCGGCGCAGCGTGGCCTCGGCGTCCTCGCGGGTGAACAGCGGTTTCACCAGGCCCTTGCCGGCGCGCTGGCGGCGCCGGTTCTCGCGCTCGGCGTCGGCCTCCTGCAGGTGGGCGGCGTCGCGCAGCAGCACGCGCGCGAGGTCGATGGTGGCCGGGGTCGCGAAGACCGGGCCGCGGAAGCCGCGCCGGACGAGGATCGGCAGCCGGCCGCTGTGGTCGACGTGGGCGTGGCTCAGGACCACGGCATCGAGCGAGGCCGCATCGAAGGGAAAGGGGTCGCGGTTGTGCGCCTCCTCTTCGCGCCGCCCCTGGAACAGGCCGCAGTCGAGCAGCACCGCACGGCCGCCGACGCGGACAAGGTGGCAGGAGCCGGTGACGCCGCCGGCGGCGCCCTGGAAGCTGATGTCCATCGCGGCACGCTATCGCGTCCGCCGCGAAAATGGAAAAGGCGCACCAGGTGCGCCTTCTCCTCCACTACGCCACCGCGGCGCTCACTCGATGTCGAGGAAGCTCCGCAGCTGCTCCGAGCGGCTCGGGTGGCGCAGCTTGCGCAGCGCCTTCGCCTCGATCTGGCGGATGCGCTCGCGGGTGACGTCGAACTGCTTGCCGACTTCCTCGAGGGTGTGGTCGGTGTTCATGTCGATGCCGAAGCGCATGCGCAGCACCTTGGCCTCGCGCGGGGTCAGGCCGGCGAGCACGTCGCGCACGGTTTCCGACAGGTTGATGTCGGTGGTGTTGTCGATCGGGGACATCACGTTGGTGTCCTCGATGAAGTCGCCCAGGTGCGAGTCCTCGTCGTCGCCGATCGGGGTCTCCATGGAGATCGGTTCCTTGGCGATCTTCATGACCTTGCGGATCTTGTCCTCCGGCATGTCCATTTCCTTGGCCAGCTCCTCCGGCGTGGCCTCGCGGCCGAACTGCTGGAGCATCTGGCGGGAAATGCGGTTCAACTTGTTGATCGTCTCGATCATGTGCACCGGGATGCGGATGGTGCGCGCCTGGTCGGCGATCGAGCGGGTGATCGCCTGGCGGATCCACCAGGTGGCATAGGTCGAGAACTTGTAGCCGCGGCGGTACTCGAACTTGTCGACCGCCTTCATTAGGCCGATGTTGCCCTCCTGGATCAGGTCCAGGAACTGCAGGCCGCGGTTGGTGTACTTCTTGGCGATCGAGATCACCAGGCGCAGGTTGGCCTCGACCATTTCCTTCTTGGCCTTGCGGGCCTTGGCCTCGCCGTAGGCCATGGCGCGGTTGATCTCGCGCAGGTCGGACAGGGTCACCATCATCGCCTTCTCGATGGCGAGGGTGGCTTCCTGCTCGGCGATGATCTGGTCCTTGACCTCGCGCAGGCCGCTGGCCCACTTCTGCTTGCGCTTGAGCAGCTCGTCGACCCATTCGAGGTTGGTCTGGTTGCCGTCCCAGGCGCGGATGAAGTCCTTGCGCGGCATCTTGGCCACGCGCGTGGACAGGTCGAGGATGCGGCGCTCGTGGTCCTTGATCTCGCCCACCACGTCGCGCAGCTTCCTGACCAGCACGTCGGTCAGCGGCAACGGCAGCTTGAAGCTGGTGAAGGTGGTGGCCATTTCCTCGCGCAGCTTCAGCGCCGGCTTGGCGGTCGGGCCACCCTTGGCCACGGCCTTCTGGAACTTGGCGTAGGCGGCGCCCATCTCGTCCATGCGGCGCGCGACCTCGACCGGGTCGGGGCCGGTGGGCGCGGGCTCGTCGCTGGAGCTGTCGTCGTCGTCGTCGTCGGAATCGTCGGAGTCGTCGTCCGAACCCGAGGCATCGGCGGTGCCGGCGTTGTCGTTCGCGGCCGCGGCCGGCGGCTCCGGATCGTCCAGGCCGTCGGTGAAGCCGACCACGATCTCGGCCAGGCGCTTCTTGCCGGCCTTGTGCAGCTCGTAGTCCTCCAGCAGCATCTCGACCGACCACGGGAAGCTGGCCAGGGCGGCGCCCATCTGGTTCAGGCCTTCCTCGATGCGCTTGGCGATGGCGATCTCGCCCTCGCGGGTCAGCAGCTCGACCGTGCCCATCTCGCGCATGTACATGCGCACCGGGTCGGTGGTGCGGCCGCCCTCGCCGTCGAGCGCGGTCAGCGTGGCCGCGGCCTCTTCGGCGGCGGTGTCGTCGACGTCGCGGTTGCCGCCGGAGTCGCCGGAGAGCAGCAGCTGTTCGGCATCCGGGGTGCTTTCGTGCACCTCGATGCCCATGCTGTTGATCATGCCGATGATGTCTTCGATCTGCTCCGGATCGACCAGGTCGTCGGGCAGGTGGTCGTTGACCTCGGCATAGGTCAGGTAACCCTGCTCGAGCCCCTTGGAAATCAGGAGCTTGATGTCGGACTGCGGGGCAGGACGCTCGTTCGCCATGTGGCGCGCACCGTAGGAAAAAGTGAACCCGTAATTATACCATCCTGCGCGGGGGCTCAGCTACGCAGCAGGAAGGTGACCGGACCGTCGTTGGTAAGGCTTATCGCCATATGGGCCCCGAAGCGGCCAGTTTCCACCCCCCGGGGGTGAAGTCGGCGACATTCGGCCACCAGCGCACTGAACGTGCGTTCAGCCTCGGCCGGCGGCGCGGCGGTGCTGAAGCCCGGGCGCAGGCCGGAACGGGTGTCCGCAGCCAGGGTGAACTGGCTGACCAGCAACAGGCCGCCTCCGGTGTCGGCCAGCGAGCGGTTCATGCGCCCTTCGTCGTCGGCGAACACCCGGTAGGCCAGCAGGCGCCGGGCCATCTTCCCGACCTCGGCCGCGCCGTCGCCGGGTTCGATCCCGGCCAGCACCAGCAGCCCGGGGCCGATCGCGCCGACGGTTTCGCCTTCGACCTCGACGCTGGCATGGGTCACGCGCTGCAGAAGCAGGAGCATCGGCGGGCGTCCTCTGGGCGATGAACAGGCCGGCTAGACTCTCGCCATGACCGACCTCCTCGCAAGCCTGCTGTACGCCATCGCCGCCCTGGTGGGGCGGCTGCCGTGGCCGCTGCAACGCGCGCTGGGCGATGGCCTGGGCTGGCTGGTGCGCCGGACCGGCGCCCGCGAAAGCGTGGTCGCCCTGCGCAACCTGGAGCTGGCGCTGCCCGGCCTCGACCCCGCCGCCCGCGAGGCGCTGCACCGCAAGACGATGCGCACCACCGGCCGCCAGGCGGTCGAGACCCTGCGCCTGTGGACCCGGCCGCACGCCGACAACCTGGCCCTGATCCGCGAGCGCCACGGCGAGGACCTGTTCGACGCCGCCCTCGCCTCGGGCAGGGGGCTGATCGTGGCCGCACCGCACCACGGCAACTGGGAGCTGCTCAACCAGTGGCTGGCCGCGCGCACGCCGCTGGCGATCCTGTACAAGCCGCCGGAGTCGAAGGTCGGCGAAGCCTTCCTGCGCAAGGTGCGCGCGGACACCGACGCCGGCCGGGTCACCCAGGTCCGCGCCGAGGGCCCGGGCATCCGCCAGCTGTTCAAGACCCTGAAGGACGGCGGCGTGGTCGGGATCCTGCCCGACCAGCAGCCCAAGGCCGGTGACGGCGAGTTCGCGCCCTTCTTCGGCGTGCAGGCGCTGACGATGACCCTGCTGTCGCGGCTGGCCGAGCGCAGCGGGGCGACGGTGCTGTTCTGCTGCTGCGAGCGCCTGCCGGGCGACGACCTGGCCTATGCGCTGCGCATCGATCCGGCGCCCCCGGGGATCCACGACCCCGACACCGCGGTCTCCGTCGCCGCGCTCAATGCCGGCGTGGAGCACATGGCGCGGCGCGCGCCGGCGCAGTACCAGTGGACCTACAAGCGCTACACCCTGCGCCCGCCGGGCAGCGGTGAAACCAACCCCTACCGCGACCTGGAGATCGGGCGATGACCGACGATGCCGGCTGGCAGCCCCTGCCGCCCCGCGCGCGAACGATGTTCCTGATCACCCACGTGCTGGGCTGGTCGGTGCCGGTGGTGCCTGCGCTGGTCCTGGTCGGGCGCCTGCTGACATGGCCCTGGCCGGCATTGCCGGCGGCGCTGGCGGCCCTGGTGCTGCTGCCGGCCTGGGGCCTGTGGCTGGCGCTGCGCCGCTACCGGCACACGCGCTGGCTGCTCGACGACACTGGCTTCGGCTACCGCCGCGGCCGCATGTGGCAGGTCGAGACCCGGGTGCCGCGCACCCGCGTGCAGCACGTGGACCTGAAGCACGGGCCACTGGAACGGCGCTTCCGGCTCGCCACCCTGGTGGTGCACACCGCGGGCACGCGCGACAGCGCCGTGGCCGTCTCCGGGCTGGACGCCGACGAAGCCGCACGCCTGCGCGACCAGCTCGCACGCCAGGTGGACAATGACGATGATGCACACGCCGTCGCCTGAGGATCCCGCGCACCCTGCGCCCGCAGGCGGCGACGCGGCGCCGGCCCCGTCGACCGGCCACGAGCGCCGCCTCCACCCCTGGTCGTGGCTGTTCGTGCTGCTGCAGCAGCTGCGCCAGTTCATCGTGCCGCTGCTGGTGCTGGTGTTCCTCGGCCGCGGCGACAGCTACGCGCTGTGGCCGCTGGTGGGCGTGGCCGCGCTCGCCGCGGCCTCGGTCTGGAAGTACTTCACCTACCGCTACGAGGTCGAAGCCGACCGCCTGGTGGTGCGCGACGGCCTGCTCGAGCGCAACGTCCGCCAGGTGCCGTTCGCGCGGATCCACAACGTGGCCCTGCACCAGAACCTGCTGCACCGCGCCTTCGGCGTCGCCGAAGTCCGGCTGGAGTCGGCGGGCGGCACCAAGCCCGAAGCCGAGATGCGCGTGCTACGCATGGGCGAGGCGCTGGCGCTGGAGCGGCTGATCCGCACCCGCGGCTCCACTGCCGCAACCACCACCACCGACAACCCGGCCGGCATCGACGACGGCGATGACGCCGGCCGGCTCATGCTCCAGCTCCCCTTCGGCGAACTGGTGCGTCTGGGCCTGGTGAGCAACCGCGGCATGGTGGTGGTGGCCGGCGCCTTCGCGGTGGCGTGGCAGGCGCTGCCCGACCGCATGCTGGCCGACCTGGTGCGCGAGTTGCTCGGACAGGTGATGGGCCACGTCGGGACCCTCGCCCATGGGGTCGCGGGGCGTGCACTGGCGGTGGCGATGGTGGTGGTCCTCGCCATGGCGCTGCTGCGGCTGCTGTCGATCCTGCTGGCGCTGACCCAGTACCACGGCTTCAGGCTGCTGATGCAGGGACGCCGCCTGACGGTGGAGCGTGGCCTGCTCACGCGCCTGCGTACCAGCGTTCCGCGGCGGCGCATCCAGGCCTGGACCCTGCGCGAAGGCCTGCTGCACCGGTTGCTGGGACGGCGTTCGCTGCACGTGGACACCGCCGCCGGCGCGGGCGAGGGCGGCGAGCAACGCGGCCTTCGCGAGGTCGCGCCGATCGCCACGCCCGAGGCCTGCGACACCCTGGTGTGCGAGGTGCTTCCAGGCGCGGCCTGGCCCCCGCCAACCTGGCAACGCCTGCATCCACGGGCCTGGTTGCGCCTGGCGCTGCCCGGCGTCGCGCTCTCGATCCTGGCTGCGGGGGGCGCCTGCTGGCATTTCGGCCCGCCGGGCCTGGCCATCCTGGCCTGGGCACCGTGGGCCACGTTCGTCGCACGCCGGCACGCCGGCCTCGCCGGTTACGCGCTGGACGGCCGGCTCGTCGCGGTGCGCGCCGGCTGGTGGTCGCGGCACTGGCGCTTCGCCGAGATCGACAAGATCCAGGCGCTGCGGCTGGAGCAGTCGCCGCTGGACCGCTTTTTCGGGATGGCTACGCTGTGGCTGGACACCGCCGGTGCCCGGCCCACCACGCCGTCGCTGCGCCTGCGCTTGATGCCCCTGGCCGAGGCGCGCGCCCTGCACCGCCACCTGGCGGCGGAGTTGGCGCACATGCCGCTGCGCTGGTAGCCGATCTGGCCCTCGCCGTCAGGCCGCCGCGGGCACCGGCGTGGCCGGCGCAGCGCCTGGTCTGATCCCGAATCCGGTCCAGGTGCGCCCGCTGCGCCGGGTTTCCGCGCGCAGGGCCCGGTTGAAGGCGATGCTGTCCTCGGTGGCGTAGCCGCGCGGATGGTCGAGGTGGACCACGACCGCGCGATGGCGGATGCGCTTGCCGCGAATCCCGGCGTTGGCCAGGCGCTCGCCGAATTCACGGTCCTGGCCGCCGTAGCGCATGCGCTGGTCGAAGCCGTTCACCGCCAGCACATCGCGCGCCCAGCCCGAGGCGTTGTGCCCGTTCCAGCTCGCGCGCGCAGTGCTGACCAGGTCGAGCAGGCGCGCGACGCCGGGGCCCGCGGTGAGCTTGCGGTCGCGGTGCGAGCGCGGCATGTCATGGGCATGCAGCCAGCCGGCGTCGAAGCAGCGCTGCGCGCGGATGTCCTTCGCGGTGATCGCCCGGCTCGTGGCCATCGGAAGCTTGTGGTAGCCGCCCGACAGGAAGCGCCCCGGCTCTCGTTCCCGCAGGTGGGTGGACACGAAGTCCGCGCGCGGGATGCAGTCGCCGTCGGTGAACACCAGGTAGTCCGAGCGCGCGGCGCGGATCGCCATGTTCAGGGCCTCGCACTTGCGGAAGCCCTCGTCGGGCTGCCAGAGGTGGCGGACCGGCATCGGCAACAGCGGCCGCAGCGCGCGAAGGCGCTCGGCCGTGCGCTCGTCGCTGCCGTCGTCGGCCACCAGCACTTCGAAATCGTCGCGGTCCTGGGCGGCGAAGCCGAGCAGCACCTTCTCCAGCCAGTCTGGCTGGTTGTAGGTGGTGAAGATGATGCTGGCGGCGGGCACGGACTCCATCCGCGGCACCATCGCCGGCGCAGGTGACAGCACGGCGACGCCCGGACGACCGACAGGTTGCAATCTTCCATGCCGATACTCCCGCCACGCCCGCACCCCGCCGCGGCGCAGCGATCCCCATGCCAAAGCCGGTTCCCCTCTCCGCCACCGTGATCACCTTCAACGAGGCCGACCGGCTTGGCGACTGCCTCGCATCGCTGGCGTTCTGCGACGAGATCGTCGTGGTCGACTCCGGCTCCACCGACGCCACCCGCGACCTCGCCGCGGCCGCCGGGGCGCGCGTGCTGGTGCGCCCTTTCGACGGCTTCCGCAGCCAGAAGCAGTACGCGGTAGCGCAGGCCACGCATGACTGGGTCCTGTGCGTGGACGCCGACGAGCGCGTCACGCCCGCGCTGGCGGCCTCGATCCAGGCGGCGCGCGCAGGCGGCTTCGAAGGGGCGGCGGGCTACCGCTTCGCACGCTGCTCGGCGTACTTCCGGCGCTTCCTGCGCCACGGCAACGCCTATCCCGACCGCAAGCTGCGCCTGTTCGACCGCCGCCGCGGCGGCTGGCGCGGCGAGCGCGAGATCCACGAAACCGCAAGCGTGGACGGCCCGGTGCGCACCCTGGCCGGCGACCTGCTGCACCTTCCGTTCCGCTCCTTCGAGCACCAGTTGGCCAAGGGCCGCCAGTACGCGCAGATGATGGCGGAACACGCGCACGCCCGGGGCCAGCGGGCCAGCTGGACGAAGCTGGTGCTGGCGCCATGGTGGCGCTTCTGGCGCGGCTGGCTGCTGCGCGGCGGCTTCCGCGACGGCTGGGCGGGTCTGGTCTATGCCTATGTCACCGCCGACACCGCGCGCCAGAAGACGGTGCGGCTGTGGCTGCTCCAGCGCGGGCTCAGTGGCCCGTCGGCCCCCAGTAGCCCAGCTCGCGACGGATCTGCAGGCCCCGGTACAGGGCGGTGAAGGGGCGCCTGCGCAGTTGGCCGAGCCGGCCGGCAAGCAGGGCCTCCGTGGCGGCGATCACGCGCTGCGAAGAGCGGCCGTCGCGCCAGGGGTGGATGTCTTCGGCGCAGGCATCAAGCGCGGACCGCAGTGCCGGCGACGGCGCGAAGGCCTGTTCCAGCATCGCCGGCAATGCCGATGGATCGTCGAAGTCGATCATGTACGGCTTCGGCACGCGGTTTCGGAAGGTCACCACCGGCTTGCGCTGGACCACGAACTCGCTCACCACCGAAGTGGTGTCGGCCACCAGCACGTCGGCGGCGCGCTCGGCGCTGACCAGTTCCTCGGTCTCGACGAAGGCCGCGTTGGCGCCGGCCAGCGCGCGGTAGCGCTCGACCAGGGCCGGCGCGCACTTGGGGTGCAAGGTCAGCAGCCAGTAGCGGTGGCCGGCGGCCACTTCGGCGGCAATGGCATCGTAGAGGTGCGGTGCGGCGCTCAGGCGCTCGGTGAAGGTGGAGGCGAACATCGCCATCGGGCGGCCACCGGCCGCGGCGCGCATCCCCGTGGCCCGCGGATCCTCCGACACGAACAGCGGATCGAGCTTGGGCCAGCCGGTCTCCACCACCTTGAAGTGCCCGGCGCGCGCGGACAGGGCCTGGAACGGCACCGTGGTCGCCGGCCCCTGGGTGCAGTACAGGTCGAACAGCCCGCGCAGCCGGAAGTGGCCGCGCGCATCGTCGCGCTTCTGGACGTTGAAGCCATGGAACAGCTGGACCTTGGCCCCGCCGACGAAGGGCGGCACCCAGTTGGCCGCGCTGAACACGGCGCGCGGGCGCAGGTCCACGGCTTCGCGCGCGCCGCCGAGCATCCGCACCGGAGCCGCAAGGCTCGAACCGGCAGCGCCATCGACCAGCCAGGCGTGCACATTGTGGCCGGCATCTTGCAGGGCATCTGCCAGCGGTTGCAGGATGGGCAGCGCGTAGCGCTCGGTCGCGAACAACAGGTAGTCCGCCATCAACACCTCCTCCAGCCCGGGCCCCGCCCTGTCGGCCTGCATTATCGCGTTCAACGAAGCCGACCGGATCGGCGACTGCCTGGCCTCGCTCGCATTCTGCGACGAAATCGTGGTGGTCGATTCCGGCTCAACCGACGCCACCGCCGACATCGCCCGCGCCGCCGGGGCGCGCGTACTGCAGCGGAAATTCGACGGTTTCCGCAGCCAGAAGGCCTTCGCGGTGGCGCAGGCGACCCATGACTGGGTGCTGTGTCTGGACGCGGACGAGCGCGTGGGCGAAGCGCTGCGGGCATCGATCGAAGCCGCGCGCGCCACAGGCTTCGGCGATGCCGCCGGCTACCGCTTCGCCCGCCTGGACAACTATTTCGGCCGGTTCCTGCGCCACGGCAACGCCTACCCGGATCACGTGCTGCGCCTGTTCGACCGCCGCTGCGGCGGCTGGCGCGGCGACCGCGAGGTGCATGAGGCGGCCAGCGTCGACGGCCCCGTGCGCACCCTGGCCGGCGACCTCGTCCACTTCCCCTACCGCTCGCTGGAGCAGCAGTTGGCCAAGACCCAGCGCTACGCACGGATGATGGCCGAACACGATTTCGCCCGCGGCAAGCGCGCCACCCTGGGCAAGCTGGTGCTGTCGCCGGCCTGGCGCTTCTGGCGCGGCTGGCTGCTGCGCGGCGGCTTCCTCGATGGCTGGCACGGCCTGGTCTACGCCTACGTGCGCGCCAACTACGTGCGCCAGAAGACGATCATGCTCTGGCTGCTGCAGAACGGGCAGGCGGTGGCGACGCCGCCGGCGCCCGGCGCGGCGGACGACTGAGGCCGCCACGATGTGCGGAATCGCAGGCGCCTGGGCGCCGAAACCCGAGGACGCCGGCGTCCTGCACGCACTGGGCGCGGCGATGGGCACCGCCATCGCCCACCGCGGCCCCGACGACGCCGGCACCTGGGTCGACGCCGCGGCCGGCCTGGTGCTGTCGCACCGGCGGCTGTCGATCCTCGATCTCAGCCCGCTGGGCCACCAGCCCATGGCCTCGGCGGACGGGCGCTGGCAGCTGGCCTACAACGGCGAGGTCTACAACCATGCCGCGCTGCGCGCCGAACTCACGACGCTGGGGCACGGCTTCCGTGGCCATTCCGACACCGAGATCCTGGTAGCTGCGATCGCGCAGTGGGGCGTGGAATCAGCCCTGGCCCGCGCCAACGGCATGTTCGCGTTCGCGGCCTGGGACACCCGGGCGCGCGAACTCTGGCTGGCACGCGACCGCGTCGGCAAGAAGCCGCTGTACTACGGCTGGAGCGGCGACGGCAGCTTCGTCTTCGGCAGCGAACTGGCGGCGCTGCGCGCCCACCCCGCCCTGCGTAGCGAAGTCGATCCCGATGCGCTGGCGCTGCTGCTGCGCCTGGACTACATCCCGGCCCCCCACGCGATCCTGCGCGACGTGCACAAATTGGCCGCGGGCCGGCTGCTGCGCATCGATGCGGCCAGGCTGGCCGACGGCATCTCCGGGCATGATCCGGCGCGCGACCAGCAGGCCTGGTGGAGCGCCCGGGAACGCCAGGAAGCGATGATCGAGCGCGGCTTCGAGGGCGACGAGACCTCGGCGCTCGAAGCGCTCGACGCCCTGCTGCGCGACGCCACCGCGCTGCGCATGGAGGCCGACGTGCCGTTGGGTGCCTTCCTGTCCGGCGGCACCGATTCCTCGCTGGTCACCGCGCTGATGCAGGCGCAGTCGCCACGGCCGGTGCGCAGCTTCTCGATCGGCTTCGACAACGCGGTGCACGACGAAAGCGCGCACGCCGCCGCGGTCGCGAAACACCTCGGCACCGAGCACACCGAGCTGCGCGTGGACGGCCGCGCCGCGCTCGACCTGGTGCCGTCGATGCCGCGGGTATTCGATGAGCCCTTCGCCGATTCCTCGCAGTTGCCGACCACGCTGCTGTGCGAGCTCACCCGCCGCCATGTGACCGTGGCTCTCTCCGGCGACGGCGGCGACGAACTGTTCTTCGGCTACGGCCGCTATGCGCGCGCCCTGCGCAACCACCGCATGGCCGCGCGCGTTCCCGCACCGCTGCGGCGGCTGCTGGGCCGCGACCGCGGCGAGGCCGCGCGAGCCGGTGGGCTGGCCGCGTTCCGCGCCGCGCTGGCCGCCGATGGACTGCAGGGCGCGGCGCGCCAGCGCGTTCAGCGCTGGCGCGAGCCCGAAGCCGTGGTCATCGGCGCGCGCCGCCTGCCCACCGCCTACGACGACCCGGCCGCGCTGCCGCGCAACGGCACGCCCGCCGACGCACTGATGGCGCTGGACTTCGCCTGCTACCTGCCCGAGGACATCCTCACCAAGGTCGACCGCGCAAGCATGTCGGTGTCGCTGGAAGCACGGGCGCCGCTGCTGGACTGGCGCGTAGCCGAGTTCGCCTGGTCCCTGCCCATGGCGATGAAGTGGCAGGACGGCCGGCTCAAGCACCTGCCCAAGCGCCTGCTCGGCCGCTACCTGCCCGATGGACTGGTGCAGCGGCCGAAGTCGGGCTTCGGCGCACCCGTAGGCGACTGGCTGCGCGGGCCGCTGCGCGACTGGGGCGAAGCGCAGCTCGAGGAACGCCGGCTGCGCGATGAGGGGCACTTCGACCCGACGCCGGTCCGCGCCCTGTGGAACGCCTTCCAGGCCGGCGAGCGCAAATGGCACACCCACCTCTGGGGGATCCTGATGTTCCAGGCCTGGCTGGAGCACGCCAGGACCGGATCGGGGAGATCCTTGACGCTGCGCTAACACCCGGGGCCGGAACCTGCCGCCCTTCCAACCTTCGGAGCCTGCAGGGGGCAGGCAACGAAGCATCCATCCACGTTCCCGGCCCCCGATGTCCCTGTCACGCCGACCCCACCCCCACGCCCTGGGCACCAACGCCTCCCCCTCCCCCCATGATCCGCCCGCCTCCATCAGCCTGCTGGTGACCACCTACAACTGGAAGGAGGCCCTGCAGCGCGTGCTGGAAAGCGTCGCACGGCAGACCCGGCGGCCGGACGAGGTGATCGTCGCCGACGACGGCTCCCGCCATGACACGGCGGACCTGCTCGCGGCGATGGCGCGCGACTACCCGGTGCCGCTGCGCCACGCGTGGCAGCCCGACAAGGGCTTCCGCGTGGGCCGTGCACGCAACCTGGCGATCGCCGCGGCCAGCGGCGAATACGTGTTGCTGCTCGATGGCGACATGGTGCTCGAGCGCCACTTCGTCGCCGACCACGCGCGCGTCGCGCAGCGCGGTAGCTTCATCCAGGGCTCCCGTGTGTTGACCGGGCCCTCGTTCCGCGACCGCATGCTCGCCAGTGCGGAGCAGCGCCCGACGCCGCTGGCGCGCGATGTCGCCCGGCGCCGCAACGCGCTGCGTTCGCTGCCGCTGTCCGACGCCTGGCTGGCCGCGAACCGGAATACCCTCCCGCGCACCATCAAGACCTGCAACCAGGGCTGGTGGCGCGACGACCTGGTGCGCATCAACGGCTTCGACGAGCGCATGGAAGGCTGGGGCCGCGAGGACGTGGAACTGGCCTGGCGCGCGCATAACGCCGGCATCGCGTGCCGGCAGCTTCGCTTCTCCGGCCTGGCCTACCACCTCCACCACCAAGAGCGGCACCAGGACGGCGCCAGCCCCAACGACCGCTACGTGGCCGAAACCCGGGCGCTCGGGTCGACCCGCTGCGAGCGCGGCCTGGACGTCCATCTCGGCTCCGGCGGACGGATGCCGCTGCGCGACCTGTGCAATGACGTGGTGACTGCCCCGGTGGACGCGGCTACGGCCTAGGCCTGCCCGTCGACCTGCGCAGGCGCGAGACGAAGAAGCCGTCCATGCCGTCCTCGCCGGGCAGGCGCTGGCGACCGAAGCCGCTGGTGCGCCCGAAGCGCGCGTCCAGCGGCTCCGCGACGGCATCCGCGTGGCGGGCGAGGAAGGCATCGACCTGGCGCGCGTTCTCGTCGGCCAGGATCGAGCAGGTCGCGTACAGCATCACGCCGCCGGGCCGCAGCATCGTCCAAGCGGCGTCTAGCAGGCGCGCCTGCAGCGCGACCAGGGCGTCGACGTCTGCGGCGCGGCGGTGCAGCAGCACATCGGGCTGGCGGCGGATGATGCCGGTGGCCGAACAGGGCGCGTCGACGAGGATGGCGTCGAAAGGCTCGCCGTCCCACCAGGCAGCGGGGTCGGCCGCGTCGGCGACGCGGGCTTCCGCGGCCCCGCCGGTGTCAGTGGTTCCGGCGCCGCCGGCATCGTCCACGCCACCGACGCCCAAGCGCGCCCAGGTGTCGCGCACCCGCGCCAGCCGCGCGGGATCGACGTCGAGGGCGAGCAGACGCAGCGTGGGGTCGCGCTCGAGCAGGTGCGCGGACTTGCCGCCGGGCGCAGCGCAGGCGTCGAGCACGCGCGCGCCCGGCGCGGGCGCCAGCGCATCGGCCACCGCCTGGGCGGCGCCGTCCTGCACCGACACGTCGCCATCCGCGAAGCCGGGCAGCGCGCCGACCGCGATGCTGCCCGGCAGCAGCACGGCATCGGCCAGCGCCTCCCCGGCCGGGGAAGCTGCCGTGGGAGCGGCCATGGCCGCGATCGACTCGCCGGGAGGCTGATCGCGGCCATGGCCGCTCCCACAGGCTGGTATTCCGGTGGTTTCCAGGCCGGCCGCGTGGAGGCGGGCGAGGTAGGTGTCGCGGTCACCGCGGCGACGGTTCACGCGCAGCCAGGTCGGCGCCGGCTGCGCGCTGGCGGCGAAGATCGCCTCCGCGTCCTGCGGCCAGTCGGCGCGTACCCGGTCGCGCAGCCAGGCCGGCCAGGCGGCATCGGCGCCGACCCCGGGCAGGCCCTCGCGCTGGGCGCGCCGCAGCAGGGCGTTGACCAGCTTCGCCTGGTGGGCGCGGCCGATGCCGCGGGCGGCATCGACGGTCTCGGCGACCGCGGCGTGCGGCGCCAGCCCCAGCGGGTCGAGCTGGGCGAAACCGGCATGCAGCAAGGCGCGGAGGTCGCCGTCACGGCGCCCCGGCGGCTTCGCCATCCACGCCGAAAGCGCGGCGTCGGCGCGCGCGTGCTGGCGCAGGGCGGCGAAGCAGATGGCCTCGACCAGGGCGCGGTCGCGGGGATCGGGCAGGGCCGGCAGGGCGCGGGCCAGTTCGGCCTTCAGCGAGCGTCCGTGGTGGAGCACCGCGTGCAGCACGCGCGCGGCGGCCTCCCGCGGCGCGGCACCGCTCACGGCAGGGCCAGGTCGCGGCGGGCGTTGAGCCAGTCGGCGGCGGTGATCACCTTGCCGCCGTCGCGCTGCAGCACGCGGATGCGCAGGGCACCCTCGCCGCAGGCGACGTCGAGGCCCTCGCGGCCGCCGGCCAGCAGGGTGCCGGGCACGGCGCCGGCGTTCGCATCGACGGCGATCGCGCCGTGGATGCGCACGCGCTCGCCGGCCAGCACCGCCTCGGCCACCGGCCAGGGGTTGAAGGCGCGGACCTTGCGGGCCAGCACTTCGGCCGGCTGCGACCAGTCCAGCTTCGCCTCGGCCTTGTCCAGCTTGCGGGCGTAGGTCACGCCTTCGGCGGGCTGCGGCCGCGGCATCGGGCGGATGCCGGCGCGCAGCAGGCCCAGGCCATCGGCCAGCACCTGCGCGCCGAGCTCGGCCAGACGGTCGTGGAGCCGGCCGCCGGTCTCGTCTTCGCCGATCGCCAGCGACTGCGACAGCAGCACCGGGCCGGTGTCCAGGCCCTTCTCCATCTTCATCAGGCAGACGCCGGTCTGCGCGTCACCGGCCTCGATCGCGCGCTGGATCGGCGCCGCGCCGCGCCAGCGCGGCAGCAGCGAGGCGTGCACGTTCCAGCAGCCGTCCTCGGGGATGTCGAGGATCGCCTGCGGCAGCAGCAGGCCGTAGGCCACCACCACCATCAGGTCGGGTTTCAGCGCGCGCAGGGCGTCGCGCGAGGCCGGGCCCTTCAGGGTCTCGGGCTGCAGCACCGGGATCCCGCGCGACAGCGCCTCGAGCTTCACCGGCGAGGCCTGCAGCCCGCGGCCGCGGCCCGCAGGGCGGTCGGGCTGGGTATAGACCGCGACGACCTCGGCCTTGGTGCAGGCCGCGCGCAGCGACGGCACTGCGAATTCGGGCGTGCCGGCGAAGACGATCCTCATCGCGCCACCCCCGCCGTCCCTGCCCGCATGCGACGGTGGCCGGTCATGCCTGCCGCCGCAGCTTCTCGTACTTCTTCATCGCCCGCTCGCGCTTGAGCGGCGACAGGTGGTCGATGAACAGCTTGCCGTCCAGATGGTCGACCTCGTGCTGGATGCAGGTCGCCAGCAGGCCGTCCACCGCCAGGGTGAACGGCTTGCCGTGGCGATCCAGGGCCTCGACCTCGATGCCGTCTGCGCGGGTGACGTCGGCGAAGATGCCCGGGATCGACAGGCAGCCCTCCTGGTGCACGCGCAGGTCGGCCGAGCGCCCCCGGATCACCGGGTTGATGAACACCAGCGGCTGCTCGTGGTCCTCGGTGACGTCTATCACCATGAAGCGCTCCATGACGTCGACCTGGGTGGCGGCCAGGCCGATGCCCGGGGCGGCGTACATGGTCTCGAACATGTCGTCGAGCAGGCGCTGGAAAGCCGGGTCGGCGATGGCCGCGGCCTCGCGCTCGGCGGCGACCTTGCGCAGGTTCGGATGGGGGTGCTCGAGGATCGTGATCAGGGACATACGGACGTGTGATAAAGGAGGCGGCCGTCACAACCGTGTGGCGCGGGGCCCAATTGTAGCCCCAGCAGGCTTGCGCCGGATCGGTTCCTGTAGGCATAGTGCGGCCGCTATACGGGGAAATCTCCAAGGGGAGCAGGTAGATGGCCGGCAAGCTTCAGCGCCTTTCTAATGCGCTACGCACGGGTGTTGCGGTAGCAATGCTCACGGTGGCTACGTACGCGGCGGCCCAGGGCCTGCGCGGCGACCACCCTGACACTTACGTGGTCCAGCGCGGCGACACGCTGTGGGACATCGCCGGCCGCTTCCTCCAGAAACCCTGGCTGTGGCCGGAGATCTGGCAGGCCAACCCGCAGATCGCCAACCCGCACCTGATCTATCCGGGCGACGTGATCAGCCTGGCCTACCTCAACCGCGTCGGCGTCACGCCGGGCCCGCGGACCGAGGCGGCGCCGATCGACGCCGTCCCGCTGTCCGAGGTCGAGCCCTTCCTCAAGGATCTGCGCGTGGTGGACGACTTCGACCACCTGCCCTACGTGGTCGGCCTGGAAGAAGACCGCATGCGCGCCAGCCGCGACCAGGTGGTCTACGTCCGCGGCCTGGGCAGCGCCTCGCCGGGCACCCGCTACGCGGTGCTGCGCCCGACCGTGCGCTACACCCACCTGCTGCGTGCCGGCATGTGCTGCGACACCTTCGGCAAGGACGAGCTCGACGCCACCGGCCGCCGCAGCGTCGACTTCGGCAAGTACTGGGCCAACGTGGTCATGCCCGACAAGGGCCAGGAAGTGCTGGGCTACGAGCTGATGCGCGTGACCGCCGGCACCCTGACCCGCGGCGAAGTGGGCGGCATCCAGGCCAGCACCCTGCTGCTCGACGAGGAGGGCCGCGAGGTGCGCGTCGGCGACCGCGTGGTGCCAGTGGACGCCCAGCCCTACGACCTGCAGTTCTTCCCGCACCCGCCGAAGGTCCAGACCGACTACGGCAAGGCGCGCGTGCTGGCGGTGACCGACATGCTCACTTCCGGCGGCCCGCGCGACGTGATCGCGCTGTCGGTCGGCGCCCGCGAGGGCGTGGACAACGGCACCGTGTTCTCGATCTGGCGCGAAGGCAGCAACGTCGTCGACCGCGTCGAGAAGGGCCTGGCCCGCGACGAGGACACCGTGTTCTTCGAGAACAAGGTGCGCCTGCCCGACGAGTTCGCCGGCCACGTCATGGTGTTCCGCACCTTCGACAAGGTCAGCTACGGTCTGGTGATGGGCAGCGTGAAGCCGAGCCGCGTCGGCTACCACCTCAAGCACCCGGACGCGCCCTACTGAGGCCGCGGCCTTTCCCGACCGCAACACGCGACGGCGCCCCAGGGCGCCGTCGCCGTTTCCGGGCCAGGCTTCGGCCATGGACAGCGAAGACACCCGGGCGCTGCTGCGCCTGATCGCCGCCGGCGGCCGCGGCGAGCCCCGACGCCGGCTGCTGGAGAATCACGGCAGCGCCGCCGCAGCGCTGGCCGCCGGACGCAGCGCCTGGCGCGCTGCGGGGCTGTCCCCGGCCCAGCAGGGCGCCCTGGGCCTGCGCACGGGCGCGGGCGACCCCACGGACGACTGGCTGCGCTGGCTCGACGGCGCCCCCGGCCGACGGGTGATCGGCTTCCACGATCCGGACTACCCCGCCCTGCTGCACCGCCTTGAAGGCGCTCCGCTGGCGCTGTGGCTGGTCGGCGACGGCGACCTGCTCTGGCATCCCTCGGTGGCCGTGGTCGGCAGCCGCGCCGCCAGTGCCGGCGGCCTGCGCAATGCCTTCGACTTCGCGCGGGACTTCGCCGCCGCCGGCGTCTCCGTCACCAGCGGGCTGGCCGCGGGCATCGACACCGCCGCCCACGAGGGCGCCCTGGCCGCCCCCGGCGGGCGCACCGTCGCCGTGCTCGGCACCGCCATCGACCGCCCCTACCCGACGCGCAACGCCGCCCTGTACCGGCGGATTGCAGACACCGGCGCGGTGGTCAGCGAGCTGCCGCCGGGAACGGCGTACAGCCGTGGCGCCTTCCCCAGTCGCAACCGGATCGTGATGGGCCTGTCGCTGGGCGTGGTGGTGGTGGAAGCCGCCCTGCGCTCGGGCGCCGCGATCACCGCGCGGCTGGCCGGCGAGGCCGGGCGCGAGGTCTTCGCCATCCCCGGCTCGATCCACAACCCCAAGGCCCGCGGCTGCCACCGCCTGATCCGGGACGGCGCGGCCCTGGTGGAGACCCCGGGCGAAGTGCTGGAGGCGCTGGCGCCGCTGGCCCTGGTCTTCGCCGACGACTTGCGCAGGCGCCTGGACGCCCCCAAGAAGGGTCCCGGGAACGCCGCCGCGGCGGCCGGCATCGCCGGTCCGCCCGAAGGTTCCGACCCCCAGCGCTTGTGGCAGGCACTGGGCCACGACCCTACCGGTATGGATGAACTGGTTTCGCGGACCGGATTGACGGCCGCCGAACTAGGCAGCATGCTGCTGCTCATGGAGCTGGAGGGTCGTGTGGCGGTCGAGCACGGCCGGTATTCCCGAAAGTCTCAGTAACGCGCCTCCGGGCGCAGGCCGGGGGAAATGAAAGAGAGCATCCTGGACGTCCTGCTCTACCTGTTCGAACACTACTTCACCGAAGACGCGGATCTCGTCCGCGACCGCGACTCCCTCCAGAACGGCCTGCTCCAGGCCGGATTCAGCCCCACGGAAACCGGCAAGGCCTTCGACTGGCTCGACGGCCTGGCCGAACAGCGCCCGACCGACAGCGCCCCGCGGGCCGATGGCCCCACCCGCCTGCTCTCGCTGCGCGAAGAGGCCAAGCTGGACTTGGAAGCCCGCGGTTTCCTGATGTTCCTCGAACAACACGGGGTGATCGACGCCGATCGCCGCGAGCTGGTGCTCGACCGCGCCATGGCCCTGGACCAGGACGAGCTCGACCTCGACGACCTCAAGTGGGTGGTGCTGATGGTGCTGTTCAACCAGCCCGGCGCCGAGGCGGCCTATGCCTGGATGGAAACCCAGATGTTCATCGACGAGCCGGAAACGGTGCACTGATCCCGGTTCCGGCCACGCCCGGGCCCGGGGCGGGCGTCTTGACAGCCCCACCGCGGCCGTGATTCCACTATAAATAGCAGTCGTCGCACGCCCGGGGCCTTGTCCCGGGCGTCGCTGTCTACAACCCCCCACCCTCATGGCGCGGTCCAGGCCGCCCCGGAATCCCTGCCGCGATGGCCAAGAACCTCCTCATCGTCGAGTCGCCCGCCAAGGCCAAGACGATCAACAAGTACCTCGGCAAGGACTTCCAGGTCCTGGCTTCGTACGGCCACGTCCGCGACCTGGTGCCGAAGGAGGGCGCGGTCGACCCGGCCGACGGCTTCCGGATGCGCTACGACCTGATCGACAAGAACGAGAAGCACGTCGAGGCGATCGCCAAGGCGGCGAAGGCGGCCGACGGCATCTACCTCGCCACCGACCCGGACCGCGAGGGCGAGGCGATCAGCTGGCACATCGCCGAGATCCTGCAGGAGCGCGGCCTGCTCGAGGGCAAGGAACTGCAGCGGGTGGTGTTCACCGAGATCACCCCGCGCGCCATCAAGGAAGCGATGCAGAAGCCGCGCGGCATCGCCAGCGACCTGGTCGACGCCCAGCAGGCGCGCCGCGCGCTGGACTACCTGGTCGGCTTCAACCTGTCGCCGGTGCTGTGGCGCAAGGTGCAGCGCGGCCTGTCCGCCGGCCGCGTGCAGTCGCCGGCGCTGCGCATGATCGTCGAGCGCGAGGAGGAGATCGAAGCCTTCGTCGCTCGCGAGTACTGGACCATCGAGGCCGAACTCGCACACCCGTCGCAGGCCTTCAGCGCCAAGCTCACCAAGCTGGACGGGAAGAAGTTCGAACAGTTCACCGTCACCGACGGCGACACCGCCGAGGACGCGCGCGCGCGCATCACCGCCGCCGCCCAGGGCGCGCTGCACGTCACCGACGTCGCCAGCAAGGAGCGCAAGCGCCGCCCGGCGCCGCCGTTCACCACCTCGACCCTGCAGCAGGAGGCCTCGCGCAAGCTCGGCTTCACCACCCGCCGCACCATGCAGGTGGCGCAGAAGCTGTACGAGGGCGTGGCCATCGGCGAGGAAGGCACGGTCGGCCTGATCAGCTACATGCGTACCGACTCGGTGAGCCTGTCGGCCGAGGCCCTGGGCGAGATCCGCGACGTGATCGCCCGCGACTACGGCACGAAGGCACTTCCCGACAAGCCGAACTTCTACCAGACCAAGTCCAAGAACGCGCAGGAGGCCCACGAGGCCGTGCGCCCGACCTCGGCGCTGCGCACGCCCGCGCAGGTGGCCCGCCACCTGTCCGACGACGAGCGCCGCCTGTACGAGCTGATCTGGAAGCGCGCGGTGGCCTCGCAGATGGTCCCGGCCACGCTCAATACCGTGTCGGTCGACCTGGCCGCCGGCAGCGACCACAGCTTCCGCGCCAGCGGCACCACCGTGATCGACCCGGGCTTCCTGGCCGTGTACGAGGAAGGCAAGGACAGCAAGGGCAAGGACGACGACGACGAGGGGCGCAAGCTGCCGCCGATGAAGCCCGGCGACCGCGTGCCGCTCGACCGCATCCACGCCGACCAGCACTTCACCCAGCCGCCGCCGCGCTACACCGAGGCCTCGCTGGTGAAGACGCTGGAGGAATACGGCATCGGCCGCCCCTCGACCTACGCCTCGATCATCCAGACCCTGCTGTTCCGCAAGTACGTGGAGATGGAGGGCCGCGCCTTCCGTCCCAGCGACGTGGGCCGCGCGGTGTCCAACTTCCTCAGCGGGCACTTCACCCGCTACGTCGACTACGACTTCACCGCGAAGCTCGAGGACGAGCTCGACGCGGTCAGCCGCGGCGAGGAGGACTGGGTGCCTCTGATGGAGAAGTTCTGGGGCCCGTTCAAGGAGCTGGTGGACGAGAAGACCGAGAGCGTCGACCGAAGCCAGGCCACCGGCGCGCGCGAACTCGGCACCGATCCCAAGTCCGGCAAGCCGGTCAGCGTCCGCCTGGGCCGCTACGGGCCCTATGCCGCGATCGGCAGCACCGCCGAGGACTCGGAGGAGAAGCCGCGCTTCGCCTCGCTGCGCCCGGGCCAGAGCATGCACACGATCACGCTGGAGGAGGCCATCGACCTGTTCCGCCTGCCGCGCAAGCTGGGCGAGGACAAGGGCGAGGAAGTGAGCGTCGGCATCGGCCGCTTCGGGCCCTTCGCCAAGCGCGGCAGCACCTATGCCTCGCTCAAGAAGGAAGACGACCCTTACACCATCGAACTCGAGCGCGCGGTGTTCCTGATTGAAGAAAAGGAAGAGATCGCGCGCAACCGCATCATCAAGGAGTTCGAGGGCAGCGACATCCAGGTCCTCAATGGTCGCTTCGGGCCCTACATCAGCGACGGCAAGCTCAACGGCAAGATCCCCAAGGACCGCGAGCCCGCCTCGCTGACGCTGGAGGACGTCGTCCAGCTGCTGGAGGAGACCGGCAAGCCGGCGCGCGGACGCTTTGGCAAGAAGACGGCGGCCAAGAAGGCGCCGGCGAAGAAGGCCGCCGCGAAAAAGGCTCCCGCCAGGAAGGCCGCAGCCAAGAAGCCGCCGGCAAAGAAGACAGCCACGAAGAAGGCGGCAACAAAGAAGAAGGCCACGAAGAAGGTCGCGAAGAAGGCTGCCGCCAAGAAGACCGCGGCCCGGAAGGCGCCGGCGAAGAAGACCGTGGCGGCGGACGACGATGCGCCGTTCTGACACCCGCACCGGCGGATGCTCCGGGCGAGTCGGTTAAGCCACGGGCACGACAGGCCCGTCCCGTCCGATGAATCTCCCGCTCCAGCTCGATGCCGTCGTAGCCGCCCTCCGCGACGGCGGCGTCATCGCCTGTCCGACCGAGGCCGTCTGGGGCCTGGGCTGCGACCCCTTTGACGAGGCGGCGGTGATGCGCCTGCTCGCCATCAAGCAGCGCGAGATCGACAAGGGCCTGCTGCTGGTCGCCGCCGACGTCGACCAGCTCGACGGCCTGGTCGACTGGGATGCGCTGGAGCCCGGGCGCCGCGAAGCGGTGCTGGCGTCCTGGCCCGGCGCCAACACCTGGGTCCTGCCCGCCACCACGCGCGTGCCGCGCTGGATCACCGGCGACCACGATGGCGTTGCCGTCCGGATCAGCGACCATCCGCTGGTGGCGGCGCTGTGCCGGGGCTTCGACGGCGCCCTGGTCTCGACCAGCGCCAACGTCGCCGGCGAGGCGCCCGCGCGCAGCGAGGCGGATCTCGCGCCCTCGCTGCGCGCCGCGATCGACGCCCTGCTGCCCGGCGAAACCGGCGGCCTGGACCGGCCCACGCCGATCCGCGATGCCCGCAGCGGGGCCCTGCTCCGCGGCTGAGGCCCACTGCCGCCTGAACCGTCGTCACGCTTCCGGCCCGCAGGCTTTCCCCTGCGCTCCCCGGCGCGCAAGATGGCCGCATGAGCGCCACCACCGCCCGCACCGCCCTCGTCGCGCTGCTGCCGGCCTGCCTGGCCGCTGTCGCGCTGGCCGCCAGCATCGTGCCCGCTTCGGCCCAGGACGGCGGCGACGTCACTATCTACCGCTGCACCGGCGCCGACGGCGAGGTCGTGATCGGCAACGTGCCCTGCACGGAAGGCTCGACGCAGCAGGTGCGCAGCATGGTCCGCCCGGTGGACGGCGCGCCGCCCCCCGCACGTGAGCCGGACGCGGCACCGTCGCCGACGTCCCAGCCGGAGGTGCGCCATGTCGTCGTGCAGCCACCGCAGCCCCTGTACGAATGCACGCGCCCCGATGGCAGCGTGTACGAAAGCGACAGCGAGGAGGGCGAAGTACGCTGGGTGCCGCTGTGGACGACAGGAGGCTGGCCGGTCGGTGGCGGCTGGCACGGCGGCCACGGTGGGCGACCTGGCGGCGGCGCGCGCGGTCGCGGCAACATCGGCCAACGCGGCGCCACCACCCGGGCCGGGAGCGGCCTGAGCGCGCCGCCCGTGAGCCGCATCAGCATTCCCTCCGATCCCCCGCGCCCCGACCCGGACGCCGCGTCCGGCCCGCGTCCGCGCCCACCGCATGGCGGACGCGGATACGTCGGCGCCGAGCCCGGCAACTGGGAACGCGATCCCTGCCAGGCCCTGCCTCCGGCCGAAACCTGCGCCCGCCTGCGCGACCGCCGCGAGGAGATCCGCCGCCGCTTCTTCAACGCGCAACAGCGCGAGCGCGATACCCTGCGCGTCGAGGAACGCGGGCTCAACGCCCGCATCGACGCCGACTGCAGGACGTATTGATGCTCCGATCCACCCGATGCCGCCCGCATCTGGCGGCCATGCCGGCCGCCGCCGCGATCGCCATCGCCTTCGCCACCTCCGCCATCGCGCAGGCGCCGCAGGTCGTGATCTACCGCTGCACCGACGCCGGCGGCGCGCTCACCGTGCAGAACGACGAACCCTGCCCGGCCGGCAGCCGCCAGGAACGCAGCGTGATCGAACCGCCGCCGCCGATGCCGGTCTACGTGCCCCAGGCACCGCCGCCACCCGCCCCGGCGCCGGCACCTGCCCCCGCCGCCGAACCCGTGCCGGCGGCCCCGGAGCGTCCCGACGCCCCGCCGCCGGCCCGCATCGCCGACGCCGACCGCCTGCCCCCACCGCCGATCTTCCGCTGCCACACGCCGGGCAACGGCAGCTACATCCACGAGGATGCCGAGCCGCAGCCACGCTGCGTGGCGCTGCAGACCGTCGGCATCAACGGCGACCCCGGCCTCGGCGCGGGGGCGGCCTGCGAATGGCAATACGACCGCTGCGAGCGGATTCCCGACGAAGAAGCCTGCGACGGGTGGCACCGGCGCAGCCGGGAGATCGAATCCACCTGGCGCTATGCCCGTGGCGACGCACGGGCGCCGCTGCAGGAAGAGTTCGCGCGGGTGTCGACGATCCTCGCCGATACCACCTGCGGCCTGCCCGGCGCGCCCTAGGGCGCGGGCGACCCGTCCGCGGCAGGGGCCGCGTCGGGCAGCGACAGCATCGGCAATTGCAACGGATCGGGCGGGGTTTCCGGTTCCGGCGGCGGCGGCGGCGAGAGCACGCCTTCCGCACCCGGCAGGTAGTAGGCCACGCGGTCGAAGAAGCGGCGGTAGAAATCGGTGTTCTGCACCGTGTTGCTGGCCACGCGCACCAGGTTGGCGCCGCTGCTGCCGATCGGCACCGACACCGAGCCGAGCATGCTCAGGCCGACGCTGGCCGACTTGGTGGTGGTCTTGAGGTCGTAGCGGTCCTGCACTGCGTTGACGAACACGATCGAACCGTTGCCCGGCCTCGGCACGCAGGTGGCGCGCACGAGCAGCTGGGTGTGCACGTCGGACTCGGGCTGGAAGTTCTTGATCGCCTGCAGGCTGTCGCCGGTGGCTTCACTGATCACGTAGCCCTGCCCCAGCAGCGCGCGGCGGGTGGCTTCGCAGGCCGCCGGCGGCAGCGACTCGAAGCTGCGCGAATAGGTGTCCTCGGCCGAAAAGGTCTCACCCAGCGGCGGCGGCGGCTCCTTCTCCCGGCCCATGCCGCAGGCGGCCAGCGAGGCGACCAGAAGCGCGGCGAGGACGGCGCGTCCGCACGACGGGCGAGATGGAGGCATGTCGTTCATGGACCAATGCGTGGGGTCATCGAGTGTATCGACGGCGGCGTGCAGATCCCCTGAATGGCGGGCTCGGGCCGCCGCGCATCAGATCCCGCGGCGTGCGGTCGCGACCGGAAGCGATGCCAGCCGGCGCATGGCATCGGTCGCGAACAGGCCAGGATCGGCCAGGTAGTCCTCGAACATCGCGGTGGCGTCCTCGCCCCAGAACAGTTCGCCGTCCACCACCAGCGTCGGGACGCCGAAGACGCCGGCCTGCACCGCCGCGTCGAAGTTTTCGCGCAGCGCCTGCTTTACCGCGCCCTGCGCCAGCGCACCGGCATCATCGATGCCCAGCTTCGCGGCGACCGGCGCCAGGTCCTCGAAGGTTTCCGCCGCCCGCCCCTCGCGCCAGACGTGGTCGAAGATCGCGTCAACCGCATCCGTGCCCGAACCCGCCGCGATGCACAGCCGCAGCGCCGCCAGCGGATTGAAGGGATGCGCCGGCGGGAACGCCATGGGAATACCGGCACGGTCGGCCCGCCATTGCGCATGGCGGTAGGTGAACAGCCGCTTGGCCGGAATTTCCGCCGGCCCCTTGTGCGACAGGTGGGACAGCAGGCCCGCGAACAGCACCGGGCGGCAGGCCATCTCGATGCCCGGGAAGCGCTTGAGCGCCTGCCACTGCAGGTAGGCGAAGGGGGAGATGAAATCGAAGAACCAGTCGGCCCTTCGCTGTCCGGTGGCTTCGGCCATGGCGGGATGTCCTGCTGGTGCGCCTGCGACCAGGCGGCGCGGGGCCTCATCATCCCACGGCGTCGGCGGCGGCCTGCGGCGCGGACCATCGACGGTCGCCACCGCTTCGGGTATACGGATCGCGCGATCCACTACCCGGGATCGATCGAAGGAATCCCATGCGCGAGATCGGCCTGACCATCCTGCTGCTGACCCTGGGCAACGTCTTCATGACCTTCGCCTGGTACGCGCACCTGAAGGAACTGGGATCCAAGCCCTGGTTCGTGGCGGCGCTGCTCAGCTGGGGCATCGCCTTCTTCGAATACATGCTGCAGGTGCCGGCCAACCGCATCGGCTATACCGTGCTTTCGCTGGGGCAGCTGAAGATCCTGCAGGAAGTGATCACGCTGGCGGTGTTCGTGCCCTTCGCGGTGTTCTACATGAAGGAGCCGTTGAAGCTGGACTACCTGTGGGCGGGCCTGTGCATCCTGGGCGCCGTCTATTTCATCTTCCGCGGCGGCACCGCGGCCGCGGCCTGAGCGGCCGCGGGCCGGGGCACCGTCGCAGGCGCGACCTCAGGCCGCGCTGTCGTCCTTGATCGTCGTGGTCGGACCGTTGGTCTTCACCGAAGCGATGCCGTTTTCGCGCGCGGCCTCGGATTCGTACATCTCGCTGTTGCCGATGACCTGGTGGTTCGCGGCCTTCAGTACGAAATAGGGCTTGCCGTTCTTTGCTTCCTTGCGCTCGTAGCGCGCGTCGTCGGGTGAGTTCTTCTGCACCGACGCGATGCCGTTGTGCGCCGAATCCAGCGCCTTGTAGCGCTCGCTGACCAGGATGGTCTGGCCGTTGCCGGCCTTGAGCGCGAACTGGAACTGTCCGTCGGACGTCTTCGAGATCTGGTACCAACCCGCCATGTCGACTCCTTTGTCTGGTTGACCGCACGCAGCCGCGGCCCTGCAAACATACACCCGCTTCCCGCCCACCCGTGTGGCGGAACCGCTCGTCGCCGGATGAAATTTCTTATTGCATGTCCGAATCAGCGCGAGTAAGGTGCGCAACCTTCGCGGGCCCGGCGTCCGCGCTTTCACGCAAAACCACAAAGACCATGTCAATAACGAACCACATCGCCAACCGCCTGATCCCATCGCCGCTCAAGCGCGATGCGGGCCTGCGCGCGTGGTTTGCGTACGAAGGCGCCTGCGCCCTGACCTGACCGGCTCCGCCACGGGAGATCGGTCGCCCCGATCTTCCGAGGAACAGCGAATGCCCTCGGACTCCATGCCGGGGGCATTTTCGTTTTCGCATTCGCAAAGGACACCTGGAACAGGCGTGCATCGTGCGACTCCGCGGCAGGGACGCGGCGCGGTGCGACGCAAAAGGATTGCCGCTTCGAAACAGGCGGCAATGCGCAGTCGGATCTCGGTCGGCAACCGCGGTGCGGGCTCTGGTTCCGTCCGGTGCGCGCGGCGTTGCCGTGGCGTATGCCGATGCCGGTTCGAGGCGACTGCGACAACGTTGGCTCAATCGGTAGAGCAACAGCTTCGGATGCTGTCGGTTGCGGGTTCGAGTCCCGCACGTTGACCACTGGATAGCTCAGACGGGTAGAGCGATGGACTTTTAATCCATTTGTCGCGGGTTCGAATCCCGCTCCAACGATCGCTGATTGTCATCAGCACAACAGGGCGCAAGCCCGAATCGGGAACGTCCCGTGTCTGTTCCGCCAGGCGTCGCAATCCATCGCGATGCGCAACGAAGCAGGCAGCGGGCACCGCACCGGCACCGCGTCCTGGCGGTGGCCGACGGCGGGGAAAAGCGGAAGCGCGCCTTCATGGGCTCGCCGCAAAGCCTCGCCAGACGCCATTGCCAGCACCGGCCGCCCGCGCGGCGTCCGCCAGGGACGTTTCCACCTTTTCCGTCGGCCGCATCCCGTGGCCGGCAGCGCGGCAACCGGTTCCCCGCACCCCAGCGAACCGGATCACCAGAGCCATTCACAAGGAGAAAACCCATGATGTTCTGGACCCGAAGGGTCGTGATCGGTGACGCTGAGCGCGGCCTGGTGTATCGCAATCGCCGCTTCGAGCGCGTCCTCGCGCCGGGCGTGCACCGCCTGTTCGCATGGCGCGACCAGCTCGAGGTCGTCGTGCACGACATCCGCAAGCCGGAGTACGCCGGCCACGATGCCGACACGCTGATCGCCGCGCTGGGCGACCGCCTCGGCGAAACCTTCGTGCTCGCCGACATCGGCATGGACGAGGTCGGCCTGGTGTCGAAGAACGGCCGACTCGAGGACGTGCTGGCGCCGGGTCTTCGCACGCTGTACTGGCGTGGCCTGGTGCAGGTTGACGTCGAGAACGCCGCGCTGGCCGCGGGGCTGCGCGTCGCGCCGGACGTGGCGCGCCGCCTGCGCCAGCTCGGCATCCTGGCCCGCGTGGCCGTGGTGCTGGAGGTGCCGGCCGAATCGGCGGGCCTGGTGTTCGTCGACAACACGCTCGAGCAGGTGGTCGGCGCCGGCAGCTACGCCTTCTGGAACTTCCGGAAGAACGTGGCGGTGGAGACCATCGAGCTGCGCGTGCAGGCCATGGAAGTGTCGGGCCAGGAACTGTTGACCCGCGACAAGGTGAGCCTGCGCGTGAACCTCGCCGCCTCGCTGCGCGTGACCGACCCGGTCGCCGCGCGTACGCGGGTGGCGAAGTACGGCGACTACGTCTACCGCGAGTTGCAGTACGGCCTGCGCAAGGCCGTGGCCGCGAAGACGCTCGACGAACTGCTCGGCGACAAGGCCACGCTGGACGCGGAAATCTTCGCGTACGTGCGCGGCCGCGTGGAGGAGCTCGGCATCGAAGTGCTCGGCGTGGGCGTCAAGGACGTCATCCTGCCGGGCGAGATGCGCGAGATCCTCAACGGCGTGGTGCAGGCGGAGAAGCTGGCGCAGGCCAACGTGATCCGCCGCCGCGAGGAGGCCAACGCCACGCGCTCGCTGCTCAACACCGCGAAGCTGATCGACGAAAGCCCGGTCCTCATGCGCCTGAAGGAGCTGGAGGCCCTGGAAAAGGTCACCGAGAAGATCGACAGGCTGACCGTCTTCGGCGGCCTGGACGGCGTCCTCGGGCAGCTGGTGACGCTGAAGTAACACCCCCGCGCGTCGCATGGACGCGACGCGCGGGGCCTTTCCATTGGAGCGTGGGCCACCGGGCCTGCCCTAGAACGACTTTCGCGAAATCGTCCCGTGCGCCTCGTTCAACAGCAGCAGCGCGGCCGAACCGTAATACGCATGCAGTTCGGCCTCCATCTCGCCGCTGGCGATGACGGGATCCGTGGCCACCAGCGCACGGGCCTCTTCAAGGTCGGCAGTGTCGAACACGAAGATCCCGCGGCGGCCGTCGACGCCGTCGAGGGGACCGGCCAGCACCAGCTTCCCTTCTGCGGCCAGGCGCTTCATGTTGGCGAAGTGGCCCTGGAACATCGCGTCGCGGGCCTCGCCCCTGGGCAGCGGCGTGGGACCGGTCTTCAGGATCACCAGCACGTATTTGCGCATGCCGTAGTCGTCGGCGCCGAGGCGTTCGGCGAGCGCGGCGTCATAGCCCGGTGGCTCGGCCTGCGTTGCTGCGGTGCCGGTCGTGGCCGGCGCGCCCTGCGCGACGCAGGCCCCGGCCACAAGCAGCATGAAGAGCCCGGCCAGCACGGCCTGCGGGCGGAAAGTGTTCGATCGGATCATGGCTGACTCCCGGTGAGGCTGCAGGTGGCGGTTCCGGAGACCTGTCGCGACGTCCATCGCTGCCGAGCTGCCGCGATGGCGGAGGTTAGAAACCGTAGCGCAGGAAACCGCCGTCCACGGCGATGCATTCGCCGGTGACGTAGGACGACGCCGGCAGGCACAGGAAGGCCACCGCGGCCGCCACTTCCTCCGGTTCGCCGATGCGCCCCATCGGGGTGCGCAGCAGCACGTCGTCGAGGTAATCCGGATCGGCCAGCTTCGGCGAGGTGCGCCGGGTGCGGATGTACCAGGGCGCCACGCAGTTCACGCGGATGCCGTCCTCGGCCCACTCGCAGGCGAGGTTGCGGGTCATCTGGTGCATCGCGGCCTTGCTCATGCCGTAGGGCGCGCCGGTGCGCACGTGGGTGGCGCCGGAGACGCTGCCCACGTTCACGATGCAGCTCGTCGCGTGCTGTGTGAGCAGCGGATGCGCGTAGCGGCTGAGTTCGAAGGCGCTGAACAGGTTGACCTCGAAGATCTCCCGCCACTCGTCCTCGGTGTAATCGATCGCGGCCTTGCCGAGGTTGCCGCCGGCGTTGTTGACCAGGATGTTCAGGCCCTCGCCCTGGTCCTCCACCCAGTCCAGCAGCTCCCTGCGCTGTTCGTCGTCGGAGACGTCGGCGATCAGGGCGCGCACGTCGCCGTCGGGGAATTCGTCGAGCAGTTCCTCGCGCGCGGCCTCGAGCGCATCGCCGTCGCGCGCGGCGATCAGCACGCGCGCGCCGAAGCCCAGCAGCTCGGCCGCGATCGCGCGGCCGATGCCGGCGCTGCCGCCGGTGACCAGGGCCAGCTGTCCTTCCAGCCTCCAGCGCGACCGGTCCACGGCGCTCACGGCATGCAGAAGCAGTGCACGACGGCCTTCACCGGCTGGCCGTCACGGGACAGGGCCTGTTCGATGAAGCGCAGGTCGCCGGCGACGCCGGGCATCGCCTGCATCAGCAGGCGGTCGGCAAAGCCCGTGCGCGCGACCATCGTCGCGCCCAGCCGGCTCTCGGCCATGCCGGCGACGAAGCTCTCGAACGGCGTGAGCGGCTTCTCGACGTACTTCACACCCCAGGTGCCGGCCTCGCCCAGTCCGGCGCGCTCGGCGGCGTTCGCCAGCGCGTCGCGCAGGCCGCCGAATTCGTCGACCAGCCCCCGCTCCTTCGCCTGCGCACCGCTCCAGACGCGGCCGCGGGCCACCTGGTCGATCTCCTCCACGCTGCGGCCGCGCGCGGCGGCGACCTTGCCGGTGAAGTCGCGATAGCCCTTGTCGATCACGCTCTGGATCACCTCGCCCACGCCGGGCTGCAGGCTGCGGGTCGGATCGAAGGCACCGGCGAAGCGCGTGGTGCCGACGCCGTCGGTGCGCACGCCGATCTTCTCCAGGGTGCGGGGAATCGTCGGGATCATGCCGAAGATGCCGATCGAGCCGGTGATCGTGGACGGATCGGCATAGATCGCGTCGGCGTCCATGCTGATCCAGTAGCCACCGGACGCGGCGAGGTCGCCCATCGAAGCCACTACCGGCTTGCCGGCGGCCTTCAGGGCCTCGACCTCGCGGCGGATCTGCTCGGAGGCGAAAACGCCGCCGCCCGGGGAATCCACGCGCAGCACCACGGCCTTGACGTTGTCGTCCTCGCGCGCGGCGCGCAGCAGGGCCGAGGTCGACTCGCCGCCCACGTTGCCCGGGTTCTGCTCGCCGTCCATGATCGTGCCCTCGGCCACGACCACGGCCACCTGCGGGCGCGCGTCGGCGGCCGCCATCGGGCTGGTGACGTGCTTGAGGTAGGCGTCCCAGGCCATTTCGCGCACGCCGCTGTCGCTGTCCTCGTCGGCTTCGCCGCGCTCGGCAAGCAGCTGCTGCACTTCTTCCAGGGTCTTCAGGCCGTCGACCAGCTTCTGCTCCACGGCCAGCTTCGCGAGGTCGCCGCCGGCCGCCTGCACGCCTTCGGGCAGCGCGTCCACGGCCGCGGACAGCGCTGCGGCATCCAGCCCGCGCGCCTTGGCGATGTCGCCAACGAAGCGCCGCCAGATGTCGTTCATCCAGTACAGGTCGGCCTCCTTGGCCTCCGGCGAGGCCTGGTCGAGCACGTAGGGCTCGGCCGCGGACTTGTACTCGCCGACCTTGAACAGGTGGATGTCGACGCCGAGTTTTTCCTGCAGGCCTTCGCGGTAGTACTGGCGGTAGCGGCCGATGCCTTCCAGCACCATGCCGCCGTAGGGATCCATGTAGACCTCGTTGGCCTGCGCGGCCAGCAGGTACTGGGCCTGGCCGAAGTATTCGCCGAAGGCGATCACTTCCTTGCCGGACGCGCGCAGCGCGCCGATCGCGTCGGCGACTTCGCGCAGCGAGGCGTAGCCGGAGAACGCCATGCGGTCGGTGCGCAGCAGCACGCGCTCGATGCGCTTGTCGTCGGCCGCCTTCTCGATCACGCGCAGCAGGTCGCGCAGGCGCACTTCCTGCACGTCCTGGCCGCTCATCTTGCCGAGGGCGCGGCTCACCGGGTCGACGCTGAACTGTTCGACCAGGGCACCTTCGGGCGCGATCACCAGGGTGGTGCGGTCGAGCAGCGGCTTGGCCCGCTCGGCGCTGAAGATCGCCACCAGGACCACCACCAGCAGGAACAGGAACAGCAGGTTGAACACCAGCCGGCGGGTGAAGTTCAGGGCATCCCATGCACCGACGACGACGCGGGCGATGGGGCCGCGGCGGCGCGGAGCGTTCGGATACGTTTCGGACATGGCGGGCGACTCGATGGCAGGGATGCGACGCCGCCAGTATCACCGCTGGCGGCCGGCCCCGTCACCCGCCTTTGGTCACTGCGCCGTCCGGGGGAGCCGGCCGCTGGTGCGCAGGAAGCGCGCGGCCATCAACAGCGCCGCGACCACCAGGCCGGCGATCAGGCCGATCCACATGCCGCGCGGGCCGTGGCCCAGCCCCAGGCCGAGCCAGGCGCCGATCGCCATGCCCACGCCCCAGTAGGCGAAGGCGGCCAGCAGCATCGGCACGCGCGTGTCCTTGAGCCCGCGCAGGGCGCCGGCCGACAGCACCTGGATGCCATCGGGGAACTGGAACGCGGCCGCGAACAGCAGCAGCGAGGTCGCCAGCGCCGCGACCGCGGCATCGGCGGTGTAGACCGCGACGATCGCGTCGTGGCCGAGCACCAGCACCAGCGCGGAGAACGCCTGCGTCCCGAGCACCAGGGCCAGGCCCGCGTAGGTCGCCCGGCGCACGCCTTCGCGACCGCCGCCGGCGCCGAGCGCGTGGCCCACGCGCACCGTGGTCGCCTCGGCCAGGCCGAAGGGGATCATGAAGCACAGGCTGGCGACGTTGATCGCGATCTGGTGCGCGGCCGCCTCGACCTGGCCCAGGCGGCCGATCAGCAGCGCGGTGACGATGAACAGCCCGCCCTCCATCGCCACCGTCACCCCGATCGGCAGCCCGGTGCGCAGCAGCTCGCGGATCGGCGGCCAGCGCGGCGGATCGAAGCGCGCGAACAGGCCCAGCGGCGCGAAGCGCTTCGAACGCGCGAGGTAGGCCGCGAACGCCGTCGCCTGCGCCCACATCATCAGCGCCGAGGCCAGGCCCAGGCCGCCCGCGCCCATCTCCGGCAGGCCGAAGCGGCCGAAGGCGAAGGCCCAGCCCAGCGGCACCAGCAGCAGCAGGCCGCCGAAGCCGAGCAGCATCGTCGGCAGCGTCCAGTGCAGGCCGTCGCTGAGGTAGCGCATCGCGTAATAGAGCGTCAGTGCCGGCACGCCCCAGCGGATGCCGTGCAGGAAGTCGCGCGCGCCGGGGCGGATGGATTCGTCGATGCCCATCGGCGCCAGCGCCATCGTCGCCAGGCTGAGGAAGGCGAACAGCAGCAGGCCCAGCGCCAGCGCCAGCCACAACGACTGCCGGAACAGCGGCGCGATCGCGTCGCGGCGGCCGGCGCCGTCGAGCTGCGACACCGACGGCGGCAGCGCCATCAGCGTGCCCATCGGGATCATCATCGGCAGCCAGAACATGGCCGTGCCCACCGACACCGCCGCGAGCGTCGCGGTCCCGTGGCGGCCGGCGATCACGCTGTCGACGAAGCCGATCAGGCCGGTGGCGAAGTGGCCGGCGACCAGCGGCGCGGCGAGCACCGCGGTAGCGCGAACCTCGCCGCCGAAGCGCGCAGGGGGCGTGTGCAGGGACATGGGCAGGCCGGCGTCAGGGTGGCGACACGCGCGTGCGCAGCCAGCGGCCACGCTGCGCAGGCGGCGTGGCCAGCAGCTCGACGCGCAGTCCTGCGCGCGCCTGCGGCGGGGTGCGCGCGGCAAGCACCGCGAGGTCCTCGCGCGCCTGCGCATCGAGCCCGCGCAGGGCCTCGATCAAGGCCGCGCGCGCATCCGGCGGCACCTGCGCGACCAGGGGGTGCAGGCGCGGATAGTCGGCGCCGAGGTCGGGGCCGAGCAGCCAACCGTGGCGGAGGCTGGCGTCCAGGGCATCGAAGCGCGCGCGCAGGGCGGCCTGCTCGTCCGGCGCCAGCGCGGCGAAGCGGAGCGCCGAAGCGCGCAGCGCGGCGCGCTCGCCGGCAGGCAGTTCGCGCCAGGCCTGCCAGCGCTCGCGGCGTTCGCCGCGCTCGGCATGCGGCAGGGCATCCCAGGCGTCGCGGCGCTGTGCGAGCTGGCGGCGCGCGACCGGATCCAGTGCCGCCAGGCGCTGCGCCGGCGGCTGTGCGGCGGCGGCATCGGCACGCGCAGCGGCAGCCACCGCGGCGGCATCCGCGGCTGCCACGGCAGCGGCCGGGTCAGGCAGGGGACCGCCGGTGGCGGCAGTTTCTCCGGCATTGCCTTTGGCACCGGCGCCGGCTTCGCCTTCCATCCCTGCTTCGCCTTCGACCCGCAGCCAGGCATGGAAGGCCGGATCGGCCGCCGCGGCGTCTGCGTTGCCGGCATCCAGCAGCAAGGCCAGGTCGGGATGCAGCTCCAGCGCGTCCGACTCCGCATAGCGGCCGGCCGGCGGCTCGGCCTCCGGCAGGGCTTCGCTGAGGATGGCGTCGGGTGCCTCGGCCAGGCCCGCCGGCAACCGGCTCCAGGGCTTGAAGGTCGCGACCAGCGCCAACAGGGTCAGCAGCGCCACCAGCCACAGCGCCACGCGCACGCCGCGCGCCGGCGATCGTCGGCCTGGCGCCGCGTGATCGCTGCGGCGCAGGTCTGCGTCCGTCGACCGCGCCACCGCCGGCGCCGGCAGCTTGCGTACCCGTTCCTGCGCGGCCCGGCCCAGCGCCTGCCAGGCCTCGACGTCGGCGCTGCCGTCGGCGCCATGCGGCAGCGCGCGCTGCAGTCCCAGGCGATATGTCGGACGGGCGATGCCCAGCACGCTGGCGGCATCGGATTCCGCCAGGCCCGCCACCAGGCGCAGCAACAGGGCCGCGCGCGGGCCATGACCGATTTGCGACAGCCATTCGAAGCCGGGGTCCCAGGCGGGTTCGGCCGGCGGCGTGCGCAGGCCAGGCGCGGCCAGCAGCAGCGACCAGAAGCGGCGCGACCAGTCCCCGAACGGCGTCCGCCCGGCTTCGCTGCGAAACCGGTCCAGGGCCCAGGCCAGGGCCTCCGCTCCGGCCTCGCGCGAGCCCGACAGCAGCCACGCGAAGACCAGCCCACGGCGCTCCACTCCTCGCAGGAAGGCCCCCAGGGCGGTGGGCGCGGTGGCTTCGGCGGGGTCAGGCAGGCTTCGGGACGTCATGGGTTCAGGCACAGGCAGGGCGCCATGATAGCCGTCGTCCCGGCCGAAGCCGGGACTTGACGACCCGCACATTTCGCGTTCAACGACCGGGCCGGGGCCGATTCCGGCTGCGAAGGTTGTTCACAGCGGTCACGCGAATGTCATTGATCCGGCCTTCACGCCCACGTGGAGCAATGCTTCAACCATGTTTCACGGTCAAATAATTGATTCGAAAGGAATTTCATGGATTGATCAATTTTTCACCAAACCGTCGCGAATGCCGCTTTCACGGGCATTGCGGCCGCCACCGTGCGCACCATGCACAGACTTATCCACATTTCGTGTGGATAAGAGAAATTTCTTTTCAGTTCCGCGACTTGCAGCCTAAACGTAGTTTGCAAGGCAGCTTTGGCCCGCAACCCCCCCAACGGCGCCCCCGGGCGAGTCGCTAGACTTCCGCCATGCCCTCCGACGTCCTGCGCATCGCCCTGCCGCTGCCGCTGCCGCGCCTGTTCGACTACCTCGCGCCCGGCGGTGACCCGATGGGGCCGGACGACATCGGCCGGCGCGTGCGCGTGCCCTTCGGCCCGCGCGAGCTGGTCGGGGTGGTGGCCGCGACCGGCCCCGCCGCCGCCGACGCCCCGGCGCTGCGCGAAGCCGTGGCCTGGCTGGACCCGGCGCCCCTGCTCCATGGCGAACTGCTGGCGACCTGTCGCTGGCTGGCGCGCTACCTGCACGTCCCGGCGGGCGAAGTCTTCGCCACCGCCCTGCCCGCGGCCCTGCGTCGCGGCGAGCCGCTGCCCGACACCACGGCCTGGGGCTGGGCGCTGACCGCGGCCGGCGCGAACGCAGTGGCCGGGCTGCGCAACGGCGCGCGGCCGCGCCGTCTGGCCGAGGCGCTGCGCAAAGGCGCCGTGGCCGAGGACCTGCTCGACGACCGGATCGACGGCTGGCGCACGGCGGCGCGCAGCCTGGAGGAGCGCGGCTTCGCCCTTCGCGTTGCAATCGAAGCGGCGGCAACAGTCACCGCACAACCCGGCCCCGCACCCAATGCCGGACAGGCCGCCGCGCTCGAAGCGCTGCGCGCCGCCGAAGGCTTTGCGCCGGTGCTGCTGGAAGGCGTCACCGGCAGCGGCAAGACCGAGGTCTACCTGCAGGCGATCGCCGAGCGCTGCCTGGCCCACGGTCGCCAGGCCCTGGTGCTGGTGCCGGAGATCGGGCTGACGCCGCAGATGCTGGCGCGCTTTCGCGCGCGCCTGGGCGTGCCGGTGCACGCTCTGCACTCCGGGCTCAACGACGGCGAGCGCGCACGCGCCTGGGCGGCGGCGTGGCGAGGCGAAGCGCAGGTCATCGTGGGCACGCGCTCGGCGGTGTTCGCACCGCTGCCGAAGCCCGGCCTGATCGTGGTCGACGAAGAGCACGACGGCAGCTACAAGCAGCAGGACGGCATCCGCTACCACGCCCGCGACGTGGCCCTGGTGCGCGGCAAGGCGCTGGACGTGCCGGTGCTGCTGGGCAGCGCCACGCCCTCGCTGGAAACCCTGCACAACGCGCGCGCCGGCCGCCATGCCCACCTGCGCCTGCGCGAGCGCGCCGGCGAGGCGAAGCCGCCGCGGGTGCGCGTGCTCGACGTGCGCAAGCGCCCGCTGCAGGCGGGACTGTCGGAGGAACTTCTGGCGGCGGTACGCACCGCGCTCGACGGCGGCGGCCAGGTGCTGGTGTTCAAGAACCGCCGCGGCTACGCGCCGGTGCTGCTGTGCCACGACTGCGGCTGGAGCGCGGCCTGCCCGCGCTGCAGCACGCCCGAGCGCGCGGTGCCGATGACCGTGCACGCCGGTGGCCGCCGCCTGCAGTGCCACCACTGCGGCACGCGGCGGCCGGTGCCAATGGCCTGCCCCGACTGCGCCAGCCTGGCGCTGCAGCCGCAGGGCGTGGGCACCGAGCGCATCGAGGAACTGCTGGCCGCGCGCTTCGGCGACGTGCCGGTGCTGCGCATCGACAGCGCCAGCACGCGCCGCCGCGACGGGCTCGCGCGCGAACTGGCGAAGCTCGACGACGGCCCCGGCATCCTGGTCGGCACTCAGATGCTGGCCAAGGGCCACGACCTGCCGAAGCTGGTGCTGGTGTGCGTGGTCGGCATCGACGAAGGCCTGTTTTCCGCGGATTTCCGCGCCAGCGAGAAGCTGGCCCAGCTGCTGATCCAGGTCTCCGGCCGCGCCGGCCGCGCCGAGCGCCCGGGCGAGGTGCTGCTGCAGACCCACCATCCCGGGCATCCGTTGCTGGAGGTGCTGGTCAACGGCGGCTACCGCGCCTTCGCCGACGCCGAACTCGGCCAGCGCGAGGCCGCCGGCTTCCCGCCCTTCGCGCACATGGCCCTGCTGCGCGCGGAGGCGCAGCAGGCCGGGGTGCCGGATGCGTTCCTGCGCGCGGCCGGCGAAGCCTTCAATGCGGCGCGTGGCGCGCTGCCGCCGGAGGAAGCGCGCAGCCTGCTGGTTGCCGGCCCGATCCCGGCGCCGATGCCGCGGCGCGCCGGCATGCACCGCGCACAACTGCTGTTGTCGTCACCGCAGCGCCGCGCGCTGCACGCGGTGCTCGACGCGGTGGTCGCCGGCCTGCACGCGCTGCCCGAAGCGCGCCGCGTGCGCTGGTCGCTGGATGTGGATCCTGTCGACCTCTACTGATTTCGTCGGGCACCTGCGGGGCGTGCTTCGGGTAGCACTGAAGCAGCTCCGTTGGAGCGCGCGCTGCCCGTCCCGTGCACAGGGGGGTGTGCTCCCCCGGCCGCCTCCGCGTCCAGCTACGGAAGCCGGCCGCCGGCCATCCATGGCCGGCTGTTCGCACACCCCCTGTGCACGGGACGGGCTGTGGCGTTGGTCGGCTTCGGGACGATGAGCGAAGAGCCAAAGAGCCAAAGCCGGCGAACCGGGAAAGCGCGCTTACGAAGCTGCGGGTTTGGGCGGTGCCTTCCTTGCCCTGGGGGTTTTCGCGGTCTTGGCGGGCTTCGCAGCCTTGCTGGCGGCGCCACCCGACTTCGCCGCGGGTGCATCCGCATTGCCCTTCGCCGCCGCCTGCCGACGGCCACCGCCGCGAAGGCTGCGGTTGCGCACTTCGATCACCTGCCCCTGGCGGCGCACTTCGAACAGCTCGATCGCCTCGATCAGGTCGCTGAGCTTGCGGTAGCCGTGGTTGCGCGGGTCGAAGGAGCCCTGGTTGCCGATGTGGCTGCCGACCGCGCCGAGCCTCGACCAGCCGTCCTCGCCCTGCGTGGCGTCGATGGCGCCGCGCAGCAGGCGCACCAGGTCGGCATCGTGCTGCAGCTGCGACGGCGACGGGGCCGGCCGGGACTCCTCGTCGTCATCGCCGTCGGGCTCGCCCAGCTTCTCCAGGTACAGGAAGGTGGAACAGGCGCGCACGAAGGGCTGCGGCGTCTTCTCCTGGCCGAAGCCGTACACCGCCAGGCCGTCGTTGCGTAGGCGCATCACCAGCGGCGTGAAGTCGGCATCCGACGAAACGATGGCGAAACCGTCCAGGTTGCGCGCATACAGCAGGTCCATGGCGTCGATCACCATCGCCATGTCCGACGCGTTCTTGCCGCTGGTGTAGGCGAACTGCTGGATCGGGCGGATCGCCCAGGTGTGCAGGACCTTCTCCCAGCCCACCAGGTTGTGGCTCTTCCAGTTGCCATAGGCGCGGCGCACGTTGGCGACGCCGTGGCGGGCGATCTCGGCCAGGATCACCTCGATCTTGGAGGCGGGCGCGTTGTCGGCGTCGATCAGCAGTGCGATGCGCTTCTCATGCTCGGGCATTCCCGGTTCCCTGCTGGCGCCGCGGTCGGCGCGATGCGCGCACAATAGCGCAATGGACGTGACACCCCTCCCCCATGTGGTGGTCGTCGGCGGCGGCTTCGGCGGGCTCTGGGCCACGCGCGCGCTGGCCCGCGATCCGGTGCGCATCACCCTGGTCGACCGCAGCAACCACCACCTGTTCCAGCCGCTGCTGTACCAGGTCGCGACCGCGGGCCTGTCGGCGCCGGACATCGCCGCGCCGCTGCGCCACATCCTGCGCCGGCAGCGCAACGTCGAGGTCCGGCTGGCGGGCGTGGAGGCGGTCGAGGCGGACGCCGGCCGCATCCGCCTGGACGACGGCGGTACGCTGGATTACGACTACCTGGTGCTCGCCAGCGGCGCCACCCACGCCTATTTCGGCAACGAGCAATGGGCCGCGCATGCGCCGGGCCTGAAGACGCTGGACGACGCGCTCGGCATCCGCCGCCGCGTGCTGCTGGCCTTCGAGCGCGCGGAGGCCGAGACCGATCCGGCCAAGCGCGCGGCCTGGCTGGACTTCGCGATCATCGGTGGCGGCCCCACCGGCGTCGAGCTGGCGGGCACCCTGGCCGAAATCGCGCGGCACACGCTGCGCGACGAGTTCCGCAACATCGATCCGGCCGGTGCCCGCGTGCGCCTGGTCGAGGCGGGACCGCGGGTGCTGGCCTCGTTCCCGGAGGATCTATCGGCGCGCGCGCAACGGCAGCTGGAGCGCCTGGGCGTGGAAGTCGTCACCGGCACGCCGGTGACCGCGATCGACGCCGAAGGCTACCGGCTGGGCGACCGCTTCATGCCCTCGCGCACGGTGCTGTGGGCGGCCGGCGTCGCCGCATCACCGCTGGCGAAGTCGCTCGACGTGCCGCTGGACCGCGCCGGCCGCGTCGTCGTCGAACCCGACCTCGGCGTGCCCGGCCAGCCGCGCGTCTTCGTCGCCGGCGACCTCGCCGCGATCGCGCGCGAGGACGGGCGTCCCGTGCCGGGCGTGGCGCCGGCGGCCAAGCAGATGGGCCGGCACGTGGCCGGCGCGATCCGCGCGCGCCTGCGCAGCCAGGCGGCGCCTGCCTTCCGCTACCGCGACTGGGGCAACCTCGCCACCATCGGCCGGATGGCGGCGGTAGTGCACTTCGGCCGCCTCAAGCTGTCGGGCCTGCTGGCATGGTGGTTCTGGCTGCTGGTGCATATCCTGTTCCTGATCGGCTTCCGCAACCGCGTGGTCGTCATGTTCAACTGGACCTGGGCGTACTGGAGCTACCAGCGCGCGGCCAGGATCATCTTCGGCGACACCACCCCGGGCGACGACAGGGACGGACCCGCATGATCGAGATTGCCACCGCCAACATCCTCATCGCGCTGGCGGTGACCACGGCCGCCGGCCTGGCCACCGGCGTCGGCGGCCTGCTGGTGTTCGCGCAGAAGACGCCCAACGCGCGCCTGCTCGCCTTCGGCCTGGCCTTCGCCGGCGGCGCGATGGTCTATGTCTCGCTGTCGGAGATCCTCAACAAGTCGATCCTGTCCTTCAGCCAGGGCTACGGCGAGCGCATGGGCTTCAGCCTGGGCACGGCGGCCTTCCTGTGCGGCGTCGGCCTGATCATGCTGATCGACCGCCTGGTGCCGAACCCGCACGAGCGCCTGGAGGCCGACGACCCCTTTTTCCGCGAGCACAACGCCGCCTACATCAAGCGCGTCGGCCTGCTGACCGCGCTGGCGATCACCGTGCACAACTTTCCCGAGGGCCTGGCGACCTTCTTCGCCACGCTCGAAAACCCCGGCGTGGGCATGCCGCTGGCCTTCGCCATCGCCATCCACAACATCCCCGAAGGCATCGCGATCGCGGTGCCGGTGTACTTCGCCACCCACAGCAAGACCTACGCCTTCGGCGCCTGCCTGCTGTCGGGGCTGGCCGAGCCGCTGGGCGCGATCATCGGCTATGCGCTGCTGCGGCCGTGGATGTCGGACGCGGTGTTCGGCAGCGTGTTCGGCGTCATCGCCGGCGTCATGGTGTTCCTGGCGCTGGACGAGCTGCTGCCCGCCGCGAAGCGCTACGCGCGCGGCCACGAGACCGTCTACGGCCTGGTCGCGGGCATGGGCGTGCTGGCGGTGAGCCTGGTGCTGTTCAAGTGGTGAGGGCGCGCCGCCGTCCGTGGGAGCGGCTCCCACAAAAGAATGCGAAACGGCCCGGTTTCCCGGGCCGTCGCTGTGTCGCAGTTGCGGTTCGCTGTCGGATCAGGCCGCCAGCAGCGCTTTCATCTTCTTCATCGCGTTGGCCTCGACCTGGCGGATGCGCTCGGCCGAAACGCCGTACTCGTCGGCCAGTTCCTGCAGCGTGACCTTGCTGTCGGGATCGAGCCAGCGGCGCTGGACGATGTCGCGCGAACGCGCATCCAGGCTGGCCAGGCCCTCGCGCAGCAGCTCGAGCTGGTTCATTTCGCTGTCCTGGCGCTCGTATGCCTGCGAGGGATCCTCGTCGTGCGAGACCAGGTAGGCCGACGGCGACGGCGGCGCGCGCTCCTCGTCCTCGTCGGCCGGGGCGTCGAAGCCGATGTCGCGGCCGGACAGGCGCGACTCCATCTCCAGCACTTCGCGCTCGGAGACGTTGAGGTCCTGGGCCACGGCCGTGACCTCGGCGGCGTTGAGCCAGCCCAGGCGCTTCTTGCTGCGGCGCAGGTTGAAGAACAGCTTGCGCTGCGCCTTGGTCGTGGCGACCTTGACGATGCGCCAGTTCTTGATGATGTACTCGTGCATCTCGGCGCGGATCCAGTGCACCGCGAACGACACCAGGCGCACGCCGACCTCGGGGTCGAAGCGCTTCACCGCCTTCATCAGGCCGATGTTGCCTTCCTGGATCAGGTCGCCCAGCGGCAGGCCGTAGCCGTTGTAGCCGCGGGCCACGTGGACCACGAAGCGCAGGTGCGAATGCACCAGCTCGCGGGCGGCGTCGAGGTCGTCCTCGTCGTGGAAGCGGCGGGCGAGCGCCTGCTCCTCTTCCACGGAGAGCACCGGGATCTGGTGCACGGCGCCGATGTAGGCGTCCAGCGAGCCGAGCGCGCTGGGAACCGGCAGGTTGTTGGGGACGAGCGCAGTAGCAGTGGTTGCGGTCATGGCAGCGATTTTAGCAGTGGCCCCATGAGACTGCTGACCCCGGAGGAAGTTCCGTTGCGTTCCGTTAATGGAACGATTTACGTCGCATTCAATTGATTGTTCCGTATTATTCCGGCAATCCTTGCACGGATCCGGCCTCGCAACGCATCGCCGCCGGCCTTTCCGGTCAGGGACGGCGGGACGGCCCCTGACCGGCCATCCCTTCGCGCCGGGCCAGCGCCCAGCGGTAAAGCCCCACATCGGCGGCATGGTACCGGCGGATACGCTCGGCCAGCGCGGGATCGATGTCATAGCCCGCTTCCCCGCGCTCGGGATTGACCAGCGCGGCCGCAGCTACCGTTTCCCAGCCCAGTCGGCGGGCCAGCCGCTCGAGGTCGGCCTGGTAGTGCTCGGTGATGCCAATGAAATCGAAGCGCTCCGGATCGAAGCCCCACAGGTACTGCCGGTAGACGTTGCGCAGCTCCGGCCCCAGCGCGAAGCGCTCGAACGACCAGTCCTCGCGCAGCACGCGGTTGCGCAGCGGCTGGGTCGGGTCGCTGCCGTCGTAGTCGCGGCGCCAGAAGGCGTAGTGCGAGGCCAGGCGCTGCACCGGCTCGCGCATCCAGGTGATCCAGCGCGCCGGCCGCGCGCCCAGGGCGATGCGGTACTTGAGTGCGAGGAAATGGCCGTGGATGCAGCCGGCATCGTCCGGCACGCGCCCGCGCAGGGCCAGTCCGCCGCGTACGGCGTGCAGGCGCCGCTGCCAGGCCGGGTATTGCATCGGCACGTCGGCGTAGTCGTCGCGGTAGCCACCCGCGCTGGCCGCGCGCAGGGTCTCGGCGAAGCTGGTGCCCGCGGTCTTGGGCAGATGCAGGGAGACCAGCAGCGGCGCTTCGCTCACGCGTCCCCCAGCTGCGCGCGCGGTGGCAGCGACCAGTCGACCGGCGCACCGCCGTTGCGGACGAGGTAGTCGTTGGCCGCCGAAAAATGCCCGCAGCCGAGGAAGCCGCGGTGCGCGGACAGCGGCGACGGGTGGGTGCTGCGCAGCACGCGGTGCCGGCGCGGATCGATGACCTTGCCCTTGGCCTGGGCATAGCTGCCCCAGAGCATGAACACCAGGCCTTCGCGCTCGCGGCCGAGCACGTCGACGACGTGGTCGGTGAAGCCCTCCCAGCCGCGACCCTGGTGCGAACCCGCGCGCCCTTCCTCGACGGTGAGCACGGCATTGAGCAGCAGCACGCCGCGCCGCGCCCAGGGCAGCAGGCAGCCGTGGTCGGGACGCGCGATGCCGAGGTCGCGCTGGATCTCCTTGAAGATGTTGTCCAGCGACGGCGGCACGCGCACGCCCGGGCGCACCGAGAAACACAGGCCGTGCGCCTGCCCGGCGCCGTGGTAGGGATCCTGGCCCAGGATCACCACGCGCACGTCGTCGAAGGGCGTGGCGTCGAAGGCGGCGAAGATTTCCGGCCCGGGCGGGAAGATGCGCGCGCCCGCGGCCTTGCGCGCCTGCAGGAAGGTCGAAAGCCCGCGCATGTCGTCGCGCTCGAACCAGTCGCCCACCCGCGCCTTCCATGACGCGTCCATGCGCAGGCGATCGGCGGCCGCGCTCACGCCGCCGGCGCCCCGGCCTCCGGCAGCCGCGACAGGCGCAGCTGGAACAGGGCCTTGGTCACCAGCAACCGCTCCTCGATCGGCTTCAGCACCAGGTCGTTGGCGCCGTCGCGCAGCAGCGCGGCCTGGTTGGCCGGATTGGCGTCGCCGGTCATCACCAGCACCGGCAACCGGCGCTTGGAGCAGCCGAATTCGCCGCGGATCGCCTGCACCAGGTCGCCGCCGTCGAGTTCGCCCTTGAGGTAGACATCGGTGAGTACGAGGTCGACGCCGGGGCCCTCGCCCGCGGCGACGCGTTCGCGCAGGAACTCGAGCGCGGCCTCGACGCTGGTGACGTGCACCACCTCCATCTGCTGCGCCTTGAGCATGCGCGAGGTGGCGAGCGCGACGGTGCGGCTGTCCTCGACGTAGAGCACGCGCGCGCCCGGGATCGGCGCCGGCTGCACGTAGCCGCGGATGAATTCCGCCAGCGCGCGCTGGCCGTGCGACTTGTCGAAGTAGTCGGTGACGTCGTCGCTGAAGTGGCGACCCTCGAGGTGCTCCTGGGCGTTGCCCGAGATCACGATCACCGGCACGTAGCGCTGGCCGGCCGTGGCGCGCACCGCCTGGGCCAGCTGCTGCCCGTCGCCGTCGGGCAGCACCAGCGAGGTGGTGGCGAGGTCGATCGGCGCGGCCTCGAGCGCGGCGTGCGCTTCCGCGAGATCGGCGCAGGCGACCACGTCGGCGCCCGGCAGCTGGGCCTTCAGGGTGTCGCCGATCAGCTTGCGCACCAGGCGCGAGCCGTCGACCACCATGATCCGGGGCGCGGCGCCATCGAGGTGCCGGATGTCGGTGGGCTCGGCCACGCTCAGGTCTCCGTGGGCCGGGTCTGGCGCAGGAAGTGGCCGGTGACCGCGCCGGCACCGAGCCAGCCGAGCACGGTCGCACCCGCGACCACCGCCAGCGCCTGCCGGGGCGTGAAGCCCTGCAGCGCGAAGCCGCTGCCATAGCTGGCGGCGAGGTCGGCCAGCGGCAGGCGCAGCGCAGCGCCCGCGACGGCAAGCAGGCCCAGCGCCAGCGCGCCCGCGGCCAGCCCGTACCAGGCACCGAGATAGAGGAAGGGCCGGCGGATGAAGCCGTCGCTGGCACCGAGCAGCTGCAGCACGCCAAGCTCCTCACGCCGCGACTGGATGTCCAGGCGCACGGTGTTGCCGACCACCAGCAGCGCGCCCAGGCCGAGCAGCGCCGCCAGCACCCAGGCCACGCGGCCGCCGAAGCGCAGCCAGCCGTCCAGGCGCTGGCGCCAGCCGGCGTCGTGCTGCACCAGCTCGGCCTCGGGCAGGGTGCGCAGCGAATCGGCCAGCAGCGCCTCGTCGCCGGCCGGGGTCACGATCAGCACGTGCGGCAGCGGGTTCTCGCCCAGCATGTCGATGGCCTCGTCCAGGCCGCTGCGCTCGCGCAGCTCCTCCAGGCCCTGTGCCGGGCTGCGGTGTTCGACCCCGCCGATGTCGGCGCGGCGGCCGAGTTCGGCGGCCAGTTCGGCCGCGCGCGCATCAGCGGTGTCCTGCTTCAGGAAGATGCTCAGTTGCCGCGACGCCTGCACGTCGCCGGCGAAGCGCTCGACGTTGGCCAGCACCAGCCACAGCCCCAGCGGCAGGGCCAGCGCCACCGCCATCACCCCGACGGTGAGCGCGGTCGACCACGGCCGGCGCAGCAGGCGGCCGAGGCTGGCGACGACGCTGTAGGCGTGGTGGTCCAGCCAGGCGCCGGGGCGCGAGCGCGCGGGCACCTTCGCGCGGGCGATGGGCTCATTCATCGGCCAGGTCCTCCGGCGCGATGTCGTCGGCCAGCTGGCCGTGGTCGAGCACCAGCACGCGCTTCTTCATGCGCTTGACCAGGCCCAGGTCGTGGCTGGCGACGAGCACGCTGGTGCCCTGCTCCGGCAGCGAGGCGAACAGGTCCATGATCTCGGCGGCGAGCGTGGGGTCGAGGTTGCCGGTGGGCTCGTCGGCCACCAGCAGCCGCGGCTCGGCGACCACCGCGCGGGCGATGCCGACGCGCTGCTGCTCGCCGGCCGACAGTTCGCCGGGCAGGGCATTGCCGCGCGCGCCCAGGCCCAGGCGTTCGAGCACCGAGCGTACCCGCCGCGCCGCGTCGCCGCGGCGCATGCCGCGAAGCACCAGGGGCAGGGCGATGTTGTCATGCACGCTGCGGTCGGCGAGCAGGCGATGGTCCTGGAACACCACGCCGACCTCGCGCCGGTGCAGGGCAACGCGGCCGCCACGCACCTTCAGCAGGTTGCGCTCGCCGAACAGCACGGCGCCGCGGTTGGGGCGTTCGGACAGGTGGATGAGCTTGAGCAGGGTGCTCTTGCCGGCGCCGGAATGGCCGGTGACGAAGAGCATTTCGCCGGCATCGACGCTGAAGCTCACGTCCTGGAGCGCGACGTGGCCTCCCGGATACTGCTTGCAGACATTGTCGAAACGCAGGACCGGCGGCATCGCGGGGCTCGTGTCAGGGGAAGCGACGAGTATCGCTTGCCTGACACGATGGGGCCAGACGCAGGTCCTGTGGGAGCGGCCATGGCCGCGATTGCCGGCGTGCTGCGAGGCGTATCGCCGCTATAGCGGCTCCCACAAGGAGGGGGCTGTGCCGGCCCGCCTAGTGCTGGGAGCGCGGCGCGCGGGTGACCAGCTTGCGCAGACCCTGGCCGATGCGGCCGAGCAGCGACGGCGCCTGCGTCTGCGCCGGCGCGGCGGGCTGTGCCGTGGACGGCTGCGGCCGGGGCTTCGGCTGGCCCGCGTGCCTGGACGGCGCTTCGCCGCGCGGACCGCGCGGGCCGCCTGCGGCGCCTTCGCCGCCCTGCGACTGCGTGCCCTCGGCCTGCTGGCCGTCACCGTTGACGCGGCGGCCACCACGGCGGCGACGGCGCTTGCGCGGCGCGCGCTCGCCCTCGGCGCCCGGTACGGCGCTTGCGGACGGCGCGGTTGCGGTTGCGGCGGCAGCGGTGCCGGGCGCGTCTGCGCCGGCGATGGTCCCGCCTTCGGCCTGCACCGCCTCGCCGGCGCCTTCCGGCCTCGGTCCGCGCCGCCTGCGCGGACCACGGGCTCCGTCACCTTCGCCACGCGGGCCGCGTTCGCGACGGCCTTCACCGCCCTCCGCGCGCGGGCCACGCGACCGGCCACCACCGCCCTCGCGACGGCCACCGCCGCGGCGGGCCTCGTCGGCGGCGCGCTGCTCGCGCGCCTCGCGGAAGATCTCGCTGACGCTCTCGCCCTCCGCGGGATCGACCTCCACGCCTTCGCGCGGCTTGCGCGGCAGCGCGGTCAGCAGCTCCGGCGTCACCGGCTCGGAGGGGATCTTCTGCTCGATGTAGGCCTCGATGTCGGGCAGGCCGATGGCGTAGCGCTCGCAGGCGAAGCTGATCGCGTCGCCCTCCTCGCCCAGGCGCGCGGTGCGGCCGATGCGGTGGACATAGTCCTCGGCGTCGAAGGGCAGGTCGTAGTTGTAGACGTACTTGACGCCGTCGATGTGCAGGCCGCGGGCGGCGACGTCGGTGGCGACCAGGATCTCGAGCTGGCCGGCCTGGAACTTCTTCAGCAGCGACTCGCGCTTCTTCTGCGGCACGTCGCCCGACAGCACGCCGACGCGGTAGCCGGCGCGCTCCAGCGCCCGCGCCACGCGTTCGACGAACACCTTGGTGTTGACGAACACCATCGTGCGCGCGCCCTCGCCGCGGGACAGCAGGCCCAGCAGCAGCGGCAACTTCTCCTCGTCGGCGGGGTAGTAGAGCTTCTGGCGCACGCGCGCGGCGGTGATGGTCTCGGTCTCGACCACCAGCTTCTGCGGCTCGTTCATGTGCTCGTAGGCGAGCTCCAGCACGCGGTGGCTGAGCGTGGCCGAGAACAGCAGGGTCTGGCGCTCGGTGCGCACCGGCATCCGGCGCAGCAGGAAGCGGATGTCCTTGATGAAGCCGAGATCGAACATGCGGTCGGCCTCGTCGAGCACGCAGACCTCGCAGGCATGCAGGCTCACCACCTTGTGCTGCTTGACGTAGTCGATCAGGCGGCCGGGGGTGGCGATGATGACGTCGACGCCTTCCTGCAGCAGCTGGCGCTGCTTGTCGTAGTCGACGCCGCCGTAGACCAGGGCGAAGCGCAGGCCCAGCTCCGGCCCGAACTTCATCGCGTCCTTGTGGATCTGGATGGCGAGCTCGCGGGTGGGCGCCAGGATCAGGGCGCGCGGGTCTTCGGGCTTGCGCTCGGCCAGGGCCGGGCGGGTCAGCAGGCGGTTCACCACCGCGACCAGGAAGGCCAGCGTCTTGCCGGTGCCGGTCTGGGCCTGGCCGGCGACGTCGCCGCCGGGGAGCGCGACCGGCAGGGTCAGCGCCTGGATCGGCGTGCAGCGGGTGAACCCGGCGGCCTCCAGGCCGGCCTGGAGCTGCGGGTGCAGATCGAAGGAGGAAAAGGTGAGGTCGGTAAGTGGCTTGTCGGTCATTCGTCGGAAGTCTGCGCGGCGCGGCGCGCTTGCGTGGAAGGCGGCAGCCAAGCAGACTGCCGTGGGGAATGTCGCGGCGGCTTGCCCCCTTCGAAGCTGGCCCCCTCCGACGGGGCAGCCCCTTGAATCGGCCGCGAATCGCCCAAGTTTAACAGCTACCGCGGCCGCCCACCGCCCCGCCCGTCCGGGCCGGGCCGGCCGCCCCACGCAGGAGACCCCCGTGAGCCAAGCCGTCATCCACGCCAGCGACGCCGATTTCGACGCCACCGTCCTCGCCTCCGAGGAGCCGGTCCTGGTCGACTTCTGGGCGCCCTGGTGCGGCCCGTGCAAGATGATCGCCCCCGCCCTGGACGAACTCGCCGGCGAGTACGCCGGGCGCGCCAAGGTGGTGAAGATCGACATCGACCAGAACCGCGCCACCGCCCTGAAGTACCACGTGCGCTCGATCCCGATGCTGCTGCTGTTCAAGGGCGGCCAGGTCCAGGCCACCCAGATCGGCGCCGTCGGCAAGCCCGTGCTGGCGCAGATGATCGACAAGGCGCTGTAAGGCGCCCCGGGACGGCCCCCCCCGCGCCGGACCCACCCGCCGGGCGGCCGTCGCCGCCCGCGCCCCGCTTGCCGCAGGCCGCGGGGAGTGCTAGCTTCAGCGACACCCCGGCGCGCGACTGCGGCGCCGCACCTTCTGCAACACCCCACCAGTCCAATCGCCTACGCCCGTCCCGGGCGCTCGCAGCGAGCGAGGTTCCCCACTTGTCAGACAATCCTTCCGATTCCGGCGAAACCGCCGTGAAGCGCGTGCGCAAGCCGCGCGCGACCAAGGCTGCCGAAGCCACCACCGAGGCCCCCGCGCAGGCGCCCGCGGAAAAGTCCGCAGAAAAGCCGGCGGCCGCGAAGCCCGTCCAGGCCGAACTCCAGGTCGATGCGCCCAAGGCGCCGGCCCCCGCCGCCGAAGCACCGGCGGCCCCCGCAGCCTCCGCACCGCAGGCGTCCGCGCCCGCCGATTCCGGCGCCCAGAACGATGGCGGCGAGCGCCCGCAGGGCGGCCAGGACGGTGGCGGCCAGCGCCAGCAGCAGGGCGGCGGCCAGAACCCGCAGCAGGGCCAGGGCAACAACCGCCGCGAGCGCTTCCGCAACCGCCGCGACCGCCAGCGCGACCGCCAGCGCGACGACGGCCTGCCGCAGGACAACGGCAACGACCATGCCAACCGCCTGCCGCCGCCGAACATCCCCGAGGGCTTCCCGCAGTACTCGCTGTCCGACCTGAAGCGGATGCCGGCGCAGAAGCTGCTCGACATCGCCGAACAGCTCAACATCCATGAAGGCGTGGCCCGTGCCCGCAAGCAGGACGTGATCTTCGCCCTGCTGAAGGTGCTGACCCGCCACGGCGAGGGCGTCGTCGCCGACGGCGTGCTGGAAATCCTGCCCGACGGCTTCGGCTTCCTGCGCGCGGCGGAGGCCAGTTACCTCGCCGGCCCGGACGACACCTACATCTCGCCCAGCCAGATCCGCCGCTTCAACCTGCGCACCGGCGACCACCTGTCCGGCCGCATCCGCTGGCCCAAGGACGGCGAACGCTACTTCGCGCTCAACGTCGTCGACACCATCAACGGCGAGCCGCTGGAAGCGTCGAAGAACAAGGTGCTGTTCGAGAACCTGACCCCGCTGTTCCCGCGCAGGAAGTTCAAGCTCGAGCGCGGCGACGGCTCCAGCGAGGACATCGCCGGCCGCATCCTCGACCTCATGGCCCCGCAGGGCAAGGGCCAGCGCGCCCTGATCGTGTCGCCGCCGAAGGCGGGCAAGACGATCATGATGCAGCAGATCGCCAGCGCGATTACCTACAACCACCCCGACGTGCACCTGATCGTGCTGCTCATCGACGAGCGGCCCGAGGAAGTGACCGAGATGCAGCGCACCGTGCGCGGCGAGGTCATCAGCTCGACCTTCGACGAGCCGGCCGCGCGCCACGTGCAGGTCGCCGAGATGGTGATCGAGCGCGCCAAGCGCCTGGTCGAGCACAAGAAGGACGTGGTGATCCTGCTCGACTCGATCACCCGCCTGGCGCGCGCCTACAACAACGTGGTGCCGAGCTCGGGCAAGGTGCTGACCGGCGGCGTCGACGCCAACGCCATGCACCGCCCGAAGCGCTTCTTCGGCGCCGCGCGCAACGTCGAGGAAGGCGGTTCGCTGACCATCATCGCCACTGCGCTGGTCGACACCGGCAGCGCGATGGACAAGGTGATCTACGAGGAGTTCAAGGGCACCGGCAACTCGGAAGTGCACCTGGACCGCCGCATCACCGAGAAGCGCGTCTACCCGGCGATCAACGTCAACCAGTCCGGCACCCGCCGCGAGGACCTGCTGATCGAGCCGGAGCTGCTGCAGAAGATCTGGATCCTGCGCAAGCTGCTGCACCCGATGGACGAGCTGGCGGCGATGGAATTCCTGCTCGACAAGATGAAGACCACCAAGTCCAACGACGAGTTCTTCGCTTCGATGAAGCGGTAGGGACGGGATCCCCGGTCATGGAAACGCCCCGCACTGCGGGGTGTTTCCGTTTCAGGCCTCAGGCACCTCGTCACGAACCAGCCGCGGCCCGCTTCCCACGAGCTGCGGGGCGCTGTTCCCGGAGCCGTCGACGCCATCGCCATCCACGCCATAGTCCGCCCACTCGGCGTACCGGCGTGGGCCAGGCACGTACGTCGACCATGACCCGTACGGCACCTCTTCGCCCTTGAGCGCGAAAGTCACGGGGACGCGCACCGCATGGTGGGAACGCTGCGCATCCAGCCCGACCGAAGGAACATCGAACTTCCACTCCGGCACCACGGCGAGCACGGCGTCCGCCAATTCGCGCCGCAGTTCCTCGAGGACGTGTTCGTAGGCCAGCACCTCCAGGTTCACCTGCTCGATGAACGCATCTTCGACGCCGCCGACGGAGTCGACCCGGAGCAGCACGTAGACCGTCCCTGCCGCGCGGGCACGCCCGGCCGCGGGCGGATACGCCGGAGGTTTCAGCGGGGCACTGCTGCGCAGCCTGGCCGCGGGATCGCCGGGCATGCCACCGAGGCGCGTGCTGGCGATGCGCAGGCGGTGGGCATCGCCATCCGGCGTCGCCACCAGGCGCACGCTGAAAGAGAGCGAAGTGGCTTCGGGCGTCCCGACCCCCTCGTCCCATGCCACCCGCCAACCGTCGATCCGATGGTCGAGGTAGGCCAGCACCTGCGCGGGAACCTGATCGCGGTCATCGATCGAGTGCGACCGCACGCGACCATCCGCCGCCACGTCGAGGCGGCCCTTCAGCACCATGGAAACCTCGGTCCCCACCTGCTTGAGCCTGTGCGCCCGCGACTGCGCTACCGGCCGGGCCGACTGCGCCACCACCGGCGGCGACCAGGATGCCAGCGGCATGGCCACCGCGAGCGCCGGCAGCACCCACCATGCCTTGAACCCCATTCCCGATCTCCCCGGATCCTGTCGCACCAGAGGGTGTGCGCCCGGCAGGTAACCTATCCATCGACCCATGCGCTGCGCAAGGCCCTGATCCTGTTCACCTGATCCCGAGGCCGCGCCCACCCTTCCCGGGGCGGGCGCATACTTCCGACCTGGCCCGACCCCGAACCCGTGCGCACGCAGGCCACGGAGCCATGCCATGAGCAAGACCATCCGCAAATACCACGGCCCCGCAGGCGGCTGGGGCGCGCTGAAAAGCGTCGCCAGGCACCTGATCGAGCAGGACATCGAGATCAAGGGCGCGAAAACCCTGTTGCGCGCCAACCAGCCCGACGGCTTCGACTGCCCCGGCTGCGCCTGGCCCGACCGCGACCACACCTCCACCTTCGAATTCTGCGAGAACGGCGCCAAGGCCGTCGCCGCCGAGGCGACGAAGCATCGCGCCGGCCCCGACCTCTTCGCGAAGTACAGCGTCACCCGGCTGGCGCAGTACAGCGACCACTGGCTTGAGCAGCAGGGCCGCCTGACCACGCCAATGCGCTACGACGCGGCCAGCGACCACTACGTGCCCACGACCTGGGACGAGGCCTTCGCGCTGATCGCAAGCCACCTCAACGCCCTGCCCTCGCCGGACGAGGCGATCTTCTACACCTCCGGGCGCACCTCGAACGAGGCCGCGTTCCTGTACCAGCTGTTCGTGCGCGAATACGGCACCAACAACTTCCCCGACTGCTCGAACATGTGCCACGAGTCCTCGGGCACGGCGATGAAGAAGCAGATCGGCGTCGGCAAGGGCACGGTGTCGCTGCAGGATTTCGAGCAGGCCGACGCGATCTTCATCTTCGGCCAGAACCCGGGCACCAACCACCCGCGCATGCTCGGCGAGCTGCGCGATGCCGCCAGGCGCGGCTGCAGGATCGTGTCGTTCAACCCGCTGCGCGAGCGCGGGCTGGAGCGCTTCGCCGATCCGCAGGACACGCTGCAGATGGCGACCTACGGCTCGACCCGGATTTCCTCGGACTACCTGCAGCTGAAGATCGGCGGCGACCTGGCCGCGATCAAGGGCATCATCAGGCACGTCCTGGAGCGCGACGCCGAAGCCGTCGCCGGCGGCGGGGCGTCGCTGCTCGACCGCGCCTTCATCGACGGGCACACCACCGGCTTCGACGCCTTCGCAGCGAACGTGCTCGCCGAGCCGTGGGAGACGATCCTCGCCGAATCCGGGCTCGACGAGGCGCAGATCCGCCATGCCGGCGACATCTACCTCGCCTCCGAACGGGTCATCGCGTGCTGGGGCATGGGCATCACCCAGCACAAGCACTCGGTGGCCACGATCAACATGATCGTCAACCTGCTTCTGCTGCGCGGCAACCTCGGCCGGCCGGGCGCGGGCGCCTGCCCGGTGCGCGGCCACAGCAACGTGCAGGGCGATCGCACGATGATGATCTGGGAGAAGCCACCCGCGGCCTTCCTCGACCGCATCGAACAGGTGTTCGGCTTCGAGCCTCCGCGCAACGACGGCTACGACACCGTCGGCGCGATCGAAGCGATGATCGAAGGCCGCGCGAAGGTGTTCTTCGCGATGGGCGGCAACTTCGCCATCGCCACGCCCGACAGCGATGCCACCGCGCGTGGGCTGCGCAACTGCGCGCTGACCGTCAACGTCACCACCAAGCTCAACCGCAGCCACCTGGTCCACGGCCGCGACGCACTGATCCTGCCCTGCCTGGGCCGCACCGAGATCGACATCCAGGCCGCCGGCCCGCAAGGCGTGACCGTCGAGGATTCGATGAGCATGGTGCACCTGTCCTCGGGCATCAATCCGCCGGCCTCGGACATCCTGCTGTCGGAGCCGGCGATCGTCGCCGGCCTGGCCCACGCGACGCTGGGCGAACGGTCGAAGATCGGCTGGCTGTGGCTGATCGAGGACTACGACCGCATCCGCGACCTGGTCGCGATGTGCTTCGACGACTTCCACGACTTCAACGCCCGCGTGCGCGTGCCCGGCGGCTTCCGCCTGTCGAACCCCGCGCGCGACCGCGCGTGGGCGACTGCGACCGGCAGGGCCAACTTCATCGCCGCGGACGTGCCCACCGACAATCCGATCCACCGCGCCCGCCGCGCACAGGGCACGCAGCCGGTGTTCACGCTGGCCACCACGCGATCCCATGACCAGTACAACACCACGGTCTACGGCCTCAACGACCGCTATCGCGGCGTGTTCGGCGAGCGCCGCGTGCTGTTCATCCACGCCGACGACATCGCTGCGCTGGGCATGAAGGCCGGCGACTGGGTCGACCTGGAAAGCCTCTGCGACGACGGCGTCAGGCGCACCGCCCGGCGCTTCATGCTGGTCGAGTACGACATCCCACGCGGCTGCCTGGCGGCCTACTACCCGGAAACCAACCCGCTGGTCCCGCTGTCGAGCTTCGCCGACGAGTCGCGCACGCCGACCTCGAAGTCGATCCCGGTGGTGCTGGCGCCGCACGTCGCCGAAACCGTGGCGTCCGCGCCGCGCCAGCGCGACATTCCGTCCGCCGTCGTCGGCTGAGGCGGACGTCGCGCCGCCGCCAGCCGGGCCCGTCCGGCATCAGCCCTCCAGCGGCGTCAGCAGCCTCAGCTCCCTGCCTTCCTGGTAGACGCCCCCGGCCAGCATGGCGTCGGGGCTCTGCCAGGGGCCGAGCGCCTGTACCTTCCAGGGTGCCCGCTCCCGGGGACCCGGGATGTAGGCATGCCACTCGCCATAGGCCGGCGGCTTGTCGTCGCCGAACATGTAGTCGACGGGGACGCGCAGGGTCCAGAACGGCTCGTCCGCATCCTCGCCGGTGGTGGGGATCGCGAAGGTCCAACCGCGTGCGGCGGCGATCGAGGGACGCGCCAGCATCTCCCGCATCTTCGCCATCTGGCGTTCGCTGCCGACGGTCCTGAGGTTGACCTGCTCGGCGAACACGTCCTCGACGCGGCCGTCGCGGCCGACCTTCAGCACCAGGTACACCGTGCCCTTGACCCCCGCCCTGAGCGCGTGGTCCGGATACCTCGGTGGATCCATGCGCTCCTTGCGGACGTCGTCGGTGCCGGCGAGCTCCGCGCGTTCCTGCGGCGTCATCGCGTCCCCGCCGAAGTAGCCGCTGCGGATGGCGATCGCGTAGTTGTCATCGTCCTGGCGCGACATCACCACGCGCAGGCTCATCCTCGCCTTCACCTGGACCGGCGCGCCATCGACCATGACCGGCTCGAAGCGCCAGGCGGCCATGGATTTCCCGACCAGGCCCACCACCGCATCCGGGAGTTCTTCGCGCCGGTCGACCTCCCAGCCCGAGACGCGCCCGTCGGGCTCCACCATCATCGACCCGGTGACCAGCATGCTCGCCTCGACCTGCTTGCGCACCGCGCGTGGTCCCTGCGCGAACACCGTCGTCGCCAGCACGGCCAGCACCACGCCTGTCCAGAACCTGCCCTTCATGAGCCATCCCCGATCCATTTTTCCGGGGCCGATCATAAGCCCAGCCGCCCGAACGAGAACAGCCGGGACAGCGGATGCCGCCGGCGCTCCACCCGCGCGCGCAGCAGGCCCGCGCCGAGCATGCTGTAGGTGATGCCGTTCCCGCCGTAGGCCATGGCGAAGTGCAGGCGCGGGCCGTGCTGTGCGTGCGGGCCGAAGAACGGCAGGCCGTCGTCGGTCTCGGCGAAAGTGCCGGCCCAGGCGTAGGCGGGTTCCAGCGGCAGCTCCGGGAACAGCTTGCTCAGCTTCCTGCGCAGCTTGCGCGCCTTGGCGTCGACGCGTCGGTCGCGCTTTGCCGGCACGTCGACGGCGTCGTCCTCGCCACCCACCAGGAGACGGTCGTCGGCGGTGGTGCGCACGTAGAGGTAGGGCCGGGCCGACTCCCACAGCAGGGTCCTGCGCAGTGTCCCGAGCACGTCGCGATCCACCGGGTCGGTGACGAAGGCATAGCTGCTGCGATTGCGCGCCACGCGCTTTCGCAGCCACTGCTGGCCGGCATAGCCCGTCGCCATCACGACGTGCCCGGCGCGTACGGTGGCGCCCTCGGTGGTGCGCAGGGTGACGCCGCGGCTGCCCGCCTGGATGTCCTCGACCCGGCTGCGATCGTGGACCTGTACGCCCGCGCGCTGCAGCTGCGCGAAAAGCCGCAGCGTGAGGCGGTAGGGATCGACCTGCGCCGCGCGCCGGCTGAGGATGGCACAGGGCGCATCGAAGCCTTGGCGCTCGCGCACGTCGCCGGCATCGAGCCATTCCACCTCGAAGCCGTGGGCGGCGCGCAGCTCGTACTCCTCGCGCAGCGCACGCATGTCGCGGCGCCGGCTGGCGTAATAGAGGCTGTCGCAGCGGCGGAAGCCGGTGTCGCGCACGCGCGCGGCCAGCGCGGCCAGCAGCTCGATCGCGTCCACGCAGGAGCGGTACGCCAGCAGCGCCGCAGGCTCGCCGTGGCGCTTCGCGAGGTCGACCATGTGGGTGTCGATCTCGTACTGCAGCAGCGCCGTGCTGACCGCGCTGCTGCCCCAGCCGAGGTCGCGCTCGTCCAGGACCGCGACTTCGTGGCCGTGGCGCGCGAACTCGTCGGCGATCAGGGCACCGGTGATGCCGCCGCCGACCACCGCCACGTCGCAGCGCAGGTCGCGATGCAGCGGAGGGAACGCGTGCATGAGACCGTTCTTCACCGCCCACCACGGGTAGCCGCTCTTGAGGTCCATGTCGTCCGTCCGCCGCAAAGGACGGAGTGTGCGGAAGCCCCGTGGGCGGAGCGTGATCGCGCGGTGGGTCGACGCCGTCACGGATGGCACCGCCCGGGATGCGCAATACTCGGCCCTCCGGCACAGCCAACCTCCGGGGGTTCCGCAATGCGCAAGGCCTTGTTCCGTCCGCTGATGGCCGTCGCCGTCCTGCTCGCCTGGGGCACCGCGGACGCCAGCCTCCACGGCCGCAACGGCTTCTCCGGCAACCCGGGCACCAACGGCGGCGCCACCTGCGCCGCCTGCCACGCGCCTGGCGCGGCGGTGCCCACGGTCAGCATCAGCGGGCCGCAGCAGCTCGATGCCGGCACCATCGCCGAGTACACGGTGACCATCAGCGGCGGGCCCGCCGTCACCGGCGGCCTGGGCGTGTCGGCCACCGGCGGCTACGGCAGCTTCCAGGCGATCGGCAAGGACGTGCACGTGGTCGGCGGCGAGCTCTCGCACACCCAGCCCAAGGCCTTTTCCGGCGGCACGCTCAGCTTCAGCTTCCGCTGGCAGGCGCCTGCGCACAACGGCCCGGTCACGCTGTACGCGGCCGGCAATTCCAGCAACGGCCTGCTCGACCTGCTCGGCGACGGCGTCGGCACCGGGCAGCTGGCGGTCAACGTCAGCAACGGCGATCCGGACCCGCCGGTGCCGCCCGTGCCGCCGCCGTCGGAGGCCACGCTGGAGCCCTTCGCCAGCGGCCTGTCGCAGCCGGTGGTCATCACCCACGCCGGCGATGCGCGATTGTTCGTGGCCGAACAGCCAGGACGCATCCGCGTGATCGACCAGGGCGTGGTGCTGCCGGTGCCCTTCCTCGACATCCGCGACCGCGTAGACAGCTCGGGCAACGAGCAGGGCCTGCTCGGCCTCGCCTTCCATCCCGACCATGCCGACAACGGGTATCTCTACGTCAACTACACCTGGGATCCGCCCGGCAGCAACCTCGACCGCACGCGCATCTCGCGCTTCACCGTCGGCACGGACGCGAACGTGGCCGATCCGGCCTCCGAACTGGTGCTGATGGAATTCGAGCAGCCCTACAGCAACCACAACGGCGGCGACATCCAGTTCGGCCCCGACGGCTACCTCTACATCGCCTCCGGCGATGGCGGCAGCGGGGGCGATCCGCAGAACAATTCGCAGAACCCGAACCGGCTGCTCGGCAAGCTGCTGCGCATCGACGTCGATGGCGATGGTGGCGCGCCCGACTGCAGCATCGCCGCCGGCGAGCACTACGGCATCCCGGCCGACAACGCCTGGACCGACGGCCGCGGGGGCGCGGGCTGCGACGAGATCTTCGCGCTGGGCCTGCGCAATCCCTGGCGCATCGCCTTCGACGCGCTCACCGGCGACCTCTGGATCGCCGACGTCGGCCAGAACGCCTACGAGGAGATCAACTTCATCCCCGCCGGCGCCGGCGCCGGGCTCAACTTCGGCTGGCGCTGCTACGAGGGCGACCAGCCCTACAACACCTCCGGCTGCAACGGCGCGTACTTCGACCCGCTGGTGACCACCGCCCACTCCGCCGGCAACTGCTCGATCACCGGCGGACGGGTGTACCGCGGCGCGGCCTATCCGTCGCTGGCCGGGCGCTATTTCTTCACCGACTACTGCAACACCGCGATCCGCACCATCACCTTCGACAACGGCCAGCCACGGGTGGAGAGCCCGATCCCCGCCGGCGCGATCAACCAGCCGGTCGCCTTCGGCGAGGACGTGTTCGGCGAGCTGTACGTAGCCGGCCTGACCGGCGCGATCTACCGCGTCGTCGGCACCGGCGACACCGCCCAATCGCAGGTGTCCACGCTGTCGGGCCAGTGCCTGCACGCCCACTCGCCCGCGGCGGGGGCGGCGCTGTCCACCTGGCCGTGCATCGGCGGGGACGGCCAGCGCTGGGTGCTGCGCGCTGACGGATCGCTGTACAACCCGGCCGCGGACCGCTGCGCCGCGGTGGATGCCGCCACCCACGGCACGGCGATCCGGCTGCAGGACTGCAGCGGCCAGCCCGCCCAGCAGTTCAGCGCGACGCAGGACAACGAGCTGCGCGTGGGCGGCCTGTGCGTGGACCACTCGCGCAGGATGCGCCGCGGCGTGCAGGCCTCGACCTGCACCGGCATCGACAGCCAGGTGTGGCTGCTCACCCCGGCCGGCGACGCGGCCGGGGTGGCGCCGCCACGGAACGCGCCGGCCGTGAAGCCGACGGCGCCGGCGCCGGTACCGTCCACGCGGCTGAAGAAACCCTGAGCCCGGCTACCAGGCCAGGTGGAACATCAGCTTGGCGAGCAGCACGATGCCGACCATGTGGCAGAAATCGACAGCATCAGCGCGAAGCTGCTGTCCAGCGGGTGCGCAAGGACGTCGCAGTAGCGCCAGGCCATCGCCAGCCCGCTGCCATAGAGCACCAGCAGGACCCAGGGCATGATCCGGCGCGCGCGGCGGCCGCATCGCGGCCTGTCAGCCGGGATCGAGCAGGAACAGCGACTGGCTGGACACCGCCAGCCCGGCAGGCTGGCGGCCCTCGGCGGCGAGGCATTCCGGTGAAGGCGCGGGAGCCTTCAACGGCGTTTCCAGGCCCGGCGACCGGAAACTTCCGTCCGGGCCCGGGCCCGGACCACCGATGATGAACTCCACCGTGGTGTTCATCCGCGTGCGTACCGGCTGCCCTGCCAGCTGTTCGGGCAGATAGCGCATTCCCTTCACCCAGTCGCGGATCGCGGCTTCGAAGGTCCGCTTCTCATCCGAGCGCACGAAGCCGCCGAAGTCGATGTTTTCCAGGGTGGCCGAGCCGTCGGTCTCGACCACGAAGTCGACCTCCATCTTTCCGGTCTGCCCACGCCTTATCGCCTTGGCGGGATAGCGGGGAGGCATCAGGTGCGGCACGCCATCGGCACGCACCGGGCCATTGCCCCGGTAGTCGGCGGCGAGGACGAGGTCGCCGCCGCGCTGCACGGCGCAGACGCCCATCACCACGTAGGTCGTGCCTCCCATCGGCTGCCCGTCCAGCATGGCAGGTCCAAACTTCAGCTCCCGGACGCTCGATTCGACGAACTCCCTGACTGGCGCCGGCAGTTCGCTGGACGCCTCGACCTCGACCGGCCGACCGGCTTCATCCACGACCAGCTTCACTGGCGTTCGGAACGCCGTCGCCTCGTCCTGCGTCGCACCCATCGCCCCATTGCTGGCCAAGGCAAGCGCGCAGGCCAATGCACGCACCACGGTCGTCATGTCCATCCCCCTATCCCCTGAAAAAACGATCATAGCGCCGGGCGGAGCGTCGGCCCGACGCCGGTCAGCCGCGGTCGCGCAGGAACCGCGCCATCGACACCCCCGACGGCGGCGGCGCGAACTCGGCGGCGACGTCGACGAAGCCGCGCATCACCGCGACCTCGCGCGGGCTGCGGTTGAGCGCGTCGCGCAGGTCCGGGTCGCAGCCGGCGCGCAGCAGGTGGCGGGCCATGCGCAGCAGCCCGTGCAGGGCGGCCAGGTGCAGCGGGCCGAAGCCGCGCGGGTCCTGGGCGTCGAGGCGGGTGTCCTCGTCCAGCAGGCGGTCGACCGCGGCCAGCACCACGTCCTCGTCGCAGGCGGTGCCGGGTTCGGCGCGCGCGCCCAGCAGCAGCAGCAGCGGCGTCACGCCGCCGGCGGCCGCGGCGTCGGGCTCGGCGCCGGCCAGCAGCAGGGTGTCGAACAGGGCCAGCAGGCGCGGCCGGTCGCGCGCGGTGAAGCCGTAGAGCGCGGCGCAGTGCAGCGGGGTCAGGCCCTGGGCATCGGCGGCCTGGATGTTGGCGCCGGCGGTCAGCAGGCGCGCGCAGATGTCGGGCATGCCCAGGGCAGCGGCGATCATCAGCACGGTGACCTCGCCGGGCAGGCGGTGCTCCAGCGCGACCTTCGCGCGCAGCAGGCGCTCGACGATGGCGCCGTGGCGCATGCTCACCGCCGCCGACAGCGGGGTGGCACCGGTGTGCGCGGCGCGCTGCGGGTCCGCGCCGCGATCCAGCAGCAGTTCAAGCGCTTCGGCGTGGCCGCCACCGGCGGCGCGCAGCAGCGCGGTGCAGCCCTTGTCGTCGGTCGCGTCCACGGGGAAGCCGAGTTCGAGCAGGCGGCGCACCGCCCCGACGTCGCCGGCCATGGCCGCGGCCGGCAGGTCGCCTTCGCCCAGGGGACGGCCGGGCAGCGCCCAACCGCTCCAGTCCAGCCAGTCGGCGAGGTCGCGGCGCCCCGCGGACAGGGCCACTCCCAGCGGCGTCTGGCCGTCGGCGGCGCGCACCGCCGGCGAGGCGCCGCCCCGGACCAGCAGCTTCAGCGCCGGCTCGCGGGCGAGCGCCGCGGCCAGGTGCAGGGCGGTCATGCCGTGCCCGTCGCGGCGGTCGAGGTCGACGCCGTCGGCGACCAGGCGTTCGAGCAGGCGCATCCAGCCCAGGCGCACGGCGAGCGCCGCGGGCGGGTCGCCGGCCGGCGACGGCGCGAACACGTCCGCGCCGCGCTCGACCAGCTCCAGCGCGAACTGCTCCAGTCCACGCGCGGCCTGGTCCTCGCGCACGCAGGCGTCGAGGAAGCGCGCGAGCCCGCCGGCACCGGCCGGCGAGGCTCCCCCGCGCAGCAGTGCCTGGATCGCCGGCAGGGCGTCGGTGCCGCGACCCAGCAGCCGCATCAGCGCGGTGTCGCCGCCGGCTTCGCGCGCATCGGCATCGGCGCCGTTGAGCAGCAGCCATTCGATGCGCGCCGGCGACGGCGCGGTGTCGCCGTGCAGCAGCAGGCCGCCAAGTTCGGCCGGCGTCACCAGCTGCGCCAGCGGTTCGAGCCCGTCGAAGCGGCCTTCGCCCAGCTGTTCGCGCAGCACCTCCAGCGGCGGACGGTCGGGCGGAAGCTCGCTGTCGCCGCCGAGCACGCTGGCCGGCAGCGGGTGCGCGGGGTCGAGCGCGGCCACCATCGCCCAGCGGCCGCCGGTGGCGGCGTGGTCGACCGGGCGCTTGCCTTCGCCATCAGCCACGGCGGCGTCGATGCCCAGTGCCAGCAGGCGTGCGGCCAGTGCGGCACTGCCCGTCTCGCACAGGCAGGCCAGGTGCAGGGCGTTGCGGCCCTCACCATCCACGGCATGCAGGTCGGCGCGCTCGGCCAGCAGGTCGACCGCGGCCAGGTGGCCGCCGAAGGCGGCTTCGAGCAGCGGCGTGCGGCCGCCGTCGTCGCGGGCATCGGCGTCGGCGCGGGCCTCGAGCAGCGCCTCCATGATCCCGGCATGGCCGGCCAGCGCGGCCTCGTGCAGGGCGCTGCGGCCGCGCGCGTCGCGGGCATCGACCCGGGCCTTGTGCTTGAGCAGCAGGGCGACGCCGGCGGCATCGTCGTCGTCGCCACCGGCCGCGGCCAGCAGCGGCGGCGAGCCGGCCTCGGGCTCGGTGCGCGCACCGCGCTCCAGCAGGAAGCGGGCGAGGCGCCAGTTGCCGCAGCCGCAGGCGATGCCGAGCGGGGTCACGCCGTCGGCGTTGCGGGCATCGAGCTCGGCGGCGGCGTCGCGCAGCAGGGCGGCGACGCCGGGGTCGGAGCTGCGCGCGGCATGGTGCAGCGGGGTGTTGCCGTCGCGGTCGGTGGCGCGCGGGTCGGCGCCGTTGGCCAGCAGGGTCATCACCGCCTCCGGCCGGCCGTGCCAGCTGTCGCGGGTGGCGGCCAGCAGCGGCGTCAGGCCGGCGTGGGCGTGGTTGAGGTCGACGCCGCGGGCGATCAGCGCGCGCAGCAGGCGCAGGTCGGGCAGCACCGCGGCCAGCACGGCCAGCGAGCGCTGGTCGCGACCCTCGGAGTCGGGCAGCGCGTGTGGATCGGCACCCTCCTCCACCAGGGCCAAGGCGCGCTCGACGCGGCCGCCGCGGGCGGCGGCGTACAGGGCGGCGACGGCATCACCGGCTTCGACCTCGTCGATGAGGGCCGGCTGCGCCGGTTCCGGCATGTCGACCACGTCGAGCTCGGCCGCCGCCAGCGGCGCGCGCAGCACCACCCGGTGCAGCAGCGGCCAGGCGACCGCGGCCACGCCAGCCAGGATCCAGCGCGCGGTGCCGGCGACCAGGTCCGGCCAGGCCAGCACCAGGGCCAGTGCGAGGATGACGGCGATCGCCAGCGCCGCGCCCAGGCCGCGCCAGCTGGAACCGTCATGCGCCTCCAGCGCACGCCAGTGGCCCGCCAGGCCCTGGCCACCCTCGCCTTCGACCAGTTGCCACAGCGGCCACAGGCGCCAGAGCGCGATCACGCCCAGGCCCGCCGTGGCACTGAGCGCCACCGCCGAACCCAGCGAGGCGCCGCCGCTGGCCAGCAATGCCGACAGCGGCCAGCCCACCAGCAGCACGGTGACGGCCACGGCCAGTGCCCACAGCAACGCCAGTGCCAGCACGTCGCGGCGCAACGCCGCGCCCGCGGGCAGTACCGCGCGCAACCCCAGCGCGAACGCCGGCTGCGCCAGCCAGGCCGCCATCGCCGCGACCGCGGCCTCGGGGATTCCGGCCAGCAGGGCCAGCACGACGCCGCCAGCCAGGGGCAGCCACTTTTTCACGGGCGATTGCACGATCGGACGCTCAGGCATCGGTGCCCCAGTCATCGCTCAGCGGATCAATGCCGGCGCGCGGCGGCATCTGCAGGTGGAAGCCGCGGCCGGCAAGGTTGGCCCGCACCGCGTCGGCGTCCTCGCGCGCCAGCCGGCGGCCGGGGTCCAGCGCGACCTCGAGCACGAAGCGAAGCTCGCCGAGTTCGCCACGGACCGGACCGGGGATGCGGTCGAAATCATCGCGGCCGGCGAGGTAGACGTAGGTGTCGGCCTTTTTCAGGCTCTTGTAGACGAAGGCTTGCATCGACGGTTCCAGCGCGCGGTCGCACGCGTGCAGGGGGAAGCATAAAGCAAGCGCGCCGCGACGCCCCGATGCGGGCCGCCCTTCGCCCCGCCCGCGCCTTCAGTGGTAGCCCGCGTCGGCCTGGATCTTGCCCCTGAACACCGAGTACGACCACGCCGTGTAACCGAGGATGACCGGCAGCAGCAGCACCAGTCCGACCAGGGTGAAGACCTGCGTCGACGGCGGCGAAGCCGCGTCCCAGATGCTCAGCGAGGGCGGGATGATGTTGGGCCAGATGCCCACCACCAGGCCGATGAAGCCGAGCACGAAGAAGCTCAGCGTCAGCACGAAAGGCCGGGCGTCGCGGCCCGTGCGCATCGCCGCTCGCCACAGCCACCAGGCGTTGGCCAGCGCCAGCAGCGGCACCGGCGCCAGCCACCAGAAGTTCCCGCCCTCGAACCAGCGCGCCATGATCTGCGAGTCCAGGAACGGCAACCAGGCGCTGACCAGGCCCATGAAGGCCACCACCACCAGCACCAGCGGCCGGGTGACGGTGCGGGCGACCGACTGCAGCGGTCCCTCGGTCTTCAGGATCAGCCAGCCCGCGCCCAGCAGCGCGTAGCCGAACACCACCGCGACCCCGGTCAGCATCGAGAACGGGCTGAACCAGTCGAAGGCGCCGCCAAGATACTTGCCCTCTTCCAGCGGCATGCCTTCCACCAGCGCGCCCAGGATCAGGCCCTGCGCGAACGCCGCCACCATCGAGCCGAGCGCGAAGGCACCGCCCCAGAACGGCTTCCCGCGCCGCGCCTTGAAGCGGAATTCGAAGGCCACGCCCCGGAAGATCAGCGCGATCAGCATCAGCAGCACCGGCAGGTACAACGCTGACAGCAGGATCGCGTAGGCCTTGGGGAAGGCCGCGAACAGCGCGGTGCCGCCGAGCACCAGCCAGGTTTCGTTGCCGTCCCAGATCGGCGCGGCGGTGTTCATCATGTGGTCGAGCTGGTCGCCGTCCTCGGCGAAGGGCGCGAGGATGCCGAGGCCGAGCACGAAGCCATCGAGCAGCACGTACATCAGCACGCCGAAACCGATCACGCCGTACCACGCCACCGGCAGCCAGGTCGCGGTGTCCATCAGCCGTCCTCCGCACGCGCGTGGTCGTGGCCGCCGACCGACAGCGGCCGGGCCGGCGTGCGGTCGCCGCCGCCGGTCTCCGGTGAGTCCTCGTGTAGCAGCGGGCCCTTGCGCACCAGGCCCAGCAGATAGTGGATGCCCGCGCCGAAAATCACCGCATAGGCAGTGGCATAGACGACCAGCGAAGACATCACGGCGGCGGCGGTGATGTTGGGGCTGACCGCCTCGCTGGTGCGCAGCAGGCCGTAGACCACCCAGGGCTGGCGACCGATCTCGACCACGTACCAGCCCGAGACCAGGGCCACGAAGCCGGCAGGACTCAGCCATCGCCAGCCGTCCAGCAGCCATTTCGATTCGAACAGCCAGCCCCGCCACCATGCCCAGGCGGACGCCAGCGCCAGCAGCAGCATGGCCACGCCAAGACCCACCATCACCCGGAACGCCCAGAACACCGGCGCCACCGGCGGCCGCTCGTCGGCGGGCACCGCGGCCAGCGGCTGGATCTCCCCGTCCCAGCTGTGGGTGAGGATCAGGCTGCCCAGGCGGGGAATGGCCACTTCGTAACGGTTGGTCCCGGCGGCCTCGTCGGGCCAGGCGAACAGGACCAGCGGCACCCCCGCACCGGGTTCGCCGGCCTCCCAGTGCGCCTCCATCGCCGCGAGCTTCACCGGCTGGTGCTTGCCGACGTTGAGGCCGTGCAGGTCGCCGACCAGCACCTGCAGCGGCAGCGTGATCGCGGCGAAGGCCACCGCCAGCTTCAGCATCCTCCGCCCCGCCGCCAGGTGCACCCCGCGGCGCAGGTACCAGGCGCTGACGCCGCCGACCACGAAGCAGGTGGTGATGAACGCGGCCAGCACCATGTGCGCCAGCCGGTAGGGGAAGGACGGGTTGAAGATGATCGCCAGCCAGTCGACCGGGTGGAACACGCCGTCGACGATCTCGTGGCCCTGCGGGGTCTGCATCCAGCTGTTGGCGGACAGGATCCAGAAGGTCGAAAACAGCGTGCCCAGCGCGACCATGCAGGTCGACAGGAAATGCAGCTTCGGCGACACACGGTTCCAGCCGAACAGCATCACGCCCAGGAAGCTGGCCTCCAGGAAGAAAGCGGTCAGCACCTCGTAGCTCAGCAGCGGGCCCAGGATCGCGCCCGCACGCTCGGACAGCACCGCCCAGTTGGTGCCGAACTGGAAGCTCATCACGATGCCGCTGACCACGCCCATGCCGAAGCTGATGGCGAAGATCCGCAGCCAGAAGAAATAGAGGTCGCGCCACATCGCGTCGCGGGTGCGCAGCCAGCGCCACTCGAGGAAGGCCAGCCAGTGCGCCAGGCCGATGGTGAAGGCCGGGAACAGGATGTGGAAGGTGATCAGGAAGCCGAACTGGATCCGCGACAGCAGCAACGCGTCCACGCCGTTCTCCGCGGTGCGAACCGGGCACCGCGCCCGCCATTGTGCCCCTCTTCGCGTCGTCACCGGTTCAGGCGGCGTGAATCCGGGCATGACCACCGGCCCAGAGGCATCGCGCGCGCGGCTGATACGCTGGCGCGTCAACGTCCCGAGGGGTCACTGCACCATGCGCCACCGCACCGTCGTTTCCTTCCTGTCGCTGTCGCTGCTGCTGGCCGTCGCGCCCGCATCCACGGCCCTGGCCCAGCCCGCGCCGGCGCTCGACCTGCACCAGGTCATGGCCGACCCCGACTGGATCGGTCCGCCTGTGGAGCGGATGTGGTGGTCCTGGGACGGCGCCACCGCTTATTACGCGGCCAAGCGCAGCGGCAGCAACGTGCGCGACACCTTCGCCCAGCCGGTGGCCGGCGGTGCGGCAAACCGGGTCGACGGCGCAGCGCGCGCGGGCATCGACGGCACGGACCCGATATTCGACGCCACCCGCGCGCGCATGGCCTTCCTGCGCAATGGCGACGTCTTCGTGCGTGACCTGCGCGGCGGCGCGCTGACCCAGATCACCCGCACCGAGGCCGGCGAATCGCAGCTGCAGTGGGGCCGCGACGGCTCGCTGTCGTGGCGCAGCGGCAACGACTGGTACCGCTGGACCGCCTCGGGCGGCGTCGGCCAGGCCGCGAGCCTGAAGGCCGAGGATGCTCCCGGCACGCCGCCCAAGGCCGACGCCCTGCGCGAGCGCCAGCTGCGCTACATCGAAACCCTGCGCACCGAGCGCGAACGCCGCGAGGAGCTGCGCACCCAGGCCGAAGCCTGGCGCAGCGCCGACCCGAGCCGCGCGCCGGCGCCGGCCTTCCTCGGCAAGGACGTCGAGATCCAGGGCAGCGCGCTCTCGCCCGACGGCCGCTGGCTGTTCGCGGTCACCCAGGCCAAGGGTGCCGACGCGGGCCAGGGCGGAAAGATGCCGAAGTACGTCACCGAGTCCGGCTACGAGGAGTTCGAGGACGTGCGCACGCGCGTGGGCCGCAACGATCCCGCGCCGCAGTCGTTCTGGCTGGTGTCGCTCGACGACGGCAAGGTGCGCGAACTGAAGACCGATCCGCTGCCGGGCATCACCCAGGATCCGCTGGCCGCGCTGCGCAAGGCCGCCGGCAAGGATGCGCTGAAGGGCAACCGCCCCGTGCGCATCGAAGGCTGGGGCGGCGACGTCTCCGGCGGCGCGCGCTGGAGCGACGACGGCCGCGGCCTCGCGCTGATGCTGCACTCGGTCGACAACAAGGACCGCTGGCTGGCGACGGTCGACCTCGCCGGCGCGAAGCTGCAGCCCGTGCACCGCCTGAGCGACGAGGCCTGGATCAACTGGAGCTTCAACGAGTTCGGCTGGATGCCGGATGCGCGCACGCTGTGGTTCCTGTCCGAGGAGTCCGGCTGGTCGCACCTGTACACCACGTCGGGCGGCCGCGCTCGCGCGCTGACCTCGGGCCGCTGGGAAGCCTCGCAGCCGGTGCTGGCCGCGGACGGCGCCAGCTTCCTGTTCCTGTGCAACCGCGCCCGCCCCGGCGACTACGAGGTCTGCCAGGTCGGCGCCAACGGCGGCGAAGTGCGCGAAGTGACCGCGCTGAACGGCGTCGAGGACTTCGTCGCCTCGCCCGACGGCCGCCGCGTGCTGGTGCGGCATTCGAGCAGCTACGTGCCGCCGCAGCTGTCGGTGGTCGACGCCGCCGGCGGCGACGCCCGCCAGCTCACCGACACCCGCAGCGCGGAGTTCAAGGCACGCGAATGGATCCAGCCCGAGACCGTGCAGGTGCCCTCGAAGCACGGTGCCGGCACCGTCTGGGGCAAGTACTACGGCCCGGCCACCATGGAGCCCGGCCGCGAATACCCGGTCGTGCTGTTCGTGCACGGCGCCGGCTACCTGCAGAACGTCAGCGACCGCTATCCGAACTACTTCCGCGAGCAGATGTTCCACAACCTGCTGGTGCAGCAGGGCTACATCGTGCTCGACCTCGACTTCCGGGCCTCCGAAGGCTACGGCCGCGACTGGCGCACCGCGATCTACCGGCAGATGGGCCACCCGGAGCTGGAGGACTACCTCGACGGCATCGACTGGCTGGTGGAAAACCGCCAGGCCGACCGCGACCGCGTCGGCATCTACGGCGGCAGCTACGGCGGCTTCATGACCTTCATGGCCCTGTTCCGCGAGCCGGGCACCTTCAAGGCGGGCGCCGCGCTGCGCCCGGTGACCGACTGGTCGCAGTACAACCACGGCTACACCGCCAACATCCTCAACACCCCGGAGCTCGACCCCGAGGCCTACGCGAAGTCATCGCCGATGGAGTACGCCGAGGGCCTGCAGGACCACCTGCTGATCGCCCACGGCATGATCGACGACAACGTGTTCTACAAGGACTCGGTGATGCTGGCGCAGCGCCTGATCGAGCTGCGCAAGGACAAGTGGGAATTGGCGAGCTACCCGCTGGAGCGGCACGGCTATGTGCATTCCGATTCCTGGTACGACCAGTACCGACGCATCTACGAATTGTTCGAGCGCGCGCTGAAGGACTGAGGGCGCGCCTCAGGCCATGGCCAGCCGCACGCGCTCCGGACGATAGAGATCGTCCTCGACGTGCACGAAGCGGCGTACCTCGTCCAGCGGCGTGCCGTAGATGTGCAGGGTCACGGTGGTTTCCCGCGCACTGGGATTGCGGCAGGAATGCAGGTCGTGCGGCGGCAGCAGGCCGATCACGCGGCCATCCTCGAGCGCGTGGTGGTCGCTGGCATGCATGCGGACGAGCGCGCGATTGCGGTCGCGGACGCGGTAGTCGAGCACTTCCAGGTGTCCGCGCAGCACCGCCTCGACGCCCCAGGTGTCGGCATGGTCGTGCACGGAGCTGCCCTGCCCGGGGCCCCAGGTCATGGCCAGCACCTGGTAGCCGTGGCGCGGCGAGCGGTACAGCTCGCGACGCGTGTAGCCGGCGGGGTCGGGGATCAACAGCGCGGGCGGCAACGCGCCGGCGTTGGGGAGCAGGTTGCGCAGCCCTTCGACCAGCGTGGCGACGATCCGGCGCGGTGCGCGCATGCGCATGGCGGCGTCGGCCACAACGATCACGTCGTCGAGCAGGGGGAAATGCGCGGTGCGCGGTTCCGCAGTGTGCAAGGTCATCGAAGTCCCCTTCATGATGATTGCGATGCCGATGATGACGTGCAGGCGCGTTCGCGTTTCCCTAAGCAGACGTTAGCTGCGCGTTAGGGTTGCGTCACCGGTGGAACACTGCCGACGCGCCGCCGGGATGGTGTCGGCCGCCTTACAATTGCCACATGACCGATTTCGACGCCGTCCGCGACTACCTGACTGGCCTGCAGGACCGCATCTGCGCGGCCATGGAGGGCGCCGACGGCGCCGCGCGCTTCCACGAGGACGCCTGGACGCGCCCGGACGAGAGCGCCAGCGGCGGCCTCGCCGGCGGCGGTCGCACCCGCATCATGCGCGACGGTGCCGTGTTCGAGCAGGCCGGCATCGGCTTCTCCGACGTGCGCGGCACGCGACTGCCGCCGTCGGCCACGGCGAACCGGCCCGAACTGACCGGCGCCTCGTGGCGCGCGGTCGGCGTTTCGCTGGTCTTCCACCCGCGCAACCCGTACCTGCCGACCACGCATGCCAACGTGCGCCACTTCCGCGCCGAGCGCGACGGCGCGACCGTGGCCTCATGGTTCGGCGGCGGCTTCGACCTCACGCCCTTCTATCCCTTCGACGAGGACGTGCTGCACTGGCACCGCACCGCGCGCGCGCTGTGCGAGCCCTTCGGCAGCCAGGCGCGCTACGAGGCGCACAAGCGGTGGTGCGACGAGTACTTCTTCCTGAAGCACCGCGACGAGACCCGCGGCGTCGGCGGCCTGTTCTTCGACGACCTGGCCGACGACTTCGAGCGCGACTTCGCCTACCTGCGCGCGGTCGGCGACGGCTTCCTCGACGCCTGGCTGCCGATCGTCGAACGCCGCAAGGCCACGCCCTGGGGCGAACGCGAGCGCCAGTTCCAGCTCTACCGCCGCGGCCGCTACGTCGAATTCAACCTGGTCTGGGACCGCGGCACCCACTTCGGCCTGCAGTCCGGCGGCCGCAGCGAATCCATCCTGATGAGCATGCCGCCGCTGGCGCGCTGGGAATACGGCTTCGAACCGGAGCCCGGCAGCCCCGAGGCCCGCCTGGCCGACTACCTCCGGCCACGCGACTGGCTGGCGGAGTTGGGCTGAGGAAGAGCTTTTTTGCCTCAGCCGGCTCAGCGCGCGCTCCCCGGACATGGCCCAGGCCCCAGGGCCACGGCCGCGCCCAGCAGTCCCGGGTTGGGATGGACCACGACCTGGATCGACACCGGCTCCAGCCAGGCGGCGAAGCGGCCCTTGTCCAGGAAGCGCTCGCGAAAGGCGCTGCTGCGCAGGAAGGGCAGGAAACGCGGCACCATGCCGCCGGCGATCACCACCGAGCGCGCGCCGTGCGCCAGCGCGATGTCGCCGGCAACGCTGCCGAGGATCGCGCAGAAGCGCGCGAGCGCTCGGCGCGAAACCACGTCATGGCCGTCCAGCGCCGCGGCCACGATCGCGGCAGGGTCGCGCAGCCCACCGTCTTCGTCCCCGCGCAGCACCGCATCGATGACCGACAGGCCGCTGCCCGACAGCAGCCGCTCCCAGGACGCGCGGCCGTGGCGCGCCGTGATCCGGGCCGCGAGCAGGCGTTCCTCGTCGCCCAGGGGCGCGAAGCCGACGTGGCCGCCCTCGGTCTCCACCACCTGCCAGCCGCCGTCGGCACTGCCGACCAGCAGGGCGACCCCGAAGCCGGTGCCGGGCCCGATGACGCTGACCGGCCCCCGCGACAGCTCGTGCGACTGCCCGTGCAGCACCACGCGCTCGTCCGCCGCCAGCACCGGCACCGCGCGCGCGATGGCGCCGAAGTCGTTGAGCAGGCGCAGCTCCTCCAGCCCCAGCGAGTCGCGCAGCTCATGGCGACTGAACGACCAGGCGCGGTTGGTCAGCCGCATTTCGTCGCCGTCGACCGGGCAGGCCAGCGCCATCGCGGCCCGCCGCGGGCGGACGCCGACGGCGGCGAGGTAATGTTCGGTGGCGTGCTGCAGGCTGGCGAACTCCGCATTGCGCAGCGCCATCGGCTCCACGAGTCCCGGCACCACCGCCGCGGGGTCGCACAGCGCGAACCGCGCATTGGTTCCTCCGATGTCCGCGACTAGCGCCAGGTCTCCGGTCAAGGCTTCGCTCCAGGCAGCGGGTCAGGCCCCATAGGCTACAGGCAATAAAAAGCCCCGCAGGCAGGGGGGGCCGGCGGGGCTGGAGAACGGGGCTCGGGGAGAAGCCTTACGTTCCGGGGTCGATCAGCTCCAGGGGAGGGGAGTGATCTGCGACAGACCTTGCATCTGTCACGGGCTATATGACCATCGCGGACATGGATGGTTCGTGAAGATTGCCGTTAAGTTTTTGTTGGATTCAGCCTGCGTTTAGCGGCCCTTTCCGGGCCCTTTGCTGAATACTCAATGCGCCTGTTCCCAGTTGTCGCCAACGCCGCTGTCGACCACCAGCGGCACCCTCAGTTCCGCCGCGCCGGTCATCCGCGAAACCACCTCGGGGAGCAGGGTGTCGACGAAGCCTTCGTCGCACTCGAACACCAGTTCGTCGTGCACCTGCAGGATCATCAGTGCGCGTTCGCCGTGCGGCTGCAGCCACTCGTCCACCGCCACCATGGCGCGCTTGATGATGTCCGCCGCCGTGCCCTGCATCGGCGCGTTGATCGCGGCGCGCTCGGCGCCGGCACGCTGGGCCTGGGTGCCGCGGCTGATGTACTCCAGCCACAGGCGGCGGCCGAAGACGGTTTCGACATGGCCCTGCTCACGGGCCTGGCTGCGCGTGCGCTCCATGAAGTCACGCACGCCGGGATAGCGCGAGAAGTACAGCGCGATGTAGTCCTGGGCCTCGGCGCGCGAGATGCCGAGGTTGCGCGCCAGGCCGAAGGCGCCCATGCCATACATCAGGCCGAAGTTGATCGCCTTGGCGGCGCGACGCTCGTCGCCGGTGACCTCGTCGAGTTTGCGCCCGAACACTTCCGCGGCGGTGGCGCGGTGGATGTCGGCGCCGGCCTCGAAGGCCGCGACCAGGCCGGCGTCCTGCGAGAGGTGGGCCATGATCCGCAGTTCGATCTGCGAATAGTCGCAGGCCACCAGTTTCCGCCCCGGCGGCGCGACGAAGGCGGTGCGGATGCGGCGGCCGTCCTCGGTGCGGATCGGGATGTTTTGCAGGTTGGGGTCGCTCGAGGCCAGGCGCCCGGTGGCGGCGCCGGCCTGCTGGTAGCTGGTGTGCAAGCGGCCGGTGTCGGGATTGACCATCTCGGGCAGCTTGTCGGTGTAGGTGCCGCGCAGCTTGGCCAGGCTGCGGTAGTCGAGGATCACCCGCGGCAGCTCGTGCTGGTCCGCGATGGCCTCCAGCGCCTCTTCATTCGCCGACGGCTGGCCCTTGGGCGTCTTCACCAGCGCCGGCAGGCCGAGTTCGTCGTACAGGAGGGCGCCGACCTGCTTCGGCGAATCCAGGTTGAAGCTGCGGCCCGCCAGCTCGGTGGCGCGCTGCTGCAGCTCCAGCATGCGCCGGCCCAGCGCCTGGCCCTGGCGGCGCAGTTCGTCGCCGTCGAGCAGCACGCCGTTGGCCTCCACCCGCGCCAGCACCGGCACCAGCGGCATCTCGATATCGCGGTACACGGGCTGCAGGCCGGGCTCGGCGTCAAGCCGCGCGGACAGCACCCGGTGCAGGCGCAGGGTGACGTCGGCGTCTTCTGCGGCGTAGCGGGTGGCGTCGTCGATGGCGACCTGCGAGAACGGGATCTGCTTGGCGCCCTTCCCGGCCACGTCGGCGTAGGCGATGGTCTGGTAGCCGAGTTCGCGCCGCGCCAGCGAATCCATGTCGTGGCGGGTGCGGCCGGCGTCGAGCACGAAGCTCTCCAGCAGGGTGTCGTCGGCGTAGCCGGCCAGGGCGATGCCGTGGCGGCGCAGCACGTGGAGGTCGTACTTGCCGTTCTGGCCGACCTTGCGCACGGAGGCGTCCTCCAGCAGCGGGCGCAGCAGGTCCAGCGCCTGCGCGCGGTCGATCTGGGCCGGCGCGCCGGGATAGTCGTGGGCCAGCGGCAGGTAGGCGGCGCGGCCGGGCTCGCCGCTGAAGCTGATGCCGACCAGGTTGGCGCGCAGGGGATCGAGCGAATCGGTCTCGGTGTCGACCGCGAATAGGCCGGCCTCGCGCAGTCGTGCGATCCAGTCTTCCAGCGCCGCGGCGTCGAGGATCGTGTCGTAGCGGCCTTCGGCCGCCAGCGCGGGATCCGGCGCAACGCCATCCGCGGCCGCCGCCGGCGCGACGAAGCCGCTGCCCGCGCGCGCGATCGTCGCCTTCGCCGGCACATTCCCGTTCGCGGCGCTGCCACCATCGAGCTCCTTGAGCGCCTGCACGAAGCCGTAGCGCGCGTACAGCGCACGCAGCGTGTCCACGTCGGGTTCGCGCAGCGCGAGATCGGTGGCGCCGACCTCGAGCTCGACGTCGGTGCGGATGGTCGCCAGCTCCCTGCTCAGCGGCAGGCGGTCGAGCGCGGCGCGCAGGTTGTCGCCGACCTTGCCCTTGATCTCGCCGGCCGAGGCCATCACGCCGTCGAGGCTGTCGTAGGCGGCCAGCCACTTGGCGGCGGTCTTCGGCCCGCACTTCTCCACGCCGGGGATGTTGTCGACGCTGTCGCCCATCAGCGCCAGCAGGTCGACCACCTGGTCGGGCCGCACGCCGAACTTGGCGACCACCGCCTCGTCGGAGTCGGTGCGCGTGCCGCTCATGGTGTTCACCAGGCCCACGCCCGGGCGCACCAGCTGGGCGAAATCCTTGTCGCCGGTGGAGATGGTGACGTCGATGCCGTCGCCGGCCGCCTGCAGTGCGAGGGTGCCGATGACGTCGTCGGCCTCCACCCCGGGCACGCGCAGGATCGGGATGCCCAGGGCCTCGACCACGTCGCACATCGGCTGCACCTGCGCGCGCAGGTCGTCGGGCATCGGCGGGCGGTTGGCCTTGTACTCGGGATACAGGTCGTCGCGGAAGGTCTTCCCCGGCGCGTCGACCACGAAGGCGACGTACTCGGGCCGTTCCTTGAGCGTGGAGCGCAGCATGTTGACCACGCCGAACAGCGCGCCGGTCGGCTCGCCATCGGCATTGGACAGCGGCGGTAGCGCGTGGAAGGCGCGGTAGAGGTAGGAGGAACCGTCGATCAGAACCAGGCGTTTCATGCCCGGATTCTACGTCCTCACCGCCCGTGGTCACGGCACTGGCGCATAATCGGCGGCAGCTCCCCGGGAGACCGCCATGAACCGCTTCGCCGCCCCCACGCTGGTCGCCACCGCCCTGCTGCTGGGCGCCTGCGCCACCGCCAGCGACCCCTACGACCAGATCCCGGAAGGCGCGGACGAAACCATCCGCACCGAGGCCAATGGCGACGTGGTCACCGAGTACCGCATCGATGGTCGCCTGCGTGCGCTCAAGGTGGAGCCTTCGCGCGGTCCCACCTACTACCTCTACGACCGCGACGGCGACGGCGTGGTCGATGGCGAACGCGACGGCGTCTCGCCGGTCTACTTCAAGCTCTTCGAGTGGAACTGATCACGCCACCCGGGCACGACCGCGGTGACGACGCAGGCTACGTCGGCCTGCGCCGCCACCTGCAGCCGGTCATCACCACCTGGCTGACCGGACTGCTGGCGGTGCTGCCGCTGGTGCTCACCCTGGTGCTGCTGGGCTGGGCGGTGGGCCTGGTCAACCGCTTCCTCGGCCCGAGCAGCCTGTTCGGGCGTTCCTTCACCGTGTTCGGGGAGTGGTTCGAGGCGCACCCGATGGTGGCCTGGCTGCTGGGCACGGCGCTGACCATCGGCCTGGTCTACCTGCTCGGCCTGCTGGTGCAGTCGCGGCTGAAGGCGCCGTTCAAGGCCCTGGTCGGCAACACCATGCGCAGGATTCCGCTGGTGGGCAGCGTGTACGCGCTGGCCGAGCGCTTCGTCTCGGTGATCGGCGACCGCCAGCATGCCGACATCGCCGCGATGAGCCCGGTGTGGTGCTTCTTCGGCGGCGACGGCGTGGCCGTGCTCGGCCTGCTGCCCAATCCGGAGCCGATCGAGATCGACGGCCGCATGCACCTGACCGTACTGGTGCCGACGGCGCCGATCCCGGTCGGTGGCGGTCTGCTGTACGTGCCGATCGACTGGGTGAAGCCGGCCGAGATCGGCATCGACACCCTGACCAGCGTCTACCTGTCGATGGGCATCACTCCGCCCAGGCCGGGGAACGCGTCCGCGGCGCGTGGTAGAATGGGTGTTCCCGTTGGGGAGTAGCCTGCTTCCGTAGCCGGAAGCGTCCGCGTCAACACACTCGGCAGCCCTTGCCGTGGCGCGCGACACCAGTCCAGGTTGGCGAGACCATCGGCGTGCCGGCGCAACTTCAGGGTTGGGCGCGCGGCATGCCGTCGTCCGCACGCCCGACTCTGGACAGCACATGCACCCGCTATCGATCCTCATGCTCGGCATCGCGATGTCGACGGACGCCTTCGCCGCGGCCGTGGGCAAGGGCGCCGCGATGCGCACCCCGCGCCTGCGCGACGCGCTGCGCGCGGGCCTGATCTTCGGCACCATCGAGGCGGTCACGCCGCTGGTGGGCTGGGCCCTGGGCACCGCCGCCGCGGGCTATGTCACCACCTGGGACCACTGGATCGCGTTCACCCTGCTGACCGCGCTCGGACTGCGCATGGTCTGGCTCGGGCTGCGCGACGACGACGACGACGGCGACGGCGACGGCGACGGCGACGGCGACACGGACGAAGCTCCTCGCCGCCACGGGTTCTGGGGGCTGGCCGCCACCGGCTTCGCGACCAGCATCGATGCGATGGCGGTCGGCGTGGGCCTGGCCTTCCTCGAGGTCAACATCCTGGTGGTCGCCACGGTGATCGGCCTCACCACCTTCGTGATGGTGACGCTCGGCATCCTGCTCGGGCGCGTGCTCGGTGCGATGGCCGGCAAGCGCGCCGAGGTCGGTGGCGGCGTGCTGCTGGTGCTGATCGGCGCCTTCATCCTGTTCGAGCACCTGTCCGGCGCGGCGTGATCGGCACGGCGGGCGTCCGGAAACCGGCGCGCGTTCACACCGCCGCGTCGGCACACGGGCCAACATCGTGCATTGCACCACGACCTGCCAGATCCTCGATGTACGGACGCGAACGCCGCCGAGACACGCCACTCGACCCCGCCGCCCTGCGCGCCGGCCTGACGCCAGGCCAGCTCAAGGCACTGGAGACGCTGGAGCAGTTCAAGTGGACGCTGAAGTTCGTGCGCCGGCCGATGTTCGTGGATCCGATCCCGGTGGTGTTCGACCGCACCGGGGAGCGCTGGGCGGTGCTCGAATCCGATGGCTCGCTCAACGAGTCGCCGGGTTTCAGGCTGCGCGACTGAGCCTCAGGCCGGCTGCAGCTTCGCGTAGGCCAGCACCAGCCATTTGCTGCCGGCGTCTTCGAAATTGACCTGCACGCGCGCGTGCGCGCCGGCGCCTTCGATGCCGGTGACCACGCCGCTGCCGAGGCTGGGATGGACCACGTCCTGGCCGATGGTGATGCCCGGAATTTCCTCGAGCACTGCGTGGCCCGGGTCGCGGCGCGGTGCCTGCGCGTAGCGCGAGCGCGAGACCTGCACCTTCGGCCGCACGTCGTTGAGCAGGGCCGGCGGGATCTCGCGCAGGAATCGCGAGGGCATGCCGTACATATCCTGGCCGTGCAGGCGCCGGGTCTCGGCGTGGCTGAGCACCAGCTTCTGGCGGGCGCGGGTGATGCCGACGTAGGCAAGCCGGCGCTCCTCCTCCAGCCGCCCGCTCTCCTCGATCGAGCGCGCGTTCGGGAACAGGCCCTCCTCCAGCCCCGCCAGGAACACCAGCGGGAACTCCAGCCCCTTGGCGCTGTGCAGCGTCATCAGCTGCACGCCGTCCTCGCCCGCCTGGGCCTGGCCCTCGCCGGCCTCGAGCGCGGCATAGGCGAGGAAGGCGACCAGCTCGGTGAGCGCGGCCGACTCGTCGTCGTCGCCGCGCACGAAGCGCGAGGCCACCGACACCAGCTCGTCGAGGTTGTCGACGCGCGAATCCAGGCTGCCCTTCGACTCGCGCGCGTAGTGCTCGCGCAGGCCGGACCGCAGCAGCACGTGGTCAACCTTGTCCTTCAGCGGCAGGTCACCAAGTTCGCCATCGATCGCGTCGATGAGCGCATGGAAGGCCGCCAGCGCGTTGCGCGCGCGCGCCGCAAGGTCCGTGCCCTGCGCACAGCGCAGCGAGGCTTCCCACAGCGCAACGCCGTCGGCGCGGGCACGCATGCGCACCTCGTCGAGCGTGCGCCCGCCGATGCCGCGCGTGGGCGTGTTCACCGCACGCTCGAAGGCCGCGTCGTCGTCGCGGTTGGCGACCAGGCGCAGGTAGGCCAGGGTGTCCTTCACTTCCGCGCGCTCGAAGAAGCGCACGCCACCGTAGACGCGGTAGGGCACCTGCGCGTCCAGCAGCTTCTCCTCGATGATCCGCGACTGCGCGTTGCTGCGGTAGAGCACGGCGCAGTCACCGTAGCTGCCGCCATCGCGCACCCATTCTCGGACGCGGCCGACGATGTAGTCGGCCTCGTCGATCTCGTTGTAGGCGGCGAACAGGTCGATCGGGTCGCCCGCGCCGCTCTCCGTCCACAGCTTCTTGCCCAGGCGCCCCGGGTTGTGCGCGATCACCGCGTTGGCGGCATCCAGGATGGCCGCCGTGGAGCGGTAGTTCTGCTCCAGGCGGATGGTCTGCGCACCCGGGAAGTCCTGCAGGAAGCGCTGCACGTTCTCGACCTTGGCGCCGCGCCAGCCGTAGATGGCCTGGTCGTCATCACCGACCACGAACACCTGGCCCGAATCCCCGGCCAGCAGCCGGATGAAGCCGTACTGGATGGCGTTGGTGTCCTGGAATTCGTCGACCAGCAGGTGCGCGAAGCGCTGCCGGTAGTGCGCCAGCAGCACCGGCGTGTCGCGCAGCAGCTCGTGCGCGCGCAGCAGGATCTCGGCGAAATCGACCAGGCCGGCGCGGTCGCAGCGCTCCTGGTAAAGCGCGTAGGCCTTGAGCATCACCGAGCCCCACTCGTCCTGGCCGTCCTGGATGTGCGCCGGGCGCCGGCCCTCGTCCTTCTGCGCGTTGATCCACCAGGCGATCTGCCGCGGCGGGAAGCGCGCCTCGTCGAGTTCCAGCTGCTGCACCACGCGCTTGACCAGGCGCAGCTGGTCGTCGGAGTCGAGGATCTGGAAGCCCTCGGGCAGCTTCGCGTCCTGCCAGTGCAGGCGCAGCAGCCGGTGGGCCAGGCCGTGGAAGGTGCCGATCCACAGTCCGCGCGCGCCGTGGCGCAGCAGGGCGTCGGCACGGTGACGCATCTCGGCCGCGGCCTTGTTGGTGAAGGTGACCGCGAAGATGCCGTGCACCGGCACCCCGAAGACCTCGTTCAGCCAGGCGATGCGGTGGGTGAGGACGCGGGTCTTGCCGGAGCCGGCGCCGGCCAGCACCAGATAGTGGCCCGGCGGCGCGGAGACAGCCTCGCGCTGGGCGTCGTTGAGCCCGTCGAGCAGGTGGGAGACATCCATTGGCGCATTTTACGCGAGGCAGGGCCGCCCCACCCGGCGGCCCCGCAGCCATGGGGCCCGGCCTGCTGCGTCAGTGCGCGTGTTCGCGACGACTCGCCGACCCCGTCATCAGCTTGTCGGTCCAGGCGATGCCCATGGCCGAAAGGATGAAGGCGAAGTGGATGATGGTCTGCCACAGCACGCCCATCTCGGTGGCGTTGGTGCAGGCCTTGCCCTTCAGCCCCGCGGCGGTGGCGGCGGCGGCCGCGGCGATGCCCTCGGCCGAGGTGCAGTGCGGCAGGCCGCTGCCCAGCGTGCCGGCCTCGATGAAGGTCTTGAGCAGGTGGATCGAGGAGATGCCGATGATCGCCATCGCCAGCTTGACCTTGAGCACGCTGGCGTTGACGTGGCTCAGCCACTCCGGCTGGTCGGGATGGCCGGACAGGCCCAGGCGCGAGACGAAGGTCTCGTAGCCGCCCACGATCACCATCACCAGCAGGTTGGAGATCATCACCACGTCGATCAGGCCGAGCACGATCAGCATGATGTCCTGCTCGCCCAGCGACGGGGTCTCGTGGATCAGGTGCCAGAGCTCCTTGCCGAACAGGAACACGTAGACGCACTGCGCCACGATCAGGCCGAGGTAGAGCGGCAGCTGCAGCCAGCGCGAGCTGAAGATGAGGGCGGGAAGCAGCCCCAGACGGGGGGCCTGGGCCTGCACGGGCGGGTTCGACACGGGGGTTCCTTGGCGGGCGGAAAACCGGCGGAAGGTTAATGGGCGCAGGTTGCAGCTGCCAAGCGCTTTCCGGGCCGGCTGCAACACGGCGTTGCGGGAGCACGGGCCCCGCCCGGGCCGTCGCGGCCTAGACTCGTGGGCCCCAATCCCCGGAGCCCCGGCATGATCGACCTCCACTACTGGCCCACCCCCAACGGCCACAAGGTCACCCTGTTCCTGGAGGAGGCCGGGCTCGAGTACCGCATCCACCCGGTCGACATCGGCAAGGGCGCGCAGTTCGAGCCGGACTTCCTGGCGATCTCGCCCAACAACAAGATGCCGGCCATCGTCGACCACGCACCGGCCGACGCCGGCGCGCCGCAGAGCGTGTTCGAGTCCGGCGCGATCCTGCTGTATCTCGCGGAGAAGACCGGCCGCTTCCTGCCCGCCGACGCGCGCGGCCGCACCGCCACGCTGGAGTGGCTGTTCTGGCAGATGGCCGGCCTCGGGCCGATGACCGGCCAGTACGGCCACTTCAACGTCTATGCGCCGGAGAAGATCCCGTACGCCATCGAGCGCTACACGAAGGAGGTGCAGCGCCTGCTCGGGGTGCTCGACAAGCGCCTGGCCGGCCGCGCGTTCATCACCGGCGACGACTACACCATCGCCGACATGGCGGCGTATCCCTGGATCAACGTCTACGACAAGGCGCCGCTGGATCTGGGACCCTTCCCGGAAGTCCGCCGCTGGCAGGCCGCGATCGCAGCGCGCCCAGCCACGCAGCGGGCTTATGCGCTGTCGAAGCAGGTCAATCCCGACGCCGGCAAGCCGATGAGCGAAGAGGAGAAGGCGCTGCTCTTCGGCCAGGGCCCCCGCCCCGCCTGACTCCCACCCGTGCCGCGCTCTTCCCCCGCCCGCGGGGGAAGATGCCCGAAGGGCAGATGGGGGCAACCTCGCGGGAATGCCCGCTTGAGTTTCCCGTCAGCAGGGAAAGGACCGACGTGGTGTGGGCTGTCCATGCTGCGGCATCATGGCCCCTCGATTCTTCCCGGACCGCCCCATGCGCCTGCTGCTGGCCACCGCCCTGATGTCCATGACCTTCGCCCACGCCCACGCCGCCACGCCCGCCCGCGCGGAGGCCGCGCCGCTCACCCTCGAAGCCATCACCGGCGACGCCCCGCTGTCCGGCCCAACCCTGCTCAGGCCGCAGGTCGCGCCCGACGGCTCGCGGGTGACCTTCCTGCGCGGCAAGGACAGCGACCGCAACCGCCTCGACCTCTGGGCCTTCGACGTCGCCAGCGGCGAAACCGCGATGCTGGTCGATTCGGCGGTGGTGCTGCCGGGCGACGAGGTGCTCAGCGACGAGGAGAAGGCGCGCCGCGAGCGCCAGCGCATCGCCGCGCTCTCGGGCATCGTCGACTACCAGTGGGCGCCGGATTCGCGGCGCCTGCTGTTCCCGCTCGGCGGCGAACTCTATCTCTACGACCTGGACAAGTCCGGGGCGGACGCGGTGCGCAGGCTGACCACGGGCGAAGGCTTCGCCACCGACCCGCGCGTGTCACCCGAGGGCGGCTACGTCAGCTTCATCCGCGGCCGCAACCTGTGGGTGGTCGACCTCGCCAGCGGCGACGAGGTGCAGCTCACCCGTGACGGCGGCGGCGCCATCGGCAACGGCGTGGCCGAGTTCGTCGCCGACGAGGAGATGGCGCGCCACACCGGCTACTGGTGGGCGCCGGACGATTCCGCCATCGCCTACGCGCGCATCGACGAAAGCCCGGTGCCGGTGCAGAAGCGCTACGAGGTCTATCCCGACCGCACCGAAGTGGTCGAGCAGCGCTACCCCTCGGCCGGCGACGACAACGTGCGCGTCGAGCTGTTCGTCGCCCGCCCCGACCGCCCGCGCGCCGCGCCCACGCGCATCGACCTCGGCGCCAACCCGGACATCTACCTCGCGCGCGTGGACTGGCGCGATCCGCAGCGGCTGACGTTCCAGCGCCAGTCGCGCGAGCAGCAACTGCTGGAGCTGATCGAGGTGGAACTGGCCAGCGGCCGCCAGCGCATCCTCGCCACCGAGACCTCGGACACCTGGGTGCCGCTGCACGACAACCTGCGCTTCCTCGCCGACGGCCGCTTCCTGTGGTCGTCCGAGCGCGACGGCTTCGAGCATCTCTACATCGCCGACGGCGACGGCGCGAACCTGCGCCAGCTGACCCGCGGCGACTGGCCGGTGGACAGCCTGCTGGCGGTGGACGAGGCAAAGGGGCTGGTCTACTTCAGTGCCGGTATGCGCACCACCCTGCCCGGCGTGCGCAGCGACAATGCGCTGCCCTTGCCGGTCGCCGCACCGACGGAACGCCATATCCACGTCGTGCCGCTCGATGGCGGACGCATCACCACCCTTTCGCAAGAGGGCGGCAGCCACAACGCCAGCTTCGCGCACACGGCAAACGTGTACGTGGACAACTGGTCGAACACGACCACGCCGCCGCAGATCGAGCTGTTCAAGGCGGACGGGGCGAAGCTCGCCACGTTGCTGCGGAACGACCTCGACGATCCGGCACATCCCTATGCGCCTTACCGCGCCGCGCATCGACCCACGGTGTTCCACCCGTTGACGGCAGCCGACGGTGAAACCGCGCTTTTCTTCAGCCTGATCACTCCACCCGGCTTCGATCCGTCGAAGAAGTACCCGGCGGTGGTCTTCGTCTACGGCGGCCCCGCCGCGCAGACCGTGCTCGACGCCTGGCCGGGGCGCGCGGACGCCTTCTTCAACCAGTACCTGGCGCAGCAGGGTTACGTGGTGTTCTCGCTCGACAACCGTGGCACGCCGAGGCGCGGGCGCGACTTCGGCGGCGCGCTGTACGGCAAGCAGGGCACGGTGGAGGTCGAGGACCAGCGCAAGGGCATCGAGTGGCTGCGCGCCCAGCCCTGGGTCGACGGCGACCGCATCGGCGTGCACGGCTGGTCGAACGGCGGCTACATGACCCTGATGTTGCTGGGCCAGGCGCCGGACGATTACCGCTGTGGCGTCGCCGGCGCACCGGTGGCCGACTGGGCCCTGTACGACACCCACTACACCGAGCGCTACATGGGCCTGCCGAAGGCCAACGTCGAGGGTTACCGCACCGCCAGCGTGTTCACCCACCTCGACGGCATCCGCGACGATGCGCTGCTGCTGGTGCACGGCATGGCCGACGACAACGTGCTCTTCAGCAACGCCACCGCGCTGATGTCGAAGCTGCAGGCGCAGGACACCCGCTTCCAGCTGATGACCTATCCCGGCGCCAAGCACGGCCTGCGCGGCGGCGATGCGCTGCACCGGTACCGGATGGCGGAGCGGTTCTTCTGGGAGTGCCTGGGAGGCTGAGCCCGCCCGGAAGGCGGAAGGCCGGGGCATCATCCGGCCCTTCCACCGCCATGGCTATACTCGCCCCCTTTCCACCGCCGGACCCCCGCCTTGCCGTCGTCGCAGTCGCAGTCCCTGCCGCCCCCCATGTCGGCGCTGGCGATCACCGCCTACTCAGCCACCACCGCCCTCGGCCGTGGCCGCAGCGCCCAGCTCGAGGCGCTGCGCGCGCGCCGCGGCGGCCTGCGCCCGAACGATTTCGGGCCCGACCCGCTGCCGGCCTGGATCGGCCGCGTCGACGGGCTGGAGGACGAGGCGCTGCCGGCGGAATTCGCCGACTGGGACTGCCGCAACAACCGCCTGGCCTGGATGGCGCTGCAGCACGACGGGCTGATGGACGCCGTGGCCGCCGTCCGCGAACGCCACGGCGCCGAGCGCGTCGCGGTGGTCATCGGCACCTCGACCTCCAGCATCGGCGCCAGCGAGGAGGCCTATGCGCGCCTGGTGCCCGGCACTGATGGCGCGCCCGCCTTCCCGGCCGACCTGGCACGGCCGATGATCCACACCCCGCACTCGCTCGGCGACTTCGTGCAGGCCGCCACCGGCCTGCGCGGCCCGTGTGCGACCGTGGCCACCGCCTGTTCGTCCAGCGCCAAGGTGTTCGCGCAGGCGGCGCGGCTGATCCACGCCGGGCTGGTGGACGCAGCCCTGGTCGGCGGCGTCGACACGCTGTGCGGCAGCGTGCTGTTCGGCTTCAATTCGCTGGGACTGGTGTCCGCGAATCCCTGCCGGCCCTTCGACCGCGACCGCGACGGGCTGTCGCTGGGCGAGGCCGGCGGCTTCGCCGTGCTCGAACGCGCGGCCCCGGGCGACACCGGCCTGCAGCTGCGCGGCTACGGCGAATCCAGCGACGCCCACCACATGTCGGCGCCGCATCCCGAAGGCCTGGGCGCAAGCCTGGCGATGCGCGATGCGCTGGCGCGCGCGGGCATCGCTGCGGCCGAAGTCGGCTACCTCAACCTGCACGGCACCTCGACCCCGGCCAACGACGCGGTCGAGGCCGCGGCGGTGGCCACGATGTTCCCGGACACGCTGCACGCCAGTTCCACCAAGGGCTGGACCGGGCACACGCTCGGCGCGGCGGGCATCGTGGAATCGGTGTTCGCCCTGCTCGCGCTCGAGCACGGCCTGCTGCCGGGCATCCTGCACAGCGAATCCCCGGACCCCGCCTGCGGACCGCAGATCCGCTTCGACAACGCGGAGGACGCGGGCATCCGCTACGCGATGAACAATTCATTCGGTTTCGGCGGCAACAACGCCGCCCTGGTCTTCGGACGCGCATGAACACGCTCTGCGCGGACATCGAAGGCATCGGCTTCTGGGCCCCGGGCCTGCCCTCGTGGCAGGCCGCGGTCGACCACGTCGCCAACGGCACGCCGACGGGTGATGGCGGCAAGCCCTCGCCGCAGTTGCTGGCCCCGAACGAGCGCCGCCGGGCACCGCCTTCGGTGGCGGTGGCGCTGGACGTCGCACTGGCCGCCTGCGAGGCCGCCGGACGCGAGCCCGCGGCGCTACCCTCGGTGTTCGCCTCCACCCACGGCGACCTCGCGATCACCGACTACATGTGCGCGACGCTCGCCGACGACCCGCGCGCGATCTCGCCGACGAAGTTCCACAACTCGGTGCACAACGCCGCCGCCGGCTACTGGACCATCGGCGCCGGCTGCCTGCGCCCGGCCACGGCGCTGAGCGCGCACCGCGCCAGCTTCGCCCAGGGCCTGCTGGAAGCGCTGGCGCAGATCGCCTGCGGCGACGAGGCGGTGCTGCTGGCGGCCTACGACACCGAGGGCACCGGGCCGCTGGGTGCGGTCTCGCGCAGCCGGGGCCTGCTCGGCGGCGCCCTGGTGCTGGGCCGCTGTGACGACGACCGCCGCGGACCGGGCGCCGGCATCCGCCTGCGCGCGACCCTGCTGGACGGCGATGCGCCGCAGCGCCACGGGCCGCTGGCACGCCTGGGCGCCGGCAACGCGATGGCGCCCATGCTGCCGCTGTTCGATGCCCTCGCCGGCCTGGGCGACCTCGCCCTGCTGCACGCCGGCCCCGGCCGCACCCTGCGGGTGGAACTCGCGCATGCCTGAGCAGGTCCCGCTGGCCCGCGAAGACGTCGCGGTGGTGATCCCGGCACTCAACGAATCCCTGCGCATCCGCGGCGTGGTCGAGGAAGCGCTGACCCAGGCGTCGACCGTGATCGTGGTCGATGACGGCTCCGACGACGACACCGTCGAACGCATCGCCGACCTGCCCGCCCGCGTGGTGCGCCACCCGCGGCGCATGGGCAAGGGCGCGGCGCTGCGCAGCGGCTTCGCCGAGGCGGAACGCCTGGGCGCGCGCGCCGTGGTCACCATGGACGGCGACGGCCAGCACGACGCGGCCGACATCCCGCGCCTGGTCGCCGCCGCCAACCGCCATCCCGGCTGCGTGATCGTGGGCGCGCGCCTGCGCAAGCGCGCCTCGCAGCCGCCGCACCGGCGACTGGGCAACGACTTCGGCGACTGGGGCATCAGCTGGGGCTGCGGCTTCCGCGTGGTCGACAGCCAGAGCGGCCAGCGGCTCTACCCGCGCGCCGTGTTCACCCTGCCCGACGTGCCCGGCGAGGGCTTCGTGTTCGAGGCGCAGATGCTGATCTCGGCCGCGCGCGAAGCCGGTGCCGGCGTGGTCGCGGTGCCGATCGAGACCCGCTACGCGGGTGGCGAGCCGGGCCTGGAATTCCGCAAGAGCCATTTCCGCCTGTTCCGCGACCTGTGGGCGATCACGTCGCACGTGGTGGCGCAGGTCTGGACCCATGGCGACGTCGTGCGCGAGTACCGCCGCGCGCGCGCGCATCCCCCCGTGATCGACGACGCTGGCAGCGCATCCGCGCCCCTGTACGATCCGCTCAGCAACCACAGCAACGGACCTGCCTGATGACTGAAACACCGCGCTACGACGTCGCCATCCTGGGCGGGGGCCTTGCGGGGCTCACGCTCGCCATCCAGCTCAGGCAGCGCAATCCGGGGATCGAGGTCGCGGTGGTGGAGCGTCGCGGGCATCCGGTGCGCGAGGCGGCCTTCAAGGTCGGCGAGTCGACGGTCGAGATCGGGGCGCACTACTTCGCCGAGGTACTGGGCTTCCGCGAACACCTGGAGAACGAGCAGATCCGCAAGTACGGCCTGCGCTACTTCTTCAGCGAGGGCGAGGGCGACATCGGCCGCTGCACCGAGCTCGGCGTCAGCCGGCTGCTGCCGACGCCGTCATGGCAGCTCGATCGCGGACGCTTCGAGAACTTCCTCGGCGAACAGGCGCTGGCGCTGGGCATCACCTTCCTCGACGGTGCCGTGGTGCGCGCCATCGACCTCGCCGAGGGCGACGGCGACCACCAGGTCGGCTACGAGCGCGAAGGCGCGACGCACACGCTGCGGGCCCGCTTCCTCGCCGACGCCTCCGGCCGCGCCGGCCTGGTCAAGCGCAAGCTGGGCCTGGCCGAGTCCAACGACCACGACGCCAATGCGGCCTGGTGGCGGGTGGACGGCTTCATCGATTTCTCCTCGTGGTCCGACGACCCCGCCTGGCACGAGGCCTTCGCGCCCGCCGAGCGCTGGCGCTCGACCAACCACATGTGCGGCCCCGGCTACTGGTTCTGGCTGATCCCGCTGGCCTCGGGCGCGCATTCGCTGGGCATCGTCTGCGACGCGAAGATGCACCCGCTGGACACGATGAACACCCACGAGAAGGCCATGGCCTGGCTGCGCGAGCACCAGCCGCGGGTCTACGCCTCGATCGACCGGCCCGAGCACGCGCTGCAGGACTTCCTGTTCCTGCGCCACTTCTCGCACGGCTGCAAGCAGGTGTACTCGGGCGACCGCTGGGCGCTGACCGGCGAGGCCGGCGTGTTCCTCGACCCCTTCTATTCGCCCGGCAGCGACTTCATCGCGATCAGCAACACCTACGTCTGCGAACTGGTCGAGCGCGACCGCGCCGGCGAGCGCATCGCGCCCTATGCAGACGTCTACCAGCAGCTGTACTTCTCGTTCTACGAAAACACGCTGACCCTCTACCAGGACCAGTACCCGATCTTCGGCGATCCGCAGGTGATGCCGCTGAAGGTGCTCTGGGACTACGCCTACTACTGGGCGCTGCTGGCGCCGCTGTTCTTCGGCGGGCGCCAGGCGGAGCTGAGCCTGCTCAACCGTCTGCGCCCGGCGTTCCAGCGCGGCCGCGCGCTGAACCTGGCGGTGCAGGCCCTGCTGCGCGACTGGGGGCTGCGCAACAGCGGCCCGGCGGCCACCGGCCTGCGCCCGCTGGACCAGTACCAGCTCGACTGGTGCCGCGAAATGAACCGCGCGCTGACCGACACCCTCGACGACGATGCCTTCGTCGCCCGTGCCGAACGCTACGTCGGCTGGATGGAGCACCTCGCCAGCGACCTGCTGGCGCAGGCGCGCGCGATGCACGCCGGCATCGACGACCACGGCCTGGACGCGCTGCTCGAAGGATGCGCCCACGCCGGGGCCGCGCTGCCGCCACGCTGGCTGGGCACGACCGCGCACGCGGTCCGCGGCGAGGCCGCCCTGGCATAGGCCGGGCGCGCCGCCTGCCTCCAGCATGGAACCGCTGCCGATCCTGCTCCTGCAGCTCGTGGTGATCGTCGCCACCGCCCGCGCCTGCGGCTGGGTGCTGCGCCACTTCGGCCAACCCTCGGTGGTCGGTGAGATGGCCGCCGGCATCCTGCTCGGGCCGGTCGTGTCCGGCGCACTGTTTCCGGATACCCACGGCGTGCTGTTCGCAGCGGAGTCGCTGCCGCCGCTGGCGGCGCTGTCCAACCTCGGGCTGGTGCTGTTCATGCTCATCGTCGGCGCCGAGCTGCGCGCGCCCGACGGCGTCCGCGCCCAGGTCCGGGCGGCGGGCGCGGTGGCGCTGCTCGGCCTGCTGCTGCCGATGGCGCTGGGCCTGGCGATCTCGCCGTGGCTGCATGCGCGCGTGGCCCCGGAGGGCGTCGCCTTCTGGCCGTTCGCGCTGTTCATGGCGGTGGCGCTGTCGATCACGGCCTTCCCGGTGATGGCACGCATCCTCAAGGACCGCGGCATGAGCCAGAGCCGCGTCGGCCAGCTGGCCATGGGCGCGGCGGCGCTGGCCGACGTGATGGCCTGGGTGATGCTGGCGCTGGTGGTGGCCCTGGTCGGCGCCGGCGATGCGCACGGCTTCCCGCGCATCATCGCCGGCATCGTGGCCCTGGCGGTGGTGGTGTTCGGGCTGCTGCGGCCGCTGTACGCGGGCCTGCTTCGCCGCCATGCACCCGACGGGCGGCCCTCGGCCGGCATGCTCGCCGTGATCCTGGGCGGTGCCTTCGCCTGCGCCGCGGCGACCGAGTGGCTGGGCCTGCACGCGGTGTTCGGCGCCTTCCTGTTCGGCGCCTGCCTGCCGCGCGACGATCGCCTGCTGCGCTTCCTGGTCGAACGCATCGAGACCCTGGCGATCGTGCTCCTGCTGCCGATCTTCTTCGCGCTGGCCGGTCTCAGCACCACTGCCGACGCCTTCAGCCCGGCCAGCCTCGGCGTGATGGCGGTGATCGTGGCGGTGGCGGTCGCCGGCAAGCTGGCCGGCGGCACCGCGGGCGCGCGCATCGCCGGCTATGGCTGGCGCGACAGCCTGGCCACGGGCTCGCTGATGAACGCGCGCGGGCTGATGGAGCTGATCGTGATGAAGGTCGGCCTGGACGCGGGCCTGATCGGCCCGGAGCTGTTCACCATGCTGCTGGTGATGGCGTTGCTGACCACGGTGATGACCGGGCCGCTGCTGATCCTGTTCGGCGGGCGCGCCGCCGCCGATGCCGCCCGGCGCTCGTCGTCGCCGGCGTGAGCCCGGGGCCCTTCCGACCCCGGTCCGCCGCGTTCAGTCCTCTTCAGGCACCGGCGCCGGCGCCGGCGGCGCTGCCTGCTCCGGCGGCGGATGGGGCAGGTAGATCGCCACGCCGCGCCCCTCCTTCTGCCGCGGGCTGATGTTCACGCCCACGCCGGCGCTGCTGAAGCCACGGCCACCGATGCGGCCGCCACCGGCACCGACGCTGACCCCACCGCCGCCGTAGCCGTCGGCGGTGCCCTGGAACAGGATGCCGTTGGCGCCCAGCGACGCGGCCTCTTCGCGCAGCTTGCGCATCACCGCATTGGTCTTGTTCTGCTCCCCATAGGTGAACGCGCCGCTGGAGGTCTCGAGCAGCGCGACCTCTTCGTAGGGCACGCCGGGCGCGCCGTAGTACACGCGCACCTGGGCCGGATCGATCGGCGCGCGCGGCGTGCCGGTCAGGATGTGCGACGAGGCGCAGCCGGCCAGCAGCAGCACGGCGCTGGCGGCGGCGATGCGGAACATGCGGGCGGGCGTCATGGCGTCACCTGAGGGTGGGTACGAACCCGGATCATCCTCCACGGCGGATGAATCCGGCGTCACCTCCCGCGGCCCGGGTATTCAGCCCATGCCGCCGTTGACGCCGATCACCTGCCCGGTCACGTAGGCCGCGGCGTCCGAACACAGGAAGCGCACCACGGCGGCGACCTCGTCCGGGGTGCCTGCGCGGCCGGCGGGCACCATCTGCTTCACCACTTCGGGCGGGAAGGCTTCTTCGGCCATGCGCCCGGCGACCACGCCCGGCGCGACCACGTTCACGGTGATGCCGCGGCTGGCCATCTCGCGCGCCAGCGACTTCGAGGCGCCGTGCAGCGCCGATTTGGCGGCCGCGTAGTTGGCCTGGCCGCGGTTGCCGAGCACCGCCGCCACGCTCGACACGCTGACGATCCGGCCCCAGCGCGTGCGCGCCATCGGCAGCAGCAGCGGCTGGGTAACATGGAAGAAGCCGTGCAGGGACACGTCGATGACGCGCCGCCACTGGGCTTCGGACATGCCGGCCATCGGCGCGTCGTCGTGGATGCCGGCGTTGTTGACGACCACCTGCACCGGGCCGGACTCGAGCAGCGCGGCGATGGCGGCGGCCGTGGCCTCGCCGTCGGCGACGTCGAAGGCGATCGCCTCCGCGCTGCCGCCCGCGGCGGCAATATCGGCGACCACCGCTTCGGCGCGTGCGAGGTTGCCGTTGGCGTGGACGATGACGTGGACACCGTCGGCGGCGAGCTGGCGGCAGATCGCGCCGCCGAGGTCGCCGCTGCCGCCGGTGACAAGCGCGCGGCGCGGCGCGGCGGAGGATGGAGTGGTGTTCTGGTTCATGCGTCGATTATCCCGGCATCTTCGCGGCATCGGCGAGCACCACCGCGGCGCGGCCTTCGGCCAGCAGCAGGCCGTCGTGGCGGATGCGGAAGGTGTACTGCTGGCTGGACTCGCCCTCCATCAGCAGCTCGGCCTCGCCCTCGAGCGCGCCGGGCAGGTCGTCGATGCGCGCGCAGTGCAGTTCGACGCCGCGCAGCGCGACCAGCATGCCCGGGCGCACCGCGGCGCCGGAAGCGCGCCCGCGCAGGCCGCCGTGCACGGCCATCGCCTGTGCGCCGTATTCGCAGAGGTGGACGGCGCGCAGCAGGCCATTGCTGCGCAGCGGGTGCTCGGGATCGCGGTGGTTGTGGGCGCGGAGGACGATGCGGTTCTCGTCGTGGACGATGACCTCATCCCAGAGGCACATGGTGTGCTGGTGCGGGACGAGGGTGAGGATGTCCTGGCGGCCGATCATGCGGACGCTCCCGCAGGCGGGGAAGGCACGTCGCGATCGGAGGCGGCGTGGCGCGACACCAGCAGCGCCAGCACGAAGTTGGAGAACACGCCGATCGCCACCGTGCTGCCGATCGCGCGCAGCACCGGGATCGAGGACAGCGCCAGCAGGCTGAACACCAGCAGGGTCATCAGGCTGCACACCAGCACCGCGTGCAGGGTGCGCAGCTGGTCGTCGCGGCGGTCGCCGGCGTGCTCGAAGAACAGTGCGTAGTCCAGGCCGAGGCCGGCGGCGAGGATCAGGGCGACGAGGTGGAACAGGTTCAGCTCGACCCCGAAGCCGCGCAGCACCGCCAGGATCACCAGGGTGGTCAGCGCCATCGGCAGCAGCACGCGCGCGACGCGGCCGGGCGTGCGCAGCGAGAACCACACGGTGGCCGCCAGCAGCAGCGCCGCCACCGCCAGCGCGGCGAGCACGCGGCCGCGGTACTCGGCGACCAGCGATTCGGAGGCCTGCTTCATGTCCAGCAGCTCGCCGCCGGCTTCGGCCGCGGCGCGCGACACGGCTTCGACGTCCGTGAGGCCGCTGAGCGAAACCAGCGCGGTGGCGGCCGGCAGCAGCAGGCCTTCGACGGTGGCGGCCAGCGGCGTGCCGGCCAGATCCGCCGGCCGCAGCGGCGCGGCGTTGCGCGCGCGCTCGACGTCGGTGAGGAAGGCTTCGAAGGCATCGGCGCGGAACGGCGAGGCGGCCACCGCTTCGTCCAGCGCCGCGCGCAGTTCGTCCGGCGGCGGCAGGGCCTGCTGCCGCGCGCGCTGGGTGGCCGCGGAGGGCAGGTAGCGCGCCGCGCTGTCCCAGCCGTCGAGCGCGCCTTCGGCGACCAGGGCGTCCAGGCGCGGGTGCAGGGCTTCGGTCGCCGCCAGTGCGGCATCGGCGTCGGCGCCGCGAAGCACCACCACATAGCGCACGTCGGGCGCGCCCAGCGCCTGGCGCAGGCGTTCGTCGAGCGCCATGCCCTCTTCCGGCACCGGGGTCAGCTTCGACAGGTCGTTCTCCCAGAACGGGCCGCGCACGCTCGCCAGCACCGCCACGCAGGCAGCGGCGACTGCCAGCAGCAGCCAGCCACGCGGTCGCGGCAGGCGCTCGATGCCGCGCCACAGCGCCTGCAGTCGCGGCGAATCCGCCAGGTCGCGCGGCGCGGGATCGACCAGGGCCGGCAGGCCGAAGCGGGTGGCCAGCGCCGCCGCCGCCAGCGCCGAGATGGTGAACACCGCCAGTTGGCGCAGGCCGTCGACGCCGGAGAACAGGAAGGTGAGGTAGGCGATGCAGGTCGCGACCACGCCGGTGAACAGCGCCGGCCACAGCGCACGCACGTTGTCGCGCGGGCTGATGCCTGCGCGCTGCTGGCTCAGGAAGTGGATCGGATAGTCCTGCACCACGCCGATCAGGGTGAAGCCGAAGGCGACGGTGATGCCGTGCACGGCCTCGAAGGCCAGCGCCACCGCGCCGAGGCCGGCCAGCCCGGCGGTGGCCAGCGGCAGCACGCCCAGCAGCGGCGCCCGCCAGCTGCGGTAGGCGATGAGCAGCAGCAGGACCAGGCCGATGGTGTCGACGGTGCCGATCCACTGCGCCTCGCGCGCGGTGCGGCCGCCGATCTCGACCGAGAACGCGCCCGGGCCGGTCATCCGCAGTTGCGCGCCGCTGTCGCCCGCGGCCTCGGCGAAGGCGGAATACACGGCGTCGTAGGCGCGCTGCTGCGCGGTGGGGTCGAAGCCGCCGGCGGCGGTCTGCGCCAGCAGCAGGGCTTCGGTGCCGTCTGCGTCGAACCAGACGCCGTGCAGGCGCCGCGGCGCGGCCTTCGGTTGCCAGGCCTCGGCCAGGGCCAGCATCTCCAGCGTCGGGTCCGAGGGCAGCAGCGGTTCCACCAGGCCCGCCATCGGCGAGCCCAGGTCCTGCAGGCGCTCATCGAGCTGTTCGCCGAGGTAGTCGGCATCCAGGCGGCGCCCGTCCAGCGCCGTCGACAGCAGGTAGCGGTAGGGACGCAGCGATTCGGGCACCGCCTCCAGTCCGGCGTCGATGCCGTTGGCGATGAACTCGAAGCCTGGATCGGCGGCCAGCGCGGCGGCCAGCGCGCGCGACTGGTCGGCCAGCGCTTCGGGATCCGCACCGGACAGCGACACCAGCAGCAGGCGCGAGCCCGGGCCTTCGCCCAGTTCGTCGACCAGCAGCTTCTGCGCCGGCGTGCGCGGCTCGGGCATGAAGCGGCGCAGGTCGCCGCTGAGCTCCAGGCGCTGGCCGATCAGCCAGCCCGCGGCCAGGAGCGCCGCCAGCCACAGCAGCGCGAACGCGGTGCGGCGCGCAGGACTCATTGCGCCGCGGCGCCGGGCTCGCGGCACAGGGACTCGTAGGCGGCGGCCTCACCGGTGGCGATCGCGGCACGGGCGGCGCCGGCGAGCAGGGTGCGCTGCAGCTCGCCTTCGACCGGGCGGGTTTCGATGCAGCGCAGCTCGGCGCCGCGGCCGCGCAGGGTGATGTCGCGGACGCTGGCGGCCAGCGCGGCGTCGCGCGGCACCAGCTCCAGGCGCCAGTCCTCGCGGCTGCCGTGCGAGGTGATGCGGTAGTCGCGCGACAGCGCCGCGGTGTCGCCGGCGAGCAGGGCCCCGAAGCTGGCCTGCAGCCCGGCCAGCTCCGGCGCGCGCGACAGGGAGAACGTGCGCGGCGAGCGGTTGCCGCGCGCGATCGTGGCCTCGCCTTCGCGGATGGTGGTGGTCTCGGCGTAGGGCACGCGGACCTGGCGCACCAGGGTGTCGGCGTCGGGGCGGGCGTACTCGCCCTCGATGCGCAGCGGCGCCTTCAGCATCGCCGAACCGCGAAGTTCGACAAAGGGCGTGGTCACCGGCGCCGGCCGCGCCAGGCGCTGCAGGATCCAGTCGCTATCGACCGCCGCCGGCTGCGCGCTGGAAGGCAGCGCGATCGTCGCCGCCAGCAGCGCCAGCAGCGCCAGCGTCGGGCATGGATTCGTGCGGATTTCGGCTGTGCTCACGGTCGCCCCAGAAATCGTAGAAGTTGAACCAGTTGTACGGCGCATCGCGCACATGATGTTCCAGTCGCGCGACATAACGCCGGATGAGCGCCGGCACCGCCGCGGCGCGCTCGCGCCGCGGGATCGCCACGCCATCGCTGAACGGTTCGAACACCAGATCGTAGCGGTTGCCGCCGCGGTACAGGCCGAAGGCCAGCTGCACCGGCACCTGCAGCACCGCCGCCAGCAGCCAAGGCGCCACCGGGAACGGCGCCTCGTCGCCCAGGAAAGGCACGCCCAGCGAGGCCTCGCCCGGCTGGATGCGGTCGACCAGCAGGGCCACCAGCGCGCCTTCGGACGCCGCCTTCTGGATCTCGAACATGATCGCCGGGCCGTCCTGGCTGGCGTCGATCACCGAGGCCGCGATATCGGGGTTGAGCGCGTCCAGAAGCTGGGTGACCGCCGGACTGTGCGCCTTGTCCAGCACCACGCGGATCTGCTGTTCCGGACGCTGGCGGCCGAGCACGCGCAGCACCTCGAAGCTGCCCAGGTGCGAGCCGAACACCAGCACGCCCTGGCCGCGGTCCAGCGCGGCGTGCAGCGATTCCAGGCCGCTGACGCGGATGTCGAAGCGGCGCATGTCGCCGCCGAGCAGGAACACGCGGTCGAGGATGGTGGCGGCAAAGGTGTGGATGTGGCGCGCGACGTCGCCCAGGCGCGCCGGGCGGCCGAGCACGCGGCGCAGGTAGGCGCGCGAATCGCGGCGCTCCTCGGTGCGGCGCGCCAGGAAATACAGCGTGATCGGGTACAGCAGCAGCCGCGCCAGCCCGCGCCCGCCGCGCAGGCTGACGCTGCGCAGCAGCCAGAGCGCGAACCAGCCCCCGCCCTCGCGGCGCTGCTTCCAGTGGCCGCTCATGCCAGCGCGACCTCGCCGGAGGCGACCAGGGTCGCACCGCGCAGCACGCGGAAGCGCCAGCGCGGCGCGGCGCCATCAAGCTCCACGCGGGCAGGTTCGCCCGGACGCAGCGGGCTGGCGAATTTCACCTGCGGCAGCCGCAGCGACCCCAGCGGCCCGTGCCCGGCCTCGATCGCGGCCAGCACGTGGTCCAGGACAACCACGCCGGGCACCAGCGGATGGCCGGGGAAATGCCCCGGCAGGCAGGGATGGTCGTGCTCGACAACGAACTCCATGGGACTGCCCTGCGCGCCTCAGGCCTGGCCGCGCAGCAGCGCCACCACCGAAGCATGCGCGGCATCGGCCAGCGCCTGGCGGGCCGACGCGCCCGGGCCCGCGTCCACGGTCGGCAGCGGCGTGCCGAAGCGCACCGTGATCACCCCCGGGCGGGCGCGGAAGCCGTCGGGCGGCAGCACCGCGCCGGCGCCCTCGATCGCCACCGGCAGCACCTCGGCGCCGGCGTCGATCGCCGACTGGAAGGCGCCGCCCTTGAACGGCGCCACCGCGCCGGTGCGGCTGCGCGTGCCCTCGGGAAACAGGCACAGGGTGTGGCCGTCGCGCAGCAGCGCCGCGGCCTCGCGGCGCAGGCGCGGGCCGGCGCGCGGGTTGTCGCGTTCGATGAACAGCATGCCGCAGGCGCGCGCGTACCAGCCCACGAAGGGCACTTTCGTCATCTCCTGCTTGAGCAGGAAGTGCAGCGGCACCGGCACCGCGCGGAACAGCGCGCAGATGTCGATGATCGACTGGTGGTTGGACACCAGCAGCCGCGGCTTCGACCAGTCGATGCGGTCGGCACCCTCGACCTCCAGGCGGGCGAAGGTGCCGGCGATCAGCGCCGGCGCCCAGCAGCGCGCCGCCATGCGCAGGGCGAAGTCCCGGCGCCGGGTGACCAGCAGCACCAGCAGCGCGAGGCTGATCCAGAAGGCCGTCCAGGCCAGGGTGAAGGCGAAGCCGACGGCGTTGTGGACGCCCCAGGCCAGCCGCTGCAGGGCCGATTCGGCCACTTCCATGTTGTCGACGCGCTGCTGCATCGGCAAAGCATACCCAATGGCCGGGTCCCGGCCCCCGTTCAGCGCAGGAAATCGCGCCAGAACGCCGGCCCCAGCCCCGCCATCTGGCGCAGGAAGGCCGCGAAGCTGCTGTAGCGCCCCGGGAAGCGGCGCTTGCGGTAGGCGAATTCGACCAGGAAGAAACCGCCCACCAGCCCGTAGTTGAGGATGTTGGCGAACAGCGACCACTGCTCGCGGGTGATGGTGAGCGGCGCGCGCAGGCCGAGGCTGGACAGCAGGCCACCGGGTTCCGCGACCATGGCCAGCACCAGGTTGGCCAGCCCCAGTACGCCCAGCACCAGGGCCCAGGCGGCGGTCAGGCCGCGGCTGTAGGCCAGCAGGTCCGGGGCCAGGGTGGCCGGGGTGCTGCCGTCGAGCGCGGCCACGATGCGGGTGATCAGCGCCCCGTGCGGCGACCACAGGCTGCGCGCGAACAGCCAGGCGATCGCGGCCACGAAGGCCACCGGCACCAGCAGCAGGGGCAGGCCGGCATGTCCCGAGGCATACAGCAGGTGGCAGGCACCCAGCGCCAGCGGCAGTGCCACCCAGGCCCAGGCCCGGCGCGCCACCAGGCCTGCGGCGAGCATCATCGCCACCAGCGCCAGCAGCGCGGCGTAGGCGTAGCGGTCGTCATGGGTGGCGCTGGCCAGGTGGGCGAAGGCCGCATAGGCCACCGCCATCGCGACCGTGAGGGCCAGGCCCATGGCCGGCACCGGGCCGCGCCTCAGGCGCGGTGGGCTTCGACGTGCGCCGACAGGGCCCGCAGCGAGGCGAAGATGCGGCGGTTCTCCTCGCTGTCCGAGCGCAGCTGGAAGCCGTAGCGCTTGCCCACCGCCAGCGCCAGCTCCAGCGCGTCGATCGAATCCAGGCCCAGGCCGGCATTGAACAGCGGCGCTTCGGGATCGATGGAGGCCGGATCGACGTCGTCGAGGTTCAGGGCCTCGACCAGGAGTTCGGCGAGTTCGCGTTCGGCGGGGGACTGGCTGGACATGCGGCGGCATCCGTTGCGGCTATCATTCTTGGCCCGGATGATCGCATGGCCAGCGCGCGCAGCGAAATGCAGAACCCCGCGAACGACACACCCGCCTGCCCCCAGGCCATGGACTGCGACGTCCTGGTCATCGGCGGCGGGCCCGCGGGCAGCACCGCGTCCGCCCTCCTCGCCCGCCGCGGCTGGCGGGTCGTGATGCTGGAGAAGGACGCCCACCCGCGCTTCCACATCGGCGAATCGCTGCTGCCGATGAACCTGCCGATCTTCGAGCGCCTGGGCGTGCTCGACCAGGTCCGCGACATCGGCGTGTACAAGGCCGGCGCCGACTTCCCGGTCCAGGACGAGGCCGACACTACCCACGTGTTCCGCTTCAACCGCGCGATCGACCCGAAGTTCGACCACGCCTTCCAGGTGCGCCGCGCCGACCTCGACCTGCTGCTGTTCCGCAATGCGCAGGCCGCCGGCGTCGATGCCCGCCAGCAGGTCAAGGTCGAGCGGGTCGACTTCGTGGACGGCCGGCCGCGCGTGGCCCATGCCCGCGATGCCGACGGCGGCGCGCTGGAGGTCCGCTTCCGCTACCTGGTCGACGCCAGCGGCCGCGACACGTTCCTGGGCAGCAAGCTCAAGCTCAAGCGCAAGAGCCAGGCGCACCAGTCGGCGGCGATCTTCAGCCACTTCACCGGCGTGGTCCGCCGCGACGGCGAGGACGCCGGCAACATCACCGTCGACCGCTTCGAGCACGGCTGGTACTGGCTGATCCCGCTGCCCGACGGCGTGATGAGCGTCGGCGCGGTGTGCTTCCCCGAATACCTGAAGACCCGCCGCGGCGACACCGAGGCCTTCCTGATGCAGACCCTGCGCCTGGCGCCCACGGTGTGGAAGCGCATGGGCCAGGCCGAGCGCGTGGCACCGGTGCACGTCACCGGCAACTACTCCTACAGCTGCACGCGGATGGCCGGCCCGGGCTGGGTGATGGCCGGCGACGCCTACGCCTTCATCGACCCGGTGTTTTCCTCGGGCGTCTACCTCGGCATGAACAGCGCCGAGCACGCGGTGGACGTGGTCGATGGCGCGCTGCGCGAGCCCGCTCGCGAGGCCGCGCTGCAGCGCGCGATGGACACCCGCCTCCGGCGTGGCCTGAAGCATTTCTCCTGGTTCATCCACCGCTTCACCACGCCGGTGATGCAGCGCCTGTTCGCCGCGCCGCGCAACGATTTCCAGCTTGAACAGGCGGTGATCTCGATGCTGGCCGGCGACGTCTTCGACAATCGCAAGGTGCTGCGCCGGCTGCGCCTGTTCCGCCTGGTCTATGCCGCCAACGCGATCGCGATCGCGCCCAGCGCGGTGCGCGGCTGGCTGCGCCGCCGCCGCCAGGTCGGCGAGAGCTTCGCCGGCGACACCCTCCAGGACGGCAATCCGTGAGCCGTCCACTGCCCATGTCGCCCGTCGATGCCACCCCGCGACTGGCGGTCGAATACGTGCATTCCGACGGTCCCGAGGCCCTGCTCGGCGACGACGTGCTGGCGGTGTTCGGCTTCGGCAGCCGGGCACCGGTGCTCGACGACCCGCGCTACCTGCGCGTGCCGCTTGAGCCGCACGATGAGGCCCCGTTCGAGGTATGGCACACCAACGCGCCGGTGATGCGCGGCCGCGAGGGCGACGTGCGCTGGGCCAGCGACGGCCAGCTGCTGTTCGGCGCGATCGAGGTCGCGGAGGGCGCGGACCAGGGCGATATCCAGGAAGCCTCGCGCCACGCCTATTCCCGTCTGGCCGGGTTCACTCGCGGCAGCCGCACCCCGCACCTGCTGCGGGTCTGGAACTACGTCGATGCCATCACCTTCGGCGAGGGCGACGACGAGCGCTACCGCGCCTTCTGCGTCGGCCGCGCCCAGGGCCTGGGCGACTTCGACGTGCGCAGCCTGCCGGCGGCCACCGCGATCGGCCGCTGCGACGGCCAGCGCGTGGTGCAGGTCTACTGGCTCGCCTCGGTGGCACCGGGGACGCCGGTGGAGAACCCGCGCCAGGTCAGCGCCTACCGCTATCCGCGCCAATATGGCCCGCAGCCGCCCAGCTTCGCGCGCGCGATGCTGCCGCCCGCAGGCAGCGCGATGCCGCTGCTGCTGTCGGGCACCGCGGCCGTGGTCGGCCATGCCTCGATGCACGACGGCGAACTGCTGGCGCAGCTCGACGAGACCTTCGCCAACTTCGATGCGCTGGTGGCTGCGGCACGCGCGCACGACGACGCCCTGCCCGCACGCTTCGGCGCCGGCACCCGCCTGAAGGTCTACGTGCGCGACCACCACGACCTGCCGCTGGTCGCCGACGCACTCGAGCGCCGCTTCGGCGACGCCGTGCCCCGGCTGCTGCTGCACGCGGCGATCTGCCGGCGCGAGCTCGCCGTGGAGATCGACGGCGTGCATGGCCGTCCGGCCGGCTGAAGGAAGCCACCCAGCATGCGTCCGCCGGGTGTTGCGCTGCAAGATTGAGCAAACACCCCGACACGATGCAGACTCGGCAAGGGCCAAGGGGACACGGCCTGTCGGCAACACCACCTTCGCATTGACCATGGAGGCACCGTTCGGGGGGGACGGTGGCTACGGCCACAGCCTTTCCGGGTGCCTCATTTCGAGGACCACACCCAGATGAATCGCACTACCTTGCTGTTGCTCGCGGGCCTGTCCGCGGGCTTCGCCGCGCACGCCGCCGAACCGGTGGACGCCACCGAAACCGCCACCGGCAGCTATGCCGGCGCCACCGTCGCCATCGACCCCGCCACCGGCCGCCTGCGCGCGCCGACCGCGGCCGAACAGGCGCAGCTGCGCACCGCTGTGTCCTCGCGCCTGCGCACGGCCGACCCGATGTCGATCGCAAAGCCCGGCCCGAAGACCCGCGCCGAGGCCGAGCGCACGATGAAGCGCCACCCCGACGGCCGCGTCAGCATGCAGGTGTCCGAGGACATGATGTCCTTCGTCACCGCCACCCGGCTCGAGGATGGTTCGATCGTGATCAGCCACGGCGACGCCGACGGCCACGCCGCCCCCGTGACCACCGTGGAGGCCGCCCGTGAATAAGACCCTTCTCGCTTGCGCCCTCGCGGCCGCCTCGACCTTCGCGATCGGCAGCGCCGATGCGGCCAACGTCATCCTGGTCAACATGAACGCCCCCGACGTCGGCCTCAACGACCCGACCCCGGCCAGCCCCGTCGGCGGCAACCCTGGCACCACCGTCGGCGAACAGCGCCAGATCGCCTACCAGTTCGCCGCCGACCTCTGGGGCGCCGTGCTGGAGAGCGACGAGGACATCCGCGTCCGCGCCCAGTTCACCGCGCTCAGCTGCACCGCCACCAGCGGCGTGCTCGGCTCGGCCGGCGCCCGCTTCATCCAGCGCGACTTCGAGGGCGCCCTGGCCGGCCACTGGTACGGCGAAGCGCTCGCGAATTCGATCACCGGCACCGACCTGAGCCCTGGCGAAGACGAGATCAACAGCAACTTCAACGCCAACCTCGGCACCCCGGGCTGCATGGAGACCTCCGGCTGGTACTACGGCCTGGACGGCAACACCCCGGCGGGGATGATCAACTTCCTCGACGTGGTGATGCACGAGATCGGCCACGGCCTGAACTTCCAGGGCTTCTACAACCTGGCCACCGGCGCGCCGCAGAGCGGCTACCCGGACATCTATTCCAGCTTCGTGTTCGACAACGTCTCCGGCCTGGCCTGGACCAGCATGAGCAACGCCCAGCGCGTGGCGGCGGCGACCGCCGGCGGCCTCGCCTGGACCGGCGCCAACGTCAACGACCAGGTGCCGGTGGCCCTCGCACCGAAGGTCACGCTCAACGGCGGCGGCACCGTCGCCGGCACCTACGTGTTCGGCACCGCGGCATTCGGCGCCCCGGCCACGCCGGCGAACTTCAACGGCCAGCTGGTGCTGGTCAACGATGGCAGCGGCGCTCCGTCCGAAGGCTGCGCGGCATCGCCGGCCAATGCCTACGCCGGCAAGATCGCCGTCGTCGACCGCGGCACCTGCGCGTTCGAGATCAAGGCGAAGTTCGCCGAGGATGCCGGCGCGATCGCGGTCCTGGTGGCCAACAACGCCGCCGGCGTGATCAACATGGCGGAGGACGCCACGGTGGTGGCCACCGTGCCGACGCTGATGGTCTCGCTGGCCGACGGCAACACGCTCAAGGCCGGCATCCCCGGCGCGACCGTGGCGCTGCTGGAGGACCCGAACGCTTATGCAGGCACCGATGCCTCGGGCCGCGCGCTGATGTATTCGCCGACCCCGCTGGCCCAGGGCTCCTCGTTCTCGCACTTCGACATCAGCCATTCGCCGAACGCGATCATGGAACCGTCGATCAACCAGGACCTGGACGCCAACCTGCGCCTGGACCTGACCCCGGCCCTGTTCCAGGACCTGGGCTGGGTGCTGAACCCGGGCAATGCCACCACCAATGGCGGCAGCTGCAACACCGGCGTGCCCGCCGTGCTGGAGCCCGGCCTGATCGGCGGCGCCAACCTGCAGGCCGCGGACGCGATGTGCCGCGACACCCACGGCAGTGGCACCGCGGGCTACCGCGGCTGCATCGCGCCGTTCGTCGCCAAGCTGAGCGAGCTGGGCTTTGTGCCGAGGTCCAAGGCCAACGGCGTGACCCTCTGCACCAAGCGCTGATCGCGCCGGTGCGGTGAAACGGGGCCGGCGTCCTTCGGGGCGCCGGCCTTTCCATGCCTGCGGCGGGCGTAGAATGGCGGCATGGCCTATCCAGACACCCGCTTCCGGCGCATGCGCCGCGACGCGTTCTCGCGCCGCCTGATGCGCGAGTACACGCTGACCGTCGACGACCTCATCCATCCCGTCTTCGTGCACGAGCCTGCCGGCCGCGCCGCGGTGCCTTCGATGCCCGGCGTCGAGCGCCTGTCGATCGACGAACTCCTGCGCCAGGCGGAAGCCGCCAGCGAGCTCGGGGTGCCGGCGCTGGCGCTGTTCCCGGTCACCGCGCCCGAGGCCAAGTCGCTGGACGCCGCCGCGGCCTGGGACGACGACGGCCTCTGCCAGCGTGCGGTGCGCGCGCTGAAGTCGCGCTTCCCGGAGCTGGGCGTGATCACCGACGTCGCGCTCGATCCCTACACCAGCCACGGCCAGGACGGCCTCGTCGACGACGCCGGCTACGTGCAGAACGACGCCACCGTCGAAGCCCTGGTGAAACAGGCCCTGTCGCACGCGCGCGCCGGCGCCGACGTGGTCGCCCCCAGCGACATGATGGACGGCCGCATCGGCGCCATCCGCATGGCGCTGGAAGAGGACGGCCATGTGCATACGCGCATCCTGGCCTATGCCGCCAAGTACGCCTCCAGTTTCTACGGGCCCTTCCGCGACGCCGTGGGTTCGGCGTCCGCGCTGGGCAAGGCCGACAAGCGCACCTACCAGATGGATCCCGGCAACACCGACGAAGCCCTGCGCGAAGTCGCCGCCGACCTCGACGAAGGCGCCGACATGGTGATGGTGAAGCCGGGCATGCCCTACCTGGACGTGGTGCGCCGGGTGAAGGAGACCTTCGGCGTGCCCACCTTCGCCTACCAGGTCAGCGGCGAGTACGCGATGCTCAAGGCCGCCGCGGCCAACGGCTGGCTGGACGAGCGCGCCTGCGCGCTCGAGGCACTGCTCGGCTTCAAGCGCGCGGGTGCCGACGGCGTGCTGACGTACTTCGCACTCGACGCCGCGCGCTGGCTGCGCGAAGGCTGAGCCGGCCGCGGGCCGGCACCCGGCGCGAATGACGCCATCCGGCACGGCCCGGGCGTAGACTCCATGGCACGGGCCGGCGCTCCGCGCGCCGCCACGCATCCGGGAGGCAGTCATGAAGCACTACGCCGTGTTCGGGCATCCGGTCGCGCACTCGCTGTCGCCGCGCATCCACGCCAGCTTCGGCCGCGACGCCGGCATCGCCATCGACTACCAGGCCATCGACGCCGGGCCTGACGACTTCGCCCGGCTGCTGGCCGAATTCGCCGCCCGTGGCGGCGCCGGCGCCAACGTCACCCTGCCGCTGAAGGAGGCCGCGCTGGCGCTCTGCGCCGACGTCACCGAGCGCGCGCGCCGCGCCGGCGCCGCCAACACCCTGGTCCGCAACGGCGACGACTGGCACGGCGACAACACCGACGGCGAAGGCCTGGTGCGCGACCTCACCGGCCGCCACGGCCTGGACCTGCGCGCGCGCCGCACGCTGCTGATCGGCGCCGGCGGCGCCGCGCGCGGCGTCGCCCCGGCCCTGCTCGACGCCGGCATCGGCGACCTCTACATCGTCAACCGGACGCCCTCGCGCTCCGACGCCCTGGCCGACCTGCTCGGCCAGCCCGGGCGCGTGCATCCACGGCACCTGGGCGACATCGGCTCACTGGGCGAGTTCGAACTGGTGGTCAACGCCACTTCGGCCGCGCGCAGCGACGGCCTGCCGACGCTGCCGCGCTCGCTGGTCGGGCGGCGCATGGCCGCGGTCGACCTCAACTACGGCGAAGCGGCCGTGCCCTTCCTGGCCTGGGGCCGTGCCAGCGGCGCCTATGCCGTGGTCGATGGCCTGGGCATGCTGGTCGAGCAGGCGGCGCTGTCGTTCGCGCGCTGGCACGGGACCGCGCCGGAGACGGACGCGATCTACGGCGAACTGCGCGCGGAGCACGCGCACCTGGTGACGGCCGACTGAGACATGCGCCACTGCTCCGCAGCGCGCCGCCAAAAACGCTCACGTGGCCGCGAGGTACTCATCCTTGAGACGGACGTAATGCGCCGCGCTGTAAAGCAGGCCTTCGACCGCGGCATCGTCGATCAGGCGCACCCGCTTCGCCGGGTTGCCGAGCCACAGCTCGCGGCTGCGCACCACCTTGCCCGGCGGCACCAGCGCGCCGGCGCCGACGTAGCCGTGGTCCTCGACCACCGCGCCGTCCATCACCGTCGCACCCATGCCGATGAGCGCGCCGTTGCCGATCGTGCAGGCATGGACGATAGCGCCGTGGCCGATGGTCACGTCGTCGCCGATGATCGTCGGGTAGCCATCCATGCGCGAATGCGGGCCGCGGTGGCTTACGTGGACGATGGTGCCGTCCTGCAGGTTGCAGCGTGCGCCGATGCGCACGAAGTTGACGTCGCCGCGGACCACGGTGCCGGGCCAGATCGAGCAGTCGTCGCCAAGCTCGACGTCGCCGATGACGGTGGCGGCCGGGTCGATGTAGACGCGCGCGCCGAGCTTCGGCAGCTGGCCGCGGTACGGTCGGATGTTGGTCATTCGACGATTCTAGCCCGGCTATAGTCGCGGCCATGATCGAGGACACGCCGGTGGACGCGCTGCGGCCCACGCTGGAACGCCTGCGCGGCGCCTGGGAGCGGCAGCGCCCCGACGCCCGCCAGCGCCGCGCCGACCTCGGGCGCCTGGCCGAGGCCCTGCGCGCCGGCCGCGATGCGATGGTCGAGGCGGTCAGCGCGGACTTCGGCCACCGCTCGAGCCACGAAACCCTGCGCGCCGAAGGCATGGGCGCGGTGTCCGAGGTGCAGCGCCTGCAGCGCTCGCTCGGGCGCTGGATGCGGCCGGAGCGCGGCGGCGCCGGCTGGCGGCTGTGGCCGGCGCGCGCGCAGCTGCGCCGGGAGCCGCTGGGCGTGGTCGGCGTGATGTCGCCCTGGAACTACCCGGTGGTCCTGGCGCTGGTGCCGCTGGCCACCGCGATCGCCGCCGGCAACCACGCCTTCCTCAAGCCCTCCGAGCACGCGCCGCGCACCGCCGCCTGGCTGCGCACGCTGCTGGCCTCGGTGTTTCCGGAAGATCGCGTGGCGGTGGCCCTCGGCGGCCCTGAAGTGGGCGCCGCGTTCTCCGCGCTGCCCTTCGACCACCTGGTGTTCACCGGTTCCACCGCCGTCGGGCGCAAGGTCATGGCCGCCGCCGCCCCCAACCTGACGCCGTTGACGCTGGAGCTGGGCGGCAAGTCGCCGGCCATCGTCGCCGCCGACTACCCGCCGGCCAAGGCCGCCGCGCGCCTGGCCACCGGCAAGTGGTTCAACGCCGGACAGACCTGCATCGCCCCGGACTACGTGCTGGTCGCGCGCAGCTCGCGCGACGCGCTGGTGGCGGCGCTGCGCGCGGAGGTGCGCGCGCGCTACCCCGACCTCGCCGCCTCCGGCGACTACACCCGCATCATCAATCGCGGCCACCACGCCCGGCTTCTCGCCCTGGTCGACGATGCCCGCGCGCGCGGACTACAGGTCGTCGAACTGGCGGACATCGACCCGGCCACGGCCGCGCATGGACGCATCATCCCGCCGACCCTGGTGCTCGATCCCGGCGACGACGCCCTGCTGATGCAGGAAGAGATCTTCGGCCCGGTGCTGCCGGTGATCGCCTTCGACACGCTCGACGAGGCCATCGCCGCGGTGCGTTCGCGCGACCGGCCGCTGGCGCTGTACCCCTTCAGCCATGACCGGGCGACGGTCGAAGCCGTCCTCGGCCAGGTGATGGCCGGCGGCGTCACCGTCAACGACACCCTGCTGCACTTCGCCGCCCACGGCCTGCCCTTCGGCGGCGTCGGCGCCAGCGGCATGGGTGCTTACCACGGCCGCGCCGGCTTCGATGCCATGACCAAGGCGGTGCCGGTGCTGTGGCAGCGCCGGCTCGCGGCCAGCGACCTGCTGCGGCCGCCGTACCGCGGCCTGGCTGACCGGCTGGTGCGGATGCTGGCGCGGTGAGCGGAGCGGTTTGCCCTTTGCGATGCGGAACGAGGATCATCGGCGCATGAAAATCGCCAGCTGCAATTTCTTCTAGCACCTCTTGACGTTTCACGTCGTTGCGCCATTACCTATAGGTAATTGTTTCTGCCGGAAAAAGTGCTTCACAACGTGTCTCATTGTTTCGTATGTTTGCAGCGAAATTGGGTAGCTAAGTGGGTAGCCAGAAGCATCTGGCAACTAGCTACCCATGGGGGCGCGACAGCATGGCAAAGACCACTAATCTTCTTAGCGACATTCAGATCAAGCGTTGGATCGCCAAGGGCGAGTCGGTAGCAAAGTCCGACGGCGACGGTCTGACTTTCACCCTCTCCAAGAGTGGAACCGCTGCTTGGGTGCTTCGCTACCGCACGGGCGGGCGACGCAAGGAACTCACCCTCGGGAACTACCCCGACCTCGGACTCGCCTCCGCCCGCGAAAAGGCTCGCGCCCACCGTGTCGCTATCGACGAAGGGCGCGATCCGGCTGCCGAGAAGCAGGAGCAGAAGACTCGCGCCATGGCCGCATGGACGATGCGTGAGCTGGTAGCCGACTACCGGGAGAAGTGCCTGACGGAGACAAGTCTCGCGTCGGGGACGATCAAGTACAGGGGGTATGACCTCGACGACGTAGTGCTTCCCCGCCTCGGTTCGCGCGAGGTCCAGCGCGTCACCACGACCGACATTGTGTCGGTCCTGATCGACATCAAGCGCACATGGACGATCACCCGGCGGGTCAAGACCACACTCTCCCAGCTGTTCGATCACGCTATTGCCCTGCGGATCGTTTCGGCCAACCCCTGCACCGGCATCAAGATGAACGCCCTCAAGGGCGCCCGGCCGCCGATTCGTAAGCGCGTGATGCTCTCCGAAGACGAACTGCGGAAGCTCCTTCCGGACATCGAAATCATCGGCATGGAGAACGCGCTCGCCTTCCGCATTCTGCTGGCCACCTGCGTTCGCACCTGCGAATTGGTCAAGGCGAAGAAGGCCGACATCGACCTCAAGCGCGGAGTCTGGTGGGTGCCAGACGAGAACGTGAAGACCCGTACCGGCTTTCTGGTGCCGCTGACCCCCACTGTCGTCGGCTGGTTCCGCGAGCTAATTGAGCTTTCCGGCGGTTCGGAATACCTGCTTCCAGCCCGGCAGGAGCGGCGCAGGCGCAACAAGGGCGGCGACACTCACACGGTCGAAACCACGCTGTGGGCGGCCATCCAGCGCGCCTTCAACCGCAAGGAAATCGAAATCCGCAAGTTCACGCCCCATGACACTCGCTCGACGGCGAAAGGCCACCTGAGAAACATGGGCATCTCTCGGGAAATCTCCGAGGTTGCCCTCAACCATGTCTTGAAGGGAATGGAGGCAGTCTACGACGTGCGCGAAGAAATCCCTGAACGCCGCGAAGCGCTGGAGAAGTGGGCCAACTTCATCGTCGCCTGTGAAAAGGGTGAGCCTAGCCCAACACCGGCATCCAACGTCGTGCCTTTCCGTCCCGCCGCCTGAACCTCTCTGAAAGCCTCAACACATGAAGATTGCCGACGCCACCACCCTGTTCAAATACTTCCGTCAGTGCGGCATCAGCGCAAATCCGCAGGCGCGTGCCGACATCATGGGCAAGATTGCGGATGATGAGCTGAAGGCGTACACGACGGTCACGTCCGCGCCGTCTGGAAGTAGCTGGCAAGCGATGGCGAGGGATGCGCTACTAAGGGACGCCTACGGGCCAAAGATCGTTCCGGCGACGTCGGTAGCGGTAGTCAGGTCTGAGATTGAAAAGGCTGCCATTGGTGCAGATGCGGACTGGGGCCTCCTCAATCGCTTGTTGATTGATGTCCCTGTCGAAAACGCCACGAAGCAGATCGAGTCGCAGCAGTCAGACCGGCATGTTTACAAGAAAGAGAAGCATCTGGGGTTGATCCTTGACGCTCTCAGGGCTGGGGGCTTTGAACCCAAAGCGCTCCCAGCCCGCGAAGATGGTAAGGCGACACCGAAAGCTGCGGTCCGCAAAATTTTGGTGGGAAAGAAATCCTTGAGCGCATCGCAATTCAAGCGCGGCTGGGAGTATGGCAAGGAAATCCAAGAGGTCGCTTTCGTAGCGATCTAGCCAACAGACCGCACCCAACCCGCTTTGGGTCGGGTGGGGACGGTAGATTCTGGGGATGGTGGCTGACGCCTAATCGCTGGCAATAACCAGCAATGAGGCGACACGTGCCGCACTCCATCGTCACCACCATCAATCCCGATTTGCCTGTTGAAGGCAAAATCCGCTTCAGCGCCGTCAAGCGCCTGACCGGAACCGAGTCCCGCTCCACGATTTGGCGCTGGGAGCGTGCCGGCAAGTTCCCGAAGTCCACCCGCATCACTCCCCGCCTGACGGTGTGGGATGCCGCTGAGGTACGCGCGTGGCTGGCCGATCCGGTCGGCTGGGCGAAGGCCGCTGCCTTGAAGGCGGAAGTAGTCGCCAAGGAGAAGCAGGCGGAAGCTGCCGAGACGAAGAAGGAAGCAGCCGCCGAAGACGACGATGCGGACGGGTTCGCCGGGGGCGCCTCGTGAGCGCCGCAATCACCGAAGCAAGCCTCGTGGAGATCGGTGACGCCATCCGCAACCAGCTCCACGCGCTGGCCAACCGCCCCGATGCCGACTACGCCGCTGATGTCGCCGTGAACCTCAACGGTGCCCGCCGCGCGGTGCTGCGCCTCCGCGAGAGCTTGATGCAGGAGGCGAACGATGCCGGCGCCGGGTAAAAAGGAAAACCCCGCCGGTGGGGAGCCTATGGGGTTCGTAGACACACAGGCCGGGGGCGGCGTGCAGGTTAATGATGGCGCCACCGAGCAGGTGGCCGTCGCCGTAGTTTCCGAGCTGCCGGCGCCACCGTACCCCGCAACGACAAAGGCCGGCGGCTTTCGGTTCGAGCTGGACATTGAACGCGTGTGCCAGTCGGACTCGTGGGCGATTGCCGAACCGCGCCAGCGCCCGTTCATGGTGATGGTCTGGATCGTGTCGTGGACGCAGCTCCCGGCCGGGTCTCTGCCCGACAACGACGCCGTTATCGCGGCCCGCATCGGCATGCCCTTGCCGGAGTTCAAGGCCAGCAGGGATGTCCTCATGCGCGGCTGGTGGAAAGCCAACGACGGTCGGCTCTACCACCCAGTCATCACTGAGCAGGTCTTCGACATGACCAAGCGGAAGATCCGGAAGGCGAAAAATCAGGCTGACTACCGCGAACGACAGAGGCTGAAGGACGCAGGTGATGATGAAGAGACCGGTGACGCGATGGTGACTGACCCCGAAGTGACCGGTTACTCACCGGTGAGTGATTGCACCACCACCAACACCACCAACACCACCAAAGAGCAAGAGCATCTTTCCGGAGCTGAAGCTCCGCGCTGCCGGAATGGTCATCAGGATGAGGTTCATCAGAGCAAGCAGGATGTAGCTGTCACCACCCCGGCGGCAGGAACCGGAATCTCGATCCTCCTGAAGGACGGCAGTGAACACGTCATCACGAACGCCGAAGTCCGGGAATGGGAAGAGGCATACCCGAGCAAAGACGTGCTCGCCGAACTGAAGCAGATGAGGCAGTGGTGCCGCGTGAATCCCACCAAGCGGAAGACTCGGCAGGGAATCGGGAAGTTCATCAACGGCTGGCTGGCGCGACCGGCTCTGGCCAGTTCCCCACGCGGTAGCCGCCCGAAACCCTCCGCGCACACCGGCTTCGACCACATCGACTACCAGAAGGACGCAGACGAATGGAACACCAAGAGCTGAACACCACCACCTTGACCCGTACCGCTACTTGCAACAAGCACGGCGAGTACGAGGAGGTCCAGAAGGAGTGCTACGGCCCCGGCAAGGACGAGTTCGGGGACTACACCGTGGTGAAATTTCTGAAATGGACTGGCCACTGTGCCGAGTGCGTCGCGGAGATCGTTCGCCGCGAAGAGGAGCACAAAGCCAAAATGGAGCGTCACAAGTTGCATGAGCGAATCCGTGCCTCCGGCATTCCCGGGGGCTTCCTCGAAGAAAGTCTCGACAGCTACATCGCAGACAATCCGGGCCAGCAGAAGGCGCTGAGCGTTGCCCGAGACTACGTGGCCAACTTCGGCGAGCACGTCTACTCGGGGCGTAACTTGCTCTTCACCGGCAAGCCCGGTTGCGGAAAGACTCACCTCGCCGTAGCCATCGGGATGGCCCTGATGAAAATGGGCGCCAGCGTCCGCTGGACCACCGCGAGCGACATGACGCGGCGATTCACGGACACATGGGGCCGTCGCGAAGGCGAGAACGAAACGCAGGTGCTGGCTGACCTGACCGGCGCCGACCTGCTCATCCTCGACGAGGCCGGCGTCCAGTCGGGGAGCGAAGTCGAGCTCCGGACCATCTTCAACGTGATCGACGGTCGCTACCGCGAGAAGCTGCCCACGCTGGTCGCCTCCAACCTGTCCATCAAGAACCTCACGCCCTATGTCGGCGAGCGCGTCATCGACCGCCTCCGCGACAACGGCAGCGAACTGGTCGCCTTCGACTGGGAGAGCTATCGCGGCAAGAAGGGAGCGCGCAACACCAGCGCCCCCCGACCGTTCATGTCCTCCGCCGGGCACGCAGTTGCTGCCGGCAAGCCGAAGTAGGCCACAACGAAGGAGATGCTCCTTGAGTGAGTATCTGAACTTCTGGTGCCGATGAGCCTTTGCCCCTGACCTCGCTGGACCGCGCCGACTGGAAGCGCATAGCCGGCGCGTAACCCAACCACAAGGAACCCAAATGATGACCAAGAAGAAGACCGCGAAGGGCACGAAAATTGATTGGCAAAATCACGTCAGGCCGCTGGACTGGGTTGAACGGTGTGGCGAGATGTACTCCTTCAAGGGTGAAGATCAGGAGGACGCAATAGTATTTCTGGCAAGCAGGTTCATCCTGACGCTGGATGCAGAGACAAGGCTGCGGGCGTTCCTTGCGGATGAAATTGCCAAGAGGGATGACCTGCCCGAACTTGTCGCAAAGCGGGAGTCCGGGTACTGGCTCTACGACGATGAGGGCAAGCGGTAAGAGGCGGCCCCAATGTGGATTTAGGTATGGCCGGCAAAGCTCGAAACCGGAAACCGCTGGAATGGGCAACCTTCATCGGCATCGACAGCCTCAGCCTTGCCCGGCAGCCGGCAGGGTGGAACAGGCGCGGTGAGGCGAGGCGGGTGGTCGGGATTCGCCACCTGCGCGGCGGCAGCGCCATCGCGGAGACGATCCTGCGCGCCGAGGTTGGGGTTACGGCCGGTTTGCTCACCATCGAGCACCGGGGCGCCGATGGCATGAAGATCGAGCAGTCCGTGGAGCTTGCACCCATCGCCATGCCTCGCGGCGGCCAGCGGTGGTGCTTCGTATGTCCTGTGACAGGGGGCCTCGCGCGCAAGCTCTACCGCTACCCGGGCTTGTGGCACTTCTGCAGCCGGAAGGGACTGCCAGAGCCTGTCACTTACGGCTGCCAGCGTGACAGCGCGGCGAAGCGCACGATGCGTCAGATTTGGGAACTGCGAGAAAGGCTGGGCGACAAAGGGCCGTTGCTTGGCTCCCTCGCCGAACCCGATGGCATGAGCGAAGCGGAGTTCCTGCGCCATGTCCGTCGCTATCTGCAGCTCGCCAGCCGACTGAACTTCTCGCCCCACGGCATCAAGATGAGGAAGGCCAGTTGAGTTCGCCATCAACTGGGTGAAAAAGTGGTCATCGTGGGGGGACGCATAAGCCGAAGCCAAGACTCCACCGTCAACCGCCCGAAAGAGGCGCAGCAGAGTACGATTTTTCTGGCTTTCACGATGACCGGGTGTCCGGCAACCGGCGCGACGATGGACACCGCCGGTTCAAGGGGTATGGATGACAAGGCTCGCCATGCCGCCAGACGAGCGGATTTTAGCTCGACTCCGTCACGTACACGCGATGCGGGCCAGCTTGGCGATGGACAGGATTTGGTACAGCGGCAACGCCTCTCAAGCCGCCTCGTAGCCGGATGCCATAGCTCTCCATCCAAGCCGGTCAGGCATCACTGATGCTGCCAAGTTTGCCCAAGTCTGCCAGATCTCGAAGTCCTATGCCATGATTCGCCAGTAGACCAGCCGCACTGCAAGACGACGAGGTAAAGCAGATGAGTGACCCGCCGGACGAAATCCTCACGATTGACGAGGTGGCCGCCTACCTGAAGGCAGGCAAGCGCACGGTTTATCGGCTTGCGGCGGACAAGAAGATTCCTGCGTTCAAGCTCGGCGGCACTTGGCGGTTTCGCAAGGCCGATCTTGAGCAGTGGATTGCGCGAGAAACGACAGGCGACGGCAAGCCCAAGGGGGAGGCATGACGAAGCAGCAAGACCAGAGCCAGATCAAGTGGGTCGCCGACTTCATCTGGAACATCGCCGACGACCGCCTGCGCGATGTGTATGTGCGCGGCAAGTACCGCGACGTGATCCTGCCGTTCACCGTGCTGCGCCGTCTGGACGCCGTGCTGGAGCCGACCAAACAGGAAGTGCTGGAGCGCAAGAAGTTCCTCGACGCGCACAACGTGGCCGAGCAGGACGGTGCACTGCGCATGGCGGCGGGACAAGCTTTCTACAACGTCTCCGAGTTCACGCTGGCCAAGCTCAAGGCCAGCGCCGCCGGGCAGCGCCTGCGCGAGGACTTCATCGCCTACCTCAATGGCTTCTCGCCGAATGTGCAGGAAATCCTCACCAAGTTCAGTTTCCGCAACCAGATCCAGAAGCTGGTTGATGCCCACGTCCTTGGCTACCTGATCGAGGACTTCCTTGACCCCGAGGTCAACCTCTCGCCTCTGCCGGTCAAGGACGCCGACGGGCGAATCAAGCTGCCGCCGCTGGACAACCACGGCATGGGCACCGTGTTCGAAGAGCTAATACGCCGCTTCAACGAGGAGAACAACGAGGAAGCGGGCGAGCACTTCACGCCGCGCGACGTGGTCAAGCTCATGGGCAAGCTGCTGTTCCTGCCCGTGGCCGAGCGCATCCAGTCCGGCACCTACCTGCTCTACGACGGCTCCTGCGGCACCGGCGGCATGTTGACCGTGGCCGAGGAAACCTTGCAGGAACTGGCCGACGACCATGGCAAGGAAGTCTCCATCCATCTGTTCGGGCAAGAAATCAGCGACGAAACCTACGCCATTTGCAAGGCCGACCTGCTGCTCAAGGGCGAAGGCGGCTCGGCGGAGAACATCGTTGGCGGCGCGGACAAATCCACGCTGTCCGCCGACCAGTTCCGTTCGCGCGAGTTCGATTTCATGATCTCCAATCCGCCCTACGGCAAGAGTTGGAAGACCGATCTGGAGCGCATGGGCGGAAAGAAGGGCTTCAACGATCCGCGCTTTATCGTCAGCCACGGCGACAACCCGGAACTCAAGCTCATCACGCGCTCCAGCGACGGCCAGCTCATGTTCCTCGTGAACAAACTGTCCAAGATGAAGCACAACGCGCCTGCCGATGGCGTGGGCAGCCGCATCGCCCTCGTCCACAATGGCTCCGCGCTGTTCACCGGTGATGCCGGGCAAGGCGAAAGCAACATCCGCCGCTGGGTGCTGGAGAACGACTGGCTCGAAGCCATCATCGCGCTGCCGCTCAACATCTTTTACAACACCGGCATCGCCACCTACATCTGGGTGCTGGCCAACCGCAAGGCGGAACAACGGCGAGGTAAGGTCCAGTTGATCGACGCCAGCCAGTGGTTCCAGCCGCTGCGCCGCAACCTCGGCAAGAAGAACTGCGAACTGGCGGAGGCCGACATTCAGCGCATCCTCGACCTCTACTTGGGTGAGGCACAGGAAACGTCGCAGTCCAAATGGTTCGACACGCAGGACTTCGGCTACTGGAAGATCACCGTCGAGCGCCCGCTGCGCCTGAAAAGCCAGTTGAAGCCCGCCGCCATCGAAACCCTGCGCTTCGCCAGCGGCGACGACGCACTGCGTGCGGAAATCTACGCCCAGCACGGCGACAAACTCTACACCGACTTCGTCAAGTTGAAGCCCGAGATCGAAGCATGGCTCAAGGGCGACGGTGACAACGATGATGACGAAGCCGAGGACGGTGAAGACAGCGCTCCCGCGAGAAAGGCCGTGCCGGAGAAGCGCCGCAAGAAGCTGCTGGACGCCGCGACGTGGCAGCGTGACAAGGCGCTGATCGACTTGGCGTGGCTGGCGCATCAGGATTTGGGCGACGCTGTGTTCGAGGACCACAACGTCTTCCGCGAGCGGTTTGATATGGCGATGAAGGCACGCGGTCAGAAGCTCGGCGCTACGGACAAGAAGGCCATCTTCAAGGCCGTGAGCTGGCGCGACGAAACCGCGCCACCGGTAGTCGCCAAGCGGCAGAAGCTCAAGGCAAGCGACGACTTCGAGCCGGTCATCGACGGGCGCTACCTCGTGGGCGATGGCAAGAGCCGCGAAGTGATCTGGTATGAGTCGGACACTGACCTGCGCGACACCGAGCAAGTGCCGCTGAAGGAACCGGGTGGCATCGAGGCATTCTTCCGGCGCGAGGTGCTGCCGCACGCCAGCGATGCGTGGGTGGATGGCGATAAGACCCAGATCGGCTACGAGATTTCGTTTGCCCGCTACTTCTACAAGCCCGCGCCGCTACGGTCGCTGGAGGAAATTCGCGCCGACATCCTGAAGCTGGAGCAGCAGACCGAAGGCTTGCTGAACAAGATCGTGGGAGGCGCTCCCGCATGAGCCAGCGCGATGACCTACTGGCGTCCATCGCCAACACGATTCAGGATTACCGGGACGGCTCGCTCCCGCAGCCCATTCCCGCCCACGTCGAGCGCTGGGTACAGCAGTTCGACGCAGCCGTGCAGTTGCCCATCCTGCAAGAGGTCGACCACGTCCTGAAGAACATCTACTTCTCGAAGGAGAAAGTATCTCAGTTCATGCGTGGCGCGATCCGTACCCAGAAGCTCACCGGCGACAATGTGCAGCAGTTCTGGTGCAACGCTAACTTCCTCGACATTCAGGGCGGCGGCGACAGCCAGACCGACATGCTGGCCCTGTTCTCCGAGCAACTGACGGGCGAGTTCGGATTCGGCATCGACGGCTGCGGGCGCGGCGGCGATGTCTTCATCTATCTGGATGACGGCATTTTCACCGGTAACCGAGTGCGGCGCGACTTGGAAGGATGGGTTCGTGACCACGCGCCCGCTCAGGCCAAGGTGCATGTGATCTGCATCGCCCAGCACAGTGGCGGGCAGTACTACGCGAACACCAAGATTCAGGAAGTCATCAGAGCTTCGGGAAAGAGCGTCGACATCACTTGGTGGCACGCCATCGTGCTGGAGGACAGACGAGCCTACAGCGCGTCGTCGGACGTGCTGCGTCCAACGGTGATCCCGAACGATCCAGCGGTGCAAGCCTACGTGGCTGCTATGCAGTACCAGCCGACGCTCAGAGCCGCTGGTAACCCTGGCACTGCGGGTCTGTTCTCCAACGACACGGCCAAGATTCTGTTGGAGCAGGAGTTCCTGAAGGCCGGTGTCCACATCCGGCAGATTTGCCCCAACCTCGGCACCACGCAGCGACCGCTGGGCCACATGACGCTGGAAACGCTGGGCTTCGGCTCACTTATCGTCACCTACCGCAACTGCCCCAACAACGCCCCGCTGGCGTTCTGGGTAGATGCGCCATGGTATCCCCTGTTCCCGCGCACCACGAATACGCAGACAGCGGTGAGAAGGATGTTCGCCGATCTGACGGGAGACGATCTCTGATGGGTGGAAGAGATCAAACCCGTTCCTACAGCCGGAAGGAGAGCGTCGTTTTCCTCAAGACGGATGAGCCGTTTGGGGGACTCTCCAACATGGCCGGGGGTTACCCAATCCATGTAAGTGGGGTGCGGATACTGACTTCCGAGGCGCTGTATCAGGTCTGCCGCTTTCCGCATCTTCCCGATGTGCAGAAGATGATCGTCGGTCAGATCAGCCCGATAACGGCCAAGATGCGGAGCATGCCCTATCGCAAGGATTCGCGTCCTGATTGGGAGCAGGTGCGCGTTCGAATCATGCGCTGGAGTCTGCGTATGAAGCTGGCCAACAACTGGAACACCTTCAGCGCGCTGCTGTTAAGAACCGGCGAGCGGCCTATCGTCGAAGAGTCGCGCAAGGACGATTTCTGGGGAGCCAAGGTCGTAGACGACGGGGATACCCTAGTTGGCATGAACGTCTTGGGCCGGCTGCTGATGGAACTGCGCGAACAGGTCAAGCAGCAAGGGCGCGATGCGGCCCTCGATGTTGCGCCCCCTGACATTCCACAATTCCTGCTGTTCGGGCGTCCGATTGAAGTGACCTCGGAATCACCCCTACCGCAGGAAGCCGAGACTCGGGAGCAAGGATCCCTGTTCGGTGCGGATATTGCCGCCACCGTCGAGACCCCCGCTCCTCCGGCGGCGGCCCCGTCAGGCACGACGAAGTATGAAGCGTATCGCCCGGTTCGTTCCCGTTGGGTTCCGCGTGTGCCGGAGCATTGGTCGTTGCTTCGTGCCAAGAACTTTCTGCGAGAGATCGACGACCGCACAAAAACGGGCGACGAAACGCTGCTGTCCATGCGTATGCACCGTGGCTTGGTTCCGCACAACGATGTTTCGGTCAAGCGCATCGCACCGGAAGATCTCATCGGCTACAAGAAGGCGCAACCAGACGAACTGGTGTTGAACCGGATGCAGGCGGGCAACGCGATGTTCTTCCGCAATCGTCAGCCCGGCTTGGTCAGCCCGGACTACGCGGTGTTCCGCTTGCTACGCGACGACAACCCCGAGTACCTCGGCCACCTGTTCCGCTCGTGGCCGATGCGCGGATTATTCCGCTCCGAATCGAAGGGGCTTGGCACGGGCACATCGGGCTTCTTGCGGCTCTACTCGGATCGCTTTGCGGCGTTGGAGATTCCGCTGCCCCCGCGCCCCGAGCAAGACCAGATCGTCGCCTATCTGCGCGCGCAAGACGCGCACATCGCCCGCTTCATCAAGGCCAAGCGCGACCTAATCGCGCTGCTGACCGAGCAGAAGCTGCGCATCATCGACCACGCCGTCACGCGCGGTCTGGATACGTCCGTGCACCTCAAGCTTTCCGGTATCGAGTGGCTGGGCGAGGTGCCGGGGCATTGGGAAGCGAAGCCGCTCAAGCGTTGGGTGCGCCTCAACGCCAGCACGCTCGGCGAGAAGACCGCCCCGGATCTTGAGTTCCGTTATGTGGACATCGGCTCGGTGAAAACGGGCCGTTTGGCGAAGGAATTGGAGCGTATCCGCTTCGAAGCTGCGCCATCCCGCGCGCGCCGCGTCCTGCGCCGCGGCGACACCATCATCTCCACCGTGCGGACGTACTTGAAGGCCATCTGGTATGTGAACGAGGAAGCCGACGATCTGATTGCATCCACGGGCTTCGCGGTGCTCACGCCCGGCAACGGCGTAGAGCCGGAATACCTCGGCTACGTCATCCAGAGCAGCGCCTTCGTGAACCGGGTGACGGCCAACTCCATCGGCATCGCATACCCGGCCATCGCAGAATCCGTGCTTGGGCGTTTCCCCATTGCAATGCCGCCTACCGTGGCCGAACAGCAGGCCATCGTCGCGCACATCCAGTCTGAAAGCGCCCCGCTGGACACGGCCATCGAACAGGCAGTGGCCGAAATCAAGCTCATCCGCGAGTACCGCGACCGCCTGATCGCCGATGCCGTCACCGGGCAGGTGGACCTGCGCGGCTGGCGGCCCGGCCCGGATGACGTGGTCAGCGATGACGACCTAGCCGCGCTGAGTGAGGATGACGTGGGCAGCGCCGACGAGGAGAACCCCGATGGGGAGGATTGATCTCAGCGGAAAGTGCGGCGTCAAGGGCTTTTATGATGCGCGATGAGAGAGGCGACGCATGAAACCGACCGACACCAGCGAGAAGGAACTGGAACGGCTGATCGTGCGCCATCTGGCGGGCATCACCGAGCATCCGGCCGTTCCGGAGGATGCAGCCGGCGAAGATCGGGCGATCTATGCGGCCGGCGGCTACGTGCTGGGTCGCACCTCCGACTACAACCGCGACGTGGCGCTGGATGTGGCCAAGCTGCTGGAGTTCCTGCGAGCCACGCAGCCCAAGGTGGTGGAAACACTGAATCTCGCCGCTGACGGCATCCAGCGCACGCAGTTCCTGCACCGGCTGCAAGGCGAGATCGCCAAGCGTGGCGTGGTGGACGTGCTGCGCAAGGGTGTAAGCCATGGGCCGGTGTCGGTCGATCTCTACAAGCTGCTGCCAACGCCGGGCAACGCCGCTGCCGCCGAAGCCTTCGGCAAGAACATCTTCAGCGTCACCCGGCAGGTGCGCTACAGCAACGATTCGGGCAACGAACTTGACTTGGTGGTCTTCATCAACGGCCTGCCGGTGCTGACCTTCGAGCTGAAGAATTCGCTGACCAAGCAGACCGTCACGGACGCCGTCGTCCAGTACCAGACCACGCGCGATCCGAAGGAGTTGCTGTTTCAGTCGGGTCGCTGCATTGCGCACATGGTGGTCGATGACGCCGAGGTGCGCTTCTGCACTGAACTGAAGGGCAAGGCATCGTGGTTCCTGCCGTTCAATCAGGGCTGGAACAGTGGCGCGGGAAACCCGCCCAATCCGGATGGCCTGAAGACCGATTACCTGTGGAAGCAGGTGCTGATAAAGGACTCGCTCGCCAACATCATCGAGAACTACGCGCAGGTGGTGGAGGAAGAGGAGGAGGATTCAAACGGTAGGAAGAAGAAGCGGCGTAAGCCGATATTCCCGCGCTTCCACCAGTTGCGCACGGTGCGCGCCCTGTTGCGTCGAAGCCGTGAAGATGGGGTTGGCAAGCGTTATCTGATCCAGCACTCGGCGGGCAGCGGAAAGAGCAACTCCATCGCGTGGTTGGCGCACCAGTTGGTAGAATTGAAGACGGAGGCGGACGAGACGCAGGCGCTATTTGATTCGGTCATCGTCATAACTGACCGGCGCGCGCTCGACACTCAGATCCACAAGACCATCAAGGGCTACGACCATGTGGCCTCGATCCTCGGCCATTCGGACAACGCTCAAGAGCTACGCGACTTCCTGCGCCGGGGCAAGAAGATCATCGTCACCACGGTGCAGAAGTTCCCCTTCATCCTCGACGAGCTGGGCGACCTTGGCGACCGCAAGTTCGCGCTGCTCATCGACGAGGCGCATTCCAGTCAGGGCGGCAAGACCACGGCCAAGATGCATCAGGCCCTCGGCGGCAAGACGGACGAGGAAGACTTCGAAGAAGATTCCACGCAAGATGCGGTGAATGCCGAGATCGAAAAGCGCATTGCGTTACGCAAGCTGCTGCCCAATGTCAGCTACTACGCCTTCACCGCGACTCCGAAGGCAAAGACGCTGGAATTGTTCGGCGAACGGGTGGCGGTGGGTGACAAGGTGCAGTTCCGCTCGCCGGAGGAACTGACCTACACCACCAAGCAGGCGATACAGGAGGGTTTCATCCGCGATGTGATCGCCAACTACACGCCGGTGGATAGCTTCTACCATGTCGCCAAGACCATCGAGGATGATCCACAGGTAGACAAGCTCAAGGCACTGAAGAAAATTCGCCGGTACGTCGAGTCGCACGACAAGGCCATTCGCCGCAAGGCTGAGATCATGGTCGATCACTTCACCGCGCAGGTGATCGGCGCGAAGAAGGTCGGCGGCAAGGCGCGGGCGATGGTCGTCTGCAACGGCATCGCCCGAGCCATCGACTACTTCCGTGAGGTGTCGGACTACCTCGCGGAGATCAAAAGCCCATACAAGGCCATTGTTGCGTATTCGGGCGACTTCGAGGTCGGCGGGTCGAAGAAGACCGAGGCTGACCTCAACGGCTTTCCGAGCAAGGACATTCCGGACAAGCTGAAGAATGACCCGTATCGCTTCCTCATCGTTGCCAACAAGTTCGTCACCGGCTTTGACGAACCGCTGCTGCATACGATGTACGTGGATAAGCCGCTGGCGGGCGTTATGGCTGTGCAGACGCTGTCGCGCCTCAATCGCGCACACCCGGAGAAGAAGGACACCTTCGTGCTCGACTTCGCCGACAATGCCGAGGCCGTAAAAGCGGCATTTCAGGAGTATTACCGCGCCACGATTCAGGACGGCGAAACCGACGCGAACAAGCTGCACGACCTCAAGGGCGAGCTGGATGCGCAGCAGGTTTACAGCGCGCAGCAGGTGGACCAATTGGTGGCGCTGTATCTGTCCGGTGCCGACCGGGACAAGCTTGATCCCATTCTCGATATCTGCGTGGCCGAGTACGTCAGCAAGCTCGGCGAGGACGATCAGGTCAAGTTCAAGGGTACGGCGAAGGCGTTCGTGCGCAGCTACGCCTTCCTCTCGGCGATCCTGCCTTACGGGCATCCGGGGTGGGAGAAGCTGTCGATCTTCCTGAACTTCCTGATTCCGAAGCTGCCAGCCCCGAAGGAAGAAGACCTCTCCAAGGGCGTGCTGGAGGCTATCGACATGGACAGCTATCGGGCGCAGGCGCTCGCATCCATGAAGATGGCGCTGGACGACGCGGATGCTGTCGTCGAGCCTCCTCCTCCCGGCGGCGGCGGAGGGGGCGGTGAACCGGACTTGGACAGGCTCTCGAACGTCATCAGGCAGTTCAACGACCTGTTCGGCAACATCGAATGGCACGACGCTGACAAGATCAAGAAGGTCATTGCCGAGGAAATCCCCACGCGCGTGGCGCGGGACAAGGCGTATCAGAACGCACAGGCCAACTCCGGCAAGCAGAACGCGCGGCTGGAGCACGACAAGGCGCTCAACCGCGTTGTGCTGGAGTTGCTGGACGACCATACCGAACTGTTCAAGCAGTTCAGCGACAACCCGAACTTCAAACGCTGGCTGGCTGACATGGTGTTCGACTCGACCTATCGCCCCGGCACGAAACCGCCAGAGTCACCCCAACCGGGAGCGTGAGGCCACTTATTCGAGGTGCCCGGCGTCATCGCGGTGTTGGACACTGATGACTTGAAGGCACAGGTGACAAATCTCGCTGCACCGCCGGACAGCCCATCCCAATCTGGTTCGATGTCGTGCTGCATCGAGCCGCCGTGCGGATAGACCAGTTCCTACTTCTTGGCGGTGCTAAAAATCTTGGGGAACTTGGTGTATCGCGCTGCCCGCCAACTCGCAGGGAGGTCGCCATTGGCCTCCAAGGCGTCGAAAATTTCCTTGACCAACACCGAATCAACGGCCTTTGCATTGAGCAACGCTTTCAACAGTTCGTAGCCGTGCCAGACGCGGATGTCGAACTCACCCGCCAGCTTGTGCATGCTCAGGTCATCGGTGGTGACAAGGCATCCCCTCACGAAACCATGGGCCAGCACACGGCAGTCCACCGGACTGGGAGGTGAGCCTCCGCCGGCCATGAATCGCATTGGGTCCGCCAAGACAGAAGCCCGCAGCACGCTTGCTGCGGCATCGATACTGGTCTTCTGCTCCTGTGTCAGCCGAACCCGAGCGGCAAGCCGCTCATCGGCCAATACCTGCTCATCAAACCACGGGAACTTGAACCGGAGGTTCGGATTGCGATGGACCTCTTCTTCCACATCTTTCAGAACGGTGAGGACGTACTCTTTCGTTCCGAATGCCACACCCAGCATCGGCCTGACCCGCTTGGCCAGACGCAAGTAGGCATTGGTATCGAGCAGGACGAGCGTCAACCAGCCAACGCTCTATGGAGGGACACGGAGTCCTTCAGGGGAGCATCCAGAATCTGCTGGATGTAGCCGGCCCCGACTTCGCGCTCCTTGACCAACCTTTCCAGTGCAGTAAAGAAGTCCGACTGGAAAACCGAGCTGGCAATGGAAATGTAGTTCTTTGCCTCGGGAGGTGCCGGGTCAAAGAGCGCATCGCTGACAGTAGGGCCTGCGGTGCTGTTCCGAACCTGATGGATGGTCTTGTCTTCCATTGGCAGGAGCGGAAGGCCGGCCTGCTTCGCAAAGCGCTTAACTTGCTGATGCACCGTGTACAAAGACACTTGGTGATGATCGGCGTACCCAGCTAGCACGCCGATGAGCGCACTCTTTGGCTGGCTGCAAGCTTCGCGATAGGCGCTCTCCGCGCACTCATGCGGGAACAGCAATGCGCCGGCGAACGCATCCGCGAAGTCTTCACCTTCCTCCGTTCCGGCAAGCTCCGGCGTATAAACATGCGCCAGTTCGTGAGCCATCCAGAACTTAAAGTCCTCCAACCTGACGTCTAGGTTGAGGAAGATGAAGGTCACATCCTCTTCCGGCAGGCGGATGTGAAGGGCATTCTCATGATTGCCCTTCTTCCCCCAGAGCACGGGGACCAAGATGGCAGCGTTCTTCTTGAACTGGCCAATGAGGTGGTTGTAGGACAGAACCGCATGCTGCCCGATGCCCAACTCTGACCGAGTCTGCTCAACCGCTTTGCGCAGCTGGCCGTATTCACAACTCGGAGAAGTAATCAGGGTCCGAAGTTGCCTTGTCTCAGGAAGAACGGGCACCAGCGGCTTCAGCAACTGCCCTATGCCACGGGCTTTGCTGATGTGATGGTCAGTGGTCTTTGCTCCGGCCTTCTTGCGGAAGGCGATGATTGGCTCGGAGGATGCTCCGGAGTCAACCAGCTTCTCGAATCCGAGGCCCAACGTCACTGCAAGCTTCAGCAACGCGCTCGGTCGGGGAAAATCCCGCCCCTTGAGCCAGTTGGTAACGGTCTGGGCGCTCACGCCCACTTGCTCAGCCAAGTGGGCCTGAGTCCAGCCCCTCTCCTGCATCTTCCCCGTTACTGCATCGATGCGAAGGGTCTTTGTCATCTGAAGATCATGCCGGAGGCCATCCTCGAAATCAAGTTCTATCAACTTTTGAGGTAAGCCCGCTCTCTCTTCGTTCAGGCTCACTGCTATGCTCAAAGGCGTGGCCCAGTACTCTAAATTTGGGTAGCCAGACGGGTAGCTGGGCCAAGTTTTCCGCGGCGATTTTCAGCTATCTAACTGATACGAAAAGAGATTTCTTGACCCGTGAAAATCGCCAGCTGGAACGTCAACTCCCTCAACGTCCGCCTGCCGCACCTGCAGCAGTGGCTCGCCGCCTTCGCGCCCGACATCGTCGGCCTGCAGGAGACCAAGCTCGACGACGCCCGCTTCCCCGACGACGCGCTCGCCGCGCTCGGCTACCGCAGCGTCTTCCTCGGCCAGAAGACCTACAACGGCGTCGCCATCCTCGCCCGCGACCGTGCGATCGGCGAGGTGCAATACGGCATCCCCGGCTTCGAGGACGAGCAGAAGCGCGCGCTTGCCGCTACCGTCGACGGCGTGCGCATCGTCAACCTCTATGTCGTCAACGGCCAGGACATCGGCACCGACAAGTACGCCTACAAGCTGCGCTGGCTGGCCGCGGTGCGCGACTGGCTGGCCGATGAGCTGCAGCGGCATCCGAAGCTGGTGGTGATGGGCGATTTCAACATCGCCCCCGACGCGCGCGACGTGCACGACCCCTCGGTCTGGAACGAAGGCCACATCCTCACCTCCACCGCCGAACGCGCCGCGCTCACCGCCCTGCTCGACCTCGGCCTGCACGACGCCTTCCGCCTGCACAGCGACGAGGCCGGGATCTTCAGCTGGTGGGACTACCGCCAGGCCGCGTTCCGCCGCGACCTCGGCCTGCGCATCGACCTGACCCTGGTCTCCGAGGCGCTGCGCCCCGCCGCCGTCGCCTCGGGCATCGACCGCGAGCCGCGCACCTGGGAGCGGCCCAGCGACCACGCGCCTGCCTGGGTCACGCTGGCGGACTGAGCCCGCACCGCGCCGCCCGCCGCGCCGGCTCCGCTGCGCGCCGCGCCAGCAGGTACACCAGCAAGCCGGCGACCGCGGTCGCCGCGCCCACGTATCCGGTGCTGGTCCAGCCCCAGCCGGCGGTGATCGCCATGCCGCCCAGCCACGGGCCGAGCGCGTTGGCGGTGTTGAAGGCCGAGTGGTTGGAGGCGGCCGCCAGCGTCTGCGCGTCGCCGGCCACGTCCATCAGGTGCGACTGCAGCACCGGGGCCAGGGCACCCATGGTGCCGACCAGCGTGATCGCCGGCAGCACCGTCCACGGCGACTGCGCCGCCAGCGGGTACGCCAGCAGCACCGCCGTCGACCACAGCAGCATCCGCGCCGCCGCGCCGAAGCCGTAGCGGTCGAACAACCAGCCGCCGGCCAGCGAGCCGGCGATGCTGCCGGCGCCGAACGCGGCCAGCGCCAGCGGCACGAAGCCCTCACCCGTGCCGGTGACGTGGACCAGGGTCGGCGGCAGGTAGGCGAACACGCTGAACATGCCGGCGAAGCCGATGGCCCCGGTGCCCAGCGCCAGCCACACCGGCGCGCGGTTGAAGTCGCGCAGTTCGCGCAGCGCGTCGGTGCGCGGCGCACCCAGGCCGGCCGGCAGCACCCGCGCGGTCATCGCCATCGTCGCCAGCGCGATCAGCGACACCAGCGCGAAGGCGTAGCGCCAGCTGAAGGCCTGCCCCATCCAGGTCGCCAGCGGGTTGCCGACCAGCAGCGCCACCGACAGTCCCAGCATCACCCGCCCCACGGCCCAGCCACGCTTCTCCGGCGGGCTGACGTGCGCGGCCACCAGCGCGGCGATGCCGAAGTAGGCACCGTGCGGCAGGCCAGCGACGAAGCGCGCCAGCAGCAGCGTCGCATAGCCCGGCGCCAGCGCGCTGAGCAGGTTGCCGACCGCGTAGAACGCCATGAACCCGAGCAACAGCGTGCGACGGCGGCGTTTCGCGCCAAGGATCGCCAGCACCGGCGCGCCGACCACCACGCCCAGCGCATAGGCGCTGATCGCATGGCCGACCAGGGGCTCGGTCACGTCGAGATTGCGGGCGATCTCGCTGATCAGGCCCATCGCCACGAACTCGCTGGTGCCGATGGCGAAGCCGCCCATCGCCAGCGCGAACAGGATCAGAGCAACCTGGCGCGGCGCCAGCAGCGGCGCGGCCGCGGCGGAAGCGGCGTCCGCGCGGAGGGAGGAAGAAGAGGTCATGCGATGCATCATGCTGCGGCGCAGCAAGGCTGTCGATATGCGGGTGCGAACGGAGCGTGCCGCGGGCGGTCACGCCCACGCGACCCGGCGCCCGAACGAAGAAGGCCCGGCATGGCCGGGCCTTCGATCACTGCGATCGCGGGGGTGCGTCAGCGCACGCTGCCGCGCCGGAACAGGTTGATGATCGCCAGCAGCACGATCGCGCCGATCAGCGCCGTGATCAGGAAGCCGAGCCAGCCACCGCCCAGGCCAAGGCCGAGCAGGGGCAGCAACCAGCCGCCCAGGAAGCCGCCGATGATGCCGACGATGATGTTCAGCAGGATGCCCTGCTGGCCATCGGTACGCATGATCATGCTGGCCAGCCAGCCAGCGATACCGCCGACGATCAGATAGATGATGAAGTTCATGGTTCCTCCCTATGAGTCTTGCCATCGCCGGAACGGCGCGAGCGCAAGTCTGGGGGGCGGGCCGTGACGGTCATGTAGGCAAACCGCGGCCATGGTCACACTGCCGAGAGCAGTTCCAGCAGCGCCCGGCGCGGCAGCTTGCCGGTCTCGTTGCGCGGCAGCGCCTCGACCAGGCGCAGCGGTCGGGGCAGGAACACCGGGTCGATGGCGCGGCGCAGGACGTCCCGGACCGTGGCCTCGTCCAGGCCTGGCGCCACCACCACCGCGGCCAGCCGGCGGACGCCTGCGGCGTCGGGGTCGAGCTGGACCAGGGCCGCATCGCGCACGCCCGGGATCGACAGCAGGCGATGGGCGAGGTCGCCCAGGGAGGCGCGCTTGCCGGCGATCTCCAGCATGTCGGTCTGGCGCCCGCGGAGGCGGAAGCATCCGCCGGGCAGCAGTTCGACGATGTCGGCCAGGGCCACCGGCCCGCCCAGATGGGCGGCACGCACCAGGGTGCCGTCGGGCTGGGGCTGCAGCTCGACGCCCGGCAGCAGGGTCCAGGCCTCGTCGACCGCGGTGCGGCGGCGGGCGAGGATGCAGGTTTCGGTGGAGCCGAACAGTTCGCGCACCTCGCAGCCGAAGGCGGCCTCGGCCTGGGCCGCCAGCGCCTGCGGCAGCGGCGCGGTGGAGGCGACGATGCCGGCCAGGGGCGGCAGCGACACGCCCGACTCGACCAGGGCGCGCAGGTGCACAGGCGTGGTCACCAGCAGCGGCGGCAGCGGCGCGGCCGCCAGCGCGGCGGCGATGTCCTCGGGGAAGAACGGCTTGGCCTGGTGCACGGCCACGCCACCCACCATCGGCAGCAGCACCGACATCTCCATGCCATACATATGCTGCGGCGGCACCGTGGCCACCACGTGGGCGGTGCCGTCCGCCGGCAGCAGCCCCACCAGCGCGGCCATGTTCTGCGCGGTGCTGGTGGCGAAGCTGCCCCAGGTCTTGGGGTTGGCCTTGGGCACGCCGGTGCTGCCCGAGGTGTAGCCGATGGCGACGGTGGCATCGTCGGCCACCTGCAACATCCCGCCGTCGGCACGCGGCAGGACCGCAGGCAGGCGCAGGTAGTGCGGCAGCGGCGACAGCGCCTCGCAGCCGCAGGCGTCGGCATCGCCCATGCAGTAGCTGTCGGGATGGTGGGCGCGAACCTCGTCGATCGCCGCGCGCGTGCGCGAGGGCGGCAGCAGGGTGACCTGGCCGCGCACCGCGGCGGCGGCGAAGGCGACCAGGAAGCGGTAGCGGTCCTCGCACAGGTTCACCGCGAAGGGGCGGTCGGGCAGCAGTGCGGCAATGCCGCGGACCTCGGCGAGGAAATCGGCCAGCGCGACGCCCTGGACGTCGCCAAAGGCAATGGGCCTGTCCCCGGCTCCGATGGCCAGCGGCGACGCGGGGCCGTCGGTGGCGTCCTGCCGCCCATGGATGGTGATGACTGCCGACATGCGCTCGATTCTCCCAGACGCGCGTGCGCCCCCCGTGACTCCCACCGGAATCCCCGCCGGCGGAAGCGGTACTTTACGCTGGCAGGCCGCCCGCTCCAAAGGATCCCGCCGCCGATGCCGCCCGCCCTCGCCGCCGGCCAGCTCCAGCTCGGACCCGTCCGCTGCGCCTGGCGGCCCTACGGCCCGGGCCGGCCGGCGGAACCGCTGGCCCGCGAATGGCTGGCCGGCGAACTGGGCACGGCCGCGGAGGCCCTGCCGATCCAGCGCACGGCGCAGGGCCGGCCCCTGCTCGGCCCGCCGTTCGCGGACTGGGACGCCAGCTGGAGCCACAGCGGCCAGGGCCTGCTGATGGCGCTGGCCCGGAATCTGCGCGTGGGCATCGACCTGGAGCTGAGGCGGCCGCGGCCCAAGGCCCAGGTGCTGGCCAACCGCTTTTTCGCGCCGACCGAGGCCAGGGCCCTGGCAGCCATGCCCGACGCCCTGCGCGAGGCGGCCTTCGTGCGCCTGTGGTGCGCCAAGGAAGCGGTGCTGAAGGCGCATGGCCAGGGCATTTCCTTCGGCCTGCACCGCCTGGCCTTCGCGCTGGAGGGCGAGGACTGGCATCTGGTCGACTGCGATCCCGCCCTGGGCGCGCCCGCCGACTGGTCGCTGCGAACCTTCCGGCCGGCGCCCGACTACCTGGCCACGGTCGCCTGGCGCGCGCGATGGGCCGCGGCCGTGCCGGAACAGCCTTGACCGCGGGTTCCGGCGGCCCGCCCCACCGCCGCGGCTACCGCGGCCACGGCCGCCCCTGCAGAATGTCGGGATGCATACCGATCCGCACGCCGCGCTCGACGCCGGCCTTGCCACGCTGGGCCTGGACCCGGCGCCGGCCGCGCCGCTGCGCGCCTACCTCGACCTGCTCGCGCGCTGGAACCGCACCTACAACCTGACCGCGATCCGCGACCCGGGCGAAATGGTCACCCTGCATCTGCTCGATTCGCTGTCGATGCACGCCCACGTGCGCGGCATCGCCACGCTGGCCGACCTCGGCACCGGCGCCGGCCTGCCGGGCATCCCGCTGGCGATCACCCTGCCCGCGCTGCAGGTCACGCTGGTGGAATCCAACGGCAAGAAGGCGCGCTTCCTGCGCGAGGCCGTGCGCAGCCTGGGCCTGGGCAATGCGCGCGTGCTGGAATCGCGCGCCGAGGCGGTGGACCAGCCCGGCGCCTTCGAAGCGATTACCGCCCGCGCCATGGCCACCCTGGGCGACATCCTGGCCGTCGGCGGCCACCTGCTGGCCCCCGGCGGCCGGCTGCTGGCGATGAAGGGCGCGCGGCCCGATGCCGAGATCGCGGCGCTGCCCGCCGGCTGGCAGGTCGAAGCGGTGCATCCGCTGGCCGTGCCGGGGCTCGACGCCGAGCGTCATCTGGTGACGGTGGGCCGCGCGGCGCCCGGCGGGGCATAATCACCGATCCGGCCTGCTCTCCAGGGCCGGGACATCCGCGACATCCCCGCATCAGAGGCAGCCGAGCCCATGGCCCGCATCATCGCCATCGCCAACCAGAAAGGCGGCGTCGGAAAAACGACGACGGCGGTGAACCTCGCCTCGGCGCTGGCGCAGACGCCCAGGCGCGTGCTGCTGGTCGACCTCGACGCGCAGGGCAACGCCACCATGGGCAGCGGCGTGGACAAGCGCGAACTCACGGCATCGACCTGCGACGTGCTGCTCGAGGAAATGCACGCCGCCGACGCGGTGGTGCCCACGCCGGAAGGCTTCGACCTGATGCCCGGCAACACCGACCTCACCGCGGCCGAGATCGAGCTGATGGACGAGGACGGCCGCGAGCAGCGCCTCAAGCGCGCGCTCGACACCCTGCGCGAGCGCTACGACTACATCATCATCGACTGCCCGCCGGCGCTGTCGCTGCTCACGCTCAACGCGCTCACCGCCGCCGACAGCGTGCTGGTGCCGATGCAGTGCGAGTACTACGCGCTGGAGGGCCTGACGTCCCTGCTGCAGACGATCGAGGCGCTGAAGCAGAAGCTCAACCCGGCGCTGGAGATCGAGGGCGTGCTGCGCACCATGTTCGACGTGCGCAACAACCTGGCCAACGCGGTCTCGGCCGAACTGGTCGAGCATTTCGGCGACAAGGTCTTCCGCACCATCGTGCCGCGCAACGTGCGCCTGGCCGAAGCGCCCAGCCACGGCCAGAGCATCGTCGGCTACGACAAGGCCTCGCGCGGCGCGATCGCCTACCTCGGCCTGGCCGGGGAGCTGATGCGCCGCCAGCGCGAACGCGAACAGAAGGAGAAAGCGGCATGACCGCTGCCAAGAAGGCACCGCCGGCGAAGGCCGCGGCCAAGAAGCGCGGCCTGGGCCGCGGACTGGAAGCCCTGCTCGGCCCCAAGGCCGCCGAGGAGGCCCCGGCGCTGGAAGCGCGCCCCGGCGACGCCCTGCGCACCCTGCCCGTGGACGCGCTGGCGCCGGGCAAGTACCAGCCGCGCCGGCACATGGACCCGGCCAAACTGACCGAGCTGTCGGAGTCGATCCGCGCCCAGGGCGTGATCCAGCCGATCGTGGTCCGCCAGCTGCCCGACCGCACCTTCGAGATCATCGCCGGCGAACGCCGCTGGCGCGCCTCGCGCGAGGCCGGCCTGGCCGAAGTGCCGGTGGTGGTGCGCGAGGTCGACGACCGCACGGTCGTCGCCATGGCGCTGATCGAGAACATCCAGCGCGAGGACCTGAACCCGCTGGAAGAGGCCCAGGCCCTGCAGCGCCTGATCGACGAATTCGACCTGACCCACGCCGCGGCCGCCGAGGCCGTGGGCCGCTCGCGCGCGGCGGTGTCGAACCTGCTGCGCCTGCTGGAGCTGCCGCCGGCGATCCGCGCCCTGGTGGAAGCGCGGCGGCTGGAGATGGGCCACGCCCGCGCCCTGCTGACGCTGTCGCCGGAACTGGCCAGCAAGCTCGCATCGGATGCCGCCGAGCACGGCTGGTCGGTGCGCGAGGTCGAACACCGCGCCCAGCAGTTCGCCGCCGGCCGGCTGCCGGCCACGGCCAAGAAGAAGGGCAACGGCGGCAAGTCCCGCCCGCAGGCCGACATCGTGGCCCTGGAGAACGAGCTGTCCGAGGCCCTCGCGACGAAGGTCAGCATCGCCCACGGCCGTGGGAACAAGGGGAAGCTGGTGATCCATTACAGCGACCTGGACGCGCTGGACGGCGTGCTGGAGCGGCTGCGGGGGCAGCGCTGACCAGCTGGGACCCACAGTGGGAGCGGCTATAGCCGCTCCCACTCGCAAGGCAAGACCAAGCCAAAGGCCAGACCAGACCGCACCGGACCAAGCCTGGCCTTGCCGGCCAGGCCCTGAACCCGCATAATGCCCGGCTCCCTGCGTCCGGCCGCCCACAAGGCGACCCTCGCGGCCCCGGAATGCGATCCGGCGCCTCGCGGCAGTGACCACCGACCCGCATCGCATGGCATGCCCCGAAAGGGCCTTGCCGGGGCCGCCGTCCCCCAGGCCATGGGGAACACCCCATCACCATCGAGGTGCGTTATGTCCCGAGTTTGCCAGGTCACCGGCAAGCGCGTGCAGACCGGCAACAACGTCTCGCACGCCAACAACAAGACCCGCCGCCGTTTCCTCCCGAACCTGCACGAGCGCCGGTTCTGGGTCGCCAGCGAGAACCGCTGGGTGAAGCTGCGCGTTTCCACGGCTGCCATGCGCACCATCGACAAGAACGGCATCGACGTCGTCCTCGCCGAGCTGCGCGCCCGCGGCGAAAAGGTCTGAGGAGAACACCATGGCTAGCAAGCGCGACAAGATCCGTCTGATCTCCTCGGCCAACACCGGCCACTTCTACACCACCGACAAGAACAAGAAGAACACCCCCGGCAAGATGGAGATCAAGAAGTACGATCCCGTCGTCCGGAAGCACGTGGTCTACAAGGAAGGCAAGATCAAGTAAGACCTGCCCGACCGATGTTCCGCGAAAGCCCGCCGCAAGGCGGGCTTTTTCGTGGGCGAACAGAGGCCACGGACCCCACCGCGCGTACGCCTCCCGTCACATCCGCGGCATGGGATGCGTCTGGTCACTGAACGGATGGCAACCGGGACTGGCATCATGTCCAGCCCCGGGGGCAGGCCCAGGCCAGGCGGAGCCGGCCGATCAGGAGGCGGGATGGAAGCGTTCCTCACCACATCGCTGGATTTCCCGACGCTCGTCTACAGCGTGCTGCTGGGCGTGTGCGTGGTGTACTGGCTGCTCGCGGCCACCGGCCTGGTCGAGATCGACGGCCTGGACCTGGACCTCGACGCCGAACCCGACGGCATCGCCGGCATCCTCGGCCGCCTGGGGCTCAACGGCGTGCCGCTGATGCTGGTGCTGACCCTGGTGGTCTTCTTCGCCTGGGTCGCGACCTACTTCGTCCACCTGCTGGTGCTGGCGCACGTGCCCGGGCCGCTGCGCTGGCTGCTGGGTGCCGGCGTCGCCCTGCTCGCGCTGCCGCCGGCGATCCTGGCCACCGCCGCCGCGCTGCGGCCGCTGCGGCGCCGCCTGCTCCTGCTGCGCCCGCCGACCGGGGTTTCGCTGCTCGGGCGCGTGGCCGTGGTCCGTACCCCGGACATCGACGAGTCGCACGGCATGGCCGACCTCGACGACGGCGGCGCCGGCCTGGTGCTCCAGGTCCGCGGCGACCCGGCGGCCGGCATGAAGCGCGGCGACCGCGTGGTGCTGGTCGCCCACGCCCTGGACAGCAACACCTGGAACGTCGTGCCCGAGCGCGACTACGAACACCTCTGACACGAACGAACAAGACACGACTGGAGAAGCACCGATGGAATTCGCACTGTTCGCCCCGTTCCTGATCGGCATCGGCATCCTGGTGGTGCTGCTGGTCGGCATCGCCGGCCTGTTCAAGGCCTTCTACAAGAAGGTCGACCAGGGCACCGCGCTGATCGTCAACGACCTCAGTTCGACCCCGAAGGTGCGCTTCACCGGTGCGCTGATCATCCCGGTGCTGTACCGCGCCGAGCTGATGAAGATCAGCCTGATCACCCTGCAGATCGACCGCCGCGGCAAGGAGGGCCTGATCTGCCGCGACAACATGCGCGCCGACATCGCCGTGGCCTTCTACCTGCGCGTCAACGAGACCCCGGCCGACGTGCTGCGCGTGGCCAAGTCGCTGGGCGCCGACCGCGCCTCGGACAAGCACGCCGTGGACGAGCTGTTCAACGCCAAGTTCTCCGAGGCGCTGAAGACGGTGGGCAAGAAGTTCGAGTTCACCGACCTGTTCGAGAAGCGCCAGGAGTTCCGCGACGAGATCATCAAGGTCATCGGCAACGACCTCAACGGCTACGTGCTGGAAGACGTCGCGATCGACTACCTGGAGCAGACGCCCAAGCAGGTGCTCGACCCGCACAACATCCTCGACGCCGAAGGCATCCGCAAGATCACCGAGCTGACCGCGTCGCAGAACGTGATCACCAACGAGCTGTCGCAGAACGAGCACCTGGCGATCACCAAGAAGAACGTCGAGACCCGCGAGGCGACGCTGGCCCTGGAACGCCAGCAGGCCGAGGCCGAGGCGCGCCAGAAGCGCGAGATCGAGACCATCCAGGCGCGCGAGGAGGCCGAGACCGCGAAGGTGCAGGAAGAGCAGCGCCAGCTCGCCGAGAACGCCCGCATCGAGGCCCAGCAGCTGATCGACATCCGCGACCAGAACCGCCTGCGCGAGGTCGAGGTGGCCGAGCAGAACCGCCAGCGCGCGGTCGCCATCGAGGCCGAGCGCGTCGCCCGCGCCAAGCAGCTCGAGCAGGTCACCACCGACCGCGAGGTCCAGCTGCAGGGCGTGGAGCGCGACAAGGTGGTCGAGCAGGGCAAGATGGACGTGGCCAACATCACCCGCGAGCGCATCGCCATCGACAAGACGGTGGCGCAGGAAGAGGAGCGCATCAAGGAGGTGCGCGAGGTGTCCGAGGCCGACCGCCTGAAGCAGATCGCGATCCTCGACGCCGAGGCCCGCGCGCAGCAGGCGCTGCTGGAGCAGGTCAAGGAGGCCGAGGCCAGCGAGACCGCCGCCAAGCACCGCGCGGTCGAGATCACCACCCTGGCCCAGGCCGAGCTGGAAGCGGCCAGCAAGCAGGCCGAGGCCAAGAAGGTGCTGGCCGAGGGCGTGCGCGCCGAGAAGGCGGCGCCCGGCCTGGCCGAGGCCCAGGTCAAGGAGGCCGGCGCGATCGCGATCGAGAAGGTCGGCGCCGCCGAGGCGCGCGTGGTCGACGTGATGGCCGACGCCAACCTCAAGCAGGGCAAGGCCGAGGCCACGATCCTGGCCGAGAAGCTGTTCGCCGAGGCCGAGGGCCTGACCAAGAAGTTCCAGGCCATCGACGCGCTGACCGACAACGCGCGCAGCCACGAGGAGTACCGCATGGCGCTCGACACCAGCCTCAAGCAGGCCCTGGCCTCGATCGAGGCCGGCAAGGAAGTGTCGAAGGAGAACGCCGAGGTCATCGCCACCGCGCTGCGCAACGCCGACATCGACATGGTCGGTGGCGACGGCGGCATGTTCGACAGCCTGGTCAAGGCGATCTCGCTGGGCAAGTCGATCGAGGGCCTGACCGACAAGAGTCCGGTGGTGCAGGAGCTGCTGCAGAAGTACCTGGGCGTGTCCGCCGGCGGCCGCGCGCTGGCCGGCAAGGCCGCCGACGCGGGCTGAGCCCACGCGCCCGCGCCCACCGTGGCGCGGGCATCGCCGAAGGAGAGGAAGGACGCAGACGATGACCGAACCCGACCAGGCCAGCGCACCCGGGCAGGCTGCCGCGGACGCGGGCGACAGCGGCGTCGACCGGGCGGTCGCGCAGGGCGGTGCCTACGAAGTCCTGCGCCGCCGCCTGGCCGAACAGGGCGCACAGCTGCGCGGCATCGTCGACGGGCTCAACGCGCGCCGGCTCGAGGAGTTCGGCGACAGCCGGATGGAGGTCGTCGGGCGCTTCCGCATCCGCACCGAGAACAACTGCGTCGGCCGCGACATCGTCCAGGTCGGCGGCGACCTGCTGCTGTTCGGCTACAACGTCTACCTCGGGCTGAAGACGCAGACCCGGATCGAGGACGTCTTCGGCCTCTACCGCCTGGTCGAAGGGCCGGACGGCTACGACGTCACCCCGGTCGACTTCAAGGGCAGCTTCCTGGCCGACCCCGGCTTCGTCCACGACTTCACCGAGCTTTACGCCTATTACAAGCACGCCCGGCTGCTGCAGCTGATCGTGCGCGACGGCAGGCTGCTGGCCGCGTTCCAGATCGGCGAGCGCAGCAGCGACGTGCGCGTGTTCCGCTGGGCGGTCTCCAGCAGCGGCGAACTCACCTGGATCGACTCCCGCGGCGAGCGCGACATCGCCCTGCCGCCGCCCTTCGACTTCGAGTGGACGCGCGCCACCCGCGACCTCGAGGAAACCGGCCGCCACCCGCACCTCAACATCCTCGACACCGTCTTCGTCGAAACCACCGGCGGCGACCTCACGGTCAAGGTCGAGAACAACACCGACACCGGCCAGGGCGTGTACAGCGAGCCGGTGGAGGACGCGACGCAGTCGCTCGACGACGCCACGATCGATTTCGCCCGCGTGGGCTCGCTGGTGCTGCTGAAGATCCTGCCCTACCGCGAGACCGAGTGGCGCGGCCTGGTCTACAACACGCTCACCGGCACCGTGCTGCGCAACGACGCCATCGTCCAGGCCTGCGTGCAGCTGCCCGAAGACCACGGCATCGTCTTCCCCGGCGGCTACTACCTGCAGAACGGCGAGCACAAGGCCTTCGACGCGCAGATGGACGGCATGCAGTACAAGCGCAGCCTCCGCTCGCCCAACGGCGAGGACGTGATGTACGTCTTCTACGACCGCGAGGCCGGGCGCTCGGCGCTGTTCGTCTACAACTCGATCCGCCGTGCGCTGCAGAACCCGGTGTTCGGCCACGGCTACGCGCTGCTGGCCGACGGGCGCATGGTGCTGTTCAACGCCGAGGGCGACGCGCCCACCCGCATCCACCCGATGCAGGTCTGGCAGACCCCGTTCACCAGCGAGGAGTTCGCGGCGCAGCGCCCGCCGGGCACCAGCTTCATGGGCCGGATCGGCAACGCGGCGCTGGTGCGCGGCATCTCCGACCTGCTGGAGCTGGCGCGCGCGATCGACGACCCGCGGGCCTCGCTGCAGCGCTACCAGCTGCTGGTCCACGACGCGCGGCGCATGTTCGACGCCCACCACTGGATCGACGACGCCCACTGCGACGGCGCCGCGGCGCTGCTGCACGCGATCAGCGCCACCGGCGAGTCCGTGCTCGACGAGTACGAGAAGGTCGAGGACATCCGCCACCAGTCCGACGCGGCGATGGCCACGGCGAGCGCGGCGCACAAGGCCCTGCTCGGCCGCCTGCGCCCGGAGAACTGGACGGCCATCGGCGAGTACGTCGACGCCCTGCGCGAGATCTCCAGCCAGCGCGGCCAGCTGCTGACCATCCGCGACTACCGCTACATCGACACCGACGCCATCGACGCCATGGGCGCCGAACTGCAGGAAGCGCACGACGCCATCGGCGTGGCCACCGGCGAGTTCCTCGGCGGCGACAAGGCGCTGCAGCCGTTCCAGCAGCGCCTGAAGGAACTCGACCAGGCCGCGCAGGACGCGGGCACCGCGCGCGCGCTGGGCGAGGCCCTGGAAGGCATGCGCGCGATGTCGGCCGAGCTCGACATGCTGTCGGAGCTGATGGCCAGCCTGAAGGTCGACGACGCCACCCGGCGCACCGCGGTGGTGGAGGCGATCTCGGCGATCTACGCGCGCCTCAACCAGGCCCGCGCGCGCGCCGACCAGAAGCGGCGGACGCTCGGCTCGGCCGAAGCGGTGGCGCAGTTCGGCGCCCAGTTCACCCTGTTCGGCCAGTCCATCGCCAGCGCCCTGGGCCTGGCCACCGACCCCGAGCGCGCCGACGAACAGCTGTCGCGGCTGATGGTGCAGCTGGAGGAGCTGGAGAGCCAGTTCGGCGAACACGAGCAGTTCCTGGGCGACATCCTCGCCAAGCGCGAGGAGCTGCTGGACACCTTCGAGGCGCACAAGCAGACCCTGCTCGACGACCGCCAGCGCCGCGCGCAGGCGGTGGCCGACGCGGCGGCGCGCATCCTCGACGGCCTGCCGCGGCGCACCGAGCGCTTCACCGGCGCCGACGAGCTCAACGCCTTCTTCGCCGGCGATCCGCTGATCCTCAAGCTGCGCGAACTGGCCGGGCGCCTGCGCGAGCTGCGCGACAGCGTCAAGGCCGACGACGTCGAGGCGCGCCTGAAAGGCGTGCGCGACCAGGCCGTGCGCAGCCTGCGCGACCGCAGCGACCTGTTCGAGGACGGCGGCAGCGTCATCCGCCTCGGCCCGCGGCACCGCTTCAGCGTCAACACCCAGCCGCTGGACCTGACCATCCTGCCGCGCGGCGATGCGCTGGCGATCCACCTCACCGGCACCGACTACTACGAAACCCTGCACGACCCCGAGCTCGAGGCCCTGCGCGACTGGTGGCAGGTCGCGCTGGAATCCGAATCGCCGGCGCTGTATCGCGGCGAGTACCTGGCCGGCCTGGTGCTGGACGCCGCGGCGCACGGCCGTGACGGCCTCGACATGGACGCGCTGGAACAGGCCGCCGCGAACCCGGAGGCGCTGGAACGACTCGTCCGCGACTTCGCCGCGCCGCGCTACCGCGAGGGCTACGAGAAGGGCATCCACGACCACGACGCCGCCCTGCTGCTGCGCGCGCTGCTGCCGCTGCACCGCGGCGCCGGCGCCCTGGTGCACGCGCCGGCCGCGCGCGCGCTGGCGCTGGTCGCCTGGCAGCAGCTGCAGGACGACGCCGAGGTCGCGGCCTGGTCGCAGCGCGCGGTCGGCGCGGACGCCGTGCAGCGCCTGTTCGCCTCGCGCGAGGCGCTGGACGCACTGCGCGCGGAGATCTCGACGCGGCTGTCGGCCTTCGTCGCCGGGGCCGCGCTCCCGGTCGACGACGCGCTCGCCGGCATCGCCGCCGACTACCTGGTCGAGGAGCTGCGCGGCGGCGACCCGACCTTCGGCTTCAGCCACTACGCCCGCGACCTGGTCGACGCCCTGCGCGCCCGGCTGCAGGGCGCCGGCATGGAGGAGTCCTTCGACCGTTCGCTGGAACGGCTCGCCGGCCGCCCCGCGGCGCAGTGGGCGCTGGCCGCGCAGTGGCTGCAGGCGATGTGCGCCGACGGCACGCAGGCGGAGCTGGCCGGCTACGTGCCCGAGGCCATCGCCCTGCTGCTCACCGGGCGCGCGCTGCGCCACCGCATCGTCGACGCGACCCTGATCGCGCGGGTCGAGGGCCTGCTCGGCGAACACCCGCGCATCCGCGAGGGCCGCATGGCCCTGTCGGTCGACGATTTCCTGCTGCGCTTCCGCCAGCACCGCGGGCACTTCATCCCCGGCTTCGAGGGCTACCAGGCGATCCGCCAGCGCATCGCCGCGCGCGAGCGCGACGCGCTGCGGCTGTCCGAGTTCAAGGCGCGGCCGCTGAGTTCGTTCGTGCGCAACAGGCTGCTCGACCAGGTCTACCTGCCGATCATCGGCGACAACCTCGCCAAGCAGATGGGCACGGTGGGCGAGGACAAGCGCAGCGACCTGATGGGCCTGCTGATGCTGATCTCGCCGCCCGGCTACGGCAAGACCACGCTGATGGAGTACGTGGCCAACCGCCTGGGCCTGGTCTTCATGAAGATCAACGGCCCGGCGCTGGGCCACGAGGTGAAGTCGCTCGACCCCGAGCAGGCGCCCGACGCCACTTCGCGCCAGGAGCTGGAGAAGCTCAACCTCGCGCTGGAGATGGGCAACAACACCATGCTGTATGTCGACGACATCCAGCACACCCATCCCGAGTTCCTGCAGAAGTTCATCTCGCTGTGCGACGGCACCCGCCGCATCGAGGGCGTGTGGAAGGGCCGCACGAAGACCTACGACATGCGCGGCAAGAAGTTCTGCGTGGTCATGGCCGGCAACCCCTACACCGAGTCCGGCGAGGTGTTCCGGATCCCGGACATGCTCGCCAACCGCGCCGACATCTACAACCTGGGCGACGTGCTTGGCGGCATGGAGGAGGCGTTCAAGCTCAGCTACATCGAGAACAGCCTGACCTCCAGCCCGGTGCTGGCGCCGCTGGCCACCCGCGACCTCGCCGACCTGCACCTGCTGGTGGAGAAGGCCGAAGGCCGTGACGTGTCGACCAACAACCTCTCGCACGCCTACAGCGGCGCCGAGGTCAACGAGATCGTCGCCACCCTGCAGCGGCTGATGCAGGTGCGCGACGTGGTCTACCGCGTCAACCAGCAGTACATCGCCAGCGCCGCGCAGGCCGACCGCTACCGCACCGAGCCGCCGTTCAAGCTGCAGGGCAGCTACCGCAACATGAACAAGCTGGCCGAGAAGGTCTCGCCGGTGATGAACGCCGCCGAGCTGCAGCAGCTCATCGCCGACCACTACATGGGCGAGTCGCAGCTGCTGACCACCGGCGCCGAGGAGAACCTGCTCAAGCTGGCCGAGCTGCGCGGCGCCATGACGGAGGCGCAGTCCGAGCGCTGGGCGCAGGTCAAGCGCGACTTCCTGCGCAACAAGGCCATGGGCGGCGAGGACGCCGACACCGGCGCACGCGTGGTCGCGCAGCTGGCCGACATCGCGTCCAACCTGCAGTCGCTGCAGGACGTGCGTGCATCGGCGCCGGTGCAGGCCGAGGTGCCGTGGGAGCAGCTTCTGTCCTCGCTGCGCGCGGACAAGCCGGTCCCCGCCGAGATTCCCCACCTCCTGCAGGCCCTGCCCGAAGCGATGCGCGGCGCCTTCGAGCCGGTGCTGCGACATCTGTCCGGCAGCCAGGAGCGCCAGGCCGAGCTCAATACCGCGCTGGTGCGGATCCTCGACCTGTTGCGCACAAGGATGGGCGAGGCCCCCGCGACCGGAACCGCACCCTCATCGCGACGCAAACGCACGCTGACCGCGCAGGAGATCGAGCTGGAGGAGCTGCTGCGCCAGCTTCGCATCCGCAACGGCGAGAAGCCGGACGAGGTCTGAGCATGCCCGGGCCGCACGCCGATCCGCCGGTCGACCTCGACGACGCCCTGGCCGTGCTGCGCTACGGCGACGACGCGCTGGACGAAGGACTGGAAGCACGCATGGCCGCCGCGCTCGACCACGCCGCGGCCACCGCGCTGGTGGCGCGCCTGGACGAACTGCGCCGCGCGCTGCAGGCCGATGATCCGCGCAGCTCGCGCCGCGGCGTGGGGCTGTTCGGGCGCCTGATGGGCCACGACGTGCAGGCCGAGTCCGAGGCCGCGGGCCTGCGCGCGCGCATGGGCACCCTGGTCGTCGCCGCCGACCGCAGCGCCGAAGCGCTGGAGGCGCGTGGCACCGTCCTGCAAGGCCTGCAGGACGAGGCCGCCGCGGCCGTGACCGGGCTCGCCGCGGTGATCGCGCGGGCGCGCGACTGGCTGGACGCCCATCCGGAGGCCGGCGCCAGCGCCGATGGCACCGCGCGGCAGGGCATCCTTCCGCCGCGCGCGGGCCTGGAGCGCCGCCTGGAACAGCTCGCCACCGTGCAGGCCACGCGCGAACTCGGCGCGCGCCAGCTGGCCCTGCTCCGTGCCCAGGACCTCGAACTGCTCGCCCGCTACCGCCGCATCCGCGACGTGCTGCTGCCGGCCTGGCGCCAGCAGGCGCTCGCGGACGCCGGCGCCGCGGGGCAGCACCGCGCCCGGGCCGCCGCCGAAGCCTGGGCGGCCATCGAATCCGAAGTCGATGCGATGGCCGCTAAACTCGACTGATCCCGACCGACGACCCATCCACGGAGAACCCGCATGAGCCAGGACCCCACGGACCACGGCGCCCTCGTCCCCGCCGCCGACGTGCTCGACGACGCCACGCTCAAGGGCCTCGGGCTGACCGCCGACGACACCGGCGCCATCGCCGAGATCGGCCGGTCGCTGCAGGACATCACCCCCGGCAACCTGCACGTCTTCGGCCGCGAGGCCGCCAGCAAGACCGCCGCGTTCTCCAGCCAGATGCTCGACCAGGTCCGCAACCGCGACCTCGACGAGGCCGGCGACAAGCTCGGCGAAGTGGTGCGCATCGCGCGCTCGCTGGATCTTGAGAGCTTCGTCGGTCGCTCCAAGGTGCCGGTGATCGGCGGCCTGATCGACCGCCTGCGCGCCTCGAAGGACGACCTGGTGCACAAGTTCAGCAGCACCAACCAGCAGATCGAGCAGCTGATGCGCGACGTGGCGCAGAAGCAGGGCACCCAGGCCCAGCGCGTGGGCGAGTTCGACCGCATGCACGACATCGTGCGCGAGGAGCGCCACGCCCTGGGGCTGCACGTCGCCGCCGGCAAGGTCCGCCTGGCCGAGCTGGCCGCGGAGCAGCAGGCGCTCGCCGGCCTGGAAGACCCGGCCTCGCGCGACCGCCGCGCAGAGGTCGAGAACGCCATCCGCCTGCTCGACAAGCGCGTCGGCGACCTGGGCGTGATGCAGCACGCCGCCGACCAGTCGCTGCCGATGATCCGCCTGATCCAGGCCAATGCGATCCAGCTGATCGAGAAGTTCAACGCGGTGCGCAACATCACCATCCCGTCGTGGAAGCGCCAGTTCGCGATCCAGCTCTCGCTCAACGAGCAGAAGAACGCGGTCGAGCTGTCCAACGCCATCGACGACGCCACCAACGAGATCATGCGCAAGAACGCCGACCTGATGCGGCAGACCTCGGTGGAAACGGCCAAGGCCAACCAGCGCGCGGTGATCGACATCGCCACCCTGCGCCACGTCCACGAGCAGCTGATCCAGACCGTCGAGGAAGTGCGCACCATCCACCGCGACGGCATGCAGGCGCGCCGCCAGGCCGAAGTCGAGCTGTCGCAGCTGCGCGAGGACGTGCAGAAGCGGCTGGCGGCGCCGGCCACGGAGGGCTGAGGCCCGGCAAAGGGAGGACGGGCGGATGCTGCCGGGCTGGATCCTGCTGCTGGTGTCGCTGGGCTATGCGGCGCTTCTGTTCGCCGTGGCCTGGTGGGGCGACCGCAATCCCGTGCACATGCGCGCCGGCGGCACCTGGCTGCGGCCGCTGGTCTACAGCCTGTCGCTGGCAGTGTACTGCTCGTCGTGGACCTTCTACGGCGCGGTCGGCTCGGCCAGCCGCAGCGGCATCGGCTATTTCGCGATCTACCTTGGCCCGCTGCTGATGCTGCTGTTCGGCTGGCGCATCCTCGAGCGCCTGGCGCTGATCGCGCAGAGCCAGAGCACGGTCTCCATCTCGGACTTCATCGCCGCCCGCTACGGCCGCGCGCAGCGGCTGGCGGCGCTGGTCAGCCTGATCGCGCTGATCGCGGTCGTGCCCTACCTGGCGTTGCAGTACAAAGCGGTGACGTTGAGCTTGCATGTGCTCGGCGGCGGCGACGAGCTGCTGGCCAGCGTCGGTGACCCGGCGCTGTACGTGGCGGTGCTGATGGCGGTGTTCGCCATCCTCTACGGCACCCGCCAGGTCGACGCCACCGAACATCGCCCCGGCATGATGCTCGCGATCGCGCTGGAGTCGATGGTCAAGCTGGTGGCGCTGGTGTTCGTGGGCGTGTTCGCGGTGTTCTGGTTCAGCGACCACGAGCTGCCGCTGGGCGAAGCCACCACCACCCTGTTCACGCAGTCGCCGCCGGTGGGCTTCATCGGCCAGACCCTGCTCGCCTTCACCGCCATCATCTGCCTGCCGCGGCAGTTCCATGTCGCGGTGGTGGAATGCATGGACGTCGCCGACATCCGCCGCGCGCGCTGGCTGTTCGGCGGCTACCTGATGCTGGTGTCGCTGGCGGTGGTGCCGATCGCGGCCGCCGGCCTGGCGATGCACGGCGGCACCCCCGACGTCTCCGCCGACACCCTGGTGCTGAGCCTGCCGATGGCCGAGGGCCGCAAGCTGCTGGCGCTGTTCGCCTACGTCGGCGGCTTCTCCGCCGCCACCGGCATGGTGATCGTGTCCAGCGTGGCGCTGGCGACCATGGTCTCCAACGACCTGGTGATGCCGCCCCTGCTCGCCCGCGGCTGGGCGCAGCGCCACGGCGGCAACGTCGCCTCCACCGTGCTGTGGATCCGCCGCGTCGCCATCTTCTGCTTCGCGGGGATGGCCTACGGCTACTACCGGGTCAGCGGCAGCGACACCACCCTGGCCTCCTACGGCCTGATGTCGTTCGCGGCGGTGGCGCAGTTCGCGCCGGCGCTGATCGGCGGCCTGTACTGGCGCGGCGCCAGCCGCCACGGCGTGGAGGCCGGCCTGCTGCTGGGCTTCGCGATGTGGATCTACACCCTGCTGCTGCCGACGCTGACCGAGGCCGGCTGGTTCGCCGACGACTGGCTGTACCAGGGCCCCTTCGGCATCGACTGGCTGCGGCCGCAGCAGCTGTTCGGCCTGACCGGCTGGGATCCGCTGACCCACGGCACCTTCTGGTCGCTGCTGGCCAACATCGGCGCGCTGTTCCTGGTGTCCGCGCGCTGGCGGCCGAGCTTCGAGGAGCGCCTGCGCAGCGCGCCCTTCCTCGATCCCTATGCCTCGGCGCAGCTCCTGCCGGGCAGCGGCGTGCCGCACAGCAGCGCGCAGTTGGGCGACCTGATGGCGCTGGCCGGGCGCATCGTCGGCGAAACCACCGCGCGTCGCGCCTTCGCCGACCACGCCGCCGCCAGCGGGCGCAGTCCCGACCCCTCGGCGCCCACCGACCGCAGCTGGGCGCAGTTCACCGAGCGCCTGCTGGCCGCCGCCATCGGCGCCTCGTCGGCGCGCCTGGTGATGACCAGCGCGCTCAAGGGCTCGGGCATGGACGTGGCCGAGGTGGTGGCGGTGCTGGACGAGGCCGGCCAGGACCTGCGCTTCGACCGCGCGATCCTGTCGGCCACGCTCGACAACCTCGACCAGGGCGTCAGCGTGGTCGACCGCGACATGCGCCTGGTGTCCTGGAACCTGCGCTACGCGGAGATGTACGAGTATCCCGAGGGCATGCTCTACGTCGGCCGCCCGGTGGCCGACCTGATCCGCTACAACGCGCTGCGCGGCGAGCTCGGCGGCGGCAACACCGACATCGAGGCCGAGGTCGCCAAGCGCATCGAGTACATGCGCATCGGCTCGCCGCACGTCTTCGAGCGCGTGCGCAGCACCGGCCAGGTGGTGGAGATGCGCGGCCAGCCGCTGCCCGGCGGCGGCTACGTCACCAGCTACAGCGACGTCACCGAGTACAAGCGCGTGGAGCGCGAGCTGCGCGAGGTCAACGAGACCCTGGAGCAGCGCGTGGCCCGGCGCACCCGCGAGGCCGAGGCCGCGCAGGCCTCGCGCACCCGCTTCCTGGCCGCGGTCAGCCACGACGTGCTGCAGCCGCTCAACGCCGCGCGCCTGTTCGCCTCGGCCCTGCGCGAGAGCGACACCGTCGCCGAACAGCGGCACCTGGCCGAGCGCGTGGACACCTCGCTGCGCGCCGCCGAGGAGCTGCTGGAAGGCCTGCTCGACGTCTCGCGCCTGGACGCGGGCGCGCTGGAGCCGCAGCTGTCGGACTTCGACGCCGCCGAACTGCTCGACGACCTCGCCGCGCAGTACGCGCCGCTGGCCGCCGCCCGCGGTATCGACCTGCGCGTGCACGCACGCAGCCTGGCGGTGCGCAGCGACCGCCGCCTGCTGCGCCGCGTGCTGCAGAACTTCCTCGCCAACGCCCTGCGCTACACCCGCGAGGGCCGCATCGTGCTGGCCGCGCGCCGGCGCGGCGGCTACGTCGAGCTGCAGGTCTGGGACACCGGCCCGGGCATCCCCGAATACCACCTGGCGCAGATCTTCGAAGAGTTCTTCCGCATCGACCAGCCCGGCAGCTGGGATGCCCAGGGCCTGGGCCTGGGGCTTTCAATCTGCCAGCGCATCTCCAACGTGCTCGGCCACCCGCTCAACGTGCGTTCGCGCGCCGGCCACGGCAGCATGTTCTCGATCCGCGTGCAGCGCTCCGAAAGCGCCGTGCTGCCGCGTGCGCCGGTGCCCGAGGCCGCCCTGCCGGACTCGCTGGAGGGCATGCGCGTGCTGTGCGTGGACAACGACGTCGACATCCTCGCCGGCATGGTGCTGCTGCTGGGTCGCTGGAAGATCGAGGTGCTGCGCGCGACCACCGTCGACGAGGCGCTGGAGAAGATGGCCGAGGCGCCGGACGTGCTGCTGGTCGACTACCACCTGCACGACCGCCTGGACGGCCTGGACACCCTGGATGCCCTGCGCGAGCAGGGCCCGCGCGTGCCCGGCGCCCTGGTGACCGCCGACGGCAGCGACCAGGTCAAGCGCGATGCGCGGGCGCGCGGCTACCGGGTGCTGACCAAGCCGATCAAGCCGGCGTCGCTGCGGGCGTTCCTGGCGGCGCAGCGCAGTGCGCACGTGGCCGGGCACACCCCCTGATCGCGGGATCGCCCCGCCGGGGCGTCCATGACCGCGCGCCCTCGCCGGTGATCAGTCGCCCTCGTCGGGCTGCGGCACCAGCTCGCCCGGCTCCAGCGCCAGCTTTCCGGCGATCAACACGGCCTGGGTGCGGTTGCTGGCGCCCAGCTTGCGCAGGATCGCGGTCATGTGCGCCTTGATGGTGGCCTCGGACACGCCCAGTTCCCAGGCGATCTGCTTGTTGAGCAGGCCTTCGCCCAGCATCTGCAGCACGCGGAACTGCTGCGGGGTGAGGTCGGCCACGCGCTGGGCGGCATCGTGCTCGTCGGCCGCGGCCGCCGGCGCGCCCTGCGCCGCGGCCGGCGCCCAGCGGTCGCCTTCCAGCACCTGGGTCAGCGCCTGGCCCAGGGTGGCCGAGTCCACCGACTTGGGGATGAAGCCCATCGCGCCGTGGTCGAGCGCGCGGCGCATCACCGCCGGTTCCTCGCGCGCGGACACCACCACCACCGGCAGCTCGGGATGCTGCGCGCGCAGGTGCACCAGGGCGCTGAAGCCCTGGGCGCCGGGCATGTTGAGGTCGAGCAGCAGCAGGTCGGCGTCGGGTTCGGACTCGACCAGGGCATACAGCCGGTCGACGTTGTCCGCTTCGCGCAGGGTGGCCCCCGGCAGCACGCGCGCGACCGCGCCCCGCAATGCTTCGCGGAACAGCGGGTGGTCATCGGCGATCAGCAGGGTGGGCACGTGGCTTCAGGCGCCTCGTCGGTTGCCCAGCAGCGCGTCGACCACGGACGGGTCGGCCAGCGTGCTGGTGTCGCCGAGCTGGTCGGGCGCATTCTCGGCGATCTTGCGCAGGATGCGGCGCATGATCTTGCCCGAACGCGTCTTCGGCAGGGCCGGCGCCCACTGCAGGAAGTCGGGCGAGGCGATCGGGCCGATCTCCTTGCGCACGTGGGTGACCAGCTCCTTCAGCAGCTCGTCGCTCTCGACCTCGCCGGCCACCAGGGTCACGTAGGCGTAGATGCCCTGGCCCTTGACGTCGTGCGGGAAGCCGACCACCGCGGCCTCGGCCACTTTCGGGTGCAGCACCAGGGCGCTTTCCACCTCGGCGGTGCCGATGCGGTGGCCGGAGACGTTGATCACGTCGTCGACGCGGCCGGTGATCCAGTAGTAGCCGTCGGCGTCGCGGCGGCAGCCGTCGCCGGTGAAGTACATGCCCGGGTAGGCGGCGAAATAGGTGTCGAAGAAGCGCTGGTCGTCGCCATAGACGGTGCGCATCTGGCCCGGCCAGGAGTCGAGGATGACGAGGTTGCCCTCGGCCTCGCCCTCGAGGATGTTGCCGGCGGCATCGACCAGGGCCGGCTGCACGCCGAAGAAGGGCAGCGTGGCCGAGCCGGGCTTGGTGGCGATGGCGCCGGGCAGCGGCGAAATCAGGATGCCGCCGGTCTCGGTCTGCCACCAGGTGTCGACGATCGGGCAGCGGCCGTCGCCGACCACGTCGTTGTACCAGCGCCAGGCCTCGGGGTTGATCGGCTCGCCGACGCTGCCCAGCAGGCGCAGCGACTTGCGCGAGGTCTTCTTCACCGGCTCGTCGCCCTCGCGCATCAGCGCGCGGATGGCGGTGGGCGCGGTGTAGAAGATCGTGACCTGGTGCTTGTCGATGACCTGCCAGAAGCGCGAGGCGTCGGGGTAGCTGGGAATGCCCTCGAACACCAGCGAGGTGGCGCCGTTGGCCAGCGGGCCGTAGACGATGTAGCTGTGGCCGGTGACCCAGCCGACGTCGGCGGTGCACCAGTAGACGTCATCGTCCTTGAGGTCGAAGACGCATTCGTGGGTGTAGGCGGCGAACAGCAGGTAGCCGCCGGTGGTGTGCAGCACGCCCTTGGGCTTGCCGGTGGAACCGGAGGTGTAGAGGATGAACAGCGGGTCTTCCGCGTTCATGCGCTCCGGCTCGCAGGTGTCGGGCTGGCCGTCGACCACGGCGTCGTACCAGCGGTCGCGCGGCATCTGCATGTCGACCGCGCCGCCGGTGTGGCGCACCACCAGCACCGTTTCGACGGTGGTGGTGCCCGGCAGCTTCAGCGCGGCGTCGACGTTGGCCTTCAGCGGCACCTTCTTGCCGCCGCGCAGGCCTTCGTCGGCGGTGATCACCAGCTTCGCGCCGCTGTCGCGCACGCGGTCGGCGATCGAATTGGCCGAGAAGCCGCCGAACACCACCGTGTGTACCGCGCCGATGCGCGCGCAGGCGAGCATGGCCACCGCCGCCTCGACGATCATCGGCAGGTAGATGGTGACGCGGTCGCCCTTGGCCACGCCCAGGCTGCGCAGGGCGTTGGCCAGGCGGCAGACGCGGGCGTGCAGCTCGCGATAGCTGACGTGCTTCGCCTCGCCGTCGGGGGCGTCGGGCTCGAAGACCAGCGCGGTCTTGTCGCCGCGTTCGGCCAGGTGGCGGTCGAGGCAGTTCACGCTGACGTTGAGCTCGCCGTCGGCGAACCAGCGGATGTGGAAGTTCTGGCGGTCGTAGCTGACGTCGCGGATGCGGGTCGGCGGCTTCATCCAGTCCAGGCGCTGGGCGATGCGGCCCCAGAAGGCGTCCGGATCGCGGATGGACTCGGCGTAGTCGCGCTCGTAGTCGGCCTTCTTGACGTTGGCCTGCGCGGCGAAGGCGTCGGGCACGGGATACAGGTCGGACATGGCGTTTCATCCTCTGGAACGTGGCCGCCCCAGTTTGCCGCATTGCAGCGCGACGCGGTTTAGACCTTGGTCTATTCACCACCCGGCGGCGGCGACGCACAATGCGGCCATGGACCCCGTGCCCGGCCTGGACCTCAGCCTGCCGCCGTTCGACCTGCTCGACGATGCGGGGCGCCGGCGCCTGCAGGCCAGCGTCGACATCGGCTTCCATCCCGGCGGCACCACCCTGATCGAGGCCGGCAAGGCCTCGCCGCACGTCTTCGTGATCCTCAAGGGTCTGGTGCACGCCTTCCAGGTGGACGACCGCGGGCGCGAGGAGCGCTTTGCCGACTACGGCCCGGGCGACGTCATCGGCGCCTGGGCGGTGATGGCCGGCCGCGCGCGCCTGAGCTACCGCAGCGACGGCGACTGCCTGAGCCACCTGATCCCGGCTGAGGTCTTCCGCCAGCTGCTGGCCGACAACCCCGCAGTGGCGGCGTACTTCCACGAAGGGCTGGCGACCAAGGGCCGGCTGTCCAGCGGCGCGGAGCGGAGCGAGTCGGCCGAACTGATGGTGATCCGGGTCGGCGAGGCCGGGCTTGCGCCGCCTGAGCGCGTCGACGCCGACACCAGCATCGCCGAGGCCAGCGCGCGCCTGCGCGAGCGCCACGTGGACTGCCTGCTGGTCTACGACCCGGCGCACGATGCGCCGGGCATCGTCACCCGCACCGACCTGCTGGAGGCGCTGACCCGGCAGCGCCTGCCGCTGGACGCGCCGATCGGGCCGCTGGCCAGCCGCCCGCTGGTCAGCATCGGCACCGGCGAAGTGCTGTTCCAGGCCCTGATCGACATGACCGAGCGCGAGATCGAGCGCGTGGTGGTCACCGAAGGCAGCCGGATCGCGGGAACCCTGGGCATGGCCGAAGTGCTGGCCCACTTCGCCAGCCATTCGCACCTGATCAGCCTGGGCCTGGCCCGCGCCCGCGACATCGACGCGATCGCCGATGCCGCCTCCGGCATGACCCGCCTGGTGCGCAGCCTGAACGTCAACGGCACGCGCATCCCCTACATGATGGAGCTGGTCAGCGCGCTCAACAGCCGCATCATGGGCCGCATCTTCGAGCTGGTCGTGCCGGCGGAGCTGCACGACCGCGTCTGCCTGCTGGTCATGGGCAGCGAAGGCCGCCGCGAGCAGCTGCTCAAGACCGACCAGGACAACGCGCTGGTGCTCGCCGACGGCCTCGACTGGCCGGGGCTCGCGGCGGCGATGGAGCGCTTCAGCGCCGCGCTGGCCAAGGTCGGCTATCCGCCCTGCCCGGGCCGCGTGATGGTCGACAACCCGCACTGGCGGATGGCCGCGTCGGAGTGGCGCGATCGCATCGGGCAGTGGAAGCGCGTGCACGGCGGGCAGGGTGCGCTCGACCTGTCGATCGCGCTCGATGCGCGGCCGGTGGCCGGCAATGCGGCGCTGTTCGCGCCCGTCAAGGACGCGCTGATGGCGCTGGGCGACGACGAGATCCTGCTCCACCACCTGGCCGCGGCCACGCTCGAATTCGCCACCCCGCTGACCTTCTTCGGACGGGTCAGGAGCGGGGGCGCCGGCACCGACATCAAGAAGGGCGGCATCTTCCCGGTGGTGCATGGTCTGCGCTGCCTGGCGCTGCGCCACGGGATCACGGCCACCAACAGCCGCGAGCGCTGCGCCGCGCTGGTGGAATGCGGCGAACTGTCGCCGGCGCTGGGGCGCGACCTGCCGCAGGCGCTCAACGTGTTCCAGCACATGCGCCTGGACGCACAGTTCGCCGCGCTCGCCGAGGGCCGCCAGGCCGACAACCACATCGACCCCTCGCGCCTGCGCCGCCTCGACCGCGAACTCATGCGCGACGCGCTGCACGTGGTCAAGGACTTCCGCGCCCACGTCCGCCAAAGCTTCCACCTGCGCGACTGATGCACGCGCTGCAACGCTGGTGGCTGGGACGGCGGGCCGGCAAGGGCGAATGGGCCGGCCTGCTGCGGCCCGCGCCGCCCGGCGAGTGGGTCAGCCTGGACCTGGAGACCACCGGCCTGGACCCGAGGCAGGACCACATCCTCAGCCTCGCCGCGGTGCCCGTGCGCGACGGGCGCGTGCTCACGTCCGCGCGCTTCGAGCGGCGCATCCGCGCCGACCGCGACTTCGGCATCGAGTCCATCCGCCACCACCGCATCACGCCTGAAGAGGCCGCCGGGGGCGTTTCAGTCACCACCGCCGTGCGCGAGTTCCTGCACTGGCTGCAGGGACGCAGGCTGCTCGGCTACCACCTCGGCTTCGACCTGGCGATGCTGTCGCCGCACGTGCGCGGCCTGACCGGCTTCGCGCTGCCCAATCCGCGCGTGGACCTGGCCGACGCCTTCGCGGCGCGTGCCCGCCGCGCCCAGCCCAACGCGCCGCCCAACCTCGACTTCCAGCACATCGCCGACAGCCTCGGCGTGCCCGTGCTCGGCCGCCACAGCGCGCTGGGCGACGCGGTCACCGTGGGCCTGTGCTGGCTGGCGCTGCAGACCCCGCACCGGCCCCACGCGGCGGGACCGGGCCGGTAGTCCGCCGCCGCTCCGCCTGCCGGCGTATTCGACCAATGGCGAATAGGCGAGCCCCGGCCACCCGGTCAGTCTCGGGGGACCGCGCGCTGCGTGGACGTCCTGTGGGAGGGAGAAATGATGACGAAACGACGCAATTCACGGAAATTGCTGGCCACCGCAGTGCTGGTCGCGCTTGCGGCACCCGGCGTGGCCTTCGCGCAGACCGCGAAGGAAGCCGAGCTGGAGGCCCGTGTCGCCCAGCTCGAAGCGCAGATCCAGACCCTGCTGCAGGCGCAGCAACAGCAGCAGGAAAGCATCACCCAGGCGCAGACCCGCCTGGACGAGGTCCAGGTCGCCCAGCCGGCGGCGAAGCCGGTCCAGTCCAAGCCGATCCTGGCCAACCCGGATGCGGTGTTCACCTACGGCGGCTTCATCAAGTTCGATGCGATGGTCACCGACACCAGCGACGGCCCGATCGCCGAGGGCTCCGCGGGACGCATGTTCTACGTGCCCAGCACGATCCCGGTGACCGCCAACGGCGCGGAGCCCGACAGCGATCCCTACACCGACTTCCACGCCGCCTTCTCGCGCTTCTGGTTCGCGGCCGACCACACCACCGAGGGCGGCGACAAGTTCCGTGCCTTCATCGAGGCAGACATGTTCGGCGGCGGCACCTCGAACCTGGGCAACGAGGTGTCCACCAACACCCACGGCATCACCCTTCGCCATGCCTACGTGAGCTGGAACAACTGGCTGGCCGGCCAGACCTGGTCCAACTTCCAGGACGTGGCGGCGCTGCCCGAGGCCGTGGACTTCGTCGGCGTCACCGAAGGCACGACCTTCGTCCGCCAGGCGCAGATCCGCTACACCAACGGCCCGTTCTCGGTCGCGCTGGAGAACCCGCACACGACCGTCAGCGACATCGCCACCGCGGCCCGCTTCAACGCCGGCGGCAGCGACTCGATGCCCGACGTGACCGCGCGCTACGTGACCTCGGGCAAGTGGGGCCACTTCAGCGCCGCCGGCCTGCTGCGCCAGCTCAAGTACGGCGACGAGAGCGAAACCGGTGCCGCGTTCAGCCTGTCGGGGCGCTTCAACATCGGCGCCAACGACGACATCCGCTGGATGGCGAACTACGGCAGCGGCATCGGCCGCTACCTCGGCTTCGGCCTGGGCACCGACACGGTGGTCGACGCCAACGGCAACCTGCACGCGCAGGACGGTGCCGGCGGCTTCGTCGCCTGGCGGCATGCGTTCAGCGACAAGCTGCGCAGCAACCTGATGTATTCGGTCGCCGAGTTCGACAACGACCGCGGGCTCGCGGGCTGGGGGCCGGGCAGTTTCGCCGCCACCGAGCGCGCGCAGTCCTTCCACGCCAACCTGATCTATTCGCCGTTCCCGAAGCTCGACATCGGCGCGGAGATCGGCTGGGCCGAGCGTGAGCTCGAGGACGACCGCAAGGGCGACCTCAAGCGCATCCAGACCACTGTCAAGTACAGCTTCTGATCGACCTGCCTGAGGGGGGCAAAGACAGACATGTCCGAGAAATCATCAAGCAACTACTGGAAGGCCAATCTCCGGATCATCTTCATCTGCATGGGGATCTGGGCGCTGGTCTCGTACGGGTTCGGCATCATCCTGCGCCCGCTGCTCGCGGGCATCCGCATCGGCGGCACCGACCTGGGTTTCTGGTTCGCCCAGCAGGGGTCGATCCTGACCTTCATCGTGCTGATCTTCTACTACACCTGGTACATGAACCGGCTCGATCGCGAGTACGACGTGCACGAAGACTAAGGGACCGACCATGGACCAGTTCACTCTCAATCTCATCTTCGTCGGCGGCTCGTTCCTGCTCTACATCGCGATCGCGATCTGGGCACGCGCGGCGTCCACGTCGGAGTTCTACGCCGCGGGCCGCAGCGTGCATCCGGTCACCAACGGCATGGCGATCGCCGCGGACTGGATGTCGGCGGCCTCGTTCATCTCGATGGCCGGCCTGATCGCCTTCGTCGGCTACGGCAATTCGGCCTATCTCATGGGCTGGACCGGCGGCTACGTGCTGCTGGCGATGCTGCTGGCGCCCTACCTGCGCAAGTTCGGCCGCTTCACCGTGCCCGACTTCATCGGTGACCGCTACTACAGCCGCACCGCGCGCCTGGTGGCGGTGGCCGCGCTGCTGATGATCTCGATCACCTACGTGATCGGCCAGATGACCGGCGCCGGCGTGGCGTTCTCGCGCTTCCTGGAGGTGGACACCAACACCGGCCTGCTGATCGCATCGGCTGTGGTGTTCGTGTACGCGGTGCTGGGCGGCATGAAGGGCATCACCTACACCCAGGTGGCGCAGTACATCGTGCTGATCATCGCCTACACCATCCCGGCGGTGTTCATCTCCCTGCAGCTGACGGGCAACCCGATCCCGCAGCTGGGCCTGTTCTCGACCCACGTCGATTCGGGCATGCCGCTGCTGGCCAGGCTGGACCAGATCCTGGTCGACCTCGGCTTCGCCGACTACACCGGGCTGCACGATTCCACCCTCAACATGACGCTGTTCACGCTGTCGCTGATGGTCGGCACCGCCGGCCTGCCACACGTGATCATCCGCTTCTTCACCGTGCCCAAGGTGTCCGACGCGCGCAAATCGGCAGGCTGGGCGCTGGTGTTCATCGCCCTGCTCTACACCGTCGCCCCGGCGGTGGGTGCGATGGCGCGCCTGAACATCCTGACCACGATCTACCCCGAGGGCACCCGCGCCGCCGAGTCGCTGACCTATGAGGCTCGCCCGGACTGGATGCACAATTGGGAGCAGACCGGCCTGCTGAAGTTCGAGGACAAGAACGGCGACGGCATGATCCAGTCCTACAACGAGGGCAGCACCGAGTTCGCGGCGGTGGCGGCCGAGCGTGGCTGGCAGGGCAACGAGATGGTCACCTTCAACCAGGACATCCTGGTGCTGGCGAACCCGGAGATCGCGGGCCTGCCCGGCTGGGTGATCGCCCTGATCGCGGCCGGCGGCCTGGCGGCGGCACTGTCGACGGCGGCGGGCCTGCTGCTGGCGATCTCGTCGGCGGTGAGCCACGACCTGATCAAGAAGACGTTCAAGCCCGACATCACGGAGAAGGGCGAGCTGCTGGCGGCACGCGTGTCGATGGCATTCGCGATCGTGGTCGCGACCTGGCTGGGCATGAATCCACCCGGATTCGCGGCCCAGACCGTGGCCTTCGCCTTCGGTCTGGCGGCCAGCTCGCTGTTCCCGGCGATCATGATGGGCATCTTCTCCACGAAGATGAACTCCACCGGCGCGGTCGTGGGCATGCTGGTCGGCCTGATCTCCACCAGCGTGTACCTGTTCACCTACAAGGGCTGGTTCTTCATCGCCGGCACCAACATGCTGGCCGACACCCCGGAGAACTGGCTGTTCGGCATCTCGCCGCTGGCCTTCGGTGCGGTCGGTGCGGTCCTGAACTTCATCGCCGCCTACATCACGATGAAGCTCACCAAGCCGGTGCCCGAGCACATCCAGCACCTGGTCGAGGACATCCGCGTCCCGCGCGGCGCAGGCGTGGCCACCGGCCATCACTGATCCGGCCTGACGCGCTGCAACGGCGGCCCGCTCCCGGCAACGGGGCGGGCCGCCCTTTTGGGGGCGGGCAATGCCGCGCGCCGGCCCCGCACTACAATCCCCACCCACCGCCCTGCCAATGCATCGGGAGCATCCATGCTGCTGGAGTTCATCGCCATCATCGCCGCCGGCTTCGGCCTGGCCGGCATCGCGCTCTCGATCAACATCGCGCTGCGCAGGCGCCTCCCGCAGTGGATCGTGCCGGCGGCGGCGGGTGCCGGGATGCTGCTGATGGCGGTGTGGTTCGAGTACTCGTGGCTCGACCGCACCACGGCCACCTTCCCTGACGGCGTCGAGGTGGCGTCCACGAACCAGACGCGCAGCTGGTACCGGCCCTGGACCTACGTGGTGCCGCTCACCAACCGCCTGATCGCGGTCGACCACCGCTTCGACCGCCGCCATGCCGATGCGCCGGGGCAGGTCCTGACCCGCGTGATCCTTGCCGGGCGCTGGGAACCGACCCGCCAGTACGGCGCGGTGTACGACTGCAACGCGCACCGCCGCGCCGACCTGCTCGACGACGTCGGGCTCGCCGAGGGCGGGCGCCTGGAGAACGCGGACTGGGTGCAGCTGCCCGCGGACGACCGCGTACTCCGCAAGGTCTGCGACTTCCGGCCGTAGCCGGAGGCGCTACAGCCAGCGCAGCGCCACGATCGCCACCAGCGTGGGTGGCAACGCCGCGAGCAGCAGCCCCCCCGGATGCACCGACTGGTCGTTGAAGTAGCGCCGGACGATCGACATGCCGGCCGGGTTGGGGGCGTTGGCGATCACGGTCAGGCCGCCGCCGGACACCGCGCCGGCCACCAGCATGTACTTGAACTCGTCGCTCAGGCCCTCGACCAGGGAGCCCAGGTAGGTCAGCGCGGCGTTGTCGGTGAGCGCGGTCAGCGCGGCCGCGCCGAAGAACACCGCATCGCTGCTCATGTTCATCAGCAGCGGCTCCAGCCACCACTGCTGCTTGCCGCCCAGCACCACCAGGCCGGCCAGGAAGAAGGCGACCAGCAGGCCCTCGCGCAGGATCAGGCGGTCCTGGTACCGGCTGTACGCGGTGGCCACGCCGAGGAACAGCAGGAAGATGCCCATGAACACCGCCGGATGGTGCGCGAACACCACCAGCCCGAGCAGGAAGAGCAGGTGCACGACCACCAGAGGGATCGACATCGGCGCACTCGCGCCCTGCTCCGGCGAAGGCAACCGGCCCAGCTCCTTGCGGAACACGAACACCACCAGGGCGGCGTTGACCACCACCGCGATCGCGGCCTTCCAGCCGAAGTTCGCCATCATGAAGGCGATGTCCCAGTTCCACTTGCCGGCCACCATCAGCACCGGCGGCGCGGCGAACGGGGTCAGCACGCCGCCGATCGAGACGTTGACGAAGAGCGTGCCCAGCAGCGCGTACTTGACCTTGTTGGACACGTTCACCGCATAGACGCGGCGGGCCAGCATCATCGCCGCCAGCGTCATCGCCGCCGGCTCGGTGATGAACGAGCCCAGCAGCGGCACCAGCGCCAGCACGCTGAAGCAGAATTCCAGGCCGTTGCGCCAGGGCAGCAGCCGCGCGAGCCCGTCCACCAGGTGCGTGGCCGCCCACAGGATCGGCCGCGTGCCGGCGATCACCATGATCGCGAACACGAACATGGGCTCGGTGTAGTTGCGTGAATCCACGTACGCGGTGGCATCGGGCACGCCTTCGAACAGCGCGATCGCCACCACCAGCACGAGGGCCCAGAAGCCGAACACCACCTCCACTTCGCCCAGCAGGTGCCAACTGCCGGCATGCGCCGGCTGGCGGTGGGCCAGGCGCAGGAAATACTTGGTGCTGAAGGTGTGCACGATCGCGAGGGCGAACAGCACGGTGGCGACGATTTCGATCGTCGCCGGATTCATGGACGAAGCCCCGCACATCCCCGCATGCGACCGATACTACCAGTTGGGCGCCGCACCACCGGCTGCCTCAGCGCTGCGGCGGCGCGGCCAGCTCCCGGGCGTCGAGGACGCCGTCGCCGTTCGCATCCTGCTTCGCGAAGCGCGCCGCGAGCCGCTCGCGGTGCTGCGCAAGCGTGATCGGACCGCCGCGGCCACCGGGCAGTTCGTGCGCGGCCAGCACGCCGTCGCCGTCGCGGTCCATTTCGCGGAAGGCGTAGCCCATCCAGTCCAGGTACTCGGGCAGCGACACGCGGCCGTCGCCATCGGTGTCCATGCGCTCGAGGTACTCGGAGGTCGCGGTCACTTGGGCCGCGGCCGGCGCGACCACTGCGGCCACGGTGCACGCGACCGCGAGGGCCAGGATCCGCGGCGCACGCAGCGCATACATCGCCCGCATCACGCCAGGGCCCACGCCGATGCCGGGTGCCACGGTCGGCATCGCCACCGCCTCAGCCGCGCGCGGGCTGCAGCGAATAGCCCTTCAGCCGCGCGGCGTAGTCCTGCAGCGCGCGGATGCCGCTGGCCTCGGCCTCGCGGCACCAGGCCTGCAGCTGGGCCAGCGACTCGGACGCGTTGTGGCTGCGCGCTTCGAGCAGCGCGGCCAGTCGCGCGCGGTATTCGACCAGGGTGCGGATGCGCGGACGCGCGGCCACCCAGTCCTGCAGCTGCGCACGGGCATCGGGCTTCAGCCAGCGGCCGTCGTCGACCAGGCCGCGGCGCAGCTTGCGCGGCAGCAGCGCGCGCAGCTTCGCACCGGCGGCGGCGGCTTCCTCGCGCAGCGCCGGCTTGAGTACGCGCTTCTGGTAGTCGGTCATGGCCTGGAAGCGCAGCGCCAGCAGGGCCTTGAGCGTGTCGCCGTCGGGCACGTTGATGTTCGGGCGCACGTCCAGCGAAGGCGCGACGCGCAGCACCTTGGCCAGGCGCAGCGCCTGCAGGCCCTTGATCGCGGCCCAGCCGATGTCGAACTCCCAGCGGCGCAGCGCGAACTTGGCCGAGCTCGGGAAGGCGTGGTGGTTGTTGTGCAGTTCCTCGCCGCCGATCCACACGCCCCAGGGACTGAGGTTGGTGGCGGTGTCGGTGGTCTCGAAGTTGCGGTAGCCCCACCAGTGGCCGAGGCCGTTGACCACGCCCGCGGCCCAGAACGGGATCCACAGCATCTGGATCGCCCAGATCGCGATGCCGGCCGCGCCGAACAGGGTGGCGTTGATGGCCAGCATCAGCACCGGTCCCAGGTTGGCGTGCGGCGTGTACAGATGGCGCTCGATCCAGTCGTCGGGCGTGCCGCGGCCGTACTGCTCCATGTCGGCTCGGTGCGTGCGCGCCTCGCGGTAGAGCTCGGCGCCCTTCCAGAACACTTCGCGGATGCCCTTGTGCATCGGGCTGTGCGGATCCTCTTCGGTCTCGCAGCGCGCGTGGTGCTTGCGATGGATCGCCACCCACTCCTTCACGATCATCGACGTGGTGAGCCAGCACCAGAAGCGGAAGAAGTGCGCCAGCGCCGGATGGAAATCGACGCCGCGGTGGGTCTGGCTGCGGTGCAGGTACAGCGTGACCGTGAAGATGGTCAGCTGCGTGACCACCAGCAGGTAGGCCAACAGGCCCCAGATGCCGGACTGGACGAGGCCGCCGGCGATGACGTCGAGCAGGGAAGCGGGCATGGCGTAGACAGTTGTGCGGGAATTCGTCCGCCATCATGGAATGCGCCCGCGTCGATTGCCACCCCGCCACGGCAATCCGCGCGCCTTCGTTCACGATGACGGCCCCGCGACGCCGCTTGCCAGCGCCCGGACGCGCCCCCACGCTGCAGGCCATGCCCGAACTGCCCGAAGTCGAGACCACCCGCCGCGGCCTGGCCCCGCACCTGGAAGGCGCGCGCGTGGCCCACGTGCTGCTGCGCCGCCCCGACCTGCGCTGGCCGATCCCGCCCGAAGTCGGCGAACACCTGCCCGGGCAGCGCATCGACGCCGTGCGCCGCCGCGCCAAGTACCTGCTGCTCGACACCGCCGCCGGCAGCGCGCTGTTGCACCTGGGCATGTCCGGCAGCCTGCGCGTGCTGCCCGCGGGCACGCCCGTGAAGCCGCACGACCACGTCGACATCGCGCTCGCCGGCCGTTCCGGCGCCGGCCGTGTGCTGCGATTCGCCGACCCGCGGCGCTTCGGCTGCCTGCTGTGGCAGCCGCCGGGCGAGACCCACCCGCTGCTCGCCCGCCTCGGCCCGGAGCCGCTGGGCGACGACTTCGACGGCGACTACCTGTTCACCCGCAGCCGCGGCCGGAAGGCGCCGGTGAAGGCCTTCCTGATGGACCAGCAGGTGGTGGTGGGTGTGGGCAACATCTACGTCGCCGAAGCGCTGTTTGCCGCCGGGGTGTCGCCGCTGCGGCCCGCCGGCCAGGTCTCGCGCGGACGCTACGCGCGCATCGCCGACGAGATCCGGGCGGTGCTGTCGCACGCGATCGCCCGCGGTGGCACCACGCTGCGCGACTTCATCTCCCCCGACGGCGCCCCGGGCTATTTCGAGCAGGAGCTGTCGGCCTACGGCCGCGGCGGCGAGCCCTGCCCGCGCTGCGGCCGCCCGCTGCGCCAGGCCCTGGTCGCCCAACGCGCCACCGTCTGGTGCGGAACCTGCCAGCGCTGAGCGCAGGCGCTATGATCGTGCCTCGAGGGGAGCGGGGAGCGCTCATGGTCGATACCGCCGAGATCACCCTGTTGCTGGATGCCGCCCGCGGCGGAGACCGCGGCGCGCTCGACAGCGTGCTGGCCACGCTCTACCAGGAGCTGCACGGCATGGCCCGGCGCCAGTTGGCCGGACAGTACGGGCAGACGCTCGACGCCACCGCCCTGGTGCACGAGGCCTACCTCAAGCTGATCGGCCGCCGCGAAGCCCAGTTCGACGACCGCGCCCACTTCTTCGCCTACGCCGCCTCGGCCATGCGCAGCGTGGTGGTCGACTACGCCCGCCAGCGCATGGCGCAGAAGCGCGGCGGCGACCTGCACCGGGTCACCGACCTGCCCGAGGACATCGAGGGTGGCCTGCGCCTGGACGAAGACATGCTCGCGCTCGACGTCGCCCTGACCCGCCTGGCCGCGGTCGACCCGCGGCTGGCCCAGGTGGTGGAGCTGCGCTACTTCGGCGGCCTCTCCGAGCTCGAGATCGCCGAACTGCTCAAGCGCTCGGAGCGCAGCATCCGCCGCGACTGGCAGAAGGCGAGGCTGTACCTCCTGGCCTCCCTGAAGTCGGACTGAGGGGGCGCCGGCGGGCGCGCGGCCGATGGATCCCGATCGCTGGCAGCGCCTGTCGCCACTGCTCGACGCCCTCCTCGAGCTGGAGCCGGCCGCGCGCGCGCAGGGGCTGGCCTCGCTGCGCGAGGATGACGCCGACCTGGCCGACGAACTGGAGGCCCTGCTGAAGCTGGAGGAGGACGAGGAGGACTTCCTGTCCGAACCCATGGTCTCGCCGCTGCCGCTGGCGCGCGCCAACGCGATCATCGGTCCCTACCGGCTGGAACGCATGCTCGGCGAAGGCGGCATGGGCCAGGTCTGGCTGGCCAGCCGCGCCGACGGCCTGTATGAGCGCCGGGTGGCGCTGAAACTGCTGCGCCCGGGCCTGGCCGACCCCAACCTGCGCCTGCACTTCACCCGCGAGCGGCAGATCCTCGCGCGGCTGGAGCACGCCCACATCGCGCGCCTGCTCGACGCCGGCATCAGCAGCGACCAGCAGCCCTACCTGGCCCTGGACTACGTCGACGGCGAACCGATCACCGACTGGTGCCGGATGCGCGAACCCTCGGTGGAAGCGCGCCTGCGCCTGTTCCTGCAGGTCTGCGAGGCGGTCAGCCACGCCCATGCCAACCTGATCGTGCACCGCGATCTGAAGCCCTCCAACATCCTGGTCACTTCGCTGGACGAGGTGCGCCTGCTCGATTTCGGCATCGCCAAGCTGCTCGACACGCCCGACGTCGGTGCCGAAGCCACGCGCACCGGCGTGCGCGCCTTCACCCTGCACTACGCCGCGCCGGAACAGGTCCGCGGCGAGCCGGTCACCACCATGACCGACGTCTATTCGCTGGGCGTGGTGCTGTACGAGATGCTGGCCGGCTGCAAGCCCTACCAGCCCAAGCGCAAGAGCGACGCCGAGTGGGAAGAGGCGATCCTCAGCATCGACCCCATCCGCCCTTCGGCGGCGCTGCAGCGCGCCGCCGGCGGCCAGACCGGCGCGAAGACGCCGGCGCAGGCACGCCGCGATGCGCGGCTGATCGCGGGCGACCTCGACAACATCGTGCTCAAGGCGCTGTCGAAGGCGCCCGAGCAGCGCTACCCCTCGGTCGAGGCCATGGCCCAGGACCTGCGCCGCCATCTGGGTGGCAAGCCGGTGCGGGCGAGGCCGCAGGGCCTGGGCTACCGCGCGCGCAAGTACATGCTGCGCCACCGCTGGGCGCTGGCCACCGGCGGCGCGATCGCGCTGGTGCTGGTGTCGGCGCTGGCCATCGTCGCCTGGCAGGCGCAGCAGGCGGTGCAGCAGGCCGCCCGCGCGCGCGCGCTGCAGGGCTTCATGGTCGGCCTGTTCGAAAACGCCGGTGCCACCCCGGGCGGTGCGCCGCTGGACTTCCGCCAGCTCCTGGAGGAAGGCGTGCGCCGCGGCGAACTGGAGCTGGCGCAGCAGCCGGTGGCCCTGGCCGAACTTCTGGGCGTGGTCGCGCGGCTGCGCGCGGGCCTGGGCGACTACGCGCAGGCGCTGGAGCTGCAGCAACGCCAGGCCAGCATCATCACCGGCATCGACGACCCGCCGGCGGGCCTTCGCCTGCAGGCCGCGACCGACATGGGACGCACCCGGCGCCTGCTCGGCCAGGCCGACGCCTGCCGCGAGGCGATGCTGCCACTGCAGCCGCTGGCGCTGCGCGAGGAGGAACGGCTGCCGCCGCTGGCCGCCGAGTTCCACACCGAACTGGCGCGCTGCCGCCGCGACGAGGGCCGGCTGGATGCCGCCCGCGCCGGCTTCCAGCGCGCGCTGGCGATCCGCCGCGAGGCGCCGCAGCACGAGGCCGGCGTGGTCGAAAGCCTGTCCGACCTGGCCACGCTGCGCGCGGCCGCCGGCGAAAGCGCGCTCGCCCTGCGCGAGCAGCGGGCCGCACTGGCGCTGCTGCGTTCCAGCGTCGGCCCGCGCCATCCGCAGGCGATCGACATCCTGCGCTCGACCTGCTCCCTGCAGCGCGAGCTCGGCGACCTGCACGCGGCCGAGGCCGACTGCCGCGAAGCCCTGGATCTGGCGCTCGAACTGCGCGGCGCCCGCCACCACGCCACCGTGGACGCCCGCCGCCAGCTGGCCGCGCTGCTGGTCGACGATGGCCGCCTGGGCGAGGCCGACGTCATCTTCCGCGACGCCCACGCCTGGCTGGTGTCGCGCCTGGGCCAGCGCCACAGCGACGTCGCGCGCAACGAGAACAGCCTGGCCATCGTGGCCTGGGAGCGCGGCGACCTGGAGACCGCGCTGGCCGGGCTGCAACGGGCGACATCCACATGGCGGGCGCTGGACAACGACAGCCTGCTGGCCGCGGGCCTGTTCAACGAGGCGCTGGTGCTGCACGAGGCCGGCGACCAGGAACAGGCTGCGAAGGCGCTGGAGGAATCGCTGCGCCTGCGCAGCAAGCGCTTCGGCGCCGACCACGGCCTGGTCGGCACGACCCTGCGCCTGGTCGGCGAGGTCGAGGCCGCGCGCGGCCACCACGAGCGGGCGCTGGCCGCCCTGCGCCGCGCGGTGGCGCTGTCCGGCGCCTCCTACGGCGTCGCCCATCCCGCCACCCGGCGCGCCGAGCTGGCGCTTGCGCAGGTCGAAGCCGAAGCGGGCACCGATGGCGCGATGGCGCGGCTGGACCACCTCGCCACCCTCCCCGAGGGCGACATCGAACTGCGCAAGGTCGCCTGGCGGGCCCGCGCCACCGCCGCCGCGCTGCGCTGCGACGGACCACGACGCGAGGAATCGCTGGCGATCTTCGCCGCGCTGGAACAGCGGGTGGCGATGGCGCGCCCCGAAGGCGGCGTCGTGGTGCGCGAGATCGGCCGCTGGCGTCAGCGCTGCGACCTGCCGCCGGCAGGTTGAAGGGCCCGCCGCTCAGTCCAGCGGCAGGTCCGGCTGCGCCGGCTCGATCCGGCCCTCGCCGCGCATCACCCGCTTGAACTCGGCGCGGCTGACCGAGACGTAGCGCTCGTTGCCACCGATCTCCACCTGCGGCCCGTCCTGCACCGCGCGGCCCTGGTCGTCCACGCGCACGGTCATCGTCGCCTTGCTGCCGCTGTGGCAGATGGTCTTGATCTCCTGGATCTCGTCGGCCCAGGCCAGCAGGTGGCGGCTGCCCTCGAACAGTTCGCCGCGGAAGTCGGTGCGCAGGCCGTAGCAGAGCACCGGCACGCCCAGCGCATCGACCACCTCGGACAGCTGCCAGACCTGCGGGCGCGCCAGGAACTGCGCCTCGTCCACGAGCACGCAGTGGAGCCGACCTTGCGCCTGGATGTCGCGCGCGACGATGGCCTGGAGGTCATCGGCCGGACCGAAGGCCAGCGCTTCCGCCTGCAGTCCGATGCGCGAGGCCACCGTGCCGCTGCCGGCGCGGTCGTCCAGTGCCGGCGCCAGGATCAGCACCCGCATCCCGCGCTCGCGGTAGTTGTGCGCGGACTGCAGCAGGGTGGTGGTCTTCCCGGCGTTCATCGCCGAGTAGTAGAAGTAGAGCTTGGCCATCGGCGAAGTCTACCGGGGCGGCTGCTCCACCTTCTCCACCTCGCCCACGTCGACCCGGCCTTCCAGCGGCGCCGTCCACAGCCGGTCCTGCACCTGGCGGTAGGCCGCGGCGTCGAAGTTCTCCTCCGCGTAGAACTTGCGTCCGTCGATCGCGACCGGCTTGCCGTTCTCGTAGGCGGTGATGGTGGCGGCCTGCCCGGAGGCATCCAGCATGCTGCCGGTGCCGCGCTGGCGCTCGCGGCGCAGCACCCGGGCCAGCCGCGGGGCGGCGGCCTCATCGCCGAACTCGGCCTTCAGCACCGGGCCACGCGCGGCCACCTCGGCGCGCTCGGCCTCGTCGAGCTGCTCCCAGTACATCTGCGCCCAGACCTGGAACTCGTGGTAACCGCGCTCCGCGGCCAGGAACATCCACAGATAGCCGGCGACGCGGTCCACTGGCGTGCCCTGTCCGGTCCAGTTTAGTTCGCCGAGCATCGCCTGCGAGGGCTTGTCGCCGTAGCGTGCGCCGCGGCGGAACTGGTCCAGCGCATCCTCCGGGCGACCGTCGAGCAGGGCGTCCATGCCGCGCTGGCGGCCGGCGAGGTCGGGGTGTGCCTCGAGCATGCCGGCGGTGATCACCGCCGGGTCGAGCTCGGGGATGAAGCGGCCGCGGCCGCTGTCGGCGTGGGCTTCGACCGGCGCCCCGGCGTCCTGGCCCGCAGCGGCACCGGCAGCCGCTGCGGGAACGGCGGATGCGAGGGCGGCAAGGACAATGGCGACGGCAAGGGTGGCTTCCTGGCGCATGCTGGGCTCCGTTTCGTGGGTCTCATAGTGGAGACTGCAGAAAGGGCTGTCCTGTGACATTGGTTACAATCGCCGGCCGTTCCGGAGCCTCCATGCACGGCCTCAATCCCCAGCAATCCGCGGCCGTCATGCACTGCGAAGGCCCGCTCCTCGTGCTCGCCGGCGCCGGCAGCGGCAAGACCCGGGTGATCGTGGAGAAGATCGCGCACCTGATCGGCTCCGGGCGCTATCCGGCCAAACGGATCGCAGCGATCACCTTCACCAACAAGTCGGCGAAGGAGATGCGCGAGCGCGTCGCCCGGCGCATCCGCGGCGACGCCGCCGAGGGCCTGACCGTCTCCACCTTCCACGCCCTGGGCCTGCGCATGCTGCAGATCGAGCACGAGCGCGCCGGCCTGCGCCGCGGCTTCTCGATCTTCGATTCCGACGATGCCACGGCGCAGTTCCGCGACCTGATGCCGGGCGCGAAGCCCGACGCGGTGCAGGCCATGCAGGGCCTGGTGTCGCGGGCCAAGAACGCCGGGCTGTCGCCGGAGCAGGCGCGCGCGCTGGCGCGCTCCACGCCCGAGCACGAGGCGGCGATGCTGTACGAGCTCTACCAGGCGCGGCTGGCGGCCTTCAACGCGGTCGACTTCGACGACCTGATCCGCCTGCCGGTGCAGTTGCTGGAGAACGACGAAGACTGCGCGCTGGCCTGGCGCGAGCGCATCGGCTACCTGCTGGTGGACGAATGCCAGGACAGCAACGACGCCCAGTACCGCCTGTTGCGCGCGCTGGCCGGGGACAAGGGCAACTTCACCGCCGTGGGCGACGACGACCAGTCGATCTACGCCTGGCGCGGCGCCAACCCCGAGAATCTCTCGCAGATGGCACGCGACTACCCGGCGCTGCGGATCGTGAAGCTGGAGCAGAACTACCGCTGCAGCAACCGCGTGCTGCGCGCGGCCAACGCGCTGATCGCCAACAACCCGCACGAACACCTGAAGACGCTGTGGAGCGCCAACGCCGACGGCGAGCGCATCCGCATCTGGGAGTGCCGTGACGCCGCCCACGAGGCCGAGCGCGTGGCCGCCGAGATCCAGTTCACCAACGCCGCGCGCAAGGCCGAGTGGAGCGAGTTCTGCATCCTGTTCCGCAGCAACCACCAGTCGCGCGCGCTGGAAAAGGCGCTGCAGATGCTGCGCGTGCCCTACCACCTCTCCGGTGGCACGGCGTTCCTGGATCGGGGCGAGGTGAAGGACGCACTGGCCTGGCTGCGCATGCTCGCCAACCCCGACGACGACGCGGCCTTCCTGCGCGCGGTGCAGTCGCCGGGCCGCGGCGTCGGCGCGACCACGCTGGCGAAGCTGGCCGAGCTCTCGCGCCATGCCGGCATGCCGATGTCGCGGGCGATCGAGTCGATAGGTCTTCTCAAGCAACTGGCGCCGCGCGCGGCCTCGGCGCTGTCGGGCTTCGCCGACCTGGTGCGCGGGCTGCGCGCCGAGGCCTCGCGGCTGCCGCCGGCCGAGCTGGTGCGCGTGCTCAACGAGCGCTCGGGCCTGCTCGCCGCGCTGCGCGCGCAGTGCAAGAGCGAGGAAATGTTCCGCATCCGCCGCGGCAACCTCGACGAGCTGGCCGACTGGTTCGACGGTGCCCGCGGCGGTGCCGGCCCGGGCGAGCTCGCCGCCTCGCTGGCCCTGCTCAGCCACGCCGACAAGGGTGACGCCGGCAACCAGGTGCGGCTGATGAGCCTGCACGCGGCCAAGGGCCTGGAGTTCCGCTACGTCTTCATCATCGGCGTCGACGACGACACCCTGCCGCACGAGGCCAGCGTCGAGGAGGGCCGCATCGACGAGGAGCGGCGCCTGCTCTACGTCGGCATCACCCGCGCCAAGGAGCAGCTGTGGCTGTCCTGGCCGCGCGAGGCGCAGCGCTGGGGCGAGCGCCTGAAGCTGGTGCCGAGCCGCTTCCTGGACGAACTGCCGGCCGCCGAGCTGCAGCGCGACGGTGCCGACCCGGTGGCTGATGCCGCGCGCAAGAAGGAGCGCGCCGACGTCGGCTTCGCGGCGATCAGGGCGCTGCTGGAGGGCTGAGGCCCGGCGCTGCGCCTGGCTGCGCGGCAACCGTGGCGGGCGCATGGCCGGTCACCGGCGTCGGCTAGACTCGGCGCCTGTCCCGGATCCCGGTATCTCCATGCGTACATCCCTGCACACCGTGGCCCTGCTCGCCACCGCGCTGGCGCTGGCCGGCTGCCACACCCTGCCCGCACCGGCCGACGCGCCGCAGTCCACCGCGCCCGCGCAGGCCGTCCCCGCCGACGACAACCTCAACGCCGTGCTCTGGCTGCAGCGCTCGATGGAATACCGGGCGCTGTCGGAAACCGTGTTCCGCGCCGCCGCCGAGCGCCTGGACGCGGCCCTGGCCGACCCGGCCTGGGACGCCCTGGTTCCCACCGAGCGCGCCGCCGCCGGCGACGCCTCGAAGCTGCCGCCGGCGATCATCCTCGACATCGACGAGACCGTGCTCGACAACTCCGCCTACCAGGCGCGCCTGGTGGTCGACGGCCAGGAGTTCGCCGACCCGGCCTGGGAGGCCTGGGTGGAGGAGCGCAAGGCGGTCCCGGTGCCGGGCGCGGCGGCCTTCACCCGCGCTGCCGCGGACAAGGGCATCACCGTGTTCTACATCTCCAACCGGCTGGCGACGCAGACCGATGCGACGCTCGACAACCTGCGCAGCCAGGGCCTGCCGGTGAAGGACGGGGGCGTGTTCCTCGGCCTGGGCATGGAGGTGCCGGGCTGCGAGCAGAAGGGTTCGGGCAAGACCTGCCGGCGGCAGCTCGTGGGGCGCGGCCACCGCGTGCTGATGCAGTTCGGCGACCAGCTGGGCGACTTCGTGCAGCCCTCGGCCAACACGCCGGCAAAGCACGACGCGCTGCACGCCGAGTACCAGACCTGGTTCGGCGAGCGCTGGTGGGTGCTGCCCAATCCCACCTATGGTGCCTGGGAACCGGCGCAGTTCAACGGCGACTGGAGCCTCCCGCGCGATGAGCGACGCCAGCGCAAGCGTGATGCCCTGCGGATCGACAGATAGTTATTTCAATAACTTAGATGATGATACCTAAGGTATTGCATAAGAAAACCGGGCGGAGTAGGCTGTCCGCGCCACAACACAGTCCTCCGGCCCCGGCCGGCTTCACGGGAGGCCCTCCGGCCTCCCGTTTTTTATGCGCGCGCGCCCTGCGCACACCCCACCCTGGGGTTTGCCCGAGGGTGCGCGCCAGCCGGGAACGCATTAGCGTCGGACCGGGGATCCCTCCGGGCAACGGCACGGCCGTTCCCGCCAGTCAGAGAGGCGCCTGATGTCCGTTGAGCTCAACCACGTTCCGGACATTGTCACCAAGCAGCCGGCGGAACGCGGTCCGCACGGCTCTCACGGCACCCAATGGCCGAACAGCCACAAAGGGCCCCACGAAGGTGGTGGCAACCAGAACTTCCCCGTCAACGGCGGCAACCATGGCGTCGACCGCCCAGGGAACGGCCACGGCCCGGGCGGCAACCAAGGTGCCGACCGCCCGGGGAACGGCCACGGCCACGGTGGCAACCACGGCGTCGACCGCCCCGGGAACGGCTACGGCCACGGCGGCAACCACGGCGTCGACCGCCCCGGGAACGGCTACGGCCACGGCGGCAACCACGGCGTCGACCGCCCCGGGAACGGCTACGGCCATGGCGGCAACCACGGCGTCGACCGCCCCGGGAACGGCTACGGCCACGGCGGCAACCACGGCGCGGATCGGGGCGGACCGGGCTATGGCCTGCCGGGACAGGGACTGGTCCGCGACGTCCTCGCCTTGCCGGGGCAGATCCTCGGCCAGACGGGCAGTCCGCCTCAGGGCCATGCATATGGCCACTACGGCCAGGCGCAGCAGGCGCAGGCAAGCCTGCCACCTCCGGTGCATGCCCAGCACGCGCAATACGCGCAGGCCGTACCGATGCAGCAGGCCGCGCCCGCGGCCGTGCTCACGGGCGCGCACGCAGGAAACGTGGCCATGCACGCGGCCGTCGTGCAGGCACAAGCACCGCAACAGGCGACCCTGTTCCAGCAGGGTCAGGGCCATGTAGCCCAGCCGGGCGCAATGACGGCCCGCGCCGACGTCGCGCCGGCCCAGTTGGCGCAACCCGGCGTCGCGGTGCGTGGCGAAGCCGCCCTGGCCATGCCGCCGCGCGCCGATGCGGCGCCCCTCCCGCGCGCCGACGCCGCTGCCCTGCAGCGTGCGCCGACGGGCCCGGCACCGATGCCGGCCAACACCGCCGCCACCGGACCGGCCTCCAGCACGGCGCCCGGCGCCACGGCTGCCAATGCGCCCGTCGCCAGTACGGCAGCCGCGGCTCCGGGTGCCACGCAGGCAGCAGCACAGGCGCAGGGCGTGGAGGGGCGCAATGCCAGCAATCCGCTGGCAGCGGCCGATCGCGGCCAGGTCATCGGCCGCCCCGACGTGGCAGGCACTTACACCGGCGACGGCCCGCGAGGCCGTCTGCGCCGTTCGATAAGCACGCTGTCCAGCGGCGGACTGTCCAGCCTGCTGGTTGCACTCGGCGCCCAGGGCGGCATGACCGGCGCCGGCCGCGACCCCGCGGCGGTCGAGCGCGAGCTCCGCGAGACCGCCCTGCAGTGGCTGTTCTGGCTGCTGGCCATCATCGCCTATGCCTGCGTGGCCTTCGCGATCATCGGCCTGCTGCCGCCGGGCAGCCTGGGATCCAGCGGTGCCGGCGTGGTCGGCAACCGCAGCTGGACCGGCGGCTTCGCCATCGCCGGCCTGCTCGCAGGGGTGGGGGCCTGGTGGTTCGCACGCGGCATCACGCGCGGCGAAGATCCGCACAGGGACCAGGACACGCCTGGCCAGTAATCAGTAGCGGCACTCCGGCACCTGCACCATGCCCATCGCGCCTCCGCTGAGATTGGGCACCAGCTTGGTCCGGTACACGACCTCGCGGCAGTCATCGTCACCGGCCGCCTGCGCGCCTCCTTCGTAGGGCCGCCAGAGTTCGTAACCGAACCGGAAGCGCGTACCCGCAGGGAAGCCCCCCGCGCTCGGGGCCTGCAGCTCGAGTTCGAAGTACAGATCGAGCTTGCGTCGGGTCAGCGTGCCTTCGATCGTCATCCGGTTGCCGCCGGCCAGACCGCCCCCGCTGATGGCGCCGCCGGGGGCGATCCGCAGCTCGACGCCGTCGCTGCCGCCCGACCAGCCGCCGCCGGCGAAGTCGCCTTCGGCCGCGAAGCCTGCGTCGGCATCCTCTTCCAGACTGCCCACCACCATGAAACGGCCCGAGGGCTGCAGCTCGGCGCTCGCCTTGCCGCTGCGCCGGAGGCTGCGGGTTCCCGACCCTTCCGGCGGCAGCACCTGCGACCTCACCAGGCCGAAGTAGGCGCCATCGGCCAACGCCCGGATATCCGCGGCGTCCGCTGCATCTTCCGCACCGTCGTCCGTGGCGGCGGCGGCCGCAGCGGCCCCTCCCGTGTCCCCGGCCGCATCGGTCGAGGCATCCGGCTTCGCACAACCCGCGAGCGGCACGACCAGGAGCAGCAGCAGGACCAGGACCTCGGGCCGGGGTTTGCGCATGGACTCCTCCTCCGGAAACAGGAACGGTCCCGGATTGCTCCGGGACCGTTCGGTAACGCTCTACCCGCGGGATTACTGCTTGCGGGCCACGTCCTTGTTGGCTTCGCCCACGCTCTTGATCACGGTGGTCATCGCCTGCATGAACATGTTCATGATCTGGGTCTGGGCCTGCAGCTCGGCGGTGAGCTTGTTCTCACCCATGCCGCCCGGATCCTTCTTGTCGTTCTTCATCTCGGCCTTCTTGTCCTGGAGGTTGTCCAGGTCGCCGGCCAGGTCCATGACGCGGTCGAGCATCTTGTCGGCGATCTCGCCCAGCATCAGGGCCAGGGCCATCAGGTAGCTGCCATTGCCCTTGGCCGCCTGCGCTTCGTTCTGGCGCTGCGACTGGACGTTCTGGACGAAAGAGAAGGTGTAGCTGTTGATCTCGCTCATGGTCGTATTCCTTTGAATGCTGAAGGGGGTCTTGCGGGACTGCGCATGCCGGCGGCCGCGGGTGCGGCTTCGGCGCGTCAGCGTCCCGGCGGCCCCCTCAGGCGACGCGACTTCGAGCCGGTCACTTCGCTGCGCAGCACGCGGACGCTGTCATCGAGCTGCGAGCGGCCCGGGATGGCGCTGGCACCGCCCGCCGACGCGCTCACCGCCTGGCTGCGGAACCAGGCCAGGGCCTGCTCCTCGCCTTCGGAGGCCAGGCGGCGTGCGAATTCCAGCGCAACCCGCGATTCCCGCCGCTCCAGCGGCTGCAGGGACGCATCGAAGGTGCGGATGAGGTTGTTGGCCTCGTCGTCGCCGATGGCGCCGTTCTCGTGCAGGGCCTGGACCGTTTCCGACCAGGACGCACGATCAGGCAGCGCCGCGGTGGCGGTGGCCGCGGTGGCGGCCGCATCCTCGAGGGCGCGCGCGAACTCGGCGTGGAGCTGGTCGCGGGTCTCGCGGTCCACCGCGGGATTGCCGGCCAGCAGGGCATCGAACTCGCCCAGCAGCTGGCTCATCGCCGCTGCGGGATCGAAGCCGCCCTGCGCACCCTCCGCCGGACCCTGCACGGGCGCGCCGCCGGTCCCGGCGTTGGCGCCGGCCCAGGCTTGCATCTCCGCGGGGGTCTTGGTTCGGGACATCTGCTGCTCCGATGCGGGTGGCCGTGGGGCCAAGGATTGCCTGTGATCGAGTCTGTCCAGCGTGAACACGGCCGGCAAGCTGGGGGAAACCCCTAGCGAAGGGCCATCCGGCCCGGCCTCAGCCGGTCACCACCCGCAACTGGTCGGTGATCGCCCGGGTGGCCTCGCCGTGGCGGCGTCCGAGTTCGGTCGCGGCCTCGCGCAGCCATTCGTTGGCGGACTCCAGACCGTCGTCGCGAAGCCGGCGGTTGTACTCCGGCTCCAGCCGCGCCTTCTCATCGTTGACATCGCGGAGCATGGCGTCGAACTGCTCGAGCAGGCGTTCCTCTTCATGCGTGTCGAGGATGCCCTGCAGGCGCAGGTCGGCGAGGCGCTCGACCAGCTCCTCGCGGCTTCTGGGCGGGGCGCCGTCCATGGACATGCGTCAGGCGTCCCCGAAGCCGAGGTCGAAGCCGCCGGAGTAGGCGTTGCCGAACAGCGAGCCGAAGTCGAAGCCGCCGGAATCACCCGAGCTCTCGCCGCCGATGACGCCGCCGAGCCAGGAGCCGATCTGCTGGCCGATGGCCGCGCCGGCGGGGCCGCCGAAGAAGGAGCCGACGAGACCGCCGACGATCGAACCGATCTGACTACCCATGTCCGTGTCCTCTCAGTAGTGGGTTGGTTGGGCCCGGTGGACTCCGGGCGCAGTTCGCAGTTTCCGCGCCCCCGCAACCGCGGCAAGCTAGTGCGTACCCGACCTAGGGGCCGCCCCGGGCCCGGCGCGCGGGCGCTTGCCGGGAGGCATACTCCGGGCATGGTCACCGTCGACGACGAATTCCTGCGCACCCGCCGGCTGGTCCTGCGCGGACTGCGCCACGCCGACGTCTTCGATCTCCAGCGCCTGGGCCGCGACGCACGGGTCTCGCATGCGCTGCTCGACGCTCGCGTCGATGACATCGCGTCCGCCTGCGCCCTGATCGAGGCCGCGCAGCACATCCAGCGCGAAAAGCCCGGTCTGGGCTTCTGGCGCGCGGACGACGCCGACGGCTTCCTGGGCTTTTTCTCGCTGGTGGCGGAACTGCCCGGCAGCGAGGTCGAGATCGGCACCCGCCTGCTGCCGCGCGCCTGGGGCCGCGGCTATGCGCTGGAGGGCGGCGCGGCGCTGTGCGCGCATGCCTTCGACACGCTCAGGCTGCCGGCGCTGGTGGGGCTGTGCGATCCGGAGAACCGCTCGGTGCCGCCGCTGCTGGCGCGCCTGGGCTTCAGCCCGGACGGTCGCACCGAACAGTTCGGGAAGCCAGCGCTGCGCATGCGGCTGCGCCGCGAGGACTGGCGCGGGGTGCGTCGCCGCGGCGCTCAGTCACCGGCGGCAGGCGCGGGCACGTAGGCCGTGCCTTCGTAGCGCAGCAGCATGTCGCCGGCGGCGTCGCGCTGCAGGCGCAGATCGCTGAAACCGTCGCCTACCGGCAGCAGTTCCAGTGCGCGCGCGCGCGCCGCGGCCGTGAGCAGGCGATGGCCGCCATCTTCGCCGGCATAGACCCACCAGTCCGCGCCGTCGTTGCCGGCAAGGCAGCGATGACGGCCTTCGACCAGCCAGTCGTCGCGGCCGTCGCCATCAAGGTCCAGCGGATGCGCCACGACCCAGCCGGACTCGAAGGCCGACTGGCCGTCGACCACGCCATCGGCGCAGTCGAGCACGCGGGCATCGGTGGCCAGGCCGCGGGCGATGTCGTCGGGCAAGGCCTCGCCCGGGTCGATCTGGCCGGCCACGTAGCGGCGGCCCGGCGCGGCGGCGGCGGCATCCGCGGCGATTGCGGCGGCGGTGTGCGCCGGTGCCGGGGCAGGCTGCGGTGCCGGCTCCGCAAGCTGCGGGCCGCGATCGCAGCCGGCAAGCACGAAGCCGGCGGCCAGCAGCGCCGCCAGCCCGGCCCGCGCCGGCCGCACTAGCGGCGGACGCCGTCGAAGCGGCCGTCGAGCAGGTCGTGTACCCATCGATCGATGGTGGCACCCGAAGCTTCGATGTGCACGTGCGGGCCGGTGGAGTTGCCGGTGGAGCCCTGGTTGCCCAGGTCCTGGCCGTACTCCACCCGCTGGCCCTGGCGCACATCGATGCTCGACATGTGGAAGATGTAGACCAGCTGGCCCTGGTCGCCGCGCAGGATCACCGAGTTGCCGGCGTTGCCGTTCGGACCGGCCTGGATCACGGTGCCCGAGATCGGCGCGGGGATCGCCTGGCTGGTTTGCGACTGTCCGTTGCGGTGCAGGACGATGTCGCGCACCTCCAGCGTCTGGCCGTCGCGGACCTTGGTCTGGTAGTCGTGGTGCGGCTGCATCTGGTCGGGATGCGAGACCGAGATCGCGGGCTGGTGGCCGGTGCTGTAGACGGTGTACGGCGCATACGTGGGCACCTCGCCCGACGGCGGCGGTGCGGGGGCAGGACCCGGCGCCGGTGCGGGTGACGGCGCCTGGCCGCCACCACCGCCACCGGGCACGTGGACGGTCTGGCCCGGATGGATCAGATTCGGGTTCGATATCTGCGGGTTGGCCGCGATCAGCGCGTCGAGCGCGACGCCGTTGCGCGCGGCGATGCCCGACAGCGTGTCGCCGCTGCGCACCGTGACATCGTGGGTGGCACCGGCGCCGCCCGGCAGCTTCACGGTCTGTCCCGGATGGATCAGGTCGGGGTTGCGGATCTGCGGATTGGCACCGAGCAGCGCGCCCAGCGACACGCCATTGCCCGCCGCGATGCCCGACAGGGTGTCGCCGCTGCGCACGGTGACCTCGCCGCCGCCACCGCCCGGCAGGTGCACGGTCTGGCCGGGATAGATCAGGTTCGGGTTGCGGATCTGCGGGTTGGCCGCAAGCAGGTCGCCGAGCGACACGTTGTTGCGCGCCGCGATCCCGGAGAGCGTGTCGCCGCCGCGCACCGTGACCGTGCCCGAAGGCGAGGGCGAGGGCGTCGGCCGGTCCGGATCGTTGCCGCCCGGGCCTGGCGCGGGCCGGTCGACCGGCGGCGGCGCCTCGCCGTCGATGCGCTGGCGGACGAAGGAGGTCGCCTCGCCGGCGGTGATGCGGCCGTCGCCGTTGAGGTCGAGCGGCGCATTCATGCGGTAGGCCGCGGTGCCCTGGCTGAACAGCGTGGAGTTCGGATCCGGCCGCGGGCTGCCGTAGAGCACCGTGGTGTAGACGCCCTCGAGGGTGTTGAGGTCACCCGGGTCGGAGCGGTTGTTGAAGTAGCGCTCCACGTACTGGAGCTGGTCGACCGCGCTCATCCGCGCCAGGGCGTCGGTGGAGGTGCCGAGCTCGCGCGCGGTGTTGGGCATGAACTGGATCAACCCGGTGGCGCCGCTGCCGGCGCCGTTGCGCACGCCGGGGCTGAAGCTGCCGCCGGTCTCGAAACTCATCACCGCCATCAGGTACTCGGGCTGCGTGCCCAGGCGCTGCGCCATGGCCTCGACTTCGCGGATGAAGGCGGGGGTGACATTGGCATTGCCCTGCACGCCCTGGATCCGGTTGTAGTCGAAGCCCGAAGGGCTGGTGTGGTCGCCGGCGACGTTCTGCGCGCCGGCGTTGCTGGTGACGGGTCCGACCATGGGTAGGCTCCTGGTGGCATGCGGCGAAACGCCGCGCATGCCGCCATTACAGGCATGCCGTCGCCACGTTGCCAGCTAGGTCCGACCCTAAGTCGCGGCCGCCGTGCACGTGCACGACGCGACCGCCGTCGCATTCATCCGTGGAAATGCGGATCCACGCGCAGCGTCCCGAGTTCGCGTTCGGCGAAACGCCGGGACAGCTCCGGCGCGGCGTCGCGAATGGCGTCGTAGCTGGCGCGCGAACGCACGTCGGCGCGCAGCACCCAGCCATCGCCCTCGCGGCTGAGCAGGAGGTCGGTGCCGGGCAGGGTGGCGTCGGCCATGCGCAGCAGCACCTGGCCATCGCCCTGCGGATCGGTGGCCCCGCCCGCCACCGCCAGCTGGCGGACATGGCGCTCGATCAGCTCGACCACCGCATTGCTGGCGCCCACCGTCGCCGGCATCGCCGCCGGTGCGTCGCCGCGCAGCGCGTGCTGCGCCTGCCAGAGCAGGGCCGGGTCGAGCAGCTTCGCCTCGCCTTCGGCGCCGTCGTGGCCGTGGCCGCCGCCATCGCCGCGCTCACCGCGGTCGCTGGCGCGATGCACCGCGTCGTCGGTCGCGGTCTGGCGCAGTTCCGCGGCCTCGCCTTCGCCATGCTCGATAGCGCCCTTGGCCTCGCCCTGTTCCTTCGGCTGCGGCTGCGACTGCACGCCCTGGCGCGCGCTGTCGAGCGCGTCGCGGAAGCGGTCGGTCTGTTCCCGGTTCGCCGGCGGGCGCTCGCGCGCCTCCTGCGTGCCCTCCGGGCTGCGCGCGGCTTCGGCGGTGGAACTCTGGCTGCTGCTGCGTTCGATCGACATCTTTGCGTCTCCTTGTCTGCCTCAGGTGCCCGCCAGGTGGCGGGCCTGCAGCAGATCCTCGGCCGCGCCCTCTTCCTGGCGCGCTTCGAGCGCGGACTGTTCGCCGCGCCATACGTCGCGACGCTTCTCGAGTGCGTCCAGCCGCCCCTTGGCGCGGAAGAACGCGGTGCGTGCCTCGGCCACCGCGACCTCGGCGGCGCGCAGGACCTCCTGCGCCTTGAACAGGCGCTGGCGCGCGGCCTCGGCCTGCTCGCCCAGCAGCCCGATGTGCGCCTCGCGCTGGGCCAGGGCGCTGGGCCAGGGCACGCCCGGCGGCGGTGCGTCGAGCAGGCGCGCGCGCTGCTGCTTCTGCTCGAAGTCCAGGGCGATGATCTCACCCTCGACCTTGAGGCAGGCGTCGCGGCAGGCCTGGGCCTCGCGCTGCTTTTCCAGCACTTTCTGGCGCGCGGCCTCGGTGCGGTGTTCGCGCAGCTTGACCAGGGTCTGCAGGGGATAGCGCTTCACGGGAACAGCTTCCGGATCGCGTCGGCCGACTGCTCGAACGGCACCAGCTCGTGCGCGGACTGCTGCAGCAGCTTGCGGATCGCGCCGATCTTCTCGATCGCGGCGTCGGCATCGGGATCGGTGCCGCGCTTGTACTCGCCCAGCTGGATCAGCAGCTCGATGTCCTGGTACTTGGCCAGCAGCTTGCGCAGCTGTCCGGCGGCGCGCAGCTGGGCCTGGTCGACCACGCGCGGCATGGTGCGGCTGAGGCTGACCAGCACGTCGATGGCCGGGTAGTGGTAGGCGGCGGCGAGCTTGCGCGAAAGCACGATGTGGCCGTCGAGGATCGAACGCACTTCTTCGACGATCGGGTCGCCGCCGTCCTCGTCCTCGGCGAGCACGGTGTAGAAGGCGGTGATCGAGCCCTTGTCGTTGTTGCCCGCGCGCTCGAACAGCCGCGGCAGCGCGCTGAACACCGAAGGCGGGAAGCCGCGCCGCGCCGGCGGTTCGCCCACCGCGAGGCCGACGTCGCGCAGCGCGCGCGCGAAGCGGGTCACCGAATCGACCAGCAGCAGCACGCGCTTGCCCTGGTCGCGGAAATGCTCGGCGATCGCGGTGCCGACCCAGGCCGCACGGCTGCGCTCCAGCGCCGGGCGGTCGGAGGTCGCGACCACGATCACCGACCTCGCCAGGCCCTCGGGCCCGAGGTTGTCGTGGATGAACTCGTTGACCTCGCGGCCGCGCTCGCCGACCAGGACGATGACGTTGACCTCGGCGTCGCCACCGCGCGCGAGCATGCCCAGCAGCGTGCTCTTGCCGCCGCCGGCGACGGCGAAGATGCCGATGCGCTGGCCCTCGCCGGCGGTCATGGTGGTGTCGATGGCGCGCACGCCGGTGGAGAACGGGCGTTCGATCAGGCTTCGCGCCAGCGGATTGGGCGAGGCGGCGTAGATCGGCGCATCGACCGTGGGACCGACCGGGCCGAGGTCGTCGATGGGCTCGCCGTGGGCGTCGAGGATGCGGCCGAGCAGGCCGGCGCCCACGCGCACCGCCGCCTGGCGGCCGCTGGCGTAGACCTCGGTGGTGGCGGACACGCCGTCGAGCGCACCCAGCGGCGTGAGCAGGGTGAGCTGCTTGGACACGCCCACCACTTCGGCCGACAGCCGGAACGAGGCATCGCCTTCGCCGCGCGGATTGCGCAGTTCGCACAGTTCGCCGATCGAGGCCTTCAGGCCGGTGGCGCGGATCAGGGTGCCGTAGGCCTCGGCGACGCGGCCCACACGCTCGATCGACTGCACCCGCGCCAGCGCATCCAGCAGCGGATCAGGCGTGCCGGCCGCGTCGGCGAAAGGCGCGCTGGCGCTCAAGCCGGGCTCTCCGCGTGGCCGGCGGCGCTGCCGGCCAGCGCCGTGCGGATCGCCTCGATCTGCTGAGCCACGCCGGCGCGGACCTCGCCGGCCTCGGAGACCACCACGCAGCTGGTGGGATCGAGGCTGGGATCATCGACCAGCTCGATCACACCGACCGCCGGGTGCGCCTGGCGCACCGCGCCCAGACCGGCGCTGACGCTTTCACGCACGCTGGGATGCACGCGGATAAGCAGGAACTGCTCGGCCTGCGCCGCTTCCACCGCCTGCATCACCAGCGGCGGCACCACGCTGCGCGCGTCGAAGCCCGGGGCGATGCGCGCGACGATCGCGCAGGCCAGTTCGGTGATGCGGCCCGACGCCTCGCCCAGCACGCGTGCGCGGCGTTCGTTGAGCGAGGCCAGCTGTTCGGTCATCTGCAGCTTGGCCGCGGCGATGCCCTCGGCGAAGCCTTCGGCATGGCCCTGCTCGCGGGCCTGCGCGATCTCCGCGCTGGCTTCGCCGTACAGGTCGTTGACGCGCTCAAGCAGGGCGTCGAGCTCGGCCAGCTGCGCCCAGGCCGCAGCGGGAACCACGCTGGCGCCGAGCGAACGCATGAAACGCCGCTGCTCGAACACGGCCACGCCGCCGGCTCCGGGGGAGCGGTCGGCGGTCGCGGCGGCGGACGTGGCGGATTCGACGTTCATGCAGGGGATTCCATGCGCCCCTGTGCGGCGCGCGATTCGTGATGGGTGTAGACGCGAAGCACCGGCTTCTCGGGCAGCCAGGTGGCTGCGTCCGCGGCCGGCGGATGCAGCAGGTCGCACCAGTCCGCCAGCGCGGGGTCGCGTTGCCGCGCCCAGGCCTTGAGCTCGGCGCGGCCCTGGCGGTCGAAGAGTTCGAACAGCGGCGTCGGATCGTCGGTGGACAGCGCGGCATAGAGCGCGCCGCCGAAGTCGGCCGACAGCGCCTGCAGGCGATCGGGCGGCACGCGGCCCTCCCAGACGCCGCGGTCCAGGGCCAGCAGGTAGCTGTTGCCCAGGGCCGCCTTCAGCCGCCGCACCGGTTCGCGCCGGACCTCGGCACGGATCGGCGGCGCGTGCGCGAGGATGCCGATGTCGCGGCACAGCGCCTGCAGGCGCGGGCGCGTCCAGCGCGCACGCGTCGCGTCGGGGCCGCGCACCGGATCCGGTGCCAGCAGCGAGGCGGCGGGACCGCCTGCCAGCCAGCCGGCCAGCAGGCGGCGGCCGAGCGCGCTGTCGCGGGCACGCCGGACAAGATCCTCGTCCAGCGGGGCGCCTGCGTCCTCAAGCCACCCCGGATCGACCTCCGCCAGCAGCGCCCGCAGCGACATGCCTCAGCCGTTCCAGACCTGGTCCGAGGCCTTCGCCGGCTGCGCGGCGTTGCGCAGGCGGCCACGGAACGCGACCAGCAGGCCGAGCAGCAGCACCACGCCGGCGGCGATCGCCAGCGCAGTCGGGCTGATCGCCGACAGGGCCGGGCCCTGCGGCTTGCGCGCCGGCATCGCCGGCGCCTCTGCGAACTTCACCGTGACCTTGTTGAGATCGACCAGGCCGGGCACCGCGTCCTTGATCAGGAGCTTGATGTCGGCCTCGCGATCGCGCGCGCTGGCACCCGGCGCCTCGAAGATCGCGACCGACGCCGAGGAGTCCTGGCTGGACCCGCCCAGCGGATCGCGCTCGGCCAGGGTGACGTGCACGCGCGCGTCGACCACGCCCGGGAAGCGGGTCAGGGTGTCGGCCAGTTCCTGCTGCAGGCTGCACTGCTCGCGGCCGCGCTCCTCGGTGGACGAGGACGCGAAGCCTTCCTTCTTGAACACGTCACAGGTGTTGGCGAACTGCGCGCGCGGCAGGCCGTGCGCGCCGAGCACCTGCATGGCATACGGGAAGTCGGACGTCGCCACCCGCACCTCCCAGCCCACCTTCGACGGCGACGGGTTCTTGTCGGCGTCGATACCCGCGGCGATGAGCACGCCCATGATCTGGTTGGCCTGGCCCTCGTCGAGCTGGCTGTACAGGGGCTTGCCGCCGCAGGCGGCGAGCAGCGCGGCGGCTGCGAACGCGAACAGCGTCGCGCGCAGCGGCCGCGACCATCGGAGGAACTTCATGGAGTGTTCCCCCCGGTCAGGACTGCTGCCGGAACAGCTGCTGGATGCCGTCCGACGTGCGGTTGGCGACGTTCGACGTCAGCTCGGCCTGGAACAGGAACTGATGGCACTTCATCGTCATTTCCATCATCTGTCCGGGCGTGAGCTCGGCGACGTTGCCGCTCATGCTCCGCGAGATCGCGTTGATGTTGTCGGCACCGGTGTTGAGGTTGTTGATGGCCGAGATCAGCGCACGGGTGCCCTCGGACGGCGGCGCCGGCGCGAGGTCGACCGGTGCCGGCGCGGACGCCTGCTGCGGTGCGACGCCGCCGGTGCGCTCGAGCGCGGCGGCGAAATCGCGGATGTCGTAGGGCGTGGCCTGCGACAGGCCGCCCGCCCCCGCGCCCGGCGTACCGGCCTGCCCGGCCATCGCCGGGTCCATGGCCGCCACCTGGATGGCTTCGATCATGTCTATCTCCCTTATGCAGCGCGTTTAGTTGCGCTTGCCCAGCGTTTCCAGCGCCTGGCCCACGCTGTTCTGCGAGGTGGAGGCGTTGTTCGACATGAACTGCATCTTCAGGCTCGCGGCGGTCAGCTGGACCATGTCCGAGGGCTGGTCGTTGCCGTTGCTGATGGCGGAGGACATGTCGGTGATGACGGCGGCCTGCGAATCCAGGGTCTGGCCCCAGGCGCGGGACATGGCTTCGTACCAGCTGCCGCGGTCACCGGCGGACGAACCGCCACGGATGCCGCCCGCGCCACCGGTGGCCGCGGCGCCTGCGATGAACTGGCCCAGTCCGACGTTACTTGCTGCGATGTTGGTCATGGTTCTCTCCTTCTTCTCTGCTTGGTCGTTGGTTGTACTGCGTTACAGGCGCAGGGGCGCTGCCTCGCTGCGCACGTTGGAAAAATCCTTCGGTTCCACTTCGTTCTCGCCTGTGGACGGCGCCGGCTCCGGCTTCAGCCGCTCCAGGCTGCCGTCGGCGCGCAACGCGTGCGCCGAGTTCTCGGTGATCGACACCAGGGTGCCGATGCCCGGGAGGTCCGCGCCGACCTCGTAGCGGTCGCCCTTGCCGGACACCACGTGCGGATTGTCGCCGCGCACGATGGAGGCGATGCGGATGCGCACGGGCTTCGGCGGAGCGGCAGGCTGCTGGCGGCGGGCAACGGCGGCCTCCGACACGTTCACCGGGATCAGCCGCGCCACGCCCTTGACCTCGCGCATCGCGCGCGAGAGCGAGGCGGCCTTGAGCGCGGCTTCGTCGTCGAAGCTGCCGGCGATCTCGACGTCACCGTTGCCCAGGTAGCGGGTGCGCGCGCGGATGCCCTGGCCGCGCAGGATCTCGGCGACGTCGCCGGCGATGTCGTCGCCGGTGCGCAGTTCGAGCCGGGCGTCGATCTGTTCTTCCGCGAGCCGGCGCGCGATCCGCTCGCGGGTCGCGGTGTCGGGGACGGTGCCGTTGAGCACCAGGTGGCCGTTGAGGTCGAGGCGGGCCTGGCCGTCGTCGATGCCGTACTCGGGCACCAGCCGCTGCAGCTGTTCGAGCGGATCCGGCGTGGCTTCGCGCTGCGGCATCACGGCGGCGAAAATCGCCAGCGACGCCAGCGACAGCACCGCCACGCCCGCGACCAGCGGCAGGCGGCGAAGGTAGGGACGCGCGGGTGGCGAAGGTGCGGCGCGCGGGCCCAGCCCGCCGGGCACCAGCCGCTCCCAGCCGGCGTCGTCGGCGGCACCGAAGGCGATCGCGGACTCGCCGATGCCGACGCGCTGCACGCGATCGAGTTCGATCGGATCACCGGGATGGATCATCGCCGTGCCCACGTGCAGCGGCGCGTCCAGCGCGCGCAGCGAGAAGCGACCGTCGACGAAGCTCAGCAGCGCGTGGTGCGCGGCGACGCCAGCATCGGCAAGCACCATGTCGCAGTCGTCGCCGCTGCCGATCAGGATCATCTCGCTGCCGGCGAGGTCGCGCTCCGCACCGGCATGCAGGCCCGACACGACGCGCAGCACGATGCCGCGCTCTTCCGTCGTCGTCGTATCCCTGTCCCTGCCAGTACCCATGCGAGCCTCCGTCGTTCGAATCCTGCAGCTGCGTCGTTACCTTGCGGTGAATACCCCGTTCAGGCGTTGACCTGGCCGGCCTGCACGATGCGCAGGTCGGGGGCGAGTTCCTGGTACGAGAGCACCGGGAGCTCGAAGAAATCGATTTCCATCAGTTTGCGCAGGTGCCTGCGCACGTCCAGCGAGCACAGCAGCGCGGGACGCACCCCCGGCGCCTGCCGCGCCAGGTGCGCGCGCACCTCGTTGCCCAGCCGCGACGCGAGTTCGGGCGAGATCGCCAGCTGGCTGGCGCCGCCGGCCACGCGCACCGACTGGCGCAGCTTGTCCTCGAGTTCGGGATGGATCAGCAGCACGTGCAGCGTGCGCTCCGCATCCGCGTGCCGTTCGGCGATCTCGCGCTTGAGCGCGACGCGCACGTACTCGGTGAGCAGCACCACGTCCTTCTCGCGGCCACCGACATCGGTGATCGCCTCGAACACGTCGCGCAGGTTGCGGATCGGCACGCCTTCCTCGGCAAGCCGGCGCAGCACGTCGGCCACGCGCTGCGGCGCGACCACGCGCAGCATCTCCTTGACCAGGTCCGGGTAGTCGCGCTGCATGCGCGCGAACAGGTTGGCCGTCTCCTGGATGCCGATGAAGCCACCCATCCGGCGCTGCAGCGCGGACCGCGCGTGCGCGGCCAGCAGGTCGTCGGCCGCCAGCGCGCCCTCGCTGCCGGCGGCGACCCATTCGCCGGCCAGCGCCGGGAAGAAGCCGGTCTGGCGGTTGGCGTCGGTGGCGGGCGCCTGGCGGAAGGCGGCGTCGGTGCGCAGCTGTCCCGAGGCCAAGCGCGCTCCGAACGCGCTGAGCCGGTAGCCGCCCTCGTCCAGGCCGTCGACCACGCGCGCCTTCGGCGTCGGCAGCGGCACGCCGAACTCGTCGCGCATGCCCTTCGCCACCGCGGACACGCGGGCGAGCAGCGCGTCCTGGATCGGCGCCAGCGAGGGCGACAGGTCGAGCTGCAGCGGCGCCGGCGGCGCAAGGTCGTCGACCTGGGTGGGCAGTTCGGACTCGGCGACCTCGCCTTCGGGCACGCGGAAGGCGCGGCGCAGCACCTGGAAGCCGTGTCGGTAGCGCCAGGCGCTGATACCGATCAGGACCACGCCCAGGGTCAGGAACACCAGCTTCGGGAAGCCCGGCACCAGGGTCATCAGCAGCGCCAGGATGCCGGTGATCAGCATCACCCGCGGCTGGCCGCTGACCTGGCGGCCGATGGCGGCGCCCAGGTGCTTGTCGTCGACCTCGCTGGTGGTGCGCGTCACCACCAGGCCGGCGGCGATGGTGGCGAGGATCGCCGGGATCTGCGAAACCAGGCCGTCGCCGATGGTCAGGATACTGTAGGTGCGGGTGGCGTCGGCCAGCGCCATGTCCTTCTGCAGCACGCCGATGGCCAGGCCACCGAGCAGGTTGATGATGATGATGACGATGCCGGCGATGGCGTCGCCCTTGACGAACTTCATCGCGCCGTCGAGCGCGCCATGCAACTGGCTCTCGCTCTCCAGCAGGCGGCGCTTGCGCTTGGCCTCGTCCTTGTCGATCAGGCCCGAGCGCAGGTCGGAGTCGATCGAGAGCTGCTTGCCGGGCATGGCATCGAGGGTGAAGCGCGCCGAGACCTCGGCCACGCGCTCGGCGCCCTTGGCGATCACGATGAACTGGACCACGGTGATGATCATGAACACCACCAGGCCGACCACCAGGTTGCCGCCGGCCACCATGTCGCCGAAGGTCTCGACGATGTGGCCGCCCTCGGCGTCGAGCAGGATCGAGCGGGTGATCGCGATCGACAGCGCCAGCCGGAACAGGGTGGTCAGCAGCAGCACGCTGGGGAAACTGGAGAACGCCACCGGCGTGGGGATGTAGATCGCCAGCAGCAACAGGCCGAAGCCGATGGAGATGTTGACCGCGACCAGGGCGTCGATCACCACCAGCGGCAGCGGCAGGATCATCACGCTGATGATCAGGACCGCGGCGACGGCGAGCACGATGTCGCTGTAGCCGAGCTTGATGCGCCGGGTATTGGCCGGCGCCGCGAAGATGTTGCCGATCAGCGCGCGCATGCAGTCATGTCTCCCACGCAGGGGCGAGCGGCGGTATGCCCGCCACCTCCTGCCACACCCCCTGTATCGTCATCTGCTTGCCGCATCGATCGCTGACCTCATGCGTCACTTTATGGCAAATTACGATAGTCTCATTGCAAGAGCAATCGTGGGAAATTTCTGAGTCCGCGGTCGCTCTCCAGCGCCGGACAGGGTCTGGGGAGGTGGAGGCAAACGTCTGTAGTGAAACGGAAATTTTGCGGTAACAGGGAAACGTGACCGCGTTGGCTGTTTACCCGGCACCACCCTCGGGTTCACCCGGGCTTGCAACATCCTCCGCCTCCAGATCCGTGATGAACGTCACGGTTTGAGCGGCGACGCCCACGGTGAATACGCGACCCGACCGCGACTTCACCAGCACCAGGCGTTCACGCGGACCGAGCGGAAGGATCTGCAGGATCGACAGCGGAGCATCCGGGCCGGTCAGTCCATAGCGCTTGCGGACCAGGCGCAGGACGACCACCAGTCCGGCAATGATGAAGGCCAGAGGCAACACGATGGCCATCAGTTCCCCGGCAAGGGACGACGCCGCTGGAGCATCGGTTACGGCCTCCGCCGACACGGCGGTGCCACTTGTGAGGAGCAGGATGGCGGTGATGGCAGTCAGGGTTCGCTTGGACATGGCAGGAAGCTTCGGCCTCGGGGAACGCGCGGAAGGCGCGCGCGCAGCCTACCGCAGGCCGGTGGCCAGGCACCCGGCGGAGACGGCTGCGTGACCCCCGCGCGCGGATCCGGTGGCCGCCGACGCGCGGCCGGGGGCGACAGCGACGCCGTGACCGCCCTGCTCGAGGCCATTCCCTTCCCCTGCGCCGCATTCTCCCGCGGTGGCAGCCTGGCCGCCGCCAACGACGCCTATCGCGAAGCCTTCGCGGGTCTCGACGGCCATGACGACCGCACGCGCCTGCTGGCCTCGCTCGATGGCGGCGACGGCGACGACGGCGACGCCACCGCCCCGCGCGAGGTCAACGCGCCGCACAGCAACCGCTGGTACGCCCTGCACTGGGGCCGGGCCGAGGTCGAAGGCACCGCGCTCGACCTGCTGACCGCGGTCGACATAAGCGCCCGCATCGAAGCCCTGGATTCGCACAAGAGCCAGCAGGAGAAACTGCTGTTCACTTCCCGCCTGATGTCGGTGGGCGAGATGGCGGCGACCCTGGCCCACGAGCTCAACCAGCCGCTTTCGGCGATCGTGAACTACCTCAACGGCAGCCTGCGCCTGGTCGACCAGGCCGGCGGCCCGGTGCAGGTCGAGCGCGCCCTGGTCGCCGCGCGCACCCAGGCCGAGCACGCCGCGGCGGTGATCTCCCGCGTCCGCGAATTCGTCCGCGCGCGCGAGCCGCGGCGCGACGCCCACGACGTGGCCGAGATCACCCACACCGTGGTCGAGCTGCTGCGCCTGGAGGCCGAGCGCCAGCAGCTGCGCATCGAGCTCGCGCTCGCCCCCGGCCTGCCGGCAGTGCATGCCGACCGGGTGATGGTCGAACAGGTGCTGCTCAACCTGGTCAAGAACGCGATCGAAGCCATGCGCGAGGTGCCTGCGGCGCAGCGCGGCCTGCGCATCGAGGGCCGGGTGAACCTGGACGGCGAAGTCGAGGTCCGCGTCTGCGACCGCGGCGAGGGCCTGAGCGAGGAGCAGGGCAAGCAGCTGTTCTCGCCTTTCTTCACCACCAAGAGCGACGGCCTGGGCATCGGTCTGGCGATCTGCCGCTCGATCATCGAGTACCACGAGGGGCGGCTGTTCTTCGAGCCGCGCGAAGGCGGCGGCAGCGTGTTCGGCTTCACCCTGCCGCCCTCGGAAGACGGGGGGAATGGGACATGACGGTGACACGCGTCTACCTGGTGGACGACAACGACGGATTCCGCGATTCGACCGCCTGGCTGCTGGAAACGTCCGGCTTCGAGGTCGAAAGCTTCGACTCCGGCCCGGCCTTCCTGGAGGCTTACGCCGGCCATCGCCACGGCGACGCCAGCGAATGCCTGGTATCGGACATCCGCATGCCGGAGATGAGCGGGCTGCAGCTGCAGGATGAGCTCGGGCGCCGCGGCATCAAGCTGCCGCTGGTGTTCGTGACCGCGCACGGCGACGTACCGCTGGCGGTCGAGGCCATGCGCAAGGGCGCGTCGAACTTCCTCGAGAAGCCGTTCTCGGAGGAGGCACTGGTCGATGCGCTGCGCACCGCCCTGGCCCGGGCCGGCAACCGCGGCGGCACCGGCGGCATGGCCAACGAGCTGCTGGCGAAGCTGAGCCCGCGCGAACGCCAGGTGCTGGACCTGGTGGTGGCGAGCAAGCCGAACAAGATCATTGCCGACATCCTCGGCATCAGCATCAAGACCGTTGAATTGCACAGGGCCAACATGATGAGCAAGCTGGGCGTGCGCTCCCTGCCGGAGCTGATGAAGGTGGCGCTTGGCCACGGCTGAGCGCGGCGCGCGCGCAGACAAGCCCCGGCGCGCGCGCGTGGCCGAGGCGTCGAGCGTGGCCGTTCCAGCGGCGCGTCCGCTGCGGGGGCTGCTGCCCGAGGTCGACGCGCCGGCCTGCGAGGCGCTGCGCCAGTTCTTCTCGTTGCCGCGCTGGTGGCTGCTGGGCGACGGCGCCGCGGTGCAGGCGTCGCCCGCCGCCGCGCCGTCGGCGGCCTTCGCCATCGATGCCGAAGGCACGCGGCTGGCGCTGCACGTCGACGGGCCCGCCATGGCCGGCGACGACGAGGCGCGCCTGCGCTGGAGCGACCACGGCGGGCGCTCGCGCGTGCTTGCCTGGAGCCTGGCGCAGGAAACCACCCTGCGCCGGCTGAGCGAATGGCTGGGCGCGTCGCTGCTGCCGGTGCTCGACAACGAGGCCGAGGCGGCGGGTGCGGACGACGCGCCCTCGCTGTGGCTCGCGGTGCGCATCGAGGATGCGCCAGCCGAGGCCGGCCACGATCCCGCCGCCACGCCCCCGCCCGCGGCCACGCACGCACGGCTGCGCCTCCCGGCCACCTGGCTGCAGCGCCTGGCCGCGCGCGCCGAACCCCTGCACGAGGACGACCCGCTTCCCGACGCCGGGCGCTGGCGCGACTGGCCGGTGCAGGTCTCGCTGCTGTTCCCCATCCCGCTGGCCCAGCGCGACTGGCGCGCGCTGCGCCCCGGCGACGTGATCGTCGCCGGCCACCGCTCGCAGCCGCCCGCCTGCATTGCCCGGGCCGCCGGGCGCGACTGGCCGCTGGCCCCGGTGGCCGGCGGCTGGGCCGTGAACGGCACTCCCTTGAACACCCCTGTCCACAACGAGGACTCCCCCATGAGCGAACAGGAACCCGACGGCGGCGCCACGCCCGAATCCCCCCACCCACCCCCGCCCGCGCCCGACCCCGCGCGCAGCCTGCCGGTCCATGTCGAGTTCGAACTCGGCCGCACGGAAATGAGCGTGGGCGAGATCGCCGACCTGCAGCCGGGCTACGTGTTCCCGCTGGCGGCCGCGCTGGAGGGCAGCAACGTCACCATCCGCGCCAACGGCCGCGTCGCCGGTCGCGGCGAGCTGGTCGCCGTCGGCGACACCCTGGGCGTGCGCCTGCTGTCCTGGAGCTGATGGATGGACTTCACCACCTTCTCGCCGGCGGTCGTCCTCGTCACCGTCGTCTTCATCGCGCTGGCGCCGTTCGTGGCGGTGATGGTGACCTCGTTCACCAAGATCGTGGTGGTGCTGAGCCTGCTGCGCAACGCGCTGGGCCTGCAGCAGGTGCCGCCGAACGTGGTCATCAACGGCCTGGCGATCGTGCTGTCGGCCTACGTGATGTCGCCGGTGATCCTGGACACGCACGCGGCGGTCAGCGCCTACATGGCGGGACAGCCACCGCCGCCGCAGATCCAGGCCCAGATCGAGGCGCGCGCGGTCGCGCGCGCCGAGCGTATCGCGGCGCGCCGCGCCGCCGCACCCACCGCACCGGACGAGACCCCAGCGGAGGATGCCCCCGGAGCGGCCGTCGACGAACCGCCACCCGCGAGCCCTGCCGCGGCCGACGCGCTGCGCGCCGAGGCCGAGGCCCTGTCCGCGGGGGCGAGCGGTGGCGAGGCCGCCGATCCGGCCGGTCCGGGTCCGCAGCGCGCACCGCAGTTCGCGAACGTCAGCAACGGCGTCGAACCGCCCGCGGATGAAGGCGACGCCGCGACGACCGGCGGCCGCGACGAGGGCCCGATCGTGATCACCGCCACTGGCAGCCCCGCGCCACCGACGCCCGCGGCCGGCGCGCCGATGGACGCCGTGCGCATGCTCGGCATCTTCGAGGCCGGCAAGGAACCGCTGCGCAACTTCCTGATCAACCACTCCAACGACAAGGAACGCGCCTTCTTCCTGAGGAGCGCGCAGCGCCTGCTGCCCGCAGACCACCGCGACGACCTCGACGTCGACGACTTCATCGTGGTGATCCCGGCATTCACCGTCAGCGAACTCACCACCGCCTTCCAGATCGGCTTCCTGATCTTCCTGCCGTTCCTGATCATCGACCTGGTGGTGGCCAACATCCTGCTGGCGCTGGGCATGATGATGCTCTCGCCGACCACGGTGTCGCTGCCGTTCAAGCTGCTGCTGTTCGTGCTGGTCGACGGCTGGGCCAAGCTGGTCCACGGCCTCGTCCTGACCTACGGGGGCGGATGAGGTGAACGAGGTCCTCGAGCTCACCAAGGAAGCCCTGTTCCTGGTCATGCTGCTGTCGGGGCCGCCGATCGCGGCCGCCGCGCTGATCGGCCTGGTGATCGCCTTCCTGCAGGCCGCCACCCAGCTGCAGGAGCAGACGTTCGCCTATGCCTGCAAGTTCCTGGCGATCGTGCTGATGCTGTTCGTGACCGCGGCGCTGATCGGCGGCTCGCTGTACGGCTACACCGAGCGCATCTTCCGCGATTTCCCGGGCCTGGTGCGGCAGTAGCCCGTGTTCGACTTCCTCGGCAACCCGCTGCTGGCGCTGGCGCTGGTGCTGCCGCGGGTCATCGGCGCCTTCCTGATGCTGCCGCTGATGACCCAGCAGACGGTGCCGCCGATGGTGCGCAACAGCTTCATGGTCAGCCTCGGCATCATGATCCTGCCGATGGCCCTGGTCGGGCTGCCGCCGATGGAGAACCTGGGCGCGATCGAATGGCCGCTGATCGTGCTCAAGGAAGTCTTCATCGGGGTCGCGATCGGCTTCTGCTTCGGCATCGTGTTCTGGGCCGTGGCCGCGGTGGGCAGCGTCATCGACACCCAGGTGGGCATGTCGATGGCGCAGATCTTCGACCCCATCCAGGGCCACCAGGTCACCCTGCACGGCGAATTCCTGTCGCAGCTGGCCACCTGGCTGTTCATGGCCAGCGGCGCTTTCCTGGTGTTCCTCGACCTGCTGATGGGCAGCTACCTGCTGTGGCCGGTGACGTCCTACTTCCCGGACCTGCCCGCGGTGGGCATGAACCTGTTCGTGGGCCAGTTCGATTTCATGATGACCACGGTGCTGGTGATGGCGGCGCCGGTGATGGTGATCCTGCTCATCATCGACCTGTCCTTCGGCCTGGTGAACCGCTACGCGCCGCAGCTCAACGTGTTCGCGTTGACCCTGCCGATCAAGGCCTGGCTGGCGACCGCGCTGATCCTGCTGCTGATCGGCGTGTACGTCGAGATCCTGCTCGAGCGCCTGGGCAGCAACCGCTTCCTGCTGGGCCTGATACGGCAGGCGCTGGGCTGATCAGCCGTCGTCGCCGCGGCGGATGCCCTCGGCCCAGAACAGCACCTCGGCCACGGCGTCGAAGAACTCGCTGCCGATGTAATCATCCACCTCGACCTTCTCGTGCAGCCCGCGCGCCAGCGGGATGTTCTGCAGCACCGGCACGCCGGACTCCTCGGCCACGCGCTTGATCTCCTCGGCGGTGGCGCCCTCGCCCTTGGCGACGACCACCGGCAGGTCGGTGACCCCGTCCTCGAACTGCAGCGCGACAGCGATGTGGGTTGGATTGGTCACGACGACATTCGACCCCCGGACGGCATTGAGCATGTTCTGCTGCGACCACTCCTGGTGCAACTGCTTGCGCCGCTGCTTCACGTAGGGGTCGCCCTCGTTCTCCTTGACCTCCTGCTTGATGTCGCGGCGGCTCATGCGCAGCTGCTTGAGGTAGGAGAACTTCTGGTACCAGGCATCGAGCACGGAAACGAAGAAGAACACGCCGATGGTCCAGATGCCGATGCGCACCAGGCCGTGCCAGATGGCCGTGCCCATCGCCTCCGGTGGCGCGTGCGGCAGCATCAGCAGGCTGTGGCGCATGCCGTAGAGCACGAAGCCGCCGATGAAGATCAGGCCGGCGCTCTTGAAGAAGGCCTTCACCAGTTCGACCAGGTTGTCCATCGAGAACATCTTCTTGATGCCCTCGACCGGGTTCATCTTCGACATGTCCGGGGTGAGCTTCTTCATGCTCGCCACCGGGCCGACCTGGAGGAACTCCACGATCAGGCCGAGGAACACGGCCAGCAGCAGCAGCGGCACGCTCAGCGCCACCAGGGTCCAGAAGGCCGCCATGCCGACTTCGGGCAGGGCCTCCATGAACGGCCGGCCCATGGACGCGAGGCTGGTGTCGAACAGCGCGCGCATGCGGTCCCACATGAAGCCGAGCAGCATCCAGCCGCCCACCAGCCAGCCCAGCACGAGCACGGTGCTGGTCAGCTCCCTGCTCTTGCTGACGTTGGCGTCCTTGCGCGCGTCGCGCAGCTTCTTCTGGGTCGGCTGCTCGGTCTTGTCGGCGCCCTGGTCCTTGGCCATCGGGTGCTCCGCCTGAATCTCCCGGGCACGCTAACATGGCCGTGTGGAGGGTCTGCAGCCACCGGGCGGCGGTGCCGCAGCGGCCGCGGGGCCGACAGGCCACTCCAGGCTGAACAGCCGACGCCGGTCTAGGGTCGGCCCGAGGTGGCAAGCGCGACGGGCGGCGATAAAGTCCCCCCATCGCCCCGACTCCCCCCAAGGTTCCGCAGCATCCCCATGAGCACCATCGGTCCCGACTCCTCCCACCTCAGCCTTGCCGCCGGCCTGCACCGGATCGACGGCCAGCTGGACGACCTGCGTCGCCAGCAGGGCGGGGAGGCGCACGAGGCCCAGGGCAGCAGCCCCGCCGCGGAGGCGGACGCCGCCCCGGCCGCGCTGGCCGACGCCGGTGAGCGGGTGCTGGCCGCACCGGCCTGGGACCTTGCCGGCAGCCGGATGTTCTCCGGCGACCTCGCCCTCGAGGGCCGCCTGGGCGCGCTGCCGCTGGCACAGGCCGCGGAAAGCGCGGTCGATGCGGTGCTCGACGCATTCAGCTGACGCGCACGCATCGCCGCCAGCCGCGATAATGCCGCGGCCATGATCGACCCCCTGCCCAGCCCGGATGCCCTGCGCACCGCCGCCGACCGACTGGTTTCGGCGCTGGCCGCGCACACCGACCCCGAATACCGCCTGGCCGTGCTCAAGCGCCTCGCGCGGCGCCTGGGCGAGGACCAGTACCCGCTGTTCCTGCGCATCGTCGGCGTGATCGCCGAAAGCGACGACGAGCACGCGCAGCGGCTGCTGGCGGAGACCTTCGGCACCGCGCTGCGGCGCATGGACCTGCCCGGCGGCGCGCTCAGCTCCTGGGGTGCGACCGGCCTGCCCGACCACGGCGCGCCCGTGGCCGCCAGCGCGCTGTCGGGGCATTTCTTCGGCGCCACCCCGCGACGCATGCTCGGCCCCGTCGAGTACCTGGTGGTCTGGCACCTGCAGCGCACCCAGCGCACGGCGCTGTCGCCCGACGGCTTCCGCACCAGCCTGGCGCGCATGATCGCGATGCTCAACCGCAGCGAGGACGCGCGCAGCCTGTACCCGCAGAAGCTGGCCGCCGATGCCCAGAACGAGCTCGAGGGCGCCTACACCCGCGCCACCCGCGACCGCCTGGCCGCGATCGCCGCCGCCTGGGCCGCGGGCGAGTCGCCGGAGCGCGTGGCCGAGGCCGCGGTCGACGCCCCGGCCAGCACCTCCCACGGCTGGGTCGTCCGCGACCTGTGACCGCGTTGGCTTGCCGCGGGCAGCCACCCGCGGCCAAGATGCGGCCTGCCTCCCGGGGAGGGGATGCGATGCCGATGCCACCAACCCTGCGGTCGCTGCTGGCCGCCGCGGCGCTGGCGGGCCTGCTCGCCGCCTGCCGCCCGGCGCCGACCGAGCCCCAGGGCCCGGCGCGCAGCGACCTCAGCCGACCCGCCCTGGCGGTGCAGGCGCTGACCGGGCACATGCGCAGCGGTGACTATGCCGCCTTCGCGCGCGATGCCGTGCCGCCGGAGCTGCACGCGCGGCTGCAGGCCGCCTGGCGCGCCGGCGACACCCGCTGGCCGCTGGACGAACTGCCGTTCTCCGAACGCCTGCCCGAAGTGCTGGGCGCGCTGGCTGCACCCGACGCCGAAACGGCGCTGGCCGCAGGCTTCGACCGCCAGTTCGCGGGCGCCACCCGCGAGATCCGCGCCGCGGCCGCCACCCTGGGCCTGTTCGGGGTCCAGTACGTCGAGCACCAGGGCGATTTCAGTGACGCCGAACGCGACCACTACGCACAGCTGGTGGCCGCGATGGCGCAGTGGGCCGCGCAGGCACCGCTGGCCGACGGCGAGCGCGCCCACGCGGCGATCCCGCGCCTGGCCGCGGCCGCGCGCGCAGTGGGCCCGACGACCGCCGAGGGCATCGCCGAAGCCGGGATGGACGCGTCCCTGGCCCGCATCGGCGCCTTCGCCAACGAGGCCAAGGCGGTGCTGGCCGGCTACGGCCTCGACCTGGACGCCACCTTCGACAGCGTCGAGGCCGGCCTGCAGGTGCAGCAGGGCGACCGCGCCACGGTCCGCCTGCGCTATACGCTGGCGGGCGCCGCCATCGACACGGTGGTCGACATGGAGCGCATCGACGGCCAGTGGTACCTCGCCGACTACCTGCGGCACGCGCGCGAAGCCGCTGCGGCGATCGGGGAACCGGTCGAGCCGGCCGTTCCCGGGGAACCGGCGGCGCCCGAGGCCGGGCCACCGGCCGGGCCGGTGGCCGCTCCCTGAGCGCGACGCAGCCGCGCACCCTCCAGGCCCGACGCCACGCTTGGGCATAATGCCGACGATGCCGACCCAACCTTCCCTGTTCGAACCCCGCCCCGACGGTGCCCAGGACGACGACGCCTCGGCGCCGGTGCGCCATGGCGAGGCGGACATCGCCGCCACGGTACCCGCGGCCGACCCGCGCCCCGGCCGCGGCCGGCGCGCGCGGCCCTGGTGGGCGCGCCTGGCCGGGCGCCTGCTCTCGCCCTGGATCGGCCTGAGCATCGAGCCCCAGGGCCCCGGCGAAGCCATCGACGAGCGCCCGGTCTGCTACGTGCTGGAGGACTACGGCCTCTCCAATGCCCTGATCCTCGACCGCGCCTGCCGCGAGGCCGGGCTGCCTTCGCCGCTGGTGCCGCTGGCCGGCGATCCGCTGGGCCGCAGGCGTGCCTACGTGGCGCTGTCGCGGCGCAGTACCGCCGGTGCGCTGGCCCTGGCCACCCAGATCGCCACCCAGCGCAGGCCGAAGCGCAACAGGAGCCATTCCGATTCGCTGGCCCGCCTGCTCGAGGCCCACCGCGCCGATCCCGTGCTCGACGTCCAGCTGGTGCCGGTGTCGATCTTCGTCGGCCGCGCCCCGGACAAGAACAGCGGCTGGTTCTCGGTGCTGTTCTCGGAGAACTGGGCGCTGGTCGGCCGCTTCCGCCGCCTGCTGGCGATCCTGCTCAACGGCCGCGACACCCTGGTGCGCTTCTCGCCGCCGGTGGCCCTGCGCGACATCGTCGCCGAGGGCCTGGAGCCCGAGCGCGAGGTGCGCAAGCTCTCTCGCCTGCTGCGCACGCACTTCAACCGCATCCGCGCCGCGATCATCGGCCCCGACCTGTCCACCCGCCGCCTGCTGGTGGACAAGGTGCTGGCCTCGGCGCCGGTGCGCGAGGCCATCGCCGACCAGGCGCGGCGCGAGAGCGGCGCCGGCGACAAGGCGCGGGCGGAAGCCTGGAAGAAGGCCCATGGCTACGCCTACGAGATCGCCGCCGACTACTCGCACCCGGTGGTGCGCTCGGCCAGCTTCCTGCTGACCACGGTCTGGAACCGGATCTTCCGCGGCGTGCTGGTGCACCACCTCGACCCGCTCAAGGCCGCCGCGCCCGGCCACGAGGTCGTCTACGTGCCCTGCCACCGCAGCCACATGGACTACCTGCTGCTGAGCTACCTGCTCTATACCCGCGGCATCGTGCCGCCGCACATCGCCGCCGGCATCAACCTCAACCTGCCGGTGATCGGCACCATCCTGCGCAAGGGCGGGGCGTTCTTCATCCGCCGCAGCTTCCGCGGCAACGCGCTGTACTCGGCGGTGTTCACGGAATACGTCGCGCAGCTGGTGGCCGGCGGCTATTCGATCGAATACTTCATCGAAGGCGGGCGCTCGCGCACCGGCCGCCTGCTCCAGCCCAAGGGCGGCATGGTGGCGATGACCGTGCGCGCCTACCTGCGCCAGCCCACGCGCCCGGTGCTGTTCCAGCCGGTCTACATCGGCTACGAGAAGCTGATGGAGGGCAACAGCTACCTCGATGAACTCTCCGGCAAGCCCAAGGAGAAGGAATCGATCTGGGCGCTGCTGTGGGGCATCCCCAAGGTGCTGCGGCAGAACTACGGCCAGGTGGTGGTGAACTTCGGCGAGCCGATCGCGCTGTCGGACGTGCTTGCCGAGCATGCCGGGGCCTGGGACGGCAAGCCGCTGCCCGACGAGGACAAGCCCGACTGGCTGGCCGCCACCGTCGACGCCACCGCGCAGCGCATCCAGGAGCGCGTGAACGGCGCCGCCGACGTCAACCCGATCAACCTGCTGGCGCTGGCCCTGCTGTCCACGCCCAAGCACGCCATGGGCGAGGGCGACCTGACCGCACAGATCCTGCTGTCGAAGAAACTGCTGGCCGAGGTGCCCTACAGCCCGCTGGTCACCGTGACCCCGCACTCGCCGGCGCAGATCATCGCCCACGGCGAGGAGATCGGCGTACTGCACCGCGTCGCGCACCCGCTGGGCGACGTGCTGCGCGTGGACGGCGACACCTCGGTGCTGCTGACCTACTTCCGCAACAACGTGGTGCATCTGTTCACCGCCTCGGCCTGGATCGCCTGCTGCTTCCTGCACAACCGGCGCATGTCGCGCGACGCGCTGCTGCGCCTGGGCCGGGCCATGTATCCCTTCCTGCAGGGCGAGCTGTTCCTGCCCTGGGACGAAGACGGCTTCGCGGCGCGCATCGACGCCACCATCGGCCTGTTCATCCGCGAAGGCCTGCTGGAGCAGGTCGGCGAGGACGACGGCGGCATCATCGCCCGCCAGGCGGGGCAGTCGGACGAAGTATTCCGCCTGCGTGCGATCGGGCATCCGCTGCAGCAGGCCTTCGAGCGCTATTACATCGCGATCTCGGTGCTGGCCAAGAACGGTTCGGGCACCCTCGGCGCCGGCGAACTGGAAAGCCTGTGCCAGCTGGCCGCGCAGCGGCTGAGCCTGCTGTACGCGCCGGCGGCGCCGGAGTTCTTCGACAAGGCGCTGTTCCGCGGCTTCATCCAGAAGCTGCGCGAACTGGGCCTGGTGAAGCTGGACCACAACAGCAAGCTCGCCTTCGACGAGCGCCTGGCCACGTTCGCGCGCGACGCGAAGGTGATCCTCGGCCGCGAGCTGCGGCACACGATCGAGAAGATCAGCCCCGAGGCGGCGCGGGAAGGAGAGAACCCGGGCTTGCCAAAGGGCTGACGCACCGGTAGTGACGCGCGGGCTCGGGCCTGCGGCACAATGCCGCGGCGCCATGGGGGGACAGGGCGCCCAGGGGGAGAAGCGCAGCGCCTCCTGCGAACAGCAACGTCCGCGGCGGGTCCGGCCGCAATCCGACAGGAACATCCCATGCGCTCGAGAAACCTTGCCCTCGCCCTGGCCACCGTGGTCCTTGCCGTCGCCACCGCACCGGCGTACGCACAGGGCCGCGCCAAGCCGGTGGCCGGATCCGGAAGCGGAACCAGCGGCTTCCTCTGCTGCAACATGATCGCCTTCGGCGACGAGATCTACGACATCAACTATGAGGGCGACGGCTCGGACCTGCTGCCCTACGGCACACCGGTCACGGTGACCGGGCAGACCCGCCGCAAGCTCAGGTTCACCGCCGGCAGCGAGCGCTACGTGCTCGAGAACCACTACAGCCGGGATCTGTCGGAAGCCGCGTTCGCCGCGCGCTACGTCGTGGCCGAGGATCCTCGCGTGGTCGCAGCCGGCTTCCCGGAGAAGATCCGCGAGGCCATCGCCGCGGCGCGCATCACCGAGGGCATGACCCGCGAGCAGGTGCGCATGGCGCTGGGCTGGCCGGTGAGCAGCGAGAATCCCGACCTCGATGCCGACGTCTGGCGCTACTGGCTGAGCAGCTTCGACGAAGTGCAGGTGGAGTTCGGCAGCGACGGCCGGGTGGCGGGCATCAGCGCCAGCGTCCTCGCCCGGCGCAAGATCTGGCTGCCCTGAATCCTCTGCCGCGCGGGCCGGCCTCAGGCCGGCTCGTCGGGAATCAGCGCCGATTCCAGGCGCTCGATGCAGTCCTTCAGCTGGAGCTTGCGCTTCTTCAGGCGCTTGACCATCAGTTCGTCGGCGCCGGGATCCAGCTGCAGCCGCGAGATCGCGGCATCGAGGTCGCGGTGCTCGATCCGCAGCTCGACGAGCCGCTGGGCGAGACGGGCTTGTTCGGCGGGATCGACGGGCTGCATCGCCCCGAGATTACACGCCCGGCGCGGCAACGGCATCGCGTCGGGGCGCGAAGACGCGGCTGTCTTCCCGCGGAGCGTTACCTGCGCGGGCGGTCCCCCCCGGGGGGGACCGCCACGCCGTGCCGTGCCGGTGGCCTGGCCACGGCAGTGTCTCGCTCAGCGGCCGGATCGGGTGTCGGGCTTCGTCGCCGGACGGGCCACGGCCTTCGGCACGTCCAGCCGCGGCGGCGCGAACGGGACGGCGATGCCGCTGTCGTAGAAGTTGCCTCGCTGGTTGGTGACGTCGAGGTCGCCGTCGCCGTCGATATCCCAGAGGAACTCCTCGATCACATGGATACGGTTGCCGTCGGAGGCCACCGGGCGCCAGCGACGCACCATGTTGATGTAGCAGCCGTCCACGCCGACCTGGCACCAGTGCACGGGCTCATTGCTGCCGTTGCGGTACATCGTCAGGTCCATCACTCCACCCTGTACCGTCCAGCCCGCGGGGACCGGCCACATGCCGCTTTCGGAAAGGCTGAGCGTCCACCCCAGGTATCCGGCGCGCAGCAGGATATGGAAGCCGGTATCGCTGGCGAGGTAGGCGGTCCGGCTGATGCTCTGGCCCGACATCCAGTCGGCCTGTGCCGTGCCTGCATCGAACGTGAAGCCGTCGGCCAGCGCCGAGATCTGCAGCATGGCGCTGCGGTTGCCGTTGGCCGAGGTCCAGTCGAAGGCCAGGCCTTCCGCGCCGCGGCCGTCGCTGCTCACGCGGGCGTAGGCTCCGGTCGATCCGTCGCCGTAGACCACGCGAAGCCGGCCGGCTTCGTCGATGTCCCAGTCGAACGCAGGACCATCGGCACGGCTGCCGGTGCCGTCGGCGGCAAAGGTGAAAAGCTCCGAGCCGTTGTAGTTGCTGTTCGCATAGGCCGTGTCCGAAATCGCCATGCTGCGCGTGGTTCCCGCGATCTCCCCGGTGGTGAAAGGCCAGGAGCCGGCACCGTCGCGGATGCCGATGTTGGTGGCCGTTCCCGTGCGCGAACCGCCGGGGATCCCGGGGTTGTCGGGATAGCTGTAGTCGGTGGTCGTCGTCACCGCCAGCGTGTCACGGCCGTTGCCCTCGAACAGCTTGGCCACCTCGTAGCGCGAAGTGACGTCGAAGCGGCGGACCTGGCCGATGCCGTCGATGATCTCGTAGCTGACCAGCACGAAGGGGCTGTTGGGCACGACCACCGCCCGCCCGCTGGCCTCATCGAAGCTCCAGGTCACCGATGGATCGTGGTTGGGCGACGGGCCGACCATCTCTCCACCGCTCCCGGCATCCAGGGTCATGCGCGAACCCTGGATGTACCCGGTGTTGACGGTCCCCGGCACGCCCAGGTCATGGACCAGGGTGTAGGTGCCGACCATATCGTCCGCGGCCATGGGCACGGTCAGGTTCGGATCGCTGGCGATCTCGTTGATGGTTTCGGCCAGCGCGCCCGGCGCCTGCTCCTCGACTTCGGTCAGGAAGCCTTCCAGTGCGCCGGGATTGCTGAGCAGCGCCAGGGTGTCGGTGGTGCCCTCGGGCAGCGGGAAGCCGCCGTCCACCGCCAGCTTGATCGCGGCCGAAGCGGTCAGCAGCTGCCCGTTGTCGATCGCTTCGCGAGCGACCTCGAGTGCGGCGTCGTCGGTGATCGGGACGCCGCCGGCGGCGACCTCCATCAGGTAGGCCTGGGCGGTGCTGACATTGGTCACCTGGACCTGGTTGTTCTCGTCGCGGCTCAGTTCGCCGTCGTCGCCGGCCTCGCTCGCCAGGCGGTCGAAGCCGCCGACGATGCTGACGAAGTTGACGATCGCCTGGTCGCCACTGCCCTGTGCGCCGAGGGTCACCATGCCGCCGTCGACGCCGATGATCTCGAGACCGTAGTTGCCGTCGGCATCGGCCTGGGTAGTGAATACGTGGCCATCGACCGAGGCCTGGACCTCGGCGTTGGCGATCGGGCCGTCGGTCACCTTGCCGCGCAGCACCAGGGCGCGGCCCACGTCCACCGTCACCGTGGCCGTGCCGAGGCTGCGCACGCCCTTGACCAGGTAGCTGAAGCTGTCACGCCCCTGGAAGCCGGGCGCCGGCGTGTACTCCAGGCGTCCCTTGACCACGCGCGCAGTACCGTTCGCCGGTCGCGTGTGGATCGAAAGCGCGGAGCCCGGGGTGGTCCCGGGGTCGTTGGCCAGAACATCCACCAGCACCACTCGTCCTTCGGCGGTGACGGCCAGGTCGGCCTGGGCATCGATGGTGGTGACCGCCAGCGCCGGCGCGGCCGCCAGCAGGCCGAGCGGCAGCACCCAGGCGGAGCCGGGTCCGTTCCTGCGTCGTTTCGCGTGCATTGCATTCCCCTGTCTGTATGTGTGACGGCCCGTCCGGGCCGCCGGCCGAGGGTGGCGCGCCGACGGGGCGGCAATCTTTGCCGGGGCTGGAAAGATTCGGAAAATTTCGGAATCGGCGCCCCGGCCGCCCTGGATCCGCGGCGTGGCGGCCGTTGCGGAGCCTGCCGGAAGGCCCCAAGCTGTCGCCCGACGCAACACGGTGGGGGGCCGTGGCCATGCAGCAGGTGCAGGGAGTCTGGCGCTTCGGAGCCGCCACGCTGGACGAGCGCACGGGTCGGCTGGTCGTGGGCGGGGAACGCATCGACCTGGACCGCAGCTGCCACGACGTGCTGCTGGCCCTGCTGAGGCAGGCCGGCGCGGTCGTCGGCAAGGACGAGCTGCTGGAAGCCGGGTGGCCCGGTCGCGTGGTTTCGGAGAACTCGCTGTCCAAGGCCGTGGGCCGCTTGCGGCAGGCGCTGGGTGCCGATGGGCAGGCGCTGCGCGCCATCCACGGCTACGGCTACCGCCTGGCGCTCGATGCGCAGTACGAACCCGCGCCGACGGACGATCCAGCCCACGGCGACGCCCCGCCGCGGGAGGAAGGCCGCGTCCCGGCAGCGCCGGGTCCAGCCTCCCGGGCACAGGCCGCCGGTCGCCGCCGCCACCTCGGCATCGCCGCAGCGCTGGTGCTCGGGCTGCTCTCGACGACCCTGATGTACGCCTCCGCCGAGCGCGCGCGGCAGGCCGCCGAGGACGCGGCGACCCGGCATCAGGCCATGCTCGACTTCGTCACACGCGACATCCTCGGCCAGGCCGACCCCTATCGCGACGGACGCACGCGCCCCGCGGCGACCCTCGAGACGGCGATCGACAATGCCGCCGACAGCGCCATGCACAGGCTCGACGAAGATCCCGTCGCCGCGGCGGCGGTCCAGCACATGCTCGGCACCATCCGCTTCGGCCAGGACCGGTATGCGGAAGCGGCGGCGGCCTTCGAACGCGCCCGCGCCCTGTACCGGCCGCTCGGGAAACGGCACGTCGATGCGCTGGTCCGGGCCGGGACCGCGCTGTGCGACGTGTACCGGATCAGCAATCGCCTCGAGGAGGCGGAGGCGGTCTGCGCCACGGCGCTCGCGGAGGCGCGCGGAGGCCGGGACCGCGAGGCACTGGCCCAGCTCAAGCTGGCGCAATTGCGCAGCGAGCAGGGGCGCCACGCCGAAGCGCTGGCGATCCTGCTCCCGCTGCACCGGGACGATGCCTTCGTGGATGCACCCCGGCTGTCGGGCGAGCTGCAGTGGGCTCTTGGGCTGGCCCAGCGTGCCCTCGGCCGCCACCGCGAGGCGAAGCAGCACTTCCTCGCCCTGCTGGAGATCGCGCGCGAAGGCGGCGAGCGCAGCACCTGGACCGCCTGGGCCTACAACTCGCTGGGCAGCGTGCTGGTGGAGCTCGGCGACTACGACCGCGCCGAAACCCTGCTGCTGGCCGCGCATGCGCTCTTTTCCGAGAACCAGGGCGGCGACCAGGTCGAGGCGCAGATGCCGCAGGCCTGGCGCGCCGAACTGAGGCTGCGGCGCGGCGAGTGGGCGCAGGCGGCCGCGATCCTGCGCGGCCAGATCCGGGCCTGGGAGGCCAGGCTGTCGCCGGACCATCCGCTCAGGCTGCGCGCGGAGGCCGACCTGGCCTGGGCCGAGGCCATGTCGGGCGACCACCGCACCGCGGGCGAGCGGCTGCAGTCGGCACTGCACGGTCCCGGGACGCAGGGCGACGACCGCATGGCCGGCCTGCGCAGCCTGCGCTGGGCGCGGACGGCCTTCGCCCTCGGCGACCGCACGCGCGCCGGCGACCTGCTGGCGGGATTCGACGCCCGGCACCGCGGGCGGTTGGGCGCCGGACATCCGCTGGTGACCGAAGCCGATTGCCTGCGCTCGCAGTGGACACGCCCCGATGCGGTCGCGCAGGCCTGCGGCCCCGGCCCGGCGTCGGCCCAGTCCGCGCCGACGGCGGCGTCCGCGCGCGCCGGCACCGCCACCGAGGTGGCCGCACGGGGCGCCGAAGCGAGCCGGTAGAATGACCGGTCCATGAGCATCGTCCTGCCCCTCGCCGAACCCGCCCCCCGCGCCCGCCGTGCCGCCCACGAGGCGCAGCGTCTGGGCAAGCGCCTGCGCCACCAGGTGGGCCGCGCGATCGCCGACTTCGGCATGATCGAGGACGGCGACCGGGTGATGGTCTGCCTGTCCGGCGGCAAGGACAGCTACACGATGCTGGACATCCTGCTGCAGCTTCAGAAGAAGGCGCCGGTGTCGTTCTCGATCACCGCGGTGAACCTCGACCAGAAGCAGCCCGGCTTCCCCGAGCACGTGCTGCCCGACTACCTGCGCTCGCTCGGCGTCGACTTCCACATCATCGAGCAGGACACCTATTCGGTGGTGTCGCGGGTGGTGCCCGAGGGCAAGACCATGTGCTCGCTGTGCTCGCGCCTGCGCCGCGGCGCGCTGTACACGTATGCCGCCGAGCACGGCTACACCCGCATCGCGCTCGGCCACCACCGCGACGACATGGTGGCAACCTTCTTCCTCAACCTGTTCTTCCACGCCAAGCTGAGCGGCATGCCGCCGAAGCTGCTGTCCGACGACGGAAGGCACGTGGTGATCCGCCCGCTGGCCTACGTGCGCGAGGACGACATCGCCGCCTACGCGGAGGCGAAGGACTTCCCGATCATTCCCTGCAACCTCTGCGGCTCGCAGGAGAACCTGCAGCGCAAGCAGGTGCAGAGGATGATGGCGCAGTGGGAACGCGAGACGCCCGGGCGCATCGACCAGATTGCGCGCGCGCTGGGCGACATCCGGCCCTCGCAGCTGGCCGACCCGAAGCTGTTCGACTTCCTCGGCCTCGGCCACCGCGAATCCGCGGCCGTCGCCGACGCCCACCGCTGGCTGGCCGGCGAGCCCCACGACGCGACGCACGCTGGCCCACTGCACGCCGGTAACCGGCCCGCCGACGCAGAGCACTCCGACCCGTCGCAGGTCGCCACCGCGCAGGTCCCGACGCGCCCGGGCGACGCCGCCTGATGCGCCAGCCCCGCAGTCCCCGACCCGCCCGCGCGGGCCGACCGCGCGTCGGCGGCGCAGCGGCGCGCCCATGCTGACTCTCCCTCCCCATCACGGCATCCATTCCGCATGTTCTTCCGCAACCTGACCCTGTTCCGCTTCCCCGTTTCGCTCGACCTCGAAGGCCTCGAAGAAGCCCTGGCATCGCATCCGCTCAAGCCGGTCGGGCCGCTGGAGCTGTCCTCGCACGGCTTCGTGCCGGCGCTGGGCCGCGACGCCGAAGCGTTCTCGCACCGCGTCGGCGATGCCGCCTGGGTGGCGATGGGCGGCGAGGACCGGCTGCTGCCGGCGGCGGTGGTCAACGACATGCTCGCGCGCAAGCTCGACGAGGTGGAGGAGCGTGAAGGCCGCCGCCCCGGCGGCCGCGCCCGCAAGCGCATCAAGGACGAGCTGGTGCACGAGCTGCTGCCGCGCGCCTTCGTCCGCCCCTCGCGCACCGACGCCATGCTCGATCTGAAGCACGGCCTTTGCATCGTCGACAGTTCCTCGCGCAAGAACGCCGAGGCGGTGGTCTCGGCGCTGCGCCAGGCCCTGGGCAGCTTCCCGGCGCTGCCGGCGAACGCCGAGGTCGCGCCGCGCAGCGTGCTCACCGGCTGGATCGCCGGCGAACCCCTGCCCGAAGGCCTGTCGCTGGGCGAGGAGTGCGAGCTCAAGGACGGCAACGACACCGGCGCGATCGTGAAGTGCCAGCGCCAGGACCTGGGCAGCGACGAGATCGCCCACCACCTCGAGGCCGGCAAGCAGGTCACGCGCCTGGCACTGGTGCTCGACGACCACGTCTCGTTCGTGCTCGGCGAGGACCTTGTGGTGCGCAAGCTCAAGTTCCTCGACGGCGCGGTGGAGCAGCTGGAAGGCAACGACCGCGACGACATCCGCGCCGAGCTCGACGCGCGCTTTGCGCTGATGTCGGCCGAGGTGCGCCGCCTGTTCGAGATCCTGGAGCCGGCGCTGAAGCTCTCGCGCGTGGATGCCTGAACAAGGCAAGTCCAACGTAACGCGCAAGGATGCGCATCGCCCGCGGCCACGCCGGTAGAATCGCACCATGTCGTCCCTGCTCCGCCTGCTGCTCACGAAGTCCGACGCACCGGGCCCCCGCAACATCCAGCGCGACACCGTCGCGCTCGCGATGGACGACGGCACCGAGGTCGAGGTGGTGCGCGTGCGCGACCCGCGCGCGCGGCGCCTGCGCCTGTCGGTCGACGAGCGCGGCGCGCGCCTGACCCTGCCGCCGCGCGCGAGCGCGGTGTCCGGTGAACGCTTCCTGGTCCAGCACCGCGACTGGCTGGCCGCGCAGCTGCGCGCGCACGCCATTGACGACCTGGTCGCGCCGCTGGAACGCGGCGTGACCGCGGCGCTGCCGCTGCGCGGCGCGATGCTGCCGCTGCGCTGGGAGCCGGGCCGCTATGCCTGCGTGCTGCGCGAGGGCGACGGCCTGGTGTTCCGCCACACCGGCCGCGGCGGCGACGCCGCGCTGCGCCGCGCCCTGCGCGACTTTTACGAAGGCGAGGCGCGCGCCGACGTCGGCGCCTGGCTGCCGCGCTACCTGCCCGGCCTGCCGCGCGCGCCGGCGCGCATCCGGATCAAGGCCATGTCCTCGCAGTGGGGTTCGCTGGCACCCGACGGCACCCTCGCCCTGGACCTGTCGCTGGTGCTGGGCCGGCCTTCGGCCTTCGAGTACGTGCTGGTGCACGAACTCTGCCACCTGGTCCACGCCGACCACTCGCCGGCGTTCTGGGCCGAGGTCGAGGCCCGCAGCCCCGACTGGCGCGACGAGCGCGACTGGTTCCGCGAACACGGCCGTCGCCTGAAGGCGATGCTGAGGCTGCTGGCCGGTCCAACCGCCTGAGGGCGTTACAGGAGTCGGGGTTCCATGCCGCCGGAGCCCGGAGACCGACCCATGCGCCACCGCCTTCCGCTGCTGCTCGCCGCCACCGCCATCATCCTGCTGGCGGCCGGCTGCCAGAAAGCCGCGGATGCCGCCACCGAGGCGGCGATCGAGCGCGCGAGCGGACAGAAGGTGCAGCTGGACCGCGACGGCAACCGGCTGCGCATCAGCGCCGGCAGCGGCGCCGACGAGGTGAGCGTGGTCACCGGCGAGGGCATCGCCCTGCCCGCCGATTTCCCCGACGACCTGTTCCTGCCCGCGGACTACGGCGTGAGCAGCGTCATGGACGTCGGCGGCGCGCGACTGCTGAACCTGCAGTCCCGGGGTGCGGTGGCAACGGTGTTCGAGGACGCGCGCACGGCCATGCAGGACAAGGGCTGGTCGCAGACGATGGCGATGCAGCAGGCCGACAGCGCCATGCTCGGCTTCAGCCGGGACGGGCGCGAGGCGGCCTACACCTTCACCCGCCACGGCGACGAGCAGCTGATGATCGGCATCCAGCTGCGCGAGCAGGCGCAGCGGCAGTAGCCGCGCCTCAGACCGACAGGAAGCCGCCGATCGCGGCCGCGACCTCGCGCGGCTGCTCCATGTGCAGGTGATGGCCGCCGTCGAGCACCACCAGTTCGCCCGCCGGCAGCAGGGCCGCGCGCGCGCGGCGCACCGGATCGGGCAGGTAGGGCTGGGCCGGATCGGCGAACAGCACCTTCGCCGGGCAGGCGATGCCGGCCACCAGGTCCTCGATCTGCGCTTCGGTCATGCGCACCATGGTCGGCAGGGTCAGGCGCGGGTCGCTGCTCCAGCACCAGCCGCCGTCCACCGCCACCACCCCGCGCTCGACCAGCAGGCGCGCGGCGTCTTCGGTGAGGCCATTGGCCTTCATCCGCGCGCGCACCGCGGGCTCGATGTCAGGAAACACCCGCAAGCGCTTGCCCGGCAGGGCGCGGGTGGCGGCCACCGCTTCGCGCAGCCGTTCGACGGTGCGCTCCGGCACTTCGGCCAGTGCGCCCAGGGCCTCGATCGCGACCAGGCGCTCGATGCGCTCCGGACAGGCGGCGGCGACCAGGCTGGCGATGCCCGCGCCCATCGAATGGCCGAGCAGGCTGAAGCGCTCCCAGCCCAGGGCATCGGCGACGTCGAGCACGGTGTGCACGGCGCCGGCGAAGGAATAGTCCATGCCGCGCGGCAGGTGGTCGCTGCTGCCGTGGCCGGGCAGGTCGGGCGCGACCAGGTCGAGTACCGGCAGGTGCGGGGCCAGCGGCACGAAGCTGGCGGCGTTGTCGAGCCAGCCGTGCAGGGCCAGCACCCGCGGCGCGCCTTCACTGCCGGTGCGCAGGCCGCGCACGGTGCCCATCGGCAGGGCGAGTTCGAAGTCGCGCATCACGTCCATGCCGAGAACTCCCGTGCCGCGATGCCCGCGATCGCGCGCGCATGCGCCGGATCGTCGTTGAGGCAGGGGATGTAGGACAGGGTTTCGCCGCCGGCCTCGCGGAAGAAGCCGTCGTTCTGCATCGCGATCTCCTCCAGCGTCTCCAGGCAGTCGGCGGAGAAACCGGGGCAGGCGACGTCGATGCGCTTCACGCCCTCGCCGGCCAGCGCGCGCACGGTGGCGTCGGTCGCGGGCTGCAGCCACTTGCCGCCGCCGAAGCGCGACTGGAAGCTGGCCTGCCACGCATCGTCGGCCAGGCCCAGCGCACCCGCGATCGCGCGCGCACCGGCGTGGCACTGGCGTTCGTAGGGATCGCCCTGGTCGACCACGCGCTGCGGGATGCCGTGGAAGGAGAACAGCAGCCGTTCGCCGCGGCCGTGGCGCGCCCAGTGCGCGCGGATCGACGCGGCCACCGCCTGCACCCAGCCCGGGTCGACGTGGTAGTCGTCGACCATGCGCGCGCCGGGAAGCTCGCGCGCGAGCACGTCGCCGACCGAGGCGGTGGTGGTGGTGGAGTACTGCGGGTACAGCGGCAGCACCAGCACACGGGCGCCGTCCGCGCGCAGTTCGCGCAGGCGGCGCGCCAGCGCGGGTTCGCCGTAGCGCATCACGTGCTCGACGCGCACGCCGGGCAGCAGTGGCCGCACCGCTTCGGCCAGGCGGCGGGTGTGCACCTCCAGCGGCGAGCCCTCGTCCATCCAGATCTCGGCGTACTTGTGCGCGACCCGGCGCGAGCGCAGCGGCAGCACCACCAGGCGCAGCAGCGGCAGCCAGAACAGCCGCGGCAGCTGCACCACGCGCGGGTCGGACAGGAACTCGCGGAGGTAGCGCGACACCGCCGGCGCGGTCGGCGCCGAGGGCGTGCCGAGGTTGGCCAGCAGCAGGACGTCGCGGGGACGCGGGGAATCGTCGGTCATCGGGAATGCGCTGGCGGTCTGCGGGGGGGCATCGGCCCACCAGTGTACGGTCCGGTACGGCCGGGGGCACGCGTGGCTCACCGCGGATTCATCGCGCCGCGCATAGCCTGAAGGCCCCGCGCGGCGGTCGACATCGCGTCCGCTGCGCCGCATCCTTCCAGACGCATTCCGTTCCGGAGTTCCCCATGCCTGCCAAGCGCCATCTGCTCCGCATCCCCGTCCTCGCCGCCGCGCTCGGTCTTGCGCTGGCCGCCGCGCCCGCCGTCGCCGGCCCGCAGGAGGACGCGCGCGCGCTCAACGCGGTGCGCGTGCTCACCGACATCCAGGCGATCCCGGAATCGGCGATCCCGGAGAAGCTGTTCGACGAGGGTCGCGCGATCGTGGTCGTGCCCGACACCATCAAGGCCGGCCTGGTCATCGGCGGCCGCCGCGGCCACGGCCTGATGTCGGTGAAGAATCCCGACGGCACCTGGTCCAACCCCAGCTTCGTCAAGCTCACCGGCGGCAGCATCGGCTTCCAGGCCGGCGTGCAGTCGGCCGACGTGGTGCTGGTGTTCCGCAGCGAGCGCGGCCTGGAGTCGATCGTCAACGGCAAGTTCACCCTCGGCGCCGATGCCGGCGTCGCGGCGGGCCCGGTGGGCCGCAACGCATCCACCGCCACCGACGGCGAGCTCAAGGCCGAGATCTGGTCGTGGTCGCGCGCCCGCGGCCTGTTCGCCGGCATCGCACTGGACGGCGCCGTGCTGTCGATCGACGACGCGGCCAACGAGGCCGCCTACGGCCGCGACACCACGCCGCGCATGATCTTCGAGGGCCGCGCCCAGGGCCAGCCGTCGACGGCGGTGGTCGATTTCCGCGACAGCCTCGAGGAGGCCACCGCGCTGGCGCGCGCCAACCGCGGCACCGAGGGCAGCAGCCAGGTCGCCGCGGCCACCCCGGCCCGCGACGCGGCACCGCCGGCCACCGGCAGCGCGCCGCTGGTCGAAACCGCGCCGATCGGCAGCAACCCGGAGCCCGCGCAGGCGCCCAGCGCCTTCGAACCGGTCGACCAGTCCCCGGTGACCTCGGAGCCGCTGCCCGCCGACGACCTGCCGGCGCCGCTGCCCGACCCGATCGACTGAAGGGCATGACCTTCGCCCGCGGCCAGCGTCGCGGGCGACTGTTATCCTGAAGCCCCGAACACATCCAGGTATCGCGGCATGGGCAGTTTCAGCATCTGGCATTGGATCATCGTCCTGGTGGTCGTGCTGCTGATCTTCGGCACCAAGCGCCTGCGCGGCGCCGGCCGCGACCTCGGCGAGGCGGTCAAGGGCTTCAAGAAGGGCATGGCCGACGAGGACGACAAGCCCGCCGGCCAGCTCGGCGACCAGACCCGCGAGGGCGAGCGCAAGGCCGAGCGCGACAGCGACTCCGTCGAGCGCTGATCCCGGCGCGGGCGTCCGGGCATGTTCGACCTCGGTTTCGGCGAGCTGCTGCTGATCGCCCTGGTGGCGCTCGTGGTCCTCGGCCCCGAACGCCTGCCCAAGGCCGCGCGCTTCGCCGGCCTGTGGGTGCGGCGCGCGCGCGCGCAGTGGTATTCGGTGAAGTCCGAGCTCGAACGCGAGCTCGCCGCCGAGGAACTCAAGCGCAACCTCGACGCCGCGCGCACCGCCGCCACCGATTTCGAACGCCAGGCGCGCGACGCCGTCAACGACCTGGACGCCAGCGCGCGCAAGGCCGAAGCCGACACCCGCAGCGAACTCCGCGCGCTGCGCGAAGACCTCGAAGGGGTTTCACCCGGGACCGCTGGCGAAACGGACGCCGATGCCGCGATCGATGCCGCGGACCCGCCGGCGACCGCGGCGGGTCCGGCATCCTTGGACGCGCCCTCCGATGCCGGCACCCCGCCCCCGGACCAGGGAGACGACGATGGCCGGCGCTGAGGGCGAGGGCCACCTCTTCGACCACCTGCTGGAACTGCGCTCGCGCATCCTGCGCGGGATCGTGGGCCTGGGCGTGGCGCTGGCGGCGCTGCTGCCGTTCGCGAACAAGCTCTACGCGCGGCTGTCGCAGCCACTGGTGGACAAGCTGCCCGAAGGCGCGCACCTGATCGCGGTCGAGGTCGCCTCACCGTTCTTCGCGCCGCTGAAGCTCGCCTTCTTCGCCGCGGTGGTGCTGAGCATGCCCTGGCTGCTGTACCAGGCCTGGGCCTTCGTCGCGCCCGGCCTGTACAAGCGCGAGAAGCGCCTGGCGCTGCCGCTGCTGGCCAGCTCGCTGGTGCTGTTCTACGCCGGCTGCGCCTTCGCGTTCTTCATCGTGCTGCCCTCGGTGTTCGGCTTCCTGACCATGGTCACGCCCGAGGGCGTGGCGATGATGACCGACATCAACGCCTACCTCGACTTCGTGCTGGTGATCTTCCTCGCCTTCGGACTGAGCTTCGAGCTGCCTGTGGCGCTGGTGATCCTGGTGCTGATGGGCTGGGTGACGCCGGCGCAGCTGAAGGAGGCGCGCGGCTACGCGATCGTGGGCATCTTCATCCTCGCCGCGATCATCACTCCGCCGGACGTGGTCTCGCAGCTGATGCTGGCGATCCCGATGTGCCTGCTGTACGAGGCCGGGATCCTCGCCGCGCGGCTGCTCGCCCCGCGCGGGGCCGCGACCGGCGACAGCGGCCAGGCCTGATGCGCCCCGCCGGCTTCTGGCGGCGCGGCGCGGCCTGGTCGCTGGATGTGCTGCCGGTGCTGCTGGTGGCGCTGGCGCTGTGCTGGAACCAGCTGCGGGCCGCGGGCACGGCGGCGGCCTCGGCCTGGGCGGCGCTGGCCGATGCCGCGGCGCAGCGCATGGCCGGGACGCTGCTGGCCGCCGACGCCGGCGACATGGCCGGCGTCGCCACCCTGATGGCGACGGTGCGCGCCGCGATGCACGATGCCGCGCTGCGCGCGGCCGCCGGCGGGCTGCAGTCCGCGCTGTTCGCGCTGTGCGGGCCGCCGCTGGCGGTGTTCGTGGCGCTGTTCCTGGCCTGGTGCGTGGGCTTCGAGCGCTCCCGGCTGCGGGCCACGCCCGGCAAGCGCGCGCTCGGCCTGCGGGTGGTGGCGGCCGATGGCGGCATCGCGGGCACGGGCCGGGTGCTGCTGCGCTTCCTGGCCGGCAGCCTGTCGTGGCTGAGCCTCAACATCGGCCACCTGATGGCGGCGATGCCGCCCGCCTTCGCCGCGCTGCACGACCGGATCAGCGGCACGCGGGTGGTGCTCGATGCATCCGCGCCGGCGCGGATGCCGGCGTGGGCGACCGCTTGGTTGGCGGCGGTGGCGGCGGCGGCGCTCTACGCCACCGCCTGGACCAGCGCGGTGCTCGCCGCCGGCCTGCAGGTGGCGCTGGAGCGCGCGCTCTGGGGCTGAGCCTGAGCCGCGGCCTCAGGCCGCGACGTGGTCGTGGCCACGCGGTGCATCGCCGCCGGCGTCACCGCAGATGTCGCGCCACATGGCGTACATCACGCCGAAGCTGACCACGATCATCGCCAGCACCAGGGCCAGGTACAGCGGCACGCCGATGACGATCGCCAGCACCATCACGACGCCGCTGCCGCTGCCGAACGCGGCGAACAGCATCGCCAGCAGGCCGACCACGATGCCGATCACGAACATCGCCACCAGGCCCAGCAGCATCAGCACCACCAGCGGCAGCACGTTGCGGATGGCACCCGTGGCGCCGTCGGCCAGCGCCTGGCCGACCCCGCGGCCGCGCAGCGCGACCTGGCCCAGGCCGATGGCCTGGGCGGCGTAGACCAGCACGCCCACGACCATCGCCACGGCGAAGGCGCGCCCGAAGCCCGGCGGCAGCGCGGCCGGCTCGGTGGCGGACATGTTCTCGACGTACCAGCGACCCGCCTCCGGCGCGACCAGCATCACCGCGCCGCCGATCAGCACGTACTGGAGCACGGCCAGCACCAGCAGCAGCCCCATCGCGCGCAGCCAGGCGCCGCGGTCGGAGAAGCCCGAAAGCACCTGGGTCGGGGCGGCGGGCCGGCCGTTCTCCACCGCGTCGATCAGGCGCAGATAGCCGACCAGCAGGCCGGCCATCAGCACCAGCAACGGGGCCGTGATCAGCAGGCTGAGCAGCAACTGCGCCGGGCCCGCCCCGGTGGGGGCAAGCACGGCCGCGGCGACGCTGAGCACCACCGCGGCCACGAACACCAGCAGCACGATCAGCGCCGCACCACCGAAGATCGCCTTGGGGTTGCTCCCGCCCAGGTTCACCGCGTTCATCAGCCAGCGCCAGCCCGAAGCCGGCCCCATCGTGCGAGTAGTCATCCCGTGTCCCCGGAAGAATTTGTTGGCGGATGGCCTCGTGCCACCCACCGCCATCCTAACTGATGGCCTCAGGCGTGACGTCGGGCGCGGCGCACGAAGCGGCGCAGCACGCGACGCGCCTCCGGGGCCGCGCGCACCGCGGCGTGGATCGCGTCGGGGTCGTGGCCGCCAGCCGCCAGCCGCTCGCGGCGCGCGGCGACGTAGCCGCGCATGTGGCCTGCGCTGAACTCGGGATGGAACTGCACGCCCCAGGCGGACTCGCCCCAGCGGAAGGCATGGCAGTCATCGAGCGGCGAGGTGGCGAGCACGGTCGCCCCCGCCGGCGGCCGCAGCACGCTCTGCACGTGGGTGGCCTGGGCCTGGATGCGCGCCGGCAGGCCGCTGAACAGCGGATCCCCGGCCGCGTCGTCGAGCAGGTCCAGGCCGATCGTGCCCATCTCGATGCCGCGCGGGTTGTCCGCGACTTCGCCGCCGAGCGCGTGCGCCAGCAGCTGGTGGCCGTAGCAGATACCGAACACCGAGGCACCGTCGTGGACGGCATCGCGCAGCCAGTCGGCGCTGCGCTCGCTCCAGGGCTCGCGGTCGCTGACCATGGCGCCGGAGCCGGTGACCAGGATCCCGGCATGGCCGCGATGCACGGGCAGCGCTTCGCCGGACTGCACGTCGACCACGTCTATCTCACCGCGCGCGAGGCCGGCGGCGGTGCGGATCCAGTGGGGAAAACGCCCGTGGCGGCGCATGCCGGGGACGGGCTTCCCGGTCTCCAGGACCAGGAACGGAAGGTGTTTTCGACTCATGCACGACACCGGGAAGGGGCACCGCCGCCGCGCGGGCCGCGCGGACGTGGCCGGTATACTAGCGCGTCCCCATTCATGGCGGCGCGGCCGCCGCGCCGGCCCGGAGCACGCATGAGCGCACCCACCTTCCAGCAGCTGATCCAGCGGCTCAACGAGTACTGGGCCGCACAGGGCTGCGTGCTGGTCCAGCCGCTCGACCTCGAGGTCGGCGCCGGCACCTTCCACCCGGCCACCTTCCTGCGCGCGATCGGGCCGGAGCCGTGGAACGCCGCCTACGTGCAGCCCTCGCGCCGCCCCACCGACGGCCGCTACGGCGAGAACCCCAACCGCCTGCAGCGCTACTACCAGTACCAGGTGGTGATGAAGCCCTCGCCCGACAACATCGTCGAGCTGTACTTCGATTCGCTGAAGGCCCTGGGCGTGGATCCGCAGGTGCACGACCTGCGCCTGGTCGAAGACAACTGGGAATCGCCCACGCTCGGCGCCTGGGGCCTGGGCTGGGAGGTCTGGCTCAACGGCATGGAGGTGACCCAGTTCACCTGGTTCCAGCAGGCCGGCGGCCTGGAGTGCCGCCCGGTGCTGGGCGAGATCACCTACGGCCTCGAGCGCCTGTGCATGTACCTGCAGAACGTCGACGACGTCTTCGACCTGGTGTGGACGCACGGCCCCGACGGCACGCCGGTGACCTACCGCGACGTCTACCACCAGAACGAAGTCGAGCAGAGCACCTACAACTTCGAGCACGCCGACGTCGCCGAGCTGTTCCACCGCTTCGACGCCTGCGAGGCCGAGGCGATGAAGCTGGTCGGACTGGGCCTGCCGCTGCCCGCCTACGAGCAGGTGATGAAGGCCAGCCACAGCTTCAACATGCTCGACGCCCGCCGCGCGATCAGCGTCACCGAGCGCCAGCGCTACATCCTGCGCGTGCGCAAGCTGTCGCAGGGCGTGGCCGAGGCCTATTACGCCCAGCGCGAGAAGCTCGGCTTCCCCGCCCTGAAGCCCGCGAACGAACAGGCCGCCTGACCCCATGAGCGAACACCTCCCCCTGCTGATCGAACTGGGCACCGACGAGCTCCCGGTCAACGCCCTGCCGGGCCTGGCCCGCGCTTTCCTCGACGGCGTGCAGGGCGCGCTGTCGCGCCGCGGCGTGGCCTTCGCCGAAGGCGCCCGCCCGCTGTACACGCCGCGCCGGCTGGCGGTGCTGCTGGAGGACGTCGCCACCACCCAGCCCGAGCAGGCCTCCGAAGTCCTCGGCCCCTACCTCAACATCGCGCTTGACGCCGAGGGCCAGCCCACGCGCGCCCTGCAGGGCTTCGCGCAGAAGGCCGGCGTCGAATGGACCGCGCTGGAACGCACCAGCGACCAGAAGGGCGAGCGCTTCGTGCACCGCTCGGTCACGCCCGGCGCGGCCACCCGCGACCTGCTGCAGGCGGTGGTCGACGAGGCCATCACCGCGATGCCGATCCCCAAGCCGATGCGCTGGGGCGCCCACGCACACGCGTTCGCGCGGCCGGTGCATTGGCTGGTCGCGCTGCTGGGCGAGGACGTGGTGCCGGCGAGCGCCTTCGGCATCACGTCCGACCGCATGAGCCGCGGCCACCGCTTCATGCACGACAAGCCGGTGTGGATCGGCGGCCCCGGCGACTACGTCGACGCCCTGCGCGCGGCGAAGGTGCTGGTGGATCCGGACGAGCGCCGCGACGCGATCGTCGAAGGCGTGCAGGCCGCGGCCAGCGCCGGCGGCGGCGTGGCCCGCATCGACGCCGGCAACCTCGCCCAAGTGGAGTGCCTGGTGGAGTGGCCGGTGGCGGTCGCCTGCTCGTTCGAGACGGAGTTCCTCGCGGTGCCGCAGGAGGCCCTGGTGGCGACCATGGAAGCCAACCAGAAGTTCTTCCCGGTGCTCGATGCCGAGGGGCGGCTCACCGAACGCTTCATCGGCGTGGCCAACATCGTCTCCCGCGACGAGGCCGAGGTGCGCAAGGGCTACGAGCGCGTGATCCGCCCGCGCTTCGCCGACGCCAAGTTCTTCTTCGTCGAGGACATGAAGCAGGGGCTTTCGGCGATGAACGAAGGCCTGGCCACGGTGACCTGGCAGGCAAAGCTGGGCAGCGTGGCCGACAAGGTCGCGCGCGTGGCGAGGCTGGCCGAAGCGCTGGCACCGGCGGCCGGCGTCGAACCGGCGCTGGCGCGCCAGGCCGCGCTGCTGTCCAAGGCCGACCTGCAGTCGCGCATGGTCAACGAGTTCCCCGAGCTGCAGGGCATCGCCGGCCGCTACTACGCGATCCAGGACCCGGCCCTGGCCGACCTGGCGCACGACGACCGCGAGGCCCTGGCCAGCGCGCTCGACGAGGCCTGGCAGCCGCGCGGCGCCGGCGACGCCATCGCGCCCTCGCCGCTGGGCCGGCTGCTGGCCGTGGCCGAGCGCGTGGACACGCTGGCCGGCGGCTTCGCCGCGGGGCTGAAGCCCACCGGCAACAAGGATCCCTTCGCCCTGCGCCGCGCCGCGCTGGGCCTGGCGCGCACGGTCATCGAAGGCGGGATGGCGCTCGACCTGCCGGCGGCGCTGGCCACCGCGGTCGCGGCCCTGCCCGACGCCGCGCGACCTGTGGACGCCGCCGCACTGGCCGGCGAACTCTACGACTTCGTCCTCGACCGCCTGCGCGGCTACTACGCCGAGCGCGGCGTCCCGGCGCAGCACTTCAGCGCCGTGGCCGCGCTGCGCCCGGCCTCGCTGAGCGACTTCGACCGCCGCATCGAGGCCATCGCAAGCTTCGCGAAGCTGCCCGAGGCCGAGGCCCTGGCCTCCGCCGACAAGCGCATCCGCAACATCCTGCGCAAGGCCGACGACACGGTGGCCGACGAGGTCGATGCGGCGCTGCTGGTCGAACCCGCCGAGCAGGCGCTGGCGTCCGCCGTCGAGGCGGCCTGGGCCGAGGCCGGCCCGGCGCTGGACGGCGGCGACTACGTGGCGGCGCTCGCGCGTCTGGCGCGCCTGCGCCCGGAGGTCGATGCCTTCTTCGACGCGGTGATGGTCAACGCCGAAGATCCGGCGCTGCGCAACAACCGCCTCGCCCTGCTGCAGCGGCTGGCCAGGCGCCTGGGCGGCGTCGCGGAGTTGGGGCAGCTTTCGGCCTGAGGATGCCGCTTCCCCCGCCCTGAGGGGAAGAAGGCCGCTGCGTCGGCATTAATGGATCATCGACACGTCACCGGTATCCTGCCCCGATGCCAGCCCTCCCCCGTGTCGCAGCCGCCCTGCTCCTTCTCGCCTTCGCTGGCGGCACCCACGCCGCCAGCGTGTCCTCGGTCGAAGTCGTCGGCCTTGACGACGAGATGGAGGAAAACGTCCGCACCTCGCTCTCGCTGGTCGATGCCATCGGCGACGAGGTCACCTGGCGCCGCCTGGCCTACATGCTGCGCGCGGCCGGCGACGAGACCCGCGAGGCGCTGGAACCCTTCGGCTACTACTCGCCGCGGATCGTGGTCGAACGCGTGCGCGACGGCGAACGCCGGGTGGTGCTGGACACCGCGGCCGAGGCGGCGGAGGCGCCCGCCGACAGCGCCGCCGCCACCGCCGAGGTGGTGCGCGAGGCCGGTGCCGCGCGCGCGCGGGGTGTCGGCCAGGCACCGCTGCAGGTCGTGATCACGGTCGAACCCGGCGAACCGGTGCGCGTGCGCAGCGCCGACATCGCGATCATCGGCGACGGCAGCGACGACCCCTACCTCGAGGAGGAGCTGGACGATTTCATCCCGCGCGAAGGCTCGATCCTGCACCACCCCACCTACGAAGCCAGCAAGGCGCGGGTCAGCCGCCGCCTGGCCGAGCGCGGTTACTTCGACGCCGACTTCAGCGCGCGCCGGATCGCGGTCACCCGCGCCGAGCACGCCGCCGACATGGAGCTGGTGTGGACCAGCGGCGAGCGTTACGACATGGGCCCGACTCACATCGTGCAGACGCCGCACGAGGTCGTGGACAACGCCCTGCTTGAGCGCCTGGTCTACTGGAACGAAGGCGAGTACTACCATCAGGGCCGCCTCGACCGCCTGCGCACCTCGCTCAATTCGCTGGACTACTTCAGCCGCGTCGACATCACCCCGCGTCCCGAAGACGCGATCGACCACGAAGTGCCGGTGGACGTGACCCTGACCCCGGCCAAGCGCGACGTCTACACCGCCGGCATCAGCTACGGCACCGACAGCGGCCCCGGTATCCGCCTGGGCCAGCAGCGCCGCTACGTCAACCGGCGCGGGCACAAGGCGCTGTGGGACATCGACTATGCCGACAAGCGCAAGATGCTCACCCTGCAGTACCGGATCCCGGCCTTCCGCTGGCTCGACGGCTGGTACACCGTCAGCCTCCAGGCCGCCGACGAGCAGACCGACTACATCGACAGCCGGCGCGTGGAGTTCGCCGCCAGCCGCAGCGGCCAGTACAACCGGCACCTCAACCTGGTGGCCTCGATGCATGCCCTGCGCGAGCGCTGGGCCTACGAGTACGAGGACGACGACGACCCCACCACGCCGCCGGTGTACCGCTACGCCACGTTCACCTACCCCTCGCTGCGCGCGACCTACGTCGACATCGACGACACCCTGTTCCCGCGCAGCGGCTACAGCGGCAGCCTGCTGCTGCGCGGCGGCGTCGAGGGCGCGGGCTCCGAGGCCAGCTTCCTGCAGTTCCACGCCCGCGCGCACTGGTACCTGGGCGTCGGCGACAGCGACCGCTTCATCCTGCGCGGCGAATACGGCCGCACCGAGACCGACGCCCTGAACGGCATGCCGCCCAGCCTGCGCTTCTACGCCGGCGGCGACGGCAGCATCCGCGGCTACGAATGGCGCGAGGTCGGCCCGCGCGTGGTCGGCGACGACGACAAGGGCTTCGCCCTGGGCGCACGCCACGTGATTACCGCCAGCGCAGAGTACGAGCACTACTTCGGCGACGGCCCCTGGGGCATGGCCGCCTTCGTCGATACCGGCAGCGCCTTCGACGGTTCGCCCGACCTGCGCACCGGCGTCGGCATCGGCCTGCGCTGGCAGACGCCGGTCGGCCCGCTGCGGCTGGACATCGCCCGCGGCCTCGACGACCCGGATTCGCCCTTCACCCTGCACCTCAACATCGGCACCAACCTCTGATGGCACGCAAGGCACGCACGCCCGACCTGACCCCCGAGGAGCGCGAGGCGCGGATCGCCGAGCTGCGCGCCCGTCGCCGCGCGCGCGCGCGGATGCTGGCGGTGCGCAGCGCGATCGGCATGGCCGCGCTGGGCGCGCTGGTGCTGGTGCTGGCCTGGTGGCTGCTGTCCACGCTCGGCGGCCGCGACTTCCTGCTGTCGCAGGTGGTGGCGCGCCTGCCCGCGGGCACCACCCTGGAGTGGCGCGATGCCGAAGGCCCGGCGTCCGGACCGCTGACCCTGCACGACGTCGCCTTCCAGCAGCTGGTCTGCCCCGAGGTCGACGACCAGCCGGTGCCCTACGGCCAGTGTGCCTCGCCCAATGCGCTGCGCTTCAGCGCGAAGCGGATCACCCTCGACCCGGCGATCCGCCCGCTGTTCGGTCGCCTGCTGCGCCTGGACGCGGCGCAGGTGGAAGACGCGGTGCTGGAGCTGCCGCCGTCCGACGACGGCGAGCCGTTCTCGCTGCCGCGCTGGCCGGAAGTGCTGCCGCAGATCGAGCCGCCGCTGGGCCTGCAGGCGGACATCATCGAGATCGACGGCTTCCGCGTGCTCCGCGGCGGCGAGCCGATGATCGACATCGCCCGCGTGCGCGGCGGCCTGCACGCGCGCCGCGGCGAGTTGCAGCTGCGCGACGTGGTGGTGGACAGCGACCGCGGCCTGTTCCTGGCCCACGGCGACTACGCGCCTGGCGACGACTACCGCATGGACCTGACCGCCTCGGCGCTGCTGCCGGCGCCGGCCGGGAGCACGCGGCCGCGCCTGGGCCTGGTCGCCCGCGGCGACGTGTCCGCGCTGGACGTGGCGCTGTCGGGCCACGCGCCGGCACCGGTGCGCGCGCGCCTGATGCTGCGCGGCGCGGGTGCGCCGGACTGGACCTTCAAGGCCGCGAGCGAGGCGCTGGATCCCGCGCTGCTGGCCGGCCTGGGCGAGCCGGGCACGCCGCTGTCCTTCGACCTGTCGGCCGAAGGCAAGGGCGGCCGCGCCGAGCTGCAGGGCGAACTGGCCCGCGGCGAGCTGCAGGCCACGATCCAGCCCTCGGTGGTCAGCCTCCACGAGCAGGTGCTGGAGTTCGATCCACTGGTGGTCGATGTGCTGGAAGGCCGCGTGACCGTGACCGGCCGCGGCGACTTCGAGGATCCGCAGGCCGCCAACGTGCGCTACGCCGTGGTCGCCCGCGGCCTGGCCTGGGCGCCGACGCCGGAAGACGGCGGCGCGCCCGACCCCGCGGCGACCGTGCGCGCCGACGCCGACCTCGGCATCGCCGGCACCGCCCAGGCCTGGGCCATCGTCGGCAAGGCCGAACTCGGCCGCGATGGCGACACCGCCCAGGTCGAACTGCGCGGCCGCGGCAACCAGGAGCGGCTTGACCTGCGGAGCCTGGTCGCGCGCACGCCGACCGGGCGCCTGGAAGGCAGCGGCCACGTGGCCTGGGCACCGGCGCTGGGCTGGCAGATCGACGCCTCCCTGAGCGGCTTCGACCCCGGCTACTTCGCGCCCGACTTCAAGGGCGCCATCGACGGCCGCCTGGCCAGCACCGGCCACACCCGCGACGACGGCGGACTCGAAGTCACCGTCGATGCCGACCGGCTCGGCGGCCAGCTGCGCGGGCGCCGGCTGTCGGGCCAGGCCAGCTTCGCCATGCACGGCGCCGCGGCCGGCAGCGCCGCGGCCGCCGCCTTCGACGGCGAGGCGGCGCTGGTCATCGGCGCAAGCCGGATCGATGCCCGCGGCCGCGTCGACGACCGCCTGGACATCGAGGCCTCGCTGTCGCCACTGCGCCTGGACGACCTCCTGCCCGGCGCCGCCGGACGCCTGGACGGCACGGTCGAAGTCACCGGCGGCCGCGACAGCCCCGACCTCCGCGCCAACCTCGATGGCAGCGGCCTGCGCTACGGCGACTACGTCGCCGACAGCCTGCACCTGGACGGCCGCCTGCCCTGGCGCGGCGGCAGCGGCGAGCTCGGCCTCGACGCCCGCGGCGTGCAGGCCGGCGTCGCGCTGGACACGCTGGCCGTGCGCGCGCGCGGTGCGATGGAGGACCTGCAGTTCGACGCCGACGCCCAAGGCGAGATCGGCAACGCCTCGCTGTCCGGCAGCGCGCGCCGCAGCGCCAACGGCCTCTGGCGGGGTGCGCTGGACAGCCTGCAGGCGGCGCCCGCGACCGGTGCCTCCTGGCGCCTGGAAGCCCCCGCGGCCTTCGTGCAGACCGGCAGCGCGGCCTTCACCCTGTCCCCGGCCTGCCTGGCCTCCAGCGTCGGCGGCCAGCTCTGCGCCAGCGCCGACTGGCCGCGGCAGGGGCTGGAAGTCGACGGCCGCGGCCTGCCGCTGGCCCTGGCCACGCCCTACCTGCCGGAGCAGGAGAGCGGCCGCCCCTGGTTCCTCGACGGCAGCATCGACATCGACGCCCGCCTGCGCCCCTCGGGCAACGCCTGGCAGGGCCACGTCAACGCCAGCTCGGCCAGCGGCGCCCTGCGCGCCAGCGCGCGCTCGCGCCGCGACGTGGTCTCCTACAGCGGCCTGGCGCTGGAATCGAGCTTCGACGCCAACCGCATCGACGCCACCGTGGGCCTGGGCTTCAACGGCAACGGCCGCATCGACGCCCGCCTGCGCACCGGCTGGGACGCCTACGCGCCGCTGGACGGCAACATCACCGCCGCCACCAGCGAGCTGACCTGGCTGGAGCTGTTCTCGCCCGACATCGTCTCGCCCACCGGCCAGCTTGACGCCGACATCCAGCTGGCCGGCACCCGCGCCGAGCCGCTGCTCGGCGGCCATGCCAGGCTCAGCGCCTTCGCCGCCGAGATCCCCTCGCTGGCGATCGCGATCGTCGACGGCCAGGCCAGCCTGGACGCGCTGCCCGACGGCAACGCGCGCATCAGCGGCAGCCTCGGCACCGGCGGCGAGGGCCGGCTGGCGATCGACGGCAGTCTCGGCTGGCGCAGCGAGGGCACGCCACTGCAGCTGCGGATCAGCGGCGACAAGGTGCTGGTGTCCGACACCCGCGACCTGCACGCGGTCGCCAGCCCCGACCTCGAGGTCAACTACGCGGCGGCACGGCCGCTGCAGGTCAGCGGCCGCGTGCTGGTGGCCAGCGCGCGCATGGACCTGGAGCGCCTGAGCGACGGCGTTTCGACCTCGCCCGACGTGGTGGTGCTGGATCCGGTGAAGCCCGACGACGGCCCGGCAACGCCGATGGAACTCGACCTCACCCTCGCCATGGGCGACGACGTCCACCTCAACGGCTTCGGCCTGGAGGGCGACCTCACCGGCGAGTTGCGCGTGCGCTCGCGCGCAGGCCGGGAGATGACAGGCACCGGCCTGCTCGAGGTCGCCGGGCGCTACGAGGCCTACGGCCAGGAGCTTGTGATTTCCCGTGGCCGGCTGTCGTGGTCGAACACGCCGGTCTCCGACCCGGTGCTCGACATCCGCGCCGAGCGCAAGGTCGACAGCGTCACCGCCGGCATCGACGTCAGCGGGCGCGCCTCGGCGCCGCGCGCGCGGGTCTGGACCGACCCCGCCAGCGACGAATCCGAGGCCCTGGCCTACCTCGCCCTGGGCCGGCCGCTGTCGAGCCTGAGCGGCAGCCAGGCCAGCGACCTCGACGCCGCCTCGGCCGCGCTCAACGCCGGCGGCAGCCTGCTGGCCGGGCAGCTGGGCAAGCAGATCGGTCTGGACGACGCCGGCGTGAGCCAGTCGCGCACCCTGGGCGGCAGCGTGCTCGGCATCGGCAAGCAGCTGTCACCGCGGCTGTACGTCGGCTTCGGCGTCTCGCTGCTGGGCACCGGCCAGGTGCTGACGCTGAAATACCTGCTGCGCAAGGGCTTCGACGTCGAAATCGAATCGAGCACGCTGGAGAGCCGCGGCTCGATCAACTACCGGCACGAGCGCTGACAGACGCCCCCCGGGCCTATCGGGTGACCAGGCGCGCGCCGCGCAGGCCGGCGACGCCATTGTCGACATCGGTCCACACCACGTGGGCGATGCCGGCGGCCACCGCCAGCTGCGGGAAGCCGGTGCCGCGGCCGCGGCCGGCGAGCGCGGCCACCTGCAGCCGCTGGTGCTCGGTGGCGAGGTCGGGCGAGCGCCGCGACAGCCAGATCGACTGGCCGTCGGCGTCCTCGCGCAGCCACAGCACCCAGGCCTGGCCGTCGGCGAGCGCGACGGCGACGCGGCCGTGCACGGCCTCGCCGGCATCGACCACCACCGGTGCGGCGAAGCTGTCGCCGGCATCGCTGCTGGCGGCGATGCGGACCTCGGGCTCGCCACCGGCGGCGGTGTACCAGCCGACCACGGCCGTCTCGCCTTCGGCGGCCACCGAGGGTCCGTTGACCGGGCAGGCGGGCATTTCCCAGCCGTCGGCATGCACCGGCTTGGGCGCGGTCCAGGCCTCGCCGTCGAGGCGGGTGGCGAGGATGTCGCGGATCTCGCCCTCGCTGCGGCCGCGGTAGACCAGCAGCGGTCCGCGCGCGGTGACCGCGGCGCTGGTCTGGCAGCAGTCGCAGACGCGGGCGTCGATCTCGACGTCGGCGCTGCGGCGCAGGGCGCCGTCGATGCCGGACGCGCGCAGGGTCATGGCACCGGCATGCTCGCCGTGCCCGTCGCCGCGGGCCGCCGTGTTGCGGCCGTCCAGCCAGGCGATGCCCAGCCCGCCGTCGGCCCGCGGCCACAGCGAGACGAAGCCGTGCTCGGTCTGCGTGCCGTCGTCGTGCGGGCTGACCGGCTCGCTCCAGCGGCGGCCGCCGTCGCGCGAGGTCGCGAGCATCACGTCGTAGGCGTAGGGCGCGTCGCCGTTCTTCTGCAGCCAGTGCGCCCACAGCGCGCCGTCGCGCGTGGCCATGATGTGCGGCGTGTCGGCCCAGTTCACGAACATGCTGTTGCCGACCGCGATCGTGGCCGGCGCGGTTTCCCAGCGCTGTCCGGCCACGTCGTAGCTGGAGAACTGCAGGATGTGGCGGCGGCCGCGCTGCGAGTTGGTCCACGACAGCAGCAGCTTGCCGCCGTCCACCGATACCAGGTCGGGCAGGGCCGAGCCGGGCAGCATGGCCGGCAGCGGCCAGTCCTCGACCACGCGCTCGACGGCGGGATCGATCGAGGGGCCGGCGGAAGCGGCGGGGGCCGGCGCCTCGCCGCCGCAGCCGGCGACGAGGCCCAGCACGGCGAGGGCAAGGATGGCGGTACGCATGGTCGCAGCGTACCGTAGGCCCCGGACATGTTCACCACCGTCGCCGCCTACTCCGATCCGATCGAAGCGCAGCTCGCGCTCGGCCTGCTGCAGGCCGAAGGCATCCCCGCGCGCCTGGACGACACCGGCACCGCGATCGCCAACTGGGAGTGGCGGCTGGCGATCGGCGGCATGCGCCTGCGCGTGCCGGACGAACAGGTCATGCATGCGCGGCGGGTGCTGGCGGCGCTGGAGGCCGGCGAGTACGCGCTTGATGAAGACACGGTCTCTCGCGAAGACCGCGAGGACCGCGAGGGACGGGACCACGGGGCGTGTGGCGTGGACGGCAGGGGCGCGGCGGGCGGTGCCCGGCGCGAGCCCGATGCGCTGCTGGCGCCCGACCGGGAAAGCCTTTCCAGCCGGATCGCGTGGGCTGCGCTGATGCTGTTCGGGCTGCCGCTGCCCTGGCGCCGCCGCGCGGATGCTGGATCATCGGTGCGTCGCGTCTGAAGCCAGCGGCTGCCGGGCGCCCGCGCAGCGCAGCCGCGCGCCCCTGTCAACGGGTACCGCGCGCCGCGGCAGGGGGCGACAATCGGCGGTTCCGCGGCCCTGGCCGCACGATGCAAGCCTCCTGATGCCCGAAGTGTCCCCCGCGCTCGCGCGCAAGATCGCCCAGACCATCGCCGAGGAGATCGGCGCCCAACGCAGCCAGGTCGAAGCCGCCGTGGGCCTGCTCGACGAAGGCGCGACCGTGCCCTTCATCGCCCGCTACCGCAAGGAAGTCACCGGCGGCCTGGACGACACCCAGCTGCGCGACCTCGAAGTGCGCCTGGGCTACCTGCGCGAGCTGGAGGACCGCCGCGCCGCGATCCTTGCCAGCATCGACGAACAAGGCAAGCTCAGTGACGAACTGCGCGCCGACATTGAAGCCGCCGACAGCAAGGCGCGGCTGGAAGACCTGTACCTGCCCTACAAGCCGAAGCGCCGCACCCGCGCGCAGATCGCGCGCGAGGCCGGGCTGGAGCCGCTGGCCGACGGCCTGCTGGCCGATCCCTCGCAGGTGCCGGAAGACTTCGCCGCCGGCTTCGTCGACGCCGACAAGGGCGTGGCCGATGCCAAGGCCGCGCTGGAAGGCGCACGCGCGATCCTGCTCGAACGCTGGGGCGAGGACGCCACCCTGGTCGGCGAACTGCGCGAGTGGCTGTCCAGCGCCGGCGTGATCCGCTCGAAGGTCGCCGAAGGCAAGGAAACCGCCGGCGAGAAGTTCCGCGACTACTTCGACCACGCCGAACCGCTGGCGAAGATCCCGTCGCACCGCCTGCTGGCGCTGTTCCGCGGCCGCCGCGAGGAATTCCTGCAGCTCGAACTCGACCCCGGTGCCGACATCGAAGCCGGCAACGCCTACGCCGAGGGCCGCGTCGCCCTGCACGCCGGCATACGGGCCGCCGGCCGCCCCGCCGACGCCTGGCTGCTCAACGCCTGCCGCCTGGCCTGGCGCGCCAAGCTGCAGCTGCACCTGATGCTCGACCTGTTCACCCAGGCGCGCGAGAAGGCCGAGGCCGAGGCGATCACCGTGTTCGGCGACAACCTCGTCGACCTGATGCTGGCCGCGCCCGCCGGCCCGAAGTCCGTGCTCGGCCTCGACCCCGGCCTGCGCACCGGGGTGAAGGTCGCCGTGGTCGACGCCACCGGCAAGCTGGTCGCCACCGACACCATCTATCCGCACGAGCCGCGGCGGCAGTGGGATGCATCGCTGGCCACGCTGAGGAAGCTGTGCACCGCGCACGGCGTGCAGCTCATCGCCATCGGCAACGGCACCGCCTCGCGCGAGACCGACCGCCTGGCCGCGGATCTGCTGAAGCTCGCGCCGGAGCTGAAAATGCAGAAGATCGTGGTCAGCGAGGCCGGCGCCTCGGTGTATTCCGCGTCGGAACTCGCGGCGAAGGAATTCCCCGGCCTCGACGTCTCCCTGCGCGGCGCGGTGTCGATCGCCCGCCGCCTGCAGGATCCGCTGGCCGAGCTGGTGAAGATCGAGCCCAAGGCGATCGGCGTCGGCCAGTACCAGCACGACGTCGACCAGTACAAGCTCGCGCGCGCGCTTGATGCCCGCGTCGAGGACTGCGTGAACGCGGTCGGCGTACACGTGAACACCGCCTCCAGCGCCCTGCTCGCGCGCGTGTCCGGGCTGTCGTCGACGGTGGCCGAGAACATCGTCACCCACCGCGACGCCAACGGCCCGTTCAAGCGCCGGAAAGACCTGCTGAAGGTGCCGCGCCTGGGCGACAAGACCTTCGAGCAGTGCGCCGGCTTCCTGCGCATCGCCGACGGCGACGAGCCGCTGGACGCATCGGCGGTGCATCCCGAGGCCTATCCGGTGGTCGAGCGCATCGTCGCCGCCACCGGCAAGCCGATCCAGGCCCTGGTCGGCGACGGCGGCTTCGTGCGCACGCTGAAAGCCCGCGACTTTGTTGACGAGCGCTTCGGCGAACCGACCGTGCGCGACATCCTCGCCGAGCTGGAAAAGCCCGGCCGCGACCCGCGCCCCGAGTTCAAGGCGGCGAAGTTCGCCGAGGGCGTGGAGGACATCAAGGACCTGCGCGAGGGCATGATCCTGGAAGGCGTGGTCAGCAACGTCGCGGCGTTTGGCGCCTTCGTCGACATCGGCGTGCACCAGGACGGCCTGGTCCATATCTCGGCGCTGTCCGACCGCTACGTGAAGGACCCGCGCGAAGTGGTGAAGGCCGGCGACATCGTCAAGGTGAAGGTGCTGGAGGTCGACGTCGCCCGCAAGCGCATCGCGCTCACGCGGCGGCTGGACGACAGTCCGGCGCCGCGCGAGGCGCGCGAAGAGGCACGCCGCGACGGTGGCGGGCGCGAGGCGCGCAACCGCCCGGGCGGCAACGGCCCGGGTAACAGCGCGCGCGGCAATGGTCCGGGCAACGGCCCGCGCGGCGGGCGTCCGGGCGGCGGCGCGGCGAAGCCCTCGGCGGCGCCGGCCAACAACGCCCTCGCCGACGCCTTCGCCCGCGCCAGGCGCAGCTGAGGCGCGCGCTCAGGACGCGACGATCCGGTCGCGTCCGCGCCGCTTCGCCTCGTACAGCCCCTCGTCCGCGCGCCGCAGCACACCGTCGGAACCCTCGCCCGCGCGGTAGGCCACCACGCCGATGCTGATCGTGCACGCCAGCACCTCGCCGTCGGGCTCCAGGCGCATGGCGGCGATATCCAGGCGCGCGCGCTCCAGCCGGGCGATCGCGTCGGGCATCGTCGCTTCTCGCATCACCGCCAGGAACTCCTCGCCGCCGGTGCGACCCACGAAGGTTGGCGGCTGCCGCAGCGACGCGCGCAGCTGCTGCGCCACGCGCGCCAGCACGCGGTCGCCGGTCTGGTGGCCGTGGCGGTCGTTGATCGCCTTGAAGCGGTCGACGTCGATGATCGCCACGCACAGCGGCCGCCCGGTCGCATCGGCCTGCGCGATCGCGGCGGCCAGCGCCTGGTCACTCGCGCGACGGTTGGGCAGGCCGGTCAGCGGGTCGTGGCTGGCCTGGTGGGCGAGCTGCTCCATCAACCGTTCGCGCTGGCGCGACGCGTCCTCCAGTTCGCGGTTCTTTTCGCGCAGTTCGGCGGTGCGCTGCGCCACGGTCGATTCCAGGCGACGCTGGCGCCGGCGCTGGTGGCGACCCAGCCACTGGTGGATGGCGACGAACAGCAGCAGCAGGACGGCCACGGCCAGCGCCGGCGCCCAGGGTTGCGTCCACCAGTGCGAACCCACGCGGACGCCGACCCCGGTCGTGCTCGCCGGCCGCGACCAGTCGACCGGCGCCCGCGCCACCTGCACCTCGAAGCGCAACCGCCCCGGCGGCAGGTTGGTATAGGTCACCTCGTCGGCCTGCCCGGCCTCGATCCAGTCCGGGTCGAATCCGTGCATGCGGTAGCGGTAGCGCAGGCCGTTGGGGTTGCGCAGGCTGATGCCGGTATAGCGGATCACCAGGCGCGCGCCCGCCGGCACCGCGTGTTCGGTCGCGCCGGTGGCCACCGCCTTGCCGTCCACAACCACCTGGTCCACCCGCAGCGAGACCTCGCCGCGATAGGCATCCATCACCCGCGCCGGGTCGAACACCGCGATGCCCTCCGCGGTCGGCATCCACAGGTCGCCGTTGGCCATGCGCGCGCCCGCCGGTGCGCTGCCGCCGTTGGACTGGCGGCTGGGCATGCCGTCGTCGCGCGCGAAGGCCTGCATGTCCAGGCGCGTGGCCTGGCCGCGGTCGATGGCGTCGAACGAGGCCCGCGGGATGCGGGTCACGCCTTCGTTGCCGCTGACCCACAGGTTGCCGTGGTCGTCGCCGAGGATCCGGAACAGGGCGCTGCCGGTGAGTCCCTGCTCGCGGCCATACAGGCGGAAACGGCCATCGCGGTATCGGAGCATGCCGCGGTCGCTGGCGATCCACAGCGTGCCGTCGTCCTCGTCGCGGAAGTCGAGCGCGGAGCGCGCCGGGAAATCCTCCTCCGGCTCCAGCACCGCCAGCCGGCCTTCGGCGTCCAGGTGCGCAAGGCCACCGAGCAGGCCGATCCACAGCGAGCCGTCGGCGCTCCGGTGCAGGGCACGCACCGGCAGTTGCGGCAGATCCGGCAGCGGCCGCGGCTCCAGGCGCCCCTTGCGCCAGGCCACGAGTCCGCGTTCGGTGCCGATCCAGAGCGTGCCGTCGCGGTCCTCCAGCAGCGCGCGCACCTGTTCGCTGGCCAGCGGACTGCCGCCTTCGGCCAGCGCCCTGGCCGGCGCGCCGGGGCCCGCGCCCACGTGCAGCACGCCGCGGTTGTAGGTGCCCGCCCAGATGCCGCCGTCCGCGGCCCGCGCCATCGACAGCACCGACGAGGCGTCCGGCCAGTGCGGGCCCGGGATCACGGTTTCGATCCGCGAGCCGCGCATCCGGCTCAGGCCGCCCGAATGCCCGATCCAGGCCTGTCCATCGGGGGTCTGCAGCAGGCTGCGCACGTAGTTGTTCGCCAGGCCGTGCTGCCGCCCGATGCCCCAGACCGGGCCGTCGGCGATGCGGAACAGGCCGTGGGTGGTGCCGAACCAGATCAGCCCCTCGCGCCCCTCGAACAGGGCTCCCGAAGCGTAGCCGGCGATGCCGTGGCGCTCGTCGAGCTGCTGCCACTCGCCCTGCCAGTAGCGCAGCACCCGGCTTTCGGTCGCCGCCACCCACAGCGCGCCGTTGCTGTCGTGCAGCAGGCCTTCTGCGCGGTCGCTGCGCAGGCGCTCCAGGCGCCGGCCGCGCAGCCGCCACACGCCGTGGTCACCACCGATCCAGACGTCGCCATCGCCGGACTTCTCCAGACCGCGCACCTCGCCCGGCGGCAGCCCCAGGCGCTCGCCCAGCGGCTCGAACCGGCCCTCGTGCCAGCGATACAGCCCGCGCCGATTGCCGATCCAGAGGCTGCCGTCGTCCTGCGCCAGCAGCGCCAGCACGTCCATTCCGGCCAGATCATCGCCGTGCTCCAGCCGGACGCATCCACCATCGGCCTGCAGCCGGTACAGGCCGTCCCTGGCCGCGATCCAGGGCAGCCCGTCGCCGCCGCGCGCGACGCGCATGACCTCCAGTCCGGGATGCTGCGCACAGGCGGGCTGCGCATCGCCGCGCCCGTCGACCCGCATCAGACCGAGGTGGTCCACGGCGACCAGCAGGTCGCCATCGGCCTCGCGCCAGAACCGCCGGGACGGCAGGCGGCGTCCATCGGGATGGTTGAGGTACTCGACTTCGCGGAAGCCGCGCCCGTCGAAGCGCACCGTACCTTCCCAGGTCGCCACCCACAGGAAACCGTCGCGGTCCTGGCTGATGTCGTGGATCTGGCTGTGCGGCAGGCCGTCGTCCGCGCTCCAGCGGGTGACGGTGTAGCGCTCCGACGGCAGCGACGGGTCCAGTGCCTGCGCAGGGCCTGCGGCCAGGGCCAGGACGAGCCAGGCACAGACGGGGATCCACGCGGCGAACGCGCTCGTCAGCCGCGCGCGCGCGGCCGGGATGGATGCATCCAGTCCTGGCATGCCGGTCAACGCGCCCCTGTCCACGTCTGCGGTGGATTGTAGCAAGTGCCACCCGCCATGGTGGCCGGCGCCCCCCGGTGCCGGACGGAACTGCTACGGTGCCGCGGCCCCATTCACGCATCCGCGCCACGCACGCGTGCACCGCACAGGAGCGCCCCATGCCCACGCTGGAAACCCTGCACCGCCACGTCCGGCTGATCGCCGCGTTCGCCATCCTCGCCAGCCTAGCCACCTGGGCCGTCGACCTCGCCGGCCTGGTCTACAACTGCCCCTACTGCCGCACGCAGCGCACCGTGATCGGCCTGCTGGGCCTGCTGATGCTGCTGCCCGACCTGCGCCACTGGCTGCCGCGCTGGCTGGCGGCCTCGCTCGCCAGCCTCGGCCTGGTGGTGGCCGCGACCCAGCATTTCGCCGGCTGGCGGCGGATCAACGCCGGTGAATTCAGGCTCGCCGATCCCTGGATCATCGACCCCTTCCTGCTCTCGGGCGTGGCGATCTTCATCATCACCGGCCTGGTGCTGCTGATCTTTTCCTGGCGGCCGGTGCGAAAATAGGCGGCGTGAGCAGCCCGAAACTCCCCGACAACGATCCCCGCCCCGTGCCGCCCGAGTCGCCCCTGCCCAGCGACTGCTGCGACAGCGGCTGCGACCCCTGCGTCAACGACACCTATAGCGAAGAGCTGCAGTACTACCGCGAGCAGCTGGCGAAGTGGCTGGAGCGGCATCCCGACCAGGCCTGAGGCCGGGCCACGCCCGGGACGCGGCGCGACCACTGCGGGCGGCAGGGCACAATGACGCCATGGAACACGCGCGCGAACCGGCCGCGGCGAGGCCGGACCTGAGGAAGTACGCCTGGCTTGCGATCGGGACGGCGGTGCTGACCGTCCTGCTCAAGGCCAGCGCCTGGGCCATCACCGGATCGGTCGGCCTGCTGTCGGACGCCGCCGAGTCGATGGTCAACCTGGTGGCGGCGATCGTCGCCCTGGTTTCGCTGACCATCGCCGCCCGCCCCGCCGATGACGACCACCACTTCGGGCACACCAAGGCCGAGTACTTCTCCGCCGCGCTGGAAGGGATCATGGTGTTCGTCGCCGCGGCCTCGATCATCTACCTGGGTGTGGAGCGGCTGATCCATCCCCGTCCACTGGAGTCGCTGGGCATCGGCCTGGCCATCTCGATGGTGGCCGCCGTGCTCAACGGCATCGTCGGGCGGATCCTGATCCGGGTCGGCACCCGGCACCGCTCGATCACCCTGCGCGCCGACGGCAAGCACCTGATGACCGACGTCTACACCTCGTTCGGCGTGGTGCTGGGCCTGGGGCTGGCGTGGATCACTGGCTGGAACTGGCTGGATCCGGTGATCGCGATCCTGGTGGGCGTGAACATCCTGGTCACCGGCTACCGGCTGGTGTCCGAATCCACCGCCGGGCTGATGGATGCGTCGCTGTCGCCGGAGGACAACGCCAGGATCCAGGCCATCCTCGATGCCCATGTCGAGCCCGGCCGGATCGAATTCCACGCGGTGCGCACCCGCGAGTCCGGCGCCCGGCAGTTCATGGAGATGCACATGCTGGTGCCCGGCGAATGGACGGTGCAGCGCGGGCATGACGCCATGGAGGATCTGGTCGAGAAGATCGTCGCGGAGTTCCCGGCCATGGTCGTGACCGGGCATCTTGAACCCGTCGCCGATCCCCGCAGCTACGAGGACATGGTCCTGTAGCCGGTGCCGGGACGCGTCAGGCCGCGCTGCGCCGCGCGCGCTCCAGGTGCACCAGCAGCAGCGAGATCGCCGCCGGCGTCATGCCCGGGATGCGCTGCGCCTGGCCGATGGTCTGCGGCCTGACCTGCTCCAGCTTCTGCCGCAGTTCGGCCGACAGGCCGCGCACCGCGGCGTAGTCGAAGCCATCGGCGATGGCCGCTTCCTCGCTTCGCCGCTGGCGCGCGATCTCCTCGCGCTGGCGCTCGAGGTAGCCGGAATACTTCGCCTCGATCTCCACCTGTTCGGCCACCGCGGGATCGTCCACCGCCGGGCCGAAGGACGCCACGCCGGCCAGCTTCGCGTAGTCCAGCTCCGGGCGGCGCAGCAGGTCGATGCCGCTGCACTCGCGGCTGATGTCGATGCGCAGCGTCGCGGCGGCGTCGCGGCCGGCGGCGTTGTTCGGCGAAGCCCAGAGCGCGCCCAAGCGCTGCGTCTCCGCCGCCACCGCGTCGCGCTTGCGCGCGAACGCGCCCCAGCGCGCATCGTCCACCAGGCCCAGATCCCGACCCACCGGCGTCAGCCGCAGGTCGGCGTTGTCCTCGCGCAGCTGCAGGCGGTACTCGGCGCGGCTGGTGAACATGCGGTAGGGCTCGCTGGTGCCGTGGGTGACCAGGTCGTCGACCAGCACGCCGAGGTAGGCCTGGTCGCGCCGCGGCGCCCAGCCTTCCTCGCCCTGCACCGCACGCGCGGCATTGGCGCCGGCCAGCAGTCCCTGGGCGGCGGCCTCTTCGTAGCCGGTGGTGCCGTTGATCTGGCCGGCGAAGTACAGCCCGGCCACGGCCTTGGTCTCCAGCGTCGCCTTCAGGCCTCGCGGATCGAAGAAGTCGTATTCGATCGCATAGCCCGGGCGGGTGATGTGCGCGCGCTCGAAGCCGGTGATCGAGCGCACCAGCTCGAGCTGCACGTCGAAGGGCAACGAGGTGGAGATGCCGTTGGGATAGATCTCGGCGACATCCAGCCCCTCGGGCTCGACGAAAATCTGGTGGCTGGCCTTCTCGGCGAAGCGCACCACCTTGTCCTCGATCGACGGGCAGTAGCGCGGCCCGGTGCCTTCGATCTGCCCGGAGTACATCGGCGAGCGGTGCAGCGCGCCGCGGATGATGTCGTGCGTGCGCTCCGTGGTCTGGGTGATCCAGCACGACACCTGGGCCGGATGGTCCTCGCGCGAACCCATGAAGGAGAACACCGGGCGCGGGTCGTCGCCGGGCTGTTCGACCATCACCGAGTAATCGAGGGTACGGCCGTCGATGCGCGGCGGCGTGCCGGTCTTCAGGCGGTCGACCACGAAGGGCCCGTCGCGCAGGCGTTCGGCCAGGCGCACCGAGGGCGGATCGCCCATGCGCCCGCCGGCGTGCTGCGCTTCGCCGACGTGGATGCGGCCGGCCAGGAAGGTGCCCGCGGTCAATACCACCGCCTGCGCCTCGAAGCGCAGGCCGGTATGGGTGATCGCGCCGCGCACCGCGCCGTTCTCGACCACCAGGTCGTCGACCGCGGCCTGGAACACGGTGAGGTTCGGCTGCGCCTCCACGGCGCGGCGGATGAAGGCGCGGTACAGGGCGCGATCGGCCTGGCAGCGCGTGGCGCGCACCGCCGGGCCCTTCGAGGCGTTGAGCCGGCGCCACTGGATGCCGGCCGCGTCGGCCGCGCGCGCCATGATCCCGCCCAGCGCGTCGATCTCGCGCACCAGATGGCCCTTGCCGATGCCGCCGATCGCCGGATTGCAGCTCATCGCGCCGACGGTTTCGATGCTGTGCGTGAGCAGCAGCGTGCGCGCGCCGGCACGTGCGGCCGCAAGCGCGGCTTCGGTGCCGGCGTGGCCGCCGCCGATCACAATGACGTCGTGGCGATGGAAGTCGTGATGCATGTCTCGATTATCGCTCGTGGTCGCCGGACGCCGCCGGCAGGGCGAAAGGTTGGCACGCATCCTGCGTTCGATACAGGCGCACCCGGGATGGCAATCGCCAAGGGGGGCGTGGCCGGAGATTGGAACAGGGCTGGCCGAGCGCATCCCGGGGAAGCGAAGGGGCCGAACGTCGGGGGACGTTCGGCCCCGTTTTTTGTCCGGCAGGCGGGAAGCGGCCTGCGGCGCCGGAAGATGGCGCCGACGCCCGGCGGGAGCGGAACAGGGGGGATCCGGGCTCCCCCGCCGGGTGTCGACATTGGTCACCCCGGAATACGTCAGGAAGCGACGCAACCGGTCAGTCGGCCTAGCTTGCGACGACTGCGCCCCGGGCGCAAGCGTCCGGGGACCCATTGCGCGACGGGGTTCGCGTTACGGCTCTTCCCTCGAGGACGAGGAGCGCGGGGCCGGCCGCGACGGTGCCGCGCGCGGTGCAGGCGCCGCACGCTGGACAGGGGTCTGGCGCGGAACAGCCGCCGGCCGCGACGTGGCCGCCGGTGACACTGGGCGGGGCGGTGCCTGGCGCACTGCCGGAGCGGCCGGGCGCGGCGCGGACATCCGCGGAACACCACCGGTCGCAGGCACCGGCGGGCGGACCCCCTGCGGCTCGCGCAGCCGGCTGGCCGGGGCCGTGGGCCGCGGCGGCGCCGGCGAGACCCGCTGGGCCGGGGCATTGCCACTGTTTCTGGGAGGCGCCACGCCGGGTCGCAGGCCCTGCGGGGGACGCAGGCGGTTGCGCGGCGCATCCGCTCCGGTGCCCGCGTCCACCCGGGACGGCGGCTGCGGTCGTGCCATCGATGGCACGCCGCGCTGCTCGCGCATCCGCTGGAGTTCTTCGGGCGAACGCAGGCGGTTGGGCGGCAGCGGGCCGCTCATCGGAGGCGGACGAAGATCGTCGCCATCCCCGTCGACCGGCGGTCGCGGACGCGGGCGATGCGGCGGCCGGTAGTAATAGCCGGGCCAGCCGTAGCCGCCATACCACGGATAACCCCAGCTGCCGTACAGGCCGCCGCCGTAGTAGCCGTAACCCCGGTAATGGCCCACGCCGCCACGCCAGTACCCGTAGGGCCCGTAGCCATGCGGCGCGTAGTAGTAATCGTCGTAGTAGCCGCCGTAGGACGGGCTGCCGTAGTAGTAGTCGCCGTAACCGTAACCGTCGTACTCGCTGTAGCCATAACCCGTGGCGCAGCCGGCCAGAAGGGCGGTGGCGAGGGCGATGAGGATCTTGCGCATGTCGCGTCCCCCTGTTATGTGGTCGCCTTCACAGCGTCTGCCCACGCCATTGAATTGGGCCTTAACCCCTGTCTGACGGGGTGAGCGCTGCTGAACCGCAGCGGCAAGTCGGCTAGTCTGAACACATGTCCGCCGCCTTGGCCACCTTCGACGAAGTCCTCGCCGCCGCGGCCCGGATCGCGCCCCATGCACACACCACGCCGGTCCTGCGTTCGCGCGCGATCGACGCCATGGCCGGCTGCAACCTCGCCTTCAAGGCCGAGCACCTGCAGCGCGCCGGTGCCTTCAAGTTTCGCGGCGCCTGCAATGCGGTGTGGCGACTGACCGACGCAGAGGCAGCGCGCGGCGTGGCCACGCATTCATCCGGCAACCACGGCGCGGCGCTGGCGCTGGCAGCAGCCACCCGCGGCATCGCCTGCCACGTGGTGGTGCCACGCGGCGCGGTGGCCAGCAAGCTGGCCGCAATCGCCGGCTATGGCGCCGTCCTCCACCGCTGCGAGCCCGGCATCGCCGCCCGCGAAGCGGCCTGCGCGGCCGTGGTCGAGACCACCGGGGCGAGCCTCGTCCACCCCTATGCCGACGCCGCGGTGATCGCGGGCCAGGGCACGGCGACGCTGGAGCTGCTGGCCACGGCCGGTCCGCTGGACGCGCTGGTGGTGCCGGTCGGCGGCGGCGGCCTGGCGGCGGGCACGGCGCTGGCCCTTGCCGCCATCGCCCCGGACTGCCGGCTGTACCTGGCCGAACCCGCGGGCGCGGCCGAGACCCGCGACTCGCTGGCCCGCGGCGAGCGCGTCACCGACTTCACCCCGGACACGATCTGCGACGGCCTGCGCGGCACCCTGGGCCAGCCCGGCTTCGACACCCTGCGCGCGCACGGCGCCGAGGTGCTGGTGGTCGACGACGCCGACACCGTGGCCGCGATGCGCCTGCTCTGGCAGCGCATGAAGCAGGTGGTCGAGCCCTCGTCGGCGATCACGCTGGCGGCGGTACTCGGCAACCCCGGGCGCTTCGCCGGCCTGCGCGTGGGCGTAGTGCTGTCGGGGGGCAACGTCGACCTCGACGCCCTGCCGTGGGCCGCATGAGTCGCCGGCGCCGACGACGCAGCGGTTCCGCGCGCCCGCGCCGGGGGCTGCGCTGGCTGCTGCGGCTGTTCCTGCTCGCGGTACTGTGGCTGCTGGGCGTGGCCGCCTGGATCATCTACGTCGGCAACCGCGACCAGGCCGGCCCGGCGGATGCGGTCGTGGTGCTGGGCGCGGCCGCCTACGACACCCGACCCTCGCCGGTCTTCACCGAACGCATCCGCCACGGCATCGATCTCTACGAGCGCGGCTACGCCGGGACGATCGTGTTCACCGGCGGCTACGGCGACGGCGCGCGCTTCTCGGAGTCGCAGGTGGCGCGCACCTATGCCCTGCGAGCGGGCGTGCCCGAGGACGCGATCCTGATCGAGACCCTGTCGCGCACCACCTGGCAGAACCTCGCGCGCAGCCGCGACCTGCTGTCCGACCACGACCTGCAGAAGGTGATCGTGGTCAGCGACCCGCTGCACATGGCGCGCGCGCTGCGGCTGTGCCGGCGCCTGGGCATCGACGCGGTCGGCTCGCCGACGCCGAGCACGCGCTTCCGCAGCTTCCGCACGCAGTGGCGCTTCCTGGCGCGCGAGGTGTACTTCTTCCACCGCGACCTGGTGGTTTCGCCGGACTGAGCGGCAGCGAAGGATCTAGCGGCCGCTGTCGCCGACCAGGGTCAGGCCCTCGCGCCGCAGCCAGCGGGTGGCCGCGGCGCGGTCGGCCAGCGGCACGCTGTCGAGCACCCCCACCAGCCAGCGGAAGGAACGGCAGCGCGCCTGGCGGCTGGCCTCGTCGGCGCCGTCGGACGCCATGCCGAGCATGAAACCTTCGTGCAGGAAGGTCGCGCTGACCGCGGCCTGCCGCAGCACCTGCTGCGCGTGCGCGGGATCGTAGGGCTGGAGTTCGCCCTGCAGGCCGTTGAGCGCGATGTCGGTGAAGGCGTTGGCGAAGCGCGCGCGGCTGTCGTCGCCCAGGCGGTCGACCACGCGCTGGAAGGCCACCACGTCGCGCGCCGCCTCGGGCTCGAACAGCGCGCACAGCGCCGCGGACTCGGTGTCCGAACGCGAGCTGGCGTGCACGGCCTTGAACAGGCGGTCGATCGACGCATCCGGCGCGCGCAGGAGCACGCCGTCGCCAAGCTGCATCACCGCGGCGGGATCGATCTGCGAGAGGTCGACTTCATAGCGCTGCGCGGAAGCCGGCGGCACGAGCGCCATGCACAGCGTGAAGGCGCAGGCGGGAACCAGGCGGCGGGCACCGCGGCGTCGGGAAGTCAGGCTCGTCATGCCGCGAGTGTAGGCAGCGCCGTGCGTGGCATGATGAACCGGAGCCCCTTTCGCGGCGGCGGATCCGGCCGTGCCTGCGGGCGGCCGGGCGCGCTCAGCCGCGGCGGCGGCGCACGGGGATGCCGGCGGCGGGGAAGCGGGCGACGTCCTCGCCGCCCTCGCGGATCGGCTGGCCGTGCGCCGGCGCCCAGGCCATGGCGGTGATGGTTTCCCAGGTGGCGGGCAGCAGGCCGTCGGCGTCGCGCCACTGTTCGTAGGCGTCGCGCGCGGCGGCGAAGCGGCCGCGCCCGGTCAGCGCGCGGCGGCGCGCGGCCAGGGCGTTGGTGGCGCCGATCTCGCGCAGGCCGCGCATCAGGTCGGCCATGTCGGCATGGCGGTGCAGGTCGACGTCGCGGTCGAGCACGGGATCGCGGAAGCCCGCGCGCATGAGCGCGTCGCCGAATTCGGAGATGCCGGCGAAGGGCGAGACGTGCGCCGCCTCGTCGGCCTCGGCGAAGGCCGCGCGCAGCTCGTGCAGGGTGCCGGGGCCGAAGGTCGAGCACAGCAGCAGGCCGCCCGGGCGCAGCACACGGCGGAAGCCAGCGAACAGGGAGTCGAGGTCCTCGACCCACTGCAGGCAGAGGTTGCTGAAGATGAGGTCGACGCTGTCGTCGGCCAGCGGCAGGGCGCGGGCATCGGCGCAGACGCGGTCGATCGGGCGCTGCAGGGGGTTCCAGCCGCGCTTCGGCGCGACCCGGCGCAGCATCGGCAAGGCCAGGTCGACCGCGACCACGCGCGCCTTCGGCCAGCGCTGGCGGAGCGCCACCGCGGCGGTGCCGGGGCCGCTGCCGAGGTCGAGGATGCTGGTGGGCTGCTGCTCGCCGAGGTATTCCAGCGATTCGAACAGGCGCGACTCGACCTCGCGCTGCAGCTCGGCGGCGGCGGAATAGCTGCCGGCCGCGCGCGAGAAGGCGCGGCGGACCTGGCGGTGGTCGAAGACATCGCGTCGGTTCATGGCGTTGCGAGGAAGCCGGCGATGGCCTCGGCCACCTCGTCGGCATGGGTGAGGAAGGGGGCGTGGCCGCCGTGTTCGACCTGGACGAAGCGCGCGCCGGGCGTGCCTTCGGCGGCGGCGCGCATCGCGCGCGGATCGACCACGCGGTCACGGCGGCCGGCGATCCACAGGCTCGGCACTTCGAGCCCCGGCAGCAGCGGACGCTGGTCGACGGTGCGCAGCAGGTCAAGGCCCTGCGCCAGCGCCGAGGCCGGCGGCTCGCCGCGCGCGAAGACCTCGTCGCGCAGCGCGCGCAGTTCGCCGCGGGCGTCGTCGGAGCCGAAGGCTTCGAGCGCGATGAAGCGTTCGAGGGTGCCGTGGTAGTCCTCGCGCAGGCCCTGCGCGAAGCCGGCGAAGACTTCGGGCGACATGCCGTAGCGGCCGTCCGCGGAAGTCGCGACGGTGGCGCTGCTCGCGGCTGCCGGCGCGGTGGCGGCCATGTCGCGCACGAAGCGCGGCGCCGAACACATCATCAGCAGCGCCGGCACCGCCCCGGGCCGCGAGGCCGCCGCGCGCAGGGCGAACATCCCGCCCAGCGACCAGCCCAGCCACGGCGCCGCCGGCACGTGCGCGGCGATCGCCTCGACCACGGCGTCGGGCTCGAGCGGCACCGCGCTGTCGCGGCTGCGGCCGTGGCCCGGCAGGTCGACCAGGTGCAGTTCGAAGGCATCGGACAGCCGCGCCGCCAGCGGCGCGAACACGCCGCCGTGCATGGCCCAGCCGTGCAGCAGCACCAGCGGCGCGCCACGGCCGCGGACTTCGATGTGCAGGTCGCCGCTCATGCGCCCTTGTCCGTGCGCAGCGCGCGCGCCCGCGCCGGGCTGCCGGCCGCGGGCCGCGCCACCAGCCAGGCGAAGGCGACGATGCCGCCGACGATCAACAGGCCACCGAGCAGGCCGACGATTCCGGGCAGCGGCTCGTGCAGGAACAGGGTGCCGATCAGGATCGCGAACAGCAGTTCGGAACCCTGCATCGCCTCCACCGCGCCGAGCGCGGTCGGGTTGTTGCGGACCATGCCGGTGGCCTGGAAGAACAGGATGGTGGCGATCACGCCCGCGCTCAGCGCAACGCCGCCCGCCAGCCAGACCTGCTCCACCGGCGGCGCGCCGCTGCGCGTCCAGGCCCAGGCCGCGACCGCCCACCACAGCGGCTGGCTGGCGAGCGTCATGCCGAACACGCGCTGGGTGGCGTTGAGATCCTCGCCGCTGCGCTCCAGGTGCAACAGCAGCAGGCGGTTGCCCAGCGGATAGGCCACCGCCGCGCCCAGCACGCAGGCGAGGGCGATCCAGCCGGCGCGGTCGATCGCACCGCCGCCGTGGCCGGCCTGCAGCAGCAGCACGCCGGCCAGGATCAGCGCCGCGACCATCAGCGCCGCCGGCGGGATGCGGCGGCGCGCGTCGCGGTAGAGGAAGGGCGCGCACAGGATCCCGGCGACCACGGTGAACTGGAAGCTGCCGGCCACCAGCCACGACGGCCCGCTGGACGCCGCGAACGACAGCAGCAGGTAGAAGGCGCCGAAGCCGATCGCGCTGCAGCGCAGCCAGGTCCAGGGGTGCCGGCGGATCGCACGCCACACCGGCGCGCCGCCGCCCTGCCAATGCAGCAGCGGCAGCAGCAGCGGCAGGGTGATCAGGTAGCGCAGCGACGCGGTCCAGGTCCAGTCGCCACCGGCGCTCGCGCTGACCCGGTTGAGCACGTAGGTCATGGTGAAGAACAGCGCCGAACCCAGGCCGATGCCGACGGCGGCCAGCGCGAGGCCGGTGGCGGGCGCGTCCTGCGACACGGGTTCAGGCCGCGCGCGCGGCGTCGAGCTGGTCGCGGGCACGACCGATCGCATCGACCAGGGCATCCACCTGGTCCTCGCCGTGCGCCGCGCACAGGGTCACGCGCAGGCGCGCGCGGCCTTCGGGCACGGTCGGCGGGCGGATCGCAGCGACGTGGAAGCCGTCGCTCTCCAGGCGCGCGGCCATCGCCAGCGCGCGGGCGTTGTCGCCGCAGGGCACGGGCTGGATCGGCGTGTCCGAAGGCGGCAGCTCGAAGCCGCGCGCCTGCATGCCGTCGCGGAAGCGCTGCACCAGCGCCGACAGCTTGTCGCGGCGCCAGTGCTCGCGGCGGGCGAGCTTGACCGACGCCAGCGCCGCGGCGGCCTGCGGCGGCGGCAGCGCGGTGGTGTAGAGGTAGGGCCGCGCGGTGCCGGCGAGGTGTTCGATGAGGTCGACGTCGCCGGCCACCACCGCGCCGTAGCCGCCGAGCGCCTTGCCCAGGGTCACCAGCTGCAGCGGCACCTCGTTCGCACCCAGGCGCGCCTCGGCCACGCTGCCGCGGCCGCCCGGGCCGAGCACGCCGACGCCATGGGCGTCATCGACATAGAGCAGGGCCGACTGCATGCGCGCGGCCAGCGCCAGCTGGCGCAGCGGCGCGACGTCGCCGTCCATGCTGAAGACACCGTCGGTGACCAGCATCGCCGCACCGGTGGGCACGGTGCGCAGCTGGCGCAGCGCGCCTTCGGCATCGCCGTGCGGGTAGCGGCGCAGGCGGCAGCCGGCCAGGCGCGCGCCGTCGATCAGGCTGGCGTGGTTGAGCCGGTCCTGCACGCTGGTGTCGCCATCGCCCAGCAGCGCCTGCTGCACCGCGAGGTTGGCGATGTAGCCGCTGCCGAACACCAGGGCGCGCGGCACTTCCAGCCAGTCCGCGACCTCGCGCTCCAGCGCCTCGTGGGCGACGTGGTGGCCGCAGACCAGGTGCGAACCGATGCCGCCGACACCGTCGCGGCCGGCGGCGTCCTGCATCGCATCGACCACCTGGAACTGCTGCGACAGGCCGAGGTAGTCGTTGCCGCAGAAGTTGACCAGCCAGCGGCCGTCGATCTCGATGCGCACGCCGTCGCGGCGACCGACCACGCGGCGGCTGCGCACCAGGTCATGCGCCAGGGCTTCAGCACGCTGGGCCTGGGCGCGGCGGCGCAGGTCGGGACGCTTCGCGGTCATCGGGCTGCCTCAGGCCGCGCAGGTCCGCGGCCGTGGGTCGATGATATCCGCGTGCACGGTGCCGCCGTGGTCATGGCCTTCGGCGTCGACCGTGACGGCCATCGCACGCAGGCCCAGCCGGTCGAACAGGGCCTGGTCGTGGGCGACGTCCGGGTTGCCGGTGGTCAGCAGCTTCTCGCCGTGGAAGATCGAGTTGGCGCCGGCGCTGAAGCACAGCGCCTGCAGTTCGTCGGACATCTGCTCGCGCCCGGCCGACAGCCGCACCATCGACTTCGGCATCAGGATCCGGGCGACGGCAATCGTGCGCACGAATTCGAAGGGATCGAGCTCGGCGGTGCCGTGCAGCGGCGTGCCCTCGACCTGCACCAGGCGGTTGATCGGCACCGAGTCCGGGTGCGCAGGCATGGTCGCCAGCGTCTGCAGGAAGCCGGCGCGCTGGCGGCGGGTCTCGCCCATGCCGACGATGCCGCCGCAGCAGGTCTTGAGCCCGGCGTCGCGCACGTGTTCGAGGGTGTCGAAACGGTCCTGCAGCTCGCGCGTGCGGATGATGCTGCCGTAGTGCTCGGGATCGGTGTCGATGTTGTGGTTGTAGTAGTCCAGGCCGGCGTCCTTCAGCGCCTGCGCCTGCGATCCGGTGAGCATGCCGAGCGTGGCGCAGGTCTCCAGCCCCAGCGACTTCACGCCGGCGATCATGGCGGCGACCTTCGGGATGTCGCGGTCCTTGGGCGAGCGCCAGGCGGCGCCCATGCAGAAGCGCGAGGCGCCGGCGGCCTTGGCCTGGCGGGCCTTCTCCATCACCGCCTCGGTTTCCATCAGCTTCTGCGCGTTGACGCCGGTGTCGTAGCGCTGGGCCTGCGGGCAGTAGGCGCAGTCCTCGGGGCAGCCACCGGTCTTCACCGACAACAGGGTGCTGACCTGGACCTCGGCCGGGTCGAAATTCTGGCGATGCACGCTGGCGGCGCGGAACAGCAGCTCCGGGAACGGCAGGTCCAGCAGGGCCTCGACCTCGCTGCGGGTCCAGTCGTGGCGCGGGGTGGCGGCTTCGCTGGCGCGGAATTCGCTGACGGCGGGCATGGCGTGATCCTGAGTGCCTGACGGTGGCTGACCCGGCAGTCTGGAAAGCATGCCTGGGCCTGTCAACCTCGAGCAGGACGTTCCGGTTGACGGTTGGCTGGCCCGGCTGGGCCGAGGGCTGTGGGCGCCGCGCTGCCTGGTCTGCGGCGAGGCGGCGGGCGGGCGGCTGGACCTGTGCGCGCGCTGCGAGGCCGGATTGCCGTGGATGCCGGGGGCCTGTCTGTGTTGTGCGATGCCCTTGGGGGCTGGCGCGGTGGCGGGGTATCCGGCACGGCTGTGCGGGGCCTGCCAGCATGATCCGCCGCCGTTGGCGGAGGCGCATGCGGCCTTCCTCTACGGCTTTCCGCTGGATCGGCTGCTGCCGCGGCTGAAGTTCCACCGCGATCTTGCCGCGGGACGGTTGCTGGCGCAGGCCATGGCGGCCGCTTTCGTGGGCTGCGAACGGCCGCAGGCGCTGGTTCCGGTGCCCTTGCACCGCACGCGCCTGCGCCAGCGCGGCTACAACCAGGCGCTGGAGCTGGCACGACCGCTGGGCCGGATGCTGGAACTCCCGGTCCGGCCGGACCTGCTGCAGCGCAGCCGCAACACCACCGCGCAGTCGCGCCTGGACGCCGATGCCCGCGCCGGCAACCTGCGCGACGCCTTCGACGTGCCCCTGCGCGCCACGGTCCCGCGGCATGTCGCCCTGGTCGACGACGTCATGACCACCGGCGCCACCCTGCACGCCGCCGCCGAGGCACTGCTCGACGCCGGCGCCGATCGCGTCGACGCCTGGGTCTGCGCCCGCGCGCCGTAGCGGCCTACGAGGCCCGGGTGGGATCGGTGACCGGCTCGGTGATGGCCGACGGCCCGGACTCGGGCACGGTGTGCAGCGCGCTGGTCTGGCGTTCGATCATCCGTCGTACGCGCGGGGCGCCGGGCCCGCGATGCAGCGCGCGCAGGTGCTCGGGGATGGTCGCGTCGTCATGGGTGATGCGGCTGTTGAGCCGGATGTACTCCAGCCACGTCGGCGTTTCGTAGCGCTCGATCCAGACCTCGGGGTCGGCCAGGTCGCGCAGCACCCGCCAGTTGCGCGCGCCGTCGCGGCGCCGGATGCGCCGCCGCTCCGCCATCGCACCAAGGAACTCCAGCACGTCCTGTTCGCGGATGATGTATTCGATGGTGACAACCACCGGCCCGGTCCGCGGCTGCACCGGCACCACGGTGGCGGGCTCCTTCCAGCGGCTCAACGGGTCCAGGTTGAGGTCGGCCAGCTTCGCCAACGGCATCCACAGGCCGAGCAGCGCGCAGGCGACCATGACCAGCGCCGCCGCCAGCAGCGCCGTGCGCACATCGCCGTGATCGGCCACGAAACCCCACAGCCAGCTGCCCAGCGCCATGCCGCCGAAGGCCGCCATCTGGTACAGCGACAGCGCGCGCGCCACGACCCAGCGCGGGGCGGACAGCTGCACCGTCACGTTGAAGGTCGACAGCGCCAGCACCCAGGCCGCACCGGCCAGCATGAGCGCCGCCATGGTCAGCAGCAGCACCGTGCTCACCGCGGCGATGGCCACCGCGGCCGCGAACGCGATGCAGGCGCCGCGCACCAGCCCCTCGGTCGACAGCAGGCCGCGCAGGCGCGTGCTGGTCATGGCGCCGGCGATCGCGCCCAGGCCGAAGGCGCCCAGCAGCAGGCCATAGGTCATCGGCCCGCCGGCGACGAGATCCCGGGCCACCAGCGGCATCAGCGCCATCGCCGCGCTTGCGCCGAGGCCGAAGACGGCGGCGCGGCCGAGGACGATGCGGATCGAGGGCGACATCGCCACGTAGCGCACGCCCGCGGCGATCGCCCCGCCGAGCGCCTCCGGCGGCAGCAGCCGCGGACGCGGCGGCGGGCGCCAGCGCGCCAGCACCACGATCAGGGCGACGTAGCTGACGGCGTTGATCGCGAACGCGGCGGCGGCGCCCGCGGCGGCGACGATGGCACCGCCGACCGCCGGCCCGACGCTGCGCGCGATGTTGAAGCCCATGCTGTTGAAGGCCACCGCGCCGGGCAGCTCCGCGCGCGGCACCATGTCACCGACCGAGGCCTGCCACGCCGGCGCGTTGAACGCCGCCCCGCAGCCGATCAGGAAGGTGAAGGACAGCAGCAGCCAGGGCGTGATCACCCCGGACCACGCACAAGCCGCCAGCGCCACCGACACCAGCAGCATGAACACCTGCGCGCCGAGCATCATCCGGCGCCGGTCGAAGTTGTCCGCCATCGCGCCGGCCACCAGCGAGAACAGCATGATCGGCAGCGCGACCGAGGCCTGCACCAGCGCCACCATGTCGGCCGACTCCGCGATCGAGGTCATCAGCCAGGCCGCGCCGACCGACTGGATCATGCCGCCGAAGTTCGACGACGCGCTCGCGAACCAGACCTTGCGGAAGACCGGGTAGCGCATCGCCGACAGCGCCGTCGGGCGCGGCGCGGGCTCGGGCGGGGTCGGGTCGGGTTGCGTCATCAGCCCTGGCCGCGCAGCGCCAGGTCGGCGGCGATGCCGGCGAACACCGCCATCCCCACCCAGTGGTTGTCGAGGAAGGCGCGGAAGCAGGGCTCGCGCTCGCGGTGGCGGCAGATCCAGAACTGCCGGACCACCAGCAGCGCGGCGACGCCCAGGCCGGCCCAGTACCAGGTGCCGAGCCCGGCCTGTCGCCCCACCAGCAGCAAGCCCAGGAACACCAGCGCGTACAGCACGCCCTGGATCACCAGGTCCATGTCGCCGAACAGGATCGCGGTCGACTTCGAGCCGACCTTGAGGTCGTCCTCGCGATCGACCATCGCGTACCAGGTGTCATAGGCCGTCGACCACAGGATGTTGGTCGCGTACAGCACCCAGGCGATCGGCGGCACCTCGCCCTGCACCGCGGCGAAGGCCATCGGGATGCCCCAGCCGAAGGCCATGCCGAGATACACCTGCGGCAGGTGGGTGTAGCGCTTGAGGTAGGGATAGGTCGCGGCCAGGACCACGCCGACGAAGCTCATCAGGATCGTGAGCCGGTTGAGCGTGAGCACCAGGGCGAAGGCCGCCAGCATCAGCACCGCGAACAGCGCCAGCGCCTCGCGGCCGCGCACCGCGCCGGTGGCCAGCGGGCGCTCGCGGGTGCGTTCGACGTGGGGATCGAGCCAGCGGTCGGCGTAGTCGTTGATCACGCAACCGGCGCCGCGGGTCAGCCACACGCCGGCGCTGAACACGAACAGGATCCACAGCGGCGGCACGCCTTCCGCGGCGATCCACAGGCCCCACCAGGTCGGCCACAGCAGCAGCAGCCAGCCGATCGGGCGGTCGGCGCGCATCAGTTTCCAGTACAGGCCCAGGCGGTCGTGCCAGGCGGCTGGCCTCGGCTCGAAACGTTCGTATCCCATGGCGGCCATGGTACGCCTGCGCCGCGCGACTGGCCGCTGGACCGCCGCGCCTTGCGCCGGGCATCGCGCCGGTGTAAACCGGACCGACATCGTGCAAGGAAGCGCCATGAAACGACACCGGATCCGTCCGCGCCTGGCCACGCTCGCATTCTCGCTCGCTGCGCCATGGCTACTGCAGGGATGCCAGACCACCATGAACACCGCAAACACCGCCAGCGGCGACGCCACGGCCCCGCCCGGCGACGGCCTGTACTCGCCGTGGCCGCTGAAGTTCAAGAAGCACAACCTTGGCATCCACTGCTTCGAGACTTACGGCTGCAAGGTCGTGTACGACGGGTGGGTGCAGGCGATGCAGGATCCGGACGTGCTGCGGCCGTCGTCAGCAAGCCTTGGGCCGGACTACCGCAGGAACTGGCTGGGCGGCCGCCTCGGCTTCCGCAACTTCCCGCCACCGGCGAAGGTGACCTGGAGGTCGAAGGATGGTACCGCGCACAAGGCGGAGATCGACTTCGGGGAGATCTTCAAGGACGAGCTGATCCGGCACAACGTGGCGCACGAAGACGTCTACCCGCGGGCGACTTTCATCAGCACGGACATCCATCTCGAGATCAACGACCGTACGATCAATGTCTACATGCTCGCGTCGATTCCGTTGCGCGAACCACGGATTCCGGGAAACCGCTACAGCAATGCGCGCCACGACCTGATCCTGGTCCACACGGAGACGTTCTAGCGTCGCGGCACGGACAGGGAGCAGCATGCCATGGGTGGCAGGAAGCCGGATGGCGTCGGTACGATCGCGATCAATGCCGCAGATCTGGAGACCTACGAGGCAGCCCAGCGTGACCTGTCACAGATGCAGGTGCCCGTCCTGTACCGGAGCGACAATCCCGACAGCTACCTGTACTTCGCCACCTTCGATGGCAGCGGGCAGGATGTCCGCCGCGAGGGCGAAGTGCCGACCAACGTCGGCGTCATCCACGAGCAAGTTGAAATCCTTCGGGGCAATCCAGGCATGCGCATCGCCAGTGGCTATGTCCCAGGTCCCGGCACCCAGCGCAATCTCCTCGTCGGCCTCCTGGACAACGCATTCGCCTTCAGCTACGACGACCGCATCATCGATGCCTACAAGCAGTTTGCGCGCCAGGCACAGCTCTGGCTCCAGCAAAACCCCAACGCCGAAATCCACATCGCCTCGATCGGCTACAGCCGCGGCGCCACGCTGATCCCGGGCTTTGCGCGGCTGGTCGAGCGCCACGGCATCCTCGACCCGGCCAGCCTCGAGTTCCACAAGGACACCAGCGGCGAACTGGTCGCCACCAGCCAGCGGCCACCGCTGGTGCCGCCGGGCCGCACCGCGCACGCCGTCGCCCTGTTCGACCCGGTGTCCACCAGCCTGCCGCGCCATTACGACCTGCGCCTGCCGTCGAGCGTGATCTCCGGCTACTCACTGTTCTCACGCGACGAACTTCGCTGGCTGTTCGCACACACCTCCGTGATCCCCGACGGCGTCACGCCCGACGGCCGCTTCGGGCGCAGCACCGTCGCTGGCGCGCACTCCGATGTCGGCGGCGGCAACCGGCTCAAAGGCCTGGAGATCCGAGCCGGCAACGTCGTGATCGACTACCTGAACTCGCTCTCGGACGTCCCGCTGCTGCAGGTGCGCGCCCTACCCGACGACCCCGCCATGGACGTCATCCACCGGTCCGAGCAGGGCATGCTCGGCGCCTATGCGCTGGGCGCGGCGTCGCGCGGCGAGCGCTACGTCAAGCAGAAGCTCTGCGTCGTGGTCGACCCCTGCCGCGACGCCATGCCACGCGACGAGGCGCTGGCGGCGGGCTTCGAGTACCGCCGGCCGGCCGCGCCGAGGCCCGAGCCCGCGCCGCCGGACCGGGCGGTGCTGCTGGACGATCCCGCCCACCCCGCGCATGCCCTCTTCCTGCAGGCACGCGAAGGCGTGCACGCGCTTGACGGCCGCCTCGGACGTGCCCCGGACGCAGGCAGCGAGCGCCTCGCCGCTGCGCTCGCCGCGGCAGCGCACGGCGACGGGCTGCGGTCGATCGACCACGTCGTCACCGGCCGCGACGGCCGCCGCATGTTCGCGATCCAAGGCGCACTGCACGATCCGGCGCAGCGGCGCGCCGCGGTCGACACGGTGATCGGCCTGTCGCAGCCGCTGGCAGAAAGCACCCGCCGGCTGGCGCGCCTGCAGGACGAAGCGAGGACGGCACCGACCATCGACATGGCACAGGGGCAGGCACAACCTCCCGCGGAGCACCGGTTCGCACCCTCGTTCTAGAAGCGCGGATGGCTCGCGCAAACCCACGCAATCATGGACAATGGTCAGCCACGCGCCTGTAGCTCAGCCGGATAGAGTAGTGGCTTCCGAAGCCATTGGTCGGGGGTTCGAATCCCTCCAGGCGCGCCATTCCCGTGACAAGCCCATGTGACCCGCCACCCCGACCGTGCCCCGCCTTCCGCGGAACGCAGCTGTCGCGCTGGTGTCCCGCTGCACTCGTCTGGGCGTTCATGGTCTCCACTCCGGCCCTTGCCGCAGCGGATGCCGTTGGCACTGGTACAGCGGGCTGCGATGGACAGGACCTGTCAGCGCTGCGCATCTGCTCGGATCGCGAAGCCATGGACGTCACCGGCCGCGCTGCCTGGATGGGCTGCGGCGGGCAATGCGTCATCACCCATCAGGTCGACGGCGTGACCGTGCTGGATCGACCGTCGCAGGTCGCCACCCGCTTCGAAGGAGTCCGATTCCTGCCCGGTGCCGGCAGTACGCGCAACCTTCGGCACCTGCCGCTGCTGGCCGCGGACGGCCAGCTCATCCTGATCGCTGCCGATGGTCTCGAACTCGCCGGCAGGATCCCGCTGGTGGATGTCGTGGATGGCGACGCCGCACTCGCACCCCGGTTTGTCGAGGAGGCCCGCATTTCGACCGATGGCCGCCGCTTCTTCATCCCCTCAGCCGATGGCCCGGGCTTTTCAGTCCACGCGATCGAGGGTGACGCCCTCAGGCCGCTGCTTCCCGCACACCCGGCGATCCTGGTTTCGCCATCCGGCCGCTACGGGCTGACCGTGGACCCCGACGGCGATGGCCGCTACGCGCTGACGGATTACGTCTCCGGGACGTCCTTTCAAACGCGCGCGCGATTCGAGATCGATGTGCCCTTCTTCGACGTTGACGAACGCTTCCTGCTCACGCGCCGGCAGCACGTGGACGGCACGCACGTCAGTGCGTACCGGCTGGCGGATGGCGAGCTGGTGGGCACGTTCGCCCGCCCGGACGCGGCCGGGCAGGTCGTGCGTGTCGAAACGGGAACCAACGGCACCACGCTGGCCGACATCCCGCTGCCGCAGGACTGAGTACCGCCCCGAACCCGGCCACTCAGGGACGACTGGGCTCGCCGTGTGCGGATGTCCATTCCCGCACCGGCGCTCCTGAGCCCGGATCCACGGGCCGCGCCAACGCCTCCACGAACGCCTCCTCCAGCCCCAGGCGCCCGAACAGGCCGCGCTGCGTGCCGGCCAGCACGCGCAGCATCTGGCCGCGGCCGCCCGGCACGCGACCCAGCGGCAGGAAGGTGACATCGCGCAGCTTCGCGATGGCGTCGCGTTCGGACTGGAACAGCGGCGTCAGCCACCGGCTCCACAGCTGGTAGATCCAGACGTGCGCGCGGCGTTCTCGCTGGTACGCGGCCAGCGCGGCGTCGAGCGGGCCCGCGTCGCGCAGGGCGTCCGCCAGCGCCTGCGCGTCCATCAGCGCCATGTTCACGCCCTGCCCCAGCTGCGGGCTCATCGAATGCGCGGCGTCGCCGGCCAGCACCACGCGACCGCGGTGCCAGCGCTGCACGATGGTGTCGCGGTAGCGCGCGCGGGCCAGCTGTCCTGGATCGACCAGGGCGGCGAACACTTCGCCCGCTTCCGGCCAGAGTCCGTGCAATTCGTCGAGCCAGGCATCGAGGCCCGCGGATTCCCAATTCGCGAAGGCGTCGGTGCGCAGGCTCCAGAAGAAGCTCAGCCTGCGGGTCGGGTCGCCGGGACGGGCGCCCACGGGCAGCAGCCCGACCATCCTGCGCGCGGCCACGTAGCGCTGGCGCAGTTCGCTGACCCAGGGCCAGGTCCCCGCCGGCAGCAGGCACCACAGCGCGCCCCAGGGATAGGGGCGATCGACGCGCGGCACGGCCACGCCGCCGCGCAGGCGCGAGGCGGCGCCGTCGGCCACCACCACCAGGTCGAAGGGTCCGTGCACTTCGCCATCGGCATCGCGCAGCAGGCCGCGGTCGGCATCGACTTCAACGATGTCGCGGCCCGCGTTCAGCGCGCGCCCGCGATCGGGCCACGCGGCATCCAGGATCGAGAACAGCGTCCCGCGCTGCAGGCCGACGCCGTAAAGCCGCGACTCCAGCCCGGCATAGCGCATGTCCATCACCGCGCGACCGCAGGGGGTGTCGCCGAACAGGCGATCGACGCGCGCGCCGTGGGCCAGCACCGGCGCCAGCAGCCCCATGCGCCAGAGCGCCTGCAGGCCGCTGGGCTGGAGCAGGAAACCGGCGCCCACCGGACCCGGCCGCGGCACGCGCTCGAAGACACGGACGTCGTGTCCATCGCGCGACAGCAGCACGGCGGCGGCCTGGCCGGCCGTGCCATAGCCGACGATGGCGATGCGGAGCACTCCCATGCCGCAAGTCTGTCCCACCCGGGCGACCATGTCCCGCGCCGGGCCCGTGCTCTATAATCCGGCGCAGCTGTGGCCCAGGCCATGCCCGCCAAGGTGTTCCGTGCGCAACTACGACCTCGATTTCCTCAAGCGCTTCTCGATGGTGATCGCCTTCCTGTCCCTGGTCACCCTCGGACTGATCATCGCTGCGTACTTCCTGCACAAGTCGCTGCCTACCGAGGTCGATCCGGGCGTGGCCCAGCGCACGGCTAACCGCATCGCTCCGATCGGCGCGGTGTATGCCGGCGACACCGGCGCCGCCGCGCAGGCCGCGGCCGCCGCGGCAGCTGCTGCGGCCGCCGCCGCCCAGGTCGCCTACGGCGGCACGCTCGACGGCTCGGTCATCTACAACAACCTGTGCGCGGGCTGCCACACCTCGGGCGCCGGCGGCGCGCCGAAGCTGCTGCGCGGGGAGTGGTCGGCGCGCATCGCCCAGGGCACCGAGACCCTGCACCGCCACGCCATCGAGGGCTTCACCGGCGCGGCCGGCATGATGCCGGCGAAGGGCGGCAACCCGGCGCTGACCGACGAGCAGGTGATCGCCAGCGTGGACTGGATGGTCGAGAACCTCCAGTAAACTCCGGCCTTCTGCTGGTCGCCGACGCCGCCCACCGGGCGGCGTCTTCGTTTCCGCACCCACGAACGTCCGAGGCCGCCATGTCCCGCTCCGCGACCCCCTTCCTGCCCACGCTTTCACTGGGCCTGGCGCTCGCGCTGGCCAGCTGCGCGATCGCCCCGGAGCGCACGGCGGTCGCGCCCGGGCAGCCCGCGCCTTCGGCCCTCGCCGCGATCGAACTCGCGGCCGCGCCCGGGGACTGGGCGGCGCTGGATGGTCGCAATGTCCGCATCACCGCACCGCTGGTGGTCTCGGGCAACCACCGCCTGGGCCGCGACGGCACCGTGGTCGCCGCCTTCGGCGGACGCCTGCGTTCCCCGACCGAAGTCGCCCGCCCCGGTGCCGAGGCCACCGCGGTCGCCGCCGGCAACCGCGCGCGCAGCCTCACCCTGGTGCTGCCCGGCAAGGCCGCCAGCCACCCGGCGCTGTGGCGCAGCGGCAGCCTGCTCGAAGTCGCCGAGGGCGAGATCGCGGTCGGCCCCGACGGCCCGCGCCTGCACCTGCGCGACGCCGAGGCGCTGCAGCCGGCGTCGCGCCCGGCCGCGCCCACGGTGGCCGGCGAGCTGCGCCTGGCCAGCCTCAACCTCGAGAACCTGTTCAACGGCGACGGCCGCGGCGGCGGCTTCCCGACCGCCCGCGGCGCGCGCACGCCCGGCGAGTACCAGGCCCAGCTCGGCCGCCTGGTCGCCACCCTGAGCTCGCTCGACGCCGACGTGGTCGCCCTGCTGGAGCTGGAGAACGACGGCTACGACGCCGATTCCAGCATCGCCCAGCTGGTCGCCGCGCTCGACCCTTCCGGCACGCGCTGGCGCTTCGTCGACGCCGGCACGGGCCCAGGCGACAACCCGATCCGGGTCGGCGTGGTCTACCGCGCCGACCGCGTCGCGCCGCTGGGCCGCCCGGCCACGCTCGAGGCCGGGCCCTTCGGGCCACTCAGCCGCGCGCCGCTGGCCCAGGCCTTCCGCGCCGGCAACGGCCCGGCCTTCGTGGTGGTCGCCAACCACTTCAAGTCCAAGGGCTGCCGCGACGCCGAAGGCGCCGACCGCGATCAGGGCGACGGCCAGGCCTGCTTCAACGCCACCCGCAAGGCCTCCGGCGAGGCCCTGCGTGCCTGGCTGGCCGGCGATCCCACCGGCAGCGGCAGCGATCTGGTCGCGGTGCTCGGCGACCTCAACGCCTACGCCATGGAAGACCCGGTGCGCGGCTTCATCGACGCCGGCTGGCACGACGCGCTGGCCGGCGTGGACGACGGCCAGCCATGGACGTACGTCTACGACGCGCAGGCCGGGCGCCTGGATCACGTGCTGCTGAGCCCCGCCCTGGGCGAGCGCCTTCAGGACGCCGCGATCTGGCACAGCAATGCCGATGAACCGGCCAACGTCCGCGATCACGTCAACAACAGCGGCGAACAGCAGGTAACGCCCTGGCGTGCTTCGGACCATGATTCCGCCGTGGTGGGCCTGCGCCTGCGCTCGGTACGCTGATCCCACGGGCCCGCGGCGCGCCGTGGCGGCGGCCGCCAGCGCTTATCATGGCGGCATGACCAGCCTCCCGCCCTTCCCGGACGCCTCCGGCACCCTGGTGCTGCCCGGCCCCGCCGGCGCGCTCGAAGTCGCCGTCGACCTGCCCGAGGACGACGTCGTCCGGCTGCCGGCCACCGCCATCGTCTGCCACCCGCTGCCCACCGAGGGCGGCACCATGCACAACAAGGTGGTGACCATGGCCGCCCGCGCCCTGCGCGAGCTGGGCCTGGCCACGGTGCGCTTCAACTTCCGCGGCACCGGGGCTTCGGAGGGTGAGTTCGACAAGGGTGACGGCGAGCGCGGCGACCTGCGCGCGGTGGCCGAGTGGGTGCGCGAGACGCGGCCCGACGACCAGCTGTGGCTGGCCGGCTTCAGCTTCGGCGCCTACGTCAGCCTGGCGATGGCGGCCGAGCTGCAGCCCTCGGTGCTGGTCTCGATCGCGCCGCCGGCCGGACGCTGGGACTTCGATTCGATCACCACGCCGACCATGCCCTGGCTGGTGGTGCAGGGCGAGGCCGACGAGATCGTCGACCCGCAGGCGGTGTACGCCTGGCTCGACCGTCTCAAGGCCGAACCCGAGCTGGTGCGCATGCCCGACACCAGCCACTTCTTCCACCGCAAGCTGATCGACCTGCGCGGCGCGATCAAGAGCGGCGTGCGCCGCCACCTGCCCACCGCCCATGGCTGAAGCCGGCGGCGGGGCCGCGGCGCGGCCGTCGGAGGCCTATCGCGCGGGCGTGGCCCGCGGCGACTGGGACGACGACCCGGCGCAGCACGCGCCGATCGCGGCACTGGACCGCGTGCATGATGAACTGCTGGCCGCGACGCCGCGACGCGGCTGGCTGGCGCGCGCCTTCGGCAGCGGCGGCAGCGACGATGCCCCGCAGGGCCTCTACCTCTGGGGCGGCGTCGGCCGCGGCAAGACCTTCATGGTCGACCTGTTCTACGCCGACCTGCCGCTGCCGGTAGCCAAGCTCGATGCGACGGGCGGCGACGGCAACGGCAAGCGCCGCACCCACTTCCACCGCTTCATGCGCACCGTCCACGAGCGCCTGCGCGAACACGCCGGCGAGCGCGACCCGCTGGCCACGATCGTGGCCGAGTGGCGGCGCTCGCTGCGGCTGCTGGTGCTCGACGAGTTCTTCGTCAGCGACATCGGCGACGCCATGTTGCTGGCGCGGGTGCTGGAGCGGATGTTCGCCGAGGGCATCGTGCTGGTGACGACCTCCAACATACAGCCTTCGGGCCTGTACGCCGACGGCCTGCAGCGCGCGCGCTTCCTGCCGGCGATCGACCTGCTCGAACAGCACTGCCAGGTGCTGGAGATCGTCAGCGACACCGACTACCGGCTGCGCGAGCTGACCCGTTCGCCGGTGTACCGCGCGCCGCTGGACGGCGAATCGGACGCCTGGCTGGGATCGCGCTGGCACGCGCTCGGCGGTGATGACGCGCACCGCGATGGCAGCATCGAGCTCGACGGCCGCCGCATCGCGACCCGCGCGCGCTGCCCGGGCATGGCCTGGTTCGACTTCGCCGCGCTGTGCGAGGGCCCGCGCGGGTCGTCGGACTACATCGAGATCGCCAGCGAGTTCCACACCGTGCTGCTGGGCGGCATTCCGGTGATGGACGCGCTGCGCGACGACGCCGCGCGCCGCTTCGTCACCTTCATCGACGAGGCCTACGACCGCAACGTCAAGCTGGTCTGCACCGCCGACGCCGCGCCGCCCGCCCTGTATGCCGGCGAGCGCCTGGCCGGGGCCTTCGAGCGCACGGCGTCGCGGCTGATCGAGATGCAGTCGGCGGACTACCTGGCGCGGCACCACCTGTAGGAGCGGCCGGAGCCGCGCCCACGGAGGCTGCCTCAGCGCGCCGCGTTCGCGCTCATGGTGGCGTTGCGCGCCGCATCCAGGTATTGCGCCGGGTCGCGCATCCCGGTGGTGTGGCACTGGCCGACGGTGTGGCCGCGGTTGCTCGCGCCCGGCAGCTGGGCATAGGCCTGTTCGACCGTGCCGTCCTCGGGATCGCCAAGCACGAGGTCGGAGGCGAAGTGGCAGTAGTCATTGGTCCACCAGTTGGTGCTGCGGAAGGACGTGGTGTAGTAGTTCGCCTTCGCCCGCGCCCAGGACGGGATGCCCGACAGCCAGGCCGAGGCACCGCTGTAGGTCATGTTGCTGTTCGACCCGCAGGCCACACCGAACCAGTTGCCGATGGTGGCGAGGATGCCGGAGAGATTGGTGCCCTGGTAAGGCGTGCCCACCGACTGCATCAGCCGCGCGCCGCTGGCGTTGTCCAGGCCGCTCCAATAGTAGGTGTACAGGTGCAGCGAAGCGGCGCCTCCCTGGCTGTGGGCCACGGTGCCGAAAGAGTTCCACTGCGCGCCAAAGTCGCGGATCCGCAGCGCGAACTGGTCGTGGCTGCGGTTCTGGTGGGCATCGAGGAAGGTCGCGGCGTTGGCGAACTGCGCCTGCGGCCAGACGCCGGCGGAGCAGTAGCCGTGCACCAGCACCAGCTTTGAACCGGTGGCGGCGGCGCCGGCTTCGGGCATGGCCGGGCGCGGGCCCATGGTCATCGCCTCGTCGATGCGGATGCCGGCAGCGGGAGCGATGCGCAGCGGCGGCACGGCAAGCGGCACGCGGTCGGCGGTGGCCAGTGGGATGAAGTGATCGGGATCCTCGATCCGCAGTCCGCGCAATTCGAAGGGCGCGATGGCGCCCGAGCGCGCGATCCAGCGTTCATCCAGGCCGAGCGCGACGCGGCCGTCGACCACGTCCGCCATGCCGCCGATCCAGGCCACCGGCACCGATGCGCCCCTGCCGTCGCGGCCCCAGACCTCGGCCAGGACGCGGTAGTGGCGATCCGGCACGGCGTCGGCCAGCGGCAGCGCCACCGACAGCCGGTTCCGCGCTTCGCGCGCGGCAACCGCGGTGCCGGCGATGCGCGGACCCGGTTCGATCACCGGCAACGCGTGTTCGACCGTGCGCACGAAGGGCGTGCCGCTGCGGTCATGGCCGCGCACCACCACCTGGGCGATCCAGGTGCCGGTGGCGGTGGGCGTGAAGCTGCCGGCGTAGCGGCCGTCGCGCGCGGCGCCGTCGCCGTGGCGGCCGTCGTCGAACATCGGTCGCAGGCTCTCGCGGCCATCGGGCGCGACGATGCGAAGGTGCGCGGAGGCGACATGGCCGGCGTCCCGGCCCAACTGCGGCGTCGACCGGCCGTCATCGGCGGCCAGCATGGCGACGATGCCCATGGATTCGCCGACGACCTGGCGGCGATGCGCCTGGTGCGAGGCGAGCTCGAGCGCATCGTCGCCCTGCAGCAGCAGGTAGCCGCGCGCGTCGCTGCCCGGCTTCGCCTGCAGGTGCAGGCTCCAGTCGCCGCGCGCGAGGCCGTCGAGCCGGACCACGGTGCCGGCCTGGCCGTCGTGCTCCCCGCCCAGGTGCGAGGCGCGGGCGCTGCGCGCCAGCGTGGCCGCGGCCAGCTCCACGCCCGCCGGCGACACCAGGCGCGGTGACCAGTCGGTGCCACCGGACAGCAGCATCGCGTTGAGCCGCCCGTCGTGCACCGGCAGGCGCAGGCTTGCGCGCCCCGAGGCATCGAAGGCCACCGGCAGCAGGGCGCTGCGCGACAGGATCGTGGCCTCGGCCGGGTCGGGCGCGCGCATCGCCGCGAACTCTTCCGCCGGCCCGGCCAATTGCTTCGCCAGCAGCGGCGCTCCGGGGTCCGGCCCGGCGGCAGGTGCCGCTCCGGCCAATCCCGCTCCTGACAGCGACCACGCACACAGCAGCGTGCCTGCGACCCTCCAAGTCCGCTTGCGCATTCCATCTCTCCCCGTTGGTGTGGCGGATCCCCCGTCCGTCGCCACCTCTTATAGACCCGCCCCCTGCCCGGAAACGTGCGCAGTGCCACGGAGCCACCGTACCTTTCACGGGCCTTGCGTCCTGTCGGGCCGGGCCCCGATCCGGGGCGGCGAGGACGCCGCCCCGGGGAATACGGGGCCTGTGCCGGCCCCTCAGTCCTTTCCGCGCGGGCGCCAGGTGGTGGTGGCGGAACCGTTGCGGCGCTCGGTCACCCCGGTGACCAGGCCCCGGCGGTCGCGGGTGAAGCCCAGGCGCAGACCGCTCGCGGGGTCCAGATACTGGTCGCCGCCCAGCGGCAGCAGGGCGGCCATCCGGCCCTTGCGGGTGCCACCGTACAGGCGGGTGCCGCGCGGCTCGACGACATAGGCCGCGCCACCGCGGCTGGTGCCGGCCGCGAAACGGCCGAACGGCAGCTCGCGGTCACCGGCCGCGGAGGCCTGATCCGAAGTGGCCGCGGCCACGGTCGCGCCCGACATCGGCGGCGGCGTCAGCCGGGACCGCTTCGGACAGGCGGTGTAGTCCTCCTTGCCGCCGGTGGCCACCGGCGTTTCGCCGAAGTCGATGTGCCAGCCGCGGGTCACGCCGCGGGCGTCGTCGCCCCAGCCCACCAGATAGCGGCCGTCGTCGGACATGCCGGTGATGTTCACGTTCAACCAGTCCTGGAACGGCGCCACCCCCAGGCCGGCGAGGTAGGCGGTGAGCTCGTGCATGGTCCCGCCGTTGGCGTCGCCGATCCACAGGAAGCCCTTGGCGACGTTGCGCGCCCAGCCACCGCCCGGCGGCACCTCGTCGTAGTAGTAGGTGCCGGCGACGATGTTGCCGCTGCCGCTGGTGGCACGCGCGTAGTAGCGCAGCGCGGTGGTGTCGGCGGTGGTCTCGGGGTTGAAGTGGCAGACCGACGCGACGCCGCGGCCGTCGGTCACGTGGCGCCAGGCCAGCACCGGCTGGAACATGCTGTTGCCCCCGCCCCCGCCGACGATCACGCTGCAGTCGCGGTTGCAGGCCACGCTCTCGCCGCCCAGGGCCTTGCCGGTGCCGTCATAGAGCTGGCGGATGCGGCCGTCGGTCCAGACCACGGCGTGGAAGGCGCTGCTGGTGCCGGTGGTGGAGATGCCGGCCTGGATGAGGCCGTCGTCGGAAATCGCGGTCGCCTCGCCGAAGCTGCCCTTGCGGATCCTCGGCAGCTCCTGCCAGCCGTAGTCGGCCCAGCGGTCCTCCCAGGTGTCGGGGTTGAAGCTGAAGGCACGGATGTTGCCGAAGTCGATCGGCGGCGGGACGGTGACGCCGGCCAGGCGCTCGCCGTTGGCCGAGATCGCGTTGGCCTGCGTGGCCCAGCCCGGCATGGCAGGGATCAGGGGGAAGTCGCTGATGCGCTTCCAGCCCCCGGCCTGGGTCCAGAAGGCGGCTTCGGTGACGTTCGCGTCGTCCAGCCCGGGGAGGGTGGCGGCGATCACGCCGCCGTCGGCGGAGACGTCCGGGAATCCCCCTGTGGTGCCGCCGATGACCTGGGTGCCGCCAGCGGCGGTCCAGCGGGTGACGCCCTGTTCGCCCGGGGTGCCGTCGTACAGCACGCGCACGCCGACGGCGACGGCGCCATCGTCGGATACCGACTGCACGAAATTGCTCTCGCCGAGATCGGTGACCACGGGGACGGCGGCGAAGGCGGGGGCGCCGGCGATGGCCGCCGCACAGGCGAGGCCGAGGAGGGTCGGACGGGGCATGGACAGGTTCTCCTGCTTGCAGGGCGGGCGCGGCCCGCCGGGACATGGCCGGCGAGGATCGTCGGCCGGGACCCGATCCTTGGCGTCAGCCGGCCACGGTGTCATTCGCGATCGATGACAGGTCCGTTATGGGACGATGACGGCGGCTTCGCCGGACGGCAGCGGCGGCGGGCGGCGCTCGCCGGCCAGGCGCCGGACGGCCGCGCGCGCCTCGTCGGCCATCGCCGGATCGTCCAGCGCCAAGGCCAGCCGCAGCTGCAGCACCGCGCAGTCATGGCAGCGGTCCAGCCAGGGTGCGACCCGCCCGGCCAGGGCCTCGGCCTCGCGCACCCGGCCCTGGCGCAGCAGCCATGGCACCTGCACCGAGGCCACTTCGACGATGCCCGCCGGCGCGCCACGGGCTTCGGCCAGGGCCAGCGCCTCGGCCAGCAGCGGGCCGGCGGCGTCGACGTCGCCCAGCTCCACCGCGGCGGCCAGCAGCAGGTCCGGGGTCGGCCCCTGGGCGGTGTCGATCCGCGTGCCCGTAGGCGGCGGCAGGTCGGCGGCGGCCGCGGCCTGTGCCCGGCGCAGCCGCACCCGGTCGCGAAGGGTGTCGCCGGGCAGCCGGGTCCAGTCGGCAAGCACCGCGTCGGCGATCGCCACCGCCGCGGCCGGCTCGCCGCTGCGCCAGGCCAGCTCGACCAGGGTCTCGGCGCGACGGTGCTCGTAGGGCGGCGTGCTGCGCGCGGCGATGTCGGGCGATTCCAGCAGCCGCCGCGCCTCCGACAGCCGGCCGAGCGCGATCAGCGCATTGGCACGGTCCAGCGCCGCGGCCAGGCGCAGGGCCGGGTCGGGGGTCTTGGGCAACAGCTTCTGCACCTCGTCACTGGCGGCCAGCGCCGCCGCCGCGTCGAGCCGCAGCAGCTGCGCGGCCGACTGCGCCGAGCGGGTCACCTGCAGCTCGTTCATCGCGGTCGACCCCTCGAACACCGCCAGCGCGCTGCCGAGGTAGTCCAGGGCCTGGGCCGGGCGGCCTCGGCCCAGTTCCAGCGCGCCCAGATTGGCGTCCACGCGCGCCACCCCCAGCCGGTCGCCGGCGCGCTGCAGGCGGCTGCGGGCGGCGCCGAAGTCGGCGGTGGCCTCGTCGTCGCGGCCGAGCGCGGCCAGCGCCACGGCGCGCCCCATCAGCACCGCGCCGTGCTCGAGGTCGCCCTCGTCAGCGGGCCGCTCCGCCAGCGCCGCCAGCGCGCGGTCATAGTCGGCCGCCGCCTCGTGCAGGGCGTTGCGGCGGATCCGGGCGCCACCCCGGTAGGCCAGCAGGCGGGCACGGAACAGCGGATCGCCCGCCGCCTCCGGATCGCCCAGCAGGGCGTCGAAGGCGCGTTCGGCGTCGTCGATCGCGCCGGCGCGGTAGTCGACCTGGGCCAGCCGGAAGCGCAGCTGCGGCTGCGACAGCTGCGCGGGCGGCGCCGCCTCCAGGATGCGGCGGGCGGTATCGAGTTCATTGGCGAGGAAGGCCGCGCGCACCCGCTGCAGCCGCTCCTCCAGCGCCAGCGCCGCGCCGTCGGGCCCCGCCGGCGCGGTGCGGCCGAGGGCGGCCAGCAGCCGGTCGCAGGCGCCGGCGGCGGCGGTCAGCAGGTCGCCGGCCTCGGCTTCTGCCTGCAGGCGCAGGCCGTCCGCGGCCACCGCCTGCAGCCGCAGCCGCCAGCCGCCCCCGGACAGCGGCTCGACCTGGCCGCCGACCACGGTCGCCCCCGGCACGGCGCGCCGCAGCTGTCCGGTGCCCTCGTCGCCGCTGGCGGTGCCAAGCAATGCCAGCGTGCTTTCGCTGGGCGGCACCGAAAGTCCGGCCGCGCGCAGGCGCTCGGCCACGTAGTCCATCAGGCCCAGCCGCGCCCAGGCGATGTCGTCGCCGTCGCCGATGCTCAGCGGGAGGACCAGGGTGGCGGCGGGATCCGCGACCACTCCGGCGAGACCGGCGGCCGCCTCCGGCACCTCCGGTGCGGGCCGCCACGACCACCAGGCCAGGCCCGCCACGGCCAGGAGCACGGTGCCGGCCGCGAGCAGTAGCCAGCGGCTTCGCCGCTGGTCGGGGCTGGCGGCCGCGACGGCAGCGGGCTCCGCCACGGGTGCGGACTCCGCGGCGGGCGCGGGCTTCTGCGCGGCCGGAGCCGGTGAGGGTGGCCCGCCCGCCTCCGCGGCACCGGCACCGGCATCGGCGGCATCCCCGCCTGCCGCAGCGGGTGCCGTGGGCGTCCACGCGACGGTCGGCGCGGCCCAGCGGAAGCCGAAGCGCGGCACGGTGCGGATGCTGTGCTGCGCCTGGCCGTCGTCATCGACGCAGCGGCGGGCGCGCAGGATCACCTGGGCCAGCTGGCCATCGCTGACGTCGGTGCGGTTGAAGACGGCCTGCAGCAGCTCGTCGCGCCCCACCGCGCGGTCCCGGTTCAGGAGCAGGCACTCCAGGCACTCGAACACGCGCACCGGCATCTCGACCTGGACGCCGTCGCGGCGCAGCTCGCGGCGCCCGAGGTCGAGCTCGAAGGCACCGAAGCGGAAACCGGTCGGCCCGGGATCATTGGCGGGAAGCGTAGGCAACATGTGGACCGGGCACCCGTGGCACCCCCAAGAATGACAGAGCCCGCGCCGGGCTGCCCATGCCCGCCTCCCGTGGTCCGCCCCCCGCAAGCACAGCCCCAGCCACGAAATCTAGCGTTGACCACCGCCGGCAACCCCACTATGTTGTGCCTGTCGGTTCCCGCGCCGCAGGGCGCGGGATGAAAAGGGAAGCCGGTCGAATGCCGGCGCTGCCCCGCAGCGGTAGGTGGAAACGAGGTCGCACACGCACTGGGACGGTGGTCCCGGGAAGCGGCGGCCGAGGCACGGAGCCCGAGGCACACGGCCGAAGGACTCCCGGATCCACGAGCCCGAAGACCTGCCGACAGCCGCGCGCAAGCACACCGCGCGGTGCCGGCTGCGGAATCTCCGGGGGGAGATGGCTGGTGAAGCACGCGAGCGCCCGCCCTCCGTCCTCCGGAATGCCGTCGCGATCGCTGCGACGCCGCTGTTCCACTCTCCGAGCGTTCCCGGCCCGCCGCCTGCGGGGCCAGGCGGTCGTGCGCACGCCCCAGGGAGAGGACACATGAGCAGTTCCGAAAGCAGCACCCCCGCGACGGCGGCCTCCGCCGACGCCGCCAGCACCCCCGCCTCCCCCGCGGCGACCCCGGACGGTCCGGGCGCATCCGCCCTCCCCCCCGCCGCAGCGCCCTCGGCGCCCGCCGCACCGGACGCCACCGACGCGTCCGACACCATCCCTTCACCCCGTGCCGCCGAGCCCATGCCCACGACCCTCGATGCCACCGCCGACGCCGACGCCGACGTCGCCACCTGGATCACCAAGGAAGCCGGCAACCGCCGGATGCCGTACGACCGCACGCGCCTGGAGCGCGCCATCGACCGCGTCCACGCCGAATTCCCGCAGCTGGATATCACCGACTACAAGCGCAGCGTGCTCGGCTTCGTCGAGCGCAAGGACGCGGTCAACGCCGACGACCTGGTCGACCACCTGATCCGCGAGGCCGAGGCGCGCGTGGACGTGGCCGCGCCGGAATGGGAGATGTTCGCCGCCCGGATCTATCTGCACCGCCTGTACAAGCGCGCCAGCCGCAACCGCTTCTACGACACCGGGGAGAAGTACGGCTCCTACGTCGGCCTGCAGGAGTCGCTGGCCGACCGCAACGTCTATTCCAACGACATCCTGCGCGCCTACTCCAAGGAAGAGCTGATCGAGGCCGGGAAGATGATCGATCCCGAGCGCGACAAGCTGTTCGCCTACAACGGCCTGTACCTGCTGGCCACGCGCTACCTCGCCACCGACACCTCGCGCGCGGTGTACGAACTGCCGCAGGAGCGCTGGCTGACGATCGCCCTTTACCTGATGCAGGAAGAGAAGCCTCGCGAGCGCCGCATGCAGCTGGTCGGCGAGGCCTACTGGGCGCTGTCGAACCTGTACATGACCGTGGCCACGCCGACCCTGCAGAACGCCGGCAAGACCGGCGGCCAGCTTTCAAGCTGCTTCATCGACACGGTCGATGACTCGCTGCAGGGCATCTACGACTCCAACACCGACATCGCGCGCGTGTCCAAGGGCGGCGGCGGCGTGGGCGCCTACATGGGCTACGTGCGCGCCTCGGGCTCGGCGATCCGCGGCGTGCCTAACTCGTCCGGCGGCGTGGTGCCGTGGATCAAGCAGCTCAACAACACCGCGGTCTCGGTCGACCAGCTCGGCCAGCGCAAGGGTGCCGTCGCCGTGTACCTGGACGTGTGGCACCGCGACATCGAGGCCTTCCTCGACCTGCGCCTGAACAACGGCGACCAGCGCCTGCGCGCGCACGACGTGTTCACCTCGGTGTGCATTCCCGACCTCTTCATGGAGGCCGTCGAGCGCCGCGGCGACTGGTACCTGTTCGACCCGCACGAAGTGCACCGGATCAAGGGCTGGTACCTGCAGGACTTCTTCGACGAGAAGAAGGGCGACCCCAACGGCAGCTTCCGCCGCAAGTACGAAGAGGTTGTGGCCGACGAGCGCATCGCGCGCAAGACGGTCAAGGCCATCGACATCTTCAAGCGGCTGATGGTGAGCCAGCTGGAGACCGGCAACCCCTTCATGTTCTACCGCGACGAGGTCAACCGGAAGAACCCGAACAAGCACGCGGGCATGGTGTATTCCTCGAACCTGTGCACCGAGATCCTGCAGAACATGAGCCCGACGCGGATGATGCAGGAGATCATCAGCGGCAATCAGATCGTGACCACGAAGCAGGCCGGCGACTTCGTGGTCTGCAACCTGTCCTCGGTGAACCTTGGCCGCGCGGTCGTGCCGCAGGAGGACCAGGGCGACCTGATCACCGACGTGCTCGAGCGCCTGATCCCGATCCAGGTGCGCATGCTCGACAACGTGATCGACCTGAACCTGCTGCCGGTGCCGCAGGCCACGATCACCAACCGCAAGTACCGCGCGATCGGCCTGGGCACCTTCGGCTGGCACCACCTGCTGGCGCAGAAGGGGATCCACTGGAACACGCCGGAAGCCGAGGACTACAGCGACGCGCTGTACGAGCGCATCAACTACCTCACCGTGCAGGCGAGCATGGCGCTGGCCAAGGAAAAGGGCACCTATCCCGTCTTCCCCGGCAGCGACTGGCACAACGGCAACTACTTCCGCGACCGCGGCTACAACAGCGCGCAGTGGCTGGAGCTGTCGGCGCAGGTGGCGGTCAACGGCGTGCGCAACGGCTGGCTGCTTGCGGTGGCGCCGAACATGTCGACCGCGCAGATCGCCGGCAGCACGGCATCGATCGACCCGATCTACTCCGCGTTCTACTACGAAGAGAAGAAGGACTACCGCCGCCCGGTGGCCGCGCCGGGACTGTCGCTGGAGACCTGGCCCTACTACGAGAAGGGCGCGTACAAGGTCGACCAGTTCGCCAGCGTGCGCCAGAACGCGCGCCGCCAGCGCCACGTCGACCAGGCGATCAGCTTCAACTTCTACGTGCCGAGCACGATCCGCGCCAGCACCCTGCTGGAGCTGCACATGACGGCGTGGCGCGAAGGCATGAAGACCACCTACTACGTCAGATCGAACGACATCGATATCGCCGAATGCGAGTGGTGCAGTAGCTGACAGCGCGTTCGCGCTTTCAGCTTCCACGGTTCGCTTTGCGGACCGTGGACCCTGCACCACAAGCACCCAGACCCCCGCGCCTTCGGCGCGCCCCCCTGACTCAGGGGGGCTTTCCTCCAGAACATTTGCGCTGCTGCGCATGACCGAAACACGAGATTGATCCTATGTCCGCTACTGCACCGCTTACTTCGACGCCGCTTGACCGCATCCGCATCCTGGAGCCGCGGCATCCGAACCGGTCGACCGGGATCATCAACGGCCGCACCAGCGGCATCCTGAACTGGAACGACATTCCGTATCCGTCGTTCTATCGCGCCTACAAGGAGCTTTCGACCAACTTCTGGATCCCGGACGAGGTCGACATGAAGGGCGACGCCAAGCAGTACGGCGAGCTCTCGGCGCGCGAGAAGAACGCCTACGATTCGATCATCGGCCTGCTGGCCACGCTGGATTCGCCGCAGACGCGCTTCATCTACAACGTCGCCGAATACATCACCGATCCGGCCGCGCACGCCAACGCCGCGATCATCGGCCAGCAGGAGGTGATCCACAACGAGAGCTACAGCTACGTGCTGGCTTCGATCACCGACCTCAAGAACCAGAACCGGATCTTCGAGATCGCGCGCACGCACCCGACCATCCTCAAGCGCAACGCGCCGATCATGGCGTCCTACGACGACTTCATGCGCGAGAAGACCGCTGAGACCCTGCTGCGCTCGCTGATCCAGTCCTCGATCCTGGAAGGCATCAACTTCTATTCCGGCTTCGCCTACTTCTACAACCTGGTGCGCCAGAACCGGATGACCGGCACCGGCAAGATCATCAGCTTCATCAACCGCGACGAGCTGGCACACACCAAGTTCATCAGCGAGGTGATCCGCGCCATCGTCGGCGAGAACCCGGAGCTGCAGACCGACGAGCTGACCGACTACGTGCACAAGGCCTTCGAGCACGCGATCGAGCTGGAGGTGCAGTGGACCGGCGAGGTGCTGGACGGCATCGACGGCATCGACGTCGACGAAATGGTCCGCTACGTGAAGTACCGCGCCAACAAGATGGCCGGGATGCTGGGCATCGAGAAGCTGTACTCGGACACCACCGACAACGTGATGCCCTGGATCAAAGCCTACGCCGACAACTTCACCGAAACCAAGACCGACTTCTTCGAGATGCGCAACGCGTCGTACAAGAAGACCAACGTCGACAACGGCTTCGACGACCTCTGAGCCCGCCCGTCCTTCCATGCGGATACTGATCGCCTATGCATCGCTGAGCGGCAACACGCGCGAACTCGCGCGGATGGTGCGCGCGCGCTGCGAGGAAGCGGGGCATGCGGTGAGCTGGATCGAAACGGACATCCAGGGCCTGGCCGACGCCGGGCCCGATCCGCGCCACGACCTCTACCTGCTCGGCGCCTGGACCGACAACGCCGGACGCACGCCGCCGGAGATGAAGCGCTTCATCGCCGAGCTGGTCGAGGCCGTCGGCAAGCCGGCGCAGCTGGCCGTGTTCGGCACCGGCGAGACGCAGTGGGGCGAGGAGTACTGGTGCGGCGCTCTGCGGCGCATGGCGGCCTTCTTCGGCAGCCGCTACCCGCGGCTGGAGATCGAACAGATGCCGCATGGCGAGCGCGACGCGCTGAAGGTCCGGCGCTGGACCGACCACGTGCTCGGGATGGCTGCCGACGCCAGCCCCGCAGCCGAATCCGAATTCGAACCCGACAACACGAGCCGCCCCCATGCAGACCCTGCACGCCTCATCGCCTGAGGACTTCCACGCCGCCATTGCCGCCCACCCGCGCCTGCTGGTGGACTACTACAAGGACAACTGCCCCGGCTGCCGGATGCTCGACGCCTCGCTGCAGAAGTTCGCCACCACGCCCGACGCCGAGGGCCTGGTGCTGCTGAAGGTGAAGCTGGAGACCGTGGGCGAGGACTTCTTCCGCACGCTCGGCCTGCGGCAGACGCCGACCCTGTCGCTGTTCGCCGACGGTGCCGAGGCCGCGCGCCTGGCCGGTTTCCAGTCACCGGCCCAGGTCGCACAGGCGGTGGCGCAGCACTTCGCGCAGGCACCGGCGTGACGCCCGCGCCCGCCACCGCGCCCATTGAAGCCCGGCTGCTGGAAATCGTCTTCCCCGACCACACCAACCACCTCGGCACCCTGTTCGGCGGCACCGCGCTGGCCTGGATGGACAAGGCCGCCTTCATCGCCGCTTCGCGCTATGCGCGGCGCACCGTGGTCACCGCGCGCTCGGAGCAGGTCGACTTCAAGCTGCCGATCCGCCAGGGCCAGCTGGTGGAGACCATCGCCCGCGTGGTCGAGGTCGGCCGCACCTCGATGCAGGTCGAGGTGGAACTGGTGGCCGAAGACCTGCTCAACGGCGACCGCGAGCTCTGCACCCGCGGACGCTTCGTGATGATCGCGCTGGATTCGCGCGGGCGCCCGGCAGCGGTCGCGCCGCTGCCCGGCACAAGCACGGGCACGGGCACCGACGCCGGGGCCGTCACCGCCACCTGAGCGCGGCCTTTGCGGCGCATCCACCTCCGCAATGGCAGGATGCGGTCGACTTCAACGATGGCCGCGGGGCAACGCGATGGACGAGACCGAACCGAGAATGACCACCCTGTTCCAGCAGCTGGGCCTGGACGCCGGAGAACAGGCCATCGCCGACTTCATCGGCGGCCACCAGCTGGCCGCCGACGTGCATATCGCCGAGGCTCCGTTCTGGAACGAGGGCCAGCGCCAGTTCCTGGCCGAGCAGCTGAAGGCCGACGCGGCCTGGGCCCTGGTCGTCGACCAGCTCAACGAATCCCTGCACGAGGACGCGGTGAAGCGGCAGACCAGCCTCTGAGGCCGGTGCCGCCCTCCCTCGCCACTCAGGGCTCCGGCACCACCGGCTCGCCCTCTTCGTCATAGCGCCCGCGCGGCGGGAAGGCCTGCGGCTGCGGCCGCGGCACCGGCGAGGCCTCCAGCCGCCGCAGCAGTTCGGCCACGCCGCGGTCGAGCTGCGCGTCGCCGCCCTTCCAGGTCGCATGCGGCAGGTTCTCGACCGCGATGTCCGGCGCCACGCCCAGGCCCTCGATCAGCCAGCGGCCCTGCGGGTCGAACTGCGCGGTCTGCGCCGCGCGCATCACGCCGCGGTCGACCAGGCGGTTGCTGTCGCTGAGCCAGACCCCGGCGCCCGCGGTGCGTTGGCCGATCACCGGCCCCAGGCCCAGTGCCTTGATGCCGGCGGAGAAGGTCTCGCCATCGGAATAGGTCAGCTCGTCGGCCAGCACCACCAGGTGGCCGCGGAAGCTCTGCTGCATGTTCCAGTACGGCGCCGAGCCCGGCGGCGCCCAGAACGCCCAGGCACGGCGCAGCAGGGTGCCCAGCACCCAGCTGTCGATGTTGCCGCCGCGGTTGCGGCGAACGTCGATCACCAGGCCCTCGCGGTCGATGTTGGCGTAGAACTCGCGGGCGAAGCCGGCGATGTCGTTGGGGCCCATCGCGTACAGGTGCAGGTAGCCGATGCGGCCACCGCCGGCCTGCTCGACGCGCTCGCGGCGCGACTGCACCCAGTCGGAGTAGCGCAGCTGGGCATCGCGCTCCATCGTCACCGGCACCGCGACCGTGCTGCGGGCGCGGCCATCGCGACGGTAGTCGATGCGCACCTGCTGCCCGGCCTGGTGCTCCAGGCGCAGGGCGATGTCGGCGGGCGTGCGCACCGCCTGGCCGTTGATCGCGGTGACCACGTCGCCCACGCGCATCGCGGTCGCGGTCCGCGCCAGCGGCGCGCGCGCGTCGGGCAGCTCCGGGTCGGTGCGGTAGACGTGGGCCAGGCGCACGCCGTCGCCATGCGCCTCCCAGGTCCCGCCCAGCGACGCCGGCACAGGGCGCTCCGTGTCCTCGCGGTATTCGCCGCCGCGCACCTGCGAATGCAGCACGCCCAGCTCGGCCACCATCTGCCCGAGCAGGTCGTCGAGCTCGGTGCGCTCGCCGACGCGGGCCACCAGCGGGCGGTAGCGGGCGGCGATCGCCGCCCAGTCCTGGCCGCGCAGGCCGGGATCGAACAGGTAGTCGCGCTGCATGCGCCAGGCGTCGTCGAACATCTGCGCCCATTCCCGCGCGGGATCGACCGCCAGCCGCCAATCGTCGACCCGCACCTGGTGCTGGCCGAGGTCGCCGGGCAGCTTGTCGGCCACGGGCACCAGGTACAGGCGGCCCGGGCCGTCGCGCTCGGCCGTGCGGTAGAACAGCGTCTTCGCATCCGCCGACAGCGCGAACTGCGCCACCTGGGTCGCCAAGGTCTCGATGCGCGCGCGCTCGGCGCGGTAGGCGATGCTGCGCAGCACCGGCATCGCCCCCGCGCGCGAGGACTGGTCGAGCACGAACAGCTGCTTGTCGCCGGCGGCCAGCGCGCGGTAGTTGCCGGCGTCGACCGGCACTTCGTACAGCCGCTCCGCCAGGCCGGCGACCGCGATCCGCGGATGCCGCCCGCCGCCGGCCTCCTTCGCCTCCTCGGCCCGCTCGGCCTCCTTCTCCGGCACGTCGGCGTCGATCGCGGGATCGATGTCGCGCAGCTCGGTCGGCGGCTGGAAGGCGAAGCGATTGCCCGGCTGCAGCGCCAGCGCGTAGATGCGGGTGCGGCGGTCGAACATCGGCCCCATGTTGCGGTCGCCCCAGGGCGCGCCGGGGGTGGCATTGAATTCGCGCTCGGACAGGAAGTAGAGCCAGCGCCCGTCCGGCGTGAACGCCGGCGAATGGCTGTTGTAGCGGTCGCTGGTCAACACGTGGCGGCCGCCGTCGGCGACGGTGTGCAGCACCAGCTGGTCGCGCTGGTAGCTGGTGTCCGGGCGCACCACCACCAGGGCGCGACTGTCGGGCGACCAGGCCATGCCCTCGTAGCTGCGCACCGGGCTGCGGTCGATGCGGCGGTTGGCGCCGCTGGCCAGGTCGAGCAGCCACAGCGCGCCGTCGAAGTCGCTGTGCGCCAGCCAGCGGCCGTCCGGCGAGGGCAGCAGGTCGAAGCGCTGGGTCGTGCCGTCGCGGGTCAGCGGCTTGCCCGGGCCCGAGCCGTCGGCGGGGAAGCGCCAGACCTCGTGTTCGCCGCCGGCATCGCCGATGGCGTAGATCCAGCGGCCATCGGGGCTGGCGACGGCGTTGCGGGCGCGACTGCCGTCGGGCAGCGCCGGCTCGACCCGCCGCTGCGCGCCGGCGCCGGCAACCGCCACCCGGCCGCGCGCGGTCAGCACCACGCGCTTGCCGTCGGCGGACAGGCGCGCCGTGTCCAGCCAGGCCAGCGGCTTGTCCAGCCAGCGCGTGCGCCGCGAGGCGGTGTCGGTGGCCAGGTCCAGCGGCAGCAGCCGGTCCTCGCCGCTGGCGATGTCGTAGCGGGCGATGTCGGCGCCGCGCTGGTAGACGATGCGGCCGTCGCGCAGCTGCGCGCCGCGCACTTCGAAGTCGCGGTGCGCGGTCAGCTGCCGCGGGTCGCCGCCATCGGCGTCGAAGGACCACAGGTTGGGCACGCCGTCGGCGTCGCTGACCGCGTACAGCCGGCCCTGCCACCACATCGGCCGCGACAGCGTGCCGGCGTGGCCGGCGGCGATGCGCACCGCCTCGCTGGCACCGGGGTCGAATCGCCACAGCTGGCCGCGCGCGCCGCCGCGGTACTCGCGGGCATTGTCCGCGGTCACCGCCAGGCCGAAGCGGCTGAAATACAGCCGGCCGCGCTCGTCGAAGGCCGCTTCGCGGGCGTCGGCCAGCGGCAGTTCGCGCCGGGCCAGGGTATCGGGATGCACCGCGTGCAGGGTCCACGACCAGGTCGGGCCGACGCGCTGGTCGGTGGCGTAGAGCACCTCGCCGTCCGGGGTCCAGCCCTGCACCAGCACGCGCCCGCCCTCGAAGCTCAGGCGCTTCGGGGTACCGCCGGCAAGCGGCATCACATAGGCCTCGGTGGCGCCGTCGTAGTCGGCGGCGAAGGCCAGCCGGCGGCCATCGGCCGAAATCGAAGGCTGCGACTCGCGCGCGGGATGGCTGGTGAGGCGCCGCGCGGGCCCACCGTCGATGCCGGCCAGCCAGAGGTCGCCCTCGGAGGCGAACACCAGGTGTTCGTCGTGGATGGCGGGGTCGCGGTAGTAGCCCGTCACCGCCGCGGCGGTTCCCGAAACAAGCAGGCCGGCCAGGCAAAGCGCACGCAGAGAAGACAGCAGCATTCCGGATCCCTTGTGGCAGCCGCGCGTACGACGCCGCGGCGAGGCCCGCCAGCATAAGGGGTGCCGGCCGGCGCGACGGCCGGACTTGATGCACGATGGCGGCCACCACCCGCCGCCTAGGAGCGCCGCCATGTCCCGAGTCCTGCTGCTGTCCTGCGCCCTGGCGCTGGCCCTGCCCGCGCCGCACGCCCTCGCGCAGGAAGCACAGCGCGCCGAAGTCGCCGCGGCCGCGCAGCGGCTGCAGGGCAAGGTGGTCGAATGGCGCCGCGACATCCACCAGAACCCGGAGCTCGGCAACCGCGAGACGCGGACCGCCGCGCTGGTCGCCGAGCACCTGCGCGCGCTCGGCCTGGAGCCGGAGACCGGCATCGCCACCACCGGCGTCACCGCCGTGCTCAAGGGCGGCAAGCCCGGCCCGCGCATCGCCCTGCGCGCCGACATGGACGCGCTGCCGGTGACCGAGGCCACCGGCCTGCCCTTCGCCTCGAAGGCGACCACGAGCTTCCGCGGCGAGACCGTCGGCGTCATGCACGCCTGCGGCCACGACGCCCACACCAGCATCCTGATGGGCGTGGCCGAAGCCCTGGTCGCCATGCGCGACGAGCTCCCGGGCGAAGTGCTGTTCGTGTTCCAGCCCGCCGAGGAAGGCCCGCCCGACGGCGAGGAAGGCGGCGCGAAGGAGATGCTGGCGCAGGGCATCTTCAAGGACTTCAGGCCCGATGCGGTGTTCGGCCTGCACGTGTTCTCGACCCTGCAGGCCGGCCAGCTCGGCGTGCGCAGCGGCCCGACGATGGCGGCGTCGGACCGCTTCAACATCGTGGTCAAGGGCCGGCAGACGCACGGTTCGCGGCCCTGGGGCGGGGTCGACCCGATCGTCGCCGCGGCCGACATCATCGGCACCGCGCAGACCATCGTCAGCCGCCGCCAGGACCTGTCGAAGCAGCCGGTGGTGGTGAGCTTCGGCGCGATCAAGGGCGGCATCCGCTACAACATCATCCCCGACCAGGTCGAACTGGTCGGCACCATCCGCACCTTCGACGACAGCATGCGCGAGGCGGTGTTCGCCGACCTGAAGAACGTCGCGGAGAAGGTCGCCGCCGCGCACGGCGCCAGCGTCGAGGCCAACGTCCCCGATCAGGACGGCAACCCGGTCACCGCCAACGACCCGGAACTCACCGCGCGCATGCGCCCGAGCCTGGAGAAGGTCGCCGGCGTCGGCAACCTGGTCGACATGCCATTGAACATGGGCGCCGAGGACTTCTCGTTCTACGCCCGCGAGGTGCCGGGGCTGTTCTTCTTCGTCGGCGCGACCCCGGCCGGCAAGGACCCGGCGACGGCGCCCAGCAACCACTCGCCCGAGTTCTTCCTCGACGAATCCGCGCTCGACCTCGGCCTGCGGGCGATGCTGCAGATCTCGCTCGACTACCTGCACGGCGGAGGGTGACTTTGCGCGGAAGCCTTTGCCACGGCCCCACGACGCCAGAGCCCGGAATCCGGCGGCGCGCGCGATAATGGCGGCATGACCAGCGAACTCCCCCTGGGCCGCGAGGTCGCCTATCCGCGCGCCTACGACCCCTCCCTGCTGTTCCCGATCGCCCGCGACGCCGGCCGCGAGGCCCTGGGCCTGCGCGCCGACGCCCTGCCCTTCGCCGGCCACGACCGCTGGCACGCCTATGAACTGTCCTGGCTGGACCCGCGCGGCAAGCCGGTCGCCGCCACCGCCACTTTCCTGGTGCCGGCCGGGTCGCCGAAGCTGATCGAATCGAAGTCGCTCAAGCTCTACCTCAACTCGCTCAACGCCAGCCGCTTCGACACCCCTGCCGACGTCCGGGCACGGATCACCACCGACCTGTCGAAGGCCGCGGGCGCCGCGGTCACCGTCGACTTCGGCCTGCCGCCGGTGGATGCCGGCGACGGCGCCGCCGACGGCGACCCCGCACCGGTGCCGCTCGACGCCCTCGACGTCGACTGCAGCGAATACGACCACCCCAACCCCGCGCTGCTCGCCGCCGACCCCGACGACGTGGTGCACGAAGTGCTGCATTCGACCCTGCTCAAGTCCAACTGCCCGGTCACCGGACAGCCCGACTGGGCCAGCCTGCGCCTGGCCTACCGCGGCCCGCGCATCGACCGCGAAGGCCTGCTGCGCTACCTGGTCTCCTTCCGCGAGCACGCCGGCTTCCACGAGCAGTGCGTGGAGCAGGTCTTCACCGACGTGCTGGCCCGCTGCCGGCCCGCGGCCCTGTCGGTCGAGGCGCGCTACACCCGCCGCGGCGGCCTGGACATCAATCCCTGGCGGGCCACGCCGGGGCTGCCACCACCGGCGGCGGGGCGCGATCCGCGCCAGTAACGGCCGCCCGCGGCGCCTTCGCGCGACCGACACGCGGGCTCCATGCGCCCTTAACGGCCCGGGTGCTTACCTGTGCCCCGAGACACGCGGCACAGGAGGCCCGGATGAACAAGCCCCAGAACCCCAACGATCCCGACTCGCTGTCGCTGAAGGCCGGCGGCACGACGTCGGCCGGCAGCGGCAAGCCGGATTTCAGCAACGTCAAGAGCAGCGTCGGCAGCACCGAGGAAGCGGCAACCGGATCAAAGCCCGACTTCAGCAACGTGAAGTCTTCAGTCGGCTCGACCGAGGAGGTCGTCGGCGCCAGCGAGACCCGGTACACCGTGCAGAAGGGCGACACCCTCTCGCACATCGCCAAGGCCCACTACGGCAAGGCCAGCCAGTGGTCGCGGATCTTCGAGGCCAACCGCGACCAGCTGGACGATCCCGACCGGATCCAGCTCGGCCAGGTCCTGAAGATTCCCGCCGCGCAGTCCGAAGACTGAGCTTCCCGCACCCCGACACACCGGACACGGAGATACCCATGACCCGCAACCCGATTCCTGCCGCGCTGGCCGCGGCGCTGCTCGGCACCCTGGCCCTGGCCGGCTGCAAGAAGGACGAGCCCGCCGCCCCGCCGCCGCCGGTCGCCACCCCGGCGCCCACCACGCCGGCGCCGGCCCCTGCACCCGCCGCGACCGTGAGCGTGACCTCGGTCGACCTCGGCAAGGCCGTGGACGGCAACAACCGCGTCACCGAGCCGATGACCACCTTCGCCACCACCGACGCGATCCACGCCTCGGTGGCGACGACCTCGTCCGACCCGGCGATGCCGCAGCAGGGCCAGCTGACCGCGCGCTGGACCTACGAGGGTGACCAGCTGGTCGACGAGACCAGCCGCGACTTCAACTTCACCGGCACCGGCAACACCTTCTTCAAGATCGAGAAGCCCGACGGCTGGCCGACCGGCAACTACAAGGTCGAGATCCTCCACAACGGCGAGGTCGTGCAGACCCGCAGCTTCGAGGTCCGCTGAGCCAGCGGACACCGCGCGAGCGGGACCTTCCCGCCAGCTTGCCCCCATCCCCGTTGCGCGGGGATGGGGGCAAGTCTTGCAGCGCTCCCCGGGCAACGCACCGTCCGCTTTGCCCCACCCCCGCCGAACGGCGACAATAGGGGTCCACTTCCGCCGCGCGCACCTGGCCCGCGGCCCCCTGGAGGACCCTGATGGCAGACTTCACCCCCGCCGTGCCCGATGGCGGCAGCCCGATCACCAAGACCGCGCAGGGGCTCAACGTCCCCGACCGCCCGATCATCCCCTTTATCGAAGGCGACGGCACCGGCCCCGACATCTGGCGCGCCAGCGTGCGCGTGCTCGACGCCGCGGTCGAGAAGGCCTACGGCGGCAAGCGCAGGCTGGAGTGGATGGAAGTGCTGGCCGGCGAGAAGGCCTTCAACCAGACCGGCGAATGGCTGCCGGAATCGACCGTCGAGGCCTGCCGCGAATACCTGGTGAGCATCAAGGGCCCGCTGACCACGCCGGTGGGCGGCGGCATCCGCTCGCTCAACGTGGCGCTGCGCCAGATGCTCGACCTCTACGTCTGCCTGCGCCCGGTGCGCTGGTTCGAGGGCGTGCCGTCCCCGGTGAAGAAGCCCGGCGACGTCGACATGGTGATCTTCCGCGAGAACACCGAGGACATCTACGCCGGCATCGAGTTCGAGCCGGGCTCGGCCGACGCGCAGAAGGTGCTCGACTTCCTGCAGAAGGAATTCCCGAAGGGCTTCGACAAGATCCGCTTCGGCACCGCCGACAAGGCTGCCGGCTGGAACGAGCAGCTGGGCGCGGTCGGCCTGGCGGCCACCGACGGCACGGTCAACGTCGGCATCGGCATCAAGCCGGTCAGCTGGCAGGGCACCGAGCGCCTGGTGAAGTCGGCGATCGAGTACGCGATCGCCAACGGCCGCAAGTCGGTGACGCTGGTGCACAAGGGCAACATCATGAAGTTCACCGAGGGCGCGTTCCGCGACTTCGGCTACAAGGTCGCGCGCGAGCACTTCGGCGCGGTCGAACTCGACGGCGGCCCCTGGCACATCATCCCCGAGGGCAAGCCGGGCGCGGGCATCGTGATCAAGGACGCGATCGCCGACGCCTTCCTGCAGCAGATCCTGCTGCGCCCGCGCGAGTACGACGTCTCGGCCACGCTGAACCTCAACGGCGACTACCTGTCCGACGCGCTGGCGGCGCAGGTCGGCGGCATCGGCATCGCGCCGGGCGCCAACATCAACTACGTCACCGGCCATGCGGTGTTCGAGGCCACGCACGGCACGGCGCCGAAGTACGCGGATCTCGACAAGGTGAACCCGGGCTCGGTGATCCTGTCGGGCGAGATGATGCTGCGCTACATGGGCTGGACCGAGGCCGCCGACGCCATCATCAAGGCGATGGACGGTGCCATCGGCTCGAAGCGCGTCACCTATGACTTCGCCCGCCTGATGGACGGCGCGACCGAGGTGAAGTGCAGCGAGTTCGCCGACGAGATCATCAAGCACCTCTGACCCGGGGCGCGGCGGGGCAACCCCGCCGTACCCGCTGGTGGAACACGCAATGCCCGCGATGGAAGTCGCGGGCATTGTCGTTCCCGGGGCCTGGTTTCCCGACGGCGGCCTTCATCCGGCGAACACCGGGGGAATGAATACGATGCGCGATCCCTGGAATCGCGGAGCTGCGCATGTCGTCTTTCGCCCTCTACCTGATCGGCATGGTCATCATCATCGGCGGCCTGGCCTGGGGCGCCTCGATGGCCGGCCTGGCCACGCAGTGGATCGCCATGGGCGCGCTGGTGCTGCTGGGCATCGGCATCGTCACCGCGGTCTCGCGCACCCGCCGCAAGGATCCGCCAGCCTGAGGCCAAGCGGCCCGGTCGCGCGCGGACGACACACCGGCGCGTGCCGGCAGGGCGTCGTCCGGGCCACACTGCGGCCATGAACCCGTCATCGAACGATCCGCTGGTGCAGCGTGCCGCCGCCCTGGTGCTGGATGCGTTCGAGGACTACGACGCGCGTTTCGGCGACCTCACGCGACGGGCCCGGCGGCGCTTCGTGCGCCGCGACTGGCGCGGCGCACAGGCCGATGCACTGGCGCGGATCGACCTGCAGGACGGCTTCCTGCCGGAAGCGCTGGGGCGCTTCGAGGCCCTGGTCGGGGAGCGCATGCGCTCGCGGCCGTTCTGGGCGGCGGTGCGCCAGGCCTATGCCGCGCTGACCGACGGTCGCCACGACGCCGCACTGGCGCGGACGCTGTTCAATTCGATGTCGCGGCGCTTCTTCCTCACCGAGGGCGTGGCGCCGGCGCTGGAGTTCCACGAGTCGGGCAAGGCTGTTGCGGGTGATCCGGACTGCCCGGGCGAGCTGCGGCCGCTGCCCGCGGCCAGCGATGCCTTCGATGCCTGGCGGGCGGCGCTGCGCGAACGCGGTTTCCCGCATCGCGACCTCGAGGCCGACGCGCGCGCGATCGCCGCGGCGATCCAGCTGCGGCTGCGGGCCGGTGGAGCGATGCCGGACATCGCCCTGCTCGACACCGTCTTCTACCGGGAGCGCCGCGCCTATCTCGTGGGCCGCATCGATGCTGCCGACGGGCCGCGGCCGCTGGTCGTCGCCCTGGTCAACGAGGCCGAAGGCGTGCGTGCCGATGCGGTGCTCACCGAGCGCGACCAGGTGTCGATGCTGTTCGGCTACGCGCGCAGCTGGTTCCATGCCGACCTCGAGCGCGTCGGCGACGCGGTCGCCTTCCTGCACGCGCTGCTGCCGGGCAAGCCGGTGTCGGAGCTGTACTCGGTGCTCGGCCGCGGCAAGCAGGGCAAGACCGAGCGCTACCGGGAAATACAGCGCCATCTCGCCGCGCGCCCGGACGAGCAGCTGGTGCGCGCCGACGGCGTGCGCGGCATGGTCATGGCGGTGTTCACCCCGCGCGACCTGCCGGTGGTGTTCAAGGTCATCCGCGACCGCTTCGCCGAGCCCAAGGACAGCGTGCGCGCCGACATCGAAGGCAAGTACCGCCTGGTCGCGCGCCGCGATCGCGTCGGCCGGCTGGTGGAAGCGCAGGAGTTCCGCCGCCTGCGCTTCCCGCGCGCGGCCTTCGAGCCGGGCATGCTCGAGGAACTGCTGGAAGGCTGCACCGAATCGGTGGTCGCCGAAGGCGAGCAGGTGCTGCTGCGCCACTGCTACGTCGAACGCCGGCTGCGCCCGCTGGACCTGTACGCCCGCGAGCGGCCGGAGGCCGAGGCGCGGCGCGCGGTGCTCGACTACGGCCAGGCGATCACCGATCTGGCCCGCAGCGGCATCTTCCCCGGCGACCTGCTGCTGAAGAACTTCGGCGTCTCGCGCAACGGCCGCGCCCTGTTCTACGACTTCGACGAACTCTGCCTGCTGGAGGAAGTGAACTTCCGCGACCTGCCCGAAGCTCGCGAGGAAGACGAGACCCGCCCGCTGGAAGACTGGCTCTACGCCCGCCCCGATGACGTCTTCCCCGCCCTGTTCCCCCGCTTCCTCGGCCTGTCGCCACCGCTGCGCCAGGCCCTGCTCGTAGCCCACCCCGGCATCTTCGAAGCCGCCTGGTGGCGCGAAATACAGGCGAAACTGCACGCCGGCGGCTACCTCGACGTCCCGCCCTATCCCGCCGCCGCGCGGCTCTGATCGCTCCGGGTGGGGATCACTTTTTTTGCCACGGATGAACGCGGATTACGCGGATCTGGCCGAGGAAGACTGTGGCCCAGGGCCAATCCAGGGCAGCTCGCCAGAAGCAACTTCCAACAAAAAGCCCATGCAGGGCCTGGTGCCCGCACTCGCCTCGGCCAGATCCGCGTAATCCGCGCAAATCCGTGGCAAAAAAGCTTCTCCGCTTTTCTGCACTTCCCGCTTTTTCTGTCTTTCCAGCTTCATCCGCGTAAATCCGCGTCATCCGTGGCAAATGCTTTTCCCGGATGCAACGGTTTAGCGGTTAGGCTTGCGAACCCGACCGCTTCCCGGAGACGCGACCATGGCCGTTCGGCTTTCGCCCCTGTTGATCCCGATCTTCCTCGCGGCCTGCGCCGCCACGCCGGCGACCGGTGCCGGTGCTGCAGCCGACGCCGGGGCCCCCGCGCCGCCGGCATCGGCGGCGGGCGTGTCGATGCGGGCGCCCGATCCGCTGCTCGACCAGGCGCTGGGCGGTGCGTGGCGCTCGGCGGAGAACGTGGCCCGCGACCCGTACCGCCATCCGCGCGAGACGCTCACGTTCTTCGGCATCGAGACCGGGCAGACGGTGGTCGAGATCGCGCCCGGCGCGGGCTGGTACGCCGAGATCCTGGCGCCGTGGCTGCGCACCGGCTACGTCGCGGCGGTGGTCGATCCGCAGGCGCAGCCCGAGGGCCGCCAGCGCGATGGCGCGGCGCGGTACAAGGGCAACCTCGAGACCCTGTTCGCCGGCAAGCCGGCCCAGTTCTCCGACGCGCGCGTGGTCGGCTACGACCCCAAGGCGCCGGTGTTCGGCCCCGCCGGTTCGGCCGACGCCGTGCTGACCTTCCGCAACGTCCACAACTGGCGCATGGCCGGGCAGGCCGAAGGCATGTTCAAGGGCTTCTTCGACGTGCTCAAGCCCGGCGGCGTGCTCGGCGTGGTCGAACACCGCGCCGCCGGCGACGTGGCCGACGACGACCGCAGCGGCTATGTCGGCCAGGACCAGGTGATCGCACTGGCCACCGCCGCCGGCTTCCGCCTGGACGAGGCCAGCGAGATCAACGCCAACCCGCGCGACACCCGCAACCACCCCAACGGCGTGTGGACCCTGCCGCCGACCAACAACCACGACGCCGAGGACCGCCAGCAGTACCAGGCCATCGGCGAGAGCGACCGGATGACGCTGCGCTTCATCAAGCCCTGAGTCCGGGTGCTGGTCGCGTTCAACAAGCCGCACGGCGTGCTCTGCCAGTTCACCGACCGGAGCACGCCGCCGCGCCCGACCCTGGCGGGCTTCGGCCTGCCGCCGGGCGTGTATCCCGCCGGCCGCCTCGACCACGACAGCGAAGGCCTGCTGCTGCTCACCGACGACGGCGCCCTGGTCCACCGCATCACCGACCCACGGCACAAGCTGGCCAAGACCTACCTGGTGCAGGTGGAAGGCGAGCCTTCACCGGAACAGCTGGCGCAACTGCGCGACGGCGTCGAGCTGCGCGACGGCCCGACCCGCCCGGCCCGGGTGCGCCTGCTCGACGCAGCACCGCCGCTGTGGCCGCGCGAACCGCCGGTGCGCGTGCGCAAGACCGTGCCCGACGCCTGGCTCGAGCTCGCGATCCGCGAAGGCCGCAACCGCCAGGTCCGGCGGATGACCGCGGCGGTGGGGCTGCCGACGCTGCGCCTGGTGCGGGTGGCGATCGGCGGTGCCGGGCTGGGGGAGCTTGGTCCGGGCGCCTGGATGGAGTTGCCGCACGCCACGCCATTCACCTGAACTGAATGGTTCAGCCACCGCCACCCGGGCGGCCGCAGAGGCCCTCCCCGGATGCCTTCATACCTGCGTCTTTCTGCTAACTTCATCGGCTGCTGCGCGGCCTCTCCGCGCTGCCGTGGAACAGCGCCATGAAGGCAGGCAACAACAATCCGGGTCGCGTCCTGGTCGTCGACGATCAGCCGGCCAACCTGCGGGTCGTCAGCGCGCTGCTGGAGCGCAAGGGCTACCGCGTGGCCGTGGCCGAAAACGGGGAAAGCGCGCTGTCCGTGGCGGAAGCCGAGCCGCCGGACCTGATGCTGCTGGACATGATGATGCCGGGCATGGACGGCTTCGGAGTGATGGAGGAGATCCGCCTGCGCGCCCTGCTGCCGCGGGTGCCGGTGGTGTTCCTGACCGCCGCCCAGGACCGCGACCTGCTGCTGCGCGCCTTCGAGGCCGGCGCGGTGGACTACGTGGTCAAGCCTTTCATTCCCGAGGAGCTGCTGGCGCGGGTGAACGCGCACATCGGCCTGAAGCTCGCACGCGACCGCCTGGAACAGGTGGCCCGCGAGCGCCAGGAACTGGTCAACCTGGTCGCCCACGACCTGAAGAACCCGCTGACCAGCGTGGTCTTCGCCAGCGACATCCTGGTCTCGGGCACGCTGCGGGAGGAGCGCATACCGCGCTACCTGCAGATGATCCGCGAGAGTGCCGACGAAGGCCTGGGTTACATCCACCGCTACCTTGAAACCCAGGCCAGCGCACGCGTCCATGCCGGCGACGGCGACGCCCGCGTCGCCCTGGCCGACGTGGTCGACTGGATCGTGGGCCGCTACGGCCTGCAGTTCGAGGACAGTGGCTGCCGGCTGTGCGTGGCCGGGATCCCGCCCGCGGTGGTGGCGATGGACGCCCTTGTGCTGCGCCAGGTGGCCGGGAACCTGGTCAGCAACGCGATGAAGTACGCGCCCGGCAGCGACGTCGACATCCTCGTCGACGCCGGTGCGCCCGGCTACTGGCGCCTGCGCGTGGCCGACCGCGGACCCGGCGTGCCGCGCGGGCGCCAACGCGAACTGTTCACGCCCTTCACGCGCCTGGCCGAGGGCGACCCGGCGCTGGCCGGCTCATCCAGCGGCCTGGGACTGTCGCTGGCACGGCAGATCGTCAGCAATGCCGGCGGCCAGCTCTGGTACGAGGACCGTGAGGGCGGCGGCGCCTGCTTCGTGGTCGAGTTGCCCGAGGTTCCGCAGGCCGGCTGAGACCGGCCGTTCCGGCTCAGTCCTCGCCGTGCGAGGGGCGGCTGCCGATGTCGGTCGCGTGCGGGTCGATGTCGCTGCTGTCGAGCGCTTCGCGGATCCGCTGCGAACGGCCCTCGAGCGCCGCGCGCTCGGCGGCCTTGCGGCGATGGCGGGCCACCGCGTAGAGCGCAGCGCCGATGCCGACCGCGGCGGCGGTGACCGCCACCGGGTGCTTGCGCGCCACCGTGCCGACCGCACGCGCGCCGGTGCGCGCCGCGCCCACGGCCACGCCGGCCTGGAGCCACTTGCCCGCGCCTTCCGGCACGCCCTGCAGCCACTTGCCCGCGCTGGACGGGGCGTCGTGCAGCCACTTGCCGGCGTTGTCGGGCACGGCGCTGCGGAAGCCGTCGCCGATGCGGCCGGCGATGTCGAAGGCCTTGTCCGGAATGGCGTTGCGGACGTCGCGGATGATGGTGCGCTTGCGCATGGGGAAGATCCTCGGGGCTGGGGCGGCGGTGCTACGCCGGATATTGCAAGGATAGGGAAGCCAGGCGCGCAGTGTGGGCCGCGCCCCGTGGTGCCGGCGTGATCCGCGAGCCGTCGTTCAGCTGCCGCGCGGCCGCGCCCGATGAGTGGGAACGGCGTTCCAGGGATCCTCGGGCCAGGGATGCTTCGGGTAACGGCCCTTCATCTCCCGCCGCACTTCCGGCCAGGTGCGATCCCAGAAGCTGCGCAGGTCGCTGGTCACCTGCAGCGGCCGGCCCGCGGGCGAGAGCAGGTGCAACAGCAGCGGCACCCGGCCCTCGGCGATGCGCGGGGTGTCAGCCAGGCCGAACAGCTCCTGCAGCTTGACCGCCAGCACCGGCGGACGCGGCTGGCCGGCGCCGGCGCTGCCGTCGTCATTGCCCATCGCGGGGTCGAAGGCATAGTCGATCACGCGCGCCTGGCCGGAAGGCACGGTGATGCGCACCGGCGCGAACGCGTCGAGCTTCTGCTGCAGCGCCCAGTCCAGGCGTCCGCGAAGCGCGTTGGAGAGTTCGTCCGCACCGAGCGCGTCCAGCCGCGACTTGCCCTCGAAGGCCGGGCGCAGCCAGTCGTCGAGCGTCGCCATCAGCGCAGCATCGCCAAGGTCGGGCAGGCCGAGCTCCGGCATCCAGACGCGCAGGCAGGCCACGCGCGCGCGCCACTGGCGCAGGCCGTCGCTCCACGGCAGGACATCGAGGCCCAGCGCGCGCACGGCGTCGGTCAGCGCGCGCGCGGCGGCGGCGGGATCCGGGCGGCCGGCGGGGCGGCTGTCGAGGACGATGCCGGCGAAGCGGCGCACGCGCTCGGCGACCAGGGCGCGGCGCTCGCCGTCCCAGCGGGTTTCGTCGCGCTCGCTGAAACGCCCGCCGAAGTCGCGGCGCAGTGCGGCCTCGTCCACCGGCGCGGCGCGCAGCAGCAGGGCGTCGCCGCGGGCTTCGAAGCGCAGCTCGGTGGCGACCAGCCAGGGTTCACCGACCAGGTCGCTGTCGTCGGGCAGGCGCAGCATGCGGCCGTTGGCGAGCTGGTAGCGGCGCAGGTCGCTGGCGTGGCGGGCGGCGATGCGGTCGGGGAAGGCATGCGCCAGCAAGTCGCCGAGTGCATGCGCGGGCAGGTCGCCCGGCGGCGGTGCGTCCACGCGCAGGCGGCGGCGCCACTGGCGCGCGGCGGCGTCGATCGCGGTCAGCGCGGAGCGGCTGGCATCGGCGGCGACGCGGCGTTCGCGGAACGCCGCAAGCGCACGCCAGCGCGCGGCCAGGGCGTCGCTGCGCGAACGCAGCGGATCGCGTGCTTCCAGCAGGGCGGCCAGGTCGCAGGCCAGGGCGCGCGAAGCGGGATCAGGGGCGGCCAGCAGCATCGCGGCCAGGCGCGGATGGGTGCCCAGCGCGAGCATCCGGCGGCCGGCCGGGGTGATGCGCACCGCACCATCGATCGGGCCGCCGCCGGATTCGTCGCGGCGCCGCACATCGGTCGATACCGGATGCCCGGACGGAGAGCGGGCGGCCTCCTCCAGCGCACCGAGCTGGCGCAGCAGGTCGCGCGCCGCCGCCATCGTCCCCGCCGGCGGCGCATCCACGAAGCGCAGCGCTTCGCTGCCCCAGGCCGCCAGCTCCAGCGCCAGCCCGGCCAGCTCCACCTGCACGATCTCCGGCCGCCGCTGCGGCTCCAGCCGCTGCGACTCCGGCCACAGCCGGTACGCCCAGCCCGAAGCGACGCGCCCGGCGCGGCCCGCGCGCTGGTCGGCCGAGGCCTGGGCGATACGCACCACGTCCAGGCGGCTGAAGCCGCTGTTGGGATCGTGCCGCGGCTCGCGCGCCAGGCCGCTGTCGACCACCACGCGCACGCCGGGCAGGGTGACGCTGGATTCGGCGACGTTGGTGGCCAGCACCACGCGCCGGCGATGGTCGGCGGCCGGGCGCAGCAGCTGCGCCTGCGCGTCCACCGGCAGATCGCCGTGCAGTTCGAGCACCTCAGCGCCGGCAGCCGCCACCGCGGCGCTGCCGGCCAGCACCGCCGCCGCGCGCGCGATCTCGCGGCGCCCGGGCAGGAAGGCGAGGACATCGCCGGGATGCGTCGCCAGCGCCTGCTCGACCGCGCGCCGCAGCTGGTGCTCCAGCGCCTCCTCGCGCCGCGCCGGAAAGTGCGCGAGCTCGACCCGGTAGCTGCGGCCTTCGCTCGACAGGCGCGGCGCATCCAGGAACGTCGCCAGCCGCGCGCCGTCGAGCGTGGCCGACATCACCACGATCCGCAGGTCCTCGCGCAGCCCCGCCTGCACGTCGAGCGCCAGCGCCAGGCCCAGGTCGGCAGCCAGGTGGCGCTCGTGGAACTCGTCGAACAGCAGCGCGCCGACGCCTTCGAGCATCGGGTCGTCCTGCAGCATGCGGGTCAGGATGCCCTCGGTGACCACCTCGATCCGGGTCGCCGCCGACACCCGGTTCTCGAAGCGGATGCGGTAGCCGACCGTCCGCCCGACCTCCTCGCCCAGCGCCGCCGCCATGAACCCGGCCGCGGCGCGCGCGGCGACGCGGCGGGGCTCGAGCATCACGATCCGGCGGCCGGCGAGCCAGGGCGCATCGAGCAGGGCCAGCGGCACCTGGGTGGTCTTGCCGGCGCCGGGCGGCGCCTCCAGCACCAGGCGCGGATGCGCGACGAGGCTGCGCGCGATGTCCGGCAGCAGCGCCGCGATCGGGAACGCGGGCAGTGGCGTCGCCAAGCCGCCCTCAGCGCGACAGCGCGCGCAGCAGGTCGCGCTGGAAGCGCTCCGGATCCTGGATGTGCGGCGAGTGGCCGAGGTCCTCGTACTCGACCAGCGCGGCGCCTGGAATCTCGGCCGCCGCGCGCCGGCCCAGGGCGCGGTAGTCGCCGAGCACCGCCTGTACCTCGGGCACCGCCGCGGCACGGCCGAGCGCGGTGCGGTCGTGCACACCGATGAACAGCGTGGTCGGCACCTGCAGCCGCGGCAGCTCGTATACCACCGGCTGCGCCATGAGCATGTCGTAGGTCAGCGCCTGGTGCCAGGCGACGGTCTCGCGCCCGGGGCCGGCGTACATGCCGGCCTGCATCCGCGCCCAGCGCTCGAACTCCGGGCGCCACTGGCCGGCGTAGTACACCGCTTCCTGGTAGGCGCGGATGCTGTCGTAATCCGTGCGCAGCTCACCGGCGTAGACCTTGTCGATGGGCTGGTAGGGCACGCCGAGGGCGGCCCAGTCCTCCAGGCCGATCGGGCCGACCAGGGCGAGGTGCTCGACCGCGTCGGGATGCATCAGCGCATAGCGGATCGCGAGCATGCCGCCCATGGAGTGGCCGACGACGACGCTGCGCTCGATGCCCAGCGAGGCCAGCAGCGCGCGGGTGTCGTGCGCCAGGCCGGCGAGCGCGTACTGGTGGCCGTCGGGCTTGCTCGACTTGCAGAAGCCGACCTGGTCGGGCGCGACCACGCGGTAGCCGGCCCGTGCCAGCGCGGCGATGGTGTTTTCCCAGGTCGCGGCGCAGAAGTTCTTGCCATGCAGCAGCAGTGCGGTGCGGCCGTTGGGCTCGCCGGTGGGCGCCACGTCCATGTAGGCCATCTCGACCGGCCGGCGCTGCGTTTCGAACGCGAACGTGCGCACCGGATGCGGGTAGTCGAAGCCTTCCAGCCGCGCGCCGTAGGCGGGCCCGTCGGCGGCGAGCGCCGCGGGCGCCAGCGCCAGGCAGGCGATGGCGGCGAACATGCGTGCGAACCCGGTCTTCATCGCGCTCTCCCGTCCGGTGGCCGAAGCCGGCATTCTACAATCGCGGTTTGACCGGACCCCGGACGCCCGCGGCATGCAGTTGATCGACATCGGACTGAACTTCACCCACGACAGCTTCGACCGCGACCGCGAGGCCGCCTGGCAGCGCGCGCGCGAAGCCGGCGTCGTCCAGGCGGTGCTGACCGGCGCCAGCCGCGAGCATTCGCCGCTGGCGCTGGAGATGGCGCGCACGAAGCCCGGCGAATGGTTCGCCACCGCCGGCGTGCATCCGCACCACGCCAGCGAGTACACCGCCGAATGCGATGCCGAGATGCGTGCGCTGCACGCGCACCCGGAGGTCGTGGCCGTGGGCGAGACCGGGCTGGACTACTTCCGAGACTTCTCGCCGCGCCCCGCCCAGCGCAAGGCCTTCGAACGCCAGCTCGAGATCGCCGCCGACACCGGCAAGCCGCTGTTCCTGCACCAGCGCGACGCCCACGCCGACTTCCTCGCGATCATGAAGGACTTCGAGGGCCGCATCGGCCCGGCGGTGGTGCACTGCTTCACCGGCAGCCGCGAGGAGCTGTTCGACTGCATCGACCGCGACTGGCACGTCGGCATCACCGGCTGGCTCTGCGACGAGCGCCGCGGCCAGCACCTGCGCGAGATCGTGGGCAACATCCCGGCCAACCGGCTGATGGTCGAAACCGACGCGCCCTACCTACTGCCGCGCACGCTCAAGCCGATGCCGAAGGACCGGCGCAACGAGCCCATGTTCCTGCCGCATATCGTCGAGGAACTCGCCCGCGACCGCGGCGAGGACGTCGCGGTGACCGCGGACAATGCCACGGCCACCGCGCGGGCGTTCTTCAGGCTGCCGGGCTGACGTTCCGTCCGGCGGCCCTTGGAGACGGAACGTTGCTCAGCGCTGCGGCATGGCCCCGCGCTGTTCCATCTGCTCGCCGAACTGCTTGAACGCCTCCAGCTGCGCACAGGCCTTTTCGCGCTCCGCCGGCGTGCCCTGCCGGACCTTGGCGAGGGCGTCGTTGTAACCCTTGGTGTACTCGGCGTCGAAGTTCGCGCCGCTCATGCCGCTCTGGATCGCCAGCGCCCGCTGCTGCTGTTTGAGGTCGGCGAGCTCGGCCGCCGAATAGCCGCCGCAGTGCTCGGCCAGCGCCTGCATGCCGCCACCCAGGGCCGGCATGGGGCCGACCATCGGGTTGCCGGGCTGGGCGGCACCTGGCGCCTCGGCAGAGCCGGCCAGGGCCGGGTCCGCTGAAACGTCTGCAGGCGCGGCGTCCGGCGCCGAGGGGACCGCGGCTTCCGGAGCGCCGGCGTCCTGGCTGGATTCTCCGCCGCACGCCGAAACGGCCAGGGCCAGTGCAACGACAAGAGCGGCGCGGACGGGGGATTTCACATCAAACATGGGAGTTCCTTCTGCTGGGGGGATAACCGGACATGGGGGGCTGGGCCTGGTTCAACCCAGGCGCACCAGCTCGACGCGGCGGTTCTTCGCCCGGCCTTCGTCGGTGTCGTTGTCGGCGACCGGCTGCGACTGGCCGTGGCCCTTCGCCTCCAGGCGCGAGGCCTCGATGCCCTGAGAGGTCAGCGCGGCCACCACGCTCTTCGCACGCGCCTCGGACAGGCGCTGGTTGTGCGTGGCGTCGCCGGTGTTGTCGGTGTGGCCGTCGATCGACAGCCGCAGCGCCGGATCCTCGCGCAGCAGCGCCAGCACCTGGTCGATCTGCGGCTGGGAATCGGGGAGGATGTCGGCCTCGTCCACGGCGAAATTGACCTGGATCGCGACCCGGCCATCGGCGTCGAGCTGCTGCTTCATCGCCGAAGCCGGCAGCAGCCCCGCGGTCTGCACGAAGCCCTCGCGCTCGACCACCACCCAGCCTGCACCGAGGTATTCCAGCCGCGCGTGCACCCAGACCTGGCGGCCACCGGAGCGGTCGACGCGGTAGACGAGCGAGTCATAGCCGTCCCAGCTGAAGCCGGTGCCGTCGCTGTAGAAACCCTTCAGGCCGGAGTCGTAGCGTTGGGAAGCCTCTTTCGGAATGCGGCCCTCGAACACCTTCGTGCCGCCGGCCTCGGCCATCATCGCCTCGAGGTTGCGCCGGACCTCGTGCATCGAATGCGTCCCGCGCTCGCCGCCCTTGACCATGGCGACGTGGACGCGGCCTTCGACCTCCTCGAAGCCGCTGCCGGTCCAGAACGGATACATGTCGAAGTCGCGCGTCTTCGGCCGGTTGCCGCCGTAGCCGGCCGGCGGCGACAGGAACGGCGGCTCGTCGCTCCAGCGTGCGGTCGCTTTGAACGGCCGCTCTTCGACCACAACCAGCCCGGCGCTGCGGCTGTCGGTGGCCAGCTGCACCCAGATGTTGCGGTCGGCCTGGCGGATCACGTGGACCGTGGTCGGCACGTCGCCGCCCATGTTCACGCCTTCGATGAAGCCCTGGCCGATCTCCTCCTCCAGCTGCGGGCCGTAGTACAGGTCGTTGTCCAGCGAGCCTTCGAACACCTTCTGCGCGCCGGCCTGCTCCAGCACCGCCTCGAGGTTGCGGCGCAGCTCGCGCGCCGAATACTCCTTGTCGCGGCGCTGGTCGCGCGCGATGCCGATGCGGCCATCCCAGCTCGCGCCCTCGACCCAGTGCAGGCCGTCGCCGAGCCGGAACGGGAAACGCGCGAACGCGCGCTGGTTCGGGCGGTTGGTGACGGCGTAGCCATCGGGCAGGGAAAAGAACGGAAGCTCACCCAGCGAGGCGCTGCTCATCGCAACGCTCCCGATGTCGAAAGGCAGGATCGCTATCGGATTGCCCCGCCTGTCCTGCAGGCCCGAGGCAGGCTGTTCCGCTCCGGTGGCGGTCGCAGCAGCGGCCTGGGTGCCCGGATCCACCGGCGGCGCGGTGTCATCCGTGGCCGTCGGCATGGCATTGTCGCTGGCGGCAGGGGTGCCGGTCGCGGCATCGCCGCCAGTCTCGGTGGTACCGCCACAGGCGGACAGCATCATCGCCAGCGCACAGGCGATGGCCAGGTTCCCTTCGCGCATTCCTCTTGCTCCATGGGGGACGGAAGCCGCGAGGTTACATGATCATGGTCCAGGCGGATGCGGCACCACGCACGAAGCACACACCCACCACCCTCAGCTGCGCAGGCCGACGCCCCGCTTCAGCAACCACAGCCCGAGCACGCCCAGCGCGACCACGAAGCCCAGCATCAACGCGTAGGCCACCCACAGCGGCACGTCGCTCTGCCCGAGCAGGCCGTAGCGGAAGGCGTTGACCATGTAGAAGATCGGATTGGCATGCGTTGCCGCTTCCGCCCAGCCCGGCAACAGCTTGACCGAATAGAACACGCCGCCGAGGTAGGTCAGCGGGGTCAGGATGAAGATCGGGACGATCGCCACATCGTCGAACTTCTTCGCGAACACCGCGTTGACGAAGCCGGCCAGCGAGAAGATGGTCGCGCCCAGCAGCACCGTCGACAGCGTCACCCAGGGATGCGGGATGCGCACGGTGGTGAACAGCATCGCGATGCAGAGCACGATCACGCCCACCATCAGCCCGCGCAGCACCGCGCCGGCGACGTAGCCGCCGAGGATCACCCAGGGCGGCATCGGGCTGACCAGCAGCTCCTCGACGTGGCGGCCGAACTTGGCGCCGAAGAAGCTCGACGAGATGTTGCCGTAGCTGTTCTGGATCACGCTCATCATCACCAGGCCGGGGACGATGAAGTCCATGTAGGAGATGCCGTCCATGGTCCCGATCCGGCTGCCGATCAGGCCGCCGAAGATCAGGAAGTACAGCGTCATCGTGATCGCCGGCGGCACCAGGGTCTGGCTCCAGATGCGCAGGATGCGCATCACCTCGCGACGTGCGATCGTGCCCAGGGCGACGAGGTTGGGGCGCAGCACGGAGGCATCGCCGGGCGTGGCGGGCGTGGCGCTCATGCGGCGGTCTCCTTATCGCCCGTCATGCGCACGAACAGCTCCTCGAGCCGGTTGGACTTGTTGCGCATCGAGCGCACGCGGATGCCGGAGGCGTCGAGCGCGGCGAAGACGCGGTTCAAGTCCATCGCGCGCGGCATGTCGACATCCAGCGTGTGTGCGTCGGTCGCACGCACTTCGGCGCCGGGGATCTCCGGCAGCACCGCGGGCAGCGCGTCCTCGACGTCGAGCAGGAAGCCTTCGACGTCGAGCTTGGACAGCAGCCCGCGCATCGGCCCGGACTCGACGATGCGGCCGTGGTCGATGATGGCGAGGTTGCGGCACAGGTTCTCCGCCTCCTCCAGGTAATGCGTGGTGAGGATGATGGTGGTGCCGGCGGCGTTGATCGCCCGCAGCGTCTGCCACATGCCTCGGCGGATCTCGATGTCGACGCCGGCGGTGGGCTCGTCGAGGATCAGCAGCTTCGGCTTCGTCATCATCGCCCGCGCGATCATCAGCCGGCGCTTCATGCCGCCCGACAGCGTGCGGCTCATCATCTGCGCCTTGTCCCACAGCTGGGCCGAGCGCAACTCGGCTTCGGCACGGACAATCGCTTCCGCGCGCGGGATGCCGTAGAACCCGGCGTAGTTGACCAGGATGTCGAGCGGCTTCTCGAACATGTTGAAGTTGATTTCCTGCGGTACCAGGCCGACCAGGCGCATCGCGCGCGCGCGCTCGGCCTGCTGGTCGACGCCGAACACGCGCACCTCGCCCGAAGTCCGGTTGACCAGCGAGGAGATGATCCCGATGAGGGTCGACTTGCCGGCGCCGTTGGGGCCGAGCAGGGCGTAGAAGTCACCGGGCGCGACATCCAGCGAGACGCCCTTCAGGGCCTCGACGCCGTTGTCGTAGGTCTTGCGCAGGTCGCGCAAGGAAAGCGCGGCGGGCGGTGCGGCTTCGCTCATCGGGTTTCCCTGGGCGCGGGGGGGGATCGGGGGAGCGGTATTATAGAAGTCCCGCGGGCTCCGGCCCGGCAATGGTCCGTTCCATCGTGCCCGCACTGTTCCCGCTGAAGCTCGCCTCGCGCCGGATGCTGGCGCCGACCGTCGCCCACCTCGCCTTCAGCCGCGATGACGGCCTGCCGCTGGACTACATCCCCGGGCAGTTCATCCAGGTCCATTTCGAGTACGCCGACGGCACCGCGGCCAAACGCAGTTACTCGCTGGCCACCCTCCACGACCACGCCATGGAACCCGGCGAACTGGTCGAGATCGCGGTCAGCTACGTGCCCGGCGGCGCCGCCACAGCCCTGTTCGAGAACCTCGACATCGGCGGCACGATCCAGGCCAGCGGACCCTTCGGCCGCTTCTGCCTGCAGCCGCGCGACGACAACCACCGCTACCTGCTGATCGGCACCGGCACCGGCGTCACCCCCTACAGGGCGATGCTGCCGCAGCTGGAGCAGGCGATGGCCGAGCGCGACGCCGAGGTCGTGCTGCTGTTCGGCGCGCGCACCCCCGAGGAACTGCTGTACGGCGACGAGTTCCGCGCCTTCGCCGACGCGCACCCGGGCTTCCGCTTCGTGCCCTGCTTCTCGCGCGAGCTGCCCGCGCCCGGCTCGGCCCAGGACCACGCGGACGTGCGCCATGGCTACGTGCAGCAGTTCCTGGCAGAGTTCGCGCCCTCGGCCGAGGGCGACATCGCCTACCTCTGCGGCAACCCGGACATGGTCGATGCCTGCTTCGAGGCACTGAAGGACCACGGGCTTCCGGTTCCACGCATCCGACGCGAGAAGTACGTCAGCAGCAAATAGGGGGCTCGGCGCCGCCGGGTCACACTTGTCGGCAGCCCGGCGTCTGGATGACTGAAGGCCCGTGCCATCCTTCGGGGTCACCACTATCCATCCATCTTCCAAGACGAGGAGCGCCATGACATCCCGTGGAACCACCCTGTGCCGCCTGTTCGCCGCGCCGCTGGCGGTGGCGCTGGCCGCCTGCGCACCGACGGGCAGCGCGCCCGGCGGCGGGCAGCGTTTCGGCTCCATCGATTTCGAATCCTGTGCGCTGAGCACAGTCGGGGCGCCCGCAGTCGAAGCCCAGTGCGCCAGCTTCGAGGTGCCCGAGGACCACGACCGGCCCGATGGCCGCCGCATCGCCCTGTCCATCGCCATCGTCCCCTCTTCCGGCCTGGCCGCGCCCGACCCCGTGGTCATGATCGCGGGCGGCCCGGGCCAGGCGGCGCTGGAGTCCTATCCCCAGGTCGCCCAGGCCTTCGAGGACGTGCTCAGGCGGCGCGACGTGGTGCTGGTCGATGCCCGCGGCACCGGCGGTTCGCACCCGCTGCGCTGCGAGGACGAAGAGGGCGGGAACGCCTTCGGCGTCGATGACATGTCGCCCGACGCCATGCGTGCGTTCGCCGCGCGCTGCCGCGACGCGCTGTCCGCCGACAGCGACCTGCGCCGCTATGCGACCACCGACCACGTACGCGACCTCGAGGCGGTGCGCAAGGCCCTGGGGGCGCCGCAGCTCAACCTGGTCGGCATTTCCTATGGCACGCGCGTGGCTCAGCAGTACGCCCGGACGTTCCCGGAGTCCACCCGCAGCGTGGTGATCGACGGCGTGGTGCCCAACTCCATGGTCCTGGGCCAGGAACACGCCAGGAACCTGGAGCAGGCGCTGGACGTCCAGTTCGAGCGCTGCCGCGCCGAACCGTCCTGCATCGACAACCTGGGCGATCCCACCCGGCAGCTGGCCACGGTGCGCACGGCGCTCGAGGGCGGCGACCTCGCGCCGGTGCAGTACCGCGATCCCACCAATGGCGAATGGCTCGAGGATCAACCGACCTTCGGCCACCTGGCCGTGCTGCTGCGCATGTTCTCCTACCAGCCCGCGGCCGCGGCCACCCTGCCCCTGCTCCTGCACGAGGCGGCGGAAGGCCGCTACGCGCCGCTGATGGCGCAGTCGCGGATGCTGGTGGGCTCGATCGGCGGACAGATGGCGCACGGCATGCAGCTGTCGGTGATGTGCACCGAGGACGCCGCCGAGATGGCCGTCGATCCCGGTGACGACGGCAGCGTTCTGGGCAACGACATGGTCGCCGTGTTCAAGGCCCAGTGCGCGGAATGGCCCACCGCCGCCCGCCCGGAAGGCTTCCGCGAGCCGCTTTCTGGCGACCTGCCGGTGCTTGCGATCAGCGGCGAGTTCGATCCGGTCACCCCGCCCCGCTACGGCGACGAAGTGGTCGCGCACCTGCCTCGCGGCCGCCACCTCGTCGCGCCGGGGCAGGGCCACAACGTGATCGGCGCTGGCTGCATGCCGAAGCTGTTCGCCCAGTTCATCGAGAACGCCGACGCGGATGGCCTCGATGCCGCCTGCCTGGAACGACTCGCGCCGACACCGCCGTTCGCCGGCAACTACGGATGGGAGCCCTGAGATGATCGAAGTCAACGACCTGCACAAGTCCTTCAAGGCGAAGGCCGGCCCGGTGCACGCGGTGCGCGGGGTGGGCTTCACCGCGCGCGACGGCGAGATCACCGGCCTGCTGGGCCCCAACGGTGCCGGCAAGACCACCACCCTGCGCATGCTCTACACCCTGATGTCGCCGGACCGCGGTTCGGTGCGCGTGGACGGCATGGACGTCGCCCGTGACGCCACCGCCGTGCGCCGCAGCCTCGGCGTGCTTCCCGACGCGCGCGGCGTCTACAAGCGCCTGACCGCGCGCGAGAACATCGCCTATTTCGGCCGCCTGCATGGCCTGGACGAATCCACCATCGCCGCGCGCGTCGACGAGCTGTCCCGCACCCTGGGCATGGAGGACTTCCTGGACCGCCAGACCGAGGGCTTCTCGCAGGGCCAGCGCACCAAGACCGCGATCGCGCGCGCGCTGGTACACGCGCCGCGGAACGTGATCCTGGACGAACCCACCAACGGCCTGGACGTGATGACCACCCGCGGCCTGCGCGGTTTCCTGCAGCAGTTGCGTGCCCAGGGGCATTGCGTGATCTTCAGCAGCCACATCATGCAGGAGGTCGCGGCGCTGTGCGATCGCATCGTGATCATCGCCGGGGGCGAGGTGCGCGCCCACGGCACGCCGGATGAACTGCGCGCGCAGTCGGGCGAGGACAACCTCGAGGACGCGTTCGTCAAACTGATCGGCACCGAGGAGGGCCTGTCCGCATGAGCCTGTTCAACAACGTGGTATGGACGGTCGCGTGGAAGGAGCTGCTCGACCTGTTCCGCGACCGGCGCACGGTGATGCTCAGCCTGCTGATGGGTCCCTTGCTGTTCCCGCTGCTGGTTCTTGGCATGGGCTCGCTGGCCGAAAGCCGGGCACGGGTCCAGCTGGAATCGGTGCTCGACGTGCCGGTGATCGGCGCCGAGCACGCGCCCAACCTGGTGCGCTACCTGCACACTCGCGACATCAAGGCGATCGATCCTCCGGTCGATGCCGAACGTCAGCTGCGCGAACAGGCGTTCGACGTGGTGCTGCGCATCCCGCCCGACTACGCCGAACTGTGGCGCGACAGCCGCATGGCGCCGGTGGAGATCCTCTACGACTCCTCGCGCCAGGACTCCCGCATCCCGGTGCAGCGGGTACGCACGGCGCTGGCCGAATACGGACGTCAGGTGGGCTCGCTGCGCATGATCAGCCGCGGCGTCAGCCCGGAGGCCGCGATCTCGGTGCTGGCCGCGCCGCGCGATGTGTCCACGCCGGAATCCCGGCGCGGCATGATGCTGGCGCTCCTGCCCTACCTGCTGATCCTGAGCGCCTTCCTGGGCGGGGCCTACCTGGTGATCGACATCACCGCCGGCGAACGCGAGCGCCAGTCGCTCGAGCCCCTGCTGGCGACGCCGGTGTCGCGCAGCGCGATCATGAGCGGAAAGATCCTGGCCGCCTGCCTGTTCGGGATGCTGGGCCTGGCCCTGATCGTGATCGCCTTCAAGGTGAGCTTCGCCGTGGCGCCGCCATCCATGCAGCTGGTGAAGGTCTCGGGGCAGATGATGCTGCAGCTGCTGCTGGTGCTGCTGCCCCTCGTGCTGATCGGCACCACCCTGCTGACCCTGATCGCGGCCAGCGTGAAGTCGGTAAAGGAAGCGCAGAGCTACATGAGCGTGCTGATGCTGCTGCCGATCATCCCCACGATCGTGCTGCTGGTGAATCCGGTAAAGAACCAGCTGTGGCAGTTCGCGGTGCCGTTCCTGGGCCAGAACCAGATGCTGCTGAAGATCATCCGCGGCGAGTGGGTGGCACCGGTGGAGTGGGCGGTGTACCTCGGCGCCGGCTTCGGCCTCGGCCTGGTGCTGTGGCTGATCGCCGCGCGCCTGTACCACCGCGAGAAGCTGGCGATCTCGGCCTGAGCATCGCGACCCCGCCGAAACGAAGAAGTCCGGCCAATGGCCGGGCTTCTTTTTCCTGCCTCCGGGGCGGCCTCAGCCGCCCGGGTTGAAGGCGATGGTGCGGCGAGTGGTGACCGGCTCGGATACCGGCTCGAAGCGCCAGCGGCGGACCGCCGCCACAGCCTCGCGATCAAAAACCCGGGCCGGGTTGGCCCGCACCACGCGGGCGTCGCTGACGCTGCCGTCGGGTGCGACCGTGAACTCGACCTGGACTTCGCCCGACTGCGACGCGCGCAGCGCCTCGACCGGATAGCGCGGCGCCGGAGTGCTCAGCGGGCGCAGCGTGGGTGCCGCGGCCGCGGGTGCCGGCGTCGCGGCGGCCTGCTGGGCCTGGCGCTGCTCGGCGGCGCGCTGTTCGGCCGCACGCTGCTCCGCGGCCACGCGCTCGGCCTCGGCACGCTCGGCGGCCTCGCGTTCGGCGACCTGCTGCTGGGCCAGCTGCTCGGCGGCCTGGCGCTGCTGCTCGGCCTGGGTGCGTTCGCGCTCTTCCGCCAGCTGGCGCTGGCGCTCGGCCTCCTGCTCGGCGCTCAGGGCCTGCTGGGCAACGCGGCGCTGCGCGGTCTCGTCGGCACTGTCGATCGATGCGGTCAGGCGCTGCAGGGCCGGGTGGTTGGCGTCGGCGCGCGCGACCAGGGCGGCCAGGCGGCGCGATTCCTCGAAGTCCTCGCGGTCACGCGCCTGCTCGGTCGCGATCACCAGCATCGGCATCAGGTCGGTCAGCGCACTCGCCACCGCGGCGTCGCCGGGCGACTTCTCGCGCAGCGCGAGGTAGTACTCCAGCGCGTTGTCGCCGGCCGGTGCGTAGAGGCGGCTCTCGGCGTAGGCGGTCCGGCCGCGCTCGCGCAGTTCGTCCACGCTGAGTTCGGCCAGTGCGTTGGCCTGCGCCGCGGCCTGTTCGGCGGCGGCTTCGGATGCTGCGGCGGCCGACTCGGCCGGGCTGCCGGCGGCAGCGGTATCGCCCTGCTGCGCGGCATCGTCCTTGCCGCAGGCGGCGATGGCGAGGATCAGGGCCGCCGCAAGGGCCAGCCGAGGCAGGGCCCGCCACGTGGGCAGTTGGTTGTTCACGGACATCGTTTGGTTACTCCCCCTGGTGTGCGGAAACGCACGTGTGCCTAGGACGCGACACGCGAGCCCGTTTGTCAACACCCTGACACCTTCTCCCGCCCGCATTCATTTGCCGATGCAGAAGCTGGAGAAGATGTGTCCGAGCAGCGCGTCGGCGCTGACCCGGCCGGTGATGTCGCCCAGGCTGTGATGGGCGTCACGAAGTAGTTCGGCGGCGAGATCCAGTGCCTCGCCGGCCAGCGCCGCGGTTGCGGCCTCGAGCGAGGCCGCGGCGCGGCGCAGCGCATCGACGTGGCGCGCCCGCGCGGTGAACTCGCCACCGCCGGATTCGCCGCCGCCGGTCACCAGCGCGTGCAGGCGCACGTGCAGCGCGTCCATGCCCTGCCCCGTCACCGCGGACACGCGCAGCTCGCCCTCCGGTGGCGGTGGCGCATCGGGCGGCAGCAGGTCGGCCTTGTTGTGCAGCCACAGCACCTGCGGCAGGCCGTCGAGGTCGCCGGCCAGCGCGGCGCGGCCGGCGGCGGGATCGCGCGCATCGAGCACGGCGATCGCCAGTCCCGCGCGCGCCAGCTCCCCGCGCGCGCGGCGCATGCCCTCGCGCTCGATGGCGTCGCCTTCGGCGCGCAGGCCGGCGGTGTCGACCAGGGTCAGCTCGGCACCGTCGACGTGCAGGGTCTCGCGCAGCAGGTCGCGGGTGGTGCCGGCGACGTCGGTGACGATGGCGCGCTCGGCGCCGGCCAGGGCATTGAGCAGCGAACTCTTGCCGGCGTTGGGCGGGCCGACGATCACCGCGTGCAGGCCGTCGCGCAGGCGGCGGCCGCGGTCGGCGGCGGCCAGCAGCGCGGCCAGGTCCGCGCGGGCACGCTGCAGCCGCGTGGCCAGCTCGGTACCGCCCAGCGTGTCCAGCGGCTCGTCGGCGAAATCGATCGCGGCCTCGACGTGCACGCGGATGGCGAGCAGTTCGTCGGCCAGTGCTTCGACGCGCCGCGAGAAATCGCCGTCCAGCGAGCGCCGGGCGGCGCGGGCGGCGGTCAGGTCGGCGGCAGCGATCAGGTCGGCCACCGCTTCGGCCTGGGCGAGGTCGAGGCGGCCGTTGACGAAGGCGCGCTCGGTGAACTCGCCCGGCCGCGCCATCCGCGCGCCCAGCGCGCAGCAGCGCGCGACGATCGCCTGCAGCAACACCGGGCTGCCGTGGCCCTGCAGTTCAGCCACGTCCTCGCCGGTGTAGCTGGCCGGCGCCGCGAACAGCAGCGCGATGCCGTCGTCGATGGCCTCGCCGGCGGCATCAAGGAAGCGAACGTGGTGGGCATGCCGCGGACGCAGCGCCCGCCCGCCGCAGACCTCGCGCGCGATGGCGGCTGCCGCGGGGCCCGAGAGCCGGACGATGCCGACGCCGCCGCTGCCGGGCGCAGTGGCGACGGCGACGATGGTGTCGTTCCCGGTGCCGGTCATCAAGGCGCGCACGCGCGGACGCAGCCGCCCGCCTCAGCCTTTCGAAACGGCCTTCGCGGGCTTGTCGCCAGCATCGGGCTTTTCCGCGTAGCGGCGGATCAGCCACCACTGCTGCAGCAGGCCGAGCGCGCCGTTGGTCACCCAGTACAGCACCAGGCCCGAGGGGAAGAAGATCATGAACACGCCGAAGACCAGCGGCATCAGCTGCATCATCTTCTGCTGCATCGGATCCATGCCGACCATGGGCGTGAGCTTCTGCGTGGCCCACATCACCAGGATGTTGAGCACCGGCAGGATGAAATACGGGTCGCGCGCGGTCAGGTCCTGGATCCAGCCGATCCACGGCGCGTGGCGCAGCTCGACGGACTCCAGCAGCACCCAGTACAGCGCCAGCCAGATCGGCATCTGCAGCAGCACCGGCAGGCAGCCGCCGACGGGATTGATCTTCTCCTTCTTGTACAGCTCCATCATGGCGACCTGGAACTTCTGCTTGTCGTCGCCGTAGCGCTCCTTGAGCTGCTGGATGCGCGGCTGGAACTTGCGCATCTTCGCCATCGACTGGTACTGCGCCTTCGACAGCGGGTACATGATGCCCTTGACCACCACCACCAGGCCGATGATCGACCAGCCCCAGTTCTGGAACAGGCCGTGGAGCTTGTCGAGGATCCAGAACAGCCACTCGCCGAGCACGGCGAAGACCGAGAAGCGGCTGTAATCGACCGCGCGATCAAGGTTGGGTACCTGCTGCGCCTTGATCTGGCCGACCAGCTTCGGGCCGACCCACAGGCGCGCGCTGGTGCTGGCCTGGTCGCCGGGCGCCACCGCCAGGCCGGGGCCGACTTCGCGGATCAGGTACTGCTGCGCGCCACCGGCACCGGGCATGGTGTGCAGCGAGACGGTGACCTCGTCGGTCGCCGCCGGGATCCAGGCGCTGAAGAAGTGGTGCTGGAGCATGGCCAGCCAGCCGCCGGTCTGGCGGACGTTGACCGGGCCCTCGTCGGCGAAGTCGGAATAGCGCACGCGTTCGTAACCCTGGCCCGGGCTGAACCAAGTGGCGCCGTACAGGCTGAAGGACTCGGGGTTGGTCCAGCCGGTCTTGAGCGCCTGCGGCAGGCGCACCAGCTGGCGGTAGGCATGGCCCTGCCACAGCGACGGGCTCTTGTTGTAGACGGTGTCGCGGACCTCGATGGCGTAGCTGCCGCGGGTGAACACGTAGCTGCGGCGGATGCTGACGCCGTCGGCACCGTGCCAGACGAAGGGCACCTCGAGGGTGTCGGCGTCGGCGGGCATCACGTACTGCGTCGCCGCCGACTCCGGCACGAAGCCCGACTCGTGGCTGGGCGCGGCGCTGGACTGGCTGACCCAGCCGCTCTGCGCGGCATAGAAGGTGGCCGGGTTGTCGTCGAACAGGCGCACCGGGGCGCTGCCCTCGTCGCGGGTCTGCGGGAACTGCACCAGGTCGGCGCGCGCGACCGCGCCGCCGCGCAGGGCGAGGTCGAGGACGTCGGTGCGCACCTGTACCAGGCCGGCGGCCGGCGCGGCTGACGGCGCGGCGACGCCCGGCAGCGGCGCAGCCTGCGGCGCCGCTGGCACGGCGCCCGGCACGGTGGCGGCGGCATCGGCGGCCGGTGCGCCCGGGATCGCGGCGGCCGGATCGGCGGCGACGGCTTCGATCGTGGCCGCGGCGGTCGTGGCCGGCTCCCGCTGCTCCTTGCCCCACTCCATCCACAGGAGGGTCGCCACCATCAGCCAGGCGAAGATCAGGAAGGTACGGGTCTGGTTCATCGGGCAGGCAGGCTCATTCGCCGGCGGAACGCGGCGTCAGGACGGGGAGGTGCGGGGAGTCGGGCATTGTGCCGGTCGGGTCCGGCGCGGGCAACGCGCCGGCGCGGCGCAGGGCGTCGTGGAAGGCGGCGCGCAGCGCCACGCGGGTCGCGCCGGCCGCCGCGGGGCGCGCGACGACCACGTAGGCGGCGGGCGGCAGGGCGGCACGCAGGGCGCGAAACTCCTCGCGCAGCGCGCGCTTGATGCGGTTGCGGCCGACGGCGCGGCGATCGACCTTGCGCGAGACCGCCAGGCCCAGGCGCGCGGGCTGGCCGTCGCGGAGCAGGTGCAGGGCGAGCAACGGGGTGCCGGTGCGGCGACCCTCGCCGAACACGCGGTCGAAGTCCGCGCGCACGCGTACGCGCGCTTGGCGGGGCAAGCGGCGGTCCATGGAAATGCGGTTCGCGACGGGGCGGCCGGCAGTCGGTCCGCCCGGCGGCATCAGGCGGTCAGGCGCTTGCGGCCCTTGGCGCGGCGGCGGGCAAGGATCTTGCGGCCGTCGGCGGTCGCCATGCGGGCACGGAAGCCGTGGTCGCGCTTGCGCTTGAGGTTGCTGGGCTGGTAGGTGCGCTTGGTGGCCATGACGGTTGCTCTGGGCGGTGACGCAGCGGAAAGAACCGGCGATTGTAGGCCGCTCCTGTGGGCCGGTCAAATCCAGCCCCCCTGCCCCGCCCCGGCGCCCTTCCCTGCCCATCGCCGCCGCGACCGCCGGCGCGCAGTCCGCGGGGTGCGATGGTAGGCTGGCTACCCCCTTTTCCCCGCCCCGCCGCACGTGGCCCGGCCACGCCGCGCGGCAGGTCCCGCTGTCGGTATGTCGAACCCCAACATGGATGCCTGGCCCCGCTGCCTCGAACGCCTGGAAGCCGAACTGCCGGCCGAGGATGTCCACATGTGGCTCAAGCCCCTGCAGGCGGCTCGCCGCGAGGACGGCACGGTGCTGTACGCACCCAACGTCTTCATCCGCGACGCGGTGCATGAGCGCTACATGCCGCGCATCCGCGAGCTGCTGGGGCATTTCGGCGGCAGCAGCGATGTCTCGCTGGAGATCGGCTCCCTGCCCCCGGCCACACCCGCGCCGCAGCGCGCGCCGGCCACGGCCGCGGCCACCGCGGCGTCGAACGCGGCCAGCGCCGCCGCCTTCCACGGCAACCTGGACAGCCACTACACCTTCGACAACTTCGTCGAGGGGCGCAGCAACCAGCTCGGCCGCGCCGCCGCCTGGCAGGCCGCGCAGAAGCCCGGCGACCGCGCCCACAACCCGCTGCTGCTGTACGGCGGCACCGGTCTGGGCAAGACCCACCTGATGTTCGCCGCCGGCAACGAGATGCGCCGCAACAACCCGGGCGCACGGGTGCTGTACATGCGCTCCAACGACTTTTACAGCGCGTTCTTCCGTTCCCTGCAGGAGCGCACCGCCGACCAGTTCAAGCGCCAGTTCCAGAAGCTCGACGCGCTGCTGATCGACGACATCCAGTTCTTCGCCGGCAAGGACCGCACCCAGGAAGAGTTCTTCCACACCTTCAATGCGCTGTTCGAGGGCCGGCAGCAGATCATCATGACCAGCGACCGCTTTCCCCGCGAAGTCGAGGGCCTCGAGCCGCGGCTGAAGTCGCGCCTGGCCTCCGGGCTCCCGGTGGCGATCGATCCGCCCGATTTCGAGACGCGGGCCGCGATCGTGCTGGCCAAGGCACGCGAGCGCGACACCCATATCCCCGAGGAGGTCGCGTTCCTGCTCGCGAAGAAGATTCCCTCGAACGTGCGTGAACTCGAGGGGGCGCTGAACACGCTGTCGGCCCAGGCCAACTTCACCGGCCGCGCGATCACGCCCGAGTTCGCGCAGGAAACCCTGCGCGACCTGCTCCGCGCGCAGCAGGCGGCGATCAGCATCCCCAATATCCAGAAGACCGTGGCAGACTACTACGGACTCCAGATCAAGGATTTGCTGGGCAAGAAGCGGACGCGTTCGCTGGCCCGCCCGCGCCAGATGGCGATGGCGCTGGCCAAGGAACTCACCGACCACAGCCTGCCCGCGATCGGGGAAGCCTTCGACGGACGGGACCACACCACGGTCCTGCATGCCTGCCGGCAGATCCGCGCCCTGGCGCTGACCGACGGCAAGCTCCGCGAGGACTGGGACAAGCTCATCCGCAAGCTCAGCGAATGAGGTCGTCCCGCCGGTGGCCAACCCAGTGGACGGCACCGGGAAAACCTGTGGACAACTGCCATGCCCCGGCCGGGCCCGAAAGTTGTCCACAGCTTCTCCCACCGCTGGCAGCAGGCTTGTCCACGGGGTTGTAGCTCAATAATATCGTTTTAAATCAGTGATTTAAGTTTATTTTCCACCGGATTTCCGGACACCACCACCACCGCTTTTAGTATTTATCCAATTCAAGAGCCAGGGCCAAGGGGACAACACCGGCATGCGTTTCAGTCTGCAGCGAGAAGCCTTCCTCAAGCCGTTGGCGCAGGTCGTCAACGTGGTCGAACGCCGGCAGACCCTGCCGGTGCTCGCAAACCTGCTGGCCCTGGTCAAGGACGGCCAGCTGTCGCTGACCGGTACCGACCTCGAGGTCGAAATGGTCGCGCGCTGCGCCGTCGACGACGCCCAGGACGGCGAGGTCACGATTCCCGCGCGCAAGCTGTTCGACATCGTTCGCGCCCTGCCCGACGGCAGCAAGGTCACCGTCAGCCAGGCCGGCGACAAGATCACGGTCCAGGCCGGCCGCAGCCGCTTCACCCTGGCCAGCCTGCCGGCCAACGACTTCCCGTCGATCGACGAGGTCGAGGCGACCGAGCGCGTCGAGGTGCCGGAAGCGGCCCTGAAGGAGCTGATCGAGCGCACCGCGTTCGCCATGGCCCAGCAGGACGTGCGCTACTACCTCAACGGCCTGCTCTTCGACCTCGGCGACCACCGCCTGCGCTGCGTGGCCACCGACGGCCACCGCCTGGCGCTGTGCGAGGCCGAGCTGGATGTCGGCAGCCAGGCCAAGCGCCAGATCATCGTCCCGCGCAAGGGCGTGACCGAGCTGCAGCGCCTGCTCGAAGGCGGCGACCGCGTGCTCGAGCTGGAAATGGGCCGCAACCATATCCGCGTGAAGCGCGACGATGTCACCTTCACCAGCAAGCTGATCGACGGCCGTTTCCCCGACTACGAGGCCGTGATCCCGATCGGCGCCGACCGCGAGGTCAAGATCGACCGCGAGGTGCTGCGGGCCTCGCTGCAGCGCGCGGCGATCCTGTCCAACGAGAAGTACCGCGGCGTGCGCATCGAGGTGTCCCCGGGCCAACTCAAGATCAGCGCTCACAACCCCGAGCAGGAAGAAGCCCAGGAAGAAGTCGAGGCCGACACCTCGGTCGATGGCCTGGCGGTTGGTTTCAACGTCAACTACCTGCTGGACGCGCTGGGCGCGCTGCGCGACGAAACCGTGATCCTGGCGCTGCGCGACGCCAACTCCTCCGCCCTGGTGCGCGAGGCCGCCAACGCCCGGTCGCGCCATGTCGTGATGCCGCTGCGGCTGTGATCCCCTCGGGGTTCCACGTGGAACGCGAACGCCCGGGATCGCCCGGGCGTTCTGCTTTTCCGGGGCGGACGCGGTGCGCCTGACCCGCCTGGAGCTGCGCGACCTGCGCAACCTGGCCGAGGTCGCGCTGCGCCCGGGGCCGGGCCTGAACCTGCTGGTGGGGCCGAACGGGGCGGGCAAGACCAGCGTGCTCGAGGGCCTGCACCTGCTGGCCTACGGGCGCAGCTTCCGCGGCCGCGTGCGCGATGGCCTGGTGCGGACCGGGCGCGACGCGGTGGAGGTGTTCGCCGAATGGGAGCGCGAAGGCCGGGATGGTCACCATCGGGCCGGTCTGCGCCACGCCGGCGGCCAGTGGCAGGCCCGGATCGACGGCGAAGCGGTCGATCACCTGGGTGAGCTCTGCGCCGCCTTCATGGTCGTGACCTTCGAGCCCGGCAGCCACGCCCTGGTTTCGGGTGGTGGCGAACCGCGCCGACGCTTCGTCGACTGGGGCCTGTTCCACGTGGAACAGGGCTTCCTTCCGGTCTGGCGCCGCTATTCGAGGGCCCTGAAGCAGCGCAACGCCTTGCTCAAGTCCGGCGCCGGACTGGGCCAGATCTCGGCCTGGGACCACGAACTGGCCACCGCCGGCGAGGAGCTGACCCGTCGCCGCGCCCTCTACCTGGATCGCCTGCAGGAGCGCCTGGAGCCGGTCATGGCCGCACTGGCGCCGTCACTGGGGCAGGCCCTGCTGGAATTCGAGCCCGGCTGGCGCCAGTCCAGCCTGTCCCTGGCCGACGCACTGGCCGTGGCCCGCGACCGCGACCGCACGCTGGGCCACACCAGCGTCGGCCCGCACCGCGCCGACTGGGGGCTGCGGCTGTCGGAAAAAGGGGGGGGCGAAGCCCTGTCCCGCGGCCAGGCCAAGCTTGCCGCCCTGTCCTGCCTGTTCGCCCAGGCCGCCGACTGTGCGGCGGAGCGGGGCGACTGGCCCGTCATCACCCTGGACGACCTCGCTTCCGAACTGGACGCCCCCCACCGCGAGCGCGTACTGGCCTTCCTGGCCGGAACTCCGGCGCAGGCCTTCATCAGCGGCACCGAACCCCTGCAGACAGACGCCCCACTGACCCTGTTCCACGTGGAACAGGGCATCGTGACCTCGGGCCAGGGCTGAGCCAGGCTGTTGGGCTGCGTTCCACGTGGAACCTGCCGGAAGAGCCTTTTGCCACGGATGAACGCGGATGGGCGCGGATTTGCACAGATAAAGCAGAAAAAGCAGGAAGAGCGGAAAGGCTTTTCAGCCACGGATTTGCGCGGATTACGCGGATCTGGCCGGGGCGGGATTGAAGGGTAGGGCCTTTACAGGACAACTCGCGGGAAGCTGTCCAGACAAAAATCCCGTGCGGCGCGTGGTGTCAGCACTGGCCTCGGCCCGATCCGCGTAATCCGCGCAAATCCGTGGCAAAAGCTCTGGCTCTTTCTTTCTTCTCTGCTCTATCCGTGCAAATCCGCGCCCATCCGCGTTCATCCGTGGCAAAAATCTTTTCCCGCCCCAGCCCAGCCCACCACGAACGCAGGCCTTGCCAAGTGGCCTGGAATGCTATAATCGACGGCTCAGGCCCCTATAAGTAATGTGTCGTGCGCCGGCGTCGCCGCGCGGGCCGTTGCGGGGCGATTCCAACGGCCAGAATCCTCTCGATGACCGAAGACACCGGCAGCACCCCCGAGACCGCCAACACCGGCTACGACTCCAGCAAGATCACCGTCCTGCGCGGCCTCGAGGCTGTCCGCAAGCGCCCGGGCATGTACATCGGCGACGTGCACGACGGCACCGGCCTGCACCACATGGTGTTCGAGGTCGTGGACAACTCGATCGACGAGGCCCTGGCCGGCCACGCCGACGACATCACGGTGACCATCCACGAGGACGGCTCGGTCTCGGTGTCCGACAACGGCCGCGGCATCCCGGTCGACATCCACAAGGAAGAGAACGTCTCGGCGGCCGAGGTGATCCTCACCGTGCTGCACGCCGGCGGCAAGTTCGACGACAACAGCTACAAGGTCTCCGGCGGCCTGCACGGCGTGGGCGTGTCGGTGGTCAACGCGCTCAGCGAGCACCTGTGGCTCGACATCTGGCGCGACGGTGGCCACCACCGCCAGGAGTACTCGCTGGGCGAGCCCCTGTATCCGCTGAAGGAGCTGGGCCCCTCCGAGGGCCGCCGCGGCACCACGCTGCGCTTCAAGCCCGCCGCGGAGATCTTCAGCGACGTCGAGTTCCACTACGACGTGCTCGCGCGCCGCCTGCGCGAGCTGTCCTTCCTCAACTCCGGCGTGAAGATCACGCTCGCCGACGAGCGCGGCGAGTCGCGCCGCGACGTGTTCCAGTACGAAGGCGGCATCCGCTCCTTCGTCGAGCACCTGGCGCAGGTGAAGACCCCGCTGCACCCGAAGGTGATCGCGGTGGCGGGCGAGGAGAACGGCATCACCGTGGACGTGGCGCTGCAGTGGACGGACTCGTACCAGGAGACCATGTTCTGCTTCACCAACAACATCCCGCAGAAGGACGGCGGCACCCACCTGCAGGGCTTCCGCGCCGCGCTCACGCGCACCCTGGCCAACTACATCGAGCAGAGCGGCATCGCCAAGCAGGCCAAGGTCAACCTGTCCGGCGACGACATGCGCGAGGGCATGATCGCGGTGCTGTCGGTGAAGGTGCCCGATCCCAGCTTCTCCTCGCAGACCAAGGAAAAGCTTGTCTCATCGGACGTGAGACCAGTGGTGGAGCACACCTTCGGCGCCCGGCTCGAGGAATTCCTGCAGGAGAACCCGAACGAGGCCCGCGCCATCGCCGGCAAGATCGTCGATGCCGCCCGCGCCCGCGAGGCCGCGCGCAAGGCCCGCGACCTGACCCGCCGCAAGGGCGCGCTGGACATCGCAGGGCTCCCCGGCAAGCTGGCCGACTGCCAGGAGAAGGATCCGGCGCTGTCCGAACTCTTCATCGTCGAGGGCGACTCGGCCGGCGGCTCGGCCAAGCAGGGCCGCAACCGCAAGAACCAGGCGGTGCTGCCGCTACGCGGCAAAATCCTCAACGTCGAGCGCGCGCGCTTCGACCGCATGCTGTCCTCGGCGGAAGTCGGCACCCTGATCACCGCGCTGGGCACCGGCATCGGCAAGGACGAGTACAACCCCGACAAGCTGCGCTACCACCGCATCATCATCATGACCGACGCCGACGTCGACGGCGCCCACATCCGCACCCTGCTGCTGACCTTCTTCTACCGGCAGATGCCGGAGCTGATCGAGCGCGGCCACGTCTACATCGGCCTGCCGCCGCTGTACAAGATCAAGCAGGGCAAGACCGAGCTGTACCTGAAGGATGATGCGGCGCTGGATGCCTACCTCGCCGGCAACGCCGTCGAGGGCGCCAGCCTGGTGCCGGCCACCGGCGAACCGCCGATCACCGGCGAGGCGCTGGAGAAGCTGCTGCTGGCCTATGCCGGCGCCCGCGACACCATCGCCCGCAACGCCTGGCGCTACGACCCCGAAGTGCTGGGTGCGCTGGTCGACTTCACCCCGCTGGATGCCGAGGCCCTGGCCGGCAACGTCGATGAGCGCCACGAGCTCGACCAGCTGGAGAAGCGTCTCAACGAGTCCGGGCTCGGCAAGCCGCGCTACGCCCTGGAGTTCCAGCCGGCCACCGCCACCGCCGGCCCCGCGCTGGTGGTGAAGCGCCGCCACATGGGCGTGGACGCGGTACAGGTGCTGCCGTTCTCGGCCTTCGAGGGCGGCGAGCTGCGCGCCCTGCGCGACGCCGCCGCGCTGCTGCACGGCCTGGTGCGCGAGGGCGCGCAGATCGTCCGCGGCAACCGCGCGCAGCCGGTCACCAGCTTTGCCCAGGCCCAGGCCTGGCTGCTGGAGGAGGCCAAGAAGGGTCGCCAGATCCAGCGCTTCAAGGGCCTGGGCGAGATGAATCCCGAGCAGCTCTGGGACACCACGGTCAACCCGGAGACCCGCCGCCTGCTGCAGGTGACGATCGAAGACGCAGTGGCCTCCGACCAGATCTTCAGCACCCTCATGGGCGACGTGGTCGAACCGCGCCGCGCCTTCATCGAGGACAACGCCCTGAGGGTGTCCAACCTCGACGTCTGAATGGGCGGCTTGACGCCGCCTTCAGCCGGCGGCGTCTACAACATCCGCAGACCAACAAGGACGCCGCCATGAGGATTCTCCCGATTGCCGCCGCGATCGCCGCCACCCTGGCCGTGGCCGCGTGCGCGACCACCACCTCGCCGACCGGCCGCACCCAGTACGTGGGCGCGGTGTCGCAGGAACAGCTCAACCAGATGGGCGCCCAGGCCTTCACCGAGCAGAAGGCCAAGATGCAGCAGACCGGCAACGCCGCCCAGAAGCGCTACGTCGACTGCGTGGTGCGCGCGGTGGTGGCCCAGCTGCCGGCGGCGCAGCGCCAGATCGCCTGGGAGTCGGCGGTGTTCGTCGACGACAACCCCAATGCCTTCGCGTTGCCCGGCGGCAAGGTCGGCGTGTACACCGGCATCTTCACGGTGGCGAAGAACCAGGACCAGCTGGCGGCGGTGATCGCGCACGAGATCGGGCACGTGATCGCCAATCACCACGACGAGCGCATCACCCGCCAGATGGGCGCCCAGGCCGGTCTGGGCGTGGTCGGCGCCCTGGTCGGCTCGCGCTACGGCGACGGCGCCACCCAGACCACCAACCAGCTCGGCGGCGCCGCGCTGCAGGCGGCCTTCCTGCTGCCGGGTTCACGGGCCCAGGAGACCGAGGCCGACGTGGTCGGCCAGCGGCTGGCGGCCGAGGCCGGCTTCGACCCGCGCCAGGCGGTCAACCTGTGGCAGAACATGATCGCCGCAAGCGGCGGCAGCCGGCCGCCGCAGTGGCTGTCCACCCACCCCGATCCCAGCGCCCGCATCGGCGAACTGCAGCAGCGTGCGACCGACCTGGTGCCCACCTGGGAGCAGGCGCGCGCCGCCGGTCGCCGTCCCGCCTGCGGCTGAACCATCACCGCGCCCCCGGCGCAATGGCCGAATGGCCCGGTCGCGCCAACGCACCTTGTTCTGTTAGTTTTGGCACCCCCGCGCATCTGCCGGCTCCGGCCACCAGATGCACTGCATCCGAGGTCCCCATGTCCGCATCCAGTATCCAACGCCACCTCCTCGTCGCCGCGATCGCCGGTGTGCTCGCCCTGGGCCCTGCCGCCGACGCCTTCGCGCAGACCGCAGCCGAGCGCGCCGCCGAGCGCCGCGCCGCCCGCCAGGCCGCCCTCGAGGGTGGTGAGAAGGACACCCGCAAGGGCGCCGCGGCCGAGGAATATCCCGACGCCACGCGCAAGGAGCCGGGTCTGCGCTCCAGCTCGCGCCTGGGTCCGCGCATCAACAAGGTGTCCGCGGCGCAGCAGGAAGGCGACCTGGCTGCCGCCGAGGCCGCGGCCAAGGACATCCTGGAGAACGACAAGGCCAACGCCTACGAGCGCGCCATCACCCTGCGCCTGCTTGCCGATCTCCTGATCGACACCGACAACGATCGCGCCAGGAACCTCCTGCGCGAGGCCATCGAGCTCGACGGTCTGGGCAACAACGATCACTACGGGTCGATGCTGGCCCTGGCCCAGCTGCAGATGCAGGACGATGACTACGCCGGCGGCCTGGCCACCCTCGACCGCCTGGTCAACGAGACGAAGACCGACAAGGCCGAAGTGCAGGTGCTGCGCGGCAACGCCCTGTACCGGCTGGAGCGCTACGACGAAGCCATCGCTGCGCTGGAGCCCGTGGTCAAGGGCAATCCGGAGGCTCGAGCCGACTGGAACCAGCTGCTGATGGCCTCCTACGCCGAGAGCGGCCGCGGCTCCGAGGCCACCGCGCTGGCCGAACAGGTCGCCGCGAAGACGCCGGACGACAAGCGCGCCCAGCTCAATCTGGCCAACGTGTACCTGCAGGCCGACGACTACCCGAACGCGATCGCGGTCTACGAGCGCCTGCGCTCGGCCGGCGAACTCACCGATGAGCGCGACTACAGCAACCTGTCGGCGCTCTACCTCAACTCCGACAACGGCGAGGCCAAGGCCATCGAGGTGCTCAACGAGGGCCTGGACAAGGGCGTCCTGAAGGGCGACCACCGGACCTACTCCTCGCTCGCGCAGGCGTACTACTTCACCGACCAGTACGACAAGGCGATCGAGTTCTATGGCAAGGCCGCGCCGCTGGACGAAGACGGCGGCACCTGGCTGAACCTCGCCAAGGTGCTGGCCAACGAGGGCCGCGACGCCGAGTCCAAGGCCGCCGCGCAGAAGGCCCTTGACAAGGGGCTGCCGAACCCGGAAGAGGCCAGGAAGCTGCTCGCCCGCTGAAACAGGCCTCCTATTGATGCCGGCGCGCGGTGGTACTGCCCGGCTAAGTTGGTATAAGCTTGGAAATTCCCGCGCTGAACACACCAGCGCGGATCCAGACAACATTCGGGGCGCTTGCCGCCCGGCCAGAATCGAGTTCCCCGCATGACGCAGCACGCCACGACCCTTGACCGGAACAACGACCAGGACGAGGGTCTCAACTGGGCGCGTATCGCCGGCTTCACCATGGTGGTGGCCTTCCACGCCGCCGCTGTCCTGCTCCTGCTGGCGCCGGTCAATCCGCCCGGCGCCGCACAGGAAGAAGAGCAGGTCACCCGCGTGGTGATCATCGAGCCGCCGCCGCCGCCCCCGCCGCCGCCGCCGCCGCCGCCGAAGCCGCCGGAGCCGCAGCCGATCAGGGAGCTGACGCCGCCGACCCCGACGCCGCTGCCGCCGCCGCCGGAAGAGCCGCCGGTGGTCTTCGACGACCCGTCGCCGATGGACACCCCGGCCCCGCCGCCGGCCCCGCCGGCGCCGCCGGCCCCGGTCGCCAACATCGGTGCCAGCGTCGATCCCTCGTCGCGCAGCATGAACCCGCCGAAGTACCCGCCGGCGGCCCTGCGCGCGGGCATCACCGGCCAGGTGGTCCTGGTCGTGGACGTCGACGCCTCGGGCAACGTGACCAACGTGTCGGTCGAGAAGTCCAGCCGCAACCGCGACCTCGACCGTGCCGCGATCGATGCCGCCCGCCGCTGGCGCTTCAACCCCGAGATGCGCGACGGTGTCGCCGTCGCCGGCCGCGTTCGCGTCCCGGTCGACTTCGTCCTCTGACGAGCGCGCCTCCAACGTCTTTGCAACACCCGCTGTGCCCGCTACACCCTTTACCCAACACCACAACATCTAGAAGGTAAGCGTCATGCTGCAGGAAACCACTAACGTCCCCGCCGCCGGAGGCAGCAACGCCGCTGCGCTCCAGCAGATGGGCTTCGCGGACATGATCCAACACATGGACGCGGTCGGCTGGGTGGTGCTCATCACCCTCCTGGTCATGTCGGCCATGTCGATCTACTGGATCATCTTCAATGCCATCAAGCACATGCGTCTGCGCAGCAGCTCGGATCGCGTGATCAACACCTTCTGGGAAACCCAGAACGCCCAGGACGCGATCCGCGCCATGGAAGAGGAATCGCGCGGCGAGCCCTTCTCCAAGATCGCGCTCGATGCCGCCCAGGCCGCGGCCCACCACCAGCGCCACGAAGGTTCGCGCCTGGTCGAGTCGCTCAACCGCTCCGAGTTCGTCGACCGCGCGCTGCGCCAGGGCGTGACCCGCGAGTCGCTGAAGCTCGAGGCCGGCCTGACCGTGCTCGCCACCGTCGGTTCGACCGCGCCGTTCGTCGGCCTGCTCGGTACCGTGTGGGGCATCTACCGCGCCCTGATCCGCATCGGCGCCAGCGGCCAGGCCGACATCGGCGCGGTGGCCGGTCCGGTGGGTGAGGCGCTGATCATGACCGCCATCGGTCTGGGCGTCGCGATCCCGGCGGTGCTGGGCTACAACTTCTTCGTCCGCCTCAACCGCGGCGTGAACAACAAGCTCGACACCTTCGCGCACGACCTGCACGACTTCTTCGCCACCGGCTCGCGCGTCGGCGAGCAGAAGCGCTGATCCGTCGGCAACGGCCTGGTACGTAGGGAGAAACCGACATGGCTTTCAGTTCAAGCAGTAGCGGCCATGACAAGGTCAACGCCACGATCAACATCGTGCCGCTGGTCGACGTGATGCTGGTGTTGCTGATCATCTTCATGGTCACGGCGCCGCTCATGGCCCACAAGGTCAAGGTCGAGCTCCCGCAGGCCAACCTGGACGAGCGGCCCGACACGGCGCCGCCCGCCCTGCCGATCACCGTCGCGGTGACCGACAACGGCGACATCTTCCTCAACGACCAGCCGGTGACCCTCCAGCTCCTGGAGAGCTCGCTGGCCGTCGAGGCACAGAAGACCCCCCAGCCCCCGGTCAACGTCCGCGCGGACAAGACCACGAAGTACGGGATGGTGAAGGAGGTCGTCGACCTCGCGCAGGCCTCAGGCATGCGCAAGGTCGGCTTCGTCGCCACCCGCGAAAGCAACTGACCCGGAGTTAGCAGCATGGCTTTTTCGTCCAATTCCGGTGAAGGCCCGATGGCCGACATCAACATCATTCCGCTCTGCGACGTGATGCTGGTGCTGCTCATCATCTTCATGGTCACCGCGCCGCAGCTGTCGTATCCGATCGACATCGACCTGCCGCAGCGTTCCACCAATCCGCCGGTGAATCCGGTGGATCCGCCGGAGCCGATCAAGCTCCGCATCGACGCCGGCGGCCAGGTGTTCTGGAACGACAGCCCGACCCCGGTGTCGGCGCTGCGCAACATGATGGAAAGCGAGGTCCAGCGCGATCCGAACAACCAGCCGACGCTGCAGATCGACGTCAATGCCGAGGCCGATTACGGCGTGCTGGCCAAGGTGCTGGCCGAAGCGAAGAACGCACAGATGATGAAGATCGGTTTCGTCCGGAACTGATTCTTGCAAGACCCGCCCGCGGCGTCGCCTGCAGCGCGCCCCGGGACAACAACACGCTTGCTTTCTTGCGCCGCCCTACATGGGCGGCGCTTTTTTTGTGGGGACGAGGAAGAGCTCTTTTTGCCACGGATTTGCGCGGATTACGCGGATCGGGCTGAGGCCACTACAGGGGGCTGACGCCACTACAGGGACTGCGCGCTGCACAGGCTCTTTTGCTGACCTGGCTTCGGCGAGTTGTCGTGCTAGAGGCCTGAACCCCAAGCTCGCCTCAACCAAATCCGCGTAATCCGCGCAAATCCGTGGCAGATCTCTTGCTCTTCCGGAACTACAGCAATGCGAGATAACGGCCGACGGTAGCGGAGAGTCCTTCGTAGAGGGATTCGGCGATGAGGGCATGGCCGATGGAAACTTCTTCGATGCCGGGGACGGCGGCGAGGAAGTCGCGGAGGTTGGCCTGGCTCAGGTCGTGGCCGGCGTTGACGCCGAGGCCGGCGGCGGCCGCGCGGCGGGCGGTGTCGGCGCAGGCGGCCAGGGCCGCGCTGGCGTCGCCGGCATGGTGGGCTTCAGCGTAGGGGCCGGTGTAGATCTCGATGCGGTCGGCGCCGGCTGCTGCTGCGGCCTCGACCTCGCTGCCGGCGTCGGCGAACAGGCTGACGCGGCAGCCCAGGTCGCGCAGTTCGGCGATCAGCGGCGCCAGAAGTTCGCGGTCGCGCGCGAAGTCGAAGCCGTGGTCCGAGGTGATCTGGCCGTCATCGTCCGGCACCAGGGTGGCCTGGGCCGGCCGGGCTTCCCGGCACAGGGCGATGAAACCGGGGTAGCCCGGACGCGGTGCGGCGAAGGGGTTGCCTTCGAGGTTGAGCTCGACGCCGCGTTCGGCCGCCAGCGCGGCCAGGGCCATGACGTCGTCGGCGCGGGCGTGGCGCGCATCGGGGCGGGGATGCAGGGTCAGGCCGTGGGCGCCGGCGTCCAGGCAGGTGCGGGCGGCACGCAGCAGGTCGGGTTCGGCGCCGCCGCGCGAGTTGCGCAGCACGGCGATCTTGTTGAGGTTGACGCTGAGTCGGGTCATGGGCGGCAGCATACCGCCGTCGACGGTGCGCGCGGCTCAGCCCTGGGGCGGCTCCGCGGCCTGCACGTCGGCGCCGGCGGCGGCACGGCGGGCTTCGGCCTCTTCACGCAGCCGCTTCAGCTCGAGCGGGTCGAGCATCATGCTGTCGTCGCGTGCCTGGTTGCCCATGCGCTGGGCGAGCAGGCCCAGCACCCAGGCGATGATGCTGCCCAGGGCCACGAGAAGGCAGAGCACGACCAGGGCCATCGACGAAGCATTCAAGGCCACCGCGAAGGCACCCGCGGCCAGGAGCAGGAACAGCCAGGGCATGTGAGGTCTCCACGTGGACGAAAACGCAGTCTAGCCCGGCCGGCAGGGTGGGCGCGTGGCCGCCCGGCGGTGGCTGGGCGCCGCTGGTCACAGTCCGGACGTCGCCCGGCGAACCGCGGGCAGTATCGCGTCGGGATCCGCCTAGAGCAGCGGCGACATCAACCGGGCCAACGCCTCGGGCAGGCGCGCCCGCAGCAGGGGCCGGCGGCGGCCGCGCTGCACCCGCGGCGCGTGCGCGAGTTCGCCCTCGATCAGCGTGGCCAGCTGGTCCGCGATGCCGGGATCGTCGAACAGCACCGAGACCTCGAAGTTGAGGCGGAAGCTGCGGTGGTCGAAATTGGCGCTGCCGATCAGCGCCAGCTCGTCGTCCACCAGCAGGGTCTTGCTGTGCAGCATGCGCGGCCCGTACTCGTAGACCTTCACCCCGGCCACCAGCAGCTGCCCGAAGTAGGAGCGCGCGGCCAGCGTCACCAGCTTCGAATCGCTGTCGCGCGGCACCAGCAGGCGCACGTCCAGGCCGGCCAGCGCGGCCGAGGTCAGGGCCATCATCGCCGCCTCGCCGGGCACGAAGTAGGGCGTGGTCATCCACACGCGCTTCTTCGCTGCCTGGATCGCGGAGACGTGCATGCGGTGGATCGCTTCCCAGGGCGAATCCGGTCCCGAGACCAGCACCTGCGCCCGCACCGGTCCGGGCGCGGGTTCCACCGGCGTGTCGCGGACGACGCAGGAGAGGAAGTCGCGGTCGCCGGTGGCATAGGCCCAGTCCTCGCAGAACACCAGCTGCAGCCGGCGCACGACGTCGCCTTCCAGGCGCAGGTGCAGGTCGCGGTAGGCGGTATCACCCAGGCGCTCGTCCTGTTCGTCGGTGACGTTCATGCCGCCGGTGTAAGCAACCGTACCGTCGATGACGACGATCTTGCGGTGGGTGCGCAGGTTGGCCCAGGGCCGGCGCCAGAACTGGCCGAAGCGCATCGGGTGGAACCAGGCCAGCTCGCCGCCGGCCTCCAGCAGCGGGCCGAAGAAGCGCCGCGCGCGGCCGGAACCGATGGCGTCCACCAGCAACCGCACCTGCACGCCGGCGCGGGCGCGTTCGACCAGGGCGTCGCGCAGGGCGGTGCCGGTGCGGTCGGGCTCGTAGATGTAGTACTCCAGGTGCACGTGCTTCGTGGCCGCGCCGATGTCAGCCAGCAGCGCCTGGTACTTGGCCGCGCCGTCGACCAGCAGGCGGACCTCGCGCGCGCTCGAGGGCGGCAGCCCGGTGGTGGCCGCGCCCAGGCGGGCGAGTTCGGCGGCGTCGGCGTGGGCGGGGTCGGGGGCTTCGGGCTCGTGCTGCAGGGAGGCCCGGCTGCGCGCGCGGCGCAGGCGCTGGCGATGGATCCGCTGCGGCCCGAACACGTGGTAGACGAAGAAGCCCAGGTAGGGCAGCAGCGCCAGGCCCAGCAGCCAGCTGAGCGTGGCCACCGGCTCGCGCTTCTGCAGGATGATCCAGCCGCCGAGCAGCAGCAGGTAGGCGGCCCAGGCCGCCAGCAGCCAGGCGCCGAGGTTCGGGATCGACCACAGGCCCTGCCAGGCTTCGCGCAGCACGTCCAGAAGGTTTCCCCTGCGTCGCGCGGGCTGCGACGGCGTGGGCGTAGGCTATCCGGATGCGCGACGACGGCAAAGCCAGGCTTGCGGCGCTCGGCCCGCTGAAGGGCCGGGGCGCCGGCTCGCGCGTGGCCGGCCGCTTCGAAAAGCGCGTCGCCAGCCGCGAAGATGACGGCTGGGGCTCGGGCCACGACTTCAGCGACGCCACCGGCGAATCGCTCGAGCCCGGCCCGGCCACCGTGGTCACCGCCGAGCGAGCGCGCAGCATCATCAGCCGCAACGACTCGCCGGACCTCGGTTTCAGCCAGTCGATCAATCCCTACCGTGGGTGCGAGCACGGGTGTGTCTATTGCTACGCCCGCCCCAGCCACGCCTACCTGGACCTGTCGCCGGGGCTGGACTTCGAAACCCGGCTGTTCGCCAAGACCAACGCCGCCGGGCTGCTGCGCGCCGAACTTGCGCGCCCGCGCTACCGCTGCTCGCCGATCGCGCTCGGCGTGAACACCGATGCCTACCAGCCGATCGAGCGCCGCGAACGCATCACCCGCCAGCTGCTCGAGGTGCTGGCCGAGGCGCGGCACCCGGTGCGGCTGATCACCAAGAACGCCCTGGTGCTGCGCGACCTCGACCTGATCGCGCCGATGGCGGCGCAGGGCCTGGCCCAGGTGTCGGTGTCGGTGACCACGCTCGACAACCGCCTGTCCGCGCGCCTGGAGCCGAGGGCGTCCGCGCCGCACACGCGCCTGAAGACGATCGCCGCGCTCCACGAAGCCGGCGTGCCGGTAAGCGTGATGGTGGCGCCGGTGATTCCGGCGATCACCGACGGCGAGATGGAATCGATCCTTGCCGCCGCGCGCGAGGCTGGCGCCTGCGACGCGGCCTGGGTGCTGCTGCGCCTGCCGCACGAGCTCAAGGAGGTCTGGCGCGAGTGGCTGGCGCAGCACTATCCCGACCGCGCCGCACGCGTGATGAGCCTGGTCGCGCAGATGCGCGGCGGCCAGGACTACGACAGCGGCTTCGGCACCCGGATGCGCGGGGAGGGCCCGTTCGCGCAGCTGCTGGCGGCGCGCTTCGCCACCGCGCGGCGGCGGTTTGGCTACGCGCGCATGCCCGAACTGGACTGCAGCCGCTTCGTTCCGCCGCAGGCAGCGGACGCGCCGGCACAGGGTCGCCTGTTCCAGGATTGAAGCCAGGCCCGGCGTCTGCGGTTCATCCATCACGCGTCCTATACGCGGCCACCACGTGGCCGTGGTGTACGGTTCGCCAATGAAGCAGGAACAGAGCCACGGCACGTCCCCCGGCGTCGCCGCGGCGGAGCCCCCCCTTCCACAGCAACCCGCGGACGCCGCCAGCGACGGCGACCTCGGCGAGCGCCTGCGCGCGTGCGAAGCGGAGCTCGCACGCGTTCTCAAGGATCAGCAGCTTGTCTCCTACGGCATCGCCCATGACCTGCGTGCGCCGCTGCGCGCGATCGAGGGCTTCGCGGCGATGCTCGAGGCCACGTCCGGCGAAGCGCTCGACGCGACCGGCCGCGACCACCTTGCCCGGATCCGTGCCGCCGCCGCGCGTATGGCGAAGCTGATCGATGGGCTGCAGGCGCTGTCGCGTGCCTCGCACGACCACCTCGACATCGGCGATGTGGACGCCAGCCTGCTCGCCGACTGGGCACTGGTGGAACTCGGCGACGCCGAACCCGGGCGCGCGCACGAATCCAGCGTGCAACCCGGGATCCGCGTCCGCGCCGACGAACGCCAGCTCAAGCAGCTGTTCGACCACTTGCTGCACAACGCCTGGAAGTTCTCCGCCGGCCGCGATGCCGTACGCATCGAGGTCGATGCCGAGCGCGCGGGCGACACCGTCACCATCCACCTGCGCGACCACGGCAGCGGCTTCGACCCGCGGCATGCCGAACGCGCCTTCGAACCCTTCCAGCGCGTGCATGGCCCTGACGAAGGCGGCGGGCACGGCCTGGGCCTGGCGATCGCGCAGCGCATCGCCGGGCGCCTGGGCGGGCGCATCAGCGTCGACACCGCGCCCGGCGAGGGCAGCGTGTTCCACGTCGAACTGCCAGCCGCCGCCGACGGACCGCCGGCATGAGCAACCGTCCGATCCTGCTGGTCGAGGACAACCCGGACGATGTCGAGCTGACCCGGATCGCCTTCGCCGAAGCCAAGATCGCCAACCCGCTGCACGTGGTGGGGAACGGTGCCCAAGCGCTGGACTACCTGTTCGGTCGCGGCGAATGGGCCGACCGCGAGCGCCACGAGCCGCCCTCGCTGGTGCTGCTGGACCTCAACATGCCGCGCATGGACGGCCGCGAAGTGCTGCAGGCCATCCGCGGTGACGCCGCCACCCGCAGCCTGCCGGTGGTGGTGATGACCACCAGCACCGAACCCTTCGACGTCGAAGCCTGCTATTCGCTCGGCGCGAACAGCTACATCCGCAAGCCCGTCGACTTCGGCCAGTTCATGTGGGCCGTGAAGCAGGTCGGCATGTACTGGCTGGTGCTTAATCACCCGCGGGAGGGTTAGGGCGGACTCAGCCCGCCGGGAACAGGGTTTCGGCGCGCTGGAAGAGGATCCAGCTGGTGGCGATGAACTTGTCGCCGCCTTCGGGGCGGTTGCCGCGGTGGGTGTGGGTGAAGGCGGTGGGCGCGATCAGCAGGTCGCCGGTGCGCGGTTTGATCTTCCGGCCCTGGAACAGGAACTCGGTTTCGCCGGCGTCGAAGCCGTCGTTGAGGTAGACCGTCCACAGCAGGTGGCGGTGCAGGGTCTCGGCCTGCGGGTCGCGCGGGTAGAGCTCGCAGTGCCAGTAGGGATAGCCGCCTTCGCCGGCGGCGTACCACTGCAGGTTGATGCTGCCGGGGCGCAGGCAGGCCATGGCGAGCTGGCCCAGGGCCTTGTTGTCCATCGCGGCGAGGTCCTCGGCCTGCAGCCGGCGCAAGGCGCCGTCGGCATCGGGCTGCTGCAGCATCAGCGGCGCGATCAGCGCCTGCGGGTAGCGGCGCAGGTAGGCGAGCAGGCCGCTGTAGACGGCCACGTTCAGGGCCTGCTCGACATCGACCCAGTCGGCGCGACCGGGCAGGGCGATGTCGCGGCTCTTCTTCAGCTCCGGGAACACCCCGCTGCCCACGCGCCCGGGCTGCAGCGCATCGCTGGCGCGCATGCGCTCGACGATCGCCGCACAGGTCGCGGCATCGACCGCCCCGGGCACCACCTCGATGAAGTCCGTGCCAACGCCTTCGCTCATGCGGGCCTGTCTCCTGCAGCAACGGCCTTGGCCGCGATGTACGGAGCTTATGCCATGGGGGAAGCAAAAGCTTTTTGCCACGGATCTGCGCGGATTACGCGGATTGGGCCGTGGCCAGCGCCATCACCACGCTCTGCACCCGCTTTTTCCGGGTGGGCAATCCGGCACCAACCTTGCCCAGGCCAGATCCGCGTAATCCGCGCAGATCCGTGGCAAAGGCTTTTTTTTCTTCACCAACGGCCGCAGCAGCGCCTACGAAGCGGCTGCGTCATGGTCGAGGTGGTAGCGGGTGGCGGTTTCGACTTCGGACTTGGAGCCCAGGAAAACGGGGACGCGCTGGTGGAGCTGGGTCGGGGCGATGTCCAGGATGCGGTCGCGGCCGTTGGTGGCGGCACCGCCGGCCTGCTCGACCAGGAAGGCCATGGGGTTGGCTTCGTACATCAGGCGCAGCTTGCCGGGCTTGGACGGGTCCTTCCTGTCCCAGGGATAGACGAAGATGCCGCCGCGGGTCAGGATGCGATGCACGTCGGCGACCATCGAGGCAATCCAGCGCATGTTGAAGTCCTTTCCGCGCGGACCCTCCTTGCCCACCAGCAGGTCGTCGACGTACTGCTGCATCGGTGCTTCCCAGTGGCGCTTGTTCGACATGTTGATGGCGAACTCCTTCGTTTCCTCCGGGATGCGGATGGATTCGCGTGTCAGCATGAAGGTGCCGGTTTCGCGGTCGAGGGTGAAGGCGTGGGTGCCGTGGCCGAAGGTCAGCACCAGCGTGGTCTGCGGGCCGTAGACGCAGTAGCCGGCGGCGACCTGGGCGGTGCCGGGCTGCAGGAAATCCTCGTCGCAGGGCGTGGTCGTGCCCTCGGGGCAGCGCAGCACCGAGAAGATCGTGCCGACCGAGACGTTGACGTCGATGTTGCTGGAGCCGTCCAGGGGATCGAACAGCAGCAGGTAGTTGCCGCGCGGGTAGGCGTCGGGGATCGGGTGGCAGTGGTCCATTTCCTCGGAGGCGCAGGCGGCGAGGTGGCCGCCCCAGGCATTGGCCTCGAGCAGGATGTCGTTGCTGATGACGTCGAGCTTCTTCTGCGCCTCGCCCTGCACGTTGCCGGTGCCGGCGTCGCCGAGCACGCCGCCCAGCGCACCCTTGCCGACCGCGATCGAGATGCTGGTGCAGGCGCGGGCGACCACGGCGATCAGCTGGCGCAGGTCGGCGTTGATGCGGCCGGCGCGCTGCTCCTCGATCAGGTGGCGGGTGAGGGTGACGGCGTGGCGGGGGCTGGACATGGCGACCTGCGGACGGGAAGGACGCCGCCATTCTCCCGGCTGCCGCCGGGGAAGCAAGCGCATGGCAGACTGCGGGGCTTCCACGACACCGGACTCCAACGTGCCCGAGGACACCGCGGCCCTGCTGTACGCCTTCTCCGCCGCGCTCGGTGCCGGGCTGCTGGTGGGCCTGGTGCGCGAGCGCGGCCACGCCACGCAGCCCACTGCCGGCCTGCGCACGCACGCGCTGGTGGCGCTGGCAGCGGCGGTCGCGGCCTGGCTGGGGACCGCGGTGCTGGTGGTGGTGCTGGCCGCCGTCGCGCTGCTGGCGGCGATGGCCTACCACGCCAGCCACGAGCAGGACCCGGGCCTGACCGGCGAGGTGGCGCTGGTCGCCACCGCCCTGCTGGGCGCGCTGGCGCTGCGCTCGCCGGCGATCGCCACCGGCCTGGCGGTTCTGGTGGCGGTGCTGCTGTTCGCGAAGCAGCCACTACACCGGCTGACGCGCGACCTGCTGAGCGAGCGCGAAGTCTTCGACGGCCTGTTCCTGCTGGCCTCGGCGCTGGTGGTGCTGCCGCTGCTGCCCGACCGCGGCTTCGGCCCCTACCAGGCGATCAACCCGCGCACGCTGTGGCTGCTGGTGGTGCTGGTGATGGCCGTCGGCGCGCTGGGCCACGTCGTGCTGCGCGTGATCGGCAACCGCTGGGGGCTGGCGGTGTCGGGGTTTTTCGCCGGCTATGTGTCGTCGACCGCCGCCGTGCTGGGGTTCGGCCAGCGCGCCAAGGACTCGCCGCAGCTGCTGCCCTCGGCCGTGGGCGCGGCGCTGCTGGCCAACCTGGCGTCGCTGAGCCTCAGCGTGCCGGTGCTCGGCGCGCTGGCGCCGTCGCTGGTGGCCGAGCAGCGCTGGGTGCTGGCGGCGGTGGGGGCGGTGCTGCTGGCAGGCGGCCTGCTGGGCCTGCACGCCGGGCGCGAGGACGAGGTCCCGCCGCCGACGGCTCAGACGCGGATGTTCCGGTTCGGCCACGCGCTCGGCTTCGCGGCGCTGGTCGGCGGCCTGGTGCTGCTCGCCGCCGTGCTCAACCGATGGACCGGCGCCGGCGGTGCGATGGCCGCCGCGGTGATCGCCGCGGCGGCCGAACTGCACGCGTCGATCGCCACGCTGGGCAGCCTGCGCCTGAGCGACGCCATCGACCCGGCGCAGGGGCGATGGCTGATGGTCGGCCTGCTCGCCGCCAGCCTGGGCACGAAGTCGGTGCTGGCCTTCGCCAGCGGCGGACGCGGCTACGGCCTGCGCGTGGCCGCCGGGCTGCTGGCGGCGCTGGCCGCCGGCGTCGCCGCGGCGGCGTTCGTGCCGGGCTGAGCTAGCGGCGGTCGAACCGCCACTCCAGGCCGAGCAGCCAGCTGCGGCCGGCGCCGGGCTCGTAGAAGCGGCCGTTGCCCTCGTTGACGATGACCGAGCCGACGTGGTCGCGGTCGAGCACGTTGTCGATGCGCGCGAACACCCGCAGCGGGCCGGAGGCGGTGGCCCAGCGGCGCGAGGCCTCGACGTGGAGCAGGCCGTAGCCCGCGGCCGAGCCGGTGCCGGCGTCGTTCACCATCACGTCGCCCATGGCTTCGGCCTCCAGCGCCGCCGACCAGGCGCCGCCGTCGCTCCACTGCAGGCGTGCGAACGCGTGGCGCTCGGGCACGCCGGGAATGCGCCGGCCGGCGGCGATCGCGCCGGTGTCGGCCGCGCCGCTGCGGAACTCCGCCTCCAGCTGCGTCGCCGCCAGCTGCAGGTCCCAGGCCTCGCCCAGCGGCTGCCACCAGGACAGCTCCACGCCCTGGCGGCGCGCGCTGCCGGCGTTGCGATAGCTGCTGCGGCCGGCGACGTTGCCGGCCACGGCGATCTCGTCGTCGGTGTCGGCGCGGAACAGCGCCGCCTCGAGCAGACCGCCGGCCGGCGTGCGCCACTTCATGCCCAGCTCGAGGTTGTCGCTGACCGCCGGGCGCAGGCCGAAGGCCAGGCCGGCGCCGCCGTCGGCGCGGTAGGAGAGCTCGTTGAAGGTCGGCGTCTCGAAGCCGCGGCCCGCCGACGCATAGATGCGCAGGTGCTCCGACGGCGCGAAGGTGATGCCGGCCACCGGCGAGGTTTCGGCGTAATCGACGCGGCCGCTGTCATCGGGATTGCCCGCGGTGACGTAGTGGTCGCGCGATGTGAACGTGGCCTCGCTGCGGCGCGCGCCAAGCAGCAGCGACCAGCGCGGCGCGAACCGCCACCAGGCCTGCGCGTACAGGTCGTCGGACTCGACCTCGTTGCGCTCGTCCCGGCGCAGCGTGCCGCGCACGCCCAGCGACTCGCCGACAAAGCTCTCGAAGCCGCGGCGGTGCTGGCGCTGGCGCTCGCCGGACAGGCCCGCGGCAAGTTCCAGCGGACGGCCCGCCAGCGCACCGCTCCAGGACCAGCGCGCATCGTAGCCGGCGTAGCGGTTGTCGAGGTCGATCACGCCGCCGGAGTGCAGCGGATTGCGCTGCGGCGCCGGCGGGATCGGCAGCACCTGGGTGACCTCGCGGTCGCCGCCCCAGGCCGACAGCCGCAGCGCCTGCGCCTGGCCGAAGCCCTGCTCGAACACCGTGCCGGCCTGCGACTGGCGCACGCTCTTGCGGGTGTCGTAGACATAGGCGTTGGCGACGGCCTGGCGAGGATCCTCGCGCATCTGCTGCGCGGTCAGGCCCAGCGGATCGCGCGCCTCGGGGATGTCGACGTGATTGAGCACCAGGTCGAGGCGACGGCGCTCGCCCAGCTCGAAGCCCAGCTTGAGGTTGGCGACGTCGCGGCGCGCCGCGGAATGGTCCCGCCAGCCGTCGGTGTCCAGGCGCGAGAGCGACAGGTTGTAGCCGACCACGTCGTTGCCGCCGAGCAGGCGTGCCGCGCCGGTCCAGGTGCCGTCGCTGCCGACGGTGGCGCGCAGGCGCCAGGGGGCGCCGGCCTGGCCATCAGCGCTGTGGATCGAGACCACGCCGCCGGACGAGTTGCCGTGCAGCGCCGAGAACGGCCCGCGCAACACCTCGATGCGTTCGGCGCCGGCAAGGCTGAAGTGCGACAGCTGGCCCTGGCCGTCGGGCATCGACGCCGGGATGCCGTCGGCGTACAGCCGCAGCCCGCGCACGCCGAAGGTCGCGCGCGCGCCGAAGCCGCGGATCGACAGCTGCGTGTCCTGCGCCAGGTTCTGGCGGTCGCGCGCGAGCAGGCCGGGCACGCCGCGCAGGGCCTCGGAGACGTCGGCCTCAGCGGTGGAGCGCTCGCCTTCGAGGTCGATGGTGGCGGTGGAGGCGGGTGTGTCGAAGGCCGGCACGGTGCGCAGGCGGGTGGCTTCGACCACGACGGCGTCGAGGATGGTGGGGCTGGCGGTGGGGGCCTGGACCTCGGCGGGCGAGGCCGCGAGGGCCGCGGCGGAGCAGGAAACAAGCGCGAGCGCGATGGCGAACGGCAGCGTCGACAGCGGGGGAACGGCTGCCGGAGGGGGGGAGAGGGAAGTCATGCGGGCATTGTCGACCGTGGCAGGGGGAAAGGCCGGTGCGTGCGTGGGAAAGCAGTGTTCCCGTCGGATTTTTTGCGGGGCGAGTTCATCTCCCAGACCCGGGGAAGGCCGGTTTTCTTCGGGTCGGTCGGGGCGGCTCCGTTGGAGTCCTGGTGCGACTCCGTTGGAGGCCTCGCTGCCCGTCCCGCGCACAGGGGGTGTGCTCCCGGCCCCTGTGCACGGGACGGGCGGTGGCGTTGCCGGCTTCGGGTGGCGATGACTTCAGCGGTCGCGGCTGTAGCCGCTCCTGCAGGGGGCGGGGGCGGGCGAGGAGAGGTCAGACGTCGCCGTCGGTGGCCCAGCCCTCGCCGGTGCCGCGCTGGAAGACGGTGTCGGATTCGAGCACCGTGCCGGCCGGGATCGAGGACTGCTCGGCCAGGCGCGCATAGATCGGCGTGAAGTCCGGATCGGTCGCCGCCATCAGCTGCTCGAAGCTGTCGATGACGAAATAGGTCTTCTGGTAGGTGTCGATGCGGTAGCGCGTGCGCATGATGCGCTCCAGATCGAAGCCGATGCGGTTGGGCGCGGCGGACTCGAGGCTGTGCACCGACTCGCCGCTCGAGGACACGATGCCGCTGCCGTAGATGCGCAGGCCGTCGGCTTCGCGGATCAGGCCGAACTCCACCGTGTACCAGTACAGCCGCGTCAGGTTCTGCAGCGCGTCCGGCCCGATCGCATGCGCCTTGACCCCGCCGCGCCCGTAGGCCGCCATGTAGTCGGCGAACACCGGGTTCATCAGCAGCGGCACGTGGCCGAAGAGGTCGTGGAAGAGATCGGGCTCCTCGATGTAGTCGATCTGGTCCGGGCGGCGGATCCACCAGGTCACCGGGAAGCGACGGTTGGCCAGGTGGTCGAAGAAGTCGAGCTCCGGCAGCAGGCCCTCGACCCCGATCAGGCGCCAGCCCGTGGCCGGCTCCAACACCGCGTTGAGGTCCTCGTACTTCGGGATCCGGTCGGGCGTCATCCCCATCGCGTCCTGCGCGCGCAGGAACTCCCCGCTGGCGCGGCCGACCAGCAGCTTGCGCTGGCGCTCGAACAGCGTCGCCCAGGTGGCGTGGTCCTCGGCGGTGTAGCCGGCCCAGTTCTGGTCGACCACGCCGGTGGCATAGACCGGTACCTTGCCCTTGTCGGTGTGGATGTTCTCGACGCGGCGGGGTGCGGTGGGGGCCTGGGCGGACATGGTGGACTCCGGAATGGTGATGGTGGTGCAGGGGTGCGGTCGCGGAGCGGCCGTGCGGCGGGTCCCGACCCGGATACCGGCGACGGTGGGACCGCGAGGTGTCCCGCAGATGGCCGGCACGTGACGTGACCGGGGAGGCCCCGGCGGGACGGAGCATCGAAACGGCCGCCGCCCCTTGGTGTTGGCTGGACGCATGTTTCGTGCGCCGCTGCACCCCTGACCATCGACTCTAACGACAGAAGCACGCAAGATGGTTGCGATTGTTGCCTGTCGGGCGCCAGATGGCGCAATATTGTTGCGCAAGATTGCCGGAGACATCCCATGCCCGCCGCAGACACGCTGGATCGCATCGACCTGCAGCTGCTGGCCGAGCTCCAGCGCCAGGGCCGCCTGAGCAATGCCGAGCTGGCCGAGCGCGTGCACCTCTCCCCATCGGCCTGCCTGCGCCGAGTGCAGCGGCTTGAACGCGGCGGCGTGATCGCCGGCTACCGCGCCGAAGTCGACCCCGAACGGATCGGCCTGGGCCTGACCGCCTTCGTCCGCATCCGCCTGAACCACCACGATGCCGCCGCCGTCGCCGACTTCGCCGGCAGCGTCAACGACTGGGACGAGGTGGTGGCCTGCCATGCCCTGACCGGCGACATGGACTACCTGCTGCAGGTGGTGGCCGCCGACCTGGAGCACTTCTCCAGCTTCCTGCTCGACCGCGTGCTGGCGCGACCCGGCGTGGGCGACGTGAACTCCAGCTTCGTGCTGCGCACGGTCAAGGCGATGCGCGGGCTACCGCTGCCGGCGGGGTAGGGAGGCCGCTGCGCGTCAGTCCCGGTCGAGCGGACTCAGCACCCCGCCCGCGCCGCGGCCGAGCACGTGCGTGTAGATCTGCGTGGTGGCGAGATCCTTGTGCCCGAGCAGCTCCTGCACCGTGCGGATGTCGTGGCCCGACTCCAGCAGGTGGGTGGCGAAGGAATGACGCAGCGTGTGGCAGGTGGCCGGCTTGTCGATGCCCGCCGCGACCCGTGCCGCCTTGACCGCGCGCTGCAGCACCGCCTCGTCGACGTGGTGGCGCCGCTTCGTCCCCGATCGCGGATCCACCGACAGCTGCCGCGCCGGGAACATCCACTGCCAACCGAACTCGCGCGCTGCCGACGGATACTTCCGCGACAGCGCATGCGGCAGCCAGACCTCGCCGAAGCCCTCCATCAGATCACGCGCATGCAGCACCCGGACGCGCTCGACCTGGGCCTCCAGACCGGCCTCGAGCTTGCGCGGCAGCGGCACCCGCCGATCCTTGCCGCCCTTGCCGTTGCGCACCACGATCTCCCGGCGCCCGAAGTCCACATCCTTGGTGCGCAGCCGCACCGCCTCCATCAGCCGCATGCCCGCCCCGTAAAGCAGCGACGCCATCAGATTGAGCTGCCCGTCCATGAGCGCGAGCAGCGCCCGCACCTCCGCATGAGTGAGCACGACCGGCAAGCGCTGCGGCCGCTTCGCGCGCGTGACCGACCCGACCCAGGGCAGTTCCAGCCCGAGTACTTCCTTGTAGAGGAACAGCAGCGCCGACAGCGCCTGGTTCTGCGTGCTGGCCGCGACGTTGTCGCGCACCGCAAGCGACGACAGGAAAGCCTCGACCTCCGCCAGGCCCAGATCGCGCGGATGGCGACGGCCGTTGGCGAGGATGAAGCGCCGTGCCCAACCGACGTAGGCGCGCTCGGTGCGGATGCTGTAATGCTTCATCCGGCAGCGGATGCGGATCTGGTCGAGCAGGCGGGGAGAGTGGGGCACATCGGCCCCGCCGCCTCCGGCGGCGGCGCCACCGCCACCGCCCCAGGAAGCGCTGCCGTCCTTGGCAGCTCCGATTACCGCCTTATCCTTGGCCCGGTATGGCATACCGCCTCATCCACGGGGTATTCCACGACAGCATTACCGCTCCCGCCGCGCCGCGACAGGCGATAAAGCCGTGATTCTGTGTGGGATTTCCCTGACCAAGGGAGAGCGGGTGGTGCGAGGAGCTACCTGCTACATTCCGCTTTTGGAATCTACTTAGTGTTAGGCCCGCATCATGCAAAGTCGCGAGTCCAACAAAGCGCTTAGCCTTGCCTCTGGTGCGGCACTTGCCGCTGCCTTTGCACTCTCGGTTCCCGTTGTTGAGCGGCTCATCGCTGCCATTCTGCAGTGGTGCAAGTTCGCGGGCTACTCGGATGCTGGCTATATCACACTCAGTCTTAAAACCGGTTTCCTCTTCACCGGTTTGCTCGCGGCCACCTTTGGATCTGCTCTGTGGTTCAATCGACTTGCCAAGCGTCGCGCCGCACCTCGCGCTAAGGGCCTGTCTTACCTGGCCATGTGGGTTGCGGCGGTAGTTCTGGTGACTTACTGGCTCTTGGGCATGAGTGGCCTCAATGTCTGGCGGGCCTAACAATTCATTCAAGCCGACGCCGCTTCGCGGCGCGGCTTAATTCAGGCGTTAGGAGACATGGTGTTCTCTTTCTTTGAACCTAAAGCACTCAAGAAGAGCAAGCGGGCGGCGCAAGCAGCGGGTCTCCAGCGCCAGCAGGCGTCGGACAAGATCGCTATAGAAATGCAGCTGGTTGATAAGTGCAGGAGCCTCGCTTTTCGCAGCAGGGATAAGCTTCTCGCTGAACCACGTGATGGCAATGAAGCGCTTGTGCAGCTGCTGATTTCAATCAGAAGCGCTGATGAACTCATACAGGCCCTGGAGCGTGGATTGCCACACGCTCTAAAGGCGCTCTCTCAGAAACACGAGGCGGCTGTTGCAAGCAACTCAATTGCTGCTTACGACGAAGTTCAATCAGCGGAGCTTGAGATACGAGACTCATTCCTCGAACTACATAAGCAGGCTCTAGAGGTTATCGAAGCACTCTTGAAGGCAGACGCAGCATGCGAGAGCGTGTTGAGGGAATCTTCGGTTAATGTCACCTAACAATTCATTCAAGCCGACACCGCTTCGCGGCGCGGCTTAATTCAGGCGTTAGGCCTCTCTTCTAATGTACGTACTCACCGAGCAACTTCACTCAGACGGCGACCCAAGCCTGCCATTCAAGCGTTATGGCAGGTACTTAGAGCGCAATAAAGATCGCTTTCCCGTCTCTGCCTTTAAGCTCGCCTCCGGACCGCTGCTTAATGCGGCCGATCGCCGCTGTCCACATGATGCATGGCTGGAGTGGGCTCGCTTTGAGGAGCCAGCGAGGGGCAAGCGGCGCCAGATCCGCCACCTTAGCTTGCGTGTTCGTCTTCTTGGCGCGTGCCACGACCGCTACCTGGAGCTGTTTTATCCTAGGGTCTACTCATACACCATGACCAATCCAGTAGCGTCCGGCGGCCACTATGATTGGCGGTACAGTGAGTTGACCCTCAATAAGGCTGGGAACGTGGTGCATGAGATCGAGTGGGCTGGCCCTCCAGGTGCGCATGCAACGTGGCTAATTGAGGCGTCAGATGTTCGTTTACGGTCGCTTCCCTTAGGAGCGGCCTAACAATGCGTTCAAGCCGACACCGCATCGGGGCGCAAACCACATGGCAGGTACAGCTTGCCATGTGCTTCACGCCCCGCTGCGGCGCGGCTTAACTTAGGTGTTAGGCGCCAAACAGACATCTCTATGAGCTTTCACATCAATGGCATCGAGCCAGAGCTGAGCGGAAAGGTCTGCACTGGGCTCGCGGTGCAGCACTTCTACGAGGGGGCACGCATCGCGGACCCAGCTAACGTCGTGTTCTTCTGCTTTGATGGCGTGTGGCACCGAATCTATTTCGAAACGTACACAGTATTCTGGCGGTCCGGGCAAGCTCCAGAATCGCCGATCAACGCGACACTTGATTACGGCCTCTTAATCAACCACCTGACTGACCTTCCCGGCATCGTGGGACAGCGGCTAGAGAATGTCTCTTACAGTTCAACGGAGCATGGAGATGTCTCGGCAAAATTCTTGTTCAGTGGTGGCAAAGAGCTGACGCTAAGATACGACACCGGCGCTGACTTCACTCAGATTGGCGCCTAACAATTCATTCAAGCCGATGCCGCTTCGCGGCACGGCTTAATTCTGGTGTTAGGCCGCTGTGGACCCTACAAGAGTACTGACAGTCGAAGATATCCGTGAGGGGTTGGCTACCGCGACAGAGTGGCGCCACTTCTGGATTTGGCACGGAGTGAAGTTGGTGTCGTTCATGGCTGCCTGCGGCTTGGTGCCGATTTGCATTGGCTACCTTGGAGACGGGCCGGTTTCGCCTTGGGCGTTCACGCTTCCTCTTCTTCTTTCAGCTATCGTCGCGCCCACGCCACTTCGTGAGTTTCTGCACTTCTCCCGGATGGTTGCAGAGTTCAAGAACGTTGAACTCAGGGCTTCGGCTGGGGAGCTGGTGCACGCTTCTGACGTGCCGTCACTTACGCGGCGCGCGGCCTAACAATGCGTTCAAGCCGAAGCCGCTTCGTTACGCAAACCACATGGCAGGTACAGCTTGCCATGTGCTTCGCTCCACTACGCGTCTCGGCTTAACTTAGGCGTTAGGCGGCTCTGCGAATGTTCTTGAAGCGCCCAGCCTTTCTCATAGTGTTCCTCAGCAGCTTAGCCGTCGCTGCCGAGGAGATTGCTGCTGTGCCATCTCAGCCAGCCACTTGGTATGGCGACTTCCGGAGCCAAGTCGTCCCGACGGACGAGTGCCCGGGCGGAACCGTTGAGCAGATCGGCGAGCGTATGTCGGTCTCTGCGCCATACTCCGCGCAAGACGCTGAGGCAATACAGCGGTTCTCTCTTTCAGCTCTACGCGGCATTGCGGGTAATGATCAGGTGCATGAGTTCTATTTCAGTTCCGAGCTTCCTGGCGGCAGCTTTTGGGGGTTCGGCGGTTTCCTAGTGGCGCGCGGGGTATGCGTCATCCACGTCAAGGTCACTAACGTTGACAACTAAGGAGCCGCCTAACAATTCGTTCAAGCCGATGCCGCTTCGCGGCACGGCTTAACTCAAGTGTTAGGGCGCATGAGACACATCCTCGCCATCCTGCTGCTTGCTCTCTGCGCTTGTAGTCGCTCCGGCGATGCGACGTTTCCGGTACTGCGAGCATTCGATGATTTCAGTTGCCCCCGGCTACCTGTGGATTCCGGCTACTCGGTGCAGGCTCGGCTGGGGCCTGACTACACGATTTGCACTCTCACACCACTCCAATCCGGCCTTCTTCCCGCAGAGATTCGCGTTGGTGGGCATTGGTCCTTACCCAATGACAGCCGCTTTGCCGGATTCTCAGAAACTCCAGTAGGAAAGGTTGCGTGGTTCTATGGAGTAAGAGACAACTCTGTCCACGAGCGCTTGGCATTTCTACCCACTGGCCTCACCCAGCCTTCGGATGTGCTTCTGGTCATCTATGGTGGTGAACTGCAAGAGGCTACCCGGCAGCGTGAGCTGGTACTTGCAGCTGTGGTTCGCGCTAGCATGCGCCCTAACAATTCATTCAAGCCGACGCCGCTTCGCGGCGCGGCTTAATTCAGCAACTGTCTTGAAGCGTGCCGTTCAAGCCATTGCCATGCCCTCGGCCCGCAGCTCATCGCGCCGCCTGGCATTGATGATCCCGAGCAGCTTTCGCATGCACGCTACGAGTG
>NZ_SJRW01000001.1 GCF_004352825.1 Luteimonas arsenica | reverse complement strand
GGGCTGACGGCTGGCGAAGCGTTTCCTTCGGGAGGTCTGCGCCGCGGGGGGGGGGGGGGGGGGGGGGGGGGGGGGGGCCCCCCCCCCCCCCCCCCCCCCCCCCCCCCCGCGCCCCGCCCCCCCCCCCCCCCCCCCCCCCGCCCCCCCCCCCCCCCCCCCCCCCCCCCCACCACCGTCATGGGCTTCGGGGAGGAGGTCCCGCCCATGTATCTGGCTCAAGTGGCGCGAAAAGACAGCACCTGTCCGGCCGTTGGAAGTGGGTGCGTGGGGCCGCAGGATCGCGAGCCTTTCGAAGCCGAGGCGCCCCAACCCCGCCGGAGCGGGGCGCTGCGGGGTGGGTATGGACAGCGCACAAGGATGTGCGCGGTAGGCGAATCAGCCATGGATGGCTGCTTCGCCGGTCCATACCCACCCCGTAGCGACACGCGTCCCACCCGAAGCCGAGATCCACACCAGGACAAGGCGAGAGCCCAACGCACTGATCAAGTGCACCGGTTCTAGGGATTCAGGACAGCGCGATCCGGATCGCCGCGGCCGCGGCCAGCGGCGCCAGCACCAGCGCAGCCACCAGGCCCGCGGCCAGCAGCAGCAGGCCGCCCACGGCGTCGAAGCCCTGCACCGAGGCGGTCACGGCGCCGGCGCCGAACACCAGCACCGGCACGTACAGCGGCAGCGCCAGCAACGCGACCAGGATCCCGGAGCGGCGCATGCCCACGGTGAGCGCGGCCACCACCGCACCGAGCAGCGCCAGCAGCGGCGTGCCCAGCGCCAGCGAGGCGAACAGCACCGGCCAGTGCGCGCGCGGCAGGGCCATCAGCTCGGCCAGCAGCGGCATCGCCAGCAGCAGGGGCAGGGCGGTGGTCGCCCAGTGCGTGGCCACGCGCACCAGCACCAGCCAGCCCAGCGGCACCGGTGCCAGCAGCCACTGCTCCAGCGAACCGTCCTCGGCGTCGCCGCGGAACAGCGTGTCCAGGGCCAGCAGGCCCGACAGCAGCACCGCCACCCACAGCGCGCCGGGCGCCACCCGCGCGAGCATCGCCGGATCGTTGCCCAGCGCCAGTGCGAACAGCACCAGCACCAGCAGCGCGAACAGCGCCGGCTGCAGCGAATCGCCGCGCCGTCGCCACAGCAGCTGCAGATCGCGGACCACCAATGCGCGCGCGGCCGACCACATCACGATGGCCGCTCCAGCACCAGGAGGCGCGTGCGCACCGGCGGTTCGGCGTAGGCGCCATGCGTGGTGACCATGGCACCGCCGCCTTCGCGCAGGTGCGCCTGGACCATGCGGTTGACCAGTTCGATGCCTTCCAGGTCGAGGTTGGCGTAGGGCTCGTCCATCAGCCACAGCGGTGCCGGCGACAGCCACAGCCGCGCCAGCGACAGGCGCTTGCGCTGGCCGGCCGACATCTGCCGGGTCAGGGCGTCCTCGTAGCCGGCCAGGCCGACGGTGGCCATCGCGCCTTCCAGCGACATGCCTGGACGGCTTCCGTGCAGGCCGCAGAGGAAACGCAGGTTCTCCAGCGCGGTCAGGTCCGCCTTCTGCGCCGGCAGGTGACCGAGGTAGCCGACCACGCGTGCGCGCAGCGCCGGTAGTGCGGCCTGGCCCTGCAGGCGCAGTTCGCCGCCGTCGGCGCGCAGCAGGCCGGCGAGGACTTTCAGGAGGGTGGTCTTGCCGGCGCCGTTGTCGCCCTGGACCAGCAGCGCTTCGCCGGCCGCGACCTCGAAATCGACCGGCCCGAACACGGGCAGGTCGTTGCGCGCGAAGCGCAGGGCCTGTGCGGAAAGCAGCGCGGGAGCGTGACGGTCGGGCTGGGGCATCGTGCGGCACGGGCCGCGACGGCGACCGGACAGCGGCTATTCTAGCCAGTCGACCGGCAGGGGGTGGCGGAACCGCGATGGCTTCGCGGCCTGCATGCGCAGTCGCACCGGCTCGCCGCGCGACCACCACAGGGTGCCCAGCTGGCCGAAACGGCGGCTGAGTTCGTCGAGTTCCCCGGTCCCGATGTCGAAGATCACCCAGCCAGGCTCGCGCCAGCTGCGGTTGGTGGCCGACGAGAACGCCGGAACGCGCGCGAAGCCGCGCTTGTCGAGTTCCGCTTCCAGCGCCTGGTCGGCGACCCGGTTCCCGGCTTCTTCGCGCGGCCGCGAATAGGGATTCCAGGCCGACAGCAGCCCGAAGCTGGCCACTTCGGGGTACAGGAGCTCGAGGGTGGGTGCCGGCTCTCCGATCCGCATGTCATGCCACGCGCCGTCGCAGCCCCAGCGATAGAGCGCCTGCAGGTAGGCGGTGGCCAGGCGCTGGACGTCGGCCTCGGGAATGGCGGGCGGCAGGGACGGCATGCCGGAGATTTAACGCGAAGCGGGCACGCTGCGTAAACTCGGGAACCGCCGGCAGTTGGCCGGCATGGAGGAAACGCATGCCCGGCACCAAGCTTCCCAAGGTCGGTACGACGATCTTCACCGTGATGTCGCAGCTGGCGGCCGAGCACGGCGCGGTCAACCTGGGGCAGGGCTTCCCCGACTTCGACGTGCCCGCGCGCCTGGTGGATGCGCTGGACCGCGCGATGCGCGCCGGCCACAACCAGTACGCGCCGATGACGGGCATCGCCGCGCTGCGCGAGGCGATCGCGGACAAGACCGCCGCGCTGTACGGCCATCGCCCGGACCCGGACGCCGAGGTCACCGTGACCAGCGGTGCCACCGAAGCGATCTTCAACGCCATCCACGCCGTGGTCCGCGCCGGCGACGAGGTGGTGGTGCTGGACCCGGCCTACGACTGCTACGAGCCGGCGATCGACCTGGCCGGCGCGCGCGCGGTGCACGTACCGCTGGATCCCGTGAGCTTCGCCCCCGACTGGGCGCGGGTGCGCGCGGCGATCGGCCCGAAGACGCGCATGCTGATCGTCAACACGCCGCACAACCCTTCGGGCGCGATGCTGTCCGCCGATGACATGGTCGAACTGGCCGCCATCGTCCAGGACACCGGCGTCTGGCTGGTTTCCGACGAGGTCTACGAGCACATCGTCTTCGACGGCGCCCGGCACGAATCCGCGCTGCGTTACCCGGAGCTGCGCGAGCGCGCCTTCGTCGTTTCCAGCTTCGGCAAGACCTACCACTGCACCGGCTGGAAGCTCGGCTATTGCATCGCGCCGCCGGGGCTATCGCTCGAGTTCCGCAAGGTGCACCAGTACAACGTGTTCTGCACCTTCGCGCCGGCGCAGCATGCCTTCGCCGAGATGCTGCGCGAAGAGCCCGGGCACTACCTCGGCCTGGGCGACTTCTACCAGGCCAAGCGCGACGCCTTCCGCGAACAGCTGCTGGGCACCAAGCTGAAGCCGCTGCCTGTGCCGGGCGGGTACTTCCAGCTGGTGGACTACTCGGCGATCAGCGACCTGGTGGACACGGAATTCTGCCGCTGGCTGACCATCGAGCACGGCGTGGCCTCGATCCCGCTGTCGCCGTTCTACGAATCACCGCCGGCCGGCCAGCGCCTGGCGCGGCTGTGCTTCGCCAAGGCGCAGCCGACGCTGGATGCGGCGATCGAGCGGCTGGCGCGGCTCTAACCGCACCCGCGGTGCCGTGGCGGAATCAGTGGCAGCCGCCATGGCGGCGATCGCGGCTGTAGCCGCTCCCACGGGCTAGGATGGGTCATGGACAACCTCCGCATCTCCCTGGTCCAGGGCGACACGCTCTGGCACGACCCCGCCGGCAACCGCGCCTACTACGGCGGACTGATGGCGCCCCTGCACGGCACCACCGACCTGGTGCTGCTGCCCGAAACCTTCACCAGCGGCTTCAGCAACGACGCCATCGACCAGGCCGAAGGCATGGACGGTCCCACCGTGCAGTGGATGCGCGACCAGGCCGCGGCGCTGGGCGCGGTGGTGAGCGGCAGCGTGCAGCTGCGCGATGGCGATGGCATCTACAACCGCATGCTCTGGGCGCGGCCCGACGGCACGCTGGCGCACTACGACAAGCGCCACCTGTTCACCTATGCACGCGAGCAGGAGCGCTACGCCGCCGGCCGCGACCGCCTGGTGGTGGAGCTGAAGGGCTGGCGGGTCAATCCGCTGGTCTGCTATGACCTGCGCTTCCCGGTGTTCGCGCGCAACACGCTCGACTCCGATGGCCGGCCGGCCTTCGACCTGCAGCTGTACGTGGCCAACTGGCCGTCGCCGCGGGCCTATGCCTGGAAGACGCTGTTGCGCGCGCGCGCGATCGAGAACCTGTGCTACGTCGCCGGACTCAACCGCGTGGGACGCGACGGCAACGGCCTGGCGTACTCGGGCGACAGCGCGGTGATCGATTTCCTCGGCGCGCCGCTGAGCGAGTGCGCCGACGAGGAGGTCGTGGTGACCACGACCCTGCTGGCCGCCGAGCTGGCGGCACATCGCGAGCGCTTCCCCGCGCTGCGCGACGGGGATGCGTTCACGATAGACGCGGGCTGAGCGGGCTCAGGCGCCGCGTCGGCCGCCGCCACCGCCGCGCGGGCCTGCGCCCTGCGGGCGACCGCCGCCGGGGCGACCGCCGGGCTTGCCGCCGCCGGGCTTGCCACCACCCGGGCGACCGCCGGGCTTGCCGCCCGGGCGACCCGCGCGCGGGCCCCGCGGCCGGTCATTACCGCCGGGCATGCCGTGGTCGGAGGGGAACACCGGCGCATTGCCGGGGTGCCCGTAAGGATGCGCCGCGCGCGCGGGCTTGCCTGCGCCCGAGCCACCCGGACGCCCCGCGCCGCCCGGCTTGCGGCCGCCGGGCTTGCGCGCGCCGCCGGGGCCGGCGTTGCGGTGGCCGGTCGGGCCGGTGTCCACGCCGTCGGGCACGTACCAGCTGCGAAACGCGGCCGGATTGCCCTCGGGCAGGGCGCGCTTGTCCTTGCGTGCCTTCAGCGGCTTGTGCGACTGGCGCGCGGCGGCTTCGCCGGTGACGGTCAGGCCGCCGGAGGGCTTGCGCTGGCCGCGGCGGCCGCGGTCCTCGCGCACGTGGTCGAAGCGGCGCAGCTCGCGGCCCTCGTCGGCGGTGGTGTGGCCGCCGACGTAGCCGTTGCTGCGGTGCTGGCCGCCCACGTGAACCGTGGATTTCGCGGCGCGGCGCTGGCCGATCACCGGCAGCAGGGTGAGCGCGGCGGGCGCGCCGTCCTCGAGCTGGAGCTGCTTGCGCAGCGCCTGCACCTTGTCGTCGGCCAGCTCCTGCGACTGCCCGCGCAGCAGCGGCTGCGGCAGTTCCACCGAGCCGTAGCGGATGCGCTTGAGGCGGCTCACCTGGCAGCCCTGCGATTCCCACAGGCGGCGCACTTCGCGGTTGCGGCCTTCCTTCAGCAGCACCTGGAACCACTCGTTGGAGTCGGTGCCGCCGATGCGCTTGATCTCGTCGAACTTCGCCGGGCCGTCGTCCAGGGCCACGCCGCGGCGCAGGCGGTCGACGATGTTTTCCGGCACCGTCTCCTCGCCCTCGGGGGCGCGCACGCGGCAGACGTACTCGCGCTCGACCTCGAAGGAGGGGTGCATCATCGCGTTGGCCAGCTCGCCGTCGGTGGTGAGCAGCAGCAGGCCGGTGGTGTTGATGTCGAGGCGGCCGATCGCGATCCAGCGCGCGCCCTTGAGCGCGGGCAGGGCGTCGAAGATGGTCGGCCGGCCCTCGGGATCCTCGCGCGTGGTGACCTCGCCCTCGGGCTTGTTGTACAGCAGCACGCGCGCGGGTTCGGTCAGCGCACTGGCCACGAAGCTGCGGCCGTCGAGCTCGACGCGGTCGCCGCCGCGGATGCTCATGCCGACCTGCGCGACTTCGCCGTTGACCTTCACCAGGCCCTCGGCGATGCGCTGTTCCAGCGCGCGACGCGAACCCAGCCCGGCCTGGGCCAGCACCTTGTGCAGGCGTTCTTCCAGGCGCGGGGCCTCGGTCTCGGTGGTGGCGGCGGGGCCGCGCTTGAGCGACAGCTTGCGGCCGCCAGTCTTGTCTTGCGTCATTCTTCTTCCACTCCGGTGCTGTCGCCTTCGGCGGCGAGGGCATCTTCTTCGTCAATTGCCGCGTGTTGCGGCGGGATGGTTTCGGCGTCCGTGGATTCCACGGTTTCGCCGGTGGTTCCGGCTTCGACTTCGGTTTCGGGGTCGGCGTCGGCATCCGCCGCGATGTCCCCCAGCGGCATCGCGTCCAGGTCGCCCGGATCTGCTTCGGCATCGGCCGCGCCGTCGGCCTTGGCTTCGGGCTCGAACCGCAACTGCGGTTCCAGCTCGCCGAAGTCCTTCAGCTCCGACAGCGGCGGCAGTTCGTCCAGGCGCTTGAGGCCGAAGTAGTCGAGGAAGCCCTTGGTGGTGCCGAGCAGTTCCGGCTTGCCGGGCATGTCGCGGTGGCCGACCACGCGGATCCACTCGCGCTCCTCCAGCGCCTTGATGATGTTGCTGTTGGTGGCCACGCCGCGGACCTGCTCGATCTCGCCGCGGGTGATCGGCTGGCGGTAGGCGATCAGGGCCAGGGTTTCCAGCGTGGCGCGGGTGTACTTCACCTGGCGCTCGGTCCAGAGGCGGGCGACCCAGGCGTGGACGTCGGCCTTGACCTGGTAGCGCCAGCCCGAGGCGACCTCCACCAGCTCCACGCCGCGCTCGGCGCATTCGGCCTGGAGGGCCTCGAGCGCCTGGGCGATGCTGCCTTCGGGCGCGGGTTCGTCCAGCGTGAACAGGCCGTTGAGCTGTACCAGGGTCAGCGGCTGGCTGCTGGCCAGCAGGGCGGCCTCGACGATGCGTTTGATCAGTTGCGGATCCATGCGTGTCCTGTGGCGGGTGGCAGCGCGTCAGCGCGCCGCGTCGTCGTTCGCGGCTTCTTCGATGTCGTCGTCGAACTCGCTGGCGAACTCCAGCGGCGGGCCGTCCTCGCGGGCCACGGCCAGCGACTTGACGTAGATCGGCGCCAGCGGCGCTTCCTGCACGACTTCGAGCAGCTGCTCCTTGGCAAGCTCGAGGATCGACAGGAAGGTCACCACCACGCCCAGCCGGCCCTCGCGGGCCTCGAACAGCTGCTCGAAGCGGTGGAAGGCACCGTCCTCGAGGCGGGCGAGCAGCTCGCCCATGCGCTGGCGCACGCTGAGCGCGTCGCGCTTGATCGCATGCCCGGTGAACAGCTCCGCGCGCTTGAGCACGTCGTGCAGGGCCAGCAGCATCTCGCGCAGATCCACCGGCGGCGGCTCGCGGTGCACGCTGCGCTCGGGCACGAAGGCGGCGGCGGGCGAGGTGTCGCGCTCCATGCGCGGCAGGGCGTCGACGTCCTCGGCGGCCTGCTTGAAGCGCTCGTACTCCTGCAGGCGGCGAACCAGGTCGGCGCGGGGGTCCTCTTCCAGGCCTTCCTCCGACGGCGGCCGCGGCAGCAGCATCCGCGACTTGATCTCGGCCAGGATCGCGGCCATCACCAGGTACTCGGCGGCCAGCTCGAAGCGCAGTTCCTGCATGACGTCGATGTAGGCGACGTACTGGCGGGTGATCTCCGCCACCGGGATGTCGAGGATGTCGAGGTTCTGGCGGCGGATCAGGTACAGCAGCAGGTCGAGCGGACCCTCGAAGGCCTCGAGGATGACTTCGAGTGCGTCCGGCGGGATGTACAGGTCCTGCGGCATCTGCAGCAGGGGCTGGCCGTGCACCGTCGCCAGCGCGATTTCCTGCTGCATCGGATGGCTCCCGGACGCGGATGCGTCGGGCGCGGGAACGGCAGCGGTGTCTGAACCGGCTTGGGTCATCGGTTTCGCGGCCCCCTCCGGGCCACTTCAAGCAAGGAAAGCAGGCGCCGGCCCCGGGCTGGGCGATGGTCGACGCTGTTGCGGCAGGCAGCCGCGGGCATTGCAGCCAGACCACTCCGGCCGGGCGCGACGGCTGCGGCCGTGGCGGCTCGGTGGCAGTGAAGTCGTGGGCGGGCCGGGTGGGACAGGACGGGCGGGCTGCGCCGCCGCTGCGTTCCGGCTCCCGGAACCGTGAATCAGGGTACGGGCAGAGGATGGGCCTTGTCCAGCCTGCCCGCCGCGCGGCTTCATCGCGGGTTGCAGCTAGGATATCGGCCATTGCATCAGGCAGGAGCAGGGTCGATGACGTGGTACGCGATCGAAGGGCGCGACGGCACCGGGGTGCTGGATCGAAGGGCGGCCGCGCGCGGCGAGCACCTCGCGCGCCTGCAGGCGCTGCGCGACGAGGGCCGGCTGCTGGTGGCCGGACCGTGTCCGGCAGTGGATGCGGAGGACCCTGGCCCGGCGGGTTTCAGCGGCAGCATCGTGATCGCCCGCTTCGATTCACTGGAGGACGCCCGTGCCTGGGCGGACGCCGATCCCTATGTCGCGGCCGGCGTCTACGAAAGCGTGGAAGTGCGCCCGTTCCGCAAGGTCCTGCCCTGAAGCCCTGAGCCCACTGCTGCGCTGCAGCGCGCCTGGCGGGATGTAACCGTTTACATTCGACCCGGTCCAGCATTCCGAGGGGTCGATGGCGGTCACCATCAAGGATGTGGCGCGCGAAGCCGGGGTCTCGGTGGCCACCGTCTCGCGGGCGATCAACGGCCAGGGCAGCGTCGCCCCGGCCGTGCGCGAGCGCGTGCTGGACGTGGCCCATCGCCTGGACTACACCCCGCACCAGGCCGCGCGCGCCCTGAGCAGCCGCCGCACCCACACCATCGGCGTGGTCCTGCCCGACCTGCATGGCGAGTTCTTCTCCGAACTGATCCGCGGCATCGGCCAGGTGGCCCGCGGCAGGGGCCTGCACATGCTGCTGTCCAGCGCCCACGGCGACGCCGGCGAGCAGCGCGTGGCGCTGCAGGCCATGCGCGGCCGGGTCGACGGCGTGCTGGTGATGGCCCCGACCGACGAGGGCGCGCGTTCGCTCGCCGGCTGCCTGGCGCCGGCGCTGCCCGCGGTGCTGATCAACACCGTCGATCCGGAAGGCCGCCGGCCCTGGGTGGGCGTGGACGGCTACGGCGGTGCCCGTGCGATGGTGCGACACCTGGTGGCTTCGGGGCATCGCGCGATCGCCTTCGTGTCCGGCCCCGGGGACAACCATGACGCCCGCGAGCGCCTGCGCGGCTACCGCGATGAACTGGCCGCGAGCCTGCCCGGCGTGGCGCCGCGGGTGGAACCAGGCGACTTCGACGAGGATTCCGGGATCCGCGCCGCCACCCGCCTGCTGGACGGCGATGAACCTCCCGACGCGGTCTTCGCCGCGAACGACGCCATGGCCATCGGCTGCCTGCGTGCCTTTGCCGAAGCCGGGCTGGCCGTGCCGGGCGACATCGCCGTGGCCGGTTTCGACGACATTCCCCTGGCCCGGCTCGTCCACCCGGCGCTCACCACGATGCGGGTAGATATCGCGGAGCTCGGGGCATGTGCACTTCGCCTGCTGCTGCAACCCGCCGGAAGCGCCGACGCCGAAGGCGTGGCTCGGACGATCGCGCCGCAGCTGGTGGTGCGCGGAAGCTGCCTTCGAGATCGTTCGCCGCGCCCCCGCGCGGCGCTCCACGCCAGCACGGCGCCCCGGGAGAGAGGCACACCATGAGTACACACCGTCCGCGATCGATCACCGTCCAGCGTTCCCTGCTGGCCGTCGCCCTGGCCACCGGCCTGCTGCTGGGCGCGCCGCCCGCGCTGGCCCAGTCCACCGCCGCCACCCTGCGCGGCCAGGTGATGCAGGATTCGGCGCCGGCCGCGGATGCAGAGGTGACGGCCACCAACCTCGCCACGGGCCTGCGCCGGACGGCGCGCGCCAGCAACGGCAGCTACAGCCTGGCCGGCCTGCCGCCGGGCCGTTATCGCATCGATGTGAGCGCGGGCGGGCAGAGCGATTCGCGGGAAGTGGTGCTTGCGGTGGGCCAGACCGCCACGCTCGACCTCGGCGTGGGCGGCGTGGCCGAGGACGCCACGGCTGGCGAGGCGACCGACATCGATGCGGTGGTCGTCACCGGGCAGTCGATGGTCGAGACCAGGACCTCGGAGATCGCGACCTACGTGACGCAGCGGCAGATCGAGGCCCTGCCGCAGAGTTCGCGCAACTTCCTCGCCTTCGCCGACACCGTTCCGGGCATGCAGTTCATCACTTCGCCCAACGGTTCGGAATCCCAGCTGCGCAGCGGTGCCCAGGGCTCGAACAACATCAACGTGTTCATCGATGGCGTGGGCCAGAAGAACTACGTCACCCCGGGCGGCATCACCGGCCAGGACGACAGCCGCGGCAATCCCTTCCCGCAGTCGGCGATCGGCGAATACAAGGTCATCACCTCGAACTACAAGGCCGAATACGACCAGATCAGCAGCGCCGCGGTGACCGCGGTCACCCGTTCGGGCAGCAACGATTTCGAGGGCAGCTTCTTCTGGGACCGCACCTCCGACGGCTGGCGTTCGAAGACGCCCGCGGAAGAGGAGGGCGGCTACAAGAACGAGGAGGTCACCGAGCAGTACGGCGCGACCTTCGGCGGCCCGATCATCCGCGACATGCTGCACTTCTTCCTGGCGTACGAGGCCAAGGACTACGTCGTGCCGCGCGACGTCAGGCCGCCGGACCAGTTCGATCCCGGCCTGCTGCCGCCCGAGCTGTCCGGTATCTACGGCGGCTACAGCGTGCCGTTCAACCAGGACCTGTACTTCGGCAAGCTCAGCCTGCAGCTTGGCGAGGCCCACCTGGTGGAGCTGTCGCTCCGCTATCGCGAGGAGGATTCGATCTCGCCGGGCAACAACGTGAGCGCGCCGGACTTCTCGACCAACTTCACCAATGACGAGACGCGCGTGGACCTGCGCTACCAGTTCAGCTCGATGGACTGGCTCAACGACGCCCACGTCACCTTCGAGGAGGCGGCCTACAACCCGGTTCCGGTGAACGCGGGGCCGGGCTACCGCTACACCATCATCAACCCCGAGAACCCCAACGAGGACCGCATGGAGGTGCTCAACACCGGCGGCGGCCCGACCTTCCAGGATAAGGGGCAGCGCGGCGTCGGGTTCCAGAACGACCTGACGTACTTCGGCTGGCAGGGCCACACCGTCAAGATGGGCGTGAAGTACAAGCAGGTCGACCTCAACGCCTTCCAGCGCAATCCGCCTTATCCCCAGTACTACTTCGACGTCAACGAGGGCCTGGACCAGCCCTATCGGATCACGTTCACCGCGCCCCTGGAGGGCCGCAATCCCTACGTCGAATCGGAGAACAAGCAGTTCGGCATCTACCTCCAGGACGACTGGGAGGTCAACGACCGCCTGACCCTGAACCTCGGCCTGCGCTGGGACTACGAGGACAACCCGAGCTACACCGACCACGTGCTTGGGCCCGGGGTGGTCGAGGCGCTGCGCAGTTCCCCGAATTTCCAGAACGCCGACTACGACATCGAGGACTACATCAGCAACGGGAGCAACCGCGACAACTTCAAGAGCGCCTGGCAGCCGAGGATCGGCTTCTCCTACGACCTGACCGGCGACGAGCGCCACGTCATCTTCGGCGGCGCCGGGCGCGCGTACGACCGCAACATCTTCGACTACATGGCGCGCGAGTACTACGGCGGTGCCTTCACCAGCTACGAGCTCCGGTTCGACACCCCGCTGCATGGCTGCGACCCCGACGAGGTCTCCAACTGCGTGCCGTTCGATCCGTCGCTGATGACGCCGGAGGGGATCGAGGACTACATCGCCGCCAACCCCATGGGCGGAGGCGAAGTGTACGTGCTGAACAACGACCTCAAGACCCCGTATTCCGACCAGTACAGCATCGGCATCCGCAACCAGTGGCCGGCGTTGGGCCACCAGTGGACGTCCTCGGTGACGCTGTCGCACATCCGCAGCCGCGACGGCATCTACTTCCGCCTCGGCAACCGCTTCGAGGACGGCAGCTTCCGCCGCTTCGAGGGCGTTCCCGACGCGGTATCCGGCGGCGACATGCCCTGGGGTCAGGGCTTCCCCGGCTACAGCAACCTGATCCTTGGCGACAACGGGATCGAGTACAACCTCAATTCGCTGCTGCTCTCCCTGGACAAGGCCTATACCTCGGAGTCGGGCTGGGGCTTCAACGTCGCCTATACCTACAGCGATGCGGAGGAGAACCGCCCCAATGCCTCCAACGGCGAAACCTTCTATTTCGACGGGCCGAACCTGAGTGGCCGCTACTACCTCTCCACCGGCGTGCCCAAGCACCGGCTGGTGATGTCGGGCATCTACGACCTGGGCTGGAACACCACGTTCAGCGGCAAGCTGACGCTCGCCTCGCACACGCCGCGCGATGCGACCAACTGCGTCGCGCAGCCGGCCGAGGGCGACCCCTATTGCTTCTACGATCCCTACGTGCCCAAGGGCACGATCGGCTTCAAGCAGTTCGACATGGCCCTGGAGAAGCGCTGGGACACCGGCAGCAGGTTCGGCCTCAAGGTGCGGGCGGACGTGCTCAACGTGTTCAACTGGCGCAACTGGAACCAGTTCAACGGCCATCGCGGCAACTATGCCGACGGAAGCAATCCTGATTTCAGGAGCCGCAGCGGCAACGAGATCCTGCTGCCGACGCGTACGTTCAAGCTCTCGTTCGGACTCGACTGGTAAGCGGATACAGGGTATGGCGGCCTGATGCGACATCGACAGCTGCGTTCTTCCATTGGCCTGCCGCTGCTGGCCTGCGTGCTCCTGCTCGCCGCCTGCGGGCGGGAGCAGGCGCCCGAGGTGGAACCGCCGCGGCCCGGGCCGATCGAGGAGGTGGTGGTGACCGCGCCGCCGCCGGACGCGGCGACGCACGGGCCGGAGGCGCTGCCGCCGCTGTTTCGGGACATCGAGAAGCGCACCTTCCAGTTCTTCTGGGACACCACCGACGAGCGCAACGGCATGACGCCCGACCGCTTCCCGTCGCGGCCCTTCGCCAGCGTGGCCGCGATCGGCTTCGCGCTGACCGCGTATCCGATCGGGATCGAGAACGGCTGGATCAGCCGGCGCCAGGCGGTGGATCGCACCCTGCTGACCCTTGAGTTCCTGCTGGAATCGCCGCAGGGACCCGCGGAGACGGGCACGATCGGCCATCGCGGCTTCTTCTACCACTTCCTCGACATGCACAGCGGCCACCGCTACGAGCCCTGGGTGGAGCTGTCGAGCGTGGACACCGGGCTGATGATGCTCGGCGTGCTGTTCGCGCAGGCGTACTACGACGGCGACGACCCGCGCGAGCAGCGCATCCGCGAGGTCGCCGACGAGCTCTACCGCCGCATCGAGTGGCCGTGGCTGCAGCAGCGGCCGCCGCTGATCTCGATGGGCTGGTATCCCGAACGCGGCTTCATCGAGCACGACTGGACCGGCTACGACGAGGCCATGCTGGTCTACATCCTGGCCCTGGGCTCGCCCACGCATCCTGTCGAACCCGAGGCCTGGACGGCCTGGACGAAAACCTACGATGACAGCTGGGGCATTTTCCAGGGCCAGGAGTACCTGAGCTTCGCGCCGCACTTCGGGCACCAGTACAGCCACGCCTGGATCGACTTCCGCGGCATCCGCGACGCCTACATGCGCGGGCGCGGCATCGACTATTTCGAGAACTCGCGGCGCGCGACCTACGCCCAGCGCTCCTATGCGATCGAGAACCCGATGGGCTGGAAGGGCTACGACGCCGAGGTCTGGGGCCTGACCGCCAGCGACGGGCCGCAGCGCACCGACCAGGAATACGAAGGCCAGCTGCGCGAGTTCCGCCACTACAGCGCGCGCGGGGCCGGCATCGCGGTGGCCTTCGACGACGGCACCATCGCGCCCACGGCTGCCATCGCATCGCTGCCCTTCGCGCCCGAGCTGGTGATCCCGGCCACGCAGGCGCTGGTGGAGCGGCATGGCGAGTACCTGTATTCCAGCTACGGCTTCCTGGACTCGTTCAACCCGAGCTTCGAGTACGACATCCCGCTCAAGACCGGACGCATCGTGCCCGGCAAGGGCTGGGTGGCCAGCGACTACATCGGCATCGACCAGGGGCCGATCCTGGTCGGCATCGCCAACTACCGCAGCGAATTCGTCTGGAACGTGATGAAGCGCAGCCCCTACATCCGCCGTGGGCTGGAGCGCGCCGGGTTCACGGGCGGCTGGCTGGCGGAGCTGCAGGCGCGTGACCAGGCGGAAGCCGCAGCCGGCGGAGGCGGAGCCGCGGACGCCGCGGATGCAGGCAACACATCCGGCGACGCGGGAGGCGACGCGCCGCCTCGGGGCCCGGCGGGTGGCGACGCTGATGGCACCCCGACGCAGTCGGACGCGGCCGCGCAGCCGCACGGCGACTGAGGGGCTGGTGCCGGTGCCGGGCACCATCCGGGCCGCGCATGCGCTGCTGCTGGCGGGGGTGCTCGTGGCCGGCGTTCTCGTCGCCGCCTGCGCGCGCAAGGCCGACGATGGCACCACCACCATCCGCTTCTGGGCGATGGGCCGCGAGGCGGAAGTGGTCATGGAGCTGCTCCCGGACTTCGAGCGCGAACACCCGGGGCTGCGCGTGGAGGTGCAGGCGATCCCGTGGACGGCCGCGCACGAGAAGCTGCTGACGGCCTATGCCGCCGACGCGATGCCCGACCTGCTCCAGCTCGGCAACACCTGGATCCCCGAGTTCGCCGCCCTTGACGCGCTGCAGCCGCTGCAGCCGCGGATCGACGCCGCGGCCGGCATCGACACCGGCGACTATTTCCCCGGCATCCTGGACACCAACGTCGTCGATGGGCAGCTGCTGGGCCTGCCCTGGTACGTCGACACGCGGCTGCTGTTCTACCGCAAGGACATCCTGCGCGAGGCGGGCGTGGACGCGGTGCCAGGGACCTGGGACGAGTGGGCCGCGGCGATGGCGGCGGTGAAGCGCCACGTCGGCCCGGATCGCTACGCCATCCTGCTGCCGCTCAACGAGTTCGAACCGCAGCTCTCGCTGGCCCTGCAGCAGGACGACGCGCTGCTGCGCGACCGCGACACGCGCGGCAACTTCGACAGCCCCGGTTTCCGCAGCGCGCTCGCGTTCTACGCCCGCATCTTCGAGGAAGACTGGGCGCCGGTGCTGTCGGAAACCCAGGTGTCCAACGTCTGGGACGAGTTCTTCCGCGGCTTCAACGCCTTCTACCTGTCCGGCCCCTGGAACATCCGGGAGTTCCGCCGTCGCGCGCCGGCAGGGCTTGCGGACGAGTGGGGCACGATGCCGCTGCCCGGTCCCGACGGCCCTGGCGCGGGCATCGCCGGCGGCACCAGCCTGGTGCTGCCGCGCGGCGGCGGGCACGCCGATGCCGCCTGGCAACTGGTGGAATACCTGTCGCGCCCGGAGGTGCAGCGGCGCTTCCACGCGCTCAGCGGCAACCTGCCGCCGCGACGCAGCGCCTGGGCGCATCCCGACCTGTCCGGCGACCCGTTGGCGCTGGCTTTCCGCGACCAGCTCGAGCGCGTGCGGCCCACGCCCAAGGTGCTGGAGTGGGAGCGCATCGCGCAGGAGATCCGGCTGGTGAGCGAGCGCGTGGTGCGCGGCGGCCTGTCGCAGGAGCAGGCGGTGCGCGACCTCGATGCCGGCGTCGATGCGATCCTCGCCAAGCGGCGCTGGATCGTCGAAGGGGAAGGCGGGTGATGCGCGCGGGCGTGGCCGGATGGGTGTTCGTGGCGCCGGCGCTGATCGTGCTCGGTCTGTTCTTCGCGCTGCCGGTGGCCTCGGCGCTGCTGCTCAGCCTGACCGACTTCGACCTCTACGCCCTGGCCGATCCCGCGCACCTGCGCTTCGTCGCGCTGGGCAACTACATCGAGCTGCTGCGCACGCCGATCTTCTGGAAGGCGCTGTGGAACACGACGTACTTCGTGGTGGTCGGCGTGCCGCTGTCGATCGCGGTGTCGCTGGGCGCGGCCCTGCTGCTGGACTCGGGGCTGGCGCGGGGCAAGGCCTTCTTCCGCACCGCGCTGTTCGCACCGGTGGTGACCACCCTGGTCGCGGTGGCGGTGATCTGGCGCTACCTCTTCCACACCGGCTACGGCCTGGTGAACTGGGCGCTGGGCCACCTCGGCATTTCGCCGGTCGACTGGCTGGGCGATCCCACCTGGGCGATGCCGACGATCATCGGCTTCGCGGTGTGGAAGAACTTCGGCTACAACATGGTGATCCTGCTCGCCGGCCTGCAGGCGATCCCGCGCGAGCTGTACGAGGCCGCGCGCATCGACGGCGCCTCGACCTGGCGGCAGATCGTCCACATCACCCTGCCGGCGCTGGGGCCGGTGCTGCTGGTGGTGTCGGTGATCACGGTGTCGGGCTATTTCCAGCTCTTCGCCGAACCCTATGTGATGACCCGCGGCGATCCGCTGCAGTCGACGGTGAGCGTGCTGTACTTCATGTTCGAGGAAGGTTTCCGCTGGTGGAACCTGGGGCGCGCCTCGGCGGTGGCCTTCATGCTGTTCCTGGTGATCCTCGGCGCGACCACGCTGCTGCTGCGTGCTGGCCGCCGGAGGGACCTGGTATGAGCCGGCCGGTCGGCGGTTCGCGCCTGGATGCGCTGCTGGTCAATGGCGCGCTGGCGCTGCTGGCCCTGCTGGCGCTGGCGCCGCTGGCGTGGATGGTCTCGGTATCGTTCATGCCGATGGGCGAGGCCAGCCGCTTCCCGCCGCCGCTGCTGCCCGACGCCGTCACCCTGGACAACTACCGTGCGCTGTTCGCGCGCACCGGCATCGGCCGCGCCTTCGCCAACAGCCTGGTGGTGTCGCTGGCGATCACGCTCGGCTCGCTGGTGGTGAACACCGCCGCCGGCTACGCCTTCGCCAAGCTGCGCTTCCGCGGGCGCGACCGCCTGTTCCAGCTGCTGCTGGCGGCGCTGGTGGTGCCGGCCCAGGTGGCGATGCTGCCGCTGTTCCTGCTGATGAAGCAGCTGGGCCTGGTCAACAGCCTGGGCGGGGTGGTGGTGCCGGCGCTGGCCGGTGTGTTCGGCATCTTCCTGGTGCGGCAGTACGCGCGATCGATTCCCGACGCGCTGCTGGAGGCCGCGCGCATCGACGGCGCCGGCGAGCTGCGGATCTTCGTCCAGGTGGTGCTGCCGATGCTGCGCCCGGTGCTGGTGACGCTGGCGATCTTCAGCTTCATGGCGGCGTGGAACGAATTCATGTGGCCGCTGATCGTGCTTGCCGACCAGGGGCAGTACACGCTGCCGGTGGCGCTTGCGGCGCTGTCGCGCGAGCACATCATGGACGTGGAGATGATGATGGCCGGCGCCGTGGTGACGGTGCTGCCGGTGCTGCTGCTGTTCCTGCTGCTGCAGCGCTGGTACATGCAGGGGCTGCTGCTGGGCAGCGTGAAGGGTTGAAGGCGTCGGGAGGAATGCAGGTGCCGGGTTCGATGGCGTGTGGTGGACAGGTACAGGAGCGGGGACCCGCACAAGGGCGCGCGCCGGAGCGCGGCGCCGGGGCGGCGTGGGCGTTCGCGCTGGCGGCGTCGCTGTGCGCGCTGCCCGCGGCCGCGCAGGAGGTGCTGTCCACGCGCCTGCTCGATGATTTTTCGGACCCGAAGCTGTGGCGCGTGGTCGCCTCCGACCAGGTCGACGCGGTGATCCGCGGCATCGAGGGTGCCGAAGGCCGCGCGCTGTGCATGGACTACGACTTCAACGGGGTCTCCGGCCATGCCGGCATCCAGCGCGAGCTGCCGCTGGCCTTTCCAGGCAACTACCGCTTCGACCTGCAGCTGCGCGGTGACGCGCCGGCCAACGACCTGCAGTTCAAGCTCATCGACGCCAGCGGCGACAACGTCTGGTGGGTCAACCGGACCTCGGTCGAGCCGCCGGCGCGCTGGAAGCCGCAGCAGTACAAGGCGCGGCACATCGCCCGGGCCTGGGGCCCGGACCCGGATCCGGCGCTGCGCGCGAGCGCGAAGCTGGAGTTCGTGGTCTACAACCGCGTCGGCGGCCGCGGCTCGGTGTGCTTCGACGAGTTGTCCTTCAGCGAACTGGCGCCGCCCGACGACGGCCCGCTGACCGCGGTGGCGCTGGCCACCGCCGGCGAAGCCGCGGCCGCGGTCGACGGCGACGCCGCCAGCGCCTGGCGTGCGCCCGCGATCGAGGGCGGCCAGCGCCTGGTGCTCGACCTCGGGCGGGTGCGCGAGTTCGGCGGCCTGGTGCTGGACTGGCTGCCGGGCGCACAGGCCTCGCGCTACCGCATCCAGCTGTCGGACGACGGCGTGGCCTGGCGCGATGTGCGAAAGCTGGACGGCGGCGACGGCGGCCGCGACTGGATCGCCTTGCCGGAGTCGGAGGCGCGCTACGTCGCGCTGGACCTGCTGGCAGGGCCGGGCGCGGAGTTCGCGCTGGCCGAAGCCACGGTCAAGCCGCTCGCGTTCAGCGCGCATCCCAACGACTTCGTGCGCGCCGTGGCCGCCGACCAGCCGCGTGGCCACTGGCCGCGCGGCTTCAGCGGCGAACAGCCGTACTGGACGATCGTCGGCCTGGACGGCGGCCTGCAACAGGGGCTGATCGGCGAAGACGGCGCGGTCGAGGTGGCGCGCGGCGGCTTCAGCATCGAGCCCTTCGTGATCGCCGGCGGCCGCCTGGTGTCCTGGGCCGACGTGAATCCCCGGCAGTCGCTGCAGGACGGCTACCTGCCGATCCCGAGCGTGGACTGGCGCCATGACGATTTCTCGCTGCGTGTGACCGCCTTCGCCACCGGGTCGCCGGAGGCTTCGCAGCTGGTGCTGCGCTACCGCCTGGCGAACACCAGCGGGCGCAGGCAGGACCTGAAGCTCGCGCTTGCGGCGCGGCCATTGCAGGTCAATCCGCCGGCGCAGTTCCTCAACACCATCGGCGGCGTCAGCGCGATCAAGGACATCGCCGTTGACGGCGGCATGGTGTCGGTGGCCGGCGTGCCACGGGTGTTCGCCAAGCAGGTGCCCGACGCGTCCTTCGCCTCGGCCTTCGACGCCGGCGACGTGGTCCGGCACCTGGCGTCGGCCAGGCTGCCTGCGACGAGGCGCGTGGCCGGTGATCCGACTGGGCTCGCCTCGGCGGCGCTGGTGTACCGCGCGCGCCTGGCGCCGGGCGAGGTGGAAAGCGTCGAGGTGATGGTGCCGATGACCGGCGGCAGCGCCCCGGCGCGACGCTGGTGGGATGCGGAGGAGCTGCAGCTGCAGGCCGCGGCACAGTGGCGCGGCAAGCTCGACCAGGTCCGCCTGGACCTGCCGCCGCAGGGCCAGGCCCTGGCCGACAGCCTGCGCACCGCGCTCGCGCACATGCTGGTCTCTCGCGTGGGGCCGCGGCTGCAGCCGGGCACGCGTTCCTACTCGCGCAGCTGGATCCGCGATGGCGCCATGATTTCCGAAGGCCTGCTGCGCCTGGGCCGTGCCGACGCGGTGCGCGACTACCTGGACTGGTACGCGCCGTTCCAGTTCGACGACGGCAAGGTGCCGTGCTGCGTCGACGACCGCGGCAGCGATCCGGTGCCGGAGAACGACAGCCACGGCGAGCTGATCTTCAACATCGCCGAGTACTGGCGCCACACCGGTGACGACGCCTTCCTCGAACGCATGTGGCCGCACGTGCTGGCCGCGTACGAGTACATGGAATCGCTGGCGCTGAGCGAGCGCACGGCGGCCAATCGCGCGCTGGATCCGGCGTTCTACGGAATGATGCCGGCCTCGATCAGCCACGAAGGCTATTCGGCCAAGCCGATGCACTCGTACTGGGACAACTTCTGGGCACTGCGTGGCTACAAGGACGCGGTGCAGGTGGCCGAGGCCCTGGGCAGGGTGGAAGACGCCGCGCGCATGGCCGCCTCGCGCGACCGCTTCCGCGCCGACCTGATGGCCTCGCTGGACGCCGCGGCCGCGCGCCACGGCATCGACTACCTGCCCGGCGCCGCCGAGCTTGGGGATTTCGACGCCACCTCGACCACGATCGCGCTGGCGCCGGGCGGAGAGCTCGAGAACCTGCCGCCGGACCGCCTGCGCAACACCTTCGAACGCTACTGGCGCGAGTTCACCGAGCGCCGCGACGGGCTGCGCGAATGGGACGCCTACACGCCCTACGAATGGCGCAACGTCGGCGCCTTCGTGCGCCTGGGTTGGCGCGGGCGCGCCTGGGAGGCGGCGCGCTGGTTCCTCGACGACCGTGCGCCGCCGGCCTGGAACCAGTGGGCCGAGGTGGTGACGCCGACGCCGCGCGTGCCGTTCTTCCTCGGTGACTTGCCGCATGCCTGGGTGGCTTCGGACTTCGTGCGTTCCACCCTGGACATGTTCGCCCACGTGCGCGAGTCCGACGACAGCATCGTGCTGGCGGCCGGCGTGCCGGCGGACTGGATCGGGCAGGGCGTGGGCGTGCGCGGGCTGCGGACGCCGCAGGGCACGCTGTCGTACTCGCTGCGGCAGCGCGAGGGCGCGCTGGTGCTGGAGGTCGAAGAGGGGCTTGAGCTTCCGTCCGGTGGACTGGTCCTGCCCTGGCCCTGGGAGGCCGAAGCCCCCGGCGCGACCACGATCGACGGCGAGCCCGCGGCCTGGGACGACGGCGAACTCCGCATCCGCCAGCGGCCGCCCGTTCGCGTCGAGATCGCGCGCCCCGGCGCGGGGTGACGGCATGGATCGCCAGCGCCGCGACGACGGGCTTCCACTCTGGCCGCTGCCACTGGCCATTGCGCTGCTGCTGGTCGTCGCCGCGCACCTGGCCTGGTGGCTGTCGCTTCGCGCCGGCCACGTGCCGGCCTGCATTCCCTACCTCGAAGGGTGCACCTCGATCAGCCGCGCGGCGCGCCACGGTCTGGGCAACCATCTCTTCCGCCTGATGGTGCTGCCCTGCGCGGCGCTACTGGCGTTGCACTGGTGGACGACGGTGCGCTGGCTGTCGCTGCGCGGCGCGATGCGCGGAGGCGGCTGGCTGCTGGGCCTGGGCATCGCGGCGGCGGTGGCGCTGGCGGTGTACGCAACCTTCCTTGGCACCGAGGGCGTGGCCTATCGCTTCATGCGCCGCTACGGCGTGGTGGTCTATTTCGGCGCCAGCTACCTGGCCCAACTGCTGTTCCTGCGCATGGGCCGGGGCGTCGGCGAGCCACCGACCCGCCTGCGCGCGGCGATGCTGGCGGTGTGCGCGCTGATGCTGGTGCCTGGCCTGGGCAATGTCGCCGCGTCCGCGCTGGTCGCCGACGCGGATGCCCGGGACCGCGTCGAGAACGCCCTGGAGTGGCAGCTCGGCGTGCTGCTGGTGTCGTGGTACCTGCTGCAGGCGCGGCTGTGGTGGCGCGGTGGCTACCGCCTTCGATTCCTGCTGGACGGTCGGGGCGGCGCGCCGTCCGACCGGGTCACGGACACCACAGGATCCGCAGCGTCGCCCCGGGCGTGAGGAAGGCGATCCGCACCGGGAACTCCATCGGATCGTCGCCGGCCAGGACCTGGTCCAGCAGTTCGCGCTTGCGCGCGCCGCGGATCAGCAGCAGCCGGTCTTGCGCCGGCGCCAGGCCCGCGGGCGTCAGGCTGATCCGCCGCGTCCAGGGGCCTGCATCGGCGCAACCGGTGGCATCGACGGCGACATAGGGACGGGGCGAGGCCAGGGCGTCGGCAAGGCCGGTCATGCCCGGGTACAGCGAGCCGACGTGACCGTCCTTGCCCATGCCCAGCACCACGACGCTCGCCGCATGGGCTGCGTGCATGTTGGCGATGGTCACCGCTTCCTCGAAGCTGCGGCCGGGGCAGGTGATGGCTTCGAAGCGTGCGGCGGCGGCGTTCTCGGCCAGCAGGGACTCGCGCACCAGCCGGGCATTGGCGTCCGGATCGTCGGGCAGCAGCCAGCGTTCGTCGACCAGGGCCACGTCGACCCGGTCCCAGTCCAGGGGCGCGCGGGCCAGCGCCGCATAGGCCGGGGCCGGCGTGCGGCCGCCCGACAACAGCAGGCGCACACGCGATTCGGCTTCGAGTGCGCGTCGCAACGCCGCGGACAGGGTGACCGCGGCGGCCCAGGCCCACTGGGTGCTGTCCTGGAAGGCCTGGAATTCGACGCCTTCGCGGAGCGTGATGCCGCCGTGGCTGCCGGTTTGCGACTGGATGTCATGCATGCCGGCGCCGTAGTCCTCTGTCAGTAGGGGAGTGGGTCGGAGAGCGTGCGTCCGTTGCTTGCGATGATCCCGGAGTACCAGCGCGCACTGTCCTTCGGCGTGCGTTCCTGGGTCCCGTAGTCCACGTGCACGATACCAAAGCGCTTCGAATAGCCAAGCGACCATTCAAGATTGTCGAGCAGCGACCAGGCCATGTAGCCGCGCACGTCCACGCCCGCATCGATGGCGTCGCGGATGGCGGTGAGGTGCTTGCGCAGGTAGTCGATGCGCAGCGGGTCGCGCACGCGGCCGCCCTCGGCAACCGGCGGGTCGAAGAAGGCGGCGCCGTTCTCGGTGATGTAGACCGGCAGCGCGCCGTAGGTGTCCTTGAACCAGACCAGGAGATCGGTCAGGCCCTGCGGGAACACTTCCCAGCCGGTCTCGGTGTAGGTGCCCTGCGGCTGGCGCACCACGGCGGTCTTCAGCGGGTAGCTGTCGCCGGCGGCGGTGACGCTGCGGGTGTAATAGTTGATGCCGACGAAATCCAGCGGCTGCCGGATCAGTTCGAAATCTTCCGCCGGCCATTCCGGCCAGGCCTCGCCGAAGATCTCCTTCAGTTCCGGCGGGTAGTGGCCGAGCAGGGCGGGATGCAGGAACTGCTCGTTCATGTAGGCATGCGCGCGGCGCACCGCGGCGGCGTCCTCGGCCGAATCGCTGGCCGGGTACTTGGGCTCGATGTTCACCACCAGGCCGATCTCGTGCCTGCCCTCGGCGCGGTAGGCCTGCACCGCGGCGCCATGCGCGCGCATCAGGTTGTGCGCGGCGATCGGCGCCTCGAAGCGGCTGCGGTGCCCCGGTGCAAGCGCGCCGTGCAGGTAGCCGCCGTCGGTCACCACCCAGGGCTCGTTGATCGTGGCCCACTTCTTCACCCGGCCGTCGAGCGCGCGGTAGAGCGTGCTGCCGTACTCGGCGAACCAGTCGGCGCAGTCGCGGTTGAGCCAACCGCCGCGGTCGTCGAGCGCCGCCGGCAGGTCCCAGTGGTAGAGCGTGGCCAGCGGCTCGATGCCGTTCTCCAGCAGTTCGTCGACCAGGCGCGAATAGAAGTCCAGGCCCGCCTGGTTGACGCGCCCGGTGCCCTCGGGGTGGATGCGCGACCAGGACACGCTGAAGCGGTAGGCGGTCAGCCCCAGCTCGCGCATCAGCGCTACGTCCTGCTTCCAGCGGCGGTAGTGGTCGCAGGCGATGTCGCCGGTGTCGCCGTTGAGCGTCATGCCCGGCGTGTGCGCGAAGCGCGTCCAGATGCTGGGGCCGGCGCCATCGGCCATCGGCGAGCCCTCGATCTGGTGGGCGGCGGTGGCGGCGCCCCAGAGGAAGCCGTCGGGGAAAACGAGGTCCCGCGCGTGAGCGGTGGGATCGGACATGGGCGAGGGGCTCCGGGCTGCGCCGCGCGCAGGAATGCGCTGGAAACGGTTACATTGCGAGGATAACGCACAGCCCCCGCCGGCGCATGACGGGGAAAACCCGGGAGTGGCGATGGCGCAGGTCCGGCTCGAAAACGTCCGCAAGGTCTATCCCGACGGCTTCGTGGCCGTCCACGACGCCAGCTTCGAGGCCGGCGACGGCGAACTGCTGGTGCTGGTCGGGCCCTCGGGCTGCGGCAAGTCCACCCTGCTGCGGATGATCGCCGGCCTGGAGGCCGTGGACGGCGGCAGCCTGTCGATCGGCGGGCGCGTGGTCAACGACGTCGCCCCGCGCGACCGCGACATCGCCATGGTGTTCCAGAACTACGCCCTGTACCCGCACATGACCGTGGCCGGCAACCTGGCCTTCGGCCTGAAGCTGCGCGGCATGGACAAGGCCGCGATCGCCGCGCGCGTGGACGGGGCGGCGAAGACGCTGGGGCTGGAGGACATGCTGCAGCGCAAGCCCGCGGCGCTGTCCGGCGGCCAGCGCCAGCGCGTGGCCCTGGGCCGGGCGCTGGTGCGGCAGCCGCAGGTCTTCCTGCTCGACGAGCCGCTGTCCAACCTCGATGCCCGCCTGCGCGCGGCGATGCGGGTGGAGATCGCGCGCCTGCACCGCAGCCTCGGCACCACCATGGTCTATGTCACCCACGACCAGGTGGAGGCGATGACGCTGGGCCAGCGCATCGTGGTGCTCGACGGCGGCCGCATCCAGCAGATCGATACGCCGATGGCGTTGTACGAGCGCCCGGCGAACCTGTTCGTGGCGACCTTCCTCGGCAGCCCGGCGATGAACGTGCTGCGCGGGCGGCTGGTGTTGGCCGATGGCCCGGCGCTCGTCGGCGAGGGCGGGCTGCGCCTGCCGCTGCCGGGGTTGGGGGTTCCGGATTCGTGGGACGGGCGCGAGCTGGCGCTCGGGCTCAGGCCGGAGCATCTGCTGCGTGCCGACTCCGACCAGGCGGGGGCTTTCGATGCGCCGGTCGAGGTGGTCGAGCCCGTCGGGAGTGAGGTCTTTGTCAACCTGCGCGTGAGCGGATTTCCGCTGGTGGCCCGACTTCCGCCTGGCGACATTCCCCGGGTCGGGGAAGTGTTGATGATGCGCGCTGCGGTGAATCGACTCCATATGTTCGATGTCCAGGACGGACGACGACTGGAATCCTAGGGTGTGGAGTGTTCGTTCAGCCCCGTTGATCGCCCAAGGTTTCATGGACACCTGCTCGCAGTACACGCTTGCTGCGTCGGCTCGCCAAGGCGCACGGCAAGAGGCTGCTGGTCGGACGCGGACTCCCGCAGCCGCAGGTAGCGCGGAAAACGCGGCAACCCGTTCACGGTCAGGCCGTTGTAGCGGTAGGTGACCAGGCTGCCGGGCGGCGGCGGTGCGGCGCGGTCGGCGTCGCTCAGGCCGCTGCCGAGACGGAAGCGGGCGCCATCGTCACGCTCCACCAGCAGGGCGCCGACCTGTCCGGCGTATTTGCCGCGGCCTGGGATGTGCGCGACCACGCGGGCTTCGGCGTCATCGTGGGGCTTCAGTTTGAGCAGTCCGGGGTTGCGGCCGGCGAAGTAGTGCGCGTCGCGGTGGTGGAGCATCAGGCCTTCGCCGCCGACCGCGAACACTGCCGTCAGGCGAGCATGCAGCTGGGCATGGTCGGAGACCCGTGACTGCGCCACGGGCCGGAGCCAGGGCGAGGCATCCGGGCCCGCGAGCGCACGCATGGCTTCCACCCGCTCCCCGAAGCGGCCGCCATGCGCGGGCAGGTCGAAGACCACGAAGCGCATCCCGCGCCAGGCCGCGTCGTCGGCCGGCGGATTGCGCACCATGCTGCTGGTGGCCTCGAAGCGGCCGCGGCCCATCCAGAGTTCGCCGTCCATGGGAAGCGCCGGCCAGCCCGCGGTGAACCAGGCCGGCGCGTCCACAGGCAGGCCGCCTCGCGTCCACAGGCGCCGCCCGTCCCAGCGGCCGCGCACGCCGTCGAGCTTCTCGCTGATCCAGTACTCCTCGATGGGGTGGGGCACGCCGACCGCATCGACGGCCATCGGCGCGGCATGCATCAGCCCCGCCGGCTGCGCGCAGGCGGCTGATGACAGGAATGCCAGCGCGGACGCGCAGGCGCATGCAAGTGTGCTGCGGCGGAGCACGCCTGCCGCGATGGCTGGACGCCTGGTCATGGCTCTCGTCCCACGTTCCGGAAAGACGAGCCAGCCTCGCGCGGCACAGGGATGGCGCGTATCGGGGCCGCGGCCGGTCGGGCGTCGGCATGTTCCGCGTCCGATCGCCGGAACGTGGCGGGAGTTCCGGCGTGATCGCAGCGGATCGGCGATCATCGGCCCGTGCAGATGCGATTGAAGCCATGACCCCCCGCTATCGTTTCGGGCGCTATCAGCTGGACACGGCCACGCGCGAACTGCTGCGCGACGGTGTGCCGGTGGCGCTGCAGGCGCGGGTGTTCGAATGCCTGCTGTGCCTGATCGAGCATCGCGACCGCGCGGTGCCGCGCGACGAGCTGGTCGAGGCGGTGTTCCGTCGTGCCGACGTGTCCGATGCCCAGCTGGGCCAGGTGATGGTGCGCACCCGGCGCGCGGTCGGCGATGACGGCCAGGCCCAGCACACGGTGCGCACGGTGCCGCGCTACGGCTTCCGCTGGGTGGCGCCGGTGGAGGTGGACGAGGATGGTGAAGCCGCGCTGCCGGGCGAGGTCGCCCCTGCGTCGATGCCAATCGGTCCGCCATTGCCGCCAGCCGGGACGCTGTCGCCGGCCGCGCCGCCGTCGCGGCTCGCGGAACCCTGGCCCGATGGCGTACGGCCCTCGTGGCCGGGAAAGCGCGCCGCCATCGCCATCGCGGCCCTGGTGCTCATCCTGCTCGTCGCGGCTGCGGCGTGGTGGAGCGCACGCCAGCATCTGCCGACCGACGCGCCCGATGCCGCGGCGGCCGACGCGGGTGCCGTCGCCGGCCAGGACGCGCTGCTGGTCCTGCCCACCCGCGTGGACGGCGGCGAGGACGTCGCCTGGGTGCGCCTGGGCCTCATGGACTACCTCGGCGACCGCCTGCGGCGCGGCGGGCTGGCGGTCCTGTCCAGCGAGTCGGCCCTGGCCGCGCACGCGCGCGGGGTGGTGGACAGGCCGGAGCTGTTCCGGGGGACCCTGGGGCGCGGCTGGCTGCTGGAAAGCGAGGCCGTGCGCGAGGGCGCTTCCTGGCGCGTGCGCCTGGCGGCGCGCGATGGCGGGGGCGTGGTCCACGCCGCGACCGGCGCGGCCGACGACCTGCTCGAAGCCGCGAGGCTGGCGGCCGACCGGCTTGCGCCCCGCCTGGGCGGGACCGCGCCGGACGGCACCGACGCCCCCGGCCTGGCCGAGCGGCTGCAGCGCGCCCGCGCCGCGATGCTGGCCGATGAGATCGACGCCGCGCGCGCCATCCTGCTGGCTGCGCCGGAGCTGCAGCGTGCGCAGCCGAGGCTGCAGTACCAGCTGGCGCGGGTGGACTTCCGCGCCGGCGACCACGAGCGCGGGCTGGCGCGCCTGGACCGGTTGCTGGACGCGGATGCCGCGTCCGAGCCGGTGTTCCGCGCCCAGGTGCTCAATGCGCGCGGCGCGATGCTGGTCCGGCTGGAGCGGCTGGACGAGGCCGAGGCCACCTACGATGCCGCCGCCGCCGAGGCCGCGGAGCATCCTGCCGAACTGGGGCAAGCACTCAGCGGTCGCGCCGTGGTGCACGCCATGAACGGGCGCTTCGACCCCGCGCTGGCCGACTTCGGCCGTGCCCGGGTGGCGTTGCAGCGCACCGGCGACGCCCTGGCCGTGGCCCGGATCGACGCCAACCTGGGCATCCTGGAGGCCGACCGCGGCCGGCCGGCGCAGGCCCTGCCTTTCCTGGATGAAGCCGAGCAGGCGTTCTCGGCCATGGGGGCGGTGAACGAGCTGGCCACGGTGCTGGTCGCCCGCACCGGCGCGGAACTCCGGCTGCTTCGCGTCGGGCAGGCGCTGGCGGCGGGGGAACGTGCCCTGGCACTGCGCGATCGCGTGGCCGATCCGGCGCAGGCGGCGGCGCTGGTGCAGGCGCGGAGCGGAGCCCTGCGGCTCGCCGGGCGGCTCGAAGAGGCGGCCGCCCTGGCGGAGGTCCGTGGCCCGCCGGGTCCGGGGCTGACACCGCGGCTGGAGGCGGCGGTGGGCGACGCCGCGCTCGCGCTCGCCCGCGACCGGCCGGACGAAGCCCTGGCCGTGGCCGACCGGGCCCTGGCCGAGGTTCCGGCCGGCGTCCAGCCCGAAGCGCGGGCCTGGCTGCTGCTGCGCCGCGAGCAGGCCGCGCTGCGCCTCGACCGGCCGCTGCGCGCGGCGGCGGACGCCGACCTCGGGACCTTCGTGCCCGATCGGCTGCGGCGGGCGCTGCGCCTGCGCCAGGCCGGGCGCCCGGCCGCCGAGGTCGACGCCGCCTTCGCCGATGCGCTGTCGCTGGCCGAGCGCGAAGGCGTTCCGGCGGATATCGCCGAGGTGGTGCTGGCGTATGCCGACTGGTTGCTGCGGGAGGGGCGGCAAGCGGAGGCGGCCGCCCTGGCCGGGCGCGTGGCCGTCTGGTCGCCCGCGGTCCCGGCCCTGGCCGGGCTGCAGGCGCGGGTGGCCGCCGCGGCCGACGGCGATCACGAATCCGACGCAAGTGATTGATTGCAAGCGTGATCGTCATGCAACAGTCATGCATCTGGAGTGTCGCGGGGACAGAGCGGATCCGAAGGTCGGGGAACACACCCCAGCAAGACGAGGATCCGTACGTGAAGTCGAACCTGCTTTTCCGTGGTGCCCTTGCAGCGGCGCTCGCCTGCGGCCTGGGCGCGGGCGCCCAGGCCGCCGAACCACTCACGCTGAACCTGCTGCGGGGCGGCGAAGTGGTCGCCGCGCCCGTGGTCTCCGGCGCGCTCGCCTATGTCCCGACCGGGCGGGTCATCGCCACGTGGGACTACGCCCGGCCCGAACGCCCGCTGCGGCTGGAGACCTCCGACGCCGTCGGCGGCCCCATCAACGGCCTCGTGCGCGTGGGCGACCACCTCTATGCCAGCTGGCGCGCCTACAACGGCCGCAGCGGCATCGCCACCTGGTCGCTGGCCGATCCCAGGGCACCGCGCCTGGTCAGCGACGGGGACTACATCGAAAGCGACCGCACCCTGCGCGCCCTCGGCCTGACCGCGGCCAACGGCCACCTCTACCTGTTCGACGACGGCCATGGCCTGCTGGTGGGCAGCCTCGACGATCCGGAGGCGCCGGCGTTCACCTCCAGCGGCATCGCGAGCCTGCCGGCGCTGTTCAACGACCTGTCGGTCCACGGCGACACCCTCCATGCACGGGGCCGGAACTTCATGGGCAACAGCGTCTACGCCCTTTATGACGTGTCCGAGCCCGGGGCCCCCGCGCTGCTGTCCAGCCGCAGCCTGAACGGCCTCGACACCTTCCGCATCATCAGCGGTCCCGAAACCTCGATCGGCATCGGCAACGACCTGACGGTCTTCGACGTGGCCGCCGGCATGGCCACGCGCGGCGTGATCCAGATTCCGCCGGCGAGTTCCGGCGCCCGCCTGGGCGACCATGTGTACAGCTTCGGCCACGGCGCCGGCATGGGCATCTGGAACGTGGCCGATCCCGATGCGCCCGCGGCGGTGGGGCAGTCGAAGATCGACGGCTTCGGCGGGCGGCACGCGGTGCCGCTGGACGGGCAGGGTCTGCTGCTGCAGACCCGCACCGACCTGATGCACGCGCTCGATGTCAGCCGGCCCGACGATCCGCAGCTGGTCGCGACCGGCTGGCTCCCCGGCGGCACCTACGCCGTGGATGCGGCGATCCACGACGGCATGCCGGTGCTGCTGCAGGCGAACTACGGCCTGACGGTCAACGATCCCGATTCGCTGGCCCCGCTGGCGCGGGTGGAGGCCGACCTGCCGAAGCTGCTGGAGGCCCGCAGCTTCGAAGGCATGGCGCTGTCCGGCGACACCGCCTGGCTGGCGGCCTGGGGCTACGGCCTGGTGGCCGTGGACCTGGCGGCCCAGGGCGGGCCGAAGGAGGTCGGCCAGCTGGAGTACAAGTTCGCCTCGACCATCGCCGTGGACGGCCAGCGCGCCTGGGTGGGCCGCTGGACCAACGGCGGCGGCCTGGCCACGGTGGACATCAGCAACCCCGCGGCCCCGGTCATGGGCGCGCAGATCACGCTTGCCAACCGGCCCTACCGCCTGCATGCCGGCGGCGGCTACCTGTACCTGGCGCACGGCGCCACGACGAATGCCCCGGACCGCGGTGGCATGGTGGTCTACGACGTATCGGGCAACGGCGCGCCGCAGCGGCTGGCCCATGTCGACGACGGCTGCGGTTCGGGCTTCGACCTGGCCGTGGACGACGCCATGGCGCTGGCCTACCTGGCCTGCAAGGACGGCGTGCGCATCATCGACATCGCCGAACCGGGGGCGCCGGAGGTGATCGGCCACTACGCCACCGCGGGCGACGGCGGCGACTACACCCGCGTGGCCCAGTCGGGCGAACTGGCCTGGTTCGCGGATTCCGCGGGCCTGCACGAGCTCGATGTCAGCGATCCCACCAGCCCCGTGCTGCGCAGGCTGACGCCGCTGGGCGGCACCGCGCCGCAGCGCCTGCTGGCCACCGAGGAGCAGCGCCTGCTGGCCCTGGGCGGGACCACCGGCGTGCACGTGCTCGGCCCGGATGCGCGCCTGCTGCGCTCCCGGGAGGCGGTCACCGGCCTGTCCGGCGACGAGGGCGACGCGTTCCTGTTCGCGGTCCGGGTGCCGGCCGGCGTGCGCAACCTGACGGTGCTCACGGCCGGGGGCAGCGGCCAGCTGCGCCTGGAATCGCGGTACCAGGCGGTGCCGGAGGACGGCGTCGCGGACGGCTCGGCGGACGGGCGGGGCCTGCGCATCCAGAGCCCCGAGCCGGGCCTGCACTACATCCGCGCCACCGGCCTGGAAGACTTCAGCGGGGTCAGCCTGCACGCGGTGTTCTAGGGACGCGGAGGGCGGCATCCGGCCCCGCCGGGTGCCGCTATACTGCGGCGATTGCGGCCTCCGGGCCGCATTCCCGCTGCAATCCTCCGTTCACCGACCGCCGCCACGGCCCGCCCGTGCGCCGCCGAGGCCACCGACCGCCGCATGCGCCTGTCCACGATCAAGCTCTCCGGATTCAAGTCCTTCGTCGACCCGACCACCCTGCACCTGCCGACCAACATGACCGGCGTGGTCGGCCCCAACGGCTGCGGCAAGTCGAACATCATCGACGCCGTGCGCTGGGTGATGGGCGAGAGCTCGGCCAGCCGCCTGCGCGGCGATTCGCTGACCGACGTGATCTTCTCCGGCTCGACTGCGCGCAAGCCGGTGTCGCAGGCGACGGTGGAGCTGATCTTCGACAACAGCGACCACACCGTCAGCGGCGAGTTCGCGGCCTTCAACGAGATCTCGGTCAAGCGCCTGGTCTCGCGCGACGGCCAGAGCAGCTACTACCTCAACGGCGCCAAGTGCCGCCGCCGCGACATCACCGACCTGTTCCTGGGCACCGGCCTGGGGCCGCGCAGCTACTCGATCATCGAGCAGGGCATGATCAGCCAGATCATCGAAGCGCGGCCCGAGGAGCTGCGCGTGTACCTGGAGGAGGCCGCCGGCATCTCCAAGTACAAGGAGCGCCGCAAGGAAACCGAGACCCGCATCCGCCACACCCGCGAGAACCTGGACCGCCTCAACGACCTGCGCGAGGAGGTCGGCAAGCAGCTCACCCACCTCGCGCGCCAGGCGCGTCAGGCCGAGCAGTACACCGCCATCCAGGAAGAGCGCCGGGTGCGCGACGCCGAGTGGAAGGCGCTGGAGTACCGCGCACTGGATACGAAGCTGTCGCGGCTGCGCGAGGGGCTTGCGCAGGAAGAAACCCGCCTGCAGCAGCTGATCGCCGAGCAGCGCGAGGCCGAGCGTGCCCTGGAAGAGGGCCGGGTGAAGCGCGAGGAAGCCATGGACGCGCTCAGCCGCGCCCAGGCCGCCGGCTACGAGGTCGGCGGCACCCTGGCCCGCATCGAGCAGCAGATCGCCCACCAGCGCGAGCTCTCGCAGCGCCTGCTGCGTGCCCGCGAGGAGGCCGAGGAGGCCATCGCCGAACTCGCCCGCGACATCGGCAGCGACGAGGAGCGGCTGGCGATCCTGGAGGAGTCGATCGGCGAGGCCGAGCCCGCGCTGGAGGCCCTGCGCGAAAGCGACGAGACCCGCCAGGACGCGCTGCGCGAGGCCGAGGCCGCGCTGGCCGACTGGCAGGAGCGCTGGGACGCGCACAGCCGCGAGGCCGGCGAAGCCGCGCGCGCGGCCGACGTCGAGCGCACCCGCGTGGATTACCTCGACCGCCAGTCGCTGGAAGCCGACCGTCGCCGCGAGGCGCTGGGGGCCGAGCGCTCGGGACTGGACCTGGAGGCGCTGTCCGAGGCCTTCGCCGGCGTCGCCGAGGAGCACGAGACGCAGAAGCTGGCGCTGGACGGGCTCAACGAAGGCCTGGAGGCGCGCAAGCAGGCCGCGCTCGACCTGCAGGACCAGCAGCGCGCCGCGCAGCAGGAGATCTCCGACGTCCGCAAGCAGGCGCAGGAGGCCCGCGGCCGCCTGTCCTCGCTGGAGACGCTGCAGCACGCGGCGCTCGGCCAGGAGCAGGGCGCGGCGATGGCCTGGCTGCGCCAGCGCGGCCTGGATTCGGCGACCCGCGTCGGCGAGGCGCTGGAGGTCGAGGCCGGCTGGGAGAACGCGGTCGAGGGCGCGCTCGGGCAGATGATCGAAGGCGTGCTGGTCGACAGCCCGGAGACGCTGGTGGAGGCGCTGGCCGATCTCGGCGAGGGGCGCATCGCGCTGGTGTCGTCCGAGCGCGGCGAGGCCGGTTTCGCACCGACCTCGCTGGCCGAGCGCGTGCGCGGTCCGCTGGCGATCCGCCGCCTGCTGTCGCGCCTGCACGTGGCCGACTCCCTGGCCGAGGCGCGCGAACTGCAGGCGCGGCTCGCGCCCGGCGATTCCGTCATCACCCGCGACGGCGAGCGCCTGGGCGCCGGCTGGCTGCGGGTGCTGCGCTCCGGTGCCGCGCGCCAGGGCGCGCTGCTGCGCGAGCGCGAGATCCAGGGCCTGCGCGAGTGGATCGAGCAGCTGCAGGCGCGCGAGGGTGAACTGGAAGAAGCGCTGGCCAACGGCCGCGAGCGCCTGCTGGCGGCCGAGCAGGCGCGCGAGGACGCGCAGCGCCAGCTCTACCACGCCCACCGCAGCGTGTCGGAGTTGGCCGGCCGCCTGCAGGGCCAGCAGGGCCGCCTGGATGCCGCCCGCAACCGCATCGAACGCATCGACGCCGAGCTCGCGCAGTTGCGCGAATCCATCACCGGCAGCGGCGAGCAGGCGCGCGAGTCGCGCGGCCGGCTGGAGGAGGCCGTGGCGCGCATGGCCGAGCTGGAGGAGTCGCGCCGGGCGCTGGAAGCCGAGCGCGCGCGCTTCGCCACGGCGCGCGACGAGGCCCGCGCCGCCGCCCGCGAATCGCGCGAGCAGGCGCACGCGCTGGCGCTGCAGCTGGAGACCCAGCGCACCCAGGCCACCGCCCTGCGCCAGGCCCTGCAGCGCATGGGCAGCCAGCGCGGCCAGCTCGACAGCCGCCTGGGCGAGATCAGCACCCAGCTGGCCTCGGGCGACAGCCCGGTGGACGCGCTGGAAGAACAGCGCCAGGCCGCGCTCGCCGAACGCGTGCGCGCCGAACAGGTGCTGGCGCAGGCGCGCAGCGCGCTCGACGGCGTCGACGCCGGCCTGCGCGAGCACGAGCAGGTGCGCCACCAGCGCGACGAGCAGGCGCTGGCCCAGCGCGAGGCCATCGCCCAGCGCCGCCTCGATCAGCAGGCGCTGGCGATCCATGCCGAGCAGCTCACCACGGGCATCACCGAGGCCGGCTTCGTGCTGGACGAGGTCGTCGCCGGCCTGGCGGAGGACGCGAACGCCGAGGCCTGGGGCCGCATGGTCACCGACTTCGACGCCAAGCTGCGCCGGCTGGAGCCGGTCAACCTGGCCGCGATCCAGGAACATGCCGAGGCCGCGCAGCGCAAGGAGTACCTGGACAGCCAGGACGCCGACCTCAACGCCGCGTTGGAGACCCTGGAAGACGCCATCCGCAAGATCGACCGCGAGACCCGCGGCCGCTTCAAGGACACCTTCGACCGGGTCAACTCCGGCGTGCAGGAGATCTATCCGCGCCTGTTCGGCGGCGGCCACGCCTACCTGGAGCTCACCGGCGAGGACCTGCTCGACACCGGCGTCGCGATCATGGCGCGCCCGCCGGGCAAGCGCGTGTCCAACATCTCGCTGCTGTCGGGCGGCGAGAAGGCGATGACCGCGGTGGCGCTGGTGTTCGCGATCTTCCAGCTCAATCCCGCGCCGTTCTGCCTGCTCGACGAGGTCGACGCGCCGCTGGACGAGGCCAACGTCGGCCGCTTCAGCGCGATGGTCACCGAGATGAGCGAGAAGGTGCAGTTCCTGTTCGTCACCCACAACAAGGCGACGATGGAGGCCGCGAAGCAGCTTTCGGGCGTTACCATGCGCGAGCCCGGCGTGAGCCGGCTGGTGTCGGTCGACCTTGCGGAAGCCGCGCGCCTGGCCGGCGCCGCCTGAACCCTGCGAACCCTTTCAGACGGAGAGCACGATGAGCGACACCTGGCTGCTGCGGATCGGAATCCTGGTCGTGGGCGCGCTGCTGTTCGCGGCCATCTGGTATTTCGGCACCCGCCCGCGCAGCCCGCAGGGCCGCCGCGTGCCGGCGAAGTCGGCGTCGCCCGCGCGCGAGGAGCGCATGGAGCCCACCCTGGGCGCGCAGCTCGAGCGCGAACTGGGCGAAGGCGAGGGCGGTGAGTCTGCCGGCGAAGAGGCCGTGCAGGCGGAGATGGAGCTGCTCGACGGCGCCGTGGGCGGCACCGCCGGCGCCACCGTCAGCCAGTACGGGCAGCGCGTCAGCGACGAGTTCGACAAGATCGTGACCCTGTACATCGCCGCGCGCGCCGGCAACGTGCTGCGCGGCCCCGACATCGTGGTCGCCGCCGAGAAGGCCGGCCTGACCTACGGCCACCTCAACGTATTCCACCGCCTGGTCAACGGCCATCCCGAGCGCGGCCCGGTGTTCAGCGTGGCCAACATCCGCAAGCCGGGCAGCTTCGACATGGCCGAAATCCAGTCGCTGGAAACCCCGGCGATCGCCTTCTTCCTGACCCTGCCGGCGCCGGTGCCGGCGCTCGAGGCCTGGGACGCGATGCTGCCCACCGCCGAGCGCATGGCCGACCTGCTCGAGGGCGTGCTGCTCGACGAGCACCGCAATGCGCTCGGCCGCCAGCGCATCGCCCACCTGCGCGAAGAGCTGCGCACCTACGACCGCGAGCGCGACGTACCGATCACCCGCAGCCCGAGCTGGTAAGCCAGCTCCCGCGGGAGCTGGCCCTACAATCCACCGATGCCCCAGACCGCCCCGCAGCGCGCCGCCGAACTGCGCCGCCTGATCGACGACGCCAACCACCGCTACCACGTGCTCGACGAGCCGGCGATCCCGGACGCCGAGTACGACCGGCTGCTGCGCGAGCTCGCGGCGCTGGAAGCCGCCGATCCGTCCCTGTTGACCCCGGATTCGCCGACGCTGCGCGTGGGCGACGCGCCCTCGGGCAAGTTCGCCGCCGTGCAGCACGCGGTGCCGATGCTGTCGCTGGGCAACGCCTTCAGCGACGAAGAGGTCGCCGAGTTCGTCGCCCGCATCGTGCGCGAGACCGGCGAGGACGCGCCGGTGTTCTCGGTCGAGCCCAAGTTCGACGGCCTGGCGATCAGCCTGCGCTACGAGGACGGCCTGTTCGTGCGCGGCGCGACCCGCGGCGACGGCGCCACCGGCGAAGACGTCACCGCCAACCTGCGCACGGTGAAGGCGATCCCGCTGCGCCTGCGCGACCCCGACGGCGCCGGCGTGCCCGCGGTGCTCGAGGTCCGCGGCGAGGTCTACATGCCGCGCGCGGGCTTCGAGGCGTACAACGCCTGGGCGCTGGCGCACGGCGCCAAGCCCATGGCCAACCCGCGCAACGGCGCGGCCGGCTCGCTGCGCCAGCTCGATCCCGCGGTCACCGCGAAGCGGCCGCTGGCCTTCTTCGCCTATTCGCTGGGCGAAGTCGTGGGCGCGCGCCTGCCCGCGACGCATTCCGAGGCGCTGGCCTGGCTGCGCAGCCTGGGCCTGCCGGTGTCGCCGCTGGTGGAATGCGCGACCGGCCTCGACGGCGTGCTCGATTACTACCGCCGCATCGGCGCCGCCCGCGACGCGCTGCCCTACGACATCGACGGCGTGGTCTACAAGCTCGACAGCCACGAGCTGCAGGCCGACCTCGGCTTCGTCTCGCGCGCGCCGCGCTGGGCGATCGCGCACAAGTTCCCGGCGCAGGAAGAGGCCACGGTCGTCGAGTCGATCGAGGTCAACGTCGGCCGCACCGGTGCCGTGACCCCGTGGGTGCTGATGCAGCCGGTGCACGTGGGCGGCGTGACCGTCACCCGCGCCACCCTGCACAACGCCGACCAGGTCGCGCGTCTGGACGTGCGCGTGGGGGACTCGGTCATCGTGCGCCGCGCCGGCGACGTGATCCCGGAGGTGGTGCGGGTGATCCCCGAACGCCGCCCCGAAGGCACCACGCCGTGGCGGATGCCGGAGCGCTGCCCGGCCTGCGGCTCCGAGATCGTGCGCGAGGCCGGCGAGGTGGTGGCGCGCTGCAGCGGCGAACTGGTCTGCCCGGCGCAGCGCGTGCAGGGCCTGTTCCACTTCGCCTCGCGCCGCGCCATGGACATCGAGGGCCTGGGCGAGCGCCTGATCCAGGCCCTGGTCGATTTCGGCCAGGTGCAGAGCATCGCCGACCTGTACCGGCTGGGCGTGGACGACTTCGTCGAGATGAAGCGCCGCGCCGACGAACGCGACGGCACTACGCCGGAAACGGTCAAGGCCGGCAAGGTCGCGACGAAATGGGCGGAGAACCTGGTGGCGGCGATCGAGCGCAGCCGCGAGGCCACGCTCGAGCGCTTCCTGTTCGCGCTCGGCATCGAGCACGTGGGCGAAAGCACGGCCAAGGCGCTGGCGGCGTGGTTCGGCGACCTCGACCGCATCCGTCGCGCGCCCTGGCCGCTGTTCAAGCGCGTGCCCGACATCGGCGACGAGGTGGCGCGGGCGCTGGGCCACTTCCTCGACCAGCCGGGCAACCAGGCGGTGATCGACGCGCTGCTGGCTGCAGGCGTGCGCATCACCGATGCGCATCCGCCGTCGCCGAAGCTCCGGGAAGGACTGACGCTGGCGCAGTTGCTGGCCGACCTCGGCATCCCGAAGCTGACGCCGCTGCGCGCGAAGCAGCTGGCGGACGCCTTTCCCGACGCCGCGACCCTGCTCGACCAGGAGCCCCACAACTTCGTGATCGCGGGGCTGCCGGACGAAGCTGCCGCGTCGATCGCCGGATGGCTGTCGGACGACGCCAACGCGCGCCTGCTGCTGGCCGCTGCGACGATGCAGGCCGAACTGCTGGCCGCGCTGCCCGAAGGCGAGGCCGCCGCGGGGCCGCTCGACGGCGTCACCGTGGTCATCACCGGCACCCTGGAATCGATGGGCCGCGACGAGGCGAAGGCGAAGCTCGAAGCCCTGGGCGCCAAGGTCTCCGGCAGCGTGTCGAAGAAGACCGGCTTCCTGGTCGCAGGTGCCGAGGCCGGCTCCAAGCTCGCGAAGGCCACCGAACTCGGCATCGAAGTCTGGGACGAGGCGCGGCTGCTGGCTTTTCTCGAGGCGCAGTCGTGACCGCCGCGCGCGAAGGCGCGGGACAGGGCGCCAGGGGCCAGGCTGCTGGCCGCTTGGCGGCGCTGCGGCTCCGCGCGCGCCTCAACCGCCTGGTGCGCGACTTCTTCGACGCCCGCGGCGTGCTCGAGGTCGAGACTCCGGTGATGTCGCGCGCCGGCAACACCGAGCCCAACATCGCCTCCTTCACGGTCGAGTTCGGCGGCCGCTGCGAGGGCGCGCCGCGCACGCGCTGGCTGCGCACCTCGGCCGAGTACCCGATGAAGCGCCTGCTCGCCGAAGGCATCGGCGACTGCTATGAACTGGGTCGCGTCTTCCGCGACGGCGAGGCCGGCGGCCGCCACAACCCCGAATTCACCATGCTCGAGTGGTACCGCGTCGATTGGACGCTGGAACCGCTGGTCGACGAGACCGCGGAGCTGGTGCGTGCCGCGCTGGCCATGGTCGGCCGCGACGCGACGCTGCGCAAGGCCAGCTACCGCGAGGTCTACCGCGAGGCCCTGGGCCTCGATCCGCACACCGCGCCCATCGCCGAGCTGCAGGCCGCCTTCGCCGGAGACATCGATCCCGAAGGCCTGACCCGCGACGACTGGCTGGACCTGCTGATGACCCACCGCATCCAGCCGGCCTTCCCGCCGGACCAGCTGCTGGCGATGCGCGACTATCCCGCCACCCAGTGCGCACTGGCGAAGCTGGCGCGCCGCGGCGACATCGACGTGGCCGAGCGCTTCGAGCTCTACCTCGGTCCGCTGGAGCTGGCCAACGGCTACCACGAGCTGACCGATGCCGCCGAGCAGCGCGCTCGCTTCCAGCGCGACCACGCGCTGCGCCGCGGGCGTGCCAGCGTCCTGCCTCCGATCGACGAAGCGCTGCTGGACGCGCTCGCCGCCGGCATGCCGGATTGTGCCGGGGTCGCGCTCGGCATCGACCGCCTGCTGATGGCGATGCTCGGCACCGGCGCGATCGCCGATGTGCTCGCCTACGACTTCGACCGCGCCTGAACCCATCGCAGGCGCCGGCAGCCTCCCGCATGGACCCCCATCCCGCCCTGCCTGGAATCGACGCATGACCGACACCATCGACTACGCCCGCTACGACCGCGTCCGCCCCATCCGCTGGACAGGCGACGCGCTCGAACTGCTGGACCAGCGCAAGCTGCCCTTCGCCACCGAGTACGTCACCTGCAGCGACAGCGACGCCGTCGCCGGGGCGATCCACGCGCTCGCGGTGCGTGGCGCCCCGGCCATCGGCATCGCCGCGGCCTGGGGTGCGGTGCTGGCCGCGCGTGACATCGATGCCGAGGATGCGGCGCAGGCCGCCGGACTGATCGAGCCGGCGCTGCAGCGCCTCAACGCCGCGCGCCCCACCGCCGTGAACCTGGCCTGGGCGCTGGCACGGATGCGTGCGGCGCTGCTGCGTGCGCAGGCGGGCGAGGGCAGCGACTGGCGCGCCGCGCTCGAGGCCGAGGCGCGCGCGATCGAAACCGAGGATCTTGCCGCCAACCACGCCATGGGCGTGCTCGGCGCTTCGCTGATCGAAGCGGGCAGCGGCGTGCTGACCCACTGCAATACCGGCTCGCTGGCCACCGCCGGCTTCGGCACCGCGCTGGGTGTGATCCGCGCGGGCGTGGCGCAGGGCCGCGTCGACCGCGTCTACGCCGGCGAGACCCGGCCCTGGAACCAGGGCGCCCGGCTCACCGTGTGGGAGCTGCAGGAAGACGGCATCGACACCACCCTGATCGCCGACGCTGCCGCCTCGCACCTGATGAAGGGCGGCAAGGTCCAGTGGGTGGTGGTCGGCGCCGACCGCATCTGCGCCAACGGCGACGTGGCCAACAAGATCGGCACCTACCAGCTGGCCATCGCCGCGCGCCACCACGGTGTGAGGTTCATGGTCGTGGCGCCGTCGTCGACGGTCGACATGGGCACCGCCTCGGGCGAGCTGATCGAGATCGAGGAGCGCGATCCCGCCGAGCTGCTGGCCAGTGGCGGCAGCCGCACGGTGGCCGAGGGCGTGCAGGCCTGGAACCCGGTGTTCGATGTCACGCCGGCGGGACTGATCGACGCGATCGTGACCGAGAAGGGCATCGTCGAGCATCCGGATGCCGCGTCGATGCGGGTGCTGTTCGGCGGCTGAGATCGCGGTTCAGGCCAGCGCCGCCCGCTGCCATCTGAAGTCCGGATGCAGCACGCCGAGCATTGCGCCGATCGTGGCCGAGGGCAGCAGCGCGAAGGCCAGGAATTGCAGTGCCTGCAGGCCGTCCACCGCCAGGTGCGCCGACAGCAGCTGGGCCGTCGTCATCCAGGCCGTGTGCACGCCCATGCAGGCCCAGACATTGCCGGTCAGTGCGCGTACGTAGCCCAGGATCAGCCCGAGGCAGGGGATGAACATCCACTGCTGCGCGGAGTCGAGCGCTCCGACGGTCCACGCGAAGCCGGTGAACAGCGCCGCCTGCAGCAGCAGGGCGATCCACTGCGCGGCCCGGCGCGCGACCAGGCCCTGCACATAGCCGCGCAGCGCCAGCTCTTCCGGAAAGGCCTCGAGCAGGAATACCCCGAGCACCAGCGGCGGGATCGCCGTCAGCATCGCGCCGGGCGATGAAAGCAGGCTGATCGAACTCCATCCCAGCAGGACGCAGACCGCGGCACCGGCCAGCGCCGGCAGCAACCAGAGCGTTGCGCCGAGGAGGAAGGCGCGGAGGTTGGCGACGAAGGCGTGGTGCCCGGCGTCGCTCCAGCGCAGCCGGTCGCAGCGGAGCAGCAGTGCGACCACGGCAAGCACCGCGGCGGAGATGAGGGCGCCCTGCAGGAGGTGCGTCGCCGGGTTGTGGGCGGCGCCGAAGAGCAGGAGGGTGCCGCGCCAGATGCCGAAGAGGGCGGCCATGGCGATGGCCAGGCGCAGGGCAAGCGTGCTCCAGGACATGCGGTGGCTCCGTGAGGTCGGGGATGGCTCGATTGTGCTGGAGGCGGCTGCGGATTCGTAGCGGCAGGCGTCATGGATCCGCTGGTGACCGGCCGCTGGCCATGGCTGCGCGTGCTGGCCCCGCGCGGCCCGTTTGTTCGAGGTTCCGACATCGCGCAAACCATTGATTTCCTGCGGAAACGGGCGGGAAATCAACGGCTGTTTGTGATAGAATCCCCGGGTTCTGCCGAGGTGCGCGCGCAGCGTGCCGGAGCAGTGTCCCGAACCACTTCGAAAGGGTCGCAATGGCCGAGCTCGCCAAGGAAATCATCCCGGTCAACCTCGAGGACGAGATGCGCCGCAGCTACCTCGATTACGCCATGAGCGTGATCGTGGGGCGCGCGCTCCCCGACGTCCGCGACGGACTCAAGCCGGTGCACCGTCGCGTCCTGTTCGCGATGAACGAGCTCGGCGCGCACAGCAACAAGCCCTATTACAAGTCGGCGCGCATCGTCGGTGACGTGATCGGTAAGTACCATCCGCACGGCGACCAGTCGGTGTACGACACGCTGGTCCGCATGGCGCAGCCGTTCTCGCTGCGCTACATGCTGGTCGACGGCCAGGGCAACTTCGGCTCCATCGACGGCGACTCCGCGGCGGCCATGCGTTACACCGAGGCGCGCATGTCGCGCCTCAGCCACGAGCTGATGGCCGACATCGACAAGGAAACCGTCGATTTCCAGCCCAATTACGACGAGAAGGAACTGGAGCCGACGGTCATGCCGACCCGGTTCCCGAACCTGCTGGTCAATGGTTCCGCCGGCATCGCGGTCGGCATGGCCACCAACATCCCGCCGCACAACCTGGGCGAGGTGGTCGATGCGCTGATCGCGCTGATCGACAACCCCGACATCGACATCGATGGCCTGATGGAATACATCCCGGGCCCGGATTTCCCCACCGGCGGCATCATCAACGGCGTCGGCGGCATCCACCTCGGCTACCGCACCGGCCGCGGCCGCGTGCGCATGCGCGCGAAGGCCGACATCGAGATCGCGGACAACGGCCGCGAGTCGATCATCGTCACCGAGATCCCCTACCAGGTGAACAAGGCGCGGATGATCGAGAAGATCGCCGAGCTGGTGAAGGAGAAGAAGCTCGAGGGCATCAGCGAGCTGCGCGACGAGTCCGACAAGGACGGCATGCGCATCTACATCGAGGTCAAGCGCGGCGACTCCGCCGAGGTGGTGCTGAACAACCTCTACCAGCAGACCCAGATGGAGTCGGTGTTCGGCATCAACATGGTGGCCCTGGTCGACGGCCGCCCGAAGCTGCTGAACCTCAAGGACTTCCTGGAAGCCTTCGTGCGCCACCGCCGCGAGGTGGTCACGCGCAGGACGATCTTCGAGCTGCGCAAGGCGCGCAACCGCGCCCACATCCTGGAAGGCCTGACGGTCGCTCTCGCCAACATCGACGAGATGATCGAGCTGATCAAGACCTCCGAGAACCCGCAGGAAGCCAAGGAGCGCATGCTCGCGCGCACCTGGCAGCCGGGCCTGGTCGGCGCGCTGCTGGGCGCGGCCGGCGCCGAGGCCTCGCGCCCCGAAGACCTGCCCGCGGGCGTCGGCCTGCTCGCCGACGGCTACCAGCTCACCGAAGTCCAGGCCCAGCAGATCCTGGAAATGCGCCTGCACCGCCTGACTGGCCTGGAGCAGGAGAAGCTGACCGAGGAATACAAGCTGCTGCTGGACACCATCCGCGGCCTGATCGAGATCCTGGAGGATCCCGAAGTGCTGCTGGAGGTGATCCGCACCGAGCTGCGCAACGTAAAGGACGAGTTCGGCGACGCGCGCCGCAGCGAGATCCGGGCCAGCGAGGAAGACCTCGACATCCTCGACCTGATCGAGCCCGAGGACGTGGTGGTGACCGTGTCCCAGGCCGGCTACGCCAAGCGCCAGCCGGTCAGCGCCTACCGCGCGCAGAAGCGCGGCGGCCGCGGGCGTAATGCCGCCGCCACCCGCGACGAGGACTTCATCGCGCACCTGTGGCTGGTCAATACGCACGACACGCTGCTGGCCTTCACCAGTCGTGGCCGCGTGTTCTGGCTGCCGGTGCACCAGTTGCCCGAAGCCGGCGCCAACGCGCGCGGCCGCCCGCTGGTGAACTGGATGCCGCTGGAGGAGGGCGAGAAGGTCCAGGCCGTGCAACCGGTGCGCGAGTACCGCGAGGACCAGTACGTGTTCTTCGCCACCCGCCGCGGCACGGTCAAGAAAACCCCGCTGACCGAATTCGCCTATCGCCTGGCGCGCGGCAAGATCGCGATCAACCTGGAAGAGGGCGATGCCCTGGTCGGCGCCGAGCTGACCGACGGCAGCCGCGACATCATGCTCTTCGCCAGCAACGGCAAGGCCGTGCGCTTCGACGAGTCGGCGGTGCGCGCCATGGGCCGCACGGCGACCGGCGTGCGCGGCATCCGCCTGGCCAGCGGCGAATCGGTGGTCAGCCTGATCGTGGCCGAACCCGCCGCCAGCGCCGAGGAGTTCGAGGGCGACGACGAGGCCATGCCCGCGTCCGCCGAGGGCGTCGAGCAGGGCGAACGCGACGGCGAACCGGACGCCTACGTCCTGACCGCCACCGCCAACGGCTACGGCAAGCGCACGCGCCTGGCGGAGTACCCGCGCAAGGGCCGCGGCACCCAGGGCGTGATCGGCATCCAGACCACCGAGCGCAACGGCGCCCTGGTGGCCGCAGTGCTGCTCAGCCGCGAGGACGAGGTGCTGCTGATCTCCGACGGCGGCACCCTGGTGCGGACCCGCGCCGCCGAGGTCTCGGTGGTGAGCCGCAACACCCAGGGCGTGACCCTGATCCGGCTGGGCGAAGGCGAGCGACTGCAGGCGATCGAGCGCGTCGACGGTTCGATCGGCAACGGTGACGAGGGCGAAGGCCAGGACGATGGCGCGGACTCCGCCGCCAATGGCGACGCCGCTCCGGGCGAAGCCACGACCGACTGAGCCCGGCATGCGGCCGGCGTCCATTGACGCCGGCCGGTTCGCACCCGCAGGCCTGCCACCGCGAAACGGCGCGGCATCCGCCGACCCCGTTCCGCGTCGTCGCGCGTTGTCGTCCAGGCTGCCGGCGCTCCTATACTGCCGGCTACTCCTGAGGGGCACCGGCAATGAAGGGAATCGACCGATCGATCGGGCTGCGGCTGCTTGCCGTGGGCGTCATGCTCGTGGCCGCGCTGCTGGCGGGCTGCAAGCGCAACGAGGGCGGGCAGCTGCCGACGCCCGGGGGCGAGGCCATCGTCGCCGAACGCGCGACCGTGGAAGGCTTCGGCCTGGTCCGCGCCTGGCCCGACCAGAGTGAGGGTTCGCTGTCGGTGGCGGTCGAGTTCTCGCAGCCGCTGGTGGGCACCCAGGACTTCGACCGGCTGCTGACCTTCGCCGAGCCGGTGGGCGAGGACAGCAGCTGGAGCCTGGATGACGAGGGGAAGGTGCTGCGCTTCCCCTTCGCCGAGGCCGACCGCGAGTACACGCTGCGCATTTCCGCCGCGCTCACCGCCGCCGACGGCAGCACCCTGGGCCGCGACATCGAGCAGAAGGTCTACACCGGCGAACTGAAGCCCGCCGCGGGCTTCGCCTCCCAGGGCAGCGTGCTGCCGGCGCGGGAGTCGCGCGGGCTGCCGGTGGTCTCGGTGAACGTGGCCGAAGTCGACGTCGAGTTCCTGCGCGTGCGCGAATCCGATCTGCCGCGCTTCTTCACCGAGTACCAGCGCGGCGGGCGCCGCAGCAGCTGGGAGCTGGACAACGACTATCGCCAGAGCCGCAGCATCACGCGCATGGCCGAACCGGTCTACGTGAACCGCTTCGTGCTCGGCGGCGAGCGCAACGAGCGTGCGGTCACCTACCTGCCGCTGCAGGACATCGCCGAGCTGCAGCAGCCGGGCCTGTACTTCGCCACGATGAAACGCGCCGGCAGCTTCGACGGCATGTACGACACCGCGTTCTTCAGCGTCAGCGACATCGGCCTGCACGTGCGCGCCTATGCCGACCAGCTGTTCGTGCACACGGCCTCGCTGCAGGGCGGCGGGGCGCTGGGCGGGGTCGAACTGAAGGTGCTGGGCAAGGACGGCGCGCCGGTGTTCAAGGCCCAAACCGACGGCAACGGCAATGCCGTGCTCAACCACAGGCTGGACGCTGCGCAGGTGCTGGTCGCCACCCGCGGCAGCGATGTCTCGCTGCTGCCGTTCAACCAGCCCGCGCTGGACCTGTCCGAGTTCGCGGTGGCGGGGCGCAGGCAGGCCTGGTTCGAGGTTTTCGCGTGGTCGGGACGCGACCTGTATCGCCCGGGCGAGACGGTCCGGGTCTCGGCCCTGCTGCGCGACGCCGACGGCAGGCCGGTGCCGGCCGCGGCCGACGGCAAGGCGCAGCCGCTGTTCGCGCGCCTGAAGCAGCCCGACGGCAAGGTGTTCGTGGAATCGCGCCTGGAAGCGGGCGCGCAGGGCTACTACCGCTTCGAGAAGGAGATCCCGGCCGAAGCACCGACCGGCCGCTGGCAGGTCGAGTTCCGCACCGACCCGGCCAGCAAGGACGTGGTCCAGGGCATGGACCTGCGCATCGAGGAGTTCCTGCCCGAGCGCATGAAGCTCGAGCTGGAAAGCCCGCAGGCGCGCCTGGCCAAGGGCGACCAGCTGCGTATGGACGTCACCGGTGCCTACCTCTACGGCGCGCCGGCCGCGGGCAACCGCTTCACCGCGCGCCTGGCGGTGGCGGTGGAGCAGCATCCGCTGGAGTCGCTGCCGGGCTGGTTCTTCGGCGACCCGACGGTGCAGCTGCCGCGCGAAGCGAAGGACGTGGTCGATACCGTGCTGGATGACGCCGGCAAGCTCGCGCAGACGCTGCCGCTGCCCGCCGAAGTGCGCGGCGACACGCCGGTGTCGGTGGTGGTGGCCGGCAGCCTGTACGAAAGCGGCGGCCGCACCGTCAACCGCAGCCTGAAGCGCGTGCTGTGGCCGGCCGATGCCCTGGTCGGCGTGCGCCCGCTGTTCGACGACAAGGAGGGCAGCGACGCGAACGCCCGGGCGGGCTTCGAGATCCTGCGCGTGGATGCGGACGGCAAGCCGCGGCCACTGGCGGGGCTCGAGCTCAAGCTGGTGCGCGAGCGCCGTGACTACCATTGGAATTTCGACGAGGACGGCGGCTGGAGCTACAGCCACACCAGCCGGTTCGAGGTGGTCGAGACCCGCAGCCTGGACGCCGGGGCGTCGGCCGCCCGCGTCGATTTCCCGGTGGAGTGGGGCGGCTACCGGCTGGAGGTGCGCGATCCGGACACCGGCCTGGTCACCCGCTATCCCTTCAATGCCGGCTGGAGCTGGGACGACGACAACCGCGGCCTCGACGCCCGCCCCGACAAGGTCAAGCTGGCGCTCGACCGCACCGGCTACCGCGCCGGCGACACCCTGGAAGTGACGGTCACGCCGCCGCACGCGGGCAAGGGCCTGCTGCTGGTGGAAAGCGACAGGCTGCTCCATGTGCAGGCGATCGACGCGCGCGCCGGCAGCACGTTCAAGGTGCCGGTGACCGAAGACTGGGAGCGCCACGACGTCTACGTGACCGCCCTGGTGTTCCGCGGTGGCAGCGCCACCAGCAAGGTGACCCCGGCGCGCGCGGTCGGCGTGGCCCACGTGCCGATGGCGCGCGGCGACCGCCGCGTGGCGGTCGGCCTGTCGCTGCCGAAGCAGGCGAAGCCCGACGAGACCCTGCGGGTGACGCTTGCCGTGCCGGCGCTGGCCGGGAAGACCGCGCACGCGACCGTGTCCGCGGTGGACGTCGGCATCCTCAACATCACCCGCTATCCGGTGCCCGACGCCAACCGCCACTTCTTCGCGCAGCGGCGCCTGGGCGTGGACGCCTATGACGTCTATGGCCGGGTGATCGAGAGCCTGGATGGCGGCACCGCGCGCCTGCGTTTCGGCGGCGACCAGGGTCTGGAAGCACTGCCGCAGGCGCGGCGCCCGACCGCGCGCGTGCAGACCGTCGACCTGTTCTCGGGCCCGGTGAAGCTCGACGCGAAGGGCAATGCCACGGTCGAGTTCACGCTGCCCGATTTCAACGGCACCCTGCGCGTGTCCGCCCTGGTGTTCGGCGACGAGGCCTATGGCAACCGCGACAGCGAACTGCTGGTGCGCGCGCCGCTGGTGGCCGAGGCCAGCATGCCGCGGGTGATGGCGCCGGGCGACCGCGCCACGGTCACGCTCGACCTGTCCAACTTCACCGGCAAGGCCGGCGACTTCCGCGTGCGCGTGGAGGGCGTCGGGCCGCTGCGGGTGGAGGAGGGCACGCGCGAGGCGAAGCTGGCCGTCGACGGCCGCTCGACCCTGTCCTTCCCGCTGCGCGCGCTGGATGGCCACGACGTCGGCAAGGTGCGCGTGCGCGTCGATGGCCCGGGCGTTGCGGTCGATCGCAGCTACGAGCTGCCGGTGCGCGCACCCTGGCCGCAGGTGCTGCGCTCGCGCAGCCAGGTGCTCGATCCGCTGGCGCCGGTGGTGCTTGATCCGGCGCTGGCCGAGGGCCTGCTGCCGGGATCGGTGAACGCACGCCTGGGCCTGAGCGCGACGCCGCCGATCGCCTTCGCCGCCGCGCTCGAGGGCGCGCTGCGCTATCCCTACGGCTGCGCGGAACAGACCGCCAGCAAGGGCTATGCGGCGCTGGTGCTCGACGCGCCGACTGCAGCGTCCTGGGGCATGACGCCGCTGCCTGGCGACAGCCGCCAGCGGCGCATGGAGGGCGCGCTGGGCAGGCTGGCCGCGCTGCAGGCCAGCTCGGGCCACTTCAGCATGTGGGGCGGCAGCGGCGGCACCGAGCCGACCCTCACCCCGTACATCGCCGAGTTCATGCTCGACGCGCGCGAGGCCGGCTTCGACGTGTCCGAGGCGATGCTGCAGCGGACGCTGTCGCGCCTGTCCGAGGATCTGCTGTCCGACGGCCAGCAGTTCTACGGCCGCGACAATCGCAGCCACCTGCGCGTGGCCTACAAGGCCCATGCCGGCTACGTGCTGGCGCGCGTGAACCGCGCGCCGCTGGGCACCCTGCGCGCGCTGTACGACAACGATCGTGGCGCCGCGCGCAGCGCCATGCCCCTGGCCCACCTTGGGCTTGCGCTGTCGCTGCAGGGCGACGCCACGCGCGGCAACAAGGCCCTGGACGAAGCCTTCGCCTGGAAGGGCGACCGCCCCGGCTGGCTGGGCGACTACGGCACGCCGCTGCGCGACGCCGCGCTGATGCAGGCCCTGGCGCGCAAGCATGACCTGGCCACGCCGCAGCGCACGGCGGGGCTGCGCGGGGTCGGCGCCGAGCTGGACGCCCGTCGCAAGGCGCGCTGGTTCTACCTGAGCACGCAGGAACAGGCAGCGATCGCGCGTCTGGGCCGCGAGCTGGGCGGAACCGCCGGCAAGACCTTCACCGGCAGCCTGACCGAGGCCGGCGTGCAGGAAACGCTGGAGCCGATGCGCCGCTTCTCGCGCAGCTATGGCCACGCGGCGATGGCGGCCGGCGTCCGCCTGGTGCCGCAGGGCGAGGCGCCGCTGTACGCGAGCATGGACGTGGCCGGCATCCCGCGCACGGCGCCCGCGCCCGACGACAGCGTGCTGCGCGTCGAGCGCCGCTGGTACACCACCGACGGCAAGGCCTGGACGCCGCGCCCGCTGCGCGAGGGCGAGGCGCTGGTGGCGCGGGTCACCCTGACCGCCGACCGTGCCATGCCCGACGCCCTGCTCACCGAACTGCTGCCGGCGGGGCTGGAGGTCGAGAACATGAACCTCGGTGATGCCTCGGCCTGGGCCGACGTGGTGGTCGGCGGTATCCGCCTGAGCGACCGCGGCAACGCGGCCGAGCTGCTGCACGAGGAATTCCGCGACGACCGCTACGTCGCCGCGATCAAGCTCGACGCGGGCCGCGCGGCCGACGTGTTCTACCTGGTGCGCGCGGTGACGCCTGGCGAGTACACGGTGCCGCCGCCGCTGGCCGAGGACATGTACCGTCCCGAGCTGCGCGGCGTCGGCCGCGCGGTGCCGGAGCGCCTGACGGTGGTGCAGCCGTGACCATTCCAGCAGGAGCGGCGGTGGCCGCGCTGACGTCCCGGCGGACCGCTGCCGCCGGCCGTCCTCCGCGGCTGGCTTGTGGAGGACACCGCACTGATGGTCCGGGGCGCTCCCGTCGCTGAACCGGCCGGCGCCGCGACCGTACTTCCGGCCGACGGCGCCGCTCGCAACGGGTGGCTGCGTCGGCGTGCTCCGGCGCTCCTGCGCTGGAGCACGGTGGCGCTGCTGCTGTCACTGCTTGCGCTCGACCTGGTGTTCCCGCCGCCCCTGCCGGAAGCCCGCGACCACGCCACCCTGGTCACCGCCCGCGACGGCACCCCGCTGCGCGCCTTCGCCGATGCCGATGGCGTGTGGCGCTATCCGGCGTCCGAGGCCTCGGTCTCACCGCTCTACGTCGAAGCCCTCCTGGCCTACGAAGACCGTTGGTTCCGCCGCCATCCCGGCGTGAACCCCGTGGCCCTGCTGCGCGCCGCGCGGCAGGCGGCCACGAGCGGTCGCATCGTCTCCGGCGGATCGACCCTGACCATGCAGGTCGCGCGCATCCTCGAGCCGCATCCGCGCACCTTGCCGGGGAAGCTGCGCCAGATGCTGCGCGCGATCCAGCTCGAGGCGCACCTGTCCAAGGACGAAATCCTGACGCTCTACCTCGAGCGCGCGCCCTTCGGCGGCACCATCGAGGGCGTCGAGGCGGCGAGCTGGGCCTACCTCGGCAAGCCGGCGGCGCGGCTTTCGCACGCCGAGGCCGCGCTGCTGGCGGTGCTGCCGCAGGCACCGACGCGCCTGCGCCCCGACCGCGAGCCCGAGGCCGCGAGGCGCGCGCGCGACAAGGTGCTCGAACGCATGGTCGCGAGCGGCCGCTGGAGCCGCGCCGACGTCGACGACGCGCTGATCGAGCCCGTGGTCGCGCGCGCCCTGCAGCCGCCGCTGTCGGCCGCGCTCCTCGCCCAACGCCTGCGCGCGCGCGATCCGCACGCCGAGCGCATCGAATCCACCATCGACGCCGCCCTGCAGCGCACCCTTGAAGAGCGCCTGACGGCCTACGTCAGCCAGCTGCCGGAACGCACCTCGGCCGCGCTGCTGGTGGTCGACAACGAGCGCATGGAGGCGCGCGCCTACCTCGGCACCGCGGCCTTCGGCGACGCCGCGCGCCTGGGCCACGTAGACATGGTGCGCGCCTGGCGCTCGCCGGGCTCCACGCTCAAGCCCTTTGTCTACGGCATGGCGCTCGATGATGGCCTGGTGCATTCGCAGAGCCTGCTGCTGGATGCGCCGCAGTCCTTCGGTGGCTACCGCCCGGGCAACTTCGATGCGGCATTCAACGGCCCGGTGTCGGTGGCCGATGCGCTGCGCCTGTCGCTCAACGTGCCCGCGGTCGACCTGCTGGACCGGGTCGGCCCGGCACGCTTCGCGGCGCGCCTGGATCATGCCGGCATCGGCCTGCGCTTCCCGCGCGGCACCCGGCCCAACCTCACTTTGATCCTGGGCGGCACCGGCGCGCGCCTGGAAGACCTGGTCGGCGCCCACGCGGCGCTGTCGCGCGGCGGCATCGCGGGTCGCGTGCGCTACGCGGCGGATGATCCAGTGGTCGACCGCCGCCTGCTGTCGCCGGGTTCGGCCTGGGTCGTGCACGAGATCCTGGCCGCCAATCCGCGCCCGGGCGAGCGCGCCGACACCTTCGACACCGGCCGCCGCCAGCGCGTGGCCTGGAAGACCGGCACCAGCTACGGCTATCGCGACGCCTGGGCGCTGGGCACCACGCGGCGCTACACGGTGGGGGTGTGGGTGGGGCGTCCCGACGGCACGCCGCTGCCGGGCCAGTACGGGGCGGTGACCGCGCTGCCGCTGCTGTTCGAGGTCTTCGACAGCCTGCCGCAGCGCGCCGGTGACGGCGCGCGCCTGCCGCAGCCGGCGAGCGTGTCGGGGCGCACGGTGTGCTGGCCGCTGGGAACGGCGCTGGAAGACCAGCCGGAGGACGCCTGCCGGCGGCGGATGGACGCCTGGGTGCTCGACGGCGCGGTGCCGCCCACGCTGCCCGAGCGCGAGGCCCGCAGCTGGAGCGCGGGCCTGGAGCGGATCGAAGTGGACGCGACCAGCGGCCGCCGGCTTTCCGCCGACTGTTCGGCCGCGCATGAGCGCGAGCCGCGCCACATCGCACGCTGGCCGGCGCTGGCCTCGCCCTGGCTGGGAGCCGCCGACCGTGCCGCCGCGCGCCTGCCGCCGCTGGCGCCGGACTGCGCCGACGACGGCCGCGGCGCCGCCCTGGCCCTGCGCATCGAGGGCGTCAACGATGGCGCGCTGCTGCTGCGCGCACCCGGATCTGCAAAACCGCCGCGGCTGGCCCTGCGCGCGGTCGGCGCCGAGGGCGAGGTGCAGTGGCTGCTCAACGGCCGCCTGGTCGGGCGCACCCGCGGTGGCCAGCCGCTGTGGCGCGAATTTCCCGAGGCTGGCCGCCAGCAGTTGACGGCCCTGGCCGAGGGCGGCGCCTGGGCCAGCCTGGCCTTCGACGTCGCCCCCTGAGTGGCCGGCGGGAGACCCGTCGGCCGGAGAAACCTCAGATCGCGCCGAGCACGTGCTCGGCCGACGACACCTTGAATTCGCCCGGCGCCTCGACGAACAGCTGCTTGACCACGCCGTCCTCGGCGTAGAGCGCGAAGCGCTTGCTGCGCAGGCCCATGCCGAAGGCGGCGGCATCCATCTCCAGGCCGAGCGCGCGGGCGAAATCGCCGTTGCCGTCGGAGAGCATGCGCAGGCCCTCGGGAACGTGCTGGCTCTCGCCCCAGGCCTGCATCACGAAGGGATCGTTGACCGCCATGCAGGCGACTTCGATGCCGCGTTCGCGGAACTCGTCGAAGCGCTCGACGAAGCCGGGCAGGTGGCGCTCGGAACAGGTGGGCGTGAACGCGCCGGGCACCGCGAACAGCACCACGTTCTTGTGCGCGAACAGGGTCGGGGTGTCGATGGTCTGCACGCCGTCGTCGATGTACTTCAGGGTCACTTCGGGAATGGCGTCGCCGGTCTGGATGGGCATGGGGGCTCCGTGTGGTCGGGGGCGGCCGGGATCGACCACCGCAGGCGCATGGTGCCACGCCGCGGTGGTGGGGGCTTGCCTTGCGCCGCATCGCCCCGATATTGCTAACCTGCCGCGGCCGGCGCTCCGCCCCCGCCGCGCGACGCGAGTGGAGAACGCATGCAGTTCAAGGACTACTACGCCATCCTGGGCGTCGAGCCCAGCGCCGGCGACGCCGAGATCAAGACCGCCTACCGGCGACTGGCGCGCAAGTACCATCCCGACGTCAGCAAGGAGTCCGACGCCGAGGACCGTTTCAAGGCCGTGAACGAGGCCTACGAGGCGCTGCGCGACCCCGAGCGCCGCAAGGCCTACGACCAGCTGCGCAACCGGGGCTACCGTCCCGGCGACGACATCCATCCGCCGCCGGGTGGCTTCGGCGGCAACGGTGCCGGCCCGGGCTTCGACTTCGAGGAGGTCTTCGGCGGCGGCAACGGCGGTGGCGGCGGCTTCAGCGACTTCTTCGAAAGCCTGTTCCGGCGCCAGGCGCAGCAGCGCGGTGGCCCGGGCTTCGGCACGCCGCCGCGCGGCGACACCCGCGCGCGCCTGGTGGTGCCGCTGGACACGGTGCACAAAGGCGGCGCCATGCGCATCGCGGTCAGCGGCCGCACGCTGGAGGTGAAGGTGCCGCGCGGGATCCGCCCGGGGCAGGTGATACGTCTGGCGGGGCAGGGCGAAGCCGGCGGCAACCTGCTGCTCGAAGTCGAGTACGCCACCGACGCGCGCTTCGAGGTCGACGGCCGCAACATCCTGTACGCGCTCGAGGTGGCGCCCTGGGAGGCGGCGCTGGGCGCCAGCGTCAGCGTGCCGACGCTGGGCGGCACGGTGGAGCTGAAGGTGCCGGCCGGCTCCGAGGCCGGTCGCCGGCTGCGCCTGCGCGGCCGCGGCCTGCCGGGCAGCGGCGGCCAGGCCGATGGCGACCAGATCGTGGAGCTGGAGGTGCAGGCCCCGGCGCCGCGCGACGACGCGCAGAAGGCCGCCTACGAGGCCCTGCGCGATGCGTTTTCCGGGGAGTGGCGGCGGCGCTGAGGCGCCGCGCAGGGCTCAGGCCGCGGTCGGCGGCGAGGGTTCGCCGGCGATCGCCTTGCTGATCGTTTCCGACAGTTCGACGTCGCTGAACGGCTTGGTGATGTAGGCGCGCGCGCCCTGGCGCATGCCCCAGACCTTGTCGGTCTCCTGGTCCTTGGTGGTCACCAGGATCACCGGGATGTGCTTGGTGCTGGGATCGCGGGTGATCGAGCGCGTGGCCTGGAAGCCGTTGAGGTTCGGCATCACCACGTCCATCAGGATGAGGTCCGGCAGCTCGCGCTTGGCGGCCTCGACGCCGGCGGCGCCGTCTTCGGCGATCAGCGCCTCGTGGCCCAGGCTCTCCACGATGCGGCGGATGCCCATCAGCTGCGACGGCGAATCGTCGACGATCAGGATGCGCGCCATGTTGTCCCCCATTCAAGTCGGGCTGATTGTAACGGGCGTGGACGGCCCTGCAAACGGGCGCCCGACGTCGTCACAGCGTGACCAGCGTACGCCCCAGCGAGCCGCCTGCAAGCATGCTTTCGAAGACCCCTGGCAGCCCTTCCAGGTCGACTTCGCGGGTGCAGATGCGGTCGAGGTGGCGCGGCTTCCAGTCGGTCGCCAGGCGCCGCCAGACCTCGTCGCGGATGTCGCGCGCGGTGCCGGCCGAGGCCACGCCCAGCAGTGACACGCCGCGGATGATGAAGGGCATCACGGTGGCGGGCAGGTCGTGACTGGCCGCCAGCCCGGCGCTGGCGACGTTGCCGTAGGGCGTGGTCTGCGCCAGCAGGCTGGCCAGCATTGCGCCGCCGACGTTGTCGAGGCCGCCGCCGAAGCGCGCGGACTCCATCGGGCGGGTGGTGGCGAGCGCGTCGCGGCCGATGACTTCGCTTGCGCCGATGCCTTTCAGGTAATCGGCCTGTTCGGGCTTGCCGCTGACCGCGTGCACCTCGTAGCCGGCGCTGGAGAAGATGTCGACGGCCAGCGAGCCGACGCCGCCGGTGGCACCGGTGACTGCCAGCGGTCCGAGTCCCGGGTGCTGGCGGTTCTCGACCATGCGCAGCAAAGCGAGCGCCGCGGTGAAGCCGGCGGTGCCGAGGATCATCGACTCGCGCAGCGACAGCCCGGCGGGCAGCTTCACCGCCCACTTCGATTCCACGCGTGCGTATTCGGAATAGCCGCCGTCGCGGGTTTCGCTGAGGCCGGAGCCGGTGACCAGCACTTCGTCGCCTTCCCTGAAGGCAGGGTCGGTCGACGCAACCACGTGACCTGCGACGTCGATGCCGCCGACCAGTGGGAAGCGGCGCAGGATCTTGCCCTTGCCGGTGCCGGCCAGCGCGTCCTTGAAGTTGACCGAGGAGTACGCGGTGCGCAGCACCACTTCGCCCGGTGCCAGGTCGTCGATGCCGAGCTCCTCGAGGCCGGCGCGGTAGCCGGCGTCGTCGCTGTGGATGCGGAATGCGCGGAACGCGTGGGGGATGCTCATGCCGTTTCTCCATTGACCGCCTTGGTCGCGGTCCGCTGATTATCGGTGATACCGATTGCGATTCACCGCAGCTCGCGTCCGCGCTTCTCGTCGAGCCACTTCGAGGCCTGGGCGGGCTCGTAGCCGCGCATCCACTCGAGCATGGCGCCGATGTCCCGGCCCGTCCACAGGTCGTCGCGCTGGCCGGGGTGCAGGAAGCGCTCCTCGACCATGCGGTCCATCATCGCGACCAGCGGCTGGTAATAGCCCTCGACGTCGAGGATGGCGCAGGGCTTGGTGCCGATGCCGAGCTGGCGCCAGGTCAGCATCTCGACGATCTCCTCCAGCGTGCCGAAGCCGCCGGGCAGGGCCACGAAGCCGTCGGCGAGGTCGAACATGCGCGACTTGCGCTCGTGCATCGAGCCGACGACTTCGAGCTCGGTCAGGCCCAGGTGCGCCACTTCCATGTCCACCAGCTGCTTCGGGATCACCCCGGTCACCTCGCCTCCGGCGGCGAGCACGGCGTCGGCCACGGTGCCCATCAGGCCGATGTTGCCGCCGCCGTAGACCAGGCGGATGCCGTCGCGGGCCATGCGCGTGCCCAGGTCGATCGCCTGCGCCGCATAGGCGGGGTTGGCGCCGCTGTTGGAACCGCAGTAGACGCAGAGGCTCTTCATTATCGGGGCACCTCGATCATGGATCCGGAAAGGACGACGCCGGGCAGTGCCCGGCGCCGGTGTCTGTTGCTGGCGGAGTGGGGAGGCAGGGCGAACCCCACGCCGCCCTCAGTTCGCCTTGTGGATCGAGCGCTTGTCGACCGCCATCGCCGCGTCGTGCACGACCTCCGAGAGACTCGGGTGGGCGTGGCAGATGCGGGCGAGGTCGTCGGCGGAGCCCTTGAACTCCATCGTCAGCACGCCCTCGTGCACCAGCTCGGAGACGTTGGCGCCGACCAGGTGCATGCCGAGCACGCGATCGGTTTCCGCATGCGCCAGCACCTTCACGAAGCCCGCCGGCTCGACCATGGCCACCGCGCGGCCGTTGGCGGCGAAGGGGAAGCTGCCGGCCTTGTACGGGATGCCTTCTTCCTTGAGCTGCTGCTCGGTCTTGCCGACCCAGGCCAGCTCCGGCTCGGTGTAGATCACCCACGGGATGGTGTCGAAGTTGACGTGGCCCGGCAGGCCCGCGATCAGCTCGGCCACGGCGATGCCTTCCTCGAAGCCCTTGTGCGCCAGCATCGGGCCTCTGACGCAGTCGCCCACGGCCCAGACGCCGTCGACGCCGGTGTGGCAGTGCTCGTCGACCTCGATCTGGCCGCGCTCGGTGAGCTTCACGCCGCTGCCCTCGGCCAGCAGGCCCTTGGACGCGGCCTTGCGGCCCACGGCGACCAGCAGCTTGTCGACGGTGATCGTCTCCTCGCCCTTCTTGTCGGCGAAGGTGACCTGCACTTCCTTCTTCTTGCCCTTGCCCGTGACCTCGGCCTTCGAGACCTTGGCGCCCAGGCGGATGTCGAGGCCCTGCTTCTTGAACTCGCGTGCGGCGACCTTCGAGACCTCGGCGTCGGCCGCGGCCAGGAAGTCCGGCATCGCCTCGAGGATCACGACCTCGGCGCCGAGGCGCTTCCACACGCTGCCGAGCTCCAGGCCGATCACGCCGGCGCCGATCACGGCCAGGCGCTTGGGCACTTCGGTGAAATCGAGCGCGCCGACGTTGTCGACGATGGTCTCGCCGTCGAATTTCGCGAACGGCAGCTCGATCGAATCCGAGCCCGCGGCGATGATCACGTTGGTGCCGGTGAGCTCGACCTCGCTGCCGTCGTGCTGCTTCACCTTCACCAGGCGGTCGGCGTGCAGGGTGGCGAAGCCGTAGTAGGGCGTGACCTTGTTGGCCTTGAACAGCTGCGCGATGCCGCCGGTGAACTGCTTCACGATGGCGTCCTTGCGGCCGACCATCTTCTCGACGTCGATCTTCGGGTTGCTGGCGGTGATGCCGTGCTCGCCGAAGATGTGCTGCAGGTTGTGGAACTGGCGCGAGGAATCCAGCAGCGCCTTGGACGGGATGCAGCCCACGCGCAGGCAGGTGCCGCCGAGCGCCGGCTTGCCGTCCTTGCCCAGGGCGGCGTCGATGCAGGCGGTCTTCATGCCCAGCTGGGCGGCGCGGATCGCGGCGTGGTAGCCGGCGGGGCCGGCACCGATCACGACAACGTCAAACTGTTCAGCCATTTCGGTTCCTTGTCCTTACATGCCCAGGAGCATGCGGTGGGGGTTCTCGAGCTGGTCCTTGATGTCGACCAGGAACTGCACCGCGTCCTTGCCGTCGATGATGCGGTGGTCGTAGCTGAGCGCGATGTACATCATCGGCGCCGCCACGATCTGGCCGTTCTCGACGATCGGGCGCTCCTTGATGGTGTGCATGCCCAGGATCGCGGACTGCGGCGGGTTCACGATGGGGGTCGACATCAGCGAGCCGAAGGTGCCGCCGTTGGTGATGGTGAAGGTGCCGCCCTGGAGGTCGTCCAGGCCGAGCTTGCCGTCGCGGGCCTTGACCGCGTAGTCGCCGATCGCCTTCTCGACGTCGGCAAAGCCCATGCGCTCGACGTTGCGCAGCACCGGGGTCACCAGGCCGCGGTCGGTGGAGACCGCGATCGAGATGTCGGCATAGCCGTGGTAGATGATGTCGTCGCCGTCGACCGAGGCATTGATCACCGGGAACTTCTGCAGCGAGTTGGCCGCGGCCTTGGCGAAGAAGCTCATGAAGCCGAGCTTGACGCCGTGCTGCTTCTGGAAGGACTCGCCCAGCTCCTTGCGCATGGCCATGACCTTGCCCAGGTTGACCTCGTTGAACGAGGTCAGCATGGCGATCGATTCCTTCGACTGCATCAGGCGCTCGGCGATGCGCTTGCGGATGCGGGTCATCGGCACGCGCTCTTCCGGACGGTGGCCGCCGGAGACGCCGGCGGTCTTGCCGGAGGCGTAGTTGACCAGGTCCTCCTTGGTCACCGCGCCGCGGCGACCGGTGCCTTCGACCTGCGAGGGATCGATGCCCTGGGTGACGGCGGTGAAGCGCGCGCCCGGGGGCAGGTCGGCGGCACCGCCGGACACCGGGGCCGGGCGGGTGGACGACGGCGCCTTGGCTTCGGCCTTGGCGGCCTCGGCCTTCGGCTGCACTTCCTGCGCGCCGGCGGCCGGCTCGGCCTTCGGGGCCTCGGCGGACTTCGCCGGGGCGGCGCCTTCCTCGATGACCGCGAGCACCTGCTGGCTGGTGACGGTGTCGCCCTCGGCGAACTTCAGCTCCTTGATCACGCCCTCGACGGTGGAGGGCACCTCGAGCACCACCTTGTCGGTCTCGAGGTCGACGATGTTCTCGTCGCGCGCGACGGAATCACCGACCTGCTTGTGCCAGGTGGCGATGGTGGCGTCGGAAACGGATTCGGGAAGTACCGGTACCTTGATCTCGGTGGCCATGGTCTTGATGCGTCCTGGGTCGTGGCTGTCAGCAGGTTTCGGGAATCAGTCGGCGTCGAAGACGCTGCCGACCGGGGAGGTGAGGGCATCGGCGACCAGCTTCTGCTGCTCGGCGACATGTTCGGCGAAGTGGCCGACGGCGGGCGAGGGCGAGCGCTGGCGGCCGGCGTAGTGCAGCTCCAGCCCGTCGGGCACGCAGTACTGCAGGTGGTGGCGGATCTGGTACCAGGCACCCTGGTTCAGCGGCTCTTCCTGGCACCAGACGACCGAGGCGGCCTTCGGGTACTTGCCGAGCTCGGCGACCAGCGCCTCGCGAGGGAAGGGATACAGCTGCTCGACGCGCACGATGGCGGCGTCGTCCTGGCCGCGCTTCTCGCGGTCCTCGAGCAGGTCGTAGTAGACCTTGCCCGAGCACAGCACCACGCGCTTGACCTTCTTCGGATCCGCCGACGCGTCCCCGATCAGGTGCTGGAATTCGCCCTTGGCCAGCTCGTCCAGGCTCGACACGGCGAGCTTGTGGCGCAGCAGCGACTTCGGGCTCATCACCACCAGCGGCTTGCGGGTGGTCATGCGCATCTGCCGGCGCAGCATGTGGAAGGCCTGGGCGGGGGTGGACGGCACGCAGACCAGCATGTTGTCCAGCGCGCACAGCTGCAGGAAACGCTCCAGGCGCGCCGAGCTGTGCTCGGGGCCCTGGCCTTCGTAGCCGTGCGGCAGCAGCAGGGTCAGGCCGCTGATGCGGCCCCACTTGGCCTCGCCCGAGGCGATGAACTGGTCGATCACGACCTGGGCGCCGTTGGCGAAGTCGCCGAACTGGCCCTCCCAGATGCACATCGTGTTCGGGTCGGTGGTGGAGAAGCCGTACTCGTAGGCCATCACCGCTTCCTCGCTGAGCAGCGAGTCGATGACCGTCGCGCGCAGGGGATCGTCCACCAGCTGGCGCAGCGGCAGGTAATAGCTGTCGGTCTTCTGGTCGTGGAGGATGGCGTGGCGGTGCGTGAACGTGCCGCGGCCGACGTCCTGGCCCACCAGGCGCAGGCCGAAGCCCTCGTCGAGCAGAGTGGCGTAGGCGAGGTTCTCGGCGAAGCCCCAGTCGGCCGGGATCTCGCCCGCCGCCATCTTCCGGCGGTCGTCGTAGACCTTGGCCACGCGCGAGTGCAGCTTCACGTCCTCTGGGATCGTGGTGATCGCCCTGGCGAGCTCCTTGAGCTTGGCCGGCTTGACCGAGGTGCTGGCCTTGTCGGAGAGCTTGCCGGCGACCAGGCTGCCCCAGTCGACGAACAGGCGGCTTTCCGGCGGCGTCTTCTCGACTTCGGCGAGCTCGGTGGTGACCTCACCCGAGTCGAGCTTGTCGCGGTAGCGGTCGACCAGGGCCTGGCCGCCGCCGGCGTCCAGAACGCCCGCCGACTCGAGCTGCGCGGCGTAGAGCTCGCGGGTGGTCTTGTGCTTGCGGATGACCTGGTACATCACCGGCTGGGTGATCGCCGGCTCGTCGGCCTCGTTGTGGCCGTGGCGGCGGTAGCACACCAGGTCGATCACGACGTCCTTCTTGAATTCCTGGCGGAAGTCGTAGGCCAGGCGCGCGGCGAAGGCGACGGCCTCCGGGTCGTCGGCGTTCACGTGCAGCACCGGGGCGCCGATCATCTTCGCCACGTCGGTGCAGTACAGGGTGGAGCGGGCGTCCTCGCGGGCGCTGGTGGTGAAGCCCACCTGGTTGTTGACCACCACGTGCACGGTGCCGCCGACGGCGAAACCGCGCGCCTGCGACATCTGGAACAGCTCCATCACCACACCCTGGCCGGCGAAGGCGGCGTCGCCGTGGATCAGGATCGGCATCACCTGGCGGCGGGCCTCGTCCTGGCGGCGCTCCTGGCGCGAACGCACCGAACCCACGACCACCGGGTCGACGATTTCCAGGTGCGAGGGGTTGAAGGCCAGGGCCAGGTGCACCGGGCCGCCGTCGGTGGCGACGTCGGCGGAGAAGCCCATGTGGTACTTCACGTCGCCGGCGTGGGCCAGCTCGTGGTGCTCGAACTTGCCCTCGAACTCGTCGAACAGCTTGCGCGGGTTCTTGCCCAGGGTGTTGACCAGCACGTTCAGGCGGCCGCGGTGGGCCATGCCGATCACGATGTCCTTGACGCCGTCCTTGCCGGCGCCCCGGATCACGGTGTCGAGCAGCGGGATCAGGGAGTCGCCGCCTTCCAGCGAGAAGCGCTTCTGGCCGACGTACTTGGTGTGCAGGTAGCGCTCCAGGCCTTCGGCCGCGGTCAGGCGCTCGAGGATCCGGCGCTGCTCGTCGGCGGTCAGGCTGTAGCGGCCGCCGGCCTGCTCCATGCGCTCGTACATCCAGCGGCGCTGCTCGGCCTGCGGGATGTGCATGAACTCGGCGCCGATGGGGCCGGCATAGGTGGCGCGCAGCAGCGCGAGCAGGTCGCGCAGGCGCATGCGCGGGGCGCCGCCGAAGGTGCTGGTGCCGCCGCCCGGGCCGGTGGCGAACTCGGTGTCGAGGTCGGCGTCGGACAGGCCGTGGAAGGGCAGGTCGAGATCGGGGGCGTCGATCTTCCCGGCCATGGCCAGTGGATCGGTGTCCGCCTGCAGGTGGCCGCGCGAGCGGTAGGCGGTGATCAGCTTGAGCACCGAGCCCTGCTTGCGCTGGGCTTCCAGGTCGCCGCCGCCGCTGGCGCCGGATACCACCACCCCGGCCTTGGCCTCGCGGCCGGCGCGGGCGACCGCGTCCATGACCACCGAGTGCGGGATGTCGCCGGCCTCGCGGCCCTTGAACCCGTCGAACCAGGCCTTCCACTTGTCGCCGACGCTGTCGGGGTCCACGAGATACTGCTCGTACAGGTCCTCGATGAAGGCGGCATTGGCGCCGAGCTGGGAGGACTGCGCAAACTGCTTCAGTAGACTGTCCACGTCTGTCTGGTCGGGCTCTTCTAGGGTTGGCGCGCGCCAGTCCCGCAATCCATGAATGCGGCCGCGGCGCGTGGGCGGGGGAAAGCGCAATTATAGCCGGAGGCTTTGCCGCGGCGCATCACGCCGGGTCACGGTCCGTTCCGTTTGCGGGGTGCCGGAGCGCCCCTCAGAGCCCGAGCGCGCGCAGCTCGCTGCACGGACGCGACCGCTCCCACACCGGATCGAAGGCTTCGCAGAGCTGGCGCGCGCGGCCGGCACCGGCCAGCAGGGCCTCGCCGTCGAAGCGGTGGCCGAATTCGCGGTGGTAGCAGCCGCCGGCGTCGGTGGCGAGGAAGGCGTCGGCGCGGGCGCGATCGACCGGGTCGGACAGCTCGCGGAACTGGAACACGCTGGGCAGGCGCTGGGCGAGGCCCAGCAGCGGGGCGTGGGCGCGCTGGATGGCGGTGGCGTCGAGCACGAGCAGCCGCACTTCCGCGTCGGTGGTCGAGGTGGCGAAGCCGCGCAGGGCTTCGAGCACGGCCGGATCGTCGTACAGGCCGGGGTCGAGCACGCGACTGAGAATGCGGATCCGGCGGCGGGCGCCCGCGACCAGGGCGATGGTGGCCTGCACCGCGCTTTCGCGGTCGCCGATGGTGAGGGTGTCGGATCCGGTGCGGGGCGTGCTCATGGCGTGTCCTCGTCGGGGGCCTCCAGCCGGTAGTGGCCTTCGGCCAGCAGGCCTGCCACGCAGTCGCGGCCGGCGTCGGAGAGGGTGTCCCAGGTCTCGGCGTCCAGTCTCGCGGCCAGCGCCAGCTGTTTCGCGTCGGTGACCGGCATGCACAGGGCCAGGCCCGCCACGTACAGCCGCGCGCCCTTCTTCGCCCGGCGCCAGGCCACGCGTGTCCAGGGATGGCGCTGCAGTACCAGGCCACCGCCCAGGGCGCGCGCCAGCTCGTCGGGGGCCAGCGGCTGGCCCTCGCCCAGGCCCGGCCCGGCCGCGGCGCGGTAGACGGTGATGAAGCGGCCGAACCAGTCGCCCAGGGCGTCGGCGTCGGCCATGCGCACGGCGTTGAGCGCCTCGACCACGCGCGCCATCGCGGTGGCGTCGATCTCGTGCGGGTCCTTCGCCGGCTCGAGGTCGGCGTCGGCGTAGCGCAGGGACTCCTCGGCCTCGGCGGCCAGGGTGTCGATGTAATCGCCCATCAGCTCGGCCACCGAAGGCGCGCGCATGCCCAGCGAGAAGGTCAGGCAGGGGTCCTCGGCTACGCCGTGGTGGGGCACCTCGGGCGGCAGGTAGAGCATGTCGCCGGGTTCCAGCACCCAGTCGTGGCTGGGCGTGAACTCGCGCAGCAGCTTGATCTCGGCGTCGTCGCGGAAATCCAGCGGCGGCCTGCCGCGGCCCATCGCGGCCGAGGCGTCGATCTGCCAGCGGCGGCGGCCCATGGCCTGGAGCAGGAAGACGTCGTACTGGTCGACGTGGGCACCGACCGAACCGCCGGTGGCGGCGAAGCTCACCATGACGTCGTCCACCCGCCAGCGCGGCAGGAAATCGAAGGCCGGCAGCAGGGCGGCGATGTCCGGGTCCCACTTGTCCATGTCCTGGACCAGCAGGGTCCAGTCGCGGTCGCCCAGGGCGGGGAAGAGGTCCTCGGGGAAGGGGCCGCTGCGCACGGTCCAGCCGTCGCGGGCGCGGTCGTGCTGGATCAGGCGGGCGAGCACGCCGTCCTCGCAGGCCAGGCCGGCGAGGTCCTCGGGTTCGATGGGCGAGACATAGCCGGGGAAGGCGCCGCGGATCAGTAGCGGGCGCTTCTGCCAGTAGTCGCGCAGGAAGGCGCGCGGCGCCATGCCGAGCGGCTGGCCGACGCGGGCCTGGACCTCGAAGGGAAGGGCGGCGGGGCGCTTGGCCATGTCGGGGTCCTGTGCTCTGGTGCGGGTCAGACGGCGCGGGCCTGGGCTTCGGCCAGTCCGGTGTAGCCGCCGGGGGTGAGTTCGAGCAGGCGCTGGCGCTCGGCCTCGGGCAGGTCCAGGCCGGCGATGAACTCGCGCATCGATCCGGCATTGATGCCCTGTCCGCGGGTCAGGGCCTTGAGCTGCTCGTAGGGGCTGGGCAGGCCGTAGCGGCGCATCACGGTCTGCACGGCCTCGGCCAGGACTTCCCAGGCGGCGTCGAGGTCGGCGGCCAGGCGCTCGGGACTGGCGCTGAGCTTGCCCAGGCCGCGGCCGAGGGCATCGAAGCCGATCAGCGCATGGCCGAAGGCGGTGCCGAGCGCGCGCAGCGCGGTGGAGTCGGTGAGGTCGCGCTGCCAGCGGCTGACCGGGAGCTTGGTGGCGAAGTGTTCGAACAGCGCGACGGCGATGCCGAAGTTGCCCTCGGCGTTCTCGAAGTCGATCGGGTTGACCTTGTGCGGCATGGTCGAGCTGCCGACTTCGCCGGCCTTCACCGCCTGCTTGAAATAGCCCAGCGAGATGTAGCCCCAGACGTCGCGGCAGAGGTCGATGAGGATGGTGGCGATGCGCTTCTGCACGTCGGCGATCTCGGCGACGCAGTCGTGCGGTTCGATCTGGGTGGTGTACGGGTTGAAGTCCAGGCCGAGCGATTCGACGAAGCGCTGCGAGAACGCCGGCCAGTCGACCTCGGGATAGGCGGCGACATGGGCGTTGTAGTTGCCGACGGCGCCGTTGGCCTTGCCGGTCAGCGACACGGCGACGAGCTGGGCGCGCTGGCGCTCCAGGCGTGCGACCACGTTGGCGATCTCCTTGCCGACGGTGGTCGGCGAGGCGGTCTGACCGTGGGTGCGCGAGAGCATCGGCAGGGCGGCCAGTTCGTGGGCCATGCCGCGCAGGGTGGCGGTGACCTTGTCCAGCGCGGGCAGCATGACGTCGCGGCGGGTGGCGTCGAGCATCAGGCCGTAAGAGAGGTTGTTGATGTCTTCGCTGGTGCAGGCGAAGTGGACGAATTCCAGCGCGGGGCCGAGTTCGGCGTCGTCGGCCAGGCGCTCCTTGATGAAGTACTCGACGGCCTTGACGTCGTGGTTGGTGGTGCGTTCGATGTCCTTCACGCGGGCGGCGTCGGCGGGGCTGAAGCCGTCAGCCAGCGCGCGCAGGCGGGCGGTGGCGGCGTCCTTGAAGGGTGCCAGTTCGGGAATCCCGGGCTCGGCGGCCAGGGCCAGCAGCCACTCGATCTCGACGCGCACGCGGGCGTGGATCAGGCCGAACTCGGAGAACACCGGCCGCAGGGCCTCCACCTTGCCGGCGTAGCGGCCGTCGAGCGGGGAGAGGGCGAGCAGCGGGTCGAGGGCGGGCATGGGCGCGATTCTGGCGTTGCGGGCCGGCCATTCTAACCGTTGGAGGGCTTTGGCTTCGTGGCCGTGGGGTCGCTGAGTGGGCTTCGTGGGGGACGCGTGCCACTACGCGGTGGGTATGGACCGGCGAAGCAGCCCGGTCCGCTATGCGGCCCGGTCCGGCCCGGCGCAGCGCGCCGGGCGCTCGCGCGGGCTGCGCGGCAGTGCCGCGCAAGCAGCCCGCGCTCACCCATGGCTGATTCGCCTGCCGCGCACATCCTTGTGCACTGTCCATACCCACCGCGCAGTGTCCCGCTCGCGCGGGCGTGTGGTTTCCCGGCTTCGGGGATGAGGGGGAACCGCCGCTTTTCGCTTGGGTGTGCCAGGAAGGTGGTGCAGGAGGCGGCTGGCGGGGCGGAGCACTCCCCCCGCCAGCCGCCTCCTGCGGCGCGCACCCTCATGAGGGCGAGGCGTATCCTCCCGACGTTACTGACTGGAGGACGACATGGCAGGCAAGGGTTTCCGGATCGAACACGACAGCATGGGCGAGCTGCAGGTGCCAGTCGATGCGCTCTGGGGGGCATCGACCCAGCGCGCAGTGGAGAACTTCCCCGTCAGCGGGCGGCCGATGCCGCGCGGCTTCATTCGCGCACTGGGTTTGATCAAGGCCGCCGCGGCCGAGGCCAATGCCGGGTTCGGGCTGCTGCCGAAGGGAGTGGCAGCATCGATCCGGAAGGCGGCCAACGAGGTCGCGGCCGGTGAGCACGATGCGCACTTCCCGGTGGACGTCTACCAGACCGGCTCCGGCACCTCCTCGAACATGAATGCCAACGAGGTGATCGCGACCCTGGCGTCGCGGGCCGGGAAGAAGGCCGTGCATCCGAACGACCACGTCAACCTCGGCCAGAGCTCCAACGACGTCGTGCCGACCGTGATCCGCGTGTCGGCGCAGCTGGTGGTGGTCGAGGAACTGCTGCCGGCACTGAAGCACCTGCGCAAGAGCATCGACCGCAAGGGCCGATCGCTGCGCAAGGTGGTGAAGACCGGGCGCACGCACCTGATGGATGCGATGCCGCTGAGCTTCGCCCAGGAGTTCGGAGCCTGGTCGTCGCAGCTGGCCTCGGCCGAGGCCCGGCTCGGCGACGCGCTCAAGCGGCTGCGGCGCCTGCCCATCGGCGGCACCGCGATCGGTACCGGCATCAATGCCGATCCGCGCTTCGGCAAGGCGGTGGCGAAGGCGCTGTCGGCGGCCACGGGCACCCGCTTCGAGTCGGCCGAGGACAAGTTCGAAGGCATCGCCTCCCAGGACGACGCGGTGGAGCTGTCGGGCCACCTCAGCGCGCTGGCGGTGGCGCTGACCAAGATCGCCAACGACCTGCGCTGGATGAACTCCGGGCCGCTGGCGGGCCTGGGCGAGGTGGAGCTGCCGGCGCTGCAGCCGGGCAGTTCGATCATGCCCGGCAAGGTCAATCCGGTGATCCCCGAGGCGACGGTGATGGCCTGCGCCCAGGTCATGGGCCACCACGTGGCGATCACCGTGGCCGGGCAGACCGGCAACTTCCAGCTCAACGTGGCGCTGCCGCTGATCGCGAACAACCTGCTGGAGTCGGTGGGGCTGCTGTCGGCGGTGTCGCGGCTGCTCGCGGACAAGGTGATCGACGGCCTGGAGGTGCGGCGCGACGTGGTCGGGGCGGCGCTGGCGCGCAACCCGATCCTGGTCACCGCGCTCAATCCCGTGATCGGCTACGAAAAGGCGGCGGCGATCGCCAAGCAGGCCTACCGTGAGGGCAGGCCGGTGCTGGAGGTCGCGGTCGAGGCCACGGGCATGCCGGAGGCGAAGCTGCGGGCGCTGCTCGATCCGCTGGCGCTGACCCGTGGCGGCATCCAGGGCTGAAAGCCCCCGCATGCGGGCCGTTGCGGGACTCAGCCTGCCGCGGCCTCGCGTGCTCTCGGTTCCGGCACCAGCAAGGTGTCGCAGGGGCTGGCGTCGAGAATCTCGCGCGCCACGCTGCCGATCACCAGATGGAACAGGGCGCTGCGGCCATGAGTGGCCACGGCCACGAGGTCGGCGCCGGTATCGGTGGCGTGTTCGGCCAGTCGCGCGGCGGCGTCGCCATGGGCGGCCACCATCGGCAGGCCTTCATGGCCGCGTTCGCACAGGAAATCGCGCGCGGCCTGCAGGGTGGCCTCGTGGACCTGGCCGATGCTGCCTTCGCGGTCGCCGTCGCGCAGGCCCAGATAGGGCACTTCGAAGGCGCTGAACAGCGTCGCATCCACGTCAGGGAACAGTGCGCGGGCCACGTCCAGCGCCCGCGCCGAGGAGTCGGAGAAGTCGCTCGCCACCAGCATCCGTGCATAGGGCGCATGCACGCGGTTGCGCACGACCAGCAGCGGCAGGCGGCCGTGGCGCGCCAGCCAGGACACGGTCGAGCCCAGCAGGTGACGGCCGAAGAACGCGTCATGGGCGACGCCGGTGACCACCAGGCTGCAGCCGGTGTCGCGGGCGACGGCTTCGATGCAGTCGCCGACCTTGCCCTCGCGCACCAGCAGTTCCAGGGCAAGGCCTTCGGCGGCCGGCCCGACGTCGCGGCGCAGGCGCGCGGCGGCGCGCAGCGCGGCCGGGCTGGCCTGTACCTCGGGCACCTCGCCGATGCGCGGCGGCGGCGCGGGCGGCGGTTCGACCACGGTCAGCACCACCAGCTTCGCCTGCCACTCACGGGCCAGCGCCACTGCACGGTCCAGGGCGCGGTCGCAGCGGCCGTCGAGGTCGGTGGCGAGCAGGATGGCGCGCGGCGCGCCGGGCTTCCAGACGATGTCCTGCATGGGATCCTCGGCATCGATGCCACGCCGCGGATTGCGGCGTGGCTCCTGCCGAGTCTAGCCTCGCCGGGCCGCGCGTGCCCGGTGGCGGGTGCTCAGCGCTTGCGCGGCAGGTCGACGCGCCCGGCGACGCCGCTGTGGTCGACCGAGCCGCTGCCCACTGCGCGCACGCGCAGGTCGCCGCCCACGCCGTCGATGTCGATGTCGCCGGAGCCGACCGAGCCGACTTCGACGCTGCCCTTGATGCGCTCCAGGTCGGCATCGCCCGAACCCACCGAGCCGATGTCGACGTTGCCGCCGACATCGCGCAGCTCCAGGTCGCCGGAGCCGATGCTGCCGATGCGCGCGTTGCCACCCACGCCGCGTGCCTTGAGGTCGCCCGAGCCGATCGAGTCGACGTCCAGGCTGCCGAGGTCGGCCAGCTCGATGTCGCCGGAGCCCACGCGCGCATCGACCTTGCCGTGGATGCGCCGGCCTTCGGCGTCGCCCGAACCCACGGTCAGGCCGAGTTCGGACAGGTCGTTGGCCCAGGCGTCACCGGAGCCCACCGACACCTCGATGCGCATGCCGTCAGGCACGCTGCCGGCGAGGTCGAAATACGCATAGCGGTTGCCGAAGCTCCAGCCGCTGCGCTCTTCGCGCGCCAGGCGGACGACCAGGGTGTCGCCTTCGCGCTTCTGCTCAAGGCGCAGGCGGGCGAGGTCGTCGGCGCTGGAAGCGCAGGCGCGGCCCTGCAGGCTGCCGGCCTTGCCGGGCTTGCCGTCCAGGCGCAGCTTGCTGTTGCCGACGTGGAACTCGATGCTGCGGGCATCGCCGATGTCCAGGGTCAGCGACTGCGGGGCGCTGTGCTTGCAGGCGCGGTCGTCGTCGGCGTGCGCGGCCGGGGCAGCGGCCACGGCGAGCGCCAGCAGGGAAAGGGAAAGGGCGGTGGCATGGATTCGCATGGCGGGTTCTCGTTCCGTTCGGGATGGTGTGGAGTGGCGCGCACAAGTGCGCGCGGATCAGGCCTTGATGGCGTCTTCGGGCGCGCGTGCTTCTTCCGCTTCGATGCCTTCCTTGCAGTCTTCGACGTCCTCGGGCGTCATCGTCGCGTAGGGGGCGAAGTCGGGCAGCAGCGTCGCCAGCGACTGCTGGCTGTCGTAAAGGTCCGGCAGCAGGGCGCAGAGCTTGTAGGCCTCCTGCTTGATTTTTTCCGCTTCGGCCTCGATCCGCGCCTCGTAGGTCCTGCGGCCTTCCTCGCCGCCGAACAGCGCCTGTCCGATGCCGGTCAGCGCCGTCCCGGCGACGTCGGCGCCCTGCGCGCCGATGGTCATGCCGGAAAGGGCCAGGCCTTCCAGGTTGCGGCGGTAGGCGAGCAGGGCTTCGCGCTGCGCGGGCGTGGCAGGCACCGCGTTGCCATCGACCAGCAGCTCGCCGTCGGGCGTGATCTCCGCCTTCGGCAGTCCCTTGTCGGCGGCGCGCGAGCCGTAGCTGCGGCCGTTGATGGTGATCCGGCTTTCCTGGCCGATGCGGATGTTCTCCGTCTTCAGTTCCTGGCCCGCCTTGTCGATCGCGGCGGCGACCTTGCGTCCGATGAAGCTCTGGCCAGCATCGGCGTCCGCGGTGGTGCCGGCGTCGGCCTGCGGGTCCGGGGCCTGGTCGCAGCCGCTGGCGAGGAGGCAGGCCAGGACGACGGGGATGGCGGCGGCGAAGCGCGCTCCAGTGAGGCGTGCTCCAGTGAGGCGTGCTCTGGTCGTCATGTCGAATCCTCCCGGGTGGGTCGCGTGGGTCAGCCTTCGTCGCGCCAGCGGCGCAGGCGGGTGGCCAGCACCAGCATGGCCACGCCGGCGGCGGCGCCGATCCACAGCTCGGGCTGGAGCAGGTTGGAGTACACGCCGGCCGGCTCGATCAGCTGCAGCACGCCGCCGTGTTCGATGTCCACGCCGTCCATGCGCGCGATGTCGTGATGCGTCAGCGGTATCGCGCCGAGCAGCATCCTGGCCACGATGTTGCTCCAGAACCACTCGCCATCGACGTTGAACAGGCGCAACACGCCGAACATGGTCACGAAGCCGCCGCCGAGAACCGGCACCAGCAGCGCCCAGAGGAAGGGCACGCTGCGCGCCCAGGCCGAGCACAGCATCAGCCAGCCCACGGTGGGCAGCGCCCAGATCGCGTAGACCGGGATCGCGGCGAGCGAGTAGGCGGCGATCGCCAGCGGGTTGCCTGGGCCCCAGATCAGCTCCCAGGCGTTGCCGCCATGGATCATCACCATCACGCTCAGCATCACCAGGAACACCAGCATCGTGACGATCGCGACCAGGGTCGCCAACAGGGGCACGACCAGGGACGCGCTGACCGCCTTCGACAGCACCGTCTCGCCGTCGGACACCGGCAGCGACTTCCAGAACAGCACGCTGCGGTCCTTGCGCTCGTCGTACAGCGCGCCCAGGCAATAGAAGAACATCACGAACATCATCACGATGTAGGGCCAGGCCGACGAAAGCAGCATGGTCATGTCGATGCCGCTGGCGAGCTGGGCCTTGTCGGACGCGCTCATCTGGTCGGCGAGGATGCCCAGGTCCAGGCCGTTGATGGACATCCGGGTGCCGTCTTCGAGGACGAAGTCGGCATCCGCGTCGGCGTTGCGCATGCCGACCGCAGCCACCACGAGGAGGATCGCGGTGAGCAGCAGCGAGATCGCGCCCGCGATCGCCGGCGCCCAGAGGAAGCCGCCGCGGTGCTCCCAGTACTCGCGCCTGAGCAGCAGGGCGAAGCGGTGGGTCTTGTGCGCGGGGGCCTTGGCCACCGGCAGGGTTTCGGCTGTGGCGTTCATGCGTAGGTTCCCTTCATGGTGGCGACGAAGAGGTCGGCGAGGCCCGGGGTGCGGGTTTCGCCGAAGGCGGCCAGCGCGCTGCGTTCGACGCCGTCGAACAGCATCACGGTCTTGCCGAAGGGCAGGCTGCGCTCGTCGATCGGCGACAGGGCACGGGCGGCATCGGCCTGGCCGGCATCGACCAGTACTTCGGTGAAGCGCTGCGCCAGGTCTTCCATCGGCGCGTCCAGGACGATCCTGCCATCGCGGATGAACAGCGCATCGGTGAGGATGTGCTCGACCTCCTCGACCTGGTGGGTGGTGATGACGATGGTCTTCTCGTCATCGAAGTAGTCCTCCAGCAGGCGCTGGTAGAACTCCTTGCGGTAAAGCACGTCGAGGCCGAGCGTGGGCTCGTCGAGCACCAGCAGGCGGGCGTCGATCGCCATCACCAGCGCCAGGTGCAGCTGCACGATCATGCCCTTGGACATCTCGCGCACCCGCATCTTGGGGGTCAGCTTGGTGTTGGCCAGGAAGCGCTCGCAGCGGGCGCGATCGAAGCGCGGGTGCACCCCCTCGACGAAGGCGATCGCCTCGCGCACCCGCATCCAGCGCGGCAGCACGGCGACGTCGGCGATGAAGCAGACATCGTTCATCAGATCGTTGCGCTGGCTGCGCGGGTCGCGGCCGAGCACCGAAAGATCGCCCTGGAAGGGGATCAGGCCGAGGACGGCCTTGAGCGCGGTGGTCTTGCCGGCGCCGTTGGGGCCGACCAGGCCGACAATGCGGCCGGGCTCGATGCGGAAGCTGGCGGCGTCCAGCGCCGGCTTGCCCTTGTAGGCCTTGCGGAGGCCGCGGGCGTCGATGACGGCGGTGTCGTGCGTGTTCATGCGGAATCCCCTTCGCGCAGCAGTTCTTCGGGCGTGAGGCCCAGCAGGCGGATGCGTTCGAGCACCTGCGGCCATTCTTCGGTCAGGAAGCGCTCGCGTTCGTTGCCGAGCAGCTTCCTGGACGCTTCTTCAGTGACATACATGCCAAGGCCCCTGCGCTTTTCGACGAGCGCCTCGTCAGCCAGCTCCTGGTAGGCGCGCGACACGGTGATGGGATTGAGCTGGTATTCGGCCGCGACCTGGCGCACCGAAGGCAGTGCGTCGCCGGGCTTGAGCTGGCCATCGAGCATCATCGCGATGACCCGCTCCTTCAGCTGGCGGTAGATGGGAGCGCCATCGCTCCACTGGATGCCGGACATGGCTTCAGCCTCCGATGCGGCGCACGCCGCGGGCGAACGAGAAATAGGGCAGGGCCAGTCCCCGGCGATCCACCCGGGGGCGGTAGGCTTCCTGGTCGTCGGCGTCAACGGCCGTGCCCGCCAGCGGAGCCGCCGTGGGGCGGACATGCTCGACGACGGGGCCGCCGGCCAGGATGGCGGCAACCAGGGCCAGTCCGCTGGCGGACAGGGCGATCAGGCAGTTCTTGAGCTTGCGGTTCATGGCGTCCGTCCTGCTCTGGGTGACTGGTGTTGTATGCAACTATAACACCACCACACGTCGGGTCAAGCGGGGACACACCCAACTGATGGCAGGGATCGCCGGACATTGCCCGGGACGCCGCCGGTCGCGACAATAGGGGTTCGCCGCCGCGCCGGACGCGGCCAGAGTCCAGGAGCCTTCCCTGATGAAATCTTCGCTGCGCGGCCTCGCCGCGCTGTCCCTCGCCGCGGCCCTGTCGCTGGCCCCCGTTGTTGCCCAGGAGAACCCCGTGCCGTCCACCGAGCGCGAGAAGAACAGCTACATGGTCGGCGTCGACGTCGGCCGTTCGATCGAGATGGTCGGCCCGGACCTCGACCGCGAGGCTTTCCTGCGCGCCGTCGGCCATGCCCTCGAAGGCGGGGAACCGCTGATCTCGGAGGCCGAGGCCGCCGAGGTCGGGCCCGCGCTGATGCAGCGCGTGGCCGTGCGTTCCGGCCAGACCATCGCCGGGATGGCTCCCGGCAGCGAGCCGCCGCCGGTCGCGGCCGACAAGGTCGGCCTGCTGGTGGGTGCCGACGTGGGCCGTTCGCTGGCGCCGGTGAAGGACGAGATCGACCTCCCTGTGTTCGCGCGGGGCGTCGCCACCGTGCTCGACGGCAGCCAGCCGCTGCTCGACGATGCCGCCCTCGCTTCGGTCCGGGAGGCCTTCACCGCCCGCATCCAGCAGCGCATGCGCAAGGAAAGCGAAGCCGCGGCCAGCACCAATGCCGCCGCCGGCGCCGAGTTCCTGGCCGGCAACAAGACGGCCAAGGGCGTGGTCACCACCGGCTCCGGCCTGCAGTACATGGTGCTGCGCCAGGGCTCGGGCCCGCGTCCGCCGCATGCCTCGGCACAGGTCCGCGTGCACTACGAGGGCCGCTTGCTCGACGGCACCGTGTTCGACAGCTCGTATGCCCGCAACGACCCTGCCACCTTCGGCCTCAGCCAGGTGATCGCCGGCTGGACCGAGGGCCTGCAGCTGATGCCGGTGGGTGCGAAGTACCGCTTCTGGATCCCGTCGGAGCTGGCCTACGGCCGCAACGGCTCGCCGGGTGGCATCCCCCCGAACGCCACCCTTGTTTTCGACGTCGAGCTGCTGCAGCTGCCCTGAGCGCGACCCCTCTCCAATTCCCCTGAGGTAACCCCATGAACAAGCTCGCCCGAGCCGCCGCGACCAGCGTGCTGGCCGCATCGATCGTCCTCGCCCTGGGCGCCTGCAAGAAGATCGAGCCCGGTGCCGGCAAGGGCACCGCGGGCGCCACGCCGGCCGCGCTCGAGATTGCCGGCCTGCCGACCGAAGAGCAGCAGGCGGGCTACGCCATCGGCCTGCAGATCGGCGGCACGCTTGCCGAGATCAAGGACGATGTCGACGTCGATTCCCTGATCAAGGCGATGCGCACCTCGATGAACGGCGAGGAGCCGCTCATGAACGAGGAACAGGCGCGCCAGGTGTTCGAGGCCTTCGGCCAGCGCATGCAGGCCAAGATGGCCGCGGGCAACCGCGAGGCCGGCGAGGCGTTCCTGGCCGCCAACGCGAAGGAAGAGGGCGTGCAGGTCACCGATTCCGGGCTGCAGTACAAGGTGCTGGAGCAGGGCAGCGGCCCGACGCCTGGTACCGACAGCCGGGTGAGTGTCCACTACCGGGGCTCGCTGGTCGACGGCACCGTGTTCGACAGCTCCTACGAGCGTGGCGAACCGGCGACCTTCACGCTGTCGAGCGTGGTCCCGGGCTGGCAGGAAGGCCTGCAGCTGATGCCGGTGGGCAGCAAGTACATGCTCTGGCTGCCGAGCGAACTGGGCTATGGCGACGTGGGCACCCCCGGTGGTCCGATCGCCCCGGGCAGCGTCCTGGTATTCGAGGTCGAGCTGATCGACATCCTGGACGAAGCAACGGAGTAAAGCCCATGCGCGTCAGTATCTTCGGTACCGGCTACGTGGGACTGGTCACCGGCACCTGCCTGGCCGAGGTCGGTCACGACGTGGTCTGCGTCGATGTCGACGCAGGCAAGGTCGAGCGCCTGCAGCAGGGCGTCATCCCGATCTACGAGCCCGGCCTGGAGCCGATGGTCAAGGCCAACCACGCCGCCGGCCGGCTGGACTTCACCACAGACGCCGCACGTGCGGTCGCGCACGGTGAGGTGGTGTTCATCGCCGTGGGCACGCCGCCCGACGAGGACGGCAGCGCCGACCTGCAGTACGTGCTGGCGGTGGCGCGCACCATCGGCGAGCACCTAGAGCGGCCGGCGATCGTGGTCGACAAGTCCACGGTGCCGGTGGGCACGGCCGACCGCGTGCGCGCGGCCATCGCCGAAGCCCTGGCCGCGCGCGGCGCCGATGTCGCGTTCGACGTGGTGTCCAATCCCGAGTTCCTGAAGGAGGGCGCGGCGGTCGAGGACTGCATGCGCCCGGACCGCATCGTGCTGGGCGTGGACAGTCCGAAGGCTGCGGAGAAGCTCAAGCGCCTGTACGCGCCCTTCAACCGCAACCACGACCGCTTCGTGGTCATGGACGTGCGATCGGCGGAGCTGACCAAGTACGCGGCCAACGCCATGCTCGCGACCAAGATCAGTTTCATGAACGAGATCTCGAACATCGCCGAGAAGGTCGGCGCCGACGTCGAGATGGTGCGCAAAGGCATTGGCTCGGACCCGCGCATCGGCTGGCACTTCATCTATCCCGGCGCTGGCTACGGCGGCTCCTGCTTCCCCAAGGACGTGCAGGCGCTGGCGCGCACCGCGCAGCAGGTGGGCCACCAGCCGCTGCTGCTCGACGCCGTGGAGGCGGTGAACGAGCGCCAGAAGGGTCACCTGCATGAACTGGTGCAGCGCCACTACGGCGATGCCGGCATCAGTGGCAAGACCTTCGCGGTCTGGGGCCTGGCCTTCAAGCCCGACACCGACGATATGCGCGAGGCCTCCAGCCGCCGCCTGCTGGCGCAGCTCTGGGACTCGGGCGCGCGCGTGCGGGCCTACGACCCGGAAGCGACCGACGAGGCGCGCAGGATCTTCGGCGAGCGCGACGACCTGGTGCTCTGTGGTTCCGCCCACGAAGCGCTCGAGGGCGCGGACGCGCTGGTGGTGGTGACCGAGTGGAAGCAGTTCCGCAGCGCCGACCTGGCGCAGATCCGGGCGAAGCTGGCCGACGCGGTGGTCTTCGACGGCCGCAACATCTACCGCCCCGAGGACGCCGAGGAGGCCGGCCTGGCCTACTACGGCATCGGCCGCGGCCGCTCGGTGCAGGCCCCCTGAGCATGTCCACCGGGCTGGAAGCGCGGGTGGACGAGCTGGAGACCCGTCTGGCGTTCCAGGAGCAGGCGCTGGCCGAGCTCAGCGACGCCCTGGCCGATGCCCGCATGGAGCTGTCGCGCAACGACGTCCTGCTGCGGCGCGCGCTCGAGGAGCTGCGCGCCAACCGCCCCGGCATTACCGGCGACCCCGCCGACGAACCGCCCCCGCCGCATTACTGAACGACCATGAGCGATTCGCTGCGAGACCAGCTGCTGGGCCTAGGCTTCAAGCCGGCGCCGGTGGCCGACAAGCCCAAGGGGCCGCGCCGCAAGGACGGCCCGGGCGGCAAGGGTCGGACCGACGCGCGCGGCAAAGGCCCCGGCCCTGCCGATGCGGGATCGCGCCGGGGCGGGCAGGGCGCGAAGGGGCAGGGGCCGAAGGGCGCCCGCGGCCCCGGCGGCCGCGGTCCCCGACCCGACGGCGACATCGATCTCGCCAAGGCCTATGCCATCCGCGCCCAGCGCGAGAAGGACGAGCGCATCCGCGTCGAGCGCGAAAAGCAGGAAGCGGCCCGCCTGCGCCGCGAAGCCCAGGCGAAACTGGCCACCCTGCTGGAAGGCAAGGGCCTGAACGCCGCCGACGCCGAGCACGTGCGCCACTTCGAGTATGGCGGCAAGATCAAGCGCATCCACGTCACCGAAGAGCAGCTGCGCGCGCTCAACGCCGGCGAACTCGGCGTGGTCCAGCGCAACGGCCGCTACCTCCTGGTCACCGCCGCGACCCTGGCCGAAGCCGAAGCCATCTTCCCCGCCGCCGTCGCCCTCAGGGTCGACCCGAACGCCCCGGCCGAAGACGACCCCTACGCCGACCCGAAGTACCAGGTTCCGGATGATCTCGTCTGGTAGGGCGAAGAGCTTTTGCCACGGATTTACGCGGATTACGCGGATCTGGTTGAGGCCAGTGCCTGCATCACGCCCTGCACCTGCTCTTCTTTCAGATGGCTTTCTGACGTCAATCTCGCCTCGGCCAGATCCGCGTAATCCGTGTGAATCCGTGGCAAGAATCTTTTCGCTTTTCAGGCATCTCGCCGCGTCCTCGGCACGACCCAGATCCAGGTGATCACGCAGCCGAGCAGGGCGAAGCAGCCGGCGGCGAGGAAGGCGACGTGGCCGTCGCCCCAGGGCCAGAGCTGGCCGGCGACCAGGGCGCCGAGGACGCCGCCCAGGCCGGAGGAGAAGCCGTAGAACAGGCCCTGGGCATGGCCGTTCAGGGGGCCGGGGAAGTGCTTCGCGAGCAGCTGCATGGCGGCGGCGAAGAAGGCGGCGAAGCTCAGGGCGTGGGTGGCCTGGGCGACCAGCATCACCGGCATGCTTTCCGGCCACAGCGCGGTGGCCCACCAGCGCAGCACCGCGCTGGCCATCGAGCCCAGCAGCAGCCAGCTCGCGTCCCAGCGGCGGAAGAAGCCGGCGATGGTGAAGAACACCGCGACCTCGAACACCACGCCCACGGTCCACATCAGCCCGAGCGTCGAGGTCGCATAGCCCAGGCCGTCCATGTAGACGGAGAAGAAGGTGTAGTAGGGGCCGAAGGAGAGCTGTTCCAGGAACGCGGCGACCAGGAAGGCCGCGACCCGCGGCTGGCGCACGATCTTCCAGAAGCCGGCGCCCGCGGGGCCGCGCGGCCCGACGTGGCCGGCATCGCGGTTGGCGAAGGCGCTCGCCGCCATCAGCACGAACAGCGGCAGCATCGCCCAGGGCAGGATGCCGGCGCCGTGGCGCTCGATCAGCCAGCCGAAGCCGGTGGTCACCAGGATGAAGCCGATCGAACCCCAGACCCGGATCGCGCCGTAGCGGTGGGCGTTGGCGCCGAGGTGGCCGAGCGTGATCGCCTCGAACTGCGGCATCACCGCGTTGTAGAAGAAGCAGAACGCGACCATGGCCGCGAACAGCGTCCACTCGGGCTGTCCGGGCAGGAAGCAGGCGAAGCTTGCCACCGTCAGCACGCAGCCGATGCGCAGCCAGCGGATCGGCTTCGGCGAGGTGGCCGCGAGCGTCGCCCAGGCCGTGGGCGCGACCACGCGGGTGGCGTACCACAGGCTCATCATCACGCTGATCGCGGCGATGCCCATGCCGCGCGACTGCAGGTGCATCGCCCAGTAGGGCGTGAACGCGCCCAGGGCCGCGTAGTAGGTGAAATAGAAGCTCGACAGGCGCACCACCGGTGCCGCCGCCGCTGCGGTGCGCTTGTCCCCGGTCATGGTGTCTGCGCGGCTATTCCGGGTCGTAGTCCAGGTTCGATGCCAGCCAGCGTTCGGCCTGGGCCAGCGGCACGCCGCGGCGCTTCGCGTAGTCGGCGAGCTGGTCCTTGCCCAGCCGCCCGACCACGAAGTACTGGCTCTTCGGGTGGCTGAAATAGTAGCCGGACACCGCTGCGGTGGGCAGCATCGCGAAGCCGTCGGTCAGCTCCATGCCGGCGTTTCCGGTGGCGTCTAGCAGCCGGAACAGCTGGCCCTTGGGGCTGTGGTCGGGGCAGGCCGGATAGCCGGGCGCCGGGCGGATGCCGCGATAGGCCTCGGCGATCAGGGCGTCGTTGTCCAGCGCCTCGCCGGCGGCGTAGCCCCAGAACTCCGTGCGCACGCGGCGATGCAGGTGCTCGGCCAGGGCTTCGGCCAGGCGGTCGGCCAGTGCCTTGAGCAGGATGCCGCGGTAGTCGTCGTGGTCGGCGCGGAAGCGCTCCAGGTGCGGCTCGATGCCGATGCCGGCGGTGACCGCGAACATCCCCATCCAGTCCTCCAGCCCGGTGTCCTTCGGCGCGATGAAGTCGGCCAGGCAGAAGTCGGGGCGTTCGACGGGCTTGTCCACCTGCTGGCGGAGGAAGGGAACCACGAGGGTCTCCGCCGCCCCGTCCGCGGCCGCGACCTGCAGTTCGACGTCATCGCCGACGGCGTTGGCGGGGAACAGTCCGAACACCGCCTTCGCGGTCAGCCACTTCTCCTCGATGATGGTGTCGAGCATCGCGCGCGCATCGCGGTAGAGCTCGCTGGCGGATTCGCCCACGACCTCGTCGGTGAGGATCGCGGGGTAGCGGCCGGCCAGCTCCCAGGCCTGGAAGAAGGGCGTCCAGTCGATGGTCTCGACCAGGTCGGCCAGCGGGTAATCGTCGAAGACGGTGATGCCGGGCTTCGCCGGCCTTGGCGGGACATAGTCGCCCCAGCCGCCGTCGAAGCGCTGGCCGCGCGCCTTCTCCAGCGGCACCAGGCGCTTGGCGTCGCCGCGGTTGCGGTGGCGCTGGCGGATCTCGGCGTAGTCGGATTCGTTGGCGGCGACGAAGGGCGCGCGCAGCTCGGCGGAAACCAGCGACTGCGCCACGCCGACCGCGCGCGAGGCGTCCTTCACCCAGATCGTGGGTGACTTGTAGAAGGGGTCGATCTTCAGCGCCGTGTGCGCGCGCGAGGTGGTGGCACCGCCGATCATCAGCGGGATGGTCAGCCCCTGGCGCTCCATCTCGCGGGCGACGTGGCCCATCTCCTCCAGCGAGGGCGTGATCAGGCCGGAGACGCCGATGATGTCGGCGTTCTCGGCCACCGCGGTGTCGATGATCTTCTGCGCCGGCACCATCACGCCCAGGTCGATGACCTCGAAGTTGTTGCAGGCCAGCACCACGCCGACGATGTTCTTGCCGATGTCGTGGACGTCGCCCTTGACGGTCGCCATCACGATCCGGCCGTTGTTCTTGCCGGCGTCGCCGGTGCGCAGCTTCTCGGCCTCGATGAAGGGCAGCAGGTAGGCGACCGCCTTCTTCATCACCCGCGCCGACTTCACCACCTGCGGCAGGAACATCTTGCCGGCGCCGAACAGGTCGCCGACCACGTTCATGCCGTCCATCAGCGGGCCTTCGATCACGTCCAGCGGCCGCGCGGACAGCAGGCGCGCCTCTTCGGTATCGGACTCGACGTACTGGTCGATGCCATGCACCAGCGCATGGCTCAGGCGCGCCTTCACGTCCTTCCGGCGCCAGCCGAGGTCCTCTTCCTTCTTCTTCCCCTTGCTGCCCTTGTAGCGCTCGGCCAGCGCCAGCAGTCGCTCGGTGGCGTCGGGGCGGCGGTTGAGGATCACGTCCTCGACGTGGTCGCGCAACTCGGCGTCGAGGTCGTCGTAGATCGGCATCGCGCCGGCGTTGACGATGCCCATGTCCATGCCGGCGGCGATGGCGTGGTACAGGAACACCGAATGGATCGCCGCGCGCACGGTCTCGTTGCCGCGGAAGGAGAACGAGACGTTGGAGACGCCACCGGACACATGGCAGTGCGGCAGCGTGGCCTTGATGACCCGGGTGGCCTCGATGAAGTCGACGGCGTAGTTGTCGTGCTCCTCCAGGCCGGTGGCGACGGCGAAGATGTTGGGGTCGAAGATGATGTCCTCGGGCGGGAACCCGACCTCGTCGACCAGGATGCGGTAGGCGCGCGTGCAGATCTCGACCTTGCGCTGCGCGGTATCGGCCTGGCCGTCCTCGTCGAAGGCCATGACCACCGCCGCGGCGCCGTAGCGCAGCACCTTGCGCGCGTGCTCGACGAAGGCGTCCCTGCCTTCCTTGAGCGAGATCGAGTTGACCACGCCCTTGCCCTGCAGGCACTTCAGCCCGGCCTCGATCACCTCCCACTTCGAGGAATCGACCATCACCGGGATGCGCGCGATGTCGGGTTCCGAGGCGATCAGCGTGAGGAAGCGCGTCATCGCCTTCGCCGAATCGATCAGCCCCTCGTCCATGTTGACGTCAAGGACCTGCGCCCCGTTCGCCACCTGCTGCCGCGCGACCTCGACCGCCTCCTCGAAGCGCTCCTCCTTGATGAGCTTCCGGAACTGCGCACTGCCGGTGACATTCGTCCGCTCGCCCACATTGACGAACAACAGCTCCGGCGTGATGACCAGCGGCTCCAGCCCCGACAGCCGCGTGTAGCGTGGCGTGCTCATCGGGGCGCCTCGCCGGTTTTTTGCCACGGATTAGCGCGGATGCGCCGCGGATCTACACGGATGGAGCGGGAGAGGCAGAAAGAGCGAAGAGCTTTTTTTGCCACGGATCTGCGCGGATCACGCGGATCAGGCTGAATCCCTGGAAGTGGGTGCGTACCAATCCGGCAACGACGCGCAGGAGCCATGATCAAGAAGATCTTCGAGTCTTGCCTCGGCCAAATCCGCGTAATCCGCGCAGATCCGTGGCTAGAAAAAGCTTTTGCTCCATCCGTGAAAATCCGCGGCGCATCTGCGCAAATCCGTGGCAAGAACACCCTCACGCCGCAGCCTCCAGCGAAGCCAGCGACCGCGGGGGTAGGCCGCGGACGGCGTCGGCGATGGCGCGGATGTGGGCCGGGGTGGTGCCGCAGCAGCCGCCGACCAGGTTGAGGAGGCCGGAGGTGGCGAATTCGTGGAGCATGCCGGCCATTTCTTCCGGGGTCTCGTCGTATTCGGCGAAGGCATTCGGCAAGCCGGCGTTGGGATGGGCGCTGACGAAGCAGCCGGCGACGCGGGCCAGGGTCTCGACGTGCGGGCGCAGCTCCTTCGCGCCCAGCGCGCAGTTCAGGCCGACCGACAGCGGGCGCGCGTGCGCGACCGAGATCCAGAAGGCCTCGGCGGTCTGGCCCGACAGCGTGCGGCCGGAGGCGTCGGTGATGGTGCCGGAAATCATCACCGGCAGGCGGCCGCCGCGGGCGTCGAAGGCTTCCTCGATGGCGTAGAGCGCGGCCTTGGCGTTGAGGGTGTCGAAGATGGTCTCGACCATCAGGATGTCGGCGCCGCCGTCGATGAGGCCGTCGATGGCCACGCGGTAGTCCTCGCGCAGGGCGTCGAAGCTGGTGTTGCGGAAGCCCGGGTCGTTGACGTCGGGGCTGATCGAAGCGGTGCGGCTGGTCGGGCCGATCACGCCGGCGACGAAGCGCGGGCGGTCGGGCGTGGCCGCCTCGGCGGCGTTGCAGGCGGCACGGGCCAGGCGCGCGCCTTCGAAGTTCAGTTCGCGAACGAGGTGGGGCAGGTGGTAGTCGGCCTGGCTGACCGCGGTGGAATTGAAGGTATTGGTTTCGAGGATGTCGGCGCCGGCCTCGAGGTAGGCGTCGTGGATGGCGGCGATCACCTCGGGGCGGGTCAGGCTCAGCAGGTCGTTGTTGCCCTTGAGGTCATGGCCCGTGCCGACGCCTGGATGCAGGCTGTCGAAGCCCGCGGCGAAGCGCTCGCCCCGGTACTCGGCTTCTTCCAGCCGGTGCTGCTGGATCATCGTGCCCATGGCGCCGTCGATGACCAGGATGCGGGTGGCCAGCGCGGCTTCGAGCCGCGCGACGCGGTCGGGGTCGAGCCAGGCCAGGGCGCTCACGGCCTGCCTGCGATCAGGGAGATGACTTCGAAGTGCGGCGGACGCTTCTCGCGCGTGACCGTCTCGCAGGACTGCAGCGCCAGGCCGGCCTTGTCGACGAAGCGGCGCAGCTCCTTCTCGGTGAAGCCGAGGTTGATGTGGCCGAAGGCTTCGACCGCGCTCTGGTGGCCGTGGCGCGCCAGGCTGACCAGCAGCAGGCGGCCGCCGGGGCGCAGCACGCGGGCGGCCTCGGCCACGGCGGCCGCGGGCTTGCCGGCATAGGTCAGCGCGTGCATCAGCACCACCAGGTCGAAGCTGGCGTCGTCGAAGGGCAGGGCATGCATGTCGGCCTCGCGCACTTCCACGTTGCGGTAGCGCTTCAGGCGCTCCTGGGCGGCGGCGACCACGCGTGGACTGGTATCGATGCAGACGTAGCGCTGTGCATGCGGTGCCAGGAGCTCGGCCAGTACGCCGTCGCCGGACGCGATGTCGAGCACGTCGCCGGTCTCGAGCAGGGGCAGGGCGGAGCGCGCCATCGCTTCCCAGGTGCGGCCGGGGGAGTAATGGCGCTCCATGTCGCCGGCCACCGAATCGGCCCAGTTCTGGTCGGCGGCGCGCATCGCCAGCACGCCGGCCACGCGCTCGGCATCCTGGCGGAGCAGGGGATCGTCGCTGCCCTCGCGCAGCGTCTGCCACAATGCGCGCTGCGCCGGGTCCAGGCGGTCCTCGTCGAAGCGGTAGTAGGCCGAGACGCCGGCGCGGCGGTCGCGCACCAGGCCCGCCTCCTTGAGGCGCGCGAGATGGGTGGAGACGCGGGGTTGGGCGAGGCGGGTGATCGCCGAGAGCTCGGCGACCGTCAGCTCCTCGCCGTCCAGCAGGGCCAGCAGCCGGACCCGGGTGGCATCCGCCAGCACCTTGAGGTGGCTGGACCAGGCTTCGAGATCCATATATATCTTCCTATCGCGATATAGCGATGCATTGTCGAACGGGTTTGGCGTCGGGTCAAGGCCAGCGAAGGATGCGGCGCGGTGCCGCGGCGGGCCGCGTTCCGCCGGGTGGCCTGTCGATACGCGGCGGCCGGCGGGCTAGAATGGCGGTCTTGACCCGAGCAGCCGCGCATGGGCGCGGCGCGACCAGGAGCAGCGCGTGGATTTCAGCTTCACCGAAGAGCAGTTGATGATCCAGGACGTGGCCCGCCGCATCGCGCAGGAGAAGATCGCGCCGAGCGCCGAGCACCACGACCGGACCGGCGAATTCCCCCTCGAGAACATCCGCCTGCTGGGTGAGAACGGCCTGATGGGCATCGAGGTTCCGGCTGAATACGGCGGCGCCGACATGGACCCGGTGGCCTACGTGCTGGCCATGGTCGAAGTCGCCGCGGCCGACGCCGCGCACTCGACCATCATGTCGGTCAACAACTCGCTGTTCTGCAACGGCATCCTGACCCACGGCACCGAGGCGCAGAAGAAGCTCTACGTCGCCGCGATTGCCGAAGGGCGCGAGATCGGCGCCTTCGCGCTGACCGAACCGCAGTCGGGCTCCGACGCCACCGCCATGCGCTGCCGCGCCGTGAAGCAGGCCGACGGCAGCTTCGTGGTCAACGGCAAGAAGAGCTGGATCACCTCGGGCCCGGTGGCGAAGTACATCGTGCTGTTCGCGATGACCGACCCGGACAAGGGCGCCCGCGGCATCACCGCCTTCATCATCGACACCGCCCGCGACGGCTTCGGCCGCGGCAAGACCGAGCCCAAGCTCGGCATCCGCGCCTCGGCCACCTGCGAGATCGAGTTCAACGACTACGTGGTCCAGGCCGACGAGGTGCTGGGCGAGGAAGGCCAGGGCTTCAAGATCGCGATGGGCGTGCTTGACGCGGGCCGCATCGGCATCGCTTCGCAGGCCATCGGCCTCGCGCGCGCGGCCTACGAGGCCACGATCGAGTACGCGAAGGAGCGCAAGGCCTTCGGCGCGCCGATCGGCACCTTCCAGATGACCCAGGCCAAGATCGCCGACATGAAGTGCAAGCTCGACGCGGCGCTGCTGCTGACGCTGCGCGCGGCGTGGCTGAAGGGCCAGGGCCAGCGCTTCAGCAACGAGGCCGCGATCGCCAAGCTCACCGCGTCCGAGGCCGCCATGTGGATCACCCACCAGGCGCTGCAGATCCACGGCGGCATGGGCTATTCCAAGGAAATGCCGATCGAGCGCTATTTCCGCGACGCCAAGATCACCGAGATCTACGAGGGCACCAGCGAGATCCAGAGGCTCGTGATCGCCCGGCATGAGACCGGGCTGCGCTGACGTTCCCACGACCGTGCAGCCCGTGCCGTCCACCTGCCATTGCCCGCGTCCCGCGCCGATCCCGATCCCGGAAGACGGCACGACCGCGGTTCCCTGTTCCTGAAGACAACGACCCCTTGGCCCGTGCCTGTGCGCGGGCCTCATTGCATCCGGAAACCGACATGAGTACTGCTCGCAAGAAGGCGCCTGCCCGCACGACCACCGCCAATACCGCCAAGGAGGTCGCCAAGGCCGGCGAACGCCGCGTCGCCGCGCGCGACAGCAAGCTGCTGGACCCGGTCCTGGCCGCGGTCCGCAAGCGCGTGGGCAAGGCGGGTGGCGACGATGCCACCGCCTTCGCCGCCGCCTTCTACCAGCGCATGGGCGACGACGAGGTCGGCCTGCACGAGGCCGACGGCTGGGCCGCGCTGGCGGCTGACTTCCTGGCCTTCATCGGCAAGCGCAAGCCGGGTTCGGCCAGCGTACGCCTGTTCAATCCGACGCGCGCCAGCCACGGCTGGGAGACCCAGCACACGGTGCTGCAGATCGCCAACGACGACATGCCGTTCCTGGTCGACTCGGTGACGATGGCGCTGGCCGAGCTCGGGGTCGGCGTGCACGTGCTCGGCCATCCGGTGGTGGCACTCGACCGCGACCGCGCGGGCAAGCTGACGGGCGTGGGTAGCGGCAGTCCCGAATCGCTGATGCACCTGGAGATCGACCGCCAGTCGCCGGAAGGCTGCGCGCGGGTCGAGGCGGCCGTGCGCGGCGTGCTCGAGGACGTGCGCGCGATCGTGGAGGACTGGAAGGAGATGCGCACGCGCATGGAGCAGGTGGCCGACGGCCTCGGCAGCGGTCCGCTGCCGGTCTCCGACGACGAGCGTGCCGAAATCCAGGCCTTCCTGCGCTGGGCCGCCGACAACCATTTCACCTTCTTCGGCTACCGCGAATACGAGGTGGTGAAGAAGGGCCGCGACGAAGTCCTGCAGGCCGTCGATGGCAGCGGCCTGGGCCTGCTCCGCGGCCGTGACGTCGGCAAGCCGCGCCTGTTGAGCACGGTGGGCGCGCAGCGCGCCGAGCGTGGCATCGAGCCGCTGATCCTGACCAAGACCAACGCCCGCTCCTCGATCCACCGCCCGGGCTACATGGACTACATCGGCGTGCTCGGCTTCGACCGGGCCGGCGCCAAGGCGATCAGCGAGAAGCGCTTCCTCGGCCTCTACACCTCCGGCGCCTACAACCGCCGCCCCTGGGATATCCCGATCGTGCGCGAGCGCCACGAACAGGTGATGGGCGCTTCGGGCCTGGCCGACACCGGCCACAGTGGCAAGGCGCTCAAGCACATCCTCGAGACCCTGCCGCGCGACGAGCTGTTCCAGGCGTCCAGCAGTGAGCTCCAGCGCGTGGCCAGCGGTATCCTCGGCCTGCAGGAGCGCGTGCGCAGCCGCCTGTTCCTGCGCCCCGACCACTACGGCCGCTTCTATTCGGTGCTGGCCTACGTCCCGCGCGACCGCTACAACACCGAGGTCCGCCTGCGCGTGGAGGCGATGCTCAAGGAGGCGCTGGGCGCCGACCACGTCGACACCAACGTCACCCTGGGCGAATCGCCGCTGGCGCAGCTGCACATGCTGGTGCGTCCGCGCACCGGCGAGGCGGTCGAGGTCGACGAGGGCTCGCTGCAGGCCGAACTCGCCGCCATCGTGCGCAACTGGCAGGACGACCTGCGCGAGGCCCTGATCGCCACCCACGGCGAGGCCCGCGGCCTGGCCCTGGCCTCCGGCTGGGGCCGCGCCCTGCCGGTGCAGTACATCGAACGCGCGACGCCGGCCGTGGCTGCAGGCGATGTCGAGCACCTCGACGCGCTGGCCGGTGCCGACGACCTGCGCCTGAACCTGCAACGCGCCGCGCTCGACCAGCCTGGCGAGGGCGCGCTGCGCCTGAAGCTGTACCGCGTGGACCATGACGTGCCGCTTTCGGACGTGCTGCCGATGATGGAGAACATGGGCCTGCGCGTGATCGCCGAGCATCCGCACCGCCTGGTCGGGCAGGGTGCGTCCGGCTCACGCGTCGCCTACATCCAGGACTTCGAGGTCGAGGTGGGCGGAGGCATCGAGCCCGACGCCGCGAAGTTCGAGGAGGCCTTCGCGCGCATCTGGCACGGCGACGCCGAGAACGACGGCTTCAACCGCCTGGTGGCCGTCGCCGGCCTGGGCTGGCGCCAGGTGGCGATGCTGCGCGGCTACTGTAAGTACCTGCTCCAGGTCGGCGTGCCGTTTTCGCAGAGCTACGTCGAGGAAACCCTGGTTCGCAACCCGGCGCTGGCCGCCAAGCTGGTCGAACTGTTCGAGGCGCGCTTCGACCCTGCCGCCGACAAGGGCAGGGAGGCGGCGATCCGCGCCGCCCACGCCGCGATCAAGGACATGCTGGAAGGCGTCGCCAGCCTCGACGAGGACCGCATCCTGCGCAGCTACGTCGACGTGATGGACGCCACCCTGCGCACCAACTTCTACCAGGTCGACGCCGCGGGCGCGGCCAAGGACTATATCGCCTTCAAGTTCGACTCCGCGGCGGTGCCGGACCTGCCCAAGCCGCGTCCCTATCGCGAGATCTTCGTCTACGGCCCGCGCGTGGAAGGCATCCACCTGCGCTTCGGCCCGGTGGCGCGCGGCGGCCTGCGCTGGTCCGACCGCCGCGAGGACTTCCGCACCGAGGTGCTGGGCCTGGTCAAGGCGCAGATGGTGAAGAACACGGTGATCGTGCCGGTTGGTTCCAAGGGCGGCTTCATCGTCAAGCGCCCGCCGGTGGGCGGCGACCGCGACGCGGTCCAGGCCGAGGGCGTGGCCTGCTACAAGCGCTTCATCAGCGGCCTGCTCGACGTCACCGACAACCTGACGGTGGACGGCAAGGTGCTGCCGCCGGCGAACGTCGTGCGCCACGATGATCCCGATCCCTACATGGTGGTGGCCGCCGACAAAGGCACCGCGACCTTCTCCGACATCGCCAACGGCATCGCCCGCGACTACGGCTACTGGCTCGACGACGCCTTCGCCTCCGGCGGCTCGGTCGGCTACGACCACAAGGGCATGGGCATCACCGCGCGCGGCGCCTGGGAGTCGGTCAAGCGCCACTTCCGCGCGCTCGGCCATGACAGCCAGACGCAGGACTTCACCGCGGTCGGCGTCGGCGACATGTCCGGCGACGTCTTCGGCAACGGCATGCTGCTGTCGAAGCACATCCGCCTGGTCGCGGCCATGGACCACCGCCACATCTTCGTCGACCCGAACCCGGATTCGGCGCGCTCGTACAAGGAGCGCGAGCGCATGTTCAAGCTCCCGCGCTCGAGCTGGGACGACTACGACAAGTCGCTGATCAGCAAGGGTGGCGGCGTGTTCCCGCGCAGCGCGAAGTCGATCCCGGTGTCGCCGGAGATGCGCGAGGCACTGGGCATCGCCGACGGCGTCACCGCGATGAGCCCGAACGAGCTGATGACCGCGGTGCTGAAGGCTCCGGTCGACCTGCTCTGGAACGGCGGCATCGGCACCTACGTCAAGGGCGCGGGCGAAACCCACGCCGACGTCGGCGACCGTGCCAACAACGCCATCCGCATCAACGGCGGCGAACTGCGCTGCCGCGTGGTGGGCGAGGGCGGCAACCTGGGCATGACCCAGCGGGGCCGCATCGAGGCCGCCCAGGCCGGCGTCCTGCTCAACACCGACTTCATCGACAACTCGGCCGGCGTGGACACCTCCGACCACGAGGTGAACATCAAGATCCTGCTCAATTCGCAGGTGCAGGCGGGCAAGCTGAAGCTGGCCGACCGCAACAAGCTGCTCAAGGCGATGACCGACGAGGTCGCAGGCCTGGTGCTCAACGACAACTACCGCCAGAACCAGGCGCTGAGCCTGATGGAGCGGATGAGCGTGCCGCGCCTGGGCTCGAAACAGCACTTCATCCGCACCCTGGAATCGCAGGGCCTGCTCGACCGCCAGATCGAGTTCCTGCCCAGCGACGCGGAGATCGCCGAGCGCAAGTCGCGCAACCAGGGCCTGACCCGGCCCGAGCTGTCGGTGCTGCTGTCGTACTCCAAGCTGGTGGCCTTCGAGCAGCTGCTCAACTCCGACATCCCGGAGGATCCGTACCTCTCGCGCGAGCTGCAGCGCTACTTCCCGCAGCCGCTGCAGGCGAAGTACGCCAAGGCCATGGAGCAGCACCGCCTGAAGCGCGAGATCATCGCCACGGCGGTAACCAATTCGACCATCAACCGCATGGGCGCGACCTTCCTGCTGCGCATGCAGGAAGACAGCGGGCGCACGCCGGCCGAGGTCGCCAAGGCGTTCACGGTGACCCGCGAGACCATCGAGGCGCGTTCGCTGTGGGCGCAGATCGACGCACTCGACGGCAAGGTGGCCGAGTCGGTGCAGATCGACGCCCTGCAGGTGATCTGGGCGCTGCAGCGTTCCTTCACCCGCTGGCTGCTGGCGCGTCCGGGTGCGCTGCCCACCATCACCAGCGCGGTCGAGCGCTACCACGACGGCTTCCAGGCGGTGTACGCGGGCGAGGACATCCTCACCGCGGCGCAGCGCCCGGCCTACGAGCAGTCGCTGGCCGACTGGCGCGCCAAGGGCGTGCCGGCCGGGCTCGCCGGCCAGCTGGCCGCGTTGCCCTACCTGGAGCCCAGCCCCGACATCATCGAGCTGTCGCGCGAGCGCAAGCGCAAGCCGGTCGAGGTGGCGCGCGTGTACTTCCGCCTGGCCGACGCGCTCAACCTGCCGTGGCTGGTCCAGCAGATCGACGCGCTGACCGTCGACGGCCGCTGGCACGCCGTTGCCCACGGCGCGCTGCGCGACGAACTCGCCACCCAGCACCGCGCCCTGGTCGCCCAGGTGCTGTCGATGCCGGGTCGCGACGCAGATGCCAAGGTCGCGCAGTGGATCGGTCGTGACGATCCGGCGCTGAAGTTCACCCTGGGCATGCTGGCGGAACTGGCCGCGCAGAAGACGCTCGACTACCCGACCGCGTCGGTGGCGGTGCGTCGCCTGGCGCAGCTGGCGAGCGCCGGCTGAGGAAAAAGCCCGCGGCCAGTACCGACGCCCGCCCCCCGCAAGGCGGGGGAGGGTATGCTGCGATCCATGACCGGATCGCCGCGCATCGCCTTCCTTGCCAGTCCCGCCGCCGATGCACAGGCGGCGCTGGAGCAGTTCACCGCCCGCCACGGCCAGTGCCCGCCGGACGAGGCGGACATCATCTGCGCGCTCGGCGGCGACGGTTTCATGCTGCAGACCCTGCATCGCCACGGTGCCCTGGGCAAGCCGGTGTACGGCCTGAAGATGGGCACCGTGGGCTTCCTGATGAACCACTACCAGGGCGAGGGCGGCACGCTGCCCGACCTGATGCAGCGCCTGGAGGGGGCCGAACCCGCGGTGCTGCGTCCGCTGGAAATGGTCGCGGCCACCGAATCCGGCGCCAGCGTCGGCTCGCTGGCCTACAACGAGGTCTCGCTGCTGCGCCAGACGCGCCAGGCCGCCCACGTCTCGATCGAGCTCAACGGCCAGGTGCGCCTGGACGAGCTGGTCTGCGACGGCGTGATGCTGGCCACGCCCGCCGGCAGCACCGCCTACAACTACTCCGCCCACGGCCCGATCCTGCCGCTGGGCTCCAGCGTCGTCGCCTTGACCCCGATCGCCGCCTTCCGGCCGCGGCGCTGGCGCGGGGCGCTGCTCAAGGCCGATACGGTGGTGCGCTTCCGCGTGCTCGATCCCTACAAGCGCCCGGTCAGCGCCACCGCCGACTCGCACGAGGTCCGCGACGTGGTCGAGGTCACCATCCAGGAGTCGCGCGACCGCACCGTGACCCTGCTGTTCGACCCCGAGCACAACCTCGAGGAGCGGATCCTCAGCGAGCAGTTCGAGGCCTGATCCCCGCGCGCCGCCGCTCCCGCGGATGCTTCAGCGCGCCGGGGCACCGTCGCCGGCGGCGACCGCGAACGGCCGCACCCGATTGACCAGGGCCATGAGCACGCGGCCGGGCTCCTCCAGCGGCGCGAGATGCGCCGAGTGCTCGAACCACACCGCATCCTTGGCCGGCGCTTCGACCCGGGCCACCCAGTCGGCCGCCTGCTGCGAGGGCGTGGTGTAGTCGTGCCGGCCCATGAACATCACCACCGGCGCGCCGACCTCGTGCACGCCGCGGAAGTCGACGATGTTCCATTCGGCCAGGATCCGGTCGAGGGTCAGCAGGCTGCCTTCGTGGATCGCCTGGCGGTCGGCCTCGCTGTAGTCAGGCGACAGGCGCTGCGAGGCGAAGTACTGGTTGGCGTTGTCGCGGTAGCTGCTGAGGCCGCCGAAGTGGATGCTCCATTTCCGCTGCGTACCGATGCGGTCGCGGTGCAGCGCTTCGGGGCCGGGGTAGGGCGCCAGCGCCTCGAGCTCGGCGATCGCCTCGCGGTGGCCTTCGGCCCGCGCGCGGCGCAGGGCGTACTCGTAGCCGAGGGTTTCGTTCTCCTCGACACTGATGACCTGCCCCAGGCCGACGTAGGCGTGCAGCCACTCGGGCCGCTGCAGCAGTACTTCCATGCCGACGATCGTGCCCCAGCTGTGGCCGAGCACCACGACCTTGTCCTTGCCGAAGCGCTCGCGCAGCAGGGCGATGAGTTCGAGCGCATCGTCGACATAGCGTTCGATCCTGATCGTGTCCGCGACTTCGACGGGATCGGACGCCCGATAGGTCTTGCCGCTCGCGCGCTGATCCCACTGCACCACGGTGAAGTAGTCCTCCCAGGCGCGCTGGAAGGTCCAGCTCGCCGGCATCATCGGCTGCGCCGGCCCGCCGTGCAGGTAGAGCAGCACCGGGTTGTCGCGATCCGCACCGCGGATCGATATCCACTGTTCGATGCCGCCCAGGCGCACCTTTTCCAGTGACTGCACGCCGTTCGGAGTGACCACCCGCTGGAGGTCGCCGAGGATGCGTTTGGTTTCGGCGTGGGGTTCACCGGTGTCGGCCGGCGTTGCGCCGGATGCGGTCGCGAGCATGGGCATGGCGAGCAGGGCGGCAAGCAGGATGGCGGCGCGCGACAGTTTTCGGGTGCGGGATTCCATGGTCGAACTTCGTTGTGGCCGGTGCAGACAGCGTCCCGGACGTGATCCGCGTGCGGCAGTGCCTGCAGTCACGTCTCCGGCAGGGCATCTCGCGTCCTGCGACCGCCATCACGCATACTTGCGCCATGCCGTCCGATGTCCTGCCGCCGCTGATCGTCGCGATCTCCTCTCGGGCCCTGTTCGACCTCGAGGACAGCCATTCGCTGTTCGAGAGCGCCGGCATCGAGGCCTATGCCGAGCACCAGCGGGCCAAGGAGGACGAGGTGTTGGAGCCCGGTATCGCCTTCCCGCTGGTGCGCAAGCTGCTCGCGCTCAACGAAGGCGCCGCGGCTGACGCCCCGCGCGTGGAGGTGATCCTGCTGTCGCGCAACTCCGCCGACACCGGGCTGCGCATCTTCAACTCCATCCAGCACCACGGCCTTTCGATCGCGCGCGCGACCTTCACCTCGGGCGAGCCGACCTGGCCCTACATCCGGCCCTTCGGCGCCCAGCTGTTCCTGTCGGCCAATCCCGATTCCGTGCGCGCTGCGCTGGAGAACGGCGTGGCCGCGGCCACCATCCTGCCGGCCAAGGCGCCGGCGCACCGCCATGACCAGCTGCGCATCGCCTTCGACGGCGATGCGGTGATCTTCGGCGACGAGGGCGAGCGGGTGTCGCGGGAAGCCGGGATCGAGGCCTTCCATCGCCACGAGATCGAGCGTGCGCGCGAGCCGCTGTCGGGCGGGCCGTTCCGCGGCTTCCTCGACGCGCTGCACCACCTGCAGGCGGCGTATCCGCCGGGCGACGCCTCGCCGATCCGCACTGCCCTGGTCACCGCGCGTTCGGCGCCCGCGCATGAGCGCGTGATCCGCACCCTGCGCGAGTGGGGCGTGCGCCTGGACGAGGCCCTGTTCCTGGGCGGCCGGCCGAAGGGGCCGTTCCTGGACGTGTTCGGCGCCGACATCTTCTTCGACGACTCGCAGCACAACATCGACTCCGCCCGCGAACACGTGGCCACCGGCCACGTGCCGCACGGCATCTCGAACTCCTAGTCCGGCAGCCGGATTTCGGCCAGGCGCCAGCGCGTGCCGTTGCGGGTCAGCACCAGCACCAGTTCGCTGCCATCGTCCATCGTGACCGTGGCCGACGCGCGCGAGAAGGATTCGAAGCGCAGCCGTGGCTCGGGGATCGGCTCCGGCTGTGCGCTGGTATCGCTGCGCGTCGGCGGCGGGACCCCGCCCACCCGGTTCCAGACCTTGCGTCCCTCCATCATCGCGCCGAGGCCGACGGGGGTGACCATCGCATCCACCAGGCCACCCGCAAGCCCCGCGGCCACGGTCACGCCGAAGGCGCTGAAGGGCCCGGAGTGCGCGTCCACGCCGGCGGCGCGGATGACGCGGTCCTGTACCTGCGGCCTCAGGCTGGCGCGCAGCGCCGGGAAATCGACGTGACGCGAGAGCGCACGCGCGTCCTCGGTCTTCACTGCCTGGCGGATGCCTTCGATCGCGCGCCAAGGACCGCTCGCGGTCCAGGCCAGCAGGGCGACCAGCACCACGGCGGCGATCCAGGCCAGGCGGCGCAGCTTGCGGGCATCGACCATGCTCAGAACTCCAGGTCCAGCGCGGCGCAGAGGTAGTCGACGAAGGGCGCGAGCTCGCGCAGGTCCTTCGCCAGCACCTGGCGCAGCTTCGGGCCGGTGACGGTGGCGTCGTCGAGCGCGCGCCAGGCCACGAAGCTGCGGTGGCGCAGGTCGTCGATGAAGGCGAAGTCGGCGGGAAAGCCACGCGGCGGGCGCACCAGTATGTCCTCGTCATCGAGTGCGTAGCGGCGGCGGAAGGCGGGCGCGTGCGCGGCGGCCTTCCAGCCGGCGGGATTGTCGACGATGAACTGGCGGATCCGGCGCAGCGTCGGCGATTCGGGACGCCAGATGCCGGCGCCGACGAAACAGCCGCCGGGCTCGATGTGCAGGTAGTACAGCGGTGAGGCCAGCTCCCTGCGCCGGGCGTGGAACAAGCGCGCGCCCTGCCAGGTCTTGTAGGGTCGCTTGTCGTTGGCGAAGCGGGTGTCGCGCTGGATGCGGTACAGCGAGCCGCCGACTGTGCGCGGGTCGGCGCGGAAGTGCAGGCTTACTTCGGCGAGGTCGGGCTGCAGGTCCGTGACCAGCCGCTGCAGCGGGTCGCGCACGTGCGCTTCGTAGTCGTGCTTGTGGGCGTGGAACCAGACGCGCTCGTTGTGGCGCGCGAGCGCGCGCAGGAAGCGGAAGGTCTTCTCGCTGAAGTAGGTGCTCATGGGTCTGCAGGCAGGCTGTCGGATGCCCTGGTGGGGCCACCGGAGGCGGTGGACGCGCCGGCCGGAGCGAGCCCGGCGGCAAGTTCGCGGCCCCATGCGTCCAGGCGGTCGAGGAGGTCGAGGCGGTCACCGCTGTCGGCATGCTCGCCGCGCAGGCGCGCGATGTCGGCGAAGTAGGCGTCGAAGCCCAGTTCGGAGAGGCCGCTGTCGCCTGCCAGACGGTGCTGGCGGTACGCGTCCCAGCGCGCGCGCTCGGCGCCGTCGAGGGTTTCGGGCCAGTTGCGTGCGCGGTAGCGGAACAGCAGCTCGGGCAGGCGCGGATCCTGGAAGCCGAAGTCGTGCGCGCCCAACTGTGCAGGCGGCGTCGCCCGCACGCGGGCCAGCCGGGCCTTGTCGCCGGCCTCGATGAATCCGTCGTAGAGCGCGGCGTCGACGTCGGCGGGTCCGTGTTCGTCGCGCTCGCGGGCGAAGACGCGGCGGACCTTTTCCGCGATCGCGGGACCGTGCTCGCGGATGCGCGCCGCGCGCGCCTCGACCTGTGCCGGGTCGATGCCCAGGCGCTCGAAGTCCGCCGGGCGCAGGTGGCTCCACTGCACCAGGGCCGGGCTGCGGTTGGTGTGCACTTCCTTCAGCGGGACGCGCGAAAGCCCCTCGGGCAGATCGTCCCTGCGCACGAAGACGCGGCCGGCGATCTCTTCGGCGGACAGCGCCAGCAGATCGTCGGGCTCGGTGTCGAGGTCGCAGACGATGACCCGGTTGCCGATCTGCGGGTGTGTCGCCACCGGCACCACGGCCGCGGCGCACAGGCGCGAGGCCGGATAGCGCTGCGAGACGTGCAGCACCGGCTGCATCGCGATCGGGTCGAGCAGGCCGGCGACGTGGCGCTTGTCGCGCAGCGCGAGCGCGTACTGCCACAGCCGCGGCTGCGCCTCGCGGAACAGGCGCGCCAGGCCGATAAGCGCGCGTACGTCCGACAGCGCCTCGTGGGCATCGCCGGTGCGCACGCCGTTGGCTTCGGCCAGGTGTTCGAGCTTGAAGGACGTCGCGCCGTCCTCGCGCCGTGGCCAGGCGATGCCCTCGGGCCGCAGCGCATGCGCCAGGCGCATCACGTCGAGCAGGTCCCAGCGGCTGTTGCCGTTGCGCCACTCGCGCTCGTAGGGATCGTGGAAGTTGCGGAACAGGCCGTGGCGGACGAATTCGTCGTCGAAGCGCAGCGAGTTGTAGCCGAGCGTGCAGGTACCCGGTTGCGACATCTCGTCGGCGATGCGGGCGAAGGCCTCGGCCTCTATCACGCCGTCGCGCTGGGCGTCCTGCGGCGCCAGCCCGGTGACCATCGACGCGCCCGGCGAGGGCAGCAGGTCGTCGGCGGGGCGGACCATGAACTCGATGGGATCACCAAGCTCGCGCAGCTCCGCGTCGGTGCGGATGGCGGCGAACTGCGCGATCCGAGTGCGCCTCGGGTCGGTGCCCCAGGTTTCGAGGTCGTAGAACAGGAAGCTGTTGCTCACGCCACCACCAGGCCTGCGGCGGCACTCGCGCTCCCGCGTTGCTCATCGCGTCCGCTGCCACGGAAAGGGCCTGTGGCGGATGCGCGGGCGCTCATGGGCTGTCCTCCAGCGGCGGCAGGGCGGCTTCGATCACGGGATCGAGCGCGTCGATGTCGACCTCGTCCAGCGACGACAGGCCGCGAGTGGCGTCTTCCAGGATCACCCGCTGCACCTCGCTGCGCTCCAGCGCCAGCGAATAGGGGATGCGCATGAAGGTGACCATGGCGTAGTGCGGGATGAAACGGGTGGGGTGGCGCGCCTGCAGCGCCAGCTCCAGCTCGCGTTGCAGCAGGAAGCCGGGATCGTCGACCAGGTCGCGCATCTCGATGTAGTTGTCGAGCGCCATCTTCTGGATCGCGGCGGCGTCAGGCCGGCGTTGCGCCGCAAACGCGGCATAGGCCGTGGCAAGGTCGTCGTTCGCGTCCAGGTGCTTCGCAAGAGCGACGCAGTCCTCGAAGGCGCAGTTCATGCCCTGGCCGTGGAAGGGCACCATCGCGTGCGCGGCGTCGCCGATCAGCACCGCGTCGCCATCCAGGTGCCAGCGGTCTAGGTAGAGCGTGCCGAGCGTGCCGACCGGGTTGGCCTCGAAGTCGTGGTCGAGCTCCGGGATCAGCGGCAGCGCGTCCGGGAAGTCACGCTCGAACAGCGCGCGTGCCGCCCTGGCGTCGGGCACGGTCTCGAAGCTGGGATCACCGTGGCCTTCGTCCTCCATCGCCATGAACAGGGTGACGGTGAAGGTGCGTTCGTCGTTGGGCAGGGCGATGCACATGTAGCGGCCGCGCGGCCAGATGTGCAGGGCATTGGGCTCGATGCGGAAGTCGCCATCGGCGGCGGGCGGGATCTCCAGCTCCTTATAGCCATGTTCGAGCCACTCGGTGCGCTCGCCGAGGTCGCCGTGCTGCTGCATCTGCGCACGCAGGGTGGAGCCGGCGCCGTCGCAGCCGATCAGGGTGCGGAAGCCGACACGGTGGAGTTCGCCGCCGCCGCGGTAGAACGCGCGCCGCGCGGTGAAATCCACGGATTCCAGGCGGCGGTCGAAGTGGAGCCTGGCGCCCGCGGCCTCGGCGGCATCGATCAGGGTGATGTTGAGTTCACCGCGGCTGACCGACCAGATCACCTCGCTGTCGTCGCGGCCGTAGCGCTGCAGCTGCGGTGCGCCTTCAAGAGGGTGGACCATGCGCCCGCGCATCATCACCGCTTGCGCCAGCACATCGCGGTCGGCGTCGGCGGCGCGCAGCGCGTGCAGGCCACGTTCGGCCAGGGCGAGGTTGATCGAGCGTCCGCCGGCGAAGCCGTGCAGACGCGGATCGCCGCGGCTCTCGTAGACCTCGACCTTCCAGCCGCGCTGGGCGAGCAGGGTGGCCATCAGCGCGCCGGCAAGTCCGGCGCCGACGATGGTGACCTCGCGCGGCGTTGCGCCGCGGGCTCCGGCGGCGCCGGTGGCGGCGGACGCCGCGCTCATGCGCGGCCCTCGCGCCAGGCCTCGGTGGCGCGCACGAAGCGCAGCACGTCGGCGTGGCTGTTGTACATCGGCGCGGGCGAAATCCGGATCACGTCGGGCTCGCGCCAGTCGCCGAGCACGCCCTGCGCACCCAGCGATTCGAACAGCGAACGCCCGGCCTCGCGCCCGCGCAGGCCGCGGCCTTCCAGCACCCGCAGCGAAAGCTGGGCGCCGCGCTGCGCCGGGTCGCGGGGCGTGGCGATGCGCAGGGTGTCGGACAGGCGCTGGTCGATCAGTGTTTCCAGGTAGCCGGTGAGCGAGCGCGACTTCGCGCGCAGCGCCTCCATGCCGACGCGGTCGAACAGCTCGAGCGAACCGCGCAGCGGCGCCAGGCCCAGGATCGGCGGATTGCTGAGCTGCCAGCCCTCGGCGCCCGGCGTCGGGTCGAAATCGGGGCCCATGCGGAAGCGCGTGGCCTCGTCGTGGCCCCACCAGCCGGCGAAGCGCGGGCGGTCGGTACGCGCGTGGCGCGCATGCACGAAGCAGCCGGCCACCGCGCCCGGCCCGGAGTTCAGGTACTTGTAGTGGCACCAGACCGCGAAGTCGGGGCCGTCGTCATGCAGCCTCAGCGCCAGGTTGCCGGCGGCGTGGGCGAGGTCGAAGCCGACCACCGCGCCCGCGGCGTGCCCCAGGCGCGTGATCTCCGCGACGTCGAAGGCCTGGCCGCTGCGGTACTGCACGCCGGGCCAGAGCACCAGCGCCAGCCGCGGGCCGTGTTCTTCGATGGCGCGCGCGATGGCCTCCATCGAAAACGTGCCTTCGGGCAGGTCCGGTTCCAGCTCGATCAGGTCGGTTGCCGGGTCGAAGCCATGGAAGCGGACCTGCGACTCCAGCGCATAGCGGTCGGAAGGAAACGCCCCGGCCTCCATCAGGATCGCCGGCCGCTCGCGCGTAGGCCGGTAGAAACTGACCATCATGAAGTGCAGGTTGGCGGTGAGCGAGTTCATCGCCACCACCTCCCCGGGCTCGGCGCCCACCACCCGCGCCAGCGGCTCGCGCAGCAGCGCGTGGTAGGGCATCCACTGCGTGGTGCCCGTGAAATGCGCTTCCACCGCCTCGGCGGCCCACTTGTCGAGCACGTCCTCCACATGCGCCCGCGCCGACTTCGGCTGCAGCCCCAGCGAATTGCCCACGAAATAGGCCTGCTCGCCATCCCCGTGCCGCGGCACGTGGTACTCGCCGCGCAGGCTGCGGAGGGGATCGGCCTCGTCGAGGGCTGCGGCGTACTGGTCGGTGTATGGCTCGGTCATTTCAGAAGCCTTTTTGCCACGGATTACGCGGATAAGAGCAGATTGAAAAGTATGTGCCGGCGGCAGCGCGCATTTCCATGCCAATGGAGGATTGATCCGCGTGAATCCGCGTTATCCGCGAGATCCGTGGCAAAGAAGGCTTTCTCACACGAACCTGGACACCGGCAGCCCCAGCCATTCCAGGGCGGTGCCGTGGTAGAGGCGGGCCTGCCCGGCGGGATCCAGGGCGAGGGCGTCGATGCCCGCGCCGGGCTGCTGTTCGCCCAGTGGGAAGGGGTAGTCGGTGCCCAGCATCACGCGGTCGATGCCGCAGGTGTCGAGCAGGTAGCGCAGGGCACGGTCGTCGGCGACCCAGGAATCGAAATAGAGCTTCGACAGGTACTCGCGCGGGTTGCGCGGGTTGTCGGTGGCGACCAGGTCCGGGCGCATGTTGAAGCCGTGCTCGATGCGGCCGATGGTGTAGGGGAAGCTGCCGCCGCCGTGGGCCATGCAGACCTTCAGCTTCGGCAGCCGCTCCAGCACCCCGCCGAACACCAGCGAACAGGCCGCGCGCGACTGCTCGGCCGGCATGCCCACCAGCCAGGGCAACCAGTACTTGGGCATGGTGTCGGTGCCCATCATGTCCCAGGGGTGGACCAGGATCGCCGCGCCCAGGTCGGCCGCGGCCTCGAAGAACGGGAACAGCTCCGGCGCGTCGAGGTTCCAGTGGGTGCCGTCGGCCAGCTGGATGTGCGAGCCGATCTGCACGCCCTGCAGGCCAAGCTGGTCCATGCAGCGCTCCAGCTCCTGCACCGCCAGCCGCGGCGACTGCAGCGGCACCGTGCCGATGCCGGCGTAGTGGCGCGGATGCGCGCGGCAGGTTTCGGCCATGTGGTCGTTGAGCGCCTGGTGCAGCTCCAGCGCCTGGTTGGGCTTCGCCCAGTAGCTGAACATCACCGGCACGGTGCTGATCACCTGCACCTGCACGCCGAAGCGGGCATAGTCGTCGATGCGCTCCTGCGCGTCCCAGGTCTTGGACCAGATCTCGCGGAAGAAGCGCCCGTCCTTGTAGATGCGGTGGCGGCCGTCCTCGGTGTGGTGGATGACCGGGAACCGTTCGTCGCCGTATTTGCGCGCCAGGTCGGGCCAGTCGCGGGGCAGGTAGTGGGCGTGGATGTCGATTTTCAGCATCGTGTGCGCAGCCTCAGGTGATGTCCGCCTGCGAATCCGCCTGCATCTCGTATCTTGTCGGCCGCGGGTTGAGATGGCCGCAGGCCTTGCAGGTGCGCAGTTCGTCGCTGCGATAGAAGGTCTCGAACACGCGGAAGAAGTCCTGCTCGATGTCCTCGAGGTGGAAGAACTCCTCGTAGACCTTCTCGTTGCAGTTCTCGCAGAACCACATCAGGCCGTCGTCCTCGTGCGGCAGGCGCCTGCGCTCGATCACCAGCCCGATCGAACCCTCGGCGCGCTGCGGCGAATGCGGCACGCGCGAGGGCAGCAGGAAGGTCTCGCCGGCACGGATCGGCACGTCGCGGACCTTCCCGTCCTCCTGGATGCGCAGCACCATCTCGCCTTCGAGCTGGTAGAACCACTCCGGGCCTTCCTCGAAGTGGTAGTCGGTGCGCGCGTTCGGGCCGCCGACCACCATCACGATGAAATCGCCGTCGTAGATGCACTTGTTGCCCACCGGGGGCTTGAGCAGGTGGCGGTTGTCCTCGATCCACTTCTGGAAGTTCAGCGGCGGCGGAATCATGGCGTGTCTCCCTGGATGGCGGCGACGCACTTGAGTTCGATCGCGATCGGCGTCGGCAGCGCGGTGATGCCCAGCGTGGTGCGGCAGGGCGCGGTGGCGGGATCGGGGAAGTGCTCGGCCCAGACCGCGTTGTAGGCCTTGAAGTCACGCGCCATGTCGGTGAGGTAGACGGTCACGTCGACCAGGTCTTCCCAGCGCGCGCCGCTGGCTTCGAGCACGGCGCGGACGTTGGCGAACACGGCGCGGGTTTGCGCCGCGATGTCGTAGGCGCGCACGCGCCCATCGGCGAAGTAGTCGTTGCCGGGGATCGAGTCGCTGGCAGGGTCGCGCGGGCCGATGCCCGACAGGAACAGCAGGTCGCCGACGCGCCGCGCGTGCGGATAGGCGCCGACCGGCTTGGGCGCGGTGCTGGCCTGGACCACGGTGCCGGTCATCTCAGCGGTCCTCGCGGTCTTCGCTGATGCGCTGCAGCGCCGGCCCGTACTGCTCGGGCAGGGCTGTCGGCGAATCGATCGACAGGCCGAGGTCATGTACGCGGCCGTCGCGCAGCGAGTACACCCAGGCGTGCACCGCGAGCGTCTGCCCGCGCGCCCAGGCTTCGCGCACCACCGTGGTCTCGCAGACGTTGATCATTTGCTCCAGGGCATTGAGCTCGCACAGGCGGTCGTGGCGGAGCTCGTCGCTGTCGATGGCCTCGATGATTGCGCGGTGCTTGTGCTTGACGTCCTTGACGTGGCGGATCCAGTTGTCGGCCAGGCCCACGCGCTGGCTGGTGAGCGCCGCGCCCACGCCGCCGCAGCCGTAGTGGCCGACCACCAGGATGTGCTCGACCTTGAGCACGTCGATCGCGTACTGGATCACCGACAGGCAGTTGAGGTCGGTGTGCACCACGACGTTGGCGATGTTGCGGTGGACGAAGACCTCGCCCGGGTTCATGTCGATGATCTGGTTGGCCGGCACGCGCGAGTCGGAGCAGCCGATCCACAGGTACTTCGGGTGCTGCAGTCCGGACAGGCGGCTGAAGAAACCCGGGTCCTCCGCGCGGGCGCGTTCGGCCCAGATGCGGTTGCGTTCGAGCAGGTCGTGCATTCGGTACATGGGGGTTCCGTGTCGTGCGAAAGGGATGCGGGCTCAGGTCGCGATGCAGACGTTGCGCGGTTCGGTGAAGAAGCGCATCGCCTCCAGCCCGCCTTCGCGGCCGAGGCCGGACTGGCCCATGCCGCCGAAGGGCGTGCGCAGGTCGCGCATCAGCCAGGTGTTGATCCAGACGATGCCGCAGCGCAGCTGCGCGCCGAAGCGGTGCGCGCGCGCCAGGTCGCGCGTCCACACCGAAGCGGCCAGGCCGTAGTCGCCGGCGTTGGCGAGGGCCAGCGCCTGCTCGTCGTCGTCAAAGGCCTGCAGGGTCGCCACCGGCCCGAAGATCTCCTCCTGGTTGCTGGCGCAGTCAGGGCCCAGGCCTTCGATCACGGTGGGCGCCACGAACCAGCCGGGGCGGTCTAGCGCGCTGCCGCCGCAGAGCACCTCGCCGCCCTCGTCGCGGGCGCGTGCGATCGCGGCGACCACCTTGTCGAAGTGCGCCTGCGAGACCAGCGGGCCGAGTTTGGCGTCGCGATCCATCGGGTCGCCGGGGCGCAGCGCCAGCGCGCGCGCCACGAAGGCGTCGCGGAATTCCGCGTACACCGCGCGCTCGACCAGGATGCGCGAGCCGCAGAGGCAGATCTGGCCGCTGTTCTGGAAGGCGGAGCGGACGAGCGTGTCGAGGTGGTCGCGCCAGTCGCTGTCGGCGAACACCAGGGTCGGGTTCTTGCCGCCCAGTTCCAGCGAGACCTTCTTCAGCAGCGGCCCGGCGATGCCGGCGATGCGCCGGCCGACCACGGTGCTGCCGGTGAACGACACCGCCTTGACCGCGCCGTCGCGGACGATGGCCTCGCCGACCTCCGGGCCGCCGCCGTGGACGACGTTGAGCACCCCGGCCGGAAGCCCCGCTTCCAGCGCCAGTTCGCCCAGCATGGTCGCGGTGGCCGGGGTCACCTCGGACGGCTTCGCCACCACGGTGTTGCCGGCCGCCAGCGCCGGCGCGATCTTCCAGGTGAACAGGTACAGCGGCAGGTTCCACGGCGAGATCGTGCCGACCACGCCCAGCGGCTGGCGCAGGGTGTAGTTGATGCCGGCCTCGCCGTGGTGGGATTCGCTGCCGAACTGGGTCGCGGCGTGGGCGAAGAAGCGCAGGTTCGACACCGCGCGCGGGATCTCCGCGTCGCGCGCCAGCGCGTAGGGCTTGCCGCCGTCGCGGGCTTCGGCGTGGGCGAAGTCGTCGATGCGCGATTCCAGCGCATCCGCCAACCGCTCCAGATGGCGCGAGCGCTCGCTGTTGCGCAGGCCGGACCAGGCAGGGAAGGCTTCACGCGCCGCGGCCACTGCCGCCTCGACATCCGCGCCATCGCCATCCGCGACCTCGGCATAGGCCTGGCCGGTGGCCGGCTCGAACACCTCGCGCCAGCGACCGCTGGCGGCGTCGCGGGGACCGCTGCCGATGACGTGTGGATAGCGTCGCATCCCGCAAGCTTACCCGTGGCGGACCCGGGGCGTCAGGACTGGCAGGCCGGGCACAGGTAGAGCCGGCGCGATCCCGCGTCCATGCGTTCGATCGCGGTGCCGCAGCCGGGGCAGGGCTGGCCGTCGCGACCGAAGACCTGGAAGCGGAACGCGTGGGCGCCGGGCGCGTCCGCGAGATAGTCCCCGCGCATGCGGTCGGCCGGTGCGATGCCGCGGGTGGCGTAGCTGTGGCGCGGGATGTCGAGCAGGGCCTGCGCCAACCGCGCGGTGGTCGCGGGATCAAGGTCCTTCGGCCGCCGCTCCGGCCGCAGCCCGGCGGCGAACAGGACTTCCGCGCGCAGGTAGTTGCCCATGCCGGCCAGGAAGCCCTGGTCGAGCAGCAGGCCGCCCAGCGCGCGGCCGCGGAAGGGCGGTGACTGCAGGCGCGCGGCCACGGCCGAGGCATCGAGCGCGGGGTCGAGCACGTCCGGCCCCAGCCGCTGCAGGAAGGGATGCGACTCGACCTCGTCGCTGCGCCACATCGACACGTCGGACGCCGAATACAGCAGGATCGCGCCGCGCGCGGTTTCCAGCGCCACCCGCAGCGAGCGCGTCGTTTCCGGCCGTTCGCCGGGCGCGGCCACTTTCCACACCCCGTACAGCTGGTTGTGGCTGTACATCGTCCAGCCGTGGTCGAAGCGGGTGAGCAGGGCCTTGCCGCGCGGCGTGATCGATTCGATGCGGTGGCCGGGCAGGGCGGCCTCGAAGCGCTTCAGGGCCGGGAACGCGAACCAGGCGCGGACCAGCGGTTCGCCCACCACCGCCTCGGCCAGGCGATCGGCGGCGCGACGGATTTCCGGGCCTTCGGGCACGGCCTCAGATCGAGGCCATGCGCCCGCCGTCCACCGCCAGGCTGACGCCGTTGACGTAGCCGGCCGCCGGCGAGCACAGGAAGGCGATCACGCCACCGGTCTCCTCCGGGCGCGCGAAGCGGCCCGCGGGCACCGAGGCGCACATCGCGGCACGCACCTGGTCGGCGGATTCGCCGGTCTTCGCGACCCGGTCGGCGACGATCTGCTCGATGCGCCCGGTCTCGGTGAAGCCGGGCAGCACGTTGTTGACGGTGATGCCGTCGCCGCCCAGCTCGCGTGCCAGCGTCTTGGCCCAGCTCGCCACCGCGCCGCGCACCGTGTTGGACACGCCCAGGCCGGGAATCGGCTCGCGCACCGAGGTCGAGACCACGTTGACGATGCGGCCCCAGCGCACCTCGCGCATGCCCGGCAGCACCGCCTGCAGCAGCACCTGGTTGGCGAGCAGGTGGCGGCGGAAGGCCTCCTCGAACGCGGCCAACGGCGCGTTGGCGGCGGGACCGCCCGGCGGGCCGCCGGTGTTGTTGACCAGGATGTGGACCGGGCGCCTCGCGACCACGGCGTCGACCGCGGCGCGCAGGCCGTCGGTGTCGGCACTGTCGGCCACCGCCACCGCATGGCCGCGCGAATCGCCGCCCGCCAGGCCCGCGACGACGTCGCGCAACGCATCTTCGCGGCGCGAGAGCACGGTCACGCTGGCGCCCAGCGCCGCAAGTTCTTCCGCGGTCGCGCGGCCGATGCCTTCGGACGCACCACAGACCAGGGCGTGGCGTCCGTCGAGGTCGAGATCCATGGCTGCAGCTCCTGTGTGGGTGGGATCAGGCCTGGCCGCCGAAGTTCTGCACCATGCCGGCCTGCAGCACGGTGTCGTCGTCGCCCTGCGGCGGCGCGAGCTCGCCGGGCAGGAAGCCGCGCTCGGCGAGGTCGGCCTCGTCCATGCCCTCGAAGGCCACGAACTCGGCGTCGAGCAGCATCGAGCGCGCGGTGTCCTCGCTGTCGTAGACCAGGGTGTTGCCGTCGCTGTCGAGCACCTCGGCGGTGCCGGCCTCGCGCACGCGCAGGCGCGCCCAGACCACGGTGCGTCCCAGCGTGGCCAGCCACCATTCGGTGCGCGGGGAATCCAGGTGGATGTCGTTCATGCCAGAGCCACCGACCACAGCCACAGGATGCCGGCGCCGGCCAGGCCGAAGATCACCACCGACAGCGCGATCCGCGCCGGCGTCGCCAGCCCGGTGAAGGTCGGGTCGCGGGTTTCGCGGTAGTCGCCGCCGAGCAGCCACCACATCGCCGCCGGCTTCAGGAAGGCGGCTTCGCCCAGGCGCGCGCGCACCTCCGGGTGGCGGTCGCGCAGGTGCACCAGCGACAGCGGCCAGAAGATCACGTAGGCGGTGGCGCCCGCGATGGCCACGCCGACGAAGCACAGGGCGAAGAACAGCAGCATAGCCTCAGTACTCCGCCGTGCCGGGCGCGCGCGGGTAGGGGATGGCGTCGCGGATGTTGGACAGGCCGCAGACGTAGACCACCAGGCGTTCGAAGCCGAGGCCGAAGCCTGCGTGCGGCACCGTGCCGTAGCGTCGGAAGTCGCGGTACCAGCCGTAGTGTTCGCGGTCCAGACCGAACTGGTCCATGCGCGCATCGAGCACGTCCAGCCGCTCCTCGCGCTGCGAGCCGCCGATGATCTCGCCGATGCCCGGGGCCAGCACGTCCATCGCCGCGACCGTCTTCCCGTCGTCGTTCAGGCGCATGTAGAAGGCCTTGATGTGCTCGGGGTAGTTGGTCACCACCACCGGGCGGCCCACGTGCTGCTCGGTCAGCCAGCGCTCGTGCTCGGTCTGCAGGTCCAGGCCCCATTCGACCGGGAAGTCGAACTTGTGGCCTGACTTCTGCAGCAGCTCCACGGCATCGGTGTACTCGATGCGCTCGAAGGGCGCGTTGATGAACGACTCCAGCCGCGTGACCGCGTCCTTCTGCACGCGCTCGGCGATGAAGGCCATGTCGTCCGCGCGCTCGTCCAGCACCGCCTTGAACAGGTACTTGAGGAATTCCTCGGAGATCCGGGCGGTTTCAGCCAGGTCGGCGAAGGCGATCTCCGGCTCGATCATCCAGAACTCGGCCAGGTGGCGCGTGGTGTGGCTGTTCTCGGCGCGGAAGGTCGGGCCGAAGGTGTAGACCTTGCTCATCGCCAGCGCGAAGGCCTCGACGTTGAGCTGGCCGGACACGGTCAGGAAGGTTTCCTTGCCGAAGAAGTCGCGGTCGAAGTCCACGTTGCCGTCCTTGCCGCGCGGCAGGTTGGCGAGGTCGAGCGTGGACACCCGGAACATCTGCCCGGCGCCCTCGGCGTCGGAGGTGGTGATGATCGGGGTGTTGATCCAGTAGTAGCCGTTCTCGTGGAACCAGCGGTGCGCCGCCTGCGCCAGGCAGTGGCGGATGCGGGTGACCGCGCCGAACAGGTTGGTGCGCGGGCGCAGGTGGGCGACTTCGCGCAGGAATTCCAGCGAATGGGCCTTGGGCTGGATCGGATACGTCTCCGGATCGTCCACCCAGCCCACGACCTCGATCGACGAAGCCTGGATCTCGAAGCTCTGGCCCTGGCCCTGCGAGGCCACCAGGGTGCCGGTGGCGATGACGGAGCAGCCGGCGGTGAGCCGCTTCACTTCGTCGTCGTAGTTGGACAGGCTGCTGGGCGCGACGACCTGGATCGGCGCGAAGCAGGAGCCGTCGCTGACGTTGACGAAGCTCAGGCCCGCCTTGGAGTCGCGTCGGGTGCGCACCCAGCCGCGGACCGTGACTTCGCCGCCTGCCGGGACCCTGCCCGCGAGCGCGTGTTCGACGCTGACCACCGTCATGCCTTGAATCCTTGGGGAAGGGACAGATACAGACGACCAGTTTACCGGACGCACCGTCCGACCGGTCGCCCGGTCCGGCCGTTCCCCACGGAGTAGAATGACGCCATGGCCATCACCCTTGCTCCCGCCGCCCTCGAACGCGTGAAGGGCTTCCTCGCCGCCGATCCCTCCGCCCTGGGCCTGCGCTTCGGCGTGCGCCGCACCGGCTGCTCGGGCTGGGGCTACGCGGTCGACCTCGCTCGCGCCGAAGCGCCGGACGACACGGTCTTCGAGCAGGACGGCGTGCGCATCTTCGTCGACGCCGACAGCCTGGAGCTGGTGGACGGCACCGAGATGGACTTCCAGAAGCAGGGCCTGAGCGAGCAGTTCACGTTCAGGAACCCCAAGGCGGCCGCCGAGTGCGGCTGCGGCGAGAGCTTCACGACCGACGCCGACAAGGTGGCCTGAGATTCGTCGTACCGCCTGGTGATGATGCGCGCCGCAGGAGGCGGCTGGCGGGGGGAGTGCTGCGCCCCGCCGTCAGCCATCCATGGCTGAAGCGGGGCCGTGGGCCATCCATGGCCCACTCTCCGCACTCCCCCCGCCAGCCACCTCCTGCACCACCTTTCTGGCACCGCTGGGCGAAAAGCGACGGACGCACCCTCATCTCCGAAGCCGGAAAACCACACGCCCGCGCGAGCGGGACACTGCGCGGTGGGTATGGACAGCGCACAGGGATGTGCGCGGTAGGCGAATCAGCCATGGGTGAGCGCGGGCTGCTTGCGCGGCACTGCCGCGCAGCCCGCGCGAACGCCCGGCGCGCTGCGCCGGGCCGGACCGGGCCGCATAGCGGACCGGGCTGCTTCGCCAGTCCATACCCACCGCGTAGTGGCACGCGTCCCCACGAGGCCCGAGCACCCCAACCAGCCCCCTGAAAACAACAATTTGCGCGAAACCCAAGCCGGCTGCCATAATGTGCGGCTCCCAGTCCACCGGGAGACCCTTGCCCCACGGCGTCCGCCAGGATCGTCCGGGGGCTATCCGGGCCCGCGGCACGCCGCCTCGGCCGATATCCACAAGGAAACAACATGCGTCACTACGAGATCGTGTTCCTGGTCCACCCGGACCAGAGCGAGCAGGTGCCGGCCATGGTCGAGCGCTACAAGACCCTGATCGAAGGCGCCGAAGGCAAGATCCACCGCCTGGAAGACTGGGGCCGCCGCCAGCTGGCCTATCCCATCGACAACCTCGTCAAGGCCCACTACGTCCTGATGAACATCGAAGCCGGCCAGTCCGTGCTCGATGAACTGGTCGAAGGCTTCCGCTTCAACGACGCCGTCCTCCGCCACATCGTGATCCGTCGCGAAGAGGCCGAGACCGAGCAGTCGCTGATCATGAAGAACAAGGACGAGAAGCCGGAGAAGTCCGACCGTCCCGAGCGCGGCGAACGCCGCCGCCGTGACGACGAAGAAGGCGAGGGCGACAAGCCCGCCACCGACGCCGACGCCGACGACAACTCCGAAGCCGCCTGAGGATCACCCACATGTCCAAGTTCTTCCGCCGCCGCAAGTTCTGCAAGTTCACCGCCGAGGGCGTCAAGGAGATCGATTACAAGGATCTCAACACCCTGCGCCAGAACCTGACCGAGAACGGCAAGATCGTTCCCAGCCGCATCACCGGCACCAAGTCGAAGTACCAGCGCCAGCTCGCCACCGCCGTCAAGCGCGCGCGTTTCCTGGCCCTGATCCCGTACACCGACAACCACAACGTCTGATTCCGCGCCGCCCCCACCGGGGCGGCCCGGCCACCGTCCGTTCGGACAGCAACAGTTGCGACGCGCGCCTGCGCGTCGCTAACGAATACGGAGAAACACCATGGATCTGATCCTTCTCGAGAAGGTCGTGAACCTCGGCAACCTTGGCGACAAGGTCAGCGTGAAGCCCGGCTACGGCCGCAACTTCCTCGTGCCGCAGGGCAAGGCCGTTCCGGCCACCGCCGCCAACCTGGCCGAGTTCGAGGCGCGCCGCGCCGAGTACGAAGCCAAGGCCCAGTCGAGCCTGGACGAAGCCAACCAGCGCGCCGCCGCGCTCGAGGACGCCAGCGTCACGATCTACGCCAACGCCTCTACCGAGGGCAAGCTGTACGGTTCGGTCGGCCCGCGCGACATCGCCGAAGCCCTGACCAAGGCCGGTACCCCGGTCGAGAAGTCGGAAGTGGTGATGGGCGAGGGCGCGTTCCGCACCATCGGCGAGTACGAGGTCATCGTGCACCTGCACGCCGACGTCGAGACCACCGTCAAGGTCGTGGTCGAGCCCGAAGCCGCCTGAGCCACATCCAGGCAGGTTTCACCGACGGGCGCCGCAGGGCGCCCGTCTTCGTTTCCGGTGGCGCGCAGTCTCAGCGCCTGAGATGCCCACCGGTTATCCACAGGGTTGTCTGCAACGCTTCCCGGCAGGGGTCAGTAGCATGTCAGTCCGACACAGGATCAGGAGCCGCGGCAAGGGCTCCGCACGGGGAGTTCCGATACCGATGAGCGCAAGACCGGGCTTCAAGCAGGATGGCCGCGATTTCCAGGGGCGCGGCGATGCCCGGATCGAACAGCTGCGCGTGCCGCCGCAGTCGGTGGAGGCCGAACAGGCGGTGCTGGGCGGCCTGATGCTGTCGCCCGAGTCCTACGACCGCGTCGGCGACCAGCTCGACGAGCACGACTTCTACCGCCGCGACCACCAGCTGATCTTCCGCGCGATCAAGGAGCTGGCCGAGCGCAACCGCCCCTTCGACGCGGTGACGCTGGGCGAGTGGTTCGAATCCCAGGGCCAGTCCGAACTCGTCGCCGGCGGCGCCTATCTGGTCGAACTGGCCAGCACCACGCCTTCGGCCGCCAACATCGTCGCCTACGCGGAAATCGTCCGCGACAAGGCCGTGCTGCGGCAACTGATCGAGGTTGGCACCGGCATCGTCAACGACGGCTTCCAGCCCGAGGGCCGCGACAGCGCCGAGATCCTGGCCAAGGCCGAGCAGGACGTGTTCGCGATCGCCGAGGCGGGCAGCCGTGGCCGCAGCGACTTCACCGCGGTCAACCAGGCCATGGCCGAGGCCTTCGACGTGCTGCAGACCCGCTATGCCAGCGGCGGCGGCATCACCGGTCTGCCGACGGGCTACACCGAGTTCGACGAGATGACCGCCGGTCTGCAGCCGACCGACCTGCTGATCCTCGCCGCGCGCCCGGCGATGGGCAAGACCACGCTGGCGCTCAACATGGCCGAGTACGCGGCCATGAAGACCAAGAAGCCGGTGGCCGTGTTCTCGATGGAAATGTCGGCCAGCCAGCTGGCGCTGCGCCTGATCTCCTCGGTCGGCCGGGTCAACGCCGCCCGGCTGCGCACCGGCCAGCTGGAGGACGAGGACTGGAGCCGCATTTCCAGCGCCATCCGCCTGCTGAAGGAAACGAAGATCTTCATCGACGACACCCCGGCGCTGTCGCCCGACGTGCTGCGCGCCAAGGCGCGCCGGCTCAAGCGCGAGCACGGCCTGGGCCTGATCGTGATCGACTACCTGCAGCTGATGGCGGTGCCCGGCAACAGCGAGAACCGCGCCACCGAGATCTCGGAGATCTCGCGTTCGCTCAAGGGCCTGGCCAAGGAGCTCAACGTGCCGGTGATCGCGCTGTCGCAGCTCAACCGCTCGCTGGAGCAGCGCCAGGACAAGCGCCCGGTGATGGCCGACCTGCGCGAATCCGGCGCCATCGAGCAGGATGCCGACGTCATCGTCTTCATCTACCGCGACGAGTACTACAACAAGGAAAATTCGCCGGACAAGGGCCTGGCCGAGGTCATCATCGGCAAGCAGCGTAACGGTCCCACGGGCTCGGTGAAGCTGAAGTTCTTCGGCGAGTACACCCGCTTCGACAACCTGGCCCACGATTCGGTGGGCAGCTTCGAGTAGCCGCGCGTGAGCCTGCACGCCGCCGAGCGCCCGACGCGCATCCTGGTCGACCTCGACCGCATCGCCGGCAACCTGCGCGCGATCCGCGCCCACGCCGGCGTGCCGGTGATGGCCATCGTCAAGGCCAATGCCTACGGCCACGGCCTGGTGCCGGTGGCGCGGCACCTGCAGGCGGTGGGGGTGGAGCACCTGGGCGTGGCCTTCCCGGAGGAGGGCGTGGCCCTGCGCCGCGCGGGAATCACGGTGCCGATCCTGGTGCTGGGCGGCATCTTCGGGCCGCAGGTGGCGCAGTACCTCGCCCATGACCTGCAGGTCACCGTGTCCTCGCTGGACAAGCTGCGCCAGGTCGAGGCCGCGGCCCAGGCCCTGGGGCGCCGCGCCACGGTGCACCTCAAGGTCGATACCGGCATGGAGCGCATCGGCGTGCACGCCTGGACGGCGGGACCCTTCATCGAGGCCGCGGTGGCCTCGCGCTGGATCGATCTGGCCGGCATCTATTCGCACCTGGCCTGTTCCGACGAACCCGATTCGCCGATGACCGCGCTGCAGCTGGAGCGCTTCGACGAGGCCTGCGCGCACTTCGGCCGGATCGGCGTGCCGGTGCCGCCGCGGCACATCGCGAACTCCGGCGGCGTGTTGCACTTCCCGCAGGCGCGGCTGGACATGGTGCGTCCCGGCATCCTGCTCTACGGCGTGCTGCCCGGACCGGAATCGCGGCCGACGGTGGCGGTGGCGCCCGCGCTGTCGCTGGTTTCGCGGGTGGTCTATTTCAAGGTGGTCGAGGCCGGGCACAGCGTCAGCTACGGCGGCACCTGGACGCCGGCGGCCGACACCCGCGTGGTCACCGTGCCCATCGGTTATGGCGACGGCTATCCGCGGGCGTTGTCGTCGCGCGGCTCGGTGCTGGTCCGCGGGCGCGAGTACCCGATCGTGGGGCGCGTGTGCATGGACCAGTTCATGGTCGACATCGGCCGCGACAGCGCCTGGAACGAGGACGAGGTGGTGCTCATCGGCCGCCAGGGCGATTCGGAGCTCGGCGTGGAGCAGGTGGCCGCCGCCGCGGGCATGATTCCCTACGAGGTGCTGGTCGGGCTCAACGACCGCATCCCGCGGGTCCATCGCGGTGCCTATCCGGACGCTGAATAGGGCGAAGCGCCATCACTCCGCGGGGACGCGGCGCCGGGTAGCTTGGCCCTGTTCATTCCATTGGGCGCTACGCCGCCCGCCAAAGGAGCCCCCACGATGCGTACTTCGCCCCGAATCCTGTTCGCCTCCCTGGCCGCCGGCGCGGTCATGCTGACCAGCTGCGCCAGCTACACCGGCCAGACCAGCGATCCCAACGATCCCAACCGCACGCGCACCGGCGCCCTGGTCGGCGCCGGCATCGGCGCGGTGGCCGGCCTGCTCAGCGGTTCGGACGCCACCGAGCGCCGCCAGCGCGCCCTGGTCGGCGCCGGCGTGGGCGGCCTGGCCGGTGGCGCGATCGGCGCCTACCAGGATCGCCAGGAAGCCGAACTGCGCCGCCAGACCGCGGGCACCGGCATCGTCGTCGACCGCGAGGGTGACGTCATCAAGCTCAACCTGCCCGACGGCGTGACCTTCGACTTCAACAAGACCGAGCTCAAGCCGCAGTTCTACCCGGCGCTCAACAACGTCGCCGCCACCCTGGCCGAGTACAACCAGACCATCGTGGAAGTGGCCGGCCACACCGACAACGTCGGTGGCGACGCGGTCAACCAGCGCATCTCCGAGCAGCGCGCCTCCTCCGTGGCCAACTACCTGATCGGCCAGGGCCTGGTGCGCGAGCGCTTCGAGGTCGTGGGCTTCGGCAAGACCATGCCGATTGCCGACAACTCGACCGAACAGGGCCGCGCCGCCAACCGTCGCGTCGAGATCCGCGTGGTGCCGCTGCAGGGCTGATCGCCGGCAGCACGCGATGTGACTGGAAGGGCCGCAGCGATGCGGCCCTTCTTCTTTGCCACGGGTCTATGCGGCTGGGACAAAAGCTTTTTTGCCACGGATTTACGCGGATTACGCGGATTTGTACGGATTGAGCAAGAGCCTTTTGCCAATGGGTTTCGCGTCGGCTGCACCAACGAAGCAGACTCATGCTGCTGCCGGCAACCCCTTCTAGAAAAGAAAGCAGTTTCAGTGCGTGCTGTCGGCGCTGGCCTCGGCCAGATCCGCGTAAATCCGCGTAATCCGCGTAAATCCGTGGCAAAAAAAGCTCTTCAACCCGAAGCGACAGCCTTGGCCCGGCTCAGCAGGGCGTGGAGCATTTCGGTGCTGAGGCCATGGAGCACCAGGCGGAAGCCGGCGCGCAGGGTGGTCAGGGGCACCAGGGGGTGCTTGTTGTTGAGGAAAACCAGGTAGTCGGGGCGGCCGAGGAGGGTGGCGCAATAGATGCCGATCACCTCGTCCAGCTGCAGCGAGTTGGTCGCGCGCCAGAAGTCGTTGTCGGTCAGGAACAGCTGGTAGACCGGGGTGTAGACCTCGATCGCGGTCTGCAGGTCGATGACGTTGGTCCAGCGCCTGGGCATGTCCTCGATGCGCAGGTCCGGCTGCCGGATCATCGAGAAGTCGAGTTTGGCAGGCGCTTCGATCGCGCGGCCGCCCAGCGCCTTGTTGAGGTTGATGACGAAGTTGAAGAGGTTCAGGTCGTGCTGCAGGAACACGTCGTCCTTCAGCGCATCGATGTCGGGCGGCGACAGCGGGTGCAAGGGCAGTTCCTGGCCGGGCACGGCGTTGCGGGCGATGAAGGCCAGCACCTGGGAGCCGAGGTGGAAGTGGCGCAGGATCAGCCAGTTCGCCTCGGGGCTGACGAAGGTCTTCATGCCCCAGGCGATCATCCGGTGCAGGATGCGCGACGAGGTCCAGGAGCGCGGGGTCACGATTTTCAGCAGCTGGATCAGCACGATCGACAGCCGCGCCAGCGGCCGCACCACCGGCAGCAGGAATTGGCGCGAGCGGGTGGAGGCGTCGCTCAGCCAAGCGCGCTTGACCTCGTCGGCCAGCGGGCCGCTGGCGTCGAGGTAGAGCGCCAACCACGGGTTCGGGTCGCGCGGGTCGTGCGCGCCGTCCAGCCATTCGCTGCTCTTTCCCATCAGGACGTCACCGGATCATCTCGAGCTGTCGCGCGTACAGTACCGCGACGTGGCGCGCGTCTTCGAGGATTTCCGCCGCCGCCTCGCGCCCGCCGATGGCCAGCACCGCCTCCAGCGCCTGCAGCCAGCGCTCCAGGTGCGCCGCGTCGTTCTCGCCGTGGTAGGCGAGGAAGCGGAAGCTGCGGCCCAGCCAGCCCAGGCGCGCGCGCAGCAGCGGCAGCAGGGCCGGGACGATGCGCTGGCCTGTGCCCTCGATGATGTACATCGCGCCGAGCAACCCGATCGCGTCGGGCTGTGTCGCGCGCGCATGCAGGTAGGCGTTGAGCGCCTCGCCGCCGGGGTTGCGCTGCAGCTCGTCCAGCGAGGCGACGGTACCGCCGGCCGTGCGGTAGTCCTCGAACAGCACGTTGTAGTCGTATTGCTCGTCGTCGGCGTGGTGGTGCACGGTCTCGCGCAGCGGGGCATAGCGCGGGGTGAGGTGGTCGGCGGCCTTGCGCATCCACAGACTCCCCTGGCGGACCTGCGGCACCCACTGCTCCATCCAGCCGACGTAGTCGGCACGGTCGACGCTGCCGTCGAGGATCTTCGTCACCAGCGGGGTGCGCCAGACGCGGCTGCGGTAGTCGTGCCAGACGCCGGCGAGTTCGCGCAGCAGGCGGGCGGTTTCGGGAAGCTGGGTGGCGTCGTCCGGTGCGTGTGGCGGTTCGGGCAGGGCAACCGCCGCGCTGCCCACAGCCCCGATAGGCGTCGAATTCCCGGCTTCAAGGCGCGTGCCGGTGCCGCCAGTGTCGTCGTCGGCAGCCTCGGGCCCCACCACCTCCAGCACGGCGAACGCCACGCTGAAGCGCCCGGACTCGGGCACGAACAGCAGCACCTGCTCGCCAGGCGAGGGCCTGCGCTCGCGCATGAAGTCGTCGAGCATGCTGAAGATCGAGGCCGCGCCCATGTTGCCGCGCACGGTGAGGTTCGAGTACCAGCGCTCCTCCGGGATCTCCAGCTGCGCCATGCGCAGGCAGTCGCGGACCACGGGCGCGAAGCGCTGCGAGGAGTAGTGGCAGAGGAAGTGGTCGACCCGCGAAGGGTTGATGACGCCGTTGCGGGCAAGCGCGACGTACTCATGCGTGGCCACGTCGAACAGCTGCGGCAACAGGCGGATGTCCTGGCGCAGGAGCATCGCGCCGGCGGCGTCGGCGGTGGTGAAGTCCGGGTAGTCGCCCCAGTGTCGGCCTTCGGGCGAGAGCCCGGCCTGCATGCACAGCGGCAACTCGCCGGAGAACGAGCGCAGGTGCAGGGCGCGCAGGCGCAGCGAGACGCCGCTGGCGGCGGGCCGCGACGACAGCCGCCACGCGCCGGCGCCGTCGGACAGCATCCAGCGCAGGAAGTGGGCGTCGAAGTCGGCGTTGTAGCCCACCGGGCCGAAGCGCGAGCGCTTGAACAGGCGCGAGACGAACTCTGCCGCGACCACGACGGCATCGCCTTCCACGGCGCCATGCTCCACCGCCAGCGCCGCGTGCTGCAGCGCGCCCATGCCCGAGGCGCAGACGCCGTGGTGGCTGGCGACCGTCATCGACGGCGCACGCAGCTCGGCCTGCACCTGGTTGCCGAAGCCGGGAAGGATCAGGTCGCCGGCCGAGGTGGCCGCGGCCAGCAGGCCGATGCCGTCGAAGCCCGCTTCGCCGATGCAGGCACGCACGGCCTCGGCGGCGAGCCGGGCGCAGCCGGCACGGGTCTCCCCGTGTTCGTCGATGGCGTAGTGCCGGGTGAGGATGCCGTTCTCGCCGAGGATGCGGCGGCGGATGCGCGGCGACAGCGCGTTGAGCGGTTCGATGTAGCGGTCGATGTGGTCGTTGTCGATCGCGGGGCCGGGGTAGTGGGCGCCGGTGGCGGTGATGAATACGCGGTCGAAAGGCATGCGGTGTCCTGTCCTTGGCTGTGCTTCTTATACCCGAGCCGGTGTGTCGCCGATGCGTCGGCCGCCGCGTTCCAGCCACCACAGCAGGCCGGAGGCGAGCAGCCAGGCGATGAACCAGGGCCAGCGCGGAGCGGTCCGGGCGGCGACGTCGTTGATCGGCGCGGCGTCCGCGACCGGAAGTGGCGCGATGCCGTCCGCGCCTTCGCTGCGGCGTTCCGTGCTGCCGGCGGAAAGTCGCAGCGTGGCGTCGCGACGTTCCCGCGCGACGAGGCCCGGCAGCGCGTCGGCCGGACGCACGTAAAGCATGGGCGCGCCTTCACCGTCGCCCAGGCGATGCCAGCCATTGCGCGCGGGCCAGACGGCTGCGCACCCTGTTGCTGCGGGATCGGCTAGCGGATGCAGGCGCGTGCCGTCCGCGGCGACAAGAGGCGTCCCGGGCACGAAGTCGCACAGCACCGCCCGCTGGCCATGGCGTGCGATGCCGTCGAAGCGCGGCTGCGCGGCAGCACGCGGGCGGGCCAGGGTTCCGGTGGCATCGGCCCACAGGCGGGCGTGCCGCTGGCCGTGGCCGCCCAGGACCAGGCGGAAGCTCTGGTCGATGTTCCATACCGCGATGCGGCCGAGTCCGGACGGGCGCCAGCGTGCAAGCACCGCGCCCGAGGCGTCCGTGAGCAGTGGCAGCGAATCAGGTGCGAGGATCGGATGTGGCTGGCGCGCGAGCGGGGGCGTCGGGCTTGCGTCAGCGTCAGCTTCGGCGGATGCGGATACGGCGGCTTCCGCAGGTGCGGCGCTTCGGTCAACGGTGGCGACCGCATCCAGGATCACGTTCCTGTCGAGTGCCGGATCGGCGTCGCCGAGGCGGAAGCCGAGCTGCCGCATCGCCTCGCGCGTGGCGGCATCCGGCTTTCCGCTGATCCGCAGCATCAGGCCGAGGCCGTCGTCGACGGCGGCGAGCAGGGCGCTGCGCGCGTTAGCACCGAGGTCGGCCCAGGCGCGCTCGTCGACGATGGCGAGGTCGAAGTCCGACAGCGTCTTCGGATCGAATGCGACCGCGCCGTCCCCCAGGCTGACGCCGCCCCCCAGCGCCATGTGGCTGTGCAGCGAAAGACCGGCGTCACTGGCCCAGCGGCGCAGGTACTTGATCTCCGGGTTGGGTGCGCCGGCGAGCAGCAGCAGGCGCGTGCCGGCGCCGGGCCCGGCATCGACAGGAACCTCGACTCCGGATCCTGCATCTCCAGCCACACGCAGCCGGTAGATGGCGGGGCCGGATGCGCGCACGGGCGCCTGCAGCAGGAAGCGGCCTTCGTTGTCGAGGCTGGCGCGATCCTGGACGTTGCCGGCGGGATCGAGCAGCTCCACGCGGCCGTCGGCGACGTCGTTCATGCGGCCGGAGACGCGGAGCATGCCGCCGCTGACCACGCGCGGCGGTGCCTGCAGTTCGACGAGCCCGTTCGGCAGCGGCGGCGGCCTGAATTCGATGGACAGGTCCTGTGCAGCACCGAGGTCTCGCGCTTCCAGTCCGGCGCCGAGCACCTGCAGGCTGCGGGCCTGCGGATGCATGCGCAGCGCGGTGGCGAGGTCGGGCATGCGTCGGGCTTCGGCGTCGCGCACTGCTGTGGCGTCGGCTTCCGGCAAGGCGACCAGGATCGCATTGCCGCCTCCGGCTGCGCGTGCCCCGGCAGCGTCGGTGCCGGCGGTCATGACCACCATCCGGGCCGGATCGATCGAAGCCGCCGGTGGGAACAGGGTCATGTACAGGAGCGCCGCGCCGGCGAACTGCAGCACGAGCATGCATGCCATGCGCCACGAGGCCGGTCGTGCCTGCGCAGGCATGCGTCGCCAGCGCAGGATCTGGCGCAGCGAGCCCGCCAGCACCGCCAGCGCCAGGAGGGTCGCGACAGTGACGGCCATGCTCATTCGCCGGCCTCCCCGCGCAGGGCGTCGAGATAGGCCCTGCCTGCCGCGTCGGACTCCGGGCGCAGGCGCGGTGCCGCGGGCGGCGGCGTGGCCAGCGGCCAGAGCAGGGCACGCAGGCGCCTGCGGCAGGCCTCGCAGCCGGGGTCGCGCTGGACGGCATCGACCGCGGCCATCACCGCCAGCGGGTCGCTGCTGCGGTCGTCGTTGGCCGCCAGCCACGATTGCAGCACGGCCAGATCGATGTCTTCGCTGTCCGGCGCGGCCAGCGCGCGCCAGAGCGCGGCGGGGACGTCTTCGTCGAGTTCGCCCGGTGCGACCGGGGCGCGCCGGCTGGCGATGCCTTCGCGCTTGCCGCCCAGGCGGCGGCTGAAGTCCACCGGCGGCAGGTCCGAACCGGTGCGCGCGAGGTGGATGCGGTCGGCCTGCTGGATCTCCTTGACCAGGGCCAGGGCGCGGTTGGCGGGCGGCAAGGCGTCCTGCGGGCGCGCCTGGCGCAGGGCGAGTTCGGATTGCCACATTTCGCCCAGCGCGCGGCGCAGTAGGGTGCGCGTCCTGGGGTCGAGCAGGGTCGCGGCCTCGGGGATGTCGTGGACGTGGCCGAATTCTTCCAGCACGTTGCCGGCGTTGCCGAAGCCGCTGCGGCCGGGCTCTTCGGCATCGCTGGCCGAGTGCTCGTGTGCTTCATGCGTCGAAGCGTCGCCGGCAGGACGGCCGGGCCCGTGGCTGTCGTCGTTGTCGTCGTCGACGTGTTCATGCCCGTCGTGCTGTTGGACGGCCACCATGTCGCGCCAGGCCTCGGCCTCGTCCTCGGCGTCGTTGGTCGGCAGCAGGATGGGGGGCGGAGGCAGGTCGTCGGCATCGCTGTGCCTCGCGACCGGGAGCGACGGTGCACCCTCGCTTTCCTCGCCCAGGAACTGTCCATAGCGAAGGCGCAGCAGGCGCTGGTCCACGCCGATCGCGTCCGAGCGCGTGGCGAAGGTTTCCTCCTGCAGCCGCGAGCGTTCGGCGATCAGCGCCTCGGCGTCGATGATGATCTGGCGCTGGCTGCTGAAGTAAGCCGGCAGCACCTTCTGCAGCACGCCGTCCATGCCGCTGTCTTCGCGCGCCTGTGGTGGTGGCCAGCGCAGGATGTGGCTGGCGCTGCGCGTGGACTGCGCGCCGCCGGCGCGGTTGTCGCGGACCACGAAGTGCACGATCAGGTCGTCGCCTTCGGACAGGCCGAGTCCATCGAGGTCGAGTGGGTAGGCGAAACGCTTCGTGCGCCGGTCGCCCTTGCCGCTGATGTGGCGGACCTCGTCGCGGAAGCCGATGTTCTCGCCGCTGCCCTCGGTCATGGTCAGGTGCATCTCGGCGGTCGCACTGATGCCGTGGTCGTCCTCGGCCTCGAAGGCCAGCGCCCAGCGCCGCTGCCCGGGCGTGCGCAGGCTGAGGTTCTGCGCCGGCGCGGTGACCCGGATCGAAGGCGGGCGGTCGCGGACGACGTCGATGCGGCGCAGGGCGTCGTCCCGCCAGGGCAGGGCGGCATCGACGGCGATGCGGTACAGGCCGGAAGCCTTGGCCACGTCTGAGGCGCGCCACTGCGCGCCATCGCGCTGCAGTTCGATCCGCCGGCCGTCGATGAACTCCAGGGCCACGGCATCGGGTGCGGGGTCGAAGCGCAGCGTCCAGGCGAGCTTCGCGCCTTCGGGAACCTTCGCGTCCAGGGCCTCGTCGCTGCGGGCGGGCAGGCCGGTGTAGGCGGGCGGGGTGATCGTGAGGCTGCGTTCGACGAGTTGGATGGCGTCGGCGGCGGCCGTGCCTGCGGGCGCGCCGTCGCGCTCGTCCGCGGCCGGCGTCGTGGATGGCGCGGCAGGCCAGAGCAGCGCCGTCGCGACGGCCACGGCGGCGGCCGTGGCGCAGGCCGCGATGGCCGCGCGTGGCCAGGGCGCGCGCACGCCGGAGGCATCCGGCAAAGGCAGGCGCTGCAGCACGCGCTCGCGCTGCAGGCGCACCAGCGGCGGCAGCCCGGACGGCTCGGCGGCGAGCAGGGCGCTGCTGTCTTCGAGCTGCGGATGGCGGGCGTCGAGGTGACGCTGCAGCCAGCCGCGGTCGAGCCTGCGCGTGGCCAGCCAGGCCATTGCGAGGGCGGCGACAACCGCCATGATCGCAACGCCCGCGGCGGCGACCGTGCTTCCGCCGCCCGCGCGCCATGCAGTCACGGCCAGGGCCACGACCCAGGGCAGTGCCAGCGCCAGCGTGAGCGCGACGCGCCGGTGCCGTGCGGCCAGCAGCAGGCGCTCGAAGGGATCGCGGCTCATGGCGCGCGCTCCCTGCGCGGGCCGGCTGCGAGCCAGCGCTCGACGAGGAACAGCAGGGCGATGGCCAGCGCCAGCCAGGGGGACAGTTCGCGCAGCGACTGTGGCCAGGGGCCGACGTTCCCGACCTGCGGGACATGTGCGTCCGCCTGCACGCGTGCGGGCGATGGTGGCGGCTGCAGCACGGCGAGCAGGCGTCGGGGAAAGTCGGCTTCCAGCAGGACCGGCATGGCTTCCGGGTCCAGGGGCCGGGTCCACTGCAGCACCCGGCCGCCACCCAGCGCGGTGCCGCGTAGCAGCGGTCGTCCTTCGTCGTCGCTCCAGAGGACAGGCGCGGCTTCCACTGCGGGCAGGCGAACGTCGTGGGCGAGCAGGGCGGTGCCGCCGGCTTCGATCCAGGCCAGCGCTTCGGGCGGCAGTTGCCCCGCCGTCAGCCAACTGCGTACTTCCAGTGCGCCGGTCGCAGGGCTCTCGGCCGCGCTCGCCTGCGCGGCGGAGCTCGCGTCGCCACTGCCATCCTCATCTTCGTCCACGGCCGCAGTCCGCCACGCGGCCGAGAGGGCGCGCAGGTAGCGCGCGCCGGCCTCCTGTCCGGCGTCCTCGATGACCAGGTGTGGGGGAGGCAAAGCGGAATCGCGGGCGGTGACTCCCGCTGCCGCGGTGGCGTCACTGCCACCGCCGCCGGCAGGCGAAGCCGGGCTCGCGTCGAGCACCCGCCACTCCACGGGCCGCGACAGTTGCGGGCGTTCGGCGTCGACGCCGTCGAGCACCGGTGGCACCAGCACCACCAGCGGTGTGCCCGCGGGCAGGCGCATGTCGAGTTCGCGCAGGAGGCTGATGGCCGGCTGCGGAGCGGTGGGCGGCGGCGCTTCGCCCAGCGACGGGAAGTCCGCGGTGAGCCAGCGCCGTTCGACCACATCGCTCTCCGAATCAAGCGTGTGGCCACCCGCTACGGCTGCGCCGGCGTCGCCGGCTGCGGGCCAGGCGGCTTCGCGCAACGCCTCCGCACCGACCGCGGGCATCGCCACGATCCACGGCTTGCCGTCCTTCTCGACAGGCAGCACCGGTCGCGCCAGCAGCAGCGCCAGCAGAGTGATGAGCAGCAGGCGCAGCGCCAGCAGCAGCCATTCCTCGAAGCGCACGCTGCGCCGCGGCCGCGCCCGCGGCGACAGCCAGCGCAGTGCGGCGAAGTCGACCGGCCGGCGATCTTCGCGCCGCGCGAGGTGCAGCAGCAGCGGCAATGCCAGCGCAGCGAGCGCGACGAGTCCCGCGGGCAGCAGCAGCGTCGGGATCACGGCGCACCGGCCTCCGCGCGCGGATCGGTGGCGAACAGGCGCCGCAGCGGCAGGTCGAGCGATTCGTCGAGCACGTATTCGACCTGGCGGATGCCGGCCGCGGCCAGGCGCGCGGCCTGTGCGCGTCGCGCGGCACCGAAGCGCTCCAGAAAGCCGTCGCGCATCGCCGCGCCGTCGCCGCGAAGCTCGATATCGCCCTCGATGTCGCGGAAAAGATGACCGCCTTCGAAGGGGAAATCACGCTCCTCCACGGTGAGGATGCGGATCGCCAGCACTTCGCGGCGCGCAGCGGCCAGGCGCTCGGCCAGGCGCAGCGGGGTCTCGTCGAAGCCATCGCCGAGCAGCAGTACGAGGTCGAGCGGGGCGATGCGCTCGTGCAGCGGCGCAAGCGCGGTTTCGGTCGGCCAGCCGCCCCGGGCGCGCACGCCGTCGAGCGCGAGCAGGCAGCGGTCGCGATGGCGTGGTCCCGCCGAAGCGGCCTGCAGCGACAGGCCGTCGCCGTTCACCACCGCCAGGCCGAAGCGGTCGCCCTGGCGCAACAGCACCTCGATCGTCGCCGCCGCCAGCCTGCGCGCCGCGTCCAGGCGTGACCAGTCGGGCCGCGCACCGTCGGCCTGCGCCATCGAGACGCTGGCATCGACCACGATCCAGGCGGTCAGCGGACTGTCTCGCTCGGCCTCGCGGACGTAGTAGCGGTCCGATCGCGCGTAGAGCTTCCAGTCGACCTGGCGCAGTTCGTCGCCGGGCTCATAGGGCCGGTACTGCGCGAACTCCATGCCGGCGCCGCGGCTGCGGCTGGCATGCAGGCCGAAGCCGCGGTCGCCGCTGGCCAGGCGCGGCACCAGCGCGATCCGGCGCAGCCTCGCGCGGACCTCGGCCGGCAGGAATCCGGGGGCGGACATCGCGCCGCGGCGCTCAGGCGGCGGGTGCGGGCACGGCGCGCAGCAGGGCGGCGACTACGTCGTCGGCGTCCTTCTGCTCGGCTTCGGCGGCGAACGACAGCAGCAGGCGGTGGCGCATCACCGGTGCGGCCAGGGCGTGCACGTCCTCGCGGGTGGCGGCATAGCGGCCGTGCAGCAGCGCGCGCGCCTTCGCCGCCAGCACCAGCGACTGTCCGGCGCGCGGACCTGCGCCCCAGCGCACCCAGTCGCGCACCGCCTGCGGCGCATCGGGGCCGGGGCGGCTGGCCCGCACCAGGCGCGTGATCCAGGCCAGCAGGTCCTCGCCCAGGTGCACCTCGCGCACCAGCGCCTGCAGCGCCAGCACTTCGTCGCCGTCCATCACCTTCGGGACTTCGGCGGTGCCGCTGCCGGTGGTCTGCAGCAGGATCTCGCGCTCCTCGGCCTCGTCCGGGTACTCCACCCGCACGTGCAGCAGGAAGCGGTCGAGCTGGGCCTCCGGCAGCGGGTAGGTGCCGGCCTGCTCCAGCGGGTTCTGGGTGGCGAGCACGAAGAACGGCGAGGGCAGGGCATGGGTCGTGCCGGCGTAGCTCACGGTGCGTTCCTGCATCGCCTCCAGCAGCGCCGCCTGGGTGCGCGGCGGCGTGCGGTTGAGTTCGTCGGCCAGCAGCAGGTGGGTGAACACCGGGCCGCGCTGGAACTTGAAGCTGCGACGGCCGGTGCCGTGGTCCTCCTCCAGGATCTCGGTGCCGAGGATGTCGCTGGGCATCAGGTCGGGCGTGAACTGGATGCGGCGGAAGCCGAGGTCCAGCGCCTGCCCGAGCGATCGCACCAGCAGGGTCTTGCCGAGTCCGGGCACGCCCTCGAGCAGGCAGTGGCCGCCGGCAAGCAGGGCGACGAGCATCTGCTCGACCACGGCCTCCTGCCCGACCACGGCGCGGGCGATGGCGGCGCGCAGGGCACCAAGGCGGTCGAGCTGGTCGCGGATGCGGGATTCGTCGGGCGTCGGGTTCATGGGGATGCGATGCGGGAGGGAAGGGGGATAGGCGTCACGAGCTCAGGGCGTAGACCACGATGTTGACCGCGAACTTCGTGTTGTCCTCGGCCAGGAAGCGCTTGTTGCGCCAGTCGTAGTCCCATTCGCAGCCGTAGTCCTTGTTGCTGTAGAGCACGCCCAGGCGGCCGTCGATCTCGATGCCCTTGAGGTAGTCGTGGACCAGGTCGTCGCCCCAGCCGTTGAGCTCGTAGCTGGTCGCGGGCGGGCCGTCGGGGAAGCGGAAGAAGCTGGAGTACAGCGGGTGGCTGTTGGGCAGTTTGCGCATCGCGCTGGCGCCGAAGATGTCGGCCATCTGCCGTTCGAAGGACTTCGCGAACAGTCCGTCGATGTCGTGGTTGCAGTCGTCGACGAAGACGAAGCCGCCGTTGCGCACGTAGCGCTCGAAATTGCGGCGCTCGTCGGGGTTGAACTCCACCAGCTTGTGGCCGGCGAGGTAGCAGAACGGCGCCAGCAGCATCTTCGGGTCGGCCAGCGCGACCACGTGCTCCTTCGGATCCACCCGCATGCCGGTGTAGTCGACCAGCGCCGTGGCCAGGTTGGCCGGCATGCGCTGGTCGACGTCCCAGTCGCCGGAGTCGTATTTCAACCGCGTGAACCAGAAGTCGTAGCCCGGATTCGCACGCGCGGCCGCCGGCAGCGCGGCGGCCGCGAGCCCGGCGGCGAACAGGCGCAGGGCGCCGCGGCGGTCCACGTCGCCCCGTGCCCCGCCCTCAGACCGCGTCCGAGAGCGAGGTGAAGGTGAAGTCGCGCAGGCGCATCGGCGGGATCATCATGCTGAAGCGGGATTCGTCACCGCTGACGCGGATCGGCTTGCCCAGTTCGTCGATGTTGTTGAGCATGATCACCGGCGACTCGTTGAAGCGGAAGTTCTTCAGCGGGTACTTGATCTCGCCGTCTTCGATGTAGAAGGTGCCGTCGCGGGTCAGGCCGGTCAGCAGCACGGTCTGCGGGTCGACCATGCGGATGTACCAGGTGCGGGTGACCAGGATGCCGCGCTCGGTGCCGCGCACCAGGTCCGAGGTGGACGCCTCGCCGCCGGACATGATCAGGTTGCCCGGGCGCGCGACTTCCTTGCGGCCCTGCTGCTGCGCCCAGTAGCGCGAGTAGAGCAGGTTGGCGACCTTGCCCTGGTCGATGATCGGCATGCGGGTTCGCGGCAGGCCCTCGCCGTCCCAGGGCACCACCGGGGCCTCGGCATCCCAGGGATCGGCCCAGACGCTCACGCGCGGATCGAACACCTGTTCGCCCAGCTTGTTGCCGCCGCCCTTCTTCGACAGGAAGCTGCGGCCCTCGTCGGCCTGGCGGGCGTCGAAGAAGTTCATCATGAAGGAGATCAGGCCGGCAGCCGCGTGCGGCTCCAGGATCACCGTGTACTTGCCCGGCTCCAGCGCGCGCGCATTGGCCGAGGCGCTGGCCTTGCGGATGGCGGTGCGCACGTCGCGGCCGGCATCGAAGGCGCCGATGCCGGTGACGTTGCGGCCCACCCAGCCCGAGCCGCTGCCGTCCTCGGTGCGCACGGTGCAGGTGTAGTCGGCGCTGGCCGAGGTCTGGTAGCCGAAGTTGCCGTTGCTGTTGGCGAAGGCCACGAAGCCGCGGCTGTCCTCGAGGAAGCCTGCCGCGACCAGCTTGTCGGCCCGGCAGGGCGTGATCGAGTCGGCGGCGACCTGGGCGCGGTACTCCGGGGTGATCGCCGCGGTGGCGTCGTCCCAGGTATTGCTGGCGCGGTATTCCTGCCTGCCGATGGCCGGCATGAACTCGGGGTTCTCGGGCGCCAGCCGGGCGAGGTCCTCGGCGCGACGCACCACGCGCTCGAGCGAGGCGTCGTCGAACTCGTTGATGCTCGCGGTGCCGACACGCTTGCCGAAGGCGACCTCGACGGCCAGTTCGGTGTTGTCGACGATGCCGCTGGTGGAGACGTTGTTGAGCGCGAAGCGGATGTTGCCGTTGGTGGAGCCGGCCAGGGTCGCGGTGCACTGGTCGGCCTTCGACAGCGCGACGACCTTGTCGAGGATCGCCTTGGCCTGGGCTTCGGTGAGGATGGGCATGGTTCGAATCTCCTGGTCCGGTCAGCCGAGGTTGCGGGCGGTGTTGATGACGTTGATGCCGTTGAAGCGCGCGGTGCTGGAGCCGTGCGAAACGGCCGACACCTGCGAGGGCTGGCCCTTGCCGTCGAAGAAGGAACCGCCGAGGCGGTAGTCGGATTCGTCGCAGACCGCCACGCAGGCGTTCCAGAACTCCGGCGTGCGGATCTGGTAGGCCACGTCCTCGATCATGCCGGTGATGGCGCCGTTCTTGATCTCGTAGAACAGTTGCCCGCCGAACTGGGCGTTGTAGCGCTGCTGGTCGATCGAGAACGAACCGTCGCCGACGATGTAGATGCCGTCCTCGACGTCCTTGACCATGTCGGCCACCGACAGCTTCGACGTGCCGGCCGCCAGCGACACGTTGGGCATGCGCTGGAACTGCACGGTCGACCAGGAGTCGGCGTAGCAGCAGCCGTCGGACTCGGTCTTTCCGAGGATGTGGGCCTGGTCGCGGATGGTCTGGTAGTCGACCAGGATGCCGTCGCGGATCAGGTCCCAGCGCTTGCACTTCACGCCTTCGTCGTCGTAGGCCACGGCGCCGAGGCTGCCGGGCTGGGTCTTGTCGGCGAAGATCGTGACCTCGTCGCTGCCGTAGCGGAAGCCGGATTCGCGCTTGTCGAGCGTGGCGAAGCTGGTGCCGGCGTAGTTCGCCTCGTAGCCGAGCACGCGGTCGAGCTCCAGCGGATGGCCGACCGATTCATGGATGGTCAGCCAGGTGTGCGAGGGATCGAGCACCAGGTCGTAGCGGCCGGGCTTGACCGAGGGCGCGGTGAGCTTCTCGCGCGCCTGCTTCGCCGCGGCCACGGCGTCCTCGACCATGTCGTAGGAGTGACCGTAGTTGATCACGCCGTTGGGCGACACGTACTTCTGCGCCGGGTCGCCGTCGAAGTACTCGTAACCCAGGCCCATCGGCGAGGACAGCCCCGAGCGCGAGCGGAACTTGCCGCTGGCCTTGTCGATGGCGGTGACCGTCATCGGGGCCCAGATGCGGTGCACGTCCTGGTCGATATAGGAGCCGTCGGTGGAGGCGAAGTACTTCTGTTCGTTGACCGCGAACAGGGTGGAGTTCACGAAGTTGGCGCCGGCGTTGATCGCCGCGGCGTTGACGCCCAGCAGCAGTTCGACCTTGTCCTTCACCGGCACGTCCATCGCGTTGCGGCGGATCGGCGTGCGCCAGGACACCTCGCCGTGGCCGGGCGCGGCCGCGAACCGCACCGGCGCGGTCTGCATCTTCGCGTTGGCGCGGGCGATCGCCGCCGCCTGGCGGGCGGCACCGGCCACGGCGTCGGGCATCAGGCTGTTGGTGGCCGCGAAGCCCCAGGCGCCGCCGGCGATCACGCGCACGCCCACGCCGGTGGATTCGGTGTTGACCACGTTCTGCACCTTGTCCTCGCGGGTGACCACGAACTGGCGCAGGTAGCGGCCGATGCGCACGTCGGCATAGGTGGCGCCGGATTCGCGCGCGGCCGCCAGCGCGGCGTCGGCGAGCATCTTCTTGCGTCCGACGTCGATGGTGGTGGCGAGTTCCTCCGCGGCGATGGCGCGGGTGAACAGGGAGGGCAGCATCAGGCCACCGAGGCCGATGCCGCTGCATGCAAGGAAGTCACGTCTGTCCAAGGCGGTGTCCCCGGGGTTGTGCGCGTGGATTGGATGCTCCGGCAGGCCGGTGCATCCATGCCGCCGGGGCTCCCCGATTCTTGACGTGGCGTTCGCGGGGGGTCAACCAACCAATGGCACGGTCGCGGCGCCTCAGCCAAGGTTTCGTGCGGTGTTGATCACATTCACGCCATCGAAGCGCGTCGTGCTCGAGCCGTGCGACACCGCCGAGACCTGCGAGGGCTGGCCCTTGCCGTCGAAGAACGAGCCGCCGTGGCGGAAGTCGCGGGCGTCGCAGATCGCGCTGCAGGCGTTCCAGAACTCCGGCGTGCGGATCTGGTAGGCCACGTCCTCGACCATGCCGGCCAGCTTGCCGTCCTTGATCGCGTAGTAGAGCTGGCCGCCGAACTGCGCGTTGTAGCGCTGCTGGTCGATGGAGTAGGAGCCGCGGCCGTGGATCCAGATGCCGTCCTCGACGCCGGCGATCATTTCTTCCACCGACAGTGGCGCGGTCCCGGGCTGCAGCGAGACGTTGGGCATGCGCTGGAACTGCACGCTGGACCAGGAATCCGCGTAGCAGCAGCCGTGTGAAGCCTCCCTGCCGAGGATGTGCGCCTGGTCGCGCGTGGCCTGGTAGTCGACCAGGATGCCGTCGCGCACCAGGTCCCAGCGCCCGGCCGGCACGCCCTCGTCGTCGTAGCCCACCGCGCCCAGGGTCCCGGGCGTGGTGCGTTCGGCCACGAAGTTCACGCGCTCGCTGCCCCAGCGGTAGCCGGCGTCGCGCTTGTCGAGCGTGGCGAAGCTGGTGCCGGCGTAGTTGGCCTCGTAGCCGAGCACGCGGTCGAGCTCCAGCGGGTGGCCGACGTTCTCGTGGATGGTCAGGAACAGGTTGGAGGGGTCGAGCACCAGGTCGTAGCGGCCGGGCTTCACCGAAGGCGCGGTCAGTTTCCCGCGGGCCTGTTTCGCCGCGGCCACCGCGTCCTCGACCATGTCGTAGGAGTCGCGGTACTGGACCAGGCCATCGGGCAGGGCGATCTTCCCCGAAGCGTCGCCGTCGAGGTACTCGTAGCCCATGCCCGCGGGCGCGCCCAGGCCCTGGCGGGTGCGGAAGCGGCCGCTGGCCTTGTCCACCGCGGTGACGGTGAATGGCGCCCAGATGCGGTGCACGTCCTGGTCGATGTACGAGCCGTCGGTGGAGGCGAAGTACTTCTGTTCGTTGATCAGGAACAGGTTGGATTCGACGAAGTCGGCGCCCGCGGCCATGGCCGCCGCGTTCACCCCCAGCAGCAGCTCGACCTTGTCCTGCACCGGCACCTCCATGCCGTTGCGGCGCAGCGGGGTGCGCCAGCTGCGTTCGCCCAGGGCCGGTGCCGGCGCCAGGCGTACCGGCACGTCCTGGATGCCGGCGTTGGCGCGGGCGACCGCCGCCGCCTGGCGCGCAGCTGATGCGACCGCGTCGGGCGCCAGCGCGTTGGTCGCGGCGAAGCCCCAGGCGCCGTGGGCGAGCACGCGGATGCCCACGCCGGTGGATTCGCCGTTGACCACGTTCTGCACGCGCGACTCGCGGGTGGAGATCGACTGCCTGAGGTAGCGCCCGATGCGCACGTCGCAGTAGCTCGCGCCGGCGTCGCGCGCGGCCTGCAGGGCGGCATCGGCGAGGTTGCGCTTGAGCGCGTGATCCAGGGTCGAGGCCAGTTCGGCGGCGGCGATGGCACGGCCATGGGGGAGGGCGAGCGCCAGTGCGCTGGTTCCGGCAAGGACGAGGAAGTCGCGACGCTGCATCGTGTGCTCCGGTGGCTGTCCGCCTTCCAGCTTGACCCGCGCGGCGCCGGGTGTCACCCAACCTTCGGCCCGTGCGCGGCGGGCGTCGTTACATTCCGTTACCAACGGTTACCGGCCGCTGCCCGTCCACGCGCGGCCGCTGAATAGAGTGGTCGGCATCGCAAGCGCCGGAGTCGAACCATGTTGCACAACGCCCTGTCCAGCCACGCCGCGTCGCGCGGTGAAGCCGGTGACTGGACGTCCGGCCGGACGAGGCATGCCGCGCCGGAACTCGAATCGCTGCTGCTGCGCTGGCCGCCGCGGGTGCATCGCCTGGAAGCCCGCCAGGCCCTGTTCCATGCCGGCCAGCCGCGGCATTCGCTGTTCTACGTCCGTTCGGGCTGCTTCAGGACCAGCGTGCTCAGCGAGGACGGGCGCGAGAAGATCACCGGCTTCCGCATGCGCGGCGATCTCCTGGGCCTGGACTCCGTGGACATGCCCGCGCACGCCTGCGATGCGGTGGCGCTGGATGCCGCGGAAGTCTGGGAACTGCCCTGCGCCCACCTGGGCGACATGCTGCCGGAAGTGCAGGAGCGCGTGACCGCGATGCTGGCCGGCGAGATCCGCCGCGACTGGCGCTGGATGCTGGCCCTGGGCACGCTCGGCGCAGACCAGCGCGTGGTCGCCTTCCTGCTCGACCTGTCGGCGCGCTTCGCGGCGATGGGCCTGGATCCGGAGCTGCTGCAGCTGCGCATGACCCGCGCCGAACTGGGCAATTTCCTGGCGCTGACCCTGGAGACGGTGACCCGGGCGCTGTCGCGCATGCAGGCGCGCGGGATGATCGAGGTCAACGGCCGCCGCATCCGTATCCTTGATGAAGCCGGCCTCCGCCGCGTGCTTGCCGGCGAAGGCGAGCGCTGGCACTGAAGTCCACTCCCGCGGCGAAGTCAGCTACGCCGTGCCAGTTCCCGCCGCACCGCCTGGACCAGGTCCTCGCGCCGCCACGGCTTGCGCAGCAGGGGCAGCCCCGGCGCATCGCCGGTGTCGCCCACATGTTCCTCGTCGCCCGAGGTCAGCAGCACCGGCAGGTCGGGGTGCAGCATCCGCGCGCTGCGCCCGAGGGTCTTGCCGTCCATGCCCGGGCCCAGCATCACGTCGCTGAAGAGCAGGGCGTAGCCGTCGTCGTCCTGCAGGCGCTCCAGCGCGGCTTCGGCGTTGTCCACCGCGTCCACCGTGTAGCCGGCCGCGCGCAGGAAGGCCACGGCGATCGCACGCACGGCCCCGTCGTCCTCGACCACCAGCAGGCGTTCGCCGTGCCCCGTGGTGTCGGCCGCGTCCAGTGTGGCCGGTCTCGCCCCCGTTCCCGGCGCGTCCGTCGCCACCGGCAGGTAGAGGCGGACCTCGGTGCCGGCCCCCGGCGCGCTGTCGATCTCGAGGGTGCCGCCGCTCTGGCGCGCGAAGCCGTAGACCATGCTCAGGCCCAGGCCGTTGCCGCGGTCGCGGCCCTTGGTGGTGAAGAAGGGCTCCATGGCGCGTGCAAGCACTTCCGGCGACATGCCGCGGCCGTTGTCGCGCACGCTCAGGCGCAGGTAGCTGCCGGCCGCGAGCCCGGCGCGCTCGCGGGCGAGGGTCTCCAGGTTCGCCGCGACCACGATTTCGCCGCCGTGGAGGAGGGCATCGCGGGCGTTGAGCACCAGGTTGAGCAGCGCGGCCTCCAGCTGGCCGGCGTCGACATAGGCAGCGGGCAGGTCCGGCGCGACCTCGGTGCGCAGGCGCACCGCGTCGCCCAGGGTGCGCTGCAGCACCAGCTCGACGTCGCGCAGCAGCGCCGGCACTTCGATCTCGCGGGGCAGCAGGCGCTGGCGGCGGGCGAAGGCCAGCAGTTTTGCGGTCAGTTCGGCGCCGCGGCCCACCGAGCGCAGGGCGCTGGCCAGAAGTTCGCGGCCGGCCTCGGTGTCGACTTCGGTCTCCAGCAGTTGCAGGCTGCCCGACATCACCGTCAGCAGGTTGTTGAAGTCGTGGGCGACGCCGCCGGTCAGCTGGCCGATCGCGTCCAGGCGGTGGGCGTGCGCCAGCTGCTCCTCGGCGCGCCGCTGCTGCATGAAGGCCGACAGCGTGGCTGCGGCGGACTGCAGCAGGTGGCGGGCATCATGGTCGAAGCGCCGCGGCTCGCGCGCCACCGCCAGCAGTGCGCCGTGCACCTGGTGGCGCTCCAGCAGCGGCACCATCACCGCGCTGCCCACGTGCGGCAGAGGCAATGGGAACAGCGCCGCGACCGAGGGATCGGCGGCGATGTCGTCGATCGTCCAGGGCTCGCGGTGCTGGCCGGCGAAGGGGCGGGGCGGGGTGCTGCCGGCCTGCCAGGTGCTGCCGTGGGCGGCGCGCACGTCGGCGCGTTGCTGGCCATGGGGCGCGCCGAGGATCGCCACCGATTCCACGCCCAGGGTGTCGGCCAGCAGTGGTGGCAACGCGTCCAGCAGGTCGGCCTCGGCGGTGGCCTCGAGCGCAAGCTGGCCGATGCGCGCCGCGATCGCGTCGTAGCGCGCCCGCACCAGCGCCTGGCGCACGCGCTGGGTGCCGGAGATGTCGCGGATGGAGGCGAGGAACAGCGGGCCGCCGTCGGATTCCAGCGGGCTCAGGCCGATCTCTATCGGGAATTCGCTGCCATCGCTGCGCAAGCCGACCAGGGTCTGCCCGGTGGCTCCCATCGGCCGCACGTGCGGCTGCTTCGTGTAACGGTCGCGGTAGCCACGGTGGCGCGCGCGCGCCGACGGCGGCACCAGGTCCTCGATCTCCAGACCGACGAGGCCGCCGCGGGGATGACCGAACAGCACTTCGGCGTGTGCATTGGCGTGGGTGATGCGACCAGCGGGGTCGATCACCACCAGGGCGTCGGGGACGGCCTCGAACAGACCGGGAAGCTGCGGGATCGCGTCCTGGGTGCTCACGCCGGCCGCACCTCGGCGGCCAGTAGATAGCCGGCGCCGCGTACCGAGCGGATCAGGTCCGGCGCCGAGGGCTCGCGCTCGACCTTGCGGCGCAGGCGCGCCACGCCGACGTCGATGGCGCGGTCGAAGGGACCGGCCTCGCGGCCGTACAGGGCGTTCATGAGTTCGTCGCGGCTGCGCACTTCATTGGGACGGTCGAGCAGGGCGCGCAGCAGCTCGAATTCACCGGTGGTGAGGATGATCTCGTTGCCGTCGGCATCGTGCAGCCGGCGCGAGCCCAGGTCGAGGACCAGGTGTGCGAAGGCCAGCCGCCGCGCCGGCGCGGGCGCGGCCGGCGCCTCCACCGGTGCCGCGCGGCGCAGCAGCGAGCGGATCCGCGCCAGCAGCTCGCGGAAGTCGAACGGCTTGGCCACGTAGTCGTCGGCGCCCAGCTCCAGCCCGACCACGCGCTCCACCGCCTCGCCGCGGCCGCTGACCACGATCACCGGGCCCTGCCAGTGCGTGCGCAGGTGCTGGAGCAGGGACAGGCCGTCGATGTCGGGCAGTCCGAGGTCGAGAAGGACCATGTCGGGATGGCGCTCGGACAGCGCCGCGTGCATGCCCGCGCCGCTGTGTGCGGCGCGGACATCGAAACCGTGCGCACCGAGGTAGCGTTCGATCAGGGCGACGATCTCGGTGTCGTCGTCGACCACCAGTACGTCGGGGCGCGGCGCGGCCGCGTTGGGTGGCATCAGGGAAGGGGGCATCGGGTGTTCCGTGGCGGGTCGCGGCCGGGGAACCGGTTCGCGATGGCTGGAGCAGGCGGCAGTGTCCGTCCTGGGCATGGCACGGGCAAGCCGCGATGAGGGGCTTCGACCAAAGCCGCATGCCCGCGACCTTGACTGCCGTACAGCGGCGGCCGAGGATGCGGTGTGTACCCATCCATCGACAGGCACGCAAGCAGGAGTTCTCAATGAACGTCGATATCTCCCGCCGCAGCTTCCTGAAGCTGACAGGCACGGGGGCGGCGGCGACCACCCTGGGGGCCATGGGCTTCGGTACGGCCGAAGCCGCCACCGCCGCCCACGTCCGCGCCTTCAAGCTCGCCACCACCACCGAAACCCGCAACATCTGCACCTATTGTTCGGTGGCCTGCGGAATCATCATGTATTCCCGCGGCGACCTGGCCGCCGGTGAGAAGGCCGAGCTCCTGCACATCGAAGGCGACGCCGACCACCCGACCAACCGCGGGACGCTCTGTCCCAAGGGCTCGGCGCTGAAGGACTACGTCAAGGCGACGACGCGCCTGACCCGTCCGCGCATCCGCCGCCCGGGTTCGGACCGCTTCGAGGACATTTCCTGGGACGAGGCGCTCGACCGGATCGCGCGCGCCGTCAAGGACGACCGCGACGCCAACCTCATCGAGAAAAACGAAGCCGGGACCACGGTCAACCGCTGGACCACCACCGGCTATCTCGCCGCATCGGCGACCACCAACGAGACCGCATGGCTGACCTACAAGACCGTGCGCTCGATGGGAATCGTCGGATTCGACAACCAAGCGAGGGTTTGACACGGCCCCACGGTGTCCAGTCTGGGCCCGACGTTTGGCCGTGGTGCGATGACCAACTCCTGGACGGACATCGCCAATACCGACCTCGTAATCATCATGGGCGGCAACGCAGCCGAGGCCCATCCCTGCGGTTTCAAATGGGTGACCGAAGCCAAGCACCATCGCGGTGCCAAGCTGATCGTGGTCGACCCGCGCTTCAACCGCTCCGCCGCGGTCTCGGACTACTATGCCCCGATCCGCCCGGGTTCGGACATCGCCTTCCTGATGGGCGTGATCCGCTGGTGCATCGAGAACGACAAGGTCCAGTGGGACTACGTGCGCCACTACACCAACGCCTCCTACCTGGTGCGCGACGACTTCGGCTGGCAGGACGGCCTGTTCAGCGGCTATGACGAGGAAAGCCGCAGCTACGACCAGGAAAGCTGGGAGTACCAGATGGGTGAAGACGGCTATGTCCGCGTCGATCCCACCCTGGAGAACCCCCGCTGCGTGTGGAACCTGCTCAGGCAGCACGTGGACGTCTACACGCCCGAGTTCGTCGAAAACACCTGCGGCACGCCGAAGGACCGCTTCCTGAAGATCTGCGAAATGATCGGGGAGACCTCGGCCCGGGACAAGGTGATGACCTCGATGTATGCGCTCGGCTGGACCCAGCATTCCAAGGGCGCGCAGAACATCCGTGGCATGGCCATGCTGCAGCTGCTGCTGGGAAACATCGGCATGCCCGGCGGCGGCATGAACGCGCTGCGTGGCCACTCGAACATCCAGGGCCTGACCGACATCGGCCTGATGTCCAATCTGATCCCCGGCTACCTGGCGATCCCGAAGGAGAGCGAGCCCGACTTCGAAACCTACATGGCGAGCCGCGCCAACAAGCCCTCGCGCCCCAACCAGATGAGCTACTGGCAGAACTACCGGAAGTTCATGGTCAGCTTCATGAAGTCGATGTGGGGCGACAAGGCGACCGCGGAGAACGGCTGGGGCTACGACTGGCTTCCCAAGCTCGACGTGCCCGAATACGACGCGATGCGCATGTTCGACATGGCGAACAACGGCAACATCAACATCTACTTCTTCCAGGGCTTCAACCCGCTGATGGCGTTCCCCAACCGCCGGAAGCTGACGGAAGCCTTCTCGAAGGTGAAGCTGATCGTCGTCATGGACCCGCTGGAGACCGAGACCGCGTCCTTCTGGGAGAACCACGGCATCTACAACGACGTGGATCCTGCGTCGATCCAGACCGAAGTGCTGGAGCTGCCGACCACCTGTTTCGCCGAGGACGAGGGCGCGACGGTGAGTTCGGGGCGGGTACTGCAGTGGCACTGGGCCGGCGTGACGCCGCCCGGCGACGCGAAGACCGATATCTGGATCATGTCCAACATCTTCCTGCGCGTGCGCAAGCTGTACCAGGAGGAAGGGGGCGTGTGCCCCGAGCCCATCCTCAACCTGACCTGGGACTACGCCGACCCGCTGCATCCCACGTCCGCCGAACTGGCCATGGAGCTCAACGGCCGCGCCCTGGAGGACCTGCGTGATCCGTCCGACGCATCGAAGGTAGTGGTGGCCAGGGGCGAGCAGCTGTCCAGCTTCGGGCAGATGCGCGACGACGGCTCGACCAACGGTGCCTGCTGGATCTACACGGGCTGCTTCACTCCGGCCGGCAACATGATGGCGCGCCGCGACAACAGCGACCCGGGCGGCATGGGCGTGTTCCAGAACTGGGCGTTCGCCTGGCCGGCCAACCGCCGCGTGCTCTACAACCGTGCCTCCTGCGACCTGGAGGGCAAGCCCTGGGATCCTTCGCGGATGCTCGTGGAATGGGACGGCAAGGGCTGGGTGGGCAACGACGTGCCCGACATCGCGCTCAACGCGAAGCCCGGCGACGTGGGTCCGTTCATCATGAACCCTGAAGGCGTCAGCCGCTTCTTCTCCCGCAAGCTGATGCGCGACGGTCCCTTCCCAACGCACATGGAGCCGTTCGAAAGCCCGATCGAGAATCCGCTCAACCGCAGGATGCGGGGCAACCCGGTCGCGCGCATCTTCGCCGACGACCTTGCCGGCCTCGGCAGCAGCGACGAGTTCCCATGCGTGGCCACCTCGTACCGGCTGACCGAGCACTTCCATTACTGGACCAAGCACAACCGCGTCAACGCGGTGAACCAGCCGGAGTTCTTCGTCGAAATCAGCGAGGAGCTCGCGGCCGAGCGCGGCATCAGCCGTGGCGACCGCGTGCGCGTGTGGTCGTCGCGCAACCAGATCTGGGCCAAGGCGGTGGTCACCAAGCGCATCCGGCCGCTGGTCTGCGACGGCAAGACCGTGCACGTGGTCGGAATCCCCATTCACTGGGGCTTCAAGGGCGCGGCGCGCAAGGGCTTCGGCCCCAATTCGCTGGGTCCGTTTGTTGGTGACGCCAACATCAACACGCCGGAGTTCAAGGCCTTCCTGGTCAACATCGAACGCGCGGCGGAGCAGGAGGTGCCGGCATGAGCAACCAACGCGCCCCCCAACCGACGACGGCGGCGGCCAATCCGCCGGTGCAGCCGCTGGCCTCGAACCTGCTGCCCGGCGACGTGGTCAGGGCCTCGGCCACCGCGCACGTGCCGCAGCCCGAGCGCCAGCTCACGAAGGTCGCCAAGCTGATCGACGTGTCCAAGTGCATCGGCTGCAAGGCCTGCCAGACCGCCTGCGTCGAGTGGAACGACACCCAGCCGGACATCGAAGAGAACGTCGGCGTCTACGAGAACCCGCACGACCTGACGCCGGACATGTACACGCTGATGCGCTTCAGCGAGTACGAGAACCCGGACACCGGCGACCTGGAGTGGCTGATCCGCAAGGACGGCTGCATGCACTGCGAGGATCCCGGTTGCCTGAAGGCCTGCCCGGCGCCGGGCGCGATCGTGCAGTACTCCAACGGCATCGTCGATTTCATTTCCGACAACTGCATCGGCTGCGGCTACTGCGTGGCCGGCTGTCCCTTCGACATCCCGCGGATCTCGAAGAAGACGCACGTCAGCAAGAAGTGCACCCTGTGCTCGGACCGCGTCGCGGTCGGGCAGGGGCCGGCCTGCGCCAAGGTCTGCCCGACCCAGTGCATCACCTTCGGCCCCAAGGAGGAGATGGTCGCGCTGGCCGAGGAGCGGATCACCGACCTCAAGTCGCGTGGCTACGACCAGGCCGGGCTCTACGATCCCCAGGGCGTCGGCGGCACCCACGTGATGTATGTGCTCCACCATGCCGACAAGCCGTCGCTCTACGCCGGCCTGCCGGACGACCCGAAGATCTCGCCGACGGTCGAGGCCTGGAAGGGCCCGGCGAAGGTCGTCGGCCTGGCCGCGGCGGGCGTCGCGCTCGCCGGTGCGGCGCTGCACGGGCTGTTCGCACGTGCGAACCGGGTCAGCGAGGAGGAAGAGCGCGAGGCGCAGGCGCTGGTCGAAGGCCACGGCGTCGATGCCGATGAAGGGGAGGGCGGCCGCCATGACTGAGTCCCGCGTCCATTCCGCGCCCGGCGACCACATCGTCTCGACCCGGCCGGTGGTGGTCAGCCGCTATCGCGGCTTCACCCGCGTCAACCACTGGATCACCGCGGCCTGCATGATCGTGCTGCTGCTGTCCGGCTTCGCCTTCTTCCACCCTTCGCTGTACGGACTCACCGTGCTGTTCGGGGGTGGCCAGACCGCGCGCTGGCTGCATCCCATCGTCGGCCTGGTGCTGGTGCTGAGCTTCTTCGGCCTGTTCGTGCAGATGTGGCGGCTTAACCTGCCACGACGCGAGGACGCCGAGTGGAGCAGGAAGATCGGCGACCTGATCCAGGGCAACGAGGAGAACCTGCCGGAGCTGGGCAAGTACAACCTCGGCCAGAAGCTGGTGTTCTGGGGCATGGCCGGGCTGATCCTGGTGCTGGTCGTCACCGGCGTGATGATCTGGGAGGAGTACTTCCCCGGCCTGGTGTCGATCCCGGTGCGGCGGGTCGCGCTGGCGGTGCACGCCATCGCCGCCGTGCTCACGGTGCTGGTCTTCATCCTGCACGTCTATGCCGCCATCTGGACCCGCGGCACCCTGCGCGCGATGACCCGCGGCACGGTCACCGGCGGCTGGGCTTTCCGCCACCATCGCAAGTGGCTGCGCGAGCTGGCCGCCCGCGACGTCGGTCCACGCGAAGGCGCGCCACCGCGGGACATCCGCTGAGCCATGTCCGACGACGAAGCACAAAGCGGGCTGCAGCCCGATCCGTCCGCCATTGGCGGCGTCGCCAAGCCGCCGATGGCGCTGCTGCCCGATCCTGTGATCCTGTTCCAGGGCCGTGCCCGGCGCTTCGCATTCCTTGCGGAGAGCAACGAACTGGCGCCGTACCTGCAGTTCCTGGCGGAGCTGTCGCGGCTGCAGGCCAGGCTCGCCGCGACGCTGCCGCCGGTTGAAGCGGTACAGGCGGAGTCCGTGGCGCGTGCGGCACAGTCGAGGATGCCGCCGATCGATCGTCGCGCCCTGGCCGCCGATGACGCCCTGGCCGCAACCCTGCAGGCACTGCTCGACGGGGCCGTCGGGCTGGAGATGCCCGACGCCGCCCGGGTCGCGCTGGACGCCGTGCGCTCCGCGGGCACCGGCGACCGGCGCTGGCTGCTCGGCAACGTGCTGGCCGACGACATTCCCGCCGACAGCAGCGCGCCACACCTGTTCACAGCGGCGGCGGTGCAGGTGCATCTCGCTCGGCTTGCCGCCGGGCTCGATGCCGAGTCGCTGGTACCGGTCGCGACGGGTGTCTGCCCGGTCTGCGGCGGCCGCCCCGTGACGTCTTCCGTGCTCGGGCTGAAGGACATCGAGAACGTGCGCTACGCCTGCTGTGCCGGCTGCGCCACGCAGTGGAACGAAGTGCGGGTGAAGTGCCTGTGCTGCGGTTCGACCAAGGGCCTCAGCTACCGCTCGGTCGACACCGTCGATGCCACGGTGAAGGCCGAGAACTGCGGCGAATGCGGGGCCTGGGTGAAGATCCTCTACCACGTGAAGAATCCCAGCCTGGACCCGGTCGCCGACGACGTCGGCAGCCTGGGCCTGGACATCCTGATGCGCGACGCCGGCGTGCGCCGCGGCGGATTGAACCCCTTCCTCGTCGGCTACTGAGCCAGCGCCCGGCCTGCATCGGTCAGGTGGACCAGGGTGCGCGTCCCGTCCTCGACGGTGCGCACCCAGCCCGGCCCCCGGTGCCCGCCGATCGCGTCCCCGCCGATCCAGGCCAGGGTCCGCATCAGCACGCTCATGCGCAGCCGCAGGCGCTTGCACAGGCGCGCGGTCGACACCCCGTCGGGATGGGCCGCCAGTTCGGCCAGCAGCGCCTGCAGCAGCGCGCGGTCGATCGGCAGGTCGTGCAGCGCGTGCTCCGCTTCGCCACTCATCCGGCCACCAACCGTCGTCCGTGCGCGTACACCGCCTGGCCGTCGTCGCGCGCGAAGCCGACCAGGGTCAGGTTCGCCCGGTCCGCCAGCGAGATCGCCAGCGCGGTGGGTGCCGAGATCGCCGCCATGAAGGGAATGCCCACGCTGGCCGCCTTCATCGCCATCTCGTAGCTGGCGCGGCTGGTGACGACCAGGAAACCGGCCGCCGGATCGTGGCCGGCGGCGTGCATCGCGCCGATCAGCTTGTCGAGCGCGTTGTGCCGGCCCACGTCCTCGCGCACCAGCAGCAGACTGCCATCCGGCGCGGCCCAGCCGGCCGCGTGTGCCGCGCCGGTGGCCGCGGTGATCGCCTGTGCCGCGCGCAGTCCGTCCAGCGCACGCCGCAACGATGTCTCCGTCACCCGTATATCGCCGGAAACCGGCGCGGGGTAGCGCAGCGCCGCCTCCAGCAGCTCGCTGCCGCAGACCCCGCAGCCGCTGCGCCCGCTCATGCTGCGCCGGCGCAGGGCCAGTGCCTCCGCGCGCCCGGCCGGGATCCGCAGGCGGATTTCGATGCCTTCGATGAACTCCTCGATGCGCTCCACCGCCACGTCCGCGGCCTGTTCCACGATGCCTTCGCTGAGCGCGAAGCCGACGGCGAAGTCGTGCAGGTCGGCCGGCGTGGCCATCATCACGGCGAAGGGTTCGTCGTTGTAGACGAAGGCCACCGGCACTTCCTCGGCGACGTGGTCGTCGAGCAGGCTGCGGGTGCCGTGACGCCAGCGTTCGACGGGGCGGAGGACGGCGCCGGAGGTCGGCGCGGCCGGGGAGTCGGATGTGGACATTTCGCTAGGATGGCCGCGCCCGCTCGCAGGGGCAATCGCGAAGAGCACAACTCACGATGTCGGAAAACACACAAAGAAAAGGCCGTAAATACTTGTTTATACAAGATATTTACGGCCTGTTTCAGGTGGTGGAGGTGGGCGGAATCGAACCGCCGTCCGAAGGAGCTCCATCCCCGGCACTACATGCTTAGCCCACCGTTGGTTCTCGTTCCCCGGCAGCACGGTGTGCGAAGCGCACCAGGAAACCAGCCTGTGAGTTCAACCGTGGCAGACAGGCGGCCACCACGGCTGGTTCCCGTGATAATGACCCTACATCCACGAGCACGGGCACAAGTGGGTTCGGGGCTTACGCCTTAAGCGGCGAGAGCGTAGTTGTCGTCGTTGGCAACTAGATGTTTGCCGCTGGATTTACGAGGAAAGCTGCCCCCTCGGCATGCGCCAGGCGATTTCGCGACCCCCGTCGAAGCCAGTGCACCCCCGTGATCCGGGAACATGGCGCCTGCCGGGTGGCAGTGAATGCGCGTTGACCCCTGCAGTATAGGGGCGGCGAGCCCCCCTGCAAGGCATCGGGCGTTCGGCGGGCGCAAGAGGTTCAGCCTGGCCGGCATGCTCCAGGCTGCACACCCGTAGAAGGTATGCTCGACGCCCATGGCCAAGCCCCACGACATGCCCCCGGGCGAACCCATGCCGGCCCGCCAGGGCTACCTGCTGGCGGTCCTGGTGCTGGTCGCATCGTTGATCCTGGTGGCGGTGTATGCGACCGGCGCGGGTACGCGCGAGCGCGCCCTGGCCGAGGCGCGGCTGGCGGCGGAGGCCGAGCAGATCGTCGCCCGCCTGCGCCAGCAACTGCTCACCTATGAGCTGATCACCCGCGGGGGTGTTTCCCTGCTGGCCGCCATCGACCGTCCCAGCGCGCGCCAGTGGCGCAACTATGCCGATGGCCTGGAGCTGTCGCGGCGGTTCCCGGCGATGCTGGGCCTTTGCTACGCGGCGCAGATGTCGCCGGCGCAGCTGCAGGAATTCCAGCTCGAAGAGCGCGATGCCACGCGCACCCTGTTCAGCGTCGATCCGCCCGGTGCCCGCCCGCGCTACGGGCCGATCGTGCTGCTTGAACCGCAGACCCTGGCCAACGTCGAGGCGAAAGGCTTCGACATGTTGACCGAACCGGTGCAGGCAGCAGCCATGGAGGCCGCGCGCGCCAGCGCCAGCGCGCGCATCACCGCGCCGCTGACTTCGGTGCAGGACGGCGCTGGAGCGGGACTGGTGATCTATGCCCCGGTGTACCGGAACGGGATCGTGCCGACCAACCCGCAGGTGCGCGACGCGGCGCTGGCCGGCTGGGTGTGCGCGCCGTTCCGCATCGACATGTTCGTTGCCGCAGCGGTGCCGTCTGATCGCGAAGGGCTGTCGCTGCGCATCGTCGACATCGGCGAAGGCGACGATGCGACCGACGACCAGCCGGTGTTCCCGACGGGAGAGGGCGGCTTCCCGGACGAGCGCGTCTCAGGCGTCCGCCACAGCGTGGTCGAGCAGGTCTACGGCCGACGCTGGCGGCTGGACTTCCACCAGGCCGATACCGGTGGCGGCGCCGGCCTGCTGGGGCCGACCGGCACGATCCTGGTGGGGGTGCTGGCCTCGCTGCTGCTGTTCGCGCTGGCGATGATCCTGGCCCGCACCCAGTCGCGGGCCCAGCGCATCGCAGCCCGGATGACTGATTCCTTCCGGCGCAGCGAGCTGCGCTTCCGCAACGCGATCCGCTTTTCGGCGATCGGCAAGGCGCTGCTCGACCACGATGGGCGCATCATCGACGCCAACCTGTCGCTTGCCGACATCCTGCGCTCCTCGCCCGAGGAGCTGATGGGGCAGCGCCTGGATGCCCTGTTCAGTAGCGTCGACTCCGAGGCCGAAAGCCGGGTCCGCGAGGCCTCGGCCGGCGTGTATCGCGTCACCCGTGAACTCCGCCGCGACGATGGTGATCTCCGCCACCTGCAACTGACCTTTGCCCAGGTGCCGGGCGACGAGGACCAGGACTTCGCCAGCCTGGTCCAGGTCGAGGACATCACCGGTCGACTGCGCGCGGAAGCCCAGGTGCTGGCGCTCAATCGCACCCTCGAGGCCCGGGTGGCCCATCGCACGCGCGAGCTCACGCGTGCGAACGAAGAGCTGGAGTCCTTCGCCTACACCATCTCCCACGACCTGCGGGCGCCGCTGCGTGCGATCGACGGCTTCAGCCGCATGGTCGCCGAGCGCCACGCCGCCGCCTTCGATGATGTGGGCCAGGGCTACCTGGCGCGGGTGCGGGCGGCCACCGCGCGCATGGGTGAGCTGATCGACGCGATCCTGAAGATGTCGCGCGTCTCGCGCACCGAACTGCGGCGGGAGCCGCTGGACCTGTCTGCGATGGTGGCGGACATCGTCGCCGAGCTTGCCCAGGGCGAGCCGGAGCGCCGCGTCGATGTCACGATCGAGCCGGGGCTGCGTGCGTCCGGCGACAGCGCGCTGGTGCGCAACCTGCTCGGCAATCTGATCGGCAACGCCTGGAAGTTCACCCGCGACAGCGATCCGGCCCGGATCGGCTTCAGCCGTGTGCACGAGGGAGACGAGGAGTGGTTCGAGATCGCCGACAACGGCATCGGCTTCGACCAGGCCTATGCGAACAAGCTGTTCCGACCTTTCCAGCGCCTGCACGCTGCCGCCGAGTTCGCCGGCGAGGGGGTGGGCCTGGCTTCGGTGAAACGCATCATCGAGCGCCACGGCGGGACGATCATCGGCCGGGGCCGGCCGGGTGAGGGCGCGAGCTTCAGATTCACGCTGCCCGACGAGCCCGGTTGAACGGCGGCCTCGAGCCGCCGCTCAGGCTTCGCGGTTGTGCTGCCGCATCAGCCTCTGCTTGTCGCGCTGCCAGTCGCGGTCCTTGGCCGCATCGCGCTTGTCGTGCGCCTGCTTGCCCTTGGCCAGGGCCAGTTCGGCCTTGACCTTGTTGCCCTTCCAGTAGAGCGCGGTGGGCACGACGGTGTAGCCGTCGCGCTGCACCAGGCCGACCAGCTTGTCGATCTCGTGGCGGTGCAGCAGCAGCTTGCGGGTGCGCCGCTCCTCGGCGACGACGTGGCTGGAGGCCTGGATCAGCGGGGTGATCTGGGCGCCGAACAGGAACAGTTCGCCGCCGCGCACGACGGCGTAGCTCTCGCCGATGTTGGCGCGGCCGGCACGGATCGACTTCAGCTCCCAGCCCTGCAGGGTCAGGCCGGCCTCGTAGCGGTCGCCGAGCTGGTATTCGTGGCGCGCGCGCTTGTTGAGCGCGATCGTGCCCCCGGCCTTGGCCTTTCCCTTATCCTTTGCGTTCTTGCCCATCGCGCCATTCTCCCACACCGCCCATGCCCACGATCACCCGGTCCGCACTGGTCGAGCATTCCGCCGCGCGGATGTTCTCGCTAGTCAACGACGTCGCCGCCTACCCGCGGCGCTTCGCCTGGTGCAGCGGCGCGGAGGTGATCGAGTCCGATGACAGCCGCATGCTCGCCAGGCTCGAACTCGGCATCGGCGGGGTCAGCACCTGGTTCACCACCGAGAACCGGCTCTCGCCGCCGCACCACATCGACATGGAGTTGCGCGATGGGCCGTTCCGCAAGCTGCAGGGGCGCTGGGAGTTCCATGCCCTGGACGAATCGGCCTGCAAGGTGACCCTGGCCCTGGACTTCGAGCCGCGCAGCCGGCTGCTGGTACCGGCGATGAAGCTGGGGCTGCAGGGCCTGGCCGACCGCATGGTCGATGACTTCGTGCGCGTTGCCGATACGGCCGACAAGGCGGACTGAAGCCGTGCGCGTGGAGGTGGTGCTGGCGCTGCCGCGCGACCACCGGACGGTGGTGGTGGAGCTGGCCGGCACGGCGACGGTGGCCGACGCGGTCGCCGCCAGCGGCCTGCCGCTGCAGGGCATCGACGGCTACGCCGTGTTCGGGGTGCGTGCGTCCGAAGCCGCGGCGCTGCGTGATGGCGACCGGGTGGAACTGCTGCGCCCGCTGCAGCTGGATCCGAAGGAGGCGCGCCGGCGCCGGGCCGCGCGCGCGTCGCGCTGAGCTGGGGCTCAGCGACGCTGGCGCTGGTTCGAGGGACGCGCCAGGTTGGGACCGAACTGCTTGCGGACGTTGCCGATCAGTTCCTTGTTGCGCTCGGGGAAGTAGTCGCCTTCCCAGCGCGCCAGCGAATCGCCTTCGAAGTGCAGCACCAGGTTGTGCACCGTGGTCTTGCCGACGCGACCCACGCGCTCGGTGGCCGTGTAGTCCCAGCGGTCGTGGTGGAAGGGATCCTGGATCGAAGGCGTGCCGAGCAGGGCGGAGACCTGCTGGCGGTTCATCCCCACCTGCAGCTGTTCCACGTTGGCCGGATTGACCAGGTTGCCCTGGTAGACGGGTTGCCGGTAGACGATGCCGCAGCCGGTGGCGAGGCAGGCGACGAGGGCGGTAACGATCAGCTTGTGCATCTGTGGCCAGGTCGGGACGGTCATGTCGCGATGATACACTCGCCGGGCCGCCGCAACCGCTCGAAGGCCGCTGGCGCCCCAACCGCCAATGAACGGAACACGCATGGAAACCAACGATCTGCGCAAGGCGGGCCTGAAGGTCACCCATCCCCGCATGCGCATCCTTCAGCTGCTGGAACAGAAGACCGCCCAGCACCACATGACGGCAGAGGACATCTACCGCCAGCTGCTGGAGGGCGGGGACGAGATCGGCTTGGCCACGGTCTACCGGGTGCTGACCCAGTTCGAGGCCGCCGGCCTGGTGCTCAAGCACAACTTCGAGGGCGGTACCGCCGTCTACGAGATCGACCGCGGCGGCCACCACGACCACATGGTCGACGTCGACACCGGCAAGATCGTCGAGTTCGAGAGCCCGGAGATCGAGGCGCTGCAGCACCAGATCGCCGAGAAGCACGGCTACATCCTGGAAGAGCACTCGCTGGTGCTCTACGTGCGCAAGAAGCGCTGAAGGAAGGAGTGAAGCCGCGCCCGGGCGCCGGGCTCAGGCCGCCGGCGCCTCGTCGGCCTCGCGCAGCAGCCGCTTCGCCGCCGCCCGTGCCTCGCGGCTGACCTCGATCCCGCCCAGCATCCGCGCCAGTTCCTCTTGGCGCCCGGCATCGTCGAGCAGGCGCACCGCGCTCTGGGTCATGCCCTCGCTCTCGGCCTTGCTGACCCGGTAGTGGGCGTGGCCCTGGGCCGCGACCTGGGGCAGGTGGGTCACGCACAGCACCTGCCGGCGGCTGCCAAGGTCGCGCAGCTTGCGGCCGACGATGCCGGCGACGTTGCCGCCGATGCCCGAGTCGACTTCGTCGAAGACCATGGTCTGGACCGCGTCCAGGCCCAGTGCGGCGACCTCGATCGCCAGCGAGATGCGCGACAGCTCGCCGCCCGAGGCCACCTTGCGCAGCGGCCGCGGTGGCTGGCCGGCGTTGGCGGTGACCAGGAACTCGGTGCGCTCGGCGCCCTGGGCGTCCGGGGCATCGCCGGTGGTGGGTTCCAGCGCCACTTCGAAGCGGCCGCCGCCCATGCCCAGCTCGGCGATCAGGGCCGTGGTGGCCTGGCCCAGGGCCTTGGCCGCCTTGCCGCGGGCCTTGCCCAGGCGGGCGGCGGCGCTGCGCCAGGCGGTGGCCGCGGCCTCGATCTCGCCGTCCAGGCCCTCCAGGCGCTTTGCCGAGGTGGCCAGGGTCTCCAGTTCCAGCGCCATCGCGTCGCGATGCGCCGCCAGTTCGTCCAGCGGCACGCGGTGCTTGCGCGACAGTTCGTGCAGGCGCGACAGGCGGGCGTCGTGCGCCTGCATCTGCTCGGGATCGATGTCGAGGTCGGCGCGGATGCGGTCGAGCAGGACCGCGGCCTCGTCCAGCTGGATGGCGGCGCCCTCCAGCAGGGAGTCGACTTCGCCCAGTCGCGGCTCGTGCGCCTGCATCCGTGCGAGCTGGCTGCGCAACTGCTGGACGGCTGCGGGCAGGGCATCGCCATCGCCGCCCAGGCGTTCGAGCGCGGCGTCGCAGGCCTCGACCAGCTCGGCGCCGTGGGCCTGGCGGCGGTGCGCGGCCACCAGCTCGGTAATGGCATCCGGCTCCAGAGCCTCGCGCTCCAGCTCGCCCAGCTGATGACCGAGGAAATCGATGCGGTCGGAGACGTCGCCGGCGGCGTTGAGGCGGTCGCGCTCGCGCAGCAGCGAGGACCAGGCGCGGGCGGCTTCGCCCACTGCGGCAAGCTCGGCCTCGTGCCGGCCGAAGGCATCGAGCAGGGCCAGCTGGCTGCCGCGTGACAGCAGCGCCTGGTGCTCGTGCTGGCCGTGGATCTCGACCAGCAGCGCGGCCAGCGCGCCCAACTGCGACAGGGTGGCCGGGCGGCCGTTGATCCAGGCCCGCGAGCCGCCGTCGGCGCGCAGGGTGCGGCGCAGCTGGCAGGCCTGGCCGTCGTCGAACTCCTGCTCGCGCAGCCAGTCCAGGGCCGCGGGGGAGTCGTCGAGCGCGAACTCGGCGTCGAGTTCGGCGCGCTGGGCGCCGTGGCGGACCATGCCGCTGTCCGCGCGCAGCCCGGACAGGAAGCCCAGGGCATCGACGATCAGCGACTTGCCGGCACCGGTTTCGCCCGAAACCACGGTGAGCCCCGGCCCGAACTCGAGTTCGGTGGCGGAGACGACGGCGAAATCCTTGATCGACAGGCGCTTCAACATGGCGTGCGAATTGTGCCGCGGTGGCGCGCAGCCTGCCATCGGCGATTCTCGCCGCTTGCGACGGGCGGCGCGCGGACGTATACCCGCGGCATGTCCCGACGCCGCACCGATCCGCTCGACGCCCGTGCCCGCCAGCTGCTGCGCACTCTGGTCGCCCGCCACATCCGCGACGGCGAGCCGGTGGGATCGCAGACCCTGGCCCGCCACGCCGGCCTCGACGTCAGTCCGGCGACGATCCGCAACATCCTGTCCGACCTGGAGGAAGTGGGCCTGCTGGCGGCCCCGCACACCTCGGCCGGCCGCGTCCCCACCGCGCGCGGCTACCGGGTGTTCGTGGACTCGCTGCTGCAGCTCAGCCCGCTGGGCGAGGGCGAGTTCGAGAACCTGCGTGGCGGCCTGGCGACCGGCGGCGGAACCCAGTCGCTGCTGGGCAGCGCCTCGGAGCTGGTGTCGGCGATGACCCGTTTCGTGGGCGTGGTCAGCGTGCCGGGGCGCGAGCAGTTCGCCTTCCGCCAGATCGACTTCCTGCCGCTGGACGGGCAGCGGGTGATGGCGATCGTGGTCTTCGCCGACAACGAGGTCCAGAACCGCATCGTCCAGACCCGGCGCGCCTACGATTCCGCCGAGCTGGAGCGGGTGGCCAACTACCTCAATGCCCATTTCGCCGGTCAGCCGCTGGCGGGCATCCGAGCCACCCTGCTGCGCGAGCTCAGGAACGCCCGCAGCGAGATGGAAGGCCTGCTGCGCGCCACCACCGAGATCACCGAACAGGTGCTGGTCCCTGGCGGCGAGGACATGGTCGTGGCCGGCCAGGCCCGCCTGCTGGGCCTGCAGGACCTGTCGGACCTGGACCGCCTGCGCGAGCTGTTCGAGGCCTTTTCAGAGAAGCGCGAGATCCTGCAGCTGCTCGAGCGCACAGTGAAGGCCCAGGGCGTGCGGGTGTTCTTCGGCGAGGAAACCGGGGTCGCGCCGCTGGCCGGGATGTCCCTGGTGACCGCGCCCTACGGCGCCGGCGGCCGGGTGCTGGGCGTGCTGGGCGTGATCGGGCCGACCCGGATGGCCTATGACCGGGTGATCCCGGTGGTGCAGGCCACGGCCGAGGTGCTCGGGGCCGCCTTGAATCCCGACACGGCATCCCCACTGAGTCCGGACCGCGACATTCCGGACCCAAGAGAGCGATGACCACCGACCAGACGCCCGACGCCGCCGCCGAGGCGCCCGTAGAAGACCTTCCCCTGGAAGACGTGATCGAAACCCTCCGCGCCGAGCTGGAACAGGTGCGCGCACAGTCGCTCATCGACCGTGCCGACCTCGAGAACCAGCGCCGTCGGATGGAGCGCGACGTCCAGAACGCCTGCCGCTTCGCCAACAAGCAGATCCTGGGCGACCTGCTGCCGGTGTTCGACAGCCTGGACGCGGCACTCGCCGTCGCCGGCGAGTCCGGCCCCCTGCGCGAGGGCATCGAGCTGACCCTGCGCGAGCTGCGCCGGGTGACGGCGAACCAGGGCCTGCTCCAGATCGCTCCCGCCGCCGGCGATGCCTTCGACCCCGAGTCCCACCAGGCGATGAGCGTGGTCGAGGCCGAGGGCGTGGCCCCGGGCGCCGTGGCCCAGGTGTTCCAGAAGGGCTACCGGCTCAACGAGCAGCTGCTGCGCCCGGCGATGGTCGCCGTGGCGAAGGCGGACTGAATCCGCGGGTCGCGGGCGCTTGAAGGCGCCGCGGCCATCCCCAGATAACAGGCATCGGCGGCGCGACCGCCCCCAAGACACAGTTCCAAGAGGCAGACACCCATGGCAAAGATCATCGGCATCGACCTGGGCACGACCAATTCGTGCGTGGCGATCATGGACGGCGGCAAGGCCCGCGTCATCGAGAACAGCGAAGGCGACCGCACGACCCCGTCCGTCGTCGCCTACACCAAGGACGGCGAAGTGCTGGTCGGTGCATCCGCCAAGCGCCAGGCCGTCACCAACCCGAAGAACACCTTCTATGCGGTGAAGCGCCTGATCGGCCGCAAGTTCACCGATGCCGAGGTCAAGAAGGACCTGGGCCTGGTGCCGTACGCCATCGTCGAGCACGACAACGGCGATGCCTGGGTCGAGACCAGCGAGGGCAAGAAGCTGTCCGCGCAGGAGGTCTCCGCGCGCATCCTCGAAAAGATGAAGAAGACCGCCGAGGACTACCTGGGCGAGAAGGTGACCGAGGCCGTGATCACGGTGCCGGCCTACTTCAACGACTCCCAGCGCCAGGCGACCAAGGACGCCGGTCGCATCGCCGGCCTCGACGTCAAGCGCATCATCAACGAGCCGACCGCGGCCGCGCTGGCCTATGGCCTGGACAAGGACGGCGGCGACCGCAAGATCGCCGTGTACGACCTCGGCGGCGGCACCTTCGACATGTCGATCATCGAGATCGCGGAAGTCGACGGCGAGAAGCAGTTCGAGGTGCTGGCCACCAGCGGCGACACCTTCCTCGGCGGCGAGGACTTCGACAAGCGCGTCATCGACTACCTGGTGGAAGAGTTCCAGAAGGACCAGGGCATCGACCTGCGCAAGGACCCGCTGGCCCTGCAGCGCCTGAAGGACGCGGCCGAGCGCGCCAAGATCGAGCTGTCCAGCGCCCAGCAGACCGAAGTGAACCTGCCGTACGTGACCGCCGACGCCTCGGGCCCGAAGCACCTCAACATCAAGCTGACCCGGGCCAAGCTCGAGGCACTGGTGGAGGACCTGGTCAAGAAGACCATCGAGCCCTGCCGCACCGCGCTCAACGACGCCGGCCTGCGCGCCAGCGACGTCAACGAGGTGATCCTGGTCGGCGGCCAGACCCGCATGCCCAAGGTCCAGCAGGCCGTGGCCGAGTTCTTCGGCAAGGAGCCGCGCAAGGACGTGAACCCGGACGAGGCGGTCGCCATCGGCGCCGCGGTGCAGGGCGGCGTGCTGGCCGGCGACGTCAAGGACGTGCTGCTGCTGGACGTGACCCCGCTGAGCCTGGGCATCGAGACCCTGGGCGGCGTGTTCACCAAGATCATCGAGAAGAACACCACCATTCCGACCAAGGCCTCGCAGACCTTCTCCACCGCCGAGGACAACCAGTCCGCGGTGACGGTGCACGTGCTGCAGGGCGAGCGCGAGCAGGCCCGCTACAACAAGTCGCTGGCCAAGTTCGACCTGTCGGGCATCGATCCGGCGCCGCGCGGCATGCCGCAGGTGGAGGTGTCGTTCGACATCGACGCCAACGGCATCGTCCACGTCACCGCCAAGGACAAGAAGACCGGCAAGGAGCAGAAGGTCGAGATCAAGGCCGGCTCGGGCCTGTCGGACGACGAGATCCAGCGGATGGTCGCCGACGCCGAGGCGCACCGCGACGAGGACCGCAAGTTCCAGGAGCTGGTCGGCGCCCGCAACCAGGCCGATGCCCTGGTCCACGGCACTCGCAGCGCGATCAAGGACAACGGCGACAAGGTCCCCGGCGACGTCATCGGTCGCGTCGAGGCCGCCATCGCCGAGGTCGAGACCGCGATGAAGGGCGATGACAAGGGCCAGATCGAGGCCAAGACCAAGGCGCTCGAGGAGACCGCGCAGGCGCTGTTCGCGGCGGCCGCGGCCGCGGGCCAGGGCGGTGGCGATGCCGGCGACGCGGGCCAGGCCGATGCCGGCCAGGCCGACGACGTGGTCGACGCCGAGTTCACCGAGGTCAAGGACGAAGACAAGAAGGCCTGACCGCCCGCAGTCTCCGCGGCGGGAACCGTGGGGCACGCCTCCCGGTTCCCGTCGCGCGTTGCGGACCATGCACCGTCTGGTCCGCCAGGCATCCCGGACCTGATCGATGAGCAAGCGTGACTATTACGAAGTCCTCGGCGTCGGCCGCAACGCCACCGAGGACGAGCTGAAGAAGGCCTATCGCCGCTGCGCGATGAAGCATCACCCCGACCGCAACCCCGGCGATGCCGCCGCGGAAGCTGCGTTCAAGGAATGCAAGGAGGCCTACGAGGTACTGTCCGACGGCGGCAAGCGCCGCATGTACGACCAGCACGGCCATGCCGCCTTCGAGCATGGCATGGGCGGGGGCAACGCCGGCCCGGGCTTCGGCGGCGCCGACATGGGCGACATCTTCGGCGACATCTTCGGCAACATCTTCGGTGGTGGTGGCCCGCGCGGCCCGCGTCGCGGCGCCGACATCGGCTATGTGATGGAGCTCGACCTCGAGGAGGCCGTGGCCGGCGTCGAGCGCCGGATCGAACTGCCGACGCTGGTGGAGTGCGAACCCTGCAAGGGCAGCGGCTCCGAGGACGGCACGCTCGAGACCTGCGACACCTGCCAGGGCCATGGCCAGGTGCGCTTCCAGCGCGGCATCTTCTCGATGCAGCAGCCCTGTCCCTCGTGCCACGGCCGCGGCAAGACTTTCAGGACCCCGTGCCCGGCCTGCCGCGGCAACGGCCGCGTCGAGGAGGAGAAGGTGCTGCAAGTGAAGGTGCCCGCGGGCGTCGACACCGGCGACCGCATCCGCCTGTCCGGTGAGGGCGAGGCCGGTCCCTCCGGCACCCAGCCCGGCGACCTCTACGTCGAGGTCCGCGTGCGCGAGCACGCCATCTTCCAGCGCGACGGCGACGACCTGCACTGCGAGGTGCCGATCCGCATCTCCCAGGCCGCGCTGGGCGACACCGTGCGCGTGCCCACCCTGGGCGGCGAGGCCGAGATCCGCATCCCGGCCGAGACCCAGACCGGCAAGGTCTTCCGGCTGCGCGACAAGGGCGTGAAGTCGGTGCGCAGCCGCGCCCCCGGCGACCTGTACTGCAAGGTGGTGGTGGAGACGCCGGTCAACCTCACCGCCGAGCAGCGCGAGCTCCTGGACAGGTTCGAGGCCACCTTCGTCGGTGACGGCGCGCGCCGCCATTCGCCGAAGTCGAGCACCTTCGTCGACGGCGTGAAGGGGTTCTGGGAGCGGATGACCTCCTGAGGCCGCGCCGCGGACCATGCCCGCCTGCGCCCGGAAGCGCAGGCTCGGGCATCGGGTGGGCACGGACGTGCTTGTGGCCGCGCTGCCGCCTCGCTAGCCTTCCCGGATGGTTGATCCAGTCAGGTTCCTGATCCACGGTGCCAGCGGCCGCATGGGCCAGGCGTTGCTGCGCCTGTGCACCGAGCGTGCGGTGGAATGCATCGTGGTCGCGGCGGTTTCGCGCAAGCCGGTGCAGCGGGTGGTCGATGGCGTACCCCAGTTCGCGGCCAGCGAGCTGGCGGGCGTGCCGGCATTCGACGTGGCCATCGACTTCAGCCTGCCCGAGGGCTTCGATCCGCTGCTGGCCCTGTGCCGGCAGCGTGGCGCGGCCCTCGTCTCGGGCACGACCGGGCTCTCGGACTCCCAGCGCCAGGCCCTCACCGACGCCGCCGCCGATATCCCGGTGCTGTGGGCCGCCAACTTCAGCCTCGGCGTGGCCGTGCTGGAGGAGCTGGTCGAACGCGCCGCCGCGGCCCTGGCCGGCTGGGACTGCGACATCGTCGAGACCCACCACGTACACAAGAAGGACGCGCCCTCGGGCACCGCGCTGGCCCTGGGGACTGCAGTGGGGTGGGGCGGGGCGACGGCGCGCTACGCCAGCCTGCGCGCCGGTGACGTGGTCGGCGAGCACCTGGTCCAGTTCACGGGCATCGGCGAACGCATCGAGCTCGTGCACCGTGCCACCAGCCGCGATGTGTTCGCGCGGGGAGCGCTGCATGCGGCTTCGCGCCTGAAGGGCCGAGAAGCCGGCATATGGCGGCTCCGCGACCTGCTCTGAGCCACCGGGGTTCATCTTTCACGCTGGCGCGTCCGGCCGCGCGCCGGTAACATTCCCGCTCGCCTGAACCACTCGCCTCCGGGCCGGCCAATGCCGGGCCGGCGGTGTCTTGCAACCCCACGTAGGCGAACGCCAGTGACCCCACCCGCAATCCTCGCGCTCGAAGACGGTACGGTCTTCGAAGGCGTTTCCGTAGGCGCGCCCGGCCTGTCCGTCGGCGAAGTCGTGTTCAACACCGCCATGACCGGCTACCAGGAGGTCCTTACCGACCCCTCCTACGCCCGCCAGATCGTCACCCTGACCTATCCCCACATCGGCAACACCGGCTGTACCGGCCAGGACGACGAGTCCGGCCAGGTCTGGTCGGCGGGCCTGATCGTGCGCGACGTGCCGCGCCGGCCGAGCAGCTGGCGCAGCCGCGCCGCGCTCCCGGAGTGGCTGGCCGACCGCGGCGTGGTCGCGATCGCCGGCATCGACACCCGCCGCCTGACCCGCCTGCTGCGCGAGCGCGGCGCCCAGAACGGCGCGGTGATGGCCGGCGACATCGACGTCGACAAGGCGGTCGAGGCCGCGCGCAAGTTCCCGGGTCTCAAGGGCATGGACCTGGCCCAGGTCGTGAGCACCGGCAGCCGCTACGCATGGAACGAGGGCAGCCTGGACCTGGACCGCGACGAGTGGGTGGCCGCGAAGCCGCGCTTCCGCGTGGTGGCCTGGGACTTCGGGGTCAAGCGCAACATCCTGCGCATGCTGGCCGAGCGCGGCTGCGAGGTCACCGTGGTGCCGGCGCGGACCAGCGCCGCCGAGGCACTGGCGCTCAAGCCCGACGGCGTGTTCCTGTCCAACGGCCCCGGCGACCCGGAGCCCTGCGACTACGCGATCGAGGCGATCCGCGAGGTGGTGGCCGCTCGCGTCCCGACCTTCGGCATCTGCCTGGGCCACCAGCTGCTGGGCCTGGCCGTGGGCGCGCGCACGATGAAGATGGCCAACGGCCACCACGGCGCCAACCACCCGGTACAGGACCTGGAGACCGGCCGCGTGATGATCACTTCGCAGAACCACGGCTTCGCCATCGACGAGGCCACGCTGCCGGCCAGCGTCCGCGTCACCCACCGCTCGCTGTTCGACGGCACCAACCAGGGCATCGCCCTGGTCGACGCCCCGGCCTTCAGCTTCCAGGGCCATCCCGAGGCCGCTCCCGGCCCGCACGACGTCGCCCACCTGTTCGACCGCTTCATCGCGCTGATGGAGGCGCAGCACTGATGCCCAGGCGCACCGACCTCAAGACCATCCTCATCATCGGCGCCGGCCCGATCGTCATCGGCCAGGCCTGCGAGTTCGACTACTCCGGCGCGCAGGCGTGCAAGGCGCTGCGCGAGGAGGGCTACCGCGTGGTGCTGGTGAACTCCAACCCGGCCACGATCATGACCGACCCCGACACGGCGGACGCGGTGTACATCGAGCCGATCAACTGGCAGACGGTCGAGAAGATCATCGAGAAGGAGCGCCCCGACGCGCTGCTGCCGACCATGGGCGGGCAGACCGCGCTCAACTGCGCGCTCGACCTCGCCGACCACGGCGTGCTGGAGAAGTACGGCGTCGAGCTGATCGGCGCGAAGCGCGAGGCCATCCGCATGGCCGAGGACCGCGAGCTGTTCCGCGTGGCGATGCAGGAGATCGGCCTGGAGTGCCCGAAGGCGGAGGTCGCGAAGAGCTTCGAGCAGGCGGTCGACATCCAGTCGCGGGTCGGCTACCCCACGATCATCCGGCCCAGCTTCACCCTCGGTGGCAGCGGCGGCGGCATCGCCTACAACAAGGAGGAGTTCGAGGAGATCGCCCGGCGCGGCCTCGAGCTGTCGCCGGTGGGCGAGATCCTGGTCGAGGAGTCGGTGCTGGGCTGGAAGGAATTCGAGATGGAAGTGGTCCGCGACACCGCGGACAACTGCATCATCGTGTGTTCCATCGAGAACCTCGACCCGATGGGCGTGCATACCGGCGACAGCATCACCGTCGCGCCGGCGCAGACCCTGACCGACAAGGAATACCAGCGCTTGCGCCAGGCCTCGATCGACGTGCTGCGCAAGATCGGCGTCGACACCGGCGGTTCCAACGTCCAGTTCGGCATCAACGCCGAGACCGGGCGCGTGGTGGTGATCGAGATGAACCCGCGCGTGTCGCGCTCGTCCGCGCTGGCGTCCAAGGCCACCGGTTTCCCGATCGCCAAGATCGCGGCCAAGCTGGCGGTGGGCTACACGCTTGACGAGCTGAAGAACGAGATCACCGGCGGCCTGACCCCGGCCTCGTTCGAGCCGACGATCGACTACGTGGTCACCAAGATCCCGCGCTTCGCGTTCGAGAAGTTCCCGCAGGCCGATTCGCGCCTGACCACGCAGATGAAGTCGGTGGGCGAGGTGATGGCCATCGGCCGGACCTTCCAGGAGTCGCTGCAGAAAGCGCTGCGCGGGCTGGAAACGGGCAAGGTCGGCCTCGACCCCACCGGCCTGGACCTGGCTTCGGACGAAGGGCAATCGGCGCTGCGACGCGAGCTGCGCGAGCCCGGCCCCGAGCGCCTGTTCCACATTGCCGACGCCTTCCGCGCCGGCATGACGGTGGACGAGGTCTATGCCCTGTCCTGGGTGGACCCCTGGTTCCTCGACCAGATCGAGGACATCATCGCCGCCGAGCGCGAAATCGCGGCCGATGGCGTGGACGCACTGGATGCTTCGCGGCTACGCGAGTTGAAGCGCATGGGCTTCTCCGACGCGCGCCTGTCGCAGCTGGTCGGGGTCGAGGAGAAGGCCGTGCGCGCCCTGCGCCGCGCCTTCGGCATCAAGCCGGTCTACAAGCGCGTGGACTCCTGCGCCGCCGAGTTCGCCACCACCACCGCCTACCTGTATTCGACCTACGAGGACGAGTGCGAAGCCGAGCCTACCGGCCGCGACAAGATCATGGTGCTGGGCGGCGGCCCCAACCGCATCGGCCAGGGCATCGAGTTCGACTACTGCTGCGTGCACGCGGCCCTCGCCCTGCGCGAGGACGGGTACGAGACCATCATGGTCAACTGCAACCCGGAGACGGTCTCGACCGACTACGACACCTCCGACCGCCTGTACTTCGAGCCGGTGACGCTGGAGGACGTGCTGGAGATCGTCGAGCTGGAGAAGCCCAAGGGCGTGATCGTGCACTACGGCGGCCAGACCCCGCTCAAGCTCGCGCGTGCGCTCGAGGCCAACGGCGTGCCGATCATCGGCACCTCGCCGGATTCGATCGACCTGGCCGAGGACCGCGAGCGCTTCCAGAAGCTGGTCGACGGCCTGGGCCTGAAGCAGCCGCCCAACCGCACCGCGCGCAGCGCCGAGCAGGCGCTGGTGCTGGCGCGCGAGGTCGGCTACCCGCTGGTGGTGCGCCCGAGCTACGTGCTCGGCGGCCGCGCCATGGAAGTGGTGCACGCCGACGCCGACCTCGAGCGCTACATGCGCGAGGCGGTGAAGGTGTCCAACGATTCGCCGGTGCTGCTGGACCGCTTCCTCGACAACGCGATCGAGGTCGACATCGACGTCATCGCCGATGCCGAGGGCCGGGTGCTGATCGGCGGCCTGATGGAGCACATCGAGGAAGCCGGCGTGCATTCCGGCGATTCGTCCTGCTCGCTGCCGCCGTATTCGCTGTCCGAGGCGACCCGCGCCAGCCTGCGCGAGCAGGTCGCGGCGCTCGCGCGCAAGCTCGACGTGGTCGGGCTGATGAACACCCAGTTCGCGGTGCAGACCGGCGACGAGGGCGAGGACACGATCTACCTGCTGGAAGTGAACCCGCGTGCCTCGCGCACGGTGCCCTTCGTGTCCAAGGCCACCGGCGTGCCGCTGGCCAAGATCGCGGCGCGCTGCATGGCGGGCCGCACGCTGGCGGAGCAGGGCGCCACCGAGGAGGTGGTGCCCGGGTACTACTCGGTGAAGGAAGCGATCTTCCCCTTCGCCAAGTTCCAGGGCGTGGATCCGATCCTCGGGCCGGAGATGCGCTCGACCGGCGAGGTCATGGGCGTGGGCCGCGATTTCGGCGCCGCCTTCGCGCGCGCGCAGGAAGCGGCCGGCATCCGGGCGCCTGAAGCGGGCAAGGCCTTCGTCTCGGTACGCGATCCAGACAAGAAGCGGGTGCTGCCGGTGGCCCGGGCCCTGGTCGAGCGCGGCTTCGCCCTGGTCGCCACCTCGGGCACCGCGGCCTGGCTGCGCGACAATGGCTTCGACTGCGAACAGGTCAACAAGGTCGCCGAGGGCCGGCCGCACATCGTCGACCTGATCAAGAACGGCGAAATCGCCTACATCGTCAACACCACCGAAGGGCGCCAGGCGATCGCGGATTCGTTCTCGATCCGCCGCGAGGCGCTGCAGCAGCGGGTGACCTATTCGACCACCATTGCCGGTGCGAAGGCCCTGCTGCATTCTCTGGACTATCGCGGCAGCGGCCCGGTGTGGGCGCTGCACGAACTGCACGAGGAGTTGAAGCGGACATGAGACCACCGATCACGGCACAGGGAGCGCAGCGCCTGCGCGCGGAGCTGGAAGAACTCAAGGGCGTCCAGCGGCCTGCCGTCATCAACGCGATCGCCGAGGCGCGTGCCCACGGCGACCTGAAGGAGAACGCGGAGTACCACGCCGCGCGCGAGCAGCAGGGCTTCATCGAGGGCCGCATCAAGCAGCTCGAGAGCGAGCTGTCGCACGCCCAGGTGATCGACGTGTCCTCGCTCGACGTCGGCGACAAGGTCGTGTTCGGCGCCACCGTGGTGCTGTCCCCGGAGGACGGCGGCGACGAGAAGCGCTACCAGATCGTCGGCGACCTCGAGGCCGACATCAAGCAGGGCCAGATCGCGATTTCCTCGCCTGTGGCGCGTGCGCTGATCGGCAAGCACGAGGGCGACGTCGTGACCATCGAGGCGCCCGGCGGCACCAGTGAGTACGAGATCGTCGAGGTCAGCTACGGCTGACCCGGCGATGCCGGTTTCCGACACCCTCACCCTGCTGCTCCCGGCCGCGTCGCGGCTCGGGCGGCAGCGCCTGTCCGCGGCGGCGGCGAAAGCGCTCGGTCGTGGCGACCGCCTGGCCGATGGCGACGCCGGTCGGCGGGCGCAGCTGCTGCGGCATTTCCCGCTGCGCGGCGAGGGCTGGCCGATCGCGGCGCTGTCGCGCCAGGCCGAGGTCGGTGATGCCGCTGGCGCGTGCTGGCTGCGCGCCGACCCGGTGTGGCTGCGGCCCGACATCAACGGCGTGCGCCTGCTCGCGCACGGCGAGGCGCTGTCGCTGACCCGGGCCGACTGCGACGAACTGCTGCCGGCGCTGCGCCCGCTGTTCGGGGATGCAGGCTTCGAACTCGACGCGCCGCATCCGGCGCGCTGGTACCTGCGCCTGCCGAAGGAAGCGAAGGTGCCCGTGTTCTCCGACCCCGGCGATGCGCTGGGCGAGGACGTCTTCGACCACCTCGACACCAGTCCGGAAGGCCGGCGCTGGCGCACGCTCGCCAGCGAGGCCCAGATCACCCTGCACAACCACCCGCTCAACGCGCGCCGCGTGGCCCGCGGCCTGGCACCGGTGAACGCGCTGTGGTTCTGGGGAGGCGGGCGACTGCCCGCGGCAACGGCGGGCGATGGCCCGGCCGGCTACAGCGGCGACGACACCGCGCGCGCGCTGGCTTCGGCCGGCGGGCGTGGCGAGGAGCTTCCGGCGGCATTCACCGGCGAACCCGGCGTCTATGACCTGGAAGGCACGCGCGACCTCGCGTGGATCGAGAACGAATGGCTGGCGCCCGCGCTGGAGGCCCTGCGCACGGGCCGGATCGCGGCCCTGCGCCTGGACGACGGCGACGGCTGGCGCCTGGAACTCCGGCGCCGCCACGCGCTGCGCGTCTGGCGCCGTCCGCAGGGATGGCCGGCACCGTGACGCCCCGGCGCAGCATCCGCCGCCGTCCGCCCGTGGAGGCCGGGCAGGCCGCCGACTGGCCGGCCGACATCCCGCCGCTGCTGCGCCGCATCTACGCCGCCCGCGGCGCGACCGACGTCGAGGCCGCGCGTCCGCGCCTGGCCGGGCTGCTGCCGCCGCATGGCCTGCTTGATCTCGATCGCGCGGTCGGACTGCTGTCCACGGCGATCCGCGAGCGCCGCCGCATCCTGGTCGTCGGTGACTTCGACTGCGACGGCGCCACCGCCTGCGCGCTCGCCGTGCGCGGCCTGCGCATGTTCGGCGCGCACGACGTGCTGCACGCGGTGCCGAACCGGATCGTCCACGGCTACGGCCTCTCGCCCGCGCTGGTGGATGAACTGTCGCCGCTGCGTCCCGACCTGCTGGTGACCGTGGACCACGGCATCGCCTGCCATGCCGGGATCGAGGCCGCCAAGGCCCTGGGCTGGCAGGTGCTGGTCACCGACCACCATCTCCCCGGCGAGCGGCTGCCGGCGGCCGACGCCATCGTCAATCCGAACCGCGAGGGCGACGACTTCGGCAGCAAGGTGCTGGCCGGCGTGGGCGTCATGTTCTACGTGCTGCTGGCCCTGCGCGCGAGCCTGCGCGACGAGGGCCGGCTGGAAGGCAAGGGGCCGGACCTCGCGCAGCTGCTGGACCTGGTCGCCGTCGGCACCGTGGCCGACCTGGTGCCGCTGGACGCGAACAACCGCGCCCTGGTCGCGGCCGGCCTGCGCCGCCTGCGCGCGGGGCAGGGCTGCGCCGGGCTCAAGGCGCTGGTGGAGGTGTCCGGCCGCCGCGCGGAGCTGCTGTCCGCCGCTGACATCGGCTTCGCCGTCGGTCCGCGGCTTAACGCCGCCGGGCGCCTGGAGGACATGGCACTCGGCATCGAATGCCTGCTCTGCGACGATCCGGCACGGGCGCAGGAACTGGCGCGGCAGCTCGACGCGATCAACCGCGAACGCCGCAACGTGCAGCAGGCGATGCTGGACGAAGCCGAGCGCGCGCTCACGGCGCAGTCGCTCGACGCGCTGGTGCAGGGCGATGCGGGCATGGCCGCGGTCTGCGCCTTCGAACCCGGCTGGCATCCGGGCGTGGTCGGTCTGGTGGCTTCGAAGCTCAAGGAGCGGCTGCACCGGCCGGTGGTCGCGTTCGCGCCGTCCGAACCCGGCAGCGCCAGCCTGCGCGGCTCGGCGCGCTCGATCCCGGGCTTCCACGTGCGCGATGCCCTGGCGGCGATCGACGCGCGCCATCCGGGGCTGATCGAACGCTTCGGCGGTCACGCGATGGCGGCGGGGCTGACCCTGGACGTTTCGCGGCTGGACACGTTCCAGGCCGCGTTCCAGGCCCACGCCGCGGACACCCTCGACGCCGCCACCCTGCAGGCGACCCTCGACAGCGACGGTGCACTGGCAGCGCACGAGTTCGACCGCGTGCATGCCGAGGCGCTGCGCGACGGCGGTCCTTGGGGCCAGGGCTTCCCGGAACCGCTGTTCGACGGTGAGTTCGAGGTCGTCGACTGGCGCGTGGTCGGCGAACGCCATCTCAAGCTTGGCCTGCGCTGCGAAGGTGTGCGGACGCAGCTGCCTGCGATCCACTTCGGTGCCTGGCACGGCGAACCGCCACCCTCGCGGCTGCATGTCGCCTACCGGCTGGCGCCAGACGACTACCGCGGTGGCGACGCGATCCAGCTGGTCGTGGAGGATGCCGTGCCGGCCGTGGGCCGTCGCGCTGCGGATCGGGTCGAAGCGACCGGATCCGGCAGCTAGGCGCGCGCCGCGGCGGGCGAGGGCCGGTACAGGCCCAGCCAGCGGGCGACGAACACGGCGCCCAGCAGGGCGATCACGAAACCGGCGGCCGAGAAGAAGAACGCCGCGGCGTGCCGCTCCGGCCAGCCGGCTGCTGCATAGGCGGCTTCGAGCAGCGAGGTCGCGCCATAGCCGACCACCAGTGCGCAGGCCACGCGCGCCCCGCGACGGGCCAGGCCGGTGGCGTCGTCCGGCCAGCCGAACCGCATCAATCCTCCGATGCACAGCAGGGTGCCGGCGACTTCACCGGCCTGGCCGGGATCGATCCAGGGCACGGCCCACGCGGCCGCCGCCAGCATGCATGTCGCAACCAGCGCGATCGTCCAGCTTCGCCAGGCACGTGCCCCTGACGCCTGCAAGCGGCCCATGAACGCCCACGCAAGGACCGCTACGGCCGTGCCCACCACCAGCCCGCCGATCACGTCGGCCAGGAAGTGCCGGCCGAGGTACATCCGCGACAGCCCCATCAGCAGCGGCCAGGCCACCACCAGGCCCCAGATCCACGCCGCCCGCGCGCGGAAGAACAGGGCAAGTGCGAGCACGAACGCCAGCGCCGCGCTGGTGTGGCCGCTGACGAAACCGTAGCTGGGGTCGCGGGTCTCGCGCTTCGCCGTGATCGCTTCCTCGGAGGGCAGGCCCCAGAAGTGGTCCGCCGCGCCGTCCGCGACCAGGTGTCGACCACTCTTGCCCTCGTACAGCACCCGCGCGTCGACCTCGCTCGGCCGCGGCAGGCCGAAGCCCTGCTTGAAGCCCTCGGTCACAAAGGCCGTCAGCACCAGCGCCAGCAGCACGCCCATGCCCGGACGCAGGCGGATTCCGAACAGCAGCACCAGTATCGCCGGCATGTAGAACCAGGCTTCCCCGATCCAGCTCATGAAGCGCATCAAGGCGTCGAACCAGGGAGCCTGGAACTGCTGCAGCCAGAGGATGGGGTCGACTTCGAACATGCGGGACGTCCTTGATGGTTACGGGGGCATTCAGCAGCAGGTGGCCGGTGATGGTACCCAGTGGTCCGCCTGGCGAGGTCGGCCAGCGCGGCCCGGCGGGTCCCCGGAATTGCTAGAATCCGCCTCTTTCCAAGCGGATACACCGGCAGATGATGGAGCTCAATCCCGTCCGCCAGCGCATCGCCGACCTCAAGGGCCGGCTGGATGCGCTGAGGGGGTTTCTTTGACTACGACACCAAGCGCGAGCGCCTCGAGGAAGTAGAGCGCGAACTCGAGAACCCGGACATCTGGAACGATCCCGAGCGCGCGCAGGCGCTGGGGCGCGAGCGTGCGACGCTCGACAAGACCGTCAACGGCATCCGCGACCTGACCGAGGGCCTGGTCGGCGCGGCCGAACTGCTGGACCTGGCCGAGGCCGAAGGCGACGAGGAAACCGCACAGGCGGTGGTCGCCGACGTCGAGAACTACAATGGCCAGGTCGAGAAGCTGGAATTCCAGCGCATGTTCTCCGGCAAGATGGATTCGACCAATGCCTACGTCGACATCCAGGCCGGCGCCGGCGGCACCGAGGCCCAGGACTGGGCCGAGATCCTGCTGCGCATGTACCTGCGCTGGGCCGAGAGCCGCGGCTGGAAGACCGAGCTGATGGAGGCCAGCGGCGGCGACGTCGCCGGCATCAAGTCGGCCACGGTGCGCATCGAGGGCGACTTCGCCTACGGCTGGCTGAAGACCGAAACCGGCGTCCATCGCCTGGTGCGCAAGTCGCCGTTCGACTCCGACAACCGCCGCCACACCAGTTTCACCTCGGTGTTCGTGTCGCCGGAAGTCGACGACAGCATCGACATCCAGATCAACCCGGCCGACCTCAAGACCGACGTCTATCGTTCGTCCGGCGCCGGCGGCCAGCACGTCAACAAGACCGAGTCGGCGGTGCGCATCACCCACGTGCCCACCGGCATCGTGGTCGCCTGCCAGACCGGCCGCAGCCAGCACTCCAACCGCGACACCGCGATGAAGATGCTGGCGGCCAAGCTGTACGAGCTCGAGATCCAGAAGCGCAACGCCGAGCGCGACGCGGTGGAAGCCACCAAGTCCGACATCGGCTGGGGCAGCCAGATCCGCAATTACGTGCTCGACCAGAGCCGGATCAAGGACCTGCGCACCGGCGTCGAGCGCTCGGACACGCAGAACGTGCTCGACGGCGACCTCGACGAGTTCATCGAGGCCAGCCTGAAGTCGGGGCTAGAGGCTGGCGCCAAACGCGCCGACGCTGTCTGATCGCAGGATTGCGGTGGCACTGCCACCGCTCCTGCAGCAGCGGCGCCGACCGCCTAGCACGCCGCCGGCCCGCCGGTGCCCCCCCAAGCCACACCCGTTTCCCGAGAGAATCCATGACCACGCCCGCACAGCCCCAGCCCGCCGCCGACGATAACAGCCTCATCGCCGAGCGTCGCGGCAAACTGGCCGCGCTGCGCGGGCAGGGCGTCGCGTTCCCGAACGACTTCCGCCGCGGCGACCACGCAGGCGACCTGCAGGACGAGTACGCGGACGTGGACGCCTGGAACGCCGAGGCGCTCGAGGCCACCGGCCGCCGCGTCGCCGTGGCCGGGCGCCTGCTGGCCAAGCGCGTGATGGGCAAGGCCGCCTTCGCCCAGGTCCAGGACGTCAGCGGCCGCATCCAGCTGTTCCTGCAGGCCAACGCCCTGGGCGAGGCCTACGAGGCCTTCAAGGGCTGGGACGTGGGCGACATCATCGCCGCCGAGGGCGGGCTCACCCGCACGCGCACCGGCGAACTGTCGGTGAAGGCGGACGCGCTGCGCCTGCTGACGAAGTCGCTCCGCCCGCTGCCGGACAAGTGGCACGGCCTGGCCGACGTCGAGCAGCGCTACCGCCAGCGCTACGTCGACCTGATCGTGAACCCCGACGCACGCGAGGTGTTCGTGGTGCGCTCGAAGGTGGTCGCGGCGATGCGCCGCTGGCTGGACGCGCGCCGCTTCCTGGAAGTGGAGACGCCGATGATGCATTACATCGCCGGCGGCGCCACCGCGCGCCCGTTCACCACCCACCACAACGCGCTCGACCTCGAGCTTTACCTGCGCGTGGCGCCGGAGCTGTACCTCAAGCGCCTGGTGGTCGGCGGCTTCGAGCGCGTGTACGAGATCAACCGCAACTTCCGCAACGAGGGCGTGAGCACCCGCCACAACCCCGAGTTCACGATGCTCGAACTGTACGAGGCCTATGCCACGTACACCGAAGTCATGGACCTGACCGAGCAGATGATCCGCGACGTCGCGCTGGAAGCGGCCGGCGGCAGCCGCTTCGCATGGGACGGCCACGACATCGACCTCGCGCCGGCCTTCCGCCGCTGGAAGATGGAAGACGCGGTGCGCGAACTCAACCCGGAGATCAGCGCCGTCGACTGCCGCGACCGCGAGGCGCTGGCCGCGCACTGCGCCCGTCTGGGAATCAAGGCCAGGCCGTCCTGGGGCTGGGGCAAGCTGCTGCTGGAGATCTTCGAGGCCACGGTCGAGGGCGGGCTGGTGCAGCCGACCTTCATCACCCACTACCCGGTGGAGGTCTCGCCGCTGGCGCGCGAGTCGGACACCGAGCCCGGCATCACCGACCGCTTCGAACTGTTCATCGGCGGCAAGGAGATGGCCAACGGCTTCTCCGAACTCAACGACCCCGAGGACCAGGCCGCGCGCTTCCGCGCCCAGGTCGAGGCCAAGGCCGGCGGCGACGACGAGGCCATGCACTACGACGCCGACTACATCCGCGCGCTCGAGGTCGGCATGCCGCCCACCGGCGGCCTGGGCGTGGGCATCGACCGGCTGGTGATGCTGCTGACCGGCTCGTCCTCGATCCGCGACGTGCTGCTGTTCCCCTACATGCGCCCCCTGGGCGTATCCCAGGAGTGACGCGATTGGGCCGCAAGTGCCCGATTCACGTGGCAACTGACGTATCCTCGGGACGGAGGGGCCCCGTAAGGGCCCTCCGGGCGGGCACGATGCCTGCTTGCATTCGATTCGTCGGCTCGCCGGTACAGGCGGAGCCGCGTCCACCGGGCCGAGGAAGGTGATCAGGTGAACATCGTCATCGTCGACGACCAGACCTCCGCCCGCACCATGATGCGGCACATACTCGAGGACATCAGTCCCGAGCTGGAAGTGCTCGACTTCAGCGAGCCGCAGGAAGCCCTGCGCTGGTGCGAGGACAATCGCCCGGACCTGCTGCTGCTCGACTACCGGATGCCGGTGATGGACGGCCTGGAGTTCGCGCGCCGCTTCCGGCGCCCGATGCTGCACCGCGACGTCCCGATCGTACTGGTGACCGTGGTGGGCGATGAGCCCATCCGCCAGGCGGCGCTCGATGCCGGGGTGATCGACTTCCTGGTGAAGCCGGTGCGTCCGCGCGAGCTGCGCGCGCGATGCCGCAACCTGCTGCAGCTCCGCCAGCAGGCGGAGTCGGTCAAGCAGCGCGCGCTGTCGCTGGAGCAGCGCCTGCTGTCGAGCATGCACGAGGTCGAGGAGCGCGAGCGCGAGACCCTGACCCGGCTGGCCCGCGCCATCGCCTACCGGGATGCCGGCACCAGCGCCAACCTGGCGCGGCTGGCGGCGGTGGCCGGCATCGTTGCCGAGGGCCTCGGGCTCAGCGAGGACGAGGTCCGCACCATCGAGCTGGCCGCGCCCCTGCACGACATCGGCAAGATCGCCATTCCCGACGCGGTGCTGCTCAAGCCCGGCCCGCTGACCGAGGAGGAGCTGGCGGTGATGCGGCGCCACCCGGAAATCGGCCACGAGCTGCTGAAGGACAGCCAGAACCGCTTCGTGCAGATGGGGGCGACCATCGCCCTGCGCCACCAGGAGCGCTACGACGGCAGCGGCTATCCGGGCGGCCTGGCCGGCGAGTCCATCCCGCTGGAGGCGCGGGTGGTGGCGGTGGCCGATGTCTTTGACGCGCTGCTTTCCGAGCGCCCCTACAAGAAAGCATGGACCATGGACGAGACCCTGGACTACATCGCCCGGGAGAGCGGGCGCCTCTTCGATCCGCGCTGCGTAGATGCGCTGCTGGCCAACCGTGCGCGCGTCGAGGACGCCTGCGCGCGCCATGCCGCCGAAAGCGCGGTGGTTGCGGCTGCCGGGGCCGGGCAGGCCTGAGCCGATGATGCCTGTCCTGCGATGGGCCAGGCAGCGCCTGGCCAACCGACCCGACAGCGAGCACGGGCAGGCGCTGGTGCGCCTGACGATGCTGGTGGTGGTGGTGGCCTACCTGCAGCTGGTGGTCAGTGGTCGGCCCGAGGTCGCGCAGGCGCTGCGGCTGTCGCAGCAGCTGCTGACGGTGGAGTTCGCGGTCGCCTTCCTGATCCTGGGGTGGCTGCTGGCGCGCCCGGGCGTCTCGTATCCCCGCCGCGTGCTGGGCATGGTTGCCGACTACAGCCTGATGGGCGTCGGCATGTACCTGCTCGGGGACCTGCTGGCCTGGATGTACGTGGTGATCATGTGGGTCACCGTCGGCAACGGCCTGCGCTACGGACCGCGCTGGCTGTACCTGGCGATCGGCTTCGCCGCGGTGTCGTTCGGCGCCGTGCTCGCGACCACGCCCTACTGGCAGCAGAACCTGTGGCTGGGCGGTGGCCTGTTGATCGGCCTGGCCGCAGTGCCGCTCTACCTCAGTTCGCTGCTGCGCCAGCTGGTGCAGGCCAAGGAAGCCGCGCAGGCGGCCAACCGCGCCAAGAGCCGCTTCCTGGCCAACATCAGCCACGAGCTGCGCACGCCGCTCAACGGCATCCTCGGCATGTCCGAACTGCTGGTCTCGACCCCGTTGACCGCCGAGCAGCGCGACAGCGCCGAGGTCATCCGCACCTCGGCGCGCGCCCTGCAGATGCTGGTGGACGAAGTGCTGGACCTGTCCAGCCTGGAGGCGGGAAAGTTCAGGCGCAGCGACGCCGATTTCTCGCTTGCTGAACTGGTCCGCGGGATCCAGCTGATGCTCGAACCCGGCGCACACGCGAAGGGCCTGGTGTTCGAATCGAAGCTGGGCGGGGACGTACCCGACCAGCTGCACGGGGACGGCAACCACCTTCGCCACGTGCTGGTGAACCTGTTGTCGAACGCGATCAAGTTCACCGATTCCGGAAGCGTGTCGCTCCACGTGGAGCGGCTGCCGGCCGAGGACGGCTTCGCCTGGCTGCGCTTCTCGGTCCGCGACACCGGCATCGGCATCCCGGCGGCGGCGCAGGGCCGGATTTTCGAGGCCTTCGAACAGGCCGACAACGGTCTTGCCCGCCGATTCGGCGGCTCCGGCCTGGGGACCACCATCGCCAAGGCGCTCGCCGAGCAGCTCGGCGGCAGCATCTGCCTGGAGAGCGAGCCGGGCAAGGGCTCGCACTTCTGGGTCGACCTGCCGTTCGTGGCGATCGAGCCGTCGGCGGTCCGGGATGGCGGCAACATCATCCCGTTCAGCGACCCCTTCGTGCGGCACCGTGCGCGCGTGCGGCCGATGCGCGTGCTGGTGGCCGACGACCAGGGGGCCAACCTGATGGTCATGCGCAGGCTGCTCGAGAAGGCGGGGCACCGGCCGCAGGTCGTGGACGACGGCGAGGACGTGCTCGACGCGCTGGAGGCGCAGTCCTTCGACGCGGTCATCATCGACCTGCACATGCCCGGGGGCAGCGGCTTGGAGGTATTGAAGCAGGCCCGCTTCATGGAGGCCGGCCGCAAGCGCACGCCCTTCATCGTGCTCACCGCCGATGCCACGCCCGAAGCACGCCTGGAATGCGAGCGCGCCGGCGCCTATGCCTTCATGACCAAGCCGGTGGTGGTCGACCGCCTGCTGGAGCGGCTGGCGGCAATCGCGGATGGCGAGGCGCCGGAGCTGGCCGGTCCGCAGCAGGCTGCGGCGGACGCGGGGCAGGGCGACGGCAGCGTGATCTCCCAGCACATCCTCGACGAGCTCCGCGAGATGGGCCTGGGCGACGAGTTCGTACAGCGTTTCCTGGGCGAATGCGCGCGGGACGCGCGCAAGTGCGTGGCCGAGCTTGAGTCCGCCGGCCTGGCCGCGAACTGGGGCGGTTTCCGCGACGCCTGCCATGCGCTCAAGGGCGCGGCGGGCAACATGGGCGCGGTGCGCCTGTCGGACGAGGCCTCGCACGGGATGCGCATGTCCACCGACGAGCTGGTCCGCGAGTGGCCGGGCATGGTGCGGGTGCTGCGCCAGCAGCTGGAGCAGGCCTTGTCAGCGCTGCGCGCGCGCGGTGACCTGGCCCGGGGCGATGCCGCCACCGGGCCGGACAGTGCCTGAGGCGCGGGATCAGCCGCCGCGGACGGCCGAACTGCCCTTGGCCGCCGAAGCCGGTCGCTGCAACTGGGCACGCACCAGCCGCTCCATCATCCGCAGCTGGCGATCACCGAGCTGCAGGGCGGTGTCCACCCAGATGTGCGTGATCTTCATGAGTTCCTCGTGCGTGACCGGGTCGACCGCGTCGCGCACGCGGTGGAGCGCGAGACGGGCGGCGGCGATGCGGCGGTTGTGGCGGATCAGCTCGTTGACCTCGCGCACGCCTTCGCCCGGCTCGGCCAGCACGTCGACGATGCCCATTTCGTGCAGCTGTTCGCTGCTGTACATCACGCCGTCGAGCATCATCTCTTCGGCACGCCTGGGGCCGACACGGCGCGAGAGCAGCGAGTACGCGCCCATGCCCGGGAACAGGCCGAACAGCACCTCCGGGAAGCCCATCTGCACGCCGCGTTCGGCGACGATGGTCTGGCAGGCGAGCGCCAGCTCGAAGCCGCCGCCCAGGGCGTCACCCTGGACCAGGGCCACGGTGTGGGCGTCGGGGTGCAGGCGGGTGTGGAGCAGGTGGATGCTGTCCACGCATTCAGTGGCGTAGCGGAGCAGGCCTCCGCGGTCTCGCTCCCGGATCAGGCGCGCGAAGAGATCCAGGTCGCCGCCCAGGTTGAATACGTGCGCGTCGGAGCCGATGACGATGTGCGAAAGGGCCGGTGCGGGTCCTTCGGCCGCGGCTGCGCTGGCCTCGCAGCCCTCGATCGCCTCTCGCGCGAACAGTCGCAGTTCACGAAGCAGCCGCGGAGAGAAGCAGGGCCGGTACGAGGCGTCGCTGAAGGCCTGCCTGGCGTGCATGTGGCACCAGTGCGAGGCATTGGACGGATCGTGGGTGATGCGGATGGTGGCCAGGTCCGTGGCGGTGTTGCCGTGAAGCAGTTCGACGTTCATGTGGAGGTCCCCTGTCGCGCAGGACGCCTCCAGCCGGGCCCGCCGGTGGCGTCCTGGAAATAAGATGAATGCCCGTTGCGGGCCATCTATGCGCCGTTTCCCCCGCTTCGGCAAGCGAGGAAGGGCTTCCGGGAGCCGGTATGACTCCCGTCAGGGTAAAAATGTGAACTGAGTCACAAATCAGGCGGAGACTTCGTCGCGCAGTTCCCGGCGGAGGATCTTGCCGACGTTGGTCTTGGGCAGCTCGTCGCGGAACTCGATGTAGCGCGGCTGCTTGTAGCCGGTCAGCTCGTTGCGGGCATGCGCCTTCACCTGTTCTGCGGTGAGCGAGGGATCCTTCTTCACGATCACCAGCTTGACCGCCTCGCCGGACTTCTCGTCGGGCACGCCCACGGCGGCGACCTCAAGCACGCCCGGCATCATCGCGATCACGTCCTCGATCTCGTTGGGATACACGTTGAAGCCCGAGACCAGGATCATGTCCTTCTTGCGGTCGACGATGTAGAAGAAACCACCCTCGTCCATGCGCGCCATGTCACCGGTGTGCAACCAGCCGTCGGCATCGATCGCCGTGGCGGTGTCCTCCGGGCGCTGCCAGTAGCCGCGCATCACCTGCGGGCCCTTGATGCAGAGCTCGCCGACTTCGCCGACCGGCAGGATGCGGCCTTCCTCGTCCTTGATGCAGGCATCGGTGGAGGGCACGGGCAGGCCGATGGCGCCGTTGTACTCGGCCAGGTCCATCGGATTGATGCAGGCCGCGGGCGAGGTCTCGGTCAGGCCGTAGGCCTCGACCAGGGTCACGCCGGTGACCTTTTTCCAGCGCTCGGCGACCGAACGCTGCACGGCCATGCCGCCGCCAAGCGTCAGGCGCAGCTGCGAGAAGTCGACGTCCTCGAAGCCGGGTGTGTTGAGCAGACCGTTGAACAGGGTGTTGACGCCGGTGATCGCGGTGAAGGGCTCGCGCTTGAGCTCCTTGACGAAGCCGGGCATGTCGCGCGGGTTGGTGATCAGGATGTTCTTGGCGCCGAACTTGGTGAATACCAGGCCGTTCGCCGTCAGCGCGAAGATGTGGTACAGCGGCAGCGCCGTGACAATCACTTCCTGGCCGGGCTTGGCCTGCTTGCTGACCCAGGCCGAGGCCTGCTGCATGTTCGCCACCAGGTTGCGGTGGGTGAGCATCGCGCCCTTGGCCACGCCGGTGGTGCCGCCGGTGTACTGCAGGAAGGCGATGTCCTCGCGGTCGATGTCGACCTTCGGCAACGCGTGGGCGCTGCCGGCCTTGAGCGCGTCGCGGAAGCGGATCGTGCCCTGGATCGAGTAGTCCGGCACCATTTTCTTGATGTGCCTGACCACGAAGTTGACGATCGCGCTCTTGGGAAAGCCGAGCATGTCGCCCAGGCCGGTGGTGATGACCTTCTCGACCTTGCTGTCGGCCAGCACCTTCTGCACCACGTGGCCGAAGTTGTCGAGCACCAGGATCGCGCGCGCCCCCGAGTCGACCAGCTGGTGGCGCAGCTCGCGCGCGGTGTACATCGGGTTGGTGTTGACCACCGCGAGCCCGGCGCGCAGCGCGCCGAAGGTCGCGATCGGGTACTGCAGGCAGTTGGGCATCATGATCGCGATGCGATCGCCCTTCTTCAGCTTCAGCTCGCCCAGCAGGTAGGCCGCGAACTGGTTGCTCAATGTGTCGAGTTCACCGTAGGTGATCGCCACGCCCATGTTGGAGAACGCGGGCTGGTCGCGGTACTTCTCGATCGCCTCCTGCAGCAGCGCGGGGATGGAGGGGTATTCGTCGGCGTCGATGTCCGCCGGGATGCCTTGCGGATAGTTCGCCAGCCACGGCCGTTCAGTGCTGCTCATTCAATCCCCCTCGGGCGGTTTGCCGCCAAGCTCCATGCCTTGGCGTATCGTCTGGATTGGATCACAGGCCTCCGCGATGCGGCAAGGCGCAGTGCAGCTATGCTGGCGCGAGGTTGACGCTGCGAAGGGGTTCAAGCATGGAAAACGGCAGGCTGCGGGTCAGGCACGCCGCATCGGCATGGTTCGTGGCCGCGCTGCTGTGCGCGTTGCTGGCCGCCTGTTCACGCACGCCGCCGGAGCAGGCGCTGCGCGAAGCGATGGAAGGCATGCACGCGGCGATCGAAGCGCGGGACGCCGGCGATCTGGTGGACTTCCTGGCCGAGGACTTCATCGGCCCCGGGGGCCTGGACCGGGACGGTGCGCGGCGGCTGGCCGCACTGCATTTCATGCAGCACGGCACCGTGGGCATGATGCCTGGACCGCTCGAAATCGAACTGCAGGACAGCCACGCCCGCGTCCGCTTCAGCGCCGTGCTGTCGGGCGGCAGCGGGCGCCTGCTCCCCGACAGCGCCCAGGCCTGGCAGGTCGATACCGGCTGGCGCCTGGTCGACGGCGACTGGCGGATGACCAGCGCCGACTGGACGCCAGTCATGCGCTGAGGGGTGGCTACGCGGCCGCCTTGCCCGCCAGCTCGCGCAGGACGTAGTGCAGCAGGCCGCCGTTGCGGAAGTATTCGACCTCCTTGGGCGTGAGCAGCATCACCGCCGCCTCGAAGTCCTTGCTGCTGCCGTCCGCGGCGGTGGCGGTGACCTTCGCGCGCTTCGCGGCGCCGTCGCGCAGGCCGGTGATGGCATAGGTTTCGGTGCCGTCCAGGCCCAGGGATTCCGCGCTCTGCCCGTCGACGAAGGTCAGCGGCAGCACGCCCATGCCCACCAGGTTGGAGCGGTGGATGCGCTCGAAGCTCTCCGCGATCACCGCCTTCACGCCCAGCAGGTTGGTGCCCTTGGCCGCCCAGTCGCGCGAGGAGCCGGTGCCGTACTCCTTGCCGGCGATCACCACCAGCGGCGTGCCGTCGGCCTTGTACTTCATCGCCGCGTCGTAGATCGCCAGCTGTTCGCCTTCGCCGCCGTCCTTGCCGAAGTAGCGGGTGAAGCCGCCCTCCACGCCGTCGAGCATCCGGTTGCGGATGCGGATGTTGGCGAAGGTGCCGCGCACCATCACGTCGTCGTTGCCGCGGCGCGAGCCGTAGCTGTTGAAGTCCGCCGGCTGCACGCCGCGCGACTGCAGGAACAGGCCCGCGGGCGAGTCCTTCTTGATCGAGCCGGCGGGCGAGATGTGGTCGGTGGTGATCGAGTCGCCGAACAGGCCCAGCACGCGCGCGCCGTGGATGTCGTCGATGCTGCCGACCTCCATCGTCATGCCGTCGAAGTAGGGCGGGTTCTTGATGTAGGTCGAGGCCTCGTCCCAGGGGTAGAGCTCGCTTTCCGGCGAGGCCATCGCGTTCCAGCGCGCATCGCCCTTGAACACGTCGGCGTAGTTCTGCGCGAACAGTTCCGGGCCGACGGTCGCGGCGATCATGTCGCCGATCTCCTTGTTGCTCGGCCAGATGTCGCGCAGGTAGACGTCCTTGCCGTCGGCATCCTGGCCCAGCGGCTCGCGGGTCAGGTCGATGTCGACGGTACCGGCGATGGCATAGGCCACCACCAGCGGCGGCGAGGCGAGGTAGTTCATCTTCACCTCGGCGTGGATGCGGCCTTCGAAGTTGCGGTTGCCCGAGAGCACCGAGGCCACGGCGAGGTCGTTCTCGGCGATGCCCTTCGACACCGCTTCCGGCAGCGGGCCGGAGTTGCCGATGCAGGTGGTGCAGCCGTAGCCGACCACGTAGAAACCGAGCTTCTCCAAGTCGTCCATCACCCCGGCCTTCTTCAGATAGTCGGTGACCACCAGCGAGCCCGGGCCGAGCGAGGTCTTCACCCAGGGCGCGGCCTTGAGGCCCTTCGCCACGGCGTTGCGCGCCAGCAGGCCGGCGCCGAGCATCACAGCCGGGTTGGAGGTGTTGGTGCAGGAGGTGATCGCCGCGATCACCACCGAGCCGTCGCAAAGCTGGTGTTCGCCGTCATCGATGGTGATTTTCGACACCGGCTTGGCTGCCAGGCGTTCGGCCTGGGGCTGGTCGCCGCCTTCGGCCGCCAGTTCCTGCACAGCGCAGCCGACCTTGCGGTTGGCGACCAGGCCTCCGACGTTCTCGTTGAAGTTCGCCTTCATGTCCTCCAGCAGCACCCGGTCCTGCGGGCGCTTGGGGCCGGCCAGCGAGGGCTTGACGGTGCCCATGTCCAGCTCGAGCACGGAGGAGTAGGTGGCCTCGGCCTGGCCGGGTTCGTGCCACAGACCCTGGGCTTTGGCGTAGGCCTCGACCAGCGCGATCTGCTCGTCGCTGCGACCCGACAGGCGCAGGTAGCGGATCGCTTCGGCGTCGACCGGGAAGATGCCGCAGGTGGCGCCGTACTCGGGCGACATGTTGCCGATGGTGGCGCGGTCGGCCAGCGGCAGGTGCTGCAGGCCGTCGCCGAAGAACTCGACGAACTTCCCGACCACGCCATGCGCGCGCAGCATCTGGGTGACGGTGAGCACCAGGTCGGTGGCGGTGGCGCCCTCGGGCAGCTTGCCGGTGAGCTTGAAGCCGACCACCTGCGGGATCAGCATCGACGAGGGCTGGCCGAGCATCGCGGCCTCGGCCTCGATGCCACCCACGCCCCAGCCGAGCACGCCGATGCCGTTGATCATCGTGGTGTGGCTGTCGGTGCCGAACACGGTGTCCGGGAAGGCCCAGGTCTCGCCGTCGCCGCTCTCGTTGGGGATGCTGCGCTCCATCACCACGCGCGCCAGATGCTCCAGGTTCACCTGATGGACGATGCCGGTGTTGGGCGGCACCACCTTGAAGTCCTGGAAGGCGTTCTGGCCCCAGCGCAGGAAGCCGTAGCGCTCCTTGTTGCGGTCGAACTCGATCCGGCCGTTGAGGTCCAGCGCGTCCGGGCGGCCGAAGACATCGACCTGCACCGAGTGGTCGATCACCAGCTCCGACGGGATCAGCGGGTTGATCTGTTCGGGGCGGCCGCCCAGGCGGGCCACGGCATCGCGCATCGCGGCCAGGTCGACCACGCAGGGCACGCCGGTGAAGTCCTGCAGCACCACGCGTGCAGGCATGAAGGCGATCTCGGTGTCGGGCTCGGCCTTCGCGTCCCATCGCGCCACGGCCTCGATGTGCTCCTTGCCCACGGTCACGCCGCCGTCCTCGTGCCGGAGCAGGTTCTCCAGCAGGATCTTCATGGAATAGGGCAGGCGGGCGAGGTCGAAGCGTTCGCCGAGCTTCGCCAGGCTGGCGTAGGTGTAGGACTTGCCGTTGACCTCGAGGCGGTCACGGGTGGAGAAGGAATCGGCCATGGCTGGGCTCCCTGTTCGGATGGCGTGGCGGGCTGGCAGACCGCCAGTGTACGGATGAATGCGTTACCGTCGCGTTCTGGTATGTGGGCTTGGGTATGTATTCCAAGGTATGTATAATTGGCGCATACCGTTCCAGCCATGCCCGTCCGGGCAGGAGGTCCCATGGAAGCCACCGTTGCCGAACGCGGCCAGATCACCCTGCCCAAGGCGGTGCGTGATGCCCTGGGACTGACCAAGGGCACCACCCTGAAGGTCGAACTGGAAGGCGGGCGCATCATCCTGCGGAAGAACGTCGATGACGCCGTATCGCGGGCCCGTGGCCGGTTCAAGCTGCCGCCCGGCGTCACCACCGACGACATCATGCGCGAGCTGCGCGGACGTGCGCCGGGTGATCCGCTCGAACCCTTCGAGGTGCTGCGCGATCCGGCCGATGCCGGCCAGGCGGGCGATGAATGATCGCCGTCGATACCAACGTGCTGATCGACCTGCTCGGCGAGGACGCACGGGCCGGTGCGGCCGAAGGCTGCGTCCGCGATGCCCTGATGCTGGGGCCGGTCGTGGTCTGCGACGTGGTGGTGAGCGAAATCACCGCGGGCCTGGGCCACGGCGCGGACATCATGGACGTGGTCGAGGACATGGGTCTGAGCTACCTGCCCGTTGATCGCAGGGCGGCCATCCGCGCTGGTGAAATGCAGCGCCGCTTCAACCAGCGGCGCAGATCGTCGCGTCACAAGGAAGCACCGCGCACCGTGCCGGATTTCCTCGTCGGCGCCCACGCCATGCTCCAGTGCAATGCCTTGATCACCCGCGACGACGGCTTTTTCCGCGACTACTTCAAGGGCCTGAAGCTGATCGTGCCAAAGGCCACCTGAGAACAGCGTCCCCGCCGTGGCGGGAACGAAGCGACATCCACCACCTGTTTTTTCCCGGAGTCCCCCACCATGTTGGAAGCCTATCGCCACCACGTGGCCGAACGCGCAGCGCTCGGCATCCCCGCGCTGCCGCTGACCGCGCAGCAGACCGCCGAGGTCATCGAACTTCTGAAGAACCCGCCGGCGGGCGAGGGCGAGTTCCTGCTCGACCTGCTCACCCATCGCGTTCCGGCCGGCGTGGACGACGCCGCCAAGGTCAAGGCCAGCTACCTGGCCGCGCTGGCCTTCGGCAGCGAGAGCAATGCACTGATCAGCCGCGAGCGCGCCACCGAGCTTCTGGGCACCATGCTGGGCGGCTACAACGTCGCGCCGCTGGTCGAGCTGCTGGACGACGCGGCGCTGGGCCCGGTCGCCGCCGACGCGCTGAAGAACACCCTGCTGGTGTTCGACGCCTTCCACGACGTGGAAGAGAAGGCCAAGGCCGGTAACGCCAACGCCAAGGCCGTGCTGCAGAGCTGGGCCGATGCCGAATGGTTCACCTCCAAGCCGGAAGTGCCGGAGTCGCTGACCATCACCGTGTTCAAGGTGCCGGGCGAGACCAACACCGACGACCTGTCGCCGGCGCCCGACGCCACCACACGCCCCGACATCCCGATGCACGCGCTGGCGATGCTGAAGAACAAGCGCCCCGACGCGCCCTTCGTGCCGGAGGACGACGGCAAGCGCGGCCCGATCCAGGAGATCCTGTCGCTGAAGGACAAGGGGCACCTGGTCGCCTACGTCGGCGACGTGGTCGGCACCGGCTCCAGCCGCAAGTCGGCCACCAACTCGGTGCTGTGGTGGACGGGCGACGACATTCCCTACATCCCGAACAAGCGCGCCGGCGGCGTCTGCCTGGGCGGCAAGATCGCGCCGATCTTCTACAACACCATGGAAGACGCCGGCGCGCTGCCGATCGAGCTGGACGTGTCGAAGATGGATCACGGCGACGTGGTCGAGCTGCGTCCCTACGACGGCAAGGCGCTGAAGGGCGGCGAAGTGATCGCCGAGTTCGAGGTCAAGAGCGAAGTGCTGTTCGACGAGGTGCGCGCCGGCGGCCGCATCCCGCTGATCATCGGCCGCGGCCTGACCGCCAAGGCGCGCGAATCGCTGGGCCTGCCGGCCACCGACCTGTTCCGCCAGCCGGCCGCGCCGGCCGACACCGGCAAGGGCTTCACGCTGGCGCAGAAGATGGTCGGCCGCGCCTGCGGCCTGCCGGAGGGGCAGGGCGTGCGCCCGGGCACCTACTGCGAACCGAAGATGACCACCGTGGGCTCGCAGGACACCACCGGCCCGATGACCCGCGACGAGCTGAAGGACCTGGCCTGCCTGGGCTTCTCGTCCGACCTGGTGATGCAGTCGTTCTGCCACACCGCGGCCTATCCGAAGCCGGTGGACGTGAAGACCCACCACACCCTGCCGGAGTTCATCTCCACCCGAGGCGGCGTCTCGCTGCGCCCGGGCGACGGCATCATCCACAGCTGGCTCAACCGCATGCTGCTTCCCGACACCGTCGGCACCGGCGGCGACAGCCACACCCGCTTCCCGATCGGCATCTCCTTCCCGGCGGGCTCCGGCCTGGTGGCCTTCGCCGCCGCCACCGGCGTCATGCCGCTGGACATGCCCGAGTCGGTGCTGGTGCGCTTCAAGGGCCAGCTGCAGCCGGGCGTGACCCTGCGTGACCTGGTGCACGCGATCCCGCTGTACGCGATCAAGGCGGGCCTGCTGACGGTCGCAAAGCAGGGCAAGAAGAACATCTTCTCCGGCCGCATCCTCGAGATCGAGGGCCTGCCGGAGCTGAAGATCGAGCAGGCTTTCGAACTGGCCGACGCCTCGGCCGAGCGCTCCGCCGCCGGCTGCACCGTGCGCCTGGACAAGGCGCCGATCATCGAATACCTCAACAGCAACATCGTGCTGCTGAAGTGGATGATCGCCGAAGGCTACGCCGACGCCCGCACCCTGCAGCGCCGCATCGACAAGATGCAGCAGTGGCTGGCCGACCCGCAGCTGCTCGAGCCCGACGCCGACGCCGAGTACGCCGCGGTGATCGAAATCGACCTGGCCGAGATCGTGGAGCCGATCGTGTGCTGCCCGAACGATCCGGACGACGCGAAGACCCTGTCCGACGTCGCCGGCAACACCATCGACGAGGTGTTCATCGGCTCGTGCATGACCAACATCGGCCACTTCCGTGCGGCTGCGAAGCTGCTGGAAGGCAAGCGCGACATCCCGACGCGCCTCTGGGTCGCCCCGCCGACCAAGATGGACGCCAGCGAGCTGACCAAGGAAGGCCACTACGGCACCTTCGGCGCCGCCGGCGCGCGCATGGAGATGCCGGGCTGCTCGCTGTGCATGGGCAACCAGGCGCAGATCCGCGAAGGCGCCACCGCGATGTCGACCTCGACCCGCAACTTCCCCAACCGCCTGGGGCGCAACACCAACGTCTACCTGGGCTCGGCGGAGCTTGCCGCGATCTGCTCGCGCCTGGGCCGCATCCCGACGCGCGAGGAGTACATGGAGGGCGTCGGCGTGATCAGCGGCAAGGGTGCGGAGATCTACCGCTACATGAACTTCGATCAGATCGAGGAGTACCGGGAGGTGGCGGAAGGGGCGTCGGCGGCCTGACCGGACACGCGTGCCGTCAGTATGGGAACGCCCGGCAATGCCGGGCGTTTTCGTATCCAGGATACGTCTCACGACCACGTCTATTATTTCGCATTGAAGTAGACCCGTTCGGGTGTGCGTCGATCGAGTGATCGATCAGAACTTGGGGCACACCCGCACATCTACGATTGAGAACTCCAGCGCCAAGGGAATGGCGAAGTGCTGGGCGATGGTCCTCTGGCTTTTGCCGAGGCTGTCGCCTGGTGCTTTGACTTCCACGAACCGCAGCTGGCCATCCTTCCAGATCGTCAGGTCTGGCCAACCGCGTCGAAACTCGTAAGGATCCGTGGAGAAGATGGTGGCGATCCGGTGCAGTAGGTCGACGCCGGCCACCTCCATAAGCTCCACCAGCATCCAGGTCTCCAAGCCTGGGAACCAGTCCAGGATCGAAGGTGCTTTGACCGGCACGCTGGCCTTGGGGCGCTTGAATAGCGAGCTCACGCTTTTCCGGAGCGGCGGGGGAGCGCTCATCATCATTTCGAAATTGCGCTTCACCTGATCAGGGGTGGCCCGTTTCAGGTTGGCCAGGAGCGTAGCCTTCGTGAAGTAATCCTCCTTGAAGGCCACGTTCTGGGCATACAGCGCTTCGATGTAGGTCATCCGGTGCCGCGGGGAGATTTCCGGAAAGGACATGCACTTGATCAGGTTGAGGATCAAGCCGCCTTCCCGGTGGTAGCCGCGCCAGCCATCGGCCTCGTACTGCGACAGCACGGCGCGCTCCACGGTCATGATCGTGCCCTTGGTCGGGCACAGCCACTGCTTGGGCCTCTTGCCGCGTCTGAGCGGCAGCGTGGAGTATTTGAAGCCGGCCTTCTCGGCGTTGCGCTGGCGTGGTGTCGTGGTCATCGGCGTGCGATGGTCAAACTGACCCTACCAGTCGCTGTTTGCCCTGGCATTGGCCAAGTAGGTCTGCAGGTCGGTGGCGAACTTGTCCAGGACCTTCACGGCCATCGGTTCGATCCGATAGCGGTTGGCGCTTTCGATCTCGCCCCACGCAGCCTTCACCCCCTTGGAGTCGGTGGCCACGATGTTGTGCATCTGGATCCGAATGCGCCCATCCTTCGCGTCAATGATCAGCCGGCCACGGATGCCGTGGAAGGCATGCAGCAACTTGGCATCCTCATTCATGAGGATCACGGTGCCCACCAGCTTGCCGAGATCAGGATCGTTGAGCTCGACCACTTCCTTGCCCGAGCCGAACTTCTCGGCGATGTAGGCGTTGGAATAGGTAATGATCTCCCGTTGGGTCAGATCCACGGTCTGGATCTTTTCCCACACATAGGGCTCCTTGTCCTTGGCCAGCGCCGGGAGCGCGGTCAGTGCAGCCAGCAGCAGCGCGGCAACGATGCGGGTCATGACGTCTCCTGATGATTTCCCCAGGCCCTATCATGCCAGCGCAGGCGCGAGCTTCTACAAGGAAACGTGCTGCAACACCACACGCCACAACGGCAACGTCACCAGCGACAGCACGATCCCATACCCCACCACCGTCGCCGCCAGCCTCGGCGCCAGCCCGTGCGCGATCGCCAGCGCGGCCGCGGTGATCATCGGCGGCATCGCGGTTTCCAGCACGCCGACCTGCAGCACTTCGCCGCGCATGCCGAGCAGCCACGCCAGCGGCAGCGAAACCGCCGGCAGCAACACCAGCTTCAGCACCAGCCCGGTCGCCAGCGGCGCGATTTCGTCGCGCGGCAGGCGCAGCTGGATGCCGAGGCCCACGGCGAGCATCACCAGCATCACCAGCACTCCGGCCAGGCGCTCCAGCGCCAGGGCGATCCACTGCGGCGGTTGCTCAGGCATCAGGGTCAGACCGAAGGCCAGCGCCCAGGTCGGCGGGAACAGCAGGATGCGTCGCACGATGGCCTTCGCCGAAGGCGCGCTGTCGCCGCTGCCGCGCGCCAGCACGAGCAGGCCGACGGTCGACAGCAGCAGGAAGGTGCCGAACTGGTCGTAAACCACGGCGTAGGGCAGGGCCTGGCCGCCAAGCAGGGCCTCGATCATCGGGAAGCCGACGTAGCTGGTATTGCCGAGCATCGTCAGCAGCACCAGCACCACGGTCTCGTCGCGGCGGAACTTCAGCCAGCGCGACGCAAGTGTCACCAGCGCCCACGACGCGGCCGCGATCAGCCACGGCAGCGCCGCCAGCGCGAGCAGGGAGACGTCGAAGCGCAGCTTCGGCACGTTGAGCAGGATCGCCGCCGGCAGGCAGACATAGAGCACCAGCAGGTTCAACGTTTCGCCGGCGTTGTCCGGCAGCACGCGCAGCCGCGCGAACAGCATGCCGAGCGCCAGCATCGCCAGCATCAGCGCGAAAGCATCGAAGGCCATGGGCCACCGGTGACGGAGCGGGAGCCGAAGTTTACAGCGCGCGCCGGGCCCGCCCGTCGCGTCGGCTATCCTTCACGCCCCGATCCGATGGCCCCGAAGCATGCAAGCAGCGTCGCAGCCCCTGTCACCCGCCGGCAGGCTCTTCTCGATCGTCGCCCTGCTCGAAGCCTTCACTTGGGCGGGCCTGCTGCTGGGCATGTACCTAAAGTACGGCAGCGGCACGACCGACCTGGGCGTATGGTTCTTCGGACGCCTGCACGGCGCCGCCTTCCTGCTGTACGTCGCGGTCGCCTTCTACGCCGGCGCCCGCCTGCGCTGGCCCATGTGGACCCTGCTGCTCGCCGTCCTCGCCGCGATCCCGCCGCTCGTGACCCTGCCGCTTGAAATCTGGTACCGCCGCCGCGGCTTCCTCGCGAACCAGGCATCTCCCGCCCCATCCAGCGCCTGATCCCAAGAACAGGCCAGAAACCACCTCAGAGCGCTTCTGCCTTATCCGCGTAAATCCGCTCAAATCCGCGTAAATCCGTGGCAAAAAAACTTCCGCCGCGCCTCACCCCAGCAGATCCTCCACCGCCCGCGCCATAGCCCCGCGCTGGAACAGGAAGTCCCAGGGGCTGCCGCCGGACTGCCGCCACAGCACCGCCGAGCGCAGCGCCGCCAGCAGCATCGCCCGGATCTCGGCCACGATCGCGGCCTGGCCCAAGTAGTGAGGGTTGCCCTGCACCAGCACGCGCGGGCGCAGGTGGCTGACGGTGTCGGCGTACAGGCTGCCGAGCTTCGACAGCACGTCCGGATGCGCGGTGCCCCGGCGCTCGGCGTCGTGTCGGGCGGCCAGGATGCCTTCGTGCACGCGGCTGGCCACGTCGTCGTCCTGCACGAAGCGGCGTTCGAGCTGGGTCACCGCCAGCGCCAGCTTCGGCAGCAGCGGGTCCTGGCCCTTGTTGGCCAGGTAGTCGCGCAGCAGCATCAGCCCGGGGCGCACGTTGGGCACGCCGCCGTAGACCTCGGCGGCGGAGCCGGCGTCGATGCGGAACACGCTGCCCAGCGCGGTCTCAAGCACGGTGCCCTCGGCCTGGCCGGTCTCGGCCACGCGGCGCACCTGGCGCAGGGCCTGGGCCAGGCCGGCCAGGGCCAGCACGCGGTCATGCATGTCGCTCATGCCGACGCTCCCGCGGCGACGGGCGCATCGGTGGAGGCGATCACGGCGCCGCCCAGGCAGGCCTCGCCGTCGTACAGCACCACGGACTGGCCGGGGGTCACGGCGCGCTGGGGGCGCTGGAAGGCGACCCGCAGGGTCCCGGTATCGTCAACGATCACTTCGCATGGCTCCTCTGGCTGCCGGTAGCGGGTCTGCGCCGTGCAGCTGAAACGGGTGGATGGCGGGGCGCCGGCGATCCAGTGTGCGGTTTCGCTGCGCAGGCTCCGTGACATCAGGTAGGGGCTGTCATGGCCCTGGTCAACCGTGAGCACATTGCCCGCGACGTCCTTGCCGACGACGTACCAGGGCTTGTCGTCGAAGCCGCGGCGCCCACCGATGTTGAGGCCTTCACGCTGGCCCAGGGTGTAGTAGAACACGCCGGAGTGTTCGCCCACTGACTGGCCGTCGGGCGTGCGGATGTCGCCCGGGCGCGCGGGCAGGTACTGGCCGAGGAATTCGCGGAAGTCGCGTTCGCCGACGAAGCAGATCCCGGTGGAATCCTTCTTCGCGGCGGTCGGCAGCCCGGCGGCCGAGGCCATCGCCCGCACCTCGTCCTTCGCCAGCGCACCCAGCGGGAACAGGGTCGCCGCCAGCTGCGCCTGGCCCAGCTGGTGCAGGAAGTAGCTCTGGTCCTTGCCGCGGTCGGCCGCGCGCAGCAGGCGCCAGCGACCACCCGCGAAGTCGATGCGGGCGTAGTGCCCGGTGGCGATGCGCGCCGCGCCCAGCTCTCGGGCGGCGTCGAGGAAGTGCTTGAACTTGATCTCGCGGTTGCACAGCACGTCCGGGTTCGGCGTGCGCCCGGCGGCGTACTCGGCCAGGAAATGCTCGAACACGCCCGCCCAGTACTCGCCCGAGAAGTCGCGGAAGTGGATCGGGATGCCAAGCCGGCCGCAGACCGCGACCGCGTCGCGGCGGTCCTCGTCGGCGCGGCAGTGGCCGCTGCCGTCGTCGGCCCAGTTGTCCATGAACAGGCCGGCGATGGACTCGCCGGCGTCGCGCAGCAGCAGAGCGGCGACCGATGAGTCCACGCCGCCGGACATGCCGACGATGATCCCCGGCGCCGCCATCAGCGCACCGAACGCAGCAGCGACAGCGGCTGTCGGCTTCCGGCCAGATGGTCGGCGACGACCTGCCAGACCAGGGGGCTGCGGTGGCGTTCTGCCTGGGCCTGGAGCTCGCCAGGCGTCAGCCACAGAGCGCGCACGATGCCTTCGTCCAGCTCGCGCGCCGGGTCGTGCGACAGCGGCCGCGCGGCGAAGGCGAAGCGCAGGTAGTGCCGACCGGGCGTACCGTCCGCCAAGGTGGGCGACGTCCACTGGTAGGCGCCGATGAAGGCCGTGGGCTCGACGGTCCAGCCCGATTCCTCCAGGGTCTCGCGCACCGCGGCCTCGACCAGGTCCTCGTCCGGCTCAAGGTGGCCGGCGGGCTGGTTGAGCACGATCCGGCCACCCGAGCGCTCCTCGACGCAAAGCACCCGGCCGCCGTCGACCACCACGGCGGCGACGGTCACGTCGGGTTGCCAGAACCGCCCCTGCCGGTAGGTCATGGTCGGCATCGGCGCTTGGGCGGCGTGGAGGGGGCAGGACGCATGCGGAAACCAGTCGGGAATGGGCCATTCTCGCGCGGTGGAATGGGGCCGTCCACCGGGCGCGCCGGTATAATCACGGCCATGAGCAGCAACGCAGGACACGAGCGCGACCACGGCGTCGCCGTCGAGGTCGGCCGCCCCGAGCTGGCGCGGCCGCCAATGTATTCCGTCCTCCTCCTGAACGACGACTACACGCCCATGGATTTCGTGGTCGAGGTGCTGGTCCGCTTCTTCGGCATGGACATCGAGCGCGCCACCCAGGTCATGCTCCACGTCCACACCCGCGGCCGCGGCGTGTGCGGCCTGTTCTCGCGCGACGTGGCCGAATCCAAGGTGGCCCAGGTCAACGAGTACTCGCGCCTGAACCAGCATCCGCTGCTGGCGACGGTCGAGAAGGCCTGAGCCGCACTCCACGGGTGCGCCTGCACGCCACGATGACGCGCGTCGCCGGGATACTGCGGCGCACTGACGGCGCTTGCCAACGACGCGGGCGAAGGCCTACAAGGGATCCGTCGCCGGATGGAAAAGCCCCGCGGGCGCCCCCATCTGGTTTTGCAGTGAATCCAGGAGGCACACGCCCCATGTTCAGCAAGGATCTCGAATACAGCATCGGCCAGTGCTACAAGCGCGCCCGCGAGGCGCGCGACGAGTACATGACGGTCGAGCACCTGCTGCTGGCGCTGCTCGACAACCCGTCCGCGGAGACCGTCCTCAAGGCCTGCGGCGCCGATTTCCACCGCCTGCGCTCCGACCTGGAGCAGGCCATCGCCAGCTCCGTCTCGCGGCTGGCCGACGACGACGGTCGCGACACCCAGCCCACGCTGGGCTTCCAGCGCGTGCTGCAGCGCGCGGTCTACCACGTGCAGTCCTCGGGCAAGAAGGAGGTCAGTGGCGCCAACGTGCTGGTGGCCATCTTCGGCGAGAAGGACTCGCACGCCGTCTATTTCCTCAACCAGCAGGACGTCACCCGGCTGGACGTGGTGAACTACCTGTCGCACGGCATCGCGCGCACCGGCGAGGAGCCGCAGCCCGACTCCGGCGGCGACGCCGAGGCCAAGGCCGAGGGTGCCGAAGGCGAGGGCAAGGCCGACGCGCTGGAGGAATTCGCCAGCGACCTCAACGCAATGGCGCGCCAGGGCCGGATCGACCCGCTGGTGGGTCGTGCCGACGAGATCGAGCGCACCATCCAGGTGCTCTGCCGCCGCCGCAAGAACAACCCGCTGTACGTGGGCGAGGCCGGTGTCGGCAAGACGGCGATCGCCGAGGGCCTGGCCAAGCGCATCGTCGACGGCGAGGTGCCCGAAGTGCTGGCCAACGCCACCATCTATTCGCTCGACCTGGGCGCGCTGGTGGCCGGTACCAAGTACCGCGGCGACTTCGAGAAGCGCCTTAAGGCGGTGCTGGCCGCGATCGGCAAGCACGAGGGCGCGATCCTGTTCATCGACGAGATCCACACCATCATCGGCGCCGGTTCGGCCTCGGGCGGCACCATGGACGCGTCGAACCTGATCAAGCCGGCCCTGGCCTCGGGCGAGCTGCGCTGCATCGGTTCGACCACGTTCCAGGAATACCGCGGCATCTTCGAGAAGGACCGGGCGCTGGCGCGGCGCTTCCAGAAGATCGACATCGTCGAGCCCACCGTCGGCGAGACCTACGAGATCCTGCAGGGCCTGAAGCCGAAGTACGAGGCCCACCACGACGTGACCTATGCCGACGAGGCGCTGCAGGCCGCCGTGGACCTGTCGGTCAAGCACATCGGCGACCGCCTGCTGCCGGACAAGGCCATCGACGTCATCGACGAGGCCGGCGCCCGCCAGCGCCTGCTGCCGGAGAACGTGCGCAAGTCGCTGATCGACGTCGAGGAGGTCGAGACCATCGTCGCGCGGATGGCGCGGATCCCGGCCAAGCAGGTCAGCGCCTCCGACAAGGACGTGCTGCAGCACCTGGACCGCAACCTGAAGATGGTGATCTTCGGCCAGGATCCGGCGATCGACACCCTGACCAGCGCGATCAAGCTCGCGCGCTCGGGCCTGGGCAACCCGGACAAGCCGATCGGCAACTTCCTGTTCGCCGGCCCCACCGGCGTCGGCAAGACCGAAGTCACCCGCCAGCTCGCGCTGCAGCTGGGCATCGAACTGGTGCGCTTCGACATGTCCGAGTACATGGAGCCGCATTCGGTCAGCCGCCTGATCGGCGCCCCCCCGGGCTACGTCGGCTTCGACCAGGGCGGCCTGCTGACCGAGAAGATCGTCAAGACCCCGCACTGCGTGCTGCTGCTCGACGAGGTGGAGAAGGCGCATCCGGACATCTTCAACATCCTGCTGCAGGTGATGGACCGCGGCATCCTGACCGACACCAACGGGCGCGAGGCCAACTTCCGCAACGTGGTGCTGGTGATGACCACGAACGCGGGTGCGGCCCAGGCCGCGCGGCGCACGATCGGCTTCACCCAGCAGGACCACAGCACGGATGCGATGGAGGTGATCCGCAAGGGCTTCACCCCGGAGTTCCGCAACCGCTTGGATGCCATCGTGCAGTTCCAGCCTCTGGGCCTGGAGCACATCCTGCGCGTGGTCGACAAGTTCATCATCGAACTCGAGGAGCAGCTGCACGAGAAGGGCGTGAGCCTGGCGGCGACGCCGGCCGCGCGCGAGTGGCTGGCTCAGCACGGCTTCGACCCGCTGATGGGCGCGCGGCCGATGGCGCGCGTCATCCAGGACAAGGTGAAGCGGCCGCTGGCCGATGAACTGCTGTTCGGAAAGCTGCTGGGCGGTGGCCGGGTCTCGATCGACGTGGTCGATGGCGAGCTGGTGCTCGACGTGCAGGCCGAGCCGGAGAAGCTGCTGCCGGCTACCGTCGACTGACGGCGCTGCGCCCTCGCCAGTACCCCGGCACGGGCGCGACTGACCGGCCGGCGCTCGATCGATGGCACCGGCCGAAATGCTCGCGTGGGGATTGCACTCTGCAACAATCCTTGTAGAGTTGTATTCATGGACGATGAATCCGCCGTCTCCGCGCTGTCCGCCCTCGCGCATGCCGACCGCCTGGCCGCCTTCCGCCTGCTGGTTCGCGCCGGCTTCGAGGGCGTGCCTTCGGGCGCGATCGCCGAGGCACTGTCGATTCCGGCGACGCGCATGAGCTTCCACCTGGCGACGCTCGAGCGCGCGGGCCTGCTGCGCTGCTGGCGCGATGGCAGGCACGTCCGCTACGCCGCCAGCTACGACGACATGCGCGAGCTGCTGGCCTTCCTCACAGCAGACTGCTGCAACGGCAATCCCGAAATCTGTGCATGAGCACTTCCGAACCTCTCCTGGCCTGAGGCACCGGCATGGCGATCACGATCTACCACAATCCCGCCTGCGGCACGTCCCGCAACACCCTCGAAATGCTGCGCCAGTCCGGCGAGCACCCCCAGGTCATCGAATACCTGCGGACACCGCCCTCGCGCGAACGGTTGCTGGAGTTGATCGCCGCGATGGGCATCTCGCCGCGCGAACTCCTGCGCGAGAAAGGCACGCCGTATGCGGAACTCGGGCTGGATGACCCAGCGCTCCTCGACGAGGACCTGGTAGACGCAATGCTGGCGCACCCGATCCTGATCAACCGCCCGATTGTGGTCACCCGTCGCGGTGCGGCACTCTGCCGGCCGTCCGAAAAGGTGCTTGCGCTGCTCGACCATCCGGTGGCGTCGTTCACCAAGGAAGACGGCGAAGTGGTCACTGCAGGCGGGACGTTGACGTGAGCGATCCGGTTCTGATGGATCTGCCGAACATCGACCTCGCGCAGCTCGCCCCGATCGACGTGGACGCGCTGGCCGCCCCGGGCGATCCGGTGCACCCGCCACGCATCCTGATTCTTTACGGTTCGCTGCGCGAGCGTTCCTACTCGAGGCTGCTGGCCGAGGAAGCCGGCCGGCTCCTGCGCTGGTACGGCTGCGAGGTGCGAATCTTCGATCCACGCGATCTGCCGCTGCCCGACGGCGCGCCTGCGGACCATCCGAAGGTGGCCGAGCTGCGGGACCTCGCCGACTGGTCGGAGGGCATGGTGTGGATCAGCCCGGAGCGCCACGGCGCCATGACCGGCATCATGAAGGCGCAAATTGACTGGATTCCTCTGTCCCAGGGCGCGAAGCGGCCGACGCAGGGCAAGACGCTCGCGGTGATGCAGGTGTCCGGAGGCTCGCAGAGCTTCAACGCCGTCAACCAGCTGCGCGTGCTCGGCCGCTGGATGCGCATGGTGACGATCCCGAACCAGTCGTCGGTTGCGAAGGCCTACCAGGAATTCGACGAGGCCGGCCGCATGAAGCCGTCGGCCTTCTACCAGCGCGTCGTCGACGTGTGCGAGGAGCTGGTCAAGTTCACCTGGCTCGTGCGCGGCCGATCGGCCTACCTGACCGACCGCTATTCCGAGCGGGTCGAAACCGCCGAAGAGTTGTCCAGCCGCGTCAACCAGCGCGCCATCTGACCTCGGCGGAAGCGCACCGTGCTTGCCCTCGCGATCTTCATCGTGACCCTGGTGTTCGTCATCTGGCAGCCGCGCGGGCTCGGCATCGGCTGGTCGGCGCTCGCCGGCGCCGGCGTCGCCCTGGCAACGGGCGTCGTGGGCTGGGGCGACGTCGGTACGGTATGGGGCATCGTGTGGGATGCCACGTTCACCTTTGTTGCGCTGATCGTGATCTCCGTGATTCTGGACGAGGCCGGGTTCTTCGCCTGGGCGGCCCTGCACGTGGCCCGCTGGGGCGGCGGCAACGGCCGCAAGCTGTTCCCGCTGGTCGTCCTGCTCGGGGCCGCGATCGCCGCCATGTTCGCCAACGACGGTGCGGCCCTGCTGCTGACGCCGATCGTGCTGGCGATCCTGCTGCGACTGGATTTCCCGGCGGCTGGCGCGATGGCCTTCACCGTCACCTGTGGCTTCATCGCCGATACGGCCAGCCTGCCGCTCGTGGTGTCGAACCTGGTCAACATCGTCACCGCCAATTACTTCGGCATTCCCTTCGGCAGGTATGCCTCCGTCATGGTGCCGGTGAACCTGGTTTCGGTCGCCGTGACGCTGCTGGTGCTCTGGCTCTGGTTCCGTCGTGACATTCCTGCTCGATATCGCCTCGAGGCGCTGGAACAGCCGCGGCAGGCGATCCGGGACCCGGCGATCTTCCGGTCCGCGTTTCCGCTGCTCGCCCTGCTGTTGATCGCGTACTTCGTGACCGCTCCGTTCGGCGTTCCGATCGCGCTGGTCACGGGCGTCGCAGCGGTATTCATGATGGCGATTGCCGGCCGCTGGGGCAGCGGCGGCCGCGGCGCGAGCATCGGCCTGACGAAGGTCCTGCTCGGCGCGCCCTGGCAGATCGTGCTGTTCTCACTGGGCATGTACCTGGTCGTCTACGGCCTCGGGAATGCCTGGCTCACCAGCGCGTCCACGGCCGTCCTGACCTGGCTTGCCGCGCAGGGCTCGTTCGTGGCCACGATCGGGACCGGTGTTGCCGTCGCCATCCTCGCCTCGGTCATGAACAACATGCCGGCGACGCTCGTCGGTGCCCTGGCCATCGACGCGGCCGAAGTGCCGGCGCTGACCAGGGAATTGATGATCTACGCCAACGTCGTCGGCAATGACCTCGGCCCGAAGCTCACGCCGATCGGCTCGCTCGCGACGCTGCTGTGGCTCCACGTGCTGGCGGGCAAGGGCCAGCGGATCACGTGGGGCCAGTACATGAAGGTCGGGCTGATCCTGACCCCGCCCGTACTGCTGGCGACCCTGATCGCGCTCTGGATCTGGCTGCCGCTTGTACAGTGAGCGAAGCGGGGAGGCCCACGAATGAAAAAGGCGGCCTTCGGGCCGCCTTTTCTTCCGGCGCGCTGCGCGCCTTACTTCATGCGATAGGTGATGCGACCCTTGGTGAGGTCGTAGGGGGTCATTTCGACCTTGACCCTGTCGCCGGTGAGGATGCGGATGTAGTTCTTGCGCATGCGCCCGGAGATGTGGGCGATGATCTCGTGCCCGTTCTCAAGCTTCACGCGGAACATCGTGTTCGGAAGGGTTTCCGACACCGCTCCCTCGAATTCAATGACGTCGTCTTTCGCCATGCGTCCTGTACTGACCATTGCTGTGGGTCGGGCGCAAGGCCCGCAAGACGGCAATTGTCGCACGGACAGTGGGCAAGCGCAAAAGTTCCGTTAAGCGGACGGCAGGTTCTCGGCCAAGGGTCGGGCGAGGTCGGCGGCGGGTATCCGGCCGAAGGCCTCCTGCCAGGACCCCGTGCGGCCGGGCAGGGCGGTGAGCCTGTGTACTTCGGCCAGGAAATGCGTCCGCGGCCAGGACTGCGCGCCCAGGCTGACCAGGTGCGGGTTCTCGACCTGGGCGTCGATCAGCGGCCAGCCCCAGCCGTGCAGCACCCGGGCCAGCGCCGCCAGCGCGACCTTGGAGCCGCCGCTGCGGGCGCTGAACATGCTTTCGCCGAAGAACATCCGCCCCAGCGCCATGCCGTACAGCCCGCCGGCCAGGCGGCCGTCGCCATCGAGCACTTCGATCGAGTGCGCGTGTCCCAGCGCGTGCATGCGCGAATACGCTTCGCGCATGGCGCCGGTGATCCAGGTCCCGTGCTGGCCTTCGCGTGGCGCGGTGGCGCAGGCCTGCACGATGCCATCGAAGTCGCGGTCGGCGACCACCGTCCAGTCCGAACGCCGCAGCTGCCGCCGGAAGCGTGAGGACAGGCGCACGCCGTCGCTGGCGAACACGGTGCGGGGATCGGGCGACCACCACAGCAGCGGCTGGCCTTCGGAGTACCAGGGGAAGACACCGCTGGCATAGGCGGTGAGCAGGCGCTGCGGACTCAGGTCACCGCCGATGGCCAGCAGGCCGTCGGGCTCGCGCAGGGCGGTCGCCGGATCGGGGAACGGTGCCCCGGGCGCGGGATCGAGCAGGGCGGGCAGGGCCCGGCTCATGGCGCGCCCTGCCGGTCGCGGAACGGGGAACGCCCGGCGAGCGCCAGCGCCATGTCCGCAACCGCGGCCTCTTCATCCAGGCACCACTGCGCCAGCGGAACCCGGAGTCCGGAATCGGCGATCCAGTGCCGGCTGCGCACCGGCGTCGGCAGGAAGCCGCGGGCGATCTTGTGCTCGCCCTGGGCCCCGGGTTCGAAGCGGGTGAGGCCTTCGCGCAGGCAGTATTCGATGCCCTGGTAGTAGCAGGTCTCGAAGTGCAGGCCGGGCAGGTCGTGGGTGGTGCCCCAGTAGCGGCCGTACAGGGTGTCGCCGCCGCGCAGGCACAGGGCGCCGGCGATGGTTTCACCGTGGAGTTCGGCCAGCACCAGCACCAGTGCGCGCGGCATGCTGCGCGCCAGGTGGTGCAGGAATGCCAGGGTCAGCGCCGGCGAATTGCCGTAGTCGCTGAAGGTCTCCACATAGAAGCCGTGCATGGCCGCGAGGTCGTCGTCGCCCGCTTCGTCGCCGTGCAGGACCCGGAAGCGGACGCCCGCGCGCGCGACCCGCGCCCGCTCCTGGCGGATGTTCTTGCGATGGTGGCTGTCCATGTCGCCGAGGAAGGCGGCGAAGTCCGGCCAGCCGGCGTCGTTGCGCCAGTGGTACTGGATGTCGGTGCGACGCATCCAGTCCCCACAGAAGGCGGCGTCTTCGTCGGCGAGGTGGAAGTTGACGTGCGCCGACGACAGGCCAAGCGCGTGCGCGTCGCTGGCGATCGCCTCCAGCAGCCGATGGCGCGCCGCGTCCCCGCGGGCCAGCAGGCGCGGCCCGGTCACGGGCGAGTAGGGCACCGCGCCCAGCCACTTCGGGTAGTAGTCGAGTCCGTACTGTGCGTAGGCCTGCGCCCAGGCATGGTCGAACACGAACTCGCCGTGCGAATTCCCCTTCAGATAGCCCGGCGCCGCGGCGACCAGTTCGCCGCCGTCCCACAGGGTGATGTGCCGGGGCCGCCAGCCCCAGTGGGCGCGCAGGCAGCCGCAGGACTCCAGGCCCTCGAGGAAGGCGTGTGCGACGAAGGGGTTCCCGCCGTCGTGCAGGGCATCCCAGGCCGAGGCCGGGATGCCCGCCAGAGAGTCGTGCGCGCGCGCGACAGGCATGCCGGCGTTCAGCCGGTTCCCGCCGTTGCGCGCGGGGACTCAGGCATCCTTGTCGAGGAAGCGCTCGGCGTCGAGCGCCGCCATGCAGCCGAAGCCGGCCGAGGTGATGGCCTGGCGGTAGACCTGGTCGGCGACGTCGCCGGCGGCGAACACGCCCTTGACCGAGGTCTCGGTGGCGCCGCCGGACAGGCCGGAGCGGATCTCGAGGTAGCCGTTGTTCATCGCCAGCTGACCCTCGAACAGCGAAGTGTTCGGGGTGTGGCCGATGGCGACGAAGAAGCCGTGCACGTCGATCTCGCGGGTGCTGTCGTCCTGCACCGACTTCAGGCGCAGGCCGGTGACGCCGGCCTCGTTGCCCAGGACCTCGTCGACGACGTGGTGCCAGACCGGAACGATCTTCCCGGCATCGATCTTGGCCTGCAGCTTGTCCTGCATGATCTTCTCCGCGCGCAGGGTGTCTCGGCGGTGCACCAGGTAGACCTTGCGGGCGATGTTGGCCAGGTACAGCGCTTCCTCGACGGCGGTGTTGCCGCCGCCGACCACGGCCACGTCCTGGTCCTTGTAGAAGAAGCCGTCGCAGGTGGCGCAGGCGGAGACGCCGCGGCCCTTGAACGCCTCTTCGGACGGCAGGCCCAGGTACTTGGCGGTGGCGCCGGTGGCGATGATGATCGCGTCGGCCGTGTAGTCGCCGTTGTCGCCCTTCAGGCGGAACGGGCGCTGCGACAGGTCGGCGCTGTGGATGTGGTCGAAGACGGTTTCGGTCTCGAAGCGCTCGGCATGCGCCTGCATGCGCGCCATCAGGTCCGGGCCCATCAGGCCGTGGGCATCGCCGGGCCAGTTGTCGACCTCGGTGGTGGTCATCAGCTGGCCGCCCATCTGCAGGCCGGTGACGACGACCGGCTTGAGGTTGGCGCGGGCGGCGTAGACGGCGGCGGTCCAGCCGGCGGGGCCGGAACCGAGGATCAGCAGGCGGCAGTGCTTGGAAGTGGTCATGTATACTCGCGGGCCATGGAATCACGGCGTTGGGAAGCCCATAGCTTGGCGGCGCCGGGGCGGCAAGACAAGGCGCAGGCCGCGCTCGCCGCCGCAACGCAGGGTTCCCCGTAGACAGACGACGACTCGCCGCACATGCGGCGTTTTTTGTGCAGGACAGGAGAGAGAGATGCGCATCGGTGTTCCGAAGGAAACCAAGACCCTCGAAGGGCGCGTCGCCCTCGTCCCCGCCGCCGCCGGCGACCTGGTCAAGCGCGGCCACGAGGTGTGGCTGGAGAAGGACGCGGGCATCAAGTCCGGCTTCTCCGACGCCGAGTACACCGCCCTGGGCGTGAACATCGCCCCCGACGCTGCCGCGCTGTACGAAAAGGGCGAGATGATCGTCAAGGTCAAGGAGCCCATCGCCGGCGACCTCCAGCACCTGCGCCGCGACCACCTGCTGTTCTGCTACCTGCACCTGGCCGCCGAGCCGGCGCTGACCCGCCAGCTGCTCGACATCGGCCTGACCGGCGTCGCCTTCGAGACCGTCGAGCTGCCCAACGGCGAACTGCCGCTGCTGGCGCCGATGTCGGTGGTCGCCGGCCGCATCGGCGTCCAGGTCGGCACCCACCTGCTGCACCAGCCCGAGGGCGGCAAGGGCAAGCTGCTAGGCGGCCTGCCGTCGACCGAGCGCGGCAAGGTCGTGGTCTTCGGCGCCGGCAAGGCCGGCGGTGCCTCGGCGGCGCTGGCCGCGGCCGGTGGCGCCAACGTCACCGTGTTCGAGATGCGCCAGGACCGCATGGACGAAATGATGCGCGTGGGCAACAACGTCACCGCCCTGTACCCCTACCACGACGTGGTGGCGCGCGAGGTGGCCGCGGCCGACCTGGTGATCGGCGCGGTGCTGGTCACCGGCGCCAAGGCGCCGCACGTGCTGACCCGCGACATGCTCAAGGCCATGGAGCCGGGCAGCGTGCTGGTCGACATCGCCATCGACCAGGGCGGCTGCTTCGAGACCTCGCGCCCGACCACCTGGAAGGAGCCGACCTACGTGGAGGAGGGCGTGACCCACTTCTGCGTGACCAACATGCCCGGCGCCGTGCCGCAGACCTCGTCGCAGGCGATCTGCGCCGCGATCCTGCCGTGGGTGAACAAGCTGGCGGCCGGCGGCGACTGGCAGTCGAACCCGGCCTTGGCCCGCGGCGTGAACGTGGCCGGGGGCCAACTGGTGCATCCGGCCCTGCTCGACATGGCGGTCTGAGGCGCATCTGCGCCGGAATGTGATTAGAATCATCCCATTGCGAGCACTTCTTAAGGCCTGATCACACGTGGCAGCACGCCCGGCAACGGAACGCGGTACCCGGCGCAAGCGCAAGGCGGCGCCGGCGGAGGCCGCCTCCGCGCCCAATCCCCGCAGGCAGAAGCTGCTGCGCGACATCGCCCTGATCGCGATCGCGCCGCTGCTGGTCTACCTGCTGGTGTGCATGGTCACGTACTCGCCCAGCGATCCCGGCTGGAGCAATGCCGGCAGCCTGACCGCGCCGCTGAACAACTACGGCGGCCGGGTCGGCGCCTGGATCGCCGACGTGCTGCTGGGGCTGTTCGGCCATGTCGCCTTCGTGCTGCCGCTGATCCTGGGCGCTGTGGCGTGGATCGCGCTGTTCGGCATGGACACCGATGGCGACGGGGAGCCCGACCTGGGCCCGGCGCTGCGCCTGGCCGGCATTGTCGGCTTCATCGTGTCCTCGACCGGGCTGCTGTACCTGCGCATCGGCGCGGTGGAAGGCATGTCGGCCGGGAGCGGCGGCATCCTCGGGCGCCTGGTGGGCAATTCGCTGTACTCGGCCTTCGGGCCGGTGGGCGGCAACCTGTTCCTGCTGGCCCTGCTGCTGGTGTCGGTGACGCTCGCCACCGGGCTGTCCTGGTTCAGGGTGATGGACGTCGTCGGCGGCTGGGTGCTGAAGCTGCCGGCGCTGTTCCGCCGCGGCAGCAAGCAGGCCAGCGAGTGGCAGGAGGCACGTGCGCACCGCGAGGAGCGCACCGAGGTCCGCAAGGTCGATACCGAACTGCGCGCGAAGCGCGAGAAGGTGCGGATCGAACCGCCGCCTGCGCCGGTGGTCGAAAAGAGCGACCGCGCCAAGCGCGAGCAGCAGATCCCGCTGTTCAACGTCGGCGACGGCAGCGGCATCCCGCCGCTGGCCCTGCTCGACGATCCCAAGCCGCAGCCCAAGGGCTACGACGAGGAGACGCTTGAGACCCTGTCGCGGCAGATCGAGTTCAAGCTCAAGGACTTCCGCATCGACGCCCAGGTGGTCGGCGCCTACCCCGGCCCGGTCATCACCCGCTTCGAGATCGAGCCGGCGCCGGGGATCAAGGTCAGCCAGATCAGCTCGCTGGACAAGGACATCGCGCGCGGGCTGTCGGTGAAGTCGGTGCGCGTGGTCGACGTGATCCCGGGCAAGTCGGTGATCGGCCTGGAAACGCCGAACACGCACCGGGAGATGATCTACCTCTCCGAGCTGCTGCGCTCGAAGGAATACGACAAGGCCTCCAGCCTGCTGACGCTGGCGCTGGGCAAGGACATCGCCGGCCGGCCGACGGTGGCCGACCTCGCGCGCATGCCGCACCTGCTGGTCGCCGGCACCACCGGTTCGGGCAAGTCGGTGGCGGTGAACGCGATGGTGCTGAGCCTGCTGTACAAGGCCTCGGCCAAGGACCTCAGGATGCTGATGATCGACCCGAAGATGCTGGAGCTCAGCGTCTACCAGGGCATCCCGCACCTGCTGGCGCCGGTGGTCACCGACATGAAGGAGGCCGCGAATGGCCTGCGCTGGTGCGTGGCCGAGATGGAGCGCCGCTACAAGCTGATGAGCGCGGTGGGCGTGCGCAACCTGGCCGGCTTCAACAAGAAGGTGAAGGACGCCCAGGACGCCGGCCAGCCGCTGCTCGATCCGCTGTTCAAACCGAACCCGGAGATCGACGAGGTCGCGCAGCCGCTGGAAACGCTGCCCTTCATCGTGATCTTCATCGACGAATTCGCCGACATGATGATGATCGTCGGCAAGAAGGTGGAGGAGCTGATCGCCCGCCTGGCACAGAAGGCGCGCGCCGCCGGCATCCACCTCATCCTGGCCACGCAGCGGCCGTCGGTGGACGTGATCACCGGCCTGATCAAGGCCAACATCCCCACGCGCATCGCCTTCCAGGTCTCCAGCAAGATCGACTCGCGCACCATCCTCGACCAGTCCGGCGCCGAGACCCTGCTCGGCCACGGCGACATGCTCTACCTGCCGCCGGGCACGGCCATGCCTGAGCGCGTGCACGGCGCCTTCGTGTCCGACGAGGAAGTTCATCGCGTGGTCGAGAACCTGAAACAGTCCTCCGGTGGCCCGGACTACATCGAAGGCGTGCTGGAGGAAGTGCAGACCATGGGCGACGGCGTGGTGGTCGGCGCCACCGGCCTGCCGGAAGCCTCGAGCAGCGGCGACGAGAGCGATCCGCTGTACGACGAGGCCGTGCGCGTGGTCACCGAGACCCGGCGCGCCTCGATTTCCGGCGTGCAGCGCCGGCTGAAGATCGGCTACAACCGCGCCGCGCGCCTGGTCGAGGCGATGGAGGCCGCGGGCGTGGTGTCCGCGCCGGAGCACAACGGCGACCGCAGCGTGCTGGCTCCACCGCCGCCGCAGTAGGGCGCTGCCGCATCGGCCGCGATCGGCCGACCTTTCCGATGCTTGACGCCAGCGCCAGCGCCGCGTGACCCCCCATTCAGCGTCCCCGTCGCACACTCCGCACCGCAATCCCCGGAATGGAGCTTCCCCATGATCCGCAAGCGCTACTGGCTGGCCGCGCTGGCCCTGCTGTCCCTGGTTGCCGGCACCGCCTTCGCGGGTGCCCGCGATGACCTGAACGCCTTCGGCAAGGGCCTGAAGGGGCTCGATGGCCGCTTCGAACAGAAGCTCTACGACCTCGACGGCCGGCTCAAGGAAACCTCGACCGGGCGCGTGGCGCTGTCTGCGCCGCGCCTGTTCCGCTGGGAGTACAGCACTCCCTACGAACAGCTCATCGTCGCCGACGGTGCCAAGGTCTGGGTCTTCGATCCCGACCTCGAGCAGGTGACCGTGCGCGCCCAGGGACCGGAGGAGCAGAACAGCCCGCTGGCGGCGCTGCTCGATCCCGCGAAGCTGGAGCGCGACTTCAACGTGCGCGAAGGTGGCGACGCCGAGGGCCTGTCCTGGCTGCTGCTGTCGCCGCGCGACAGCGAGCAGGCCAGCTTCAGCAGTGCCCGCCTGGGCTTCCAGGGCCAGTCCCTGCAGCGCATGGAGGTGGTGGACAGCCTGGGGCAGCGCTCCGAACTGGTGTTCAGTGGCTGGAAGCGCAACCCGGCGTTCAACGAAGCGACCTTCCGCTTCATACCGCCGGCGGGCGTGGACGTGGTCGGCGAGGGCTGAGTCCGCGCCGCCGACCCGGGCGGCCTGTATCGCGACGGCGTCGGCGGGACATGTCCCCCTCTGCGTCGTTCGCGCGTTGTAACTCCATGCCGGCAGTCCACCACGCCACACTGCTGCTCCTGGCCATGCTGTCCGTCGTCCGTGCCCCCTGTGCGCCGACGGCAGCCGGGGAGGGCGCGGCCAGGGGCGGGGGGCTGCCGACACCACTTCCCGCGTACCGCCGCGGGGACGGCCTTGGTATCGTGGCGCCCTTGATCAGCTGGACGCGACGTGCCCCGCAAGCAAGCCCCTGATGCCGGCAGCCCCGGCCTTCTTCCCCCCGACACCGAAGCCCTCGCGCTGCGCCCGCTCGCCGAGCGCATGCGCCCGCGCACGCTCGACGAGATGGTCGGCCAGAGGCGCCTGCTTGCGCCCGGTTCGGCGCTGCGCCGGGCCGTCGAGTCTGGCCGCGTGCATTCGATGGTGCTGTGGGGGCCGCCGGGCTGCGGCAAGACCACGCTGGCGCTGCTGCTGGCCGAATACGCCGACGCCGAGTACCGGGCGATCTCCGCGGTGCTCACCGGCCTGCCGGACGTGCGCAAGGTGCTCGCCGAGGCCGAGCACACCTTCGCCGGCGGTCGCCGCACCGTGCTGTTCGTCGACGAGGTGCACCGCTTCAACAAGGTGCAGCAGGACGCCTTCCTGCCGCACATCGAGCGCGGCACGATCATCTTCGTCGGTGCCACCACCGAGAACCCGTCCTTCGAGCTGAACTCGGCGTTGCTGTCACGCTGCCGGGTACACGTGATGGAGGCGGTGTCGCCGGAGGACATCGGCATCGCGCTGCGCCGGGCGCTGGACGATGCGGATCGCGGCATTGGCGGGCGCGGCATCGTGATCGGCGACGCCCAGCTGCAGCTCATCGCCACCGCCGCCGATGGCGACGTGCGCCGCGGACTGACCCTGCTGGAGATCGCCGCCGAGCTGGCGGGCGAGGGCGGCACCATCACCGACGACACCCTGGCCCAGGTGCTGGCCGACCGCAGCCGCCGCTTCGACAAGGGTGGCGACCACTTCTATGACCAGATATCGGCGCTGCACAAGTCGGTGCGCAGCTCCAATCCCGACGCCGCGCTTTACTGGCTGGCGCGCATGCTCGACGGCGGCGCCGATGCCAGCTACCTGGCGCGCCGGCTGACGCGGATGGCGGTGGAGGACATCGGCCTGGCCGATCCGCGTGCGTTGACCATGGCGCTCGAGTCCTGGGACGCCTACGACCGCCTGGGCAGCCCCGAGGGCGACCTCGCCCTGGGCCAGCTGGCGATCTACCTGGCCAGCACCGCCAAGTCGAACGCCGCCTACAAGGCCTTCGGCGAGGCGAAGCGCGACGTGGCCGAACACGGCAGCGCCGAGGTGCCGATGCACCTGCGCAACGCGCCGACGAAGCTGATGAAGCAGCTCGGCCACGGTAGCGGCTACCAGTACGACCACGACGTCGAAGGCGGGGTGGCGCTGGGGCAGACCGGCTTCCCGGATTCGATGGGCGAGCGCGTCTACTACCGTCCGGTCGAGCGCGGCCTGGAGATCAAGCTGCGCGAGAAGCTTGAGCGCCTGCGCGCTGCGCGCAGGAACGGCGGTTCCTGACACCCGCCCCAGGATCGTTGCTATCGCGGCGGCGGCAGGCAGCCCAGCGCCGCGAGCGGCCCGGCGAGCGCGGGGATGTGCATGAGCCAGGGCGCGGCCAGCGTCAGCAGGCCCGCGGCCAGCACCACCCCGCCCAGCGCCATCCGCCACGGCCCGCGCTGCAGCCACTGCCCCAGGCGCGCGCCCGACCACGTCAGCGAAACCATCAGCGGCAGGGTGCCCAGGCCGAAGGCGGCCATGGTCAGGGCGCCGTTGCGGGCGTCGGCCTGCAGCCAGGCCGCGGCCAGCATCGTGGTGCTGAGGCCGCAGGGCATCCAGCCCCACAGCACGCCCAGCGCGACCCGCTTCACCGCGGTGTCGGCCGGCAGCAGTGGGCGCTGAAGGACGCGCAGGCGCTGCCACAGCGCGGCGCCGGGGCGTCCGAGGAAGGACAGCTTGCCGCTGCGGTCGAGCAGGCGCAGGGCGACCAGCACCAGCACCACGCCGACCATCATCCGCGCGCCGAAGGCCAGCCAGGGGCTGCGCGCCGCGGCCAGGATACCGCCGCCGACGCCGCCCGCGATCGCGCCCGCCAGCACATAGCCGCCGACGCGCCCCAGGTTGGGCTGCAGCGCCGACCACCCGCCGCGGTGGCCCCGCATGGCCGAGAAACCGGTGGCGATGCCGCCGCACATGGCCGCGCAGTGCACGCCGCCCATCAGGCCGGCGAGGAGCGCGGCGCCGATGGCGAGCCAGTCAATCGGCATGGCCGGAGCGGGAGTGCGGGCGCGTGTCATCACCTGCATCGTCCGGCTGCCCGGGCGGCTGGTCGGTGGCGTCGTCGCGCAGGATGTCGATGGCCGCGGCGTCGAGGTTCTCGAACTGGCCCTTGCGCACCGCCCAGCGGAAGGCCCAGACCGCGACGCCGAGCAGCACCAGGCTCACCGGGATCAGGAACAGCAGGATGTTCAAGCCGCACCTGCCCGCGCCAGGCGCAGCGCGTTGACGGTGACGATCAGCGAGGACAGCGCCATGCCCAGAGCCGCCACCCAGGGCGTCACCAGGCCGGCGGCGGCCAGTGGAATGGCGACAAGGTTGTAGCCCAGCGCCCAGGCCAGGTTCTGGCGGACGATCGCGCGGGTGCGCCGCGCCAGGCGCACGGCGGCCGGGATGCGCAGCAGCGAGGGCGCAGTCAACACCAGGCCGGCGGCACGGTGGGCAAGGGCGGCCCCACTGCCGATGGCGATGGAAACGTCGGCGCCGGCCAGCACCGGCGCGTCGTTGAGGCCGTCGCCGACCATGGCCACCACCCTGCCGTCGGCCTGCAGATCGCGCACGCCGCGGAGCTTGTCCTCGGGCGACTGCCGGGACGCGGCGCCTTCGATGCCGATGCGGTGGGCGAAGGCGGCCACCGGCACCGCTGCGTCGCCGCTCGACAGGTGCACCGCCACGCCCAGGCCGCGCAGCGCGGCGACGGCCGCGGCGGCATCGGCGCGCGGCGGCTCCTCGAGCACGAAGCGCGCGACGGCGTCGTGGCCGTCGCCCAGCCACAGCGCACCGTCATCGTCGCCGCCCGACGCGAAGTCGGCGCGTCCCAGGCGCCAGGAGCGGCCGTCGACGCGGGCGGCGATGCCCAGGCCCGGATGCTCCTCGACGGCATCGACCGCGAGGCCGCCATCGTGTCCGGCGAAGGCGCGCGCGATCGGGTGCAGGCTGTCGCGCTCCATGGCTGCCGCGATTTCCAGCGCATCCTCTATCTCGAAGCCGCCGAAGGCCTTCGCTCCGGACAAGCTTGGCGCACCGCTGCCCAGGGTGCCGGTCTTGTCGAAGACGATGTCGGTCGCCGTGGCCAGCGCCCCCAGCGCATCCGCATCGGTCGACAGTACGCCCAGCTTCGCCAGCGCACCGTGGGCGACGGCGAGCGAGGTCGGCACCGCCAGCGACAGCGCGCAGGGGCAGCTGATCACCAGCAGGGCGATGGTGACCTCGAGCGCGCGCGACGGGTCGTGGATGCGCCAGCCGATGAAGACCAGCGCCGCGGCCAGGAGGATGCCGGCCACGAAGCGGCTGGACACGGCGTCGGCCAGCTGCGCGACCTTCGGGCGATGCGACTGGGCGCGTTCGACCAGGGATTCGAGCTGCGACAGCCGGGTGCCGGCGCCGACCTGTTCGATGCGGATCCGCGCCGGTGCCTCGCGGCAGACGGTGCCGGCGTAGATGGTGTCGCCGGGCAGGTGCCGCACCGGGTGGGATTCGCCGGTCAGCAGCGCTTCCTCGAAGCGGGCGGCTTCGTCGAGCAGGATCCCATCGGCGGGCACGGCGTCGCCGGCGGCGATGCAGGCGATGTCGCCGGGTGCCAGCGCTGCCGTCGGCACGACCTCGCGGCTGCCGTCGGCCAGTTCGCGCGTCGCCAGCGCCGGCCGTGCGCGCGCCAGGGTGTCCACCTGGGCCACCGCGATGCGCCGCGCACGCTGCTCCAGCATGCGCGCGCCCAGCAGCAGGAAGACGAACATCACCGCCGCGTCGTACCAGACGTGGGCGCCGCCGCGCAGGGTCTCGAACACGCTGGCGAAGTAGGCCAGCAGGGTCGAGCTCGCGATCAACGTATCCATCCCCAGGTGGCGGTTGCGCAGTTCGCGCAGCATGCCGGCGATGAAAGGCCAGCCGCACCAGAACACCACCGGGGTCGACATCAGCAGGGTGACCCAGCGGAAGAAGTCGCGCGTGGCCAGCGGCATCTGCCGGTACACGTCCAGGTACAGCGCCTCGGCGAACATCATCGCCTGGATCGAGACCAGGCCGGCGACGCCGATGCGCAGCAGGTCGCGGTTGCGCTGTGCGCGGCGCTCGCGTTCGCGCGCGTCGCCGCTGGCGAGGTAGGGCGCATAGCCCAGGCTGGCCAGGCGCCGGAGCGGGGCCGACAGCGCCGTGCGCGCCGGGTCCCAGGCGATGCGGATGCGGCCGGTGACGGCGTTGGCCACCACTTCGAGCACGCCCGGTTCGCGGGCGAGCGCGCGGTCGACCAGCCAGGCGCACGCGGCGCAGCGCATGCCATCGGTCAGCACCGTGATCTCGCGGCCGCCGTCGACGTCGCGCACGTGCCCGGACTGGATGTCGTCGCGGTCGAAGGCGGCGAGCTGGGCGTCCAGGTCGGCGACGCGGCCGCCCGGTTCGGAGCGCAGGCGATAGTAGTCGACCAGGTGGGCGTCGCGGATCCACTGCGCGGCCGCGGCGCAGCCGTCACAGCAGAAGCGGCGCGGCGCGCCGTCGATGCGCGCGGTGGCGGGGACCGCCGGCAGGGCCTCGCTGCAGTGGAAGCAGCCGCGGTCCACGCCCTGCACGTCGCGAACGGCGGCGGCCGTGGCGACCGCGCCGGCGTTCACATCACTCCCGCTCGCCGGAAAGCGCCGGCTTCACGTGTGCCGCGCGCTGCCCCTTGGGCAGGCGGCCCTGCAGGCGCCAGGGCGTGCCCTCGGGCATCAGCTCCAGCTTCCAGTCGTGCTCCAGTCCCACCTCGGCCTCGACCCGCCAGCCGTTGTCGCTGGGCGCGACGCGCAACTCCAGGTCGGAGGCGGCGAGGGTGGGGTGGCGCAGGCGCAGGCGCAGCGGCTGGCTGCGGTCGTAGTCGCCGGTCACCGGCAGCACCTCGACGTAGCCCGCGTCGATGCGGACGATCGCGCTCAGCCGCAGGTCGCGGGCGCGGGCGTCGGGACCGAGGTCGGTGACCTGGATCTGCGCCGTGCGCTGGACCACGTCGCCGACCGAATCGCTGGCGTCGCGCGTGGCCAGGCTGACCAGGATCACGCCGGCGACCACGGAGGCCAGCGGCAGGCCGAGTACCAGCCACATCATGGGTTCGCGCCAGAACGGCCGCTTCTGCTTGTCGCTTTCGCTCGTCATCACATGGGTCCGAAGAAGCTGCTGTCGACCGTTTCGCTGGTTTCGCCGTCCAGGGTCTCGACGCGGAAACTGAGCGCCTGGCGGCCCTTGACCGAGTCGGGGGCGGCGACCACCGCCGGCACGCTGATCACCTGCTGGGCGTCGGCATGCACCGCGTCCAGGCCCCGGCCGCGGAGGACCGTGCCCGGGGCGCCACCTTCGATCACGATGCGGTACGTGGCGTCATTGTCGCTCTTGTTGACCAGCTTGATGGTGTAGTCGTTCTCGACCTGGCCGTCGCCGACCACGCGATAGAGCGCGTTGCGGTCGCGGAGCACCTCGACGATCAGCGGGCTGCGCGTGTTCACGCCCACCACCCAGGCCACGACCAGCGCCAGCAGCAGCGCGCCGTAGACCAGCACCCGTGGCCGCACCACGCGCGTGGGCTTGCCGTCGATCGCGTTCTGGGTGCTGTAGCGGATGAGCCCGCGCTCGAAGCCCATCTTGTCCATCACGCTGTCGCAGGCGTCGATGCAGGCGCCGCAGGCGATGCATTCGTACTGCAGGCCGTTGCGGATGTCGATGCCGGTCGGGCAGACCTGCACGCACATGGTGCAGTCGATGCAGTCGCCAAGCTCGTCGGGCGCGAACTTCGGCAGCGGCTCGGCCACCTGGCCGGCTTCGGCGAGGGTGATCGTGCCCGCCGCCTGCACGCGGTTGTCGGCCGCGGTAGGGTGCAGCGCCGAGCGGAACACGTAGTCGTAGGCGGTGACCTGGTCGAGCAGGGCACGGCCGCGGGCGGCGATGCTGCCCAGGCCGCGCTTGCGCGGACCACGCGGTTCGCCGCGCATCGGGTCGTAGGCGATGATCAGGGTGTTGCGGTCGAACATCGCGCTCTGGAAGCGCGCGTAGGGGCACATGTACTTGCAGACCTGCTCGCGCAGGAAGCCGGCGTTGCCCCAGGTGGCGAAGGCGTAGAACAGCACCCAGAAGGTTTCCCAGCCGCCCCATTCCAGCCGCGGCAACCGCGCGCCCAGCTCCGTGATCGGCGTGAAGAAACCGACGAAGGTGAAGCCCGTCCACAGCGCGAACACGGCCCACAGCAGGTGCTTGCTTCCCTTGCGCAGCAGCTTCTCCCGGGTCCACGGGCCGGCGTCGAGCTTCATCCGCTTGTTGCGGTCGCCCTCGGTCCAGCGCTCCATCCACAGGAACACCTCGGTCCACACCGTCTGCGGGCAGGCGTAGCCACAGAACAGGCGCCCGGCCAGGGCGGTGAAGAAGAACAGCGCCAGCGCCGCGATGATCAGCAGCAGCGCCAGGAACAGGAAGTCCTGCGGCCAGAAGGTCAGGCCGAAGACGTGGAACTTTCGCGCGGGCAGGTCGAACAGCACCGCCTGGCGGCCGTCCCAGCGCAGCCAGGGAAAAACGTAGTACATGCCCAGCAGCCAGAACACGGCCGCCAGGCGCAGGTTGTTCAGGCGTCCGGAGACTTCGCGCGGATAGACCTTGCGCTCGCTGACGTACATCGAGCCGCCGTCGTCGCCGGCGAGCTCCAGGGGGATGCGACGGTTCATTTCTCTCTCGGGAGCGCCTTGTTGTAGCGACTCGCCGGACGCAGCAGGATCCAGGTGAAGAGGCTGGAGGCCGCAGTGGCGATCCAGAACATGAAGAAGGCGATCGAATACCCCAGGCTGCGGCTGATCTCGACGCCGGGGAAGGTGATGTCACGCAGCAGCAGCGGGTCGACGAAGGCGGAGAACACCATCGTCGCCACGCCGGCGGCGAAGAAGCTGGGCCACAGGATCGCACCCACCCGCTGCGCCATGGGGCGCGGCGGGTGGTCGAAGCCTGGTCCTGGCAGGGGGCTCACTGGACCTCCGTTCGTGGCTCCGCGCTGGAACTGTTGGACAGCGACCAGACATAGGACGCCACCAGGCGCGAGCGGGTCTCGCCCAGCAGTTCGCGGTGGGCCGGCATGACGCCGTGGCGGCCCCTGTTGATCGTCTCCATGATCGATTCCAGGGAGTTGCCGTACATGCTGTAGGCATCGGTCAGGTCGGGCGAACCCAGGTCCGTGTTGCCCTTGCCGTCCACGCCATGGCAGGCCACGCAGACACCTTCGTACAGGCCCTTGCCCTGGGCGGCGAAGAAGTCGTTCTCCGGCACCTCGCCGGCCAGCGCGCGGACGTAGGTGGCCACCGAGAGCACGGCGTTGTCGCCGCCCATGCCGGTGAGCACCGTGCCCCATTCGGGCATGACGCCCTCGCGGCCGTCGAGGATGGACTCCAGGATGCGGTCTTCGCTGCCGCCCCAGTGCCAGATGTCGTCGGTCAGGTTCGGGTAGCCGATCGCACCCTGCGCGGACGAGCCGTGGCAGGTGGCGCAGGTGTTGGCGAAGATCGCGCGGCCCAGCTGCACGGCGCGCGGGTCGCCGGCGAGCTCGGAGATCGGGCGGCCGTCATAGGGACGGAAGGTCTCGGCGAGGACGGCGTCCTGCTTCGCCTTGTCGGCGTCGTGCTCGCCGGCCGAGGTCCAGTTGCCGAAGCCCTTGAAGTTGCCGAAACCCGGGTACCAGAGCAGGTAGCCGATCGAGAACACCATCGTCAGGTAGAAGCCGATGATCCACCAGCGCGGCAGCGGCTTGTTGTACTCGGTGATGTCGCCGTCCCAGACGTGGCTGGTGTCGTCCGGCTTCGGGTCGCCCGGGCGACGGCGGCTGGTCCATGCCAGCAGGGCCCACAGGCCGGCGATGTTGAGCAGCACCAGCGCGATGACGTAAACGCTCCAACCGGTGGTCATTGCCCGGGCTCCTCGGCATCGTCCTCAAGGGGCAGCCGTGCGGCTGCGTCGAACTCGGCCTTGTGCGAAGGCCGCCACATCCAGATCCAGCCGCCGACGAACAGCAGCAGCAACGCCAGCGTGATGAGACCGCCCGTCATTGCGCGTCCTCCGTGGAAGCGGCGGACGCCGCGGTCGGCGCGTGCCGGCCCAGGCCCTGCAGGTAGGCGACGACGGCGTCGAGCTCGGTCTTGCCGGCCACCGCGTCGGGCACGCCGGCGAGGTCCTCGTCGGTGTAGGGATCGCCCAGGCGCTGCAGGTTGCGCATGTTGCGGGCGACCACCTCGGCCTTGACCGGCGTGTCCGCCAGCCAGGGGAAGGAGGGCATGTTCGACTCCGGCACCACCGCGCGCGGATCGATCAGGTGCACGCGGTGCCAGTCGTCGGAATAGCGGCCGCCGACGCGGGCCAGGTCCGGGCCGGTGCGCTTGGAACCCCACTGGTGCGGGCGGTCGTAGACCGACTCGCCGGCCAGCGAGTAGTGGCCGTAGCGCTCGGACTCGAAGCGCAGGGTGCGGATCATCTGCGAGTGGCAGTTGTAGCAGCCCTCGCGGACGTAGATGTCGCGACCGGCGAGTTCGAGCGCCGGGTAGGGCTCGACGCCGGGCAGCGGCTCGATCGCCTCGGCCTGGTACATCAGCGGAACGATCTCGGCGAGGCCGCCGAAGGACACGGCGACGGCGATCAGGCCGATCATCAGGCCGACGTTCTTCTCGATCTTCTCGTGCGCGTTGGGGGTGGTCTTGTGGTCGCTCATGTCAGGCACCCTGGGTCGAAGCGCGTGCGCTGGAAGGATCGGGGGGCAGCACCGGGTGCTGGACCGTGGCCTTGGCCATCTGGAAGGTCTTCCAGGTGTTGAGGGCCATCAGGAACATGCCTGCCAGCACCAGCACGCCGCCGCCGAGGCGCACGAGGTAGTAGGGATAGGTCGCGTTGAGCGACTCGACGAAGCTGTAGGTCAGGGTGCCGTCGGCGTTGGTGGCGCGCCACATCAGGCCCTGCATCACGCCGGCGATCCACATCGAGGCGATGTAGAGCACCACGCCGATGGTGTGCATCCAGAAGTGCACGTCGATCCACTTGACCGAGTACATCTCCTTCAGGCCCAGCACGCGCGGCATCAGCGAATAGATCGAGCCGACGGTGATCATCGCCACCCATCCCAGGGCGCCGGCGTGCACGTGGCCGACGGTCCAGTCGGTGTAGTGCGACAGCGAGTTGACCGTCTTGATCGACATCATCGGCCCCTCGAAGGTGGCGATCATGTAGAACGACAGCGCGACGATCAGGAACTTCAGGATCGGGTCGGTGCGCAGTTTGTACCAGACGCCCGACAGGGTCATGATCCCGTTGATCGCGCCGCCCCAGCTGGGTGCCAGCAGGATCAGCGAGAACACCATGCCCACCGACTGCACCCAGTCGGGCAGGGCGGTGTAGTGCAGGTGGTGCGGGCCGGCCCACATGTAGACCGCGATCAGCGCCCAGAAGTGCACGATCGACAGGCGGTAGGAATAGATCGGGCGCCCGGCCTGCTTGGGCACGAAGTAGTACATCATGCCGAGGAAGGCGGTGGTGAGCAGGAAGCCCACGGCGTTGTGGCCGTACCACCACTGCACCATCGCATCCACCGCGCCGGTGTAGACCGGGTAGGACTTGTCGAAGCCCGACGGGATCGCGATGTTGTTGACGATGTGCAGCAGCGCGATGGTGACGATGTACGCGCCGAAGAACCAGTTGGCCACGTAGATGTGGCTGACCCGGCGCTTGACGATGGTGCCGAAGAACAGCACCGCGTAGGCCACCCAGACCACCGTGATCAGCCAGTCGATCGGCCATTCCAGCTCGGCGTATTCCTTGCCCTGGGTCATGCCCATCGGCAGGGTGATCACCGCCAGCACCAGCACCAGCTGCCAGCCCCAGAACACGAACGAGGCCAGCCTGTCGGAGATCAGGCGGACGTGGCAGGTCCGCTGCACCACGTACAGGCTGGTGGCGAAGAGGGCGCTGACGCCGAAGGCGAAGATCACGCCGTTGGTGTGCAGCGGGCGCAGGCGGCCGTAGCTCAGCCACGGGATGCCTTCGCCGATCGTGGGCCAGTACAGCTGGGCGGCGATCAGCACGCCCACGGCCATGCCGACGATGCCCCAGACCACGGTGGCGATCGTGAACTGGCGGACCACCTTGTCGTTGTAGTAACCGGACCTGGCTGGATCGGGACCGCTGGCGACAGCGGTGGCTGGGGTCGATGACATGGGCAGATGACCTTGTTGGCTGGCTGTGGATTCTCCGGTGTCCGGCAAGGCCTGCACTTGATCGCAGTCAATGCCGGGGCCGGTTGCTGCTGACTCCGTTATGGACTGGAGGCATGGGCCGCGAATGCGTGATAGGTGTCACGTGCTGTGCCGCCGATTATATGCGCGCTGAACGGGAAGGGGCGCGACCATGCGCGCCCCTCCATGCCTCCGGGCCCCGACGCGAAGCCGCGTGCGGCCTTGCGCGAACCTCAGGGCGTGACCACCAGCTTGCCCTTCATCAGCGCGGCATGGCCGGGGAAGGAGCAGAAGAAGCTGTAGTCGCCGCCGGCCTTGAGCTTGCTGCCGGGGAACGAGGCCTTGGTGGTGGCGCCGCCGCCGATCATGTCGGTGGCGCCGAGGACCTTGGCGTCGCCCTTGGGCAGGTAGCCCGCGGCGGCACCGGCCTTCGCGCCCGCGGCGTTCACCGCCGACACATCGCCCGTTGCGGCAATGACAACGTTGTGTCCCATCGCCGCCACCGGCAGCTTGCCGGTGTGCGCCAGCTCGATGCTGATGGTCTTGCAGCTGGCCGAGACGGTGACTTCCTTCTGGTCGAACTGCATGCGGTCGTCGCCATTGAGCTTGATGCTGCAGTTGGCGGCAGCGGCGGTGCCGCCGAAGGCGAGCAGGCCGAGGCCGAGGGCGGCGATGACAAGATGCTTCATGGTTGGATCTCCTGTGGGGCTGGAACGTGGCGGGGCCTGCGCTCGGGCCCCTCTGGATGCGGCCATTATCCGACCGCCCCGGGGCCGCGGCCATGACATGGGTCAAGTGGCGAGCAGCATCCACAGGATCCCGCCGGGGTGGTGGGCGCGGGCGATGCTGTACATGAAGCCGAATACCGCCAGCGCGACCAGGTAGCAGGCCAGCCGCACCCGCGGCGTCCGCCCCCGCTTGAGCGCGAAGCTGCCCAGGCCGATATAGACGATCAGCAGCACGATCTTGGCCGCCAGCCAGCCGTTGGCGAACATCGCCCCGGGCAGGATCGTCAGCAGCATGAAGGCCGCGGTGAGCAGGGTGGTGTCGATGGCGTAGCTCAGGTAGCGCACCGGCGCGGCCATCGCCCAGCGCGGGCGCCCGGCCTGCACCAGCAGCCCGCGCAGCGCGAACAGGGTGACGCTGGCCATCACGCTGGCCACGTGCACCCACTTGATCTGCGGATAGAACTCGATCATCGGCTCACCCCGGCTTGCCGTCGGCGCGTGGCGACAGGTAGATCCTGCCGATCCGCGCCACCCACGGCCCCAGCGCCAGCAGCCAGCCGACGGCGGCCACCGCCCACCAGGCGCCCGCATCCGCGGACACGTCGGCCAGGATGCGCGCCACCGTCACCAGCTGGATCGCCACGAAGGCGAACCAGGCCACGCCGGGCATTTCGATCTTCCGCCCCGAATGGCCCTGGGTGACGCGGGTCACCATGGCCACCAGCAGGCTGCCGAAGAAGCCGACGAACAGGGCGTGCGCCGGCGCGCGCCCGAGGACGAAGCCTTCGCCGCCGAAGTAGGCCAGGCTCTGCGCCGCGTACAGCGCGAAGGTCACCGGCATCCAGGCCAGGCCCAGGAACAGCACCGCCAGGATCCCCGGCTTCCGCCCGCGCGGCCACCAGCGCCACACGGCCAGCAGCGACAGCGCCAGCAGCGGCAGGTCGACGATCCACAGCCAGGCATAGGCGCGCACCAGCTCCAGGCCCAGGTGGGCCAGGCACAGCGCCCAGAACGCGGCCAGCAGCCACAGCGGCCGCCACGACACGTAGCCCGCCACCACGTTGCCGGCGAAGAACGGGAACATCCGGTGCGCCACCGTCAGGTAGACCGGCAGCAGCAGGCCGAAGGTGCCGATCTTGATGCTGGCGAAGGCCCACGACGGCGACCCGCCCAGCAGCGCCGCGCCGAAGGCGGCCAGGCCGACCCAGCCCAGCACCAGCGCCGCGAAGCACGAACGCGCATGCCAGGTGCGGTTGCGGTCGCGCAGCAGCAGCTCGCCCAGGAAGGCCAGCCCGGCGGTCCAGCCGGCCAGGGTCATGGCCAGTCCGACCTCGATCCCGGCGGGCGCACCGATCGCTCCGAGCAGGGTCGCCACCTGGCCGCCGAACATGCCCAGTCCCACCGGCACGTAGTGCCAGCGCGCCGCCTCCGGCAGGCCCATCCACTTCGGGAAGGTGGTCAGCAGGAAGCCGAAGATGAAGCTCGGCAGCATCTGGTACTGCATGACGATGGCGTGCAGCCAGCCGGCATAGGGTTCGGGCTGGTGCATCGACAGCAGCGCCGGCCAGCGGTTCGCGACCAGCCAGGCGCTCCACCAGGCCATCGCCAGCAGCACGTTGCCGGCACCGACGAAGAACATCAGCCGATGCGGCGCCGCCGCGAGCCGCAGGAACGGCGCCGAAGCGCCGTCGTGCCCGGATTGGCCCTGGTTGCCCATGGCTCAGGCCCGCTCCGTGCCTTCGCGGCCCAGCGCCGGGTCGCGCCGCGGCGCGATCCACAGCCGCAGCACGAACCAGGTCAGGGCGAAGGCGCCGACGCTGAATATCGTGTCGCCGGGCACCCGCATCCACACCAGCAGGTCCACGATCGGCTGCTGCATGAACTCCGCCGAGCGCGCGTAGGCATAGCCGTGCTCGATCGCGGCCAGGAGCTGCATGGTGCCCAGCGGCAGCAGGGTCAGCGCGGCCATCAGCGCCAGGCCGATGTTGAGCGCCCAGAACGACAGCTTCAGCGCCTTCGTGTCCCAGACCATCTGGCCGCGCAGGCCGCGCAGGCAGAATAGCACCAGGGCGATGCCGAGCATGCCGTACACGCCGAACAGGGCGGTGTGGCCGTGCAGTGGGGTCAGGTTCAGGCCCTGCATGTAGTACAGCGACAGCGGCGGGTTGATGAGGAAGCCGAACAGGCCGGCGCCCACCAGGTTCCAGAACGAGACCGCGATGAAGAACATCACCGGCCAGCGGTAGCGCGCCATCCACGGCGTCGCCTTGCCGTACTTCCAGGTCTGGTAGGCCTCGAAGCCGATGTAGGCCAGCGGCACCACTTCCAGCGCCGAGAAGCTGGCGCCCAGGGCCACCACCGCCGTCGGCGTGCCGACGAAGTACAGGTGGTGCAGGGTGCCCAGCACGCCGCCGGCCATGAAGATGATCGTGGCGAACAGCACCGCGACCGTGGCCGTGGAGGTCTTGAGCAGGCCGAGCTTCGTGAAGATCAGCGCCATCACCGCGGTCGCGAACACTTCGAAGAAGCCCTCGACCCACAGGTGCACCAGCCACCAGCGCCAGTACTCGACCTCGGAGATGTGGGTGTGCTCGCCCCACATCAGCGCCGAAGCGAAGAAGATGCCGATGGCGGCCGTGGACATGAACAGCAGGGCGACGATGTGGCGGCTTTCGGACGCCTTGTCGCGCAGCACCGGCCACAGCGCGCGGCCGACCAGGGCCACCCACAGCAGCAGGCCGATGAACAGGTACCACTGCCAGAAGCGGCCCATGTCCGCGTATTCCCAGCCCTGGTGGCCGAACCAGAAGTTGTGCTCCAGCCCGAGCTTCTGCATCACCGCCAGCCACTGGCCCGCGAAGGAGCCGACCACGATGATCAGCAGCGACACGAACAGGAAGTTGACGCCGAAACGCTGGAACTTCGGTTCATGTCCCGACAGCGCCGGCGCGATGTACAGGCCGGTGCCCAGCCACGCCACCGCGATCCACAGCACCGCGAGCTGCGTGTGCCAGGTGCGCGACAGCGAGTAGGGCAGGATCTCCGACAGCGCGAAGCCGTAGGCGACCTGGCCCTCGACCTGATAGTGCGCGGTGATCGCGCCGAGCAGGATCTGCAGCAGGAACAGCGCCAGCACCACCCAGAAGTACTTGGCCACCGCGCGCATCGACGGCGTGATGCGCAGGGCCGCGAAGGGATCGCTGGAGGGGATGGTGTGGCCGCGATCCTCCTTGTCGTGGGTCACCGCGTGGTGCCAGCCGAGCAGGGCGATGCCCGCGATCAGGAACAGCACGCTGAAGGCCGACCAGGCCCAGAGCGGGGCCGCCGGCGTGTTGCCGACCAGCGGCTCGGACGGCCAGTTGTTGGTGTAGGTGACCTGCTTGGGCACCACGCCGGTCTTGTCGGGCACCAGGCTGTCGCCGGCCGCGAGCGGGCGCTCGGTGGTCGCCGCCCAGGCCGACCACCAGAAGAACGCCGTCATCGCCTGCCGGTACTCGGCCTCATGGATGGTGTTCTCCTTCATCGCATAGGCTTCGCGCAGCTCCGCGGTGGCCGGATCGTTGCCGAACAGGCTCACGTAGTGCGCCGCCACCCGCTCGATCGCCGCCACGCGCTCGGCGGTCAGGGTGATGGTGCCGGTGGCGGGATCCCAGGTGTTCGCACGCATCATTTCCTGCAGGCGGCCCTGCAGGGTGGCGCGTTCTGCCGCCGGGAGTTCCGCCCAGGTGGCGGCGGTGCCGCCTTCGGCAGCCCAGGCGTCGAGGATCTCGACCGCCTCGCGGTGAAGCCAGTCGGCGCTCCAGTCCGGGGCGACGTAGCCGCCATGGCCCCAGATCGAGCCCAGCTGCATGCCGCCGATCGACTGCCAGACCTGGCGGCCGCGTTCGATGTCGGCGCGGGTGTAGACCACGCGGCCGTCCTCCGAGACCACCTGCTCGGGAACCGGCGGCGCGGCGCGGAAGATCTCGCCGCCGGCCCAGAGCAGGACGGCGAACGAGGAGACGAGCAGGACGGCCAGGCCGATCCAGAGTTTGCGGTAGTTCCCCATGACAGGCTCCCGTTGCGGATGCCGCATGGTCGTCGTCGCGGGCCCGGGGTCGCCATGACCCAGGTCAAGCGCCCCGGCTTACTGCTTCCAGAGCACCGGCGCGGCCATCGCGCCGAGGCGGGCCTGGTCGGCGATTTCCACTTCGCGGCGGTCCACGCGCAGCAGGCCCTCGGCCTGGAAGCGCTTGAGCACGCGGCTGACGGTTTCCGGCGCCAGGCGCAGGTAGTTGGCGATGTCGGTGCGCGCCATCGTCAGCTGGAAACGGTCGGGGGAGAAGCCGCGGGCAGCGAGGCGCCGCGACATCGTGACCAGGAAGGCGGCCAGGCGCTCGTCGGCGGTCCAGTCGCCGGAGAGCAGGGCGGCGCGGCCGATGTCGCGGCTGAGCAGGCGGAACAGATGCTGCTGCAGCCCCGGCAGGCGCCCGGCCAGCACCGAGATCTTGGGGAACGAGAACCGGCATAGCATCACCGTGTCCAGCGCCACCGCGTTGCAGGGGTAGGTGTCGCCGTCGATGCCGTCCAGGCCGATCACCTCGCCCGGGAAATGGAAGCCGAGCACGTGCTCGCGCCCGTTGGCATCGATGACATAGGTCTTGACCGTGCCCGCGCGCACCGCGGCGATCGCCTCGAAGGGATCGCCGACGCGGAACACGTGGTCGCCGGCGTGCAGCGGGCCGACGTGTTCGACCAGCATGTGCAGCTCGCCCAGCGAGGCCTTGTCCATGCCCTGGGCCATGCAGGCCTGGGAAAAGGCGCAGGTGGAACAGAAATGGAACTCGTCGCCGTCATCGGCCACGATGCTGGGATCGACGCGCGGAAACGCGACCTTGTTCACCACGGGCAGGCCTCCCCGGGCGTCAGATGGCGCGCGAGAAGCGGGGCCGGGTGGCGGGATCGGCTGCTGGCGGGGCGAGGTATCGGTCGAAGCACATGGCGATGTTACGCAAGAGCAGCCGGCCGCGCGCGGTCACGCGGATGCGGCGGGGCTCGACGCGCACCAGGCCGTCGTCCTCGAGCGGCCGCAGCTTCTCCAGGGACTCGGCGAAATAGTCGTTGAAGACGATGTCGTGGCGCCGCTCCAGCGCGTCCATCGGCACCTCGGCCTGGCACATCAACTGCTGGATGAGGTCGGCGCGGATGACGTCGTCCTCGTCCAGCTGCATGCCGCGGAACACCGGCAGCCGGCCCTCGTCGATGGCGATCTGCCAGGAGGGCAGGTCGCGCGGGTTCTGGCTGAAGGTGTCGCCGATGTGGCTGATCGCGCTCACGCCCAGGCCGATCAGGTCGCTGTCGGCGTGGGTGGTGTAGCCCATGAAGTTGCGGTGCAGGCTGCCGCGGGCCTGGGCCATGGCCAGGTCGTCGTCGGGCAGGGCGAAGTGGTCCATGCCGATGTATTCGTAGCCGCCGGCCGACAGCTTCGTGATCGCCAGTTCCAGCAGGCCCAGCTTCTCCTCGGCGCTGGGCAGGTCTTCGGCCTTGATCTGGTTCTGCGGGCGGAAGACCTCGGGCAGGTGGGCGTAGCCGTAGACCGCCAGGCGGTCCGGGCGCATCTCCAGCAGCGTGTCGAGCGTGCGCGCGAAGCCCTCGGGGTTCTGCTTCGGCAGGCCGTAGATCAGGTCGACGTTGACCGAGCGGAAGCCGTTCGCGCGGCAGGCGTCGACCACGGCGCGCGTCTCCTCCACCGACTGGATGCGGTTGACCGCCTCCTGCACCACCGGGTCGAAGTCCTGCACGCCGAAGCTGGCCCGGTTGAAGCCGATGCGGCCGAGCGCGGCGATGTCGGCCGGGGACACGAAGCGCGGGTCGAGTTCGATCGAGATGTCGCTTTCCTCGGGCCGCGCGAAGTGGAACTGGCGACGCAGGGCGTCGACCAGCTCGCCGATCTGGCCCGGATCCATGAAGTTCGGCGTGCCACCGCCCAGGTGCAGCTGGACCACGTCGCGGTCGCGGTCGAACAGCGCCGCGGTCATGTCGATCTCGCGGTACAGGCGCGCCAAGTAGGTCTCGGCGCGCGACTTGTCGCGGGTGATGATGCGGTTGCAGCCGCAATAGAAGCAGGGGCTGACGCAGAAGGGGACGTGGACGTAGACAGACAGCCGGCGCGGGATCGGATCGCCATTGCTGGCCGCCGCGGCCTCGCGCAGCTGTTCCTCCCCGAAGGCGTTGCTGAACTGCGGCGCGGTCGGGTAGGAGGTGTAGCGCGGCCCCGGCCGGTCGTAGCGGCGAAGCAGGTCGGCATTGAAGGGCAGGTAAGCGTCCATGGCGGAGGATGCTGCCGCAGCGCCCGGAGGCTCGCCTTGATTCGCGTCAAGCATCGCGCGGGGCGGTGTCCGGTCGGGGAACGCGGCGTTTCCCGACACCGCGGGCTTGAGCTGGCTCAAAGCCGGCCCGCCGCGACCGGGCTAGGATCGGCTTCCCTGCCATGCCCGCAACGGGCACCGGAGCCGTGATGGACGCGATCGCACCCCTTTTCCGCCGGATCCCCGGCGCACTGGCACTGGTACTCGGCATCGTGGCCGGAGGCGGGGCCGGACCGGTCGGCGCGCAGCCGCCCGCCGCATCCGCGGAATCAACGTCCGTGGAAACCGTGGTCGAAGCCGAAGTCGCCGTGCGCGGCATCGTGACCGCGATCGACGCGGCGCAGCGGCTGGTGACGCTCGATACCGGCACCGGCTCGCGCGTGCTGCCGGTGGACCCCCGCGTGGCCGACCTCGACCGGCTGCAGGTGGGCGACGTGATCGACGTGCGCTACCACCGCTCGGTGCTGTTCGATATCCAGCCTGCCGGATCCGCCGAGCCGGGTGCCTACATCGCCGAGGAGGGGCGCGGCGATGACGCCCATGCGGGTCGCGTCGGCGTGCAGGAGGTCACCGTGCTGGCGACGGTTGTCGAGGTGGACGCCCGCGCCGGCAGCTTCAGCGTCCAGGGACCGGACGGCGAGGTGCGCACCCTGCATGCGGAGAAGCCCGAACACCGCGAGGCGGTGAAGCGGATCCGGGTCGGCGACATGCTGCGGGTGCGCTTCCGCGAAGGACTGGCGGTATCGCTGGCACCGGTGGAGATGCACTGAACAATGGCCGGCGCGCCGGGAGCCCCGGCCGCCGGAAAACAGGCCGCGACGGCAGGGAGGCCGCATGCGGGAAGAACCGGCGAAGTACGGGACGGGCGCGCTTGCGCTGCTGCTCCTGGCGGGATTGGCCTGGGCCATGCCCGCCACGGCGCAGAGCGTGCAGAAGTGCATTGATCGTGGCGGGCATGTCACGTTCACCAGCGGCGACTGCGGCGAAGGCGAGCGCCTGGCGGCCAGCTACGCCGCCGTTCCGGACACCATCGTCCCCGCGGCAGCGTATCCGGACGCCGGGGCAGGGCAGGCCCCGCCGGAGCATCGTCGGCAAGGCCCGTCCAGAGCTGGCGCCGGCGTGCGCAAGCGCGCGCCGCCCGACCGCTGCAAGGCTGTCCGCGACCGCCGCGAACAGACCCTGCGGCGGGTGGGCCTGAAGCGGAACTTCGACCTGCTGCGGAAGCTGGACGACCAGGTATGGGACGCCTGCCGCTGACGGCAGGCGTCCGCCGCGGTCAGGTCAGGCCGCCGGGAACCCTTCCAGCACGAGCTTGCCGCGCGCCGTCCCGGATTCCAGCAGACGATGGGCCTCCTTCAGCGTGGCCGCGTCGATCGTGCCCAGCCGCCCGGTGAGCGTGCTGCGCAAGCTGCCATCGTCGACCAGCCGCGAGACCTCCTCCAGCAGCTGCCCCTGGGCCGCGATGTCGGACGTGTCGAACATCGACCGCGTGAACATGTATTCCCAATGCACCGACACGCTCTTGCGCTTGAACAGGCCGATGTCGAAGCTGGCAGGGTCGTCGATCAGCGCCAGCCGTCCCTGGGGCGCGATCAGTTCCGCGATCTGCTCAAGGTGCAGCTGCGTCTGCGTGGTCGAGAACACGAAGGCGGGCGCCCTGATGCCGAGCGCGGCCACCTGTGGCGCCAGCGGCTGGCGATGGTCGACGACGTGGTGGGCGCCAAGCTCGCGCACCCAGTCCGCGGTTTCGGGCCGCGAGGCGGTCGCGATCACGGTCAGGTTGGTCAGCCGGCGCGCCAGTTGCGTCGCCATCGAACCGACCCCGCCAGCGCCGCCGATGATCAGGATCGCCGGCGCAGCGCCCGGGACTTCGTGGCCGCGGACGTCCAGGCGTTCGAACAGCGCCTCCCAGGCGGTGATCGAAGTCAGCGGCATGGCCGCCGCTTCCGCCCAGTCGAGCGAGCGCGGCTTGTGGCCGACGATGCGTTCGTCGACCAGGTGGAACTCGGCGTTGGTGCCGGGGCGGGTGAGGGCGCCGGCGTAGAAGACCTCGTCGCCCGGCTTGAACAGCGTGGCGTCGGGGCCGGCCTCGACCACCACGCCGGACGCGTCCCAGCCCAGTACCTTCCAGTCGCCCGGCGCCGGCGCGGCGTTGCGGCGGACCTTGGTGTCGACCGGATTCACCGAAACCGCGCGCACTTCGACCAGCAGGTCGCGGCCCGCGACGACCGGGCGTGGGAGTTCGATGTCCACCAGCGCGTTGTCGGCATCGATGGGCTGCGGGGACTGGTAGCCGACGGCTCGCATGGGGATCCTTTGGCGTGGGAGAAAGGTCTGCCCACTGTGCTGGCTGTGTGCCGGGTCGGCAAGGAGTCCGGTGGAATGCTGCCGTTCGAAGCCGTGCCGTAAGCCGCGGCCGAGTCACCCAGCCTCGCTCCCGAACCATTCACGATGCCAGTCGTTGTTGCATAGGCCAGTAGGACACTTCCAGGATCTTTACGGCGGGTTCGTGCAGTTTTCGCTTGCTTCTCATTGGCTGCTCCTTGGTGGTTGGTCGGAGGACTCAGCCAATCATTTTACATAATGTGCATTATGCGCAATTGAGCAGAACGTGGACCGCGCGACTGGCACGGTGGCTGGCCCGCCTGAAACCGGGCTTGGTAAAGCTGTGACTTTTGCAACCCGTTCCGGCCAAGTCACAGTTTTACGGTACAGTTTCGGGAAGTCACAGGTATACCGATACCGAATGGGCACCGCACTCTTATAGGCCGCATCGCAGATGTACCGTGCTCACCATCGTCGCTTGGAAATCGCTTGGAGCGCTGCCTGAATTGATGCACGCGAGGTCGAGGTGCGCGGTTCGGATCCTGGAGCGCTGCACTGGGCACGCCACAATTTACCAATCGTAGGTTACGATTGGTATACTAGCTCCCACCCCGCGCTCCCGACACCCGAATGCACGCCCTCGTCGTCATCGCCCACCCCAATCCGGATTCCCTCACCCACGCCATCGCTCGCCACCTGGCCGAAGGCGTCGAAACCTCAGGCCACGCCGTCGAAGTCGCCGATCTGTCCGCAGAGGGCTTCGATCCGCGCTTCAACCACGCTGACCTCGATCTGTTCCACCGGCAGGCGCCGCCGCCGGCCGACGTGGCGGCCGAACACGCCCGGCTCGAGCGCGCCGACGCACTGGCCCTGGTGTATCCCATCTACTGGTGGTCCTTCCCCGCGCTGCTCAAGGGCTGGATCGACCGCGTCTTCACTCTGGGCTGGGCCTACGACGAAACGGCGGACGGTAGAATCCTGAAGAAGCTGCAGCGCCTTCCGATTCACCTGGTCGCCAACGGCGGCGCGGACCAGCGGACGTTCGCCCGGCACGGCTATTTCGGAGCCATGAAGACCCAGATCGACAACGGCATCTTCGACTACTGTGGCGCGCCCGTGGTGACCTCGGAACTACTGCTGGTCTCCGACGCCGGAGTCCCCGGCAGCCACCTCGACACCGCCCGCGCCCTGGGCCGAAGGCTCTTCGCCGCGCCCAACTGATTCGGAGACCCGCCGCCTTGCCCCGACCGTCCAAAGCCCCTGCCCTTCGTCGCCTGCCGCGCGCCGAGCGCAGGCGCCAGTTGCTCGACGTCTCCTGGCGCTTGATCCGTGACGAGGGCACTGACGCGCTGACGCTAGGTCGGCTTGCCGAGGCGGCCGGAGTCACCAAACCGGTCGTGTACGACCACTTCGGTACCCGCAACGGCCTGCTGGCCGCGCTCTACGAAGACTACGACCTCCGCCAGACCGCGATCCTCGACGCGGCCATCGCCGCGGCGCGACCGACGCTGAAGGCCAAGGCGCGCATCATCGCCGCCAGCTACGTCGACTGCGTGCTGACCCAAGGCAGTGAGATCCCCGGCGTCCTCGCCGCCCTGGGCGGTTCACCCGAGCTGGCCGCGGTGAAGCGCCGCTACCAGCAGGACTTTCTAGGCAAGTGCGCGGCGACCTTCGCACCGTTCGCAGGCGCCGGGGGCGTGCCCCTGGCCGGTCTGTGGGGCATGCTTGGCGCCGCCGACGCACTGTCCGATGCTGCCGTCGCCGGCGACATCACCCCGGCGCAGGCGCAGGACGAACTGGAACAGGCCATCCTGGCGCTGGTCCGACGCTGCAAGCGATTGGACGATGCCCTGCATGCGCCAGCGTCGGAATCCAGCGAAGGCCGGGAGCAGTGAAGAGGCGGCGCATCGGCGCTCCCGCGATGTGCGTCCGGGTGCAGCGTGCAACGCATCTCCCAGCGTGGGGAGCGTGCCGCTCAGCCATGCATGGCGAGAGCCACTACCGGTCACCGCTGTTTCGGGGGTAGGCTCCGGACCCTCTCTCTCTTCGGTCCAATAACCGTTCATGCGCGTTCTCAAGATCCTTTGCCGGCTTTCCCGTTGGCGCCCTTCGCTGGCGTTGGGGCTGCTCGTCCTTCCGTCGGCGCTGCTCGCCACCACGCCCGGCGCGGGCATCAAGCCGATCCAGGTCGTCGATCCCGTCGCCGGCGGTACGATGCCGGGATATGTGTTCTATCCGTCACCGCAGCCCGTCGACAGCCCGGTGGCGATCGCGCTGCACCTGGTCGACGCGACCCCCGATGCGCCGGCGGAGCCGGGCGCGAAGCCGCTGGTGGTGATCTCGCACGGTCAGGGTGGCGAGAACCTTGGCCACCACGACCTGGCCACGCACCTGGCGCGCGCCGGCTTCGTCGTCGCCACGCTGACCCACGCGCGCGACAATCCGCGCGACTCAAGCGGCGCCGGCACCGCGGAGGTGCTGTTCGGGCGGCCGCTACAGATCCAGGCACTGGTATCGACACTGCTGGACGACCCGCACTGGGCGCCGTTGATCGATCCTGGACGCATCGGCGTCGCCGGCTTCTCCGACGGCGGCTACACCAGCCTGCTGCTGGTGGGCGCGGTGCCGCGCTTCGACCGCTACGCCGGCTACTGCGAGCGCCAGCCGCAGGATCGCGATACGTGCAGCTTCATCGAACAGCTGGGCGCACGCAGCGACATCGACGGCGACGGCGACGGCGACGGCATGAAGGGGTTCCTCGCGCATGCGGCCAGCCTGGACGGCGCCCGCACCCGGTGGGGAGAGACCGCCGATCCGAGGATCCGGGCGGCGTTCACGATGGCGCCGTCGAGCGTGATGTTCGATCGCGAGGGCGCCACTTCGATCGACCGTCCTGTGTTCCTCTACTACGGCACCAAGGATCGCCGGCTGATTCCGGCGGAACACGCACTGCACTTGGCGCCGCTGATCCGTTCGACAGTGGAGGTCCGCGAAGTGCCCGGCGCGGACCACTGGGTGTTCCTCGCGCCGTGCGCGCCGGCGCTGGCCGAGGCGGTGCCGGAGATCTGTGGCGATCCCCCTGGCGTGGACCGCGCTGCGGTGCACGCGCAGGTCAACGCGGATGCGGTGGCGTTCTTTCGCAGGACGCTGGCTCCCGCTCCCGCACCGGGCGGGCCGTGATCTGCCTCTGCGGATCCACCACTGGGGGCTTGCGCTGCGATACCGCGGTTCCCCCGCGCCCGCCCTGGCCAGGGTTCATTCGTCCGCGACGCGGACGACTACCTTGCCCAGGTTGCGACCTTCCAGCATGCCGATGAAGGCGGCCGGCGCCTGTTCCAACCCGTCGACGATGTCCTCGTGCAGGACGACGTCTCCACGTTCCACCCATCGACCCATTTCCTCCCGGAACCGGCCATGCCGGGTGGCATAGTGGTCCAGGATGATGAAGCCCTGCATGCGCACGCGCTTTTGCAGCACGGCCGCAAGTAGTCCGGGGCGCAGGTCGCGGCCGCCGACACCAGCAACCTCGTTGTAGTGTGCGATGTAGCCGCAGACAGGCACACGTGCGCCAAGGTTCAGCAACGGGAGAACGGCGTCGAGTACGTCACCGCCTACGTTCTCGAAGTAGACGTCGACCCCGTCCGGACACGCGGCCGCCAGACGTTCAGCCAGGCCCGGTTCGCGCCGGTCCAGGCAGTCGTGGAAGCCCAGCTTCTCCACCGCATGCCGGCACTTGTCGTCGCCGCCGGCGATACCCACTGCACGAGCACCCTTCAGCCTGGCCAACTGTCCCACGACCGAACCAACCGCACCGGTAGCCGCTGCCACGACCACGGTTTCGCCAGGCTGCGGCTGGCCGATGTCCAACAGGCCCACGTAGGCGGTGAAGCCGGGCATGCCGAGTCCGCCGAGCGCCAGCGAGGGGCGTGCCAGGCCGTCCAGCGGCAGCAGGTTGGCACCGTCCGCCAGCACATGGTCCTGCCAGGCCCCGTCGGCGAGCACGATCTGCCCTTCGCTGAAACCGGGATGGTGCGAGGCGATCACGCGACCGACCGTACCGCCCACCATCGGCTGGCCCGGCGCAATCGGCTGCGCGTAACCGGGGCCGACCTCGTCCATCAGGTTGCGCATGTAGGGGTCGAGCGAAAGATAGAGCGTGCGCAGCAGCACCTCGCCCTCGCCGGGCAAAGGAACGGACGTTGTTTCCAGGCGGAAATCACGGAGCGTGGGCAGGCCACGGGGATGTGCGGCGAGCACGATGCGATGGTTGGCGATATGCCTGGATGTCATCGTTGGCCTTCCTGGTTCGAGCTACAGCATTTCCCGGTTGAGATAGGTCGCTTTCTCGAACTCTGCGACATTCGTGGCGATTCGATGAATGGTTGGAAACATGTCAGTCAGCTCGCTGACGATCCTCTTCGATAGACTTGCGCGCTGCTCGATGCTTCGTCCCTGCATGATGTGCGAGAAAACGTGGATGAAGTCCTCCCTTCCCCCGCCGACGGCGTGGACCCGGAAAGGATTGACCCTGACCTTGATATCGGATTCATCGAACAGTCCCGTGGAGTTCACGGCGTGATGCAGTCTTGCAAGGACTTCTTCCTCACTGCGCTGTTGCAGAACACCTTGCGAACAATCAACTATGAAATGCGGCATGTTGTCCCCTTGTCCTGATTCCGGAAACGGAAGATTCCCGTCGCGCGGGCACTCAATCGACCCGTCGCCAGACCGAGATCGGGATGCTGCCGTCCGCCCGTGGCGGCACCCGGTAGCTCAACTCCTCGCGCTCCAGCCTGTACTGGCGTCGTTGCACGGTGCCTTCCCAATTCGGGAAGGATGAGCCCTCGATCGAGAAGACGAGCTCCCCCACCCTCTGGTCTATCGTGACCGTGCCGTAGTGGGTGCTGCTGCCAATCACCGCGGACTCGAATTCATCGGCGCTACCGTCGGCCTTGTTGTCGGTAGCAAAACGCAGACGCTCGGATCTGAGGATCTGCAGCGAGTATCTGCCCTGGGGGTCGACGATCAGTCTGCCCTTGGGGTTCTCGCCATAGTCTCGCTCCAGCTCCCCACCGGGCAGGATCTTGTCCGCGGCCACCAGGGACCAGGTACCGTGCAGTGGGAACTCGTCGTGGGGACCAGGCATGTCACGTGTGGCGAGTCCTGCGAGCATCGTGAACATCACACCGATCATGGGTTTCATGGCGGGTCTCCAGTGGCAACGGGCAAGGGAGCCCAGCCTAGGTCGATTGCATCATGATTGGAACGCATCTATAAATATATCTATCATCTAGAATTCGAATCGTAGCGAATGAAGGCGATGGATATCGATGCGGTCAAGGCGTTCGTGCTGGCCGCCGACCTGGAGAGTTTCACCCGTGCCGCCGACGTGCTGGGAACCACCCAGCCCGCGGTCAGCCTCAAGCTGCGCCGGCTGGAGGAGCAATTGGGCCGGCGCCTGCTCGAGCGCACGCCTCGACACGTGCGACTGTCCGCCGAAGGGCTGACGTTTCTCGGGATTGCACGAGAGCTGGTTTCGACCCACGACCGCGCGGCCGCTGCGTTCGAGGTCGAGCGGCGCCAGCTGGCGATCGGTATCAGTCATTTGCTGGTTGGCGGCGAATTGCCGTCGTTGTTGCGGCGCATCCGGGATCACGACCCCGGCCTTCTGGTCGAGATGCACGTGGCCGGCACGCGCGAGCTGATGCAGGCCTACGAGCAGGGTGAACTCGATGCAGTGCTGGCATTGCGTCCGGAGGGCCGCCGCAAGCAGGGCCGGGCGGCCTTCGCCGAGACATTCTCCTGGTTCGCGGCCGTTGGCTGGGAACCCCATGTCCACCGCCCCCTGCCGCTCGCAACGCAAGGCGAATCGTGCCGCATCAGAGCGGTGGCGGTTCGTGCGCTCGACAGGGCCGGAATCGAATGGAATGAAGTATTCGTCGGCAAAGGCGCCGCGATCCTCGGCGCTGCTGCAGCCGGCGGATTGGCCGTGGCGGTGCTGGCGCGCCGCGCCGCGCCATCCGGCACGATCGACATTGGCAAAAGCCTCTCCCTGCCATCGATTCCCCTGCAGGATGTGATGCTCTACACCACGCTCCGTGACCATCGATCACGTGAAGCGCTTCGTGTGCTCACGCTGTCATTCCGGTGAGCAAGCGTCCTGCCCGCCGCACTCAAGAATTGCTTTCCCACAGCACCTCTGGGGCAGCCGGGCATGTCCGCACCGCGGCAGGCTCCGGCCGTTCGCTCTCCAACAGCCAGCATTCGTCCAGGACGGAGCAGTAGCACAGCCGGGCACGGATCCTGCTCAACGCATCGTCAAGCTTCTCGTACGCCGGCATCGGCGCATCCATTGGCTGCACTCGCATCACCTGAATCCATTCGTTGGCCCCCACCACGCGCCGCTGGATGCCGCTGTTCATTACCAGCAGCCCTTGCTCCGCCTCCGCTCCACCACAGCATGCAGCCAGCAATGAAGAAGGGCCGGAGACGGGTTTGCCCTCGTACAGCACTTCGGCCCAGCGGATACGTGCCGGCCCGACTCCACGGTTCAGCAGGTCAAGTGATATCTGCTTGCCGCCCTCGGTCGAGGCATTACTCGTACCGAATACCAGGGCGGGCCAGACGCTGGCCGCCAGTATCCGTTCCTGGGTCCGGTTGGCGTTGTACGCCACGAACACCGAGACGGTGGAGATCAACAGCACGCCGAACGCGATCATGACCTCGAACAGACGATGGCTGGAGAACAGGCGTCGCGCCCGCCCCTGTACTGGATCCGGCGCTTGTTCCCGAGTTGCATCTTCCGGCATGTCTTGTCTCGACCTCTTCACTCGGTGGGTCGCGCAGGCGTCGATCCGTTGCATGGGTGTCGTGCCTGCGCTGACTGCGGCCAACACGATAGTACACGGAACACTGGAACCAGCCGCCTCATCGGCGGGTTCTGATAGAGCAAGCGTGACTCCCCTCGCTCCACGCACTACGCCGCCCTGGCCGCTACTGGCCGCCGAGGTGGCGCCGTCGGCGGATCACCTACGTACTGCCGAAGCCCCGGACCGTCAGTGCCCGCAGGGTGCGGCGCACCACCTCATTGGCGCTCGTATAATCTTCAATCCGCGGGAGCGCACGGTGCTGGAAGCCGTGCTCCCGGACGCCGCCCCTGAGCACTGACGGCACGGGGTTGAAATGGTGCTGGAACCCGAGGAGATGACCATGACCAGAATCGTGCTCGCGCTGGCGTTCGCCATGGCTTTCATGCCACGGGCCATGGCCGTGACACCCGAAATTCGAACCGATGATGTCGCGCGCTTCTATGCGCTCTACGATGCTGCCGGCGGTCGACCGGACGTGGAGCAGCTGGACCAGTACCTGGCACACGGCAGCCACAGCCTCAAGGAGTTCGCGCGGCTGCGCCGGGTCACCGGTGAGCGCATCGCCGAGCGGATTGCAGCCGATCCGGCGATGTACGAGAACGCGCGGCAATGCCTGGCGGTACTGCCGGCGGTTGAACGACGGCTGACGGCGGCGCTCAAGACCCTGTCCGACCTGTATCCCAGGGCGGAGTACCCGCCGGTGGCGATTGTGGTGGGGCGCGGTCGGCCGGTGGGGATCGCGGACACCGACGGGGCGACCATCGGCTTGGAAGCGCTTTGCGCCGCCGACTTCATGAACCCGGATCCCGAAGACCGCTTCGTCTACGTGATTGTGCACGAGTACGTGCACACCCAGCAGCCGATGGCACGCGAAGTAGACGAGGCCGACGGCACGTCGCCGACACTGCTGCGCATGTCACTGATGGAGGGCGCGGCCGAGTTCGTAACCGAGCTGGTCTCCGGCGGCGTGGGCAATGCGCGCCACGCGGAATGGACTCGTGGACGCGAACTGGAGATCGAAACGGCCTTCGTGGACGACATGCACGGAACCGACCTGACGTCCTGGATGTGGGACTACGAGGCAGGCTCCGATGAACCGTATGATCTCGGCTACTGGGTCGGCTATCGCATCGTCAAGGCGCACTACACGGGCGCCGACGACAAGCGCGCGGCGTTGGCGCGGATCCTGGAGATGGACGATCCGGAAGCGTTCCTTCGCGAAAGCGGTTGGCGCCCGGGCATGTCGTTGCCCTGACAATCCCCTCGTGGAGCCTGCAGCACGGGTTCCACCAGAATCCTGCCATCCCGAACGGCGGCGCTGCATCCTGCTGCTGCCCCGATCGCCCAACGCATTTTGCCCAGGCGGAGCTCGACCGCCGGTTCAAGCCATGACGGGGTTCATTGAAACGAGCGCGTCTATGGCGTCCGCAAGGTCTGGAGGCAGATGCAGCGGGAGCAGTGGGACGTGGCCCGCAGCACCGTGGAGCGGCTGATGCGCAAGTTGAGGATTGCCGGGGTGATTCGCGGCAAGCCGGTACGCACCACGTTCCCGGGCCCGGTGCGGTCGTGCCCGCTGGACCGGGTGAACCGGCAGTTCCATGCCGACCGTCCGGACCAGCTGTGGGTCACCCCCCCCGCACTGTCCGCAGCAGAACGGGATGATCGAGCGGGTCATCCGCAACCTGAAGGAGCAGTATGCGCATCGCCACCGCTTCGAAAGCCAGCAGCACGCCAGCCGCGTGATCGGCGACTGGATCCAGTTCTAAAACCACCGGCGCCCTCACCAGGCGCTGGGCATGGAAACACCCTCTGAGGCGTATGCTTTAGCAGCCTGACCTGTGCAGAAACCGCTGGGTCATTACATACATGCAGCCTCCGAAAGGATCCCACCCCATGACATTCATTCGTCGTTATCGAGAAGCTCACTGGCCGGAAATCCGGCCTCTATCGCACGTCACCTTCGCGGCGAACGAGGCTTATGCCTTCCGTCAGGAAAGCAGAGAAGCTGATTCACATAAAGTCCGGGGCGAGGAGCCGGCTGCCGGGCAGCCCGCCGTCTGCTCTCTCTGGAGGGCGATGCCGTGTGTCTTGGTGGCGTTGCTTCTGGGGACCCTGTCGGCCGGCAGCTTCGCGGGCGAGCCGGGCGCGACCCCGGCCGATGTACGCACCGAAGATGTCACCCGCTTCTTTCGAGTGCTCGACACCGCCAATGGTCGCCCGAGCGCAGACGCGCTGCAGCGCGACTATCTGGACGCAGGGAGCGACGCGTTGAAGGAATTCACCGCGATGCGCATCGGCTCGATGGAGCGTTTGGCAGAGGCTATCGTCAAGAATCCTGCGTTGTACGAACATGCGCGCTCCTGTGCTGCAGCCATGTCGGAGATACGCGAGCGGGTAGTCGACGCGCTGGGCAAGCTTGAGGCGACGCTGCCGATGGCGCGCTTTCCACCGGTCACCATCCTGGTCGGTCGTGGTAACACAGGAGGAGTCACTACCCCGGCTGGGGTGGTGATCGGGCTGGAAACCCTATGTAACGCCGACTGGATGCAAGCTAGCGTGGGCGATCGCTTCGTGCACCTGATCGCACATGAGTTCGTCCACGTGCAGCAGCATGGCGCCGCGGTCGAAATGGCCGAACCGACCCTGCTGTATCAGACGTTACTTGAGGGCGGAGCCGAGTACGTTGGCGAACTGATCTCCGGCCAGGTGGCCAATGCCCACCTGCGGGCATGGACACACGGCCGCGAGTGCGCACTGGAGAGCGAGTTCCTCGCCGACAGTGACGAAACGGACCTTTCTCGATGGCTCTACAACGGCCCCGGTGACGACGATCGTCGCGGCGACCTCGGCTACTGGGTCGGGTATCGGATCGCCCATGCCTACGTAGCCCGCGCCCGGGACAGGGAGAAGGCCATCGCCGAATTGCTTGACGTGCGACCGGAGACGGCTGTGGAACTGTTCGAGGCCAGCGGCTGGCAACCGTCATGCAGTGAGGCGACACTCCACGACGCCGACACCATCCATCAGATCAACCTCGAACAGATGGATTGGAGTTCCCAGAGTTTAGTGGACACGTGACCGGCGGGTTCGATGCGCTGCCTCGAATTCATCAGGACTGACGCCGCCGAGATGGCTTTGACGGCGTGTTGGATTGTAGAAACCGTCGATGTAATCGGATATGTCCAGGATCGCGACTTCGCGGTTGTTGTAGATGCGCTTCTTGATCCGCTCCTTCTTCAATCTTCCGAAGAATGATTCCGCTACCGCGTTGTCCCAGCAGTTTCCTCGTCTGCTCATGCTTGGCTCGAGGTCGTTCGCTTTGCAGTAGCGCCGCCACGCATCACTGCCGTACTGGGCTCCCTGATCCGAGTGGATCAACCTCTTGCGAGGTCGCCTTCGCCTGATAGCCTTATCAACGGCTTCCAGAGCCAGCTCGCGGCGAATTGTCGGCTTGGTGGCACAGCCAACAACTTTGCGAGAGAACAGATCCACGACGACAGCCAAATAGAGCCAGCCTTGCCAGGTCCGAATGTAGGTAATGTCCGTAACCCAGACCTCGTTCGGATGCGACGCTGTGAATTGGCGTTGCAGCAAGTTGGGAATCAATGCCGGCGGTTTGGCCATTGGAATGTGCCGGGTCCGATAACCATGCAATGCTCGCAGGCCATTCTCCCGCATCAGACGTTCTACCCGGTGTTTGCTGCAGGTTTCTCCGAGTTTGGGAACTCCACTTCGGCACTTGAGCCTGACGGCACAGTGTCGCTTCTGAAGGAGCATCGCCGAACGTCAGCCTGCCCGGCGGGGCTCTCGTGCCTATCCCCGATAACGTGCCTTAATCGCTGTTGCCGGTGCAGATCATGCGGGTGGTGGTGCGGGCGAATCGGCGATCGGTTGTCGGGTCCAATCCGGATGCGAAGGAAAGTTTGATGCCGCTTCGATACGGCCAAGCCACGAGCGTATGGCCGCGAACGGCTCAAGATTGACTCCACCCTGCGGCGCCAATGCCACGTAAGGTGCGCACGCCATATCCGCGATTGTCATCCGCCCGGATTCCAGCCATAGCCGTGAACTCAGATGCCTTTCAAGAATTTCCAAGGCCTGATCGGTAGCGTTCGAGGCGACTCTTTTGTCAAGCGGCGCATCGAACTGGACTATACGCCGCAGGGCGTTGGGCCCGTGCTGCAATTCGTTAGCGGCGAAGGACATCCACTGAGCAATAGATCCCCGCTCGGCGGGAGCTACTCCATCCCATTCACCTGGCCGATAGGCGGCTGCCAAGTAGACCAGGATCGCCTGGCTGTCGCGCAATATCACGCCGTCATCGACCAGCACCGGCACCTGGCCAAGTGGATTGAGTTCGGTGAAAGGCGGACGCTTGTGCTCACCATGGCTCGGCATGCTTTCCTCAAACGGCAGGGAGAGGAGACAAAGCGCGATGCGAACCTTAAGCGTGTTTCCAGATCGCGGGAAACCGTACAGCGTGATCATCTATTCATACCCCTCAGTTCCATATCGGTGATTTTTGCAAGCAGCGCGGCGTTCTGACGCTCAAGACTTGCGATGTGTTCGTAAACCGGGGCCAGTCTGGTGATCAATTCCGCCTCTGTGTATCGGGGAGTGATGTGCTGTGGACAGTTCCAGTCGAAGCCTTCCAAGGTGATGATTAGTCCTCGTTCAACTTCGGCGTGGTACTGATCCCGCAAGAGGTCCATCCGATCGGAATCAGTGCGGTCAATCACACGCATCCGCCCAACAATCTTCAATCGGCGTCTCTGCACGTAGTCCACCAGTATCAAGGAGACTCGATCGTCACCGCGGACATTTCCAACCGAAACGTATTGACGATTGCCCCGATAATCCGCCAGCCCTAGCGTTTGTTCGTCCAGGACCTTGATGAATCCTGGCGGCCCTCCCCGGTGCTGCACGTAGGGCCAACCGGTTTCCGAGACGCTGGCCAGGTAAAGACTGTCCCGTGTCGCAATGAACTCGGACTCGCGGAAGCTGAATCTGTCGAGTGCCGGGCTATCGGGCGCGTCGAATCTTTCGTAGGCCTGGCGGGACCCCTGTTCGGACTGAACGCCACGAACCGCCGGCGTAAACATCAGGTCAGCGAAGCGTCGGCTCATCTCGTACCCTCCTTCAACTGTGAATGCCCCGGGCTACTGCGGTTTGGCCAGTCTCGCCCGGATGGGGCGTAACCAGAACTACACCGAGAACCACGAGCGCAATCCCGGCGAACATGGGCGCCGCTACTTGCTCGTCGAACAGGGTCACGCCGAATGCCAGGCCCGCTGCCGCCGCGACGTAACCTATCTGGCTCAGGTAGACGGCACCAGCCGCCTGTTGAAGGTTGAAATAGAGGACATAGAAGAGAGAGGCCGTCGCCAGCAGCGCCAAGGGGCCGCCCCAATGGGTTGGCCAAGCAAGGCTCTGGCCCGGTGCAAGGGCAGCAACGGCCAGCAGCACCAGTCCAGCCGACAAGAGAAGACCAGGGGCGATATCCATGACACTTGCGCCTTGGGGCCAGAAACGCGAACGAATGACGTTGCCGGCCGCCACCGATGCAGGCGCTGCAAGCGAGATCAGTAGCCAAAGCGACTCCGTAGGCGTTGCCAGGTCGAATCGAGTGGACAAGATCACTGTGGCGCCGGTGAATCCGAGCAGCAGGCCGGTCAGACGCCTCGGCGAACTCCGCTCAAGATCAGCGAGCAAGGCGATCAGATACGTCAGTCCCGGCACGAAGGCGTAGAGCATGGCCGCATGCGCTGGGCCCAGCTTCTCCGCCGTTGCGAAAACCAGTGCATTGGGAAAGGCGTAGCTGACCGTGCCCGCACCGCCGAGGAACACTAGTGATCCTGCGTTTGCCGTCCTCCTCTCGCGCGATCGACCCAGTGAAGCCAGCCCTATGACCATGCCAGCCCCCAGTGTCGACACGATCGCTGCCGCCAGAATGGACATCCCTGCCCCAGCCCCGAGACGCGCAAGCAAAACGAGGGCCGCCTGCAGGGTCCCGACGACGATCAACAACAGAACGAAACGATGCATGCCGCTCTCCGCTTGACTCTGCCGCCGGGCGCAACGGCGCCCGGCGGCGTGGATCGTTCATCCCACCTTTCCGGCCAGGAAGTCGCGGATCAGGGTGGCGATCTCCGCTCCATGCGTTTCTAGTGCGAAGTGTCCAGTGTCCAGGAGGTGCACTTCTGCTTCCGGATTGTCGCGCTGGTAAGGCGCGGCGCCGGCGGCGACGAAGATCTCGTCATTGCGGCCCCAAAGCACGAGCGTCGGCGGGCGCCGCTCCCGGAGATAGGCCTGCCACTGCGGATAGAGCGGGAGGTTGGTTCGGTAGTCGTAGAAAATGTCGAGCTGGATGTCGGCATTGCCGGGGCGGTCCATGAAGGCCTGGTCGCTGGTGTAGCCATCCGGGCTCACTTTCGCCGTGTCGTCCACCCCATTGGTGTACTGCCAAGTGGTCGCCTTGATCGACGTCAGCCACCGGATGGCTTCGCGCTCAGGTTGGGCATGGGTGGCCCAGTAGGCCTTGATCGGCTCCCAGAAATCGCCGATGCCTTCGTCGTAGGCATTGCCGTTCTGCACAATGAGGGCGCTGATGCGTTCCGGGTTCTTGGTCGCCAGGCGGAAGCCGACGGGGGCGCCGTAATCAAAAACGTACAGTGCGTACTGCCCGAGGCCCAACGCTTCGGTCAGCTTGCCGACGATCGAGGCAAAATTGTCGAACGTATAAGCGAAGGCCGACCGATCCGGCATTGCGCTGTGGCCGAAGCCGGGGTAGTCGGGCGCGATGACGCGGTAGCGATCGGCAAGGTCCGCAATCAGGTTCCGGTACTGGTGCGACGAGCTCGGGAATCCGTGGAGAAGCAACAGGGCCGGCGCTCCCTCGGGACCGGCGTCCCGAAAGAAGATGTCCTGGCCATCGATCCGCAAGGTGCGGTAGCGGATGCTGGCTCGCGCGCTGGCCGCAAGCGCGGACTCGGCGAGTTTCTGAGAGCGGGCGGGGTTGGTCATTGGGTAGTCTCCGAAGTGGCAGGGCGTGGGGGCCAGGAAGAAAAGGCGTCTGATGCGTTGCGAGGGAACGTCATCGGCATCCCGGCGCGCAGCCCTGATTCGGGCGGCGCCACCGGTGTTCTCCGACGGCCCCATTCTGGTGTCCGCCGTTTCAGTACATAATCCCCTCGATCTGGATTTCATTATTCCCCTGGGTGAAAGAATGGACCGACTCGACGCCCTGGCCGCCTTCAGCGCAATAGCTGAGTTGGGCTCATTCGCAGGTGCCGCAAGACAACTTGGCGTGTCCCCGCAGGCCGTGACGCGCGCCATCGCCGGGCTGGAATCGCGGCTGGGCGTGTTGTTGCTCAGACGTTCCACCCGGGCCGTGCGACTGACCGAAGCGGGCGAGCTTTACCTCCAGCGGTGCCGGCGCGCGTTGGATGAACTGGCGCAGGGAGAACGTCTCCTGCAAGGAGGCGATGTCGAACCCCAAGGCCTCATCTCGGTCACCGCCCCAGTGGTTTTCGGTCGCCTTTACGTTGCCCCGGTGCTGACGATGCTGCTCAAGCAGCACCCCCGCCTCCGCGTCCGACTGTTGCTGATGGACCGCTTCGTAAACCTCGTGGAGGAAGGCATTGACGTGGCGCTGCGGATTGGCGACCTGAGCGACAGCGCGCTTCGGGCGCGCCGCCTAGGGGAAACAAGGCAAGTACTGGTGGCGTCTCCGGACTACCTTCGGCGTCGTGGGTCCCCTGACTCGGTGGGCGAACTCTTGGCCCACGATCTGATCGCGTTCGAAGGTGTCAGCCGTACCACCGAATGGCGTTTTGGGGCCGACGGAAAGCAAGTGCTGACGCCTTCGCCGAGGTTCCGAGTCAACAGCGCTGATGCAGCAATAGACTCCGCGATTGCCGGCCTCGGAATAACACGGGTGCTTTCGTATCAGGCCGTGGCTGCGATCGATGAAGGCAAATTGCGACGTGTACTGCCCGTCAGCGAGCCGCCTTCGATTCCTGTGCAGCTCATTTTCTCAGCTGCACTAGCCGGAAGCGCCAACGTTCAGGCTTTCCTGGACGCGATGTCGCGAACCATGGCTGGTCGGCGAATCTAACTTCCCATTCACTCGTCGCGATTGTCCAAGTTCCGTTTGTCCAAGGTTTTGGCCGTAAGATCCCGCGTATCCACCCCGGAAAGTGTCACGCGCCGGCTTGACGATCGAAGCCCCGGCCGCTGCCTGTCCGGCGGCGTAGTGTTCTAGTGGTTCGAAATGGCGATCCGGTTCCAGAGATTGATCATCGCGATCTCCGCGCCGAGCACCGCGATTTCTTGTTCGGAGAAGTGATCGCCGAGCTCCGTGCGCAGGCCGGAGTTCATGTCCTGGCGAGCCAGCGTCGTGAGGACTTCGGTCCATGCCAACGCCGCCCTTTCAGGCGCACTGAACACCTCGACGCTCCGCCACACGACGAGTTGGTCGAGCCGCTCGTCGGATTCCCCATGGGCGCGTGCCTCGCGCGTGTGCAACTTGACGCAATAGGCGCAGCCATTGATCTGCGATGCCCGCAGGCGGACAAGATGCTTCAGCCGCGGCTCCAGCGTAAGCTTCCCCGATCCGCAGACACCCCATAAGTAGAACTTTCTGGCATGTTCCCCCAGCCAGGAGGTTCCATGAAGAAGTCCCGTTTCACCGAGACCCAGATCGTCGCGATCGGATAGGGCTGGCGGCCGGGACGACCCATCTTCGGATAGTGCGGCTCGATCAGCTTCAGCAGCGCCGACCACGGCACCACCTGCTCCATCTCCGCCAGGAAGATCTCCTTGCGGGTCCGCTTGCGCTTGCCCAGGCCCTCGGCATCACCGAACGTCAGCTGCATCGAACGTCAACCTCGTTGTGGTGCGCTATTGTCGCCCAGCTGGGTCGAGTTGTTCAGACCTTCCTTAAGCGACGGCGCTCTGGATTCTCATCGAGGCAATCGGACCGTCAGCCGATTAGCTACTTGGAAGCTCCCCTGGACCTGGTCGCACGCGGCGAAGCTATTGCTCCCGGGTCATCAGACTGGTTCTACGCGCCGTTTTGGGACCTGGCCAGGCCGACTCTGCCGAGGCTGGAAGACCTGAGAATGGGCCTTCTGCAGCTCAAACAGCGCCTCGGCCTGTGCAATCCCAGCCCCCCAGAACTTGCCCCTTTTCTTGAGCCTGAGGAACAGGCTCGTCTAGCTACGCGGACACTCGAAGAGCAGAAGACTGCATACAGTGAATCTCTCCTCCCACTCACCCTCCAGCCAACGCCCGACACGATCAGCCTCCTGGCTGGCCTGGTCGCCGAAACCTTCACTACAGACCAAGGCGTGCTTCACACGATTCATTGCGACGCATTTGCGCTTGCGATGGAGAAGCTGCTTCAGCTACCACTCCTTCGGGCTGTAGCTCAGGATTTCGAAATGCTCGTCGGCACGCGGATTCTCTTGGGTAATTGGGAGCTGCCAGCTTTCTTTCACGTGCCCTCACTCGACGCGCCGTTCAGGACGCTCAAGGAAATGGAGAAGCTGACTCAGGACAGATTCGGCCTGTCCGAATGGGCCGGGTCCTAGAACTTCGCGGTTCCACCGGCACTTGGCGGCGAATAATGGAAACTCACACTTTCACTGGAGAAGCAGGGAAACTCACAGAATTACTGACGGACGCAATTGCAGGCTGATGTTAGGTTTGTGGTTGATTCCAATGCAAATCAATAGCTTGGGCGGATTACGCTGCTCACCAGATTAGTGATCCGGCCTTTGCCCGCATGATACAACCGGGCTTGGTAAAGCTGTGACTTTTGCAACCCGTTCCGGCCAAGTCACAGTTTTACGGCACAGTTTCGGGAAGTCACAGGTATACCGATACCGAATTGCCTGCTTGCCATTTGTCGCTGACTTGCGGTTACTTGGGCACCGCACTGTTCTCTCCCAGCACAGAGACCGACCCTCCGACCACCCTCCAGCCAAGGTCTGTTACCGCCCAGAAGCGGCAGTACCGGAAGTCGCCCGAGAACGCGGTCCCTTCGAAAGTGCCAGCGAGGTTCGCCGTCACCACGGTTACGGCCGACTGCCCGTGCATGGCTATCGCCACAGATCGCCACTCGGCCCTGGTCAACTTCTGTCGCCCGGAACGGTGAAGTTCCAGGTCGCCCTCTTTGCTGAACACATCACCAGAGGGGCCCACGAATACCAGTTCGTCTGCAAGCAGGGAATCCAGAGCGGCCACATCGCTTGTCAGCATGGCATTGCGCAAGGATTCCTCCAGGCTTCTGATCGTTGACTCCATGGCAATCCCCCGGGAATTAGCAGCAACCTGACGCCGTCGTGCAGCACGAAGCGGCTGCAGTCTGGCCCGATGCCGGGAGAGTGTCGGGACTGCAGGCCTTGCCATCCAGGGCACAGGCTGCCTCGCCCGCAAAGTAGGTCGTGGCCTCGCCCGTGGTGTGGAAAGTCTCCCAGCGCACGCCTTGCGGGTCTTCCGTCCACAGCTTGTCCGACTGCGCGTAGCAGCAGATGGTCGCGTCCTCGGGCACGACGCGCGTGCCCGCCGCATCGAGGCGCCGCACCATGGCGGCCAAACCGTCGGTGCCCTCGACCTGAAAGCCGAGATGATCGATACCGGGGACGCGCCCCGTGGTCGAAATCGCGAAGTTCAGTTGTGGATCGTCGAGCATCCACTTGGCGTAGTCGGGCTTGGCCACCGTGGGCGGGGTGGCGAACAACCCTGAATAGAACTGGATGCTGTTGTCGAGATCGGTGACGTTGAGATGGATATGGAAGCGATTCATTCCTGGGCTCCGGTCTACTTCGGTGTACACGCCCTGCCCGGACCGCATTCCGCTGCGCCAGCGCAACAGTTCTCGGTCAAGTAGGCGATCAGGGAACTCATTTGCTGGTAGTTGGCGCGGACGCGGATCACCCGCCCCTCGCGCTGGTCGCGAATCAGGGTTGCTGCGCGCAGCACGTTGAGATGCGCGGTCAGCGTGGCGGGCGGCAGGTCGAGATGCTCGCGCAGCTCACCGACGGCCATCCCGTCGGGGCCGGCCTTGATCAAAGTACGGAACGCGGCCAGACGTGTCTCATGGCCGAGCGCTCCGAGAGCGGCAAGCGCAACAACGGTCTTCATGATTCGATATTTCCAGAATCATGGAAATATGTCAACCGGCGCCGGTGCCATCGCTTCCAGACGGTTCACCCATGCCGGCATCACCAGTCATCGAACCGGGAGTGATGGAATCTCCGTCTACGCGGGATCGACAAGGAACTGCTGCCGTATCCATGTGGCCACGGCATCGACGGCCGCGCGCGCCTGCCCTTGTCGGGTGAGCAGGTAGTACCCGTGTGCGTCCATCCGGGGCCCGAAGCTTTCCACAAGGGAACCGGACGAAAGCTCCGGCTCTACCAGCAGCGTGCTGAGCAGGCCGATTCCCTGCCCTGCGATCACGGCCTGTATCGCGTGTGTCTCATCGCTGAAATGCAGGAAACGGGTATCGGCGGGTAGCCGCACCCCTGCCTTCTTGCTCCATCGCTCCCATGTGGGGTTCTGCGGCGCTGGCCGCTTCCAGGAAAAGGCGACAAGCGCGGCTTCCCCGATCCCTGCGATGCCGCGGACGCCCAGCAACGGGTGGCATACCGGCGCGAAGGTGTCAGACCACAGGAGTTCCACCTCATGACCGGGGTAGACGCCGCCGCCGTAGCGAATCGCGATGTCCACTTCTCCGTGCGCCACGGAAGCCACACCGTTGGAAGCGGCGAGTTGCAGATCGATCGACGGCTCGGCCTGGCGGAAAAGCGCCAACCGTGGCACCAACCACCTGGCCATGAAGGCGCTCGTGGCGCCGATGGTGACCACCGCTCGATTCCCCCTTCGAAGGGCTGCCGACCGCAACGCTTCTTCAAATGCGTCGAAGCCCTGGCGCAGCACCGGGAGCAGTCCGGTTCCCGCTTCCGTTAGCACGACCCGTCTCACGTGTCGCGTGAACAGTGGCGTCTCGATCAGTGATTCGAGGCCGCGGACCTGGTGGCTGATCGCCGTGGGCGTCACGCCCAGTTCCTCGGCCGCCTTCCGGAAACTGCCCAACCGGGCCGCCGATTCGAAGGCGCGCAATGCCGACAGCGGGAGCCTTCTGCGCGATCCCGATATAGGTGATTCAGATTCACTCATCAGGGGAGAAACCATCGTTTGTCGCGTACTTGAGCGAAACGGCAAAGTAGGTCCGATCCAGAAAGATGAGATCCACTCATCTTCAGACCCGACCTGCAGGAGACTACCATGCGCGCCAAAGTCACCACCCGGCCCGACCCCTATGCCCCCTACCTGCTGTCCCAGGCCATCCGGGTCGACCGGCTGATTTTCGTCAGCGGCCAGGCCGGCTATGACGACTCCGGCCAGATCGTCCCGGGCGACTTCCTGGCCCAGGGCCGCCAGGCCTTCGCGAACCTGCGCCGCGCGCTGGAGGCCGGCGGCTCGGGCCTGGACCGCGTGGTCAAGGTGACGATCTTCGTGACCGACATGGCCGATTTCAGCGACGTCGTTGCCCTCAGGCGCGAGTTTTTCTCGGACCCCTACCCCGCCGACACGATCGCCCAGGTGTCGGCGCTGTACGACCCGGCGGTCAGGATCGAGATCGAGGCCATCGCCGTCGCCGGGGAGGACTGACATGGACCGCGACTTCGCCGGAAGCCGCCGCCGCGCGGCGCTGTTCGAACCGACCCGCATCGGAAGCATGGAGCTCCGCAACCGCCTGGCCGTCGCACCGATGACGCGCGTCAGCGCATCGGCCGAGGGCGTGGCGACCGCGCACATGGGCCGGTACTACGCCGCCTTCGCCGAAGGCGGATTCGCGCTGCTGGTCAGCGAGGGCATCTATACCGATCGCGCGTTCTCGCAGGGCTACCTGTTCCAGCCCGGATTGACCGACGACGCGCAGCAGGTGGCCTGGGCCGGGATCGTCGGGCAGGTCCAGGCACGCGGCGCGAAGATCGTCGCCCAGCTCATGCATGCCGGTGCCCTCTCGCAGGGCAACCGGTTCCGCGACCACGCCCGCGGCCCCTCGCCCGTCAAGCCGAAAGGGCAACAGATGCGGTTCTATCGTGGCCAGGGCGAGTACGCCACGCCCGCGCAGCTGGACGAGGCCGGGATCGACGAGGTCGTGGACGGCTTCGTCGCGGCCGCCGCGCGCGCCGTCGCCGCCGGATTCGACGGCGTCGAGATCCACGGCGCGAACGGCTATCTGATCGACCAGTTCCTCACCCGCTACTCGAACCGGCGCGACGATGCCTATGGCGGCAGCACCGCGAACCGCATCCGGCTGCTGGAACGGATCATGGTGGCGGTCCGTCGGCGTATCGGCGCCGCACCGGTGCTGGGCGTGCGGATTTCGCAGGGCAAGGTCAACGATTTCACCCACCGCTGGGAGGATGGCCTGGAGGATGCACGCGCACTGTTCGAGCACCTGGGCGCGCTTCCGGTCGACTATGTGCACACGACCGAGTTCGAGGCCTGGCAACCCGCCTTCGGCCAGGACGCCAGCCTGGCGGCACTGGCCGCCGAGATGGCCCGCGTCCCCGTCATCGCCAACGGCTCGCTGCATGCACCGGAACGGGCAACCGAGATGGTGGCGTCGCACCATGCAAGCCTCGTGTCGCTCGGCCGCGGTGCCCTCGCCCATGCCGACTGGCCGCGCCGCGTCGCCGAAGGAGGCTCCCTGTCGGAGTTCGACCCCTCGATCCTCTCGCCGATCGCCGACCTGGCCAATGCGGAGAGAACCCTAGCGGCCCGCTTGCCGCGTTGAAGCCGGATCACCGGACGCTTCTTCCCAGAGCCAGCGGCAGAACGCGTCCGTACCCGCGGCGGGCTCGGCCTGGCTCCGGACCAGCCAGAACCGGTATGCATTGTCGGAGCCGTGCGCGAACGGCCTCACGAGGCGGCCCTGGCGAAGATCCTCTTCCACCAGCGGTGCGACACCCAGCGCGATGCCATGTCCTGCGACGGCGGCTTCCTGCGCGAGGTAGATGCTGGCGAAGATGGGCCCGCGCTGCGCGTCCACGTCCCTGGCGCCGACTGCCTCCAGCCAGTCCGGCCATGCCGGCACGCCCGGCCGGCCCGCCGAGCTTTCGTCATGCAGCAGCGTGTGGTGCCGAAGATCGTCGGGGCGTTCGAGCGGGCGCGAAGCATCGGCCAGCAGCGATGGCGCGCAGACGGGAAAAACCTGTGCGTCCATCAGCGGCTCCGCCCGCACGCCCGCATAGCCTCCCGGCCCGTAGCGGATGCCGATGTCGAAGCCTTCGCGCGCGAAGTCGGCATGCGCATCTCCGGTGACGATGTGCACCCGGATGTCGGGCCACGCCTGGTGGAAGCGGTGCAGTCGCGGCGCCAGCCATTTCGCGGCGAACGATTCCATCGTCGTCACCCGCAACTCCGCCGATTCGTGCGACATCGCGCGGTCTATCGCCACGTCCAACTGTCCCAGCAGCTCGCCTACCGTCGCAGCCAGGGCCTGGCCTTCCGGGGTCAGCGCCACCGAACGGTGCTTGCGCTGGAACAGCGTGACGCCCAGGTAGGCTTCGAGGTGCTTGACCTGGTGGCTGACCGCCGCCGGCGTCACGAAGAGCTGCCTGGCCGCGGCGTTGAAGCTGAGATGGCGCGCCGCGGCCTCGAACGTGCGCAGGGCGTTGAGGGGAGCGGGTCGGCGCGGCTTCACGGGCATCCGGGGCGGTCAGGGTCGCGGCATCGTATCGCACAAGTTTTTCTAATGCGACAGCAAGAACAACTCGTTTGTCACCGCGCTTCGCCGTGGCGACGATGCCCTCATTCCAGGCCGAGGCAACCGTCGTGCGAGTAGAAGAACTGTGTTCCGACGTGATGATGTTCGTGGGCGACGCCCTCGAATCGGTGGCCACCGCGTTCATCGATGGCGACCACGCGCTGCTGGTGGATTCGCTTGGCAGCGCGGAGGACGCGGAGGGCCTGCGCCGCGTGCTCTGCGATGAAATGGGCAAGACCGTGCGCATGATCGCGCCCACCCATTTCATGAGCGACCACGTCGCCGGACTGTTGCTGTTCCCCGACGCGCTGGTCATGGCCCATCGGCATTTCCGCCATGCGTTCCTGTCGCAGAACCGGCTGGTCGCGGCGTTCTACCGGGAACCGGATCTCGTCCTCGACAACATGGCCCTGCGCTGGGGGCGGCACCAGCTGCGCTTCCTGTACAACCCCGGCAAGACCATGGACCACTTCAGCGTGGACGTACCGACCGCCGACCTGGTCTGCGTCGGCGACAACATCGTCGGCAACATCGTCTACCTGTCCAGGGCCGACCCCGCGCTGCAGCGCGCCGCCATCGGCCGCATCCGCCAGTTCGGACGGAGCCGGGTCGTCGGCGGGCACATCGGCGCATTCGACGCATCCGTGCTCGACAACGCCCTGCACTACCTGTCGCGGATCCAGGACAGCGTGGTTCGGATCCGCCGGCAGGCGCCTTCCGAGGACGTGGCGGGGCGCATCGCGTCCCTCCGCATCGAGGACTGCCTCGCGCCGCATGTCGTGCCCACCGCGTTCGAGCGCGAGTGGCACGTCAACAACCTCCAGGCCATCGTCGCGCAATCGATCTTTTCGCTGGATGCATCGCTCGCATCACGGGCGGAGGCCGCATGAGCCGCATCACGGAGGAGCATCCGCGCAGCGGAGGACGCCGGCGATTCCTCGCAGGCTGCGCCGGCGCGTCCGCGGCCGCCCTGTTGCCGGTCGGGGTGCTGCGGGCGTTGCCGCCAGGTCCCACGCTGCGCATCCAGCGCCTGGCCTGGGCGGGCATCCGCCTGCAGTTGCCCGGATCGACCCTCTTCATCGATCCACTGGTGAACCCGGAGGCGTGGGGCGATGCGCTCCCGGACCGGCTGGTGCCGGTGGACGATGCCGTGGGCGACACCAGCGTGTTGGTCACCCACGCCCACCCGGACCATTTCGACGGCATGGCGGTCGCTGCCGCGCTGCATCGCGGCGGCGTGCTGGCACATCCGGCGGGCACCCCGCCGCTGTCCCTGCCTGCCAGCGCACGCGCACGCCCCAGCCCACTGTGGGAGCCACAGCTGCTGGGGGATTTCACGGCCACGCCGGTGCCTGCGGCGGACGGTTATGGTGATGCCCAGGCGTCGTGGGTGGTGGCGGCCGGCGGGCGACGCATCTTCCACGGCGGCGACACGCTCTGGCATGGGAACTGGTGGCGCATAGGCCGCCAGTTCGGACCGTTCGACGCCGCCTTCCTGCCGGTCAATGGTGCGCGCTTCGGCTGGCGCCAGCCCGTCAGCGACCAGCCCGGCGTGCTGACGCCGGAACAGGCCGTGGCCGCGGCCATCGTCCTCGGCGCGCGGCTGATCGTACCGATCCACTACGGCGTGTCCGGAATGAAGGAGTACGTCGAAGTCGACGATCCCGTCGGCCAACTGCGCCGCGTCGCACGCCAACGGTCCGTCACGGTGCAGGTACTGGCGCCGGGCGAATGGGTGGACTGGCCGACATGAAGCCGGCACCTGCAACGCCTTGCGGCATTGCCGGGAGGATGGCCGCTTGCGTGGCAGCCATCATGTTGGTTGCATGCGGGCACGCGATGCAGGCTTCGGCCGAGCCTGCGACACGACCCGCGCCCCCTCATGCTCATGATGCGATATTCATCGAGATCGATGACGTCCATCGCTTCTATGCGCTCTACGACGCAATGGAAGGAAGGCCGACGGCCGACCAGCTACAGGAATACATCGACAGCGGATCCTCGGGGCTGCGCACGTTCGCCGACATGCGCAGAACGACGGGCACCCGGATCGCCGAGGCGATTGCGCGTTCGCCCGGGACGTACGTGCGCGCCAAGCGCTGCCTGGAGCCGCTGCCACGCGTGCGCGCACGCGTGACGGATGCGCTCGCCACCCTTGGCAGGCTGTATCCAGACGCGCGCTTCCCGCCAGTGACCATCGCCGTGGGGCGCGGGAAGCCCGTGGGCATCGGCAGCCACGCCACCGGCATCCAGATCGGGCTGGAGGCGCTGTGCGCGACGGAGTACCTCAATCCGGACGTCGAGGACCGGTTCGTGCACGTGATCGTGCACGAGTTCGTGCATGTACAGCAGGCCTGGGAGCTTGCCGAGCTCGAGGACCTGACCGTGCTGGAGACGTCGCTGCTGGAAGGCGTGGCCGAATTCGTGGCCGAGCTGGTGTCGGGGAGCGTCGCATATTCGCACCTGCCGGCACTGGTCGCCGGGCGCGAAGAGGAGATCGAGACCGCCTTCCTCCGCGACAGGTCGATGCGCGACCTGTCCGCCTGGGTGGGCAACGCGCCGGGCGGACAACCGGGCGAGCTTGGCTACTGGGTGGGCTATCGGATCGCGAAGGCCTACTACCACCATGCCGACGACAAGTCACTTGCGCTGCGCGAGATCGTGGAAATGAGGGATGCGGAGGCTTTCCTTGCGAAGAGCGGCTGGCGTCCCGGCATGACGCTCTGATGCTCCATTGCACGTCACAGCCCAACGCGGTGGATCGCCATGACCAACCTCTGGAACCGCATCCAGGTCTCTTCCCACTGACATGACGCCGACAGACCCGGAAACCTTCCCCGAAGAGCGCCGGGCCTTCCTGCTCGGCCTCGCCTATCGTCTCCTCGGCTCGTACTCCGAAGCGGAGGACGCGGTCCAGGACACCTTCCTGAAGTGGAACAACCGCGGACCGGAGGACATCGACAACCCCGCGGCATGGTTGACCGCGGCCTGCACACGCCGTTGCATCGACCTGCTGCGCGCGGCAAGGAAATCGCGGACCGAGTACATCGGCGCGTGGCTGCCCGAGCCGATCCAGACGGCCGGAACGGATACGCCGGAATCCGAGGCGGAGCTGTCGTCCTCCCTCTCGATGGCCTTCCTCCTGCTCCTGGAGAGGCTGGCGCCGAAGGAGCGGGCCGCCTACCTGCTCCACGAGATACTCGATCGCCCGTACTCCGAGGTCGCGCTGGCGCTCGGGGTGGCCGAACCCGCCTGCAGGAAGCTGGTGTCGCGGGCGAAGGCGAAGGTCGGCCGCGACACCACGCGGCGGGCCGTGCCCCGCGCCCGCCAGGAGGCGCTGTTGACGGCCTTCCGGGACGCAGTGGATACCGGATCAACCGGGCGCCTGGTCGCGCTGATGTCGGAGGACATCCGGTTCAGCGCCGACGGCGGCGGCAAGGTACCCACGCTGCTGGAGACGCTGGCTGGCAGGGACGCGGTGCTTGAGTCCATCCCCAGGCGACTGCGCGGATACCGGAAACGGTACGACGAGCCGCCGATGACCCGGACGATCGCATCTGGCGCAGACGCCCGGCATAGGGCTGGCGCGCTTCAGTCGTGCGCGGGCAGGCCGTGCAGATGCGAGAGCAGGCCCGCCCGCAGCACGCGCGCCGCGGGGCCCAGGGCCTGGTCGCGACGATGCGCGAGGTAGGCTTCCAGCTCCACGCGTCCGTGCCGGCCCAGCGCCGCGACGTCGAGCCGGCTGAGTCGTCCCCGCGCCAGGTCCTCCTCCACCGCCCACAGGGGCAGCCGGCCCCAGCCCAGGCCTTCGCGGATCATGACGTGCTTGATGTCCTGGCCCGCGACGCGCCAGGTTCCGGGAGAAAGGACGCCGAAATCCTTGCCGGCGGTTCGTGCCGTGGTGTCTTCCAGCACGATCTGGAGATGCTCGGCCAGCTCGGCGGGATCCACCGGACCCACCCGGTCCTGCCGCGACAGCGGGTGACCGGCGGCCGCAACCGCCACGAAGGGGATCGTCGACAGCGCTTCGAGCTGGATCCGCGGCTCCCGGAACTCCTCGCCCACGGTGATCGCCAGGGTGCACCGGCCATCTCGCAGCGCGGCGAGCGGTTCCCCCAGCGGCGCGGTGCGCAGGTGCACGGCCACGGAGGGGTAGGCATCGCGCAGGGCCCGCAAGGCGTGCGCCAGCGGCTCCACCGGGAACAGCGTGTCAACCACCAGCGAAACGCCGAGTTCGACGCCCTCGCCCAAGCCGCGCGCGCGAGCGCGCATGGCGTCCACCCTGAGCAGGATCGCCTTGGCATCTGCCAGCAGGGCACGGCCTTCCGGGGTCATTTCCGGTCGTCGGGCGGAGCGGTCGAAAAGCGTGACGCCGAGCTGTGCTTCCAGCGTCGCGATGGCATGGCTCACCGCGGACTGCACACGGCGGATGCGCTTGGCGGCGGAGCGGAAGCTTCCCGTCTCGGCGACGGCGACCAGCACGCGCAGCTGGTCCAGGGTCAGGGCGTCCAGCATGATCTATCCAATCGATCGGATTCTGCGAAATATTAGCACTTCCGCAGATCAATCTCGGCTGCGAACGTGTCCGCATACCCCTTCGGAGACGTCGCCATGCCCAGGATCCTCGTGCTGTATTACTCGGCCTACGGCCATGTCGAAACCATGGCGGAGGCCGTGGCGGCCGGCGCCCGCGAAACCGGCGCCGAGGTGGCGATCAAGCGGGTACCGGAACTGGTCCCGGAGGACGTGGCCAACAAGGCGGGCTACAAGACCGACCAGGGCGCGCCGATCGCGACCGTCGCGGAACTGCCCGGGTACGACGCGATCATCCTCGGCACGCCCACGCGCTACGGCAACATGGCGGCGCAGATGAAGAACTTCCTCGACCAGACCGGCGGGCTCTGGTCACGGGACGCGCTGGTGGGGAAGGTCGGCAGCGCGTTCACCTCCACCGGCAGCCAGCACGGCGGACAGGAAACCACGCTGCAATCCACCCACACCGTGCTGTTGCACCTGGGCATGGTGGTCGTCGGCCTGCCCTACTCGTTCAAGGGCCAGCTGCTGATGGGCGAAGTCACCGGCGGCACGCCCTACGGCGCCTCCACCCTTGCCAGCGGAGACGACGACAGCGATCGCCAGCCATCGGACAACGAACTCGACGGCGCCAGGTTCCAGGGCCGTCACGTCGCACGGATCGCGGCAGCGCTGGCGAAACAGGACGTGGTACGCGCGGATTCGGCGCCATGACAGCGTCCGTAGCCAACAACGATGTGGGTGCACGTCCGGCCACGGACAGTGCGACGCTGGTCCTTGTTATCGGCGCAGGCATCGTCTCCGCCTTCCAGGTCGGCAAGGTGCCGGTCGTGCTGCAGTCCATGCGGGCGGACCTGGGCGTGGACCTGGGTGCCGTGTCGTGGGTGCTGTCCGCGTTCGCGCTGGTGGGTGCGCTGGCCAGCCTGCTCGTCGGTGCGGTGTCGGACCGCATCCAGGCGCGGCGCGCGGTCATCGCGGGGCTGGCGGTGCAGGCAGCGGGATCCGCGTTCGGGGCACTGGCGACGGGCTTGCCCTCGTTGCTGGCCACGCGCGCGCTGGAGGGACTGGGATTCCTTGCCGTCACCGTGGCCGCGCCGGCCATGGTGGTGGCCTCCACGACGCCTGCGTCCAGGAAACGGGCGTTCGCGGCGTGGGCCACCTTCATGCCGGTGGGCATGGCGGTCGTCATGCTGGCCGCTCCGCTGCTGGGCCATCTCGGCTGGCGTGGCCTGTGGTGGGCCAATGCCTGGCTGCTTGCAGGCTATGCGGTGCTGCTGGCGTCGGGCACGCACCGGCTGCGCGGCAAGGCGCGTGGCGAGGCGGGACGCGACGGATTGATTCACAGCCTGCGGAACACATTGGGCTCCGGTGGCGCCTGGTTCCTGGCGGGTCAGTTCTGTGCCTACACCACGGCATTTTTCGCGCTGTTCGGCTTCCTGCCCACTCTTCTCGGCGATCGCCTGGGCGTGGGCGAGGCGGCGGCCGGCATGCTGAGCGCGATCGCCGTCGCCGCGGGCGCCGCCGGCTGCATCGCGTGCGGCGCCCTGCTCGATCGTGGCTGGCGCGCATCGCAGCTGCTCGTGGCCGGATTCTCGACGATCGCGCTCTGCAGCATCGGCATCCTGCTCGTGCCGCTGCCCGGGGAGCTGGCGTACATGCTTTGCGTGCTCTTTTCGTTCGCAGGCGCCTTCATCCCGGTGGTGGTCTTCGACGCAGCGCCGCGACTGTCCTCGAGGCCCTCCCTGCTCGGATCGGTGGTCGGCCTGGCGACCCAGGGCAACAACGTCGGCATCGTGATCGGACCAGCGGCGGCGGGTGCCATCGCCGGCGCGGCCGGTTGGTCATGGGTGGCGGCGCCCGTGATCGCGGTGGCCCTGGCGGCCGCGTTCGGAGCACATGCGTACCGTCACCGGCTGGAGGCGGCGCGATGAGGTCCTGGCTGCGCAGGCTGTCACCCATCGCCATCGTGGTCGCCGTGGTCGCCGTGGTCAGTGTCGGACCGGCGAGTGCCCGCGTTGCCTTGCCGCCGGTGAATCTCGGCGACAGTACGTTCCGGGACGGCGTCGCTGGGCCGGGTTGGCTGTTCCAGCAGACGCTCTCGGCCTATCACGCCGACACGTTTCGCGATGCCGAAGGCCATCGCAGCGACGCGGCGCACGAAGTCGCTTCGGTCGCACTGCTGACGCAGGCAAGCTACCTGTCGGAGCACCGAATGCTCGGTGCCTACTGGGGCGCGGAGGCAATCGTTCCGTTCGTCCACGCACGGATGACTCCCGTGACGGGCCCAGCGCTGCATGCGACCGGGACGGGCGACGTCTTCATCAGCCCGCTGATCCTGCAATGGCCTGGAACCTCCTTGGCCGGGCGTCCCTTCTGGCAGCGACTGAACCTCAACGTGACGCTGCCGACCGGGCGCCATGGGCGACCCGCGCGACTGGACCTTGGAAGCAATACATGGCTGTTCAATCCGCACTACGCTTTCACGTGGGAGGCATCGTCCGAATGGGAGATCAGCGGACGCATCCACTATCTCCACGCCGGCACCCATCGTGATCCCGGCGCCGGGGCGGACGCATCCACGACCCGGTCCGGCGATGCCATCCATCTGAACTCGGCGATTTCCCATGCGATGTCCGGAAACCTGCGCATCGGCGGGTCGATGTACGTCCTCGTCCAGATCGCCGACGACCGTGTCGACGGCGCCCGCCTGCCCGGACGCGAGCGCATTCTGGGCATCGGCCCCTCCCTTGCCTGGACGCGCGGACGCTCCTCGCTCCATGTGGCCGCCTACGTCGAGACGCTGGCGAAGGATCGCGCTGAAGGAAGCAGGCTCAGCCTCAGGTATGCGATCGGTTTCCCGCGTCCCGAACACCCAGACAAAGGAGCAAATCCATGAACCAACGCGTCGACTTCATGCAACAGTCCGCTGGACTGGCGAAAAAGCTGATCGAGCTCGACACCCTGTTCCTCCAATCCTCGATCGAGGATCCGATCCGGCACCTGGTCATGATCCGTGCGTCGCAGATCAACAACTGCGCGTTCTGCATCGACATGCATGTCAAGCAGGCGACCGTTCACGGAGAAAGGCCGCTGCGGATCCATCACCTCCCGGTCTGGCGCGAATCGACGCTGTTCAGCCCGCGCGAACGTGCCTCGCTGGAATGGACCGAGGTCCTGACCCGGCTTCCGGACCAGGGCGTCCCGGACGACCTCTACAAGCAGGTACGCACGCAGCTGTCGGAACAGGAGATAGCCGACCTGTCGTTCATCATCGGCGCGATCAACGCATGGAACCGGATCAATGTCGGTTTCGGGTCCGTTCCCGGCAGCCGGGACGAGGCCTTCGGCCTGGCCGCATCAGGGCTTGAATGACGGAAGAGCGCCCTAGCGATGGCTTGCCTCCACGACCGTCGCGGGATGTCACATCGCTTTCCCCTGGATCGTCAACTGGAGAGCAGCCATCAAACCCGGAGACAATAGAAATGGATCCACACGCACTCCAATCCTTGCCGACGTTCCTCAATCCGGAAGGCCTCTACGATCCGGCGCCGAATGGCTACTCGCATATCGCGATTCCACCCGCCGACGCACGACTGGCGTACATCGCAGGCCAAGGTGGAGAAGACGCAGAGGGCGCGCTTGCCGACGGGTTCCGGGCACAGGTACGACAGGCACTGGAGAACCTGCGCATCGCCGTTCGCGCCATTGGCGGCGACCTGGAGCACGTGATCAAGCAGACCGTCCTGATCGTCGACCATACCGAGACGCACCTGCACATCCTCGGCGAGGAACTCGTGCGCGCCTACGGCCCCGGCCCGAAGCCTGCCTGCACCCTGGTCCCGGTGCCGCGCCTGGCGCTCGACGGCATGCTGTTCGAGGTCGAAGCCATCGTCTGCGTTCGCGGGTAGTGCGTGCATTGCACCCAGCTGAATCGCCCCGGCCTTCTTGGAGGCTGTTTGATTCGAGTCGGGCCGCTCTGGCCTGACCGGCCTGCTGCCGATAGCAAGCTGCTTCGGCTTCCGCTTGGCGGGACGTGTCCGATCGGCCCCAGCATTGGCGCTGACCGTGGTCTTCACTGGCTTGCCGCGGATCGCCCCGCGCAGCCCCAGCCGGCGCATCAGCCGATCTTCGGGGTTTCAGAGCGACCGCGTGGCAATCGCTTGCTTTCGCGCTGCTGGGCCTGCTTGTACTCAATGTTGCGGCGTGGTTCCCTACGGCATTCGCGTAGCGAAGGCTGAAGCAATCAGGGCCGCATTTGCTCCCCAGCCGAGCTACATCGAGCGTGCTGCTTGCTGGACCCCGGACGAGTACCCATACAACGGACCGGCCGAGAGCAGACGTTCAAATCGTAGGGGGCTCACGGCGTCAGCCGGTCTGTAACAAGGTGCTGCAACAACTCCAGCTACCCCTCCGCTCAATGGGAAGGCCTCATGGCGGCGACACGGTCGCGAACGTTCTCGAGCATGGCATCCAACGCTTCGCGATCGCGGACCTCGCCCCTGAGGATAACGGTATCGATCCGCCCGACCGCGGTGATGTCCTTCAACGGATCCGCATCGAGCAGCACGAGGTCGGCCGCCTTGCCCTCCGCAAGGGTGCCATGCATGTCGTCCTTGCCCAGGAAACGCGCCCCGTTGATCGTGGCTGCCTGCAAGGCCTGGAGCGGTGTGAGGCCGTATCTCACGAAGAGCGCAAGCTCTTCATGCAGGGCCACCCCCGGGTAGTTGAACGAGTTGAGGAATCCGGCGTCGGTGCCGGCAAGGATCGTGACGCCGGAAGCCTGAAGCAACGGCAGCGACCGCCGCCTGCCCGACCCGGTCGATCACGAAAGCACCAACATCCTCGCCAAGGTCGATTTCGTGGCCTCCGAGGCGCAGCGCTTCGGCCTGGTCTATGAGCGCAACCGCTCCGAGAACAAGGTCGAGAACCTGACCCGCGTCGCGCCCCCGGGCTGCATGGAGCGCTGGGGCGACGACAGCAACGACCGCGACCGCTACGGGCTGCGCTACGCGCTCACCGCCGGCAACGCCATGTTCGACACGCTCGAAGCACGGCTGGACCGCCAGGAGACCGAGAGCCGCGGCATCACCCGCGTGCTGGCCGGCAGCGGCAGTTCGGCCAATCCCACGCCTGGGCCGGACACCACGCCCTGCACGCCCGCCCTGCCCTGCGACCGCGCCGAGAACCGCTCCACGCGCCAGGTGCTCGACCGCTTCGCGATCGATCTCGACAAGCGCATCGACACCGCGTCCGCGCGCCACGCCCTGGCCTACGGTGCGTCCTGGCAGCAGCGCGACATCGACTTCGAGGCCATCGACTACCGCTGGAACAACGCCGGGGTGCTGGATTCGGCCACCGTCGACCCGGCGCAGGTTCCGGAGACCGAAGCGACGTCCTGGACGCTGTACCTGCGCGACCGCATCGGCCTGGCCGACGACCGCCTGCAGCTGGTGCTCGGCGCCCGCTACGACCGCTACGACTACTCGCCGCGCCTGGGCCCGACCTTCGGCGACGACACCGGCACCGTGGGCGACGTCAGCTTCTCCTCGCCGGTCTGGCAGGCGGGCCTGAGCTACGCCTTCCTCCCCAACCAGACGCTGTGGCTGCAGCTGGGCCGCGGTTTCCGCGCGCCGACCACCGGCGAGATGTACGCCCCCACCAGCACCACCGAGATCACCGAGGTCGCGACGGGCGACATCGTGGTGGTGCCGACGAGCGCCGCGAATCCGGACCTCGACGCCGAGACCAGCCTCAACATCGAGCTCGGCTGGCGCTGGGAGAGCGACCGTGCCCGCTTCGGCGTCTCGGTGTTCCGCGACCGCTACCAGGACTTCATCGAGAGCCTGCGCCTGACCGCGAACCCCGATATCGAATACGAGACCTGCTCGCGCGGCACCTGCAGCACCCGCTTGGGCTACGACTACAACACCCTGGCCAACGTCGGCGAAGTCACGGTGAAGGGTGTCGAGTTCGAGGGCCTGTGGCGCCTGGGCGACGCCTGGCTGCTGCGCGCGGCCTGGTCGCACAACGAAGGCGAGCAGAAGGACGGCAGCCCGCTGTCGAGCATCAACCCGGACCGCGGCGTGCTTGGCCTGAGCTGGCAGGGCATGGACGACCGCCTGCGCATCACCGGCAGCGTCAGCCACTCGCTGGCGAAGAAGGCCGGGGACGTGGACGTGGAACCGGACGTGTTCGGCACCACCGCCGAGCCCTTCCTGAGCGACAGCTACACGGTCTTCGACCTGTACGGCAGCTTCCGCCTCAACGAGCGCCTGCGCTTCAACCTGGGCGTGTACAACCTCTTCGACGAGGAGTACTACCAGTGGGCGCGCATCCGCAACGTCAGCCGCGGCGACTTCTACCTCTATGGCTACGCGACCGACGATGGTATCGGGCGCTACAGCGAGCCGGGACGCAACGTGCGCACCAGCATTTCCTGGCAGTTCTGATCCCGCGCGCCCGATCGGGCTTGCCCGATCCCGGCTAACATCGGCGGCCAGCGCCGGCCCCTCCGGCCGGCGCAGGACCTCCGGATCCCATGATCACCCCCGAACCGCAAGGCAGCCTCGAGTTCCACCAGACCCTGCTGCTGGTCCTGGACCTCTGCGGCACCTTCGCCTTCGCGGTCAGCGGCGCCACCGCCGGCGTGCGCCAGCGCCTGGACCTGTTCGGGGTACTGGTGCTGTCGTTCGCGGCCTCGACCTTCGGCGGCATCAGCCGCGACGTGCTGATCGGGGCCACGCCGCCGGCGGCCTTCGAGGACTGGCGCTACCTGGCGGTGGCCATGGCCGCGGGCGTGCTCGCCTTCTACTGGTCGCCGCTGATCGAGCGCCTGCGCAATCCGGTGCGGATGCTCGATGCGATCGGCCTGGCCTTCTTCGCCGTGGCTGGCACGCAGAAGGCGCTGGAGTTCGGCCTGGGCCCGGTGATGGCGGCGCTGATGGGCATGCTCACCGGCATCGGCGGCGGCATCGCGCGCGACATCCTGCTGGCCCAGGTGCCGGTGGTGCTGCGCGCGGACCTGTATGCGGTCGCGGCGCTCGCGGGCGCGGCGATCGTGGTGGCCGGGCACCTGCTCGGGCTCCCGGTGCTGCTGGGCGCGGTCGTGGGCGGCCTGGCCTGCTTCGGCCTGCGCATGGCGGCCCTGCGCTGGGGCTGGCAGCTGCCGATACCGCGGGCGCCGCAGCCGCCGGACGGCGGGAAACGGTAGAATCGCCCGGTGTCCAGGTTCGCCCTGCCCCTGCAGCTGCTGTTGGCCCTCGCGCTGATCCTGAACGGGATTGGCGGGGCGATGGCGGGCGTGCTGGCCGCGCTGCCGGCCACGGCAATGACAACACCTGCCGCGATGGCGGACGGCATGCAGCCTGGTGACTGTCACGAACACCTCGACGCGGCGGCCGAAACCATGGCCGCACCAGCCGCCCCTTCCGATTGCCATACCGGCGGCAGCGGCGACTGCAGCGGCAGCGCGGAGTGCCGACAGGCCTGCCTGCATGCCTCGGTCGCGGTGCCGCCGCAGCTGCAGATCGGCATCGTCCAGGCGCGCGCGGAAACAAGCCTGCATCCGCTGGCCAACGGCCACCCGGCGCCCGCCCTGCGCGGCCTGATCAGACCGCCCATCGCCTGATCCCGCGGCGCCGGACGGCGCCCATCCACGGCCGTCGCCCACGATCCCGTGGCGACGATCCATCGAACCTCCGATGCCGCGGCGCAGACCGGCCGGCATCGCAGCGCGACCAGGACATCCCATGAACCATCCCCACCCGCGCTCCGGCGCGAACCTCCCGCGCCGCCGCTTCGTCCAGGGCCTGGCCGCCGGTGGCGCCCTTGCCGCCCTCGGCCTTGCGCCACGACCGGGCCATGCCGTGCCGCCGCAGGTACCCGTGCTGAGCGGCAGCCAATTCGACCTGTCGATCGGCCGCTCGCCCGCCGACTTCACCGGCCGCCCGCGCATGGCCACCACGGTCAACGGCAGCCTGCCCGGTCCGCTCCTGCGCTTCCGCGAGGGCGACACCGTCACCCTGCGCGTGGCCAACCGCCTGCGCGACGACATGACCTCCATCCACTGGCACGGCCTGCTGCTGCCCGCGAACATGGACGGCGTGCCCGGCCTGAGCTTCGACGGCATCGCGCCGGGCGAAACCTGGGAGTACCGCTACGACGTTCGCCAGTCGGGCACGTACTGGTACCACAGCCACTCGATGCTCCAGGAGCAGGCCGGGCTCTACGGCGCACTGGTCATCGATCCGCTGGAGCCGCCGCCCTACCGCTACGACCGCGAGCACGTGGTGCTGCTGTCGGACTGGACGGACATGGATCCGCTGGCGCTGTTCCGGCGGATGAAAAAGGATGCGGCCTACGACAACTGGTATCGGCCCACCGTCGGCGACTTCATTCGCGACGCGCGTGCGAACGGCGTCCGCCAGGCGCTGCGCGAGCGCGCGATGTGGGACCGGATGCGGATGACGCCCAGCGACATCTCCGACATCAACGGCCACACCTACACCTACCTGATGAACGGCGCGGCGCCCGCCGGCAACTGGACCGGCCTGTTCCAGCCGGGCGAGAAGCTGCTGCTGCGCTTCATCAACGCCTCGGCGATGACCTATTTCGACGTGCGCATCCCGGGCCTGAAGATGACCGTGGTCGCCGCCGACGGCCAGTACATCCACCCGGTGACGGTGGACGAGTTCCGCATCGCGGTGGCCGAGACCTTCGACGTGCTGGTGGAGCCGGCCGGCGCCGACGCCTTCACCGTCTTCGCGCAGGACATGGGCCGCACCGGCTACGCGCGCGGCACCCTGGCGGTGCGCCACGGCCTCGCTCCGCCGGTGCCCGCGCTGGATCCGCGGCCGCTACTGACGATGGATGACATGGGCCATGGCGGGATGGATCACGGCGCCATGGGGCACGCGGCAATGGATCATGGGGCAATGGACCACGCGGCGATGGGACACGCCGGCATGGATCACGGTGACGGCGGGATGCAGCGCCATCCGACCAGCGAAACCGGCAACCCGCTGGTCGACATGCAGGCGATGTCGCTGGCCCCGAAGCTCGACGACCCCGGCGTCGGCCTGCGCGGCAACGGCCGCACGGTGCTGACCTACGGCGCGATGCGCAGCCTGTTCGACGATCCCGACGGCCGCGAGCCCGGACGCGAGGTCGAACTGCACCTCACCGGCCACATGGAGAAGTTCGCCTGGTCGTTCAACGGCACGAAGTTCATGGACGCCGAGCCGCTGCGCCTGCGCTACGGCGAGCGCCTGCGCATCACCCTGGTCAACGACACCATGATGTCCCACCCCATCCACCTGCACGGCATGTGGAGCGACATCGAGGGCGACGACGGCGAATTCCAGCTGCGCAAGCACACCGTGGACATGCCACCAGGCACGAAGCGCAGCTTCCGCGTGCGCGCCGACGCGCTCGGGCGCTGGGCCTTCCACTGCCACCTGCTCTACCACATGGAAGCCGGGATGATGCGCGAAGTGAGCGTGGAGGAAGGCGCATGAGCGCGCGGCATTGCAGGCAGCTGGCGCTGGCAGTGGCGATGACGACGGCCGTTGCGGGACAGGCGTGGGCGCAGGATCCGCATTCCGGACACGCGGGACACGCACAGCACGCTGCGCAGGACGATCACGCGGGCCATGTCAGTCACGCAGATCACGGCAGTCACGGCAGCAACGATGACCACGGTGCACACGGGAACCACCCCGCAGCCGCGACCGCAGGGAACCCGGCCTCCCCGATCCCCGCGCTGACCGACGCCGATCGCGCCGCGGCCTTCCCCGTGCTCCGCAACCACCACGCGCACGACACGCCGGAAACGAACGGCTACCTGCTCTTCGACCGGCTCGAAGTCTGGGACACCGACCACGGCAGCGGCCAGGCCTGGGAGGCGCAGGGCTGGTATGGCGGCGACATCCATCGCCTCTGGCTTCGCAGCGAAGGCGAGCGCAGCGGCGGCACCACGGAAGCCGCCAACCTGGAGCTGCTCTACGGCCGCAGCGTCTCGCCGTGGTGGGACGTGGTCGCGGGCCTGCGCCACGACTTCGCGCCCGGCCGCTCGCAGGACTGGGTCGGCATCGGCGTGCAGGGCCTGGCGCCGTACCTGTTCGAAGTCTCCGCCACCGCCTGGCTGGGCGAGTCCGGGCGCAGCATGCTGGCCATGGAGGTGGAGTACGAACTCCTGCTGACCAACCGGCTGATCCTGCAGCCCAGGTTCGAAGCCAGCGTCCACGGCAAGGCGGATCCCGCCCGCGGCACCGGTTCCGGTCTGTCGACCGCCGAAGCCGGCCTGCGGCTGCGCTACGAAGTCACCCGCCAGTTCGCGCCCTACCTCGGCCTGGTGCACGAGCGCGCCTTCGGCGACACCGCCGATCTGCGCCGCGAGGCGGGCGAGTCAGGACGCGACACGCACCTCGTGGCCGGCTTCAGATTCTGGTTTTGAATCAATCGATTGGAGATCACTTCTTATGAACAACAAGAACATGACCACACTCGCGCTCCTGTGCACCGGGGCACTCCTGCTCGTCGCCTGCTCACCCGGCCATAGCGCCCCGGCCGCCGCGGACGTCCCCACCCCTGCGCCAGCCACCACCCCGAAGCACAGTCCCGCGCCGCGGGCGGAATCGGGCCTGCTCGTTGTCCACAAGAACGTCCACTGCGGCTGCTGCGTGCTCTGGATCGAACACATGCAGCAGGCCGGCTTCGCGGTGGAAGTCCATGACCACGACGACATGGGCCCGATCAAGCAGCGCGTCGGCGTGCCCTATGCCAAGGGCTCCTGCCACACCGCCGAGATCGACGGCTATTTCGTCGAAGGCCACGTGCCGGCGGAGGATGTGAAGCGCCTGCTGGCCGAACGCCCCGACGCCCGCGGCATCACCGTGCCGGGCATGCCCGCCGGCTCGCCCGGGATGGAGATGCCCGACGGCACCGTGCATCCCTACTCGGTCGAACTCGTCCACCGCGACGGCAGCACCCGCGAGTACGCCCGCCACGGCGAGTGAGGGTCCAGAATCGCGCAGAAAAGAAAAGCCCGCCAGAAGGCGGGCTTTCCAGTGTGTGGCGTCCCCACGGGGATTCGAACCCCGGTGTCCACCGTGAAAGGGTGGTGTCCTAGGCCTCTAGACGATGGGGACCTGGAACTTGTTACCGCAACCCCCGCGACCTGGTCGGTCGAGGAGTGGTGGAGCCAGGCGGGATCGAACCGCCGACCTCCTGCATGCCATGCAGGCGCTCTCCCAGCTGAGCTATGGCCCCACGTCGGTGAGCGCGAAATTGTATGGGGCGCCGCCGGTGCCGTCAACACATTGCGATGAACAAATTTCGAAGCCGGCGGAGTCGGCGATACTGCACGGCTGGACGGACCACATGGAGCATCGAATGTCGCATCCCGCAAGCCCGCGCACCGCACTCGTCACCGGCGGCACCACCGGCATCGGCGAAGCCATCGCCATCGCCCTGCACGAAGCCGGCCACCGCGTGGTGGTGACCTGCTTCGCCGGCGTGGAAGATCCCGCCACCTGGCGCGATGCGCAGGCCGCCGCGGGCCGCGAGTTCCGGGTCGAGCCGGTGGACGTGGGCGACTACGACAGCTGCCAGGCCATGGCGGCGCGATTGCACGCTGACGGGATCGAGGTCGACATCCTGGTCAACGACGCCGGCATCACCCGCGACGCCACCTTCCGCAAGATGGACAAGGCGAAGTGGGACGCGGTGCTGCGCACCGACCTGGATTCGATGTTCAACGTCACCAAGCCCTTCGCCGACGGCATGGCCGACCGCGGCTGGGGCCGCATCGTCAACATCTCGTCGGTGAACGGCACCAAGGGCCAGTTCGGGCAGACCAACTACTCGGCGGCGAAGGCCGGCGTGCAGGGCTTCACCAAGGCGCTGGCGCAGGAGCTGGCGCGCAAGGGCGTGACCATCAACAGCGTCTCGCCCGGCTACGTCGGCACCTCGCTGGTGATGGCGATGAAGCCGGAAATCGTGGAATCGATCGTGGCCCAGGTGCCGATGGGGCGCCTGGGCAGACCGGAGGAGATCGCCGCGGTGGTGGCCTTCCTCTGCAGCGAAGGCGCGGCCTACGTGACCGGCGCCAACATCGCGGTCAACGGCGGCCAGCACATGGGCTGAGCCGGCGGCTCAGCTGCGGTAGCGCAGCCTGCGGTTGATGCCCAGGGCGATCAGGGTGCAGACCGCGCCCGACAGCAGGTAGGCGCCGATCCAGACCACGCCGAACGTGCTCGCGAGCCACAGCGCCACCAGCGGTGCGAACGCGGCGCCGATCAGCCAGGCCAGGTCGGCGGTCAGCGCTGCGCCGGTGTAGCGGTAGCGTTGACCGAAGTTCGCGGTCACCGCGCCGGCGGCCTGGCCGTAGGACAGCCCCAGCAGCAGGAAGCCGAGCAGGATGAACACCGCCTGCCCACCCTCCCCCGCCCCGAGCAGGGTCGGAGCGAAGCCGCTGTACATGGCGATGCCGACCGCGGTGCCGCCCAGCGTCTTCGCCCGGCCGACCTGGTCGGCGATGTAGCCGGAGGCGACGATGCCCGCCGCGGCGATGAACGCGCCGACGACCTGCAGCACCAGGAAGGCCGGGATCGACTGCTCCGAGTGCAGCAGGATCCACGACAGCGGGAAGATCGTGACGATGTGGAACATCGCGTAGCTGGCCAGGGCCGCGAACGCGCCGATCACCACGTGCCGGCCCTTCTCGCGGTAGAGCTCGGCCACCGGCGTGGGCTGCAGCTCGAGCGAGCCCATCTCGTCCTGGTATTCCTCGGCCACCACCAGGCGCAGGCGCGCGAACAGGGCCACGACGTTCAGCGCGAAGGCCACGAAGAAGGGATAGCGCCAGCCCCAGGCCAGCAGGTCGGCTTCGGACAGGTTTGCGTACAGGAAGGCGAACACGCCCGCGGCAACGATGAAGCCCACCGGCGCGCCAAGCTGGCCGAGCATGGCGTACCAGCCGCGCCGCTCCTTGGGCGCGTTGAGCGCCAGCAGCGACGGCAGGCCGTCCCATGAGCCGCCCAGGGCGATGCCCTGCAGCACACGGAACCCTGCCAGCAATGCAATGGCCGCGACACCCAGCCGCTCGTAGCCGGGCACGAAGGCGATGCCCGCCGTCGCCGTGCCGAGCAGGAACAGGGCCACGGTCAGCTTCGTGGCGATGCCCCAGCGCTGCTGGATCCACATGCCGGCAACGGTGCCGACCGGGCGCGCGACGAAGGCCAGGGCGAAGATCGCGAACGCGTACAGCGTTCCCTGCAGCTGGTCCACGAAGGGGAAGAACACCGCCGGAAACACCAGCGCCGAAGCGATGCCGTAGACAAAGAAGTCGAAGTATTCCGAAGTGCGCCCGACCACCACGCCGACCGCGATCTCGCCCGGCGCCACGCTGTCGTGCGCCCGGTTCCCGTGGTCGTGGGAAGACAGCGAGGCGTCGGGGTGGAGGGGGCGTGCTGACATCGGTGGCAGGCTCGACGGCGGGGAAACGGGAGGCGGCCCGGGCGGGCGCCCGGCAGGCTGGCGCCAGTCTCTCAGGCCCGGCGCGCGGCCGCGATAGGACAAAGTGTCCAATCCCCCGCGGCGGCGGCGGGGACCAGAATACCGTGTTCCCCCGCCAGGCCCCTGCCCCGTCCATGTCCTTCACCGGCAAACTCCTCCGCTGCGCCGCGCTCGCCTGCCTGATGCTGCTGCTGTCCGGCTGCGACATGGTGGTGCTGTTCCCCGCCGGCGACGTCGCCGCGCAGCAGGGCCAGCTGGTCATGGTCGCCACGGGGCTCATGCTGCTGGTGATCGTGCCGGTGATCTTCATGGTCTTCTGGTTCGCCTGGCGCTACCGCGCGGGCAACCGGAAAGCGAAGTACACGCCCGACTGGGACCACTCCACCCAGCTGGAACTGGTGATCTGGGCGGTGCCGCTGCTGATCATCATCGCGCTGGGCGCGATCACCTGGATCAGCACCCACCTGCTGGACCCCTACCGTCCGCTCGAACGCATCGCCCCCGGCGTCCCGGTGCCCGAAGGCGTCGAACCGCTCGAGGTGCAGGTGGTGTCGCTGGAGTGGAAGTGGCTGTTCATCTATCCCGAGTACGGCATCGCCACGGTCAATGAACTGGCCGCGCCGGTCGACCGGCCGATCCGCTTCCGCCTGAGTTCGTCGAACACGATGAACGCGTTCTACGTGCCGGCGCTGGCGGGAATGATCTACACCATGCCCTCGATGGAAACCCGCCTCCATGCGGTGATGGGCCAGGAAGGCGAGTACGAGGGCTTTTCCTCGCACTACAGCGGCGAGGGCTTCTCGCACATGCGCTTCCGCTTCCACGCGCTGTCCGACGAAGGCTTCGCGGAATGGGTCGCGGACGCGCGCGCCAGCGGCGACGCGCTCACGCGCGCCGGGTACCTGGCGCTGGAAGCCCCCAGCTCGCGCGAGCCCGCGCGGCACTTCGCCAGCGTCGACGAGGGGCTGTTCGACGCCGTGGTCAACCGCTGCGTGGACCCGGCGCAGCCCTGCACGGGCCACGGCCATGGCCACGGCGGCCACGGCGGCAATGGCAGCCGCGGCGGCGAGCATTCCAGCCCCCATGCCGACGGCCACGCCTCGCACTGATCCCCGGGCGCCCCGCCACGGGCACCTGCCGCACTACGGAACCGAATGATGTCCCCCGAAAACGGCTCTTCCCCTTCGCTCCTGTTCGGCCGCATGACCTGGGATTCGATCCCCATGCTGCACGACCCGATCATCCTGGTGACGTTCATCGGCACGGTGATCGGTGGCCTCGCGATGCTCGGCGCGATCACGAAGTACCGGCTCTGGGGCACCCTGTGGCGCGACTGGTTCACCAGCATCGACCACAAGAAGATCGGCATCATGTACATGGTGCTGGGCCTGGTGATGCTGCTGCGCGGCTTCGCCGACGCGATCATGATGCGCCTGCACCAGGCGATGGCCTTCGGCGACAACCTGGGCTACCTGCCGCCGCACCACTACGACCAGATCTTCACCGCGCACGGCGTGATCATGATCTTCTTCGTGGCGATGCCCCTGGTCACCGGCCTGATGAACTACCTGGTGCCGCTGCAGATCGGCGCGCGCGACGTCGCCTTTCCCTTCCTCAACAACTTCAGCTTCTGGATGACCGCCGCGGGCGCGGTGCTGGTGATGCTGTCGCTGTTCTTCGGCGAGTTCTCCACCTCGGGCTGGCTGGCCCTGTCCAACCTCGGCAACCAGGACAGCGGCGTCGGGCTCGACTACTACATCTGGGCGCTGCAGATCGCAGGCGTCGGCACCTTGCTGTCGGGCGTCAACCTCCTGGTGACCATCATCAAGATGCGCGCCCCGGGCATGGGCATGATGAGGATGCCGGTGTTCACCTGGACCGCGCTGTGCACCAACGTGCTGATCGTGGTCTCGTTCCCGGTGCTGACCGCGGTGCTGGCGCTGATGACCCTGGACCGCTATGTCGGCACCCACTTCTTCAGCAACGACATGGGCGGCAACCCCATGCTGTACGTGAACCTGATCTGGATCTGGGGCCACCCGGAGGTCTACATCCTGATCCTGCCGCTGTTCGGCGTGTTCTCCGAGATCGTGTCGACCTACTCCGGCAAGCGCCTGTTCGGCTACAGCTCGATGGTCTACGCCACGGTCTGCATCACCGTGCTGTCCTACCTGGTGTGGCTGCACCACTTCTTCACCATGGGCTCGGGCGCCAGCGTCAACTCCTTTTTCGGCATCACCACGATGATCATCTCGATCCCCACGGGCGCGAAGATCTTCAACTGGCTGTTCACCATGTACCGCGGCCGCATCCGCTTCGAGGTGCCGATGCTGTGGACGATGGGCTTCATGGTCACCTTCGTGGTCGGCGGCATGACCGGCGTGCTGCTGGCGGTGCCGCCGGCGGACTTCGTGCTGCACAACTCGCTTTTCCTGGTCGCCCACTTCCACAACGTCATCATCGGCGGCGTGGTGTTCGGCCTGTTCGCGGCGATGACCCATTGGTTCCCCAAGGCCTTCGGCTTCAAGCTCGACGACTTCTGGGGCAAGGTCTCGTTCTGGTTCTGGCTGGCCGGCTACTGGTTCGCCTTCACGCCCCTGTACGTGCTCGGCCTGATGGGCGTGACCCGGCGCGTGAGCCATTTCGAGGATCCCTCGCTGCAGATCTGGTTCCAGATCGCCGCCTTCGGCGCGGTCCTGGTGGGCATCGGCATCCTGGCATTCCTGATCTGCATCTACGTCAGCTTCCGCAGGCGCGAGCAGCTTCGCGACGTGACCGGCGACCCCTGGGACGGCCGCACCCTGGAGTGGTCGACGTCCTCGCCGCCGCCGGACTACAACTTCGCCTTCACCCCGGTAGTGCACGACACCGACACCTGGTCGGACATGAAGGCGCGCGGCTTCAAGCGCCCCGAGTCGGGCTTCACGCCGATCCACATGCCGCGCAACACCGGCGCCGGCGTGATCCTGGCGCTGCTGAGCACGGTTTGCGGCTTCGCCCTGATCTGGCACATCTGGTGGCTGGCGGCAGGATCGCTGCTGGCGATCGTGGCCTATTCGATCTGGCACAGCTTCGACCGTGACCGCGACTACCACATCCCCGCCGAACAGGTCGCCGAGACCGAAGCGGCCCGCAGCAGGGAGCTGGCGAACATCCATGTCTGAGTCCATCGCACTGACCCGTGACGACGGCAGCCCGGTGTTCCTCGACGCTGAAGGCCGCCACCACCCGCAGAACGCCACCCTGCTGGGCTTCTGGATCTACCTGCTCAGCGACCTGATGATCTTCGGTTCGCTGTTCGCCACCTTCGGCGTATTCGCCCACAGCTACGCCGGCGGTCCGACGGGGGGCGAGCTGTTCGACCTGAAGCTGATCGCGGTGAACACCGCCGTGCTGCTGCTGTCGTCGATCACCTACGGCTTCGCCATGATCGCGATGACCCGGCGCGAGGCGCGCAAGGTGATCGGCTGGCTGGCGCTGACCGGCCTGCTCGGCCTGGGCTTCCTGGCGATCGAGATCTACGAGTTCCAGCACCTGATCCACCTCGACGCGGGCCCGCAGCGCAGCGCCTTCCTGTCGGCGTTCTTCGCCCTGGTCGGCACCCACGGCCTGCACGTGCTGTTCGGCGTGCTCTGGCTGGTGGTGCTGTGCATCCAGGTCGGCAAATGGGGCCTCAACCGCACCACCACCCGCCGCATCGCCTGCCTGTCGCTGTTCTGGCATTTCCTCGACGTCGTCTGGATCGGCGTCTTCACCTTTGTCTACCTGATGGGAGTGCTGTGATGGGCGGACATTCTTCCCACGACCACGACGACTTCCTCGAGGACGGCATCCCGCACGTCAACGCGAAGGACTACCTGACCGGCTTCGTGCTGTCGGTGATCCTGACCGCGATCCCGTTCTGGTTGGTGATGGCCAAGGTGTTGCCGACGCCGACGATCACCGTGCTGGTGATCCTGGCCTTCGCCATGGTCCAGGTGGTCGTGCACATGGTCTATTTCCTGCACATGGACGCGAAGTCGGAGAACGGCTGGAACCTGCTCGCGCTGATCTTCACCGCGGTGCTGCTGGTGATCGTGCTGATCGGCACGCTGTGGGTCATGCACAACATGAACGTGAACATGATGCCGGCCATGGACGAGGCGGCGCAGACGCAGCACTCGCAGCACATGCCGTGAACCGACGCGGCGCCAGCGCTGCCCCGCCGGCGCCGGAGGCCACGCGCGGGCTGCTGCTGCGCACGCTGCTCCTGGGCGCGCTGGCGCTGGCCTTCGCCGGCTTCGTGGCGCTGGGCATCTGGCAGCTGCAGCGCATGGCGTGGAAGCACGACCTGGTCCAGCGCGTTGAATCCCGCATCCACGCCGCGCCCGGCGACATTCCCGACGCCGCGCGCTGGGCAACCGTCGACGCGGAGAGTGACGAGTACCGCCGGGTCCGCGTTGCGGGCCGCTACCTCGACGTGGCGGCCGCGCGGGTGCAGGCCGTGACCGACCTCGGCCCGGGCTGGTGGCTGCTGTCCCCGCTCGAAACCAGCGGCGGCGCGATCGTCCTGGTCAACCGCGGCTACCTCGCCACCGGCGACGAAGCCCCCGCCCCTCCCACCGGCCCGGCGACGGTCACCGGCCTGCTGCGCCTCACCGAGCCCGGCGGCGGCTTCCTGCGCGAGAACCGACCCGTGGAAGACCGTTGGTACTCGCGCGACGTCGCTGCGATCGCGGCTGCGCGCAGCCTGCCCACGGATCGCGTCGCGCCGTTCTTCATCGACGCCGACGCCGCCACCTCGCCCGGCCCGCACGGGGGCACGCCGGTCGGCGGACTGACCGTGGTGAAGTTCCGTGATCCGCACCTGGTCTACGCCCTGACCTGGTTCGGCATGGCCCTGCTGACCGTGGCCGCGGGCACGGCGCTCATCGTCTTCGAACGCCGTTTGCGGCACCATCGCCGCAGGCCCGGGCCAGAAACAGTCGATGCCGATCCCTCCGCGGGGCCCTGAGCACCCCGATCCCGATATGTCGCTGCCGACAGATGACGCGCTGAACGTCGCGCCAGTACTGGGCGCGCGCGTGCGCAGCGGCAACGGCACGCCGGAGTCCGCCGGCCAGCGCAACATGCAGCAGCTGATCCAGCTGCGCTGGATCGCCGTGGTCGGCCAGGTCGCGGCGATCCTGGCCGTGCATTACGGCTTCGGCATCGAGCTCCCGCTGGGCCCGATGCTGTGGCTGCTTGCGGCGCTGGCCGGCTTCAACCTGGCCAGTCACGCCTGGTGGCTGCGACGCAGCAGCGTCGGCGATGGCGCCTTCCTGCTCGCGCTGCTGGTGGACATGCTGACCCTCACCGCACAGCTCGGGCTCAGTGGCGGCGTCACCAATCCCTTCCTGCTGTTGCTGCTGCTGCAGGTGGCGCTGGGCGCGGTGCTGCTGCGCGCGCCGGCCAACTGGGGGCTGTCGCTGGTCGCGGGCCTGTGTGTGGTCGCGCTGATGCTGGTGCCCGGCCCGGTGCGGATCCCGATCCATCCCGAAGCAGGCCTCGCCGATCCCTTCCTGCAGGGGCTGCTGGTCTGCTTCGTCCTGGTCGCGGCCCTGCTGGTGGTGTTCATCGCCCGCATCGGCCGCATCATCCGCAACCGCGACGCGCGGCTGGCGGAGCTGCGCCGGCAGGCCGTCGAAGAGGAGCACATCGTGCGCATCGGCCTGCTCGCCTCCGGGGCCGCGCACGAGCTGGGCACGCCGCTGTCGACGCTGTCGGTGATCCTGGGCGACTGGCGGCACTCACCGCACTTCAGTTCAGACGAAGACCTGCTGCGCGACGTCGCCGAAATGCAGTCCCAGGTGCTGCGCTGCAAGGCCATCGTCACCAACATCCTGATGTCGGCCGGCAGCGCCCGCGGCGAAGCGCCCACCGAGACCACCCTGCGCGCCTTCTTCGACGAAATGGCGGAGGAGTGGCGTGAAACCCGCCCCGCTCGCGAATTCACCTACCGCTACCGCTTCCCGGGCGACCTCGCGATCATTTCCGACACCGGGCTGCGGCAGATGGTGTTCAATGTGCTCGACAACGCGCTGGAAGCCTCGCCCGACCAGGTCGAGATGGTGGTGCGGCGGGCCGGGCCCGCGCTGGCCATCGAGGTCACCGACGCCGGCCCCGGATTCCCCGGCTTCGTGCTCGAGAACCTCGGCAAGCCCTACCAGTCGAGCAAGGGCCGTCCCGGCGGCGGCCTGGGCCTGTTCCTGTCGATCAACGTGGCGCGCATGTTCGGCGGCCGGCTCGAGGTCCGCAACCGCGACCAGGGCGGCGCGAGCGTGACCGTCCTGCTGCCGCTGCAGGCGCTGATGCTGGAGGAGGAGATCGATGGCACATGACGACCGCAAGCTGCTGATCGTGGAGGACGATGCCGCGTTCGCACGGACTCTGGAGCGATCGTTCCAGCGCCGCGGCTACCAGGTGCGCTGCGCCAGCGGGCTGGATGCCATGCAGGCGCTGCTGCCCGGGTTCGCGGCCACCCATGCGGTCGTCGACCTCAAGCTGTCCGGCGAGGCCTCGGGCCTGGCCTGCGTCCGGGCCCTGCACGAGCACGACCCCGACCTGGTGATCGTGGTCCTGACCGGGTACGCCAGCATCGCCACCGCGGTGGAGGCGATCAAGCTCGGCGCGGCGCACTACCTGGCCAAGCCCTCCAACACCGACGACATCGAGGCCGCCTTCGAACGCGCCGGCGGCGACGAGAACGTCGAACTGACCGGGCGCAGGACCTCGATCAAGACCCTGGAGTGGGAGCACATCCACGAAACCCTGGTCGAGACCGGGTTCAACATCTCCGAGGCGGCACGGCGGCTCGGCCTGCACCGGCGCACATTGGCCCGCAAGCTCGAAAAGCGGCAGGTAAAGTAGCCGCCGGGATCCCCACGGGGGCCATGGCGCCGGACTCCCCGGCGCGGGTCAGCCGCCGCTGTCGCGCGCGGCGATCTCGGTCCAATCGACCTCGACGCCCTTGCGGTGCCCCTTCTCGACCAGCTTCAGGCCGGTCGGGTCGATGGTGAGGGTGTAGGCCTTGTCGCCGATCTGAACTTCGCGCTTGAGGGGCTTGTCGAGCTTCGTCGTCATGGGTTCACCTTTCTGCTGTCGGGGGAACTGCCGGCCGAAGATAGCACCGGGGGCCGCGGCGGGCATGAAGGGCCCGGGGCCGGGCCCAGGGTGGCCACGCCGTGGCCGCGCTCGGCGAGGTATTGCAGCCACTTGCCGAGGAAGGTGTTCATCCGCATCCGGTGGCCGACCACCTCGGCCGGCGGCGGGAACATGCCGATCGCGTCCTGCCAGCGGCGGCCGACATAGCAGTGGGTCGCCTCCACCTGGCGCGCATCGCGGTACAGGCGCAGGTAGGCCGAGGGATCGGGCTCCCCGGTCACCGGGTCCGGCAGGGCCACGTAGGCCAGGCGCAGTTCGCTGGTGTAGGCGTGGCGCTCGATCACGTCCAGGCGCAGGTCCAGGCCGTCGCCGACGCTGGACAGGTAGCAGCCCACCGCCAGGTCGCCGGGTTCGAACAGGCGCACCAGGCGCGCGTGGTTCTCCGCGTACAGCGCCATCAGCCAGCCGAAACGGCTGAGGCCGGGGACTTTCACGCGAGGGGCGATGAGTTGCGTCATGCGATCGATGCTACACGCCGCGCTCAGAACATGCCGCGACGGATGCCCAGGGTGCTCATCACCTTGCTGGAGATCTCCTCGATCGAGGTATGCGTGGTGCTCAGCACCGGGATCCGCTCGGCGCGGAACAGGGCCTCGGCCGCCGCCACCTCCCGCTTGCAGGTCTCGAGCTCGGCATAGCGCGAGTTCGGCCGGCGTTCCTGGCGGACCTGCTGCAGCCGCACCGGGTCGATGGTCAGCCCGAACAGCTTGGCGCGGTGGGCGCGCAGCCGCGGCGGCAGGCGGTCGTGCTCCAGGTCCTCCTCGGTCAGCGGGTAGTTGGCCGCGGCGATCCCGTGGTGCAGCGCCAGATAGACGCAGGTCGGTGTCTTCCCCGCCCGCGAGACCGCCACCAGGATCACGTCGGCGTTGTCGTAGTTGATCGACATGCCGTCGTCGTGGGTCAGCGCGTAGTTCATGGCATTGATGCGCTTGTGGTAGGTCTCGAAGTCGACCATGCCGTGGGCCTGCCCCACCCGCGCCTGCCGGGTCTCGCCCAGTTCGGCCTCCAGCAGGCTCATGAAGGGTTCGAACACGTCCAGCACCAGTGCGCCGCTGGCCCGGATGGCACCGGTGAGCTCGCTGTTGACGCAGGAGCTGACCACGATTGGCCGCGCCTGGGCGGCCTCCCCTGCCTCCCGGATGCGGATGGCGATCTCGTGAGCGCGCTCGACGCTGTCGACGAAGGGGATGCGCTCGGGGGCGAAGGGGGTGTCCCGGAACTGGGTCAGGAGGCTGTGGCCGATGGTTTCGGCGGTGATTCCGGTGCCATCGGAGACGTAGAACACCGGGCGCGGGCTCGACATGCGGGTTTTTCCTGCTGGGCCGCGGGCGCCGCGGCGGATTGGCTTGCTAAAATAGCCAATCCTGCCGCCCTGCGCCGCTGGCCCGGGCGGGCACCAACCCCACCGAACCACCGCAAATCCCTCCGGAGTCCGCCTTGAGCGCCAACATCCTGTGGCTTGACGACCTTCGCCTGACCGACCTTGCCCAGGTCGGCGGCAAGAATTCCTCGCTTGGCGAGATGATCGGCAACCTGGCCCGCCTCGGGGTCTCGGTACCGGGCGGCTTCGCCACCACCGCCGATGCCTTCAAGGACTTCGTCGCCCACAACGACCTGCACCAGCGGATCTTCGACCGCCTGGCCAGCCTCGACGTCGAGGACGTGCCTGCGCTGACGAAGGCCGGTGGCGAGATCCGCGGCTGGGTGATCGACGCCCCGCTGCAGCCGGCGCTGGAAGCCGACATCCGCAGCGCCTACGCCAAGCTCTGCGCCGACAACGGCGGCGGCGACGTGGCGGTGGCGGTGCGTTCCTCGGCCACCGCCGAGGACCTGCCCGACGCCTCGTTCGCGGGCCAGCAGGAGACCTTCCTCAACGTCACCGGCGCCGACGACGTGGTGGTGAAGGTGAAGGAAGTCTTCGCCAGCCTCTACAACGACCGCGCCATCGCCTACCGCGTGCACCACGGCTTCAAGCACGAGGACGTGTTCCTGTCGGCCGGCGTGCAGCTGATGGTGCGATCGGATGTCGGCGCCTCCGGCGTACTGTTCACCCTGGACACCGAGTCCGGCTTCCGCGATGTGGTGTTCATCACCTCCAGCTACGGCCTGGGCGAGAACGTCGTGCAGGGCGCGGTGAACCCGGACGAGTTCTACGTCTACAAGCCGACCCTGCGCCAGGACCGCCCGGCCATCCTGCGCCGCTCGCTCGGCGCCAAGCAGATCCGCATGGTCTATTCCGACCAGCCCGGCGAGCGCGTGCGCAACGAGGACACGCCGGCGGAGCTTCGCGCGAAGTTCTCGATCAGCGACGAGGACGTGCACGAACTCGCCCGCCAGGCGCTGACCATCGAGAAGCACTACGAGCGCCCGATGGACATCGAATGGGCGAAGGACGGCATCACCGGCAAGCTGTTCATCGTCCAGGCCCGTCCGGAGACGGTGAAGTCGCGCGCCAAGGCCACCCAGATCGAGCGCTTCATGTTGGGCAGCCGCGGCGACGTGGTCTGCGAGGGCCGCGCCATCGGCCAGAAGATCGGCAGCGGCGTGGCCCGCGTGGTGCGCTCGCTCGACGACATGAACCGCGTGCAGCCCGGCGACGTGCTGGTTGCCGACATGACCGACCCTGACTGGGAGCCGGTGATGAAGCGCGCCGCCGCCATCGTCACCAACCGCGGCGGCCGCACCTGCCACGCCGCGATCATCGCCCGCGAGCTCGGCGTACCCGCCGTGGTCGGCACCGGCAACGCGCTTGACGCGATCGAGGACGGCAAGGAAGTCACGGTCAGCTGCGCCGAGGGCGACACCGGCTTCATCTACGCCGGCACCCTGCCCTTCGAGCGCATCACCACCGACCTCACCTCGATGCCCGAAGCGCCGCTGAAGATCATGATGAACGTCGCCAACCCCGAGCGCGCGTTCGACTTCGGCCAGCTGCCCAACGCCGGTATCGGCCTGGCGCGCCTGGAGATGATCATCGCCGCGCACATCGGCGTGCATCCCAACGCCCTGCTGGAGTATGAGAAGCAGGACGCGGAAACGAAGAAGAAGATCGACGAGCGCACCGCCGGCTACGCCGACCCGGTGAGCTTCTACGTCGACCGCCTGGCCGAGGGGATCGCCACGCTCACCGCCTCGGTGGCGCCGAACCCGGTGATCGTGCGCATGTCGGACTTCAAGTCCAACGAATACGCCAACCTGATCGGCGGCAGCCGCTACGAGCCGGAGGAAGAGAACCCGATGATCGGCTTCCGCGGCGCCAGCCGCTATGTCGACAAGGCCTTCTCCGAAGCCTTCGCGCTGGAGTGCCGCGCGGTGCTCAAGGTGCGCGAGACCATGGGCCTGGAGAACCTCTGGGTGATGATCCCGTTCGTGCGCACACTCGACGAGGGCCGCCGCGTGCTGGAGGTGCTGGCCGCCAACGGCCTGCGCCGCGGCGTCAACGGCCTGAAGGTCATCATGATGTGCGAGGTGCCCTCGAACGCGCTGCTGGCCGACGAGTTCCTGGAGATGTTCGACGGCTTCTCGATCGGTTCCAACGACCTGACCCAGCTGACCCTGGGCCTGGACCGCGACTCCGCGGTGGTCGCGCACCTGTTCGACGAGCGCGACCTGGCGGTGAAGAAGCTGCTGTCGATGGCGATCCAGACCGCGAAGGCCAAGGGCAAGTACATCGGCATCTGCGGCCAGGGCCCGAGCGACCACCCCGACCTCGCCGAATGGCTGATGCAGCAGGGCATCGAGTCGGTGTCGCTGAACCCTGACACCGTGGTCGACACCTGGCTGAAGCTGGCGAAGTCGAAGGCGGCGGGCTGAGGCGCGTTCACCTCTCCCGCAGACGGAAAAGCCGGGCTTCGTGCCCGGCTTCTTCTTTTTTTGCCACGGATTTGCGCGGATTACGCGGATCTGGCCGAGGCCAGTGCCGGAACCGCGCGCTGCGCAAGCGTTTTTGCCTGGATAGCTTTTGGCAAGTAGTCCCGTGCAGGCCCTGGACTTCAATCCCTCCTCAGCCAGATCCACGTAATCCGCGCAAATCCGTGGCTGAAAAAGCTTTCTAGCCCGCTTTTGCTTTATCCGCGTAAATCTGCGCTATCCGCGTCATCCGTGGCAAGAACCACTATGCGTGCGGAGCGAAAGCCCCCATGCCAGCCCGGTAGTGGCGGAGTTCGGCGATGGAGTCGTGGACGTCGCTCAGGGCGGTATGGGCGGCCTGCTTCCGGAGGCCGGCGTAGAGTTCCGGGGCCCAGCGGCGGGCCAGTTCCTTCAGGGTGCTGACGTCGAGGTTGCGGTAGTGGAACCAGCGCTCCAGTGCCGGCATGCGGCGGTGCAGGAAGCGGCGGTCCTGGCAGATGGAGTTGCCGCACATCGGCGACTTGCCGGCCGGCACCCACTGTTCCAGGAATTCCAGGGTGCGGGCTTCGGCCTCGGCCATCGGCACGCCCTCCTCCAGCACGCGGCGCCAGAGGCCGGAGCGGCCGTGCTGGTTGCGGTTCCATTCGTCCATGGCTTCCAGCAGCGCCAGCGGCTGGGCGATGGCCAGCTCGGGGCCTTCGGCCAGTACGTTGAGCTCGGCGTCGGTGACGACGGTGGCGATCTCGAGGATGGTGTCGTTGTCGGTGTCCAGGCCCGTCATTTCCAGGTCGATCCACACCAGCCGTTCTTCGTTGCCCACCCTCGCTCCTTCGTCTCCCTTGGGGACGCCCATGGTAACGCGGCTCAGGCGGGCGGCAGGCCGCGCTTGGCGCGGAAGTAGTTGCGCAGGCGGCTGCCGGCTTCTTCGCCCAGCACACCGCCGACCACGTCCACGCGGTGGTTGTGGCGCGGGTCGGCCAGCAGGTCGAAGACGCTGCCGGCGGCGCCGGTCTTGGGATCGGTGGCGCCGTAGACGACGCGCGCGATGCGGGCGTGGACCATCGCCATCGCGCACATCGCGCAGGGCTCAAGCGTCACGTACAGGGTGCAGCCGATCAGCCGGTGGTTGCCCAGCGCCCTGCCCGCCTCGCGCATGGCCACGATCTCGGCGTGGGCGCTGGGGTCGTGGTCGCCGATGTTGCGGTTCCAGCCTTCGCCCACGATCCGGCCGCCGGCGTCGACCACGACCGCGCCCACCGGGATCTCGTCGTGCTCGCGTTCGGCGCGTTCGGCCAGGGCGAGCGCATGACGCATCCAGGCCGTGTCGCGCTCGCCTGCCTCGGGGAAATCGATGTCCTGCATGGCAGGCATTCTAGTGGCCCTGACCGCGCGGCGAGCGGTCGCCGACTGCCGGACACCCCGCCCGGACGGTTGTCCTTGATCAAGCGGCCGGGGCGATCGAAGGCCTAGAATCCGGCCATGAACGACCGCAGCAGTCATAGCGGCCCGGCACTGCAGCCCATGCAGGTGGACGTCGTTTCGATCCAGTCCCAGGTGGTCTACGGCCAGGTCGGCAATACGATCGCGGTGCCGGCGCTGCAGGCCCTGGGGCTGCGCGTGGCCGCGGTGCCGACGGTGGTGCTGAGCAACACGCCGCACCACCCCAGCATGCACGGTGGCGCGATTCCGCTGGAGTGGTTCGAGGGCTATCTGTCCGATCTCCAGGCGCGCGATGCGCTGCGGCGGCTGCGCGCCGTGGTCGTGGGCTATCTCGGCGGACCCGCCCAGGCGCAGACCCTGGCCGGGTGGATCGAAGCCCTGCTCCGCGACCGGCCGGAGGTCCAGGTGTTCATCGACCCGGTGCTCGGTGACGAGGACGTGGGCGTGTATGTCGATCACGGCATGGTCGAGGCCTACCGCCAGCGGCTGCTGCCGCTGGCCGATGGACTGGTGCCCAACGGATTCGAACTGGGCCTGCTCACCGGGCGTCCGGTGGACGGCATCGACCAGGTCACCGGGGCCGCGCGCAGCCTGCTCGGCGGACGCACCCGCTGGGTCGCGGCCACCAGCGCCGCGCCCGCCTCCTGGCCGGAGGGCGGCATGCGGGTCGCCGTGGTGACCGCCGATTCGGCCGAGGTCATCGACCACCGCCGCCTGGACACCACGCCGAAGGGCACCGGCGATCTCTTCAGCGCCACCCTCGCCGGCCACCTGCTGGCCGGCACCGATGCGGCCACCGCGGCCAGGCTCGCCTGCGGGCGGGTGCTCGAGGTGCTTGAAGCCTCATTCGCGGCCGGCAGCGCCGAAATGCTGGTCTTTCCGGATCCCGCGGACTGATGCCGGCACGGCCTCGGGCCCGAGCGGCGCCCGGGACCCGATCACTCCCACTCGATCGTCGCGGGCGGCTTGCCGCTCACGTCATAAACCACGCGAGAAACACCGCGTACCTCATTGATAATCCTATTGGAAACACGCCCCAGGAAGTCGTAAGGCAGGTGCGCCCAGTGCGCGGTCATGAAGTCGATGGTCTCCACCGCGCGCAGCGCGATCACCCACTCGTAGGCCCGCGCGTCGCCGACCACGCCCACCGACTTCACCGGCAGGAACACGGCGAAGGCCTGGCTGGTCCGGTCGTACAGGCCGGCCTTGCGCAGCTCTTCGATGAAGATCGCATCCGCCCGCGCCAGGATGTCGGCGTACTCGGGCTTCACCTCGCCCAGGATGCGCACGCCCAGGCCCGGACCCGGGAACGGATGGCGGTAGACCATCTCGTGCGGCAGGCCGAGCGCGACGCCGATGCGTCGCACCTCGTCCTTGAACAGCTCGCGCAGAGGCTCGACCAGACCCAGCTTCATGTGCTCGGGCAGGCCGCCGACGTTGTGGTGGCTCTTGATGACGTGCGCCTTGCCGGTCTTGCTGCCGGCCGACTCGATCACGTCGGGGTAGATCGTGCCCTGGGCCAGCCACTTGGCGTTGGCGAGCTTGCCGGCCTCCTCGTCGAAGATCTCGACGAACAGGTTGCCGATGATCTTGCGCTTGGCTTCGGGGTCGGTGACGCCGGCGAGCGCCTTGAAGTAGCGATCGCGCGCGTCGACCCGGATCACGCGGATGCCGAGGCCGTGGGCATCCGAGGCATCGGCGAAGGTGGCCATCACCTGGTCGCCCTCCTGCCAGCGCAGCAGGCCGGTGTCGACGAAGACGCAGGTCAACTGGTCGCCGATCGCGCGATGCAGCAGGGCCGCGACCACGGAGGAATCGACGCCGCCGGACAGGCCCAGGATCACCTCGTCCGAACCCACCGCCTCGCGCACGCGCGCGACCTGGTCTTCGATGATGTGCTCGGCCGTCCACAGGGTTTCGCAGCCGCAGATGTCGACCAGGAAGCGGCGCAGTAGCGCCTGCCCGGACTTCGTGTGCGTCACCTCGGGATGGAACTGCACGCCGTACCAGCGTTTGTCCTCGTTGGCGAAGGCGGCCACCGGCACGCGCTCCGTCTGCGCGGTCACTGTGAAGCCCGGCGGCGCCTTCGAGACGTGGTCGCCGTGGCTCATCCACACGTCCAGGCGCGGCGGCTGGCTGCCGTGGTCGTTGAGGTCGCCGAACAGGCTGTCGGGCGCGACCAGGGTGACTTCGGCGTGGCCGTACTCGCGCGCGTCCGCCGCCTCGGTCTCGCCACCGAGCTGCTTGGCGAGCGTCTGCATGCCGTAGCAGATGCCCAGCAGCGGCAGGCCGCTGTCGAAGACTTGCTGCGGTGCAGTCGGTGCGCCCTCGAGCGTCGTAGACTCCGGCCCGCCGGACAGGATGATGCCCTTGGCGCCAAAGGCGGCGATCTCGGACGGATCGTGGTCCCAGGCCCAGATCTCGCAGTACACGCCCAGTTCGCGCACGCGGCGCGCGATCAGCTGCGTGTACTGCGCGCCGAAGTCGAGGATCAGGATCTTGTCGCTGTGCAGGTCGGTCATGGCGTGGCGTCGGAAGGCGTCTGCTCGGGCAGCGCGAGGCGGAAGGTGCACTGCTCCCGCTCCGCGTTCCATTCGCCGCCGTTGCCGGTGCAGGAATCGCGCAGCTGCGAGCCGCGGTAGTAGCTGTAACCGTAGAGCGCGACCGCCACCAGCACCGCGATCGCGATGCCGCGCAGCAGGATGCGCCGCGCGGGCGAGGTGGAGCGCGGTGACCGCCGGCGCGCCATCATCCGGCCCTGTAGTTCGGCGGTTCCTTGGTGATCTGCACGTCGTGGACGTGGCTTTCGCGCTGGCCGGCGCCGGTGATCTTCACGAACTGCGGCTTGCTGCGCATCTCGTCGACCGTGGCGCAGCCGACGTAGCCCATGGTCGCGCGCAGGCCGCCGATCAACTGGTGGATGACGCCCGACAGCGGGCCGCGGTACGGGACCCGGCCTTCGATGCCCTCGGGCACCAGCTTGTCGGCGGACGCGGCTTCCTGGAAGTAGCGGTCGCTGGAACCCTTCTCCATCGCCGCCAGACTGCCCATGCCGCGGTAGCTCTTGTAGCTGCGGCCCTGGTAGAGCTCGGTCTCGCCGGGGGTTTCCTCGGTGCCGGCGAACAGGCCGCCGATCATCACCGTCGACGCGCCGGCGGCCAGCGCCTTGCCGATGTCGCCGGAATAGCGGATGCCGCCATCGGCGATCAGCGGGATGCGGTCCTGCAGCGCCGAGGCGACCATGTCGATCGCGGTCACCTGCGGCACGCCGACGCCGGCGACCACGCGCGTGGTGCAGATCGAGCCCGGGCCCACGCCGACCTTGACCGCGTCGGCGCCGGCGTCCATCAGCGCAAGCGCAGCGTCGCCGGTGACGATGTTGCCGCCGACCACCTGCAGCTTCGGGAAGTGCTTCTTGGCCCAGGCCACGCGCTCGAGCACGCCCTGCGAATGCCCGTGCGCGGTGTCGACAATGATGACGTCGACGCCGGCCGCGGCCAGGCGCTCGATGCGCTCCTCGGTGTCGCCGCCCACGCCCACCGCGGCGCCCACCAGCAGGCTTTCCGAGGCGTCCTTGGCCGCGTTCGGATTGTCCTGCGCCTTCTGGATGTCCTTGACGGTGATCAGGCCGCGCAGCTGGAAATCGTCGTTGACCACCAGCACCTTCTCGATGCGGTGGCGGTGCAGCAGCTCGATCACTTCCTCGTCGCTGGCACCTTCCTTCACCGTGACCAGCCTGTCCTTGCGGGTCATGATGTTCTTCACCGGATCGTCGAGCTTCTTCTCGAAGCGCATGTCGCGCCCGGTGACGATGCCGACCAGCTGGTCGCCGTCGACCACCGGCACGCCGGAGATGTTGCGCATGCGGGTGAGCTTGAGCACCTCGCCGATCGAGGTCTGCGGGCCGACCGTGAAGGGTTCGCGGATCACCCCGGCCTCGAAGTTCTTGACCTGCAGCACGTGCGCCGCCTGGCGCTCGGCGCTCATGTTCTTGTGCACGATGCCGATGCCGCCGAGCTGGGCCATGGCGATGGCCAGGCGGGCTTCGGTCACCGTGTCCATGGCGGCGGACACGATGGGCATGTTGAGGCGCAGGTCGCGCGTGAGGCGGGTGGCGAGTGAGACGTCCTTGGGGAGGACCGTGGAATGCGCCGGGACGAGCGAGACGTCGTCGTAGGTGAGTGCTTCAGCCTGGATGCGCAGCATGGGCGTGCCGGTGGTGGTGAAGCACGTAATTGTACCGCGCCGGGCCGCGTCGGTGCGCCTCCGGGCGCGGGACGCGGCGTCCCGCTCAGCCGGCGGCGTCCCCGGCCTCCAGGGCCTCGGCGGCCTCCAGGGTGTTCTGCATCAGGGTGGCCACCGTCATCGGCCCGACCCCGCCCGGCACCGGCGTGATCCAGCTGGCGCGCCGGGCCGCGGCTTCGAACTGGACGTCGCCGACCAGGCGGCCGTCGTCCAGGCGGTTGATGCCGACGTCGATCACCACGGCGCCCGGCTTCACCCAGTCGCCGGGGATCAGGCCCGGACGACCCACAGCCACCACCAGGATGTCGGCCTCGCCGACGTGGCGGCGCAGGATGTCGGGCGGGGTGAACTTGTGGCAGGTGGTCACCGTGCAGCCGGCGATCATCAGTTCCAGCGCCATTGGTCGGCCGACGTGGTTGCTCACCCCCACGATCGTCGCGCTCTGGCCGCGCACCGGGCGATCGGTCCAGGCCAGCAGCGTGGTGATGCCGCGCGGCGTGCAGGGACGCAGGCCGAACTGGCGCAGGGCCAGGTGGCCGACGTTCTCCGGATGGAAGCCGTCGACGTCCTTGCGCGGGTCGATGCGGTGGATCAGGCGGGTGGCATCGGGGATCCCCGGCAGCGGCAGCTGGACCAGGATGCCGTGCACCTTCGGATCGGCGTTGAGGCGGTCGATCAGGGCCAGCAGCTCGGCCTCGGTGGTGCCCTCGGGCAGGTCGAAGTCGAAGGCGCGGATGCCGACGATGCCGGCGGCGCGGCGCTTGTTGCGCACATACGAGCGCGAGGCCGGGTTGTCGCCGACCAGGACCACGGCCAGGCCCGGCGGCTCGTGGCCGGCGGCCACGCGCGCGTCCACGCGGACCCGGAGCGAATCCAGCAGCTGGTCGGCAATGCCCTTGCCGTCGAGGATGCGGGCCGTGGGGGTGGTCTCGGACATGCCTGGGTCGCGCTCGGAAAGCGCGCATTGTCGCCGATCACGCCCCGCCGGCGCGAGCCGCTACGCGCGTCGGCGGCCTCAGCGCACCGGCTGCGGAGCATCCGCGGGGCAGCGCGGAACGCCCGAACCGACCACGCAGTGGACGCAGCACTGCGGTGCCACCGGCGCCTGCACGGGGCCCTGGAGCGGCAGCGGCGGCGGCAGCCGGGCCAGCTCCGCCTGCGGCCGCAGCTGCAGCAGCGCGGCCCAGTCCTGGCGGTTGGCACTGCAGGCCGCGGGCGCGTCGGGGCTGCAGGCCGGGCCGGCGTCGTCGCGCGCAGGCAGGTCCTCGAACTGGCCGCCCGCGGTCAGCGGCAGCAGGCGCATGGTCACGCCGTCGAGCACGTTGCCCCCGACCAGCCGAGCGGTGCGGTCGCCCCGCTCCCCGGCCGAGACCACGATGTCGCAGTGCATGCCGAGGCCACCGCCCTCCGTGCTGACCAGCGTGGCGAGGCCACCGAAGCCGTAGCTGCGCGAAGGCACGCGCACGTAGCACAGCAGGTCCCCGACCGCCGGCCGGGCCGCGCGCGGGTCAGCGATGCGGTAGGCGCTGCGCTCGGGGTCGCGGTAGGCGCTGCGCACGTAGTCGACATGGCTGGCGGAGCCGCTGAAGCCCGGCAGCGCGGCGCGCCGCATCACCCAGGACACGAAGGCCGCCGACCAGGGCGTGTCGACCACGAAGGTCCTGCAGCCGGGCGCCGCGTACTGCTCGCTGGCATGCGCGCACTCCGATGCCCCCGCACGCTGCATGACCTGCCAGAGCAGGCCACTGCCGCGCCAGTAGTCGCTGACCCGCAGCCACGCCGGCTGGCCGTTGGCCAGGCGCGCGGCTTCCGCCTCGCGCACCAGAGAGCCAGCCAGGCGCCCTTCGCGGTCGATGAAGGGACGGTGCCAGTTCTGGTGTTCCTCGCAGGCCACCGCGGCGATGCGGGTCGCGGCATCGGGCGCGGACTGCTGCGCGCGCAGCAGCGGGCAGGGATCGGTGGCCATCGCCGGCAGGCCGGGCAGCAGCCAGACGGCCAGCAGCAGGATCGACATGCACAGCGGTGCGCGCAGCGGGTTCGCCATGGCCTTGCTCCCTCGGATTCCCAAGGGAGCCTAGCGCAGGCCCGTGGAGGCCGTGATCACGATGCCGCCACCCGTGCGGCTGCCGGACCGGCTTCAGCCCGCGCAGAACGCCGCGTAATCGATGTAGCCCGGGAACTCGATGCCCGGCGCACACACCGGGCAGGCCGGGTCCGGCGTCAGCCGGGTCTCGCGGAAATTCATGCCCAGCGCATCGAAGTGCAGCAGGCGCCCGCGCAGCGGCTCGCCCAAGTGCAGCAGCAGCTTCAGCGCCTCGGTCGCCTGCAGCATCCCGACCACGCCCGGCAGCACGCCCAGCACGCCGGCCTCGCTGCAGTTGGGCGCGGCCTCGGCCGGCGGCGGCTCCGGGAACAGGCAGCGGTAGCACGGGGCTTCGCCGCGGTGGCGGCCGGCGTCGAACACGCTGACCTGGCCTTCGAAGCGGTGCACCGCGCCGTACACCAGGGGCACGCCGTGGCGGACGCAGGCGTCGTTGAGCAGGTAGCGCACCGGGAAGTTGTCGGCGCCGTCGACCACCACGTCGACGCCGTCGAGCAGGCGCTCGATGTTGGCCGAGGTCGCACGCTCGGCCACCGCCTCGATTCTCATCCGCGGATTGAGCGCCGACAGCCGCTCGCTGGCGGAATCCACCTTGGGCAGGCCGATGTCGGCGTCGGTGTGCAGGATCTGCCGCTGCAGGTTGCTGCGCTCGACCACGTCGTCGTCGACCAGGCGCAACTCGCCCACGCCGGCCGCGGCCAGGTAGAACGCGGCCGGTGAACCCAGGCCGCCGGCGCCCAGCATCAGCACCTTCGAAGCCTCCAGCCGCTTCTGCCCGCGCATGCCGATCTCCGGCAGCAGCAGGTGGCGCGAGTAGCGCTGGTGGAAGTCCTCGTCGCGCGGCTGCGCTGACGGCTCCGGGCGGGCCAGGGGCAGGCCGTCGGCGATCCAGCGCAGGGTGCCGCCGCGGACCGAGACCACGTTGGCATAGCCCTGGCGCTGCAGCGCCTCGGCCGCCAGCATCGACCGGCCGCCGCTCTGGCAGATCAGGACCAGGTCGGTGTCGCGGTCATGGAAATGGAAGGCGGAGTCGCGTTCGAGATCGTCGCGCGCGATGCCGCGTGCGCCCTCGGCCATGCCGGACTCGCGCTCGTGGTCTTCGCGCACGTCGACCAGGATCGCGCCCATGCTCTCTACGCGCCGCTGCGCTTCGCGCGGTGTGATTTCGGAAACAGGCATGCCGTGATTGTCCGACACCGCCCTACTCCTGCCGACTGCGGCTTACCCGAGGTGCGCCTACCCTACGCCATGCTGGGGCGGTGTGCCTGCCGCGCTCCGGGACGCATCGTTCAACCCGGCGCATAACCCGCGGCGGCCAGGTCGGCCGGGGTATTGAGGTTGCCGAAACGCAATCCCGCGAAGCGCACCGCCGACATCCCCAGCCGCGCCTGCAGCGCCCGCACCGACAGGTCGCCCGAGGCGAGCGCCGCCGGCAGCGCAGCGCGCAGCGCATCCACGCGCCACAGCGCCACCAGCGGCTGGCGGCCGTCGTCGTCCTCGGCCCAGGCGCCGTCGCCGCCGGCCGCGCGCAGGCTGCGCAGCAGGCAGTCGTTGACCGACACCAGGTCGACCGGCAGGGTCAGCAGCCACGGCGTCGCACAGGCACTCGCCAGCGCATCCAGGCCACCCAGCGGCCCGAGGTCGGCGCTGCGGTCGGCGACCGCGGCCAGTCCATGGCCGGCATAGCGCCCGGGATCGCGATTGGCCGAGACCAGCACCGCATCGACCTCGCCCCGCACGCGCCCCAGCAGGCGCAGCACCTGCGGCACCCCGTCCTTCTCCAGCCAGGCCTTGTCGATGCCACCCAGCCGCGTGGCGCGTCCGCCCGCGATCAGCCCGAGCGTGGTCGCCGCCGCGCTCACTTGCCGCGCTTGGCGTGCCGGATCAGGCGCTTCTTCTTCGCCACCTGGCGCTCGGTAAGGACGTTCTTCCTGTCCTTGTAGGGGTTGTCGCCTTCCTTGAAGACGAAGCGCACCGGCGTGCCCACCAGCTTGAAGCGCTTGCGGAAGAAGTTTTCCAGGTAGCGCTTGTAGCTGTCCTGGAGCGTGCGCAGGCGGGTGCCGTGGACGATGATGGTCGGCGGGCTCTCGCCGCCCGGGTGGGCGAAGCGCAGCTTGGCGGCATGGCCGCGCACCACCGGCGGCGGGTTGGATTCGACCGCGATCTCGACCGCGCGGGTGACCTCGGCGGTGCTGAAGCTGCGCGTGGCCGAGCCGTGCGCGCGGTGGATGGCGCGGAACAGTTCGCGCAGGCCCGAGCCGTGCAGCGCGCTGATGCGCACCGCCTCGGCCCAGGGCACGAAGGCCAGCTTGCGCGACAGCAGCGCCTCGACCTGCTCGCGCTGGTAAGTGTCCAGGCCGTCCCACTTGTTGACGGCGATGACCAGGGCACGGCCGGCGTCGAGCACCGCGCCGAGCACGCTGGCGTCCTGGTCGGTCACGCCCTCGCGGGCGTCGATCATCACCACCGCGACCTGACACTGCTCGATCGACTCCAGGGTCTTGATGATGGAGAAGGTTTCCACCGCCTCGTCGACGCGCGACTTGCGGCGGATGCCGGCGGTGTCGACCAGGCGGTACAGGCGGCCGTCGCGCTCGAGGTCGGCGGAGATGGAATCGCGCGTGGTGCCCGCGACATCGGAGGCGATCATGCGCTCCTCGCCGAGGATGCGGTTGACCAGGGTCGACTTGCCGACGTTGGGCCGGCCGACGAAGGCGACGCGGATGCGGTCGGGGTCGTCGTCCAGGACTTCGGCGCTACCCTCTTGCGGCAGTCGCGCGCGGATGGCATCGACCAGGTCGTCCAGGCCCTGGCGGTGCGCCGAGGACACCGGCAGCACGTCCTTGAAGCCGTAGCGCGCGAACTCGCCCAGCGCCTCGCGGCTGTCGAGACCGTCGGTCTTGTTCACCACCAGGAAGACCGGCTTCGACGACTTGCGCAGCCAGGCCAGGATCTCGTCGTCGACCGCCGACGGCCCTTCGCGGCCATCGACCACGAACAGCACCAGGTCGGCCTCGTCGGCACCGGCGCGGGCCTGGCGCGCGGTGGCGCCGGCCAGGTCGCCGGTGACCAGGTGCACGCCACCGTCGGCGATGCCGCCGGTGTCGACGATGGCGAACGGGCGGCCCTCGTCCACGCGGCAGACGCCGTAGTGGCGGTCGCGGGTGACGCCTGGCTGGTCGTGCACCAGCGCGTCGCGCGTGCGGGTGAGCGCGTTGAAGAGCGTCGACTTGCCCACGTTCGGGCGGCCGACAAGTGCGACGAGGGGAAGCATGCTGGATCGTGCCTTGTCCGTTGGGGCGCGGGAAACGCGCGGCCCCGGGTAGCGAGACTACCCGGGGCCGCGGCGGACCGCCAATTCCGCGGTGTTCAGTCGATGCGCCAGGCGCTGAGGTCGCCGTCGACGTCCTGCACCACCAGGATGCCGTCGGCCACCACCGGATGGCCCGTGATCGCCGAACGGCCGGCGCGGGTGCGCGCGGCGAACTCGCCGTCGCTCAGTCGCATCCAGTGCAGGTAGCCGTCGAGGTCGCCGACCACGGCGTAGCTGCCCTGCACCACGGCCGGGCTCAGGTTGCGGCGCGCCAGCGCCGGCTGCTGCCAGTAGGCGGTACCGACGTACTTGTCGATGCCCCAGACGGTGCCGGCGGCATCGCTCACCACCACGCGGTCGTCGGCGACGCCGACGCTGCCCGCACCGCCGCTCTCGGCCGCCCACAGCGGGCGCCCGCTCGGGCCTTCGAAGGCCATGGTGCGGTTCTTGTAGCTGCTGGCGATCACCACCGCGCCGTCGATGACCGGCGCGCCGTCGATGTCGCCCATGCGCTCGAGCTCGGTGCGGCCTTCGGGCATCGCGACCGCCTGCTCCCAGACCGCGCGGCCGTCGCCCAGCGACAGCGCCACCAGGTAACCCTCGTCGGTACCCACGAAGACGTAACCCGGGGCCAGCGTGACCGGTGCATTGCCGCGAACGGTCAGCGACGGGAGTTCCTGGCCCCAGTACCAGCGACGCTCGCCGCTGGCGGCGTCGAAGGCCGTGACCCGGCCGTCGTTGGAGCGCACCACCACCAGGCCCTGGCCCACGGCGGGGCGGGCGATGACTTCGTTGGGCACCTTGGCGGTCCAGCGCTGCGCGCCGGTAGCGGCATCGAGCGCCACCACCTCGCCGTCCAGCGAGCCCGCCACCACCAGGCCGTCGCCGGCCCCGGGGCCGCCGGACAGGCGCAGGTCGGAGTCGTGCTGCCAGAGGCTGCGGCCGCTCTGCAGGTCGAAGGCCCGCACGCCACCCTTCACCGAGGCGGCATAGACCACGCCATCGGCGACCCAGGCCCCCTGGCGGATGCCGGTGCGGCCTTCGCCCTTGCCGACGCTGGCTTTCCACAGGCGGGTCGGATTGGCCGAAGCCTGGAAGTCGACCAGTTCGGCAGGCGCGGTGTTGACCTTGTCCTCCTTGGAGAACCAGCCACGCACGGTGCTGCAGCCGGTGGCCATGGCCAGGCAGGCGATCGCCACCACCACGCGACCGGCGATGCGGGCGCCGCTCCGGGAGTTGTTCATTTCGGGAATCATTGGGCTTGGGCCTCGTCGTGGTCCGGCGAGCCGCCGGCATCGATCAACTTGATTTCAAGCAGGCTGCGCTGGGGAACGGCAGCCTCGTCGAGGGCCGCGAGCGCGGCGGAATAGGCCTCGCGCGCCTGCTCAAGGCGACCGGCGGCGCGTTCGGCGTCGCCGCGCACCTCCAGGCTGCCGGCGTCATCGGCGTTCCCGAGCGCTGCCAGCGCCTCGTCGGTCCTGCCGGCATCGACCAGCAGCACCGCCAGCCTGCGGGCGACCACCGGGGCCAGGGCCGGGTCGGCGTCCTTGATGCCGGACAGGGTGGCGATCGCCGCTTCACTTTCGCCGGCCCCCACCTGCGCGGCGGCGAGGTCGAGCGCGATCAGGGTCCCGTAGACGCCTTCGTTCAGCCCGGCAGCGGCGGCCTGGGCGCGCGCCTTGTCGAGATCACCGGCCGCGATGGCTTCGTCGAGGGCTGCATACGCCTCACCCTTGGCCATGCGCTTGCCGTCCAGGTGGTCCTGCCACTTACCCCATCCGTAGACCAGGGCCAGGGCGATGGCGATGCCGCCGATGACTCCGATGGCGTTCTGGCGGATCCACTCGCGTACGCGCTCGCCCTGTTCGTGCTCGTCGAGCAACTCGTCTACTGCCATGTTCTTCCGATCATGCTGGGCGCCGTGCCGCCGGCGGGCGGACGGGCACCGGAAAGGGAACGGCCCGCGAGCGGGCCGCCGGTTTCATTGCGCTGACCCGCCAGGGGCCCCGCAGCCGCTGCGCCGGGCTCAGTGACCGACGGGCGCGAGCGAACCGTCAGAGGATACCGTAAAGCGGGCGACGTTCGCCCGCAGGTAGGGAGCGATGTCCTGCTCCACGCCGTCATGGCGCACTTCGACGGCACCGGCGTTGCCGAGCACGATGGCGCCGACTTCGCCCGCGGCGTAACCGCGGACGGTGCCTTCCTTCAACAGGCTCTGCTCGACCACGCGGCCGTCGGGCGCGGTGACCTCCACCCAGCTGTCGCCGGACAGGCGCAGTTCAAGGGCCGGCATGGCGGGTTGCGGCGCGGGCACCGGGACCACCGCTGGCCGCTGCGCGACCGGGGCCATCGAAGCGATCAGGGGGGTCGGGCCGCGGGACGCCTGGCCGTCGGCCCCGTCGGCGACGCTGACCGGGACATCCAGCGAGCCGGACACGGCATCCTGGGGCGCAAGGTGCGGACGCGTCGCCAGCCAGACCGGAAGCGCGATGGCCGCGGTGATCACCACGTAGACCAGCCGGCGAGCCGACTGCTCGGCGACGATGCGCATCCGCGGCACGTAGGTGCGGGGCTTGAGCTCGACCGGCTGGATCGGGCCGACGCCTGACGAGGCATGCACCACGTCCGTGACCAGGCCGAGCAGGCGCCCGTAACTCCGCAACTGGCCGCGGATGAAGACCGGGGCGCCCAGGCGGCTCCAGTCCTCGGCTTCAAGCGACTCGACCACCCGTACCGGCATCTTCAGCCTGGTGGCGACATCCTGGACGGAGAGCCCCGCGGCTTCGCGGGCGGCGCGGAGCCGCTGGCCGCAGCCCTGGTTCGGGTCGGTCGTGTTGTGGTCTGGCGGCATCATCGTGAACTGCTGTCCCCGGGCAGCGCGGTTTGCGCATGCGGAAATTCCGTCCGCAAGCGTTGAACATAACGAGCGGCGGCGGCCTTGTCGCCGAGCTTTTCCTCGATCTGTGACGCGAGTAGTAGCGCGGCGGGCGTTGCCGGTGCCGCGTCGAGGCGCCGCTGCGAGAACGCCCGTGCCTCGAAGTACTCCCCTTGGTCGTGAAGATGCCGCGCCAGCGCCTCCAGCGCAACGGCATTGACCGGGTCGAGCCCCAATGCGTTACGCAGGTCACGCTCGGCGCGCCCGGGCTGGCCGCCCTGGACGGCGCAGGCGCCGGCGTTGGCCAGGGCGGACGCCGGAGTCGGATAGCCACGGTCGGCCAGCGCGCGATCGAACCAGGCCAGTGACTCGGGCGCTCGACCGTTGAGGCAGAGCCAGGCGCCGTAATTGTTGGCGGCAGCGCCCGAACCGGGCGCCACTTCGGTGGCAAGGGCGTAGTGGCGCCCGGCGTCGGCCGCCTTCCCCTGTCGTTCCAGCGAGAGCGCCATCAGGGTATGGACGAGTTCATTCCGGTCGTCGATACGCAGTGCCTTGCGCGCCTCGGCCTCGGCCTCGGCGGGCCGGCCTGCCTGCAGCGCCTGTTCGCCCCGCAGCAGGTGCACACGCACGCTTCCGGCGTCGTTGTTCCGGCGTCCCTTGCCCTTGCCGCTGACGTCGTAAGTGGGCGCCACCTGCTCGGAGCTGCCCCGCGCGGCGCTGGGCTTGATGAAGGTCAGTCGCGAGCAGCCGGTGGCGAGCACGGCGGCCGCCAGCAGCAGGGTGGCCAGCAGATACTCAGGCCTGGGCATGCCTGCCCTCCCCGGCTTCCAGGCTGCGCCGGAACTCGGCCTGACGGCGGGTGCGATCGGCGACCTGGCCCTTGAGCTGGCCGCAGGCGGCGTCGATGTCGTCGCCGCGGGTGCGGCGCACCGGCGCGATCATGCCAGCGTTGTTGAGCTGCTTCTGGAACGCCCGGATCGCCACGTCGCCCGGACGCTCGTAGCGCGTGCCGGGGAACGGGTTGAACGGGATCAGGTTGATCTTGGCGGCGTCCTTCATCTGCACCGCGCGGTCGAAGGCGCGCAACAGCTGGACCAGTTCTCGGGCGTGCTCCGGCTGGTCGTTGACGTCCTTCATCAGCGTGTATTCGAAGGTCACCGACTCGCCCTTCTTGCGGAGCGCATAGCGCACGCAGGCATCCATCAACTCGGCGATCGGATACTTCTTGTTGAGCGGCACCAGCTTCGTGCGCAGCTCGTCGTTGGGCGCGTGCAGCGACACCGCCAGGGAGACGTCACTTTCCTCGGCCAGGCGGTCGATCATCGGCACCATGCCGGCGGTCGAGAGCGTCACGCGCTTGTTGGCCAGGCCGTAGCCCAGGTCGTCGCGCATCACGCTCATCGCGCGCACGACGTTGTCGAAATTCGCCAGCGGCTCGCCCATGCCCATCATCACCACGTTGGTGAGGCGACGCTGCTTGTGGGGAATGTTGCCGAGGTGCTTCGCGGCCACCCAGACCTGGCCGATGATCTCGGCGGTCGACAGGTTGCGGTTGAAGCCCTGGGTCGCGGTCGAGCAGAAGGTGCAGTTGAGCGCACAGCCCACCTGCGAGGACACGCACAGCGTGCCGCGGCCCTTGTCGGGGATGTAGACGGTCTCGATGGCATTCCTGCCATCCATGCCCAGCAGCCACTTGTGGGTGCCGTCCTCGGATTCCTTGTCGAAGTGCACCTGCGGCACGACGACTTCAGCCCGCTCCTGCAGCTTGGCGCGCAGCGCCTTGCCCAGGTCGGTCATCTCATCGAAGTCGGTGACGTGCCGGTGGTGGATCCACTTCATCACCTGGTGCGCACGGAAACGCTTCTCGCCGAGCACGTCGGCGAAAAACGCCTCCAGCCCCGCGCGATCGAGGTCCAGGAGATTCTGCTTGGCGGTCGCTTCGGTCACGGGACTATGGGAAGAGCAAAAGACTTGCCACGGATGAACGCGGATCACGCGGATTCACGCGGATAGAGCAAAAGCAGGGAAAGGAGAAAGCTTCTCCACCGATCCTGCTTTTGGCTTTATCCGTGTTCATCCGCGTTTATCCGCGTAATCCGTGGCAAAAAAAGAATCAACGGGCGTAGACGTCCGTCGACGGGAAGAAGTACGCGATCTCGACGGCGGCGGTTTCGGCGGCGTCGGAACCGTGCACGGCGTTGGCGTCGATCGAGTCGGCGAAGTCGGCGCGGATGGTGCCGGCGTCGGCTTCCTTCGGGTTGGTGGCGCCCATCAGCTCGCGGTTCTTCAGCACCGCGCCCTCGCCTTCGAGGACCTGGATCATCACCGGGCCGCTGATCATGAACTCGACCAGCGCATTGAAGAACGGACGCTCGCGGTGCACGGCGTAGAAGCCTTCGGCCTCGGCGCGCGACAGTTGCTTCATCTTCGCGGCGGCGACCTTCAGGCCGGCCTTCTCGAAGCGGGAGTAGATTTCGCCGATGACGTTCTTGGCGACGGCATCGGGCTTGATGATGGACAGGGTGCGCTCAAGCGCCATGGGGAGGTTCTCCGGGTAAAGGGGCCGGCCTTCCAGGGCAGGCACCCACGGTAACATGGAAAAACCCACGCCGGGGCGCGGGTTTAGCCGACAAGGCTGGAGTAATTCTAACGGATCGGACACGCGCCCTGCACGCGGCTGGACGAACTTTCTCCGGTTGACCCGCCGACCCGGGGCCCCCTAGTATCCAAACAAGCGTTTGATTCAGGCAGGCCGTCCCAGCGCCATGGCAAGCACCCAGTTTTCGACCAAGGACCGGATCCTCGGCGCCGCCGAGGAGCTGTTCGCCCAGCACGGCTTCGGCGGCACGTCCCTGCGCCAGGTCACCAGCCGGGCAGACGTCAACATCGCCGCGGTCAACTACCACTTCGGCAGCAAGGAGAACCTCATCAACGAGGTTTTCCGGCGGCGCATGGACGACATGAGCCGGCAGCGCCTGGCCCAGCTGGAACAGGCCCGCAGCGAGCACCCGGGCGAACTCGAGCCTGTCCTGGCCGCCTTCGTGGAGCCCGCCCTGGCCCTCGCCCGCGACCGCCAGGGCGGCGTCGCCTTCATCCGGGTCATCGCCCGGGCCTATGCCGAGAAGAACGACGGCCTGCGCAAGTTCCTGTCCGAGCAGTACGGCCACGTGCTCCGCGACTTCGCCCGCGCGATGGCCGAGTGCGCGCCGCAGCTCGACAAGGAGCAGCTGTACTGGCGCCTGGATTTCCTGTCCGGGGCCCTGACCTACGCCATGTCCGACTTCGGGCTGATCAAGCGCCCCGCCGGTGTCAGCGAGGTCGCCCACCGCAAGCGCGCCGCGGAAGAGCTGATCCGCTTCGCGGCCGCCGGCATTCAGAGCTGAATAACCTTCCAATCAAGGAGTTGCACGACATGTCTGAGAAACTGCTTGTGCGTCGCGCCGCGGTACTCGGCGCAGGCGTGATGGGCGCCCAGATCGCCGCCCACCTCACCAACGCCGGCGTCGACACCGTGCTGTTCGACCTGCCGGCCAAGGAGGGTGACCCCAACGGCATCGTCACCCGCGCCATGGCCAACCTCGGCAAGCTCAGCCCCGCCCCGCTGGCCTCGAAGTCGCTGGCCGCCGCCATCACCCCGGCCAACTACGAGCTCGGCCTGCAGCGCCTCAAGGACTGCGACCTCATCATCGAGGCCATCGCCGAGCGCATGGACTGGAAGCAGGACCTGTACGAAAAGATCGCGCCCTTCGTGGCCGACCACGCCGTGCTGGCCAGCAACACCTCGGGCCTGGGCATCAACAAGCTGGCCGATGCCCTGCCGGAGAAGCTGCGCCCGCGCTTCTGCGGCGTGCACTTCTTCAACCCGCCGCGCTACATGCACCTGGCCGAGCTGATCCCGGCGCGGACCACCGACAAAGCCGTGCTGCAGGGCCTGGAAACCTTCCTGACCACGACGCTCGGCAAGGGCGTGGTCTACGCCCGCGACACCCCGAATTTCATCGGCAACCGCATCGGCGTGTTCTCGATCCTGTCGACGATCCACCACACCCAGGAGAGCGGCCTGGGCTTCGACGAGGTCGATGCCCTGACCGGCCCGCTGGTCGGACGCCCGAAGTCGGCGACCTACCGCACCTCCGACGTGGTCGGCCTGGACACCATGGGGCATGTCATCAAGACCATGGCCGACACCCTGCCCGACGACCCCTGGCACAAGTACTTCAAGTCGCCGAAGTGGCTGTCCGCACTGGTCGAGAAGGGCGCGCTGGGCCAGAAGGCCGGCGCCGGCATCTTCCGCAAGGTCGGCAAGGACATCCTGGTCCTGGACCTGGAGAAACAGGACTACCGCCCGGCCGACCGCAAGGCCGCCGACGAGGTGGTCGAGATCCTGAAGACGAAGGATCCGGTGGCGAAGTTCGCCGCCCTGCGCGCCAGCGAACACCCGCAGGCGAAGTTCCTGTGGGGCGTGTTCCGCGACCTGTTCCACTACTCCGCCTACCACCTGGCCGACATCGCCGAGACCGCGCGCGACGTCGACCTGGCCATCCGCTGGGGCTACGGCTGGTCGCTCGGCCCGTTCGAGACCTGGCAGGCCGCGGGCTGGAAGCAGGTGGCGCAGTGGATCGCCGACGACATCGTGGCCGGCAAGGCCATGAGCGACGCACCGTTGCCGGACTGGGTGTTCGACGGCCGCGACGGCGTGCATTCGGCCGAGGGCAGCTACAGCCCGGGCAAGAACACCCGGCTGCCGCGCTCGTCGCTGGCGGTCTACAAGCGCCAGCGCTTCCCCGATCCGCTGCTGGGCGAGTCCTTCCCCAAGGGCGAGACCGTCTTCGAGAACGACGGCATCCGGATGTGGAGCGACGGCGACGACATCGCCGTGGCCTCGTTCAAGACCAAGATGCACACCGTCTCCGACCAGGTGCTCGACGGCCTGCAGGATGCGGTGGCGCGCGCGGAGCGCGACTTCGCCGGCCTGGTGATCTGGCAACCGAAGGAGCCCTTCTCCGCAGGTGCCGACCTCGCCGGCGCGCTCGGCCTGCTGCAGGCGGGCAAGGTCGACGCCTTCGAGGCGATGGTCGCCAACTTCCAGGCCACCAGCCAGCGCATCAAGTACTCGCTGGTGCCGGTGGTGGCCGCGGTGCGTGGCCTGGCGCTGGGCGGCGGCTGCGAGTTCCAGATGCATTCCGCGCGCACGGTCGCGCACCTCGAGAGCTACATTGGCCTGGTCGAAGCCGGCGTCGGCCTGCTGCCGGCCGGCGGCGGCCTGAAGGAGTTCGCCGTGCGCGCCTCGGAGGCGGCCGGCGCGAACGGCGACGTGTTCGCCGAACTAAAGGGCTGGTTCGAATCCGTGGCGATGGCCAAGGTCTCGACCTCGGCCGTCGAAGCGAAGGAACTCGGCCTGCTTCGCGGGCAGGACAAGGTCGCCTTCCACGCCCACGAGCTGCTGCACATCGCGAAGGCGGAGGCCCGCGGCCTGGCCGAGACCGGCTACCGCCCGCCCCTGCCCGCGCGCCGCGTGCGCGTGGCCGGCGACGTCGGCATCGCCACCTTCCGCATGCTGCTGGAGAACATGCTCGAGGGCCGCTTCATCAGCGAATACGACTACGAGATCGCCACCCGCATCGCCACCGTGGTCAGCGGCGGCGAAGTGGACCGCAACTCGGTGGTCGACGAGGACTGGCTGCTGCGCCTGGAGCGTCAGCATTTCGTGGAGCTTGCGCAGCAGGAGAAGACCCAGGCCCGCATCGCGCACATGCTCAAGACCGGCAAGCCGCTGCGCAACTGACGCGAACGACGAAAGAGGACAACCCAATGAGCAAGCAGATCCAGGACGCCTACATCGTCGCCGCCACCCGCACCCCGGTGGGCAAGGCGCCCAAGGGCGTATTCCGCAATACCCGCCCCGACGACATGCTGGCCCACGTGCTGAAGTCGGTGGTCGCGCAGGCGCCGGGCATCGACACCGGCCGCATCGACGACGCCATCATCGGCTGCGCCATGCCCGAGGGCGAGCAGGGCATGAACGTGGCGCGCATCGGCGTGCTGCTGGCCGGCCTGCCTGACACCGTGGCCGCGCAGACCATCAACCGCTTCTGCTCGTCCGGCCTGCAGGCCGTGGCCCTGGCCGCCGACCAGATCCGGCTGGGCAACGCCGACCTGGTGCTGGCCGGCGGCACCGAGTCGATGAGCATGGTGCCGATGATGGGCAACAAGGTGGCGCTGTCGCCGTCGGTGTTCAAGGACGACCACGTCGCCATCGCCTACGGCATGGGCATCACCGCCGAAAAGGTCGCCGAGGAATGGAAGGTCTCGCGCGAGGACCAGGACGCGTTCGCGCTGGCCTCGCACCAGAAGGCGCTGGCGGCGCAGAAGGCCGGCGAGTTCAACGACGAGATCTCGCCGCTGGAAGTGGTCGCCCGCCTGCCCGATCTGGGCGGCAACGCGGTGCGGCTGAAGAAGCTGCTGGTCGAGCAGGACGAAGGCCCGCGCGCGGATACGTCGCTGGAAGGCCTGGCGAAGCTGCGCACGGTGTTTCGCAACGGCCAGTTCGGCGGCAGCGTGACCGCCGGCAACTCCTCGCAGATGAGCGACGGTGCCGGCGCGGTGCTGGTGGCCTCTGAACAGGCGATCAAGGACTACGGCCTGACGCCGCTGGCCCGCTTCGTCTCGTTCTCGGTGGCCGGCGTGCGCCCCGAGGTCATGGGTATCGGCCCGATCGCGGCGATCCCCAAGGCGCTCAGGCAGGGCGGCCTGACGAAGGACCAGTTGGACTGGATCGAACTCAACGAGGCCTTCGCCGCCCAGGCGCTGGCGGTGATCCGCGATTCCGAGCTGGATCCGGACAAGATCAACCCGCTGGGCGGCGCGATCGCGCTCGGCCACCCGCTGGGTGCCACCGGCGCGGTGCGCACCGCGACCATCGTCCACGGCATGCGCCGCCGAAAGCAGAAGTACGGCATGGTGACCATGTGCATCGGTACCGGCATGGGCGCCGCAGGGATCTTCGAGTCCCTGTAACGGCGAAGGGGACGCCGGTGGCGTCCCCTTCCATGGCTGCCGGCAACGGTCGCCGCCTTCCGTCCGGGAGTCGGAGAAGCGCCGCTCAACGGCCCCTGCCGTAGATCTCCACGCGCATGGTGCCGTCCGGGTTGCGGGTACGCGAAACAACCGAATTCGGCATCGATCCCCCGACGCTCGCCATGTACAGGAGGATCCAGTCCTCAGCCTTGTTGCTATCGTCGAACTGCCCGTCGATGCGGCACATGCTGCTGCGGCAATCGATGCTGAGGCTCTTCGGCTGTGCCTCCGCGACTTCGAAGGATGCGTCGTTCGCCACGTTCGTAAGTTCGCTGATCTTCCCAGGCGCCCAGGCCGGATCGACCTGTTCGCTGGCATAGCGCTGCGCCGACTGTTCGCGCAACGCGTTCGTGCGAGCCAGGTGCTCATCGCGCATCTTCGCGCGGCGCTCGACCTGGCTGCTGAGCTGGTCCTCGACCTGTCGCCTGTCAACCGGCCTGGCTGCCTGGCGCGTGCCCGTCGGCGGGCCTCCCACTTGCGTCGCCACCGGCACCGGCGCCTCGCTTTCTTCCACGGCCTGATCGCCGGTACCCGACTTCCCACGCAGGAAGAATGTACCCGCCACCACCGCCACGACGACTGCGACCGCGACGGCCAAGGGAAGCCTGTTGCCTGATTTCATCGATTCGTACTGCCTGCTGTTGCGGGAATCGCAAGTGTGGGTGATCACCGGCGCCAAAAAAAGGGTGCCGGTTTCCCGGCACCCCTTCATGACGACTTTCGGCGCTGCCGAGTGGAATTACTCCGTCGCCCAGTACACGTAGGTGTCGTTGATGCCGACGCCAGCCGGCAGGCGGCAGCTGAACGCAACCAGACCAGTGGCCATGCTGCCGCTTTCGAAGTCCGTATCGAAGACGTACAGGTTGCCGTCTTCGCCGCCAGCACCGGCCGGGATCTCGATGGCCAGGTTGACGTTCTCGGTCACGCCACCTTCGAAGCCGGCAACGGCGGTGCAGGTGACGGTGGCGGGCTCGGTGCCGGTGTTGGTGAAGTAGGTGTCGACCAGCAGGGCGGTGTTGTCGATCGCCTCGTAGGCGTCGAAATCGAAGCCGCAGGTGACGAACATCGCCGTCGTGCCCACGTTCTGCACTGCGAGCGGGCGCTTGCGCAGACCGACCTCGAAGTTCGGCAGCGCGCCCTGGCAACGGGCAGCAGGCTGAGCGGAGTTGGCATGGATGTCCTGCGAGACGGCCGGGGTGCTGTACGCCGCGGCGACTGCGAGCGTCAGGCCCGCAAAGGTTGTTGCAAGCTTCATGAAGCGATCTCTCCCTTGGGTAATGTGCTGTCAAGCGATCTGGAGGGTGTTTGCCGCCCCGCCCCCTGACCGGATCGAATATACCCCCACAATCTGGACAATGTCACGCGCAATCAGCGCCCGTTCAGGAGTCTACAACCCCCAACTCGGCCAGGGCCTCGCGCATGAAGCCCTGGGCGGCTTCGCTGAGCTTCTCATGGTCCAGGGCATGGCGGATGGTGGCCTCGATCAGGCCGATATGGGTGCCGCAGTCGAAGCGCGTGCCCTGGAAGTGATAGGCCAGCACGGCTTCCTCGGCCAGGAGCGCGGAGATCGCATCGGTCAGCTGGATCTCCCCCCCCGCGCCCGGGCGCGTGGATTCCAGCAGATCGAAGATCCGCGGGGAAAGCACGTAGCGGCCGACCACGGCCAGGTTGCTGGGCGCGTCTGCCGGCCTGGGCTTCTCGACGATGGCCGTGATCCGCCCGCGACGCTCGCTGAAGGTTTCGGTGGCGACGATGCCGTAGCTCGACACCTGCGCGGCCGGCACGGCCTGGGTGGCGATGACGCTGGCACCGGTGGCTTCGGCCACGTCGGCCATCTGGCTCAGCGCGCCGGGGCCACGGTTCCAGATCAGGTCGTCGGGCAGGATCACGGCGAAGGGTTCGTCACCCACCACAGGCTTCGCGCAGAGCACCGCGTGGCCCAGACCCAGCGCCTCGGCCTGGGTGACGAAGACTGCGCGCACGCCCTTGGGCAGCACATTGCGCACGACCTCCAGAAGCTCTCCCTTGCCGGCCGCCTCCAGCTTCTCCTCCAGCTCGTAGGCCTTGTCAAAATAGTCGGCCACCGCGTGCTTGTAGCGGTTGGTGACGAAGACCATGGTGTCGCAGCCCGCCTCGACGGCTTCGTCGACGGCATACTGGATGAGCGGCCGGTCGACGATCGGCAGCATTTCCTTGGGAACGGTCTTGGTGGCCGGGAGGAAGCGGGTGCCGAGGCCGGCGACCGGAAATACCACCTTGCGGATGCGTCTTGTCATGTCCTTCGTGCGTTCCTCGCTGGAAATGGGACCACGGTGGCCGCCGCCGGCGATTCGCCCATGACCAGGGGAGCGAACTCGGGGACCGACTCGCGCAGCAGTTGGCCCAAGGCGTCCACGTCGTAGCTGGCGACGGCCTCTCGCATGCGCGCGATGGCCGATTCGATCCGCTCGTCCGAAACGCCACGTGCCTCGGCCTGCAGGATCTTCGGGTGCGCGGTGGGCCGGTAGCGCTCATCTGCGTGGAAAAGCGTTTCATGCAGCTTCTCGCCGGGGCGCAGGCCGGTGTAGACGATGGCGATGTCGCGGCCGGGCTGCTTGCCGGCCAGGGTGATCATCTGCTCGGCCAGCAGGCGGATCGAAACCGGTTCGCCCATGTCCAGCGTGTACACCGCCTGCAGCGAGCCGATGGCCACCGCCTGCAGGATCAGCTGGCAGGCCTCGGGGATGGTCATGAAGTAGCGCGTCACCTCGGGGTCGGTCACCGTGACCGGGCCGCCCTTGCGGATCTGTGCACGGAACAGCGGCACCACGCTGCCGGCCGAATCGAGGACGTTTCCGAAGCGCACGGTCACGAAGCGGGTGCCCTCCAGGCCGGTCATCGCCTGGCAGGCCATCTCGGCCAGGCGCTTGGTGGCTCCCAGCACGTTCACCGGGTCTACCGCCTTGTCGGTGGAGATCAGCACGAAGGTGCCAACGCCAGCAGCCTGCGCCGCACGCGCAACCGTGGCCGTGGCCAGGACGTTGTTGCGGACCGCCTCGCGCAGCTGCGATTCCAGCACCGGGACCTGCTTGTAGGCAGCGGCATGGAACACCGCCTCGGGCTGCGACAGCGACAGCGCGTGGCGGATCACCGCCGGATCGCCGCAATCGCCAAGCACTGGCAGGCAGTCGATCTGCGGGAAGTCGCGCCGCAGCTCGCCCTGGGTGGTCGCCAGCGCGAGTTCGTCGACTTCGATCAGGGTGATCTGGCGGGCACCGTGACGAGCGCACTGCCGGCACAGTTCGGCGCCGATGGAACCGCCGGCGCCGGTGACCAGCACGCTGCGGCCGCCCAGCCAGCCGCGGATCGCCTTCCAGTCGGGCGTGACCGGCTTGCGGCCCAGCAGGTCCTCGATCGCGACCTCCTTGAGCTCGCCGGGCAGCGAGCGACCCTCGAGCAGGTCGTTGAGGCGTGGCACGGTGCGGAACGGCAGGCCGGTGCGCTCGCAGGCCGCCACCACGCGCCGCATGGCGGTCGCATCGAGCGACGGCATCGCGATCACCAGCAGCTTGGCCGCGGTTTCGGGCGCGATCTGGCCGACATCCTCGATCCGCCCGAGCACGGGCAGTCCCTGGACGTAGCTGCCTCGCAACTTCACCGCATCGTCCAGGAAGCCCACCGGCTGGTAGGCGCCGACACGGCGCAGGTCACGCACCAGGGCTTCGCCGGCCTGCCCCGCGCCGAGGATCAGCACCCGCAGCGCCGCCTTGTCGGTGCGCTCGTTGCCATGGTCCTTCCAGGCCCGGTACAGCAGGCGCGGCATCCCCAGCAGGGCCGACAGCACCACCGGGTACGCCAGCATGACCGTGCGCGGCACCTGGCCGGCGCGATCGAACACGAAGAACAGCAGCGGCAGGATGGCGAGCAGGCCGAACAGGCTGGCCTTCACGATGTTGACCAGGTCCGGGATGCTCGCGAAACGCCACACGCCCCGGTACAGGCCCACCTGCCAGAAGATCAGCCCCTGCACGATCAGGATCAGCAGCATCTCCGGCGACAGCAGCGGCGCCGCGGCGGCCGGCTCTAGCGCGGACTGGCGGAAATGGTTGAGGCCCATCCAGGCGGCCCAGACCATGAACAGATCATGCGCCACCACCGCGGCACGCGGCAGGATGTTCCTGATCCGGTCGTTCAAGCTGATCATCGGGTAGACATTCTCAGTTCTTTCCGCCTGGTCCTGGTTTTCTGGCCACGCACCACGCCAAGGTTCCGGCGGCGATGCAACTTGCAGCCACTGCAAGTTTAAACGTGAAACCACTTCCAGCCATCAGAACCGCCAAGGACAGCGCGCCTGCTGTCCAGATGCCGTAGGCGAGGGTCACCGGCCCATGCGAGCCGATCCTCGCGGCAAGCCGCTGGTAGGCGTGCTCGACGTGGGCGATCCACCACTTCTCGCGACGCACCATGCGCCAAGCCAGCGTCAAGGAGGCGTCAATCAGGAAAGCCGACACCGGCAGGAAAGTCAGGGGCAGAATCCCCGGAAGAGCGTCCTCCCCTGCTTCGAACAGGAGCAGCATCGCCAGCGTCGCCAGTGCGAAGCCCAGAGCGCCGCTGCCGACGTCGCCGAGGAAGATTCGCGCCCTGGGGAAATTGAAAGGCAGGAACCCGAGGCATGCAGCCACCAGCAGCAACGCCGGAATGGCCGCCTGCTGGCCGTGCGAGAGGAACGCGAAGCCCAATGCGGCCAGGCCCGCCTGGCTGGTGGCCAGGCCGTCGATGCCGTCCATGAAGTTCCAGACATTGACCATCACTGGCACGCAGGCCAGCGCCAGCAGCGCCAGCCAGGGCGCGGCACCCGCGCCGAGCAGGCCAGCGGCCAGCACCAGGCCGGCGGCGACATGCGCGGCCAGGCGCAGCCATGGGGACAGCGGACGATGGTCATCGGCGTATCCCGCGCCGCCTACCAGCAGCGTGCCGCAGACCGCGGCCACGGCCAGCGGCACCGGCAGCCGACCCGCTATGCCAAGCACGGCGCAGGCGAGTATCCAGGCAACGACGATGCCGACGCCCCCGCCACGGGGCGTGGGCACCACGTGGCTGCGGCGCTCGCCCGGCTGGTCGAGCAGGCCGTGGCGCAGCGCATGGCGTCGGGCCAGCCAGGCGCCTGCGGCGGCGATTGCCGCGGCCGCCACCAGCCAGGGCAGCGCAGCCGTCCAGTCCATTCCAGCCATCGCGCTCAGACCACGGCGTAGTTCAGCAGTGGCTTGATGCTCCCCCACTCCTTGCAGGAGGGACACTGCCAGTGATGGCTGCGCGCACCGAAGCCGCAGCGGTTGCAGCGATAGGCGGGGTTGCGCACCAGCAGCTGGTCGGTGATGTGGCGGAGCTCGTGCAGGGTTGCGGTCTCGTGGCCGCCTTCGGCGAGGGTGAGGTCGATCAGGGCCGCCTCGCCGCGGACCGAGGGTCGGTCCTTGAGCTGCTGGGCCAGGAATCGGCGGGCCGCGGGAACGCCCTCCTCCGCCTCGACCAGGCGCGTCAACGCCAGCACCGGCGCCACGCCGCGGTAGTGCTCGCTCATCTCGGTCAGGAAGGCGCGCGCCCCCGGGGAGTCGCCCACCCGGTCGTAGGCCGAACGCAGCGGCGGCAGGATCTCGGGCAGGAAGTCGGGATCATGCCGGGCCGCGCGCTCGTAGGCGCGGATCGCCGCCGGATCGTTGCCGGCATCCAACTCGAGGCGACCCTCGATCATGCCCGCGCGCACGGAGGTGGAGTCGGCGGCGTAGGCACGGGCCACCGCGGCTCGCGCACCCTCGCGTTCGCCCGCAGCGCGCAGGCGCTCGGCCAGCTCGCATTCGAACTGGCCGATCAGCTTGCCCATGGGCTCGCCGGTGGCCTGTTCGTAGCGGGTCGCGTTCTCGATCGCCTTGGGCCAGTCACGCTCGGCCTGGTAGATGCCGATCAGATGCTTCAGCGCCTGCGGTGCACGCTGGTCGATTTCGGCGAGCTCGGTGAACACGGTCTCGGCGCGGTCGAGCAGGCCCGACCGCATGTAGTCCTCGCCAAGCGCCAGCAGCGCCTGGACCTTCTGCTGGTCGCTCAGGTCGGGACGCTGCACCAGGCCCTGGTGCAGGCGGATCGCGCGGTCGACCTCGCCGCGGCGCCGGAACAGGTGGCCCAGCGCGACCTGGGTCTCGAAGGTGTCCTTGTCGAGCTCGGCGATATGCAGGAACAGCTCGATGGCCTTGTCCGGCTGCTCGTTGAGCAGATAGTTCAGGCCGCGGAAGTAAGTGGTGGAGAGCTTGCTGACCTGGCTGTCGCTGTGGCGCTCGCCACCGCGGCGCCCGATGACCCAGCCGCTGAGCGCCGCGATCGGCAGGAGCAGGAAGAACCAGAACCACTCGGTGACGAAAGCCATGTCAGTTCGCATCCGTTGCAGGGGGGCGGAGCGCCTGGCGGCGCCGACGCAGCGGCAGCACCACCGAAGCCATGATCGCCAGTCCACCGGCGATGGCGCCGAACAGGAGGGTGGCGAGCAAGGCCACGCCGAGCGTCGGCCGGAGTACCACCAGGCCGAGGTCGAGCTCGACCGTCTGGGGATTGAGCGCGCCCACCGCAACGCCTGCGACAAGGCACAGCATGCCGATGAGGACGCGGAGAGGACGCATGGGCGGACAGCTTAGCCGGCCGGGGGCCCGCAGTCAGCCGTGGATGTCAGTCGTCGGCCGGCAGGGGCATGACGTCGCTGACGCGCTCACGCAGTTCCTTGCCCGGCTTGAAATGGGGAACGTGCTTGCCCGGCAGCGCGACGGCTTCCCCGGTCTTGGGGTTGCGGCCGGTGCGTGGCGGGCGGTAGTGCAGCGAGAAGCTGCCGAAACCGCGGACTTCGATGCGCTCGCCGTTGGCCAGCGCGCCTCCCATCATCTCCAGCAGCGACTTCACCGCCAGGTCGACGTCGTCGGCCTTCAGGTGCCCCTGGCGCTGGGCGAGGATTTCGATGAGCTCGGACTTGGTCATGGTGCCCTTGGCTGGCCCCGGACAGAACGGTGGCGGCCGGGCTCGCGCCAGGCCGCCACCGCTTTTGTCGCAGGTATTACTCGGACTTGCTGTCCAGCTGTTCGCGCAGCAGCGCGCCCAGCTTGGTGGTGCCGCTGGAGGCTTCCGCCGCCGCACGGTTGTACTCGGCCAGGGTCTCGGCCACCTCGGCCTCGTCCTTGGCGCGGATCGACAGCTGCAGGCTGCGGCCCTTGCGGTCCATGCCGGTGAACTTGGCTTCGATCGTGTCGCCCACCTTCAGGTGCTGGCTGGCGTCGTCAACGCGCTCGTCGGAGATGTCGCGGGCGGCCACGTAGCCTTCCACGCCATCGGCGATCTCGATGACCGCGCCCTTGGCGTCGACTTCCTTGACGGTGCCGGTGACCTTGGAGCCGCGCGGATGCGCCGCCATGAACTGGCCGAACGGATCCTGCTCGAGCTGCTTGACGCCCAGGCTGATGCGCTCGCGCTCCGGGTCCACCGCCAGCACCACGGCCTCAAGGGTGTCGCCCTTCTTCAGCTCGCGCGCCACGTCCTCGCCGCTGGTGTTCCAGCTCATGTCGGACAGGTGGATCAGGCCGTCGATGCCGCCGTCCAGGCCGATGAAGATGCCGAAGTCGGTGATCGACTTGATCTGGCCCTCGACCTTGTCGCCCTTCTTGTGGATGGCCGCGAAGGTCTCCCACGGGTTGGACGTGACCTGCTTGATGCCCAGCGAGATGCGGCGGCGCTCCTCGTCGACGTCGAGCACCATGACCTCGATGTCGTCGCCGACCTGCACGACCTTCTGCGGGTTGACGTTCTTGTTGGTCCAGTCCATCTCGGACACGTGCACCAGGCCCTCGACGCCCGGCTCGATCTCGACGAACGCGCCGTAGTCGGTGACGTTGGAGACCTTGCCGAACACGCGGGTGTTGGACGGGTAGCGGCGGGCGATGTTGTCCCACGGATCCTCGCCCAGCTGCTTCAGGCCCAGGCTGACGCGGTTGCGCTCGCGGTCGTACTTGAGCACGCGGACGTCGAGCTCCTGGCCCACTTCCACGACTTCGGACGGATGGCGCACGCGCTTCCAGGCCATGTCGGTGATGTGCAGCAGGCCGTCGATGCCGCCGAGGTCCACGAACGCGCCGTAGTCGGTGAGGTTCTTGACCACGCCCTTGAGCACGGCGCCCTCGACCAGCTTCTCCATCAGCTGCTCGCGCTCTTCCGAGTGCTCGCTCTCGACCACCGCGCGGCGGGAGACGACCACGTTGTTGCGCTTGCGGTCGAGCTTGATGAGCTTGAACTCGAGTTCCTTGCCCTCGAGGTACACCGGGTCGCGCACCGGGCGCACGTCGACCAGCGAGCCCGGCAGGAACGCGCGGACGTCCTTGATGTCGACGGTGAAGCCGCCCTTGACCTTGCCGCTGATGCGGCCGGTGACGGTCTCGTTCTTCTCGAGGGCTTCCTCGAGCTCGTCCCACACCATGGCGCGCTTGGCCTTCTCGCGCGACAGCACGGTCTCGCCGAAGCCGTTCTCGAGGGAGTCGAGGGCGACCTTGACGACGTCGCCCTCGGCGACGTCGATCTCGCCGGCGTCGTTACGGAACTGTTCGATCGGCACGATGCCTTCGGACTTGAGGCCGGCGTTGATCACGACGACGTCGGTGCGCACCTGGACCACGGTGCCGGTGACGATCGCGCCGGGCTTCAGCTTGGCGAGGTTCGCCTGGCTGGCTTCGAACAGTTCTGCGAATGATTCGGTCATTAGGTAGTTACTCTGTTGATGAAACAGACCGGGGAGGCGCCCATCGGCGCTTGCAACCGGTCCACCCGTTGTCGGCGTGCGCGGGATTGCGCCTTGCCGTGAGTGCTGGATGGAAAGGAAAATCCGCGCGGCGGCATGCCACGCGGGACCATCTGCTGCGGAGGTTTCAGGCCGCGCGGCCGGGCACCAGGGCCAGGACGCGTTCGACCACGACGTCGATGCCCTGGCCGGTGGTATCGATGCGGACGGCGTCTTCGGCCGGTCGCAAGGGCGCCACCGCGCGGCTGGCATCGCGCGCGTCGCGGGCCAGAATCTCCCGCAGCAGACCATCCAATGTAACCGAAACCCCCTTGTCCTTCAACTGCTTATAGCGCCTTTCGGCGCGCTCCTCGGCGCTGGCGGTCAGGAACACCTTGATGGCGGCATCGGGGAAGATCACGGTGCCCATGTCGCGGCCGTCCGCGACCAGGCCCGGGGGTTGGCGGAACACCCGCTGGCGCTCCTTCAGCGCCGAGCGCACCTCGGGAATGGCGGCGATCGCGGAGGCCGCGGCGCCGGCGGTCTCGGTGCGCAGCTCGTCGGTGGCGTCGTGGCCGTTCACCAGCACCCGCGGCTCGCCGTCGGCGCTGTCGCGGAAGCCGATGTCGGTGTCGAAGGCGCAGCGGACCAGGGCCCCGGCATCATCGAGGTCGAGGTCGGCCCAGCCCGCGGCCACGCCGACGGCGCGGTACAGCGCGCCGGAATCCAGGTAGTGCCAGCCCAGGCGGGCGGCCACCGCGCGACTGATGGTGCCCTTGCCCGAGCCCGAGGGGCCGTCGATGGTCAATACGGGAATGGCGGCTTCGGTCATGGCGGGCTCCGGGTAAGATCGAACATTCTAGACCGCATGGCGGCGGAAGCCCCGCAAGTACTTGATCCGGGGCGGATGTACCCGCTAGAATTGCCGGCTTGTTTGCCCCAACCCTTTTCCGAGGTTCGTCATGAAGGTCCTGTCCTCCCTGAAGTCGGCGAAGGCCCGTCACCGCGACTGCAAGGTCGTTCGTCGCCGTGGCAAGGTCTTCGTGATCTGCAAGTCCAACCCCCGTTTCAAGGCCCGCCAGCGCTGAGCTGAGCGCCCGGCAGCCGCGTGCCCGTGCACGCAAGGCCGCCAGGAACGTCCGGAAGGCCGCAGAAATGCGGCCTTCCGCGTTTCCGGCCGCGCCCGGCGGCGTGACCGCGGCCCCGATTCCAGGCCCCGTCCGCGCTGCAGTGGCCCGCGATCTGTTAAAACGCTGCGGCTGCAACCGATGCAGCACTCCGGGGAGACCACCATGCGCCTGTTCCTTGCACTGACCACCGCCGCCCTGCTCGCCACCGCCGGCAGCGTCAGCGCCGACACCCTGCTGATCGACCGCGTCCAGCAGGAGGCCGGCACGCCCATGCCCACCCGCGGCATGAGCATGTCCCAGGTCGAGGCGCGCTTCGGCGCCCCCAGCCAGCGCCTGGACCCGCGTGGCGGCCAGAAGCGCCAGTGGCCGACCATCAACCGCTGGTCCTACCCGGGCTTCACCGTGTACTTCGAGAACAGCCGCGTGATCGACGCCGTCGCCAACCAGGCCACGCCGGGCGAGACCGGCCCCAAGCCACCCATCCGCTGAACCGATGACCGAGAAGACCCTGCGTTTCCCCGCGGAGTGGGAGCCCCAGTCCGCGATCCTTCTGGCGTGGCCGCACGCCGGCACCGACTGGGCCGAGCGCCTGGCCGAGGTCGAGGAAACCTACATCGCCCACGTGGCGGCGATCACCCGCTTCCAGCGCGTGCTGGTCTGCGTGGCCGACGACGACGTCGAGGCCTATGCGCGCGCGCGCCTGGCCTCGAACCGGATCGACATGGGCCGGGTGGATTTCATCCCCCTGCCCTACAACGACACCTGGCTGCGCGACACCGGGCCGATCACCCTGGCCGGCGGCAACGGTTTCGAGCTGCTCGACTTCCGCTTCACCGGCTGGGGCGGGAAATTCGAGGCCAGCGAGGACGACCTCCTGGTGCAGCGCCTGCACGAAGCTGGAACCTTTCTCAAGAGTTCGCTTCAATCCATTGATTTTGCACTCGAAGGTGGCGCCATCGAGACCGATGGCCAGGGCAGCCTGCTGACCACCTGGCGCTGCCTGCACGAGCGCCATCCCGACGCCAGCCGCGAGGAACTCGACCGGCGCCTGCGCGACTGGCTGCGCCAGGACCGGGTGCTCTGGCTCGACCATGGCTACCTCGAAGGCGACGACACCGACGCCCACGTCGACACCCTGGCCCGCTTCGCGCCCGACGACGCCATCGTGTTCCAGGCCTGCGACGACCCGGCCGACCCGCACCACGCCGAACTCGCCGCCATGGCCGCGGAGATCGCCGAGCTGCGCACCGCCGACGGCCAGCCCTACCGGCTGTTCCCGCTGCCGTGGCCGCAACCGATCATCGACGACGGCCGCCGGCTGGCCGCGAGCTACGCCAACTACCTGGTCATCAACGGCGCGGTGCTGATGCCCGCCTACGGCGACCCCGCCGACGATGCCGCCGCCGCCGTGCTTGCCCAGGCCCACCCCGGTCGCGAAGTGGTCCAGGTGCCCTGCCGCGCCCTGATCTGGCAGAACGGCAGCCTGCACTGCATTTCCATGCAACTGCCCGAAGGCCTCACCTGAGGGACAGCATTGCCGGCCTACAATGCCCGGCTCCACGCATGACCCCCGCAGGCCCGTCCCGATGAAGACCCGTACCCTTCCCGTCGCGCTCGTCCAGGAGCGCAACCACGGCGATGCCGCGGCCAACCTCGAGGTGATCGAGGCGCGCGTGGCCGAGGCCGCAAACCAGGGCGCGAAGCTGGTCCTGCTGCAGGAGCTGCACAACGGTCCCTATTTCTGCCAGCACGAGTCGGTCGACGAGTTCGATCTCGCCGAGACCATCCCCGGCCCGAGCACCGAACGCCTGGGCGCGCTGGCGAAGCAGCACGGCGTGGTCCTGGTCAGTTCGCTGTTCGAGAAGCGCGCCACCGGCCTGTACCACAACACCGCCGTGGTCTTCGACGCCGACGGCTCGATGGCCGGCAAGTACCGCAAGATGCACATTCCGGACGACCCGGGGTTCTACGAGAAGTTCTACTTCACCCCCGGCGACCTCGGCTTCGAGCCGATCGACACCTCGGTCGGCCGCCTCGGCGTGCTGGTGTGCTGGGACCAGTGGTACCCGGAAGCCGCGCGCCTGATGGCGCTGGCCGGCGCCGAACTGCTGCTCTACCCGACCGCCATCGGCTGGGACCCCGGCGACGACCCGGCCGAGAAGCAGCGCCAGCGCGACGCCTGGATCCTGAGCCATCGCGGCCACGCGGTCGCCAACGGCCTGCCGGTGCTGTCCTGCAACCGCGTCGGGCATGAGCCGTCGCCGCTCGGCGCGGCCGGCATCGACTTCTGGGGCAACAGCCACGTGCTGGGCCCGCAGGGCGAGTTCATCGCCGAGGCCGACGGCGACGCCACGATCCTCACCTGCGAAGTCGACCTCGGCCGCAGCGAGCACGTGCGCCGCATCTGGCCCTTCCTCCGCGACCGCCGCATCGACGCCTACGGCGACCTGCTGCGCCGCTATCGCGATTGAGCGCGCCGTCACGCTGCACCCGACCTCCCGGATCCCCATGACCGAGATTTCCACCCCGCCCACCGCGGGGACCGACCACGCCGATCCGGCCACTACCGGCTTCGACCTCGCGGAGCAGCCGCACGCCATCGTCGAGCGCAACGGCATCCGCTACACCCTGCTAGGCACCGCCCACGTCTCACGCGCCAGCGTGGACGCGGTCCGTGCCGCGATCGCCACCGGCGACTACGACACGGTCGCCGTCGAGCTCGACGAGCAGCGGCTGGCGGCGATGAACGATCCCGACGCCCTCGCACGCCTGGACCTGGTCAAGGTGCTGCGCGAGGGCAAGACCCCGCTGTTCGCCGCCAACCTGGCGCTGGCCGCCTACCAGCGCCGGCTGGCCGAACAGATGGGCGTGGAGCCCGGTGCCGAGCTCAAGGCCGCGGCCGCCGATGCCGGCGCCGCAGGCCTGCCTCTGGAGCTGATCGACCGTGATGTCGGCCTCACCTTCAAGCGCGCCATGCAGCGCCTGGGCTGGTGGGGCCGCGCCAAGCTCGGCGCCAGCCTGCTGATGGGCCTGCTCTCCAGCGACGAGGTCGGCGAGGAGGAGATCGAACGCCTGAAGCAGGGCGACGTGCTGGAATCGAGCTTTACCGAATTCGCCGGCGAAACGCCCGAGCTGTATGAAACGATCATCGCCGAGCGCGACCGCTACATGGCCGCGCGCCTGCGCGAAGCGCCCAGCGGCGCGCGCGAGGTGCTTGCGGTGGTCGGCGCCGGCCACCTCAAGGGCTTGGCCGAACACCTGCGCACCGACACCACGCCGCCGTCGGAAGTCCGCGGATCGCTGGAACAGGTGAAGCCGAAGTCCCGCGTGCCGTGGATGGAGATCATCATCGGCACGATCGTGATCGGCGGTTTCGCCTGGGGCTTCTGGCGCGGCGGCTTCGACGTCGGCACCGACCTGATGCTGCAATGGGTGCTGGTCACCGGCGGCCTGGGCGCGCTGGGCTGCGCGATCGCCGGCGGGCATCCGCTGAGCATCCTGTCGGCCTTCGTCGCCTCGCCGCTGACGCCGCTGCACCCCGCGCTCGCCTCGGGCACGGTCAGCGCCGTGGTCGAGGCCATGTTGCGCAAGCCGACGTATGCCGACTTCATGGCCCTGCGCGACGACGTCAACAGCGCGCGTGGCTGGTGGCGAAACCGTGTCGCGCGCGTGCTGCTCAACTTCTTCCTCACCAGCCTCGGAACCGCCATCGGCGTGTGGACTGGCGGACTGCGGATCCTCCGCACCATCTTCGTCTGAGCCCGCGTCCCCGGGAGGCACGGCAAACCACCCGGGCCTGCATGGCAATGCAATTGCCAAAACAGGCCCGGAGCGGCGATCCGCTACAGCGCCTCGATAATGTCGCAGACGATCTTGAACATCTCGCAGAAGCCCTTGTCGCGCGGGCTCTTCTCCTCCGCATTCGCGGTGCCGGCGAGGAAGGATGCCAGCAGCAGTACTGCGAACAGCGGCATTTTCATTCTGGACATAACCACTCCCTTGGTTGACAGGCGCCCATGGCGCCGGCCCGAATGCTTGCACGCACCCGGTTGCCGTTCAACTACGTCGCCCTGAGCGCTGGAGCCGCTCCTCTGCGCTGCCGCGCCCGCTGCCACAGGCGCGACGTACCGTTGGCAAGATCATCGAGGATCGCGTAGATCGTCGGCAGGAACAGCAGGCTGACCACGGTCGAGAACGCCAGGCCGCCGGCCACCGCGCGCGCCATCGGCGAGTAAGCCAGGCCGAGCACCACGGTCTCGCTGAGCGAGATCGGCACCATCGCCAGGATCGCCGTGCCCATGGTCATCAGGATCGGACGCAGGCGCTCGCGGCTGCCCTCCACCAGCGCATCGGTGCGGGAAAGGCCCCGCCGCCGCAGGGTGTTGATGTGCTCGACCATCACGATGCCGTTGTTCACCACCACGCCCATCAGCACCAGGATGCCGATGAAGGCCATGATCGTGAACGAGGTGCCGGTGATCCAGAACAGCCAGAACACGCCCAGGATCGAGAACAGCACGCAGCTCATGATGGCTGACGGGAACAGCAGCGACTCGAACACCGCCGCCATCACCACGTAGACCATCACCAGCGCCAGCACGAAGTTGAACAGCATCTGGTTCACGGCCTGCTGCTCGTCCTCGAAGCTGCTGCCCGCGAAACTGTGGCCGTAGCCCGGCGGCAGCGACACCGCGCCAAGGACGCTTTCCATCGCCTTGCGTGCCTCTTCCATGGTCGCCCCGCCCTCCAGGTTGGCCTGGATGGCGAGCGCCGTCTGCCGGTCGTGGCGGGTGATCTGCGTGGCCGACGGCGTCACGTCCAGCGACACCATGGCCGACAACGGCACCTGGCGACCGTCCGGCGCGCGGACCATGAAGCCGGCGATGTCCGCGGGCCCGTACTGCTGGGCACCGCTGAAACGCACCCATACCGGGACCTCGGAGTCGCCACGACGGTACTCGCGCAGCTGGGTGCCGCGCAGGGCCATCGAAACAAAGGACGACACCTGTTCCGCACTGAACCCGAACGCCGCTGCACGCTCGCGGTCCACCCGCACGGCCAGCTCGTCGGTACGGGTACCGCCGTCGATGGCGACGTCGCGCAGCTCCGGCCTCGCTTCGAGCATGGGAACGATGTCCGCGGCCAGTTCGCGCAGCACGGTCGCGCTGTCACCCACCAGCTGCACGCCGACGTTCTGCCCCAGGCCGCCGCCACCACCACCCTGGCCACCGGCGCTTGCCACGCCGATCTCGGCACGCGCAGACCGCGGCAGGTCCTTGCTGATCGCCTCCGACAGCGGCCTGACGTCGGCTATGCCATCCTCGAAGGTGATCATCGTTCCACCCTCGTTGCCCTCGCTGAAGTACGAGTACACCTGGATGATCCGGAAGCGTTCGCGGTTGGCATCGAGGTAGGCCTCCACGCGCGCGACCTCCTCCGACATCTGCGGCAGCGTGTAGCCGCCCTTCCACTTGTAGTAGAGCTGGATCTCGCCGGAGTCGCCGCCTCCGAACATGTCGAAGCTCGTGCCCTTCATCGGCACCATGCTGACCGCCACCACCAGAACGATGCCGAGCACGCTCCAGCCGCGATGTGCCAGGGTCCAGCGCAGCAGCCGCGCGTAGCGATCCTGCAGGCGACGGATCAACCCGCCCTTCTCGACCACCGCCGGCGGCGTACGCATGCGCGCGGACAGCATCGGGATCAGGCTCACCGCCACCAGCCACGAGGCCAGCAGCGAGACCGAAATCGTGATCGCGATCTGGGCCATGAAGATGCTGATGTTGTTGACCTCGCCCAGCAGGTTCGGCAGGAACACGATGCAGTGGCACAGGGTGCCGGCCGACAGCGCGATGGCGACGTGCCTGGTGCCGATGAGTGATGCCCTGAGCGGATTGTCGGGGTCCCGCTCGCGCTCCTGGTAGATACTCTCGACCACGACCACGGCGTTGTCGACCAGCATGCCGACGGCCAACAACAGGCCCATCAGACTGAGCACGTTCAGGGTGACCCCGAAGAAGTGCATGAAGCCAAGCGTCATGATGAAGCAGATCGGGATCGCGAGCGTCACCATCAGCGTCGACGGCCAGTGGCGCAGGAAGAAGAACAGCACCACGATTGACAGCAGCAGGCCCACGGCGCCGGCCTCGGCCAGTTCGACCAGCGAGCTGGTCACCTCATCGCCCATGTCGTGCATGACCTTGAACTCGATGCCCTCCAGGCCCGGATCGCGGCCGGCGGCGTTCATTTCCGCCAATACGGCACGCGAGACCTCCACGAGGTTGGCATCACGCTCCTTGAAGACTTCCAGCCCCACCGCCTTGCGCCCGTCGAGCCGGCGCGCATAGTCGATGCGCTCGGGCTTCAACCTGACTTCGGCAAGGTCGCCCAGGCGCAGGCCGCTGGCATCGATGACCAGCCCGCGCAGCTGATCGAGCGAATCGATCTCCCCCTGGGGCTGCACCCGCAGGCGCACGCCACCGTCTTCGACCATGCCGGCGGAGACCGAAAAATTGACCCCGCGCAGGCGCTCGGCAAGCGTGTTCAGCGCCACGCCGTGGGCGTTGAGGCGATCGGGATCGATGGCGATCTCGACCTCGTTGGCCGGGGCGCCGTTGATCTCCACCCGGGCCACACCGGGTACGCGCTCCAACCGGCGCTTGAGCAGGCGATCGAGCAGGTCGTAGGACGCCGACAGGTCCACGTTGCCCGCCAGGCGCACGCGCAGGATCGCCTGGTCACTGCTGGACCACTTGAAGACGAAGTAGCGGCGGAAATCGTCGGGCAACTCGTCGCGGATCGCATCCAGGCGCTCACGCGCCTCGGAGGCGGTGATCGCAATGTCGCGGTCCCAGTCGCGGAACTCCATGAAGATGCCGGCGCCATTGGCGTCGGCCTGGCCGCGCATGCGCTTGATGCCGGTCATCGTCGCCAGCGCCTCTTCGGCCGGGCGCAGCAGGTTGCGCTCCACCTCTTCCGGTGACGAGCCCTCGTAGGGCAACTGCACGAACAGGAACGGCGCCGACACGTCGGGCAGTGCCTCCAGCGGCAGCCGGAAAGCCGCGATCAGGCCGACCACCACCAGCGACACGAACAGCATCACCGTGGTGACAGGGCGCCTGAGGCTGAACTCGGCGACGGTCATGCAGGCAGGCCCTCGCGATCATCATCGTCGAGGTCATCGCCCGCGGCGATGCGCGCGCGGCGACCGCGCTCCAGGTACCAGGCATCGCCGCGCCGGTCGAGCAGGTCATAGACCACCGGAATCACCAGCAGGGTCAGCAGCGTCGACACCAGCAGGCCGCCGATCACCGTGATCGCCATCGGCGAGCGCACCTCGGCGCCCTCGCCGAAGGCCAGCGCCAGCGGCATGAAGCCGAACAGGGTCGACAGCGTGGTCATCACGATCGGGCGCAGGCGCGAGCGCGCGCCCTCGACCAGGGCTTCGCGCTTGGCCATTCCGTCCTCGCGCAGCTGGTTGACTTTGTCGATCAGGATGATCGCGTTCTTCACCACCAGGCCGACCATCAGGATCAGGCCGATGAACACCACCACCGAGATCGTGTTGCCGGTCAACAGCAGCGCCAGCACCGCACCGACCATCGCCAGCGGGATGGTGAACAGGATCACGAAGGGGTGCAGCAGCGACTCGAACTGCGAGGCCATCACGAGATACACCATGAAGATCGCCAGGCCGAAGGCGAACAGCAGCGAGGACATCGACTCCGCCAGTTCCTCGCCCTGGCCACCGACGTGCATGCCGATGCCGGCGCCCAGCGGGTTGGCGGCCACCAGCGCGCGAACTTCCTCCACCGCGGCACCCAGGTCGATGCCGCGAAGGTTGGCCGAGACCACGGCCACCCGGCCCATATCGGCGCGGTGGATCTCGCTGGGGCCGGTGGTCGCCACGATGTCGGCGACCGTCGACAGCCGCACCGGGCGCGCGGCGCCGGGGTTCACGATCAGGTCGCGGATCGCCTGCACCGAGTCGCGCTCGGACTCGCGGGCGCGCACCAGCACGTCGATCTTGCGGTCGCGGAAGTCGTAGCGCGTGGCCACCTCGCCGCGCACCGAATTCACCACCGCGTCGGCGACCTGGCGCGTGGTCAGGCCAAGGGCACCGGCGCGTTCCTGATCGAAGACGATGCGGATCTCGGGGGCGCCCTGCTCGACCGTCGACTTCACGTCGGCGTAGTGCGGGTTGTCGCGCAGCAGGTCGGCCAGGCGGTTGCCGGCGGCCGCCAGCGCGTCGAGGTCGTAGCCGCGCAGCTCGATTTCCAGCGGGCTGGAGAAGCTGAAGAGCGCCGGCCGGCTGAAGTCGACCTGGGCCCCGGCCTGGTCCTGCATCGTGCGCCGCAGGCCCTCGGTCAGGCGCGCCTCGACCGCGGCGCTGCCGCCGCCCTCCATCACCACCGAAAGCTTGCCGATGTTCTCGCCGCTGTCGGTGGGGTTCGCGTCCAGGCGGGTACCGGTACCGCTGACACCGAACAGCACGGACACGCCCTCGTCGCCCGCGTGCGCCTGCTGCACGCGGCGCATCATGGCGTCGGTCTCGCGCAGCGGCGTGCCCGGCGGCAGGCGCACGGTCATCTCGAAACGGTCCTGGGCCAGCTGCGGAATCAGATCGGTGCCCAGGGTCGGCACGATCGCCACGGCGACCGCGAAGGCCGCCGCCGCGATTCCCAATACCAGCCCCGGCCGCGCCAGCGCGCCGGGAAGCACGCGCAGGTAGCCGCGCTCGGCGCGATCGTAGGGCGCCATCGCGATCCGGCTGGCGGCGCCCATGGGCCTGCCGACGACCAACGCCAGCAGCCGGCCGATGCGGATCGCCACCCAAGCGATGGCGAAAAACACCCAGCGCACGCCCGCCCCGATCCAGCGCGCCACGGCGGCGAACGGACGCTGCCAGCGCGACGCCGGCCGCCACTGCGGGTGCGGCGCCTCTTCCGGAAAGGCCATCGGCGCCTGCGACTTCAGCCCGCTCAGCATCGGGATCAGGGTCATCGCCACGACCAGCGAAATGCCCACCGCCAGCGCGATGGTCAGCGCCTGGTCGCGGAACAGCTGCCCGGCGATGCCCTCGACGAACACCAGCGGCAGGAACACCGCGATGATGGTGAGCGTGGATGCCACCACCGCCATGCCGACCTCGCGCGTGCCGGCGATGGCCGCATCGATGACGCCCAGCCCGCGCTCGCGCGCCTTGGCGATGCTTTCCAGCACCACGATCGAATCGTCCACCACCAGTCCGGTGGCCAGCGCCAGGCCGCCCAGCGACATGACGTTGAGGCTCAGCCCCATCCGGTCCATGAAGAAGAAGGTCGCGACGATCGACACCGGCAGCGAGACGCCGACCACGAAGGTGCTCCAGCCGCTGCGCAGGAACAGGAAGATCACCAGGATCGCCAGGGTGCCGCCGAAGACGGCGTCGGTGCGCACGTCCGAGATCGCGGCGCGGATAAAGCGCGCCTGGTCGTCCACCACGTCCAGGCGCACGCCCGGCGGCAACTCGCCGCGGATCCGCTGCAGGCGCTGTTCGACCGCCTCGGCGGTGGCCACGGTGTTGGCGTCGCCTTCCTTGTAGATCGCGAGCTCCACGGCCTCGCGGCCGTCCAGACGGATGATCGCCTCGCGCTCCTTCCAGCCCTGGCGCACCTCGGCGACGTCGCCGAGGCGCACCGCGCGGCCGTCGGCCACGGCCCGGTTGGACGAGGCCGCGGCGCTCTGCGCCGACATCGCCGCGGCCATGACCGAGGCGTCGCCCGAGGCCGCCGCGATGCGCGCGACCTCGTCGGCACCACCGCCGCTGCCACCGGCCGACTGCGTGGCGACCAGCATCCCGCGGATCTCGTCGACGCTCGCGAACTGGTTGATCGTGCGCACCAGGTAACGCTGGGTGCCCTGCTCCAGGCGCCCGCCGGACAGGTTGATGTTCTCCTCGCGCAGGCGCTGCACCACCGCGTCGACCGACAGGCCGATGCGCGCCAGCGCCTGAAGGTCGAGCTCGACCTGGATTTCGTCCTCGAGGCCGCCACCGACCTTGACCGCGGCCACGCCGGTCACCGGCTCCAGCTTCTTCTTCAGGTCGTCGTCGGCGTAGCGACGCAGCAGGGTCAGCTGGCGCGTGGCGTCGCCCTCGCCCTCCTCCGCGCTCAACGCAAGCCGCAGGATCGGCTCGGTTGAAGGATTGAAGCGCAGCAGCACCGGCGGCTCGACCTCCAGCGGCAGCGCCAGGGTGTCGAGCTTGTCGCGCACCTCCAGGCTGGCCTGGTCCATGTCGGTGCCCCAGGCGAACTCCAGCACGACGTCGCTCTGGCCGGTGCGCGAGACCGAGCGCAGCTTGCGCACGCCCTTGACCACGCCCAGGGCCTCTTCGACCGGCTCACTGACCAGGGTCTCGATCTCCTGCGGCGCGGCACCGGTGTATTCCGTGCGCACCGTCAGCGTCGGATAGCTGATGTCCGGCAGCAGGTTGACCTTGAGATTGCCCAGTGCGATCAGGCCGAACAGCAGCATGCTGACCGTCACCATCGCCACCGTCACCCGGCGGCGCACCGAGAACCCGACCAGGCCGTCGGCACGCACGGTGCCGTCCACGCCGTGTTCCATGCCCTCCCCCTGCGCGCCGCTCATTGCAGCTCGCCGTCGGCCTTGGCGTCGCCGCCCGCTTCGGCGACCTCGACCGGATCATCGCCGATCACCTGCACCGCGCTGCCGTCGCGCAGCGCGACCTTGCCGGCGGTGACCACGCGATCGCCTTCGGCCAGGCCGTCGCGCACTTCGACGAAGCCGCCGTCGACGTAGCCGGTGGTGAGGGACGTACGCACGGCCTTGCCGTCGCGGACCACGTAGACCGCGGGTTCGCCATCGTCTTCCAGCAGTGCGACGCGCGGGATCGCCAGCGCTGCGGCTCGGCTGTCGTAGTCGATGCCGATGCGCGCGAACATGCCCGGCTGCAGCACGCCGTCGTCGGGATCGAAGGCACAGACCACGCGGAAGGTGCCGCTGCCCGAATCGACCACCGGGGCGATGCGGTCGACCACGCCCTCGAACACCTGGCCCGCCAGCGCATCGACCTGCATGCGCACCGGCAGCCCCGCGCGCAGCGTGGTCAGGTCGCGCTCGGGCACGTTGAGCGTGGCCTCCAGGCGCGAGTTGTCGACGATGCGGATGATCGGGGTGTTGATCTGGACGAAGTTGCCCGGCTTGATCGAGCGCGAGGCGACCACGCCGGAAATCGGCGCGACGACATTGGTGTAGGACAGCTCCAGCTGCGCCATGCGCAGCGTGGCCCGCGCGTTCTCCAGGTCGTAGCGCAGCTGGTCGTGGTCGCCCACGCTGACCATCTGCTGCTTCACCAGTTCGCTGGCGCGGCGGAAGTTGGCTTCGAGCTTCTTCACCTGCACGTCGGCCTGGGCCACGCTGAGCCGCGCGCGGTCGGCATCGATGCGCACCAGCGGCTGGCCGGCGCGGACCACGTCGCCCTCTTCCACCAGCACCTGGAGCGCGACGCCGGAGGTCTTGGCCACCACCTGCGACTCGGCGCGCGCCTCCAGCGAAGCGCTGCCGCTGTAGCTGGCGGCCATCGCACGCGGCTCGGCGGCCACCGCCTCGACGGTGACCGCGGGTGGCGTCGCCGTCTCTTCGGCCGCGGCATTTCCGGCCTTGCCGCCGCAGCCGGAAAGCAGGAGCCCCACTGCCACGAACAGGGCGGCGGGGCCGGCGGAGGAGCGTCGGACACGGGAATCGATAGCGTGCATTGGGGCGGGCCAGAATGGTGTGGTAGGAATGTACATCACCACCCCACCATGGCGTATGCGCCGAAGGTCATGCTGGCATCCGGCATGTTGGGGTGGGTGCAAGCGAGTCGGCCCGGCGGATCGCGACCTTTAACAGGCCTCCGGTCGGTCGCTATACTGGGTCGATGCCCGCGACGGGGGATGTCGCCGGTACGACCATTCTCACACAGCCATACAGCCACAGGAATCGGACCCCGACATGATGCGCCCGTTGCCGATCGTCGCCTGCGTCGCCCTCGCCTTTGCCGCGCACGCGCCCGCAGCCACCGCCCAGCAGGTCACGGGCAACGCCGAGACCGGCCGCGGGCTCACCTACACCTGCGTGGGCTGCCACGGCATCGAGGGCTACAAGAACGCCTATCCGCATTACCACGTGCCGAAGATCGGCGGCCAGTCGACCGAGTACCTGATGAATGCCCTCACCGAGTACCGCAACGGCACGCGCAAGCACCCCACGATGGAAGTCCAGGCGCAGAGCTTCTCCGACCAGGACATCGCCGATATCGCCGCCTTCCTCTCGGGCCTGACGAAGTGAGCCGCGCCATGAAGATTCCCGCACTCGTCCTCGCGCTCGGCGCAACCGCCCTCCTGTCCGCCTGCGGCGGTTCGCCGGCCGAACCGGGCCTGGCGCGCGCCACCACCGTCAACGCCCTGCCCGAAGGCCGCATCGCCGAAGGCGAGGCCAGGGCCAACGTCAAGGGCGCGGCCACCGGCCAGTCCTGCATCGACTGCCACGGCGCCGACGGCAACGTCCCGCTGGACCCGACCTATCCGAAGATCGGCGGCCAGTACCGCGACTATCTCGCGCACGCGCTGCAGGCCTACCGCTCGGGCAGCCGCGAGCACGCGCTGATGTCCAACCAGGCCACCGACCTCGACGACCAGCAGATCGCCGACCTCGCCGCCTACTTCGCCTCGAGGCCGGCGCAGATCCGCGACCTGCGCGGCGCGCACAGCATCAACTGAGTCACCCCGCCCGGCACGCCGCCGGGCCAGGCCATCCCACGCGAAGCCCGCCATGTGCGGGCTTCGTGCTGTCTGGCGACATACCGTCTGGCCGCGTGCAGTCCGGCGACGCGCCGGCTGGCGGGCGCCTCAGGAGCCAGACGGCGGCCCGAGGCTGTCCTGGTCTTCCTGCAGTTCGCGCTTGAATGGCACGTCCGGCGGCGGACGGGCCATCGCAGGTTGTTCCTGCAGGTTCGGATCGACGATGTCGCAGGCACCGCCAAGGGCCAGCATCACGGTGACGCAGCGGATCGATTTGGTGGTGCCCGGGATCGGGATCCGTACCTCGGTTACGCTCTTGCGCACCCACTCCTCGAGCAGGGTTTCGCTCGGCATCCAGAACCGGTCGAAGGCGGTCGGCTCGTAGTCGTAGGGCGGCCGCTTGAGCCAGGTCCCGTGACGGTCGATGTTCTCGAAGTCCTCGGTGATGGCGCCTGGCGGCAGGCCGCCGCCGACCCGGCCGCCATCGGCCAGCCGCGGGCGACCGTCCGCGTTGAACAGCCCGGAAGCACCCGGGGTACCGGCCTGGCGACCCGGCTGGCTGCGCGTGGAGTCGCCCCAGTCGTCGCTGCCGCGCGTGGAAGGCAGCGCCCCCGGCGGCTGGCCCTGGAGTTGCCCTGCGCCCGGCGCGGTATCGGCACTGCGCGCGCCGCTGCCGGCGACATCGGGACGTCCGCCCGGCGGTGTCGACGCTGGCGCCGCCACCCTGCCATCGCCCGTGGCCGGACTGGCGCTGGCCGCGGACGATGGCGCCTGTCCGCGCTCCACCGCCGGCGCCCCGGCAGGCATCGGCACCGCGCGCTCACGCACGGCGGGCACGGAGGCGCCCGGTTCGCGGGTCTGGATCGTGGACAGATCGCGAGTGCGGGCCGCGGATACCTCGCGGGTCTCGGCCAGCTCGATCCGGCGCTCGGCCACCGACACCCCACGCGGCGCGGCCTCGGGCACCGACACCTCGACTTCGCGCGGGGCGCGCGCGGACGGCGCCTGGACCTGGGCCTGCGCATCCACGTCGATGTCGCGGCGGCGCACGCTGACCTCCGCCGCCCGGGGGGCTTCAGGCACATCGACCACGACCTCGCGCGGCGGCGGCACCTCGAAGCGGCTGTCGGCCACCTCCACCTCGGTCACCTGCAGTGCCTGCGCCGCAACCTGCACTTCGGGCGCGGCCAGCGTCGGCACTTCGATCACCAGCTCACGCTCGGGCACCGGGGGTGGCTGGGTCTCGGCGAGCGGCTCGGGCAGCGGCTGCGTCGCCTCCGCAACAGGCTCGGGCCGGTCCTCAGGTTGCGGGGCGCCGGCCAACCCGGCCCCAGCCGCGGGTGTGGGCGAAGGTTCGGCAGGATCCGGGATATCCACCGGAGACTCCGCCGCACCGCCGCCGGCATCGGCCGGGGTGCCCTCGCCGATGTATTCGACCTGCAGCACGTGCTCTTCGCCGTCGCGGGCATCGGCCTCCGGCGCCGGGAAATGGAAGCGCACGAGCATCAGCCACACTATCGCCAGCAGGAACAGCAGGTGCAGCAGCAGGCTGCCGCTCATCGAGGCGATGCGCGTCCAGCGTTCGTCGCTGCTGGCCGGTTGCCAGTCCTGGCGCCACAGCGTGGCGAAGGCGCGCCAGCGGCCCAGGTCCTCCAGGGCCCGCGGCGGGACCAACGGTTCGCGCGCGGCCATCGCCGCGACCATGTCTTCGGCAGATGCGCCCGAAACCCGGCCGGGGCGCGAGGCCATGGCCGCGAACCACTCGCGCCAGGCGGGCGGGAATTCGCCCGGCGGCGGCAAGGGACGCAGGGAGCGCCGCATGCGGCGGCGCAGGGCTTCGATCAGTTCGGCGGAGGAGAACATCCGTCGCGGTCGAAGCGGTCCGGGGGATCAGGCCGAGGCGCGCGGGATGTAAGGCGCCGCACCGGTGTCGTGGTCGGTCGCATCGCGCACCGCGGTCACACCCGGTACCTGTTCCATCAGGGTCTTCTCGATGCCCTGCTTCAGGGTGACGTCGGCCATGCCGCAGCCGTGGCAGCCGCCGCCGAAGCGCAGCACCACCACGCCGTCGGCGCCGACTTCCTGCACGGCGACATGCCCACCGTGCGAAGCCAGCTGCGGATTGACCACGTGTTCGACCGTCCAGCGCACGCGCTCGACCAGCGAGGCCGCCTCGTCGGGCTTCGCACCCTTGATCCGCGGCGCGCGGATCTGCAGCTGGCCGCCGGTGGCCGCGGTCGCGTAGTCGATCTCGGCGCCCTCGAGGAAGGGCACGCTCTCGGCGTCCAGCCACAGGGTGAAGCCGTCGCAGTCCACGGCCCATTCGTCCCCACTCAGTTCGTCGGGGGCGGCGAACTCCAGGCGCACGTCGGCCTGCGGCGTGCCGGCGCGCATGGCGGCCAGGCGCACGCCCATGCCGGGCACCGCCTCGCGTTCGACCAGCTTGCGGAAATGGGCCTGTGCGGAATCGGATATCTGGATCATGCGCGTATTCTATCCATCCCGCCCAGGAGCCGACCATGACCGACCTCATCCCGCTCGCCCGCGCCCACTGCCTGCCGCGCCGCGGCTCCGAGCACCGCCTGGCCGACGCGCGCGTGCGCGAGCTGCTGCCCGAGGTGCCGGAATGGGCCCTGGCCGAGGAGGGCAAGGCCCTGGTGCGCACCTTCCGCTTCCCGGACTACCGGCACACGATGTCGTTCGTGAATGCGCTGGCGCACATGGCCAATCGCGAAGACCACCATCCCGACCTCGGCGTGCACTACGACCGCTGCGAGGTCCGCTGGTCGACCCACGACGTCGGCGGCCTGAGCGAGAACGACTTCATCTGCGCCGCGCGCACGGACGAGCTGGCGTCCTGAACCCGGGCGCTGCCGCCCGCCGCCACGGGCGCCGTACGGCCTGATTCAGCCCAGCCGGTCCAGGGCATCCACGAGGTCGGTCGCCAGCGGCGCGTTGAGCACGTAAGGCGTCTTCCCGCCGTCCAGTGCGAACTCCAGCGAGGTCGCGTGCAGGAACAGGCGGCGCAGGCCGACCTTGTCGCGCAGCCTGCGGTTGGCCTCGGCGTCGCCATACTTGTCGTCACCGGCGACCGCGTGGCCGATGTGCCGGGCGTGCACGCGGATCTGGTGGGTGCGGCCGGTCTCGATCCGCACCTCGCAGTAGGAATGCCCGCCGCGGCGCTCCAGCACGCGGAAATGGCTGAGCGAGGGCTTGCCCGCCGGGTCGACCTGCACGTGGCGCTCCCCGCCCTGGCGCAGGCCGACGTGCAGCGGCGCATCGACGCTCATCACCCCGTCAGGCATGCGGCCCAGCAGCAGCGCCAGATAGCGCTTGCGCAGGCCGGCACCGTGATCCTCGCGCATCAGCGCCTGCAGTTCGGTCAGGGCGGAGCGCTTCTTGGCCACCACCATCAGGCCCGAGGTGTCGCGATCCAGGCGATGGACCAGCTCCAGCTCCTGGTTCGGGCGCAGGGCGCGCAGGGTCTCGATGACTCCGAAGCTGATCCCGCTGCCGCCGTGGCTGGCGATGCCCGAGGGCTTGCTGATCGCCAGCAGGCGCGCGTCCTCGAACACGATGCTGGCGGCCATGGCCTCGAGCAGGCCCGGCGAGGGGCTGCCCTTGGCGGCGGGGTCCTCGATCCGCACCGGCGGGATCCGGACCTCGTCGCCCCCTTCCAGGCGCCGGTCGGCGCGGACCCGACCCCCGTTCACGCGGACCTGCCCGCTGCGCACGATCTTGTAGACCAGCGAACGCGGCGCCCCCTTCAGGTAGCCGAGCAGGAAGTTGTCGAGCCGCTGGCCGTCGCGGTCCTCGGCGATGCGGACCAGGCGCACGCCGCCGGTTGCTGGGGTCTTGCCTGGGTCGGTCATGCACGGGTTCCTGTGGGGTGGTGCCGGGGCCGGCGCGGACATCCGGGCCGAATGCTTTTCTGCTACACTCGATGAGCGAGCCAAGGTCCTGATTTCGCAGGAAGTTCCCCGGCCAAAAGCCGGCCTTCCGCGGGTTCGTCCAGTACGCGGCCACTGCCCCCGGGGCAGCCATGTTAGCGGCTGGACGGCAGGTGCTGCGATCGCCCGGTGCCCAGGCACCGGCGCTGAACATGTCCCGCGCGGCGCGCAGGCCTGCCCTCTTCAGGGCGTTCCTGCGCAGCCGCCGGCCCGAAACGACTGCAATAACGGAACAAGCGCTCCCGCGGCCCGCCGTGGTGTGCAGCGCTGGAAGCAACCAGGGTCGCCAGGCGCTCGCGCGCCGGCGGCAGGCCACATCCAGGCGAAACGCCCCGGCGTTCCGCGTGCGAGAGCGCGCGAGGAACGCAACAATGAAGCGCATGCTGATCAACGCGACGCAGGCAGAGGAACTGCGCGTCGCCACCGTCGATGGCCAGACGCTGTACGACATCGACATCGAGCAACCCTCGAAGGAACAGAAGAAGTCCAACATCTACAAGGGCCGCATCACCCGCATCGAGCCCTCGCTTGAAGCCGCCTTCATCGAATACGGCGCCGAACGCCACGGCTTCCTGCCGCTGAAGGAAATCTCCCGCGACTACTTCGCCTCCGGCGTCGACCACAACAAGGCCGGCATCAAGGAGCTCCTGCGCGAAGGCCAGGAGGTCGTCGTCCAGGTCGACAAGGACGAGCGCGGCAACAAGGGCGCCGCCCTGACCACGTTCATTTCGCTGGCCGGCCGCTACATGGTGCTGATGCCGAACTCGCCGACCGCCGGCGGCGTCTCGCGCCGGATCGAGGGCGAGGACCGCGCCGAGCTGAAGAAGGCGATGGACGCCCTGCAGATCCCCGACGATATGGGCGTGATCATCCGCACCGCCGGCGTCGGCCGCGATGCCGAAGAGCTGCAGTGGGACCTCGACTACCTGCTGTCGGTGTGGAAGGCCGTGGCCGAGGCCGCGCTGTCCAAGCCGGCCCCGTTCCTGATCTACCAGGAATCGCGCCTGATCATCCGCGCCCTGCGCGACTACATGCGCGCCGACATCGGCGAGATCCTGGTCGACACGCCCGAGATGTATGCCGAGGCCCGCGAGTTCGTCGAGCAGGTGATGCCGCACAACCTGCGCAAGCTCAAGCACTACACCGACGACGTCCCGCTGTTCAACCGCTTCCAGATCGAGTCGCAGATCGAGAACGCCTACGAGCGCACCATCCGCCTGCCCTCGGGCGGCGCGCTGGTGATCGACCAGACCGAGGCCCTGACCGCGGTCGACGTCAACTCGGCGCGCGCCACCAAGGGCGGCGACATCGAGGAGACCGCGTTCCACACCAACCTGGAGGCGGCCGAGGAAGTGGCGCGCCAGCTGCGCCTGCGCGACCTCGGCGGCCTGGTGGTGATCGACTTCATCGACATGTCGTCGAACAAGCACCAGCGCGAGGTCGAGAACCGCCTGCAGAACGCGCTCAAGTACGATCGCGCGCGCGTGCAGCTGGGGCGCATCTCGCGCTTCGGCCTGCTGGAAATGAGCCGCCAGCGGCTGCGCGCGAGCCTGGGCGAATCCAGCCAGATCGTCTGCCCGCGCTGCGAGGGCCACGGCCGCATGCGCAGCGTGGAATCGCTGGCCCTGGCCATCATCCGCCTCGCCGAAGAGCACGCGATGAAGGACAACACCGGACAGGTGCTGGTGCAGGCCCCGGTGGAGATCGCCAACTACCTGCTCAACGAGAAGCGCAGCGCCCTGCGCGAGATCGAGACCCGCCACGACGCGCCGATCGTGATCGTGGCCGACGAGCAGCTGCACACCCCGCACTACGAGGTCACCCGCCTGCGCGCGAACGAGCTGGACGAGGAAGCCGCGAAGCCGAGCTACCGCCGCGGCACCCCGCGCAAGGTGGCGACCATCGCCCTGACGAAGGCCAACCTCAACGTGCCCGCGGCCGCGGTCACCAAGGTCCAGCACGCGCGCCCGGCGCCCGTGCGCGAGCCGCGCCCGGAACCGGCACCCGCTCCCGCACCGGCACCCGCGCCGGTCGTGGCGGTGGCGCCCGTGGCCGCAAGCGGCGGCATCGTCGGCTGGCTGAAGTCGCTGTTCGGCGCGCAGCCTGCGGTGGAAGCGCCTGCCCGCGGCGATGGCCGCAGCGACGGCGAACAGCGTCGCGCCGAGCGCGGCCAGCGCCAGGAACGCGACGGCCGTGGCAACCGGAATGGCGGCCGCGACGGCGGTCGTCGCAGCGGGCGCCGCGGCGGCGGCAACGCCGACGACGCTGGCCAGGGTGGCGGCAAGCAGGCGCGCTCCGGCAACCAGAATGACGGCCAGAACGGCAAGGCCACGGCGCAGAAGCCGCCGCGCGAGAAGCCCGCGCGCGATGGCAAGCGCGGTGAGCGCGGCGATCGCCCGGAGCGCAATGAAGGCGAGCGCGGCGGCCAGGGCCGCCAGCGTCGCGGTGGCGGCGGTGAACAGTCACAAGCAGCCACGGCCACCCCGGCCAATTCGCAGGACGTGACCGACAAGGCCGCCTTCGCCGCCACCGCCGCCGCGGCCGCTTCGGCGACCGCCACGGCCGTGGCTCAAGGCGTGGGCACCGAAACCGACGCTCCGGTGCCGGACACGGAAGCTCAGCGGAAGGCGCCTCCCCCCGTGCCGGCGGCGACCGAAGCCGACGAGACCCGCGCCAGGCAGGAATCGGACAGCAGCGATGCCAATGCCTCTGCCCTGCCCGAAGCCAGTGACGAAGATGCGGGCAATGTTTCGGGCGAAGGCACGCAGAAGCGTCGCCGTGGACGCCGCGGTGGTCGCCGCCGCCGTCGCGGTGGTGGCGAAGGCAGCGCCGCGGAAAACGCCTCGGCCTCGGTCGTGGACGGTGATGGCGATGGCGCCGACGGCGATGCCGAACTGCCCGTCGCCCGCAGCTCACAGCCCGAATTCGACTTCGCGGACGATGCCGGCGACAGCCGCCCCGCCGCGTCCACCTCCGCGACGCCCGCGACCGTGGCGACGACAGCCGCCGTGGCCGCATCGGCCAGCGCAGCTGCGGCCAGTGCCAACGTGACGGAAGACCGCTCCGAGGCTGGCAAGGCAGGCAGCCCGGAAACCGCGACCGTGGTCCAGGCCGCTGCGCCTGCACCCGCTCCGACTCCGGCTCCGGCTCCCGCTCCGGCAGCAGCGGCTCCCGAGGTGGAAGCCGAACCCGTGACCGCTCCCGTCACGATTGATGAGCCGGCTCCGGCGCAGACACCGTCCTCGGTGCAGGCGGCACCCGAATCGCCTGGACTGTTCGATGGCCTCGAACCGGAGACTTCGGCAGCGAAGGCGGGCCCGGCACTGATGGCGACCCAGGAGCCGGTTGCCGCCGGAACCGAAGCCGCGTCGCCCGCGGAAGAAGCGGCCATCGCCGCAGCCGACGTGGATGCAGCCGAACCCGCTGACGCCGTATCCGCGCCGGAAGCGGAAGCCCAGCCTGAAGACGACGAGTCCCCTGCCCCGGCCGCCAAGGCCGCGGATGCGGCCGCCGCCGCCCAGGCTGCGAGCCAGGACGACGACCAGGCGCCTACCGGCGCCTGACCATGGCGCAGCTCCCGCACACGCGAACGCGTGTGCGGGAGTGACGACATGACGGAACGATCAGCCGGCCCGTTGCCGGCGACAGCTAGATGATGGCGTGGGCGGGATCGGCCATGCCGTACTGGCTGGCCAGGCGCGCGAGCGCGATGCTGTCGTGTACCTGCAGCTTCTCGAACAGCCGCGTCTTGTGCGTGTTGATGGTCTTGGCGCTGAGGCTCAGCCGACGCGCGATCTCCTCCTGGCGCATGCCCTGGATCAGCAGCATCGCGACTTCGGTCTCGCGCGGCGACAGCGAATCGAACGGCGACTGGTCGGCGTCCAGCCCCGACAGCGCCAGGGACTGGGCGACCCGGCTCGCCAGGAAACGACGGCCGCTCGCAACCTCGCGCACCGCGCGCAGCAGCTCTTTGGCGTCACCACCCTTGCCGACGTAGCCCGCGGCGCCCGCGGCGATCATCCGCCGCGGCATCGGCCCGTCCTCCAGCACCGACACCACGATCACCCTCGGCCCGTACTCACCACGGACGATGCGCTCGGTGACCTCCAGCCCGCTGACGCCGGGCAGGTGCAGGTCGCAGAGCACGATGTCGGGCTTGAGTGCCCGGATCTCGGGCAGCGCATCCTCGCCCGATTCCGCTTCGCCCACGACTTCGATGTCGGCCTCTGCCGACAGGATCATGCGCATCCCGGCGCGTACCAGTGCGTGGTCATCCACCACGTAGACCCTGATGGTCATCCTTGTCCCCTCATGACACCTTCGTGACCCCCTGTTCCGGTGAGCGAGGCTAACCCCGACACCAGTACGCCGCAAGCCGATCGCGGACGCAGTTCCACACGCAGTGTGACGGCGCGAACAGGATCCCGGTGGAACCGCAAAAACCCCGCATTCAGTGGTGGAAGAGGTGGGATTCGAACCCACGAAAGGTTGCCCTTTGCCGGTTTTCAAGACCGGTGCCTTCAACCGCTCGGCCACTCTTCCGGAACATCCTCGCGGCAATGCCCTACAGCCCGCCGGACATCCAGGCCGACGCGCGGGTCGCCACGCGACGGCGATTGTCGCACGCCGGACGCTCAGGCCGCTGCGGCTGCCTCGCGTGCATCCGCTTCGCGCCGCCCCTCTTCGCGCTCGTGGCAGCTCTGGCAGTCCAGGCGCGAGGACTCGATCAGCGGAGGCAGCTTCTCGGCCAGGAAGTCGATGAACACCCGCACCGCCGGCAGCAGGCCGCGTCGTGAGGCGAACACCAGGTGGGCGATGCCCTGCGGCAGGTGCCATTGCGGGAGCACCACCTCCAGCTCGCCGTTGCGCACGGCTTCGGCGCACAGCGTTTCCGGCAGCATGGTGATGCCCAGGCCCTGGCGTGCGAGCGCCATCAGCATCGGGAAGTCGCCGCCCGCCACGCGCGGCTTGAGGTCGATCCGGCGCACTTCGCCGTCCGCGCCCTGCAGCTCCCAGCGCTGGCGGACTTCGTCCTCGCCCATGGTCATCGTGGTGTGGTCGTTGAGCTCCTCGGGGGTCGTCGGACGGCCGGCGCGATCGAGATACGTCGGGCTGGCGACCAGCAGCTCCTGGATCTGGCCGAAGCTGCGCATCACCAGGCTGCCGTCGTCGTCGAGCTTGTTGCGCACGCGGATGGCGACGTCGAAGCCTTCGTTGATGACGTCCACGCGGCGGTTGCTGACGTGCATCTGCACCCGCACCTGCGGGTAGCGCGCGAGGAATTCGGGAAGCAGCTGCGGCATCTGCTGCTGCGCCAGGCCCACCGGCACGCTGGCACGCACCACGCCCCGCGGCTCGGCGCTGAGGCGGTCGACGACCTCGCGCGCGGCGGTGGCCTCGGCCAGCATCGACTGCGCATGCCGGTACACGCTCTGACCCACGTCGGTCACCGCGAAGCGACGCGTGGAACGCTGGAGCAGGCGCACGCCCAGTTCGGTCTCGAGCTGGCTGATGCGCCGCGAAAGCCGTGACTTGGGGATGCCCAGCGCGCGCTCGGCCGCGGCGAAACCGCCGTGGTCCACGACCATGGCGAAGTAATAGAGATCGTTCAGATCCTGCATTGCCGCGGCTCCAATAGAACAATTGGCCGCAATTTGACCAGCAAACCGATAAAAACGCAACGAAACAGGACCGCGATGGTCAGAATTATGCGCCGCGACCGGGCACACGTCCCGGGAATGACAGCGCCCGCGGCCGCCGCGATTGCCGCAAACCGCCGGTATCGCCGCTCAGGAAATGGTCTCGACCCCGCCCATGTAGGGCCGCAGCGCCTCGGGCACCACGATCGAGCCGTCGGCCTGCTGGCCGTTCTCCATCACCGCGATCAGTGCGCGCCCCACCGCCACGCCCGAACCATTGAGCGTGTGCACCGGATCCGGCTTGCCGCCAGCCTCGCCGCGCCAGCGCGCCAGCATGCGCCGGGCCTGGAAGTCACCGCAGTTCGAGCACGAGGAAATCTCGCGGTAGGTCTGCTGCGAGGGCAGCCAGACCTCGAGGTCGTAGGTTTTGCGGGCAGAGAAACCCATGTCGCCCGAGCACAGCAGCATGCGCCGGTACGGCAGGCCCAGGCGCTCCAGCACGACCTCGGCGCAGCGGGTCATGCGCTCGTGCTCGGCGTCGCTGTCCTCGGGTCGGGTGACCGAGACCAGCTCGACCTTCTCGAACTGGTGCTGGCGGATCATGCCGCGGGTGTCGCGGCCGTAGGCACCGGCTTCGGCACGGAAGCACATCGAATGCGCGGCCATGCGCAGCGGCAGGTCGGCACCGTCGACGATCGAATCGGCGACCAGGTTGGTCAGCGGCACTTCCGCGGTGGGGATCAGGTAGCGCTTCGAAGCGGCCTCGCCCTCGCCCACCGTGGTCGCGAACAGGTCGTCCTCGAACTTCGGCAGTTGGCCGGTGCCACGCATGGCGCCGGCGTTGACCAGCACCGGGACGTTGGTTTCGACGTAGCCGTGCTCGCCCGCGTGCAGGTCGAGCATGAACTGGGCGAGCGCGCGGTGCAGGCGCGCGAGCTGGCCGCGCAGCACGGTGAAGCGGGCGCCGGAGAGCTTCGCGGCGGCCTCGCCGTCGAGCCAGCCGTGGCGGGCGCCGAGGTCGACGTGATCACGCACCTCGAAATCGAATTCGCGCGGCGTGCCCCAGCGGTGCTGCTCGACGTTGCCCGATTCGTCGCTGCCGGCCGGCACGCTCCCGTCAGGCAGGTTGGGCAGGCCCAGTGCAATTGATTCGAGCTCGCCGCGGATGCGGTCCAGCTCGACTTCGGACGCCTTGAGTTCCTCGCCCAGGCCAGCGACCTCGGCCAGCAGCGGCGCAACATCCTCGCCCCTGGCCTTGGCCTGGCCGATGGCCTTGCTGCGGGTGTTGCGCTGGTTCTGCAGCTCCTGGGTGCGCACCTGCAGCGCCTTGCGCGCGGACTCGAGGCGATCGAGCGCTTCGGCGTCGAGCTCGAAACCGCGGGTCTCGCGCAGGCGCAGGGCCAGGGCGGCGGGGTCTTGGCGCAGCAGGTTGGGGTCGAGCATCGCGTCGCTTCAGGCAGTGTCTGGATCGGCCATTATCGCGTGTCACGGCAGGGTTTGCTGCGCGGCAGCGTGGCAGAATCGGGCCAACACACGCGCAAGGCTTTCCATGTCCGCACCATCCCCACGCCGTCCCCTGCCCCTTCCCACCGGCCGCGGCTGGTGGCTGGTGGCCGGTGGCATCGCCGTCGGCCTGCTGGTTTTCCTCGCGCTCTGGCTGGGCCAGCGCGACAGCACGCCCTGGCGCCCCGACGAGCAGCCACCCGCGGCAGCCGCCCCGGTGTTCCAGCCGCTACCTGCGCCGCCCACGTCGGGGGTGTCCGGCGGGCCGACCATGCCCGAGCCGCCCGAATCCGGGGCACGCATCGAGGAACCGCCTGCGCCGCCGCCGATTGCCGGTCCCGCGCCGGCGGCCACGCCGCCGCCGGCAGAGACCGCGCCGACCGAGCTTTCGGCGAGTTCGCCGGTGCCGATCGAATCGCCCGGCCCCCGCTACCCCTCGCGCGCCCTGCGCCGCGGCGAATCCGGCGAAGTGCTGCTCCGGATCCATGTCGACGCACGCGGCGTGCCCGCACAGGTCGACGTCGCGTCCACCAGCGGCTCGCGGGACCTGGACCGGGCGGCCCAGGCCGCTGCCCGGCGCTGGCGCTTCCGCCCCGCCATGCGCGACGGCAACCCGGTGGCCGGGGTGGTGAACGTGCCGATCACCTTCGAAAGCCCCCGCTGAACAGGGCCGCGTGCACACGCGGCGTCGACCCGGTTCATGGAAGGCTCCCGGTACTGCACCCGCAGACAAGGAGCACGCCATGGCCGATCCCAACCCGAACATTCCCCCGCAGTCCCCGCCGCCGCCGCACGAGCCGGAACGCAAGACCGCCTCGCCGCTCATCTGGATCCTGTTGCTGCTGGCCCTGCTCGCGTTCGGCTGGCTGATCTACAGCCAGCGATCGGGCGTCACCACCGCTCCGGAAACGCTGCCGCCGCCGGCCGCCGACATCGGCGACGGTCAGGACGCGGCCGCCGAGCGTGAGCGCGCCGCCGACGATGCACGCCGTGCCGCACGAGAGGCCGATGCCCGCGCCCGGGCCGAGACGCCGGCACCCGTGGCCGGCGCCGACCGCGAAGCCACCCCGCTGACCCGCGTCGAGCCGGAGTATCCGGTCGAGGCTTACCGCAAGCGCGAGGAAGGCACCGTACTGGTCGGCGCCAGCATCGACGCCGCCGGCAAGCCGCTGGACGTCCAGGTCGTCCGTCGCAGCGGCTCACGCGAGCTCGACCAGGCCGCCCTGGACGCCGTGCGCCAATGGACCTTCGAGCCTGCCGTCCGCGACGGCCAGGCCATCGCCTCCGACGTGCAGGTTCCGGTGACCTTCCGCATCGACCGCTGAGGCGGCTTCTCAGGCTTGGCGCAGGCCGAATCCCGCGGCCTGCGCCAGCGCCTCGAATCCAGGGAACGACGTCGCCACATTGGCGACGTCGTCGATTCCGACCTCGCCTTCCGCCTGCTGCGCCGCCACCGCGAAGGCCATCGCGATGCGGTGGTCGCCCAGGCTGTCGACCCGCCCGCCGCCCAGCCGGCCGCCTTCGAGCAGCATGCCGTCGGCGGTTTCCTCCACGCGGGCGCCCAAGGCCGCCAGGCCCGAAGCCATGGCATGGATGCGGTCGGACTCTTTCACCCGGAGCTCGCCGGCACCTGTGACGCGGGTGCAGCCTTTGGCGCAGGCCGCGGCCACCGCGAACACGGGGAACTCGTCGATCATGTCGGCGACCAGCGCTTCCGGCAGGTCGATGCCGTGCAGCGGCGCGTGCCGCACCTCGATATCGGCCACCGGCCCACAGACGCCGTCGCGGCGCCCGGTCTCGCGGATGTCGGCGCCCATCATGCGCAGCGCCTCCAGCAGCCCGGTGCGGCGCGGATCCACGCCCACCGAGCGCAGCCGCAGCGACGACCCCGGCACCAGGGTCGCGGCGACGATGAAGAAGGCCGCCGAGGAGAAATCGCCGGGAACCTCGATGTCCCGGGCCTGCAGGCGATGTCCGCCCGACAACCGCGCCTCGCCCGGCGCGAACTCCACCGGCCAGCCGAAGGCGGCGAGCATGCGCTCGGTGTAGTCGCGCGTGGGCCGCGGCTCACGAACCGCGGTCTCGCCCTGCGCGTACAGCCCCGCCAGCAGCACGGCGGACTTCACCTGCGCGCTGGCCACCGGGGAATCGAAGGCGATGCCGCGCAGCGGCCGGCCGCCGGAGATCCGCAGCGGCGGGCGCTCGCCGTCATCCGAATCGATCGTCGCGCCCATTTCGCGCAGCGGCGCCATCACCCGCAGCATCGGCCGCTTCGACAGCGAAGCGTCGCCCGCGAGTACGCAGTCGAAGCGCTGCCCGGCGAGCAGGCCCGCCAGCAGGCGCATCGCGGTGCCGGAGTTGCCGCAGTCAAGCACGTCCGCGGGCGCGCGCAGGCCGTCAATGCCGACGCCATGGACGATGCGGCACGAAGGCGACGGCGCTTCGATGCACACGCCCATCGCCGAGAAGATCGCCGCGGTGGCGCGGGTGTCCTCGCCTTCAAGGAAGCCATCGATGCGCGAGCGGCCGTCGGCCAGCGCGGCGAACATCACCGCGCGATGCGACACCGACTTGTCGCCGGGCACGCTGAGGTCGCCCGAAAGCGCACGGCCGCGCGAGGCGATCCAGGACCGCTCCGCGGCCTCGTGCGCCGACCCCGGGCCGGCCGCTCCACTCACGGCACCGCCACCGGGTACGAGCCCAGCACCCGCACCTCGCCGGCGAAGGCATCGATCTCGGCCAGCGCGTCCTTCAGCGGCGACTCCTCGACGTGGCCGCCGACATCGATGAAGAAGGCGTACTCCCACAGCGCGCCGTGCGCCGGCCGCGACTCGATGCGGTTCATGCTGATGCCGTGGCGCGCCAGCGGCTCCAGGATCCGATACAGCGCACCGGGCTGGTCGCGGATCGACACCATCAGCGAGGTGCGGTCGTGCCCCGAAGGCGGAAACGCGGCGCGTCCCAGCACCAGGAAGCGCGTGGTGTTGTCGCTGCGGTCCTCGATCGGGCCGGCCACGACCTTGAGCCCGTAGACATGGCCGGCGGTGTCGCCGGCGATCGCGGCCGCGTCGTCGGCGTTGCGTGCCCGGCGCGCGCCCTCGGCGTTGCTCGACACCGCCACCTTCTCCGCCAGCGGCAGGTGCTGGCGCAGCCAGTTCCTGCACTGCGCCAGCGACAGGCCGTGCGAGTAGATGCGCTCGACGTCCTCGATCCGGCCGGTGCGCGACATCAGGTACTGGTGCACGCGCAGCTCGACCTCGCCGCAGATCATCAGCGGCGAGGTCAGGAACATGTCGAGCGTGGACTGGATCGTGCCCTGCCCCGAATTTTCCACCGGCACCACGCCGAAGTCGGCGGCGCCGGAGGCGACCTCGTCGAACACCTCCTCGACGCTGGCCAGCGGCAGCCCGCGCGCGGAGTGGCCGAAGTGCTTGTGCACCGCCTGCTGCGAGAACGTGCCCTCGGGCCCGAGGAAGCCGACCTTCAGCGGCTCCTGCTGGGCGAGGCAGGCCGACATGATCTCGCGGAACAGGCGCACCAGCACCTCGTCCTGCAGCGGGCCGTCGTTGCGGTCGACCACGCGGCGCAGCACCTGCGCCTCGCGCTCGGGGCGGTAGTAGTCGATGGCGGCGGCCAGCTTGCCCTTGGCGCGGCCGACCTGGCGCGCGAACAGCGCACGCTCGGCGATCAGGGCCTGGATCTCGCGGTCGATGCCGTCGATCTGGGCGCGCACCGCGGCCAGGTCGGGCTTTTTCTCGTTCTCAGCCATGGCTGCGCTGGAATTCCTTCATGTGGTCGACGAGCGCCTGCACGCCTTCCAGCGGCATCGGGTTGTAGATCGAGGCGCGCATGCCGCCGACCACGCGATGGCCCTTGAGGCCGACCAGCCCGGCATCGCGCGCGCCGGCGAGGAAGGCCGCGTCCAACGCCGGGTCGGGCAGGAAGAATGGCACGTTCATGCGCGAGCGCACCGCCGGGTCGACCTCGTTGCGGTAGAAGCCGCCGGAGCCGTCGATGGCCGCGTACAGCAGTTTCGCCTTCTCGTCGCTGCGGCGCGCGAAGGCCTCCACCCCGCCCTCGTCGAGCATCCAGCGGAAGGTCAGGCCGGCGACGTACCAGTTCCAGGTCGGCGGCGTGTTGAGCATCGACTCGGCCGCCAGCTGCAGGCGGTAGTCGAAGATGTCCGCGCGCGGCTGGCCGGCGCGCTCGAGCAGGTCGCGGCGCACGATCACCACGCCGATGCCGACCGGACCGAGATTCTTCTGCGCACCGGCGTAGATGGCCCCGAAGCGCGAGACGTCGACCGGCTCGGAGGCGATGCTGGAGCTGAAGTCGGCGAACAGCGGCACCTCGCCGGTGTCCGGGAAGGCGTGGCCGCCCGGAGCCGGCGGCCGGAACTCGACGCCGTGGATGGTCTCGTTGGCGGTGACGTGGACGTAGGCCGCGTTCGCGGACAGTTTCCACTCATCCACCGCCGGGATGCTGCGGTAGCCGTCGGCTTCGCTGCTGGCGGCCACGTTCAGGTCGACGTAGGGCGCGGCCTGACGGGTCGCGGTCGCGCCCCAATGGCCGGTCAGCACGTAGTCCGCGCGCTGCCCGGGGGCGGCGAAGTTCAGCGGCAGCAGCGCCTGCTGGGTGGTGGCGCCGCCGGGCAGGAACAGCACGGCGTAGTCGGCCGGGATCGAGAGCAGCTCGCGCAGGTCGGCCTCGGCGCGGGCCGCGATGTCCAGGAATTCGGGCCCGCGATGGCTGATCTCCGCGATCGAGGCGCCGGCATCGCCGTACTCGAGCATCGTCTCGCGCGCCTCGAGCAGCACGGACTCCGGGAGCATGGCGGGTCCGGGGCTGAAGTTGTAGGCGCGCGACATGGTGGATCCTCGGTGGGTGGGAGCAATCCAGTATGCCGCAATGCAGCACTGGCGCACGCCGTGTCCATAACAGGCGCTGCCGTAGGATCGGGCGTGATCTCCTCACGAGGAATGCGCGCATGTCCCGATGCCGCCTGCCCCCCACGCCAGCGTCCCAGATCACCGGCGAAGCGGTCTATCGCGACCGCCGCCGCCTGCTCAAGGCCCTGGCCCTGGCGCCGGCCCTGTCAGTGGCCGGCTGCCGCGGCGAACCGCCACCTCCGCAGGACATCCCGCGCGCCGCCGGGACTGACGCGACCGGCACCGGCGCGGATGCCGCCGGGCCGCTGACCCGCTACGAGGACGCCACCAGCTACAACAACTTCTACGAGTTCGGCAGCGGCAAGGCCGATCCCTCGCGCGCGGCCAAGACCCTGGTCACCTCGCCCTGGTCGGTGGCCGTAGGCGGCGAATGCGCAAAGCCCGGGACCGTGCCGCTGGAAACCCTGCTCAAGGGCCTGGTGCCGGAGGAGCGCGTCTACCGCATGCGCTGCGTCGAGGGCTGGTCGATGGTCATCCCCTGGCTGGGCGTGCCGCTGGGCGAGGTGCTCAAGCGCTTCGAGCCCTCGTCGGACGCGAAGTACGTCGCCTTCACCACCCTCGCCGATCCGCGGCAGATGCCCGGCATACGTGCGCCGATCCTGGACTGGCCCTACCGCGAGGGCCTGCGCATCGACGAGGCCATGCATCCGCTGGCCCTGCTGGTGACCGGCATGTACGGCAGGCCGCTGCCACAGCAGAACGGCGCGCCGCTGCGGCTGGTGGTGCCGTGGAAGTACGGCTTCAAGGGCATCAAGTCGATCGTCGCCATCGAGTTCACGCGCAAGGCGCCGCGCACCTCGTGGAACGACATGCAGCCGCGAGAGTACGGCTTCTTCGCCAACGTGAACCCGGCGGTCGACCACCCGCGCTGGAGCCAGAAGAGCGAGCGCCGGATCGCCGGCGACGGCAACCGCCTGTTCGCCGACCGCATCGCCACCCAGCCCTTCAACGGCTATGCGGCGCAGGTCGCGTCGCTCTACCAGGGCATGGACCTTGCGCGCTGGTACTGAGCGCGGCGCGGGCGCGATGGTCGCGGCCAAGGCCGCCCTGCACGCGCTGGTGCTGGTTCCGCTCGTGCTGCTGGGCTGGAAGGCCTGGCAGGTCGGCAGCGGTACCGACCTCGACGCGCTGGGCGCCGACCCGGTGACCGCGATCGAACACGAACTCGGGCTGTGGGCGCTGCGCCTGCTGCTGGTCACCCTGGTGGTGACGCCGCTGCGCCAGCTCACCGGGCAGCCGCAGCTGCTGCGATTCCGGCGGATGCTCGGGCTCTGGGCCTTCGCCTACGCCAGCCTGCACTTCATGGCCTGGCTGGTGCTCGACCTGCGCGGCTGGTGGGGCCAGGTGTTCGCCGACATCGTCGAACGACCCTACATCACCGTCGGCTTCGCCGCCTGGCTGCTGCTGGTGCCGCTGGCCGTGACCTCGACCCGCGGCTGGATGCGGCGGCTGGGGCGCCACTGGGGCCGCCTGCACCGCCTGGTCTACGCCATCGCGGCGCTGGCGGTGCTGCACTTCTGGTGGGTGGTGAAGTCCGACTTCCGCGAGCCGCTGCTGTACGCCGTGATCCTGGCGGTGCTCCTGGGCTGGCGCGTTGCCAGGCGGCGGCGCCACGCGGACCCGCGCCCGCGCCCAGCGGCTTCAGCCGGCGCCGAACAGCAGTAGCAGGGCCAGCAGCCCCGCCAGCAGCGCAGCCACGATGACCAGCCAGGGCAGGCGCATGGCGCCGCCGCGGCGGACCGGTTCGTCGTTCGCGACGACCGGCTCCATCGACCCGGCCTCCTGCGTGGATGCACTCGAAGGGGCCTCCAGCACGAAGCGGTGGTGGGCGTCGAACACCACCTGGTCGCCCGGCTGCAGCACGGCGTCGCGCACCGGCTCGCCGTTGACCAGGCTGCCCTCGGCCGAGCCGAGGTCTCGCAGCACGACCTCGCCACGCAGGACCTCCAGCCGCGCGTGGCGCTCGGCGAAGGCCGCCTCGTCGATGCGGATGTCCGCCTCCGGGGCCCGTCCGACCAGGCGCGGACGCTCGAGGGTGAAGCTGCGGCCGTGGTAATGGCCGCCGACGCCGCGCAGCACGACACGCACGTCGCCGGCTTCGCCCGTGCTGTCGCCGAAGCCGGCCTCGGGCTGCCGCGGCGGCCGCGCCGACACCAGGCGGATGCCGCTGCCGTCCACGAACACCGCGTCGCCCACCCGCAGCATCGCCATGCGTTGCACCGGCCGCCCGTTCACGTGCACGCCCCGGGTGCCGTCGGGCACCGTCAGCCAGACGCCGCGGCGATCGACGCAGAAGTTGACCAGCGGCGACGCATCCACCGGCCCGAGCCCGGCCCCCGACCCCACCCGACCCATGCCGTGAACGCCCGCGGCCAGCGGGTATTCGTCGCCATCGGAATCAAATCGGAGCCTGAGGGTATTCATGCGCCGGGGAATCTATCACGCGCGCCCCCTTGGATCGCGGCCGCCACGCACCCAGAATGTCCGCCCCTTTCCACGGAACCCGCCATGGCCGGCATCGACATCAACCACCCTCATCGGCTTTCGATGCCGCAGGCGCGCGAGGCGGTGCAGCAGCTGGCCGACAAGCTGGTCGAGCGCTTCGGGGTGGACTGCAGCTGGCAGGGTGACGTGCTGTCCTTCAATGGGGCCGGCGTCGACGGCAACATCGCCGTGGACCCCGGAACGGTGCGCGTGCAGGCCCAGCTGGGCTTCCTGCTGTCCGCCATGCAGGGCCCGATCGAAGCCGAGATCCGGCGCGTGCTGGACAAGCATTTCGCCTGACCGCCGCCGCCCTGCCCGCGCCTTCACGCCGGCACCATCTATCCTTCTTCGCATCGGACTACGAGGTAATACGCATGCTGCAGTGGCTATCCGCGATCCTGGCGACCCTCGCCGTGGGCGGTCTGGCCACCTGGCTGGCGCAAGGCCCGCTGCGCCGCCGCGACGAGACCGCCGCCGGCATCGCCGCGCTTTCGGCGCTGTCCTGGCGCGAGTTCACCGGCATCGTCCTTGAAGCGCTGTCCAAGCGTGGCTACCAGCGCGTGGACGATCGCGGCAATCCCAGCGGCGACGCGGACTACACCCTTGTCCGCGACGGCGAACACTGGCTGCTGTCGGCCAAACACGGCAGCGCTTACGTGCTCGGCCGTCCGTCGGTGAACGAACTGGCTGCGGCCATGAGCCTGGCCGGCGCGGTCGGGGGACTGCTGGTCACCCAGGGAGCGATCGACGACGACGGCCGCGCGGCTGCCAAGGGCCGGCCGATCGAACTGCTTGATGGTCCCGTCCTCTGGCCGTGGCTCCGCCCACTGCTGCCGGGATCGGTGGTGTCGCCGATCGTGGCTTCGGCCGCCAAGCACGCGCGCGAGCGCAGCCTGGCGGGCTGGCTGCTGGCGCTGCTCGTGGGCGTGGGCGTGTTCTCCCTGGGCTTCCTGTCGCCGTCCGCGCCCGCCACCGCAACGCCTTCGCCTCCCGCCGCCGCGGCGGCCATGGACGCGCCCGCCGGCCAGACCGCGACGGACGGCACCGACGATGCCGCGGCGCCGAAGCAGGAGGCCCCCGGTGCCGCTCCCGACGCCAACCCGGACGCGGCGACCCTGGAGGCCCAGCGTCGCGAGCTGGCCAGCACGGTGGCTACGCTCCCGATGGTCCTGCGAGCGATCTGGACGAGCAGTTCGACCCTGGAGATCTTCCTCGGCGATACCAGCGACGATCCGGTCGCGGCGATCTGCCCGCTGGTCGAGCGCTATCCGGCCCTGGCCTCGTCGCGCATCCAGCTGACGCCGCCGGCGGACAGCGGCAAGCCGGTCCGCTTCCGCCAGTGCCGCAGCTACTGAAGCCACGCGGCGCTGTCACGAAGCAGTCACCGGAACGACATCATCGGGTCACCGCGCGCGCCTTGAATATGCGCCGAAGCCGGCGTGCGCGACATGCAGCGCGCACCCGCCTGCCGAACTCCTCCTCTCCTGACATTGCTTCCAGCTTCGCTTCGGGCCCTTCGGGGCCCGTTCTTTTTTGCGATTCTCCGCCGCCGGCCGCGGTCCCGATCCGGGCAGTGTCATGAAGCGGTCATAAAAACATCATCCAATGTCCGCACGCCGCCCGCGGCGCCTGCCCACACTGGAACCCCGACATGACCCTTCCCAAGCTGCGCATCGCTTCGCTCGCGCTCGCCACGGCCCTGCTCGCCGCCGCCTGCCAGCCTTCGGGCGACAAGCCCGCGGACGGCACCACCGGCAGCGCCTCGACACAGGTTTCCGGGGCCGGCGCCTCGTTCATCTATCCGCTGGTCTCCAAGTGGTCGGCCGACTACAACGCCGCCACCGGCCGCCAGGTCAATTACCAGTCGATCGGCTCGGGCGGCGGCATCGCCCAGGTCAAGGCCGGCACGGTCGACTTCGGCTCCAGCGACAAGCCGCTGTCGAGCGAGGAACTCGCCGAGGCCAACCTGGGCCAGTTCCCGTCGGCGATCGGCGGCGTGGTGCCGGTGGTCAACATCGAAGGGCTGGCGCCCGGCGCGCTGAAGCTCACCGGCCCGCTGCTGGCGGACATCTTCCTCGGCAAGGTGGCCACCTGGAACGCGCCGGAGATCACCGCCCTCAACCCCGGCCTGGCGCTGCCGGACGCCAAGATCAGCATCGTCCATCGCTCCGACGGCTCGGGCACCAGCTTCAACTTCACCAACTACCTGTCCAAGGTCAGCCCGGACTGGAAGCAGCGCGTCGGCGAAGGCACCTCGGTGTCCTGGCCGCTGGGCGTGGGTGGCAAGGGCAACGAGGGCGTCGCGTCCTACGTGCAGCAGATCAAGGGCGCGATCGGCTACGTCGAACTCGCCTACGCGCTGCAGAACACCATGCCCTACGCCTCGCTGCAGAACTCCGCCGGCAACTTCGTCGAGCCCAGCGCCGAGAGCTTCGCCGCCGCCGCGCGCACCGCCGACTGGGCTTCGGCCAGCGACTTCAATCTCGTGATCACCGACGCCCCGGGCGCGGATGCCTGGCCGATCACCGCCACCAACTTCATGCTGATGCCGAAGCAGCCGCGCGATCCGGCGCGCAGCCAGGCCGCCCTGGAGTTCTTCAAGTGGGCCTTCGAGGAAGGCCAGGCCCAGGCCAGCGAGTTGCACTACGTGCCGCTTCCCGAGGAACTGGTCGAGCAGGTCGAGGCCTACTGGGCCGCCGAGTTCAAGTAAGGCGCCCCGGCCCGCAGCCGCCGCTGCGGGCCGCCCCACCGCTCCGGGAAGCCCATGAACGCCACCACCGTTCCCGCCATCGCCCCCAGCCGCCGCGACCAGCGTGACGCCCGCGCCGACCGCTGGTTCCGCTATGCCCTGGTCGGCACCGTCGCCTTCGTGCTGCTGGCGCTCGCCAGTGCCGCGCTGTCGATGCTCTGGGGCGGTCGCGACGCCCTGCAGTCGCAGGGCCTGTCGTTCTTCCTGTCGGCCGAGTGGAACCCGGTCGAAAACCGCTACGGCGCGCTGGCGCCGATCTACGGCACCGTGGTCACCGCGATCATCGCCATGCTGCTGGCGGTGCCGCTGAGCTTCGGCATCGCGGTGTTCCTGACCGAGGTGGCACCGCGCTGGATGCGGGGCCCGGTGAGCGCGGCGATCGAGCTGCTGGCCGGCATCCCCTCGATCATCTACGGCATGTGGGGCCTGTTCGTGCTGGTGCCGGTGATGACCGCGCACGTCACGCCCTGGCTCAACGAGCACCTGGGCACCATCCCGGGCCTGGGCATCCTGTTCCAGGGGCCGCCGCTGGGCATCGGCGTGCTCACCGCCGGCCTGGTGCTGGCGATCATGGTCGTGCCCTTCATCACCTCGGTGATGCGCGAGGTGTTCCTGACCGTGCCCACGCGGCTGAAGGAGTCGGCCTACGCGCTGGGCTCCACGCGCTGGGAAGTGACCTGGGACATCGTCCTGCCCTACACCCGTTCGGCGGTGATCGGCGGCGTGTTCCTGGGCCTCGGCCGCGCGCTCGGCGAGACCATGGCGGTGGCCTTCGTCGTCGGCAACAGCGTGCGCCTGACGCCTTCGCTGCTCGAGCCCGGCACCACCATCGCCGCGCTGATCGCCAACGACTTCGGCGAGGCCACCGACACCTACCGCTCGGCGCTGCTCCTGCTGGGCTTCGTGCTGTTCATCGTCACCTTCGTGGTGCTGGCGCTCGCACGATTGATGTTGGCGCGGCTCGCGCGCAAGGAGGGCAACTGATGTCCGCCGCGCCTCCCGCAGTCCACGCAGCCGACGGCCTGTACCTGCGCCGCCGCATCGTCAACGTCGCCGCGCTGGCGCTGTCGTGCGTCGCCGCCGTGGTCGGCCTGCTGTTCCTGGGCTGGATCCTGTGGACCCTGGTGTCCAAGGGCATCACCGGCATCAACTGGGACCTGTTCACCAAGGACACACCGCCGCCGATGGCTGAAGGCGGCCTGCGCAACGCGCTGTTCGGATCCGCCGTGATGTGCGGCCTGGCGATCCTGATCGGTGCTCCGCTGGGCGTCGCCGCCGGCACCTGGCTGGCCGAGTATGGCGCCAACAGCCGCACCGCCATCGTCGTGCGCTTCGTCAACGACATCCTGCTGTCGGCACCGTCGATCGTGCTCGGCCTGTTCGTCTACACCCTGCTGGTGATGCATTCGGGTGGAAACTTCTCCGCGCTTGCCGGCGCGGTGGCACTGGCCTTCATCGTGCTGCCGGTGGTCCTGCGCACCACCGACGAGATGCTGCGCCTGGTGCCGGCGCAGATGCGCGAAGCGGCGCTGTCGCTGGGCGTCCCGCAGTGGAAGGTGATCGTGCAGGTGCTCTACCGCAGCGCCTCGGCGGGCATCGTCACCGGCATCCTCCTGTCGCTGGCGCGGATCAGCGGCGAGACCGCGCCGCTGCTGTTCACCGCCTTCGGCAACCTGTACTGGAACAGCGACGTCACCCAGCCGATGGCCAGCGTGCCGGTGGTCATGTACCAGTTCGCCGGCAGCCCCTACGAAAGCTGGCAGCAGCTGGCCTGGGCCGGTGCGCTGGTGCTCACCACCTTCGTCCTCCTGATCAGCCTGGCAGCACGTGCGCTGCTGCTGCGCAACCGTGTTTCCCATGACTGAGTCGACCACCGTCCCACGGATCCCGCCGATGAACGACAGCCACGCCCCCATCGAAACCGGACGCGCTACGCTGTCCACCGCCACCCCGCGCCGTGTCGATGCCGGCCCCGCGCCGGTGAAGCTCTCGGTGCGCGGACTGGACTTCCACTACGGCAAGTTCCACGCCATCAAGGGCGTGAACATGGAGATCCCGGAAAAGCGCGTGACCGCGCTGATCGGCCCCTCGGGCTGTGGCAAGTCGACCCTGCTGCGGGTGTTCAATCGCATCTACGCCCTGTACCCGGGCCAGGTCGCCAGCGGCAGCATCCTGCTCGACGGCGAGGACATCCTCTCGCCGAAGTACCCGATGAACCGCCTGCGCTCCAAGGTCGGCATGGTGTTCCAGAAGCCGGTGCCGTTCCCGATGACCATCTACGAGAACATCGCCTACGCGATCCGCCACCACGAGAAGCTGTCGAAGGCGGAGATGGACGCGCGGGTGGAGTCGGCGCTGCGCCAGGGCGCGCTCTGGGACGAAGTCAAGGACAAGCTGGGCCAGAGCGCCCTGGGCCTGTCCGGCGGCCAGCAGCAGCGCCTGTGCATCGCGCGCGCGGTGGCGCTGAAGCCGGAGGTGCTGCTGCTCGACGAGCCGACCTCGGCGCTCGATCCGATCTCGACCAGCCGCATCGAGCAGCTGATCGAGGAGCTGAAGGTCGACTACACCATCGTCATCGTCACCCACAACATGCAGCAGGCCGCGCGTGTCTCGGACTACACCGCCTTCATGTACCTCGGCGACCTGATCGAGCACGATACGACCGAGACCATCTTCTCCAATCCCTCGAAGCGCCAGACCGAGGACTACATCACCGGACGGTTCGGATGAACAACCAGCCCCATGACCACATCGTTCGCAGCCACGACGAAGAGCGCGAGCGCCTGATCGGCGAGATCCTGCGCATGGGCGAGCTGTCCGCCGCCCAGCTGGAGGCCGCGCTGGACGTGGTCGAGCGCCGCGATGACCGCGCCGCCGGCCACATCGTCGCCAACGACGAGGCCATCGACGAACTCGAGCGCGTGGTCAGCCACGACGTCATGAAGCTCTCGCTGCGCGGCCCGCTGGCGCGCGACCTGCGCGAGGTGCTCGCGGCCCTGCGCATCGTCTCCGACATCGAGCGCATCGGCGACTACGCGGCGAACATCGCCAAGCGCTCGATCGCGCTCAACCAGGCGCCGGCGCTGCCGGTGGCCGGCGGCCTGGCCCACCTGGGCACGCTGGCCGTGCGCCAGGTGCGCGACGTGCTCGCCGCCTACCGCGACCTGGATCCCGAGGCCGCTCACGCCGTTCGCGACCGCGATGCCGCCCTGGACGCCGAGTACACCCGCCTGTTCCGCGAGCTGCTGACCTACATGATGGAGGATGCGCGCGCGATCACCGGCTGCACCCACCTGCTGTTCATGGCCAAGAACCTCGAGCGCATCGGTGACCACGCCACCAACATCGCCGAGAACATCTGGTTCCTGGTGCACGGCGACGACAACCTGCCGCCACGCGAAAAGGCCGACGAAACCAACACCACCGCCTGAACAGGCAACGCGTCGACATGGCGTGAACATGGCTTGGGCATACTGGCGCCCCAGCGGTCGTCCGGCCGCACCAATGAGGAGCGCCAGCATGTCGAAGTCCCCTGCCAAACCCGTCGCCCTGGCCGTGGCCACCGCCCTGGGCGGCATCGCGCTGTCCGGCGCCGTCTTCGCGATGACGCCGCTGGCCAGCGGCTACATGGTTGCCGCCCCCGAGGCTGCGGCCGACGACGGCAAGGCGGACAAGGCCGAAGGCCGCTGCGGCGTCGAGCGCGCGGACAGCGATGGCGACGGCCGCATCTCGGCCGCGGAATTCGCCGCCGCCCATCCGGAGAAGGATCCCTCGTACTTCGCCGGCATCGACACCAACGGCGATGGCTTCATCGACCAGGCCGAACACGACGCCCACCACGCCACGAAAAAGGCCGGATCGGGCGACAAGGACGCCGACAAGGCCGCACACGAAGGCAAGTGCGGCGAAGGCAAGTGTGGCGGCGGCGCTGCCTGAGCCGGCCTTGATCGCGGTGTGCGCACCCGCGCGTGCCGCCCGGCCGTGGTGACACCGCTGCATCCGCGCGCCGTCGGCCTTGGCCTGCGCCGCGCCCTGCTGCCCGGGCTTCGCGCCGCGAAGCCAGGCAGTTTCGATTTCCTCGAAGCCGCGCCGGAGAACTGGATCGGGGTCGGCGGCGCCCTTGGCGATGCCTTCGCCGAACTCGCCTCGAAGCACCCGCTGGCCTGCCACGGGCTGTCGCTCTCGCTCGGCGGCCCGGCACCGCTGGACGAAACCTTCCTGCACAGGCTCCGGCGCTTCCTGGACACGCACCATGTGGCGCTCTACAGCGAACACCTGAGCGCCTGCGGCGACCGCATGGGCCAGCTCTACGACCTGTTGCCGCTGCCCTTCAGCGATGAGGCGGTGCGCCACGTTTCAAGCCGCATCCGGCGCGCGCAGGACATCCTCGGCCGGCGCATCGCGGTCGAGAACATCTCCTATTACGCGACCATCCATCAGGATCCTGCGGGCTCGCCACCGCTGACCGAACTCGAATTCGTCGACGCCGTGCTTGCCGAAGCCGACTGCGACCTGCTGCTCGACGTCAACAACATCGTGGTCAACGCCACCAACCACGGCTACGACGCCAGCGGCTTCCTGCGAGGGCTTGCCGGCGCACGCGTGGCCTGCATCCACGTCGCCGGCCACCGCGACGAGGAGCCGGGGCTGAAGATCGACACCCACGGCGCAGCGGTCGCCGATCCGGTCTGGGCGCTGCTGGCCGAGGCCTACGCCCTGTTCGGCCCGCGGCCGACCCTGCTGGAGCGCGACTTCGACTTCCCGCCGTTCGAAGAGCTGCTGGGCGAACTCGACATCGTCCGCGGCCACCTGGCCCATGCACCGGCACGCAGCCATGTCGCCTGACCTGCACGCGCAGCAGGAGGCCTTCACCGCCCACATCCGCGACCCCGAGCGCCACCCGCCGCCGCCCGGCGTGGACCCGCGGCGGATGCAGGTCTACCGCGACCTGTTCTTCAACAACGTATCCAGCCTGCTGGCCGGCAACTTCCCGGTGATCCGGCGCATCCATGGCGACGCCTGGGCGGCGCTGGTGCGCGATTTCTACCGCGGCCACGGCTGCCGCACGCCGCTGTTCCCGGAGCTGCCGCGCGAATTCCTGCGCTGGCTGGCGGACAGTGGTGGCCGCGAGCCCTGGCTGCCGGAGCTGGCGCACTACGAGTGGATCGAGCTGGCGCTGCAGATCAGCGAGGCGCGCCTGGACGATGTCGCGCACGACCGGCTGGATGCGCCCGACACCGACGCCGCCGCCGCGCTGCTCGACGGCCGTCCCCTGCTTTCGCCGCTGGCCTGGCCCCTCGCCTACACCTGGCCGGTGCACCGCATCGGCCCGGAGTTCCTGCCCGAGGCGCCGCCGGAGGCGCCGACGCTCCTGCTCCTGCACCGCGGCGGGGACGGCCGCGTGCGCTTCCACGCACCCAGTCCGCTGGCGTGGCGCCTGCTGCAGCGGCTGGACGAAGCACCGGAGCTCACCGGCCGTGCGCAGTTGGACGCGCTGGCGGTGGAAGCCGGTGCCGCCGCGGACGCGGTGTTCATCGAACAGGGCGTGGCGATGCTGCTGCGCTGGCACCGCGAGGGCATCGTGCCGGGCATTCGCGCATGAGGCCGCGCCGCCCGGCTCGGCTAGACTAGCGCCGGTGACCAGCCAGCCCCCGCCCCAGGCCGACCAGGCCACCCCCGCCTTCGCCCCCATGGCCACCCGCTTCCGCGGCTACCTGCCCGTGGTCGTGGACGTGGAGACCGGCGGCTTCGACTGGAACCGGCACGCGCTGCTGGAGATCGCGGTGCTGCCGATCGACCTCGACGACCAGGGCCGCTACGTGCCCGGCGAAGGCGCCAGCGCCCACGTCGTTCCCGCGCCCGGCACCGACATCGACCCGAAGTCGCTGCAGGTCACCGGCATCGACCTCGACCACCCCTTCCGCTTCGCCAAGCAGGAGCGCGACGCGCTCGAGCACGTGTTCACGACCGTGCGCGCCGCAGTGAAGAAGCACGGCTGCCAACGCGCGATCCTGGTCGGCCACAACGCCCACTTCGACCTGAACTTCGTCAACGCTGCGGTCGCCCGCAGCGGCCACAAGCGCAACCCCTTCCACCCCTTCAGCGTCTTCGACACCGTCACCCTGGCCGGCCTGGCCTACGGCCAGACCGTGCTCGCCCGCGCGGTGCAGGCCGCCGGCCTGGAGTGGAACAGCGACGACGCCCACTCCGCCGTCTACGACACCGAACGCACCGCCCAGCTCTTCTGCACCATCGCCAACACCTGCGGCCGCTTCGCGACCCCCGCAACCTGAGGGCTTCGGCTGCGGGAGGGCGTGTGGAAGAGCTTTTGCCACGGATTTACGCGGATAACGCGGATTTACACGGATAGAGCGGAAAAGGCAGAAAAAGCGGAAAGCTTTTTTGGCCACGGATTTGCGCGGATTACGCGGATCTGGCTGAGGCCAGTGCATGCACCACGCACTGCACCTGCTCTTTTCAGGTGGGCTTTCTGGCGTCAATCTTGCCTCGGCCAGATCCGCGTAATCCGCCAAATCCGTGGCTAAAGAGCGTTTTCTCCTGCTTCTGCTTTATCCGTGTAAATCCGCGTTATCCGCGTAAATCCGTGGCAAAAGCTTTCCCGGCGCCCCGCCTAGAGCCTCTGCCGGACGGCTTCGAAGAGGCATACCCCGGCGGCGACGGAGACGTTGAGGCTTTCGACGCCGGCTTCGGCGGCGCCGGGCATCGGCAGGGCGACGAGCTGGTCGCAGTGTTCGCGGGTCAGGCGGCGCAGGCCTTCGCCTTCGCCGCCCAGGACCAGGGCGACGTTGCCGCGCAGGTCGACGGTGTACAGGGAGGCTTCGGATTCGCCGGCCAGGCCGTAGATCCAGACGCCCTGCTTCTGCAGCTCGCGCAGGCTGCGCGAGAGGTTGGTGACGCGCACCACCGGGATGCTGTCGGCGGCGCCGGCCGAGGTCTTGCGCACGGTGGCGTTGACCTGCACCGCCTTGTCCTTGGGGATCACCACCGCGGTCACGCCAGCCGCGGCGGCGCTGCGCAGGCAGGCGCCGAGGTTGTGCGGGTCCTGAACGCCGTCGAGCACCAGCAGCAGGGCGCGGCCTTCGGCGGACTCGACCAGGCCCGGCAGGTCGTCCTCGTCATGGGTCTTCGCCGCGGCGTAGCGCGCGACCGCGCCCTGGTGGCGCAGGCCGCCGGCGACGCCGTCGAGCGCGTTCTGGGCGACCCGGCGCACGTCGATGCCGCGACGCCGCGCCTCGTCCTCGATCGAACCGATGCGCGGGTTCTTAGCACCCGCCTCCAGCAGCACTTCGCGCACGTTGTCGGCGTCGTGCTCGACCGCCGAGGCCACGGCGTTGATGCCGACGATCCACTGGTTCTGCTTGTTGCCTGCCATCCGGCCTGGGTCCTCAGTACTTCTTCTTGGCGCGCTTGGCCGGCTGGCCGCGCGGGGTCGGCGGCCTGGGCTCGCCCTTCTGGCGCTGGCCCTCTTCCACCAGCCTGAAATCGATCTTCAGCTCTTCCACGCTGGCCTTCAGCACCACTATGCGCACACGGTCGCCCAGCCGGTACTCACGCTCGGAGCGCTGGCCGGTGAGCGTCTTGCGGATCGGGTCGAAGTGGTAGAAGTCGTTGGGCAGCTGGGTCACGTGCACCAGGCCGTTGACCTTGGACTCGTCGAGTTCCACGAACAGGCCGAAGCTGGTGACGCCGCTGACCACGCCGTCGAACTCGCGGCCGACGTGTTCCTCCATCCAGGCCGCGCGGTAGCGCTCGTCGACCTCGCGCTGGGCCTCGTCGGCGCGGCGCGACCGCTCCGAGCACTGCAGCGACAGCGCCGCCATCTCGTGCGCGCTGTACTTGTACTGCACCGCATTGCCGCCGCGCAGCGCGTGCTTGATCGCGCGGTGCACCAGCAGGTCGGCGTAGCGGCGGATCGGCGAAGTGAAGTGCGCGTAGGCCTCCAGCGCCAGGCCGAAGTGGCCGATGTTGTCCGGCGAGTACACCGCCAGCGACTGGCTGCGCAGCAGCACCGACTCCAGCAGCGCCGCATCGGGGCGCTCGCGCACGGCCTCCAGCAGCTTGCGGAAATCCTTGGGCCGTACCTTCTGCCAGGTCGGCAGGCGCAGCTGGAACTCCTTCAGGAACTCCAGCAGGTCGGCGTACTTGCCCTCCGGCGGGCGGTCGTGGTCCCGGAACGGCGCCGGGATGCCGGATTCCAGCAGCGCATGCGCGGCCGCGACGTTCGCCGCGATCATGCATTCCTCGATCAGCTTGTGGGCATCGTTGCGCTGGATCATGCCGGCCTGGGTGACCTCGCCCTGCGGGCCGAGCACGAAGCGCACTTCGGAGGTCTCGAAGTCGATCGCGCCACGCTGCTGGCGCGCCTTGTCGAACACCTTGTACAGCTGGTGCAGGCGCCTGACCTGCTCCATCTGCGGGCCGATGAAGGCCTGCGCGGCCTCGCGATCGGCGTCGGGGATGCCGTCGCCGACCGCGTTCCAGACCTGGGTGTAGGTCAGGCGCGCGTGCGAATGCATCACCGCCTCATGGAAGGAATACGACACCACCTGGCCGCGGCGGTCGACCTGCATGTCGCAGGCGAAGCACAGGCGGTCGACCTTCGGCTTCAGCGAGCAGATGCCGTTGGACAGCGTCTCCGGCAGCATCGGCACGACGTAGCCGGGGAAGTACACCGAGGTCGCACGGTTCTGCGCCTCGACGTCGAGCGGGTCGCCGGGCAGCACGTAGCTGGAGACATCGGCGATGGCCACGATCAGGCGGAAGCCCTCGCGGTTGGGCTCGCAGTACACCGCGTCATCGAAGTCCTTGGCGTCCTCGCCGTCGATGGTCACCAGGGGCAGCTTGCGCAGGTCGAGACGGCGGTTGGCGGTGGCGGCATCGACCTCCACCGGGATCCGCGCCGCGGCGTCGAGCACCTCGGGCGGGAACTCGTGCGGGATGTCGTGGCCGTGGATCGCGGCCTCGACCGCGATCGAGGCGGTCAGCCGGTCGCCCAGCACCGCCAGCACGCGGCCGATCGGCGGCCGGTGGTTGTCGGGCGGCGTCACGATCTCGCAGACCACCAGTTGGCCGTCGCGCGCGTCCAGGCGCTCGTCGGCCGGGATCTGCACGTTGCGCTGGATCCTGCGGTCGTCGGGGACCACGTAGCTGATGCCATGCTCGAGCGCGAAGCGGCCGATCAGGCGCGTCACCCGACGCTCCAGCACTTCCACGATCACGCCTTCGCGGCGGCCGCGGCGGTCGACGCCGGTGACGCTGCCGAGCACGCGGTCGCCGTGCATGACCTTGCGCATTTCGAAGGGCGGCAGGAACAGGTCGTCGCCGACGCCGCTTTCGGGGCGCAGGAAGCCGAAGCCTTCGGGATTGGCGATGACCGTGCCGGGGATCAGGTCCGCGCGCGCGGCCGGCACGAAGCCGCCGCGGCGGTTCTTCAGCACCTGGCCGTCGCGCAGCATCGCCGCCAGGCGCTTGTCCAGCGCCACGGCGCGCTCGGGCTCGGCCAGGCCAAGCACCTGCTGGAGCTTTTCCGCGTCCAGCGGACCGTCGGCGTCGGACAGCACCTGGAGGATCGCTTCGCGGCTGGCGATCGGGTTCTCGTAGCGGTCGGCCTCGCGCGCGGCCTGGGGATCGCTGTAACCCCGGGTCTTGCCGGCAGCGCCACCAGGGCGCGGGGCCGTGCCGGCCTTCTTCGCCACGGGCGTGCGGGCCGCGGGTTCTGCCGGAGGGGCGCGATTCGTGTCGGCAGCAACCGGGCCGCGCGGTTTCATCGCGCGCAGCAGACCGGGATCGGGCATCCACCCCGGCAGCGCGCCCGACTTCGCCTTGCCGCCGCCCGGACCGCGTCCGCCAGCCTTCTTCGCCGGCGCCGCGGCCGCCTTCCTGCCAGCGCCCGATGCGCCCTTCTCCGCCCCCGCCTTCGCAGGCGTCTTGCCGCGGCCGGTGCCGCGCTTGCCGGTGGTCTTCGTCATCCGGCGATTGTACGCGGCCGCCGTGGACGCTCCGTTGGCGAAGTTTGTGAAACACCGTTGACAGACTCGTCGCCGCGCTGCACCATACGCGCCCACCTGCCCAGGTGGCGGAATTGGTAGACGCACTAGCTTCAGGTGCTAGCGGGGGCAACTCCGTGGAGGTTCGAGTCCTCTTCTGGGCACCATCTTCGGGTTCCGGCGGTCACCACCGGAATCCAGCGATGACAAGAAACCCCGCGAAAGCGGGGTTTTTTGTGCCCGGAGGTGTCGCGCGGCCGCCTGTCACCCCGCCATGCGCTGGGGTATCAGCGGGCGCCCGCGCCATCGCCACCGCGCGGCACGAACGGCAGCGCGTTGTGGGCATGGGTGGCCGCGATCGCGGCGTGCCCCACCGCCACCGAGATCTGGTTCAGCCCGCTGACGACGTCGCCGATGGCGTACAGCCCCGGCAGCCGCGTCTGCTGGTCGGCATCGACGATGATCTCGCCCTCCGGCGTGAGCCCGGCGCCGGCCGCCGCCGCGATCCCGGCGCTGGTGTCGGACCCCAGGTAGGCATAGACGGTGTCGAAGGCCACGGCCTCGCCGCCCGGCGGCGCATAGCTGCAGCGCTGCCCGTCGAAGGCCAGGCGCCCGCCGCCCTGCAGCCACTGCACGCCCGCCCCGCGCGATGCATCGCCGTCTTCGCCACCGTCGCCGTCGTCCGTGGGGAGGGCATGCACCGAGGCCGAGTAGCCGCGCAGGAATAGCGCATGGCCACCCAGCCCCTCGCTCGGCCCGTACACGCCGATGGCGAGGTCGCTGGCCTCGTAGGCGTCGCAGATCGAACACAGGCGAAGGGCGCCGCAGCCCACGGCGGCCTCGATCCAGTCGTCCCCCGGCAGGCGATCGCTGAGCCCGGTGGCGAGGATCACCTTTCGCGCCCGCCAGCGTCGTCCACCGGCCCGCACCTCGAAGCCTCCGTCCACGAGTGCGAGTCCATCGACCACGGCGCTCTCGAACGCGGCGTCGACCGCGCGAGCCTGCTCGCGCATGCGCCGCAGCAGCTCGGTGCCGGACACGCCGTGCGGGAAGCCGGGGCAGTTGTTGCTCTCCGGGATCCGGCGCGCCCGGCTGTCACCGGCGTCGAGCACCAGGCAGGAGCGGTGGAAGCGCCGCAGGTAGGCTGCCGCGGTCAGTCCGGCCGGACCGCCGCCGACCACGATCACGTCGATGTCCATCCGCGCATTCTCGTCCACCGGATCGGCAAGCCCGCGTGAGTACCGGGCATGGCGGAACCGACGCCGCTGCGGCTAGGCTTCCCTTCCCTGCCACGACCCGACTGCCCCGGAGCCCGAAATGCGCGCACTGCGCACCGCATGGATCGCCGCCCTCGTGATGGCCGGGGTCCTGGCCTTCCCCGCCGATGCGAACAAGAACGCGTCGCCCCTCACTCCCGAACTGCGCAAAGCGGTCCGCGCGGCCGAAGCGATCTTCGAACGCGGCGACCCCGGCACCTCGGCGATCGCGATGGAGGCGGTGGCATCGCACGCCGACTTCGGGGCGCTGGAGGCCAACGAACGTTCGGCCTACCTGCTGCGCGCGGCATGGCTGGCCACCGAAGCCAGGGACATGCCTCGTGCGCACAGGCTTGCGCAGGCCGCCGTCGATGCCGAGGGCAACGACCCCGATGCCTGGTTCCTGCTGGGACAGCTGGCCGCGGACCAGGGCCAGGACGAGACCGCCGCCCGGGCGCTGGCCCACCTGGCGTCCACCTGGCCCGCGCTCGTGGGGCACCTGCGCACGGAGCTGGTCAATCCACTGCTGCACAGGCTGGGCGTCACCTCGCCGCAGACCCTGGAACTCCTGGAGGCCCTGTATGCAGCCGACTGGACCGTAGATGGCATCGAACCGGACCATGCGTGGGCCCGGCTGGCGCTGATGCGCGCCGACCGCGGCGACCACGACGGCGCCCGCGCCGCGCTGGCCGGCGTCACTTCGGCAACCGTCATCACCTGGCTGCGCAGCGACCGGCGCTTCGATGCGCTGATCAAGCGCGACGATCCCCGCTACGAGCCCCGGAAGGCGGCCGCGGCCGAGGTCGACACGCTCCGTGGCCGGGCCGCCGGATCCCCGTCGTCGCTGGCCCTGCAGCGCGAACTGGCCTATTCGCTGCTCGTCGCGGGACGCCCCGGCGAGGCGCTTGCGCTGGCCGAGCAGGCACTGGCCGATCCGGGACGCTTCGACGACACCGACGACCTGCACTGGATGGCCAACCAGCGCGCCATTGCGCTGCGGCGCCTGTCGCGAACCGACGAGGCCCTGGCCGCGCTGACTGCCGCCGCCGCGATGGACGAGTCCGGCCAGGCCAACGTCAGCCAGACGCTGAACCTCGGGACCCTGCTTGTGGACATGGAGCGCCCCGAACAGGCCCTGGCCGCCATCGCCCGCGTCGACGGCATGAGCGGCTATGGCCTCCTCGTGCAGTCGATGGTGCGCCTGCGGGCCTACCGGCAGATGGGCCGCGACGACGACGCGGCCATCTGGCTGCAGCGGATCCGCGATGGCCGCGACGAGGGAACGATCCTGCACCTTGAGGCCCTGCTCCTCGCCGGCCACGAGGACGAGGCCGCGAACTGGCTGGCGGAACTGCTGGACGATCCCGATCGCCGCGCGGAAGCGCTCGCCTGGTGCCAGGACTACCTGGGTTCGGAGCCACTGGCCGGCCGCGTGCCGCTGCGCGAGGCCCGGGCGTCGCTGCTGGCACGCAGCGACGTGCTCGCGGCGGTCAACGCCGTGGGCCGGATCGAGGACACCGGCATCCACGACATCGTCGGCATCGACTGACTCCGGTGCCGCGGGGGCGGCAACCTCCGCGCGCCCGGTAGAATCACCCGTCCCGATGCCACTGCAGTCCCGATGAACGACCCCGTACGCCCCGTCTTCCACGGTTTCGAACAGATTCCCCTGCGCGAATACGCCGAGCGCGCCTACCTCGATTACTCGATGTACGTGGTGCTCGACCGCGCCCTGCCCTTCATCGGCGACGGCCTGAAGCCGGTGCAGCGGCGGATCATCTACGCGATGAGCGAGCTCGGGCTCAACGCCTCGGCCAAGCCCAAGAAGTCGGCGCGCACGGTCGGCGACGTGATCGGCAAGTTCCATCCCCACGGCGACAGCGCCTGCTACGAGGCCCTGGTGCTGATGGCCCAGCCCTTCAGCTACCGCTACCCGCTGATCGAGGGCCAGGGCAACTTCGGCTCCACCGACGACCCGAAGTCGTTCGCGGCCATGCGCTATACCGAGTCGAAGCTGACCCCGATCGCCGAGGTGCTGCTGGGCGAGCTCGGACACGGCACGGTCGACTGGACCCCCAACTTCGACGGCACGCTCGAAGAACCGACCTGGCTGCCCGCGCGCCTGCCGCACCTGCTGCTCAACGGCACCACCGGCATCGCCGTGGGCATGGCCACCGACGTGCCGCCGCACAACCTCAACGAAGTGGTCAGCGCCTGCGTGCGCCTGCTCGACGACCCCGAGGCGACCGTTGCCGACCTGTGCGAGCACGTGCGCGGGCCCGACTACCCGACCGCGGCCGAGATCATCACCCCGGCCGCCGACCTGCGCGCCATGTACGAGACCGGCCACGGCAGCGTGCGCGCCCGCGCCACCTTCGTGAAGGAAGGCCAGAACATCGTGGTCACCGCGCTGCCCTACCAGGTCAGCCCGGGCAAGGTGATCGAGCAGATCGCGGCGCAGATGCGCGCCAAGAAACTGCCCTGGCTGGAGGACATCCGCGACGAGTCCGACCACGCCAACCCGGTGCGCGTGGTGCTGATCCCGCGCTCCAACCGCATCGACGTGGACCAGCTGATGGGCCACCTGTTCGCGACCACGGACCTTGAGAAGAGCTACCGGGTCAACCTCAACATCATCGGCCGCGACGGCCGGCCGCAGGTCAAGGACCTGCGCAGCCTGCTGCTGGAGTGGCTGTCGTTCCGCTCCGACACGGTCACCCGCCGCCTGCAGCACCGCCTGGACAAGGTCGAGCGCCGCCTGCACCTGCTGGAGGGCCTGCTGGTGGCCTTCCTCAACCTGGACGAGGTGATCCGCATCATCCGCACCGAGGACGAGCCGCGCGCGGTGCTGCAGGCGCGCTTCGAACTCAGCGACGACCAGGTCGACTACATCCTCGAGACCCGGCTGCGCCAGCTGGCGCGACTGGAGGAAATGAAGATCCGCGGCGAGCAGGACGAGCTCGACCGCGAGCGCGACCAGCTGATCGCCACGCTGGGCAGCAAGGCGAAGCTGCGCAAGCTGATCAAGGACGAACTGCTGGCGGACGCGAAGAAATTCGGCGACGAGCGCCGCTCGCCCCTGGTCGCCCGCGACGCGGCGCAGGCCCTGGCCGAGACCGACCTGGTCGCCAGCGAGCCGGTCACCGTGGTGCTCAGCCAGAAGGGCTGGGTGCGCGCGGCCAAGGGCCATGACGTCGATGCCTCGACCCTGTCCTACCGCGAGGGCGACGGCCTGCTGGCGGCGGTGCGCGGGCGCAGCACGCAGCAGGTGGCCTTCCTGGATTCCAGCGGCCGCGCCTATTCCACGCTGGCCCACGGCCTGCCTTCGGCGCGCGGCAACGGCGAGCCGCTGACCGCGCGCTTCTCGCCGGCGGCCGGCACCTCGTTCGTGGCCATGGCCAGCGGCGAGGCCGACGCGCGCTTCACGCTGGCGTCCTCGGCCGGCTACGGCTTCGTCACCCGCTTCGAGAACCTGGTCGGTCGGCAGAAGGCCGGCAAGGCCATGCTCACCCTGCCCGAAGGTGCGCGCGTGCTGCAGCCCGCACCGGTCGCCAGCGTCGAGGGCGACCGCATCGTGGCGGTGACCAGCGCCGGCCACCTGCTGGCCTTCCCGGTGTCCGAGCTGCCCGAGCTCGACCGCGGCAAGGGCAACAAGATCATCGAGATCCCCAAGGCCAAGCGCGGTACCGAGCGCGTGGTCGCGGTGGCCGCGGTACCGGCGGGCGGCAGCCTGCTGGTGCATTCGGGCGCGCGCACGATGACGCTGTCCTGGCGCGACCTCGAAGCCTACCTCGGCGCGCGTGGCAGCCGCGGCGGCCTGCTGCCGCGCGGCTGGCAGAAGGTGGACGCGCTTTCGATCGAATAAGCCCGCATCATGGGGCGTCCGCCGGGGAGAGGATGACCGATGGTCCGCTGGATCCTGCGCATCGCGCTGCTGCTTGGAGTGATCGCCGCGCTGCTGGCCCTGGCCGCGTGGTGGGCGCTGCGCGGGAGCCTGCCGCGGCTTGACGGCAACGCCCCGCTGACGGGGCTGTCCGCACCTGCCAGCGTCTCCCGCGATGCGCTGGGCGTGGTCGGCATCGAGGCCGCGGACGAGATCGACGCGATGCGTGCGCTGGGCTATGTGCACGCGCAGGAGCGCTGGTTCGAGATGGACCTGATGCGGCGCTCGGCGGCGGGCGAGCTGGCCGCACTGTTCGGCCCGATCGCGCTCGACACCGACCGCCGGCAGCGTCTGCATCGCATGCGTACCCGTGCCGCAGCCGAGGTGACCGCCGCGCCCGAAGCCGAGCGCACCCTGCTCCAGGCCTATGCCGATGGCGCCAACGCGGGCCGCGAAGCCCTCCGCGCGCGCCCCTGGCCCTACCTGCTGCTGCGCACCACGCCCGAACCCTGGCGCCCGGAAGACTCGGTGCTGGTCGGCCACGCCATGTACTTCGACCTGCAGGACGCCGGCAACGCGCGCGAACTGGCGCTGTGGAAGGCGCGTCCGCACCTGCCCGAAACGCTGTATGCGCTGCTCGCGCACGCGGGATCGAGCTGGGATTCACCGCTGGTGGGCGCAGCGGTGGGCGATGCCGTACTGCCGGGAGCGGACGCGCTCGACCTGCGCCTGCTGCCGTCGCCCGATGTCGATGCGGCGGAAACCCACAGTCCCGGGCAGGCTTCAATCCCTGGGGCTGGCGCCATCGACGCAGGCCGTCGGGCCGCGATTGCCGCCGCACTCGAACCCGAAGCGCCGGGCAGCAACAACTTCGCCGTCGCCGGCGCGCTCACCGCGCATGGCGCCGCCCTGGTCGCCGACGACATGCACCTGGGCCTGCGCGCGCCGGGAATCTGGTTCCGCGCGCGCCTGGCCTACGCGGACGAGCGCGCGCCCGGCGGCCGCGTCGACGTCTCCGGCTTCACCTTGCCCGGCCTCCCGGCGGTGGTCGTCGGCAGCAACGGCCACGTCGCCTGGGGCTTCACCAACAGCTACGGCGACTACCTGGACTGGAAGCTGGAGACGCCCTGCGCGGGCGATGCCGCGCAGCCGGCCGTGGACGGCGATGGCGATGACGAAGACTGCGTCCACCTCGTGCGCCACCGCGAGACGATCGAGGTCGCCGGCGGCGAACCCGTGGCCCTCGACATCGAGGAATCGGACTGGGGGCCGGTGCTCCACCGCAGCGACGACGGCCGCGTGCTCAGCCTGCGCTGGACCGCACACCTGCCCGGCGCGATCAACCTCGGCCTCACCGGCATGGCGCGGATGCCCGACGTGGAGCGCGCCCTGGTGCTGGCGCGCGGGATCGCCTTGCCCAACCAGAACCTGGTGATCGGCGACCGCAACGGCCGCATCGCCTGGCGCCTGGTCGGGCCGATGCCACAGCGCGCCGAGGCCTGCGACGCCACCGCGCCGATGGAAGGCGCTGCGGCGGCCGCGTGCCCGCCCTGGACGATGAGCACCCGCCGCGGCCCCACCGTCGCCTCGCCCACCGCGGACCGCATCTGGACCGCGAACGCGCGCGTGGTCGGCGGCCCGGCGCTGGCGGCCATCGGCGACGGCGGCTATGCCCTGGGCGCGCGCGGCGCGCAGATCCGCGACGCGCTGAGGGCGCGCGAGCGTTTCGACGAACGCGACCTGCTGGCCATCCAGCTCGATGACCGCGCCCTGTTCCTCGAGCGCTGGCACGTGCTGCTGCTCGAGCGCGCGCGCGCGCAGGACGCCCCCGCCCTCCGGGCACTGGCCGATGCCAGCGCCGACTGGGATGGACGCGCATCGGTCGACTCCACCGGCTACCGGCTGGTGCGGGCCTGGCGCCTCGCGGTCAACGAGCGCATCGCCCTCGGACTGCTGGGGCCCGCGCGCGCCGCCCTTGGCGATGCGTTCGAGATGCCGGCGCTGCCCCAGCTGGAGGGTGTGGCCTGGCCGCTGGTGATGCAGCGTCCGCCGCACCTGCTGCCGTCGCACTACGCGGATTGGGACGCGCTGTTCGAGCAGGCCGCGGCCGCCGTGCGCGACGAGCTCGCGCCGGCCGGGCCGCTGGCCGAGCGCAGCTGGGGCGAGGCCAACACCGCACGCATCTGCCATCCGCTGGCCCAGGCCCTGCCGGGACCATTGCGCCAAGCGCTGTGCATGCCGGCCGACCCGCTGCCCGGCGACAGCCACATGCCACGCGTGCAGGCACCGGCGATGGGCGCCTCGCAGCGCATGGTGGTCGCACCGGGCCGTGAAGCCGAGGGCATCATCCACCAGCCCGGGGGCCAGAGCGGACACCCGCTGTCGCCGTTCTGGGGCGCCGGGCACGAGGACTGGGTGTCGGGACGGCCGTCGCCGTTCCTGCCCGGCCCGGCACGCCATTCCCTCGTGCTGGAGAGGCGCTGAGGGCGGCCGTCAAGGACGATCACCGCGGATTCATCACGCATGCGGAAAGTGTTCCGCATCGTCCCGACCACTCGAAGGAGCCCACCATGGCGATCCGCAGACTCGACATCCTGGCGCTTGCGCTCGGCATCGGCCTTGCAAGCGCGGCGACGGCCGCCGCGGCGCAGACCGTCGGCTACAACGTCCGCACCGGCGACGTCTGGGTCGACGCGCGCCTGGGCGAGATCAACGACTATGGCCGACGCTACCGCGATCCGTTCATCGACGAGATGCACGGCTACTACGGTGCCCCGCGCCCCTTGCTGGTCGACCTGCTCGACCGCCGTGGCTGGGCGCCTGGCGATGTCTATTACGCCTGTGCCATCGCGCATGCACTCGGGGTGCCCTGCCTGGACGTCGTGCACGAATACGATCGCAACCCGGGCCAGGGCTGGGGCGCGGTGGCGCAGCGCATGGGCATCAAGCCCGGGTCCGCGGCCTTCCACGCCCTCAAGCGCGGCCAGGTCGACACCTATGGCCGCTGGGGCCAGACCGTGGTGATCGATCGCCCGGTGCGGGTCGACTGGTCGCGCCACAGCCCCGGTCGCGACCATGGCCACAAGGGCAACGGCAACGGCGGCAACAACCGTGGCAACAATGGCAACAGCGGCCGTGGGAACAGCGGCAACAATGATCGCGGCAACAGTGGCAACGGCAACAAGGGCCGCGGCAACAATGGCAACAACGGCAAGGGCCGCGGCAAGGACTGAGCCACCATCGCCGATCCGACGACGGCCACCGCCCGCGGTGGCCGTCTGCGTTCCGGGCCCCGCGCCGGTCACCAGCGTCGAGGGCGACCGCATCGTGGCGGTGCCCGAGGGCGGCAGCCTGCTGGTGCATTCCGCGCAGCGACCGCGGCAACATCGCGACGCAAGGCGCTATAGCGCCGCCGCGTGCACCCCGGCCACCGCCCGCCCGGAAGGATCGGCCGCAGCCGCGAAGGCCGCGTCCCAGGCGATCGCCGCCGGCGACGAACAGGCGATCGACGGCCCGCCCGGCACCGTCCGCGCGCAGGCTTGGCCCGGGAACGCGGCTTCGAACAGGCTGCGGTACCAGTAGGCCTCGCGCGTGACCGGCGGGTCGTGCGGAAAACGCTTCGCGGCATCGGCGAAGGCGGCATCGCCCACGACCTCCGCGGCCCGCGCCTTCAGCGCATCGATCCAGCCATAGCCGACGCCGTCGCTGAACTGTTCCTTCTGCCGCCACAGGATCGACGCCGGCAGCACGCCTTCGAAGGCCTCGCGCAGCACCGCCTTCTCGATCGGCGGGCGGCCGTTAGGGCGCGGCGCGACCATCTTCGCCTCCGCGTCCATGCCCATCGCCAGCTCCAGGAATTCCAGGTCCAGGAACGGAACGCGCGCCTCCACGCCCCAGGCCATCATCGACTTGTTGGCGCGCAGGCAGTCGTACTGGTGCAGGGCGTCCAACTTGCGCACGGTTTCCTCGTGGAAGGCGTCGGCGTCGGGCGCGCGATGGAAGTAGAGGTAGCCGCCGAAGACCTCGTCGCTGCCCTCGCCGGACAGCACCATCTTCACGCCCATGGCCTTGATCCGGCGCGCCAGCAGGTACATCGGCGTCGACGCGCGCACGGTGGTGACGTCGAAGCTTTCGATGTGGCGGATCACCTCCGGCAGGGCGTCGATGCCCTCCTCCAGCGTGTAGGTGAAGCCGTGGTGCACCGTGCCCAGCGCTTTCGCCGCGACCTCGGCCGCGGCCAGGTCGGGCGAGCCCTCCAGGCCGATGGCGAAGGAGTGCAGGCGCGGCCACCAGGCTTCGGAGGCATCGTCGTCCTCGATGCGGCGACGTGCGAAACGCGCGGCGCAGGCTGCGACCAGCGAGGAATCGAGGCCGCCGGAAAGCAGGACGCCATAGGGCACGTCGGCCATCATCTGCCGGTGCACGGCGGCTTCGAAGGCCTCGCGCAGCGCCGCCGGTTCGACGCGGCGGCCCAGCGTGGCCCCGCGCTCGCGCCAGGGACGCTCGTAGTAGCGGCGAAGTTCGCCGGTGGCGGTGTCGTACCAGTGCCCCGGCGGGAAGACCTCGACGTCGGCGCAGCTGCGGGCCAGCGCCTTCATCTCGGAAGCCACCCACAGCCGGCCATCGCCGTCATGACCCCAGTACAGCGGGCAGACGCCGATCGGGTCGCGGGCGATGATCGCTCGGCCGCGGTCGCGATCCCACAGGGCGAAGGCGAAGATGCCGTTGAGGCGCGACAGCCATGCGCCGATGTCCTCGCAGGCAGCCCGTCGACGGCCCTCCACGCCGTCCATCGTTGCGGCGTAGAGCGCATTGATCACCTCGCAGTCGGAGCCGCTCTGGAAGTCATAGCCATCGCCGGTCGCGTCCTCCAGCTCGCGGTGGTTGTAGATCTCGCCGTTGACCGCCAGCACCAGCTGGCCATCGGCCGAGCGCAGCGGCTGCGCACCGCCCAGCGGATCGACGATGGCCAGGCGCTCGTGCACCAGCAGCGCGTTGGCATCGGCGTGCACGCCGCTCCAATCGGGGCCGCGGTGGCGCTGCAGCGCGGACAGCGACAGTGCGAGGGGACGCAGCACCGAGACATCGGCGCCGCGGCGGAGGTCGAAGATCCCGAGGATCGAACACATGATGGGGCTCCTTGTGCCGGACGGCCGGCGATGGATGCTCCCTGCGCGGAAAAAGCGAAACCCGCGCCGGGCGCGGGTTTCGGGGGGTATCGCGGTTGCCGCCGCCTAGCCTCCCGCCCACGCCGGGCGCGCGCGATTGTTCGAGCCGCGGTTGTTGGCGCGGTCGTTGCGGGCGTTGGCGGAGGTGGAGTGGCGGTGCATGTGGCGAACGTAGCAGGGAGACCCGGGGGGTCGCAAGGAAGGGGTTTGCGCGGGATTGCCCCCGTGACCCACTTCGGTGGTGACCGGAGCGAAAAAGCTGCGCCCCCCGACTCCGCCGCCTAACCCATCAGCAGCCTTTCCATCAGCGCCAGGTAAACCTCCGGCAGCGCCTCGAGGTCGGCGACGGACACATGTTCATCCACCTTGTGGATGCTCGCGTTCACCGGGCCGACCTCGATGCATTGCGCTCCCAGGGGCGCGATGAAGCGCGCATCCGAGGTACCGCCGCCGGTGCTCTCCTCGGGCGGCTCACCCGCCACGTTTGCAAGCACTGCCCGCGCCGCGGCGCGCAGCGGACCTTCAGGCGTGAAGAACGGCTCGCCGCTGCGGTGCCAGCGCAGTTCGAAGTCCAGGCCGTGCCGTGCCAGCATCGCCTCGATCTCCGACTCCAGCCGCGGCGCATCCCAGTGCGGGTTGTAGCGGAGGTTGAAGCCCACCCGCAGCTCGCCGGGGATGACATTGCTCGCGCCGGCGCCTGCGCCGACGTTGCTGATCTGCAGGCTCGTCGGCGGGAACGTCTCGTAGCCCTCGTCCCAGCGCCGCGCCGCAAGTTCGGCCAGCGCCGGCAGCGCCTGGTGCACGGGATTGCGCGCCTTCTCCGGGTAGGCGACGTGGCCCTGCACCCCGCGCACGGTGAGCGCGGCCGTCAGCGAACCCCGGCGCCCGACGCGCAGCAGGTCGCCCAGCCGCGCGGTGGACGAAGGCTCGCCGGTGATGCACCAGTCGATGCCCTGGCCGCGGCGGCGGAACTCTTCGGCCACGCGGCGCACGCCGTCGATGGCGTCGCCCTCCTCGTCCGAGGTCAGCAGCAGGGCCACCGTGCCTGGATGCGCGGGATGCGCGGCCACGAAGCGCTCCAGGGCGACGACGAAGGCGGCCACGCTGCCCTTCATGTCGGCGGCGCCGCGGCCGTACAGCACGCCGTCGCGGATTTCCGGCACGAAGGGGTCGCTGGCCCAGGCCTCGCGCGGGCCCGGCGGCACCACGTCGGTGTGGCCGAGCAGCACCAGCACCGGGCCGCCTTCGCCGTGCGTGGCCCAGAGGTTGTCGACCTCGCCGAAGCGCAGCTGCTCGCAGCGGAAGCCCGCGCGCCCGAGCCGCGCGGCCAGCAGCGCCTGGCAGCCGGCATCCTCCGGCGTCACCGAAGGCCGCGCGATCAGCTCGCCGGCCAGCGCCAGCACCTCGCTCATCCCCCGATCCCGAAGCGCTGCTTGAAGCCGTTGTCGCTGAAGCCCTGGCTCACGCCGCCGTCGCCGGTCACCACCAGCGGGCGGCGGACCAGCTGCGGGTACTCGCGCAGCAGCAGCTTCCATTCCGCGTCCGAACCCGCGGCCTTGCGGTGGTCGGGCAGCTGGCGCCAGGTGGTCGAGGACTTGTTGACCATGGCCTCGAAGCCGCCGAGCTTCCCGGCCCATTCCACCAGCGTTTCCGGCGAGGGCTTGTCGTCGCGGTAGTCGACGAAGGCGTGTTCGACGCCGAAGCGGTCGAGCCACTTCCGCGCCTTCTTGCAGGTGTCGCAGTTCTTCAGTCCATAGAGCGTGGTCGTCATCGGCCTTCCTCCCGGCTCAGAGCGCGTGGCCGCGCAGCAGGTCGTTGACCGAGGTCTTGGCACGCGTCTTCGCGTCGACCTGCTTCACGATCACCGCGCAATAGAGCGAATGCGAGCCGTCCGCGGCCGGCAGCGAACCCGCCACCACCACGCTGCCCGGGGGCACCACGCCGTAGCTGGTCTCGCCGGTCATGCGGTTGTAGATGCGCGTGGACTGCCCCAGGAACACACCCATGCCGATCACGCTGTGGTGGCCGACGATCACGCCCTCCACCACTTCCGAGCGCGCGCCGATGAAACAGTGGTCCTCGATGATCGTCGGCGCGGCCTGCAGCGGCTCCAGCACGCCGCCGATGCCGGCGCCGCCGGAGATGTGGCAGTGCCTGCCGACCTGGGCGCAGGAGCCGACCGTGGCCCAGGTATCGACCATGGTGCCCTCGCCGATCCACGCGCCGATGTTCACGAACGACGGCATCAGCACCACGTCACGGCCGATGTAGGCGCCGCGGCGTGCGATCGCGCCCGGAAGCACGCGCGCGCCGAGCTTGCGGAAGGCGGCTTCGTCGAAGTCGGCGAAGCGCATCGGGATCTTGTCCCAGTACGGCGCCGGATACTGCTCGCCGGCCTCCATCTCCTGCACGCGGAAGTACAGCAGCACCGCCTTCTTCAACCATTCGTTGACGATCCAGCCGCCGGCGCCATCGGGCTCGGCCACGCGCAGGCGGCCGGCCTCCAGGCCCTCGATCGCCTGCTCGACCAGGGGCCGGGTGGAGCCTTCGATCTCCTCCGGCGTCAGCATCGAACGGCGCTCCCAGGCGCTGTCGATCATGAAGGCGAGTTCGCGGTCGGCATCCGCCGGCTTCGGAGAGGCCGGCAGCTTCACCGCGGGCTTCTTCGCCAGCTTCGTCGCAGGCTTCACCGCGGAAACGTTCTTCGCGGCCACCTTCGTCACCGCGGCCTTCTTCGCTGGCGCCTTCTTCGCCCCCCCTTTTGTGGCGGCGGTCTTCTTCGTGGCCGCCTTCTTCGCGACAACCTTCTTCGCCGCCACCTTCTTGCCGGTACTCATCGTTGTGCTTCTCCATCGATCCTTGCCAGCAGGGCGTCGCGCAGCCTCGCGCACGCCGCCTCGCCGAGCGGTTGCTTGTCTTCACCGGTCACCCGGAACACGTCCTCGGCACGGGCGCCGAAGGTCGCGATGCGCGCGTCGTGCACGCGCAGGCCCTCGCTGCGCAGCACGTGTGCGACGTCGGCCAGCAGGCCGGGCCGGTCGGTGCTCACCAGGCTCAGCACCGTGGCGGTGCCGTCGCCGCTGGTGTCGAAACCGACCTGGGGCACGATGCGAAAATGGCGCAAGTGCCGCGGCTGCGTGCGCTGCGCCGGGCGCACGCGATCCAGCGGCCCGGCGAGCACCGCGGCCAGCTTGCGCGCCACCACCTGCGGGTCGCAGTCGGCGCGGCTGTCACCGGGCAGCACCTGGAAGCTGTCGAATACCGCGCCGCCGGGGCCGTCGAGCACGCGCGCCTGCTGGATCGCCAGCCCCAGCCGGTCCAGCGTCACCACGATCGCCGCGAACAGGCCGTCGCGGTCGGGGCCGTGGACGAACACCTCCATCGCCGCGCTGCCGGGCGCGACCAGGCGCACCTTGACCACCATCCGCTCCGGATCCTCGCCGGTGGCCTCGTGCAGGGCCCGGGCCTGCCATGCGACCTGCTCCGGGCGGGCACGCAGGAAACTGGCGGCCGGGAACCGGTCCAGCAGGACCTCGGTGGCGGCGGCATCGATGCCTTCGCCGGCCAGCATCGCCGCCACCGCGAAGCGAGCTTCGGCAATGCGCTCGGCGGCGGCCACCGGATGTTCCAGCCCGCGGCGCAGCGCCAGCCGGGTGGCATCGCGCAGGTCGGCCAGCAGCCGGTCCTTCCACGCGTTCCAGAGCTTGGGCGAGGTGCCGGCGATGTCGGCGCAGGTCAGCAGGTACAGATAGTCCAGGCGCTCGCGGTCGGCGACCTCGGTGGCAAAGCGGTGGATCACCGCCGGATCGGCGATGTCCTGCTTCTGCGCGGTCACCGACATCAGCAGGTGGCGCAGCACCAGCCACTCGACCAGGGCGGTGTCGGCCTCGCCCAGGCCGTGGGCCTCGCAGAAGGCTCGCGCGTCGACCGCGCCGAGTTCGGAATGGTCGCCGCCACGGCCCTTGGCGATGTCGTGGAACAGGCCGGCCAGCAGCAGCAGCTCCGGCTTTCGCAGCCCCGGCCAGACTTCGTGCGTGCGCGAAAAGCGCTCGTCGGGCTCGCCGGTCGCGAACGAGGCCAGGTTGCGCAGCACCGCCAGCGTGTGCTGGTCGACGGTGTAGACGTGGAACAGGTCGAACTGCATCCGCCCCGACACCTGCGCAAAGGCCGGGATCCAGCGCCCGAGCACGCCCAGCCGTGCCATGCGCTCCAGGCTGCGCACCGGCGAGGGCCCGCGCAGCAGGTCGAGGAAGGCGGCGCGCTGCGCGTCGCCGGCCGCGGTGTATGGCGAAAGCGCATCCAGCGCTTCGGCCAGGGCGCGCGCGGTGTGCGTGTGCAGGCCGCGCAGCTCGCCCAGCTGCGCCCAGGCGGCGAACAGCGAGAACACCTCGCCCACGTCGCCATGCGGCCAGCCGTGGTCGCGCGCGGCCAGGTAGCCGCGACGCAGTTCGAAGCGTTCGTCGACCGGTTCCGGCACCGCGGCGCCGTCGAAATGCTCCTCGAAGCGCTGCTGCAGGCGGTCGCCGATGCGGCGCACCACCGCCGCGCTGCGGTAAAAGCCCTGCATCATCTGCTCGACGCCGAGGTTGCGGGCGTCGTCGGCATAGCCCAGGCGCTCGGCCAGGGGCTTCTGGTGGTCGAAGCGGAGGCGGTCCTCGCCGCGGCCCGCCACCAGATGCAGGCCGTAGCGCAGCCGTGCCAGGGCCAGGCGCTCGCGCTCCAGGGCCGCCGCCTCATCGGCGCCGACGTGGCCCAGGGCCACCAGCGGATCGAGTTCATGGGTGCCGAAGGCGCGGCGCGCCATCCAGCCCAGGGTCTGCAGGTCGCGCAGGCCGCCGGGGCCGTCCTTCAGATTCGGCTCGAGGTTGTCGGAGGTGTCGCCGAAGCGCGCGTGCCGCTGCTCCTGCTCCTTCGCCTTGGCCAGGAAGAAGTCGCGCGCAGGCCAGGCGCGATCGGGCGCGATCGCGCGCGCCAGCGCCGCGCGCGCGACATCATCGGCCGCGATCGGGCGCGCATCGAGCAGCGCCGTCATCACCGTCAGGTCCTCGGCAGCAACCTCCGTGCACTGCGCCGCGCTGCGCACCGAATGGCTGACCGGCAGGCCGCAGTCCCAGAGCAGGGCGAACAGGCGCGACAGCGCGGAACCCGCCGCCATGCCGGGATCTTCATCGGACAGCACCAGCAGGTCGATGTCGGAGTGCGGGAACAGCTCGCCGCGGCCGTAGCCGCCGACCGCGAACAGGGCCAGCCCCGCCGGCTGCGGGAAACAGCGCCGCCAGGCGCCGGCGACCATCGCGTCCACCGCGCGCGCGCGCTCCACGGCCAGCCGGCCGGCGTCCTCGCCGCGGTCGAAGCGTGCGGCCAGCGCCGCGTCCGCCGCGGCCAATGCGTCCCGGCTAGCCTGCACCCAGGCCGCGTCGCCGGCATCGCCGGCGTCGTCGCTGCGGCCGGGCGCGTCGGGGGGCGCGGCCGCGTCCACGTCAGAGGTAGCTGTCGTTGTCGTCGCCGGGCACGCGCGTAAGGACGTCAGCGCCGTCGGCGGTCACCGCGATCATGTGCTCCCACTGCGCCGAAAGCTTGCGGTCCTTGGTGACCACGGTCCAGCCGTCGGGCAGCAGGCGAGTGTGGCGCGTGCCCTCGTTGATCATCGGCTCGATGGTGAAGGTCATGCCCTCCTCCAGCACCAGGCCCTCGCCCGGGCGGCCGTAGTGCAGCACCTGCGGCTCCTCGTGGTACACGCGGCCGATGCCGTGGCCGCAGTACTCGCGCACCACGCTGAAACGCTCGGCTTCGGCATAGCTCTGGATGGCATGGCCCACGTCGCCGAGCGTCGCGCCCGGCTTCACCGCGCGGATTCCGCGGAACATGGCCTCGCGGGTCACTTCCACCAGACGCTTCGCCATCACCGACGGCGTGCCGGCGAAGTACATGCGACTGGTGTCGCCGTGCCAGCCGTCCTTGATGACGGTGACGTCGATATTGACGATGTCGCCGTCCTTCAGGATCTTGGCCTCGTTCGGGATGCCGTGGCAGATGACGTTGTTGACCGAGATGCAGGTGGCCTTGGGATAGCCCTTGTAGCCGACGTTGGCCGGCGTGGCCTGCTGCACGTTGACGATGTGCTCGTGGCAGATGCGGTCGAGCTCCTCGGTGCTGACGCCCGGCTTCACGTGCGGGGCGACGACCTGCAGGACCTCGGCGGCCAGGCGGCCGGCGATGCGCATCTTCTCGATCTGTTCGGGGGTCTTGGGCGTGATCATGGCGGCCATTATCGCCGATCCGGTGGCCTCCGGGCCCGGTTCTTGCCCGGAACTGGCCTGCGAGCTAGAATTCGCGGGTTCGGTTGGCCGATTCCGGCCCCCGGACCGCCCACGACGGGCGTCACCGTCGAATACACACCTGCCGCAACAGCCCGTCCCGGGGTGTCCAGCGCGACAGGGGCCGCCAGGCCCCCGCCACGCCGGATTCGGAGACGGAAGCGGCAGGGAGGCCCAACCCCGGAATCCATCGCCCGCCTCGCGCGGGCAAGCCGCCCCTACCCTTTCCCGGCGGCCGGGTTCCACACCAGGAGTCACATCAATGCCCCAGATCACCATGCGCCAGATGCTGGAAGCCGGCGTCCACTTCGGCCACCAGACGCGCTACTGGAATCCCAAGATGTCGCCGTACATCTTCGGCGCCCGCGGCAAGATCCACATCATCAACCTCGAGAAGACGGTCCCGCTGTTCTCGGACGCGATGAACTTCATCTCGGGCATCGCCCAGAAGCGCGGCATGATCCTGTTCGTCGGCACCAAGCGCAGCGCGCGCGAGGCGATCAAGGAAGAGGCCGAGCGTTGCGGCATGCCGTACATGACCCAGCGCTGGCTGGGCGGCACCCTGACCAACTTCCGCACCGTCAAGGGCTCGGTCTCGCGCCTGAAGACCCTGGAAGCCGGCGAGACCGACGGCAGCTTCGAAAAGCTGGTCAAGCACGAAGTGCTGGGCCTGCGCCGCGAGCGCGAGAAGCTGGAAGCCTCGCTGGGCGGCATCAAGGAGATGAACCGCCTGCCCGACGCCCTGTTCGTGATCGACATCGGCCATGAAGACATCGCCATCAAGGAAGCCAAGAAGCTCGGCATCCCGGTGATCGCCGTGGTCGACACCAACTACGACCCGGCCCTGGTCGACTACCCGATCCCGGGCAACGACGACGCCATCCGCGCCGTGCAGCTCTACGCCCGTGCCGCCGCCGACGCCGTGCTCGAGGGCAAGGCCGCCGCGCCGAGCGCCGCGACCGTGCGCGAGGAGGAGTTCTCCGAGGCCGCCGAAGGCGACAAGCCGCGCCGCGCCCCGGCCCGCAAGAAGGCCGAGGTCGCCGAGGCCAAGCCCGAAGCGACCCAGGACGAGGCCCCGGCCGCCGAATAGGGCCGCCGGCGTCGCAGCCCTGACACGCGGCCGCGCCACCATGCGCGGCCGCGAACTTTGAACACCCACAGATCCCGAGGTCCCCAATGGAAATCACCGCTTCCCTGGTCAAGGAACTGCGCGAGCGCACCGGCGCCGGCATGATGGAGTGCAAGAAGGCGCTCACCGAGGCCGGCGGCAACATCGACGCCGCCGCCGAGGCGCTGCGCAAGTCCGGCCTGGCCAAGGCCGACAAGAAGGCCGACCGCGTCACCGCCGAGGGCCGCGTCGCCTTCGCCCAGGACGGCAACCGCGCCGCCATCGTCGAGATCAACTGCGAAACCGACTTCGTCGGCAAGGACGAGAACTTCCTGGCCTTCTGCGAGGCCGTGGCCAAGGCCGCCGTCGGCGTCGACGATGTCGAGGCCCTGAAGGGCGCTGACGTCGGCGGCCAGACCGTCGAGGAAGCCCGCGCCGCGCTGATCGCCAAGGTCGGCGAGAACGTCCAGGTCCGCCGCATGATCGCCCTGCAGAGCGACGACACCGTTGCCGGCTACGTCCACGGCGGCCGCATCGGCGTGCTGGTCGAGCTCAAGGGCGGCGACGCCGAGCTCGCCCGCGGCCTGGCCATGCACGTGGCGGCGATGAACCCGCCGCACAACAAGGCCTCCGACGTCCCGGCCGACTTCCTCGCCAAGGAGAAGGAAATCGAGCTGGCGAAGATGAGCGACAAGGACCGCGCCAAGCCGGCCGAGATCCTCGAGAAGATCATCAGCGGCAAGGTCGCCAAGATCGTCAACGAGGTCACCCTGTACGGCCAGCCGTACGTGCTCGACACCGACAAGTCGGTCGAGCAGGTGCTGAAGGCCGCCGGTGCCGACGTCGTGCGCTTCGAGCGCCTGGCCGTGGGCGAAGGCATCGAGAAGGTGGTGGAAGACTACGCCGCCGAAGTGATGAAGCAGGCCGGCCTGGCCTGATTCCCTGCCCTTCCCCGCAGCGCGGGGAAGGTGCCTGAAGGGCCGATGGGGGCAACCCCGCGAAAAACACGAAGGGCCGCGGATCAAACCGCGGCCCTTCGCTTTTCCGCTAGAATTCACGCCGCTTTCCGCCGGAGCCCCACCCCATGTCGCAACTCGCCTACCGCCGCATCCTGCTCAAGCTCTCCGGCGAGGCGCTGATGGGCGACGAGGACTACGGCATCGACCCCAAGGTCATCAACCGCCTGGCCGCCGAGATCATCGAGGCCCAGGCCGCCGGCGCCGAGATCGGCGTGGTGATCGGGGGCGGCAACATCTTCCGCGGCGCCGGCCTGGCCGCCGGCGGCATGGATCGGGTCACCGGCGACCAGATGGGCATGCTCGCCACCGTCATCAACGCGCTGGCCATGCAGGACGCGCTGGAGAAGCTCGGCGCCCGGGTCCGGGTGATGAGCGCGATCAAGATCAACGACGTCTGCGAGGACTACATCCGCCGGCGCGCGATCCGCCACCTGGAGAAGGGCCGGATCGGCATCTTCGCCGCGGGCACCGGCAATCCCTTCTTCACCACGGACTCCGGTGCCGCCCTGCGCGCGATCGAGATCGGCGCCGACCTGCTGCTCAAGGCCACCAAGGTCGATGGCGTCTACGACTCGGACCCGAAGAAGAACCCCGACGCCGTCCGCTTCGACCGCCTGACCTACGACGAAGTGATCGGCCGCGACCTGCAGGTGATGGACACCGCCGCCTTCGCGCTGTGCCGCGACAGCGACCTGCCGCTGCGCATCTTCGACATGGAGCAGCCGGGCCAGCTGCTGCGCATCCTCAAGGGCGAGCCGATCGGCACCCTGGTCCAGGGCCGCGGCTGACGCATCCAGTGGCAGCCTGAACGCATGCACTCGCATCACGGCCACCACGATCACCACCACGCACCGGCGCCGGGCACCGCCACCCGCACCTTCGCCATCGTCACCCTGGTCAACCTCGGCTACACGGTGGTGGAGGCGGCCTACGGCTTCCTGACCAATTCGCTGGCCCTGCTGTCCGACGCCCTGCACAACCTGGGCGACGTGCTGGGCCTGGCCATGGCCTGGGGCGCGGCGGTGATCGCGCAGTGGCCGGCCACCGACCGCCACACCTACGGTTGGCGCCGCGCCACCCTGCTCTCGCCGCTGGCCAACGCGGTGCTGCTGGTGGGCCTGTCCGGGGCGCTGGCCTGGGAGGCGCTGCGGCGGATGTGGGCGCCGCCCGAGGTGCCCGGTATGACCATCATCGTGGTCGCCTCGATCGGCATCGCGGTCAACCTGGGCACCGCGCTGATGCTCAGCGGCGGCCATGCGCACGACCTCAACCGGCGCGGCGCCTACCTGCACCTGATGGCCGACGCCGCCATCTCGCTGGCCACCGTGGTCGCGGGCGCGGGCATGCTGGTCTGGGGCTGGGCCTGGCTGGACCCGGCCACCGCGCTGCTGGTCGGCGTGGTGGTCGCCTGGGGTGCCATCGGCCTGCTGCGCGACAGCTTCAACGCGGCCATGGACGCGGTGCCGCCGGACATCGACGCCGCCGAGGTCCGCGACTTCATCGCCGGCCAGCCGGGCGTGGCCTCGGTGCACCACCTGCACATCTGGTCGCTGGGCGCGGGCGGCGTGGCGCTCACGGCCCACCTGGTGCGGCCCTCGGGCGAAGACGACGACGCCTTCATCCACGCCACCGGCGAGGCGCTGCGCGACCGCTTCGGCATCAACCATGCCACGCTGCAGCTGGAGCGGGGTGATGGAGCCTGCATGGACCCGGATCACGGCGGCCACGCCCATGGCGATGGCCATGGGCACGAACACGGGCACCCGCATCGCCTATAATCCCGCGATTGCGAACTGGAGCCGGCAGCCGATGCTCAACGAGATCAAGAAGGACGCGCAGACGCGCATGGCCAAGAGCGTGGACTCGCTGCGCCACGACCTGACCAAGGTGCGCACCGGTCGAGCCTCCACCGCGCTGGTCGACCACCTCAAGGTCAACTATTACGGCTCCGACATGCCGCTGACCCAGGTGGCCTCGGTGACCGTCAGCGACGCGCGCACGCTCACCATCACGCCGTGGGAGAAGCCGATGGTCGCCGCGGTCGAGAAGGCGATCCTGGCCTCCGACCTGGGCCTGACGCCCAACACCGCCGGCACCACCATCCGCATCAACCTGCCCGCGCTCACCGAAGAGCGCCGCCGCGAGTTGAGCAAGCTGGTGCATTCCGAAGGCGAGTCGGCCAAGGTCGCGATCCGCAACATCCGCCGCGACGCCAACCAGCAGGCCAAGGACCTGCTGAAGGAAAAGGCGATCAGCGAGGACGACGAGCGCCGCATGGAGACCGAGATCCAGAAGGTCACCGACGACGCCATCAAGGACGTCGACGAGGTGGTCAAGGCCAAGGAACAGGAGCTGATGGCGGTCTGATGGCGCCTGCATGAGCGCCCCGCCCGCCACCGCACCACGCACCCCGCGCCACGTCGCCATCATCATGGATGGCAACGGCCGCTGGGCCGCGCGCCGCCGCCGGCCGCGCATGATCGGCCACCGCGCCGGTGCCCGCGCGGTGAACCTGTGCATCGACTTCTGCCTCGAGCGCGGCATCGGGGCGCTGACCCTGTTCGCCTTTTCCAGCGAGAACTGGGGGCGTCCGGCCGACGAGGTCGGGGCGCTGATGAAGCTGTTCCTCAACGCCCTGGACCGCGAGGTCGTGGAGCTGCACCGCCGCGGCGTGCGCGTGCGCTTCATCGGCGACCGCAGCCGCTTCGACGCCGGCATCATCGCGCGCATGGACGCCGCCGAGGGCCTGACCTCGGGCAACACCGGCCTGGCGCTGTCGATCGCGGCCAGCTACGGCGGCCGCCAGGACATCGCCACCGCCGCCCGCGCGCTCGCGGTCGAGGTCGCCGCAGGCCGCCTGCGCCCGGAGGACATCGACGAGGCCGCCCTGGCCGGCCGCGTGGCCCTGGCCGACCTGCCTCCGCCGGACCTCTTCATCCGCACCGGCGGCGACCTGCGCATCAGCAACTTCCTGCTCTGGCAGCTGGCCTACACCGAGCTCTGGTTCACCGAGACCCTCTGGCCCGACCTCGACGCCGGCGTCCTGCAGCAGGCGCTGGACGACTTCGCCAGCCGCGAGCGCCGCTTCGGCCTCACCGGCGAGCAGGTGGCCTCCGCCTCCGCGACGGATACCATGGCGCCATGACCCGTACCCGAATCCTCGCCGCGCTGGTGATGGCGCCGCTGGCCATCGCCGCGGTGCTGCTCCTGCCCACGCCCTGGCTGATGCTGCTGGTCGCGATCCTGTTCATGGGGGCGCTATGGGAATGGTTCGCCCTGGCCGAGATCGAGGACTCGCTGGCGCGCAGTGCGCTGCTGGTGCTCAACCTGATGCTCATGGTCGTCCTTGTCTGGGGCACCGGCGGCACGGCGGCGACCCTGGTGCTGTTCAAGCTGGCGGTGATGCTGGGCGTGATCTGGTGGCTGCTGGCCATGCTGTGGCTGGTTCACTACGACTTCGCCTCCGACCACGACACCCACGCGCGGGTGTTCAAGCTCGCGGCCGCCACCTTCGCCGTGGTCCCCGCATGGTGCGGGCTCGCCCTGCTGCACAACGACGGCCCCGGCTGGCTGCTGCTGGTGCTGATGGTGGTCTGGGGCACCGACACCGGCGCCTACTTCGCCGGCCGCGCCTTCGGCAAGCGCAAGCTGGCCCCGCGGATCAGCCCCAACAAGACCGTCGCGGGACTGGTCGGCGGCACGGCCCTGGGCGTGCTGGTGGCCGTCGCGGGCGCGTGGATCCTCGACACCCCGCCTGCCCAACTGCCGCTGGTGGCCCTGGTCGGCCTGGTGACCGTGCTGTTTTCCGTGGTCGGCGACCTGTTCGAAAGCCTGCTCAAGCGCCACGTCGACGTGAAGGACTCCGGCCACCTGATCCCCGGCCACGGCGGCATCATGGACCGCGCCGACAGCGTGCTCGCGGCGCTTCCGGTGTTCGCGCTGGGCAAGATCTGGCTGGGCTTCTGATGCAGCGCGTCGCCGTCCTCGGCGCCACGGGCTCGATCGGTACGTCGGCGCTCGACGTCATCGCCCGCCATCCCGATGCCATGCGCGCCTCGGTGCTGGCCGCCGGCCGCCAGGTCGAGGCCTTGCTGGAGCTCTGTCGCCGGCACCGCCCGGACGACGCCGCGATCGCGGACGAGGCCGCCCTGCCCCGCCTGCGCGAAGGCCTGCGTGAAGCCGGCCTCGCCACCCGCGCCCACGCCGGCATGGACGCGATCGCCGCGCTGGCGGGCGACGGCGGCAGCGACACCGTGGTCGCCGCCATCGTCGGCGCCGCAGGCCTCGACTCGACGCTGGCCGCTGCGCGCGCGGGCAAGCGCCTGCTGCTGGCCAACAAGGAATCGCTGGTGCTCGCCGGCGAACTGGTGATGGCCACCGCCCGCGACCACGGCGCCCGCATCATCCCCATCGACAGCGAGCACAACGCCATCTTCCAGTGCCTGCCCGCCGACGGCCGCTGCGGCGACGTGCGCCGGCTGGTGCTGACCGCGTCCGGTGGGCCGTTCCGCGGCCGCGACCGCGATTCGCTGGCCGCGGTGACGCCGGCCCAGGCCGTCGCGCATCCGAAGTGGTCGATGGGCCCCAAGATCTCGGTCGACTCGGCCACCCTGATGAACAAGGGCCTGGAGGTGATCGAGGCCCACCACCTGTTCGGGCTGCCCGCGGCGCGCATCGACGTGCTGGTCCACCCGCAGAGCCTGGTGCATTCGCTGGTGGAGTTCATCGACGGTTCCACACTGGCCCAGCTGGGCCTGCCGGACATGCGCACCGCGCTGGCGGTCGGCCTGGGCTGGCCACGGCGCATCGAATCCGGCGTCGGCGGGCTGGACCTGCTGGCCCAGGGCCGCCTGGACTTCGAGCCACCGGACACCACGGCCTTCCCCTGCCTGGCGCTGGCCTTCGACGCCCTGCGCGCCGGCGGCACCGCGCCGGCCGTGCTCAACGCCGCCAACGAGGAAGCGGTTTCAGCCTTCCTTCAGGGCCGGATCGGTTTCCTGTCCATTCCCGCGCTGGTCGAAGAAGTGCTGGCAGCACTGCCGGCCGCACCCGCCGTGTCCCTGGAGGCGCTGCGGGAGGCCGACGCGCTCGCCCGCGACGCGACCCGCCGCGCCCTCGCCCACCACGCCGCCTGAGCACGCCAATGACTACGTTCCTCGGATCGGTGTGGTGGATGATCGTCAGCCTCGGCGTGCTGGTGACCTTCCACGAGTTCGGCCACTTCTGGGTGGCCCGCCGCAACGGCGTCAAGGTGTTGCGATTCTCGGTCGGCTTCGGCCGGCCGCTGTGGAAGCGCCTGGGCCGCGACGGCACCGAGTACGTGGTCGCCGCCCTGCCGCTGGGCGGCTACGTGCGCATGCTCGACGAACGCGAGGGCAACGTCGCCGAGGCCGAGCGCGACTCCGCCTTCAACCGCAAAAGTGTCTGGCAGCGCATCGCGATCGTGGCCGCGGGGCCGGTCGCCAACCTGCTGCTGTGCATCGCCCTGCTGTGGGCGATGTTCGTGATCGGCCGCCCCGACTACCAGCCGGTGCTGGGCCAGGTGCAGGGCGTCGCGGCCGAATCCGGGCTGTCCCGCGGCGACACCCTGCTCGCCATCGGCGACCGCCCGACGCCGACCTGGAGCGAGGCCGCGATGGCCCTGGTCACCCTGGCCGCGGACCGCGAGGACGTCAACGTCCGGCTGCGCACGGCCCAGGGCCAGGAGGCGACGCGCAGCCTGCGCCTGTCCACCCTGCCCGAGGGCACCGACGAGCGACGGGCCATCCAGGCCATCGGCCTGGTCCCCCAGGCCTTCGTGCTCCCTGCCGACGTCGGCCGGGTGGTCGAGGACTCCGCCGCCTGGGGCGTGCTGGCCGAAGGCGACCGCGTCACCGCGATCGACGGCAGCCGGGTCCATGCCTTCGCCGACATCCGCCCGCTGGTCCAGGAGCTGGGCGCGCGTGGCGATGGCGGCATGGTCGAGGTCGAGCGCGACGGCGAGCGCCTGGCGCTGGAGATCACGCCCAGGCTGGCCACGCCCGACGGCGGCGGCGAGCCCTTCTGGGCGCTGGGCATCGAGCCGGACGCCTCCGCGGCGGCGGAGTTCGACGCGACCCTCCGCCACGGCCCGCTGGCGGCGCTGCCGGCCGCGACCCGCGAGACCTGGCGCCTGGCCCGCGACACCCTGGGCATGGTCGGGCGCATGCTGACCGGCCGCGCCTCGACCGAGAACATCTCCGGGCCGATCACCATCGCCCGCTACGCCAATGCCTCGGCCAGCCGCGGCACCGCGTGGTTCCTCAGTTTCCTCGCCCTGCTTTCACTCAGCCTGGCGATCATCAACCTGCTGCCGATCCCGATCTTGGACGGCGGTCACCTGTTGTATTACCTTATCGAGTTGGTCAAGGGCAGCCCCTTGAGCGAGCGGGCGATGGTCGCAGGCCAGTATGTCGGCCTGGCCATGCTCGCAGGCCTGATGGGCCTGGCGTTCTACAACGACATCCTGCAACTGGTGCGATGACGCCCGCATGCACGACCGCCGAGCCCACCGCCCCACCCCCACGCAACGCCATACCCGGACGCCATTGATGACGCGACTCCCGAACCGCCGCCTGCTTGCCATCGCCCTCGCCTCGACGCTCGCCGCGCCGGCCTGGGCCCAGCAGCCGGTCGATCCCCAGGCCGCCTTCGGCTTCCCGGCCCAGCCCGCCACCGCCCCCATGCCGGGTGCCTTCACGGTCTCCGACATCCGCGTCGACGGCCTGCAGCGCATCGGCGCGGGCACCGTGTTCACCTACCTGCCGATCGAACGCGGCGACACGGTGGACGCCGGCCGCATCGGCGATGCCATCCGCGCCCTGTACGCCACCGGCTTCTTCGAGGACGTCACCGTCGGCCGCCAGGGCGACATCCTGGTGGTCGAGGTCCGCGAGCGCCCGGCGATCAACAAGCTCACGCTGACCGGCAACAAGGACATCCAGACCGAGGACCTGACCAAGGGCCTGCGCGACATCGGCCTGTCCGAGGGCGAGACCTTCGACCGCCTCGCGCTCGACCGCGTCACCCAGGAGCTCACCCGCCAGTACAACAACCGCGGCAAGTACAACGTCAGCATCGAGCCCACGGTTTCACCTCTGGACCGCAACCGCGTCGACGTCGCCATCAAGATCGACGAAGGCAAGGCCGCGAAGATCCGCCACATCAACCTGGTCGGCAACGAGACCTACGACGACGAGCAGCTGACCGACGCCTGGGAATCAGGCGAGACCAACTGGCTGAGCTGGTACCGCCGTGACGACCAGTACTCGCGCGAGAAGCTCGAGGGCGACCGCGAGAAGCTGCGCAACTTCTACCTCGACCGCGGCCACATCGACTTCAGCGAGGACAACATCCAGGTCGCGATCAGCCCCGACAAGCGCGACATGTACATCACCGCCGGTCTCACCGAGGGCGAGGTGTACACCGTGTCCAGCGTCGAGGTCACCGGCGACACCGTCCTCCCGAAGGAGGACATCGAGCGCCAGGTGCTGATCAAGCCCGAGATGACCTTCTCGCGCGCGCTGCTGGAATTCAGCTCCGACCAGATCTCGGCCACGCTCAGCAACATCGGCTACGCCTTCGCCCAGGTGAACGTGATCCCCGAGGTCGACCGGGAGAACCGCAAGGTCGCCATCAACCTGCAGGTCGTCCCCGGCCCCCGCGTCTCCGTGCGCCGGATCGTGTTCAAGGGCAACGCGCGCACCGCCGACGAGGTCCTGCGCCGCGAAATGCGCCAGTTCGAGGGCGCCTGGTACTCGCAGGCGGCGATCGACCGCTCCAAGGTGCGCCTGCAGCGCCTGGGCTTCTTTGAATCCGGCAGCGTCAACGTCGAAAGCAAGCCCGTGCCCGGCAGCAACGACCTGGTCGACGTCGAATTCAGCGTCACCGAGACCGCCTCGGGCAGCTTCATGTTCGGCCTCGGCTATTCACAGCTGACCGGCATGACCACCTCGGTGCAGCTGTCGCAGAACAACTTCCTCGGCAGCGGCAACCGCATCTCGATCGAGGCCCAGCGCAACGTCTACCTGCAGCGCTACTCGTTCTCGTACATGAATCCGTATTTCACCGACAACGGGCTGTCGCTGGGCTACAACCTGTGGTGGCGCGAATTCGACAACTCCGAATTCAATACCGCCCAGTACTCGTCGACCAGCCGTGCGGCGCAGATGGTCCTGGGCGTGCCGATCACCGAGCACGACACCGTCTCGGCGATGTTCGGCATCGACAGCAACCAGATCTTCGCCTACCGCGGCAGCACGCCGCAGTCGATCGTCGATTACATCGACGTCATCGGCCAGCGCACCTTCCACGCCTGGCGCGGCGAGGTGGCCTGGGCCCGGGATACCCGCAACGACTACCTGCAGCCCACGCGCGGCACCCTGCAGCGCGTGTCGGCCGAGGTCTCGCTGCCGGGCTCGACCGCCGAGTACTACAAGCTCAACTACGAGTTCTCCAAGTACTGGCAACTCTCGCGGGCGCTGGTGCTCAATACCCGCCTCGAGATCGGCTACGGCGACAGCTACGGCGACGCACGCTACGGCATCGTCTACGACCCCGACGGTCCCGAGGACACGGACGACGAGCCGGATGCCCGCATGGCCGTGGCCGACGGCCTGCCGTTCTTCGAGAACTTCTACGCGGGCGGCGCGCGCTCGGTGCGCGGCTTCCGCGACAACACCCTGGGCCCGCGCGAAGCGGCGTGGGGCAGCACCTACCAGCAGGTCATCGGCGGCGCGGTCAAGACCGTGGGCTCGGTGGAGATGTTCTTCCCGACCCTGCTCGACTCGCCGGCCGCGCGCATCTCCGCCTTCGTCGACTTCGGCAACGTGTTCAAGGACGTCGACGCCTTCGATGCCGGCGAGCTCCGTGCCTCGGCGGGCGTGGCACTGATGTGGCGCGCCCCGGTGGGTCCGATCTCGATCAGCTACGCCATGCCCGTCCGCAAGGAAGACGGCGACGAGCTCGAGCGCCTGCAGTTCACCTTCGGCGGCGCGTTCTAAGCCGCCGGGGACGCGGACGATGGAGTCCAGCATGTTGACGGCGGCGGCCCTGGCCGAGCGCTTCGGCCTCGCCCTGCGCGGCGACGGCGCCACCGCCATCGACTCGGTGGCCACCCTTGCCGGGGCTGGCCCGGGGCAACTCTCGTTCCTGTCCAATCCACGCTACCGCAGCCAGCTGGCGGAGTCCGCCGCCGGCATCGTGGTCGTCCGCGAGGACGATGCCGAAGGGCTGGATCGCACCCTGCTGGTCGCGCGCGACCCCTACGTGGCGTTCGCGAAGATCGCCGCCCTGTTCGATCCGCCTCCGGCGGCCAACCCCGGCGTGCATCCCTCCGCCGTGGTCGACGCCTCGGCCGAGGTCGATCCCGCCGCCGAAATCGGCCCGCTCGCCTTCGTGGGCGCGCGCTCTCGCATCGGCGCCGGCGCGATCGTCGGCCCAGGCTGCGTGATCGGCGAGGACTGCGTGGTCGGCGTCGGCAGCCGCCTGGTCGCGCGCGTCAGCCTCGTGCGCCGCGTGCGCCTGGGCGAACGCGTGCTGGTCCATCCCGGCGCCGTGCTCGGCGCAGACGGCTTCGGCCTGGCGATGGACGCGGGGCGCTGGATCAAGGTGCCGCAGCAGGGCGGCGTGGTCGTCGGCGACGACTGCGAGATCGGGGCCAACACCACGATCGACCGCGGTGCCATCGAGGACACCGTGCTCGGCGAGGACGTGCGCCTGGACAACCAGATCCAGATCGCCCACAACGTCCGCATCGGTGCGCACACGGCCATGGCCGGCTGCGTCGCGGTGGCGGGCAGTACGACCATCGGCCGCTACTGCCTGATCGGGGGCGCCGCGGGCATCGTCGGCCACATCAGCATCTGCGACCGGGTGACCATCACCGCGATGGCCCTGGTCACCGCTTCGATCGACGAGCCAGGGGAATATTCCTCGGGCACGCCGCTCATGGACAATCGGAGCTGGCGCCGCAGTGCGGCCCGGTTCCGGCAACTCGATGCGCTGGCCCGCCAGGTCCAGGCGCTCGCCAAGGAGAAGACATGACCGCCGACAAGCCGACCCTTCCGATCGGCGTCGAGGGCATCCGCGTGATGCTCCCGCACCGCTACCCCTTCCTGCTGCTCGACCGCGTGGTGGAGTTCGACGACGAAGGCAAGCGCGTGCTCGCATACAAGAACGTGACCGCGAACGAGGCCTATTTCCAGGGCCACTTCCCCGACCGCCCGGTGATGCCCGGCGTGCTGGTGGTCGAGGCCATGGCCCAGGCCGGCGGCGTGCTGACCCAGCTCCTGCGCGGCGGCGCCAGCCACGAGGGCCGCCTGTCCTACCTGGTCAAGGTGGACAACGCCCGCTTCGCGAACATGGTCGTCCCCGGCGACCGCATGGACATCGAGGTCACGATCAAGCGCGAGATCCGCAACATGACCCTGTACTGCGGCGTCGCCCGCGTCGACGGTGGCCAGGTGGCCAGCGCCGACATCCTCTGCGCCGAGGTCGATGCCTGACATGGCCGCGGCGTCGATCCACGCCAGCGCGGTCGTCGATCCCTCGGCGATCATCGGCGACGGCGCCAGCATCGGCGCCTTCACCATCGTCGGCCCCGGCGTCGAGATCGGCGAAGGCACGCGCATCGGCCCGCACTGCAGCGTGACCGGCCCGACCCGCATCGGCCGCGACAACCACGTCCACGGCCACGCCGCGATCGGCGGCGAGCCGCAGGACAAGAAGTTCCGCGGCGAAGACGTGCGCCTGGAGATCGGCGACCGCAACGTCATCCGCGAGTTCACCACCATCAACCGCGGCACCGGCGACGGCGGCGGCGTGACCCGCATCGGCAACGACAACTGGCTGCTGGCCTATACCCACGTCGCCCACGACTGCATCGTCGGCGACCACTGCGTGTTCTCGAACAACGCGACGCTCGCCGGCCATGTCGTGGTCGGTGACCACGTCATCCTCAGCGGCTTCGCCGGCGTGCACCAGTTCTGCCGCATCGGCGACCACGCCTTCATCGGCATGGGGGCCTTCGTCAACGGCGACGTGCCGCCCTTCCTGATGGTCGCGCAGGAAGGCTATGGCCGCCCGCGCGGCATCAATGCCGAAGGCCTCAAGCGCCGCGGCTTCGACCCCGACCGCATCGCCGCGATCCGCCGCGCCTACCGCGCGGTGTACATGTCCGGCGACAGCCTGGACGATGCCCGCGGCAAGCTGGCCGAGCTTGCCGGCGGCAGCGAGGACGTGCGCCGGATGCTGGACTTCATCGAGGGCGGCGACCGGCCGCTGCTGCGGTGACCGGCGGCGGGCCGCGCTTCGCGCTGGTCGCCGGCGAGGCCTCCGGCGACCTGCTCGGCGCGGGATTGGTCGAAGGACTGCGCGAACGCTTCCCCGACGCGGAATTCGCCGGCGTCGGCGGCGACGCCATGCGCGCGGCCGGCATGGACACCTGGCACGACGCCGGCGAACTCGCCGTCATGGGCCTGTCCGAAGTGCTGGCCCACCTGCCGCGCCTGCTGCGCCTGCGCCGGGGCCTGCAGCGCAGGATCCTGGACTGGAAGCCCGACGCCTTCATCGGCATCGACGCCCCCGACTTCAACCTCGGACTGGAGCGCCGGCTGAAGGCGAAGGGCGTCTGCACCGTGCACTACGTCAGCCCTTCGGTCTGGGCCTGGCGCCAGGGCCGTGCGGCGAAGATCGGCCGCAGCGCCGACCGCGTGCTGTGCCTGTTCCCGATGGAGCCGCCGATCTACGCCCGCCACGGCGTGGATGCGCGCTTCGTCGGCCACCCGATGGCCGACGCCATGCCGCTCAACCCCGACCGCCGCGGCGCGCGCATCGCGCTGGAGGTCGACCAGGACGCGCCGGTGCTGGCGGTGCTGCCGGGTTCGCGCCTGGGCGAGATCGAACGCCTGGGGCCGGCCTTCCTGCAGGCCGCGGCCCTGGTCGCCGAGCGCATTCCCGGGCTGCAGGTGCTGGTGCCGGCGGCCAACGCCGCCTGCCGCGAGGCCCTGGCCGCGATGCTCCCGGCGCCGGGCGCCACCGCGCCCGCGGTGCGTCTGCTCGACGGTTCCGCGCGCGCGGCGATGGTCGCGTCCGACGTGGTGCTGCTGGCCTCGGGCACCGCGACCCTGGAGGCCATGCTGGCCAAGCGCCCGATGGTGGTCGGCTACCGCATCTCCCCGACCACCCACGCCATCGTCAAGGGCCTGGGTATGCTCAAGGTCGACCGCTACGCACTACCCAACGTGCTCGCCGGCGAGACCATCGCGCCCGAGCTGATGCAGGACGACTGCACCCCGCTGAAGCTGGCCGAGGCCGTCATGGCCTGGTTCTCCGACCCCGACGCGGTCAAGCTGCTGGAACCGCGCTACCGCGAACTGCACCTGCTGCTGCGCCGCGACGCCTCGCGCGAGGCCGCGACCGCGGTGGCCGAGCTGCTCGACCCCCGGCCTTCCGCGCCAGAAGCCGCCAGCAGCGCCATGCCACCGCCGTGAGGCAGCGCGCGCCCCGCGGCGGCGTGAAGCTGCAGCCGGCGCCGCCCGGCAGGGTGGCGGTCTCCGCGCTGGTCGCAGGCGTCGACGAGGCCGGGCGCGGCCCGCTCGCCGGCCCGGTGGTGGTCGCGGCCGTGGTGTTCGATCCCGCGCAGGCGCGGATCAACGGCCTGGACGACTCCAAGGCGCTGAAGGCCGGGCGCCGCGACGAACTCTACGAACGCATCGTCGAACGCGCCCTGGCCTGGCGGGTCGTGTCGATCGAGGCCGCGGAGATCGACCGCATCAACATCTACCAGGCCACCCTGCTCGGCATGCGCCGCGCGATCGAGGCGGTCGCCCACGTCGCCGGCACCGCGCGCATCGACGGCAACGCGATCCCGCCCGGCCTGCCCTGCGCGGCCGAGGCCTGGGTCGGCGGCGACGCCCTCGACCGCAGCATCATGGCCGCCTCGATCCTGGCCAAGGTCAGCCGCGACCGCGCCATGCTCGAACTGCATGCACGACACCCCGAGTACGGCTTCGACGGCCACAAGGGCTACGGCACGCCGGCCCACCTCGCAGCGCTGCGCGCGCACGGACCCTGCCCGCAGCATCGCAGGAGCTTCGCTCCGGTCCGCGAGGCCGAAGCGCGCGACCTTTTCCCGCCTCCCTAGCCGGATCGCCGATCGCTGGGCCTAGTTCTTGCCCGACGGGCCGCCAGGCTTGGGCTTGTGCGGAATGGCGACCGGCCCCGTTGGGGGTGGCTTCACCGGCGGCACGGTCGGGCCAGCGCCCTTCCTCAGTGGATGCCCTGCCACGGACGGTGGCTGCTTGTTCGCCATGATGTGGCCCTCCTTTCACGTGATGCCCCTCGCGGGGCGGATCAGCCGCGCCCTTCGCTGGACACGGCCGCCTGCGCCTTCTGCAGTACCGGGCTGGCCCGGATGCGGGCTTCGTCGAGCCCCTCGCGAAGCGCGCGCGCGACCTCGGCCCGGGACGCTTCGCGCTCGCCCAGCAGGGCCAGCGTCTCGGCGTTGTAGAGCGCGATCTCGGCGGGGTCGCCGCGTCCCGACTCGCGCGCCAGTCCCACCTTTTCCAGCGCCTCGTCGCGCTTGCCCAGGTTCGCGCAGTACCAGCCCAGCGCGGCCAGCGCGTAGCCGTCGCCGGGATCGACCGCCAGGTAGCGACGCACCCGGCGCTCCGCCTCGGAAAACGTCTCGACCACGTCGCCCGGGGGCGCACCACTCTCGCGGAGACCGTCGCCGAGGAGGCCCCAGTTGACGTAGTCGTCGGGATCGAGTTCCAGCGCGCGCCGGTACAGTGGGACCGAAGCCGCATGCTCTCCGGACCATGCGCGCAGGGTGCCGAGATTGGCGAGCACGTCGGCCGTGGGCCTGATCGCGATCGAACGCTCGAAGGCGCGCGCGGCCTCGCCGGTATCCCCGCGCAGCATGTGCAGGAAGCCGTAGGTGTTCCAGTTGCCGGCGTTGTCGGGATCCAGCGCCAGGGATTCCCGGTAGTGGCCGATCGCGTCGTCGATGCGACCGTCGCGATAGGCCTGGAAGCCGACCTCGGCGCGTATCCGGGCACTGGCCGGGGCCAGCGCCAGCGCCTGCCTGAAATGCTCTTCCGCCAGTTCGGCCTGGCCGCGCGCCGCATGTACCTTGGCGATGCCGACCTGGGCCATGGCGGCGGTGCCCGGATCGGCCGCCGCGCGCTCGAACTGCGCCATCGCCCGGTCGAAATCGCCGCCGACGCGCTCGAGGTTGCCCAGCGCCAGCGCCGCTTCGGGCGGTGCCGGCTCGAAGTCCGCGGCGCGCGCGCAGGCCGCCAGGGCGCGCTTGTGGGCATCGACGTCGTTCCAGTATTCGAAGCGGGCGGTCTCCGTGGTGCACAGCGCGGCCTGTGCGCGCGCGAAACCCGCATCCTCCGCCAGCGCGGCGCGAAAGGCCTCGGCAGCCTGCGAACTGCGCTCCGGCGTCGCTGGCGCGCGCGCCAGGTACAGGCCGCGCAGGTAGGCGTCGAAGGCGGCCACGCTGCGCGTGGGTGCGAGCCGCCGCCGCAGCGACTCGCGCTGCTCGGGCATTGCGCCCAGCATCGACTCCACCACTTCGCCGGCGATCGCGCCCTGGGTGGCGAACAACTCGGCCATGGAATGTTCGTAGCGCCGGCTCCACAGCACGTAGCCGCTACGGGTGTCGCTGAGCCTGGCGCTGATGCGCAACCTGTCGCCGTCGCGGCGGATGCTGGCATCGAGGATCGCATCGACCGCGAGCTCGCGCCCGAGTTCGCGGACGTCTGCGCTGCGGCGCGGATCGTCGCCATCCATCAGCGCCGCCACCTCGAGGCCCGGCACCCCCGCCAGTGCATCGTGCATCTCCAGCGCCAGGCCTTCGGCGAACCAGACATCCCCCTCGCTTCCACCCAGCATCGAGAATGGCCGGACCGCCACCGCGGCGCCCGTCCGGGCCAGTGCCGGATCGCTCCCCCGCCACCACCAGCCCACCGCCGCCACCAGAAGCACCAGCAGCAGGGCCAGGCCGGGTGCCCAGCCCCAGGGCGGAGCGCGCTCCCCGGCCACCAGCCTGGCGGCGGCGTCCGTGTCGGCTGCATCAGCCGCTTCCCCCGCAGCGACCACCGCCTCCGCGTCGGCGGAAATTTCGCGCCCCTCCATCGACGGGGAAATTTCCGCCTCGGCCGCCTCCTGGGGCACTGATATCTCCGGCGCGCACATGAACCGGTAGCCGACCGCATGCAGGGTCTGGATGTAATGCGGATGCTCGGCCTCGTCCCCCAGCGCCTTGCGCAGCTGCGCCACCACCCGGTTGAGCACGCCTGGCGTGACGTGGCGGTGCCCCCAGACCCGGTCGAGCAGGTCGTCGCGCGCGATCGCGTGCCCGGGGTGCTCCAGCAGGGCCAGCAGGACCGAGTAGGCCTTGGGCTCCAGCGCCAGCTCGCGCCCGCCGCGCACGACGCGGTGCGCAGCGGTGTCGACCTCGACGTCGCCGAAGCGGTAGATGCGCGCTTCATCCGGCATTGCAGCCCCTTGGTCGGGTCCGCCCAGCAGCGAGCCCCGGTTTGAACGCAGGAATCAGCAAAAACCGGCTTCCATCGCGATTCCATCACCTGCTCCGCCGGTTTCCCTCAAGCTTCGACGGCGCGGCGGCGCGATCCTGCAGCTGCGCCAATCCGGCGCCCCCGATCCGGAGACAGCCATGAACGCCATCCTCGACAACCTGCCCCTGCCGACCGTCCGTCCGCAGTACGCCCGCCGCCACCGCATCGCCGGCCTGGAACCCAAGGCCCGCGGCGTCGAACGCTTCCATTCCGTGGCCCGCTCGCTCGCGGCCCATGGCAACGTGCCCAGCGTGGACGGCATCGCCAGCGCCGCGCGCAGCCTGGCCCAGGCCTATGCCGGCCATCCCTGGGCACCCTGCATCCACCAGCGCCGTCGCTGTCTGCAGGCGCTGCGGATGCTGGCGCGTGAACCCGGCTGGCGGCTGGATCCCGACCAGCTGGAGCGGATCGCCCTGCTGGCGGACTACGCCCGCGGCGGAGACCGCCTGGTGCCCGACAACGTGCCGGTGGTCGGCGGCCTGGACACCGCGGTGCTGCTCGACCTGGCCTGGCCCGCGCTGGCCGCCGACGCCGAGGCCTACCTGGACTTCCGCCGCCTGCGCGCCGAGGAAGCGATCCTCCGCGGCGAGCGCCCGGGCCGGTTCAGCTTCGGCCGGGACGAGTGGCTGGAGGCCCGCCGCGCCGAGATCGCCCTGCGCGCACACGTCGCCATGCGTGGCGCCGCGAGCTATGTCCCGGGTGTCGGCGCGTCGATGTTCCGCGTCCACTGAGGGGACGCCCCGCGCGGACCAGGCTGTCAAGCCTTGTCCCCGCGGGGGCTGGCACCTAACCTGCGGGGCTGCACCAGCGGCCCCGTGATGTCCCGACGCTTCGTCCACCTGACCCTGCACAGCGAGTATTCACTCGCCGATTCGACGATCCGGATCCCGGAGCTCGTCAAGCGCTGCGTGGCCCTGGGCCAGCCTTCGGTGGCGGTCACCGACCGCAACAACCTGTTCTCGCTGGTCAAGTTCTTCCGCGCCGCCGAGGGCGCCGGAATCAAGCCGATCGCCGGCGCCGACATCAGCCTGGCGGAGGGCGACGAGGCTCCCGCCACCCTCACCCTGCTCTGCCGCGACCATGACGGCTACCTGTCGCTGTCGCGCCTGCTCACGCGCGCCTGGATGGAGGGCCAGCGCCACGACGGCGTGGTGGTGCGCCCGCAGTGGCTGCGCGACGAGCACCAGGGCCTGTTCGCGCTGGCCGGGCGCCATTCGCCCGCCGGCCGCCTGCTCGCGGCCGGGCGCCACGACCAGGCCGAAGCCTGGATCCGCGACTGGCGCGGCGTCTTCGACGACGGCCTGCACCTGGCGCTGGCGCGCTGCGGCTTCGCCGACGAGGCGGCGTTCAACGACTTCGCGCTGCAGGCCTCGTCGCTGTGCGCGGTGCCGGTGGTGGCCGGCAACGAGGTCCGCTTCATCGACCGCGAGGGCTTCGATGCCCACGAGGCGCGCGTCTGCATCGCCTCGGGCCGCGTGCTCGACGACCCGCGGCGGCCGCGCGACTACACCGCCGAACAGCACCTCAAATCCGGCCAGGAGATGGCGGAGCTGTTCGCCGACGCGCCCGACGCGCTCGACAACGCCGTGGCCCTGGCCCAGCGCTGCAACCTCGAGCTGCGCCTGGGCACCTACCACCTGCCGGCCTTCCCGGTACCCGCCGAGCACACGCTCGATTCCTGGATCCGCAGCGAAGCCCGCGACGGCCTGGCGCGCCGGCTCGAGCACGCGCCGCTGGCCGCCGGCCACGACCGCGCCAGCTACGAGGCGCGGCTGGAGACCGAGCTCGACGTCATCATCCGGATGGGCTTCCCCGGCTACTTCCTGATCGTCTCGGACTTCATCCGCTGGGCGAAGGAGCACGGCATCCCGGTGGGCCCGGGCCGCGGTTCGGGCGCCGGCTCGCTGGTGGCCTGGGCGCTGGAGATCACCGACCTCGACCCCCTGCCCTACGACCTGCTGTTCGAGCGCTTCCTCAACCCCGAGCGCGTGTCGATGCCCGACTTCGACATCGACTTCTGCATGGACCGGCGCGACGAAGTGATCGAGTACGTCGCGCGCAAGTACGGCCGCGACCGCGTCAGCCAGATCATCACCTACGGCACCATGGCCGCGAAGGCGGTGCTGCGCGATGCCGGGCGGGCGCTGGGCTATCCCTTCGGCCTCGTCGACGGCGTCGCCAAGCTGGTGCCGATGACGCTGGGCGTGTCGCTGGAAGACGCGCTGGGCAAGACCGAGAAGTCGCAGAAGGACGACGCCTGGCGCTCGGACGAGCTGATCGCGCGCTACCGCGACGAGGAAGACGTCCGCGACCTGATCGACCTCGCCCTGCAGCTCGAGGACCTGACCCGCAACGCCGGCAAGCACGCCGGCGGCGTGGTGATCGCGCCGCAGCCGCTGTCCGAGTTCTGCCCGCTGTTCGCCGAACACGACGGCGAGGGCGGCGGCCGCAACCCGGTGACCCAGTTCGACAAGGACGACGTGGAAGCGGTCGGCCTGGTGAAGTTCGACTTCCTGGGCCTGCGCACGCTGACGATCATCGACTGGGCGGTGAAGGCGATCAACCGACGGGCGGCAGGCGGGGACGCGCCCGCGCTGGACATCTCCAAGCTGCCGCTGGACGACGTCGCCACCTACGAGCTGTTCGCGCGCGGCGATACCGTCGCGGTGTTCCAGTTCGAATCGCGCGGCATGCGCGAGCTGCTCAAGCGCGCGAAGCCCGACCGCTTCGACGACCTGATCGCCCTGGTCTCGCTGTACCGCCCCGGCCCGATGGACCTGATCCCGGACTTCATCGAGCGCAAGCACGGGCGCGCCGCGGTCGAGTACCCGCACGACCTGCTGGAACCGGTGCTGGCGCCGACCTACGGCGTGGTGGTGTACCAGGAACAGGTGATGCAGACCGCGCAGATCCTGGGCGGCTACTCGCTGGGCGGCGCCGACCTGCTGCGCCGCGCGATGGGCAAGAAGAAGGTCGAGGAGATGGCGAAGGAGCGCGCCAAGTTCGAGGCCGGCGCGCTGGAGACCCACGGCATCGAGCCGAAGGTCGCGGGCCCGATCTTCGACCTGCTCGAGAAGTTCGCCGGCTACGGCTTCAACAAGTCGCATGCCGCGGCGTATGCGCTGGTGTCCTACCAGACCGCTTGGCTGAAGGCGCACTACCCCGCCGAGTTCATGGCCGCGGTGCTGTCCAGCGACATGGACAGCACCGACAAGGTGGTCGGCTTCCTCACCGAGGCGCAGGCGCTGGGGCTCGAAGTGCTGCCGCCGGACGTGAACCATTCGACCTACATGTTCGAGGCCATCGACGCGCGCACGCTGCGCTACGGCCTGGGCGCGGTGAAGGGCGTGGGCCAGGGCGCCTGCGAGGCGATCGCCGCCGAGCGTGGACGCGACGGTGCATACACCGACCTGCTCGATTTCTGCCGCCGCAACGAATCCGCGCGCCTGAACCGCCGCACCCTCGAGGCCCTGGTCAACGCCGGCGCCCTCGATGCCCTGGGCCGCAACCGCGCCTCGCTGATGCTGCAGCTGCCGGAAGTGCTGAAGGCGACCGAGCAGCTGGCGCGCGAGCGCGAGGCCGGCCAGTCCTCGCTGTTCGGCGGCTTCGCCGAACCGGCGGCCGCCGCGGCGCAGATCACCCTGCCCGAGGTCGCCGAGTGGCCGCTGGCGCAGAAGCTCGCCGGCGAACGCGAGACGCTGGGCCACTATCTCAGCGGCCACCCGCTCGATCCCTGGCGCAACGAACTGAAGGCGCTGGTCGGCACCGATCTGGGCCAGCTCGACGCGCTCTGGGAATCCGGCAGTTCCGCGCGCAAGGGCGGCAATGGCGAAGGCGGCCGCGGCGGCTGGCGCCAGGAAGTCACTGCGATCGTCGCCGGCCAGGTGACCGGCATCCGCAAGCGCGGCGAGAGCCAGGCCTTCGTGGTGCTGGAGGACGGCCGCGGCCGCATCGAATGCGCCTTCTTCTCCGAAGCCTGGATGGAGCACGCCTCGCTGCTGGCCGGCAACCGCATCGTGATCGTCGAGGGCGGCCTGCGCGAGGACGAGTTCAGCGGCGGCTTCTCGCTGCGCGCGCGCCGCGCCTGGGACTTCCACGAGGTCTGCAACCAGTCTGCGCGCCGCCTGTCGCTGCGCCTGGACCTGGCCCAGCCGGGCATCCTCGACCGGATCGATGCCCTGCTCTCGGCGCACCGCCCGGGCGCCACCCCGCTGCGGCTGGACCTGCTGCTGCCGGCCGGCGCCGCCGGCAGCCTCGACATCAACGGCAGCCAGTCGGTGCGCGTGGATCCCGACCTGCTCGGCCAGCTGCGCGTGGAACCGGGCGTCCGCGCCGTCCACGTCGCCATGGGCAGCCGGCCCTGGGCGAACTGAACCGGCGATCGCCACACGGCCGGGTACGGGGTTCTGGCCGCGGTCGGCTAGACTGTCCGTTTTCCGGCCTCCAGGCCCACGGATGAACCCGAACTACCTCGATTTCGAACAGCCCATCGCCGACCTTGAGGCGAAGATCCAGGACCTGCGCCAGGCCAGTTCCGGCCAGGCCGTGAACATCGACGCCGAGCTGCGCACCCTGCAGGACAAGCTGCGCCTGCGCACCGCGCAGATCTTCCGCGACCTCAGCCCCTGGCAGGTGTCCCAGCTGGCGCGCCACCCGGCGCGGCCCTACACCAACGACTACATCCGCTACATCTGCGATGAATTCCAGGAGCTGGCCGGCGACCGCGCCTACTCCGACGACGCCGCGATCGTGGGCGGCATCGGCCGCATCAACGGCCGCAGCGTGATGATCATCGGCCACCAGAAGGGCCGCGACACCAAGGCCAAGGTGCGCCGCAACTTCGGCATGCCGCGCCCGGAGGGCTACCGCAAGGCGCTGCGCCTGATGAAGATGGCCGAACGCTTCAGGCTGCCCCTGTTCACCTTCATCGACACCCCGGGTGCCTATCCCGGCATCGGCGCCGAGGAGCGCGGCCAGTCCGAGGCCATCGCCCGCAACCTGATGGAAATGGCGGAGCTCAAGATCCCGATCGTGTGCACGGTGATCGGCGAAGGCGGCTCCGGCGGCGCGCTGGCGATCGGCGTCGGCGACCGCACGGTGATGCTGGAATACAGCACGTACTCGGTGATCTCGCCCGAGGGCTGCGCCTCGATCCTGTGGAAGGACGCCGGCAAGGCCAAGGACGCCGCCGAGCAGCTGGGCCTCACCGCGAAGCGCCTGCTCGGCCTGGGCCTGGTCGACAAGCTGGTGCGCGAGCCCATCGGTGGCGCCCACCGCAACCCGAAGCAGATGGCGCTGCGCCTGAAGGCGGTCCTGCTCAACGAGCTCGACGCGCTGGAAGGCCTGCCGGTGGAGACGCTGCTGGAGAAGCGCTACCGCCGCCTGCGCGGCTACGGCGCCTACGAGGCCGCCTGATCCCGTCCATGGGGCTGCGGCCTTGCGCCGTGGCACCATCCGCGCATGGACCCCGCCGATATCGCCCTCCCCGCGCTGCCATCGGCGCACGCGCAGGCACCGGTGTGCATCGCGCTCAGCGGCGGCCTCGACTCCAGCGTGCTGCTGGCGCTGGCCGCCGCCAGCCCGGCGCTGCGCGGCAACGGCCTGCGCGCGCTGCACGTGCACCATGGCCTGCACCCCGAAGCCGATGCATGGCGCGAACACTGCCGGCGGAGCTGCGACGCGTTCGGCGTGCCGCTGGAGGTGATCGAGGTCGCGGTCGAACCTGCCGGCGACGGTCCCGAGGCCGCGGCGCGGCGCGCGCGCCATGCCGCCTTCGCCAAAGCCCTGCGCCACGGCGAGGTGCTGGCGCTTGCGCACCATCGCGACGACCAGGCCGAAACCTTCCTGTTGCGCGCGCTGCGCGCCTCCGGCATTGACGGACTGGCGGCGATGCGACCGTGGCGCGCACTGGGAGCGGGCTGGCTGTGGCGACCCCTGCTGGACCTGCCACGGGCGCAGCTGCTGGCGCATGCGCAGTCGCGCGGGCTGGCATGGATCGAAGACCCGTCCAACGCCGACCTCCACCTCGACCGCAACTTCCTGCGCCACCGCGTGCTGCCGCTGCTGCGCGAACGCTGGCCGCAGGCCGATGCCGCCTTCGCCGCCAGCGCGCGGCTGGCGGCCGACGCCTCGGCCCTGCTCGACGGCGGAGACGAAGCGGCGCTTGCGACCGTCCGCGGCACCTCACCGCAGTCGCTGTCGGTGCAGGGCCTGCACGCCCTGCCGCCAGCGCGCCGCGCGCGCGTGCTGCGCCGCTGGATCGCGGCGCAGGGCCTGCCTCCGCTGCCGGCACGTGGCGTGGCACAGATCGAGGCCGACCTGCTGGGCGATGCCGCGGAGGATGGCCAGGCCCGCTTCGCCTGGTCGGGTGCCCTGGTCCGACGCTGGCGCGATGAACTGCACGCCATGCGTCCCGGGCCGGCGTTGCCGGGCGGCTACCGCGCAACCTGGGACGGTCGGACGCCCCTGCGCCTTCCAACCGGCGAAACCCTTGCGCTGATCCCGGGCGACGACGGAGCCACCGCCTCGACCCCAGGCACCCTCGCGGACATGCCCGACGCAGCCGCGTCGCCACCTTGGACCGTCCACGCACGCGCCGGCGGTGAGCGCATCGTGCTGCCGGGGCGGACGCATTCGCACTTGCTCAAGCACGTGCTGCAGGACGCCAACGTGCCGCCCTGGCTGCGCGCGCGGCTGCCGCTGCTGTCGGCCACGGACGGCCGCGTGCTGGCCGCTGGCGACGTGCTGCGCTCCGCCGCCTTCGACGCCTGGCTGCGCCACCATGGACTGCGCCTGCGCCTACAAAGCGCTCCGGGCTTCCCGTAGACTTCGGGCATGGCCCGCAAGACCACCCCGCAAGCCACCGAAGACACCTCGCCGGTGGCCGACTTCGAGACCTCGCTCGACGCGCTCGAGCAGCTGGTGGAGAAGATGGAGCACGGCGAGATGAGCCTCGAAGACTCACTCGCCGCCTACGAACGCGGCGTCGGCCTCTACCGCCGCTGCCAGCAGGCGCTGGAGGCGGCCGAACTTCGCGTGCGGCTGCTCACCGATCCGCAGCAGCCGGAGTCGGCCACGCCCTTCCCGGCCAGCGGCGACGGCGACCGTGCCTGAGGCGGGCGCCGGCGCGGCCGGCACCGCGGCAAGACTCGAGGACTGGCGGCAGCGCATCGACCGCGTGCTCGAAGCCGCCCTGGCCCGCCACCCCGCCGCCGAGCAGCGCCTGGGCGCCGCCATGCGCCACGCCGTGCTGCTCGGCGGCAAGCGCATGCGTCCGCTGCTGGCCTATGCCGCCGGTACCGCCTTCGGCGCCGACGAAGCCGCGCTCGACGCACCCGCCGCCGCGATCGAACTGGTCCACGCCTATTCCCTGGTCCACGACGACCTGCCGGCCATGGACGACGACGCCCTGCGCCGCGGCCAGCCCACCGTGCACGTCGCCTTCGACGAGGCCACCGCGATCCTCGCAGGCGACGCCCTGCAGTCGCTGGCCTTCGCCGTCCTCGCCGATGCGGCCTGTGACGACGCCGCGCGTGTGGCGATGTTGCGCGAACTGGCGGTGGCCGCCGGCGCGGGCGGCATGTGCGGCGGCCAGGCGATCGACCTGGCCGCCACCGGCAGCGGTGGCTCCGCCGGCCTCGAAGCGCTGGAGCGCCTGCACGCGCTCAAGACCGGCGCCCTGATCCGCGCCGCGGTGCGCATTGGCGCGATCGCCGCGGGTGCCGGCGCCGACGACCGCCGGAGCCTGGACGCCTATGCCGACGCGCTCGGCCTGGCCTTCCAGGTCCGCGACGACCTGCTCGACGTCGAGGGCGAAAGCGCCACCCTCGGCAAGACCGCCGGCAAGGACGCGGCCCAGGACAAGGCGACCTTCCCGGCGCTGATCGGCATCGAAGCTTCGCGTGCGCGGCTGCACGCGCTGTCCGCCGCCATGGACGCGGCGCTGGCACCGCTGGGCACGCGCACCGCCGAGTTGGCCGCGCTGGGCGAACTCGCGATCAAGCGCTCGCACTGAAGCCGGCGGCCAGGGCCGCCGGCGCCGATCTCACTTGATCAGTCGAAGCGTCAGCGGATAGCGGTAGGCCACGCCTTCGTTGGCCTTGATCGCCGCGATGATGGTCAGCACCAGCCAGGCGATACCCACGACCACGAACAGCGGCCCGGTGATGATGATGCCGATGCCGAGCGTGAAGATCGTCATCAGGAACAGCACCAGGAAGATGATCGCCACGGTGATGTTGAAGTTCAGCGCTTCCTTGGCCTGGTCGTCGACGAAGGGCATGGTGTCCTTCTTGACCAGCCAGATCACCAGCGGGCCGATGAAGCAGCCGAGACTGCCGCCCCAGGCCGTGGTCAGCAGGCCACCGAGCAGCGATGAAAGGTGCGCGAACATCGCCCACTGGCGCTGCTGCGGATCGCTGGAGCCGTCTCCCGCCGCCTGCGGAATCCCGTCCTGATTGCCTTCTTCGAACATGCTGTGCCTCCCCTGGCGTGATTGCCTCCAAGTCTACACGTCATCCGAGACCGGCAACCGTCACCCCGCCGACCAGGATCGAGCCGGTGCGGATGTGCGAGCGCGGGTCGACGTCGCTGCCCACCGCCTCGATGGCCATGAACATGTCGCGCAGGTTGCCGGCCACGGTGATGCCATCGACCGGGTGCGCGATCGCGCCGTTCTCGATCCAGAACCCCGAAGCGCCGCGTGAATAGTCGCCGGTCACGGTATTGACGCCCTGCCCCATCAGGCTAGTGACGAGCAGGCCGCGGCCCATGCCGCGCACCATTTCGTCGAGGCCGCCGGCACTCGCCGCGACCTCCAGGTTGTGCACGCCGCCGGCGTTGGCCGTGGTCTCCAGGCCCAGGCGACGCGCCGAATAGCTTCCGAGCACGTAGCGCTGCAGCACGCCACCCTCGACCAGCGGGGTTTCACGGGTGGCCACGCCCTCGGCATCGAAGGCCGCCGAGCGCAGGCCGCGCTGCAGGAAGGGCCGCTCGTGGATCGAGAACCAGGCGGGGAACAGCTGCTTCCCGGCGGAATCGACCAGGAAGCTGGCACCGCGGTACAGGGCGCCACCGGACACCGCGCCCAGCAGGTGGCCGATGAGTGAACGCGCGACCTCGGCCGAGAAGATCACGGGATAGCGCCCGGTCGCGAGCGGCCGGGGATCCAGCCGCTCCAGCGTGCGCTGCGCGGCCTTGCGGCCGATGGCGGCCGCGGGCTCCAGGTCGTCGGGCGACAGTACGTAGCTGTACCAGCCATCGCGCTGCATGTCCTCGCCGCGGCCGGCGATCAGGGCGCAGGACAGGCTGTGGTGGGTGCTGCGCTCGGCGCCGACGAAGCCATGCGAGTTCGCATACACCGAGAGCGAGCTGCCACTGCCGACGCCGGCACCGTCGGAGTTGCCGATCCGGGCGTCGGCGTCGCGCCCCGCCTGCTCGGCGGCCAGGGCCAGCTCGACCGCGTCCTGCGCGTCCAGCGCCCAGGGATGCCAGGCGTCGAACTCGCGCAGGTCACGCGCCATCAGCGCCGGATCGGCCAGCCCGGACGCGGCATCGTCCTCGGTGTGGCGCGCGATCGCGCAGGCCTGCTCCACTGTCGCGGCCAGGCTCTCCTCGCGCAGGTCGGCGGTGCTGGCGCTGCCCTTGCGCTGGCCGAAATAGACGGTGACCGCGATGCCGCGGTCACGGGTGGACTCGACCGACTCCACCTCGCCCATGCGCACGTTCACGTTCAGGCCGCGGTCCTCGCTGCAGGCCACCTCGGCCTGGCTGGCGCCGGCGTCGCGGCAGCGCTGCAACAGCTGGCCGGCGATGCCCTCCAGGCGCGCCAGGCGCTCGCGGCTGTCGTCGTGGTTCGGGCTGGCGTCGGTGATGGCGGTGGTCAATGCCTTATCCTTCGAGGTTCTTGAATGGTTCAACGGGCGGCTGGAACGACATGCGCGGCAAGGACGAAGACACCGGCGAATTCCTCGGTCCCAGCCGCAGCGCGCAGCGCCGCGAGGCGCTGGACGTGCTGGACCTGGCGAAAGTCCTGGTCGAGCTCGACCCGGGCCGGCTGGCCAAGCTGCCGCTGGGCGAGCACCTGCTGCCCTTCATCGCCCAGGCCCGGCGCATCAGCTCGCACATCGCGCGCAAGCGCGAGGTCGCGTTCCTGGCCAAGCAGCTGCGCCGCGAGGACGAGGAGGCGCTGGACGCCCTGCGCGACGCGCTCGACACCGATGGCGAGGCCGCGCGCCTGGACACCGCGCGCCTGCACCTGGCCGAGCAGTGGCGCGAGCGGCTGCTGGGCGAGGACGGCGCCGCGGCGCTGTCGGAACTGATGGACCAGTTCCCGGGCGCCGACAGCCAGCGCATCCGCCAGCTGGTGCGCAACACCCATGCCGAGCGCAAGGCCAACAAGCCGCCGCGCTCGTTCCGCGAGCTGTACCGCGAAATCCGCGCCCTGCTCGACCAGCCCGCCTGAGCCACCGTGCCTTGTGGGAGCGGCTATAGCCGCGATCCCCGCACCGCCTGCAGATCCGATCGCGGGTATAGCCGCTCCCACAGTTCCAACAGCTTCCAGAGCTTCCACAGCTCCCACGGCACCGGCGTTCCTCACGCTTTGGTGCCGCCCACGGTGATCGCCTCGACCAACAGCGAAGGCTGGCCCACGCCCACCGGCACGCTCTGGCCGTCCTTGCCGCAGGTGCCGACGCCGTCGTCGAGCGCCATGTCGTGGCCGACCATGCGCACCTTCTGCATCGTCTCCGGGCCGTTGCCGATCAGGGTGGCGCCCTTCACCGGCGCGGTCACCTTGCCGTCCTCGATCAGGTAGGCCTCGGTCGCCGAGAACACGTACTTGCCGTTGGTGATGTCGACCTGGCCGCCGCCGAAGTTGACCGCGTACAGGCCCTTCTTCACCGAGCGGATCATGTCGGCGGGATCGTCCTGGCCGGCGCGCATGTAGGTATTGGTCATTCGCGGCATCACCAGGTGAGCGAATGATTCGCGGCGGCCGTTGCCGGTCGGCGCCACGCCCATCAGGCGCGCGTTGAGCGTGTCCTGCATGTAGCCGGTGAGCACGCCGTCCTCGATCAGCGTGGTGCATTGCGTGGGCGTGCCCTCGTCGTCGACGTTGAGCGAACCGCGGCGGTTGTCGAGCGTGCCGTCGTCGACGATGGTGACGCCCGGCGCGGCCACGCGCTGGCCCATGCGGCCGGCGTAGGTGCTGGTGCCCTTGCGGTTGAAGTCGCCCTCCAGGCCATGGCCGACCGCTTCGTGCAGCAGCACGCCGGGCCAGCCACTGCCGAGCACCACCGGCATCACGCCGGCCGGCGCATCGATCGCCTCGAGATTGACCAGGGCCTGGCGCAGGGCTTCGCGCGCGAACTTCTCCGGGCGCCCGTCGCCGAGCAGTTCCTCGTACGAGTAGCGCCCGCCGTAGCCGGCGTAGCCGCTTTCACGCCGCCCGTCCTGCTCCACGATCACCTGCACGTTGAGCCGCACCAGCGGGCGCACGTCGCCGGCGACCACGCCGTCCGAGCGCGCCACGAAGATAGTGTCGACACCGCCGGACAGGCTGACCATCACCTGCTTCACCCGCGGGTCAGCGGCACGCAGCAGGCGATCGACGCGGCGCAGGGCCTCGACCTTGGCGTCGTTGGCCATGCCGTCGACCGGATCCTCGGCCGGGTACAGCGAACGCGCCCCCGCCGGCACCAGCGCCTGCACGCGATGCTCGGCACCGCTGCGCGCGATCGCGCGCGCCGAACCGGCCGCCGACAGCAGCGAGTCGGCGTTGATGTCGTCGGCGTAGGCGAAGCCGGTCTTCTCGCCGCTGATCGCGCGCACGCCCACGCCCTGCTCGATCGAATGCGCGCCGTCCTTGACGATGCCGTCCTCGACCGTCCAGCTCTCGCGCCGCGCGTGCTGGAAATAGATGTCGCCGAAGTCGATGCCCGGGCCCAGCAGGGTGCCGAAGGCGCGCTCCAGGCCGGTGCCGTCGAGGCCGGCGGGCAGCAGCAGGCGCGACTGGGCGATTTCCAGGGTTCGGGTCATGGCTGGATCCTGCGGAAAGTCATTCGAATGAGGTGCGGGCGCGAACGCGGGGATCAAGGCCGCCGGGGGATACCGGTGCCGGCATCGTCCGCACCATCGGCATCGGCGCCGGGGCTCCTGCCGGGCTCCGGCACCGTAGCCGGAAGCTCGCGCCCCTCGACCACCACCTTCGGATCCTTCCAGGGCCCGGTCACGTGGTAGGTGCGCGCGCCCATGCGCCCCAGCGGCTTCTCGAACACCGCGTTCGCCACCGCGCCCACCGCGGCACCGACCGGCCCGGCCGTGATCGCGCCGACCGCGGTCAGCAGGCCACCGGTACGCGGCAGCACCTCGATCACCTGGTCATAGGTCTGCGCGCGCAGGTCGGCGCTGCCGCGCACGTGGATCTCGGCAGCCGCGCCGTCGATGACCACGTTTTCGCCGCTCGCCATGCCGTCGCCGAAGCGCAGCGTGCCGCCGATGCGGTTGAACACGAAGCCGCGCGAGAAGAAGTCGCGGAAATCCAGCATCAGCCGCCGCGGCAGTTCGGCCACGCTGAGCAGGCCAAGCAGGCGGCCCGCGCCGGGCTCGACCTCGAGCAGGCGACCGTCCTTCACCGCCAGTGCCAGGCTGCCCTCGAGCTCGCCCAGCCTGAAGCCGGCGGGCGAACCGGGCCAGGTGCCTTCGAAATGCGCCGTGCCCGCGCCACCGTCCACGCGCTCGCCCAGGCCGAGTCCGGCCATCAGCGCGCCGAAGTCACGGCTGTCCACCGCCACCTGCAGGCGGGTGCGGGCGCGGTCTCCGCGGCCCTGCCATGACCCGCCGACGTCGATCGACTGCTTCGGCGAGCGCAGTTGCATCGACTCGACCTCGAGCCCGTCAGCAACCGGTCGCGTGCGCAACTCCATCCGCCCCAGCGGCGCGTCGGACACGCGCAGATCCTCGACCACGATGGCCAGCGGCGGGATCGATGCGGGGTCGATGCCGTCGTCCGCCGGCGTGGCAACGGCTGCATCGTCTTTGGCGGCGGCCGCAGCGGCTTCGGCATCCGCCGTGCCGGCATTGGCGCTGCGCCAGTACAGGCGCTGCAAGTCCGCCGACAACGCCTCGCCCCCGGCCTGCGGGATCGAAAGCGTGCCCGCCAGGGACTCGCCCTGCAGTACGACGCGGGTGCCCGCGCGCCCGGGCCGCGCGACCACCCGCGTTCCCGGGAACGCCGCTCCAAGCAGCTGCAGCCGGTCCACGACCAGGTCGATTCCGCGCAGCGCCAGGCCTTCGTTCCCGCTCGAACCGCCGAACAGGCCGGCCCACTCCATCGCATCCAGTACCGGCGTGCGGCCGGCGATGCGGATGCCCGATGCCGGAGGTGCCGCGTCGACACGGTCGCTGCCGAGCACCGCCAACACCCCGGTCTGACCGTTGCGGCTGCGCGCGCGCAGGGCGACGCGATCGCCCAGCACCACGTCGATGTCGTCCTCGCCCAGGGGCAGTTTGAGGTCGATGCGCGCGGCCAACGGTTCCGGGGCCGGTTTGCCCAGCGGTTCGGGCAGCGACAGCCGCGTGCCCACCAGGTCCGAGCGAAGCTGCAGGAGCCCACCGGCACCGTCGGCATCGGCGTCCTCGGGCAGGCCCAACGCCAGCGTCCAGGCCGAACGTCCCTCCAGCCGCGCACCCAGCCAGGCCAGCTCCGGCGCACGCGCCGCCAGCTCGGACGAGTCCAGCTCCGCCTCGAGTGCGGCTTCGAAGGCCATGCCGCGCGCCTGCACGTGACCATCGCCGGCACGCAGCGACAGCAATCCCGGCTGGCCGTCGTGGCGCACACGCAGGCCATCGGCGATGAAGCCGGACTGGCCGTAGCGGGCCTCGCCACGCACATCGTCGAAGGCGATCTTCCAGCGGGTTTCTTCCAGCCGCGCCCCGGCGAGATCGACGCGACCATCGACCCGCAGGCCGTCTCCGGCGTCATCGCTGCCCAGGGGGAGCACCATCCCGAAGCTCGCCCGCAGCGGCCCGGACGCAGCCAGGCCGTCGAGGATCTCCTCTCGCCCTTCGCGCAGCGGGCTTGCGCGCAGCAGCGCCAGCACCGGCGTGGCGTCGGCGGCGAACGTCGCATCCACCCGCAGCGGCGCGTCTCCGAAACTGGCGATCCCGGCGCGCAGCGAGGACACCGGCACCTCGCCCAGGCGCGCACTGCCGTCCACCCGGAAGCCGTCGGCGACGAAGTCGACGCGTGCATCGAGGTCGACGGCCGCAGGCCAGCCCGGGTCGAAGCGAACCACGCCGTCCTCGATCCTCGCCGCGGCATGGAAGAGTCCTTTGCCGGCGTTGCGCCCCTCGGCGCTGAAGGGCCAGTCATCGAGGTCACCGGAGACCACCGCCCGGCCCTCGAGCACCCGTCCGTCCACCAGTGCGGAATCCAGCCATTCGACGGCTTCCTCCGGCATCAGGTGGCGGATCCAGAATCGTTTCGCGATGGGTACGCGTGCCTCGTCGAGTTCAGCCGCGAGGTCGATCCCGGGCAGGCTGCCATCGCCCTGGAACAGCATTCCCCCGCGCACGTCGGCTCCGTAGCCGTCGCCGTCGATCCGCAGCGCCGGCGTGCGCACCTTCCAGCCCGAAGGGTCCTGCCAGGCCACCACCTCGCCGCGCAGCCGCACTTCGTGCGCTGGGGGGCCGAAGCCCATCGGCCAGTCGACGACGACCCTGGCCTCGGGGTCGGGCGTGAACACCAGGCCCTGCGCATCGCCGCGCAGGTTGCCGGACAGACCGCGCACGCCCGGCGCCTCGCCGAGCACGGCGAAACCGAATTCCTCGATCCGCGCATCCGCGCGCAGCGCGCCGCCGGCCTCGCCCACGACCTCCACCCCGTGCAACACGCCGCCGGGCCGGGCCGCGGCCAACCAGCGGGCCAGCGCCTCGGGCATCGCGGGCACAAGCGGCGCCAGCGCCAGCAGCGCGCCCGCATCGATGCGCTCGGCCACCAGGGCCCTGCGCGCGCCGCCGGCCAGCAGCAGGCCGTCGAGCACCTGGGCGTCCTGCCCGGCGCCGAGGCGCAAGCGTGGCGCGTCGAGGCGCCAGCCGCCATCGACCGCTGCCCAGCGCGCGTCCAGTCCGAGCTCGCCGAGATCCACCTCGCGCGGCGGCGCTGCGTCGCGGGCGGGCCCGTGCATGCGCAGGTCCTGAATCTCACCGCGCATCGTCACAGAGGCAACGCGGTAGCCCCGCAGGTCCACCCAGGTCTCGACCCGTCCGGCACCTGCCAGCGGCCCGACGCCACCTGCGCGCAACTCCGACCAGGCGGACAGGTCCGCCCTTCGCAGCGCCAGCCAGGCCTTGGCGTCACCGCTGGCGCGGTCGAACTCGGCGGTGATGTCCAGCGGCGACACGCCCGGCACCATCCAGGCCCGCGCCGCCGCGCGCACGCGGTCGCCATCCACGCGCAGGCGCACGTCGACCTCGTCCAGGCGCGCCTGCACGCCGATGCCCGGTGCCTCCACCGCCAGCACGCCGTCGATGACCTGCAGTTCACCCAGGCCCTCCAGCGCGGCGAAGGGATCGCCGTCGGACTGGGTCTCGCCCGGCAGGCCGCGCACCTGCCAGCGGCCGTCGTCGCTGCGCTCCAGCGTCAGTTCAAGACCGCGCAGCCGCAGCTCGGTGAACGAGCGCCCCGGCAGCAGGCCGGCGTACTGCGCCACCAGCACCTCGGCGGCACCGATGGGGATCGCGTGCTCGCCTTCCCCGATCCGCAGGCCTTCCAGGCGCAGCAGCGGTCCGCGCCGCGTCCATTCCGTCCGCAGGCCATCGAAGGACACCGGCCGGCCGGCGCGTTCGCCCAGCCACTGTGCGATGCGGTCGGGGTGGCGCTCGGCCAGCGGCAGCAGCTGGCTGGTGATGCCGGCGCCCAGCGCCATCAGCACCAGGCCGATGGCGATCACGTACCAGGCGCCGCGCCGCGCGCGACGCAGGCCGCGGCGCAGCCGGGCCGCCATCAATCGCCCGCGCGCCGCGCGCGGGGTTCAGAGCAGGACGACATCGAACTGCTCCTGCAGGTACTGCTCGTCGGCCTGGAAGCGGATCGACTTGCCGAGGAACTCCTCCAGCTCGGCCACCGCCACCGACTCCTCCTCGGTGATCCGCGCCACCACCTTGGGCGAGGCGATCACCAGCAGCCGCTCGGCGTCGAACTGTCGCACCGCGCGCACCACTTCGCGGAACACCTCGTAGGTCACCGTTTCCGCGGTCTTGAGCATGCCGCGGCCGCCGCACTCGTGGCAGGTCTCGCTGAGCTGGCGCTCCAGGCTCTCGACCGTGCGCTTGCGCGTCATCTCCACCAGGCCCAGCGGCGAGAAGTCGTAGACCGTGGTCTTGGCGTGGTCGCGCGCCAGCGATTTCTCCAGCGTCCGCAGCACCTGGCGGCGGTGCTCGGGATCCACCATGTCGATGAAGTCGATGATGATGATGCCGCCGAGGTTGCGCAGCCGCAGTTGCCGCGCCACCGCCTGCGCGGCTTCCAGGTTGGTGCGGTACACCGTCTCCTCGAGGTTGCGCTGGCCGAGGAAGGAGCCGGTGTTGACGTCGACCGTGGTCATGGCCTCGGTCTGGTCGATCACCAGGTAGCCGCCGGACTTCAGCGGCACCTCCTTCTCCAGCGCGCGGCCGATCTCGTCCTCGACGCCGTAGAGGTCGAACACCGGGCGCGCGCCGCTGTAGTGCTCGATCCTCTCGGCCAGCCCGGGCATGTACTGCGCGGCGAAGGCCTTCAGGCGGTCGCAGGTCTCACGCGAATCGACCTTGACCTTTTCCACGTCGCGGCGCATCAGGTCGCGCACCGCGCGCATCGGCAGGCTCAGGTCCTCGTAGACGCAGGCGCCCACGCGCGCCGCGGCGACGCCGCGCTCGACCAGGGCCCAGGCCCGTGCCAGGTAGGCCACGTCCTCCGCCAGCGCTTCGGCGGGCTGGCCTTCGGCATTCGTGCGCACGATGTAGCCGTGGCCGCCGGCCAGGGCGAGTTCGCCCACCAGCGACTTGAGCCGGGTGCGTTCGGCCTCGTCCTCGATCCGCGCCGAGACCCCGATCACCTTCGACTGCGGCAACAGCACCAGGTAGCGCGAGGGGATGCTGATCTGGGTGGTCAGGCGCGCGCCCTTGGTGCCGATCGGATCCTTGACCACCTGCACCACGACCTCCTGGCCGTCGCGCAGCAGTTCGCCGATCGGCGGCGTGGCCTGCGGCGCGGGCTGCGCCGGTGCCGGGAGCGGTCCGCCGGCCGGATCCTCGACCGCCAGATCGTCGGCGCGCCCGGGGCGCAGCACGTCGTTGGCGTGCAGGAAGGCCGCGCGCTCCAGGCCGATGTCGACGAAGGCCGCCTGCATGCCGGGCATCACCCGCTGCACCCGGCCCTTGTAGATGTTGCCGACCACGCCGCGGCTCCAGCCGCGCTCGATGTGCAGCTCCTGGAGCATGCCGTTCTCGACCACCGCCACGCGGGTCTCGCGCGGGGTGACGTTGACCAGGATCTCCTCGCTCATGCGCCGCCGCCCGCGCGCGGCGTGCGCGCGTGGATGCCGAAGCCCTGCAGCAGCGCCGCGGTCTCGTGCAGCGGCAGGCCCATGACGCCGGAGTAGCTGCCGGACAGGCGGCGGACGAAGCGCTCGGCGCCCCCCTGGATGGCGTAGGCGCCGGCGCGACCCATGGGCTCGCCGCTGGCGACGTACTCGGCGATGTCGTCATCGGACAGGGCCGCGAACTCCACTTCGCTGGTCACCATGGCCGAAGCCTCGCGCCCCGCGGACACCAGCGAGACCGCGGTCAGCACCCGGTGGGTGCGGCCGGACAGGCGCCGCAGCATCGCCGCCGCCTCGTCGGCGTCGGCCGGCTTGCCGAAGACCTCGTCGTCGAGCACCACCTCGGTGTCCGAACCCAGCACGACGGCGCCGGGCACGGCGACCACGCGCAGCAGGCCCGCGCCAGCCTTTTCCCGTGCGACGCGGGCGACGTAGCCTTCCGGCGACTCCCCCGGCTCCCGCTGCTCGGGGATGTCGACGTCGAGCACGCCGAAGTCGAGTCCCAGGCGCGCGAGCAGCTCGCGCCGGCGCGGCGATTTGGAGGCGAGATGAAGCATGGCCGAAGGATACCGTGCCGATGCCGCCGCAATCCTTCGAGCCGCGCCCATAACCCCGTTCCGGCTCACGACCCGTTCACTCCCCCGGCTCGACCCTTCCCCTCGCCCTTTCCAGGAGACTTCCATGACCCACGCCATCCAGCGCACGGCGTCCGTCGCCGCCCTTTCCCTCCTTCTCACGCTCGGGAGCCTCACCATGACCGCATCCGCGCAGACTCCTGCCGCCCAGGCGATCAGCGACGGCACCCTGCTGTCGGTATCGGCCCAGGGCGAAGCCAGCCGCGCGCCCGACATCGCCACCGCGTCGGCCGGCGTGGTCACCCAGGCCGCGGACGCGGGCGCCGCCATGCGCGAGAACGCCGCCAAGATGAAGCAGGTGATGGACGCGATCCGCGCCGCCGGCGTCGCCGACCGGGACGTCCAGACCAGCGGCATCAACATCCACCCGACCTACCGCCACGTCGACAACGAGGAACCGCGGATCACCGGCTACAGCGCCAGCAACACCGTGAACCTGAAGGTGCGCGACATCGCCAAGCTGGGCGAAGTGCTCGACGCCCTGGTCGCCAGTGGCGCCAACAACGTCAACGGCCCCAGCTTCGGCATCGATCAGCCTGAGGCCGTCTACGACGAGGCCCGGCGCAAGGCCCTGGAGCAGGCTCGCGGCCGCGCCGACATGTATGCCAAGACCCTGGGCCTGCGCGTGCGCCGCATCGTCAGCATCAGCGAGGGCGGCGGCTTCCAGCCCCCGCAGCCGATGTACGCCATGCGTGCGGCGGCCATGGACAGCGGTTCGACCCCCGTGGCCCCCGGCGAGAACACCCTCACCGCAAACCTTGATGTAGTGTTCGAACTCGGACGCTGACAACCCCGCGACCGCCGGTCGCACGTTGGCGCCCATGCACCCGGCACCGTGCCGGTACAACGAGGAGATGGTCCATGGTCCTGCAGCCCGAAGTCCGCAGTCCGTCCCCCGCCCTGCATGCGCGCCAGTCGTCGCATGACGATGCGCACCGCATGGATCCGGTGCGCATCGCCGGAATCGCCGGCGCCCTGCTGCTCAACGGCGCCGCACTGCTGCTGATGCTCGCGCCCCTCAGTCGCCCCGCCACCGCGCCCAGCGGCCCCCGAGGCATCGAAGCCGAGTGGTTTGAACCCAGGCCCGTGCCGCCGCCTCCGCCGCCGGACGTGGTGCCGGTGCAGCCCGCGGCCACGCCTCCCACGCCCGCGACGACCGTCCGGCGTGCCGTGGTCCCGGATCGCAGCCCGGTCGCGCCGCCCGTGATCGACGGCGGCAACGTCGCCGCCGATCACGCGCCGCCGGTGGTGGATGCCGGGCCGGGCGAGGTCGCGGTCGCACCTTCTTCCGGGCCGGTCAGCGGCGTCCGCCTCGCCTACGCCAAAGCCAGCGCGCCGCCCTACCCGCGCGAGGCGCTGCGTTCGGGTCACCAGGGCACGGTGGTGCTGCAGGTCCTGGTCGGCGTCGACGGCCGCCCGCTCGAGGTTTCGGTCGAGACCGGCAGCGGCTACCGCCAGCTCGACGAGGCGGCGCGCCGCCACGTCCTGCGCCACTGGCGGTTCCAGCCGGCGATGCGCGACGGCCACGCGGTGCAGGCGATCGGCCTGGTGCCCGTCCAGTTCAGCCTCGACCGGGGCTGAGCGCCGCAGCGCTCAAGCGCGGTGGTAGGGGTGGTTGGCGAGCAGCGCCGCGGCGCGGTAGAGCTGCTCCGCCAGCACCAGCCGCACCAGCATGTGTGGCAAGGTCAGCGGGCCCAGCGACCAGGTTTCGTCGGCACGGGCCAGCACCTCGTCGGCGTGGCCTTCGGGCCCGCCGACCAGGAAGGCCAGGTCACGCCCCTGGCCGCGCCAGTGCTCCAGCCGGCCCGACAGCTGCTCGGAATCCCAGGCGCGGCCACGCCCGTCCAGCGCCACCACGTGCACGTCGCGCGGCAGCGCCGCCAGCACCCGCTGGCCCTCGTCGCTGGTCGCGCGCGCGGCATCGCGGCCCTTGCCTCGCAGGCCGGGCGTGATCTCCACCAGTTCCAGCGGCAGCCAGTGCGACAGCCGCTTGCGGTATTCCGCGAAGCCCTCGGCGACCCAGCCCGGCGGGCGCTCGCCCACGGCGACCAGGCGCGCCTTCACCGACGGCCTCAGCCCGCGTCGCGGGCGTCGTCGTCGTCTTCGCCCGGCGGCTGGTCACCCACCGTCCACAGACGCTCGAGCGCATAGAACTCGCGCACGCGCGGCAGCATCACGTGGACCACGACGTCGCCCAGGTCGACCAGTACCCACTCGGCCTCGCGCTCGCCCTCGACGCCCAGCGGCTGGTAGTCCAGGCGCTTGGCGAAGCGCACGACTTCGTCGGCGATCGACTTGACGTGCCGGGTCGAAGTGCCCGAGGCGATCACCATGAAGTCGCAGACGCTGGTCTTGCCGCGCACGTCGATCTCGACGACGTCGACCGCCTTGAGCTCGGCGACGGCCTCCATGACGTTGGAAAGCAGCACGTCGACCGCGGGCGGCGGGCTGGGCAGACTGGTCTTGATGACTTGGGCTTGGCTGGTCAAGGGCGACGGACTCGTAGGCGTGGCTGGGGATTATAGCGAAGGCTCCGGGGCGGCCCCGTATCCGTAGAGCCGGCGTTCGCGGATGAATCCGGCCACGGCCGGCGGCAGCATCGCCGCCCAGTCGCCGCCGGTGGCGATCCGCTGGCGGACTTCGGTCGAGGATTCGGGGCGCAGTTCGGGCAGATCCAGCACCGCGAACCCGCCCGCGGGCGAGTCCGCAAGCGCCGCGGTCGGCCGGCGGCGGAAGCCGACCTGGCGCTCGACGGCCGGCGCACGTTCGGCGACATCGTCGATGCCGAGCGGCGATCCCGGCCGGGCCACCGCGAGGACATGGCCATGAGCGAAGATTTCCCGCCAGCGGTGCCAGCGGTCGAGCTGCAGCAGCGAGTCCCCGCCCACCACCCAGGCGATGGGCCGGTGCGGTCCCTGGCGCGCCCGCAGCAGGCGCAGGGTGTCGACCGTGTACGAGGGGCCCTCGCGATCAAGTTCCAGGGTGTCCACGTGCAGCCCTGTCTCGCCTCCGGCCGCGAGTTCGAGCATCCGCACGCGGTCGCCGGCATCGGCGTGGGTCGCATCCTTGTGCGGCGGATCCGCGGCCGGCACCAGCGCCACTTCGGCATCCAGGGCATCGCGCACGGCCAGCGCCACCGCCAGATGGCCCAGGTGCACCGGGTCGAAACTGCCGCCGTAGCAGGCCAGCAGGCTCATGCCGCCAGCAGCGGCATGGCGCGCGGGTCGGCGACGGCCAGCAGCAGGCGCTCCAGCAGCAGCCATTCATCGCCGGCGCCGCGGCCCTTGGCGACGCGGTCGACCTCGCCGGCCACGGCCACGAAGCGCTCCCAGCGCGTGGCCGGATGCCGCTCCAGGGCGCGGCGATAGGCCGCTTCCTTGGCGTCCCAGATCCGCTGCGCCTTGAACTCCGCGCCCAGGTTGCCGCCGCGGGCCTTGACCCGCGCCAGCGCCGCGGTGCGCTGCAGTTCCATCACCACCATGCCCATCAGCGCGGGCACGGCCTCGCCCTCGGCGCGCAACCCGGCGAGCATGCGCACGGCCTGCGCGCCCTGCCCATTCAGCGCGGAATCGACCAGGCGGAAGACGTCGTAGCGCGCGGCATCGGCCACCAGGGCCTGCATCCGCGGCGCGTCCAGGGTTTCGCCGGCGGCGAGCAGGGCCAGCTTGTCGATCTCCTGGGCGGCGGCGAGCAGGTTGCCCTCCACCCGCTCCACCAGCAGCTGCACGGCCGCGGCGTCGGCGCGCACGCCCTGGCGGCGCAGGCGCGCCTCCAGCCAGCCCTGCAGCTCGTGCGGCTTGACCGGCCAGGCCACGGCGATGGCACCGGCGGCGGCGATCGCCTCGCTCCACTTGCCGCCGTGCTTGCGGCTCCACTCGCCGCCGGTAACCAGCAGGCAGGTGTCGGGCGGCGGCTGCGTGCAGTAGCCGGTGATGACTTCCGCGCCCTGCTTGCCCGGCTTCGAAGTCGGCAGGCGGACTTCGATCAGGCGGCGGGCGGCGAACAGGCTGGGCGCGCGCAGGCTGGCCTCGAGGCCGTCCCAGTCGATGTCGCGGCCCTCGACCTCGAACACCTCGCGCTCGGCATAGCCCTGTTCACGTGCCGCCGCGCGGATCGCGTCGGCGCATTCGAGCACCCGCAGGGGCTCGGCGCCGGCGATCAGGTAGATCGGGGCCAGCGGGCCGCGGGACAGCCCCCCGGCCAGTTGCTCGGGGCTCAGCTCACGGGCCATCGGGCGCGGCGGCGTCATCGCCTGCCGCCGGAGCCTCGTCCTGGGCCCGGGCCCGGTTCACGGCATCGATCCGGCGCAGCACGGCCGCGGCCATATCGCGCTGCAGCTCGCGCGACAGCATCTCGCGTTCGCTCTCTGAGCCGGTGGAGTTGTTGGGCAGCGAGACATAGTCGCGCGACAGCTCGATCACCTGCTCGGGAACCAGTTCTTCGCCGTCAATACCCTCGAGCATGAACACCGAGGCGTAGCGCAGGCTGAACTCCTGGCCACGACCGTACTGGTCGACGCTGATCGCCTGCGAATCCCAGCGTTCGGACAGGATCCTCAACACGGCCACGCCCTCGCGATGGCGTTCGGGCACCTCGAAACCGGCGCGCTCGAGCGAGCGCGTGAGCGACTGTGCCAGCGGGCTGTAGGGATTGCGGGCAACCACCTGGACGCCGGCAAGGTCGGGCGGCAGCGCCAGCGGCTGGCGGAGCTGGAAACCGCACCCCTGCAGCAGCAGGACCAGGACGGCGAGGAACAGGGGCAGGCGTCGGTTCATGGCGTCGAAGTGTGTACGACACGCCGCCGGCTATCAACAGCGAACGCGCGCCCTGGTCAGCCTCCATGACAGAATCATTACAATGCGCCGGCGGCGCAATCGACCGGAGAGTGCAGCGTGGTGACCATAGGTACGGCAGGTAGTCGGAGCGCGCCCCTCGCGACGTTCCTGCGCTGCTTCCTGTCCGTGCTGCTCCCCCTGCTTTTCGCGCTCGGCGCCTGGCAGCTGGATCGGGCCTCCATCGGGGTCGCCGCCGATGCCTATCGCAGCCCCGCCACGATCGCGGCCAATGCCCTGCCAGGCCTCCTCGCGCTGCTCGCGGTTTTCATCGCCACGCGCCGGCTGCTGTTTTCCTTTCTGGCCGGCCTGGCCCTGCAGGCGGTGCTGTACCGGGTGTCGGAAATCAAGCTTGCGACCATCGAAAGCCCGCTCGTCCTCGAAGACGCCTACTTCCTGACCGGCATGGACCGGGGCGGCATTGCCCTGTTCTGGGCCTATGTCGAAAGCCCCGCCAGGTTCTGGACCATGCTCGTCGCGGGGCTGCTGGTGCTGGCCCTGGTCGCCTGGCGAGAGAAACCGTGGTTCCGCCATCTGGGGCCGGCCAGGTTCGTATTGCTGGCCCTGCTGGTCGCGGGATCCGCCTCGCTGGTTTCCGCGAGGTGGCCCTGGCCAGCGCTCTACCTGCAGGAGGGCCCGCAGCGCGCCCGCTTCACGGAAATGCCGGCGATCCTGCATTCGGGCCTGATGGCCCACCTGGTCCAGACGCACCTGAAGCGGGTCATGCGCAGTTTCGAGGTCGACACGGCGGCCCTGCACAAGGCGTTCGCCCAGCTGCCGGCGGCCCCGTCCGCCGGCCCGGGTGACCGGCCACTGGCCGGCCAGCGTCCGGACATCGTGGTGATCCTCAGCGAATCCTTCTTCGATCCCAGGATCGTCAAGCGCATGGACGCGCCGGCAGATTCCATTCCGAACGTGCGCACCTGGATCGAGGCCGGCCACGGCGGCTCGATGAGCGTGCCCGCCTACGGCGGCGGCACGATCAAGACCGAGTTCGAGATCCTCACCGGGATGCCCTACCGCGCCTTCCCCGACATCGGCTTCCCGTACGCGGGGCTGGATCTTCGTCCCACGCCCAGTCTGCCCAAGTTGCTGGCCCGCGACGCCGGCTACCGGACCGTGGCCATCCATGGTCACCAGGGTTCGTTCTACAACCGCGCGAATGCCTACAAGCCGATCGGCTTCCAGAAGTTCATCACCTCGCGCGACTTCCGCGGCAGCGGGTTCAAGGATGGCAACTGGTACTCGGACGAATCCATGACCGACCTCCTGATCGGTGAACTCGAGTCCAGCGAGGATCCGCTGTTCGCGTTCGCGATCAGCATGGAAAACCACGGCCCCTACAAGGATCCGCTGAAGCTCCGTCACATGGACGCCTGGCAGAGGATCGAGATGCCCGAAGGCCTGTCTCAACAGACCCACGCAGAGCTGCGCAACGTGCTCTACCACTTGGGCAACGCGGACGCCCAGTTCGCACGCCTGCTGGACTTCCTGCAGCGGCGCAACCGTCCCTTCCTGCTGCTGTTCTTCGGCGATCACCTGCCCGGGCTCAGTTCCTCGTGGACGGAGCTCGGTTTCGTCGACGGCAAGCCCCCGCGCAGCCAGCAGCCGCCCTGGGTGCTGATCCGCGGCCGGGGGGACGCCACCTGGCCGGCCGAAAGGGGCGTCGTCTTTCCCTGGCAGCTGCCCGCGGAACTGGCGTACGAGGCGGGGATCGAACATGCCTACTTCGACTTCAGCCGCCGGGCCGGGGCTGCCATGGGCATGGACTACGCGCGCAAGCCCGATTCGGTGATGGCGAAGGGCATGACCGCAGCCGCGCGCGCGAACCTGAAGGACGGATTCGAGGCGCAACTGCCATGACCGCGACCGGTGCCCTCCGCGGCCTGTCCCTCTCGCTGGCGCTGCTGACGCTTGCCGCGTGCTCGCCGCGGGGCGCAGAGCTGGAAATCATCCCTGCCCGCACCGCCTGCCCGCCGCCAAAGGTGGTGGCGGTTCGCTGGCGCCTGCCGGCGGACGAGCCGCTGCCGGCGCAGCTCACGATCAACGGCCCCGGCAAGCCGACCAAGCCGTGGCGCAAGGCGAGCACACACGAAGGCGAAGCGAACACCGGTTCCTGGGCCGGCGACGGCCTGACGGTGACCCTGGTGTCGAAGGCCGGCAAGCCCCTGGCCAGGCGCACGCTGACCCGGGAACCCTGCGCGAAACGCTGACTCAGCCGGCAACCACGTTCACGATCTTGCCTGGCACCACGATCACCTTGCGCACAGTGAGCCCTTCGAGCGCGCGAGCGACGCCGGGCTCGGCCAGCGCCTGGGCCTCGATGGCCTCGCGCGCGGCATCCGCTGCGACCTCGATCGTGCCGCGCAGCTTGCCGTTGACCTGCACCGCCAGCGTCACCGCGTCGCGGACCAGGGCGGCGGGATCGGCAATCGGGAACGGCACGTCGTCCACCACCTGTTCGGCATGGCCCAGCAATTGCCACAGCGCGTGGCAGGCGTGCGGGGTGACCGGGTTGAGCATCAGCACCATCGCTTCCAGCGCCTCGTGGCGCACGGCACGGCCGGTGTCACTGGCGTCATCGAACTTCGCGACGTTGTTGAGCAGTTCCATCAGCGCGGCGATCGCGGTGTTGAAGCTGTGGCGGCGGCCGTAGTCGTCGTTGACCTTCTGGATGGTCTCGTGGAGGTGGCGACGGAGGGTCTTCTGCTCCGGGGTCAGCGTGGCCGGAACCGTGCCGGGGGCGGGGCCGGCCGCGGCGTGGTCATGGACCAGGCGCCAGAAGCGACGCAGGAAGCGCGCCATGCCCTCCACGCCGGCCTCGTTCCACTCCAGCGACAACGTCGGCGGCGAGGCGAACATCGAGAACAGGCGCACGGTGTCGGCGCCGTAGCGATCGACCATGGCCTGCGGGTCGACCCCGTTGTTCTTCGACTTCGACATCTTCTCGGTGCCGCCCACGTGCACCGGCTGGCCGTCGGACGCCAGGCGCGCGCCGGTGACGCGGCCGCGCTCGTCGCGCTCGACCTCAACCTCGGCCGGGTTGAACCACTCCTTCGCGCCCTTGTTGTCCTCGCGGTAGTAGGTGTCGGCGACCACCATGCCCTGCGTGAGCAGGTTCACCGCCGGCTCGTCGCTGTCCACCAGGCCTTCGTCGCGCAGGAGCTTGTGGTAGAAGCGGAAATACAGCAGGTGCAGGATCGCGTGCTCGATGCCGCCGATGTACTGGTCCACCGGCGTCCAGTACTTCGCGCGTCCGTCGACCATGTCGGCCGCGCCCGGCGAGGTGTAGCGCGCGTAGTACCAGCTCGACTCCATGAAGGTGTCGAAGGTGTCGGTCTCGCGCTCGGCGGCGCCACCGCAATCGGGGCAGGTCGTCTTGCGCCACTCGGGGTCGGCCTTGATCGGCGACTGCACCACGCCCGAAGCAAAGGCGTCGGCCACGTCCTCGGGCAGCAGCACCGGCAGTTGCTCCTCGGGCACCGGCACCGCGCCGCAGGCCGGGCAGTAGATCACCGGGATCGGGCAGCCCCAGTAGCGCTGGCGGCTCACGCCCCAGTCGCGCAGGCGGAAGTTGACCTTGCGGCTGCCGCTGCCCTCGGCCTCGAAGCGCTTGGCCAGGGCGTCGAACGCGGCGTCGAAGTCCAGGCCGTTGTATTCACCGGAATTGATCAGGTAGCCGCGCTCGGTATACGCGCCGCTCTGCTCGATGCCGTCGAGGTAGTCACGGACCACCGCCACCGCGGCCGACATGTCGTAGGCGTCGACGCTGCCGCCGGCCAGCGCGGCCTGGAAGGGATCGGCGTCGTGCGCGACGTCGCCGATCACCTCGTTCAATGCGTCGCGCACCGCCGGCGGCACGATCACCGGGCGTACCGGCAGGCCGTAGGCCTTGGCGAACTCCCAGTCGCGCTGGTCGTGCGCCGGCACCGCCATCACCGCGCCGGTGCCATAGCCCATCAGCACGAAGTTGGCGACGTAGACGGGCACGTCCTCGCCGGTGACCGGATGGATCGCCCACAGGCCGGTGGCCATGCCGCGCTTTTCCTGGGTCTCGAGTTCGGCCTCGGAGACGCCGCCCTTGCGCAGCTCGTCGATGAAGGCGGCGAGCTTCAGGTTCTCCTGCGCGGCCTTCAGCGCCAGCGGATGCTCGGCGGCGATGGAGATGAAGGTCACGCCCATGAGCGTGTCCGGGCGCGTGGTGTAGACCGACAGCGGCGCGTCCTCGCCGTCGACGCGGAACTGGATCTCCAGGCCTTCGCTGCGGCCTATCCAGTTGCGCTGCATGGTCTTGACCGGATCGGGCCAGCCATCGAGCGTATCGAGGCCGTCGAGCAGCTCCTGGGCGTAACCGGTGATGCGCAGGAACCACTGCGGGATCTCGCGCTTCTCCACCAGCGCGCCCGAGCGCCAGCCGCGGCCGTCGATCACCTGCTCGTTGGCGAGCACGGTCTGGTCGATCGGGTCCCAGTTCACCACCGCGTTGCGGCGGTAGGCCAGGCCCTTCTTCATCAGCCGGGTGAACATGCGCTGTTCGTGGACGTAGTAGTCCGGGCTGCAGGTGGCGAACTCGCGTGACCAGTCGATGGCGTAGCCCAGCATCTTCAGCTGGCCGCGCATGTGGTCGATGTTCGCGTACGTCCACTTGGCCGGCGCGGTGCGGTTCTTGATCGCCGCGTTCTCGGCCGGCAGGCCGAAGGCATCCCAGCCCATGGGCTGCAGCACGTTGTGGCCGGTCATGCGCTTGTGGCGGCTGATCACGTCGCCGATCGTGTAATTGCGCACATGCCCCATGTGCAGCGCCCCGGAGGGGTACGGCAGCATCGACAGGCAGAAGAACTTCGGCCGGCCAGGATCCTCGGTGACTTCCCAGGCCCGCGACTGCTCCCAGTAGCCCTGGGCCGTGCGCTCGACGGCGGAGGGTCGATAGGAGGTCTGCTCGGGGGCTGCGCTGGGGTCGGACACGTCGGAAGGCCGCGAAAACGAGGGGCCGACAAGCCTACCGCGTGGCGCGCGCCGCCGCCACGCGGCCACCACATGTCCGGCCATATAATAAATGGTTACGACTTCCCGATCCCGCCCCACCGATGTCGAACCCGTCACGCCTGCGTCCCTACCGCAGGGTCTTCTCGATCCTGGCGCTCCTCCTGCTCGTCGGGGTGGGCGCGGCGACGGTTTTCGGCGTGCGCCTGCTGGCCGGCAGCAACGAGCGCGTGGAGCAGAGCTATCGCGTGCTGGAGCGCATCGAAGCCGCCCGTGCCACGCTGACCGCGGCCCAGGCGGCAGGGCGCGGCTACCGCCTGACTTCGCACAGGGCGCTCCGCGGCGAATTCGAGCGCGTGGCTCCGGAGGCCGTGCGCGCCGCGCGCGACCTGGCGGAAGCGACCCGTGACAACCCCAGCCAGTACGAGCGCGCACGCGCGATCCATGAGCAGTCCTCGCGACAGGTCGCGCGGATGCAGGAACTCCTGGACCTGCAGGAACGGGAGGGGGCCGCCGCCGCGATGGGGGCCATGCGCGCAGCCGATCTCGTGGACCTCATGCACCGTTTCAACCAGCTCTGCGAGGAAATGCGCGCGGAGGAGCTCGACCTGCTCGCCCAGCGCCGCTCGGTGAACACGCGCAACGCCGCGGCGTTGTTGTCCTTCATCCTGCTGAGCCTCGGGGTGTCGCTGGCGACGCTGTGGGCGCTTCTGAGCAGCCTCTCGCGCGAGAACAGCCGCAACCGGAGGCTCGAGCGCGAGACCCGCGCGGCGCTCGAGGGCCTTCAGCGCTCCCAGGCCCTGACCGAGCGGCTGTCGGCGCAGCGCTGGGCGCTCAGCGAATACACCGGCATGCTGCAGAGCGCGCAGAACCTCGACGAAGCGATGGAGCTCACTTCCGCGACCTTCGAGCGGCTGTTGCCGCACCTGGGCGGGCAATGCTACCTGTCCCGCGCGTCCCGCGACTTCCTGGAAAGCAGGGCCGCCTTCGGCCAGCCCGCGATCGCCAGCAGCGATGCCATGCCGCCCGACGACTGCTGGGCGCTGCGCCGCGGCCAGCCGCACCACCTCAGCGGCGGAGCCGGCAACGTGCGCTGCGCCCACCTCGACCACGGCGCCTCGATGTCGGGCGTCTCGACCCTCTGCGTTCCGCTGACCGCCCACGGCGAGACCCTGGGCATGCTCCACGCCAGCGGCCCCGCCGGCGGCGGCGAGGATGACAACGATGCCGCCATCATCGAACTGCTGGGCGAGCAGCTGGCGATCGCCATCGCCAACCTCCGGCTGCGCGAGACGCTGCGCCAGCAGTCGCTGCGCGACCCGCTGACCGGCCTGTTCAACCGCCGCTACTTCGAGGAGAGCCTGCGGCGCGAAACCCTGCGCTGCGAACGCAAGCGCCTGCCGCTGGCCCTGCTGGTACTGGATGTGGACCACTTCAAGGCCTTCAACGACAGCCACGGCCACAGCGCCGGCGATGCCGTGCTCGCCCATGTCGGCCGCAGCATCGCATCGCTGGTGCGGGTGGAGGACCTCGCCTGCCGCTACGGCGGCGAGGAGTTCACCATCGTGATGCCCGAGGCCGGCGCGGAAAGCGCGGTGGCGCGCGCGGCGGCCATACGCCGGGCCGTGTCGCAGAGCACCATCGAACATAACGGACGCACGCTCGGACCGGTGACCCTGTCGATCGGCGTCGCCGCCTTCCCGCGCGACGGCGTGACCCCGGAGCTCCTGTTCGAGGTCGCCGACGCGGCGCTGTACCGGGCAAAGGCGGAAGGACGCAATCGCGTGATCGATGCCGGCACCGGCTGAGCATGCAGGCGCGGACTCAGCCGGCAGCCCGTTCCCTGCCGCGCCAGCCGGCCCAGGCCACCCACGCGAACCACGTGAGACACGCGATGCGCTGCGCCAGCGGTGCGGGCAGCCCGCCGACGGCCAGCCAGCCCGGCAGGAACACCAGTGCGCCAGCGCCGAGGTGTCCCAGCGCCAGCCACGGCCGGCGCGCACCCAGCGCCGCCGCCGACAGCGCCACCACGGCCGCGACGAAGGCGATCCCCCACAGTCCCCAGGCGACGCCATGCAGCCGGCCGCGGCCGGCATCCGGGCCGGCGGCATCGAGCGGCAGCAGACCCTGCGCCGCGAAGGCCAGCGCGGCGAGCATCGCGAGCATCCAGCCCAGGCGCGCAGGCAGGCCCGCCGTCGCCGGCAATCCGCCGCGACGCGCCACCGCGACCGACGCCGCCAGCAGCCCCGGCAGCACGAAGCCCAGCAGGTTGAACGCGGTCGCCCGCGGCACCCCGGCCGCGCCCAGCAGGGCGACCGGCCAGGCCGCATGGTCGTAGCCTTCGAGCGCGGCGCCGAAACCCGCCAGCGCCAGCACGAAGCACGCGCCCGCGGCAAGGCCTGCGATGCGCATCGCAGCTGTCGACCAGCCGACCGTCGATCCCGCCATGCACGCAGTTCCCGGCAAAACCGGCATCCTCGCCCCCACGGCTTGCAAACGGCAAGCACTGGCACAATCTCGGGTTGACCGCAGAACGGATCGAACCATGTCCCCCACGCCAGCCAAACCACACGCCTTCGACGCCACCGCCGACAATTTCGAGGCCGAAGTCCTCGAACGTTCGCTGCAGGTCCCGGTGCTGATCGACTTCTGGGCCGAATGGTGCGGCCCATGCAAGACGGTGGGCCCGATCCTGGAAAAGCTGGCCGCCGAATACAACGGCGCCTTTGTGCTGGCGAAGATCGACGTCGACCGCGAGCAGCAGCTGGCCGGCGCATTCCAGATCCGCTCGATCCCGACCATCATCCTGGTCAAGGGCGGGCAGCCCGTGGACGGCTTCCCCGGTGCCCTGCCCGAGGGCCAGCTGCGCGAGTTCCTCGCCGGCCACGGGATCGTGCCGGCGGAAGCCGCGCCGGAAGAGCCCGAAGCCGAAGCCGCGCCCGCCGACCCGCACGCCGAGGTCCAGCGCCTGCGCGGTGAAGCCGAGGCCGCGCCGGACAACGACGGCCTCAAGCTCGACCTCGCCGTGGCCCTGCTTGCCACCGGCGCCACCGACGAGGCCTCCCGCCTGCTTGACGCCCTGCCCGCCAACCTCGCCACCGACGACCGCGCGCTGCGCGCCCGCGCCGCGCTCGGCTTCGCCGCCCTGCTCGGCGACGCACCGCAGGCCGCGGCGCTCGAAGCCGCGATCGCCGCCGACCCGGGCGACCTGCGCGCCCGCCACCTGCTCGGTGCCCGGCACATGGTCGAGGGCCGGCACGAGGCCGCGTTGGAGCAGTTCATGGAGATGCTGCGCCGCGACCGCGGCTTCGAAGACGGCCTGCCGCGCAAGGCCCTGATCGAAGCGTTCCGGGTGATCGACGATGCCGCCCTGGTGTCCCGCTTCCGGCGGCAGATGTCCTCCCTGCTGCTCTCCTGAGCCGTGCGCGCCTCGACCCTGTGCCGCGGCATGAACCTGTGGCCGCCGTTCCTGTTCGCCGGCATCCGCATCACCCGGATGGACGAAGATTTCCGCCACGCCCGCGTGGAGCTTCGCCAGCGCTGGTACAACCGCAACTACGTCGGTACCCACTTCGGCGGCAGCCTGTTCGCGATGACCGATCCGTTCTGGATGCTGTTGGCCATGCGCTCGCTCGGCCGCGACTACTTCGTCTGGGACCAGGCCGCCGAGATCCGCTTCCTCAAGCCCGGCCGCGGCACCGTGCGCGCGGACTTCGACCTGGGCGAGGACGTGCTCGAGGCCATGCGCGCGGCCACCGACGGCGGCGCCAAGTACCTGCACTGGTTCGATACCGACGTCGTCGACGATGAGGGCGACGTGGTCGCGGCCGTGCGCAAGCAGGTCTACGTGCGCCGCAAGCCGGCCAGCCGCGACCGGAAGCCTGGCTCGTGACCGCCGTCGCAACACCGTTCATCCCATCGTCGCGCCGCAGGGCTATCCTCGACAGCGCCTGAGGGGGGCCCGGGATGACGCAGCACCAGCCGCACCGCGACGACCAGCCGTTGCCGGAGATCTCCGGCTACCGAATCACGCGCGTGGTCGGCGCCGGGGGCATGTCGACCATCTACCTGGGCGAGCAGCTGTCGCTGGGCCGCGAGGTCGCGATCAAGGTCATGCTGCCCGAGGCCCTGGGCGACGAAGTCAGCCGTCGCCGCTTCGAGAACGAGGCCCGCACCGTGGCCCGCCTCGACCACCCGAACATCGTCGGCATCCACGACGTCGGCCGCACACGCGACGGCCTGCCCTACTACTCCATGCCCTACCTCGCCCGCGGCCACCTCGGCCAGCGCGACCTGCGCGGCAACGAGTACGCCGCGCGCGCGATCCTGCGCGGCCTGCTCTCGGCGCTGCAGTACGCGCATTCGCGCGGCATCGTGCACCGCGACGTCAAGGCCGAGAATGTGCTCTTCGACGACAGCGGCCGCCCGCTGCTGGCCGACTTCGGCATCGCGCTGCGTCGCGGCTACGGCTCGCGCGTGACCACCGCCGGCCTGGCCGTGGGCAGCACCGCCTACATGCCGCCCGAGCAGGCCCGCGGCGAAGGCGTGGACGCGCGCGCCGACCTCTACAGCGTCGGCGTGCTGGCCTGGGAGATGCTGGTCGGCACCCTGCCCTACAACGCCGCCGACGCGCTGTCGATGGCGGTGATGCACGTGCAGGACCCGATCCCGCGCCTGCCGCGGAGCCTCCGCCACTGGCAGCCCTTCATCGATCGCGCGCTGGCCAAGTCGGCCGGGCGGCGCTTCAGTGATGCCGCGCAGATGCTGGACGCCCTGGACCGCATCCCGACGCAGGGTCGCCGCGGCGTCCGCGGCATGCTGGACGACCTCGGCGACCGCCTGCGCGCGCTGCCGGCACGGGCCTGGATCGGCGCCGGCACGGTGGCGATCGCAGCGGTGGTCGCCGGCACCTGGCTGGAGCAGCGCGACGCGGCACCGGCGTTCTACCGCGCGGAGGGCGCCACCGGCACCGCCAGCGCCGGCACTGCGGCCACCCCGGAAGGCATGGCGGGCGCGACGACAGGGGCCCTGGCCAAGCCCCCGATCAGTCCCGACGATGCCCTGCTCCGCGCTGCCCCGGCCTCGGACGCCGAGCGCTGGCTGGTCGCAGCAGAGCGCCAGCTGCGCGCCGGCCGATTGATCGCGCCCGCCGGCGACAACGCCTACACCAGCCTGCTCAACGCCTGGCAGGCGGATGCCGGGCACCTGCGCCTCGGGCCGGCCATCGACGCCCTGATCGCCGGGCTCGCGGCCAAGGCCGAGCGCGACTTCGCCTCGGGCAACCCCGATGCCGCGCGCACGGCGCTGATGCAGGCCACCCAGCTGGCGTCGCGCACCTCACGCGCCGACGGGCCGGCGCTGCGGGACTTCAGGGATCGCATGGGCAAGGCGGTCGCGGCCGGGGTCGCGCGAGCCGCAGGCAACTACGATCGCGCCATGGCCCTGGACGCAGTGGAGGCCGCGCGCAGGATGGGCCTGGGCGCAACCACGATCGCCCGGCTGGAAACCCAGGCCCGCGCGATCCCCCTCCCCGGCGAGCGCCTGGGTGGCGACGGCATCGACATGGTCCTGGTGCAGCAGGGCGGCATCCGCCTGGGCGCGATGCGCCGCCCGGTCAGCCGCGACGAATACGCGGCGTTCGCCGACGCCACGGCACGCCCGCCTGCGCGCTGCCGCGAGCGTGCATCGCTGCTGCGCGTGGTCGCGCCGCGGAACTGGCGCAACCCGGGCTTCGAGCAGAAGGGCGGCGACCCGGCGGTCTGCGTGTCTTGGGAAGACGCCAGCGCGTATGCGCGGTGGCGGGGCCAGGCCGATGGCCTCGGTTATCGGCTGGCCACCTCATCGGAGTGGTCGCGTCTGCCCGCGGCCAGCAGCGCACGCAACGTCTCGGAATGGAACATCGACTGCAGCGGCAGCTGCACGCAGCGGGTCGCCAGCGGCGCCAGCTGGCGCGACGAATCCGCCGCGCCGGCCGGCCGCGAAGCCGAACGCGGCTATGACGACGTCGGCTTCCGGCTGGTCCGCGACCTCGGCGCGGACTGAGCGCCCTCAGGCGCTCGAACCACCACCCCGGCGGCCACCGCGGCCGCGACCGCCACGACCGCGTCCACCCGGCGCCTTGGGGCCGGCATGCGCGTGCGCCGCCGGCGGCTGGGCCTTGCCGTGCCCGCCCTGGCGGTGCCCCGGCTTGCCCGGTGCCCGCGACGGACGCCGCTCACCGGCGGCCTGGTCGCCGCTGGCCTGCGGCGCGCCGCGGCGCTGGCCGCCGGCACGCTGGCCCGCCGGGCGCTGGCCGCGACCGCCCTGCGGCGGCATCGGCGCGTCCAGGCGGATCGGGCGGCTCGGCTCGTAGCCGGCCACCACGTCCATGCGGATCTCGCCCTTGAGCATCTTCTGGATCTGGTTGAGCAGCGCGCCCTCTTCCGGCGACACCAGCGACAGCGCCTCGCCGCTGGCCCCCGCGCGGCCGGTGCGGCCGATGCGGTGGATGTAGTCCTCGGCCACCATCGGCAGGTCGTGGTTGATCACCAGCGGCAGGTTGGGAATGTCGAGACCACGGGCGGCGACGTCGGTGGCGACCAGGATCCGGGCGCGCCCGGCCTTGAACGCGTCCAGCGCCTTCTGCCGCTGCGCCTGGCTCTTGTTGCCGTGGATGGCGACGGCCGGCAGCCCGGACTTGTCCAGCTGCTCGGCCAGGCGGTTGCAGCCGTGCTTGGTCTTGCCGAACACCAGCACCTGGTCGGCGTGGCGCGCGGACAGGATGTCGACCAGCAGGTCGCGCTTGCTGGCGGCATCGACCGGGTGCGCCCGGTGCACGATGGTCTCGGCGATGGTGTTCTGCGCGGCGACCTCGACCAGGCGCGGCTTGCGCATGTGCTCGATCGCCAGCGCCTTGATGCGGTCCTCGAAGGTGGCCGAGAACAGCAGGGTCTGCCGCTCCTTCGGCACCCGCGCCAGGATCCGCTTCATCTGCGGCAGGAAGCCCATGTCGAGCATGCGGTCGGCTTCGTCCAGCACCAGCACCTCGACCGCGTCGAGCTTGGCGTGGCCGGCGTCCATGTGGTCGAGCAGGCGGCCCGGGCAGGCGACCAGGATGTCGACGCCGCGACGCAGGTTCTCGATCTGCGGCTGCATGCCGGCGCCACCGAAGATGGTGGTGACGTTCATGCGCAGGTGGCGGCCGTACTCCTTGAGGCTGTCGGCGACCTGCACCGCCAGCTCGCGGGTCGGCACCAGCACCAGGGCGCGCGGCTTGCGCGGGCCCTTGGGCGGGGTCTCCTTGGACAGCCGCTGCAGCATCGGCAGGCCGAAGGCGGCGGTCTTGCCGGTGCCGGTCTGGGCGGCGCCGAGCAGGTCCTGGCCGTCGAGCACCATGGGGATGGCCTGGGCCTGGATCGGGGTGGGAACGGTGTAGCCGCTCGAATCGAGCGCGCGCAGCAGCGCGGACGAGAGCCCGAGGCTCTCGAAGGTCCGGGTTTCGGACATGGGTTGGAACTCCTGGTTCGCGGCTTGCCCGGCGCTTTCCGTGATCCGCGCGGCGGGCAATGGATTTGACGGCTGCCGGAGGTTCCGGGCCGTGTCTGCGCGACGAGAGGCGTGCGGGAGTTAAAGGGCCGGGGCGCCAGGGGCGGCCGCGGCGGGGCAATGACCGGATAACGGGCTGCCGTGCGCGAACCGGTGCATGATACGGGAACATGGCTGAACCCGACACCTCGCAACTGTTCCACGTCGTCGTCCTGCTGGCCGCGGCGGTGGTCGCAGTTCCCCTCTTCCGGCGCCTGGGCCTGGGCTCGGTGCTCGGCTACCTGGCCGCGGGCGTGGTCATCGGCCCCTTCGGCTTCGCCCTGTTCGCGCGTCCCGAGGCGATCCTCCACGTCGCCGAACTGGGCGTGGTGCTGTTCCTGTTCGTGGTCGGCATGGAGATGCGGCCCTCGCACCTGTGGGCGCTGCGGCGGCAGATCTTCGGCCTGGGGCCGCTGCAGATCGGCGCCTGCGGCCTGGTGCTGACCGGCTGCGGGCTGCTGCTGGGCCTGACGCCGCCGGTGGCCTTCATCGCCGCCTTCGGCTTCGTGCTCACCTCCACCGCGATCGTGATGCAGATGCTGGCCGAGCGCGGCGACATCGCCATGCCGCGCGGCCAGAAGATGGTCTCGATCCTGCTGTTCGAGGACCTGCTGATCGTGCCGCTGCTGGCCCTGGTGGCGTTCATGGCCCCGGCGCAGGCCGGAGACGCCGGCGGCTCACGGCTGCTGTCGGTCGCGATCGCCGCCGGCTCGCTGGCGGCGCTGGTGGCCGCGGGCCTGTTCCTGCTCAACCCCCTGTTCCGGCTGCTGGCCGCGGCGCGGGCGCGCGAGGTGATGACCGCCGCAGCCCTGCTGGTCGTACTGGGTGCGGCGCTGCTGATGGAGATGGGCGGGCTGTCGATGGCGATGGGCGCCTTCATCGCCGGCGTGCTGCTGTCCGAATCCACGTTCCGGCACCAGATCGAGGCCGACATCGAGCCCTTCCGCGGCCTGCTCCTCGGCCTGTTCTTCCTTGCCGTGGGCATGTCGCTGGACCTGGCGGTGGTCGCCGCCGACTGGCGCTTCGTGCTGATGGCGGTACCGCTGATGATGCTCGCCAAGGCGCTGTGCATCTATGCCGTGGCGCGCGTGCTGCGCACCGGCCACATCGATGCCGTGGACCGCGCGGTGCTGATGGCCCAGGGCGGCGAGTTCGCCTTCGTGCTGTATTCCGCCGCGCAGGCCGCCGGCGTGCTTCCGGGCGAGATCAACAACGCCATGACCGCGGTGGTGGTGCTGTCGATGGCGCTCACGCCCCTGGCCGCGATCGCGACCCGGCGCGCCAGGCGCCGCGACAGCGAACCGGTGCCGGACGGCGTGGAGCCGGCCTCGGGGCAGTCGGGCAGCGTGCTGATGATCGGATTCGGCCGCTTCGGCCAGGTCGTCAGCCAGTCGCTGCTGGCGCGCGACGTCGACGTCACCATCATCGACAGCGATGTCGAGATGATCGCCAGCGCGGCCCGCTTCGGCTTCAAGGTCTACTACGGCGACGGCACCCGGCTCGACGTGCTGCACGCCTCGGGCGCCGGCAGCGCGCGCGCGATCGCGGTCTGCGTCGACGACCGCGTCGCGGCCGACCGCATCGTGGAACTGGCGCAGTCGGCATTCCCGCAGGCGCGGCTGCTGGTGCGCGCCTACGACCGCGCGCACAAGCTGGGCCTGGTCGCGGCGGGGGTGGATGTCGCCATCCGGGAGACCTTCGCCGCCGCCCTGCAGTTCGGCGAGGCCGCGCTGCGCGAGCTCGATGTCGACCCCGAGGAAGCCGCGCGGGTCACCGCTGAGGTGCGCAAGCTGGAAATCGAGCGCTTCGAGCTGGAGCGGTCCGAAGGCATCGGCGCCGGCGCGGGGATGATGCGCAACAACACCACGGGCCCGCAGCCGACCCCGCTGGTGCGGCCGCGGCGGCAGGCGAAGGTGATCGGTGCCGACGACGGGGAGCCCGCCGCGGACACCCCCGGGGATGCGGATGTCCCGGGCGCCCCGCCCCGCCTATGACCTTCAACACCCCCCGTTGGCCCGCCACAGGCGTAAATTCGACGCCCGGCCCGCCCGCAGGGGCGGCCGTTCCCCTTTGACCAGGCCCCTCGGGGGCGGAGTTCGCATGAGTCACCTTTCCAAGCACGCACCCAGGTTCCTGCTGCTGTCGCTGGCGGTCGCCACCGCCCTCGCCGGCTGCCAGCGCGACGCCGCCCCGGCGGCCGACGCCAACGCGGGCGCCGCCGCCCCGGACGCGCCCGCCTACACCCTGGACGAATCAAAGCTGCCTGACGTCAACCGCTTCCAGGCCAGCGACTTCGACGCCAACGGCAACGCCTGCACCGACTTCGGCGCCTACGTCAACGGCACCTGGCTGGCCGCCAACCCGGTGCCGGGCGACCGCACCTCCTGGGGCGCGTTCGAGATGCTCGACGAGCGCTCGCAGGCCATCCAGCGCCAGCTGGCCGAGCAGGCCGCGGCGATCGAGGGCGCCACCGGCGTGGAGAAGATCGTCGGCGACATCTGGGCCACCGGCCTCGACGCCGAGGCCATCAATGCCCAGGGCATCGCGCCGCTGGAGCCGGAGCTGGCCGCCATCGCCGCGCTCGACGCCCCGGAGAAGATCGCCGACTACCTGCGCACCAGTGCCGCCAAGGGCCAGTTCACCGTGTTCGGCTTCGGGCCGGAGGCGGACTTCATGGATTCGTCCATGAACATCGGCTACGCCGTCCAGGCCGGCCTGGGCCTGCCCGACAAGACCTATTACTTCGACGCCGACAAGAAGGACAAGCTCGAGGCCTACCAGGCGCACGTCGCCAAGGTGCTGGAGCTGTCCGGCGTGCCGGCCGCCGAGGCCGCGACCCAGGCCGCCGACGTGGTCGCGTTCGAGACCCGCCTGGCCAAGGTGTCGAAGTCGAGCGAGGAAATGTCGCGCGACGTCAGCCTGTACTACAACCCGGTCAGCCCGGCCGACGCCGATGCGCTGGCGCCGAACTTCCCGTGGACGAAATTCTTCGAATCCCAGGGCCTGGCAGTGCCGGAGAAGTTCTCGCTGGCGATTCCCGACTTCCACGCCGAAGTCAGCGCCATGATCGCCGACGTGGCCCCGGCCACCTGGCAGTCCTACCTGCGCTTCCACACCGTCGACGGCGCCGCGCCGTACCTTGCCGACGCCTTCGCCGAGGAGAACTTCAACTTCTACTCCGCCACCCTGCGCGGCCAGAAGGAGATGAAGGAGCGCGGCAAGCGCGTGCTCGACACCATCACCCGCCAGACAGGCGAAGCCTTGGGCCAGATGTACGTCGATGTCGCCTTCTCGCCCGAGTCCAAGGAGCGCATGGAGACCCTGGTGGCGAACCTGAGCGAGGCGCTCAAGGTCCGCATCGAGAACCTCGACTGGATGTCCGACGAGACCAAGGCCAAGGCGATGGAAAAGTGGGCCAGCTTCACGCCCAAGATCGGCTACCCGGACAAGTGGCGCGACTGGTCGGGCCTGGCGACCTCGCGCGACAGCTACCTGGGCAACGTGCTGGCCGCCAACGAGTTCAACTACAAGTGGAGCCTGTCCAAGGTCGGCAAGCCGGTCGACAAGACCGAGTGGGCGATGCCGCCGCAGATGGTCAACGCCTACTACAACCCGCTGCAGAACGAGATCGTGTTCCCCGCCGCGATCCTGCAGCCGCCGTTCTTCGACGCCAACGCCGACGACCCGCTCAACTACGGCGGCATCGGCGCGGTGATCGGCCACGAGATGACCCACGGCTACGACGACCAGGGCAGCCGCTTCGACGCCACCGGCAAGTTCCACAACTGGTGGACCGAGGCCGACGCCAAGGGCTTCCTGGGCCGCACCGACAAGCTCATCGCCCAGTTCAACGCGTACGAGGCCGCTCCGGGCCTGCACGTCAACGGCAAGCTGACGCTGGGCGAGAACATCGCCGACCTCGGCGGCCTGGCCACGGCCTACGACGCGATGAAGAAGGCCACCGAAGGCAGCGAGGACCCGATGGTCGAGGGCCTGACCCGCGACCAGCGCTTCTTCGCCAACTGGGCGACGGTGTGGCGCCGCAACTTCACCGACGAGGAGCTGAAGGTGCGCATCGCCACCGATCCGCACGCGCCGGCGAACTTCCGCGCGATCGGCGCGCCGTCGAACCTGCCGGCCTTCGCCGCCGCGTTCCAGTGCGCCTCCGGCGACGCGATGGTGCGCGGGGACGATGCCAAGGTCGTGATCTGGTAAGCGCCAGCGTCGGCTCGACGAGGAAGGCCCGGCCAATGCCGGGCCTTTTTCGTCTGCGACGCACATCACCGTTCAGCATCCCTGGCCAGGCATCGCCTCCGAAGGCCTGCCCGCTTGCTAGACTTCCGCGGTCATTTCGCCGGATTCCACGATGCCCAAGCACAGCCCCCTCGTCCTCGCGCTCACCGCCAGCCTCGCCTTCGCCGTGGCGGCCCCCGACGCCGACGCCCAGCGCCGCGCCGCCGCGCGCGCTCCGGCCGGGCCGACCGCCTGCGGCGACTACTTCGCCTTCGCCAACAAGGACTGGCTGGCGGCCAATCCGGTGCCCGAGGCCGGGGCGCTCTCCGCCCTTGGCGAACTCCGGGCGCGCGCGCTCGAGCAGCAGCGCGAACTGCTGTCGACCTCGATGAACGCGCCCCAGGGCAACGTGCAGAAGCTGCTCGGCGACTTCTGGGCCAGCGGCCTGGACGAGGCCGCGGTCGAGGCCGACGGCGCCAATCCGATCGCGCCCCTGCTCGACCGCATCAACGGCATCAGGCGCGCGAAGGACATCCCGCCGGCGATCGCCGCGCTGCACCAGGTCGGCATCCCGGTGCTGTTCAACTTCAGCGCCGACCTCGACCTGGCCGACCTCGACCGCCACATCGGCTACTTCGCCCAGGGCGGCACCGGCCTGCCCGACCCGGCCTACTACACCCGCGAGGACGCCGACTCGCGCGCCCTGCTCGGCCTGTACAACAACTACGTCCGCAGCATCCTGGCCCTGACCGGCACCGCCGAGGCCGACCTCGAGGCCGAATCGCAGCTGGTGATCGACCTCGAGACCCGCATCGCCCGTGCCTCGCGCCCGATCGCCGACCTGCGCGACCCGCGGCGCAACTATGCGCTCGTCCCCACCGCCGACCTCGGCAAGAGCTACAAGCGCCTGCAGCTTGGCGACTTCCTCGCCGCCCAGGGCGTGAGCGACGACAGCGTCTCGATCGCCAACCCCGAACTGTTCGCCACCCTGGACGGCCTGGTCGGTTCGCTCAAGCCGGCGCAGTGGAAGACCTACCTCCGCTTCCAGGTCGGCGACGCGATGGCGCCCTACCTGTCGAAGGGCTTCCGCGACGCGGCCTTCGGCTTCCGCGGCCAGGTGCTGCGCGGCGAGGCCGCGCAGCCGCCGCGCGAGCAGCTGGTGCTGCACGCCATCAACAGCGCCGCCGGACAGATGGTCGCGCGCGAATATGTCGGCCGCTACCTGCCCGAGGCCAACCGCAGCCGCGCCGAAACCATCGCCGGCGAGGTCCGCGACGCCATGCTGCGCGCGGTCGAGCGCGCCGCCTGGATGGACGACGCCACCCGCGCCGAGGCGCTGGCCAAGCTCCGCGCGCTCAAGATCGAAGTCGGCGCACCGGTGCGCGACATCGACTACACCGTGCAGCCGATGGGCCGCGGCAGCTTCGGCGGCAACATGCTGATCGCCTCCACCTGGCAGCGCCGCGAGGAGATGAAGCGCATCGGCCGCGGCAACGCCCAGCGCCGCTGGCCGCTGCAGCCGCAGGAGCCGGCGCTGGCCTACGACGCCGCCCACAACCGCCTGCTGGTCTCGGCTGCGGTGCTGCAGGCCCCGGTGCTGGACCTGAGCCGCGACGGCGCCGCCCACTACGGCAGCTTCGGCGCCCTGGTCGCGCACGAGCTCAGCCACGCCGTCGACGGCAAGGGCCGCCACGTGGCGGCCGACGGGAGCATCCGCGACTGGTGGACCCCGGTCGCCGATGCCGCATGGACCGACCGCCTCAACGCCCTGTCCGCGCAGTACGGCGGCTACGACTACCCGGGCATCGCGGGGCGCAAGCTCAACGGCAGCCTGACCCGCGAGGAGAACGCCGCGGACCTGGCCGCGGTCGAGATCGCCTGGGACGCCTTCGCCCAGGCCCAGCCCGAGGCGTCGAAGGAAGGCCGGGAGGCGTTCTTCGCCGCCTGGGCCAGCCTGTGGAGCGAACAGCTGTCCCCGGCCGTGGCCGAGCAGCGCGCCGGCACCGCCCTGCAGGCCCCCGGCCAGTGGCGCACGAACGGTCCGCTGGCCAACCTCCCCGCTTTCAGCGAGGTCTACGGCTGCAAGGCCGGCAATGCCATGTTCCGCAAGGACGAGGAGCGCATCGGCATCTGGCGCTGATCAGAAGCGGCGCGCGCGCGGGCGGCGGCCGAACGGCCCCTGCCCGCGCCAGTGCCGGATCATCAGCCAGCCGAACAGCATGCCGCCCAGGTGGGCGAAGTGGGCCACGTTCGCCTGCCTCCCGGTGAGCCCCATGAACAGCGTGATCACGCCGAACACGATCACCAGCGTGCGCGCCTTCATCGGGATCGGCGGAATCAGCAGCATCACCCGCTGGTGCGGGAACAGCATGCCGTAGGCCAGAAGCAGGCCGTACACGCCGCCCGAGGCACCCACGGTCGGGTACGGCATTCCGCCCTGCGCAACCGACCAGCTCGCTACGCCCAGCTGGCAGAGGCCGGCGCCAGCCACGCAGACCAGGAAGTAGGTCAGGAAGCGCTTCTGGCCCCAGGTGTATTCAAGCTGGGCACCGAACATCACCAGCGCCAGCATGTTGAACAGCAGGTGCGCGAGATCGCCATGCAGGAAGCCGTAGCTGAGCAGCTGCCAGGGCATGAAGCCCGGCAGGCCCAGTGCTCGGACATGCGCGTCGATGCCCAGCGGCCACAGCATCAGCGGCGCGAATACCGCGCTCGGCAGCAGCGCCTGCAACAGGAACACGACGGCATTGGCGATCAGCAACGCCTTGGTGACGGGCGGGAGATTGGTCAGCATCCGGGGTCCTTGCGCGAACGGGGCCAATGATAACGGTTGCAACGCGGCCGCCGGCCCGCGACTGCCATCAGTCCGGCCCCCAGACCTCGGCGTCCAGCGCATCCGCCCCGCGCTGCGCCCGCGCCACGTGCACCCGCCCTTCCACCACCTCCACGCCCTCGGCACGCAGGCGCGCGGCCTGCTCCCGCCAAGCCTCGGACTCCGGCGGGAACGCGATCCGCCCGTCGCTGCGCAGCACCCGGTGCCAGGGCATGCGCGGATCGTCGCTCGCGGCCAGCAGCCGCGCCACCCAGCGTGCCCGTCCGGGCAGGCCGGCGCGGCGCGCCACTTCGCCATAGCCGGCGACCTCCCCGCGGGGGATCGCGCGGACGGCGGCGAGGATGCGCGCGGCCGGATCTGGGGGTGTCGGCATTGCGCTAGGATAGCCACACGTCCGCACCGCGGGTGCCGCCATGCAGAACTTCGAGCAGGTCCGCCGCCACCTGGCCTCCAACGGCTTCCGGACCACGGTCAACGAGGCCTTCGTGGTCGGCGTCGAGCTCAGCCTCGACAACGGCCGCCGCCACCAGTCGATCTTCCTCTCCGAACTCCAGGACGACGACGGTCGCGGCTATCTCCGCGTGAGCACCGCGGTGGCCCCGATCACCGGCATCGACGCGCGCCGCGCCCTGGCCTTCAACTGGGACAGCCGCGTGGGCTACCTCGCGATCGGCCGGCTCGACGACGTGCCCTACCTGCAGCTGTGCGAGAACCGCCCCTACGACGGCCTGGACGCCGCCGAGGTCGGCCGCCTGGTGCTGGAGATCGGCGGCATGGGCGACCGCCTGGAGCGCATGCTCAGCGCCGACGGCGACCTGCTGTAGCCCGGCAGACGCCGCTTCGGGCTCAGAGCAGGCCCAGGGAACCCAGCAGCCGGTACAGACCGTAGGCGATCGCGCCCGACATCGGAATGGTCAGCACCCAGGCGCCGATCATCTTCTCGACCACGGTCCACTTGATGGCATTGAGGCGCTTGGCCGTGCCCACGCCCATGATCGCCGACGAGATGTTGTGGGTGGTCGACACCGGGATGCCCAGCGACGAGGCCGCCAGAATCACCGAGGCCGCGCTGGTCTCGGCCGCGAAGCCGTGGATCGGATGCAGCTTCACCAGCTTGTGGCCGAGCGTCTTGATGATGCGCCAGCCGCCGGCGGCGGTGCCGGCGGCCATCACCAGGGCGCAGGTGATCTTGATCCAGGTGTCGATGTCGCCTTCGGCCAGGGCGCCCTCGGAGGGATGCAGGAAGGCCAGCCAGCCCGGCAGCGAGTCCAGCGTGCCCGCGGACTGCGCGCTCACCAGCGCCAGCGCGATGATGCCCATGGTCTTCTGTGCATCGTTCATGCCGTGGGCGAAGCCCATGCCCGCGGCGCTGACGATCTGTGCCTTGCCGAAGAAGCCGTTGACCCAGCGCGGCCGCGCGATGCGCGCGAGCAGGCCGCCGCTGCGCGCCATCATCGAGATCACGAAGAACAGCACGCCCATCATCAGGAAGCCCGCCGCGAAGCCCAGCAGCGGTGAACTGACCATCGGCACGATCACCTTCCACAACACGCCGGCGCTGCGGTAGACCGGCTCGGCCGGCTCCGACCAGATGATGGCGTCCCAGTTGTTGGAGGTCGCCGCCAGCGCCGCGCCGATCAGGCCGCCGATCAGGGCATGCGAGGACGAGGATGGCAGGCCGAACCACCAGGTGATCAGGTTCCAGGTGATGCCGCCCAGCAGCGCGCACAGGATCAGCTGCGAACCGACCTCGACCACGCCGGCGTCGATCAGGCCCGAAGCAATCGTCTTGGCCACGGCGGTGCCGGCCAGGGCACCGATCAGGTTCATGCCCGCGGCCAGGCCCACCGCCTGCATCGGCGACAGCACCTTGGTCGCGACCACGGTCGCGATCGAGTTGGCGGTGTCGTGGAAGCCGTTGATGTACTCGAAGGTCAGCGCGACCAGGATCACGACCAGCACCAGGGTGAGCATGGCGCCGGCCTCAGCTGTTCTTGAGCACGATTTCGTAGGCCACCACGCCGGCCTCGCGGCAGCGGTCGATGGCCTTCTCGAGGATCTCGAAGAACTCCTTGAGCAGGAACATCTGCTGGGCGTCGAGCCGGCCGGAGTAGATGTCGCGGTAGAGCTCGAGCATCAGGCGGTCGGCCTCGTTCTCGATCGAGCGCAGTTCGTCGTTGAGCGCCTTCATCGGCTCCAGCTTCAGCTGGCGCAGCTGCTTGACCATCTTCACCACCACGCCCGCGGCCTGCTCAAGCATCGCCGCGCGCGGCGCGAAGTCGATGTGCTCGAGGTGGCGGGTGGCCAGCGAATAGCGGTCGGCGAACTTCTCGATCTGCTTGGGAATCTTGTACAGCGCCGAACCCAGGGCCTCGATGTCCTCGCGCTCGATGGGCGTGATGAAGCTGTCGACCAGGGCCTGGCTGATCTTGTCCGAGGCCTCGCGCTCACGCAGGCGGGCCAGCTTGAAGGCGTCCAGCGCCGGCTGGCGGTCGGCCTCGCGCAGCATCTGGTGGAGCGCGGTGGCGGCGTCCAGCGCGGCCTGGGCGGCCTCCTCGAGCAGCGTGTAGAACTGCTTGCCTTGGCCGAACATGGTCTGCAGGGAAAACATGGGCGCGTCGCCTCTTCGCGGGATCCAGGGGTCTGCCCGGGCTCGCGGGCTGCGGAATTATGACGGCAAGATGACGGCACGCCCACCCTTTTCGCCGCCGGGGGCCCCGCCCGGGCCTGCTATGATCCCGCCGTGCGCCCCGCGCACCTGGCCCCGGACCCCCATGGAAGACGACCCTAGACCGCCCTCCCGCACCTGCGGGATCGCCCGCTCCACCCCCGGATCGAGGCACGACCAGGCCACCGGGAGACCCCGGCGATGATCGAGCTGCTGCTGATCATCTTCCTCCTGATCGCCTGCAACGCCTTCTTCGCGCTGTCGGAGATGTCCGTCGTCACCTCGCGCAAGCCCCGGCTGAAGCAGATGGCGGCCGACCAGCGCAGCGCGCGCAAGGCGCTGGAGCTGGCCGAACACCCCGAGCGCTTCCTGTCCACCGTGCAGGTGGGCATCACCCTGGTCGGCATCCTGTCGGGCATGCTGGTCGGCGACGCGCTGGGCACCCTGATCGCGGCCTGGGTCGAGCTGCGGCTGCCGGTGGCCGGCGCCTACGCCGGCACCATCGGCAAGGTGGTGGCGGTCGGCCTGATCACCTACTTCACCATCGTCTTCGGCGAGCTGGTCCCCAAGCGCCTGGCGCTGCTGGCGCCGGAACGCCTGGCGAGCCTGGTCGCCCTGCCGATGCACGGGCTGTCGCGTGCCGCCACCCCCGCGGTGTGGCTGCTGAGCGCGTCGGTGCGCGGGCTGCTGAAGCTGATGCGCCTGGGCGACACCGAGGCCGCGCACGTCACCGAAGAAGAGATCCGCCTGCTGGTGAGCGAAAGCCACGAGCAGGGCGTGATCGACGCCGACGAGCGCAACATGATGAACCGCGTGCTGGCGCTGGGCGACCGCGACGCGGAAAGCCTGATGACGCCGCGCACCCGCATCGCCTGGCTCGATGCCGCCGAAAGCCTGGAAGAGAACCTGGCCACGATGCGCGAGACCCCGTTCTCGCGCTATCCGGTGTACCGCGGCAGCGATGCCGAGGTGGTCGGCATCCTCGAGGTCAAGTCGCTGATCGACCGCCTGCAGGCCGGCCAGTTCGACCTGTTCGAACACCTGCGCGAGCCGCTGTTCGTGTCCGAATCCACGCCCGCGCTGAAGCTGGTCGAGATCCTGCGCGAGGAGCAGCAGTCGCTGGCCCTCGTGGTCGACGAATACGGCGACGTGACCGGCATCATCAGCGTCAACGACGTGCTCGAGGCGGTGATCGGCCGCACCTCCAGCGGCGAGGGCGCCGACGCCCATCCGCTGGTGGTCGAGCGCGATGACGGCTCGCTGCTGGTCGACGGCGGCCTCAACGCCGACTCGCTGCGCGAACTGCTCGACGGCAAGCCGCTGCCCGATGGCGACGACCGCGATTACAACACCGCCGCCGGCATGACCATCGCCCACTTCGGACGCATCCCCGGCGTTGGCGAGCACTTCGAATGGGCCGGCTGGCGGATCGAAGTGGTCGACCTCGACGGGCCGCGCATCGACAAGCTGCTGCTGCAGCGGATCGACGCCGAGCCTGCCGGCGATGACTGAGCACCACCGGAAGCCGCCCGCGGCGAGTGCGCGCGCGGTGCTCGCCGCGCTGGCCGCGGGGCCGGAGGGGGAAGTCGTCACCCTCGGCTCGGTCATCGAGGGCCTCGGCGGCAGCCTGTTCGGGATGCTGCTGTTCATCGCCACCCTGCCCGCCTTCCTGCCGATCCCGGGCGTGGCCGGGGCGCTCAGCGGCCCGCTGGTGAGCCTGATCGGGCTGCAGCTGCTGGTGTTCATGCGCCGGCCCTGGCTGCCGCGGATGATTTCCGGACGCGGCCCGAAGCGCGGGACGCTGGCCCGCTTCGAACATCGTGTCTCGCCCTGGCTGCTGCGCCTGGAGCGCGTGGTCAGGCCGCGCCTGCCGGCGATGATCGACCACCCGCTCGCCCGCGCGTTCACCGGCCTGCTGCTGGTGCTGCTCGGGATCCTGCTCGCGCTGCCGATCCCGTTCACCAACTACCCGCTGGGCCTGTTGCTGCTGGTGGCCGCGCTGGCCCTGGTGGAGCGCGACGGCCTGCTGATGGTGTTCGCCTGGATCGCGGGCACCGTGGCGGTCGCGGTTCTGGGCGTCACCGGCGGCACGCTTGCGACGCTGGCGGCGGAATGGGCCGCCCGGCTGTTCTGACTACGCGCTGCAGCCCGGACGACAGGCCCGTGGCTCAGGACAGCAGGCCGCGGAAATCGTGCCCGGTCATGGGATGGCCGAGCCAGTAACCCTGGGCCAGGTCGCAGCCGCGTTCGCGCAGCACGTCGTACTGCCCTTCCTTCTCCACGCCCTCTGCGACCACGGTGATGCCAAGCGAGTGCGCCATCGCGATGATCGCCGTGGTCAGCGCCAGGTCGTCGGGATCGCGCAGCACGTCGGCGACGAAGCTGCGGTCGATCTTGACGCCGTCCACCGGCACCCGGCGCAGGTGGCTCAGGCCGGAGAAGCCGGTGCCGAAATCGTCGAGCCAGACCTTGACCCCGGCGTCGCGCAGCCGTGCGAGCAGGCTGCTCACCCGCACCTCGTCGCCGATCACCGCGGTTTCGGTCAGCTCGATGTGCAGGCCCTCGGCGGGCAGCCCGGTCTGGGCCAGCATCTGGTCGACCAGCGCGGCCAGGTCGCCGCTGCGCAGTTGCCGCGGCGAGACGTTGACCGAGACGAACAGGTCGCTGCCGGGGAAGTCGCGGCGCCACTGCATGGCGTCCTCGCAGGCCGCGCGCAGCACCTGCGGGCCCAGGGTCTCGATCAGCCCGCTCTGCTCGGCGACATCGATGAACACCGAAGGCGCGATCGCACCCTGCTCGGGGTGCTGCCAGCGCAGCAGGGCCTCGGCGCCCGCCAGGCGCCGGTCCTCGAGCCGGTACACCGGCTGGTAGGCCAGACTGAGCTCGCCGCGCTCCCAGGCGCCGCGCAGGTCCTGCTCCATGCGCACCCTGCGCTCCACCGCCTGGTCCATGGCCCGGCTGTAGAAGCGGTGGCAGTTCTTGCCGGCCACCTTCGCCTGGTACATGGCGATGTCGCCGTTCTTCATCAGCATGGCGGCGCTGACGGCATCGTCGGGGAACACGGTGACGCCGATGGAGGTGCCCAGGAACACCTGGCGCCCGCCGACCACGATCGGCCGGTTGAGCTCGGCGACCAGGGTCTCGGCCAAGTGGCCGGCCTCGTCGCGGATGCCGTCGCCGCTGTACGGGGATTCCGCCAGGATCACGAACTCGTCGCCGCCGAAGCGCGCCAGCACCGCGCCCTCGCCGCCCAGCCGGTCCACGGTCTCGCGGATCCGGTTGGCGAACTGCACCAGGACCTCGTCGCCGGCGTCGTGGCCAAGGGTGTCGTTGACCCGCTTGAAGTCGTCGATGTCGGCGAACAGCAGCGCCAGCTGGCGCCCGGCGCCGTGCAGCTCCATCAGCCTGCGGTCCAGCGCCTCGCGGAAGGCCAGACGGTTGGCCAGGCCGGTGAGCGAATCGGTATAGGCCATGCGCCGCATGTCGCGGTCGTGGCGGGCGATGCTCTCGCGCATGCGGCCGAAGGCACGCATCAGGTCGCCGACCTCGTCCCGGCGCTGGCTGTCGGGGAGCTCTGCGATGAAGTTGCCGGCCTCGATCTCGCGGGCGGCGTCGGCCAACTGGCGCACCGGACGCACCAGGGCACGCTGCACCAGCACGCCCAGGCCCACCGCCAGCAGCACCAAGCCGGCCATCAGCGCCACGATCCAGCCGGCGTGGCGCTGGCCGATGACCTCGAGCCTGCCGCCCATGCTGGCGGCCGCGCGCCGTTCGTCATCGGTCACCGAGGCCAGCGAATAGCCCATCCGCAGCCCGCCCAGGCGGACTTCGCCGATGTACAGCGGCACCGCCACGTCCAGCACCGCGTCGCTCACCTGCACGTGCGGCGCGCGCGCGGTGACGACCTCGAAGGCCATCGGGTCGTCCATCACCTGGCCATAGGTGCGGATGTCGCGGGAGCCGTCGTGGATCACCGCGCCGTCGTTGTCGTAGACCACGGCATAGGCGACGTCGGGCTGCCGCAGCGCGGCGCGCAGGAGGACGCCGATCTCGTCGAGGTCGAAGTAGTACAGGGGATTGACCAGGCCACCGGCGAGCTCGACCGCGGCCGCCTCCGAGCGTTCGGCCAGGCGGTCGAAGGCCAGCGCGTGCATGGACTGCTTGCCGAGGTCAAGGACCTCGCTGCGCATCACTTCCTGGCGGTGCAGCACCACCGCCACCACCGCCAGCACCGCCAGCACCGACAACGCCAGCGCGGCCAGGAAGCGGGTGTAGAGTCCGTTGCCGCCGCCGATCATTCGATCACCGTGCCAACGCGCAGGACGCCGTCGCGCAGTACGTCGAGCGAACGCCGGGTGTCGGCATTGACGGGCAGGAAGCGCGTGGTGCCGAAGAATCGCTGCAGGGCCTCGCTGGCCGCCGGGTCGTTGGCGGCGTCGGCCAGGACCTCGCGCAGTCGCGCGGCGACCGCCGGATCCAGGTCGCCGCGCACCATCTCGAGGGCGCGCGGGTACTCGTCGGTGACGTGGAACACCATCAGGTCCTGGCGGTAGCTCTCGGGCATCCGCTGGACGCTGTCCCAGTCGAGGTTGCTGAAGGCGCCGGCATCGACCAGGCCCTTGTGCACCCAGGTGGAGACGTTGAGCTCCGAGCGCGCGAACAGATAGCCCACCGAACCTTCGGCCGGGCGGTCGAAGGGCGACAGCAGGATCTCCATGTCGAGCCCGCGGCCGATCAGGGTCATCGCCGGGACGAAATAGGCGCTGGTCGAGGCCGGGTTCTGGAAGGCGATGCTGTGCCCGCGCAGGTCCTCGAGGCTGTCGATCCCGCGGTCGCGGCGGGCAATGAACACCGTGTGGTAGGCGCCCACCCCACTGCGTTCGGTCAGCAGCAGCGGCCTGGCCCCGGCGCGCGCCTCCAGCGCCATCGCGCTGGCCGAGGTCTCGGTGACCCAGTCCACGCGGCCGCGACGGAGGTAACTCTCCATCTGCTTGCTGTCGCGGGCCATCAGCACCCTGCCCTCGCGGATGCCGACATCGGACATGCGCGGCACGACGTAGTCGAGCAGCTGCTTGAGCTGGCCGTAGTGCGCGGCGGGGTCGTCGCTGATGCGGCCGAGGACCAGCACGCCGGGCTCGGCGGCGGCCGGGGCGCCCCAGGCGGCGATCGACGCGACCATCGCGGCCAGCATCAGGCGGAAGCGGCGGGGCATCGGGAAGCGGCTCGGGCTCGGCGTGCGGACGTTGCCGCAGCCTATCCGAAAACATGACGGCCGGCACATCTCAGCGGCGTTCCCCGCCGCTGGCGCCGGCCAGCCGTGCCATGCGCTGGGCATCGGCCAGCACCCCGCGCAGCAGCCGCACCTCGCGTTCGTCCAGCCCGCAGCGCAGGAAGATCCGCCGCAGCTTGCGCAGCGCCGATTCCGGCGCGCGGCCCTTGTGGAAATCGATGTCGTCGAGGGTGTCGCCCAACTGCGCGAAGAAGCCCTCGAGCTGCGCATGGCTGGCCAGCGGCTCGCGATGGCCGTCGCCGCCGCCGGTGGGCAGCGCGGCCCGCTCCAGCAGGGCCACCCGCAGCTCGTAGGCCAGCACCTGGACGGCCGCCGCGAGGTTCAGGGAGCTGTAGCCGGGATTGGCGGGGATATGCACCGCGGCGTGGCAGAGCTGCAGCTCGTCGTTGTCCAGGCCGGTGCGCTCGCGGCCGAAGACCAGGGCCACCGGCGCGCCGGGACCGACGGCATCAAGCAGGCGCGCGGCGCCCGCGCGCGGCGACAGCTCCTCCAGCTGGATGCGCCGGCTGCGCGCGGTGCAGCCAATGACCAGGGCGCAATCGGCCACGGCTTCGGCGAGGCTGCCCACGATGGCCGCGTCGGCCAGCACGTCGTCGGCGCCCGCGGCCATGGCCGAGGCGTCGGCGTGCGGATAGCGCTCCGGCGCCACCAGCACCAGCCGCTCCAGGCCCATGGTCTTGATGGCGCGGGCGGCGGAGCCGATGTTCCCGGGATGCTGGGTGCCGACGAGGACGATGCGGACCTCGCCGCCTGGCTGGACGGTGTTCATGGGCGCGAATGGTAAACTGTGCGACGGCCTCGAGCCGCCTGTTCTTTCCCCCTGCCGTCCACCCCAACGCCGGAGCCCGCCTGCGATGCAACAACCTGCCGTCAACATCATGGTCAAGGCGGCCCGCGCCGGCGGCAACGTCCTGCTGCGCCACATGCACAAGCTCGACGCGATCAACGTCGTCGAGAAGGACCGCATGGACTACGCCAGCGAAGTCGACCGCCAGGCCGAGGCGGCGGTGGTCAAGGAACTGCGCCGCGCCTATCCCGAATACGCGGTGCTTGGCGAGGAATACGGCGAGCAGAAGGGCAGCAAGGGCGCCAGCCGCTACACCTGGGTCATCGACCCGCTGGACGGCACCAGCAACTACCTGCGCGGCCTCCCCCACTGGTGCGTCTCGATCGCGCTGTGCGAAGGCCCGGAGCCGCTGCACGGGGTGATCTTCGACCCGTTGCGCAACGAGCTGTTCACCGCGACCCGCGGCGCCGGCACCCAGCTCAACGAGAAGCGCATCCGCATCGCCGACCGCAAGGACCTGGCCGGCGCCACCGTCGCCACCGGTTTCCACCCGCGCGAGCGTTCGCGCACCGCCGCCCAGTTCGACTGCCTGCGCCAGGTGCTGTCGGTGGCCGAGGACGTGCGCCGCACGGGCTCGGCCGCACTCGACCTCGCCTACGTGGCCGCCGGCCGCATCGACGGCTATTTCGAAGCCGGCGTGCAGGCCTGGGACATCGCCGCGGGCATGCTGATGGTGCGCGAGGCCGGCGGCAAGGTCAGCGACTACAAGGGCGCCGCGATCGGCCCGGTGCACGTGGCCATGCAGAGCCGCCAGATCGTCGCCGGCAACCTGCGCGTGGCCGACGCGCTGCAGAAGACCATCGTCGCCTCCGGTTACGCCGCCGCGTTCTGACAGGGCCTCAGGCCGGGGGCTTGCCGCTCCCGCACGCCCACGAAAGAAAAACCCCGCACTCCGGCGGGGTTTTTCGTTTGCGCAACCGCTTGCTCAGGGCCGGCGGGCGAGTTCGGCGTCGTCGCGCGCCTTGGGCAGCAGGTCCTGCTTGGTGACTTTGAGGAAGCCCATGGTCAGCAGCGGGCAGGCCACCAGGATCGACGAAAGCGTGCCGATCACGATGCCGAACATCATCGCCAGCGACATGCCCTCCAGCGAACCACCGCCGTACAGGTACAGCGCCAGCACGGTCAGGAACGCCACCACCGAGGTGATGATGGTGCGCGACAGGGTCTGGTTGATCGAGGCGTTGAGCACCTCCATCGGCGGCGCGCGCATGCTGCGGAAGTTCTCGCGCACGCGGTCGAAGACCACGATGGTGTCGTTGATCGAGAAGCCCATCACCGACAGCAGGCCCGCAAGCACCGTCAGGTCGAACTCGTGGCCGCTGATCGCGAACCAGCCGGCCACGATCAGCACATCGTTGAGCGTGGTCACGATCGCCGCGACCGCGAACTTCCACTCGAAGCGGAAGCCGATGTAGATCAGGAAGCCCACGACCACGAACAGCACCGCGTACAGCCCGTTCATCGCCAGGTCGCGACCCACCTGCGGGCCGACGAAGGCGCTGCTCTGGATGGTGGCGGTATTGGCCTCGGTGGACGCCGCCGCCAGCACTTCCGCGGCCGTGCGCGAGGTCGCGTCCGCGCTGGTCTCGCCGTCGCGCGGCTGCAGGCGCACCAGCAGGTCGCTGCCGCTGCCGAAGGTCTGCACCTGGGCGCCGGGGTAGCCGGCCGCGGCCAGCCGGTCGCGGACGCCGTCGACGTCGGCCGGCTGCTCGAAGCGCAGCTCGACCACGGTGCCGCCGGTGAAGTCGAGCGCGTAGTTGAAGCCCTTGCCGGCGATCGCCGCGATGGTGGCGACGGCGAGCAGTGCGAACACCGCCACCGACACCCAGCGCAGCCGCATGAAGTTGAGGTTGGGGGTGGCCGGGATCAGGCGCAGGGGAAAAATGTTCATGTGTCGTATGCCCGCGTCAGATGGCCAGGGTCTTGAGCTTGCGCTTGCCGCCGTAGACCAGGGTGGCGATGCCGCGCGAGACGGTCACCGCGGTGAACACCGAGGTCAGGATGCCGATCACCATCGTCACCGCGAAGCCCTTGAGCGGGCCGGTGCCGAAGGCGAACAGCGCCACGCCGGCCAGCAGCGCGGTCATGTTGGAGTCGAAGATGGTACCCGAGGCCTTGTCGTAGCCGTTGGCGATGGCCGCCCGCGGCGGCATCCCGGCGCGCAACTCCTCGCGGATGCGCTCGTTGATCAGCACGTTGGCGTCCACCGACATGCCGATCGACAGCGCCAGGCCGGCGAAGCCCGGCAGCGACATGGTCGCGCCGAACACGCTCATGATCGCGACCACCATCAGCAGGTTGAGCAGCAGCGCGACGCAGGTGAACAGGCCGAACATGCGGTAGTAGATGCCGAAGAACAGCAGCGTGAACACGAAGGCGTAGAGCACCGCCGTGGTGCCGCGCGCGACGTTCTCCTTGCCGAGGCTGGGGCCGACGATGCGCTCTTCGATGAAGTCCATCGGCGCGGCCAGCGAACCCGAGCGCAGCAGGCGCGCCAAGCCGTCGGCCTCGGCCTTCTCCAGGCCGGTGGTCTGGAACTGCTTGCCGAACACGCCGTTGATGTTGGCGACCGAGATCACCTCCTCGCTGACGCGGAAGCTGCGCACCTCCTCGCCCGCGGCATTGGTCGTCACCTGCGGCACGCGCTCGATGTACACCACCGCCATCGGCTTACCGACGCTGACCGAGGTGAAGTCGAACATGCGCTGGCCACCGATGTTGTTGAGCGTGACGCTTACCGCCGGCATGCCGTTCTCGTCCAGCGTGGACTGGGCCGCGACCATCTGCTCGCCCGAGGCGATCACGCGCTTGGACAGCAGCACCGGGATCGGCTTGCCGTCGATGCCGGTGCGGCGCTGGTAGTACAGGCGGGCTTCGGGCGGGACGTTGCCGGTGGCCGCGGCGTCATAGGGGTCGCCGTCGATCACCGCGCGGTATTCCAGGGTGGCCGTGGCGCCGATCATGCGCTTGGCCTCGGCGGTGTCCTGCACGCCCGGCAGCTGCACGACCACGCGGTCGTTGCCCTGGCGGGTGATCACCGGCTCGCCCACGCCGACTTCGTCGACGCGGTTGCGCAGGGTGGTGATGTTCTGGTCGATGGCGTCGGCCGAGATCTGGTTGAGCTCGGTCTCGGGCACGCGGATGGTGATGCGGCTGCCGACGGCCTCGCGCAGCAGGGTCGGCTGCGCCGTGGCCAGCAGCGACATGGCGCGGTCGGCGTCGGCGGCATCGGCAAGCAGTGCCACGGTGGTGCCGGCGGCGTTGCGCTCGACCGACTCGTAGCGGATGCGGTTGTCGCGCAGCACCTGGCGGACTTCGTCGGCATAGGCGTCCAGGCGCTTGTCCAGGGCCGCCTTCTGGTCGACCTGGAGCACGAAGTGCACGCCGCCCTGCAGGTCCAGGCCCAGCAGCATCGGCTTGGCGCCGAACCACGACAGCCAGTCGGGCACCGTCGAGGCGAGGTTCAGCGCGACCACGTAGTCGTCGCCCAGCACCGGGCGCAGGGCATCGGCGGCCTTCGTCTGGTCGTCGAGGTCGAGCAGGCGGACCATGCGCTCGCCTTCGTCGGTGGTGTCGACCGACTTCGCGGTGACGCCGGCTTCGGCCAGGGCGGCCTGGATCTTCGCGTCCAGCTCGGCGCCGGTGGCGGCACCGCGGTTGGAGGTGATCTGCACCGAGGGATCCTGCGGGTAGATGTTGGGCAGCGCGTACAGCGCGCTCAGCAACACCACCAGGAGGATGACGACGTACTTCCAGCGGGGAAATTCGAGCATGGTCGGGTCTTGCGCGAGGTCGTCCCGCGGGCGGGAGAGACGGGTTCGGGAGCGGGCGCCGGCCGCGGGCCGGCGGCGATGCCGGCCCCGGGGGTTCCGGCGGGTGTCAGTCGGCCTTCAGCGAGCCCTTGGGCAGCACGTTGCCGACGGCGTTCTTCTGCACGCGGATCTCCACCTTGTCGGCGATCTCGACGGTGATGAAGCTGTCGCCCACGCGGCGCACCACGCCGGCGATGCCGCCGCTGGTGATCACCTCGTCACCGACCGAGAGCTTCTCGACCATGGCGCGGTGTTCCTTGGCACGCTTCATCTGCGGGCGGATCATCAGGAAGTACATGATGAGCAGCAGGATCACCGGGAAGGCGAACATGCTCAGCGGGCTCTGCGCCGGCGGCGCGGCCTGGGCATAGGCGGGGGCGATGAAGAAGTCGAGCAGGTTCATTCAGGACGGTCCGGTGCGGAAATCAGCTGGCTAGTATGCCATGCGGGGCCTCGGGGCGGCTTTCAAGCCCCCGGACCCGCGCTGGATGGCGGTCAGGCGGCCTGCTGCGCGCGGGCCGCCAGGAAAGACCGCCGGAAGTCCCCGAAGGTTCCCGCGGCGATCGCGGCGCGCATGTCCGCCATCAGCTTCTGGTAGTACCAGAGGTTGTGCAGGGTGCCCAGGATCGGGCCCAGCATCTCGTTGCAGCGGTCCAGGTGGCGCAGGTAGGCCCGGCTGTAGCCGCCGCTGCAGGCCGGGCAGCCGCAGCCCTCCTCGATCGGGCGCAGGTCGCGTTCGTACTTCGAATTGCGGATGCGCACGGTGCCGAAGGAGGTGAAGTAGTGCCCGTTGCGCGCGTTCCGGGTCGGCATCACGCAGTCGAACATGTCCACGCCGCGGGCGACGCCGTCGACCAGGTCCTCCGGCCGACCCACGCCCATCAGGTAGCGCGGGCGGTCGGTGGGCAGCTGCGGGCAGGTGTGCTCGAGCATGGCGTTGCGCTCGGCCTCGGTCTCGCCCACGGCCAGGCCGCCGATGGCGTAGCCGTCGAAGCCGATGTCCTTCAGCCCCGTCGCAGAGCGCGTGCGCAGGTCGTGGTGCACCCCGCCCTGCACGATGCCGAACAGCGCGGCGTCGTTGCCCTCGTGCGCCCGTTTCGAGCGTTCGGCCCAGCGCAGCGACAGCTCCATCGAGCGCTCGATCACCCGCGGATCGACCGGCTGGCCGTCCTTCTGCACCGGCGGACACTCGTCGAAGATCATCACGATGTCCGAGCCCAGCACCTTCTGGATGTGCATCGATTCCTCGGGGCCGAGGAACACCTTCGAGCCGTCGGTGGGCGCGGCGAAGGTCACGCCCTGCTCGGTGATCTTGCGGCGGTGCGCCAGCGAGAACACCTGGAAGCCGCCGGAGTCGGTGAGGATCGGCCCGTCCCAGCGCCCGAAGCCGTGCAGGCCGCCGTGGGCCTCGATCACCTCCAGCCCCGGGCGCAGGTACAGATGGAAGGTGTTGCCGAGGATGATCTCCGCGCCCAGGTCGCGCACCTGCCCCGGCAGCATGCCCTTGACCGTGCCATAGGTCCCCACCGGCATGAACGCCGGCGTCTCCACCGTGCCACGGGGAAACGCAAGCCGCCCGCGGCGCGCCTCGCCGTCGGTGGCCAGCAGCTCGAACTGCATGCGTGACATCGGAAACCTTGAGTCGTGGGGGCCGGCTATTGTCGCGGAAAAGCGGAGAGCTTTTTTGCCACGGATTCACGCGGATTACGCGGATTGGGCCGAGGCGAGCGTGTGGCCCAGGGCCCACCCGCAACAGGGTGCGAAAGGCCATTTCAGATGGAAAGCCTATGCGGGGCGTGGTGTTTTCGCTGGCCTCAGCCAGATCCGCGCAAATCCGCGCAATCCGCGTAAATCCGTGGCAAGAAATGCTCTTGCCAGCCTCAGTCGAAGCGAACCAGCGCCCCGTCGAGGAGGCGCAGGCGGACGGGGCTGCCAGGGGGCTGGGCGGCCAGGGTGGCGGTGTCGGGGTCGTCGAGGTCGATCTCGACCAGGGGGCCGCCGGCCAGGCGCAGGGTCAGGACGTGGCCGGGGCCGCGGAACGTGAGTGCGAGCAGTTCGGCCTGCAGGGGGCCCTGCGGGTCGGGGCGCAGGGCATGGGGGCGCAGCAGCACGTCGCCGCCCGGCCCGAGGCCCAGCGCCGCGGCCGGCACCAGGGCGCCGCGGCCGATGAAGCCGGCGACGAAGCGGTCCGCCGGACGCCGGTACAGGGCCTCGGCGCTGTCCCACTGCAGGATGCGGCCGCGGTCCATGACGCCGATACGGTCGGCCATGGCGAAGGCCTCGGACTGGTCGTGGGTCACCATCAGCACGGTCGCGCCCGAGGCCTTCAGCAGGTCGCGCAGCTCCGCGGCCAACTGCTGGCGGGTGTCGGTGTCGAGGTTGGAGAAGGGTTCGTCCAGCAGCAGCAGGGCCGGGCCCGGCGCCAGCGCGCGGGCCAGGGCCACGCGCTGCTGCTGGCCACCGGACAGTTCGTGCGGATAGGCGCCGCCGCGATCGGCCAGGCCGACCAGGGCCAGCATCTCCGCCACCCTCGCCCGCCGCGCCTCGCGCGGGCGGCCGCGCAGGCCGAAGGCGACGTTGGCGGCCGCGTCCATGTGCGGGAACAGCGCGTAGTCCTGGAACATCATGCCGACGCTGCGCTTTTCCGGCGGCAGCGACAGCCCGGCGGCCGCCACCCGCCGGCCCTGCACGCCGATGTGGCCGTCGAGCACCGGCTCGAAGCCCGCCACCGCGCGCAGCACCGTGGTCTTGCCGCACCCCGAGGCACCCAGCAGGCAGCCGATCTCGCCTGCCGCCAGCGTCAGCGACAGGTCGTCGACCACCACCTGCGTCCCGCCGCCGGGCGCCGGATAGCCCACGCGGATGCCCGCGATCTCCAGCAGCGCATCCGTCACGACATCCTCTCCCTTCCATAGCGCACGCCGGTGCGCGCCAGCAGCACCACCGGCAGCAGGCCGACGGCGACGATCAGCAGCGCGGCCACCGCGCCTTCCTCATACGTCCCGCGCGAGGCCTCGGCGTAGAGCCAGGTCGCCAGGGTCTCGAAATTCAGCGGCCGCAGCAGCAGCGTCGCCGGCAGTTCCTTCATCGCGTCCACGAACACCAGCAGCGCGGCCGCGGCCAGCGCGGGGCGCAGCAGCGGCAGGTGGATGCGGCGCAGGGTCGATCCCGGCGCGTGGCCAAGGCTGGCCGAGGCCTGGTCCAGGCTGGGCGGGATCCGCGCCAGGCCTGCCTCGACGCCGCCGGCGGCCACCGCCAGGAAGCGCGCCATGTAGGCCAGCACCAGCGCCGCCGCCGAGCCCATCAGCAGCATCCGCGGGCTCATGCCGAAGCTCGCCAGCAGCCAGTTGGCGCCGTCGTCGAACCAGGCCAGCGGCAGCAGCAGGCCGATCGCCAGCACCGTGCCGGGCACGGCATAGCCCAGGCTTCCGCTGCGCAGCGCGAACAGCGCGCCGGCCGAGCGCCGCCGCCCCTGCGCCAGCCGCATCGACCAGCCGAGCACCAGGCCCGCGGCCAACGTGACCACGGTGGCGGCCAATGCCACGCCCACGGTGTTGCGGATGCCGGCCAGGAGCTGCGGCGACATGCCGTGCTGACCGAGGCGCTCGAACGCCTCCCAGGCGAGGTAGCCGGCCGGCAGCATGAAACCGACCAGCACCGGGAACAGGCCCAGCGCGAACGCCAGCGCCGCCGCGCCCCCATGCAGTCGCTGCGCGCGCATCGGCCGCGGCCGCTCGCCCGCCGCATAGCGCTGGCGCCGGCGCGCGTAGCGCTCCAGTGCCAACAGCGCGACCACGATCGCCAGCATCGCCAGCGCGATCTGCGCCGCGCCCGGCAGGTCCGAGCGCGTCACCCAGGTGGTGTAGACGGCCACCGTCATCGTCTGCACGCCCAGGAATTCGGAGGCGCCGATGTCGTTCAACACCTCCATCAGCGCCAGCGCGGTGCCGATCGCGATTGCCGGCCGCGCCAGCGGCAGGGCCACGCGCCGGAACACCTGCGCCGGCGTCGCACCCAGCGTGCGCGCCGCGTCCAGCAGGCCCGCGGCCTGGGTCATGAACATCGCGCGCGTGGTCAGGTAGACGTAGGGATAGAGCACGAAGCCCAGCAGCACGATGCAGCCGGCCAGCCCGCGGATGTCGGGCAGGCGGAAATCACGCGGGCTGTCGTAGCCGAGCATCGCCCGGACCGCGCCCTGCACCGGGCCCAGCGGATGCAGCAGGTCGAGATAGGCGAAGGCGACGATGTAGGTCGGCACCGCCAGCGGCAGCAGCAGCGCCCAGGACAGGGTGCGCCGGCCGGGGAAGTCGAAGGCGGTGACCAGCCAGGCCGCGCCGGTGCCGATCGCCACCACCAGCGCGCCGACGCCGAGCAGCAGCGCGAGCGTGTTGCGCGCCGCGGTCGGCAGCACGTAGCGGGCGACGTGGCTCCAGAGCCCGTCCTGGCCACCCTGCAGCGCGGTCCAGGCCAGCGACGCCAGCGGCAGCAGCACCAGCGCCGCGATCGCGACCGCCGCCCACTGCCAGGCGCCTTCGGGCAGCAGGCGGCGCAGGCCGCGGCCGGGAACGCCGCGGACCACCGGGTGCGATGCACCCGCGGGCATTCCCGTCGCCGCCATGCCGTGGCGTCAGTTGTCGAAGCCGACCTTGTCGGCGATCGCGCTGGCCTCGCGGCGGTTGGCGACCACTTCGCCCAGCGGCAGCGGGTCGGCATGGAGCTCGCCGAAGCTCGCCACCACCGGGTCGAGTTCGACGCCGGCCTTGACCGGGTACTCGTAGTTGGCACGCGCGTACAGGCTCTGCGCCTCGTCCGACACCAGGTATTCCATCAGCGCCACCGCGTTGTCGCGGTTGGGCGCGTGCGCCGCCAGCGCCGCGCCGCTGATGTTGACGTGGGTGCCGCCGCCTTCGACGTTGAAGCTCGGGCGGATGACCTTGATCGCCTCGCCCCACTGGTGCTGCTCGGAACCCGGCTCGGCGTTCTTCATGCGGCCGACGTAGTAGGCGTTGGCGATGCCGATGTCGCAGATGCCGGCGAGGATGTCGCGGGCCACGTCGCGGTCGCCGCCGGCGGCCTTGCGCGCCAGGTTGGCCTTGACCCCGCGCAGCCACTGCTCGGTGTACTCGGCGCCGTGGTGGGCGATCATCGCCGCGAACAGGCTGGTGTTGTAGGGATGCTGGCCGGAGCGGATGCAGACCCTGCCCTTCCACTTCGGATCGGACAGTTCCTCGTAGGTGAAGGATTCGAGGTCGAGGTCCTTGTCGGCGTACAGCACGCGGTCGCGCAGCGACAGCGCGAACCACTGGCCGTCGGCGCCGCGAAGGTGCTGCGGGATGGCCGCCTCCAGCACCTCGGACTGCAGGGCCTGGGTGTGGCCGGCCTCGACCACGTCGAGCAGGTTGCCGGTGTCGACGGTCATCAGCACGTCGGCCACCGAACGCTCGCCCTCGGCGCCCAGGCGCTCGACCAGGCCGTCCTTGAGCAGGACGGTGTTGACCTTGATGCCCGACTCGGCCGTGAAGGCGTCGAGCAGCGGCTGGATCAGGCCCGGCTCGCGGGTGGTGTAGAGGTTGACCTCGCCGGTGGCGGCCGGCGCGGCCTGGTCGCCGGTGGCGGCGGTATCGGCCTGCTGGCCGCCGCAGGCGGCGAGCAGCAGCGCCGAGCAGGCGACGGCCAGGGCGGCACGGGGGGCGCGGAAGCGGATGTTCACGGGCATCTCCAGTTCGGGGGGAGCCGGACGGCGCCGGCGCAAATGAGAATGATACTCGACAAGCCGAAACTCCGGCGCATTCAGCCGTCGGCGTGCAGGAGCATCGCGTCGCCGTAGGAGAAGAACCGGTAGCGCTCGCGCACCGCGTGCGCATAGGCCGCCAGCACGCGCTCGCGCCCGCTGAAGGCCGATACCAGCATCAGCAGGGTCGATTCGGGCAGGTGGAAGTTGGTCAGCAGCACATCGGCCGAGGTGATCCGGTAGCCGGGCACGATGAAGATCGAGGTTTCGCCGGCGAAGGGGTGGAGTTCGCCGTCGACCGTCGCCGACTCCATCGCGCGCATCACCGTGGTGCCCACGGCCACCACCCTGCCGCCGGCCTCGCGGGTGCGCCGCACCTGCTCGACCAGGGCCGCACCGACGTTGATCCACTCGCTGTGCATGCGGTGCTCGCGCACGTCGTCCACGCGCATCGGCTGGAAGGTGCCGGCGCCGACGTGCAGGGTCACGTGGCCGAAGCCGACGCCCTTCGCGCGCAGCGCTTCAAGCAGCGGCTCGTCGAAATGCAGGCCCGCGGTCGGCGCCGCCACCGCGCCGGCCTCGCGCGCGAACACGGTCTGGTAGCGCTCGGCGTCGTCGGCGCCGGGCTCGCGCTGGATGTAGGGCGGCAGCGGCATGCGCCCGGCCTTCTCCAGCCAGGCCTGCAGGGCGCCGTCGACGTGGAAGCGCAGGTGGTGGAAGCCGCCATCGCGCCCCACCACTTCGGCCACGCCACCGGCGTCGAGTTCGATCAGGTTGCCGGGCTTGGGCGTCTTGCTGGCGCCGACCTGGGCGCGGGCCTCGTTCCCCGGCAGCAGGCGCTCGATCAGGATCTCCACGCGCCCGCCGCTGCCCTGCTTGTGGCCGAACAGGCGCGCCGGGATCACCCGGGTGTCGTTGAACACCATCAGGTCGCCGGCGCGCAGCAACGCCGGCAGCTCGCGCACCTGGCGGTCGTCGAAGCCGGCGTCGCCGGGCGGCACCACCAGCATGCGGCTGGCCGAACGCTCGGCCAGGGGGGCCTGCGCGATCAGCGCCTGCGGCAGGTCGAAGGCGAAATCGGACTTCTTCAATCGGGGCCTCAGCGTTCGAACTTGGTCGACAGCAGCAGGGTGGAGGTGGTGCGCTCGACGCCGTCCAGCGCGCCGATGCGGTCTGTCAGTTCGTCCATCTCGCCGATGGTCGCCACCACCGCCATCGCCACCAGGTCCCAGGCACCGTTGACCGAATGCAGGGCGCGCACGCCCGGCATCTGGCGCAGCGCCTCGACCACGGCCGGCGCCTGCTTGGGGAAGACGGTGATCATCACCAGGGCGCGGATGCGCTCGCCCTCGTAGTCGTCGCCGACGCGCACGGTGTAGCCGGCGATCACGCCGCTGCGCTCCAGGCGCTCGATCCGGCTCTGCACCGTCGTCCGCGAAAGCTGCAGGCGGCGCGCGATCGCCGCGGTGGGCATGCGCGCGTCTTCGCGCAGCAGCGAGAGCAGGGCTTCGTCGGCGGGACTGGGCTTCATGCGCGGATTCTATCGTCGATCCGCCGAAAACTGCAGGGTTTCCGTGCAGATCGCACCTACCAACCGACGAACGCATCGCGATAATGGAAGGATCGCCCGGCCGAGGCCGGCCCAGGACACCAGGAGAAACGCATGACCGCCAACCCGATCGACGCCCTCGTCCCGCTCCGCGCCCGCAAGGGCCAGCGCCGCACGCCCGGCCTCGACGACGCCACCGTCGCGCGATTCGCCGCCGGGCATTCCGACCTGGTCGCCGCCATCGACGCCGCCGCGGCCGAGTTCGCGCGCATCGAGGCTGACGCCGCCGACCTGCTCGATCTCGACGAGGACGCCCAGGTCCAGGCCGTGCAGGCCGGCTTCGTCAACTTCTATCCGCAGGACGGCGTGAACCCCTACGTGGCACTGACCGCCCGCGGCCCCTGGATCATCACCCTCAAGGGCGCGGTGCTGTACGACACCGGCGGCTACGGCATGCTCGGCTTCGGCCACGCGCCGCAGGCGGTGATCGATGCGATGGCCAAACCGCAGGCGCTGGCCAACATCATGACCCCGAACCTGTCGCAGCTGCGCCTGGACCGTGCGCTGCGCGCCGAGATCGGCCACAGCGGCGGCGGCTGCCCCTATGCCGCCTTCATGTGCCTCAACTCCGGCTCCGAGTCGGTGTCGCTGGCCGCGCGCATCGCCGACACCAACGCCAAGACCATGACCGACGACGGCGGCCGCCACGCCGGCCGCACGGTCAAGCGCCTGGTGGTCAAGGGCGCCTTCCACGGCCGCACCGAGGCCCCGGCGCTGTACTCCGATTCCACCCGCAAGGCCTACCGCGCCGCCCTGGCCAGCTACCGCCACGAGGACAGCGTGCTGGTGGTGCCGCCCTACGACATCGACGCGCTGAAGCAGGCCTTCGCCGACGCCGACGCGAACGGCTGGTTCATCGAGGCGATGTTCCTGGAGCCGGTGATGGGCGAAGGCGACCCCGGCCGCAGCGTGCCGGTGGACTTCTACGCCGCCGCGCGCGAGCTGACGAAGGCGCACGGCTCGCTGCTGCTGGTCGACTCGATCCAGGCCGGCCTGCGCGCCACCGGCGCGCTGTCGATCGTCGACTACCCCGGCTTCGAAGGCCAGGAAGCGCCGGACATGGAGACCTATTCCAAGGCGCTCAACGCCGGCCAGTTCCCGCTGTCGGTGCTGGCGGTCAACGAGCGCGCCGCCGGCATCTACAAGCGCGGCACCTACGGCAACACCATGACCGGCAACCCGCGCGCGGCCGACGTCGGCGTGGCGGTGCTGGGCATGGTCACGCCCGCGGTGCGCGCCAACATCCGCAAGCGCGGCCAGCAGGCGCTGGACAGGCTCGAGGCGCTGAAGGCCGAACTGGGCGGGCTGATCACCAAGGTGCAGGGCACCGGCCTGCTGTTCTCCTGCGAGCTCTCGCCGGAGTTCAAGGGCTACGGCGCGGGTTCCAGCGAAGAGTGGCTGCGCGAGAACGGCCTGGGCGTGATCCACGGCGGCGAGAACTCGCTGCGCTTCACCCCTCGCTTCGAGATGGGCGAGGACGAACTGGACCTCGTGGTGTCGATGGTGAAGCGCGCCCTGCTCGAGGGACCGCGCCGCTCGAAGGCCGCCGCGGCCTGAGGGTCGTCGACGCGCAGCTCCCGGCGGGCCCGGCCCGCAGGGGGGAGGCGCCCCTCATGCGCCCGGAGCCTGCCCCGACTCCGGGCGCCGATGTTCAGCGCGCCGCTTCGATGGCCGAGCGGATCAGCGCTTTCGCTTCGGCGGCATCACCCCAGCCGCGCAGCTCGACGCGGCGGGTTCCCGACGGCAGGTCCTTGTAGACCCGGAAGAACGCCTCGATGCGTTCGCGCTCGATCGCCGGCAGGTCCTCGATCGATCGGATACCGGCGTAAGTCGGGTCCACGTCGTCGGCCGGCACGCCGATGATCTTCTCGTCCGCTTCGCCGGCATCGCTCATCCGCAGCACGCCCAGCGACCGGAACCGGATCAGCACGCCCGGATGCAGCGGCGCCCGGGTCAGGACCAGAGCGTCGAGCGGATCGCCGTCGCCGGCCAGGGTGCGCGGCATCGATCCGTAGTTCGCCGGATAGGCCACCGGCATCGACAGGAAGCGGTCGACGTGGACGAGGCCATCGTTGCCGGTCTCGTACTTGGTGAAGCCACCGGCCGGGATCTCGACCAGCAGCAGCGCCTCCTCCGGCGCGTTCGCCGGCTGGGGTACCTGCCGCGGGTTGGCCGCGCCGGCGGTGGCCACGGCGATCCACAGCGCGAACGCGGCGCCGGCGCGCAGGACGGGCCCCGGACGCATCAGCTCACTCCCAGCAGCGGTCGGCGCGGCCCTTCAGGGTCGCGGCGCGTTCGCAGTCGCGCTGCGGGATGCGGCCTTCGACGTGTTCGACGATGCTGCGGCCGCTTGCGCGGTCGCCGGTGATCGAGAAGGCGTCGTACAGCCGGCCGGTGACGGTGCGGGCTTCGTAGCGCAGTTCACCGTTCTCGATGCGCACGCGCTGGTACAGCTGGGTGTCCTCGGCCACCGGCGCCATCGTTTCGCGCGCCTCCGGCGAGAGCCGGTACTGCTTGGCGCCGGCGACGCTGACCACGTACTGCGGCGTGCCCTGCCGTTCGACCAGGCCGCCGCGGCGGCCGTAGACGTGGTCGTGGCCCTGCAGCACCAGGTCGACGCGGTGCTTCTCCAGCACCGGCAGCACGTGCTCGCGCAGCAGCACGTTTTCGCGGTCCTGGCGCGGCGAGAACATCGGCTGGTGGATGGCCACGATCGTCCACGCGCGCGGGCGCTCGCCCGACGCGGCGTCGCGCAGCACGCCGTCCAGCCATGCCGCCTGCGCCTGCGCGGTGCCCAGATCAAGCGCCGAGGTGCCGTCGAGCACCACGAAGCGCGCGTCGTGCATGTCGAACCAGTACGTCGTCGCCTCCACGCCCGGCGCACCGTTGCCCGGCAGCGCGAACATGTGCGGCCAGTGCGCGCCGAGCACGCGGCGCTCCTGCGGCGTATCCTCGAACTCCTCGAAGTACTCGTGGTTGCCGGTCACCGGCGCCACCAGCAGGGTCGAGGCAAGCGGCGCAGTGGCATCGAACCACTCGCCCCACTCGTTGTCGTCCTCGCCGTCGCCGCCGCTGACCAGGTCGCCGGCGAACAGCGCCAGGCGAGCGTCCGGCGCATGCCTCAGCGCTTCCAGCAGCACGCGGGTGGAGAGGCTGGCGTTCTTGTTCTGGGTGTCGCCGAAGTACAGGAACTCCAGCGGCGCGCCCGGCGCGGCGGCGGTACGCAGCTGCCGCCACGGGCTCCACCAGCCGTTCGCGCCCTGCACGCGGAAGGCGTACAGGGTGTCGGGCTCGAGGCCGTCCACCGCCACCTGGTGCTGCAGGCCTTCGCCGTGCTCGGTGGCCAGCGTGCGCGTACGTGCCTGCAGGCGGCGGGGCTCGCCCAGGTCGGGCGAATCGCCGGCCACGGCCAGCTCCAGCAGCGGCGCGTCGATGCCCTGCCCGCTGCGCCACGACACCTGGAAGCCGCGCGCCGGATCCGCCGCCGGCGAGGCGACGATGCGGTCGGGATGCGCGGCCGGCGCGTAGCGCGCGTCGCCCGCGGGCACCAGGGTGTTGGGCTCGTGCTCGCGCGCGGCCGCGGACGGCAGCGCCAGCAGCAGCGCCAGCACCAGGGTCGAGGCAGCGCGCGGACGCACGGCGATCACGGACTTCGCCGCCATCAGCGCGCGCACGCCGGCAGCGCCAGCGCCGAGGCGATCGCGCGCCAGTCGAAGGCCACCGCGCCCTGGTCGTCGTGCACGGCATACAGCACGCCGTCGGGGAAGGCCGTGCTCGCGGCCTCATCCAGCCAGATGCCGTCGGTATTGGCGACCGTCGGGCCGGTCACCGCACCGGCGTGCTCCAGGCTCACGCGGTCGAACAGGTGGAACACCGTGCGCCCCTTGCCCTGCTCGGTGGTGATCCACCAACCGCTGCCGTCGGCGCAGTGCTTGAGCATGATCCCCTCGGACTGCGCCTTGAGGAAGTCGGCGCCGATGGTGCGGCCGCTGTACCTGCCTTCGAGGTCGTAGACCTTGAGCTCGTTGGCGTAGGTTTCGTCCTCCTCGGCGATCATCAGGCGGTCGTTGGCCGGGTCGCCCCAGATCGACTCGACCACGCGCAGCGCACCCTCGGGCGACGTGTCGCCGAAGGCGCCGAGGTGGCGGGCGGCGAAGCCCTCGCCCTCGGGCGTGAAAGCGAAGCGGTGCACGCGGCGGGTCAGCTCCTCCAGCGGCGGCAGGATGTCCTCGCCCTCGGCGTCCTCGCCGGCCATGTAGGCGTCGGTGACGTAGAGCTCGTAGCCCGCATCGACCTTGTGCACCCACAGGCCGTAGGGCAGTTCAAGCGCATCGGCGCCGAACATCGCCACCGTCTCCATGCCCGGCAGGCGCAGAACCTGCACGCGGCGGTTGTCACGCTCGCCCACGAAGGCCAGGTCGTCGACGATGGCGATGCCGTTGGGGCGGTCGAACTGGCCCTCGCCGGCGCCGCGCTCGCCGACGTGGCGGACGAACTCGCCGGTGTCGCCGTCATAGACCACCAGGCGGTGCGTGGACTTGGCGGTCGCCAGCAGCAGGATCTGGCCGTCGGGCGCGGTCCAGCTGGCCACCGAGTCGATGTTGTCTTCGGGCGTCATCGGGGTGGCAAAGGCCTCCGGCACGATGGCGGCATCGGCCGTGCCCTCGCCGCGCGCGGCTTCGCGGACCTGGTCCGCGCGGTCTTCGGCGTCCACGGCGCCGGTCGCCGCGCCTGTGGCGGGCGCCGGGGCGCCGCCACAGGCCGCGAGAGCGAGGGTGAGGGCCGCAGTAGCCAGGACGGCCAGCGGCCTGCGGAGGTTCTTCGAAACGTGGGTCATCGCGCGCATCCTCAGAAATTCACCTTGACGCCCAGGGTGTAGTTGCGGCCGTACAGCTCGTTCTGCAGCGTGTTCGCCGGCGTGCCCTGGTACAGCTCCAGCGGCTCGTCGAGCAGGTTCGAGGCCTCGAAGTACAGGCTCCAGTGGTCGGCCACCTTGTAGTCGAGGCTGAAGTCGAGCTGGGTGTTCGACGCCACCCAGAGATCGTAGCGGGCGTCGTCGCCGATCTCGTCCAGGTACTCGCTGCGGTACACGGCCGCGAGGCGGGTGCTGATGCGGTCGTTCTCCCAGCCGATATGCGCGCTGTACAGCTGCTCGGACGACAGCGGCAGCTCGAACTTCTCGCCGGCGCGGTCCTCGGTGCCGGCCACGAACTCGGTATCCAGCCAGGTACCGCTCAGGCCGACCAGCAGGCCGCTCCAGGCGCCGGGCAGGAAGTCGAGCTTCTGCTGCCAGTTCAGCTCGACGCCGAACACCTCGGCGTCTTCGCCGTTGATCGGCTTCGACACCGCATAGCCCGGGTACGCCGGATCGTTCTCCGTCCAGGTCTCGACGATGTAGCCGTCGATGGACTTGTGGAACACGCCGGCGGAGAAAATGCCCGACTCGCCGATGTAGCGCTCGAACGAGACGTCGAAGTTGATCGACTCGTAGGGATCGAGCTGCGGGTTGCCCAGTTCGACCTCTTCGTCGTCGCGGTTGATGCTGACGCGCGGCGAGATGTCGCCGAAGCTGGGGCGCGCGATGGTCTTGGTGATCGCGCCGCGCATCACCCAGTCGCCGTCGGTGTCGTAGCGCAGGTGCAGGCCCGGCAGCACGCTGGTGTAGGCGCTCGAGGCCGACGATGGCGTCGCGGTCAGCTCACCGTCCTCGTCGATATCGACCATCCAGCCGTTGGCGTCGAACTCGGTGCGCTCCACGCGCGCACCGGCGATGACGCGCAGGTTGCCGAAGTCCATGGTACCCATCAGGTAGGCGGCGAGCACGTCCTCGCTGGCGGTGTAGTCCTCGATCAGCGAGATCATGGTGTTCTCGGCCACGTCCTGCGGGCGCGCCGAGAAGTCGCCCTGGTTGCTGCGCAGCCAGCGGCGCATGGCGCTGGAGGACAGACCGTCGCCGTAGTAGCCGTGGCGGTAGGACGGCGAGCCCGTCGTCCAGTCGGCCGGGTCGACGTCGGGGCCGTTGCGGTACTCGGCCTCGTCGACGTTGACGTCGCGGTCGCGCCAGCGGCCGAGCAGGCCGGCCTTCCAGGTCACCGCCTCGCCCGCGTAGGTGAAGTCGAACTTCGCGCTCAGCGCCTCGTCGTCCACCTGCTTCGGCGCGACCACCAGGCGGTCGAAGCCGTAGTTGGCGTTGCGCAGCCAGGCATCGCTGCCGGCCGGGTCGATGATGTCGAACGAGGGGATGCTGCCGGGGCCGACGCGGATCGCCATGTCCTCGTCGCCGAGGTATTCGAAGCGCATCTCGACCTCGTCGTCCACGCGCTCGCGCACCTTGGTGTAGCCGAGCTGGTAGTCGAACCTCGCGGCGCCGCGGCGGTTCATGCCGCCGGCGCTGACGGTGAAGGTGTCTTCTTCCTTGGTGCGGTAGCGCAGGCGGCGGCCGAAGTCGTCGGCCGAGATGCCTTCCACCAGCCAGCTGTTGCCGTCGTAGTCGACGATGTCGCCCTCGCCCATCGGGATGATCTGGTTCTGGCGGGTCTCGGCGTCGGTGAAGTCGGTGTACAGGGTGCGCAGGTAGTACTGGTTGTCGTTGTCCGGGCGCCAGTCGAGGTTGAGGTTGACGCCGGTGCGCTCGCGGTTGATCGAGTACTTGCGGCGCTGCATCTCGACCGGGGTCAGGCGGTCGCCGGCCACGTCCTCGAACTGGTCGTCGTACTCGACCTCGACATTGTCCGACTCGTAGTCGCGGTCCTGCCAGCTCAGGCCAAGGGCGACGCCGAAGGTGCCGTTGTAGACCTCGCTGAAGTTGAACGCGGCCTTGGGGCTGGTCTCGCCGCTGAGGTTCTGGTGGCTGGCCTCGGCCTTGAAGCGCATGCTGCGGCCGGCGCGGTCGAAGGCCGACGCCGATTCGACCATGATCGTGCCGCCCAGCGAATCGCCCGGCATGTCCGGGGTCGGGGCCTTGACCACGGTCAGGCGCTCGGTGGACTCCGACGGGATCACGTCCAGCGGCGCGGCACGGCTGCTGTCCTCCGGCGTGCCCATGCCGATGCCGTCGACGGTGACCGAGTTCTGCGCGGCATCCAGGCCGCGGATCACCACGTAGCGGCCCTCGCCCTGGTCGCGGGTGACGCTGATGCCGGGCAGGCGCGACAGCGACTCGCCGACGTTCTGGTCCGGGTACTGGCCCATGGAGTCGGCCGATACGGTGTCCTGGATGGCGTCGGAGGCGCGCTTGAAGTCGATCGCACGCATCTGCGATTCGAACTGGCCACGGACCTCGACGGTGTCGAGGGTGACAGCATCGGCGGGAACCGGTTCGGGCTGGGCGGCGGCGTCCTGCTGCGCGTTGGCGGGGCTGGCGACGACCGCCAGTGTGGCGACGATGGCGAGGTGCAGGGGGTGGCGCTTGGACACGGCAAGGACTCACGGGGAGGTAAAGGATGGGCGCACACGTTATTTCCGCCCTGTTGCAGTCCCGTTACCGGCGTCATGGTGTCCGCGCCGCGCTAGACTCCGGCCATGAAGATCGTCGAAGTCCGTCACCCGCTGGTGCAGCACAAGCTCGGCCTGATGCGTCGCGCCGACAACAGCACCAAGACCTTCCGCGAACTGGCCGGCGAGGTCGCCGCCCTGCTCACCTACGAGGCCACCGCCGACCTGGAGTGCGAGGACTCGGAGGTCGAAGGCTGGGCGGGCACGGTGCGCGTGCGCCGGATCAAGGGCCGCAAGATCACCCTGGTGCCGATCCTGCGCGCCGGCCTGGGCATGCTGCCGGGCGTGCTGGAGCTGATCCCCGCGGCCAAGGTCGGCGTGGTCGGCATCAAGCGCGACGAGGCCACGCTCGAAGCCATGGCCTACTACGAAAACCTGGTCGGCGACATGGCCGACCGCACCGCGCTGATCCTCGACCCCATGCTCGCCACCGGCGGCACCCTCATCGCCACCGTGGACATGCTGAAGAAGGCCGGCTGCACGCGGATCAAGGGCCTGTTCCTGGTCGCCGCGCCGGAAGGCCTGCGCGCGCTCGAGGCCGTCCATCCCGACGTCGATGTCTACACCGCCTCGGTCGACGAGCACCTCAACGAAGTCGGCTACATCCTCCCCGGCCTGGGCGACGCCGGCGACAAGATCTTCGGCACCCGCGCCTGATCCGCCCGGCGCTGGCCTGAGTCCGCGCCATCCCGCGTTGCCCGGGATGTGGCCACCGCTCCGCTCCCGCCGACAGCCCCGGCCCACGGAGGCCGGCCTTCACCGCCACGCACGCCGCCGGCGGGCGCTTGGCTGTTCGGACGCTATCGCCTGGAAACCGCCACGCGGCGCCTGCACGTCGACGGCAGGGCCCGTGAAGTGGATGCCCGCGCGATGGCCGTACTGGAGTGCCTCCTGCTGCGCGCCAACCGGATCGTGCCGCGGGCCACCCTGATCGCCGAGGCCTGGCCCGAGGCCGACGCCGTGTTCGACAGCGCCGTGTCCAAGGTGATGCGCCGCCTACGCACCGCCATGGGCGACGGCCACGGCCACGTGCTGCAGACCATCTACGGCGAGGGCTATCGCCTGGCGCTGCCGGCCACCCACCTGCCAGCGCCGCCACACGGGGCCGACTGGCCTGTGGCAGCGGCCTCCGCGGACCCCGATGCCCTCATGCCCCCCGACATGCCTGAGCAGCCAGCGCCCGCGATTCAGCCGTCGGAAGCAGCCGACAGGCCCGGGCACTTCCCCGCTCCCACGCGCCGCAGCGCCTGGCTGGCCCGGCTGCCCTGGATCATCGCCACCGCCTCGACTTCGCTGGCCGGATGGCTGGCCTGGCTGCTGCTGGCCCGTACCGGCGCCGCCTGAGCGGCCTCAGGCGGACTCGCCCAGTCCCCGCGCCTGCAGGCGCTCCATCTGGTGCACGCCAGCGAAACGGCCACGCCCGTCGCGCTCGAGTTGCGCAAGCGCACACACCGGGTCGTGGGTGAAGAACAGATGCACGTTGCGCGCCAGCTTGTCGTCGAGGAAGGCCTGCTTCTCGTCGATCAGGGTTTCGGCGCAGCGGTCGTAGCCCATGGTGATCGGCACGTGCACCCAGGGCAGGCCCGGCACGAGATCCGCGCAGAACACCACGCCGCCGTGGTGGCCGTCGTCGCGCAGCTCCGGGCCGAGCACCTCGGCCAGCATCATTCCCGGCGTGTGGCCGTGGCTCCAGTGGAAGCGCACCGCGTCGCCCAGCGCCGGCGTGCGCCCGCTGCCTTCATCAACCAGCTCCACGCGGCCGCTGGCTTCCAGCAGCGGCAGCAGCTCCGGGATATAGCTGGCGCGATCGCGCGGGTGCGGGTCATGCGCACGCTCCCACTGCTCGCGACCGATCACGAAGGTGGCGTTGGGAAACAGCAGCTCCGGCGCCTTGCCCTCCTCCCAGGCCGAGAGCAGGCCGCCGGCATGATCGAAGTGCAGGTGGCTCAGCACCACCACGTCGATGTCCTCGTGGCCGAAGCCCGCCCCTCGCAGCGAATCCAGCAGCACGTGGCCGTCGCCACCGATGGCGTAGCGCTCGCGCAGCTTCGGCTCGAAGAAGGCGCCGATGCCGGTTTCGAACAGCACCGTGCGGCCATTGAGCGGCGTCGCCAGCAGGGCGCGCGTGGCCAGCGGGATGCGGTTCTGCGCATCGGGCTCCATCCACTTCGACCACATCGCGCGCGGCGCGTTGCCGAACATCGAACCGCCGTCGAGCCGCTGGGTATTGCCTTCTATCGACCAGAGCTTCATGTCGTCACCTCGGCTTCGTGGGAGCGGCTACAGCCGCGATCGGGTGCAACTGCTCACTGCTCATCGCGGCTCTAGCCGCTCCCACAAAGACAGTTGCTCTCACAAAATCGTCAACGAACTTCGGCCTTCCCGACGGGGTTGCGGGGGTCGGTGCCGCCTTCAAGCCGGTTGTTGGCGATGTCCCAGGCCACGGTCTGGAAGTTGCCCCAGGCATCGCTGGAGCGTCGGCCTTCGGCGACCTCGTCTTCCGGCCGCACCACCGTGTGTCCCATCGCGCGCAGCGCCTGCGCGGTGGCCGCATCGAAGGTGCCGGTCTCGGCCTGGATGGCGTCGGGCATCCACTGGTGGTGGTAGCGCGGCAGCGCGGCCACGTCGGCGGCCGACAGCCCGGCGTCGTAGCCAAGCACGCCCAGCAGCACCATGGTGATGATGCGGCTGCCGCCCGGGGTGCCGAGCACGGCGACCTTGTCCGGCGACACCATGAAGGTCGGCGTCATCGAACTCAGCATGCGCTTGCCCGGCTGCGGCGCATTGGCGTCGAAGCCCATCACGCCGAAAGCATTCGGCGTACCGGGCTTGAGCGCGAAATCATCCATCTCGTTGTTGAGCAGCACGCCCGTGCCCGGCGCCACCAGGCCCGAGCCGTAGAGCAGGTTCACGGTCTGCGTGCCGCCGACGCGGTTGCCGTCGGCGTCAATGATCGAGAAGTGGGTGGTCTCCTCGTCCTCCAGCGGCGTCGGCGCGCCGGACAGCAGCTCGCTGGGCGTGGCCTTTTCCGGGTGGATGGTGGCGCGCAGGCCGGCGGCGTAGTCGGCGCTGGCCAGCAGGCGCTGCGGGATTTCGACGAAATCCGGATCGCCCAGGTAGAAGGTGCGGTCGCGGTAGGCGCGGCGCATCGACTCCACCACCAGGTGGGTCGAATGCGCCTCGTCCATGTCGTCCAGCGCGTAGGGCGCCAGGATCTGCAGCATCTGCGCCAGCGCGATCCCGCCCGAGGACGGCGGCGGCGCGGTCACGATCTCCCAGCCGTGGTAGCCGAAGCGGATCGGCTCGCGTTCGCGCACCCGATAGGCGGCCAGTTCGTCAGCGGTCCACTGCCCGCCCTCGGCGTTCACGCCGGCCACCAGCTTTGCGCCGACTTCGCCGCGGTAGAAGCCGTCGAAGCCCTTCTCGGCCAGCAGCTCCAGCGTGCGCGCCAGGTCCGGCTGGCGGAAGATGTCGCCCTCCTGGATCGGCCGGCCGCCGGCGAGGTAGACCTCGCGCGTGCCGGGATAGCGCTCCATCACCGAACTGCGCGCCGCATAGCCTCGGGCCATGCGTCCGTACACCGGGAAGCCCTCGCGCGCGATGCTAATGGCAGGCGCCAGGGTGCGCGACAGCGGCAGCTTGCCGTACTGCGCCTGGATATGGACGAAGGCCGCCGGCAGTCCCGGGATGCCCGCCGACCAGGCGCCGTTGGTGGCGCGGTCACGGTCGAAGCCGCCGTCGGCATCCAGATAGCGCTCGGGCGTGGCCGCCGCCGGCGACATCTCGCGGGCGTCGATGAACACGTCGCGGCCGCTGGCGGCGTCGTGCAGCAGGAAGAAGCCGCCGCCGCCGATGCCGGAGCTGATCGGCTCCACCACCGAGAGCACCGCCGACACCGCGATGGCCGCGTCGAAGGCGTTGCCGCCTTCGGCCAGCACGTCCAGGCCGGCTTCGGTCGCCAGCGCGTGCGCGGAAGCGATCGCGGCGCCTGGCGGAGTTGCCGCCTGAGCCGCCTGCTGCGGCCGTGCCGCCGCCTGTCCCTCGGCCGCGAAAGCCAGGCTGGCCGGGGCCAGCGCGATCAGCAGCGACAGCGCCACCCGGCGCCAGGGCATGGGAATGTTCAAGCAGCCTGCTCCTTCAGCCGCAGGAGCTTGGCCAGCAGCTGGTCATGGGTCTCGGGGAGGTCGGGGTCCGGGTCGATGCATTCGACCGGGCACACCACCACGCACTGCGCCTCGTCGAAATGCCCCACGCATTCGGTGCAGCGCGAGGGATCGATCACGTAGATGGTTTCGCCCTGCGAGATGGCCTCGTTCGGGCAGGCAGGCTCGCAGACGTCGCAGTTGATGCAGAGCTCGTTGATGCGCAGTGCCATGGGGCCATTGTAGACCCTGCACGCGCGAGCCGCCGCCGGCGCGCGGCCGGCGACGGCCCCAGCCGGGGCTTACTTGGCCTCGACGAAGACGAAGTCGACGCCGGCCGGGGCCACGACCTGGGCCACGCGATCCTTGTCGGCGGCGGCGCCGATGAACACAACGCGCACGCCCTTCATGGTGTCGGGCTCCACGCCGGTGAAGGATTCGGTGACGATGTCGGCCATCTTCGCCGAGTCCGAGGACGCGTAGGCCAGCATGTTGCCGCGGACGATGCCGCGCGCGACGTCGGTCTTGGCCTTGTCCTGCAGGCGCTCGTAGTTGCCGGCGTCGGCGTTCTCGTCGCCGGTGGGCGCCGGCAGGTAGTAGACGTAGGGCTGGTTGGCGATGCCTTCCATGTTGCGGGTCACCACGTCGGAGACGTAGGCGCGCCAGGCGCCGTCGTCGGCGGTGGCGGGCGCGGTCAGCGGCGCGGCGACGGTGGCCACCGGGGCCTCTTCCTTCTTGCAGGCCGCCAGCAGCGGCAGCGCGAGGACGGCGGTCAGCATCAGGCGGGTCATGGTCTTCATTGTTTCGTGTTCCCCAGGTGGTCCGTTGCGTTTGTGGTGTGAGTCTAGCCCGCGCGGCGCCATTCGGCCTGCAGCGCGCGGTCCACCGCCGCCGGCACGAAGCCCGAGACATCGCCGCCAAGGCGGGAAATCTCGCGTACCAGCGACGAGGAGATGAAGCCGTACTGTTCGGCCGGCGTCAGGAAAAGCGTTTCCACCTCGGGAATGAGGTGGCGGTTCATGCTCGCCAGCTGGAACTCGTATTCGAAGTCCGAAACCGCGCGCAGGCCGCGCAGCAGCACGCCGCCGCCGACCTCGGACACGAAGTGGGCGAGCAGTGAATTGAACCCCCTGACCTCGACGTTGCCGTGGGCGGCCAGGGCTTCGCGCGCAAGCTCCACGCGCAGCGCGAGCGGCAGCGCCGGGCCCTTGGCCGGGCTCTCGGCCACGCCGACGATCAGCTTCTCGAACAGCGGCGCCGCACGGTTGACCAGGTCGACGTGGCCGTTGGTGATCGGATCGAAGGTGCCGGGATAGACCGCGATCCTGTTTCGGGCTGTGCTCATGCCTGGCTGCGCCGTGGTTTGGGATGCTGGAGCCTGCGCGAGTGTATCAGCGCCGCGGGGCCGCAGATCAGGCCACGGCGGCGCTTCGCCGGTACAGGGCGTGATGGGCGTCGCGGCTTGCCGACTCGCGGTGCAGCCGCCAGCCCGGGCCGGGCGCGGCCGGGGCCTGGGCCGGGGACTCCAGGTAGAGCCAGGCGTCGTCGGCCAGCCACGGCGCCAGCCGTTCCAGGGCCGGCGCCCAGGCATCGGCATCGAAGGGCGGGTCCAGGAACACCAGGTCGAAGCGCCCGTGCAGCGGGGCGCGCAGCAGTTCGAGCGCATCCGCCCGCAGCACGGTGGCGGCTTCGCCGGCCTTGAGTCGCTCGCAGGTCTCGCGCAGCGACTGCGCCAGCGCGGGATCGCGCTCCACCAGCAGCGCTGCGCTGGCACCGCGCGACAGGGCCTCCAGGCCCAGCGCGCCGCTGCCGGCGAACAGGTCGAGCACGCGGGCACCGGGCAGCATCGGCTGCAGCCAGTTGAACAGGGTTTCGCGCGCGCGGTCCGAGGTCGGGCGCAGGCCCGGCACCGAGGCCACCGGCAGCTTCGAACCGCGCCAGCGTCCGCCGATGATGCGCACGCTGCCGGGGGCCGTGGATCGGGAGGGAGCGCGGGGGGCCGGTGGTACCATGGCGAGGCATTGTCCGCGCTTGCGCGGCCGCATGCACCCTCCCCCTTCCCTTCCCCTGGTCCGACTCGAGATGGTCAGCTTCTTCCGCCGCTGGAAACCCGACGCCGACAAGGCGAACCCGGCGAAGGACGAAGCCCCGACCTCCATCGCCGCGGCCGCCGCCGAAGCCATCGAAGCCGCCCGCGCCATGGGCGAGGCCGCAGCCGAACGCGCGCCCGATCCGGCGGACGTCGAGCCTGCACCGGCGCCCGCCGCCGGACGCCCAGCACCAGCACCAGCACCCGAACCCGACGTCGCACCTGCGGCAGCGGTTGCGGCCGCGATTCCCGGGGTCCCCACTCCGGAGCCCGGAGCCGTGAAGGCACCGCCGATGTCGGCGCCTCTGCCGCCGACCCGGCTTCCCGAACCCATCGCACCCGCCGCGCCCGCACCCACCCAGGAGAAACCGGCCGCCGCCCCCGGCAAGTCCGGCTGGCGCGAGCGCCTGATGGGCAGCGGCATCGCCCGCGGCCTGGGCGGTCTGTTCTCGCGCAACCCGCGCCTGGACGACGACCTCCTCGACGAGATCGAGACCGCCCTGCTCACCGCCGATGTCGGCATCAGCGCCACCACCGGCCTGGTCGAGTCCCTGCGCAAGCGCATGAAGGCGCGCGAGTTCGCCGACGCCAACGCCCTGCGCAGCGCCCTGCGCGCCGACCTCGTCGCCCTGCTGGAGCCGGTGGCGAAGCCGCTGGTGATCGACCGCGCCGCCAAGCCCTTCGTGATCCTCACCGTCGGCGTCAACGGCGTCGGCAAGACCACCACCATCGGCAAGCTGGCGAAACGCTTCAAGGACGAGGGCCAAGGCCTGATGCTGGCCGCCGGCGACACCTTCCGCGCCGCCGCGGTCGCCCAGTTGCAGGCCTGGGGCCAGCGCAACGGCGTGACCGTCGTCGCCCAGGGCCAGGACGCTGACCCGGCCTCGGTCGCCTACGACGCCCTGCAGGCCGCGAAGGCGCGCGGCACCGACGTCCTGATCGCCGACACCGCCGGCCGCCTGCACACCCAGCAGGGCCTGATGGCCGAGCTGTCGAAGATCAGGCGCGTGCTCGGCAAGCTCGACCCCGCCGCGCCGCACGAGGTGCTGCTGGTGATCGACGGCACCACCGGCCAGAACGCGCTCAGCCAGCTGCGCCACTTCCACCAGGCGGCCAACATCACCGGCCTGGTGGTCACCAAGCTCGACGGCACCGCCAAGGGCGGCGTGGTGTTCGCGCTGGCGCGGGAATTCGGCATCCCGATCCGCTTCGCCGGCATCGGCGAGCGCCCCGAAGACCTGCGCGTGTTCGATGCCGAGGCCTTCGTCGACGCCCTGCTGCCGGAGGCGCTCGGCGCGTGAAGCCGGGCAAGGGGGCCGCGCTCGCCGCGGCTGATGCCGGCGCCGACGCATTCGCCGCACCCCTGCTGGCCTGGTTCGACGCCCACGGCCGCCACGACCTGCCCTGGCAGCATCCGCGCACGCCCTACCGGGTGTGGCTTTCGGAAATCATGCTGCAGCAGACCCAGGTGCGCACGGCGATGCCGTACTTCCAGCGTTTCGTCGACGCCCTGCCCTCGGTCGCCGCGCTGGCCGCCGCGCCGCTGGACGACGTGCTCGGCCTGTGGTCGGGACTGGGCTACTACGCCCGCGCGCGCAACCTGCATGCCGCCGCGCGCGCCTGCGCGGAGCTGCACGGCGGCGAGTTGCCGCGCGACTTCGACGCCCTGGTCGCGCTGCCCGGCATCGGCCGCAGCACCGCTGGCGCGATCCTCGCCCAGGCCTGGGGCGACCGCTTCGCGATCCTGGACGGCAACGTCAAGCGCGTGCTCGCCCGCTACCACGGCGTGGAGGGCTGGCCGGGGCAGTCGGCAGTGGAGAAGCGATTGTGGACGCTGGCCCGCGGCCACCTGCCCGGCGAGCGCCTGGCCGACTACACCCAGGCGCAGATGGACCTCGGCGCCACCGTCTGCACCCGCCACGCCCCCGCCTGCGGCGACTGCCCGCTGCAGCCGGGATGCGAAGCGCACGCCAGCGGCCGAACCGACGAGTTGCCCACGCCAAAGCCCGGCAAGCCCCTGCCCACCCGTGAAGCGGTGCTGCTGGTGCTGCGTGACGCCGAGGGCCGCGTGCTGATGCAGCGCCGCCCGCCCGCAGGCGTCTGGGCGCAGCTGTGGTCGCTGCCGGAGGCCTCCGGCGAGGCGGCCGCGCACGACTGGTTCGACGCCCACGTCCAAGGCGATTTCGCGCGCGGCGAGGCGCTGGACACCATCGCCCACGTCTTCAGCCACTACCGCTTCAACATGCACCCGCGGCGCTGGCGCCCGGTCGCCACCGCCTCCGCCGTGCGCGACAATGGCGACCTGCGCTGGATCGGCCGCGATGCGATGGCCGGCCTCGGCATCCCCGCCCCCGTGCGGACGCTGCTCGAAGCGCAGTTCGACCAGGACCAGGAGAACCCGACGTGAGCCGCACCGTGTACTGCGAATACGAGAAGCGCGAGACCGAAGGCCTCGACTTCGTGCCCTGGCCGGGCGAACTCGGCAAGCGCGTGTTCGCCGGCATCGGCAAGACCGCCTGGGCCGCCTGGCTGGCGCACCAGACCATGCTGATCAACGAGAACCGGCTCTCGCCGATGGACCCGGAACACCGGGCCTTCCTGGAGCGCGAGATGGAGAAGTTCCTGTTCGGCGGCGGCGCCGAGAAGCCGGCCGGCTACGTGCCCGAAGCCTCCGCCTGAGCCCCGTCCCGCGCCGCCTTCTCGGCGGCCTTGATCTTCGTGGTGTCCAGCGGGCGGATCTCGCTGATCCGGCAAGGAAGCTGGATCGAGCTGCGGTTGTGCACCATCACCTTGTCGAAGCCCGCGTAGACGCGGTTGGCCTGGCTGGTCAGGCTGATCATCGGCGTGAAGTCGATGTCCTGGCAGCGGCCGTCGAAGGTCAGCAGGAAAGCTTCGCTCGGCCGCGTCCAGACCGCGATGTTGCGGTCGTCCAGCGGCGTCCAGCCATTGATGCGGCCGAGGTAGCTGAAGCTGTTGACCGGCTCGCCCGCGGCCGAACGGTAGGTGGCCAGCTTCTGGCCGTCATCCAGCGAGCCGGTGCTGGCGCAGCCAGGTAGAACCATCATCCCGCACAGCACGGCGGCGGCCGCGAGAACCTTGAGCTGCATGGTGACCTCCCGCCGCGGTGCGGCGTCGAAATGCCGGACCTGATCATCGCGCAGACGGCGTGTGGCGGCTGTAGTGAGCGGGAGGGTGTTCAGGCAGGAGATGGTCTTGCCTCGCCGCCGGGGGCTCCCGTATCATTGCGGGCTCGCCAGTGGCCGGGTAGCTCAGTTGGTAGAGCAGGGGATTGAAAATCCCCGTGTCGGGGGTTCGATTCCCTCCCCGGCCACCACTCGCGAGACACAGGAAACCCGCCTTGCGCGGGTTTTTTCATGCATCGCGCTAACCTTTGCCGATGGCTCCCTTTTCCGATCCCCGCGAAGCCGCGCTGCGCCGCCGCAAGGCCATCGCGCTCGGCCTGCTGGCGTTCGCCGGCCTCGGGCTGGCCGTGGTCTCGGTGCTCGAACGCACCCACCCGCACTGGGCCTTCGGCTTCCTGGCCGCCGTGTTCGAAGCCGCGCTGGTGGGCGGCCTGGCCGACTGGTTCGCCGTGGTCGCCCTGTTCCGCCACCCGCTGGGCATGGGCTGGATCCCGCACACGGCGATCATCCCGTCGAAGAAGGACGCCCTCGGCGCCAGCCTGGCCGACTTCATCTGCGACCACTTCCTGGGCACCCGCCAGGTGGCCGAAAAGCTGCAGTCGATGGACATCGCCGGCTCGATCGCCGGCAAGCTCGCGGATTCGGCGTTCTCGCAGACCATGGGACGTGCGCTGGCCAACGCCCTGCCCCGCATCCTCGACGCGCTCGACAGCGAGGAACTGCACCGCTTCCTGCACCGCATGGCCGACGCCCGCCTGCGCGGAGTGGACCTGTCCGGCGTGGTCGCGGTGCTGCTGCGCCAGCTCACCGACGATGGCCGCCACCAGGCCCTGGTCGACGCCGGGCTGGCCTATGCCGGCGACGTGCTGGCCGCGCCCGGCACCCATGAACGCATCTCCGACATGGCCTCGCGCGAGCTGTGGAAGGTGCTGCGCTACCTCAAGCTCGAGGGCGTGGTGGCCGACAGGGTCGCCGACAAGCTGGTCGCCGGCATGACCGGCATGGTCAACGACATGGCCGCCGACCGCGACCACGAGATGCGGCAGCGCATCGGCACCGAGTTCGAGCGCCTGATCCTGCGCCTGGAGGACGACCCCGCCCTGCGCGAACGGGTCAACGCCTTCCGCGACCAGCTGATCGAGGACTCCGACCTGTCGCGCTACCTGCGCAGCCTGTGGCGCGACCTCGCGGCCTGGATCCGCGACGACGTCGAACGCGAGGATTCCACCATCGCCTCGCGCATCGCCGGCGTCGGCGCCGAGATCGGCACCAGGCTCGCGGCCGATGACGACATGCGCGCCTGGATCAACGGGGGCATCGTCGGACTGGTCCTGCCCGAAGTCGAGCGCTACCGCGAGGGCATCCGCGGCTTCATCGTCGAGCGCGTGCATCAGTGGAGCGCGGAGGAACTCACCCGCGAGCTGGAACTGGCGGTCGGCTCGGACCTCCAGTTCATCCGCTACAACGGCACTGCCGTGGGCGCGCTGATCGGCGGCATCCTGTATGGCCTGGTGCACGGCATCCAGGCGCTGGTCTGAGGCGCTCCATCAACCGCGCGGCCCGCCCATCACGGGCAGGATCACGCCGTTGACGTAGGAGGACATCACCGGCGAGGCGAGGAACACGAAGGCCGGCGAGATTTCCTCGGGCTGGGCCGGCCGGCCCATGTCACTGTCCCTGCCGAACTCCGCCACGTCCGGCGCCAGCTTGTCCGCGGGGTTGAGCGGCGTCCACACCGGCCCCGGCGCCACGCAGTTCACGCGGATGCCTCGGCCCAACAGGTTGCTGGCCAACGCCATGGTGAAAGCGTGGATCGCGCCCTTGGTGGCGGAGTAGTCGAGCAGCTTCGGGCTGCCGAAGATGCCCGTCTCCGAGCCGGTGTTGATGATGCTGGCCCCCTCCTCCATGTGCGGCAGCGCCGCACGCGCCATGTGGAAATAGCCGGCGATGTTGGTCTGCAGGGTTTCCTGCAGGTGGCGGTCGCTCAGGTCTTCCAGGCGCTCGACGTGCTGCTGGAAGGCCGCGTTGTTGACCAGCACGTCCAGCCGGCCGAAGGCCTTGACCACCTTGCGCACGGCGTCCTTGCAGAACTTCGGGTCGCGCACGTCGCCGGCAATGACCACACAGCGGCGGCCCTCGGCTTCGACGTGGCGGCGGGTTTCGGCCGCATCCTTCGCCTCGGCCAGATGCAGCACCGCGACGTCGGCGCCCTCGCGCGCGAACAGCACCGCCACCGCCCGGCCGATGCCTGAATCGCCACCGGTGACGATGGCGGCCATGCCTTCCAGCTTGCCGCTGCCTTCGTAGCCGGGCGCCTCGAAACGTGGCTCCAGATCCAGTGCGTGCTCGTGTCCCGGCTTGGCCAGGTGCTGCGCCGGCATGGGGTTGGTGGGCTGGCGACGGTCGCCGGCCTGGGCGGGCTTCTTCTTCGCGGGCGCCTTCTTCTTCGCACGCTTCGAGGCCTGCACGGCCTTGTCCTGGATGTCGCGCTGGCGCGCCACGGTCGCCGCGGCCCCGCCCTCGCCCGCCCCGGGAGCCCGCTTGCCGTGCCCCTTGCCGTGTGAAGGCAATGCTCGCTTCGTGGCCATCCTGCACTCTCCGCTACGGTCGACAGACGGCCAACGCTAGCGATGCCGGTGTCGGGAAACCGTGGTGATGGAAACACTTGCGGACCCCCGCACCCGCTGCTGTATACTGCGCGGCCAACTCGGGCGGTTAGCTCAGCGGTAGAGCATTGCCTTCACACGGCAAGGGTCGCAGGTTCGATCCCTGCACCGCCCACCAGTTGGAACCTTGGATCCAGGGGATCTTCGAGAAAGCCGGCCTTGCGCCGGTTTTTTCATGGCTGCTTTCCGGCGGCGGCAAGCACGCGCTCCTGGCGCTGTGGCCATGCCTCCAGCCAGGCGGGAACGGCCGAAGCCGGCATCGGTTCGGCCAACGCCACGCCCTGCCCCATGTTGCACCCCAGTGCACGCAGGCAAACAAGGTCCTCGGGGTCATCCACGCCCTTGGCAACCGCCAGGACATCGAGTTCGCGGGCCAGCGCCAGCGTGGCCTGCACGATCGCCCGGCGCGACGTGTCCCGGGCGACGCCCCCCACGAAACTGCGGTCGATCTCCAGCTCCGAGAACGGCAGGTCGGCCCAATGCGCCAGGTTGGAGAACCCGGTCCCGAATTCGTCGATCACCAGGCGCACGCCCTTCAAGCGCAGCCGGCTCAGGATGTCCAGCAAGGCGGGCGATTCGAGCGGCAGGCGGGCCTCGGACAGCACCAGCACCAGGCGCTGCATCGGAAAGCCGGCCGCTTCGGCAAGCGCGGTCAGCCGATCGGGAACGCCGAGATCCTGGAAACTGGCCACCGAGAACTTGACCACCATGTCCAGCCCGGGCCAGTCCGCCGACCAGGCCTTCGCATCATGCAGCGCATTGGCCACCGTCGCCCTCGCCAGGGGCATGGCGAGCGGGTTCTGTTCCACCAGCGGCAGGAAATCGTCTTCAGCCATGATGCCGCGCGTCCCGTGCTGCCACCGCGCCAGCGCCCGCATGCCCACCACGTCGCCCGTGTGCAGGTCGATCCTGGGCTGGTACTCGTTGAAAAGTTCGCCCGCGGCGATCGCCTTCTCCAGCGCCACAACATCCGCCAGCGACGCCGGCGACGCCGGCGACGCATTCGCACCCGACGCCTGCGCCGACTCCGGGCGGCGCGGCGCCAGCATTGCGCGGAGCGCACCGGGTTCGACCGGCTTGCGGAGCGTGCCCCGCACGTCCAGCCCATGCCGCAGGGCCAGCTGCTCCACTGTCTGCAGCAGGCGCGGAGCGGCGCCACTGATCAACACCAGCCCGCCGCTGTAGCCCATTGCCGCCAGATGGCGCACGAACTCGACGCCATCCATGCCCGGCATCTGCAGGTCGCACAGCACCAGGCCGAAGCCGTTCGGTGCCGCCTCGACCCGGGCGAGCGCATCCGCGCCGCCCGAACTCGACTCGATCACCTCGAAACCGCTGGCTTTCAGGCCCAGCGCGCGCAGCTGGATCTGCAGCAGGCGGGTGGTGAACTCGTCGTCATCAACTATCAGGATCTTCATGGCCTAATCCTTGAGCAACCATGCGGTGCCGCGGTCTGGGTCTCCCGCCACTGGCGCGTCGCGGACAACGTTTCTTCCAGGGCGTCCAGCACGCCCGCCACCAAGGGTCCCCCGGACGCGGGATCGCCCGCGGCTCCCGACTTCTCCAGCTCGGCGCAGCGAGCGGCCAGCGGCATCGCACCGACCGACAGTGCCGAAGATTTGAGCTTGTGCGCCAGCGCCGCGGCCCCAAGCGGCCCGCCTGCGGATTCCGGATGCTGCAACTCGCCACCGATGGCGGCGGCAACGTCCTCGAAGAGGGTGACGACCTCCAGCAAGACGGCGGAATCGTCACCTAAAAGTTCACGGAGGACCTGGATGTCGAACGCCGGGACGATTGACGCCCCGGCCGATGCGAACGCGTTCGCACCCACCCCTTCGTGCCTGACGGTATCCGTCCGTGCTGCCACGCCCACTCCAAGGAGCAGCGACTCCCTGCCGCAAACCCCGACAGAATACCGAATCTCTGTGCAACGACTGGGTGTACGGGATCACATACTTGATGTCGGACAGCCTCCCAGCCGCTGAAAAGCCAGGTCTTCGTAGTCGTAGCTGAAGTCGGCCTCGGGATCGACCTTGGACATCGTCAGGCGCGGCGGGCCGTCGCCGGGACCGGAGGCGAAGTCCAGCCAGGCATCGGCGTCGGCGCCCAGGGTGTCGAAATCGACCAGCAGTCGATCTCCGGCGCGCAGCAGCGGGCCCGCCAGCCGGGGCGATTTCAGCGCTTCGAAGCGCACCCCGTCTTCGCTGGCGCAGACCGAGATCTCGCCGAACCACGGGTCGCGGTAGCGGCCGAGCCAGGGGGACAGCGAATCCGCGCTGGCAGCGGTGCGACTCACGGCCGCCGCGATTCCAGGCCGCGCATCGTCGGGCAGCGATGCCCCGGCGGTCGCACTCGCCCTCGCCCCCGCCCGCTCCGCCGCCAGCGCATCCGCGTAGAACGCCACGGTCCTGCCCGCTTCCGGCGCTGTGAAGTGCTTCGCCAGCACCTGCTCCAGCACGGTGCGTGCCTCGCCGGCATCGGCGTTGAACAGGATCACGAAGCCCGCATCCAGCTCCGGCAGCAGGGTCACCGCCGAGTACATGCCCGACAGCGTGCCGGTGTGTGCAACCTTCGCCGTGCCGTCGATGTCGTTGAGGCGCCAGCCGTGGCCATAGGCGTAGTAGTGGCTGCGGTTCCAGTCGCGCATGCGCCGGCCCAGCGGCATCGGCATGTGCGGGGTCCACGCGGCCTCGCGCTGCCCGGCCGAAAGCCAGGGACGGCCCGCGTCGTCGCGCGCACCGGGATCCAGCCAGGCCCGTACCCAGCGCAGCATGTCGTCCAGCCCGCAGCGCACGCCCCCGGCCGCCGCCATCGGCATGTCGGCCACGACCTCGCCGTCGGGACGCGCCACCCAGGCGCCATCGCGTCGACCGTGCGGCGCGGCCACGGAGCCGGCACCGTCGATGCGCCACTCCCCGATCCTGCAGCCGTCCATGCGCAGCGGTTCGAACACTTCGCGGCGCAGCAGCACGTCGAACGGCGCCCCGCCGGCCGCTGCGGCCACTTCCCCGGCGACGATGTACAGGGTGTTGTCGTAGGCGTAGCGCGAACGGAAACTCCAGCGCGGCTTCAGGTGCGCCAGGCCGGCGATCACGTCCTCGCGGGTGAACGAGTTCGGCTCGGGCCACAGCATCAGGTCGCCGGCGCCGGGGCCCAGGCCGCTGTTGTGGATGAGCAGGTCACGCACCTGCATCTCGCGCGTCACCCAGTCTTCGTGCATGCGGAAGCCCGGCAGGTGTTTCACCACCGGATCGTCCCAGGCCAACAGGCCGGCATCGACCTGCCGCGCGAGCAGTGCGGCGGTCATGGCCTTGGTGTTGGAGGCGACCTTGAACAGGGTGTCGCGTCCGATGGCGCTGCCGCTCCCCGCGACCGTCTCGCCGCGCAGCTCGACCTGGCGGACCTCGCCATCGACGACGATGCCCACGGCGATGCCGGGCAAGCCATAGCGCGCCACCACCTCATCCACGGCCTCCGTGACCGCCGCGGCCGGCCAGGTCCCGTCACGAGCCAGCGCCTTCCCCGACGCGAAAAAAATCGCGGCCGTGGCAACGACCGCGAAGAGGACCGCCCTTCCTGCCACTACTCCCCCTCCCCGCCGCGGGGAGGCGGCCGCCGTTCCGGCGCCGGCCGCCTCCCCCTTGCACGGGTGATCAGAAGTTCCAGGTCACCACCAGCTGCGCGTAGCGCGGTGACTGCCAGCGGGTGCCGGTGCCCCAGAGGCCACGCGACACACCGGGATTGGCCTCGTAGCGCTGGCGCACATTGATCACTTCCTGCTCGTTGAGCAGGTTGTAGACGGACAGCCTGGCCTTGAGGTCGATGCCTTCCACCGGAAGCGTCCAGGTCACGTTCATGCCCATGTTGTAGGTCCAGGGCATCCGGCCGCCCGCGCCGCGCCCGGCGTATTCGAACACCCGGTCGGCCATCGGACCGCTGCAGTTCTGCACGCAGTGCCAGAAGGTGCCGCCGCCCGAGCCTTCGGTGACGAAGCTGGCGCCGCCCGTGCTGTCGTCGGGCCACAGCACGCCGAACTGGTTGATTGGCGCGCCCGACATCGCGGTCAGGATGCCGCCGACCGACCACTGCTCGTTGAACGCATAGCTGCCGCGCAACTTGATCTGGTGCCGGCGGTCGTTGAACAGCGGGCCGTAATCCTGGTTGTTCGACGGATGATCCCAGTACTGGACCATGCCCGTGTCGCCATAGTTGGTGTCGGAGTTGACCGGCCCCTCGTGGTTGCCATCAGACTTCGACCAGATGTAGGAGGCGTTGAACGCCCACTTTTCGTCCCAGGCGCGATCGATCTGGAACTCCACCGAGGTGTAGGTGCGTTTGGGCTCGGAATAGCCCACCACCTCGCCGCTGCCGCCCTTGATGTAGCCGTCCTTCGAGGTATCGATCGTGATCCAGCCTTCGGCATCGCAGCCGATGCTGGCGTCGCCCCAGATCGTCAGCGGTTTGCCGGGGTTGGCGATCGGCCAAAGGTTGTAGCCCACCGGGCCGCAGGGCGTGTGGTTGATGCGGACATCGTCGAGCGCGTTCTTCATCCGCCGGTAGGTCGCGTTCACGCCCCAGGACCAGGCCTGGTTGATCATGCTCTGGTAACCGAGGATCAACTCGTCCTGGTAGACCGCGTCCAGGTCGCGGTCGACGCTCTGCCGCAGATCGTTGACCGAGACGTTGTAGCTGGTGTCGACCGGGCCGATCTGCTCGCCGATGATCGGCTCCATGTAAGTGCCCTCGCCCGCCGGGTTGGGCAGCTCGCGCCAGCCCTCCAGCACATAGAAGGTGCGCTCGTCGGTGAGGCCGCCGGCGAAGGTGTAGTTGATGTTGTTGGTTACCGGCAGGTAGTAGCGGCCCAGGTTGCCGAAGAACTTGGAGCTGCCGTCGCCCTTCATGTCCCAGGAGAAGCCGATTCTCGGCGACACCAGGTTGTCCATCTTGATGAAGCTGCCGCCGCTCGCGGTCTTGTTCTCGAAGCTGTCGACGCGCACGCCGAGGTTGAGCAGGAAGTCCGGGGTGACGCTCCAGGTGTCCTCGACGTAGTAGGCGCTGGCCTCGGTCTCGAACACGCCACCATCGACACGGCGGCGCCCCATCATCACCTCGGTCACACCGGGCGGCACCAGACTCCCGTTGTCGAGCTCGTCGCCGGGAGACATGACGTAGGCGGTGTAGCGCATGCCCGTGGGGCCGGGATAGAAGCTGGTGCGGTCGGTGGTCATCTTCTCGTGATCGATACCGAACCGGATCTGGTGGTTGCCCAGGGCCCATTCGAAGTCCAGGCGGCCGACTTCACGTTCGTCCTCGTGCGCCACGATCATTGCCGAGGTCGGGTGGCAACCCAGGGCGGGCTGGCCCATGGCCTCGTACACATCATCGTACGAATCGCTGTAGAAGACCTGTTCGCAGGGGCCGTCGGCCGGCGAGGACACGAAGGACCTGCTGCGATTGACGCCATACATCGCCTTGGCGATGAAATTCTCGCCGAAGTAACCGGTATAGGTCGCCGAACCGCTCTTGCCGCCACTCTCGGTGATGCTGACGCCCGTGGCATCGCCGACCTCACCCGCGTTCCAGTCGTAGGCATAGGTCGTGCTCCCGGAGTCGCCCTCATCCGAGAATGCAAGCAGCTCCAGGAGATGGTCGTCGGTGATGCGCCAGTCCATCTTCGCGCCCCAGAACCCGTTGTCCGACGACCCATCGAACCAGGAGCTGCCGTCATTGGACGTGTTCCTGGAGTCGCTGTCGCGCTGTTCGTACATCGCGAACAGGAACAGCCGGTCGCGGACCAGCGGCCCGGACGCCCATATGTTGGCCTTGGTGAAGCTGCTGCCATCGCGGCTGGCGCGATAGGTCGACGACACCGGCGTACCGTCGGAGTTCTCGCGTTCGTAGTAATGGTCGTTCGCGCTGGCTTTCCATGCCGCAGGCTCGAAGGTCAGTTCCACGCCACCCTCGAACTCGTTGCCTCCCGACCTCGTGACCGCGTTGATCACGCCGCCGGTGGCGCGGCCGAACTCGACCGAGTAGCCGCCGGTCTTGACCTGGTACTCGCGGAAGAAGGCGAATGGCGCCGAAGAGAAGCTCTGGCGACGATAGAAGTCAGTGACGTTGAGCCCGTTGATGAAGACCGAGTTCTCCGCCACCGAGGAGCCGCCAAAGGAGATGCCGCCGAAGGACGAGTTGCCGCCGACCACGCCCGGTGCCATCAGGGCCACCGAGGTCAGGCTCTGTTCCACAGGCAACCGGGCCCATTCTTCGCGGGTGATGTTGGTGGCCGACTCGGTCGAGCGCACGTCGACCCGGTTCACCACCCGGCTGCCCACCACGGTCACGCCGTCCAGGTTTGCGATTCCGCCGGCGCTGCCCAGGTTGATGGTCGTGGTGCCGCCGAGCGCGACGCTGAGGCTGACGGGCTCGCCCAAGGGCTGGCCGTCGCGGGTGACGACCAGGGTGTAGTCACCCACCGGAAGCTGGCCCAGGCGATAGGTACCGTCGGCGCCCACCGTCGCCGAGCGGGTCAGCCCGGTCGCCTCGCGAGTCACCACCACCTGGTCGCCGGCGGTTGCACGGCCCGCAACGGCACCCGTTGCACTCTGCGCCATCACCGCCGGCGTGATCGCTGACAGGCAGGCGCCCAAGGCGATACAAAGCGCGGCGCGGCGGAAGTTGGTATGGCTGGCCTTCATCGTTGCTCTCCCCGGAACAGGTCATCAATGGTGGTTGTCTTGCGGTGTCTCAGTCGCGCTCGTCCGTGACCGGCGGCAGCAGCTGCCACTCGAAGTCGTAACTCCACTGGTCGAAATACAGGTTCCCGCCGTCCCACTCGACCTCGCCACGCTGCAGGTCGACGGTTTCCGAACGCGGGTGCTGCTTGGCCGGCACGAACTCGCGCGACCAGTCGTCGTTGAAGGCGATGCGCCAGGCGTCCAGGCCGCCCAGGTAGAAGTCCTGCAGCGCGGGCGCGGCGTCGGGCAGGCGGCCGAAGGTCACGTCCATCGGCACCCAGCCGTAGGGGGCCAGGTACATCCAGCCCCAGTCGTGCATGTTGTTGTATTCGCCGTCGGAGAAGATCCAGCCCGACTGCCAGCGCGCAGGGATGCCGTTCATGCGCAGCAGGGTGATCAGCAGCAGGGTCTGCTGGCCGCAGTCGGCGTGGCCCTGCTCCAGGGCGTGTTCGCCGATGTTGGTGATGGTCGAGTACTCGCGCGCACCGGCCCAGGGAATCGAATCCACGGCGGCAAACAGCTTCTGCGCGATGCGGTAGGGGTTGGTCTCGTCGCCAACCACCTGCGCGGACTTCAGGCGCATGGCGTCGCTGAAGACCACGTGCGGCGCGCGCTCGGCGACGAAGGGCGCCAGCTCCGGGGTGATCTCCGCCGGCACCACTTTCTCCGGGTCGATGTCGGCGTACTGGGCCTGGACGGTCAACTCGTAGGTGACCGAGAACATGGTCGGCTCGCCGGCCACGGCCGGGGCCTCCATGTACACCGTGCGCTGCAGCGCGGATTCCGGCGCCAACTGGTGTGCTGCCGGAACCGTCGACTGCAGTTCGATGCCTTCCTGCTGCCCGGGAATCGCTCGCGGGAACGGCAGCCAGGCGCGGACGGTCTCGCCCGCCGGCACCTGGTCGGGCTTGACCGTCAGGGACTGGGTCACGCGCACGCGCTGCGGCGCGACCGCGCGTTCTCCGCTGGCCAGCGCGGCATCGCGCACCTGCACGTGGTGCGGGTGCGCTTCCTCCAGCGGGCTGTCGTAGAACTTCAGCGGCGTGACGCGGCGCTGGCGCGCCTCCCCGCTCAGCCGGTACAGATTGGACGGGCCGCGGTTGAACCAGCGGCGCTCGCCGTCGATCACCCGCGCTTCAATCAGGCCTTCGGCGTCCCAGCGCGCGAAGTCCGCATCGCTCATGTCCGGGATGTCGCGGCGCAGACGCTCTTTGGCGCCGGCCTCGTCCAGGCGGAAATCCAGCAGGATGCGCCGCATCCGTTCGCGCTGGAACTCGAGCGCCATGCGCTGGTCGGCCCCGAGCGAGGCGTCGTCCAGCGCGGTGGCGATGGCGGCTTCGGCACCCTTGAAGTCACCGGCATCGACCAGGTCGACGATGCGCTGCGGCGCGGCCAGCCGCGCACCGATGTCATCGTGGGCCGCGTCTACGACCGGCCGGGATGCGTCGGAATACCCCGCGTTCGCGACCACCGCGCTCCCCGCGATCATCGCAACCAGCACGGCAGCCGCAGCACCGGACGTACGCCCGGCGCGCCGGTGCGGCCCCCTTGCCGCGCTTGTTTTGCTGCACGCTGGATCGACTGCAGGCATCGCTGAAAGCCCCTCTCCTGGCCCCCGGAACTGCGTGCAGGCTGTGTAACATGGGGTTCATTGGTCGTCAATAATTTATTCTTTTTGATTGCATTGCTCGAATCATGTATTCCATGATGCGCTCCGGCACCGATCACGCCGGAAGGGGACGATCCATGCGATCCACCGCGCTGCTCCTCAGCCTCCTGCTCGCATTGCCGGCAGGCCTGGCCGCCCGCGGGCACGCACCCGCCACGCCACCGCTGGCCGTACCGGGCCTGCTCGAGGCCCATCTTTCGCCCGCCCACTGGATCGCCGCCCTGCCCGATCCCGACCGCGTGGTCCTGACGCCGGCGCAGATCGCCGCGCAGAACGCGCGCATGCAGGCCGAAGACCCGTCGATCCATGACCTCGAAGCCCTGCCCGCGCGCATCGACGGCGAGCAGGTGCGCGGCTGGATCGAAGCGCTTTCGAAGCTGCCCGAGCGCGAACTCTTCGACGACGCCGGCCGCCCGGTGCCCAGCGACGCGCTCCGCGACATCCAGGCCAATGCCGCGCTCGATGCCGTACCCGCCAGCCAGGCCACCCGCCACGGCATGGTCGTGGCCCGTGCCGACCTGCGCGCCTTCCCGACCCGCCTGCGCGTCTTCCACTCCGCCGGCGACCGCGACATCGATCGCTTCCAGGAAAGCGCGCTGTTCCCGGGCGATCCCGTCGTCGTCCTGCACGAGAGTCGCGACGGCGAGTGGTATTTCGTGCTCAGCCAGCGCTATGCCGCCTGGATCGAAAAGCAGTACGTCGCCGAGGGCGATCGCGAGGCGATCCACGCCTGGGGCCGCCGCGCGCCCTTCCTGGTGGTGACCGGCGCCACCGCACGCACCGCCTACACCCCGGAGAACCCGCGCGTTTCCGACGTGCAGCTGGAAATGGGCGTGCGCGTGCCGGTGCTGGCCGACTGGCCGGCGATGGAGGCCGTCAACGGCCAGCTTCCGTCGGCCCACCACGTGATCGAACTGCCGGTGCGCGGCGTCAACGGCAGCCTGTCCTTCGAGCCCGCCCTGCTGCCGCGCTCGGCCGAGGTCGCCAGCGACTACCTGCCGCTGACCGAAGCCAACCTGATCCGCCAGTCCTTCAAGTTCCTGGGCGAACGCTACGGCTGGGGGCATTCGTACAACGCCCGCGACTGCAGCGGCTTCGCCTCCGAGATCTACCGCAGCTTCGGCGTGCTGATCCCGCGCAACACCAGCGCGCAGGCGGTCAGCCCCGCGCTCAACCGCCTGCCCTTCGGCGCCGGCGACAGCCACGCCGCCCGCGTGGAGGCGCTGCGCGAAGCGCGCCCCGGCGACCTGGTCTACATCCCCGGCCACGTGATGATGGTGATCGGCCACGGCAACGACGGCGAAGTCTTCGCCATCCACGACACCAGCGGCATGAGCTGGAAGCCCGAGGGCGCCGACGACCTCGTCCGCCTGCACCTCAACGGCGTGGTGGTGACGCCGATCCTGCCGATGATGTCGAACGCGACCACGCCGACCGTCGACCGCATCACCAGCATCCAGCGCATCCGGCCCTGACGGAACCCTGCCGACCATGAAGATCACCGAGATCCGGCTCGCCATGCTGCGGGTTCCACTGAAGACGCCGTTCAAGACCGCGCTGCGCACCGTCGACACCGTCGAGGACATCGTGGTGACGGTCCACACCGACGACGGCCGCATCGGCTACGGCGAGGCCGCGCCGACCGCCGTCATCACCGGCGACACCCACGGCTCGATCGTCGAGGCCATCGGCAAGGTCATCGGCCCGCGCCTGGTCGGACGCGATGTCGCCGACCTCAACCGCAACCTGCAGCTGGTGCAGACCGCCATGGAGCGCAACACCAGCGCCAAGGCCGCGGTCGAGATCGCGCTCTACGACCTCTGGGCCCAGCTCTACGGCGCCCCGCTCTACCGCATGCTCGGCGGCGGCGGCGACCCGGTGGTCACCACCGACCTCACCATCAGCGTCGACTACATCGACAAGATGGTGGCCGATTCGCTGGCGGCCGTGGACCGCGGCTTCGAGTCGCTGAAGATCAAGGTCGGCAAGGACATCGGCCTGGACATCGAACGGGTCAAGGCCATCCACGCCGCGGTCGACGGCCGCGCCCTGCTGCGCCTGGACGCCAACCAGGGCTGGACGCCGAAGCAGGCGGTGTTCGCCATCCACGCCCTGGAAGACGCCGGCGTGCACCTGGAGCTGCTGGAGCAGCCGGTGCCTGCGCGCGACATGGACGGCCTGAAATACGTCACCGAGCGCGTGCACACGCCGGTGATGGCCGACGAAAGCGTGTTCGGCCCCGCGGAAGTGATCGACCTGATCCAGCGCCGCGCCGCCGACATCATCAACATCAAGCTGATGAAGACCGGCGGCATCTCCAACGCCGTGCGCATCGCCGACATCGCCGCGGTGCACGGCGTGGACTGCATGATCGGCTGCATGATCGAGTCCGCGATCAGCGTCGCCGCGGCCGTGCACCTGGCGGTGGCCAAGGCCGGCACCATCACCAAGGTCGACCTCGACGGACCGTCGCTGTGCACCTTCGATCCGGTCGATGGCGGCGTGGAGTTCAACGAGGCCGAGATCGCGATCAGCGACGCGCCGGGGCTGGGCATCCGTTCGGTGCGCGGGCTCGAACCGCTGGCGGGAGGCTGAGCGCGGGATGGCGCCGCTTGCGAAGATCCGCGGGGAGCGCGACCGGATGTCGGCGATCGAACGCCGCATCGCCGACTTCATCCTGGACAACGCCCACCTGCTGCGCGACTACTCCTCGCAGCAGCTCGCCAACGCCCTGGATATCAGCCAGTCCAGCGTGGTGAAGTTCAGCCAGAAGCTGGGTTTCAAGGGCTATCCCGACCTGAAGTTCTCGATCGGCGAATCGCTGGCGCGGCGCGAGTCAGGGAACGGCGAAGGCGAAGCCAGGGCCATCGGGCGCAGCGACGACCCGGGCGTCCTGCTCGCCGAATCGCTGTGGCGGGCCAAGGCCGAGGCCGTGAACGTGACACGCGCCCTCAACACGCACACCGACGTCGCCGCCGTGGCCGAATCGATCCGCGGCGCCAACAAGGTCTACGCCATCGGCATGGGACATGACGGCCTCTACGCGCGCGCGATCGCGATCAAGCTCGCACTGATCGGGCGCACCGCCATCCACCTCTTCGACCCGGCGCTGATGGCGGTGGGCACCTCCTCCACCGCGCCCGGCGACGTCCTGCTGGTGCTGTGCGAGCACGGCCAGGAAGCCGCGCTGTGCCACACCGCGCGACTCTTCCGCCAGCGCGGCGGCAAGGTGGTCACGATTACCCGCCACACCGCGAACGCCCTGCGCGCCCATGCCGACATCGCGCTCCTGGTCAGCGCCCACGACCCGCGGCCGCAGGTGGAACTGCTGCTGTACCAGGCGGCGCTGCAACACCTGCTGGACCTCGTGTTCCTGCTGCTGTGCGAGGACGAGGCGCACCTGCGGATGCTGGTGGAAAACGCGGCGCCGATCGAGTGATGATGCCGCCATGAACATTCCCTGCCGTCGCCTGCCCCGTTCCGTCTCCTCCCTGCTCCCGCTGCTCCAGGGCGGGGTGCACTGATCGTGCGGCGGCTCTCCAACGCGGCCCGCGTTCTGCTGGCGCTGGCCCTGGGTGCGATCGCCGGTCTGCTGCTGTCGTGGCAGGACCCTGAACTCGGCGCCCGGGCCGCCGACCTGGTGCAGCCGATCGGCCGGCTCTGGCTCAACGCCCTGCAGATGACCGTGGTGCCGCTGGTGGCGGCGCTGGTGGTGCTGGGCGTGAACTCGGCCACCGACGCGGCGGCCTCCGGGCGCACCGCGCGGCGCGCGATGGCCGTGTTCGCCGTGCTGCTGATCGCATCGGGCAGCTTCACCGCCTTCATGGCGCCGGGGCTGCTGTCGCTGGTGCCGCGCGACCAGGCGCTGGTCGATGCCTTCCGCCTGGCCATCGGCGCCGACGACACCGTGATCGGCCGCGCGCCCTCCTTCGGCGAGTGGATCACCACCGTCATCCCCAGCAATGCGTTGGCGGCGGCCGCGGCCAACGCCATGCTGCCGCTGGTGGTGTTCTCGCTGTTTTTCGGCTTCGCCGCCACACGCATCGCGCCGGAGCGCCGGGCGCGGCTGCTGGAGCTGGTGCAGGCCATCGCCGACACCATGATCGTGATCGTGCGCTGGGTGCTGCTGGCCGCGCCGATCGGCGTCTTCGCCCTGGTGCTGGCGGTGTGCGCGCGCGTGGGCCTGGCCGTGCTTGGCGCGCTGGGCTGGTACGTGCTGCTGCTGTGCACGCTGTACGTCATGGTCACGCTGATGCTGTACGGCGTGGCCCGCGTGGCCGCGAACGAGCCCGTGCGGCGCTTCCTGCTCGGCATCTTCCCCGCGCAGGTGATCGCCGCCAGCACCCAGTCCTCGCTGGCCTCGCTGCCGGCGATGATCGACTGCGCGCGCAACCGCCTGGGCTATCCGCTGCACATCACCGCCCTGGTCCTGCCGATGGCGGTGTCACTGTTCCGCATCACCAGCCCGGTGCAGTACATCGGCGTGGTGAGCTTCATCGTCTGGATGTACGGCCTGGATCTCAGCGGCCTGCAGATCGGCACCGCCATCGTGCTGTCGGCGTTGATCAGCATGGGCTCGGTGGGCCTGCCCGGGCAGGTCAGTTTCATGACCAACAACCTGCCGGTGACCCAGGCCATGGGCCTTCCGGTGGAGCCGCTGGGCCTGCTGCTGGCAGTGGACAACATCCCGGACATGTTCTCGACCGTGGGCAACGTCAGCGCCGACATGACCGCGACCGCCATCGTGAACCGCTTGGATGGCGGCGGCTGAGACCGCCGCCCAACGGCTCAATGCGTCTTCGAGGCCCGCATCTCAAGCACCCGCGGCGGCGGGGCGAAGGTGTCGGCGCGGGCGATGTCCCAGAAGGCCTTGAACACCGCATGCCGCTCCGGCACGCCGGCCAGCAGCTCGCCGGGCTTCAGGAACTGGTAGACGTTGGCCAGCGAACTCACGTGCAGCTCCGACACCCGGCGCACGATGTGCTCCGGGCCCAGCTCGGCCGGTGACGACAGCCCCGCCGCGCACAGCAGGTCGCGTATCGCGATCAGCGTGTTGCGATGGAAGTGGGCGACCCGGTCGGCCTTGATCTCCACGTCCAGGTGCTTCCAGCGGCGCGGATCCTGGGTAGCGATGCCCGTGGGACAGTGGTCATTGTGGCAACTGCGCGACTGGATGCAGCCCAGCGAGAACATGAAGCCCCGCCCCGCATTGCACCAGTCCGCGCCGATGGCCAGCGTGCGCGCGATGTCGAAGGCGGTGGTGATCTTGCCCGCCGCGGCCACCCGCACCCGGTCACGCAGGTCCAGGCCCACCAGGGTGTTGTGCACCAGCATCAGCGCCTCGTGCATGGGCACGCCGATGTGGTTGACGAACTCCACCGGCGCCGCGCCGGTACCGCCCTCGGCGCCATCGACCACGATGAAGTCCGGCAGGATCCCGGTCTCGCGCATGGCCTTGGCCACCGCGAACCACTCCCAGGGATGGCCGATGGCCAGCTTGAAGCCCACCGGCTTGCCACCCGCCAGCTCGCGCAGCCCGGCCACGAATTCCAGCAGCCCGACCGGCGACCCGAAGGCCGAATGCTGCGCCGGCGACACGCAGTCCACGCCCACCGGAACCCCGCGCGCGGCCGCGATCTCCGGCGTCACCTTCGCCCCCGGCAGCATTCCGCCGTGGCCGGGCTTGGCGCCCTGCGACAGCTTGATCTCGATCATCTTCACCTGTGGATCCGCGGCATTGGCCGCGAAGCGACCGGGATCGAAGCGCCCCTCGTCATCGCGGCAGCCGAAGTAGCCCGAACCGATCTCCCACACCAGGTCGCCGCCGTGCTCGCGGTGGTAGCTGGAGATCGAACCCTCGCCGGTGTCGTGGTAGAAGCCCCCGCGCTTCGCGCCCAGGTTGAGCGCACGGATCGCGTTGGCCGACAGCGAGCCGAAGCTCATCGCCGAAATATTGAACAGGCTGGTCTCGTACGGCGCCGCCCCGCCCTCGCCCACCGTTACCCGGAAATCGTGGTCGGCCAGATGGGTCGGCACCAGCGAATGGTTGATCCACTCGTAGTCCTTGCCGTAGACGTCGTGGATCGTGCCGAAGGGCACCGTGTCCTGCACCCGCTTCGCCCGCTGGTAGACCAGGGCCCGCTGCTCGCGCGAGAACGGCACCTCGTCGGTATCGCGCTCGATGAAGTACTGCCGGATCTCCGGCCCCACCGACTCCAGCCCGTAGCGGAAGTGCGCCATCACCGGATACAGCTGGCGCAGCGTGCTGGTGCGCTGGGTCACGTCGACCAGCCCCAGCAGCGAAAGCGCCCCCGCGATGGCCGCGCCCCACCACCAGTTCGGCGACCAGGACAGCGCCAGCGCGATGCTGAGCACGGTGAAGGCGATGCAGGCGAACCAGACGCTGTAGCGATAGCTCATCGTAGGAACGGGTTGGACGCGCGCCCCGGCGGCGCTGCTGCCATGATCACACAAGCCGGTGGCAAGGCTGCGTGGCAGCACTTTCCGACTCCCTTGATCGCGAAAGCTGGTGCCCGGGGTGGGAATCGAACCCACATGGCCTTGCGGCCGGAAGATTTTAAGTCTCCTGCGTATACCTGGTTTCGCCACCCGGGCCGATGGCGCGGCCCGGGTCACGGGTGCGCAGGGGGGCCAACGCCAGAAGACGCGCGCACCGGCCGCGCACTGAATGCGCATGGCCTCTCGTGCCAGGCGCGACGATATGCAGAAGATGTGGTGCCCGGAGTGGGACTCGAACCCACAATGACCATTGGCCCAGGGAGTTTAAGTCCCCTGCGTATACCGATTCCGCCATCCGGGCAGGCTCGGGGCCCGCCATGATGGCGGAACCCGGTGCTTCAGGCGACGTCTCGTAAGCGCATACGCTCGCGGCGGTCGGCCAGGTCGTTGACCGCCTGGTCATGGCCCGGGTCGTCGGCGCCGAGTCCGGTGCCGTGGCCGCCCGTACCGGTGCCGCTACCGGGCGGCTGACGCGGCGCCTTCACGGGACCGAACACCGGCAGCGCGCGGATCACGGCGAAGAAGCGCAGAACCAGGGCGCGCCGGCTGCTCAGCAGGTACCAGCCCACGCAAAGGCCCAGGAACGCCAGCAGGATCAGCGAATTGGGCACGTCCAGGCGCATCATCTGGCCGGCGACCAGGCCGGTGCAAAGACTGAAGAACGCCAGCGCGATCGCGGCCTGCGTCGGCCCGAAGCCGGCGTCCTGCATGAAGTGGTGGATGTGGTCGCGGCCGGCGGCAAACGGCGAGCGCCCTTCGCGCGTGCGGCGCACGGTCAGCACCAGGCAGTCCATCACCGGGATGGGAATCAGCCACAGCGCCAGCACCGGGTTCACCGGGTGGCCGGCATTCTGGGTCAGGCGGAACACCACCCAGGCCACCACCAGGCCCAGCCAAGCACTGCCGGCGTTGCCCATGAAGGTCTTGGCGCGCGGCTGCCAGGGGAAGCGCATGTTGTAGAGCAGGAAGGCGAACACCACGCCTGCGATCACCAGCGAGATCGTCGCCAGGGAAGGATTGCCCGCATAGGTCGCCGCCGCGGCGAGCATCACCAGACAGGCCGCCACCAGCGAGCCGGCCAGGCCGTCGGCACCGTCGACCATGTTGATCGCGTTGATGATGCCCACGGTGGCGAACACGGTGAAGGGCACCGAGATCCAGCCCAGGTCGCCCGTGCCGAAGATGCCGCCGAGGTTCTCCACGCGCACGCCTGCGCCGTAGACCATGATCAGGGCGGCCACCGCCTGGGCGAGCACGCGCCAGTACCACCGCAGGTCAAAGCGGTCGTCGTACAGGCCGGTGGCCACCAGCAGCAGCGAGGCACCCCAGAACGACACCAGCGTCTCCGACGCAAAGCCGGGCATGAACAGCAGGGTCACCAGCATCACGCCGGCGACCATCGCCAGGCCGCCGATGATCGGCGTTGGGTGCGCGTGGTCCTTGCGGCCTTGGGGGAAGTCGAGCAGGTTCAGGCGTGGCGCCAGCGGATGGAGGATTCTCAGGACACCCCAAGCCACCACGGCGGCAACCAGCGCGTGGCCCAATCCGATCTCCAGCATCCAGTCCATCACGACTCCATTCCCTTCCTTCGCGGCTTCGGCAGGGCAGGCGAGGCACCCCCAACCGAGTGCCAAGCAAGATGCGGGCCAACGAGCGCGGGCTCCGGCGGGAAAACGCATCCGCATACCGATCCGCGCCCATCCTGCCATCCCTCGCATGCACGAAGGATGACGACCGAGGCGGCAAGGTATTAATTTTACGGGCTTTGCTGCGTCGCAACAAGAGTGTTTGCCTTACTCCGACGGCCAGTGCCGGAGCGGGTGCCGCAAAGCGTCAGGCCCGGTAGTAGTCCTGGTACCAGCGCACGAAGTTGGCCACGCCCTCCTCCACCCCGACCTGCGGGCGATAGCCCACGTCGGCCACCAGGGCGGAGACATCGGCCTCGGTATCGGGCACGTCGCCGGCCTGCAGCGGCAGCAGCTCCATCACCGCCTTTTTGCCCAGGCACTGCTCCAGCACCTCGATGTAGCGCAGCAGCTCCACCGGCTCTTCGTTGCCGATGTTGTAGATCCGGTACGGCGCCACGCCGCTGCAGCCCGGATCAGGGGCTTCGCCCTTCCACGCCGGGTCCGCCGCCGGCACCCGGTCCAGCGCGCGCACCACGCCTTCGACGATGTCGTCGACGTAGGTGAAGCTGCGGCGGTGATGGCCGTGGTTGAAGACCTTGATCGGCTCGCCGGCCAGGATCGCCTTCGTGAACAGGAACAGCGCCATGTCCGGCCGTCCCCAGGGCCCGTACACGGTGAAGAAGCGCAGGCCCGTGCATGGAATGCCGTAGAGGTGCGCATACGAGTGCGCCATCATCTCGTTGGCCTTCTTGGTGGCCGCGTACAGCGTCAGCGGATGCTCGGTGCCCTGGTGCTCGTTGAACGGCATGTCCAGGTTGGCGCCATAGACCGAACTCGTCGAAGCGAACACCAGATGCTGCACGCCGTGGTGGCGGCAGCCCTCCAGGATGTGCAGGGTGCCGGTGACGTTGCTCGACACGTAGACGTGCGGGTTCTCCGCCGCATAACGCACGCCCGCCTGCGCCGCCAGGTGCACGACGCGATCAGGCTTGTGCTTCGCGAAGACATCTTCCACCGCGCCCCGGTCGGACAGGTCGGCCTGCACGTGGGTGTAGCCCGGATGGTCCATGAAGCGCGCCAGCCGCGCCTTCTTCAGGTTGACGTCGTAGTAGTCATTGAGGCTGTCGAAGCCGATGACTTCGTCCCCGCGCGCCAGCAGCTTGAGGGCGACATGGCTGCCGATGAAGCCGGCGGTGCCGGTGACGAGGACTTTCATGCGCGGAGGCTCCGGGGAAAACATGGATGATATCGCCCCCGGGCAGCAGGCAGGCTCGCGATCACGAAGCCCGCCGCCGCCCCGACACGTGCAGGTGGCCTGGCACGTGCCAGCGCCAGGGAAGCTCGACCGCACGGCTGATGCCGATCCTCGGCCCCACCGCCGGCCTGCGCGGCGGTGGCATGCCGTCGGAGACGATGCCGATGCCCCGTTCCGCCGTGACCAGGTCGGCGCCGTCCAACTCCCGCGTGATGCCCATCGCCTGCGACAGCTTGCCCGGCCCGCTGGCCAGGTCGCGGTCGCGGCGCGCCGCCGGCCGCAGCGGCCGCATCACCTCCAGCCCGCGCAGCGGCTCCATCGCGCGCAGCAGCACGCCCGTGCCCTCGCCCACCTCGCCGCAGACCGCGTTGCTGCCCCAGTGCATGCCGTAGGTGAAGTAGACATAGAGATGCCCGGCCTCGCCGAACATCGTCGCGTTGCGCGCCGTCATTCCGCGGAAGGAGTGCGCCGCCGGATCCTCGCTGCCCGCGTAGGCCTCGACCTCGACGATGCGGCCCGCGCGGCCGTCGGCGCGGACCAGGATCTTGTTCAGCAGCTCGGGCGCCACCAGCGTCGGATGCCGCCGGTAAAAGTCACGCGGAAGCAGCTGCCAGTCCGGTTCGATCGATGCGAGCACGCTCAGGTCCCAGGTACATCCCGACCGTGATCATCCACGATCGGGGGTGCAGTCGCGATTATGATTGGATACGGACACGCAGCAAGAAGTCGAGACATGGCAAAGGGAAACCCGCTCCAGGAACAGCTGCTCAAGGCGGGCCTGGTCAAGAAATCCAAGCTCGCCGAAGTAGCGCGCGAGCAGAACAAGGCCCGCCACGGCAAGAAGCCGTCGGGTCCCAACGAGATCCAGCGGGAGGCCGAGCGCGCGCGCGTCGAGAAGGCCGAACGCGACCGCGCCCTGGAGGCCGAACGCAAGGCCCAGGCGCGCGTTGCCGAGCTGCAGGCCCAGGCGCGCCAGATCATCGAGGACAAGAAAGTGCCGCGCAGCGGGGAAAGCGAGTACCGCTTCACCGCCAACGGCGCGATCCGCAGCCTGCTGGTCAATGAAGAGCTTCGCGGCAAGCTGTCATCCGGCGCCCTGGTGATCGTCGCCATCGGCGACCGCTACGAACTGCTGCCGCGTCCTGCCGCCGACAAGGTGCGCGAACGGGCACCGGAGATGATCGTGCTGGACCATGGCCAGCCCGGCGATGCCCCGGACGAAGCCGCCAGCCCCGAAGACGACGCCTACTACGCGCAGTTCCAGGTCCCTGACGATCTGATCTGGTGAGTCGCAGACGCCACCGTCCGCCAGCTCGCACCCTTCAGTACATGCCCGACCCTGATTCCGTCGTACGAACGGTCAGCGCCGCCCGCGCCGCGACAGCCGCGCTAACGCGCCGGGATCGGTCACCGCCTGGATGCGCGTGATGCCCAGCGCCTCGGCAAGGTAGCGCGCGTTCGCGCCGCCGACCCAGACCGGCACCGTGGGATCCAGCGCGCCATCGAGCACGCGCAGCTCGGCCAGCGCGGCGGGCGCCTGCACCGGATCGATCGAGCTCAACGCCACCGCCGCCGCACCCAGCCGCGCGGCCACGCGCGCGATCTCCAGCGCCGGCAGCTCCGTGCCCAGGTACAGCACCGGGATGCCGGCCTCGTAGCCATGCAGCGCCGCCCCCAGCAACCCCAGCTCGTGGCCCTCGCCCGGCAGCGTCGCGAACAGCACCCGCGGCCGCCGCTCGCGCGGATGCTGGTTGAGCACCGACAGCAGGCGCGCCCGCAGCAGGCTGCTGACCAGCCGCTCCTGCGCGATCGCCAGGCGCCCGTCGGCCCAGCGCACGCCCACCTCGCGCAGCAGCGGCGCCACCACGCGCGCCACCAGGACCGGCACCGGCAGGGTCGTGATCGCCACCGACAGCTCGCGGTCGAACACATCCACCTGGTAATCCGCGATGGCGTCGAGCATCCGCCCGGGCAGCGTCTCCACGCCGCCGTACCCGGCCTGGTGGCCTTCTTCCAGCAGCGCCTCGAGGGCGTCGTCGTCCAGCCCCGCCACGTCGCGGATCGGATGTCCCCGGTCGGTCAGGCGATGCAGGCGGGTGAGCCGCTCCACCATCGCCGCGTCGTACAGGCGCCGCCCCTTCGCATCCCGGTGCGGCGCGACCGCGGCATGGCGCCGTTCCCACGCGCGCAGGGTTTCGGGTGTGAGCCCGCTCAGCTCGGCGGCGGCCTTGACGGGAAACATGCTCGCGAATGTACAACACATGTACATGTATAACTTGTACAGAAATCTAACCGGTCGGGGCCGAGACTGGCGCCCTGACCCACCGGAGAGATCCCATGACCCGTTCCACCGCACCCATCCGCACCCTGGCCATCGCCCTTGCCCTCGGCCTGGCCGCACCGCTCGCCCTCGCCGCTCCCACCGCGGACAGCGCCAGCCCCGCCCAGACCCGCGCCCAGGCCGACATCGTCGACACCGCCATCGCCGCCGGGCAGTTCAAGACCCTGGCCGCCGCGCTGCAGGCCGCCGGCCTGGTCGACACCCTCAAGGGCGCCGGCCCGTTCACCGTGTTCGCACCGACCGACGCCGCCTTCGCCGCGCTGCCGGCCGGCACCGTCGACGAACTGCTCAAGCCCGAAAACAAGGACAAGCTCGTCGCCATCCTCACCTACCACGTGGTGCCCGGCAGCTACCCTGCCGCCCGCGTGGCCGCGATGGACACGGCCACCACCGTCAATGGCGACAGCGTCGACATCCGCGCCACGGACGGCGGCGTCACCGTGGACAGCGCGACCGTGGTCAAGGCGGACGTGACCGCCAGCAACGGCGTCATCCACGTCATCGACAGCGTCCTGATGCCGGGCAACTGACCCGCGCCTTTTCCCTGGCAACCTGGAGACATCGCATGAAAATCCTGAACATCGTGACCCTCGCGCTGGTCATCGTCGGCGGCATCAACTGGGGCCTGGTCGGCGTCGCCCAGTTCGACCTGGTGGCCACCCTCTTCGGCGGCCAGGACGCGCTGCTGGCGCGCGTGGTCTACGTGCTGGTCGGGCTGTCGGCCCTGTGGCAGATCCTCCCCCTGCTGCAGGCCGGCAGCGCCGGCGAGGTGGGTTCAGAAGCGCGCCGCCGGGCCTGATCCTGCCTTGACCCGTCCGACCGCGCTCATCTGGTTCCGCAGCGATCTCCGCCTGCGGGACCAGCCCACGCTCCACGCCGCCCTGCGGGCCGGGTTCGCCCCCCTCCCGGTCTACATCCACGCGCCGCATGAGGACGGCGCGTGGATGCCCGGCGCGGCGTCGGGCGCCTGGCGGCACCGCTCGCTCATCGCGCTGGATGCAGAGCTGCGGCAGCGTGGCTCCCGCCTGCACGTGTTCGCAGGTGACAGCCTCGCTGCCCTGCAGGCCGCGGCCGCCGCCACCGGGGCGGCCGCGGTGTTCTGGAACCGCCGCCACGAGCCGGCGATCGAAGCGCGGGACACCGACATCCGCCGCGCGCTGCGCGCGCAAGGGCTGCGCGCGGAGGCGTGGAACGGCAGCCTCCTGTTCGAACCCTGGCAGCTAGAAACCCGCGCAGGCGATCCCTATCGCGTGTTCACGCCGTTCTGGAAGGCCGCGCTGGCCGCGTGGAAGCCGCAGCCCACCCTGCACGCGCCCGACCAGCTCCCGCACTTCGACGCGCTGCCGGGCGAGACCACGATCGATGCCCTCGGCCTGCAGCCGACCCCGCGCTGGGACGAGAGCTTCTGGCACCACTGGACGCCCGGCGAACGCGGCGCCGAGGCCGCCCTCGAGGAGTTCGCTGCCGCCGGCCTGCACGACTACAACAGCGGCCGCGACCGCCCCGACCGCGCCCTCACCTCGCGCATGTCCCCGCACCTGCACTTCGGCGAGATCGCGCCCTGGCGGATCGTCGAAACGCTGGCGGACGCCGGCCCTCCGGACGAACGCGCGGCCTACGTGCGCGAACTGGGCTGGCGCGAGTTCGCCCACCACGTACTGCACCATTTCCCGCAGACGCCGGACGCCAACTTCAACCCGCGCTTCGACGACTTCCCCTGGCTCCAGCCCGATCCCGCCCTGCTGCAGGCGTGGCAGCGCGGCCGCACCGGCGTGCCCATCGTCGATGCCGGCATGCGCGAGCTCTGGGCCACCGGCTGGATGCACAACCGCGTGCGCATGATCGTCGCCAGCTTCCTGACCAAGAACCTGCGCATCCACTGGCGCCACGGCGCGCGCTGGTTCTGGGACACCCTGGTCGACGCCGACCTCGCCAACAACACCCTGGGCTGGCAGTGGGTGGCGGGCACCGGCGTGGACGCCGCGCCCTACTTCCGCGTGTTCAACCCCGTGCTGCAGGCGCGCAAGTTCGATCCGCAGGGCGAGTACATCGCGCGCTGGGTGCCGGAGCTGCGGGCGCTGCCGGCGAAGGCGCGGCACGCGCCGTGGGAAGCGGCGGCGGCGGAGCGCGCGGGGATGGGGGACTATCCGGCGAGGCCGGTCGTGGATCTGGCCGCGAGCCGGGCCGGAGCGCTGGAGGCGTTCGGGGGAATGCGGCCGCAGCGGTAAGGGCCTTGCAGGGCTGACCGTCATGGGCGCCCACCGGGGCTGACCGATCCGGAACAGACCCTGCGTTGGCTTCCACGCAGGGGTGTCCAGAAAAGCCGGGAGGCTTCATGTCCGGACCCGCTCTGCACCACCTGCTCGGGGAACAGCTCCGGGCGGCCATCCACGCCGGCTCGGGCCTGGGCCAGGACGCGGACTACGCAACGCTCCAGGCGCTGCTCGACGATCCCGCCAACCTCCCCTACTTCTTCCTCGGCTGCCAGGGTCCCGACATCCTGTTCTTCAACACGCGGGACTGGACCGACCTGCCGGTCGCCGACTTCGTCAACGCCTACCACGAGGTCTACGACCGCATCGAGGCGTTCCGGCAGTCCATCCTCGAACTGGTGCCGGACGAAGTCATCAGGGTGATCGAAACGGCACAACTCGCCGCCGACCAGGTCATCACCTCCTCGTCCACGCTGACCGAGGTCACCCAGCTGCTGCAGCAGATGCAGCAGGTCGTGGATGCGCTGGGCGCCGACATCATCGAGATGACCAAGCGCTACGTTTCCGAGCTGTCCCTCATGGACGTACTCAGCAGCCCGCTCGGCGACGGCGAGGAACCCGGCAACTGGTGGTGGTTCGACGCGCTCCACTACCGCAAGACCAACCGCTATCTCGAAACGCTGTTCAGGAACGCGCGACAGAGCGACGACAAGCGCCTGCTGCTGTACGCGCTCGGCCACCTGACGCACTTCACCACCGACGTCGTCGGCCATCCGTTCGTCAACGTCAATTCCGGCGGCCCGTACCGCAACCACGGCCAGCGCCACAAGACGGGCGAGAACTACCAGGACGTCTGCCACCTGCACGCCTTCGACACCCGCGACCTCAACACCTCGAAGCTGCACATCTTCTACAACTTCAATTTCGATGGCACACCGTCGCCGGATGCGCACACCGTACTTCCCGGCGCGCTGGCGCAGCTCATCGTGGACACCATCAACGAGGTCTACCCTGCGCAGGACGGCGCGTACGGAAGGCCGATCGGCACGGCCGACATCGACAGCGCCTACCGCTTCTACTACCGCTGGTGGACCAGCGCGACCGACACCGGCGTGCTCCCGCCCCCCGTCCCCTATTCCCTGAGCGCGGAGATCGCGGAAGTGTGGGAGAAGGCGACGGACAACCTGGGTGCGGTCGGAGAGATGCTCGCCGACGCCATCAACTCGGCGGGAAGCTTCAGCATCCTGTCCATCTTCAAGGCCCTGGCCGCGGCGCTGCTGGGCGCGGTCCTGGCCGCGGCCGCACTGCTTGACGCCCTGATCGGCATGCTGGCCACGCTCACGACGGCGGGGATCCGTGCCGCACTGAGCCTGATCTACGACCACCTGTACAACGCCTTCCAGACCTTCCGCCTTGCCGTCGCGCTGAAGGGGCTCGCCTACCCCATGCAGCAGCATCTCGATGAACCCAGGTTCCACCAGTTCCAAGACACCGGCAATCCCGACTCCACCCTCCGCTCGGCGATCAACCTGCGCGGCCACATGCCCGCCCGGGACATGGCCGCCGAACTGGCGTGGACGGACTGGGAGAAGTACTTCAACCTCGAACGTCACCTGATCTATCCGGATTCCGGGCCCGAGTTGCGCAGCACCCGCGAGGCCCCGCTCAGTTACTTCTCGGCGACGCCGCTGCACTACCTGTTCGGGCGCATCCCGCTGGACCAAGAGTTCATCGAGCGTCTGACGGCGCTCGGGGCCGCTTCGGATCCACCCGAAGATGGTGACGACGCGATGCGCCTCGCCGAGCTGCAAAGCCTGGCCGCGGATCGCGGCAGCGCCACGCTCGGCAACGCGCTGGATCTCACCGCGGAGATCCATGCCCGTGTGGCACGTGGCGACCGGGTGCCTGCCTTCAACCTGGATGCGGACCGCGGATACGCCTACCTCTGCTGGGCGCAGGTGAAGGACGCCCGTGCCGACCCCCCGAACCACCCGTCGGAGCTTCAAGGCGGCACCAGCCAGTCGCCGGTGCGCATCACCCTGCTTCCGCAGACCTGAGGACCCGCCATGCCCACCGATACGACCCGCGCGATGGAGGCCTACGTGCAGGAACTCCGCGAGTCGCGCGAACGGTACCTGGATGAAGCCGTGCCCGCCCTCGCCGAGCGCGCACGCAGCCGCGGATACCGCATGCCACCGCGGGAATTCAGGGACACCTCGTTCCTGCACATCCGCTCGCAAGCCGGCGATACGGGCGCCCGCCCGCTGGTCGGCGGGGTGCACTGGCACTCGCCGGACATCCAACTCTATCCGGCCCATGCCTTCCCCGGTCCGGGCAGCCACACCAATGAGCTGGTGGCAGGGCGGTCCTACCGGATCGTGGTGCAGATCCACAACGGCGGCGACCTGGCCGTGCCCTACCCCAAGCTGGAGCTGTTCCTGAGCGACCCCACGCTCGGCTTCGACACGCGCTTCTCCACCCACATCGCGACCACCCAGCACGAAGGCATCCTGCTGCCGGGCAGCAGCGGCCTCGTCCAGCACACCTACCGCGTGCCGCACACCGAATCGGGCCACAAATGCCTCTTCGCGCGCCTCTGGTCGTTCAGCCCGCCCGACCTGCCCATCGACCTCCATGCACTGGACCCGCGCATCGACCAACGCGTCGCGCAGCAGAACCTGCACATCGTCGGCCAGGGACAGCCCTACGCCTTCCAGATCGTGCATCAACCCAACGCAGCCGACCTGATCGAACTCGTCGCGCTGGAGCGGGACGAACTGCTCCGGCTACCACTGCCAGCCCTGGCCAATCACCGGGTGCGCGAGGACTCCGGCCGGGAGCGGGAGCTGCTGCGCCGGGTCGAGATCATGACGCTGGGAGAAGGACGCGGCAGGCTCGAGCCCGACCGCACGGGATTCCGCTTCACCAGCGAGGGAGATGGCCCGAGGCTCGAGGAGCAGTTCGCGCTGCTTCGCGACCTTACGGCCACGTTGTCCGGCAGCCACATGGAACATGGCGCGGCGGGCGCGCGCGAACGCTACGGGGCGCTGCGCACGGCGTGGCGGAAGATGAACCTGTCGAACACCCGGACACAGCTGGCCATGAAGGTGCCGGACTTGGGGCTGCAGCCGGGCGAGGCTGCTGCGTTCTCGATCGTCTGCAGGAGTGAGGGGACGGGGACGGTGCGGGGTGGTATCACGCTGGTGGTTACGGGTTCCGACAGTTCTTGAACTGCTCCGCAGAGGCAGCAGCCCCTACCTCCCCCGATACGGCTCGCACCCCACCCCATCGTTGTCCCGATCCAGATGCGGCCCATACCCGGGCTCCCCTCGCCTGACCGGCGCCGCGCCCGCCGCGCGCGCCTCCGCGCAGTTGGCGAAGGGCCGCGTCCTTGGCGCAGCCCGCGCAGGCGCCGCACCGTCAGACGCAGGCCTCTGCAACTCCTGCCTCGGCACGGCCGGACGCGAGGCTCCGGCATCCGGCCCTCGATGGCAGTGGTATTCCCCGGTGCTTCGATTGGTATGGCAGCCATGCTTGTCCAGGCCACCGCTGTGCGCGGCGGCCGGGCCTGCGGCGAACAGGATCGCCATGGCTGCAGCCAGCATCAGTCTGGTCATGCTCCCCCTCCCTCCGACACTCCGCGATCGCAACTAACGCTGTTCGCGTCGCCGCCCGGCGACCCATCGCACCCCGATCCCCATCACCACCCCAACCATCCCACCCGCCAGATTCACCAGCACATCATCCACCCGCGGCTCCCTGGACGGCGTCAGGCCTTGCGCCAGCTCCGCGGCCACCGCCAGCCCCACCACCAGCATCCAACCCTTCCACCCGCGCAGGTCCGCCCGCGCCAGCCACAGCAGCAGGCCCAGCCACACGAAGATCAGGAAGTGGGTCCAGTCGGAAACGCCCCAGGGTGTATGCGCCGCAAGCCGCCGCAGGAACAGCTCGCCATCGCGCCCAATGAAGCCGGTGATCTGTTCCCCCGGCATGAACAGCAATCCGGAAACCAGCATCGCCGACCCAAACAGCAGCACCCGGGCCACCGGGCCCGCGCGCCGCGCCAGGACCACGCCAACCACCAGCGCGACCACCGCCAGCAGGATGTCGGTCATCAACACGCGTCGCAGCCCCCGCAACGCGGCATCCGGTCAAACCCGATGCACATATACCTTCGACGTCTCACCACCATGCACCTCCACCTCGCCGGCCACGGTCGCGCCCATGCGCTGGTAGAACCGGTGCGCCGGCGCCAGCGCCTCGCCCACGGTAATGCGGAACGCATCCACTCCACGCTTCCGGAAATCTTCCACGAGCCGTCGATACAGTCCGTCGGCCACCGCCTTCCCGCGCCACTCCGGCGCCACGGCCAAACTGAGCAGCTCTGCATCCGGCAGTCCTTCGGGCAGGCCACCGTCACCGGAGTAGCGGACGATCTCGAGGATCCGCCGCACCTTGGCCGGCCGCAGCATCGCCGGTGCCAGCGCCAGGCCCAGGCGCATCGGACTGCGCATCATCCGGCTGTAGATCGGCCGCATGCCCACGCCACCGGTGATGAAGCCCTGCACCTGGCCCCCATCCTCGGCGACCAGCAGCGTGGCTCCCTCCGTGCGATCGATCGCTTCGTACATCAGCGCCAGGAAGCCTTCGCCCAGCGTGGCAAGGAAGCCCTGGTCCAGGCAGCGCATGTGCAGCCTCGCCACCTGGCGGTAGCGCTCGCGCGGTGTCATTCCGATGCCGATGTGCGAGCTGCGGCTACAGTCGCAGCCGAGACGGGCGCGCCCACCGCCCCACCCGCCGCCACCAGCTCCGCAGGCGGCATCGGCAATCCGCGGAACACGCGCCAGAACACGGTCGAGCCCGGCACCAGCACCACCCATGCCGTCACCACGATGCAGCACAGGTACGTCCACAGCCCCTGGTTCGCCACGTACCACTCTTCCAGCAGGCCCTTGTAGGGCATGATCACGTCATCGTAGAAGCGCTCGGGTTCGGCGCTGGCGTGCATCAGGTCCTCTTCGTCGCGGAAGACGATGGAGCCGATTCCGGACAGCCCCGGGCGCACCTTCATGATTTCGGCCTGCGATCGCATCGGGAATGCGTCGAAGCAGCGCTGCGTCTGCGGGCGCGGGCCCACGATGCTCATGTCGCCCTTGAAAATGTTCAGCAGCTGCGGCAACTCGTTGATCTTGGTCTTGCGCAACCAGCGGCCCAGCGGAAGCACGCGCGGGTCGTGCTTCACGGTCACGGTCCCGGTGCCCAGGTTCGGGCTGTTCTTGAGCATGGTGGCGAACTTGTACAGGCCGAACATGCGGCCACCGCGTCCCACGCGCTGCTGTACGTAGAACACCTCGCCCTCGCCGGTCAGGCGCAAGGCGATGGCGATCGGCACCAGCAGCGGGGAAAGCACCAGCAGGGCGAGGCCCGAAAAGAAGATGTCCAGGAAGCGTTGCATTGGCGGCCAGGGTCTCGCGAAGGCGCAGAAGCGCGAAAGGAAGAGAAATCTGCATCGTGTTCGCGTGCAGGAAGTTGCTGCGGGTCAGGGCGGCTGTTCGCGGGCGCGCGGCTCCTGCACGGAGTCGGGCCAGAACGGGTTGCGGATGCGCAGCTGTCCCGCCACCCGCAGGCCGTGATGCATATCTTCGCTCCACAGCGTGGTGCAGCCGGCCTCCAGGGCAGAAGCCACGATCATGGCGTCGTATACGCGGAACTGGTATCGCTCGGCCAGCTGCCTGCCCAGGTCGTAGGTGGTCTCCGTCAAGGGCTCGATGCGGCACGCAGTGCGGACCGTGGCCAGCACCTCGTCCACTTCGGCCCAATCCATTCCCAGCTTGCGCAGGCAGGCCAGGGTCAGTTCGTTGAGTACCTGCACGCTGACAATGCCTCCTGCCAGCAGCAGCGCCTCTACCCGCGCCGCCCGGCCGGCATCCGCCGCGGCGAAGTAGACAAGGGCGTTCGTGTCGAGGAACGCCTCGTCATTCACGCTCATGCAGCCCGTCCCGATCGAACCTGAAATCCTCGGGCAGACGGCCCCGGAACCGACGCAGGCGCTGCAGCATCTCTTCGATGCCGGGCTTGCGGCTCACGGTAAGGGTGCGGGAATCTCCCGCGAGCAGTTCGATCTCGTCGCCCTCGGCCAGCTGCAAGGTCTCGACCACGGCGACAGGCAGGCGCACGGCCAGACTGTTACCCCATTTGGCCACCTTCATTTCAACCTCCAGATATACACGCAGCGACTGTATATCTTACTACATCCTGCTATCCAGATACTTGCCCGTTTCCTTGTGGGCAAAGTCCGGGATCATGTGGTTGAAGAGGTCGACGATCTCGGGCTTGTCCCAGGTCTTGCCCGAGCGGATCGCCTCGATCGTGGTCAGGAAATACCCCAGTCGCTCGTCGTCGAACTCCGGCTCATTGAGGATCACGCCGATGTTCCCGAAGCGGTCCATGTCCAGCGTCTCGGCATCGGTGAAGAACTCCTCGAAGTCCTTCTCGCCCGTGGTGTCGCTGGCGAAGAAGTACACCGGCCACTTCTTGGCCGCGATCAGCTCGCTTGCGCGGTCACGCGCCTCGTCTTCGCTGGCGCACTCATGGGGCTTGAAGCCCAGCGACTCCAGGAACCGGACCGCGATGTCGGAGAACCGCGTCAGGTCCAGCTCCTCGCTCAGCTTCGGGAAGAAGATGTCCCGGTTGCCGCCCAGCAGGCACGAACTCAGGCACAACTCGCCGGACTCCTGCGGGGTCACGAAGTAGCGGCGCACGTCATTCGGCGCCGAGATCGGCTGCCGCTTGGCGAAGCGCTGGTTGAAACCGTGCAGCAGCGAGCCGTCGGAGAACGCCACGTTCGCGAACCGCGCCGTCGAGATCGGCAGTTCCAGGCTCGCGCGCATCAGGAACATCTCCATGATCCGCTTGCTGGCACCCATCATGTTGACCGGGTTGGCCGCCTTGTCGGTGGACACGCAGAAATACTTGCGCGCCCTGCCCGCCTGCGCCTGGGCGATGGTGCTGATGGTGTTGAGCACGTTCACCTCGATCAGCCGCATCAGGGTGAACGGATCCTTCTCGCTGCGCACGTGCTTGAGCGCGGAGAGGTTGAGGACGTAGTCGTAGCCCTGCCCCGCCGCCATCAGCGCGGCGAACTCGCGGCTGCCGCAATCGATGGCGAAGGTGCGGAAGTCGCCGTCGATGTAGCCCAGCGTGCTGCGGATGTCCCGCACCAGCTCGACCATGTTGTTTTCGCTGATGTCGACCACGTGCAGCGCACGCGGCTTGCGCTTGAAGATCTCGCGCGTGACCGCCTGGCCGATGGAGCCGGCGCCGCCGATCACCAGGAAGCGGCTGGATTGCACCAGGCCGGAGAGCTCGGCCTCGTGACGCTGGATGTCGGTGTCGAAAAGCGGCGCGGTGCGGCCGATCAGGTCAAGGATGTTCATCGGGAAAGCATGGGCTCAAAGTGTGTCGATATGTGATCGCAGCGCCGCCACGGTGGTGGCCAGACCCAAGGCCTGGTAGGTATCCAGCAGTTCTTCAGCCGTCCTTGAAGGATTCTTCAAAGACGCGCGCGCCTCGCGCACGGCCATGCAGGCAGCCACGGGATCCAGATCGTGGGCGTGCTCCAGAAACTCGTCGGGGTGCTGCGCGCAAAGCCCCAGCGGGGCAAGTACCTTCTCCGGGAAATCCTTGAGGTTGTACGTCACGATGGTGCCCGCGCCACACTTGATCGCGGCGGCCAGTACATGCCTGTCGTCAGGATCGGGAAGCTCCAGGGTGGGTTCGATTCCCTCATAGCCCGTCACCAGGCAATCCGGGACCGCCTGGTCCATCAGCTCGCGCGTACGCTGCAGCTGCGCCCGCTGGAGATCCGCGCGATTACGCAGGACGGCTTCAATCCACTCGTCGTGGATGCGATCGGTCCATCGAGCCCGGAACAGCCCCGTCACGGACAGGCGCATGAGCAGGTCGCGTATCGGTGCGGGATACAGGACGCAGGCGTCGAACACCGCCACGAAGCTCGAAGCCACCGGTCAATACCCCATGCCCAGCTCTTGTGCCTGCTGTGCCAGCGCGTCCAGGGCGGCCCGACTCTGTCCCAGCCGCTCCTTGCGGTACTCCATGAGATCGCGGAAATAGATGCGGCGATGCGTGCCCACCTTGTGGTGGGGAATCTGGCCCTTGTCCACGAGTCCCACAAGGTGCGGCCGGGAGACCCCCAGGAAGTCCGCGGCCTGCTGGGTGGTCAACTCGGCGTGGATAGGCACCAGGCTGATGGCATTGCCTTCCGCCATGTTGGCCAGGATGTCCACCAGCATGCGAAGCGCCGCCACGGGCACTTCGATCGCGTCCTCGCCGTCGATCACCCGGAGCCGGGCCGTGGGACCCTGGCCGATACACGCGGCCAACAGACGGCTGCTGGTGCGGGCCAGCTCGGCGTCTTGTCGCGTGGGGAGGAGTGGAGGGAGCTCGTTGTGGGCTGCGCTCATGTCGGGACCCGTGGTCAGGCTGGGTGGCGGAAAAGCATAGCGAATATTCGCAATATACGCAACAAGCGAAACAAACGTCACTCCCGCAGCCGGTGGAACTGGCTCTCCGGCACGCTCGACGGCAGATTCACCACCCGCGCCTCCAGCCAGCGGGAGTTCTCCAGCCCGTCATGCTGGCAGTGCTGGAACATCGGCAGCCGTGACATCAGCCGCCAGATCGGGCGGGTCATCACGTCGCGGCTGTTGGTGTAGTCCAGCAGCGCATCGCGGTCGGCCTCGGAGTCCAGCACGGTGGCGTTGAGCCACCAGTTGGCCGTGGTGCCGGGCAGCGGCTCCACGAAGCGGACGTCCGTGCCGGCGAAGAATCCGCGATAGCGCGCGGCTACCTCGGCCTTGATCTCCAGCATCCGGGGCAACCGCTCCATCTGCGCGCAGCCCAGCGCGGCGTTGAGGTTGGGCAGCCGGTAGTTGTAGCCCACCTCGTCGTGCACGAACTCGTAGGGGTGCGGGATCTTGGCGGTGGTGGTCAGGTGCTTGGCGCGGCGCGCCAGCGCTTCGTCGTCGGTGATGATCATGCCGCCGCCGCCGGTGGTGATCACCTTGTTGCCGTTGAAGCTGAGCGTGGCCAGGCGGCCGAAGGTGCCGGTGTGGCGGTCGCCGACCCAGCTGCCGAGGGACTCGGCCGCGTCTTCCACCACGCTGATGCCGTACTCGTCGCAGATCGCCACGATCTCGGCGATGCGCAGCGGGATGCCGAAGGTGTGCATGGGGACGCAGGCGGCGATCCGGCGGCCGGTGCGACGGTTCCAGGCCTGGCCGTCGCGCTGCTCGGCGTGTTCGGACAGCCAGCGGCGCAGGGCTTCGGGGCTGAGCCCCAGGGTGTCGCGATCCACGTCCACGAAGACGGGATGGGCGCCGGCGTAGCTGAGCGCGTTGCAGGTGGCGATGAAGGTCAGGGCCTGGGTGATGACTTCGTCATCGCGCTGGACGCCGGCCAGCTGCAGGGCGACGTGCAGCGCGGCGGTGCCGTTGACGGTGGCGATGGCGTATTTCGCGCCGGTGAAGGCGGCGATGTGCTGCTCGAACTCGATGACCTTCGCGCCCACGGAGGAGACGAAGTTGGAGTCGATGCAGTCGACGAGGTACTGGCGTTCATTGCCTTCAAAGACTGGGCGGTGAAGGGGGATAAAGCCGTCACCGTGCAGATCACGGACCAGGTGCACCAACGCGTGGCCCATCTCATTCGTCATTTCCATTCTTCCCATTGTCGCCAACTTCCAGCCTGCCAAGAATCGATCACCTGCATGCCAACCTCAATTCCCGCTTTTGGCGGCCACCAACAATGAGATTGCTAGCCAGTCCGCCGCAAGCGGGAGTGAAACACAGCCGCCAAACGACGATATCCGGCCAAAAGCGAGAACTTTTCTACATAGAAATCGAGCACCACCCTGCCGTTCCTGACATCCACGGTGTGCGGCCCCTTGGCGTCTGAGAAGCGCAATTCACCGACTTCGCGTTCCTCATAAGCATCAGGACTCAGCGTCGTGACCTGCATGATCCTGATGCCATTTCCGTACGATCCGGAGTTGTCCTGTCCGAACCGGTACAGTGCGCCGTCCCGCTGGATCAGGCGGCCGCCCATTCGGGCGCAGGAGGGATCCATCACCACGGGGTTCATAGGGTGCGGCAAGTAAGGGCCGTCCAAGGCGTCGGCCACGTAAACATAAAGCATGCCGGCCGCCGATTGAGGGTGGCCTCCGAACAGGTAGTAGTGATTCCCGTGCCTGACGAGCGACGGATCCACGATCCTGGCGTCTTCTAGGCCCCGCAATGGAATCTTCGCGTCGCCCGATGGCGTGAGCAGGTACGGGGCTTCGTGCCCGGCGACTTCGGGCAGGATGAACTCCTGGCCGGCGTCGGTCACGGTGTAGGGATACGAAAAGTGCGGCCCCGACAGCAGCTTGCGCGAGAGCTCGAGGGAGCTTTCGTCAAACTCGACGATTTCACCCAGTCCGCTGGAGGCCACCATGGCTTCCGCCCTCACAACGGAGCCATCCGCAGAGAAGAAGGGGTCGGCCAGGAAGCTGTACTTCTCCGGAATTCTTGGCTGCCGCCCGCTGGACACGGTGGCGGATGTGCGCGCGAAGACGTCCAGATCGTCGTGCACCACGATGTTCCACTTCTTCTCGAACAGCGCCCCGTACAGCAGACGGGAGAATTTCCGGCTCAGCATGCGCGCGCAGAATTTCGCGATCGTCCAGTTGCCGGGCAGGCGGTAGTTCTTTCCCTTGGGCTTGATCGCAACCTTCACGCCGTTCCGGTAATTCATCAACGCGCGTCGGAACAGCGCCGGGGATGCCTGGTACAGGCCCTGAATCGTTTGCCGGTAAGAGTACGGGTACAGTTTGGAATGCCCGAGCGCGAGCACTTCGCCAGCATCCAGAACGTTCGAGAGCTTCTGGACAATCATGCCTACACAGGAGGCATCATTCCGCATCTCATAGAAGCCCGCTGGCCTACCACGGTAGAACCGGGGATCGCCATGATGGAACGACAACACGTCTACGCCATCCAGGTTGTCCATGCGCAGCAAGGACATGCCGAACTTGATGATAGTCCCGACACCTTTTGCACGCATCGCGTCGACAATCTCGTCGGGGATCGATTGCCAGGCCCCCGAGTACAGCGAATCAAAGGTCAATACTTCGATCCTGCCGAATTCCACTGGCTGTGCTCGGGTCAATGCGCTCCGGATTGACAGAATATTGAGTGCGTAATAGCCCGCATGGGCGAACACCCGCTTGCGCGTGACCGTGTTGCTGCAGTTCAGGACCAGCACCACGTCGAGCAGGTCGGCAGCCTCAGATAGCGCTTCCTGATGCCACTTGCTCAGGGTGTGCCCATCGACAAGAAGCGCGGCTTTGATCTTCATCGCTCCAGGACTCCCGGCTGCGCAAAGCGGGGATCAGTCATGCTCCACCTCGACCCCAACACCAACTTTCCTGTAGTAGTCCGCGTACGTTGTCCACACCCGCTCACGCGCGAATCGGTCAATCGCCCACTGGCGCGCGCCCGCAAAGCGCAACCGCGTACGCTCGGGATTCTCGACCATCTCCTGCAGTACCGCCACGACGGCTTCCACGTCACCGAACGGCACCCGGATCCCGCTCACGCCATGCTCCACGCTGTCGCGAACGCCAACGACGTCGAAGGCAATCGTCGGCACGCCCATCGCCGCCGCCTCGATGGCCACGTTGCCGAAGCCTTCCCGGTGCGAGAGGAACAGGTGCACATCGGCCAGTGCAAAGTACGACGCCACGTCAGGCGTGAACGGCACATGGCGGACCATCCTCGATGACACAAGCTGGCCCAGCTGTGCAGTTTCCGATTCGCCTTCCGGAGGCCCGACCAGAACCAGCCGTGCAGCCGAACCTGCCAGGCGCTCGGCCACTTGCGCAATCTCATTCAGGCCCTTGTCGCTGCATATGCGGCCAACCACCAGCATCACGAAATCGCTGGCAGACAGATTCAGCTCCTGCCTGATCGCTTCAACCCGCGCCACTGGAGCCGCATCCGGCGTGAAGGCGAGCGTGTCGACCCCGTTGCCTGATCCATTGCCCAAGACGCGGCCCTTCGGTCCGGCTGCAGGGATCTCGGCCACGAACTCCGACATCAGCGAGCGGGACACAAACAGCACTTCGTGCACACAGGCAACACTGACGCGGTCGAAGAGCCGAAACACCTTGCGCCGCATTCCACGAAAGTTCTCGTATACCCGACCCCGGAAGAAGGCCACACGGCGACTCTGCAGGGTCAGGCAGGCCGCCAAGCTGCCAAGCAACAGCGCTTTAGGCGTTGAAGTCAGGACGAGATCGTAGCGATGGAAGCAGAAATGCCACAACAGGCGCAGCAGCGAAACGCCATCCGCCCACAGGCTCGGCGCACGAACAAGCCCAAGATCCACCACGCGGCCAACGTTCCGCGCCCGGAGCGAGTCCAACTGATCGTCTGATCCGCCGCAGATCAGCGTGAGGTCAAAGCCCTCACTGTGGAGGTACTCAAGCTGACCGCGATACAGGACATTGAAGGACAGCGCATCCGTGACCACGAAGCACAAGCGCCGCCTCATCCAGACACGCCTGCGCGGCCGGCACTACAAGGCAGGTCGATACTTCGAATCGACGCAATCTCGCTGACCAGCGCTTCATTGACTACGCCAGTCGGAACCACCTTGTTGCGGCGGCTTCGAATCAGGTCAAGCTTTCCGAGGCTGGACAGCGCGACGACCGCCAGCGACTTTCCATAGGACACAGCGATGGCCCGCGCACGCTCCCACATGCTGAATCCGCCTTTTGCATCGGTCACGATCGTATGCCGGCCGATCCTGTACGCAAGCAGCAGTTTTGGCGTGCTGACGTTGCCATCCTCTCGATAGTAGTAGAGCGGATCGGGAACGAAGGCGACCCGCAAGTCATTTCTTGAATACGCCTGCACCCAGAGATTCGTGTCTTGGGACTTCGCGAGAGATTCCTTGTAGGGATTCCGCTGAAACCACTCCCGCCGGCCAAGGACTGAAGCATGGAGAATTCCCGACTGGCCGGACAACAATCCACGTGGCGTAACCGCATGCCCCGGGGCAACGGGTCTGATACCAACCGGCAGGTAGTCGTCGCTCAGTGAACATACCCCAGTGGCCACCAAGTCGATATCCGGCCTGGATGCCAACAACTGCAACTGGCGCTCGAGCCTTGTAGGCGACATGAGATCGTCTGCATCCATTCTTGCCAGATAGTCGTGATTGGCCAAACGAGTCATCTCGTTGAGGCGCGCGGCAAGCCGCTTGTTCTTGCCGTCTGAGTAAACCCTGACACGGGGGTCGTCGATGGAGCGGGCGATCTCCAATGAGCCATCCGTCGAGCCATCGTCGAGCAGGATCAACTCCCAGTTCTGATGCGTTTGGGCAAAAACCGACCTCACGGAATCCAGAAGCGTGGTTTCCGCGTTGTAGAACGGGATTCCAATTGTCACCGATGGCAGTCGCCCACTCACCATGAAACCATCTCCAGGTTGAGTCGATATGGAGTCAAGTTGCTGAACGTGCTGGTCGTCAGCAGGAAGAACAGCAAGGTCACGCCGGCGAAGCCTAGCGCCAGAAGCCCACGAAGCGGCGTGGTCTTGAACTGCAGGAACACCATCGGCCACAACAGCACTGCCACTGAGCTGAAGTACAGGTGCAGCCGTAATAGACCAGAAGGATTCACTCCGGACAGCGTGGACGCCACCGCCGGGATCAGACCGATCAGGTAGATGTTGAGCAGGCGTCCGTAGTACCCATTTTGATCACGGACCTTGTCCTTGAACAGGTACAGCATGACCCCCTGCCCCAGTAGAAACGCGACCCAGACCTGTCCGCCGCCCTCGCCTTCCACTGCGTAAGCGGCGAACTTGTCATCGAGCAACGTGGCTGCAAGGCCCACGAAAACCTGCAGAAACACCACCAGCACCACCGTCGCTGCTCCCACCAGCGCCAGCCTGCGCCAGTCAACCCGCGGCGAGGCCAATGGATACAGCACAAGGGCTATCAATGCGGTCTGATGGAACAGCGCGGCTACGCCTACCGTGAGCAGGTAGGGAATCAGCCTGCGCTCCAAGAGAAATGGAAGCGCGGCGAAGCAGATGGCGGCCGCGATGCCCTGCCTGGCGCCATTGAAGAAGAACGTGTAAACGCCGAGGGTAATGAAGAGGAACAGCGCCGTCTCGTAGCGACGCGTCAGCTTGACGATGGTGGGCACGTAACAAGACACCACAATCGCCGCAATCATCAGAAGCAGGACAGTGTAGGAATCGGAAATATTCCTTGCCAACCAGGCGAGAAGTCCGTATCCGACTTCGCTCCCACGATCCGTCACACTGGCAAACGATTCGCTGAAACTGAACTGCCGCACGTATGTGCCGGTATCCGTGCCGACCCGATAGTCGCGGAGGCCCGCGAAGCCGACCAACGCAACCATAACCGCGCCAATGCTGATTCGGTGCGCGACCTTGCTGCCGGATCTGCGGCCGAAATAGGCCGTAAACACGACAAAGAACAGAAGCAGAAGATAGGGAATCATGCTGCGCCGTAGACTCCTTCAAGCAGACGAGCCCCGGATGCCGAAGAAAACCCCCGCTCTGCAAGTGCACCGCTCCTGAGGGTCTGCTCCGCAACGCTGGCGCGGCGCAGCTGGCAAACCGACTGCGCCCATAGAGCTGCCGGGTCATCCAGTCCAAGCATCTCGACCAGGTCCAACCCAAGATCAACCTCAGGAGATATCGCGCTGGACACCAAGGCCGGCAAACCCGCCGCCTGCGACTCCACCAGCACCACCGGGAACCCCTCATGCAGCGAGGGCATCAGCATGACGTCCGCGGCCGCCATCAGCTCCGGAATATCCTCGCGCAGGCCGAGCAGAATCACCTGTTCCTGCAGGCCGTGCGCTTTGACCGACGCCTCGATCTTGGCCTGCTCGGGGCCGGTGCCGACGAACAGCATCCGGTAGTCCACGCCCGCCTCCCTCAGTGCGACGGCGATCTGCACCGAGAACAGATGATTCTTCACCGGCATATACCGCCCCACCTGCAGGATTACCAGGCAATCAACAGACACGTCCAGTTCGCTGCGAATGTGGGCTCCCGACGCACCGGCGAAGCGGTCGATGTCGATCGCGTTGGGAATCACTGTGACATCACGTCGCCCCGGAAACAGATATTCGGCCGCTGCCACACCGCAGGCCACGTACGCATTGGGTGCCCATGCAAGCAAGCGTCGCATCAGGCTCTGATACAGTCGCCCTGCCCGGCTCGTACTGTTCGCGTCCTGCGTACTGTGGGAGTGCGCCACGCGATGCGGGATGCCGGCCAGCCGCGCCGCCGCCAGATGCATCCCACTGCTGAACAGGGTATGCGCATGCACGATGGTCCACGAGCCGCCGCGCAACAGCCGCCACAGGGCGAGGAATCGCGAAAGAGGATTACCTGCGGTAATCCGTTGGATCCGCCCCCCCAGCGCCTCGATTTCCTCGTCGTAGTCGCAGGGCGCGGCCGTGAAGTACACGAAGTCGAACTGGAACTTTGTCCTGTCGATCTCGCGGTACAGGTTCATCACCATGGTCTCGGCGCCGGCGCGATCCATGCGGCCGACGATGTGGAGCACGCGCCGGACGGTCATCGATCAGGCTCCACGTCGGCGCGCGCCGGGGCTTTGTCTAGCTCGTCCACGCGATCCCTGGTCAAAACGAAAAGATACGACGCCATGCTAAGCCACTCCGCTCGAGACAGATCTGACCTGGCTGGCCGCCTTTCGCCTAGCTGGAGACGCCCATGCCAAGGCTCCACGCAGTCCGCGGAAACCTACGACCGCGAGCGGCTGAGGAAGCGAAAGCAATCCATTCAGAAGCATCGACTTGATTCCTGCGGAACCGAACCTCCGCTGCTCTCTGGTCGCCTGAAAATGACTCTTTGCCCGCGAAACAGCTTCTTCCAGAAGACTCCCATCGATCATCGTAAGCACGAACCAAGTTCCATGAAGGATCTTGTGCGCCAGGATCTCTCTGACTGCATCCCCACCTCCGGATTGGTGCAAACACTCGGCAATCAGCGTGTGCGCCTTAAACTGATCAAGCAACTTTCGCCCGCCAGAGGACGTCACTGCGTCGCAGTGCTGTCTGTAGACATAAACAACTTCGTTGACGAAGGCCACTTTGGGCTGCCCGTTCACCAGAATCCGAGACAGGACAACGGAATCTTCGAGATAGCCGATCTCCTCAGGAAAGCGGGCCGCGAGCATCAGGTCGCGCCGGACCAGCTTGTTCCACAGCGCACTGTGATATTCCCCAGACAGGACGCCAGACAGAGCCTGTTGCGCTGTCTTCACGGGAGCGATGACCCGCCGTACAGTCCGACCGTTGTCGAAGATCAGGTAGTCACCCATGACGATATCGGCGCCGCTGGCATCAGCCCTGCCGAGCAGTTGCACCAGACCATCTTCGGCCACCCAGTCATCGGCATCGACAAACGCGATGTATCTGCCCTTGGCAAGGTCAAGCCCGCTGTTGCGGGCGGCGGATACGCCTGCGTTGTCCTTCTGAATGAACCTGGCGCGCGGCTCCTTCGCCACGTACTGGCGGCAGATGGCGGCAGTCCCGTCCGTTGATCCATCGTCGACTACGATGATCTCGACATCATCGAGTCGCTGCCCGGAGATGCTGCGAAGACATTCCTCGATGAACCTCTCACCGTTGTACACCGGCACTATCACCGACACGCTAGGCATAGTCATCGCGCATGTATTCCTGTCAGGCTTCGTGAGAGAAATGCTATGCCCTGATCACGCAAAGCTAGGCGTTCCTGGTTCACTTGAATCCAGTCGATTGGCCGTTGGACCAATTCGTCCGTGACCTCCGCACTGTCCTCGACCAGCCGGTCGGAAAGGCCGAAAGCCTCAAGCAATGACTCGAACCGCGCGCGCCCCCGCTCAGGGTTGGCCACGGCGACGAAAGGCTTGTTGAAGATTATCGAAAAGACGCAGCCGTGGAAGGAATCCGTAACCACGAATCGACTCGCGTCGAAGGCGGCCAGCCAATGAGAAACGGGCGGAAACACGTAGTGATCCGGCTGCTTCCTGAATCCTTCGTCGAACGGCCGAGGCATCATGGTGAACAATGGCAAGGACAGCCTTCCGGCGATACCTGGCAGGCTGGCCATGCGTGGCTCCGACGCGTCTAGGACATAGGCGAAGACGCCATCATCGAAAGCCGGAGACTGGGGCTCCTGATCGAGCAGCGCCCGATAGTCTGCGGCTTCAAGCAGCATGGTGGGGTCGCACACCTGCGCCGATTCAAAGCCAACATTATCCCGGAGAAGGTCGACCGCACTGGCCTCGCGGACTGAGACTGCATCGAACCCGTCCAGCGCGTTCGCAATCCTGCGCGTCTGCTGTTCGTCGAACCTCCAATCCGCGGTTCCGAACGATGCTGCGTAGGCAAGCTTGCCGGTGCCGGCCGCAACAAACTCAAGAAAGTAGGCGGCAAGCTCAGGCGCATACTCCGGACGCCATACCTGGTCACTGCCAACAATGATGGCGTCCAGCTCCTGGCTGACCGATGCGAGATCATTGAAAGAGACAGCGCCGGTTGAAGGAACGATCTCCTTATCGACAAACGCTCTGGTGTGACGAGAGATGATCGCCCTCTCCCGCCAGTTCGGGTAATAGGGCGAAGCCTTGCCCCGCAGGCGGCGTCTGGCGATCCGCTTGATATTGCGCCATGCGCCTGCCGCTGACGCAGGCTCCTCTCTCTGCACGTCGATATGCACCGCATCCATTCCAAGGCGGCGAAGTGCAACCTGCAATGCGTACGTCTGCAGAACGCCACCGTAGTTGTGCCAAAGCGGAAGAGTGAGAACCCCAACCCTCATGGCTTAAGTCCCGACAGCAGGGAGAGCATCAGGCCCTGGCTCAGTTCCGATGCCCCCTTTGCACGGGAGTACTTGTTGATGTAGATCGTGTCCCCGGATGCATGCACCACCCGCCCTCGATGGTCGACGCACAGCGCTGCTAGCGCCACTGCTTCCGCAGCATCAATACTATGGACTCCGCTTTGCTGGAAGGCATAAAGAAACATCAGCGTGCCCGACGAATCGATTGTCTTGTCATTCGTGTGTCCAAGGAACTGGGGCCAGTAACCTCCGGGCTCCTGCATGCCCTCGAGTACGTCTGCGTACTCTCGCATCGCGTCCCGCAAGGCCTGATCGCGTCCTGCACGGACCACCTCGGAAAGGCCGAGGAGAAGCCAGCCCATGCCACGCGCCCAGTTGACTGAGCCAAGCGGCTGTTGACGGATCAAGTCGAACGCATGAACTGCTAGTCCTTGCTTCGACTCAATGCAGTGAGACAGCGCAAACCTCACCTGCCTTTCGGCATCCTCCAGCGCGGAAACTGCACCTGTGACCTGGGCATATCGCACCAGGAACGGGCACAGCAGGCCAATGGTGTCGATAAAGAAGATTTCGAGCCCCAGCCTGTACCGGTACAGGCCGTCGTCCCCCTTGAAGCCCTGGATACCTTCGTTGATCCGATGTGAGCCAGCCAGATAGCGTGGTTCGTTGGTCAGTTCATACAGCCGAAGAAACACGAGTCCCAAGGTGGCCTGATCGATTTTGTCAATCTGAAACTTCAGGTCTCCTGCATCGCTGAGCAAGTCCTCACACTTGTGCACCACGTTCCTCAATGCCTGCTTATTCCCTGTTGCAGTGTGGTGATCAAGAAGACCTAGCAAGAGGAACGCTATTGGAAAATTGAAATAGGCATAGGCATGATGCCGGCGCCTTCCAAGCACAACATTCTTCCAGCCGGCAAGCATGGCGTAGAGGCTTTCGTCGTCATTGAACGACATCCAGACCCGTCGCGACGACAACCTCCTACTGGCCGCATCAAGAACCGATCTCTGAAGTGAGCTGACGTCCTTCGCGACCAGCATCCGGCACCGTTGCCCGAGCTTCCGCTTGATGAGCGGATAAAGAAGCAAAAACGACTGCAAGACCACCACGAAAGTCAGCAGCAGAATCATGTCTCCGCTTCCTCAAGCTGCAACCAAGGCTCTCTATTCAAGACACATTGCTCCTTTCAGGCCTCAGCTTGCGGAATAAGTTACGAGGGCCGCGTTGAAACGCATACCAGTACGTTTCTGGCGAGAAGAACCCCGGAACCTTTCGTCCCTCCCGCAGAATCTCTAGCTCGTGCGTGCCTCGGAGCTGCAGGCTGTCGTATTGGGTGAGATCTAGCGGCGGCAAGCCGGGATCGCGGCGCGGGGCGGCAAGCAGGGCGTCGACCACGGCGGGAAGTTCCGGGAACTGCTCCGGTTCGACAAACCTCAACTGCGGCACGTCGCACAGCCAGTCCTGCCAGGTCTGGCGAATCTTGTGATTGGAGTTGGGCAGGACCAGGCAAGGCGTGCCGGCCACCAGTGACAGGATCATGCCGTGCAGGCGGTCGGTCACCACCAGCCTGGCGCCAGCGAACTGCGCCAGCTTGTCGGCCAGCAGGTGCGCGCAGTGCGCTTCATCCAGCCGCGCGCCCCCGGCATGGGTGTCGGTCACGGTGATGCCCTGCGCCGTGTCTTCCAGCGTCTTGCGCAACTGCGCGAGCTGCTCCGGTGCAAGCGAGCGCTCACGGTCGTCGCGCATGCACAGCAGGATGCCCGATGGCTCGGGCCGGCCATCGAAGCCAAGCTCCGCGGCGCTGGCGTTCAGCACGACATCCGGCACATAGCCGATATGCACATTGGCGTGATCGGCGAAGAGGGCGCGCAGCTTGTCGCGCGACACGGATTCGCGGGCGAATACGTGGATGTCTGGATGCTTCGAGTACGTGGCTGTGATTCTGGCCAAGGCAGTGTCTGATTCCGGCGACTGCGTCCAGTCCAGGCTTTGCGGGAAGCACACAATCCGGTTATTCGGAAATGTGCGGATGGCGAGCTGACGCAGCTCCTCGATATCCGGATACAGCGAACCCATGTTTCCGCCGCCGATGATGGTGACCAGGTCGCCGGGCACCACTTGCCGGCGCAGCGACCTGATCACCTCGCGCGTGGCACTGATCGGCACCGGAACGATATGGTGGCTGGGTGCAGCCCGCGCGATGAAGTTGCGCTGCGCCGCTGTGATGGCCAGATCGCCGATGTTGCCGTAGTCGGCCGCAAGAAGTACGAATACTCTCGGCCCGCTGGGCAGCTCAAGCCATCTCTCGCAGAAAATTGAGACCAAAAGCCTCTTAAGCCCAGCGGGTACCAAGCGCTTTAATTCCTGTCCAAATCGCTTCACTATTTGTACCGCCAGCTTCGCGTGAAGCTACGATGGAGATCGACTGACCCGATGAGATTCGGCATTGCTGTTTGGCGTACCGGAAATGGCACCTCAGACCTCAGCAAAGTGCTCGACCGGCAAGTGTAGTGCCAACTTTTCGATCGCGACATCTGGAAGTAATACTCAGACTTATCACTCACCTCAGCCACCCGTCAAATTCCTCAAGCGGCCCCTCAAGCGCCTTATGTCCTCCACGAACCACGATGCCGACAACAGCGCAATCGTCAAAGCGTATCTCTTTCTGGTAAAGCTTGCGATCAGCGAGCGAGTGAATAATGACTGCGTCCTACCTACATAATTCGGAATGGTCTCCTCATAGATGTTTGACATTCTTACGGCACGAACTTGGCTCCAGCGATGCTTCAAAGGGGTATACCTAAGATTGTTTAATAGGTAAATCAAGATGTTTTCGATATATCCTAAAGAAATATCTTGGAGCAAAGCGCCCTTTTCAGCCTCATCGACTGGCCACTTATGCGCAGCAATACGTGCGGAATAATGGAATTCACACGACGTCAAGAGATTCTTCTTGTGGGCTCGGCTTGTGATCGAATCAGCGGTCTGATGATAGCGATACAAGGATGTTGGAATCACCTCCACCGACCGCGCGCGATTCATCATTTCGAGCACGAAGACGGAATCAGATCCGAGTTTGATAGAGGGACAAAAAGCGAGGCCCTGCAGCAGCGATGCGTGAACCACGCGTGCCCATAAGAAGTAAAACAAGTATTTGTTCTCAGACACCCTTAATTGTTTCTGACCAACATCATGCTCCGTCAAACTCTGGCGCGGAGGACAAAAACTAACTCGGGTGCCATCCAGATTCAGTCTGTCATGTCCGAACACCACTGCGTCTGAATTCGAAATGGAAAGAACTTCGTCAACTTCGGTAAAGAGAGAATCTTCGTACTCGTCATCCGAATCAATGAACGCGACATACCCATCAGACACACCCTTCAAGGCGCGATTCCGTGCGACAGCCACACCCCCATTCGTTTGACCATGCAGAACAATCCACGGATACTTACTTGCGAGATCCTTGCAGATCGCATTCGTCGAGTCGGTAGAACCGTCATCTACGATAACTAGAGTGACATCAAATTCTTTTCGTGCAAGTGCAACGCTTTCAACGCAGCGGGCGATGCTGCCTGCTGCATTGTAAGCAGGCAATATCACAGTGTAGCGACGGTTAGCCGCGCATGAAGCAGAATTCATTCTTTCTTCCATTACGTGTACCGCTTGAATTCAATCCGGAGTTGAGCACATCACCTGACATCGAGTACGCGAAAAGTTGCCTCGGGACGTCAGAACCACCTCGAGAGCGCGGCATGCTTCTGGCAGCGCGACAATTTCCAATAACCCAGCTCGATCAAACGAAACTTTTACTGTTTGATGATTACTCGGAGATAGATCTATTCATTCGAAGACCAAGAAGTTCCATCACCGCCCTGAGCCAGTCGTGGTTTGCGAACCAACTAATACCGATGTAAGCGGGACCCGCTACACCTATGCCGGCAGCCAGGCGCCACAGGGGATTGCTAATTCCGTGGGCGGCAAAATATCCACCAGAAACCGCAAGTACGGCGAGGAGGAACGGCCGCACGCACGCATTTATGTATTCTAGAAGTGTGGCGCCGCAGGCCTTTCTCACCAAGAAGTACCAGTTTGGAACGAACAACAGCAATTGTGCGCACAGCAAAGACGCCGCTATGCCCTCCGTTCCAAACTTGGATCCAACCCAAACAATTGGCGGTACGACCCCAAGCAGCGCCAAGTTCCACTTGAAGGCCAAGTCTGCTCGACCCACGCCCAGCAGCAAGCTGCCTACTGGATTGGCGGTCGAGCGAATCGCTCCCCAGATCGCCAGTATCCTCAGGATATCCGCTGCACTCTCCCATTTTGGGCCTAGCACGATGTGAATTACCTCAGGCGCAAAGAAGCATATCGTCAGATAGGCAGGCGCGTTAATCGAGGCAGTCATTTTTAACGTTTGCAGATAAACCGAGCGAACCCTCGCCAAGTCGTTCTGTACTTCTGCCATCAGCGGAAAAGCAACCCGACTAATGATGGGATTCACGACGAACTGTACCTGTAGCGTGAGGTTGCGTGGCACGCTATACAGGCCTAAATGCGTGGCCGCAAGCAGACGACCACCCAGAATCAGATCGATTGCTGAGTTGAGATAATTCACCAGATTGGACGCGACCAAGGCACCGCCGAACCCGAGGAACGATCGTACCTCATCGACTCGCATCCGGATGGCTGGGCGCCATCCATTCGACAGCAGAATCCAGTTCAAACCCGTAGTGATTGCGGCACCGCACAGTGAACCTGCTATCAACGCATAAACCCCCCAGCCTTCCAATGCTGCCAGCACGGCCACGAGGAAACCTGATAACGCCGCAACCATCTCGATCAACATGACTTTCTGAAATGCGAGGGCTTTCTCAGCCGCAACGCGGACCTGCTGACCCAAAGCAGAAACCGGGAATGCGAGCGATGCAAGCGCTATCAACGGCGCGACGCGCGGCTCGCTGTAGAAGCGTGCGAAAAGAGGGCTGCCCGCAACAACTAGCAGCATCAAACCAACGCTAAGCAGCATATTGAGCCAGAACAAGCTAGAGCGTTGATTCTCAGTTACGTCTCGCCGTTGAAGAAATGCGCTATTCAACCCGAAATCGGCAAATACCCTCGCAAGACCTATGATAACAGTGGCCATTGCCATCAGACCATAATCCGCAGGCAAGAGCAGCCGTGCCAGAACTGCGACTTGCGCCACCTGCAGTACGGCCTTACTTGCCATGCCCAAGGTGGTCCACCGTACCGCGGAGAAAGCGCGACGTCTCAAGTTCATGGGGGTAACTACAATGTCTTCACGTGAGATTGGAATCGGTAAAAGCGGGGGCAAATATTACCGAGAAAGCCATGTCTGGACTCGAGCTAGTGCGGGAGCCGCAGCTCACGTAGATATACCAGTCAACACATCAACTACATATTTCGTCTTGCGTCGCTTAACGTCGCGCCCCCAGATGGAAATCAAGCGTTCACGATTTAGCTGTACTTCTTTTACCGTCAGCGGCAAGAATTCCTCGGCACTACACTTACCTCCTGAAGCTGACGGGTCGAACTCAAATATGAGAATACCGCGTGTACGCAACCACGACAGCAGGGGATTCATCGAGTTCAAGTAGACCTTTGCTCCCATGCACAATAAAGCAACGATATTCCCGAGGCCCTGCTGCCGCACATGATTCATGAACACAAACCCACAACTCGACAACGTCGCGAAGTACTCTTCCTTAGGCTGAAACTCTAACAAAGGGACAAAACGTTCGCCGAAATATTCCCGGCCAATTTTCAACACCTGATCGACGTAGGCTGGATTTCCACCATAGCTAAGTGGAACGACAATCCGCCGATCTTGGGTGCCCGAGCACGCGAACAGCTGAGCAAAGGCTTCAGCATGATTATTAGTAGCTGCGGCACTGTTGCCCACTAGTATATTCCGCCCTTGGGCACACTGTACGTTGCGATTTGCCCAGTAGTCGTCCTCAATTGTTCCATAATTCCAAGACAGATATGCTGCCTTGAACCAAGGATTATTATCTTTAATCTGCTCGTATTCCCAATCCAAGACTGGGCTGAAATAATCTATTCTAGTTAACAAGTCGCGCGAAACCGCGCTTCTTTTTCCAAACAGGAGTGCCGCCACGAAGGTCTTTATGACCCCACGCTTGCGTGCGCGCTGCTCGGACTTGCGCGATGGAGTTAATTTATTCTGGGATAACAATGTGGGTCCAAACGTTCCCTGCTCCAGAAATTCGCGCCCGTAATAGTCGAAACCCCAGCCGATCCACATCACTCTGGTCTCCGCGGCGACAGCATCTAAGACGCTAATGCCACTAAAGAGGTTGTGGAGGCAGACTGCTCTTACGGACCTCCTCGTTAGCAATCGACGCGCTTTGCGCGGGGTCATAAACTCAACACGCGTCGCTTTGATGTAGCGAAGTGGCCGACGGCGGGCCAAGATAACGTACCGATTCTGACCTGGGCAGACTGCATCGAACTCCCGCGATGCCATGTCTACGAACTTTTCATCCGATATGAAGTGGATAATCACGGCATCAATAACCCGGCCTCATCGCTTTCGCACCGCCGGCACACCCGCCATTAATGCACCCGGTGCGACGGAACTGGTAACACAAGCACCTGCCGCAATCTTCGCGCCATCTTCAATTACGAGCGGCGAGGTAGCACTCCCATTGATGATATTGGCGCCGGTGCCGATGAGCACATCTTTCCCGATGTGCACGTGGCCTGACACATGCACGCCAGGTGATAACGTCGAAAAGTCGCCGATGCGAACGTCATGGCTAATAGTGCAGTCGACGTTGACATGCACATGTTCGCCGAGCGCGATATTGGTCGTCAGAATACTGCCCGCGCAAAGCACGCTTCCGGTCCCAAGCGAGACGAACCGGGACATCTCCACGCGGGGGTGCACAAGAGTTGCCGGCTGAAGCCCAACACCAATACATGCTACAGACGCTTTGCGTCGCAGCCCTGCATCGCCAACTGCAACGACAAATCGATCACCTTCCTGCACTGCGACATCGCTCACAAGTTGAACAGAGATGCCGTTCACAGGGGCAGTGACATAGGCAAGGTCGTCTACTATGAAAGCAATCGGGACTGCGTCTCCCAGAACCTGCCCTGCGAGCCACGCAATTTCGCGGCCAGACCCGCCCGCGCCAAAGATGTACAGACGCCTGAGGCCCGGTTCCATCTGGCAAGCTTCGTTGCGACCCGTAGTCATGCGACGACGGCCAAGCACCGGATTACCGCTGCAATGGTCCTCAGATCGGCCTCGGCGAGCGTGGTACCCGTCGGCAACACGATTACGCGATCGGACACTGTCTCGGTATGAGGCAACATTAGACCCGCATTCGGATAAAGCTCCCGGAACGGCTTCATGCGATGACATCCTGGCCAAAAATACTTACGTGCAAGGACATTTTCGGCATGAAGTGCTGCGACCAGTTGGTCGCGGCTAACGGGACAATCGTTGTCAATTTCAAGAATTACGTACTGGTAGTTATTCTTTTCGCCGTCATCGAACGGAATCAACCTCATACCTGGAAGGCCAGTCAGAGCGTGCTGGTAGGCGATATAGTTGCGACGGTTGGCGTCGATAACTGTATCTATGTAGTCAAAATTGGCAAGACCCATTGCGGCACATATCTCGACCATCTTGCCGTTGGTTCCGGGATGAATGACGTTATCGAGCCCGGAAAAGCCGAAATTTCGCATTAGCCGCATCGTCTCAGCGAGATCGTCATCATCGGTTAGGACGGCGCCACCCTCAAAAGTATTGAAGAATTTTGTGGCGTGGAAGCTCAGCACCTCGGCGCGCCCAAAACTGCCAATCATCTTTCCTCGGTGCGAGCATCCAAACGCATGCGCTGCATCAAACAACAACTGCAAGCCATGCTCATCGGCAACTGCCTGCAGCGCTTCGACTGGTGCGGCCCGACCCCACAGGTGCACTCCGATAATGCCGGAAGTGCGTGGAGTGATCATGCGACGCACTGCCTCAGGGTCGAGGTTATGCGTAACTGGATCGATATCGGCGAAGACGGGGGTAATACCTTGCCAAGCTAATGCTTGAGCAGTGGCGATGAATGTGTATGACGGGACAATTACCTCGCCCGTCATTCCGAGCGCACGGATAGCAATTTCCAACGCAATTGTACCGTTGCACATCGCGATGCAATGCTTGACGCCCGTGTAGTCCGCTACACGTTGCTCGAACTGCATCAGCAGCGGACCGTTATTGCTCAGCCAACGGCGATCGAACATCTCGCCCGCCAGCTTTAGGAACTTTTCCCGACTTCCGATGTTGGGGCGACCGACGTGCAGAGGCTCGGCAAAGGCCGGCGGCGCTCCGTTGATCGCGAGGTCTGCAGCGCATCCGATTGTTTTGGAAAGTTGCACATCGCCACGCTCGAGCGAATTCACTGCAGCACGTGACCCAATGGGGCCGGCAGCACCCGTACTCAATACTTTCATTTGTATGTCTTCCCGATCACAGGCGTCCGTCGACCGCTTCCCGCGGTAGCACATATTTCACGTCATACAAGACTGCCCCTGGCTTGCCATGCGCACGTATCCCCGCCGCACCCAGCTTCCGGAACTCCTCGTGTCCCACCGCCACGACGATCGCGTCGTACTCGCCCTCGCCCGGCTTGCACAGCGACAGCCCGTACTCATGTTTCGCCTCGCCCGCATCCACCCACGGATCACACACATCCACGCGCGCGTTGTAACCCTGCAGCGCGCCAATGATGTCCACCACCCGCGTATTCCGCAGGTCCGGGCAGTTCTCCTTGAACGCGAGCCCCAGGATCAGGATCCGCGCGCGCACCGGGTTGATGCCGTTGCGCACCATCAGCCGGATCACCTCGCCCGCCACGTACGCACCCATGCCGTCATTGGTGCGACGGCCAGCCAGGATCACGTCCGGGTGGTGCCCCACTTCCTGCGCCTTGTGCGTCAGGTAGTACGGATCCACGCTGATGCAGTGCCCGCCCACCAGGCCGGGGCGGAACGGCAGGAAGTTCCACTTGGTGCCGGCGGCTTCCAGCACTTCCAGGGTGTCGATGCCCAGCTTGTTGAACAGGATGGCCAAATCGTTGACCAGGGCGATGTTGAGGTCGCGCTGGGTGTTCTCGATCACCTTGGCGGCCTCGGCCACCTTGATGCTGCTGGCCTTGTGGGTGCCGGCGGTGATGATGCTGGCGTACAGCGCGTCCACGAAGTTCGCGGCCGCGGGCGTGCTGCCGCTGGTCACCTTGAGGATACTGGTGACGCGGTGCTCCTTGTCGCCGGGGTTGATGCGCTCTGGGCTGTAGCCGACGAAGAAGTCCTGGTTGAACTTCAGGCCGCTCACCTTCTCCAGGATCGGCACGCACACTTCCTCGGTGCAGCCGGGGTACACGGTGCTCTCGTAGACCACGGTGTCACCCTTGGCCAGCACCTGGCCGAGCGATTCGCTGGCCTTGACCAGCGGCGTCAGGTCCGGGCGGCGTGCGCTGTCGATGGGCGTGGGCACGGTGACAATGTAGACGTTGCAGGCGGCAATGCCATCCAGCTCGCTGGTGAACGTCAGGCGTGCGGCTTCGGCCAGCAGCTCGGGTTCGACTTCAAGAGTGCTGTCGCGGCCCTCACCCAGCTCGGCGATGCGCGCGGCGTTGATGTCGAAGCCCACGGTGTCGTACTGCTTGCCGAATTCCACGGCCAGCGGCAGGCCGACGTAGCCCAGGCCGACCACCGCGATGCGGGTGTCCTGCAGGGAAGGAAGAATGGTGTCCGTCACGTGTTCATGTCCCTTTGTGATCTGTGTATGCCGACCGCGGCCTGTCCGGCCGCGATCCCTGCCAGCACCGCCGCCACCGCCATCATCGCCGGGGTGCGCAGGGGATAATCCACGAAGGAGTGGGCGAGTATCGCGCCCAGCGCCACCAGCGCGGTCACCCCCAGAACGCGCGCCTGCGCGGGCTGTCGCAGCATGCTACGCAAGCTCAATGCCAACGCGACCGCGCCCAGCAGCATGGCCAGCACGGCGGGCACGCCGGCCTCAAACCACCACTGCGCGTATTCGTTGTGGGCGTGGTTGACGTAGTTGGCCATCAGCAGTTCGCGCGGGGCTTCCTGCTCGAAGACCGGTACGTAGCTGCCCATGCCGGCGCCCATGGGGGCGAAGCGCGCGGCGATCTCGCCGGTGAGCGCGCGCAGCGGGCCGCGCAGTTCGTCGATGGCCTCGACCTGCATCCAGCGCAGTGACAGGAACAGCGCCAGCGCGGCCACCGCAAGGCAGCCCACCAGCGCCAGGCGACTGCGCGCGCCGCCGCGCCAGGCCGGCCAGTGCGCGATCACCACCAGGGCGCAGGCCAGGATGATCAGCATCACGCCCGCGCGCGAGCCGGTCAGCGGCAGGGCCACGGCAGCCAGCAGCATCACCAGGGCCGCGCCCACGCCGTGCACCACGCGGTGCGGCCGGCCGGGGGGCCAGGCGCCGGCCACCACCGTCAGCCGGGCGCAGGCCAGGGTGGCCGCCACCACCAGCAGGGTCGCTTGGTGGTTCTGGTTGGCGAAGAAGCCATTCATCGCCGGCGCCCACTGCGGGTAGGGGTTGAGCGGGCTTTCCTGCGGGGCGCCCAGCTGGGCCACGCCCAGCAGCAGGCTGGCCATGGCCAGCACCACGATCAGCTGCGCCAACCGTCGCTGTGCGGCGCGTGGCAGGCTCACGACCAGGGCGAACAGCGCCAGCGCCGGCAGCAACTGGAAGGCGGCGGCGCGGCTGGCCGCAGGCGCCAGCGACCAGTGCGCCGGGGCGGCCACGCCGAACTGCGCAAGGTCGGCGGCCAGCGCCGCCCTGCCCTCGCCGCCTGCCAGCGCGCCGGGCAGCCAGGCCTGCAGCAGCGGGATGGCGAACAGCGCGGCCGCGAACGCGAACCACGCCACGTACAGGTAGGTATGTGCCGCGCCCGCGCCGCGAGACAACAGGCGCCACGCGCCCCAGGCCAGCAGCGGCAACGACAGCACTTGTGCGGCAAATACGCCGGTACCCGATGCCTGCGAGCTGCCGCCCGCCATCACGCACAGTGTCAGCAGCGCGCACGCGGCCACCAGCCCCGCGCGCGCCTGCAGGTCCAGTCTGCCTTCGTGATGGTGTGCGTCGGCGTGCGCGCCGTGCATGGTGTTGCGCCCCTGCAAACGAAAGCGGGACGGGTGCAAGCCCGTCCCGCCGTGTCCCCTATTCTACGCTTGGCCAGCGATCAGCGGCTGACCGGCGGGGGCGGCACGTAGGCCTGGTCGTCCATGCTGTTGAGGATGGCCGCGCCACCCACGGCAATGCCGGTGATGATCGCGGCGCCGCCCAGGTCAACGCCGCTGGCGGTGGCGCCCGCACCGCCGCCAGCGCCGGAGGCGGACAGCACGCAGGTGGCCGGCACGCCATGCACGCCGGCGCCGGTCAGGGGGCGGGTGCAGCCGTTGCCGTAGACCAGGGTGGCCTGGCTGCCTTCGGTCAGCATGACGCGGCTGCCCGGGGTCAGCTGGCTGCCGGAGGCAGCCGTGACGAACTCACCGCCGGTGCTGACCATGGCACTGCCGGCGTCGATGCGGAGCGTGGCGCCGCCGCTCTGGGCAAGCGCGGGGGCCGCGAACAGCGCGAGGGCCATGGCGGCGATCAGGGTGCGGGAGTTCTTCATGGAATCCTTCCAGTGTTCGGTGGTGAGTCTGGCGATGTTGCGCCGCAGTAAAGGGTACGCATCCGGCTACGCGACTGCAACCCGTTATTGCAACCCGCTTTCGCGGACAAACCCTGTTTTATCAGCTGGATGCGACAGCCGTGTGAAACCGGCGCCGGGACTCAGCGGCTGACCGGGGGCGGCCGGTCGCTGCCACCCCCGCCGCCGGCCGCGGCGGCCACCACCACCACGCCGCCCACGATGCCCACGATGGCGCCGGTGCTGAGACGGGTGCTGCGGCTGCTGTCCGCGGGGGCGCACTCTCCGCTGACCGTGTGTACGCCGGGGATCGCCAGTGGCTTCCGGCAGCCGTCGGCATAGTTCAGCGTGGCCGAGGCGCCTTCGGACACCAGCACGCGGTGGCCAGGCAGCACGGCCTGCCCGGGGCTGGCCTGGGTGAACTCACCGCCGGTGCTGACCAGGACGGAGCCGCTGTCCACGCCAAGGGTGATGCCCGGCGACTGGGCGTGGGCGCTGCTGGATGCCAGCACGGCGAGCGTGGCAAGGCCGATGGCATGGATCGACTGGCGCATTGGCAGGTTCTTTCCGCAAGAAGTGGATGCCGGGGAGTCGGCAATGAATGATGAAGCGATCATAAACGATCAAGCACGAAGCGTGCCACGTGTCACATTTCTATCCTGACTTCGGCCAGCTGCAGTTCCCCGCGCAGGGTCTGGGCCACGCCCCGCGGCGCCGGATTCACCAGGCGCAGCCACTGGCCTTCGCAGCCCTCGCCTTCGGGCACCGTGAAGGGCAGTTCCAGATCAACCCAGTCGCGGGCACCGCGCATGCGGGCGCCGCTGGCGATGCGGGTGCGGCCGTCGCTGCAGACCAGGCGCCATTCCAGGCCTTGGTCCGAGCGCAGGCCGGCGCTGCGCGCGCGCAGCCGCAGCACGTGTTCGCCCGGGGCCAGCAGCAGCGGGACTTCCAGGCCGGTATTGGCCACCGGGCGGCCAAGGAAGCGCAGCCTCGCGGCATGCCGGCCGCCGCCGGCATCGATTCGGTCAAACAGCACGCCGGGGGTGCGGCGCACGCGCCAGTCGAAGCCGGTGGATGACGGATTGCGTCCGAAATCGCCATTCCATGGGACAGGCAGGCGTTCGGGCGCGACCTCCAGGCCGCTCACCCAGCGGGCGTAGGCGCTGCCCCAGCGGCCGTCGCGCAGCATGCCGTCGATCCAGCGGGCGGTTTCGGCCTGGTCCAGGCCGCCGCGCGCGCGCAGTGCGGCATGGAGATGGTCGGCGGCGTCGGGCAGGCGGCTGGCGGTGGTGGCGCGGAGGACGGCGGTGCGCCAACGCGGCTGCTGCACCAGCCACTCGGCCAGCGCGTCGGCGAAGTCCGCGTCCTGCGCCAGTTGGGCGATCAGTTCCAGCAGCTCGCGGCGCTGCGCCGGGGCCACGGTCAGCAGGGCGTCCAGGTGGTCGACGGCGGCGGCATGGTCGCCAGCCTGCAGCGCCCGGGTGGCGAGCCAGCCGCGGACGCCAGGGTCACGGGGAGCGCGGCGGGCGGCGGTTTCGTAGCGGGCGCGGGTGGCGGCGTCGCCGCCCTGTCCGTCTTCGGCGCGGGCAATCACACCGAAGGCACGGCCCAGGGCGGGCTCACGCGCGAGCACGTCGCGCGCGATGGCGGCGGCGCGCACGCGGTCGCCCTGCTGGAGCGCGGCCTCGGCTGCGGCAAGGTCGGCTTCGAGCCGCGGTGACTGGTCGCGGCTGGCGATCAGGCCGGCACCGGCGGCAACCAGTGCCGCCAGCAGCGCGAGGAAGGCGATCCAGCGGGCAGCGCTCATCGTGCAGGCTCCAGCTGCAGGCCGGCCACGCGCCACTGGCGGTCGCGGCGGGCAAGTTCAACGCGGAGCATGCCGGTCTCCACGGTGCCGCGGCGCACGTCCAGGCGGTAGGCGCCGGACATCGAGGCCAGTTCCGGATCCAGGCTCCAGTTCGGCGCGTCGACCTCCACCCGTGCGCGCCGCCGGTCGCCATGGCGCTCCTGCAGGCGGCCGCGGATGCCGGCCGCTTCAAGGCGGGTGGGCACGTCGAGCCAGCGGGGCTCCGGGCTGCTTTCGTCGGCCAGATAGGCGGTGATGCCGCGGATGGTGTCTTCGGCTTCCAGGAACAGCTGGAGCGGGTCTTCTGGATACGCAGCGATCGCCGTGGGTGCGGGCGCGGGGGCACTTGCAGGCGCGAGGGCCGCCGGGGCAAGGGCCGCGGTGGCCGGCTGAGGCGCGCGGGTGCGCGTGGCGGCGGCGGCCTCTGCAGGTGCAGGTGCAGGTGCAGGTGCGGCTGCGGTTGCGGTTGCGGGTGCGGGTTCAAACGCCGGCGCGGGCGCGGCTGTTGCGCGCTCATCGGGCTCGGTGGTCGCGCCGGCCGTCGTATCCGTCGCCTGGATCCGGGCCAACGCGGTCACCTGCACGGGCTCTGCCGGCGGATCAGGCGGCGGCAGCCGGATCTCCATTTCAGCCAATCGCGTGGCCAGCGGCGCGTCCGCGGCATCCGCGGCCTCCGCGGCGTCCGCCGTCCGGTCGCGCCACTCGCCGACCACGGATTCGATGCGGTCGTCGCGGGTGAACGCGAGCCAGGCCAGCACCACGCACAGCAGGCCCAGCAGGCCGACGACCGCCGGCGGCGCATTCGTGCTCCAGCGCGAGCGTGGGATTTCCTCCACCGACACGGTCAGTGGTGCGGCCATGTGCGCGTAGGAGGACACGCCAGCACTGTCAGCCACCGCCGCGCCCGACTCGACCGGCGGCAGCGCGGCGTCATAGCGGCGGCGCGCCGCGTCGCTGCGCAGCTGGTTCCAGGCCTGGTTGACGCGCGTGGACAGCGCGGAATCCCACTGCGCGCCTTCGCTGCGATCGGGGTGCAGCCAGCGCAGCAGCAGGCGGTGGTGGTCGCGCAGGACGGCATGGCCGGCGTCGCGTCCGGCGCCCAGGACGCGGTAAGCATCGGCCCCTTCGGCCAGCAGCACCTGCTGCACGTAGAAGCGCGAGGCCTCGACCAGTTCCGTTTCGCCATGGCCGGTGCGCCGGGCCGCGCTGCGCGCCGCGTCGACAGAGCCCGATGCGATCGCCAGCACCTCCCCGACGCCCTGCGGCAGCGGGCGGGACCGCAGCGCCGCCCGCAGCGCAGGTGCGCGCAGCAGGCCCAGGGCAACGTCGAGCGCGTCGTCGTTGCCGGTCATCATCCCCGTGCGGGCCCCCACCCCACGCCGCTACTTCCCGGCCAGCCTCGGCTGGGTGCCGTAGGAGTAGTACGAGGCGTAGTCGTAGCCATAGCCGGCGACCTTGGCGTCGTAATGGGTGAGGATCGCGCCGACCACGTGCGCGCGCGCGGCGGCCAGGCGCTTGATCGCGGCCTGGGCGGTCTTGATGCGGGTGTTGCCGGCCTGGATCACCAGCAGGGTGCCGCCGGCGACGTTCGACAGGATCGGCGCGTCGGCGATGCCCAGCACCGGCGGGCCGTCGATGATCACCTGGTCGTACTTCTCAGCCGCCACCGTCAGCATCGACAGCAGGCGGCTGCCCGACAGCAGCTCCGCAGGGTTCGGCGGCAGCGGGCCGGCCAGCACCACCTTCAGGCGTTCGTCGTCGGTGTCCATGATCACCTGGTTGGCGCTGGCGGCGCCGGCCAGCAGGCTGGACAGACCGGTGTCCGAACGCACGCCCAGCACGCGGTGCAGCGAGGGGTTGCGCAGGTCGCCTTCGATCAGCAGCACGCGCTTGCCCAGCTGGGCGAAATTGCGCGCGAGCGTGTGCGCGGTGGTGGACTTGCCTTCCGAGGCGCTGGGGCTGGTGACCAGCAGCACCTTGGGCACGCCGTGGTCGGTGGAAAACTGCAGCGCGGTGCGCACCGAGCGGTAGGCCTCGGCAAACGCCGAGCGCGGGTCGGCCATGGCCTGGGCCACGGTCTGCTTCTTCAGGTGCGGGATGATGCCCAGCACGGCCAGGCGCAGCTGCTGCTCGACGTCTTCCGGGCCCTTGAGCGTGTCGTCCAGGAACTCGAGCACGAAGGCCAGCAGCACGCCCAGCATCAGGCCCAGCATCATGCCGATTGCCAGGTTCAGCGGCAGGTTGGGCTTGAAACGTCCGGTCGGCGGGATGGCACGGTCGACGATGGAGATGTTGTTGGTGCCGACGCCGGCGCCGGCGGCCACGCCGACTTCCTTGTAGCGCTGCAGCAGGCTGTCGTAGAGCTGGCGGTTGGTGTCGACCTCGCGGCTGAGGATGTTGTAGTCGATGGAGCGGCTGTCCACGTCCAGCGTCTTCGTGCGCAGGCCATCGATCTGGGCCACCAGCATGTTCTCGCGCGACTGCGCGGCGTCGTATTCGGCCTTGATGGAGGCACGCACGGCGTTGCGTTCCTGCGCGATCTGGCGGTCGACCTCGTCGATCTGGCCCTTGAGCGCGAGCATGCTCGGGTACTCGGGCTTGAAGGTCTTCAGCTGCTGCTGGTACTCGGCGTTGAGCGTGGCGCGCTGCTGCTGCAGCGTGTTGAGGATGGAGCCGCTGATGGCCGCCGCCGGCAGTTGGCCGCCGCCGGACACCTGGCTCCACGCCGCCTGGGCGCGGATGCGGTCGTTCTGGGCCGCGGCCAGTGCTGCGTTGAGTGCGCCAAGGTTCTGGCTCTCCAGGCTCTGGCTGCCCTCGCCGCTGCGGACGATGTTTTCCTTGGTGGCGAAGGCCACCAGCGCGCGCTCGGACTCTTCGAGGCGACCCTTGGCCAGCGCCAGCTGCTCTTCGATGTACTTGCTGGCGTAGGACGAGGCGTCGAACTTGCGCTCGATGGCGTGGGCGATGAAGCCGTCGGCCACGGCGTTGACCACGCGCGCGGAGAACGCCGGCAGCGTGGAATCGAAATGCACGCGCACCAGGCGCGAGTTGCGCACGGGCTCGACGGTCAGGCCGCGGCGCACGATGCCCACGGCCTGGCCGAGGCCGACCAGGGCATCGGCTTCTCCCGTCTCGTCCGTGCCGGGCTCGTCGCCAGCGCTCGCGGCCTGCGGCCGCAGCGCACTGGTCGCACGCTGCCACCAACCGGTGGAGTCCAGGCGCTCGACGGTGGCGGCATCGATGTTGAGCTCGTTGGCGACGCGCTCTGCCAGCGCGCGGCTCTTCAGCAGTTCGTACTGGGTGGTGAGGAAGTCCGGCGCGGCGGCTTCGGCATTGCCGACGCCTTCCACCTGCAGGATCTGCACGGATTCACGGTCGATCTGCAGCACGGCAGTGGCGCGGTACACCGGCGGCATCATCAGTGTGGTGATCAGCGCCAGCGCCACCACGGTGCCGAGCACGCCCAGCACCAGCCACTTGCGCTTGACCAGGATGCGCCAGTACGCAAGCAGATCGATCTCATCCTCGTCGCCACCGCGCTTGTCGTCGAACATTTCCAGCGCGAGCGCGCGCTGCCCGCCGCCAACGGCCAGTTGGCCCGGTCGCTGGACCGGCAGCTTGTCCGGGTTGCCGTCTTCAGGGCCGGCGGGGAGCTTGTCGTCGTCTTGCATGGGTCTGCGTTGTCCGTAACGTGGAGGTACTCAGAGGGCGAGGAACAGGCCCAGGGCGGGGACGGATCTCAGGAACTCGCGGAACGCCGACTTGCTGCCGGAGCGTTCGATCACGATCACATCGTCGCCATAGACCTGCGGATCCGCGAGCTCGCCGCGACGCACCAGCCTGAGGTCGTATGCTGCGGCCATGCGCTGGCCGTCGACGTGGCGGAACAGCACCACGCCTTCAAGGTCTGCGAATTCATCGGTGCCACCGGCCATGGCCACGGCCTGCAGCAGGGACGTCTTTCCGGTCAGCGGATAGATGCCCGGCTTCTTCAACGCGCCTTCGAGGGTCACGCGCTGGCTGGTGTATTCCTTGACGAACACGGTGACCTGAGGATTCTGCAGGTAGCCGTCGGCATAGCGCGCGCCCAGCTCCTTCTCCAATTCCGGTACGGTCTTGCCACCCGCCATCATGCCGCCAATCAATGGCACGTTGATCATGCCGTTCGAGTTCACGCGTGCCTGGTGGGTCAGTTCGGACACGCCGAACACGCTGATCTCCAACAGGTCCTGCGAACCGATCCGGTAATCGGTGGCGCCTTCGTACGCGCCCGATGCGGCGGTGGTGTCCGGCGCCGGCAGGTCGGCCCTTGCCACGTTCCTGGCGCCATACGAACAGGCACCCAGCAGCAAAGCGAACACGGCCGCGATCAGGATTCGGCTGGCTTGTTTCATGGGGGGAACCTCGGGAATCGGGACAGCTTCAGGCGGGACGCAAAAAACGGGCCAACAGGCCGCGACGACGGGCGCGGGGTTCCGGCGCCCTCAGGGGTGGCAGTGTATCCGGTGCGGCGTCGGCCACGATGCCTGCCGGGCGCGTATTCACCATGTGGTGGGCTTCTTCCGCGCCTACCAGGGCCGCCGCGGCCTCGCGGGCCTCGGCCAGCAGCGGCGGGCGGCGTTCAGGGTGATGCGCGTCGGTGGCGAGGATGTGGCAGTGGCCCTCGCCCACGAACTTGTCGCCCCAGTGCTTCGCGCGGCGGCCGTAGCGGCCGGTCAGCGCGCCGGCGGTGATCTGCATCCAGCAGCCGCGGTGGGCCAGGCGGACGAAGGTGTCGTAGTGCTGCTCGACCCAGGTCAGGCGCTCGGGATGCGTGACGACGGGCACATAACCGGCGGCCATCAGTTCGAACAGGGTCTCTTCCAGCCGCGGCGGGGCGACGTGGTGCGGGGGTTCGAACAGCAGGTAGCGGGAGCCGGCGATCGTGGGGATGCGGCCGTCGCGGATGCCGGCGACCAGGTTCTGGTCGAGGTGGACATCGGCGCCCTCGACCAGCTTCAGGGCGATGCCCTCGCGATCCAGCTCCGCCTGCAGCGCGGCGATGGCGCTGCGGATGCCGGGGCCGGTGTTCTCGTACAGGCCGGGGTAGATGTGCGGGGTGCAGGCGGTCAGCGTGATGCCGTCGGCCACGGCCATGCGCGCCATCTCGAGCGACATCGCCAGGTCGGTGGCGCCGTCGTCAATGGCAGGAAGAATGTGGCAGTGGAGGTCGAACAAAGCCGCGGATCCGTTTGCAGCCTGGGCGGCCGACTCTAGCACCGCGCCGTGACAGGCTTGCGAACTGGAGGCCTGAGTCGGAATCGAACCGGCGTACGCGGATTTGCAGTCCGCTGCATGACCACTCTGCCATCAGGCCGATGGGCTGATACGACAAGACCCCGTCTCCGGGGCCTTGTCAAAATCTGGAGCGGGAAACGAGACTCGAACTCGCGACCCCGACCTTGGCAAGGTCGTGCTCTACCAACTGAGCTATTCCCGCGTTGAGCCGGCTATTTTAGGCCCAAGAACAAGTCTGTCAATACTTTTCCCTTTCCCTTTTTTCCGTCCCCGGCAAAGCGGCGGAATCACTGGCGCCGCTCGCCTTCGCGGAGCGCCGGCCAGGCGGCGCGCAGATAGAGGAAGGCCGACCACAGGGTCAGGAGGGCGGCCACCGCCAGCATCCAGTCGCCGATGTGGAAGATCGGGCCGCCCAGCCAGGGCTCGGGGCGCGGGGGATCCTTGTCCGGGGTCACGGCATACAGCAGGCACAGCAGCGCCACCATCTGCGCCACGGTCTTGATCTTGCCGATGGTCGCCACCTTCACGGTGGCGCGCTGGCCGAGTTCGGCCATCCATTCGCGCAGGGCCGAGACCGCGATCTCGCGGCCCACGATCACCGCCGCCCAGAACGCCATCCACGGGGTGGGATGCCCCTGCACGATCAGGAACAGGGCGGTGGCCACCATCAGCTTGTCGGCCACGGGATCAAGGAAGGCACCGAACGCGGACGAGAGCTGGTAGCGGCGGGCGATCCAGCCGTCCAGCCAGTCGGTGAAGGCGGCCAGGCCGAACACGGCGGCGGAGGCGAAATTGCTCCACTGCCAGGGCAGGTAGAAGGTCAGCACCAGCACCGGGATCATCACGATGCGCAGCAGGGTCAACCAGGTGGGAAGCGTCAGGGTCATGGGGTTCCGGGGGCGTCCAACCCGTGCAGTGTGGCGTAAATCCGTTCGGCAAGGGCGAGATTGACGCCGTCCACGCGCGCGATCTCGGCCACGCCGGCCGCACGCAGCCCACCCAGGCCGCCGAAATGCTTGAGCAAAGCGGCGCGCCGACGCGGGCCGATGCCGGGGATGTCCTCGAGCCGGCTGCTGCTGCGCGCCTTCTGCCGGCGACCGCGGTGGCCGGTGATGGCGAAGCGGTGCGCTTCGTCGCGCACCTGCTGCACCAGCTGCAGGCCGGGCGATGCGGCGCCGGGCTTCAGCTCGCGTCCATCCGGCAGCAGCAGGGTTTCGTCGCCGGCCTTGCGCGCCTCGCCCTTGGCCACGCCGACCACGGTGATGCCGGGGATGCCGAGCTCCGCCAGCACGTCGTTCGCCTGGGCCACCTGCCCTGCCCCGCCGTCGATCAGCAGCAGGTCGGGCAGCACGGCGTCGTCGTTGCCGGCGGCGCGCTTGAAGCGCCGGGTCAGGGCCTGGTGCATGGCGGCGTAGTCGTCGCCGGGTTCGATCCCGCTGATGTTGTAGCGGCGGTACTGGCCGCGCACCGGGCCTTCGGCGTCGAACACCACCTGGGAGGCGACCGTCGCCTCGCCCATGGTGTGGCTGATGTCGAAGCATTCGATGCGCCTGGCGGGTTCGGCCAGGCCCAGCAGCTCGCGCAGCGATTCCGCGCGCGCGGTCTGGGCGGCCTGGCTCCCGAGTTGGGTGGCCAGCGAGTTCTCCGCGTTGCGGCGCGCGAGGTCGAGGTAGCCGGCGCGCTCGCCGCGGACGCTGGTCTTGATGGTGACCTTGTGGCCGGCGTTCAGCGCAAAAGCCTCCTCCAGCACCGGCACGTCCTCGATCGCGCGGTCGAGCACGATCTCGCGCGGCGGCGAGTGCGCGGTGTAGTACTGGGCGACGAAGGCGGACAGCACTTCGGCGGGATCTTCCGCGCCGTTGGTCTTCGGGAAGAAGGCGCGGGTGCCGAAGTTGCGGCCGTCGCGGAAGGCCAGCAGCAGGACGCAGGCGTTGGCACCCTGCATGGCGACGGCGAGCACGTCGAGGTCGGCGGCGCGGCCGTCGACATACTGGCGGGCCTGCATGCTGCGCAGGCTGGTGAGCGTGTCCCGCAGGCGCGCGGCCTCTTCGAAGGCCAGGCGTTCGCTGGCGGCCTCCATGGCGTTGCCGAGTTCATCCAGCAGTTCGTCGCTATGGCCTTCCAGGAACAGGCGCACGCGGCGCACGGCGGCTTCGTACTCGGCCGCTTCGACCAGGCCCACGCAGGGCGCGCTGCAGCGGCCGATCTGGTACTGCAGGCAGGGCCGCGTGCGGTTCTTGAAGACGCTGTCCTCGCAGCTGCGCAGTTTGAACAGCTTGTGCAGCAGGTTGAGCGTCTCGCGCACGGCCATCACCCCGGGATACGGGCCGTAGTAGCGCCCGGGCACCGACTGCGGGCCGCGGTGGAGCGCGATGCGCGGCCAGTCCTCGCGGGTCAGCAGCAGGTGCGGGTAGCTCTTGTCGTCCCTGAGCAGCACGTTGTAGCGCGGCTTCAGCGACTTGATCAGCTGGTTCTCCAGCAGCAGCGCCTCGGCCTCGGTGCGGGTGACCGTGACCTCCATGCGTGCGACCTGGACCAGCATCGACATGATGCGGGCGCTCTTGGGGCTGGCGCTGAAGTAGCTGGCCACGCGCTTCTTCAGCGCGCCGGCCTTGCCGACGTAGAGCACGTTGTCGGCCGCGTCGTACATGCGGTAGACGCCCGGCGCGGTGCTCAGGCCGCGCACGAAGTCCTTGCCGTCGAAGGGGGGCGCGGACGGCGCGGCGGGCTCCGGGGGGCCGCCGGCGGCGGTCATTCGCCGATCGGAACGTGCTTCAGGCTGCCGTCCCGCGTGTCGTAGCGCAGCACCGCGTGGGCATCGGTGTCGGCGATCCAGACCACCCCATCGGCGACTGCCAGTCCGCCCGGCGAGTGCAGGCGCTGCGGCAGCTGCACGGTGGTGAGCTCACCACCGCCCAGGCGCAGCGAGCGCAGGCTGTCGTTGCCGCTGTCGGCGATCCACAGCACCGGCGATCCCGGGTCGAGCGCGATGGCCTGGGGCTGCTGCAGGCGCGCATCGGCGCGCGCCCCGTCGGCGTTGCCGTGGCTCCAGGCGTCCTGGCCGAGGACGGTGGTGACCTTGCCGGTCACCGCGCTGGCCGAACGGACCGCCGAGCCCGCGGCATCGCAGACGTAGACCGCCTGCTGCACCGCGGCCAGCGACGAGGGTTCGGCGAAGGACGCCGCATCGCGGACGCCGTCCGCGATCGCCAGCTGGCCGGAACCGGCCACCAGCGACAGCCCCGGCGCACCGAGGTCGAAGCGCCACACGCGGTTGTCGCCGGCGGTGGCGATGTAGAGCGTGCCTGCCGCCAGCGATACCGCACGCGGCTGGTCCAGGGCCACCATGCGCGGGTCGGCCACGGGGCCTTCCTTCGGCGTGCCCGGCCGGCCGGCGCCGACCACGGTGTCGATGTCGCCGCCGCGCAGCTGGATGCGACGCACGGCGTGGTTGCCGGTATCGGCGATGTACAGCGTGTCACGCTCGATGCACAGCCCGTGCGGGCGGTTGAACGCGGCGAGTTCCATCGGACCGTCGATGAAACCCGAACCACCGCTGCCGAACTGCCGCAGCACGCGGCCGCTGAGGTCGCATTCGAGCACGCGGTGGTGGCCGCTGTCGGCGACGTACAGATAGTTGCCCGACAGCGCCAGGCCTACGGGGAAGCGCAGCGGCAGCATGGGCTCGCCGCCGCGGCGCATTTCGACGCGCTCGGCGTTGAACGAACGCGGCGTGGCTTCGGCCTGCAGGCGGCTGACTGCGGCGTCGATCTCGCGCAGCTGGCCGTCGCCCACGAAGCGGTCGCGGACACGGCCCTCGGCATCGAGCAGGACCACGGTGGGCCAGGCCTCGATGCCGTAGTGCTGCCACAGCGCCCAGTCCGCATCGTGGGCGACCGGGAACTCGAACTTGTTGCGGGCGAGTCGCTTGCCGGCGCGCCGGGGTTCACGCTCATGGTCGAAGCGCGGCACGTTGACCGCGACCACGTTGAGACGGTCCGGGTGCCGGTTGCGCAGGTGACCCAGGTCGACCAGGGTCTGGGTGCACCAGGCCGAACCGGCGTTGACGAAGGCCAGCGCTGAAACACGACCGAGCAGCTGCGACATGCGCAGCGGCCCGGTGGTATTCAGCCATTCAAGGCCCGGCGGGAACTCGGGAGCAAGCGCGGCGGCATCCATGGCCTGGATTATGCCTGTCCCGGCGCCGGGCCGGACCCGCTCAGGGCTCGCCGACGGGCGCGAACCCACGGTAGTGCGCTTCGAGAGCGTCCTGCGACTGCTCGCGCTGGCGGCGGCGCTGGGCGACCGTCAGGCACTGGCTGCGCGGAAGGCGCGTACCTGCCACCGGCTCGCGACGACACACCATGCGGCTGTCTTCGCTCGCCTTGGTCAGCCGGGTGTTGATCAGCTCCTGCGAGTTCATGAGCTCGACCTTCTCGGCCTCGCTGAGCTCGGACACGGAGCGGCCGCGGAGCAGCGTCTCCATCTTGCCGAGCTCGGTGGCGACGGTGGCACGGTCGCCATTGCTGATCTCGGAATAGGTTTCGCCATCGGCGAGGTCGGCTTCGATCTGCGCGCGCTGTTCGGCGAAGGAGCCCTTGGTTGCGTCGACCCTGGCCTTGCTGGCCAGCGCCACGCCGGACACCGCGAACATCACCACCAGGCAGGCAAGCGACTTCCTCAGATTCATTTTCCGCACCTCGATTCCGATTCCCCAGGAAATTCCGATCATACACGCTGGGGATCGCCGCGAAAGTGCCGCCTCAGGCCAAGCGACGCGCGGCGCGCTCCAGGTCCTCCGGCGTGTCCACGCCGGGCGGGAACGGCTCCGGGGACAGGGCCACGGCAATGCGGTGGCCGTGCTCCAGGGCGCGCAGCTGCTCCAGGGATTCGGTGCGCTCCAGCGGCGTGGGCGGCAGCGCGGCAAAGCGCTTCAGGAAGCCCGCGCGGTAGGCGTAGATGCCGATGTGGCGCAGCCAGTGGCCGCCGGCAGGCAGCCGGGCGCGGCCTTCGTCGCTGGCCCAGGCGTCGCGGGGCCAGGGAATGGGCGCGCGGCTGAAGTACAGGGCGTCGCCGCTGGCGGCGCGGACCAGCTTCACGGCGTTGGGGTCGGCGAGCGTGGCGGCATCCTCCACCGGCGTGGCCAGGGTGGCCATGTCGGCGCCGGAGTCGACCAGCGCCGCAGCCACGGCGCGGATACCGGCGGCGGGGGCGAAGGGTTCATCGCCCTGCAGGTTCACCACCACCGTGTCGTCGGACCAGCCGGCGATGGCGGCGCATTCGGCCAGGCGGTCGCTGCCGGAGGCATGGTCGGGCGAGGTCATGGCGATGCGCACGCCGCTGTCGGCCAGCGCATCGGCGATGCGCGCGTCGTCGGCGGCGACCCAGACCTCATCGGCGCCGGCGGCAAGCGCGCGGCGGGCGACGTGGAGGACCAGGGGTTCGCCAGCGAGCAGGCGCAGGGGTTTGCCGGGGAGACGGGTGGCGGCGTAGCGGGCGGGGATGGCGACGACGAAGGGGGCGGTCATGGCGATGCCCGAAGTGCAGATGGGGGCAATCTCGCGGCCAACGCGACCCAGAACGCCTCCGGCAGTTCTGCGCTCACCGGCACCGCATAGTGCTTCTCGTTGACGAAGGCCGCGCACTTCACCGCGTCCTTGGCCGTCATCAGCACCGGCAGGTCGCTGCCGAAGCGCAGGTCGTCCGCGGTATAGGCGTGGTGGTCGGGGAAGGCGTGCGGGACCACGGCGATGCCGAGGTCGCGCAGCATGGCGAAGAAGCGCTCGGGGTCGCCAATGCCGGCCACGGCGTGCACGCGGCGGCCGGCGAAGGCCGACAGCGGCAGGGTGCGGCCGCCGACCAGGGGCACGACTTCGCCCGGGGCCAGCCACATCGGCCATTCGCCGAAGCCGGCGGCCAGGTCGGGATCGCTGCCGACGTTGAGCACGCGGAAGTCGCAGCGGGCCCCGCGTTCGACGGGTTCGCGCAAAGGGCCGGCGGGAATCGGCAGGCCGTTGCCGTGGCGGCGGCGGCCGTCGATCACTTCGATCTCGATGTCGCGGCCCAGGGCGTAGTGCTGCAGGCCGTCGTCGCAGACCACGATGTCGCAGCCGGCCTTGGCCAGCGCGCGGGCGGCGGCGACGCGGTCGCGGTCGACGCGCACCTTGACGTCGGTCTGACGGGCGATCAGCACCGGCTCGTCGCCGGCACGCGCGGGCGGCGTGGCGGGCTCGACCCACAGCGCCTTCGAATCGTCGGCGCGGCCGTAGCCGCGGGTGGCGACGCCCGGGTTCCAGCCCTCGGCGCGCAGGCGTTCGACGATGGCGATGGTCAGCGGGGTCTTGCCGCTGCCGCCGGCCACCAGGTTGCCGACCACCAGCACCGGCAGCTTCAATCTCTGCGTGCGCAGCAGGCCCATGCCGTACAGTCGCGCGCGCAGCGCGACCAGGGCGGCATACAGCGGCGCCACCGCGCGCGCCCACATCGGCACGCGCGCGCCCGGCTCGTACCACCATTTCGGCGCCTCGCGTCCGCTCATGCCGCGCCGCCCTCGCGGAACTGCATGGCGTGGAGGTGGGCGTACAGGCCGCCGCGCGCCAGCAGCTCGGCGTGGGTGCCCTGCTCCACCATGCGCCCCTGGTCGAAGACCAGCACCTGGTCGGCATGTTCGATGGTCGACAGCCGGTGCGCGACCACCAGCGTGGTGCGGTCGGGCATCAGGCGCTGCAGCGCGTCCTGTACCAGGCGTTCGGACTCGGTGTCGAGCGCGGCGGTGGCTTCGTCGAGGATCAGGATCGGGGCGTCGCGCAGGATCGCGCGGGCGATCGCCAGGCGCTGGCGCTGGCCGCCCGACAGCAGCGAGCCGTTCTCGCCGATCGGCGTGTCCAGGCCCTGCGGCAGGCGCTCGATGAACTCCCAGGCGTTGGCGGCTTCGGCCGCGGCGCGGATGGATTCCACCGGTGCATCGATGCCGTAGGCGATGTTGGCGGCCACGGTGTCGTCGAACAGGGCCACGCGCTGGCCGACCAGGGCGATCTGCCGGCGCAGGTCGGCCAGCGGGTAGTCGGACAGCGGCACGCCGTCCAGCGTGATGCGCCCCGACGTCGGTTCGTAGAAGCGCGGCACCAGGCGCACCAGGCTGGTCTTGCCGCTGCCCGAGCGCCCGACGATGGCGGTGACGGTGCCGGGCGCGGCGCGGAAGCTGACGTCCTGGAGCGCGCTGCCGTCGCCGCGGGCGTAGCGCAGGCCCACGTCGTCGAAAACCAGTTCGCCGCGCGCGCGCTCGACGGCATGGCGACCGCGGTCGTCTTCCTCCTCGTCGTCGAGGATCGCGAACAGGCGCTCGGCGGCGGCCACGCCGCGGCCGATCACGCTCTGCACGTTGGTGATCCGGCGCAGCGAAGGAATGATGCCCATCATCGCGGTCATCAGCTGCATGAACTCGCCGGGATCCAGGCGCCCTTCCAGGGCCTCGTGGATCGCGACCCAGACGATCGCCGCCAGCGCGAACGCGGCCAGCACCTGCACCAGCGCCGAGGACATCGCGCGCGTGGCCTCGACCTTCAGGTTCAGGCGCAGCACGCGGTTGGCCAGCGCGGAATAGCGCGTCTGCTCGAAGGCCTGGGCGCCGTGCACCTTCACGTCCTGCTGCGCGGCCAGCGACTGCTCGGCGCTGTGCGCCAGCTCGCCCATGCCGGTCTGGATGCCGCGGCTGATGCGGCGGTAGCGGCCGCCCACGTACCAGACCAGGACGCCGATCAGCGGCGCGATCAGGATCATCGCCATGGTGACCTTGACGCTGGTGTACAGCATCAGGCCGAGCAGGAACACGATGGTCAGGCCGTCGGCGATGATCATCTTCAGCGCGTCGGCGCTGGCCTGGGTGACCTGCTCGGTGTCGAAGTTCAGGCGGCTGACCATCTGCGGCACGGCTTCGGTGTCGAAGCGGCTGCTGGGCAGGCGCAGGTACTTGCCCAGCACCAGTTCGCGCAGGTCGCGCACCACGCTGCGGCCGGCGCGGGCGATGCCGTAGTCGGTGCAGAAGGTGGCCACGCCGCGCAGCAGGAACAGGCCGATGATCGCCAGCGGCAGGATCAAGGCCATCTCCGGCTTGGGGTCGACGAAGCCGTCGTTGGTCAGCGGCTTCATCAGCCAGACGAAGGCCGAACCCGCCGCGGCTTCGACCACCATGCCGACCATGGCGACCGCCAGCAGCGGCCAGTAGCGGCCGGCATGGCCGAGCAGGCGGCGGTAGGTCTGCCAAGGGCTGGGCGCGGGCGCGTCCTCGGCGCTGCTCACTGCGCGGGATCCTGCACGACGCGGGCGCCGGCTTCGGGCGCGGTCGCGATCGACACCCGGCGGAAGCCGAGCTGGCCAAGCGCGTCCATCGCGGTGACCACCGCCTGGTGCGGGGTACGCGCGTCGGCGCGCAGCAGCACCGGGCGCTCGCGGTCGTCGCCGGCGACTTCCAGGATCGTGGCCTTGATCGCTTCGACGTCGGTGCGCAGGGCCTCGCGGTCGTCGATGAAGTAGCGGCCCTCGGCGTTGACCAGCACGCTCAGCGCCGGCTGCTCGCTGTCGGCCGGGCGGGCGTCGGCGCGCGGCAGTTCGAGCTTCAGCATCGAGCGCGAGTCGAAGGTGGTGGTGACCACGAAGAAGATGATCAGCACCAGGATCACGTCGATCAGCGGCACGAGGTTGATCTCGGGGATGTCCTCGGCGCGGCGGTCGCGGATGCGCATGCGGGGCTCAGGCCTGTGCCGGGCGGGTCGCGCCGCTGTGTGCGGCGGAGGCGTGCTGCCCGCCGGCGTGCGCGGGGGTGCCGGCGGCGGCGGGACGACGGTTGCGCGGATCCAGTGCATCCATCAGGGCGATGGCCTCGTGCTCCATCTCGACGATGTAGCCGTCGATGCGGCCGCGGAAGTAGCGGTGGAACATCAGCGCCGGCACCGCCACGATCATGCCCGCCGCGGCGCAGACCAGGGCCTTGCCGATGCCGCCGGCCAACTCGTTCACGTCGCCCACGCCCACGTCCATGATCCCCAGGAACATCTGGATCATGCCGACCACGGTGCCGAACAGGCCCAGCAGCGGACCGGCGCCGGCGATGGTGCCGAGCGCGTTGAGATAGCGCTCCATCCGGTGCGCGAGGTGGCGGCCGACGTCTTCGACGCGCTCACGCATCTCGTCGCGCGGGTGGTTGCGCATGTCGAGCACGCTGGCCAGCAGCGCGCCCAGCGGCGAGTTGCCGCGCAGGGATTCGATGTGGGCCGGGTCCAGCTGGCCGCCGCGGCCGACCCAGTCGCGCACCTCGCGGCCGAGGCCGGGGGGCAGCACCTGGCTGCGACGCAGGGTCCAGAAGCGTTCGACGATGATCGCCAGCGCCACCGCCGACAGCAGCAGCAGGGGCAGCATCGGCCAGCCGCCTGCCTTGACCAGTTCCAGCACGTATCGCTCCTGGGGCCGCGGGCCCGGGGGAAAACAGGGCCCATAGGATACTGCCCCAACCCTCCCCCTGTGGCAGCCCCTTCCTGTGTGGGAGCGGCTACAGCCGCGATTCTTCAATGGCCTTGCGGTGATCGCGGCTATAGCCGCTCCCACAGCAGAGCGCGCTTCGCCCGGTCATTGCCGTTCCTGCATGCGAACTGCGTCCCAGAATCGCGGGCGGCGCTTCCGCTCCGTCCCGGCCACGACGCCCTGCCCGGCCAGCCTCACCCTGATCGCCCCGCCCGCGGGCGTCGCCAGGACCTCAGCCCCGCCCCGCTCCCAGCGCGCCACCGCGCCCGCGTCCGGGTGCCCGAAGCGGTTGCCGTGTCCGGCCGACACCAGCGCCAGTCGCGGCGAGGTCGCGGCCACGAAGCCCGCCGTCGAGGAGTGCCGCGAGCCGTGGTGCGGGACAAGAACCACGTCGGCCGGCAGGTCCTCGGCGAAACGACCGGCCAAGCGCTCCTCGATGGCCTCCCCGATGTCGCCGGTGAGCAGGACCGCGCCGTGCGCGGTTTCGATCCGCAGCACACAGCTGGACTCGTTGCGCAGGTAGGGAAAGTGCAGCGGCGGGTGCAGGAAGCGGAAGCTGACGCCGTCGCGCTGCCAGCCGCTGCCGGCCAGGCAGCCCGAGGCGCCTTCGATCCCAGCGCCCTCCGGCGCCAGCACCACCGGCGCGGGGAAGCGGCGGCGCACGGCGTCGAGCCCGCCGGCATGGTCGGCGTCGGCGTGGCTGGCGACCAGGATGTCGAGCCGACGCACGCCCAGCGCGTGCAGCGCCGGCACCACGGTGCGCTCGCCGGCGTCGAAGCCGTCCGGAGTCGCCGGGCCCATGTCGTAGAGCGCGGCGTGGCCGGCGGTGCGCACCAGCACCGACAGCCCCTGCCCCACGTCCAGCATCACCAGTTCGACCTCGCCGTGGCGCGGCAGCTGGCGGTCTGGCCACAGCAGCGGCAGCCACAGCAGCAGCGCCAGCGACCTGCCCGGCACGCCGCGCGGCAGCAGCAGCCAGAACGCGGCCAGCAGCGCCATCGGCAGCGCGAACCAGGGCGGTTCGGGCAGCCACGCCAGCGCCAGCGGGCTGCCACCGAGGCGTTCGAACAGCGGCCAGGACAGGTCGAAGGCGGCCGCAGCCAGGCGCCAGGCGCCGCCGCCCCAACCCGTGTGCAGGCCCTCGAGCGCGGTGCCCAGCAGCGACAGCGGCACCACCACCAGGCTCCACCAGGGGATCGCCACCAGGTTGGCAAAGGGGCCGGCCAGAGAGGCCTGTCCGAACAGGATCGCGGTCATCGGCAGCAGTCCCAGCGTCGCCACCCACTGCGCCGAAAGGAAATCGCGCAGCGGCCGTCCGCCGGCCTGCGGCAGACACCACAGCAGCCAGGCCACGCCGCCGAAGCTGAGCCAGAAGCCCGCCGACAGCAGGGCCAGCGGATCGACCAGGACGATGGCGATCGCGGCCAGCGCCAGCGATTCGGAAATGCGCAGCGGGCGCCGCCACAGCCGCGCGGCCACAGCCACCGCGATCATCAGCACGGTGCGCACCGTAGGCAGGGCGAAGCCGGCGACCGCGGCGTAGCCGAGCGCGCCGAGGAAGGCAACAGCAGCCGCGGCCTGCGGACGGGGGACGAGGATGCACAGCGCCGGGAACAGCCGCCACAGTGCCGCGCCCAGCAGCGCGAAGAAGCCGGCGACCAGGCCAACGTGGAAGCCGGAGATCGCGATCAGGTGGGTCAGGCCGGTGGCGCGCAGCAGCTCCCAGTCAACGTCCTCGAGGCCGCGGGTGTCGCCCAGCGCCAGCGCGCGCACGTAGCGTGCCGAACCCGAGGGCACGGATTCATCGATCCGCCGGGCGATGCGGTCGCGCCAGGCGTCGATGCCGCGGGCCGGCTGCAGCGCTTCGGCCGTTGCCTGCTCGCGCACGTATCCGGTGGCGACGATGCGCGCGGCCATGGCGTGGCGCTCGGCGTCGAAACCGCCCGGGTTGCGCAGCCCGCGCGGCGCGCGAAGCCGCAGCTGCAGGCGCCATTCCGCGCCGGGCTGGAGTTCGTAGCGGCGCGATGCTTCGTCCGACCACTCGTTGTCGTACCAGGACAGGCGCAGCCTGGCGCCGCGCAGCGCGTCGGGCAGCGCCGGGTCGTCATCGACGCGGAACTGGAAGCGCGTGCGCTTCGCGTCCACTTCCGGCAGGCCGGTGACACGCCCGGACACGGTGAAATCGCCACGCGCCTGCGACGCGGGCAACTGCCCGCCGAGCGAGGCTCCCGCGTGCAGGCCGCAGAGCGCGAAGCCCGCGACCAGCGCACCCGCCCAGCGCCAGCGCCCCCGCAGTCGCCACCAGGCGGCCATACCCGCGGCCATGAGCACGACGCACAGCCACGCCAGCGGCAGGGATGGCAGGCGCAGGCAGGCCAGTGCGCCGGCCACCAGCGCCGCGGCGGCGGCCACGCCCAGGGGCGGAACCGCGATTGCTGTCGTCATTGCCGCTAAGCCCGGGACCGGAAACCTCCAGCCTGCGACGGTGGCCGCGCGCGTAGGATCGGCCGGCGTCCCGGACGGGCCTCAGGATTTCCCGCGCCGCACCGGCCGGGACAGCAGCCCCGGTATCCGGGGGCCGGCATCGAGACTCAGGCCGAAGCGGGATCGATCTCGCGCAGCCGGCCTTCGTGCAGCTCCAGCACCCGGTCCAGCCTGCGGGCCAGGCTGCGGTCGTGGGTGACCAGGACCAGGCTGGTGCGCTCGGCGCGGTTGAGCTCGAGCATCAGCTCGAACACCGTGGCCGCGGTCTTCTCGTCCAGGTTGCCGGTGGGCTCGTCGCCGAGCACGCAGGCCGGGCGATTGACCAGGGCGCGCGCGACCGCCGCACGCTGGCGTTCGCCGCCGGACAGTTCGCCGGGCTTGTGCTCCATACGGTGCCCGAGGCCCACGCCCTCCAGCAGCCCGCGCGCGCGCGCAGCCGCGTCCGTACCGTCGGCGCCGGACAGCAGCACCGGCAGCATCACGTTCTCCAGCGCGGTGAACTCGGGCAGCAGGTGGTGGAACTGGTAGACGAAGCCCAGCGCGCGGTTGCGCAGGCGGCCGCGATCAGCGTCCGACAAAGCGCTCATGCGCTGGCCGGCCACGTAGACCTCGCCCGCCGACGGCGTGTCGAGCCCGCCCAGCAGGTGCAGCAGCGTGCTCTTGCCCGCGCCCGACGCACCGAGGATCGCCACGGTCTCCCCTGCCGCCACGCTGAGGTCGAGGCCGTCGAAGACCGGGGTGCGCATGCGCCCCTCGGCATAAGTCTTGCCCAGGCCATGCGCGCCGACCACTTCGCCATCCGGGCGGCCGGACTGCGGCTGCGCGACAGCCTTCAACGCCGGATCACTCATAGCGCAGCGCCTCCGCCGGGGCCGTGCGCGCCGCGCGGCGCGCCGGGTAGATGGTCGCCAGGAAGGCCATGGCCAGGGCCACGCAGGACACGATGGTGATGTCCTGCGCGCTCAGCTCGGTCGGCAGGCCGGTGATGTAGTAGACGTCGGCCGGCATCAGCTCGGCGCCGGTCACCTTCTCGATCAGGCGCAGGATGCGCTCGAGGTTGAAGGTCAGCGTCAGGCCGCCGATCACGCCCAGCACGGTGCCCAACACGCCGATCAGGGTGCCCTGCACCATGAACACCTGCATCACCCCGCGCGGCGTGAGTCCGAGCGTGCGCAGGATGGCGATGTCGGACTGCTTGTCGGTCACCAGCATCACCTGCGAGGACACCAGGTTGAAGGCACCCATGGCGATGATCAGCGACAGCAGGATCGCGATCATGGTCTTTTCCAGCTTCAGCGCGCGGAACAGGTGCGCGTTCTCCATGGTCCAGTCGCTGACCATGTAGGGTCCGCCCAGCTTCAGGGCCAGGTCGCGGGCCACGGCGTAGGCCTGGTCCATGTCGTGCATCTGCAGGCGCACGCCGGTGACGCCCTCGCCCATGCGCAGCAGTCGCTGCAGGTCCTCGATGTTGACCACCGCCAGGCCGCGGTCGGCCTCCTGGTAGCCTGCTTCGAAGATGCCGCTGACGGTGAAGCGCTTGAGCTGGGGCATCGCACCCATGGGCGTGGCCTGGAAGTCGGTGGTCACGACCACGCTGTCGCCCATGCGAACGCCCAGCCACAGCGCCAGTTCGCGGCCGAGCACGATGTTGTAGCTGCGCGGTTCCAGGGTATCGAGGCTGCCCTCGACCATGCGCTCGCCGAGGATCGAGACCCGTGCCTCGTCGGCCGGCACGATGCCGCGCAGCATCGCCGGTTCGCGGCGCTTGCCCGAGAGCAGCGCCTCGGTGGAAATGTACGGCGCCGCCGCGGCCACGCGCGGATCGGCGGTGCCGACCTCGACCGCCTGCCGCCACTCGGTCATCGCCTCGCCGTGGGCGCTGACGGTGGCGTGCTGGGTCATCTGCAGCATGCGATCGCGGATCTCGCGCTGGAAGCCGCTCATCACCGCCAGCGTGGTGATCAGCGCGGTCACGCCGATGGCGATGCCGAGGATCGAGGCCAGGGAGATGAAGGAGATGAAGCCGTTGCGGCGCTTGGCGCGCAGGTAGCGCAGGCCGATGGCGACGGGAAGGGGTTTGAACATCGGGTCTCGGCCGGCTCGAAGGCCGCTATGGTGCCACCGATGGGCCCGTGCGCGCAGTGGGCAGCCGGCCGACGGCCAGCCGCAGTTCACGCCGCCAGCGCGGCGGCAGGGTGTCCGGCCACCAGGTGAGCCGCCCGCGACGGCCGCCGGCATCGCGCCAGGACAGGAAGGCCAGCGGACCGCGCCACTGCAGGCTTGCATCCCCGACTTCGTCGCCGTCGACCAGCAGCCGGCCGTCGCCGGTGAACAGCAGGCTGCGCGATGGCCGCCGCCATTCCCGCCGCGCCAGCCACAGCCCGTGCGCGACGGCCGCCGCGGCCAGCAGCCATGCGGCCGCGCGCGGCATCTCGCTGGCCAGTACGGCCAGCGGGGCGAGCACGGTCAACAGCAGCAGCGCGGCCAGCAGGCAGCGCGAAGGACGCCAGTCAATGCGGCAGGGCGCGGATCCGCTGCACCAGGGCATCGAGGGCTGCGTCATCGGGAGTTTCGTGGCCGAGGAACCATTTCCACAGCCTATCGTCCTCGCTGTCCAGCAGCCGCAGGAAAGCTTCGCGTTCGGGCGTCGGGGAATCCCGCCATCCCTGCTCGAGCCAGCGCTCGAGCAGGCGGTCGAGTTCGCGCATGCCGCGCCGGCAGCGCCAGCGCAGGCGGCGGAGTTCGGCGTCCTCGTCCTGCGTCACGCTCAGACCTGGCGGTCCAGCATCATCTGCTTGATCGCGCCGATGGCCTTGGCGGGGTTCAGCCCCTTGGGACAGGTCCGCGTGCAGTTCATGATGGTGTGGCAGCGGTAGAGCTTGAACGGATCCTCGAGGTCGTCCAGGCGCGTGCCGGTGTCCTCGTCGCGCGAATCGATGATCCAGCGGTAGGCCTGGAGCAAGATCGCCGGCCCCAGGTAGCGGTCGCCGTTCCACCAGTAGCTGGGGCACGAGGTGCTGCAGCAGGCGCAGAGGATGCATTCGTAGAGGCCGTCGAGCTTGGCGCGGTCCTCCTTCGACTGCAGGCGCTCCTGGTCCGGCGGCGGCGAGCTCTGGGTGCGGATCCAGGGCTGGATGGACGCGTACTGCGCGTAGAAGTGGGTCAGGTCCGGCACCAGGTCCTTGACCACTTCCATGTGCGGCAGCGGGTAGATCGGCACTTCGCCCTTGCCCTTGCCGCAGTCGTCGATCGCGCGGGTGCAGGCCAGGGTGTTGGTGCCGTCGATGTTCATCGCGCACGAACCGCAGATGCCCTCGCGGCACGACCTGCGGAAGGTCAGCGTGGGGTCGATCTCGTTCTTGATCTTGATCAGCGCGTCGAGAACCATCGGCCCGCACCTGTCGAGGTCGACCTCGTAGGTGTCGGTGCGCGGGTTCTCGGTGTCGTCGGGGCTCCAGCGATAGACCTTGAACTGGCGCACGCGGGTGGAACCCGCCGGCGCCGCGAAGTGCTTGCCCTTGTGGACCTTGGAATTCCTGGGAAGGGTGAACTCGGCCATCTGCTTTCGATCCTAGTAGACGCGCGCAACGGGCGGGACGACCTCGACCTCGTCGTCGAGCGTGTACATGTGCACCGGGCGGTAGTCGATGCGGGTGTTGCCCGCCTCGTCCACCCAGGTCAGGGTGTGCTTCTGCCATTCGGCGTCGTTGCGGTCCGGGAAGTCCTCGCGGGCATGGGCGCCGCGCGATTCCTTGCGGTTCTCGGCCGACACGATGGTCGCCAGCGACAGGCCGAGCAGGTTCTGCAGCTCGAAGGTCTCGATCAGGTCCGAGTTCCAGACCAGCGAGCGGTCGCTGACCTTGACGTCGGCGAAGGAGGCGTTGATGTCGCGGATCTGCTGCACACCCTCGGCCAGCGTCTCCTGGGTGCGGAACACCGCCGCGTGCGACTGCATCGAACGCTGCATCCGGTCGCGGATGACCGCGGTCGGGGTGTCGCCGTTGGCGTGGCGCAGGCGGTCGAGGTTGCCCAGCGCCGCATCGCAGGCGTCGCCGGCCAGGCGCTTGTGCGGCGCGCCCGGCGTGATGGTCTCGGCGCAGCGGTTGGCCACCGCGCGGCCGAACACCACCAGGTCCAGCAGCGAGTTCGAGCCCAGGCGGTTGGCGCCGTGCACGGACACGCAGGCGGCCTCGCCGATGGCGTACAGGCCCGGCACCACCGCGTCGGGGTTGCCGTCGCGCAGCTGCACCACTTCGCCATGGTAGTTGGTCGGGATGCCGCCCATGTTGTAGTGGACGGTGGGGATGACCGGGATCGGCTGCTTCTCGACGTCGACGTTGGCGAAGATCCGCGCGCTCTCGGCGATGCCGGGCAGCTTCTCGTGGATGTCCTTGGGGTCGAGGTGGGTCAGGTCGAGATGGATGTGGTCGCCGTGCTCGCCGACGCCGCGGCCCTCGCGGATCTCGATGGTCATCGAGCGACTGACGACGTCGCGCGACGCCAGATCCTTGGCGTTGGGCGCGTAGCGCTCCATGAAGCGCTCGCCGTTGCTGTTGCGCAGGATGCCGCCTTCGCCGCGCACGCCCTCGGTGATCAGGCAGCCGGCGCCGTAGATGCCGGTCGGGTGGAACTGCACGAATTCCATGTCCTGCAGGCCCAGGCCCGCGCGCAGCGCCATGCCGCCGCCGTCGCCGGTGCAGGTGTGCGCCGAGGTCGCCGAGAAGTAGGCGCGACCGTAGCCGCCGGTGGCGAGCACCGTGCCCTGGGCACGGAACAGGTGCAGGGTGCCCTCGGCCATGTCGATGGCGAGCACGCCGCGGCAGACGCCCTCCTCGTCCATGATCAGGTCGAGCGCGAAGTATTCGATGAAGAACTCCGCCTGGTGCGCCAGCGACTGCTGGTACAGGGTGTGGAGCATCGCGTGGCCGGTGCGGTCGGCCGCGGCGCAGGTGCGCTGGGCGATGCCCTTGCCGTAGTGCGTGGTCATGCCGCCGAAGGGGCGCTGGTAGATCTTGCCTTCCTCGGTGCGCGAGAACGGCACGCCCTGGTGCTCGAGCTCGATCACCGCCGGGATGGCCTCGCGGCACATGTACTGGATGGCGTCCTGGTCGCCCAGCCAGTCGGAGCCCTTGATGGTGTCGTAGAAGTGGAAGCGCCAGTCGTCTTCGCCCATGTTGGCGAGCGCGGCGGAGATGCCGCCCTGCGCCGCAACCGTGTGCGAGCGGGTCGGGAAGACCTTGGTGATGCAGGCGGTGCGCAGGCCCTTCTGGGCCAGGCCGAAGGTGGCGCGGAGGCCGGCGCCGCCGGCTCCGACCACGATCATGTCGTACTTGTGTTCGGTGATCTTGTAGGCGTTGGTCATGTCGGCTTCTTCGTCAGGCCAGCAGCGCGATGCGGGCGATCGCGTACAGCGACGCCAGCGCGCCGAGGCTGCAAAGGAGGATGTTGAGCACCAGCAGCGCGAGTTCGGCGGCGCGGTTGTGGACGTAGTCCTCGATCACGACCTGGAGGCCGAGCTTGGCGTGCCAGAACAGCGACATCACGAACACCGCCATCAGGATGGCGTTCCAGGGGCGCGAGAAGACGGCATGCACCTGGCCGAGGTCGGCGCCGACCAGCGACACCAGGGTACCCACCAGCCACGGCACCAGCAGCGCCAGCACCACGGCGGTCACGCGCTGCCACCAGAAGTGGCCGGTGCCCGACTTCGCCGAGCCCAGGCGGCGCGCCTTCTTCAGCGGGGTGCGGTAATCCGGCGCAGCCTTCACGTTGCTCATGCCGCACCTCCCATCGCAACGATCCAGATCAGCGCGGTGAGCACCACCGTCAGGCCGAACACCACGTAGCCAGACCGGTAGACCTCGGGGATCTCGAAGCCCCAGCCGGCATCCCACAGCAGGTGGCGGATGCCGTTGAGCAGGTGGTAGACCAGGCACAGCGAGAAGCCGAACAGCGCGACCTTCCCCAGCGGCGAGGCCAGGCAGGCGGCGGCGGAGGCGTAGGCCTCACCCCCCGCGGCGGCCGCGAGCAGCCACCACGCAAGCCCGAACGCACCAACCACCAGGGCGATGCCCGTGGCGCGGTGCAGGATCGACATGAGCATGGTGATCTGCCAGCGGTACACCTGGAGGTGCGGCGACAGGGGGCGGTTCGGGTGTGTCATCGCGGCAGGCATCTCTCGCTGGGCGGCGGTGGCGCCGCGTTGGCTTCTACAGGCAGGTTGTGATGGCCGCATCCGGCAGCCGTGACCGCATCAGAAATCGATGCAGCGTCCGTTCTTTTCCCAGTCCCCGTAGCGCGTCGGATCCAGACCTTCGCGCCCACCGTATTCGGGCGCCGCGGCGGGCGTCCCGGTGGTTGCCTTCGCATCGTCCGGAAGTGCTTCCGGAGCGGCCTCGGGCGGCGTTTCGCCTATGATTGCGGGGTCTGGCACCTGCCGAAGTTTACGTCCCGGAGCACAGTTTGGACAAGCCAGCGAGCGCCAAACCGCCGTTTTTCGCCCTTTCCGACCATGCCCTGCTGGCGCTGGAAGGCCGCGATGCGATCGCTTTCGCGCAGGCGCAGTGCATGAGCGATGTCGCCGCCCTGGCCGACGGCCAGTGGCAGTGGAGCGGCTGGCTGTCGCCAAAAGGCCGCGTACAGGCCCTGTTCGCACTGCTGCGGCTGGATGCAGAGACGGTCTGGCTGCTGCTCCCCGACGGCGATGCCGCGGCATTGAAGGCAGCCATGGAACGGTTCGTATTCCGCAGCAAGCTGAAGCTGCGGGTGCCGGAAGGTGTGTCCCTGTGCGGCTCTTTCAGCACGCCCGCAGCCGCGTCGGGCGCCCAGTCCGCCACCGACGCCAAGGGCCGCGTCGAGCTCGACTTCGGCGATGGCGAACACCCGCGCACCCTGCGCGTGTGCAGCGGCTGCGGCGCGCCCGCCGATGCCGACGCCCTCGCCCGCTGGCGCAGCTTCGACCTCGCCCATGGCCTGCCGCGCCCTGGCGCCGCGGGCCTGGACGCGTATACGCCGCAGCAGCTTTCGCTCGACCGTCTGCGCGCCTACAGCGTGCGCAAAGGCTGCTACCCCGGCCAGGAGATCGTGGCCCGGACCCACTTCCTCGGCCAGGCCAAGCGCGGCCTGGGGCTGTTCGCCAGTGACGCGCCGCCCGCCGCCGGAGCGCAGGTGATGGAGGACGACCGGGCCATCGGCAGCGTGGTTGCCGCCGCGCCCGGCTTCGGCGCTGGCGATCCGGCCGGGGCCGGCGCCGCACGCCCGCAGGCAAGCCTGGTGCTGGCCGTGCTGCCGCTGGATCGACCGGAAGACGCGCCCGCGCTGCATATCGACGGGAACGCCCTCGCTTCCCTGCCCCTGCTGGACGGCCTGGCCCGCTGACGCCCCCGGGGCCACGACCGGCGCCCGGAAACGCGACCACGGTTGCAGAAGCGCCACGATTGCGGGCTATGCTCGCCCGGGGGGATCCAGGCAGGCACCGGCATGGGGCCAGGTGCCACGTTGTTCACTGGAAGGGGAAATCCATGCATCGCCATACGAAGCCGTTCCTGGCCGCGCTCGCCGCTGCCTGCCTCACCGCCGCCTGCGCCTCCACGCCGGAACCTGAGCCCGCACCGGAACCGCCACCGCCGGCGTCGTTCAACCACACGCTGTCGGGCGATGCGCTGTTCGCCTTCGGCAAGGCGAGCGTGGACAACCTCAGCGACGCCGGCCGGGCCGACCTCGATGCGCTGGCCGCCCGGGTGCTGGCGACCCAGGACATCGACACGGTCCACGTCATCGGCCACAGCGACCGCATCGGCAAGGACGCGGCGAACGTGGAGCTTTCGCGCAAGCGCGCGGCGGCCGTGCGCGACTACCTGGTCGACGCCGGCGTGCCGGCGGACAGGATCACCGCCGTGGGCCGCGGCAGCGTCGAGCCGGTCGTGGCCTGCGATGGCGAGCGTGGGCAGGCCTTGATCGACTGCCTGGCTCCGAACCGTCGCGTGGAGGTTCGGGCGGTCGTGAGGTAAGAGCCCTTGGTTGGCTGCGGGGCGGAGGGTATTTGGGTGCTCTGCCGGCGTCGCAGCTTCGATGCTCTTTAATGCCGGCTGCGCACCCACACACCCTCCGTCACGCAACCACGCGGCGGGTTGGGAGGAAAAACGAAGAGCGCCGTGCATCGGCGCTCTTCGCTTCTGGCGCGGCGCTGCGGTGTGTCGCTGCTTTTTCCTGCGGCCTGCGGCGGTGGTCGTGTGGCGGGTTGATGGGTATGGAGTGGGCATTCAAGAGCAGCGAAGCTGCGACGCCCACGGAATACCCATCGACCCGCCACCCCGCAGCGCAGCCCAGGCTTTTCCCCTCAACCCGCGCCGGACTCCGGTTCGTCAGGTCGCGGCGAGCCTGTCCGCCGCCGCGAGGATTTCCTCTTCCGACGGGATCACCAGGAAGGCCGCGCCGGCCAGTGGGGTGAAGGTGTCGGCGCCGGTGACGCGCAGGAAGGGTCGCGCCGCGTAGCCGCCTTCGATCACGGCGGTGACAATGCCCTCGCCCACGCCCGCGCTGCGGCGGCCCTCGTCGACGATCAGGATGCGCTTCGCCGTCGCCGCCTGTTCGCGGATGAAGTCCTCGTTCAACGGCACCAGCCAGCGCAGGTCGACCACCCGCACCTTCCAGCCGTGCCGGGCCTCGATCGCGCGCGCCGCGCGCAGGCTCATCGGCACGCCGTTGCCGTAGGTGAAAACGACCAGGTCGTCGTTGCCTTCGCCGTAGACGCGGCCCTCGCCCAGCGCCATGGCCTCGCCGGGCGCCGGGAATTCCGTCAGCCAGCCGCCGTCGCCCGCTTCATGCAGGTCCTTGGTCATGTACAGCGCGATCGGCTCGAGGAAGGCGCAGACGCGGCCGTCGACCTTGGCCAGCGCCATCAGCGTGCGCAGCATCGTGACCGCATCGTCGCCGCGGCTGGGGCAGCCGACCACCAGGCCGGGGATGTCGCGCAGCGCGGTGATCGAGTTGTCGTTGTGGAAGTGGCCGCCGAAGCCACGCTGGTAGCCGAGTGACGCGATGCGCATCACCATCGGGTTGCGGTACTGGTTGTTGCTGAAGAACTGCAGGCTGGCCGCCTCGCCGCGGATCTGGTCGCAGGCGTTGTGGAAATAGGCCAGGTACTGGATCTCCGGCATGGGCAGCATGCCCATGTTGGCGTAGCCCTGCGCGAGGCCCAGGATCACGGTCTCGTCGAGCAGGGTGTTGAACACGCGGCGGGGGCCGAAGGCCTTCTGCAGGCCCTTGGTGACGGTGTAGACGCCGCCCTTCTGCGCAACGTCCTCGCCGAACAGCAGGACCTCGGGGTACTTGGCGAACAGGTCGTGCAGGGCCTGGTTGATCTGGATGGCAAGGTGCTTCGGCGGCTGGTTCTCCGGCAGCTTCGCCTCGCTGCCGAACACCTCGAGGCGGCGATCGGCGTAGTCGGTGCGCGCGGCTTCGGCACGCACGGCGTCAGGGGTGTACGGCGCCAACGGCGCCATCACGTCGGCCAGCGAATCCAAGCGCGGACGGCGGTCGGCGTCCTCGGCGGCGGCGAAGCACTTCGCGCGCGTGGCCTCGTACAGGTCGAGGATGTCGTCCTTCGACATCAGCCCCGACTCCAGCGCGATCGCGGCCGAGCGCAGCAGCGGATCGGTGGCCTCGACCGCGCACAGTTCCTCGATCGAACGCCATTCGATCTCGAAGTCGGTGCCGGCGTGGCCCATGATACGGGTGGTGCGCAGGTGCAGGAAGGTCGGGCGACGGGTGCGGCGGCAGTGCTCGACCGCGCGCTGCACGTCGCCGTAGCCCGCCGCAAGGTCAAGGCCGTCGGCGGCGAAGTAGTCCAGATCCGGGCGCTGGCTGAAGTTGCGCGCGATCCAGCCGTCGGGCGTCTTCACCGAGATGCCGATGCCATTGTCCTCGCAGACGAACAGCACCGGCGCCGGCAGGCGCTGGTAGGCGGTCCATGCGGCGACGTTGAACGCCGTCTGGGCGGTGGCGTGGTTGCTCGACGCGTCGCCGAAGGAGCAGATGGCGATGCTGTCGCCCGGGACCGGCAGCGGGTGGCCAATGCGCCGCGCCTGCTCGATCGCCACCGCGGTGCCAAAGGCCTTGGGCAGGTGCGAGGCGATGGTGGACGTCTGCGGCAGCACCCACAGCGGCCGGCTGCCCCAGACCTTGTGCCGCCCGCCGGAGGCCGGGTCGTCCTTGGATGCGGCGAACGACAGCGCCGAATCCATCACCGGATCCATGCCCGGCAGCTTGCGGAAGCGCTCGGCCATGAAGCCGCCCGAGCGGTAGTGCAGGAACGCCGGATCGGTGTGGCGCGTGGCGCGCGCGACCATGGCGTTGCCTTCGTGGCCGCTGGAGCCGATGGTGTAGAAGACCTTGTTCTGCACGCGCAGCACGCGCGCCATCAGGTCGAGGTGGCGGCTGATGAGCTGCGATTCGAACAGCTCGCGGAAGCCGCGGGCGTCGAGCGCGCTGCCGGACAGGACGGCTTCGTCGTCGCCGGGCGCACGGCCCGCGCGGCCTTCCCAGCCGCGTACGAATTCGCTGAAGTTGACGTCGCAGATCTCGGCGCGGTTGAGGCCGCGCATGCGCGCGGGGATCAGTGTCGGAACCGTGGGGCTTGCCATGCGGATGTGCTCGGGAACCGGTGGATGACGGGGGTCGATGGGGGCGTCTTCAGCCCGGCCGCTGGACCGCGGCTGCCACCAGCGCAAACGCGACCACCAGCACGACCAGGAACAGGGACGACAGCATAAGCGCGCCTAGCGCGCGCGCACGGGTGGTGCCCGCGGCCACGGCGTTGGCATTGACGGTGGCGACCAGGTACCACCACATGCCGACGGCGATGAACAGCAGCGCCGACAGCAGCGCGACGATCTCCCCGGGCTGCAGCTCATGGCCCTCGGTGAAGATTTCGAAGCGGCCGCCCAGGGCCAGGCAGGCCAGTAGCATGAACAGCAGGTAGGGCACGCAAGCCCAGGCCGCGGCCAGCAGCAGCGGCTGGAACCCGGCGCGAACCGAAAGCATGCGGAAACAGCCCTTGGTCAACAGGGTGAACAGCGGGAACCAGACCAGGGTCGAGGCGATACCGCCGACGAGCCGCAGGTAGCTGCCGTCGTCGCCGGTGGCGAACGCCGCGCCCTCCTCCATCCCGCCGATCAGCACGGACGTGGCCAGCACCAGCGCTGTTGCGCCCCACCAGGCGCGCCGGCTGTCGAGCAGCCGCGCCATGGCATGGCGCGGCGCGAACACCATGCCCGACAGCGGATCGGCCAGGCGGCGCCACCAGGCCAGCACCAGCAGCACGCATGCCAGGACGAAGGCCGCCAGCGGCCAGGCCCAGTCCGCCGGGCGCGCGGCCAGCAGCGGCACGCCCGCACCGAGGTTGACGTCGAACACGAGCAGGTCGCGGGCCGTGGCCACGTCTTCGCGGAAGCGCGCGTAGTCCGCCGCGGGCACCTCGTCGGCATGGCGGCGCCAGCTGCCCCTGACCACCAGGTCGCCGCCTTCCACGCTGACCCGGCGTTCGAAGGTGAACCAGGGATTCTCCACCCGGTCGTCCTCGGGTGAGATCGACCAGCCGCGCGGATAGTCGACGCGGATGGCGTGCGTCGCATGGTCGGGTCCGCCCAGCAGCAGCGGCATGTTCCTGTCGTCGCGCTTGAGCCGCGGCAGCCAGTCGGCGAGCTGGAACAGCACGATGCCGAAGTCCCGCCCCTCGCGCCCGGTATCCCAGTCCAGCCGGTAGCTCTCGACGACGCGCATGGCGCCGGGTTCAGGCGCATCCACCGCGCCCGGCAGGCCCGCGGCGGCGATGCCGTCGTAGAACCCGCGCATGTAGGACAGATAGCGATCGCCGATGTCCGAGGGCTCGTGATCCTCGTACTGCGCGCGCGTGCCCTCCGCGTTGCCACGACGGTAGTCGGTGACCACGCCGAACAGGGCCTGGGCGCGATCGCCCATGGTCTCCAGCCGGATGCGCTGGGTGACCTCGATCGCCGGCTGCACCGGCGGCGGCGCGGGAACCTCGACCAGCCCGCCGCCGCTGAAGACCGGCAGCCCGAAGCGGAACGGCAAAGGCTCCCGTGCCGCCAGCGGCGCGCGCTCGCGGTCGCGCGTGGGGTCGATCCAGACCTCGCCGTCGGCCAGCCGCGCGCGCACCACGACGTGGTCGAAGGCAAGCGGGCTGGGCAGGCGCTCGAGCACCGCGGCGCGCGCAACGGTGTTGACCAGCACCGGTTCGGCCTCGATCCCGGCCTCAGCCAGCAGCGACACCAGCAGCGCCGACTTGTCCTTGCAGTCGCCGAAGCGGCGCTCGAGGGTGGTTTCCGGCGCGCTGGGCGCGTGCGAGTTACTGCCCATGTCGATCGCGGTGTAGCGGACCTCGCCCTGCACGAAGGCGATCGCGCGCTCCAGTGAACCGCGCGGATCCGCGGCGTCCAGACCCAGTCGGCGGGCAAGTTCGACCGCCTGCGCGCGGTCGGTCAGGCGCGCGGGATACAGCGGCTCCGCCCAGCGCGCCACGGCCGGCCAGTCGGCCAGGGTGGAGAACTGCAGGCGCCCGAAGCTGTCGTGCCACTGCGGTGTGTCATCATCCTCGGTCACGCGCGGCAGGTCCGAGGCCCGCACCTCCAGGCTGCGATGGCCCTGGCCGCCGCCCTCCAGCACGCGGTAACCCGGGCGATCGGCGAGATGCCGCAGCTCGACGCCCGGCGGATACACGAAACGCACGCGGCGCTCGGCCAGCGGCACGCTGTACGCGGCGCGGTAGACGTCGTGATACTCGCTGCCGAAGATCGGATTGGCGCCGATCACGCTGAAGCGGTATTCGACCCGGTCGCCGACGCGGACGTCGGGGACGGTGATCTGCACGGTGAGCCGCCCGTCAAGGAGCCCGGACTCCATCTCCGCCTCGCGGCGCAGCACCTGCACGTCGGCGCGGCCGATCCGCTCCAGGCGCTCGCCGGCGCGCAGCAACTCGACCGCATGCAGCTCGACCCGCTGGTAGAGCGGCTGGAAATCGATCGAAAGCCGCGCGGCCGAGGCCAGTGCGCGCTCCTGCACAACCTGTTCGACCAGCCTGCGGTGCCAGACCGGCTCGGCACCGAGCAGGTTGACCTGGTCGTCGACCAGCAGGAAGCGGGCGCCGTCGGCCACCTGCGCGGAGCCCTCCCCGCCACGCACGGGCAGCATCTCGATCCAGTCCGGGTCCGGGGCGACGCGATGCCGCTCCGCACCCTGGCCCGATGCCGGGAACAGGACGATGGCCAACGCGAACAGACAGGCGACAACAACACCGGGATGCCTCAGCACGGCGCCTGGCACTCCCCTCGGCGCGCGAGCCACTGCGCGCGGGTCTGGCCCCACATCTCGCAGGCGGCATCCTCGTGAGGCGGCGGCAGCTTGCCGGGCCCGAGCAGGGTCGAGCCAAGGCGCCGCGCTACCTGCTTCGAGGCCGCGTTCTCGGGCGCGATGCAGTGGATGAAATCGCCCCAGCCGAGGTTGGCCAGCGCCCAGTCGATGGTCGCCGGCAGCGCCTCGGTGGCGTAGCCCTTGCCCCAGGCATCGCGGTGGAGCATGTAGCCGATCTCGTTGCCCGGCCACCCGTCCGGCTTCCAGGGCCCGCCCTGCCCCAGCCATAGGCCGCTGTCGCGGTCGATGATCGAGAACATGCCGAAACCCTGGATCATCCACGCGCCCGGCTGCTGCAGGAACTTGCGCCAGGCCGCGGCGCGCGGCTGGTGGCCACCGATCCAGCGCGACGCCTCTTCATCGGCCTGCAGTTCGGCGTAGCGCTCGAAGTCCCCGGCCCGCGGCAGGCGCAGGACCAGGCGTTCGGTTTCGATCCTGAGGTCGGCCAGGGACATGTGGCGCTCCAGCAGCAATGCAGGCCGCGCCGATGCGCGGCCGGATGGGCGCTCAGCCGCCGAAGGCGTTGATGCCGGTCAGTTCGCGGCCCACCACCAGCTGATGCACGGTCTCGGTGCCTTCATAGGTGATCACCGATTCCAGGTTCAGCGCGTGACGGATCGGGCAGTGCTCGGTGGTGATGCCGGCACCGCCCAGCAGGTCGCGCGCCTCGCGGGCGATGTCGATGGCCATGCGGCAGTTGTTCCACTTCGCCAGCGACACCTGCGTGGGCTGCATCTTCCCGGCGTCCTTCAGGCGGCCGAGCTGGAGCGACAGCAGCTGCGCGGCGGTGATGCGGCGCGCCCAGTCGGCCATCTTGAGCTGTGCGCTCTGGGTCGCGGCCACCGGGCGGCCGAACAGGATGCGCTCCTTCGAATAGTTGAGCGCCTCGTCCAGGCAGGCGATCGCCGCACCGATCGGGCCCCAGGTGATGCCGTAGCGGGCCTGGGTCAGGCAGCCCAGCGGACCCTTCAGGCCCTTCACGTTCGGCAGGCGGTTGGCCTCCGGTACGCGCACTCCGTCGAAGAACAGCGCGCTGGTGACCGAGGCACGCAGGCTCATCTTGTGCTTCACAAGCTGGGCCTTGAAGCCGGCGAAGTCCTTTTCGACCACAAAGCCCTGGATGCCGTCGTCGGTCTGCGCCCAGACGATGGCGATGTCGGAGAGGTTGCCGTTGGTGATCCACATCTTGGAGCCGTTGATCACCCAGTCGTCGCCGTCGCGCTTGGCATGGGTCTTCATGTTCGCCGGGTCGGAGCCGCCGTGCGGCTCGGTCAGGCCGAAGCAGCCGATCACCTTGCCGGCGGCCATGTCGGGCAGCCAGCGCTTCTTCTGCTCTTCGGTCCCGTAGGCGTAGATCGGGTACATGCACAGCGAGGACTGCACGCTGGCGAAGCTGCGCAGGCCGGAATCGCCGCGCTCGAGTTCCTGGCAGATCAGGCCGTAGCTGACGTAGTTGAGCTCCGAACCGCCGTATTCGGCCGGCAGCGTCGCACCGAGCAGGCCCAGGCCGGCGATCTCGGGGATCAGCTCGGTCGGGAAACGGCCTTCGTCGAAGCACTCGCCGATGATCGGCAGCACGCGTTCGTCGGTGAACCGGGCCACGGTGTCCTGGACGGCGCGCTCCTCTTCGCTGAGCAGGGAGCGGACGTCGTAGAGGTCGTAGGGATTCAGGGCCATGGAAGCGCTACCGGTGGGCGGGAAACCCGGCATTGTAGCGGTGCCCGCCGCCGTCGGGGGCTGCCCGGCGGAAGGGCATGTGGGAGCGGCTCCCACAAAAAAGGCCGCACCCCGGGTAGGGCGCGGCCTTGGCAACGGACCGGATGTGACGGGTTCAGCCGCGGACGCTGTCGCCATCCGCGGCGGCAACCTGGGTCACCACCTGGCCGTCGATCACCGGCAGACGGTCGCCGGGGCGCTGGTCCATGCGGATGCTGCGCTCGTCGCCGTCATAGCTGTAGGTGACGTCGTAGCCGACGGTGACCTCGGTGTCGCCCAGCGGAATGCGGTTGCCCGGCTTGCTGTCGGTGCGCATGCTGCCGGTGGTGCCGTCCGGATTGCGATAGGTCACGTTGTAGCCGACCACGCGCGAGGACTGCGAGCTGTCCTGCACGGTGCGGCACTGGCGGTCGACGCGCTCGACCACCTGACCACCGACGTGGCGGCGGTCGATTTCGCGGCCGGCGAAGCCGCCGCCGACGGCACCTGCCACCGTGGCCAGCTTGCGGCCGTTGCCGCTGCCCACCTGGTTGCCGACCAGGCCGCCGATGACCGCGCCGGCCACGGTGCCACCGGTCAGGCCGTCGCGTTCGGGCATCCGCTCCTGCACCACCACGTCCTCGCAGACCTCGCGCGGCGAGGTGCTGGTGGTGGTCTCACGGATGGCTTCCGAGCCGATCACGGTGGCGTACTGCGGCTCGCGCTCGGTCACCGGCTCGATGGCGAGCACGCGGGCGTACTCCAGGCGACCGTCGCTGGGGAGGGCCGCGTCGTCGGCGAAGCCCATGGCATCGTCGGCGAGCGCGGCGTCGCCGGACACCGGGGCGACGTCGGCGCGCGGGCCGTCGGCGCGGTTGCCCTGGAACGCGGCGACCGCGACGCCGCCGACCAGCAGCGAGGCAAGGGCGATGGCGAGCGTGTTGTTCTTCATGAGGCCTCCTCGGGGCGAAACCGCCTGTGTTGGCGATGGAAACAAATCTGCGTAACGGGATTCGAACACTTGCCACCTGAACAGCCCCCGGCCATCCCTCCACCGGACTGAGCGGCACGTGAACCCTGCCGTGATCCCCGCGTGATAGCGTGCGGCCAGTCGCGCTTTCCAGGAGGCAGCCGCCATGCCCAACCCGATCCTCGCCCCCGTGCTGCGCTGGCTCGGCCGGCTCAGCTATCCCAAGCTGTTCGTGCTGGCCGCAGGGCTGTTCGTGCTAAACCTGTTCGTGCCCGACCCCCTGCCCTTCGTCGACGAGCTGCTGCTGGGCATCGGCGCGCTGATGATCTCGCGGCGCAAGCGCAAGCCCGATCCTGCGCAGGCGCGCGTGATCGACGGCGAGGCGCGCCGCGGCTGAGCGCGATGCGCCTGGACCTGGTCGACTCGCACTGCCACCTCGACGCCACGGAGTTCGACGCCGATCGCGGCAAGGTGGTCGAGCGCGCACGCGCCGCGGGCGTCCGCGCGCAGGTGCTGCCCGCGACCCATGCCGACGAATGGCCCGCGCTGCGCGAAGCCGCGTCGCTGGCACCCGGCCTGCATGCCGCCTACGGCCTGCATCCGACCTTCCTGGAGCATCACCGGAACACACACCTGGCACTGCTCGAAGAATGGATCGAACGCGAGCGCCCGGTGGCGGTGGGCGAATGCGGCCTGGACTTATTCGTCGAAGGGCTGGACGCGGACGCCCAGTCGCGCTTCTTCGAAGGCCAGCTGCGCATCGCCCGCGACCACGGCCTGCCAGTGATCGTGCACGCACGGCGCGCGGTCGACCAGGTCACCGCGGCCATCCGCCGCATCGGCGGCCTGCGCGGCGTGGTGCACAGCTTTTCCGGCAGCCGGCAGCAGGCGGAGAAGCTGTGGGAACTCGGCTTCATGATCGGACTGGGCGGCCCGGTGACCTACGAGCGCGCGAACCGCCTGCGCACCCTGGTCGCCGACATGCCGCTGGAGCACCTGCTGCTGGAAACCGATGCGCCGGACCAGCCGGATTCGGGCATCCGCGGCGAGCGCAACGAACCGGCGCGCTTGCGAGTGGTCTGCGAAACCATCGCGCAGCTGCGGGGCGCAGCCGCGTCCGAAGTCGCCGCGGCCACGAGCGCCAACGCACGCCGCCTGTTCACGCTGCCTTCCCGGGGCGGCTGAGCCCCCGCTCCGGGGCCGCCGGCCCTGTCCTCAGGCCGCCGTCCCCATGTCCGCCCCGGGCGCCGCCGCTTCGCGCACGGGCGCGCGCGCCAGCAGCATCTCCAGCGCCTTGCCCGCGGCGGCGAACGCAAAGGCCCCGGTGATGTGCGTGGCCGCGCCCAGGCCGCCGCCGCAGTCGAGCTTGAAGCCGTCCTCGCCGCCGACCTGCGGGCGCAGGCCGCAGACGCTGCCATCGGCCTGCGGGTAGCGCACGTTCTCAAGTGAATACACCGCCGGGATGCCGAAGTAGCGCTTCGGGCCCTTGGGAAAGTTGAATTCGCCGCGCAGTTTCTTGCGCACCAGCGCCAGCATCGCGTCGTGTTCGGTCCTGGACAGGTCGCGCACCCGCACCAGGGTCGGATCGATCCGGCCGCCGGCCGAACCCACCGCCACCAGCGGCAGCTTGCGACGCCGGCACCACGCGATCATCTCGACCTTGCTGCGGAAGCTGTCGCAGGCATCGACCACCAGGTCGTAGCCGCGGTCGAGCAGCTCGTCCAGGTTGGACGGGGTGAGGAAACTCGGGATCTCGTTCACCACCATCGCCGGATTGATGGCGCGGCAGCGCTCGGCCATGGCTGCGACCTTGGCGCGGCCGTACTGGCCGGTCAGCGCCGGCAGTTGGCGGTTGGTGTTGGAGACGCAGAGGTCGTCGGCATCGACCAGGGTCAGGGTGCCGATCCCGCTGCGCGCCAGCGCCTCGGCCACCCAGGAGCCGACCCCGCCCAGGCCGACCACGGCCACATGGCAGGCGGCGAAGCGCTCGACCGCGCCGCGGCCGTAGAGGCGGTCGATTCCCGCGAAACGCTGGTTCCATTGCTCGTCCATGCGCCCATTTTAGCGGTCGCGACGCATACAATCCCTTGCGCCACCCACCGGAAACACAGGAAGCAGCCGCATGTCGACGCCCAAGCCGCAAGCCACGCCGGTCGATCCCAACAAGCCGCGGCCGCCGCGCAAGGCGCCGTCGGCCGCCGGACGCTACCTGTTCCTGTTCCTGCTGGGCCTGGTGATCGGCATCGTCGCCGTGGTGATGCTGTTGCGCAGCCTGGAAAGCCGCAAGACCTGGCAGGACCACTACCCGCACGCGGCCATGCAGCTGATGTCGGCGCACACCGCCCAGCTGTACCAGAAGCTGGAGGCCAACCGCTGCGCCGCCACCGACGTGCTCCCGCACCTGCAGGCGCTGCGCACCCTGGGCAACGACCTCGACCCCGCCTTCCCGGACCTGCGCGACAACAGCCGCTTCTCCGGCCATACCGGCAGCTTCCGCGGCACCCTGGACAAGGCGCTGGCGTCGCCGCCCATGAATTGCGCCGGCCTGAAGAGCACGCTCGACGACATCGGCCGCGACTGCAAGGCCTGCCACACCGACTTCCGCGGCTGATACCCGACGCTGCGCTGCACCGGCGCGCGGATCGCGCGCCGGTGCATGAACGATTGCTGCACGGATTGCACGCAAGAGCCCTGGAACCTGCGCGATTGATGGCCTGTTCACGGCCATCTGACTAACGTCGACGGCGAGGCATATCTCCCCCGTCCCGTGCAGGAGTTCCGCATATGAAGATCCGCCTGATCAGCGCCAGCGCGATGATCGCCGCAGCCACCCTGGTCGGCTGCGCCAGCACCTCCCCCGGCTATTCCAGCGGCGGCTACGGTGGCGGTTACGGCAGTTCCACACCCGCGCGCTGCGACACCTGCGGCGTGGTCACGCGAATCGACCACCGCGCCCGTGCATCGAACACGCCCAATGCCACCGGCGCGGTTCTGGGCGGCATCGTCGGTGCGGTTGCCGCCCGCGAGATTGCGGAGCGCAACACCGACAGCAAGGGCCGCACCAACACCGCCACTGCGGCGGGCGCCGTCGGCGGCGCCGTGGCCGGCAACGCGATCCAGAACCGCGTACAGGGCCAGTCGGTCTACGACGTCCACGTGCGCCTGGACAACGGTCGCATGACGGTCGTCACCCAGAACGACCTCGGCGGCATCCGCGAGGGTTCGTATGTGAGCGTCGCCAACGGGCGCGCCTTCATCCGCTGACCCTGCACAGATCCAATCACTCTCTCCCCTTCACGGCCCGCATCGCGGGCCGTCTTTTATGTGGCAGTCTGGCGCCATGGAACTGCAAGCCGTCTACTACGTGATCGCCGCGATCCTGGTCCTGGTCGGGATCGCCGGCACCATCCTGCCGGCGATCCCGGGCCTGCCGCTGGTGTTCGCGGGCATGCTGCTGGGCGCCTGGGCCGGTGGCTTCGAACACATCGGCATCCCCGTGATCGTGGTACTGGGGGTGCTGACCCTGGTCTCGCTGGTGGTCGATTTCTGGGCCACGGCCCTGGGTGCGCGCCGGGTCGGCGCCAGCGGCAAGGCGGTTGCGGGCGCGGTGGTCGGCACCTTCGTCGGCATCTTCTTCGGACCCATCGGCTTGTTCGCCGGTCCCTTCGTCGGCGCGCTGGCCGGCGAACTCCTGCATGGCCGCGATGTCGGCCAGGCCACGCGCGTGGGCTTCGGCACCTGGTTGGGCATCGTCTTCGGCACCGTGCTCAAGCTGGCGCTGGCGTTCACGATGATCGGGCTGTTCGTGCTGGCCTGGATCTTCTGATCGTCTCCACATTGTCGGAACCAACACGCGCCCGGCAGTCCATCGGCGATAGACTCCGCCGCTGAGCCCCTAGCGCTTTGAAGCCATGGAACGACTTGCGAACAAGCCCCTGATCCTGCTGTGTGCAGCGCTGCCTCTTGGCTTCGTGCCCCTGGCATCCGCGCAGGACGCCTCCACCGGTCCCGCGCTCGAGGCCTGCGTGGCCATCGAAACCGCCGCCGACCGCCTGGCCTGCTACGACCGCGCCATGCAGCGGACGGCGCCCGATCCGACGGACGCCGACCTCGCGGCGGCACGAGCGCGCGAGGGAGCCCGCGCCACCGAAGCCGAAGCCGGGCGCCCGCGCGAAGGCGACACCAGCAGCGACATGTTCCCGCACGACGACGACCCGCGCCGCGCCCTGGCCAATGCCGGCCGCGGCTCCCTGCTCGACGGCCGCTGGGAACTGGCGCGCGACTCCAAGCTCGGCACCTTCAACATGCGCGCCTACAAGCCGGTGTACCTGCTGCCCGCGTTCTGGAGCAGCAGTCCCAACCGCAACCCGACATCCTCGATCGACGGCCAAGCGCTGCAGATGGACGACATCGACGACGTCGAGACCAAGTTCCAGATCAGCTTCAAGACCAAGGCCGTGGAGAACCTGTTCGGCGACAACGGCGACATCTGGATGGGCTACACCCAGAGCTCGCGCTGGCAGGTCTACAACAGCGAGAACTCCCGCCCCTTCCGCGAGACCAACTACGAGCCGGAAGTGCTGCTGGTGTTCCGCAACAACTACAGCATCGGCGGCTGGAAGGGACGCATGGCCGCCGTCGGCATCAACCACCAGTCCAACGGCCGCCCGGACCCGCTGTCGCGCAGCTGGAACCGGATCATGTTCAACGTGGGCCTGGACCGCGAGGACTGGGCGATCATGTTCCGGCCCTGGATCCGCATCTCCGACGGCGACGACGACGACAATCCGGGCATCGAGGATTACCTCGGCCGCGGTGACGTCACCCTGGTGCACACCCGTGGCGACCAGACCTTCGCACTGATGGCGCGGCATTCGCTGCGCGGGGGCGACCGTTCGCACGGTGCCCTGCAGTTCGACTGGGGGTTCCCGATCAGCAGCCACCTGCATGGCCACCTCCAGCTGTTCAGCGGCTACGGAGAGAGCATGCTCGACTACGACCACAAGGCGACCTACGTCGGCTTCGGCATTTCGGTGCTCGACTGGTTCTGAAGCGCGGGAACTTCACGCCCCGCTGAATGCGCCTGCTGCACAGTGCCGGACCGGGCGTATCGACGCAGGGGGCCCGATGAGCCGCAGCCGCTGGAGCCGAAAGCACATGTCCTGGACGATCGTCCTCACCGTCGTGGCCACGGTGCTCGCCGTCGTGGTCGCAATGAACTTCGCGACCCCAGAGAAGAAGATCGAACGCAAGGTCGAGCATCGGCACGCGATCGCCGATCCGCAGTTCCGGCGGGAGATGTCGGTGCTGCTGGGCCCGGCGATCCTGCCCGGAAACCACGTCACCGGCTACCAGAACGGCGACGAGATCTTCCCCGCGATGCTTGATGCCATCGCATCCGCGCGCGAGACGATCACCTTCGAGACCTACATCTACTGGTCGGGCGACGTCGGCCAGCGCTTCGCCGACGCCCTGGTCGAACGTGCCCGCGCCGGCGTGACCGTGCACCTGATGATCGACTGGGTGGGCAGCATCAAGATGGACGAGTCGATGCTGCAGCAGATGGAGGGCGCCGGCATCCAGGTCGAACGCTACCGCCCGCTGCACTGGTACAACCTCGACCGCATGAACAACCGCACCCACCGGAAGCTGCTGGTGATCGACGGGCGGGTGGGGTTCACCGGTGGCGTGGGCATCGCCGACCAGTGGACCGGTCACGCCCAGGACCCCGACCACTGGCGCGAGGCGCATTTCCGCATCGAGGGCCCGGCGGTGGCGCAGATGCAGTCTGCCTTCAACGACAACTGGATCAAGGCCACCGGCCATCTGCTCAACGGCCCGGCCTACTTCCCGCCGCTGGAACGCGCGGGTGACATGGACGCCCACCTCTTCATCGCCTCGCCCGCCGGCGGCAGCGAGAGCATGCACCTGATGTACCTGTCGGCGATCGCGGCGGCCGAACACTCGATCGACCTCACCGCCTCCTACTTCGTGCCCGACGAGCTGATCGACAAGGCGCTGGTGGCGGCGCGCCAGCGCGGGGTGCGGGTGCGCATCCTCCTGCCCGGCAAGCACATCGACTCCGACACAGTGCGTCTGTCGTCCAGGGCCGGCTGGGGCAAGCTGCTGCAGGCGGGCATCGAGATCCACGAGTACCAGCCGACGATGATCCACGTGAAGCTGCTGGTGGTCGACGGCGAGCTTGTCTCGCTGGGGTCCACCAACTTCGACATCCGCTCCTTCCGCCTCAACGACGAGGCCAGCCTCAACGTCTACGACCGCGAGTTCGCGGCGCGGATGCTCGAGGTGTTCGAGAAGGACCTGGAGGATTCGATCCAGTACTCCTACGAGATGTGGGAGCAGCGGCCGCTGCGCGAGAAGCTGGCCGAGAAGTTCGTCCGCCCGCTCCGCTCGCAGCTCTAGCCGCTCCCACGAGGAAGTCAGGCGGTCTCGATCACGGCCAGCGGGATCTTGCCGATCCGCGACTGCCACTCGCGCGGACCCGTCTGGTGCACCGACTCGCCGGTGGAATCCACCGCCACCGTCACCGGCATGTCCTGGACGGTGAACTCGTAAATCGCCTCCATGCCCAGGTCCTCGAAGGCCAGGACCTTCGCCGCCTTGATCGCCTTGGACACCAGGTAGGCGGAGCCACCGACGGCCATCAGATAGGCCGACTTGTGCTTGCGGATCGCCTCGATCGCCGCCGGGCCGCGCTCGGCCTTGCCGACCATGCCCAGCAGGCCGGTTTCCGACAGCACCTGCTCGGTGAACTTGTCCATGCGCGTGGCCGTGGTCGGGCCGGCGGGACCGACGACCTCGCCGGCCACCGGATCGACCGGGCCGACGTAGTAGATGAAGCGCCCAGCCAGGTCGACCGGCAGCGCTTCGCCCTTGTTGAGCATGTCGACCATGCGTTTGTGCGCGGCGTCGCGGCCGGTCAGCAGCCTGCCGTTGAGCAGCAGGGTCTCGCCCGGCTTCCACGAGGCGACCTCTTCGCGGGTCACGGTGTCGAGATCGACGCGGCGGCCCTTCGAAGCGTCGTAGGTGATCTTCGGCCAATCCTCGAGCGAGGGTGGATCCAGCGCCACCGGGCCGCTGCCGTCGAGGGTGAAGTGCGCATGCCGGGTGGCCGCGCAGTTCGGGATCATCGCCACCGGCAGGTTCGCCGCATGGGTCGGGTAGTCCTTGATCTTGATGTCGAGCACCGTGGTCAGGCCGCCCAGGCCCTGGGCGCCGATGCCCAGCGCGTTGACCTTGTCGAAGATCTCCAGGCGCAGCTCCTCCAGCCGGTTCGACGCGCCGCGGGCCTTGAGGTCGACGATGTCGATCGGCTCCATCAGCGCCTCCTTGGCCAGCAGCATCGCCTTCTCGGCGGTGCCGCCGATGCCGATGCCGAGCATGCCCGGCGGGCACCAGCCGGCGCCCATGGTCGGCACGGTCTTCAGCACCCAGTCGACGATGGAGTCCGACGGGTTGAGCATCGCGAACTTGGTCTTGGCTTCCGAACCGCCGCCCTTGGCGGCCACGATCACGTCGACCTTGCCGCCCGGGACCACCTTCACGTTGACCACCGCCGGGGTGTTGTCGCCGGTGTTGCGGCGCTTGCCGGCGGGGTCGGCCAGCACCGAGGCACGCAGCTTGTTGTCGGGCAGGTTGTAGGCCCGGCGCACGCCCTCGTTGGCCATGTCCTCGACGCCCATGGTGGCGTCGACCCAGCGCACATCCATGCCGATCTCGAGGAACACGGTGACGATGCCGGTGTCCTGGCAGATCGGGCGGTGGCCTTCGGCGCACATGCGCGAGTTGATCAGGATCTGCGCCATCGCATCCTTCGCGGCCGGGGACTCCTCCCGCTCGTACGCCGCCGCCAGGTTCCGGATGTAGTCCACCGGGTGGTAGTAGCTGATGTACTGCAGGGCGTCGGCGACGGACTGGATGAAGTCTTCCTGGCGGATCTCGGTCACGGCTGGCTCGGGGATTGCGGGCTCGAACGGCCATTTTACGCCGCGGCGGCGGGCGGGCTTAAACCCTTTGCCGCGACGCTGCATCCGACTGGGTATGCTCGACGCCGCCATGACCGACAGCCCGCAAACCCCGGCCGCAGATGCCGGGGACGGCGACCACGCCCTGGCGCAGGCCGCGGCCGGTGGCGATGCCGACGCCTTCGAGGCGCTGTACCGCCGCCATGCCGGGCGCGTCCACGGCGTGGTCCTGCGCCTGGCCGGCTGGCAGCGCGCCCGCGCCGAGGATCTGGTCCAGGAGGCCTTCCTCCGCGCCTGGCAGGCGCTGCCGCAGTGGCGCGGCGAGGCCGCCTTCGGCACCTGGCTGCACCGGCTCGCGGTGAACACGGCGCTGATGGACCTGCGCGCGCGCCGGGTCCGGCCGGCCCTGGACGGCGATGACGACGAGGCCCTGGACGCCCTGCCCTCGGCCGATTCCGCCAGCCACGGCCCGGCGATGGCCCTGGACCTGGAGCGCGCCGTGGCCACCCTGCCGCCCCGCGCCCGCGCAGTGCTGGTGCTGCACGACATCGAAGGCTGGACCCACGGCGAGATCGCCGCCGCCCTGGACATGGCGACCGGCAGTTCGAAGGCCCAGCTGCACCGCGCCCGCGGCCTGCTCCGCGCGCGACTTGGAGATACCCCATGACCATCGACCCCAGGCATCGCGAAGACCCCGTGGATCCGCTGCCCCCGCCCCTGGCCGCCAACCTGCGCAAGCTGCGCGCGGACGTCGCGCCCGGCCGCGACCTGTGGCCGGGTATCGCCGCGAAGCTGCCACCGCGCGCACCCGGCGAAGCGCCCCTGGCCGACGCCGGCCCCGCCCACGCGGCCGCGCCCGCCACGGCCGTGCGCCGGGGACGCCACCGCTTCCGTCGCCGCAACCTGGGCTACGCCGCGGCCGCCACGATCGTGCTGGCCACGGCCATCGGCTGGCAGCTGCTGCCGGTGCAGGCCCCGCCCGCGCCCGTCGACGACCCCGCCGCCACGCTGGCGGCCGCCACCGACTTCGACACGCCCCTGCTGCACGCCGCCGACGCCCTGGCGCGCGAGTACCAGGGCGCGCTGCGCGAGGTCCAGGCCGCGAACGGCGCGACCGCCGCCACCGACGGCCTCGATGCCGAACTCGACCGCCGCGCCGCCGAAGTCCGCGCCGCGCTGGCCCGCGATCCCGACGCGCTGCACCTGTTCCACCGCCTGCAGCGCATCTATGCCCACCGCCTCGCGCTAAACCTGCGCCAGGCCTGAACCCGACCATCCGAAGGAGTCCACCATGATCCGCAGCCTCATCGGCCTCGCGCTCGCCGGCCTCGCCCTGCCCGCGCTGGCGGCCACGCCCATCAACGAAACCCGCCCCCTCGACGCCCGCGGCGAAGTCGAGGTGTCCAACCTCAAGGGCAGCATCGAGGTCCGCACCTGGGACCGCAATGAAGTCCGCATCACCGGCAGCCTCGGCGACGGCGTCGAGCGCCTGGAGATCGAAGACGGCGGCCGCAAGCTCTCGGTGCGCGTGCGCTATCCGCGCAACAGCCGCGACAGCGAGCCGACCACCCTGGTGCTGGAGATCCCGCGCCAGGCCAGCCTCGACGTCGATTCGGTGGCCGCCAGCGTCGACGTGCATGGCGTCGCCGGCGACGAGTTGGAGATCGACAGCGTCAGCGGCGCCGTGACCGCCGTGGGCGCGCCACGCAAGGCCAGCATCGAGAGCGTCAGCGGCGACCAGAAGCTCAACCTCAACAGCCGCGAGGTGGATGCCGAGAGCGTCAGCGGCCGGATCACGCTGCGCGGGCGCATCAGCGGCGGCATCGAGGCCGAGTCCGTGTCCGGCGACATCGACATCGACACCCGCGGCGAGCGCCTGGGCAAGCTCGACGTGAACACGGTGTCGGGCGACGCCAGGGTCCGCACCGGCATCGCCGACAGCGGCCGCTTCAGCTTCGAATCGGTCAGCGGCGACGTCCGCCTGGCACTGCCGGCCAACGCCTCGGCGCGGGTCGAGGCCAAGACCTTCAGCGGCGACATCGATGCGCCCGACGCCAACGTGGTGCGCAAGCGCTACGGGCCGGGCGCGAGCATGGAGCACCGCTACGGCACGGGCGGCGGCTCGATCGAAATCGAGACGTTCTCGGGCGACGTGCGGCTGCAGCTCGACTGAGCGGGCGGGCCGGTGGTCACGGTCACGGCCGCAGCCGCGACCACCGGAGCCCCATCCGCCAACGTGATCGCATCCTGCACGCCTGTCGCGGCATGATGCAGCGATGTCGACCGCCCCGAACGCCGCCACCGCCCCGGATCCCCGGGCCGCCCGCCCCTCCTTCCAGGAACGCCTGAGCGCGCTGCGCAACTTGCCGCCGTTCCTGCGCGAGATCTGGCGCACCAGCCGTCCGCTCACCATCACCACCCTCGGCCTGCGCCTGGTGCGCGCGCTGATGCCGGTGGTGATGCTGTACATCGGCAAGCTGATCATCGACGAAGCGATCGGCCTGGTCGGCACCGGGGTGGTGGGCGACGGCTTCGCCGAGGCCTGGCGCAGCGGCCAGCTCGACCACCTGGCCCTGCTGCTGGCCGCCGAGTTCGGGCTGGCGATCCTGTCCGACCTGCTCGGCCGCCTGGTCTCCTACTGCGACCAGGTGCTGTCGGAGATGTTCTCCAACGCCGCCAGCATCCGCCTGATGGAGCACGCGGCCACGCTCGACCTCGAGGACTTCGAGGATCCCGAGTTGCAGGACAAGCTCGACCGCGCACGCCGCCAGACCATGGGCCGGATGAACCTGATGGGCCAGCTGTTCGGCCAGGCCCAGGACATCGTCACCATCGTCAGCTTCTCCGCCGGCCTGCTGGTCTACGCACCCTGGCTTATCGTGCTGCTGGCGGTCGCCCTGATCCCGGCCTTCGTCGGCGAGTCGCACTTCAACGCGCTCAACTACTCGCTCAACTTCCAGTGGACGCAGGAGCGGCGACAGCTCGAATACCTGCGGCAGACCGGCGCCAGCGTCGATACCGCCAAGGAAGTGAAGATCTTCGGCCTGCACCACTTCCTGGTCGACCGCTTCCGCAGCCTGTCCCAGGCCTTCCTGCTGGCCAACCGCAGGCTGGCCCGCCGTCGCGCGGCCTGGGGCACCCTGCTGGCCGCACTGGGCACGCTGGGCTACTACGTGGCCTATGCCTACATCGCCTGGCGCACGGTGCATGGCGATTTCAGCATCGGCGACCTGACGTTCCTCGCCGGCAGCTTCCGCCGCCTGCGCCAGCTGCTGGAAGGCCTGCTGGTGGGCTTCTCGCAGGTGGCCGGCCAGGCCATGTACCTCGACGACCTGTACTCCTTCTTCGACATCGAGCCGGAGATCGTGTCCAAGCCCGGTGCCGCGACGATCCCGCGCCCGATCACCACCGGCTTCGTGTTCGAGAACGTCGGCTTCCGCTATCCGGAGGCCTCGCGCTGGGCCCTGCGCCACGTCGACCTCGAACTGCGTGCGGGGGAAGTGCTGGCGCTGGTGGGTGAAAACGGTGCCGGCAAGACCACCCTGGTGAAGCTGCTGGCGCGCCTGTACGACCCCGACGAGGGCCGCATCCTGCTCGACGGCCGCGACCTGCGCGACTACGACCTCGACGACCTGCGCGCGAACATCGGCGTGATCTTCCAGGACTTCGTCCGCTTCCACATGACCGCGGCCGAGAACATCGGCGTCGGCCAGATCGAGGCCATGGGCGACCGCGAACGCATCGAGGCCGCCGCCCGCCGGGCCATGGCCGACGAGGTCATCACCGGCCTGCCACGCGGCTACGACCAGGTGATCGGCCGCCGCTTCAAGAACGGCGTGGACCTGTCCGGCGGCCAGTGGCAGAAAGTCGCCATCGCGCGCGCCTACATGCGCGACGCCCAGGTGATGATCCTCGACGAGCCTACCGCCGCGCTCGACGCGCGCAGCGAGTACGAGGTCTTCCAGCGCTTCCGCGAGCTCTCCGACAACCGCACCGCGGTGCTGATCTCGCACCGTTTCTCCAGCGTGCGCATGGCCGACCGCATCCTGGTGATGGCCGACGGCCGGGTCGAATCCAGCGGCACCCACGAGGAACTGATGGCCGCCGGCGGCCGCTACGCCGAGCTGTTCGAGCTCCAGGCCGAGGGCTATCGCTGAGGGGAGGACAATCCGCCGCACCGCCGCGTCCGTCCCGGGCGCTACAATAGGCCGGTTTCCCTCCCCTGCCCGGCCAAGACCCGCATGTCCTCCGCGTTTGGCACCGAGACGGTGCTGGACGTCCGTCACTGGACGGACGACTACTTCAGCTTCACCACCACCCGCGACGACGGCTTCCGTTTCGAAAACGGCCAGTTCGTCATGATCGGCCTGCCCGTCGAACAGCCCGACGGCGGCACGAAGCCGCTGATGCGCGCGTATTCGATCGCCAGTGCGAACTGGGAAGAGCAGCTGGAGTTCTTCAGCATCAAGGTCGCCAACGGCCCGCTGACCTCGCGCCTGCAGCACGTCAAGGCCGGCGACGAGGTGCTGATCGGCCGCAAGCCCACCGGCACGCTGCTGATCAGCGACCTCCACCCCGGTCGCAACCTGTACCTGCTGGGCACCGGCACCGGCTTCGCGCCGTGGCTGTCGGTCATCAAGGACCCGGAGACCTACGAGCGCTTCGAGCGCGTGGTGCTCTGCCATGGCGTGCGCAACGAAGCCGACCTCTGCTACCGCGACTACATCGTCAACGAACTGCCGCGCCACGAGCTGCTCGGCGACGTCCTGCGCGAGCGCCTGGTCTACTACCCGGCGGTGACCCGCGAAGACTTCGTGTTCAACGGCCGTCCTCACCGCGGCCGCCTGACCGACCTGATGGCCACCGGCCAGATGATGGCCGACCTCGGACTGGATCCGCTGGATCCGGCGAAGGACCGCGCGATGATCTGCGGCAGCCCGGGCATGCTCGCCGACTTCCGCGCACTGCTCGACGGCCGCGGCTTCACCCCGTCGATGCGCATCGGCGTGGTCGGCGACTACGTCTTCGAGCGCGCCTTCGTCGAGAAGTGAGCGCGCCGCGCCGTGCCCTGGCGCGCGCCACCGCGTAGAATCCCGCCCATCACGCACGAGCCGAGGAACCCCCCATGAAGATCCTGGTCGCCATCGACGGCAGCGACATCAGCGTTCGCGCCGCGAAGTACGCCAACACTTTCGCCAAGAGCCTGGCCAAGCCGGCGAAGATCTTCCTGGTCGCGGTCGACGCCGCGCCCTTCCCGGGCGTGGTCAGCCGCATCGGCAAGGAAGCGATGGAGCGCATCCACGCCGAGAACCACGAGCGCATGCTGGCGCCGGCGCGCAAGGCGCTGGCCCGCAGCAAGGCGGACGTCCGCGAACTGGCCCTGGTGGGCGAGCCGGCCGAAACCCTGCTTGCCGCGGCGCGCGCGAACAAGGCCGACCTTGTCGTGATGGGTTCCCACGGCCGCGGTTCGGTCAAGGGCATCCTGCTCGGTTCCGTGTCGAGCAAGGTCATCGCCCAGACCGACATCCCGGTCACCATCGTCCGCTGAGGCCCCGCCGGCCCGGGCCGGCCATGCCTTTCGTCACGGGGGCGCCCATGCCGGGCGGGTTACCCTAGGGGACTCAGTCCCGAAGGAAACCCGTGATGAAGCACCCGCTGTCGCTCGCCCTGGCCATCGCCCTCGCCGGCGCGGGCCTGTCGCCCGCCCTCGCCCAGCAGTCCGCCAACGACAGGGAGCCCGCCATGTCCGCAAGCGCAGAGGCCCTCAAGGGCAACCCCTTCGCGGTCGAAAGCACCCTGCCGCTGCAGTACCCGCACTTCGACCGCATCAAGGACGAGCACTTCGCCCCGGCCTTCGACGCCGGCATGGCCGAACAGCTGGCCGAGGTCCGCGCGATCGCCGACAACCCCGAAGCGCCGACGTTCGAGAACACCATCCTCGCCCTGGAGACCAACGGCGAGACCCTGGGCCGCGCGATGCGCGTGTTCTTCAACCTGGTCGGCACCGACACCAACGACACCCGCAAGAAGCTGCAGGCCGACTATTCGGCGAAGTTCGCCGCCCACCGCGACGCGATCGCGCTGGATCCGAAGCTGTTCGCGCGCATCAAGACCCTGTACGACGGCCGCGCCGGGCTGGGCCTGGACGCCGAGGGCGTGCGCCTGGTCGAGGAGTACTACAAGGACCTGGTCCGCGCTGGCGCCGCGCTCGACGAGGGCCAGAAGGCGCGCCTGAAGGAGATCAACTCCGAGCTGGCGACGCTGGGCACGACCTTCAGCCAGAACGTGCTGGCCGAGGTCAACGACTCCGCCGTGGTGGTCGACACCGCCGCCGAGCTCGAGGGCCTGAGCCCCGAGCAGATCCAGACCGCCGCCAACGCGGCCAAGGCCCGCGGCCACGAGGGCAAGTACGTCATCACCCTGCTCAACACCACCGGCCAGCCGCCGCTGTCGCAGCTTGCCAACCGCGAACTGCGCGAGCGCATCCACAAGGCCTCGGTGGTCCGCGGCGCGCGCGGCAACCAGTGGGACAACACCGCACTGGTCGCGCGCGTGCTGGAGCTGCGCGCCGAGCGCGCGAAGATGCTGGGCTTCGACACCTACGCCGACTACGTGCTCGACGGCGAGACCGCCAAGACCACCACCGCCGTGAACGCGATGCTCGGCCAGCTGGCCCCGGCCGCGGTCGCCAATGCCCGCGCCGAGGCCGCCAAGCTGCAGGCGATGATCGACGCCGAGCAGAAGGCCAAGGGCGAGCCCACCTTCCAGCTCGAGCCCTGGGACTGGGCCTACTACACCGAGAAGGTGCGCAAGGCCGAGTACGACTTCGACGAATCGCAGCTCAAGCCCTACCTGGAAATGAAGAGCGTGCTGGAGAACGGCGTGTTCTTCGCCGCCACCCAGCTCTACGGCATCACCTTCAAGCCGCGCACCGACCTGCCGAAGTACCACGAGGACACCTGGGTCTACGAGGTCTCCAACGCCGACGGCAGCCAGCTCGCCTTCTTCATCTTCGATCCCTATGCGCGCGACTCCAAGCGCGGCGGCGCCTGGATGAACTCCTACGTCTCGCAGTCGGAGCTGGAAGGCACGAAGCCGGTGGTGGCCAACCACCAGAACATCCCCAAGCCCGAGGCCGGCAAGCCGACCCTGCTGACCTGGGACGAGGTCACCACGATGTTCCATGAGTTCGGCCATGCCCTGCACGGCATGTTCTCGGACGTGAAGTACCCCTACTTCAGCGGCACCAGCGTGCCCCGCGACTTCGTCGAGTTCCCCTCGCAGGTCAACGAGATGTGGGCCGACTGGCCGTCGATCCTGGCCAACTACGCCAAGCACCACGAGACCGGCGAGCCGATGCCGCAGGCGCTGCTGGACAAGGTGGTCGCCACCGCCAAGTTCAACCAGGGCTTCGCCACCACCGAGTACCTGGGCGCGGCCATGCTCGACCAGTACCTGCACCAGCTGCCGGCCGACCGGCTGCCGAAGGCCGGCGACATCCTCGACACCGAGGCCGCCGCACTCAAGGCCGCCGGCCTGGACTTCGCCGCGGTGCCGCCGCGCTACCGCACCACCTACTTCAGCCACATCATGGGCGGCTACGCGGCCGGCTACTACGCCTACATCTGGTCCGAGGTGCTGGACGCCAACACCGTGGCCTGGATCGAGGAGAACGGCGGCCTGACCCGCGCCAACGGCGACCGCTTCCGCGCCACGCTGCTGTCGCAGGGCGGCAGCAAGGACGCGCTGCAGCTGTTCAAGGACTTCTCGGGCAAGGATCCGGACATCCGCCCGTTGCTGGTCAAGCGCGGCCTGGACGGTGCCGTCAGCGACGGTGCCCCGCCGGCCGAAGCAGCCCCGCAGGACTGATCTCCAGCCCCGACTTCCCCCGCTCCGGCGGGGGAAGTCGTTTCCGCACCCCGGTTCCGGTCAGCGCGGGACGACCAGCCCTCCCGGCACCCCACCCGGCGACAGCAGGATCTGCCAGAGCTGGATCCGCCGGGTCCTGAAGGCCGCCATCGACCCGGCCAGGTAGTAGCGCCACATGCGCCGGAAGCGTTCGTCATAGCGTGCCGGCAACGTGTCCCAGGCGGCCTCGATGTTGTCGCGCCAGGCCTGCAGGGTCAGGTCGTAGTCGGCGCCGAAGTTGTGCCAGTCCTCGACCACGAACAGGCCTTCGCTGGCCGCGGCGATCTGCGCCACCGAGGGCAGCATCGAGTTCGGGAAGATGTGCCGCGCGATCCAGGGATCGGTGCGCCGGCGCGAGACGTTGGCGCCGATGCTGTGCAGCAGGAACAGGCCGTCGGGTGGCAGCAGCGAGCGCACCAGTTCGAAATAGCCGCCGTAGTTGCGCACACCGACGTGCTCGAACATGCCGATCGACAGCACCCGGTCGAAGCGTTCGCCGCGCAGCCCACGGTAGTCCTGCAGGCGGAACTCCAGCGGAAGTCCCTCGCACAGGCCGGTGGCGAAGGCCTGCTGTTCGCGCGAGACGGTCACGCCCACGCCGTGGATGCCGTGGCGCTCGGCGGCGAACTTCAGCGCCTCGCCCCAGCCGCAGCCGATGTCGAGCACCCGCATGCCCGGGCGCAGGCCCAGCTTGCGGCAGACCAGGTCGAGCTTGGCTTCCTGGGCCTCGTCGAGCGACTCCGCCCGCCGTCCATCGCGGTCGTGCCAGTAGCCGCAGCTGTAGACCAGACGGCGGCCGAGCATGGCTTGGTAGAGGTCGTTGCCGAGGTCGTAGTGGCGCTCGCCGACGGCGAAGGCGCGGCGGCCGAACTGGAGGTTCAGCAGGCGGGCGGCCAGCACGTCGCGGACGTCGGCCAGGCCGGGCGCGCGCCGGTCGATCCGGGCCGCAAGCAGCCGCGCCAGCAAGCCGTCGAGGGAGTCCGTGTCCCACCAGCCGTCCATGTAGGCATCGCCCAGCGCCAGAGAGCCTCCGGCCAGCAGTCGCGCCGGCAGGCGACGATCGTGCACCTGCATGTCCCAGGGCCTGTCGCCGCCGACCCGCACGTCGGCCTCGGCCAACAGGCCGTGGATGCGATCCCGGAGCGGATGCATCGCATGCTTCCCGAGGGGGCCCGGGCCGATGCTAGCCCGCCGCTGGCGGGCAGGCCAATGGCTGCGCCGGCTCAGCCGGCGGCGAACAGCTCCCGGTACTCCGGGGCGACGTGCGGCAGCAGCACCGGGGCCGGCACCTCCACCGTCTGCATGCCGTCGGAGTACGGCCCGACCTGATAGGGCGGGAACACGAAGCGCAGCCCGCGCAGGCGGCCGCCGCTGCCCTGGATCGGCTCGAACTGGGCGAAGTTTTCCGGTGAGGCGCCGGTGCCGTCATCGATCATCTTGCCGCCGCTGCGCTGCAGCCGGGAGCGGTCCTGGGGTTCCAGGTCGTCGGCATCCAGGCGATGGGACAGCGCCGCGTGCAGGGATTCGCGCACGAAGGCCGAGATCTCGCGCCAACCGTCCTCGCCCGGGACCAGGGCCTCGGCGCGGAGCAGTTCGTCACGCTGCGGCAGCCAGACGAAGCGCGCCACCAGCGGATTGCCGTGGGCGCCGCCGGTGTAGAGGGTGCCCCAAGCCTGCACGGCCACCACCGCGGGGGTTTCCATGAGGACATCGTAGGACAGGGTCAGGTCGTAGGGCACGCCCGCGCTGCCTTGCGCCGGGTCGTAGGCCTCGACCGCCTCCATCAGATCGCCGCGCGCGGCGTCGGCGTAGCGTTTGAGTTCGGCGGCCAGGCCCGGATAGCGGTCCATGCCTGGCGGGTAGCTGATGCCGATGATGTAGCGGGGATCAGACTCCATCACATCCTCGAGCCGGACCGGGCCGGCTTCGGGCGTGGCATCCGGAGCGGCCGCCGAACCATTGGCAGCGCCGTCGACGGCACCCCCGGGCACTTCGGCCTCCTGCCGGCAACCGGCCAGGGCCAGGGCAAGCAGCAGCGCCGCGGGCACGATGCGGTGGGAAATGCGGTACATCCTGTAATCCCCTGAAGTCTGTGACGCGTAAAGGCTAGCCGCCCGCGCGTGATGCCGGCGCTCACGCAGCCCGTGGCGGACGCACAAAAAAACCCCGGACGTCGCCGTCCGGGGTTCTGGTCACGCGAGGCGGGCCTTAGATGGCCTGCACCTCGTCAGCCTGCAGGCCCTTCTGGCCCTGCACGACCTTGAACGAAACCTTCTGGCCTTCCTGCAGCGACTTGAAGCCGGTGCCCTGGATCGAACGGAAGTGCACGAACAGGTCCTGGCCGCTCTCGGGGGTGATGAAGCCGAAGCCCTTGGCGTCGTTGAACCACTTGACGGTGCCGGTCTGACGATCGGACATGGTGTTACTCCTTGGAACAGTTTTAAAGTGACACGGTCCGCCTGGCGGATCCGAGACTGCGAAGCAAGGGGTAACACAGGAACGATGGAGCGGATCTTCAGGACCCGGCCGTGACCGGCCTTGAAACCTTGGATCTACCGCACCGGAGCCACGATGTACCGTGATCCCGCTTTGAACAGTGGGCGCACCATACCGCACTTTTCATTGCAAATGTGAATACCTGGCCCCGCCCGTCGCCGCCGGGAAGCCGCCCGACCGGCGCTACCAGGCCTCCTGGCGCGGCAGCAGCGCGGCCAGTTCGGCATCGGTGAGGTTGCGCCAGCGCCCCGGCTTCAGGTGCCCGACCTGGACCGGACCGATCCGGACCCGCGCCAGCCGCTTTACCCGATAGCCGAAATGCGCGGCCATCAGCCGGATCTGCCGGTTCAGGCCCTGCACCAGGGTGATCCGGAACCCGTAGCGGCCGAGCTTGCCGGTCCGGCACGGCAGGGTGACCTGACCGTGCACTGGCACCCCGCGGGCCATGCCGCGCAGGAACTCGTCGGTCACCGGGTTGTTCACGCCCACCAGGTACTCCTTCTCCAGCCTGTTCTCCGCGCGCAGCACCGCGTTGACGATGTCGCCATTGCTGGTGAGCAGGATCAGGCCCTCGGAATCCTTGTCCAGGCGCCCGATCGGGAAGATCCGCTCCTGGTGGCCGACGAAGTCGACGATGTTGCCAGCCACGCTGGATTCGGTGGTGCAGGTGATGCCGACCGGCTTGTACAGGGCGATGTAGACGTGGCGGCGCTTGCCGGGGGCGGCGCTGCGCGCCTTCAGCGGCTGCCCGTCGACCAGGACCTGGTCGCCCTCGCCGACCTCGGCGCCGATGCGGGCGCGGATGCCGTTGACGGTCACCCGGCCTTCGCCGATCAGCCGGTCGGCCTCGCGGCGCGAGCAGGCGCCGGTTTCGCTGATGTGCTTGTTCAGGCGCATGGACGGCCGCCGGCCCGCGGAAAAGGGGCGCAAGTCTGCCAGATCGCGCGCCGGGGCGCGCGATCCCGGCCCGCCTCAGCCCAGCAGGTCGGCGTATTCCGGGTGCCGCTGCACCCAGGTCTCGGCATAGGAACACAGCGGGCGGACCTTCCAGCCCTCCGCTCGTGCGTGGTGGAAAGCGGCCTCCACCAGCTTGCCGGCGATGCCCCGGCCGCCGATCGCCTCCGGCACCCGGGTATGGGTGATGTGCATGATGCCGTCGGCCATCTCGTAGTCGAGGTTGGCGACATGGCCGTCGACCTCGGCCACGAAGCGACCGGGGATGCCGTGGTGGGTGATGTCGATCGCGCTCATGGCCTGGTCCTCTCAGTCGCTGTCGCCGCCGCGGTGGTCGCGCTTGCCCTGGTTGCGGCGGTCGCGCGTGGACATGCTGCCATGGATGGAGGCCATCCGGGACTCGCCGGCGTGCAGTTCCTGGGCCTTGTGCGCGGCCTGTCCCGACTGGTAGCCGGCCTGGGGCACGTGGTCCGCGGCCGGGTCGAGCGACTGCCAGGGCTGGGGGCTGCGGTCGCGCTCGTGCTTGGCTTCGAGCAGCTTGCGGGTGTTCTCCAGCGCGACGTCGGGGGATACACGGCGGGCGGCAGGCTTGCGGGCAGGCGCCTTCCTTGCGGCGGTCTTCTTCGCGGCGCTCTTTTTCGCGGGCGCCTTCTTTACGGCAGCCTTCTTGGCAGCGGCCTTTTTCACCGCAGCCTTCCTGGTGGCGGACTTCTTCGTGACAGTCTTCTTCGTAGCGGACTTCTTCGCAGCGGCTTTCTTCGCAGCGGCTTTCTTCGTCGCAGCCTTCCTGGTCGCTACCTTCTTAACTACGGTACCCGGGGCGTCGCGGCGGGCGTCGACGAAACGCGCCAGGATCTCGACCAACAGGGCTTCCTTGCGCGCGGTGCGCGCGGCGATGCCGTCGGACTTGCCGTCACCACGCTTGCGCGCGGCCAGCCGCTGCCGCTTGAGCAGGTCGCGGGCACGGTCGCGGGCGGCACGGGTGCGCGCCACGCGTCCCGCCAGGGCCGCGCGGTCGAAGCCACGCAGCGCGTTGGCGCGACTGTCGTCGAACAGCTGCATCTCGGACTTGTTGAGCAGTTCGGTCGCCTGGGCACGCGTGAAGGCCATATGCAGTCTCCATTGGGTCGGGGTGCTCCCATGGGTAGCACGCCAAGGATTCAGGCGCGGTGAGTACGGCCGGTCCGCGTCAGTGCCCGCCGGCCACGGGCCGGGACTGACCCCGAACGTCACCATCACCCCTCGGCTTCGTGCAGGGCGCGCATTGGCACGCTTGATGCGTGTCACAGGTCACGCAAACAACCCGGAGAGCCCGCCATGGCGACCACCATCGACTCCAGCGCCGGACACGAAGCCGTCACCCGCCTGTTCGACCTCGTCCGCTCCGGCGACGTCGACAACGTCGAGTTCAACCAGCTCGATTCGCTGGTCTACTCCCGCCTGCTCGAGACCTACGAGTGCGACCAGGGCGGCATCGGCACCGGCGGCGAATCGATCTCCTGATTCAGAACGACGGCGACATCAGCCGCGCGAAGAATACCTCGACCACGCGCGGTTCCATGATCACCGTGAACAGCACGCCGTAGCCCGCGCCCCATAGATGGGCGCTGTGGTTGACGTTGTCCCCGCCCCTGCGGTCCATCCAGATCGAATAGCCGACGTAGAACACGGCGTAGACGATCGCGGGCACCGGGATGAAGAACACGAAGATCAGCGTCCAGGGCTGCACCAGGATGAAGGCGAACAGCACCGCCGACACCGCGCCCGAGGCGCCCAGGCTGCGGTAGCCCGGATCGTTGCGGTGCCGCAGCCAGGTCGGCAGGATCGCGACCAGGATCGCCGACAGGTAGAACAGCAGGAAGCCGAAGGGGCCGATGTAGGGCGCGAAGATGCGCTCCACGTATCGGCCGAAGAAGTACAGCGTGATCATGTTGAACAGCAGGTGCTGCCAATCGGCATGCACGAAGCCGTGGGTGACCAGGCGGTCGTACTGGTGCTGGCGAGCGACCGCCGGCGGCCACAGCAGCAGCCGCTCCAGCAGGCGCCGGTTGCCGAAGCCCTGCCACGACACCAGCACCGTCACCGCGAGGATCGCGAGGGTGACCACGCCGTCGCCCATCAGGCCGCTCCCCCGCTGACGCGGTAGTTGTCCTGCATGGGGTAGTTGCGTGCATAGGCCGCGAAGGCCGCCGCCGCCACGAAGGCGAAGGCCGCGAAGAAGAACATCAGGAAGGCGTTCTCGCTCATGCCGGTGGAGGCGATGGCGGCGGTCACCGCGTCATTGCGCACGCCGGCGTTGGTCAGCAGCACCCAGAGGCTGCCGAAGGTGCTGGTGAGGTACCAGAAGGCCATGATGACCCCCTTCATCGCATGCGGCGCCTGGCTGTAGGCGAACTCCAGCGCGGTGGCCGACACCAGCACCTCGCCGAAGGTCAGCAGCAGGTAGGGCAGGCCCTGCCAGGCCAGCGAGACCTCGCTGCCGCCGTCGATCCACAGCTGCAGCACGCCGGCCACGATCCACGACACGCCCGAGATCGCGATGCCCCAGCCCATGCGCCGCAGCGCGGTGACGGTGAAGCCCATGCGCCGCAGCGCCGGGTACAGCACCAGGTTGTTGAACGGGATCAGCAGCATCACCAGCAGCGGGTTCAGCGCCTGCATCTGCGCGGCTGACGCCGAAATCTGCATGGAATATTCCTCTGTCCCGGCTGGTGCCGTAGGCGCGGGGATCAGGAAGTTCGGCCACCACCAGGCCTCCGGAACCACCATCGCCCGACCTTGGATGATCCAGGTCGAGGCCTTCTGGTCGAACAGCGACCAGAACGGGGTCACCAGCGCGAACACGATCAGGATGCGCAGCACCGCGCGCACGCCGTCGACCGCGGCGTCGGGATGGCGGCCGCGCGCGCGGTCGAGCTGCAGCGAGGCGCCCCAGCCGCCGGCCGCGATCAGCACGCCCAGCGCCAGGCAGGCGGTGATCACGAAGCCGAAGGAGTCCGGCCACCACGGCAGCGCCACGCCCACGGCCTTCAGCACCCACAGCACCAGCATCAGCACGGCGACCGCGATGCCGGTCCAGGCCACCATCGAGCCGGCGTTGCCCTGCCCTTCGCGGCGCTCGCGCAGCGCGGTGCGCACGACGTTGAGGAAGGAGTCCGGGTCGCGCCCCGACGGTGGCACGTTCACGTACTTCTTCCGCCCCAGCCAGAACACGAAGGTGGCGATGAACATCAGCACGCCCGGCACGCCGAAGGCCACCGCCGGCCCGTAGCTGCGCAGCAGCAGCGGCGCCAGCAGCGAGGCGAAGAAGGAGCCGAAGTTGATGATCCAGTAGAAGGCGTCGAAGACCACCTTGGCCTTGGACTTGTTGCTCTGGTCGAACTGGTCGCCGCAGAACGACACCACCAGCGGCTTGATGCCGCCCGAGCCCAGCGCGATCAGGAACAGGCCGGTGTAGAAGCCGTTGCGGTTGTCCTCGAACAGCGCCAGGCAGGCATGGCCGGCGCAGTAGATCAGCGAGAACCACAGGACGGTGTTGTACTTGCCGAAGTAGCGGTCCGACAGCCAGCCGCCCAGCAGCGGGAAGAAGTACACGCCGATGACGAAGGTGTGGAAGATGTCCTTCGCGGCGCCCTCGCGCTCGGGGCCGGCCGGCAGGTAGGCCAGCAGCATCGAACTGATCAGGAACGGGATGAGGATGTTCCTCATGCCGTAGAAGCTGAATCGCTCGCAGGCCTCGTTGCCGATGATGTAGGGGATCTGGCGCGGCATCCTGCCGGCGTCGGTGGCAACGGGGGCTGTACTCATGCGGGTCTGGGTCTTCCGGGCGGAAGCGTGAAGGCTAACGCATCGGCCTCCGCCGCGCTTTGGTTGGTGGGCCTCGAGCGGTCATCATGGGACGATCCGCGGCGCTTCAGCCCCTTCCCAGCCCAGATGCCCATGACCCGAACCGATCCGGCGATCCCCTCCGCAGTGCGCCCGGCGCGCGCCTTCCCGCTCACCACGGCCCTTGTGCTGGCCATGGCGACCGCCGCGGCCGCGGCCGGCCCCGCCCCTGCAGGCACCGGGAGCCCCCGGGAACCCGCGGCCACGATCCCGGTACTGACGACCGAATCCGAGCGCTCGGGCTTCGTCCGCACCGGCCGCTACGCGGAAGTCATCGAGCTCTGCGCTGCCTTCGCCGCCCGCCACCCGGACGCCGTGCGCTGCGTCGACTTCGGCACCACGCCCGAGGGGCGGCCGATGAAGGCCCTGGTGGCCTCGCGCAGTGGCGCGCTGACGCCCGAGGCCGCGCGCGCCGCCGGTCTGCCGGTACTGCTGGTCCAGGGCGGCATCCACGCCGGCGAATCCGACGGCAAGGACGCCGGCTTCCTCGCCCTGCGCGAGGCGCTCGAGGACGGAGCCGCGGGTGACGGGCTGGAACGGCTGGTGCTGGTCTTCGTCCCCGTGTTCAACGCCGACGGCCACGAGCGCTTCGGCGCCTGGAACCGCCCCAACCAGCGCGGCCCCGAGGAGACGGGCTGGCGCACCACCGCCCGCAACCTCAACCTCAACCGCGACTACCTGAAGGCCGACGCGCCCGAAATGCAGGCGATGCTGCGCCTGGTCGAAGCCTGGGACCCGATCGCCTACGTCGACCTGCACGCCACCAACGGCGCCCAGTTCGAGCACGACATCTCGGTCCAGCTTGAGCCGCTGCACTCGGGTGATCCGGAGCTCGCGCGTGCCGGGCTGGCACTGCGCGACACCCTGCTTGCCGGACTGGCAGCGCAGGGATCCCTGCCCCTGCCCTTCTATCCGTCCTTCGAAACCCATGACGACCCGTCATCGGGCATCGCCGACGGGGTGTCGCCGCCGCGCTTCTCGCACGGCTATTTCACCCTGCGCAACCGCTTCGGGATCCTGGTCGAGACCCACTCCTGGAAGGAATATCCGGTACGCGTGCGCATCACCCGCAACCTGGTGCTGGGCATGCTCGAGCAGACCGCACGCCAGGGGCGCGACTGGCTGCGGACGGCCGCGGCTGCGGACGCCCGCTCGGCGGCGCTCGCCGGCGAGGACGTGCCCCTGGACTGGACCGCCACCGACCGGGTGCGCACTGTCGACTTCCGCGGCTACGCCTGGACGCGCACGCATTCGGACGTCTCCGGCGCCCTGGTCACCCGCTACGACGAAGGCACGCCCGAGGTGTGGAAGATGCCGCTGCGCGACGAGATCGTGCCCAGCGTCACCGTCACCGCGCCGCTGGGCGGCTACATCGTCCCGGCCGCGTTTTCCGGGATGGTGGCCGCGAAGCTGGACCTGCACGGGGTCCGCTACTCGCGCATCGGCCGATCCCGTTCGATGGACGTGGAGGCTTTCCGCGCCGAGCGGTTCGACTTCGCCGCCCAGTCGGTCGAAGGCCACCAGCGGCTGTCCGTCGAAGGTGCCTGGACGTCCGGGCAACAGGCCGTGGGCGAAAGCGCCCTGTTCGTACCGATCGCCCAGCCGCGGGCGCGCCTGGCCATGGCCCTGCTCGAACCGCAGGCGCCGGATTCACTGCTGCAGTGGGGCCTGTTCAACAACGCCTTCGAGCGCAAGGAGTACATGGAGGACTACGTCGCCGAAGAGGTCGCCCGCGGAATGCTGCGCGATCCGGCGGTGCGCCAGGCCTTCGAACGCCGCCTGGCCGAGGACGCGGAATTCGCCGCCAGCCCGCGCCAGCGCCTGGAGTGGTTCTACCGTCGTCACTCCAGCTGGGACGAGCGTTACGCCGTGTATCCGGTGCTGCGCACCGCCACCGAGCCGCGCTGAGGCGCGGCGTTCAGCGCACCCCGCCAAACGCGACCGTGGCGGGCTCGACGCGGTTGCGACCAGCGGCCTTGGCCCGGTACATCGCCGCATCCGCGCGCTTGAGCCACTCCTCGGCGTTGACCACCGACAGGTCGGCTTCGGCCAGGCCGATGCTCAGCGTGCAATCGCCGCGCGCGGCCTCGGCCGGGCGCTGCTCGAGGAAGGCGGTGCGCACGCGCTCGGCCACGCGCATCCCGCCGCGCAGGTTGGTCTCGGCCAGCAGCACGCCGAACTCGTCGCCGCCGTAGCGCGCCGGGGTATCGATCTCGCGCGTGCACGACGACAGCACCGAGGCCACGCAGCGCAGCACCTCGTCGCCCACGAGGTGGCCGCTGGTGTCGTTGACGTCCTTCAGGTTGTCGACGTCCACCAGCATCAGCACCGCCGGGCGACGGGTGCGCGCGTGGCGCGCCAGCTCGGCCACCATGGCCTCGTTCCAGCCGCGACGGTTGGCCAGGCCGGTCAGGGCGTCGATGCGGTTGAGGCACTGCAGCTGCCGGTTCCTCTCCGCAATGCTGCGCCCCAGCCCGTAGGTGGTCGCGGCCAGCGCCACCGGATACGCGAACAGGAAGGGCAGGGTTGCCAGGATCTGGGGCAGGCTGCTCTCCAGCGACACCGGGAAGCCCTGCAGCAGCCAGACCCCGCCACAAGCCAGCAGCAGCGCGGGCGCAGCCCGGCCCAGGAAGCGCCAGCCGCCCACGGCGACCTTGTCCATCGTCACCATCGCCAGCAGCACCGCGCTGGGCACCAGGTTGAACTGCATGATCGCTATCCAGGCGCCCGCAGCCGCGGAATCCATCATCAGGTAGCGGTGCGCCGCCTGCACGGGCTCGGGCGAACGCAGGGTCAGCCGGTTGGCGAGCACCGGCCAGGCGAAGCCGTTGAACGCCCACAGCGCCCAGGCCCAGGCGGGGGCACCGTTGCCGTGGAGCACCGAAGCGACCAGCAACGCCGACAGCGCCGCGCCCAGGGTCCGCATGTGGTGGACGCGGGCGACGAAGCGCAGTTCGCGCTCCCGGACTTCGGCTTGGTCGGTCAGTTGCATGGGCGCAGGGTGGCGTCGATCGCTCCCAGCGACAAGTGCATGCCATTCCGCCGGGTCTCGATCCGGCACTGTGTCACGCTTGTTCCGCGACGACGCGAAGGGGTCTAGCATGTCGCGGTCGCCCGCATCGGGGCGGCTTCCAGGGGGAACCAAGCATGTCCAGTCCAGTCCTCGGGCGTATTGCGTCCGCGCTCGCGATCACACTCCTGCCCGGCGCCGCGCTTGCCGCCGGCACCTACGATTCACCCACCATCGAAACCGTCGTGGTGATGGACGACATCGACGCCATCGCCATCGTCGGCCGTAACCTGCCCACGCTGCGTCGCGATCTGTCAGTGCGGCTCGGCGCCGATGGCGAACCCGGCGACATCAGCGCGTCCTGCCAGCCGGCGGCGCCCCTGTCGAGGGCACTCACCTGCCGCCTCGCCGGCGGCCTGCCCCCGGCGGGAGACTACCTGCTGCGCGTGGCGAACACTCGCGGCAGCGGTAGCGCGGAGTACGCACTGACGATCGGTGCGGTCGGTCCGCAGGGCCCCGCTGGCGAGGCGGGACCGATCGGTCCTGTCGGCCCGGCCGGTCCGACAGGAGCGTCCGGCCCCGCAGGCCCACAGGGCGAAGCCGGACCCACGGGTCCGCAAGGCGAGGCCGGCGCCACGGGACCAGCGGGACCCGTGGGCCCACAAGGCGAAGCCGGACCCATGGGTCCGCAAGGCGAGACCGGCGCCACGGGACCGGCCGGACCCGTGGGCCCGCAGGGCGAAGCTGGCCCCATGGGTCCGCAAGGCGAGACCGGTGCGACGGGACCGGCCGGACCCGTGGGCCCGCAGGGCGAAACCGGTCCCGCGGGTACGCAAGGTCTGCAGGGAGAAGTCGGTCCGCGTGGCGTGGACGGTGCGGCGGGGCCGCAGGGAACGCCAGGCGAAGCAGGGCCCACCGGCGCCACTGGAGCGCAGGGACCTGCGGGGCCTCAGGGGCCTCAGGGGCCTCAGGGCCTGCAGGGGCCTCCGGGCAACTCCGAGCTTTCGACGCGTTTCGGCCAGCGGACCGGCACCGGCATCGAAGGCTGGGGCCGCGAGTGCTACATCGGCGAGATCATCCTCACCGCGGGGCGCGTCGTGCAGGGTCTCCGGGCCGATGGCCGGCTGCTGCCGATCAGCCAGAACCAGGCACTGTTCTCGCTGCTCGGCACGACCTATGGCGGCAACGGGAGCACGACCTTCGCCCTGCCCGACCTGCGCCCCGTGACCCCCAACGACATGACCTACTCGATCTGCCACATCGGGATATTTCCCTCCCAGAACTGATCGTCCGGCGCATCAGCCCGAGGCCGCCTCCAGCGCTTCCCAGCGCAGGTAGGTGGCCTCGAGTTCCGCCTGGGCTACCGCCATCGCCGCATTGTGCGCGGTGATGGCGGCAGCTTCGCCCTGGAAGAAGGCCGGATCCGACAGCGCAGCCGTCATCGCGGCCAGCCGTGCCTCCAGTGCCTCGATCCGCGCCGGCAACTGTTCCAGCTCGCGGGCTTCCCTGTAGCTGAGCTTCTTCCGTTCCGGCGCGGGTGCAACGGGAGGCGACGGCTTCGGCGCCGCCGCGACGTCCTTGCCGGCCGCGGGGGCCGGCACTGCCGGCTGCGACCGCTGCCGCAGCCAGTCGCTGTAGCCGCCCACGTACTCGCCCACGCGGCCTTCGCCGCCGTCCTGCATGACCAGGACCGAGGTCACCACATTGTCGAGGAAGTCGCGATCGTGGCTGACCAGCAGCAGGGTGCCGGCATAGTCGGCCAGCAGTTCCTCCAGCAGCTCTAGGGTCTCGACGTCGAGGTCGTTGGTGGGTTCGTCCATCACCAGCAGGTTCGAGGGCTGCGCGAACAGCTTCGCCAGCAGCAGCCGGTTGCGCTCGCCGCCCGACAGCCGGGTGATCGGCGCGCGCGCGCGTTCGGGCGTGAACAGGAAGTCCTGCAGGTAGCCGATCACGTGCTTGCGCTTGCCGCCGATCTCGACGAAGTCCTGGCCTTCGGCCACGTTCTCCAGCGCGTTCCAGTCCTCGCGCAGGGTGGCGCGGTACTGGTCGAAATAGGCGACCTGCAGCTGGGTGCCGATGCGGATCTCGCCGGACTGCGGCTGCAGCTGGCCCAGCAGCAGCTTCAGCAGCGTGGTCTTGCCGCTGCCGTTGGGGCCGACCAGGCCGATGCGGTCGCCGCGCAGGATCGTGGTCGAAAGGTCACGCACCATCACCCGGTCGCCGAACGCGAAGGACGCCGCCTTGGCCTCGATCACCTTCTTGCCCGAGGCCGCCGCCTGCGCGGTCTCCATGCGCACGTTGCCGGTCAGCTCGCGGCGCTCGGCGCGCTCGTTGCGCATCGCCTTCAGGCGGCGCACGCGGCCCTCGTCGCGGGTGCGGCGGGCCTTGATGCCCTGGCGGATCCAGGCCTCCTCCTGCGCCAGCAGCTTGTCGAAGCGCGCGTTCTCCTGCGCCTCGGCGTTGAGCCGCTCCTCCCTGCGCCGCAGGTAGTTGTCCCAGTCGCCCGGCCAGCTGGTCACCTGGCCGCGGTCGATCTCGACGATCCGCGTCGCCAGCGCGCGCAGGAAGCGGCGGTCGTGGGTCACGAACACCAGCGCGCCCGACCAGCCCTTGAGGAAGGTCTCCAGCCAGTCGATCGCGGCGATGTCGAGGTGGTTGGTGGGCTCGTCGAGCAGCAGCAGGTCGGGCGCCGAGACCAGCGCGCGCGCCAGCAGCACGCGGCGCTTCATGCCGCCGGACAGCTCGGAGAAGACCAGCTCGCCGTCGAGGTCGAGCTTCTGCAGGGTTTCCTCGACGCGCTGGTCGGCCGCCCAGCCATCGGCGGCGTCGATCTTCGCCTGCACGGCGGACATGGCGTCGGCGTCGAAGTGCTCGCCGTGGCTGAGGTGGTGGAACTCGGCCAGCCAGGCGCCCAGCTCGCCCATGCCCCCGGCTACGACGTCGAAGACCGTGCCCGAGGCGCCCGCTGGCACTTCCTGCTCCAGCCGCGACACGCGCACCGTACCGTCGCGGCGGATGTCGCCGTCGTCGGGCCTGATCTCGCCCGACAGCAGGCGCATCAGGGTGGACTTGCCGGCGCCGTTGCGGCCGATCAGGGCGATGCGCTCGCCAGGTTCGATGGCCAGCTCGACCTTCTCGAGCAGGAGCGGGCCGCCGACGCTGTAGTCGACGGCATTCAGTGTGATCAGGGGCATGCGCGCATTCTACCGGTGCTCGGCGCCCGGCCCGAGGCTCAGGAACTGCAGGACAGCATCGAGCAGCCGGCGCGGTCGAGCGCCCAGTCCGGGCGCAGGGCGGCGTAGGCCTCGCGGCCGGGCTGCTCGCCGTACGGATCACGGAGCACATCGAGGAGCTCCGCGATGCCGGCCTCGTCGCCGGCCTCGGCGCGGTCGATGGCCTGCTGGGCCAGGTAGTTGCGCGGCACGTAGCGCGGGTTGGCGGCGTGCATGCGCGCCACCCTCGCCTCCCGCGGCAGGCCGCCGGCGCGGCAGCGGGCGGCGTAGCGCGCCAGCCAGTCACCGAGCGCATCGGCATGTTCCGCCAGCCGCGCCGGTGCGTAGAACGCATCGCGCAGCGGCTCCAGCCCCGGCGCCTCCGCATCGACGTCGACATCGGACAGCGCGCGGAAGAAACGCGTCATGTCGGCCCCGGCCCGCTGCATCAGGGCCTGCAGCTCCCGCATCAGGACGAGGTCGCCGTCCAGGCAGTCCTCCAGCCCGAGCTTGGCGCAGGCGTTGTCGCGCTCGCACTCCGCCCAGGTGGCCGCGTAGGCATCCAGTCCCGCCTGCAGCGGCGCGGCATCGCCGAACAGCGGCGACAGCGCGCCGGCCAGCCGCCCCAGGTTCCAGTGCGCCACGCGCGGCTGCCAGCCGTAGCGGTAGCGGCGACCCTGGGCGTCGGTGGTGTTGGGCGTCCACTCCGGGTCGTAGTCGTCGATCCAGCCGTAGGGGCCGTAGTCGATGGTGAGCCCGAGGATCGACATGTTGTCGGTGTTGAGCACGCCGTGGACGAAGCCCACGCGCATCCAATGCCCGACCAGAGCGGCCGTGCGCACGCAGATCTCGTGGAACCAGCGCGCGAACAGTGTTTCGTCGAAGGCCTTCGTCGCGCGCAGCTCCGACAGCGACCGCCCCGCACCGGATCCCGTCGCCCCCGCGCCCGCCTGCTCGCCCAGCAGCCAGGGGAAGTCGCGCCAGACGCAGAATTCGGCCAGCGCGCGCAGCAGGTCGAGGTCACCGCGCGAAGCCGGCAGCTCGAAAGTCCCGAAACGGATGAACGAGGGCGCCACCCGGCACACGATCGCGCCTGGCTCCGGCCGCGGATGGCCGTCGTAGAACATGTCGCGGACCACGGCCTCGCCGGTGGCGACCAGCGACAGCGCGCGCGTGGTCGGCACGCCGAGGTGGTGCATGGCCTCGCTGCAGATGAACTCGCGGATCGACGACCGCAGCACGGCGCGACCGTCGGCGCTGCGCGAATACGGGGTCGGACCGGCGCCCTTGAGCTGCAGTTCGTGGCGCGTGCCGTCGGCAGCCACCGCTTCGCCCAGGCTGATCGCACGACCGTCGCCCAGCTGCCCGGCCCAGTGGCCGAACTGGTGGCCGCCGTAGTTCGCCGCCCAGGGATCCATGCCTTCCAGCAGCGCGCTCCCGCCGAAGACCTCCGCGAACGCCGGCGAAGCCACGTCCCCGACCGCCACTCCGAGCTGCGCGGCCACCTCGGCCGAATGCGCGACCAGCCGCGGTGCCGCCACCGGCGTCGGCATGACCCGCGACCAGGCCGCGCCCTGCACGTGGCGCAGGCGCGGCCCAGCCTCCGGATCGCCGGGAAGCTCGCGCAGGACCGCGTTGTCGAAGCTCAGCCGCATGCGCGCAGTGTGGCAGGCGACGCACGAGCGCGCCGCCCCGCTCAGCGGCTGCAGCCCTCCAGGCGCAGCTGCTGGCCGGTGCGGATGGCATAGGCCGGCGCCTTGAGGCCGTTGGCCTGCGCCAGCCGCTTCGAGTCGCAGCCATAGCGCCGCGAGATGCTGGCCAGGGTGTCGCCGCGTGCGACGCGGTGCTGGCGCGGCGCCGACGTGCGGGTCGGCACGCCGGTGGCGACCGTGACCGGGCCCGACGCCGGCAGCACCTCGATCGGCCCGGTGCGCACCAGGGCCGAATCCGTCCTGCTGCCCATCAGCTGGTGCGCGAGGTCGGCGCGGCGGCCCTGGGCGCACCAGCGCTTGTACAGCGCGGCCATGCGCGTGGTGCCCTGGAGCACGGCGCCGGCGGGGATGACCTGGTCGGCCTCGAAGCGCGGGTTGAGGTTGCGCAGCTGCCGCATGTAGCCGTTGCGGCTGCCGCTGTCGCCCATGCACACGGTCAGCTCATAGATCGAGGCCGGGCGCGCGAGCACGAAGTTCGTCGGCCGCACGTCGATCTTCGGGAAGCTCAGGCCGTACTCGCGCGGATGCAGGTACAGCCAGGCCGCGGCGATCACCATCGGCACGTAGTCGCGGGTCTCGGCGGGGAACTGGCTGTAGACGTCGGCGTCCCAGAACTGGCGGCCGCCGCTGGCGTCGTGGATGCGTTTGGCGCGCCCCTCGCCGCCGTTGTAGGCGGCCAGCCACTTCTCGACCTCGTTGCCGAACTCGGCGAAGCGCTCGCTGAGGTAGGCGGCGGCGGCATCGGCGGACTGCGCCGGGTCGTAGCGGGTGTCGAAGCCGGTGCCGTCGGGCCCCAGGCCGAAGCGGCGGCCGGTGGCGGGCATGAACTGCAGCGGCCCTACCGCGCCCGCGCGCGAACCGGCGTGGACGCGGCCGTTGGACTCCTTCGCCATGATCCCGAACAGCAACGCCTCGGGCAGGCCGCGCTTCTCGAAGGCCGGGGCCATCAGGTGGCGCATGTACTGGTAGTTCTCGTGGCTGGTGATGAGCGAGACCCGCATGTCGGTCAGCCAGCGGCGGATGCCCTCCTGCACCGCCGGATTGAACTGCACCATGCGCACGAAGCGCTGGCCGTCCTCGCTCAGCAGGGCCGCGGCGCTGGCGGCCTCGGGCACGTCGCCGGTGGGCATGCCGTCCTCGTCCAGGCCGTCGGGCCCGAAATCGTCTTCCCCGACGCCGGCGGCGTCGTCGGCCTGCGCCTTCAGCAGCCGCTTCCAGCCCGACAGCATCGAGGCCAGCTGGCAGCCGCGCTGCTTCTCGCAGGCCAGCATCACGTCCTCCATGTCCTCGAGCGCGGCGTTGCCCTCCTCGATGGCCGCGGGATCGGCATTGGCCGCCTTCACCAGCGATTCGCGGTAGCGGGCTTCGGCGGCAGCCATACGCTCAGCCAGCGCCTCGGCGGCGGCGCGGTCGCGCTTGGACTGGGCGGCGGCATCGGGAACGTGGGAAGCAAGCAGGGCGACGGCCGTGGCGAGCACGACGCGGCGCAGGACGGGGGCTTGTGGGAGCATTCGACAACCGGGACTTCTGGAGCGAGCCGGCAGGGTAGCGGCCGCCTCCCGCGAGCGCAAAGGCCCCGTGCCGGCCACCGCCGTGCAGCGGCTTGTCGCTAGAATCCGGGCATCACGAACAGGAGCCCCCATGGACCCGATCCTCGTCGGCAAGGCCGTCACCCAGCCCGATTCCCTGCCCGACACCGGCGGTCGCGTCTTCCTGCAGCCGAAGTTCGGCAACCGCCATGGCCTGGTCGCCGGCGCCACCGGCACCGGCAAGACGGTGACCCTGATGACCCTGGCCGAAGGCTTCTCGCGGATCGGCGTACCGGTGTTCCTGGCCGACGTGAAGGGCGACGTGGCCGGCCTGGCGGTGCCCGGCGAGATCGGCGACAAGCTGCGCCAGCGCGCGGAGATGATCGGCGTCGACGGCTACGCGCCCGAGGCCAGCCCGGTCATCTTCTGGGACATCTACGGCAAGTCCGGCCACCCGGTGCGGACCACGGTGAGCGAGATCGGCCCCACCCTGCTGGCGCGCATGCTCGAGCTCAACGACACCCAGTCGGGCGTGCTCGACATCGTGTTCAAGCTCGCCGACGACCGCGGCCTGCTGCTGCTCGACCTCGCCGACCTCCGCGCCCTGCTCGCCCTGGTGGCCGAGGAGCGCAAGGCCATCTCCACCCAGTACGGGCTGGTCAGCACACAGTCGGTCGGCGCCATCCAGCGCGCCCTGCTGCGCCTGGAGCAGGAAGGCGGCGAGGCCTTCTTCGGCGAGCCCGCGCTGGAGCTGGCCGATATCATGCGCACCACGACGGACGGCCGCGGCGTGGTGAGCATCATGGCGGCCGACCGACTGATCCTGAAGCCGCGGCTGTATTCGAGCTTCCTGCTGTGGCTGCTGTCGGAGCTGTTCGAGACCCTGCCCGAGGTCGGTGACCTCGACAAGCCGAAGCTGGTCTTCGTGTTCGACGAGGCCCACCTGCTGTTCAACGACGCACCCGCCGCCCTGCTGCAGCGCATCGAGCAGGTGGTGCGCCTGATCCGCTCCAAGGGCGTGGGCGTGTACTTCTGCTCGCAGTTCCCCGACGACGTGCCCGACAACGTGCTCGGCCAGCTCGGCAACCGCGTCCAGCACGCGCTGCGCGCCTACACCCCGCGCGACCAGAAGGCGGTGCGCACCGCGGCCGAGACCTTCGTCGCCAACCCCGGGCTGGACGTGGCCAAGGCCATCGGCCAGCTCGGCACCGGCGAGGCCCTGGTGTCCACGCTGCAGGGCAAGGGCGCGCCGATGCCGGTGGAACAGACCCTGGTCGCGCCGCCGCGCTGCCGCATGGGCGCGATCACCGAGGCCGAGCGCGAGCGCGTGCGCGCCGGCAGCCCGGTGGGCGCGAAGTACGACACCGCGGTCGACCGCGAATCCGCCTTCGAGATCCTGTCGAAGAAGGCCGAGGCCATGGCCGAGCAGGCCAACGCGCCGAAGGCCCGCACCGCGAAGCAGGACGAACAGGAGGCAGGCGGCGGCTTCGCGCAGTCGGTGAAGGACGCGGTGTTCGGCACCAGGCGCCGCCAGGGTATGGTCGAGACCATGGCCAAGCAGACCGCGCGCACCGTGGGCAACCAGATCGGGCGGCAGATCCTGCGCGGCATCTTCGGCGGCATCACCGGCAAAAAGTGAACGGCACCCTACCCGGGCCCGTGCCCGGTCCACGCTGCCACCACGGGCCGACGGCGACACTGGCCGCAGTCCAGACGGGTTTGTCGCATGTCTTCCAATCGGGTGTCCGCGGCGCTGCTTGCCGCTGCACTTTCCATCCTCGCCGGCTGCCAGCATGACGCTGCGGATACCGCTCAGGCGTCCCTCGACACGGTGTCGCCGGATGCCGCAGCGCCTTCGCCGGATCCGGACTTCGACGTCGAAGGCTTTTCCGGCGGTTTCAGCACCGAAGGCGTCGACCTGGTGATCGGCGTGGACGGCCGTTACCGCCTGCGCGAAAGCAAGCCCGCAGGCGGAGCCGCGGAATCGGAGGGCCTGTGGTCGCTCGAACCCGGCAGCGGCCAGCTGCTGCTCGTCCCGCACGTCGCGGATGAGCCACGACGCCGATACGCCATGCCTTCGCACGACGAACTCGCGCCCGAGGACGGCGGGCCGTCGCTGCGCCGCGGCAGCCCGGCCGCGGCCCGCTGACGCCGCCTTGGGACGCTGGCGACCGCCGCCCGAGAAGGCCACCGCCCTGGTCACGCCGGGCGGGCACGCGCGCCTGAAGGCCGAACTCGACGAACTCTGGCGCCTGCGCCGGCCCGAAGTGGTGCGCGCGCTCGCCGCCGCCGCGGCCGAGGGCGACCGCTCGGAGAACGCCGAGTACACCTACCGCAAGAAGCAGCTCGGCGAGATCGACCGCCGGGTGCGCTACCTGTCGAAACGGCTGCAGGAACTGCGTGTGGTCGACACCGTCCCCTCCGATCCGGACGCGGTGTACTTCGGCGCCACGGTCGAAGTCGAGGACGTGGACAGCGGCGAATCCGCGACCTACCGCATCGTCGGACCCGACGAGACCGATGCCGCCAAAGGCTGGATCAGCATCGACTCGCCGCTTGCGCGGGCGCTGCTGAAGAAGCGGGTCGACGACGAAGTGGAAGCGGAGCTTCCCGGTGGGCGCCGCGGCTTCGTGCTGGTCGCGGTGGATTATCCCGCGGACTGACGCGTTCCCTGCCCCGGTTCGGCTGCCGGCTCAGTCGTTGTATTCGACTTCGCCGTACAGGTCGTGCTCGTCGCTGCCCATGATGCGGATGTCGGCGAACTCGCCCGGGCGCAGGCCGGCCTCGCGGCCATCCTGCACCTGCACCAGGCCGTCGATCTCGGGGGCATCGGCCATCGAGCGCGCGATCGCGAGGTCGCCGTCGATCGCGTCGACGATGCAGCGCTGCACCGTGCCGACCTTCGCCTCCAGGCGCTGCGCGGAGATCTCCGCCTGGCGCGCCATGAAGCGCGCCAGCCGTTCCTGCTTTACCTCTTCCGGCACCGGGTCGGGCAGCGCGTTGGCCGCCGCGCCCTCCACCGGCGAATAGGCGAAGGCGCCGACGCGGTCCAGCTGCGCCTCGTCCAGGAAGTCCAGCAGGGCCTCGAACTCGGCATCCGTCTCGCCCGGGAATCCGACGATGAAGGTCGAGCGCACGGTCAGCTCCGGGCAGGCCGCGCGCCAGGACTGCACCCGCTCCAGCGTCCGCTCGACCGCGCCCGGGCGCTTCATCAGCTTCAGGATGCGCGGGCTGGCGTGCTGGAACGGGATGTCGAGGTAGGGCAGCAGCCGCGGCGTGCCGTCGGCCTTGTGCTGCGTCATCAGTTCGATGACGTCGTCGACGTGCGGATACGGGTAGACGTAGTGCAGGCGCACCCAGGCGTCGAGCTCCGACAGGCCTTCGCACAGCGCCTTCATGCGCGTCTGGTACTCCCTGCCCTGCCAGGTGCGCGCGGCATAGCGCAGGTCGACCCCGTAGGCCGAGGTGTCCTGCGACACCACCAGCAGCTCGCGCACGCCGCCGCGCACCAGGCGCTCGGCCTCGCGCAGCACTTCATCGACCGGGCGCGAGACCAGGTCGCCGCGCATCGAGGGAATGATGCAGAAGCTGCAGCGGTGGTTGCAGCCTTCGGAAATCTTCAGGTAGGCATAGTGCTTCGGCGTCAGCTTGATGCCGTCGGCGTAGTCCTCGGCGGCCAGCCGCGGCGCGGGCACCAGGTCGACGAAGGGATCGTGCTTGGGCGGCAGCGCGGCGTGCACCGCGTCCATCACGCTGGCGTAGTCCTGCGGGCCGCTGATCGAAAGCACGCCCGGGTGCGCCTCGCGGATCACGTCGGCGCGCTTGCCCAGGCAGCCGGTCACGATCACCTTGCCGTTCTCGGCCATGGCCTCGCCGATCGCGTCCAGCGACTCGGCCACCGCGGAGTCGATGAAGCCGCAGGTGTTGACCACCACCACGTCGGCATCGTCATAGCTGGGCGACAGCTCGTAGCCCTCGACCCGGAGCTGGGTGAGGATGCGCTCGGAATCGACCAGGGCCTTGGGGCAGCCAAGGCTGACGAAGCCGACCCGGGGGCTGGCGGCGGAAACGGAGGGAGTGGACATGCGCTGGCGCTGGGCTCGCTGCTGGGCCGCGGGATCGCCGGCCGGAGGTGGATTTCGCGCCGCGATTATAGCGGCCACCCGGCGGGCCGCCCCCGGGGCGGCGCCTGCAGGGGCACGGGGCTAGAATCCGTGGCGAAGGCCGGCCCGCCCGGCCGGCAGCGGAGCTGGCGATGGGCATGCGTACCAGGCTCGAGGTTCCCGGGATCGGCGAGGTCGGCGCCTGGCTGGCGCGGCCGGACGGGGCGCCGCTGGGTGGCCTGGTGGTGATCCAGGAGATCTTCGGCGTCAACGCCCACATGCGCGCGGTCACCGACCGCTACGCCCGCGAAGGTCTGCTCGCACTGGCCCCGGCGCTGTTCGACCCGGTGGAGCGCGACGTCGAACTGGCCTACGACGAGGCCGGCTTCGAGGGCGGCCGCGCCCTGGCCGCCTCCCTGGGCTTCGAGCGCGCGGTGGCCATCGTGGAGGCCGCCGCCGCGCAGCTGCGCAGCCTGCTGGCCGAAGCCGCGCCTGGTGGCCGCGGCGGTACCGATGCCGGAGACGGCGACATCGGCGTCGTCGGCTTCTGCTGGGGCGGCAGCGTCGCCTACCTCGCCAACACCCGCCTCGGCCTGCCCGCGGCCAGCTACTACGGCGCGCGCACCGTGCCCTTCCTCGACGAGCCGTTGCGGGCACCGATGCTGTTCCACTTCGGCGCCCGCGACCACAGCATCCCGGCCGCCGACATCGAGGCCCACCGCCACGCCCAGCCTGCCGCCACCATCCACGTCTACGACGCCGGCCACGGCTTCAACCGCGACGTCGACCCGCGCCACCACGACGCCGCCAGCGCGCGGCTGGCGCATACCCGAACCCTCGACTTCCTGCGGCGCGCGTTCGCGTCCGCCGCGGGCCACTGACAGGAGGCAGGCATGTCCAGGCACAGTCCACCGCAACCCGGACCCTATGCGATGCACCCGCAGCTCGCCGCCGACAGCCATCCGGTCGCCGCCCTGAAGCTCAGCGACCTGCAGCTGATGGACGACGACAACTACCCCTGGCTGGTGCTGGTGCCGCGCGTGCCCGGCGCACGCGAACTGACCGATCTCGATCCGGAGCAGCGCGTCGTGCTGATGGAGGAGATCGCCCGCTGCGAGCAGCTGCTGCTCGACGTGTTCCAGCCGCACAAGCTCAACGTCGCCGCGCTGGGCAACCTGGTGCCGCAGCTGCACGTGCACGTCATCGCCCGCTTCGAACACGACCCGGCCTGGCCGGCGCCGGTCTGGGGGCGGGTTGCCGCGCGCCCCTACGCGCCCGAAGCCCTGGTCGAACGCGTGCGCGAACTGCAGTCCGCGCTGCTGACCTGAAGGCTCAGGTGCGCGGCAGGGTGACCCCGGTCTGGCCCTGGTACTTGCCGCCGCGGTCCTTGTACGAGGTCTCGCAGACGTCGTCGGCGTCGGACTGGAAGAACAGCATCTGCGCCACGCCCTCGTTGGCGTAGATGCGCGCCGGCAGCGGCGTGGTGTTGCTGAACTCCAGCGTCACGTGCCCCTCCCACTCGGGTTCGAGCGGGGTGACGTTGACGATGATCCCGCAGCGCGCGTAGGTGCTCTTGCCCAGGCACACCACCAGGGTGTCGCGCGGGATGCGGAAGTACTCGACGGTGCGCGCCAGCGCGAACGAGTTCGGCGGGATGATGCACTCGTCGGCCTCGATGTCGACGAAGCTGCCCGGGTCGAAGTGCTTCGGGTCGACGATGGTCGAATTGATGTTGGTGAACACCTTGAACTCGCGCGAGCAGCGCACGTCGTAGCCGTAGCTCGAGGTGCCGTAGCTGACGATGCGTTCGTCGCCGGCGCCGCCCTTGGAGGCGAACTTGACCTGGCCGGGCTCGAAGGGCTCGATCATGCCCTGTTCGGCGGCCATGCGACGGATCCAGCGGTCGGACTTGATGCTCATGCGGCTCCCGGGTGTGAGACCCGGCGACTGGAGCGGCCGGGGCAGATCCGCGATTGTAGGGAAAGGCGACCGGGACGGCATCCGTCGCACGGACCGCCCGGCACCGCGCCCTCAAAGCAGGGACGCGGAAATCGTCGCCGGCGCGCGCGGGCGCTTCGCCAGCTCTTCGGCCAGCCTGACGGCCAGTGCCCGGTAGCCCGCGGCCGCCGGCGAATCCGGCGCCGCCAGCACCACCGGGGTACCGGCGTCGCCGTGCTCGCGGATCGCCCGCTCCAGCGGCAGCGAACCCAGCAGCGGCACGCCATACTGCTCCGCCATGCGCGCGCCCCCGCCCTCGCCGAAGATGTGTTCGGCGTGGCCGCAGTTCGAACAGACGTGCACGGCCATGTTCTCGACCAGGCCCAGCACCGCGACCTCGACCTTCTCGAACATCTTCAGGCCCTTGCGCGCGTCCAGGGTGGCCACGTCCTGCGGCGTGGTCACGATCACCGCGCCGGCCACCGGGATCTTCTGTGCCAGGGTCAGCTGGATGTCGCCGGTGCCCGGCGGCAGGTCCACGATGAGGTAGTCCAGGCCCTCGTCGCCGCCCCAGAGGGTGTCGTTGAGCAGTTGGGTCAGCGCCGAGGTGGCCATGGGACCGCGCCAGATCATCGGCGTGTCCTGCTCGACCAGCAGTCCGATCGACATGGCCTCGATGCCGTGGGCGCGCATGGGCAGGATCGACTTGTTGTCGGGGCTCTCCGGCCGACCCGACAGGCCCAGCATCGTCGGGATGCTGGGGCCGTAGACATCGGCGTCGAGGATGCCGACCCGCGCGCCATCGGCAGCCAGTGCCAGCGCCAGATTGACCGCGGTGGTGGACTTCCCGACCCCGCCCTTGCCGGAGCCGATGGCAAGGATGTTGCGGACCCGCGGCAGCGGCCTGAGGGCCCCCTGGACTGCGTGGGCGGGTACCCGCGCGCCGGCTTGGGCCTGCTTGCTTGAGGTCTGCACTTCTTCTCCTGCGGTCTCGGCATCGGTACTGGGGCGCATAGCTTGCTCCAATGTCCCTCCCATCGCGAATTCAGGCAAAAGCCGGCGGCTTTTATACGGACCACAGCACTATGGCAATACGGTTAAGTGCGTGTTAAGTTCCGATTGACCGCGGCGCCCAGGGAGGGGGGCAACGGCATTCAATCGGGATAAAAACCCAATAAAAACAGATATTTATTAAAGCGCAGGGGATCAGCAATGACTGAACAGAGCCGTAACGGCCTCAAGCCCAATTCGCTCAGCGTGGCGCTCGTCGCCGCACTGACGATGTCCGTCTCGGGCCTCGCGATGGCCCAGGAGGCCACCGAGGACGAGAGCACCACCACTTCCAGCAGCGCCACGACACTCGACCGCGTCACCGTGACCGGCTCGCTGATTCCGCAGACGGAGATCGAGACCTTCACCCCGGTCACCGTGATCACGGCCGAGGATATCCAGGCTCGCGGCTTCACCAGCGTCTCCGACGTGCTGCAGAAGAGTTCGTTCGCCACCGGTGGCGTGCAGGGCGCGCAGTCGTCCGCCTCGTTCACCCAGGGCGCCGAGACCGTCAGCCTGTTCGGCCTGCCGCCCGGCTACGTCAAGTATCTGATCGACGGTCGCCCGATGGCGAACTACCCGGCGCTGTACAACGGCTCCGACACCTTCAACAACATCAGCGGTATTCCGATCGATCTGATCGAGCGCATCGAGATCCTGCCCGGCGGCCAGTCCTCGCTGTATGGCTCCGACGCGATCGCGGGCGTGATCAACATCATCCTGAAGAAGCGCATGGATGGCGTCGCGCTGAACATCCGCGGCGGCGGCTACAGCGAGGGCGGCGGCAACAGCTTCCGCGCCAGCGTCGCCACCGGCTTCTCAGCAGCCGACGACCGCCTGAACATCCTGCTTGGTGGCCAGTACGAGGATCGCAGCGCGATCTGGGGCTACCAGCGCGACATGACCAGCACCTACTTCGATGGCGGCCAGGGCGCGCGTCCCGCCAGCCGTGACTTCCTGGTCCACAGCCCGTTCACCAGCTACAAGTGGCTGGACCCGAACAACTGCTCGAACGTCGAGCACCTGTTCGACGGCGGCGAAGGCATGGTCGAGCGTCCGGGCTTCGGTGACGGCTACTACTGCGGCTCGTACAACAGCCCCGGCTACCGCACCCTGCTCAACGCCAAGGAAGCCACCCAGGCCTACGGCAACCTGACCTTCGACATCAACGACTCCACCCAGCTGTACGCCAGCGCGCTGTACAGCCGCGAGACCGTCAAGTACCACGTCGGCTCGAACTACACCTGGTGGGGCACCGGCCCCGGATGGGGCTACTACTTCGATCCGCGTGTGGGCAACGATATCGCGACGGTGTACGGCGAGTACTTCTGCGGCGAGGATCCGGATCCGGCGTGCCTTGCGACGCTTCCGTCCGGTTCCTACCTGGGCCTGCAGCGCGCGTTCGCCCCGGAAGACATGGGGCCGGGCGGCTTCAACAACTCGATGCAGCAGGACAAGAGCGAATCGACCCGCGTCACCCTCGGCATCAACGGCACCTTCGGCGAATCGGCCTGGGACTACGACATCGGCTACACCCGCACCGACTACAAGCTCAACGAGCACGGCTGGGTCCGCTGGGCCGAGGCCATGAACAACTACTTCCAGGATCGCGTCCTCGGCCCGCAGCTGGGCGTTGATCCGCTGTTCGGCGCCTACCCGATCTTCGAACCCGACTATGCGGCGTTCTACCAGCCGATCTCGCCCGAGGACTTCGCCGCGATGACCGGCTATGCCGTGTCGCGCAGCAAGACCGTGGACGAGATGGTCCGCGCACAGGTCACCAATGCCAGCCTGTTCGGCCTGCCCGGCGGCGACGCCGGCATCGCCGTGGCACTGGAGTACGGTCAGCAGTCCTGGGACTACACGCCGCATCCGGGCTACCTCAACGGTGACATCTGGGGCACCACCGCAGTCGCCGGTGGTGGCGATCGCGACCGTTATGCCGTCGTGACCGAGCTGCGCATGCCGGTGCTCGACCCGCTGACCGTGACCCTGGCCGGCCGCTACGACTCGTTCAAGGCCTCCGGCCGCACGATCGACAAGCCGACCTACAGCCTCGGCCTCGAGTGGCGCCCGAGCGACACCCTGCTGCTCCGCGGCAAGTACGGCACGGCGTTCCGCTCGCCGACCCTGTCCGACCTCTACCAGGGCGAGAGCGGCTACTACACCTTCGTCACCGACTACTACAACTGCGCGCAGCTGGGCTTCGAGCCGGGCGACACCACGCGCTGCCCCGCGGCCTTCTCCAACCGCCAGGTGTTCGGCATCCAGGAAGGCAGCACCGAGCTCGATCCGATCAATGCCGACGTCTGGAGCGCGGGCGTGGTCTGGGCGCCGATCGACCGCATGTCGTTCAGCCTCGACTACCACAGCTGGGACATCGAGGACGAAGTCACCCAGCAGAGCCCCGACAGCCTGTTGCTGCAGGAATACCGCTGCCGCACCGGCCTGGAGGACATCAACTCGATGCTCTGCCAGATGACCCTGTCGCAGATCACCCGCGGGGCCACCGGCAACGTGAACGAGATCTACACGCCGAAGGTCAATGTCTCGCGCCAGACGCTCGAGGCGCTCACCGCCGGCGTCAACTATGCCTTCGACGCAGGCGTGGTGGGCGAGTTCAACGTCCGCGCCAACTACACGCAGAAGCTGAACCACGAGTACCAGCAGTATGCGGAAGACCCGATGGTCGACATGCTGCGCAGCCCGTGGTGGACTTCGGATCCGCAGCGCAAGGCTGACGCGTCGTTGACGTGGATGAAGAACAACTGGTCGTCCACGCTGTACGCCAACTGGACCGGCGCGACGCCGAACTATCGCGCCCGCGTCATCGATGGCTACGGCGAGGCCCTGTCCCACAAGATCGGCTCGTTCACGACCTACAACGCGACGGTCACCTGGGCACCGATCGAGAAGCTCAGCTTCTCGGTGCTGGTCAACAACGTCTTCAACAAGATGCCGCCGATCGACGACTCGTACCCGAATACGAGCGGCGCTCCGTACAACAGCTCAGTCTGGAACGTGTACGGCCGTGCGTTCTACCTGGAGGCCCGTTACCACTTCGGCCGCTGATCGGGCCAAGCGGTTTCCTGCAGCACCAGGGGGCCCCGCGCAAGCGGGGCCCTCTGCTTTCCGGCGCGCAGCGCCGTGGACGCCGCATCGGCCACCATTGCGGTATAACTTGCCCATCGCGGCCCCGGGGGCCGCACCCCACGGAGTCTCGAATGCGTCCGATCCAGCTTGTCCTGCCCCTGCTCCTCGCCCTCCCCGCCGTCGCCTTCGCCCAGGCCTCGCCCGTCGGCCGCTGGAAAACCATCGACGACGAGACCAACAAGGCGAAGTCGATCGTCGAGATCACCCAGGCAGCCAATGGCAGCTACAGCGGCCGCATCGTCGAGCTGATCGATCCCAGCCAGCCCAACCCCGTCTGCGACAAGTGCAAGGACGACCGCAAGGGCAAGCCGATCACCGGCATGGAGATCATCCGCGGCATGAAGGCCGACCGTTCCGGCTTCTCGGGCGGCACCATCCTCAAACCCGACGAGGGCAAGGTCTACAAGTCGAAGATGGAGCTGGTCGAAGGCGGCGCGAAACTGAAGGTCTCCGGCTGCGTGGCCTTCATCTGCAAGTCGCAGGTCTGGGAGCGGATCTGACCTCCTAAGCGCGACACCGATCCATGCAGGGCCCGGCCACCGCCGGGCCCTTGTCGTTCAGGGGCCCCACTCCCTCACCGGGTCCGGGGGCGCCAGCCCGGCATGCGATGACCGCCGTGCGATAATCCGCCTCCCTCCGCACCCCAGCACGCCATGCCTCGCCCCGCGCTTGTCACCAACGCCCTGCCCTACGCCAACGGTCCCCTGCACATCGGCCACCTGGTCGGCTACGTGCAGGCCGACGTCTGGGTGCGCGCGCGGCGGATGGCCGGCGGCACCGTGCACTACGTCTGCGCCGACGACACCCACGGCACGCCGATCATGCTCGCAGCCGAGAAGGCCGGGACCACGCCAGAGGCCTTCGTCGCCGGCATCCAGGCCGGGCACGAGCGCGACTTCGCCGACTTCGGCGTCGCCTTCGACAACTACGACTCCACCAACTCCGACCGCAACCGCGCGATCACCGAAGCGATCTACCAGCGCCTGGATGCGGCCGGCCACGTCACCCGGCGCTCGGTCGCCCAGCTCTACGACCCGGTCAAGGGCATGTTCCTGCCCGACCGCTACGTCAAGGGCAGCTGCCCGCGCTGCGGCACCGCCGACCAGTACGGCGACAACTGCGAGCACTGCGGTGCCACCTATTCGCCCACGGAGCTGATCGAACCCCGCTCCGTGGTCAGCGGCGCCACGCCCGAACTGCGCGAGAGCGAGCACTTCTTCTTCGAACTCGGCCACTTCGAGGCCTTCCTGCGCGACTGGCTGGCCGGCGACGTCGCCGTACCGGGGGTCAAGGCCAAGCTGCTGGAGTGGGTCGACGGCGAAGGCGGCCTGCGCGCCTGGGACATCTCGCGCGACGCGCCCTATTTCGGCTTCGAGATCCCCGGCCATCCGGGCAAGTATCTCTACGTCTGGATCGACGCGCCAATCGGCTACCTGGCCAGCTTCCAGGCACTGTGCGAACGCGAAGGCATCGACTTCGACGCCTTCACCGCCGCCGGCAGCCAGGCCGAGATGCACCACTTCCTCGGCAAGGACATCATCAACTTCCACGGCCTGTTCTGGCCGGCGGTGCTGCACGGCGCCGGCCTGCGCGCACCCACGCGCCTGCACGTCAACGGCTACCTGACCGTGGACGGCGCCAAGATGTCGAAGTCGCGCGGCACCTTCGTGATGGCGCGGACGTACCTCGATGCCGGGCTGCCGGCCGAGGCGCTGCGCTACTACTTCGCGGCCAAGTCCGCCGGTGGCGTCGACGACATCGACCTCAACCTCGCCGACTTCGTGGCCCGCGTGAACTCGGACATCGTCGGCAAGTTCGTCAACCTCGCCAGCCGCTGCGCCGGCTTCATCGGCAAGCGCTTCGACGGCATGCTCGCCGACGCGCTGCCGGAGCCTGCGATGTACGCGCGCTTCGTCACCGCGCTGGCGCCGGTGCGCGAGGCCTACGAGTGCAACGAGCCCGCCAGCGTGCTGCGCCAAGTGATGGCCCTGGCCGACGAGGCCAACCGCTACATCGACGAGCGCAAGCCCTGGGTTATCGCGAAGCAGGACGGTGCCGACGCGGAACTGCAGGCGGTGTGCAGCCAGGGGCTGAACCTGTTCCGCGTGCTCGCCGGGGCGCTGCAGCCGGTGCTGCCGGCAATGGCCGCGCAGGTCGCCGGCTTCCTCGATGCGCCGCTGGCGCGCTGGGAAGACCTCGACGCGCCCCTCACCGGCCACCGCATCCAGGCCTACCAGCCGCTGTTCACCCGCATCGACCCGAAGCAGATCGCCGCCATGACCGAAGCCAGCAAGGAAGACCTCAAGCCCTCCGACGCCACCACCACGGGCAAGGCCGCGGCAGGCGCGAATGCGAAGGCTGCCGCCTCCACGGCGAAGGCCGCCGCGGCCGCCGAGGCGCAGGCCGCGCCCGATGCCGCGCCGGCCACCATCGGTATCGACGACTTCGCGAAGCTCGACCTGCGCATCGGCAAGGTGCTCGCCTGCGAATCCGTGGAGGGCTCCGACAAGCTGCTGCGCTTCGAACTCGACGCCGGCGACCTTGGCAGGCGCCAGATCTTCTCCGGCATCCGCGCCAGCTACGGCGATCCCGCCGCCCTGGTCGGCCGCAGCGTGGTGTTCATCGCCAACCTCGCGCCGCGCAAGATGCGCTTCGGCCTGAGCGAGGGCATGATCCTGTCGGCCGGCTTCGACGGCGGCGCACTGGCGCTGCTGGGCGCGGACGCTGCCGCCGAGCCCGGTATGCCGGTGCGCTGAGCCCGCCATGGGCGCACGCGCCTCCGAGGCCCTGGTCGAGCGCCTCGACCGCCTGCTTCCCCAGACCCAGTGCGGCCAGTGCGGCTACGCCGGCTGCCGTCCCTATGCCGAAGCCATGGCGGCCGGCGATGCCGCCGTCGATCGCTGTCCGCCCGGCGGCGACGCCGGGGCCCGGGCGCTGGCAAAGCTGCTGGGCGTGCCGCCCCTGCCCTACGACCGCGACCTCGGCGAGCATCGCCCGCCCGAGGTCGCACTGGTCATCGAGGCCGATTGCATCGGCTGCACGAAGTGCATCCAGGCCTGCCCGGTCGACGCGATCGTTGGCGGCAGCAAGCGCATGCACGTGGTCCTGGAACCGCTTTGCACCGGCTGCAGGCTATGCGTGCCGGTCTGCCCGGTGGACTGCATCGCGATGGTCCCGCCGCCTCAGTCGGCGATGTCGATCCCCGCGGCTTCCAGCAGCTCACGCACCGGCTGAAGCTGGCGTTCATAGCGCTTCCAGCGCCCGATGGCACGCCGGTTCACCGGCTCACGCACCTGGACCGCGCTGGCCGTGGCCACCGGCGTCGGGTTCTCCTCGAAACGTAGGCAGGCGTCTTCCCAGGGCAGGCCGCAGAAATCGACCACGCGACGCGCACCCGTCTCGAAATCGTCGACCAGCGCCTCGTACGAAACCTCGAGGATCCGTCCCGGCATGCGCTCCTGCCAGCTGCGCATCATCCGGTCGAACAGGACGTAGTAACGCGCGGTATCGAGAAGGTCGAACGAGTACTCGTACATCGGCGACCCGAGCGCGAACAGCTGACGGAAGTTGCCAAGCACGCTGTCCATGGGGTTTCGGCGCAGGCAGATGATGCTCGCCTTCGGCAGGGCCGCCGCGATGTAGCCGGCGTAGAGGAAGTTGTGCGGAAGCTTGTCCACGAATCGCGGCTTCACCGCCGTGCCCGGCCGCGTGCTGGCAAGGTAGGCCTCGCCCAGCGCCCCCCAGTCCAGGCCAGCACGGGTCCGCGCGACCACGTCCAGGTCCAGCACCGTCGGCGTCATGCTCCCGCTGGCGCGCTTGAGCGCGACGCTGAAGTTCTGCAGTTCGCCCGCCGCATGCACATGCGAGTGGCCTGTGACAACACGCTCCACCAAGGTGGTCCCCGAGCGCGGCAGGCCGATGATGAAGATCGGGTCCTGACTGTCACAGCCGGCCTCGGGCGGACTTGAGGGGCAGGCCTCCACGAGCGCATCGAACAGGGCTTCGTCGGTGGCGCTGGTGTAGGCGGGCGAATGCCGGCGCCAGGCGCGCTTGCCCGCGACCAGGCGATCCAGCGCTTCTTCGTGCTCGCCGCAATCCTCAAGCTCCTTGGAGAGCGCCAGGTCGATGCACAGCAGCGCCATGGGATCGTCGCCGAGGCCGTCGCGGATGCGGCGCAACTCGTCGATGTGGCTGTCGCCGCGCGAATGGCGCCTCAGCTGGGCGCGGGAGAGATAGGCCTTCCAGTAGCCGGGATCCAGGCGCAGGCAGGCGTCGAGCGCCTGTTCCGCACCTTCGGTATCGCCCGCATGGATCAGCGCGGTGGCATGGTTGTATTGGAACCGCGCCGAGTCCGGCGCCATCTCGGCGGCATGCCGGAACATCGTGGCGGCCTTCGCGTACGCGTGGGTGGCGGTATAGGCAAGGCCAAGCGCATCGAGCGTGGTGGCGTCGGCGCCCGGCAGCGCCGCTCCGCGCTCGGCGGCCTGGTAGGCGCGCGAAGGCTCGCTGGCCTGTGCCAGCGCGCGCGCGAGCTGCGCGAAGTAATCGGGACGAGCGGGATTGAGCCGCACGGCCTGCTCCAGCAGCTCGATCGCCAGCGGAATCTGCAGCAGCTCGCGGGCGGCGACCCCGGCCACGAAGCACACGCCAGCATGCGGCGGCACCTCGCGCAGCAGCGCCATCGACAGCGACTGTGCCGTGCGCCAGTCGCCACGGTTGAGCGCCTCGATCGCCTCGTGGTAACGCTCGCGGGGATCCGTGCTCACGGCGCCGCGCACACCGAGCACACGCGCTCGACGGTGTAGCCCTTCGCGCGCAGCTTCTCGACCACGCCGTCCTTGCCCAGCAGGTGCATGGCACCGACGACCACGAGGGTGTCGTCCTCGCCGTCCTCGCGCAGGCGCGCCTCGAGCCTGGGTACCCAGGCATCGTTGCGTTCGACGTTGATCGCCCGGTACAGCTCCGGGAAATCGCGGCGCAATTCCGCCACCGTGCCATCGAGGATCGCCTCGACGTCGCCCGCCCTCCACGCCGCGTGCAGGGCCAGCATCTGGTCCGCGCCTGCTTCGGCCTGGTCGAGCGCCTGCTCCAGCATCTGCAGCTGTTCGGCCGGGGCCATGCCGTCGAGGAAGGCGATCTGCTGGGCGCCGCTCTCGAGTCCCGCCGTCGGCTTCTGCGCCTTCTGCGCCAGGCCGCCCATGTGCGCGTCCAGGCCCAGGGCCGGGTCGAAGCCGATCCCGGTCATCTGGGTGATGGTCACCATCATGCCCACGAACCAGGGCTCGAAGCGCTGCAGCAGTTCGACCGTCATGCCGGTCGCGGCCAGCTGGGCGGCGTTCTGCGTACCCCAGTCCGCCAGCTTCGCCGCCAGCTCCGGGCCGAGCTGCTCGTCGAGCGTACTGCCGTCGGTGCGCATCGCGGCCTGCGCCATCTGGATCCCCAGCTGCGGCGAGGCCAACTCCTCCGGCGACATCTCGAACACCAGCTTCTCGGCATCGGCGAAGGCCAGGTCGACGTCGCGCGACAGCGGATAGTCGTCGGGCAGCAGCAGGTGGAACGAGCCCAGCAGGTACAGCGAGTTGTCCTCGTCGGACACCTTCCAGAGCAGGGGCACCGGCGGCGCCTTGGCGGCTTCCGTCGCGGCGGCCGGCTTCGGCGCGTCCGTCTGCGCGGCGGTCGCGCCGCCCGGTGCCGCAACCGCGGCGATGGTAGCGCCTGCGGCGACGATGGCGGCAAGCACGGCAACGATCATGGGCGCGCGCGCCCGGTTCTGGGTCTGGGACATGGGCTTCCTTTCGTTCGTGTGTGACAGGTGGTGACGGGTCAGCTGCCGGCATTGGCGGGCGCGGGCTTCGCATAGGCCTTCTCGCCCGCGGTCACGGCGAGGTCGAGCCGGTTGTCCGGCGGCGGCAGCGGGCAGGTGGCAAAGTCGGTGAAGGCACAGGGCGGATTGTAGGCACGGTTGAAATTGAGCATGATCCGGCCCTGCGCATCAGGCGCGGCGGTATCCAGGTAGCGGCCCGCACCGTAACTTTCATGGCCACTGGTGCGGTCGGCGAGGATCAGGAACAGTCCGCCCTCGCCGCCGTCCAGGGCTTCGAGACGATAGTCCGCGCCGCCGCGGCTGAACTCCACGACGCCCGGATTGGGCATCTGGTCCACACCGCCGACGATGTTCGCGACCTCGATCGTCTGCCCCGGCGGATGCGCCACGAAGCGCCCTTCAAGCACCCAGGCTTCGTCCACGGGCCAGTAGTCGATGCGGCCGAAGCCGGTGCGCGCCGGTGCATCGGCATGCTTCATACGCAGCGCCTTGCGCGCCCCGCGGGTGATCAGGGACAGGCGGCCACGGCCTTCGTCGAAGCGCAGCTCGGTCGGGGCTTCGGCGGCATCGTCGTGCAGCTCCACGCGGCCGGTGACCGGCGCGTCGTCCACGGTCACCGCCACGCCGCGCTCGGGGGTGAAGTACACCTTGCTCCTCTCCTGCTGCACCAGGCCCAGCTTCTCCGGCCCCAGCGCCAGGCGGATGCCGCTGGTGGGACTGCTGCCGATGTAGTGCGCGCGCAGCTCCAGCCAGTGCAGGCCGACCAGGCTGGTCCAGCCGTCCTCCGCGAGCAGGCCCACGCGGCGCTCTTCGCGCCATTCGGCTTCCGACGCGGCCAGTGCGGCGCTGGCTTGCGGTTGCGTCGCGGCGGCGTCCCCGGCGCCATCGCCCGCGCCAGGCGCGCTCGAACCACAGGCCGCCAGCGCGGCGGTGAACACCAGGCAGGCCGTGGTGGCGGCCCTGCGCGGGATGGATCCGGTCATCAACGTCCCCTCATGAACCAGCGATCGATTTCGGCGAGCGAGAAGCGCGTCCAGGTCGGACGGCCGTGGTTGCACTGCCCGGAGCGCTCGGTGGTCTCCATGTCGCGCAGCAGTGCGTTCATTTCGGCGATGGTCAGGCGACGGTGCGCTCGCACCGCGCCGTGGCAGGCCATCGTCGAGAGCAGTTCGTCGCGGGCCGCGCGCACGCGGCGGCTTTCCCCATGCTCGCGCAGGTCGGCGAGCACGTCGCGCAGCAGGGCCTCGGTGTCGCCGTGGGCCAGCAGCGCCGGCACGCCGCGCAGCATCAGCGACTGCGGGCCGGTGCGCGAGACCTCGAAGCCGAGCTCGGCGAACGTGGCCGCTTCGCGCTCGGCGATGTCGGCCTCGCGCTCGCTCACCGCCACGGTCTGCGGCACCAGCAGCGGCTGGATGCGCAGGCCGCTGCCGTCATGCGCGGCCTTGAGCTTCTCGTAGCCGATGCGCTCGTGGGCGGCGTGCATGTCGACCACGACCATGCCGTCGGCGGCCTCGGCGAGGATGAAGATGCCGTGCAACTGGGCGACGGCGAAGCCGAGCGGCGGGATGCCGTCCTCGCCAGTATCCGGCATCGGGCCCTGCGGGCCGGGCAGCGACCAGCCACTGTCGGCCACGGCGCTGCCGGACGGCGCACCCGCGCCCCCGGCATCGAAGCCGCCCGCCACACCGCCGCCATAGAGCATCGCCATCGCGTCGCGCGCGCCGTCGCCGCTCAGCGACAGGTTCGACTGGCCGCCCACGCGCGCGGCCAGCTCGCGCGAGACCTGGGCCTGCGTGCTCACGGCCGCCACCAGCGGCGCGTTGCCCGCGCGGGTGCCGGCGAGCGCCTCGTGCAGGGCGCGGTAGACGAAGTCGTGGACCATGCGCGCATCGCGGAAGCGCACCTCGTGCTTGGCCGGGTGCACGTTGACGTCCACGCGCGCGGGATCGAGCTCGAGGAACAGCACGTAGGCCGGCTGCCGCCCGTGGAACAGCACGTCGGCATAGGCCTGCTTCACCGCATGCGCGACGCTGCGGTCGCGCACCGCGCGGCCGTTGACGTAGAGGTACTGCTGGTCGGCGCTGGCGCGCGAGTACGTCGGCTGCGCGATCCAGCCGTGCAGGCGCAGCGCGGGCGCGGCGTCGCGGCCCTCGTCGGCCGGGCGCGGTGCGGTGGCGTGTTCGACCCGCAGCGCGGCCTGGGCGAAGGCCTCGCCCAGGGTCTCGACCAGGCGCTCGCCGCCCTCGCCTTCCAGCAGCCCCTCGCCCTCGCCACCGCGGTAGCGCCGCGACGGCCGGCCGTTGTGCGAGACCCGCAGCTCCACGTCCGGCCGCGCCAGCGCCAGCGAGCGCAGCCATTCCTCGATGTGCCCGAGCTCGGTGCGCTCGGCGCGCAGGAACTTGCGCCGCGCCGGCACGTTGTAGAACAGGTCGCGCACTTCCACCGTCGTGCCCTGTGGATGCGCCTTCGGCACCACCTCGCCCACGCGGCCGCCGTCGACCGCCAGCGAGGCACCGTGGTCGGCACCCGTGCGGCGCGAACTCAGGCTGAAGCGGCTGACCGAGGCGATCGACGGCAGCGCCTCGCCGCGGAAGCCGAGCGTGGCCACCACTTCCAGGTCGTCGAGCGAGGCGATCTTGCTGGTGGCGTGCCGCGACACCGCCAGCGGCAGCTCGTCGGGCGGAATGCCCTGGCCATCATCGCGCACGCGCACCAGGCGCACGCCGCCTTCCTCGAGGTCGATGTCGACGCGGCGCGCACCGGCGTCCAACGCGTTCTCCACCAGTTCCTTGACCACCGATGCGGGGCGTTCGATGACCTCGCCGGCGGCGATCTGGTTGACCAGGATGTCGGGTAGCTGGCGGATGCTCAATGAACTGCGCGCGCCCGGCGGAACACGCCGGGCCGATGGGGGCCAGCCCCGATGATAAGCGAGCTTCGCGCCCTCAGCGGCTGCCGCCGCTGGCCGCCGCCGAAGAACCGCCACCCGAAGCCGCCCGCATCGCGAACAGCGTGCCCGGCGGCGGCTGGCTGGTGAAGTAGGTCTTGACGCCGTCGAGCACGGCGGTGGCGACCTTGGACTGGAAGGCCGGGTCGATCAGCCGCTTCTCTTCCTCCGGATTGGACAGGAAGGCGGTCTCGACCAGCATCGCCGGCATGTCCGAAGTGCGCAGGACCGCGAAGTTGGCGCGCTCGATGTGCGGCTTGTGGTTGTTCCCGATGCGCTTGAGGCCGGCCAGGATGTGGTTGCCCGCGTCTTCGGAGGCCTTCATCTGCCCGCTCTGGGTGAGATCCAGCAGCACGTTGGTGAGCGTGCTGTCCGACGTCGCCACCTTGCCACCGCCGATCAGGTCGGCCGCGTTCTCCTTGTCCGCGAGCCAGCGCGCGCGCTGCGAGGACGCACCCTTGAGCGACAGCACGTAGACCGAGGAGCCCTTGGCGTTGCGGTTTTCGGCGGCGTCGGCGTGGATCGAGATGAACATGTCCGCGCCGGCGGCGCGCGCCAGCTGGGCGCGACGGTTGAGCGGGATGAAGACGTCGGTGTCGCGCACCAGGTGGGCCTTGAGGCCTGGCGTGGCATTGACCTGGCGCGCCAGCTCGCGGGCGATGGCCAGGGTGATGTCCTTTTCGCGCTTGCCGGTGGGGCCGACGGCGCCGGGGTCCTGGCCGCCGTGGCCGGCATCGATGGCGATCACCAGCGGACGGGCGGGCCCGATGGCTGCAGGCTTTGCGGCAGGCGGCGGCGGGGCGGCCTGCGCCGCGGGCTCGCGCTGCACCGGCGTGGGCACGCCGGTCGCGACGGTGGTCGGCACCGCCTGCTGCGGCGACGGGTCGCTCGATGGCTGCGGCCGCTGCGGCGATGCCGTGGACGGGGCCGTGGGCGCGCTGGCACCCGCGGCCGGAAGATTCGCGATCAGGCGCGAGGTCGCCTCGGCCGAAGCGCGCGCGGTGTCGGCAGCCGAGGCCTCGGCCGCCTGCGGGCCGGCCTGGGTCGCGGCCGCGATCCGGGCGATCGGGTCGGCGCCACCGGCAGCGGCCGGCGCGGGAGTGGTCGCAGCCGTGGCAGGACCGTGGTCACCCGGCCATTCGAGCACGAGGCGGACGCCATCAGCGTCGGATTCGAAGCGGGGCTTGAGCGCGACCACCGGCATCGCCAGGTCAAAGACCACGCGCGTGGTGCCCGGCTCCGGCTGGCCCACGCGCACGCCTTTGACCACGCCGGCGCCCGCCGGCGGTGCCACGCGCTGCGCGACGCGGCTGCCCGGGAAGTCCACGACCAGGCGGTCGGGGCCTGACAGCGGGATCAGCTTGTAATCGGCCTGCGCGTCGAGCTTCAGTTCCGCCCGCGTGCCCGTCGGGCCTGCGGTGACGCGCAAATCATTGATTTCCGAAGCTTTCGCGAGATTCCAGATCAGCGCGGCCAGCAGGGCCGCGCCGAGGAGGACTTGTTGGAGGTTGATTCCCCGGACTCGCATGGGCGCAAGTGAAGCACCATGTCGCGATCTTTGCAACAGGTTTTCCCTTATTAATCCGGCACCTGCCCACCCTTCCTGCGGCTACGGTTCAGGAAGCCCCCGCAAACGGCATTGTTCTTCGAAGGTGGCCAGCCAAGCTGCGCCCGCAGGGCCCTGGAAAGCCAGGCGGCAACCCCTTCCCACGCCACTGACCGCCAGCGAGACCTCCAGATCAGGCCCGGGAAGCGCCCCGAGACCGCGTTCGGGCCACTCGACCAGCCACAGCGGGGCGTCGGCATCGTCCAGGCCCAGGAATTCCAGCTCGCCGGCGTCGCCGATGCGGTACAGGTCCAGGTGCAGGGCCTCGCCGCCGCCCTCCAGCGGGTAGCGCTCCACCAGGGTGTAGGTCGGGCTGCGCACCGGCCCGGTCACGCCCAAGGCCCGCAGCCAGGCCCGGGCCAGGGTCGATTTGCCGGCGCCGAGGTCGCCGCGGAGATGGACGACGGCGTTCGACGGTCGGCTGGCCGCGAGTGCCGCGCCCAGCGCGGCGGTGGCGTCTTCGTCGGCGAGGAACAGTTCGCGCACGCCGGCCATCAGTCCCGCCCCGGCTGGCGCAGCGCCGCGATCAGGTCGCTGGGCAGCAGGCCGCGGCCACCGCCCGTGGCCGCCGCGCGGTCCCCCGCCACCGCATGCTGCAGCGCGCCGGCCACCGCAGCTTCGGCCGCTGGCAGGCCCTGCGCGCGCAGCGCGGCGATGATGCCGGTGAGCGCGTCCCCCATGCCGCCCACGGCCATGCCCGGGTTGCCGGCATCGATGATCCACGTCGATCCGCCGGGTGCGGCCACCACGCTGCCAGCACCCTTGAGCACCACCACGCAGTCGAAGCGGCCGCACAGAGCACGGGCGGCGCCGATGCGGTTGCGCTGGACCTCGCGCACGGTCCGCCCGAGCAGGCGAGCGGCCTCGCCAGGATGCGGCGTGAGCACCGTATCCGCGGGCAGGCTGCGCGGACTGGTGGCGAGCAGGTTGAGCGCGTCGGCGTCCATCACCAACGCATGGGCACCGGTGACCGTCGCACGGAGCATGCCCGCGGCCCAGTCGTCGCGCCCCAGCCCCGGGCCGACGGCGCAGACGTCGGCGCTGGCGACCAGGCGGGACACCCCGGCCGGATCCTCGACCGCGTGCGCCATCGCCTCGGGCGTGTGCGCCAGCAGCGGGGCCACGTGGATCGCACGCGTGGCGACGCTGACCAGTCCTGCACCAGCACGCAGCGCCGCCGCCGCAGCCAACAGCACCGCGCCGCCCATGCCGTGGTTGCCGCCAACCACGAGCACGTGGCCGGAGCTGCCCTTGTGCGCGGTTCGCGCGCGTCGCGGCAGCAACGACTCGAGCGAAGACTCGCGCAGCCGCCAGGCCGCCGCCGGCACCCCGTCGAAGGCCCCGCTCGGCAGGTCCAGCGGCGCCACCGCCGTCTCGCCGACGTGGTCCAGCGCTGCACCGGTCGCAAGTCCGGCGTGGTGGGCGATGAACTGCAGGGTGCGCTTCGCGCGGATGGCGATGCCGGCCACGTCGCCGCAGGATCCATCCACGCCGGAAGGCAGGTCGAGCGCGAGCACGTCGGCGCCGCTGCTGGCGATCGCCGCGAACAGCGCGGTGCTGGCGTCGTCGGCACGGCCGTCGAAGCCGATGCCGAAGATCGCGTCGACCACCAGGTCGCAGTCGGGCAAACCGGCACCGGCCGCGGATACCGGGCCCCCGGCCGACACGAATGCGGCCCAGGCACGCCGCGCCAGCGCGCTGCGCGGTGCCTGCCCCTCGGCGTGCAGCACGCGCACGTCGCGCCCCGCCTCCAGCGCGTGCAGCGCGAGCACGTAGCCGTCGCCACCGTTGTTGCCGGGGCCGCAGGCCACCACGATGCGCTGAGCCCGCGGCCAGTGCTGCAGCAGGTAGCGCCAGGCCGCCGCGCCTGCACGCCGCATCAGCTCGAAGTCGTCCCCGTCCAGCAGCGCGATCGCCTTCGCCTCCGCCCGGCGCACACCGGCGATGTCGTACAGCGGCGTGGCGGCGTCGGCGCGGGGAACCTGCATCGTCGGGGATTCTATACTCGCGCCACCATGTCCCCGCCTCCCGCCAACGCCCGCGTCGCGGCCGCCCTGCCGGCCGCCGCCAGCCCGCCGGATCCGGCCGCGCTCGCGGCGCGGATCCGCGGCCTGGTGCGCGAGGCCGGCTTCCAGCGCTGCGGCATCACCGGCATCGACCTTGGCGCCGACGAGGGTCACCTGCGCGGCTGGCTGGCGCGCGGCTTCCACGGTTCGATGGACTGGATGGCGCGCCACGGCGACAAGCGCTCGCGGCCGCAGGAACTGGTGCCGGGGACGATCAGCGTGCTCTCGGTCGGCCTCGACTATGGCCGCCGCGACGACATTGAGGCCTGGGAGACCCTGGCCGACGGCGAGCGCGCCTACGTCGCCCGCTACGCGCTCGGCCGCGACTACCACAAGCTGATGCGCAACCGGCTGCAGAAGCTGGCCGACCGCATCGCCGCCGAGGTCGGTCCCTTCGGCCACCGCGTCTTCGTCGATTCGGCGCCGGTGCTGGAGCGCGCGCTGGCGCGCAACGCCGGCCTGGGCTGGATCGGCAAGCACACCTGCCTGATCGACCGCGACGGCGGCTCCTGGTTCTTCCTGGGCGAGATCTACCTCGACCTCCCGCTGCCGCCTGACGCCCCGGCCACCCCGCACTGCGGAAGCTGCACGCGCTGCATCGATGTCTGCCCGACGCAGGCGATCCTGGGCCCGAACGTGCTGGATGCGCGGCGCTGCATCAGCTACCTCACCATCGAGCACGAGGGATCCATCGACGAGGAACTGCGGCCGCTGATGGGCAACCGCATCTTCGGCTGCGACGACTGCCAGCTGGTGTGCCCCTGGAACAAGTTCGCGCGGCGCAGCGACGAGCCCGACTTCCGCGCCCGCAACGACCTCGACACCGCCAGCCTCGCCGAGCTGTTCGCCTGGGAGGAGGACGAGTTCCTGCGCCGCACCGAAGGCACCGCCCTGCGCCGCAGCGGGCATGCGCGCTGGCTGCGCAACATCGCCATCGCTCTGGGCAACGCACCGACCACGCCGACGGTTCTGGCGGCTCTGGAAACCCGCAGCGCCCACCCCGACCCGGTCATCCGCGAACACGTGGAATGGGCCCTGGCACAACACGCCCCCCCGGACCCAGCGCCCCGCGACTTCAACCGCGCGCGCGGATCTCTTCGATGAGCGCATGCGTCACCGGGTCGCCAGCCCCCGCCTCGCCGCGCAGCGCAGGCAGCAGTTCGCCGGCGATGCGCTTGCCCAGCTCCACGCCCCACTGGTCGAAGGCGTTGATGCCCCAGAGCACCGACTGCGCGTAGACGCTGTGCTCGTACATCGCCAGCAGCGCGCCGAGCGAATGCGGCGTCAGTTCGTCGAGCAGGAACAGCGTCGACGGCCGGTTGCCCGGATAGGCCTTCTGCGGATCCTCCGCGGCGTGACCGTTGCCCAGGGCTTCGGCCTGCGCCAGCAGGTTGGCCAGCAGCGCCTCGTGGTTGCCGCGGTGACCGTGCGCCGGGCGCACCACGCCGATGAAGTCGGCGGGCACCACGTCGCTGCCCTGGTGCAGGGCCTGGAAGAAGCTGTGCTGGGCGCCGGTACCCGCCCCGCCCCAGACCACGGGCACGGTCGCCACGCCCGGCGCACGGCCGTCGCTGCGCACCGACTTGCCGAGGCTTTCCATCACCAGCTGCTGCAGGTAGTCGGGCAGTCGCGCCAGGCGCTGGTCGTAGGGCAGCACCGCCTGCGTCGGCAGGCCGAGCGCATTGCGGTTCCACACCGCCACCAGCGCGTGCAGGATCGGCAGGTTCGCTTCCAGTGGCGCCTCGACCGCGTGCGCATCCATCTCCGCGGCACCGGCCAGCAGCGCCTCGAAGCCGTCCGTGCCGATCGCCAGCGCGATCGCGAAACCCACCGTGGACCACAGCGAATAGCGCCCGCCGACCCAGTCCCACATCGGCAGCACCCGCGACGGATCGACGCCGAAGGCCTCGGCTGCCGGCACGTTGGCGCTGACCGCATACAGCCGCTCCCCATCGCCCAGCCACTCACGCACCAGCGCGCCGTTGAGCAGGGTTTCCTGCGTACCGAAACTCTTGGACACCAGGATCGCCGCCGTGCGCGCCGGATCCAGGCCGCGCAGCGTGTGCTGCACCTCGCTGCCGTCGACGTTGCTGACGAAATGCAGCCGGAAGCGGCCGTCGCCGAAATCCTTCAACGCATCGACCGCGAGCCGCGGACCGAGGTCCGAGCCGCCGATGCCGATGTTGATGACGTCGGTAACGCCGGATTCGCGCAGCGCGGCGACCAGCGACGCCATGCGCGCGCGCGCTGCCAGGGCATCGGCGTGCGCCGCGCGCGCGGCCTCGCCGCGGCCGAGGTCCGAGCGCAGTGCCGTATGCAGCGCCGCGCGCCCTTCGGACACGTTGACTTCGGCGCCATCCACCAGCGCGCGCAGCGCCAGCGACAGGCGCACGTGCCCGGCCAGCTCGCCGAGCGTGGCCAGGGTGGCCGCGTCGATGCGCTGGCGCGCGAAGCTCGCGTACACCGGCCCCACGCGCAGCGCCATCGACCGCGCGCGCGCGGGGTCCGCGGCGACCAGGTCGGGAATGCGGGCGCCGGCGAGGCGCTCGGCGTGGTCGAGGAACTGCCGGACGAGCGCTTCGCCCGCCACGGCTCAGGCGGCCTGTGCCGGGATGGCGTCGTTGGTATGCGTCATCCGGTTCTGGCGGTCGACGTAGACCAGGCTGGGCTTGAACGTCGTGGCCTCGGCCTCGTCGCAGCTGCCGTAGGCGCAGATGATGACCAAATCGCCGGGCTCGGCCTGGTGCGCGGCGGCGCCGTTGACCGAGATGATGCCGCTGCCCTCTTCGCCGCGGATCGCGTAGGTCGCGAAGCGCTTGCCGTTGTTGATGTTGTAGATCTCGATCCGCTCGTACTCGCGGATGCCCGACAGGTCGAGCAGACGGCCGTCGATCGCGCACGAGCCTTCGTAGTGCAACTCGGCGTGGGTCACGGTGGCGCGGTGGATCTTGGCTTTGAGCAGGGTGAGAAGCATCGTGGGGAACCGCTGGTTGCCGGACGCCCGGCGTCAACGGCGGATTCTACAAGATGGCGTCCGCCGCCCCGCCCGTCCCGGTGCGCGGGGGCGCGATTCCGGTTCAGGAATCCGCCCCCTGGAGCGTGAACTCGAGGTTGTCGATCAGGCGCGTGCGCCCCAGGCGGGCGGCGACCAGGGCCACGCGTTGGCCATCGTCGCCGGGGACCGGCGATTCCGGCGGCTCGACCAGCAGCGGCGTGCGCAGCACCGCGTAATCGACCACGAAGCCCGCGGCCTGCAGCCTTGCCACCGCCTCGGCCTCCAGCTCGCGCCGACCCTGTCCCGCCTGCGCCGCATCGCGCATGGCCAGCAGCGTGCGATGGATCTCCGGCGCCAGCACGCGCTCCCCTGCCGACAGGTACTGGTTGCGCGAACTGCGCGCCAGGCCATCGTCCTCGCGCACGATGTCCGCGCCCAGCAGCTCCAGCGGAAACGCCAGGTCGCGCACCATGTGCCGGATCACCGCCAGCTGCTGGTAGTCCTTGCGCCCGAACACCGCCACGTCCGGCCGCACCTGGTTGAACAGCCGCGCCACCACCGTGCACACGCCGTCGAAATGGCCCGGCCGGTGCGCGCCGTCGAGCACCCCGGTGATGCCCGGCACCTGTACGCGCACCGCGCGCGCCGTGCCCAGCGGATACATCGTCTCCAACGGCGGCATCCAGGCCAGGTGGCAGCCGGCGGCCGACAGGCCGGCGACGTCGGCCTCGGGCGTGCGCGGGTAACGCTCGTAGTCCTCGCCCGGCCCGAACTGGGTCGGGTTGACGAAGATGCTGGCGACCACGCGGTCGGCGTTCTCGCGCGCCAGCCGCACCAGGCTGTAGTGGCCCTCGTGCAGGTTGCCCATGGTCGGCACGAAACCGATGCGAAGGCCCTCGCGCTTCCAGGCATCGACCCGGGCGCGCAGCATGCCGAGGCTGTCGGCGACCTCCATTCCCGCACTCATGCGTAGGAATGCGCCGCGTCGGGGAAGCTGCCGTCGCGCACGGCGGCAACGAAGGCCCGCGCCGCGCCGGCGACCGAGCCGCCTTCGGCGAGGAAATCCTTCACGAACTTCGGCCGCCGGTGGCCCGAGTCGAGGCCGAGCATGTCGTGCATCACCAGCACCTGGCCATCGCAGTCGGCGCCCGCGCCGATGCCGATGGTCGGCACTGCGCTGTCGCGGGTGATGGCGGCCGCAAGCGGTGCCGGCACGCCCTCGAGCACGATCAGCGCCGCGCCCGCCTCGGCCACCTCGCGCGCCTCGGTGCGCAGGCGTTCGGCGGCGGCATCCTCGCGCCCCTGGACCTTGAAGCCGCCGAAGCGCAGCACCGACTGCGGCGTCAGCCCCAGGTGCGCGCAGACCGGGATCTCGCGCTCGACCAGGAAGCGGATCACCTCCAGCTTCGGGCCGGCGCCCTCGAGCTTGACCATCTGCGCGCCCGCCTGCAGGAACCGGGTGGAGGCGTCTAGCGCGCGCGCGCGCGTGGCGTCGGCCTGGAACGGCAGGTCGGCGATCAGCAACGCATACCTCAGCCCGCGGGCCACGCAGGCGGTGTGGTAGGCGATGTCGTCGACGGTCACCGGCAGGGTCGATTCCAGTCCACGCACCACCATGCCCAGGGAATCGCCGACCAGGATCAGCTCGACGCCCGCGGCGTCGAACACGCGCGCGAAGCCGGCGTCGTAGGCGGTCAGCATCGACAGCCGGTGCCCGGCGGCGCGCGCTTCGGCAAGGCCGGGCACGGTCATCGGCCTGCGGTCGTCCCGACCTGCGGCGGTGGGCTTGCTCATGGGGTGTCCGTGGTGTGGGGAAACCGCCACATCTTACGCCGCCGCAACGGCGCGGACGTCGCTCAGGCCGGAACGATGTCGCCCGTGTCGACCGCGTCCAGAAGCACCTGCACGCGCCCCCGTCCGGGCACCTCCGCACAGGGCGCGATCTCCGCCAACGGCACCAGAACGAAGGCGCGCGCGTGCAGTTGCGGGTGCGGCACCAGCAGGCCCGGTTCATCGATCACCGCGTCGCCGTACAGCAGCAGGTCGAGGTCGAGGGTGCGCGGGCCCCAGCGGCTGCCGTCGGCGGCGCGCTCGCGGCCGTGCGCGCGTTCGATCGCGAGCAGCGCGTCAAGCAGGTCGCGCGCGGGCAGCGTGGTCTCCAGCAGCGCGGCGGCGTTGATGAAATCCGCCTGGTCCTCCACGCCCCAGGCCGGCGTGCGGTAGAGGCGCGAGGCCCCCAGCAGGCGCGTGCCCGGCAGCCCGTCGAACGCGGCCAGCGCGCCGCGCAGGGCGGCGGCGACGTCGCCGATGTTGCCGCCAAGGCCGACGCAGGCCCGGACCGGCGCGTTCATCCCGCGGTCGCGGAGCGCCGGCGCCGGCGGCGACGCGGCGTGCGCGCGGCATCGTCACCCTCGCCCTCCGGGCTGTGGGCGATGGCCATGTCGGGATCGAGCTGAGCTTCGCGCCAGAAGGCGATGTCGGCGGCATGTTCGTCCGACCCCGCCTGGCGCACCTTCAGGAAGTCGAAGGCGGCGCGGAAGCGCGGGTGCGCCAGCATCCGCATCACGCGCTTGCGCTGACGCAGGCCGAAGCGCGACTGCAGCAGCCATATCTCCTGCATCGGCACCGAGAAGCGCCGCGGCAGGGCGATCGTCGACAGCTCATGCACGGTGACCCGGTCGGCGGCGCGGCGCTGGGCGTCGACCGGCGGCACGTCCTGCGCTTGCAGCGACATCAGGGTACGGCAGTAGGCCGGCCACAGCAGCAGCGCGAACAGGAAGGCGGGCGACACCGGCTCGTCCGCGGCCACGCGCGCGTCGGTGCCGCGCAGGCCTTCCAGCACCACCGCGCGCAGGGCGCCGCTGCGATTGGCCTTCATCGCCGCCGCGGCTTCGGGCAGCAGCACCGCCAGCAGGCCGTGACGCTCCAGCCCCTCGAAGCTGGCCACGCCGTGGCCGGACAGGAACAGCTTCAGGCACTCCTCGAACAGGCGCGCGGGCGCGGCCTCGGACAGCAGCGGCGCCAACTCGCGGATCGGCCCTGCGGTGGCCGGATCGATGCTGAAGTCGAGCTTGGCTGCCAGCCGGACCGCGCGCAGCATGCGCACCGGGTCCTCGCGGTAGCGCGTCTCCGGGTCGCCGATGAGCTTGAGCACGCGGTTGCTGACGTCCTCGAAGCCGCCGACGTGGTCGCGGACCGAGAAGTCGTCGATGGTGTAGTACAGGGCGTTGGCGGTGAAGTCGCGACGCACCGCGTCTTCCTCCACCGTGCCGTAGACGTTGTCGCGCAGCAGGCGACCGTCCTCGTGGGTCTCACGGTCGCCGCTGCCGTCGTCGACGTTGGCGCGGAAGGTCGCGACCTCGATGATCTCGCGGCCGAAGACCACGTGCGCCAGCCGGAAGCGGCGGCCGATCAGGCGACAGTTGCGGAACAGCGCCTTCACCTCCTCGGGCGTGGCGCTGGTGGCGATGTCGAAGTCCTTGGGGTGGCCGCCGACCAGCAGGTCGCGGACCGCGCCGCCAACCAGGTAGCCCTCGTGGCCGCCCTCGCGCAGGCGGTACAGCACCCGCAGCGCATTGGGGCTGATGTCCTTGCGGGAAATGCTGTGCTGGTCGCGGGGGATCGCCCGCAGGACCGGTGTCTCGGATGGGGTGTCGTTGGGCATCTGCAAAAAAGTACCTGCTCTGGTTGCCCAGCGGCAGCCTGTGCTTGCTATACTACCAAGCTCGCACCGCCACCATGGCGACTGCGGGCCGGTCGTCCAGCCGGCGCCCCTCCCCCGGGAGCGGCGAAGCAACAAATGCTCCCTTCGTCTAGAGGCCTAGGACGTGGCCCTCTCAAGGCTAAAACACGGGTTCGAATCCCGTAGGGAGCGCCATATTCCGCAGGGCCCGCACCGGCAACGGTCGCGGGCCCTGTCTTTTCCGGCGCTACAATACGCGCCCCGCCACAGCCAGCTCGTCGAGCCCAGCGAACCATGCCCTTCGTCGTCACCGAGAACTGCATCAAGTGCAAATACACCGACTGCGTCGAGGTGTGCCCGGTGGACTGCTTCCATGAAGGCCCGAACTTCCTGGTGATCGACCCCGACGAGTGCATCGACTGCACCCTGTGCGAGCCGGAATGCCCGATCAACGCCATCTACCCCGAGGACGACGTCCCCGCCGGCCAGGAGGGCTACGTGGCCCTGAACGCCGAGCTGTCGCGGGAATGGCCGGTGATCACCACCCGCAAGGAGCCCCTGCCCGACGCCGACCAGTGGGACGGCAAGCCGGGCAAGCTGCCCCTGCTGGAGCGCTGAGGCCTTACTGGCCCAGGCCGGCGCGCAGCGCCTCGATCACGCGCGTCGCGTCCTCGCCGGTGGCCGGCACGCCGCGCGGGTCGACCGCGGACACGTAGCTGCCGGAGTCCGCCGAGGCCACGCGCACCAGGAACTTGCTGTCGCCGGCGTCGATATCGTAGGTGCCCAGCAGCTGGGCCTTGCTGACCACGGTCACGCCCTCGATGCCGGCCAGGATCGGCTCGACCCGGGCGAAGACGTCGTCGCGCGCGGCGGCCACGGTGAAACCATTGGCCGCGGCGGCCTGCGGTGCGGCGGCTGGCGGCGTCGCCATGCCGGAGCGCGTCACGCTGGCCGGAGCGGCATCGGACACTGCCATCGCCGAACTGGTGTCGGGACGATCCAGGTCCGGCGGCACCTCCAGCGGGCGGTCCTGCGGCGCCGGCGCGTAGAGCGCACTGTCCTTCCGGAACCAGGAGCAGCCGGCGGTGGCGACCAGGGTCGTGGCAAGGGCGACCGCGACGGCCGGACGGAGCATGGAACGGGAAGGCTGCATTGCTGTCTCCTGGTGGATCGGTCAGGCCGCGAGCACGTCGCGGCAGGTCTGTTCAAGCGCCTCGAGCTCGGCGGCGATGCGGTCGGCGGCGGCGGCATGCGCCGCCGACAGCGGCAGCAGCGGCAGGCGGATGCCCTCCGCGTCGCCGAAGCCGCGGCGGGCCAGCAGCGCCTTGACCGGGATGGGGTTGGATTCGACGCCGCAGAAGTCGACCAGCGCGGCGATCCGGGCGCCCAGCTTCGCACAGCCATCGGCGTCACCGCCTCGGGCCAGGTCGCAGAGGCGCCGGAAGGCCGCCGGCGCGGCGTTCGAGGCCACCGAGACCAGGCCGTCGGCGCCGGCCAGCATGGCGCGAGCGGCCGTGCCGTCGTCGCCGCTGAGGATGCTGAACCCCGGGCCGGCCAGGGCCAGCAGGTCGCGCATGCGCGATTCGTCCGCGACCGCTTCCTTGATGCCGACGATGCGCTCGTGGCCGGCCAGCGCCGCCACCGTGTCCGGCAGCATGTCGCAGCCGGTACGCGGCGGCACGTTGTACAGGACCACCGGCAGCCCACCGTTGTCGGCGACCGCGCGGTAGTGCGCGACCAGTCCGGGCTGGGTCGGGCGCACATAAGGGGGGGTCACCACCAGCGCCGCGTCGGCGCCGCAGGCCTGGGCCAGGCGGGTGCGTTCGATGGTGTGGGCGGTGCCCGACTGCCCCGTGCCGGCGACCACCGGCACGCGACCGGCCACCCGCTCGACGGCGGCGCGCAGCAGGGCCTCGTACTCGCCGGCGGTCAGCGCGGCGGCTTCGCCGGTGGACCCGGCCACGACCAGGGCCTGGGTGCCACCCGCGAGCTGGGCGTCGACCAGGCGCAGCCAGGCGTCGGTGTCGGGTTCGCCGGCGGCCTGGAAGGGCGTCGCCAGCGCGGTGATGCTGCCGGAAAGATGCAATCTGGGCCTGCGAGGGAAGCCGTGCGGGAGGGCTGCGCGACCGGGCCGCGCAACGCCGTGATCTTACTTGCGGCTTCGAAGCACGGGCAAGTATGCTGGCCGCAGCCTCGGAGCCACCGCCAAGCGCCCGTGCCCAAGGCACGCACGGAAGCCGGCAGCCCGGCTCCCCGCCACCGCCACTCCGTGGACCCCGCTTTGACCGACACCGATACAACCCGGCCCGCGCCGACCGAGAACCACCTCCTGATCAACGCCTACACGACGCATCCGCGCTCGCCCCTGCTGGCGGTGTCGCGGCGCATCGCCGACAGCGGCTGCAACCTGGTCGATACCCGCCTGTCCACGGTCGGCCGCGACGTCTCGGTCACCGCGCTGGCGACCGGCTCATGGGACGCGGTGGCCAAGCTCGAGGCCATGCTCTCGCGCCTGGAGCGCGAGGAGGGCCTGAAGCTGGTCTGGTACCGCACCGGCGCCAAGCCGATCCAGTCCAACCTGCTGCCCTACATCGTCGAGGTGGTGGCCTCGGACAAGCCCGGCATCCTCTACCAGCTGGCCGACTTCTTCGACCGCCAGGGCATCACGATCGAGAGCCTGCACTGCTCGCGCTACCGCGCCATGCAGACCGGCGCCGACATGTTCTCGGCCCAGGTCACGATCGGTGTCCCGGCGGACATGCACATCGCCGCGCTGCGCGACGATTTCCTCGAGTTCTGCGACCACCTCAACCTCGACGCGATCATGGACCCGATGAAGTTCTGAGCGCCCAGGGAACGGAATGAACGAAGGCGACAAGCTCGACCGCACCACCCTCAGGCTCCCGCTGCAGCTGTCCGGCGGCGCCACGGCCACCCTCGCCGACCACGCCGGCCGCTGGCTGGTGCTTTACTTCTATCCCAAGGATTCCACGCCCGGCTGCACCACCGAGGGCCTGGACTTCAACGCCCTGCTGCCGGAGTTCGACGCGCTCGAAGCCGACGTGCTCGGCGTCTCGCGCGACTCGGTGAAGTCGCACGACAACTTCTGCGCGAAGCAGGGCTTCGCCTTCCCCCTGGTCAGCGATGCCGACGAGGCCCTGTGCCGCGCCTTCGACGTGATCAGGGAAAAGAACATGTACGGCCGCAAGGTGATGGGCATCGAGCGCAGCACCTTCCTGGTCGACCCGAAGGGACGCATCGCGCGCGAGTGGCGCAAGGTGCGCGTTCCCGGGCACGCCGACGCCGTCCTCGAGGCGCTGAAGGAAGCCCGCGCCAAGTGACCCACCGCAACGCCCGCGCCCTGCGCCGCCCCGCCATGCGGGCCGCGGCGAACCGCGCGTGCGCCGATCCCCGCAACGCGACACCCCGCCCCATCCACACAACCCCGGACGGACCGACAGCGTGATGAACCACGGCAAGCGGATCTACGTACTCGACACCAACGTGCTGATGCACGACCCCACGGCGCTGTTCAAGTTCGAGGAGCACGACGTCTACCTGCCGATGCAGGTGATCGAGGAGCTCGACAACGGCAAGAAGGGCACCTCGGAGGCCAGCCGCAACGCGCGCCAGGTCAGCCGCTTCATCAACGAACTGATCGAGGCCCAGGGCGCCGACCGCATCGCCTCGGGCCTGAAGCTGGAGCGCCCCGGCGGCCTGCAGCTGCGCGGCACCGGCTCCAGCGGCGTGCTGCGCTTCCAGACCACGGTGCCGAAGGAGGACAAGGCCTCGTTCGGCGCGGTGGCCCCGGACAACCGCATCCTCGGCGCGATCCTGGCCCTGGTGCGCGAGGACTCCGCCTACCCGGTGGTCTTCGTTTCCAAGGACATCAACCTCCGCATCAAGGCCGCGATCGCCGGCATCGCCAGCGAGGATTACGAGAACGACCGCGCGCTCGACGACTTCAGCCTGCTCTACACCGGCGCCACCGCCCTGCCGGAAGATTTCTGGCAGCGCCACGGCAAGGACCTCAAATCCTGGACCGACAAGGGCCGCACGTACTACGAAGTGCGCCGCGGCGAGGACGACGACTGGCACGCCAACCAGTATCTCTACCTGCCCGGCGACGAGGAGTCGGAGTTCCGCGTGGCCTCGGTGGAAGGCGAGCGCGCGGTACTGCAGATCGTCGACGACTACCGCAGCAGCCAGCACGCGGTCTGGGGCATCACCGCGCGCAACCGCGAGCAGAACTTCGCGCTCAACGCGCTGATGGACCCGGAGATCGACTTCGTCACCCTGCTCGGCACCGCCGGCACCGGCAAGACCCTGCTGGCGCTGGCCGCGGGCCTGGCGCAGACGATGGACGCGCAGCGCTACCGCGAGATCATCATGACCCGCGCGACGATCAGCGTCGGCGAGGACATCGGCTTCCTGCCGGGCACGGAGGAGGAAAAGATGACGCCGTGGATGGGCGCGCTGACCGACAACCTCGAGGTGCTGATGCCCTCGAACAAGGAAGCCGGCAGCTGGGGCCGCGCGGCCACCAACGACCTGCTGGCCTCGCGCATCAAGATCCGTTCGCTGAACTTCATGCGCGGCCGCACCCTGCTCGACCGCTGGTTGATCCTGGACGAGGCGCAGAACCTGACGCCGAAGCAGATGAAGACGCTGATCACGCGCGCGGGCCCGGGAACGAAGATCGTCTGCCTGGGCAATGTGGAGCAGATCGATACGCCCTACCTGACCGAGACCACCTCGGGCCTGACCTATGCGGTGGACCGGTTCAAGCACTGGGCGCACAGCGCGCACGTGACCTTGCGCCGGGGCGAGCGTTCGCGGCTGGCGGATTACGCGTCCGAGGTGCTTTAGGGGCCCTGGTCGGCTGCGGGAGGCCTTGGTCGGCTGCGGGACGGAGGGTGTGTGGGTGCTCCGCCGGCGTCGCAGCTTCGCTGCTCTTTAATGCCGGCTGCGCACCCACACACCCTCCGTCGCACAGCCACGCGGCGGGTTGAGGGGAAAAGCGAAGAGCGCCGTAGATCGGCGCTTTTTGTTTTCTGGCCTGGTACTACGGTGTACCGCCGCTTTTTCCTGCAGCCTGCGGTGGTGGTCGTATGGCGGGTTGATGGGTATGGAGTGGGCATTCAAGAGCAGCGAAGCTGCGACGCCCACGGAATACCCATCAGCCCGCCACCCCGCGACGCCACCCACGCAACACCCAACAACCCGCCAGCCCGCAGCGTCGCCAGGGCTTCCCCCGGTTACGGCGCCGGAGGATCCACAGGAGCCGTCCGCAAGGACTCGATGTAAAGCAACGCCTCCGACAGATCCTTGAAATAGCTGCCCGACGTATCGCGGCGCACGATGTCGGCGCGAACGAGCTTGCGCAGCACGCCCATGCGCGCCCCGTTGAGCAGCACCTGGACACCGCGGCCGCGCAGGCTGTGGATCGTGGACTCCAGGCGCTTCAGGCCCGTCGCATCGATGAACGGAACGCGCTCCAGGCGTAGCGCCAGGTAGCGCGGCTCCGAGCGTGACCATGACAGCGCGCGCTCCAGCGAATCGACCGAACCGAAGAAGAACGGCCCGTCGATCGAGTACACCAGCACGTCGTCCGGCAGCGCCTCCAGGCCCGCCTCGGCGAGTTCCTGGCGCAGGCTCGCCTGCTTGTGCTCGACCACCTCCACCGACGAGCTCATCCGGCGCATGAACTCCATCATCGCCAGGATCACGCCGATGTTCACCGCCACCACCAGGTCGGTCAGGATCGTCAGCGCGAAGGTGATCAGCAGGATCGCCACGTCCGCGCGCGGCGCCTGGCGCACCATGCGCAGGAAACGTGGCGCCTCGCTCATGTTCCAGGCGACCACGAACAGGATCGCCGCCAGCGCGCACAGCGGCACCTTGCCTGCCCAGGGCGCGATCACCAGCAGGATCAGCACCAGCACCACCGAGTGCACCACGCCGGCGATCGGCGCATTGCCGCCGTTGCGGATGCTGGTCGCCGTGCGCGCGATGGCGCCGGTGGCCGCGATGCCGCCGAACAGCGGCGAAACGATGTTGGCGATGCCCTGGCCGACCAGTTCCTGGTTGGAGTCGTGCCGGGTACCGGCCATGCCGTCGGCAACCACCGCCGACAGCAGTGATTCGATCGCGCCGAGCATGGCGATGGTGAAGGCCGAAGGCAGCAGCAGCATCACGCTGTCGAAGCCGATCGACGGCAGCTGCAGCGAGGGCAGCGAGCGCGGGATGGCGCCGAAGGTCGACTCGATCGTGGCCACGCCCGGCAGGTCGAACAGCGCCGCCACCGCGGTCGCCACAACCATCGCGATCAGCGGCCCCGGCACCCGCGACAGACGCGGAATGCGCGGGCCGTACAGCGCCAGCACCAGGCTGCCCAGGCCGAGCAGCGCGGTCGGCAGGTGCATCTGCGGGAACGCGCGCAGGAGCTGCCAGGCCTTGAGGTAGAACGGCCCCTCGCCCGCGGTCGGCAGGCCAAAGAAGTACTGCCACTGCCCCACCCAGATGATCACCGCGATGCCGGCGGTGAAGCCCACGATCACCGGGTCGGGGATGAAGCGGATCACCGCACCCATGCGCGCCAGGCCCATCGCCACCAGGATCACGCCCGCCATCAGGGTTGCCACCAGCAGGCCCTCAACCCCGAACTGCGCGACCACGCCGGCGAGGATGACGATGAAGGCACCGGTCGGCCCGGCGATCTGCACCCGCGAGCCGCCGAACAGCGACACCGCGATGCCGGCGATGATCGCCGTGTACAGGCCCTGCTCCGGCTTCACCCCCGAGGCGATCGCGAAGGCCATCGCCAGCGGCAGCGCGACCACGCCCACGACCGCGCCGGCGGCGAGGTTGCGCGGCCAGTTGCGCGGCTGCAGCAGGCCGGCGCGCGCGGCTTCGACGATGGCGATCATGCGTCGCCGCCCGGCTTCAGGCGCACGCCGCGACCACCCGCGGGGCTGGGGCTGTTCTCGCCGATCAGTTCCACGCCCGCCGCCTCCAGCGCCTCCACCACCTTGGTCAGCGAGCCGACCACGCCGCGGACGTTGCCGCTGCTGGCCTCCATGCGCTGGATCGTGGGCAGGGACAGGCCCGCCAGCTCGGCAAGGGTGCGCTGGTCGATGCCGAGCAGGGCCCGGGCGGCGCGCATCTGGGCAGCCGTCATCATGGACGATCTCCCGTCTGGGACATGTTTTTTAATGTGCAGAACATCAGTAAGGCGGTATTTTACTGCGACAAGGGGCTGGATGCGACGCGCACCGGGGCGTCATCGCCCTGCCCGGCCGCCGCCGCCCGGCCCCGCGACTGCATGCGCCACCGTATGCTTCCCATGAATCCGTCAACGACTCTCCACGCCACCATGACCAGGCCCCTCTGCGCACTGACCATCGCCGGCTCCGACTCCGGCGGCGGCGCCGGCATCCAGGCCGACCTCAAGGCCTTCGCCGCCCACGGCGTCCACGGCCTGTCGGCGATCGCCGCGCTCACCGCCCAGCACACCCGCGGGGTGACCGCGGTGCACGTGCCGCCGGTGGAGTTCCTGCGCGCGCAGATCGACGCCTGCTTCGACGACTTCGACATCGGCGCGGTGAAGCTGGGCATGCTGGCCTCGGCCGCGGTGATCCATGCCGTGGCCGACGCGCTGGACGCGTACCGTCCGCCGCAGCTCGTGGTCGATCCGGTGATGGTGGCGACCTCCGGCGCGCGCCTGCTCGAGGAGGACGCGCTTGACGCGATGCGCACGCGCCTGCTGCCGCAGGCCAGCCTGCTCACGCCCAACATCCCGGAGGCGGAACTGCTGCTTGGCCGGCGCATCACCGACGCCGCCGGTGCCGAAGCGGCGCTGGACGCCCTGCTCGCGCTCGGCGCGGGCGCGGTGCTGCTCAAGGGCGGGCACCTCGACGAGGGCGACCAGGTCATCGACCGCTATGCCGATGCCAGCACCCGCCACGCCTTCCGCAGCCCGCGGCTGCAAGTCGACGGCCACGGCACCGGCTGCACCCTGGCCTCGGCGATCGCCGCCAACCTGTGCCTGGGACGCGCGATGCCCGACGCCTGCGCCGCCGCGGTGGACTACATCCGTGACGCGCTGCGCGCGGGCACGCGGCCGGGGCGCAGCGAGGTGCTGGTGCTCGGCCACTTCGCCGCGCGTCGCCCAGCGTGACGCCCGAAAGCACGGCGGCCACGACCGCGCCGACCGGGGCCACGCCCAGGACCATCTCGCTGGAAGCCAGCGACGGCCACCGCTTCGAGCTGCTGGCCTGCGTCCCCGCCGATGCCCGCCGCAGCTTGCTCTGGCTGCCGGCACTGGGCGTGGCCGCACGCCACTACCTGCCACTCGCGGAATCGCTCGCACGGCACGGCGTGGCCGTGTTCCTGCACGAATGGCGCGGCCACGGCAGCAGTTCGCTGCGCGCCGGCCGCGACTGCAGCTGGGGCTACCGCGAACTGCTGGCCGTCGACATCCCCGCCAGCGAGGCCGCGGTCGCCGCCGCGACGCCCGGGCTGCCGCGGGTCGCCGGCGGACACAGTCTGGGCGGCCAGCTCGCCTGCTGCCGCCTGGGGCTGGAAGCCGACGCCTGCAAAGCCCTCTGGCTGGCCGGCTGCGGCGCGCCCTACTGGCGCGCCTTCCCGCCGCGCGAACGGCTGTGGCTGCCGCTGGCCTACCGCATCCTGCCCTGGCTGGCCGAGCGCGCCGGCAGCCTGCCCGGGCGACGCATCGGCTTCGGCGGCAACGAAGCCCGCGGGGTGATGCGCGACTGGGCCGGTACCGCGACCAGCGGCCGCTACGCCGCCGCCGGCGTCGGGGACCTGGAACCGGGCATGGCCGCCGCCGACGTGCGCGTGCGCGCCGCGCTGTTCGCCCACGACTGGCTGGCGCCCGAATCCTCGCTACGCCACCTGCTGTCGAAGCTGCCGCGCGCCGCGGCCGAGGTCGAACGCTTCGACGCTCCCGTCCTGGGCGTCCCCGCCGACCACTTCGCCTGGATGAAGTCGCCCGAAACGGTCGCCGCCTGGCTCAGCGGCTGAGCGCAGCGTCCACGGGCGCCCCGCCGGCCGCGTCCGCGTCGACAGCACCGTCTTCGTAGCCCCGCGGGTTGTTCGACTGCCAGCGCCAGGCGTCGCGGCACATGGCGTCGATGTCATGTTCGGCATGCCAGCCCAGCAACGCGTGCGCCAGTGACGGATCGGCGTAGACCTCGGCCACGTCACCCGCGCGGCGCGCGACGATGTCATAGGCGACCATCCGGCCGGACGCGCGCTCGAAGGCCCGCACCAGCTCCAGCACGCTGGTACCACGCCCGGTACCGAGGTTGATGTTGGCGCTGCGGCCCTCGCGCACGAGGAAATCCAGGGCGTCGGCATGCGCCCGCGCCAGGTCGACGACGTGGATGTAGTCGCGCACGCCGGTGCCGTCCACCGTGGGCCAGTCGCCGCCGAACACCGCCAGCCGATCGCGCTGGCCCACCGCGACCTGGCAGACATAGGGCATCAGGTTGTTGGGCACGCCGCCGGGCGCCTCGCCGATCAGGCCCGAGGGATGCGCGCCCACCGGGTTGAAGTAGCGCAGGTTCACGGCATGGAAGCCGGGATCGCTGGCGCAGAGGTCGCCGATCAGCTGTTCCATCACCAGCTTGGTCCGGCCATAGGGATTGGTGACCCGCAGCGGTGCGTCCTCGCGCACCGGCACCGCATCGGGATCCCCGTAGACCGTGGCCGAGGAACTGAACACCAGCCGGTGGACACCGTGCGCCTGCATGGCCTGCAGCAGGTGGATGGTGCCGGCGATGTTGTTGTCGAAATAGTCCAGCGGCCGTTGGCAGGATTCGCCCACGGCCTTGAGGGCGGCGAAGTGGACAACGGCGTCGAAGCGCTGGCCGGTGAAGAGGCCTTCGACCGCCCCCCTGTCCCGCAGGTCCACGCGATGGCAGGCGAGCGGCGCGCCGACCAGCGTCTGCAGGCGCTGCAGGACCCGTGGCGAACTGTTGACGAAGCTGTCGGCGATCACCACCTGGTGGCCGCGCGCGGCCAGCTCGACGCATGCATGGCTGCCGATGTAGCCGGCCCCGCCGCAGACAAGGATGTGCATCCGACTCCCCAACTCCATCCGTGGCCAGGCAAACGCGGATCGCGCAGCTGGCCGGCAATGCCGGCATCCGGCGTTGTGTCGAGTCTAACGGACCGCAGGCAGGCCCCGGCATGGCCGGGCCCCGCGGCAGGTTCCGTTTCCGTGAATGGAACCATGGAGAGCTGTCTGATGAACCGCCTGCACCGCCTGTTGTGTGGCCTGTCGCTGACCTGCCTGCTCGCCGCCTGCGCCACGCCGGGCTACGACACGACCGTGGCGCCGCTCCCGCCCGAGACCACCAATGTGGATTCCTACCGCCTGGGCGTGGACGACATCGTCCAGGTGTCGGTCTGGGGCCATCCCGATGCCGGCGTCACCGCGCCGATCCGCCCGGACGGCATGATCTCGGTGCCGCTGCTGGGCGACGTCGCCGCCGGTGGCCGCACACCGCCGGAAGTCGCCCAGGACATCCAGACGCGCCTGCAGGAGTACGTGAAGGATGCGCGGGTGTCGGTGATCCTCACCGAGCTGCACAGCCACGAATACCTTTCGCGCGTCCGGGTCACCGGCGCGGTGCGCCAGCCCGTGTCCATTCCCTACCGCGCGGGCATGACCGTGCTCGACGCCGTGCTGGCGGCCGGTGGAGTGACCGAATTCGCGGCGCCCAACCGCTCCAGCCTGCACCGCAAGACCGGCAGCGGCACGGGGAGCTACTCCGTGCAGCTCGACAACGTGCTGAACGGAGGCGACCTGACGACCAACTACCCGGTCGCGCCAGGCGACGTGATCACGGTACCGGAACGGATCCTGTAGCCCCCACATGAGCAATCTCATCGAATGGCATGCCCCGGAAAGCCGGCCCAGCCTGCCGCAGCTGGTGCCGGTCGTGGCCAGGGAAGTCCGGCGCCATTCAGTGCTGCTTGCCGGCCTGTTCGCGGCGATCGCCATCGCCGGCCTGGCCCTGGCGATGCTTTCGCCCAGGTCCTACACCTCATCGACCACGCTGCTGGTCGAGGAGACCAACATCATCGAACCGCTGCTGGAAGGACGCACCGTGCCGACCACGGTGGTCGACCGCGCGGCGATCGCCCGCGAAGTGGCGTTCAGCAGCCAGTCGATGGACGAGATCATCGAGACCGGCGGCTGGCCGGGCGCCGCGAGCGACCCGCTGCGCCGCGAACAGCTGGCCGACGAGGTCATCGCCCGCACCGACATCGCCAACCCGCGCGAGAACCTCAAGCTGATCCGGATCAGCTACACCGATACCGATCCGCGGCGCGCGCAGCGGGTGACCGAGCGTTTCGGCGAACTGATCATCCAGGAAAGCTTCCGCACCAAGGAGCGCGAAAGCCGCGCCGCCTTCGAGTTCATCGATTCGCAGGTCGACGACTACCAGCGCAAGCTCAACGACGCCGAGGACCGGCTGGCGCAGTACCGTAAGGCGCATCCGGAAGTGCTGCTTGGCGACCAGGAGGACGTGACGCGGCGCATCAGCGAGCTTCGCATGGCGATCGACCGCTCGCTGATGGACCAGGCGGAGCAGCAGTCCCAGGTCGGCGCCTGGGCCTCCCACGTCTCGCGAGAGCAGGGCATCAGCGTCGCGCAGGCGCGCACCGGACCGATCCAGGCCCGGCTGGATGAACTCCAGGCCGAGCGGGTGCGCCTGTCCGGCAGCTACACCGAGCAGCACCCGGACATGGTCCGCATCCAGGGGCAGATCAGCGACCTCGAGGCCCAGCTGGGCCAGGGCGGCATCGCCACGGGCACGGCCAGCGCCGCGCCCGCCCCGGGGAACGGCGTGGACCGCGGGCGGCTGACCGAGGCGCGCAGCCGGAGCATGGGCTCGGCGTCGCGGGTCGCGGCCGGGAACAACCTGCTGATGCAGGAAATGGAACGGCTCAATCGCGTCGCCGCGCTGGGCAGCGAGCTCGCGAACCTCACGCGCGACTTCGAGGTCAACCGCGCCCTGTACCAGGACCTGCTCGAGCGCCGCGAGAACGCAAGGCTGGCCATGAACCTCGACATCCAGCGCGGCGGCCTGAACTTCCGCGTCCAGGATCCCGCGAACATTCCCCTGCGCTCCAGCAGCATCAGCCTGACCCACCTCGCGATCGGCGTGCTGTTCCTGGCCGTGGCGGTGCCCGCCCTGCTGCTGGCCGGCAAGCTGCGCTTCGACCAGCGCGTGCGCACGCCGTCGCAGATCGAGACCGTCGCCGGACTGCCCGTGCTCGGATCGATCCCCCAGGGAAACAACCGCCGCAGCCGCGCGCGCAACCGGCATCGCTTCGCGCTGGCCACGGCGCTGATGCTGGCGGTCCCGATCTCGTACGCCGTCGCCCTGACGCTCAAGTAGGCCTCCATGATGGAACCCGCCCCCGATGTACTGGCACGCGCTGACCGGCGCATCGAACAGCGGCTGGTCGAGTACCGGTCACTGGTCGATGCCGAGCCGCCGACGGCGCTCACTCCGGCGCAGGTCGAGGAGCGTTCGACGATCTCGCTTTCGGAGATGGGCAATCCGCACGTCGATGCCTTCCGGGAACTTCGCACGCGCCTGATCGCGGCCACCCGCAACGACGACGGCATCATCATCCTGGTGGCGCCGGTGAGCCGCGGCAGCGGGGGCAGCTTCGTGGCGCGCAACCTGGCCGCGGCATTCGCCTTCGACGACGCCACCAGCGCCGTGCTGGTCGACTGCGACCTGTTCGCGGCCAGCCAGCACGAGACCATGCGGGTCGAAGCCGACAAGGGCGGGCTGGTGAACTACCTGGAGAACCCGTCGACCCTGGTGGGCAGCATGCTCTACCACACCGGCATCCCGCGCCTGCTGCTCCTGCCCGCGGGCATCTCGTCGGGCGACCATGCCGAATACCTGTCGTCGTTCCGCATGCGGCTGCTGGTGGACGTGCTGCGCAGCCGCTCGCCGCTGCGCCACGTGATCCTCGACAGCCCGCCGGTGAACGGCGCCCCGGACGCAAGAATCCTGGCCGACCTGGCCGACGTGGTGATCCTGGTGTCCGGCTATGGGCGCGACCGCCCGGAACAGATCGCCCGCGCCGCGGCGAACTTCGACCCGCACAAGTTCGCCGGCGTGGTCTTCAACGAGGGGGCATGAGGATCACCCATGAAGAACGGACACCGGGCCAAACGCCGCATTCCAGCCGCCCGCAGGCCAAGGCGGCTGCCGTGCCTCGCGCTGCTGGTCGCCCTGCCGACCACCTGCCTTGCCGTCGACCTGGAGTACGAGTTCGGGGTGTCGGCGGTGCACAGCGACAACATCGATCTCGGCGAGTACGGCGGCCTGAGCGACACGGTGCTGGCACCGCACCTGCGCTTCGCCCTCGAGCGCCGGGGGTCGGCGGTCAAGCTCGAGGCACGCGGCGAGATCGAGCACCGGAACTACCTCGAGAACACCTACTCCAACGAATGGCGCGGCGAGATCGCGGCCCAGCTCGACTGGTCGATCGTGCCGCAGCACGTGGACCTCGTGCTCGAGGACTACCTCAGCCACCAGCCGGTGGACCTGGGCGTGGGGCTTTCGCCCGGCAACGTGCAGCGGGTCAACGTCTTCATCGGCGGCCCCAGCTTCCATGCGCGCTTCAACGACGCGACCCGTTTCCAGCTCGACCTGCGCGCCGCCAACAGCCACGCCGAAGTCAGCCGTGACTTCAACGGCGACCGCTACAGCGCCGCGGCCAGGCTGCAGCGCGAGCTCGGGCCGACCCACCAGGCCTCGCTGAACGTCGTCGCCACCCGGGCCGATTTCGACGAGGCCGGCGGCATGTCCGACTTCTCGCGCGAGGACGCCTACGTCGGCTACCGGCGCGAATACGCGCGCGGCCTGATGGAGTTCGAGCTGGGCCGCTCCCGGCTGCGCCCCGAGGCCGGTAGCGGCACGGAGTCCGCGGGCCTGGCCCGCGCCAGTGTCACCTGGACGCCCACCGCCCGCAGCCGGCTCCATGCCGACGCGCGCTACCAGCTCGCCGACAGCACGCAGGACCTCATCGTCCGCCAGGCCGACCTGAACGACTTCGCGATGTACGACATGTCGGCCTCCGGCCTGCAGGTGAACGCGGACGTGTACCGCCAGAAGCGGTTCGCACTCGACTACCGCTACCGCGGCGAACGCCTGGAGGTCCGGCTGCGGCCGCGCTACCGCAGCCAGCGCTACCTGGAAGACACCGGGAACGACCACGAGGACTACAGCGGCCAGGTCGAGATCGGCTACCGCGTCCGCCCGCGCCTCACCCTGTCGCTGCAGGCGCTCGCGCTCAGGCGCGAGTTCCCTGCGTCCGGACGCAAGGATCGCGACCGCACGTACGGCATCGAGGCGGAATACCGCTGGACTCGGCAGCTGTCCCTGCTGGGAGGCGTCTACCGCAACACCCGCGATTCGAACAACGCGGACTTCGAATACAGCGAGAACGTGGCCAGCATCGCCATGCTGTGGCGCCGGTGAAGCCGCCGGCCGGCAGCGACGCGGGCGTGGCCGCGATCCACGCCGCACCACGTTCTCAATGGCATGCCTGAAGCCATCATCGATGACAGCGCAAGCAGCGTCGACACGCCGCGCCCGCGGCGCGTCCTGTACGTGGTGTCGCTGTTCCCGAGCTGGACGGAGACCTTCATCGTCCGCGAGATCCGCACCCTGATCGACAGCGGCATCGATGTCCGGATCCTGTCCCTCAAGGCGCCGGCGGGGGGGCTGGTACATGCCGAGGCCGCCGCGTTGATGGACCGCGTGCTCCAGCCACGGCCGTGGCCTGCCGGTCTGTGGAACACGGCGCGCGCACTGTTCGCGCATCCACGCCAGGTCGTCCGCGACGCCGCGACCATCGTTGCCGAAACCTGGCGCATGCCGGTCGTGCTGCTCAAGTCGCTGCTGTCGATGGCCCGCGCGCTCGAGCACCTGCCCTGGCTCCGCGGCTTCGACCCGGACTTCATCCACGCCCACTGGTCGACGTGCCCGTCCACCGCGGCGTGGGTGCTGTCGCACGCGCTGGACCGGCCTTTCGGCTTCACCTGCCATGCCCACGACATCTTCGTGAACCGGCACATGCTGCCGCGCAAGATCTCCGAATCGGCGCTGGCGGTCACCATTTCACAGCACAACGTCGACTGGCTGGGCAGCAACGTGTCGCCGCTCGCGCCGGAGAAGATGAAGGTCGTCCACTGCGGCGTCGACCTCGAGCAGATCCCGTGGCGACCCGGGGGGCGCGACGAACCCCGCATCCTCGGCGTGGGGCGCCTGTCGCCGGAGAAGGGCTTCGCCACCCTGATCGATGCGCTGGCGCTGCTGCGCGACGACGGCGTCGCCTTCCACTGCGACCTGGTGGGCGAAGGGCCGTTCCGCGACGAACTCCAGGCCCGGGTCGACCGGCACCGGCTCGGCGCACGGGTCAGCATGGGCGGCGCCCTGCCGCAGGAGGCGGTGCGCGCCGCGCTCGACCGGGCTTCGGTCTTCGTGCTCCCCTGCGAAATCGCGGCCGACGGCAGCCGCGACGGCATTCCCGTGGCCCTGATGGAAGCGATGGCCGCCGGCTGCCCGGTCGTCAGCTGTCCGGTGTCGGGCGTGCCCGAGCTGATCAGCGATGGCGTCCACGGGCTGCTGGCCGCCGAGCGCGACGCCGCCGGGCTGGCACATGCGCTGAAGCGCCTGCTGGAGGACGAGGGGCTGCGCCAGCGCGTCGCCTCCGCCGCGCGCGAGCGCATCGAGCTCGAGTTCGATGCGCGCAAGGAGGCACTCAGGCTGCACGGCCTGATGACGGAGGCCCTCGGCCATGCCGCCTGAACGCCTGCTGCTCGTCATCGACGGCATGGAGGTGGGTGGCAGCCAGCGCCAGATCCAGCACCTGCTGGCGGGCCTGGACCGGACGCGCTGGGAGCCGGAGCTGGCCTATTTCCGCAGCGGATCGCACCTGGTCGACGACATCCGGCGCAGCGGCGTCAGCGTGCATCTGATCCCCAAGCGGCGCCGCATCGACCCGCCGTTCCTGTTCGCCCTGGCCGGGCTGCTGCGACGCCGCGACTATGCCCTGGTCCACGCCTATTCGCAGACCGCCGAACTCTGGTCGGTGCTCGCCCGCGGGATCTCGGGGCGTCGTCCAGTGCTGGTCGCCTCCGAGCGCAGCTTCGACGTCGACAGGCCTGCCTGGCAGTGGTTTTCCAAGCGAATGGTGGTCGGCCGCTGCGCGGCGGTCATCGCCAATTCGCATGCCGGCGCCAGCGCGGTGGTGCGCCACGCGCGGGTGCCGGAAGCGAAAGTGTCGACGGTGGCCAATGGCGTCGGCGTGCCGGTCGCCCTCGCACCGGGCGGGCGCGAAGCGATCCGCCGCTCGCTGGGTGTTCCGGAGGGTCGCGTGTTCGGCCTGTTCGTGGGCCGGCTGGTGGAAGCCAAGAACCTGCCCTGCCTGGTCGATGCCCTGGCGGCGATGGCGCCGGACGAGCGCCCCTGGATCGCGCTCGCCGGCGACGGCCCCGTGCGCGCATCGATCCAGGCCCGCGCCGCGGACGCAGGGGTGAGCGCCAGCCTCCACCTGCTCGGCGAGCAACGCGATCCGGTGCGGCTGATGCAGGCGGCCGACTTCCTGGTGCTGCCATCGCATTTCGAAGGCCAGTCCAATGCGCTGCTGGAGGCCATGGCCGCGGGCTGCCCGGTGATCGCATCCGCCGTGGGCGGGACCCCGGAGCTGGTCGACGATGGCCGCACCGGGCTGCTGTTCCCTGCCGGCGACGCGATGGCGCTGGCCGCGGCGATGCGGCGCATCAGCCATGACGCGGCGCTGCGTGAGCGCCTTGCCCTTGCCGCCGGCGCGTGGATAGCTGCGCGCCACGGCCCGACGGCGCTCGCGGCCGCCACTTCGGCGGTCTACGAACGCTGCCTGGCCGCGCACCGCGGCCGTGGACGCATTCCCGCGCCGGCCACGCTCGCGCGCGCACCGCGCCCCCCGCACTAGGCGCACCGGCCATGCACTGGTTCTACGCGCTGCCGATCGTGATGCTGCCCAACGCGCTGCACCTGCCTGCGGACATGGGCGTGGGACTCTCCCTGGTCCTGCTGGCCGGTGCCGGCATCTTCGGTCCGCGCGAACCGCGACCGCTGCAGGGCGGCAGCTGGCTGCTGCCTCCGCTGACCGGCCTGTTCCTGGCGCTGATGGTGGGCTACGTCCTGGCGCTGCGGCACGACGCTTCCGATCCCGGCGGCGACCTGGTCCGTGCGAAGTACGCCGTCATCTATCCCCTGCTCTACCTCGCCTACCGCCACTGCGGCATGGACCTTGCAACCACCCGGCGCCTGATCATGCTGGTCGTGGTGGTGGCCGTGCTGGCGGGGCTGGAGGCCGTCATCCAGGGCCTGCAGTTCGACCTGGGCGAGTTCGCGGGCGACCAGCGCGCCACCGGACCCTTCGGTGAGATCACCGCAGCCAACCGCGCCGGCGTGTTCTTCGCGATGTTCCTGCCGCTGGCGGTCGCCCTCGCCCTGCGCCGCGACGGCCGCAGCTCGGTCCGCCTGATCGCGCTGGCGGGAAGCGTGGTCCTGGTGGCCGCGATCCTGTTCACGTTCTCGCGCCAGTCCTACGTCATCGCGGCCTTCGGCATCCTGCTCCTCCTGTTCCACCGGGGCGTGCCGGCGGCGCTGCTGGCCTGCCTGCTGTTTGCCGGTGCCGGTGCCGCGCTGATGCCGGAAAGCGCAGTGCAGCGGATCGAGGAAACCCGCCAGGTCGGCGCGGGCGGAACCGCATCGATGGACGACAGCACGGCCAGCCGCCTGGACATCTGGAAAGGCGCCGCGGCGATGCTGGCGGCCAATCCCCTGGGCGTTGGACTCGGACAGTTCGACGACCACATCGGCGAGTACTCGAACTTCCCCGGCATGGACGCGCACAACGGATTCGTGCTGATGCTGGCCGAATGCGGGCCCTTCGGGCTGGCGATGATGCTCTGGCTGTTCTGGAGGCTGCTGGTGCTGGCATCGCGGCTGCGCAGGGTCGCCCATGCCGGCCTGCCCGAAGACCGGGCGCTGGCGCTGGGCATGACCGTGGCCGTGCTCTGCGTGGCCGCGAGCAACCTCTATGGCAGTCCGTTCTTCGCGGCCCTGGTGATGAACAGTTTCTGGATCCTCTGCGGGCTCATGGAGCGCCATGGCCTGCTGCTCGCACAGGCGGCAACCTCACGCCTGGGCCCTGCGGCCAAACCCGTCGCCAGCCCCGCAGCCAGGTTCCCGCTCGCGGCACGCGCCATGCCGGGACTGGTCGCAAGGCAGCGGCAGCGGGCGGGCGGATGAAGCGCTCCGGCCCGGGCGCGATCCGGCGGACGGTCCACGGCATGCTGGCCGTATCCGGCGCGTGCGCAGCCGGCCTGCTGCCCGTGCATGCGGCAGCGCCGCCCGCCTGCACGCGCGTCGAGGCACCGCGGCCACCGCCTGCCACGGCCCTGGTCGAAGACCGGGATCACGGCGGCACCATCCACTACGTCCGCACCGACGGTGGCAGCGCCGCCCAGTGCACCGGCCGCAGCGACGCGGCCTACCCCGGCAGCGGCTCCGCACAGGCCTGCGCCTGGAACAGCCCCCTCGTCGCACTCCCCGCATCAGGCGCCGCACGCATCGCCGGCGGCGACACCCTCTATATCGGCAGCGGCACCTACCAGATCGGCAGTGCCATGCAGCCCGTGCCCAGCGGCAGCACCTCCAACCGCACCCGCATCCTCGGCAGGACCGGCGGCAGCGTGCCCAAGCTCGCCGGCATCAACGGCATCCACCGCGTCATCGACCTCACCAACAGCTCCAACGTCGAGATCGGACACCTCGAGGTCACCGACCTCAGCGACTGCGTCTACGGACACCCCTCCGCAGGCTGCCAGAGCGGCGGCGCCTGGGCGCGTGGCGGACTCTACGCCAGCAACTCGCGCAACGTCTGGCTCCATGACATGAACTTCCACGGCCTTGGCGCACGCGGCATCCAGGCCGGCGGACTCACCGACTGGACCCTCGAGCGCGTCAAGCTCAACCGCAACGGCACCGCCGGATGGGTCGGCGACCTCGGCTCCGGAAGTTCCTCCAACTCCGGCAACATCGTCATGCGCGACATCGAGATCGGCTGGAACGGCTGCGGCGAACGCGTCGCCACCGGCGAAGCCTGGGCCTGCTGGGGACAGCAGTCCGGCGGCTACGGCGACGGACTCGGCACCGCCGCCACCGGCGGCCACTGGCTGATCGAGGACGCCTACATCCACCACAACACCTCCGACGGCCTCGACCTGCTCTACATGGACGGCGGCAACGATTCCAGCGTCACCCTCCGCCGCGTCTATGCCGTCGCCAACGCCGGCAACCAGGTCAAGGTCACCGGCAACGCCCTGATCGAAAACTCCGTCATCGTCGGCCACTGCACCTTCTTCAAGGGCAAGTACACCATGCAGGACAGCGAAAGCTGCCGCGCCTACGGCGCCACCCTGCTCCTCAACCTCACCGGCAACGACACCGTCACCGTCCGCCACAACACCCTCGCCGGCGAAGGCGATGCGCAGATCGTCCACACCGGTGGGCAGTCTTCGGACCGCATCAACATCATCGACAACGTCGTTGTGGGCTTCCCTTATTTCGCCGACGGCTCGACTCGCCCGCTCAACGCCGGCGATGCACCGGGCCGGGTGACGGCGTCGGGCAACGTCGCCTGGAACGTCGCGTCCTGCCCTCCGGGCTCGCGCTGCGGCCGGGACCCGAAGCTCACCGGCATGGGCCTGGCCGCCTTCGACGTCGGGACGCTCGCCGGCAGCACGGCGACCGCCGCCGCGGCCATGCCCTGCACCCGGCAGGACGGCGGCACGCGCCCCTGAGGCTCAGCGCCCGCGGCTGGCGGCCAGCCAGGACTGGAACATCAGCACCGACCACAGCCGGATCCCGTAGGCCGCCGTGCCCCGGAGGTGCTGTTCCCATGCCATGCGGACGGGCACCGGGTCGAGGAAACCCTCCTCGCGCAGCCGCTGCGGTTCCAGCATGGCCTCGGCCCAGTCGCGCAGGGGCCCGCGCAGCCACTGGTCCAGCGGAAAGCCGAAACCCATCTTCGGCCGGTCGTACAGCGCGGTGGGCACATGGCGGTCGAGCAGCCTGCGAAGCAGCCACTTCCCGCGCCCGTCGCGAAGCTTCATGTCCATGGGCAGGGTCCAGGCGAACTCCATCACGTCGCGGTCGAGCAGCGGCGCACGGGTTTCCAGAGACACCGCCATCGCCGCGCGATCGACCTTCACCATCACGTGGTCGGGCAGGTAGGTCATCGCGTCCAGTGCCATCATCCGCGCCACGGGATCGTGCAGGCGGGGCCACAGCCAGCGCTGGTCGAGCAGGTTGTCCGGCATTCGGGCGCCCTGCACCACGCTCTCCGGATTCGACCAGTCGGACACCAGGCGGCAGTAGAGATCGTCCATCCCGTCGATGCGCCCGTCGGCGAACACGCTCGCCAGCCGGCGCAGCTTGGGTGCGGCCTGGGGCGCCCCGAGCCTGGATGTCAGCGCCGACGGCAGGGCCGCCGCCGCGCGCAGCAGCGGCCCGCGCAGCCCCGAAGGCACGCGGCCGATACTGCGCCACAGCTTCGGGCCGAGAAGGTAGCGGTTGTACCCGCCGAAGAATTCATCACCGCCGTCGCCGGACAGGGCCACCGTGACGTGCTCGCGCGCCATGCGCATGACCAGGTGCGTGGGCAGCTGCGAACTGTCGGCGAAGGGCTCGTCGTACATCGCCGGCAGGTCGGGAATGATCGCCAGCGCGTCGCTGCCGGCCATGCGCAGCTCGGTATGGCGGGTCCCGAGGTGGGATGCGATCGCGCGCGCGTGGCCCGCCTCGTCGTACTCGCCTTCCTCGAACCCGATGGTGAAGGTGCGAACGGGCTGCGGGCTGCCCGCCTGGATCAGGGCCGTGACCAGGCTGGAATCGATGCCGCCCGACAGCAGGCTGCCCAGCGGCACGTCGGCGACCATCTGCCGGCGCACGGCGGCGCCCAGCAGGTTCTCGAGATGATCGACCGCCTCTTCGTCGCTGCCCTCGAACGGCTGCGCCTGCCCCTGCTCGGCCACCTCGGCCAGCGACCAGTACGCCACGGGGTCGACCTCGCGACGACCCGGGCGGAGCACCGCCCAGGTCCCGGGCGGCAGCTGCGCGATCCCGCTGTAGATCGAATGCGGCGCGGGTACGTGGTTATGGCGCAGCATCAGCGCCAGGGCGCCGCGGTCGACCTCGCCGATGAACGAAGGATGCGCGCGCAGCGCCTTGAGCTCGGAGCCGAACAGGAAGGCGTCGCCCTGCCATCCGTAGTACAGCGGCTTCTCGCCGGCCCGGTCGCGCCCCAGCCACAAGGCCCGCTCCCGGCGGTCCCAGGCTGCGAACGCGAACATGCCGATGCTCGCGCGCAGCGTGACGTCCACGCCCCAGGCCTCGATCGCCGCGAGCAGGGTCTCGGTGTCGGAGTGGCCGCGCCAGCCGCTGGCCGCCCCCGTCTGCTCGAGCTTCCGGCGCAGTTCGCCGTGGTTGTAGATCTCGCCGTTGAAGACGATCACCCAGCGTCCGCTGGCCGACGGCATCGGCTGGTGCCCGGCGGGCGACAGGTCGAGGATCGACAGGCGCCGGTGCGCCAGTGCGATGCCCGCTTCGTCGTCCACCCAGGTCCCGGCGTCGTCCGGCCCGCGGTGCCGGAGCGCGTCTGCCATGCCGGCGGCCACCACGGCACGCCCGTCGATGCCGCTTCCCCCGAGGAATCCAGTGATACCGCACATGCTCAGGCAGCTCCCGGCCGGCTCCGTCCATGGCGCGCCAGGCGCCGCATCATCGCAGCGGCGTCCAGACCACGACCTTGTCGCCCCTGGCGAAGCGCACCAGGCTGATCGCCGATGACAGATTGGTCAGCAGGAAGTAGTAGGGCTGGGCCAGCAGCCGCGAACCTCCGAACCTGCGGCTGGCATGGAACCCGAGCAGGCCGACCGCGATCCCGGCAACCTGCGCCAGCAGCAGCAGCACGTACTGCCCCTGCCCCTGCAGGGCGAGCGCGATGTTGGCGAGCAGCGCGACCAGCCAGAACACCGGCGACAGGTAGCGCAGCAGCTTGTGCGAACCCAGCTGCCACGCGAAGCTCCCGTACCGCAGCGGGTTCAGCAGGTGGCGGTTCCTGGCGAGCGCGAGCAGGCTGCGCAGGGTCACCCGGACCCGCATGGACAGTTCCTGGTCGGAACGGTCGAGGGTTTCCTCAAAGCAGACCGCACCGGGCTCGAGCACGGTGCGGAAACCCATCTCGCGGACATCCATGGCGATCACGAAGTCGCTGATCAGGTCCGGCGCGATCGGACGGTACACGGCCGCGCGCACCGCATAGAGCTGGCCGCTGACGCCGATCAGGGAGCCCAGCGCGCTCTCCGCCATCCGCAGCGCGCTTTCGTACTTCCAGTAGGAGGTGCCGCCGTTGCCGGTCGCATCGGCCAGCTTCGAGGTGTACACCAGGCGCCCGGCCACGCAGCCCACGTCGGGATCGTTGAAGTTCCTGGCCATCGCTCGCAGGGCCTTGGCCTCGACCATCGTGGTGGCGTCGGCGAACAGCAGCACGTCGCCCGTGGCAACGTCCGCCGCGGCGTTCTGGCAGGCGGTCTTGCCGAGTCGCCCTTCCACGCGGAGCAGCCGCACGCGGGGATCGTTGAAGCCGAGCACGATCCCGTCGGTGCCGTCGATGGACGCGTCGGAAGCCACGATGATGTCCAGCTTCTCCCGCGGGTAATCCAGCGAGAGCGTGTTGCGGATCTTGGCGGCGATGCTCTTTTCCTCGTTGTACGCGGAAATGATCACGGTGATCGACGGCTCGCAGTCGCCGCGGCGCACGTGGCGCGGGAACAGCCGGCCGATCGCGATCGCCAGCAGCGGGTAGCCCACGTAGATGTAGGCGAGCATCGCGATCGCGCCCCAGAACATCACCTCCAGCATCACTCACCCCTCTGCCAGGAACAGGAACCGCTCGTTGCAGGTGAACGTGCAACACCGCTTCCGCCGGTCACGGCGCCGCCCCTGACGACGCATGCCCGCGGCGACTGTCCTTGTCCGGGCCGGGCCTGCGTTGTCACCGATGCATGCCCCCGCGGCGGTGCCGGCCGTGCCCGAAGGCCGCCCCTGCCGCGCCATCGACTGGGAGACGATCGATGTATTCGGAGAGCCCTGGACGCGATGCCGTCCGCTTCGCCAAGGCGGTACTGACCAACCAGATGGCCCGTTTCACGCCGGGCCTGTACTTCGGCCTGACCCGGCAGACCGGCCGCGGCAAGGGCAGCGAAGAACCGGCGGAGATCGCCGCCTACTTCATCCGCTGCTTCAACGAGTACATGGAACGGCTGGCCGACGGCAGGCCCGCGGACGAATACCTGGCCGGCAAGTCGGTGCTCGAGTACGGCCCCGGCGACGTGCTGGCGGTGGCCCTGCTGATGTACGCCCACGGCGCGGCGTCGGTGCACTGCGTGGACCGCTTCCCGATCCAGCGGATCAGCGACACCAACATCCGCACCTATCTTGCGATCATCGATTCGCTGGATCCCCCGCAGCGGGACCGGGCGCGCCGGGCGTTCAAGGAGTTCGGCGACCCGGCCAGCGGCCTCGATCCCGAAGCCGTCCGCTACGTGGTCACCCCCGACGGCCTGATCGACCGGCCGGACAGCTACGACCTGATCGTGTCCCGCGCGGTCCTCGAGCACGTCGACCAGCTCGACATGACGATCGCCGACATGGCCGCGGCCCTCCGCGCCGACGGCGTCGCCATCCACAAGGTCGACCTGAAGAGCCACGGCATGGATCGCTACCTGCCCTTCGACTTCCTGACCTGGCCCGAGCCCGCCTATCGGCTCATGAACAGCCACAAGGGCAATCCCAACCGCTGGCGCGTCGACAAGTACAGGGAACTCGTCCACCGCCACGGGCTGAGGTTCAGGGCACTTGCCGACACCGGCCAGCTGGCGCCCGAGGACATCGACCGGATACGCGCCGGACTGGCCGCCGGATTCCGCGACATTCCGACCGCGGACCTGACCTGGCTCGGCTTCTGGATGGTTGTCGACAGGACCCCGGGCCTACACAGCTAGGCGGCCTTGCGCGATGCGATCCATGCGCCCTTGATGGCGAGGATATCCAACGGCTTGGCGCTGAACCGCGCATCCAGGCGGATGCCGCCCTCCTGCAGCAGCTGCTGCGACTTCGGGTCCACCTTCGGTTCGTCCATCACGATCCGCTGGCCCGTGGATTCGAACAGTCGCAGGTAGTCGTCGTGGCGCAGGCGGTTGACGTACATGTAGCGGTTGCCTGCGAACCTCTGCCAGCGCCTGTCCGAGAACTGCAGGAAATTGATCGCGGATATCCGTTCGTCCGAATGCCAGAAGTGGTCGCTGTAGTCGATCCGGTGGATGAACAGGCCGTTGTCCGCGAGCACCCGCTCGCCCTCCACCATGATGGATTCGAGCACCGGTTCGGGGATGTGCTCGAGCACGGTGTACGAGGTGTGGAAGTGGATCGATCCGTCGGGAAGCCCGGTGTGGGCGGCATCGCCGGGGGCGATGTATTCGATGCGGCACAGTGAAAGGAAGCGCTCCAGCGAAAAGCCGCCATCGGCAAATTCCAGCAGCGCCGCCATCCGCTCCTCGCGAAGCAATGGACCGAACAGGCCCCTGATCTCCCCGGCATGGTCGCGGATGTAGCCGATGCTCTCCTCGACCAGGTCCGCCCGCAGGTAGGGATTGAGGTCGATGGTGACCGTCCGGTCCGCGCCCAGCAGCCAGTACGCCAGCGGCACCACGGGCACGCGCCCGGTGCCCACCTCGAAGAACACCTTGCCGGAGGGATCCTGGCCCAGGGCCTGGATCCGCTTCCAGGTCTCGATCCCGGCGGAGAGCCGGTCGACCGGATTCATCGCCCTCAGCCCACCGAACCGCCTCTGGAGCCAGAACTGGGCCGGATAGGAGACCGACGCCGGCAGGACGGCAATGGCGTTCTGGATCGCTGCCTTGATCTTCCAGTGCATCGACAATTTTCCTCGCGCATGCGCGGCCACGCGGGAACGTGGCCGCCTGTGCAGGCAAACGCAGGAAGAACGCCCGGGGGGCCAACGCCGGGGCGGGCCGGACCGTGGGCAAACAAGCGATTCAAACAAAAGCTGAACGGGGCTCTTTACCACGGACAAGGGTCGCAAATGCAGAAGCCGGGGCGGGAAAAATGCGACACAACCCACAATTACAGAACTTTCGGGTACATGAAAGCAGGCATCCCCCCCTAAAGTGCGCGACCTGGACCACGGATGGACCTTTCCCCCGAAATCCTTCCGGAGCTCTACCGTGCCCCACGCTTCCAACGCCCAGTTCCACCCTCCCTTATCGTTATGCCCTGACTTACCGGTTTCCCCCAAGCCCCGTTCACTGACCCGTTTCCTGCTTCTCGCTTCACTCGGCCTCGGCGCCATCGGTTCGGCCCAGGCCGCCACGTACTACGTCCGCACCGACGGCGGCAGCGCCGCCCAGTGCACCGGCCGCAGCGACGCGGCCTACCCCGGCAGCGGCTCCGCTCAGGCCTGCGCCTGGAACAGCCCCCTCGTCGCACTCCCCGCATCAGGCGCCGCACGCATCGCCGGCGGCGACACCCTCTATATCGGCAGCGGCACCTACCAGATCGGCAGTGCCATGCAGCCCGTGCCCAGCGGCAGCACCTCCAACCGCACCCGCATCCTCGGCAGGACCGGCGGCAGCGTGCCCAAGCTCGCCGGCATCAACGGCATCCACCGCGTCATCGACCTCACCAACAGCTCCAACGTCGAGATCGGACACCTCGAGGTCACCGACCTCAGCGACTGCGTCTACGGACACCCCTCCGCAGGCTGCCAGAGCGGCGGCGCCTGGGCGCGTGGCGGACTCTACGCCAGCAACTCGCGCAACGTCTGGCTCCATGACATGAACTTCCACGGCCTTGGCGCACGCGGCATCCAGGCCGGCGGACTCACCGACTGGACCCTCGAGCGCGTCAAGCTCAACCGCAACGGCACCGCCGGATGGGTCGGCGACCTCGGCTCCGGAAGTTCCTCCAACTCCGGCAACATCGTCATGCGCGACATCGAGATCGGCTGGAACGGCTGCGGCGAACGCGTCGCCACCGGCGAAGCCTGGGCCTGCTGGGGACAGCAGTCCGGCGGCTACGGCGACGGACTCGGCACCGCCGCCACCGGCGGCCACTGGCTGATCGAGGACGCCTACATCCACCACAACACCTCCGACGGCCTCGACCTGCTCTACATGGACGGCGGCAACGATTCCAGCGTCACCCTCCGCCGCGTCTATGCCGTCGCCAACGCCGGCAACCAGGTCAAGGTCACCGGCAACGCCCTGATCGAAAACTCCGTCATCGTCGGCCACTGCACCTTCTTCAAGGGCAAGTACACCATGCAGGACAGCGAAAGCTGCCGCGCCTACGGCGCCACCCTGCTCCTCAACCTCACCGGCAACGACACCGTCACCGTCCGCCATAACACCCTCGCCGGCGAAGGCGATGCGCAGATCGTCCACACCGGTGGACAGTCTTCGGATCGCATCAACATCCTCAACAACATCGCCGTGGGCTTCCCCTACTTCGTCAATGGCCAGGCACGGCCGTTCAACGCCGGCAATGCGCCGGGCACGAAGTCGATCTCCGGCAACCTGGCGTGGAACGTGTCCTCCTGCCCCTCGGGCGTGAGCTGCAGCCAGAACCCGAAGCTCACCAACATGAGCCTGGCCGCCTTCGACGCGGAGCCGCTCGCCGGCAGCCCCGCGATCGATACGGCGCCGCGGATCGCCGCCGTCACCACCGACTTCCTCGACGGGGCGCGCCCGGTGGGCGTGGCCAACGACATCGGTGCCTACGAATACGGCTCCGACGCCGGCGTGCCGCCCGAGGATCCGCCGTCCAACCGGATGCGGACCGGCGGCAACGCACCGCCGCTTCCCAGCAATCCCGGGAGCGGGAACAAGGGCCGCCTCCGCGCGGCACCGGTGCCGGGCAACGGTTCGACCGGCACCGCGGCCCCCGCACAGCGGGCCACCCCCGATGAACAGCCGGCGTCCAGGCCCCAGGCCCTGACAGCACTGGTGCGCAGGATGTACGACGCCATCTTCGCGAACTGAGCGACGCAGGCAACGAGGGCGGGCCGCAAGGCCCGCCCTTTTTCGTGCGCCGGACTCAGCCGCGGCTGCCGAACGCCAGCACCGACCGGCGGAAGCCCGGGTCGAGCGCGAACACCGGAAGCGCGTACAGCACCAGCAGCAGCCCGCCAGCGGCGAACAGGCGCTGCCACGCACCATCCAGGCCGAAAAGATCGATGCCCCGCGCCACGAACACGAACACGCCCCCGCACGCGAGCGACAGGGCCAGGGTCCGCGCGCTCGGCCACTGCACAAGCCCTTTCGGACAACACGCGAACTGCATGGCACTCATCGCCGTGTAGCTGATCGCCCCCGCCCATGCCGCGCCCATGTAACCCTGGCGCGGGATCAGGACGAGATTGAGCGCGATGTTCAGGAGCATGGTCAGGACCGTGATCACCAGCACCACCATCGTCCGGTTCTTGAGCAGCAGGCCGAAGCTGGAGATGCCGAACAGCGAGTTCGCCGCCACGGCCATCCCGAGGACGACGAACACCGGCCCGGACGCGGCCTTGGACGGCCCGCTCAGGGCCACGATCGCGTCATGCCCGGTCACGAACACCAGCGCCACGATCGCGACCACGGCATAGGTCATCGGGACCAGCACCCGCTCCTTCAGCTCGCGCACCGCCAGGTTGCCGCCGGTCTCGTAGGCCCTGTTCGCCACCGGGACGAAGGCTTCCGACAGGGTCGCGTCGATGAACAGCGTCACCTGCATCGCCAGCGCCCAGCCGATGGTGTAGATGCCGACCTGCGCGAAATCCCCGGTGATGCCCTTCAGGAGCACCCGGTCGATGTTCGAAAGCACGCCGTAGGCGATTTCATGCGCCATCAGCGGAAGGCCATAGACCAGACCCTTGCGCAGCGCGCCGAAGTCGACCGCATCGCGCGCGAAGTGCACGTTCCTGCGCAGCCAATGCAGCAGCCAGGCCAGCAGCAGCGCGGCGGCGAGCATCTTCGCGCCGAACACGGCAAGGGCGCTCTGCTGCACGAGAATCACCGCGGCCAGCACCAGCCCCAGTTCCGCAAGGCGACCGGCGATGCGCGTGGTCATGACGATGTCGGAGCGTTCGCTGGCGCGCATCACCGACTGCACGATCGCGATCCCGGCCATCATCGGCGTGAGGAGCAGCGCGCACCACAGGATCAGCCCCGGGTCGCGGCCGAGCACCAGGCTCCATACCGCGAGCCCGAACGCGCACAGCAACCACAGCACGCCCGAGATCAGCAGCGGCAGCAGCACCATGTTGGTGCCGAAGCCGGTGACCCTGGCCGGATCGCCGTCGTAGGGATAGAGGCGGACGATCGCGTGCGGCGCCCCCAGCTTCACGATCCCGATGCCGATCAGCATGAAGGTCTCGTAGTACCTGAGGATGCCGAACTGCGTGTTGTCCAGGAGCCGCGTCAGGATGGGGAAGGAAATGAAGCCGGCCACCAGCACCAGCGCATTCGACGCCGAATAGCGCAGGTAATGCGTGGCCATGCTCGGGAGCTTGCGGCGCTGTTCCACGTGCTGCTGGCCGGGCGTGGCTGCGGAATCCGGGATGTTGCTCATTCGCCGGCGGCTTTCGCTGGCGATCGCGCGGCGCCCGCGAACCGCTCGGGGATCGCACCCCGTACAGCGCTGGCACCCGATTCCGGGGCCGCTGCCCTGGCGGCACCTCGAGCGCATCCACCATCCAGCAGTTCAAGCCTGTCCGCGCCGGCCGGCGGCCTACCGAGGATATCGAGCACCTCGATGCCGCCGTCGCTGCTGTAGGAGTGGCAGGCATCGACTGCACCGACCTGGCTGGCGGCGAACCGCGACAGCACCCGCTCCCGATAGGTGTCCGGCCCAAGCTCGAGGATCTCGTTGAACACGATCGCACTGCCGTAGCAGGGACCGCAGTCCTGGCCGGGACGGATGAGGCGGCCGCGGTGGGTGAATATCCGGCCGGCCATGCGCGCGCGTCCCACGTCGCACACGATGGGACTGGCGGGATGCGGCGTGAACGGTCCTTCCGGGCTTGCCGCGACGAACAGGAACAGGTCTTCGCTGGTGCTGTTGCCGCTCTCGGCCACGTTGACGAACAGGTACCAGCGGCCCTCATGCTCGTGCAGCACGGGATCCACGCAGGCCCAGCCCGTGAGCAGGTCGCGCACGCGGGTCCATTCGCGGGGGAAGTCGACGGCACGGTACAGACTGACGCGACGGTCATAGCCGGACTCGACCATCAGCTGCCACTGTCCCTGCCAGTTGAACACCTGCGGGAAGGACAGGTGTCCCGGCTCCTGGAGGACGATGCCGAGGTCGCGCGCACCGCCGTCGGCCAGCTCCGCACAGGCGATGCGGGCCAGCCCCGTGGCCGGATCCATCTCCTCGACGAAAACCAGCTTCCGTCCTCCGGCGTCGACCATGCAGGGATCGGCCCACCACCCGCGGCTGCCCTGGAGGATCCGGTACGCATCGAGCACCGGGGATCCGGGATCCATCGGCGATCTGGCCTCGCGCACGACCAGTGACCAGTCCTGGCTCTTCAGGCGCGAGACCACCGAAGCCACCTGCGCCCTGAGGGTCGATGCCAGCAGGCGCAGGCCCGCGGCGCGAACCGGCACGGCTTCGGGCTGCAGCCGCAGCGTCCGCACGGCACCGCGCTTCGCTGGGGGCTGCCGGGAAGCGATCCCGTGCAATGAGCGCAGCAGCAGTGGCGGCAGCTTGCGGTACGCGTCGTCACGGGTCAGCAGGAACGCGGTCGCACGCGTCTTTACCCGGCTGTGCGCCAGTGGGACGCTGGATCCGCTGCCGTCATCAAGCGTGAGGCCGACGTGGGTCGACGCCTCGCCGCGCAGCAGCGGCGCCAGCAGCGACAGGCCGGCGTGGCGCGGATCGGTGAGGCCGGCATCGATCTGCCAGCACCCCCACGGCGCGTGGCGCGCGAGGGAGGCCGCCCATGCCTGCGGCCCGGCCAGGAGCACGACATCCGGCTGAAGGTGCTCGACCCGTGCTTCCAGCAGCGACAGGGACGAAAGCCGTTCGTCACCAGCGCCGCGCGCTGCCCTGGAAGGTGTCGCGGGCATCAGGCTGGCATTGGCGTCCGGACGAAGCAGGCGCTCCCAGGCCAGGAACAGGCGCAGGCCCGATGCCACGTCGCGCACCGTCGGAAGCCGCGTCTCGGGGCCTTCGAGCACGGTGACCTCCACCCACGCGTGCTGGCGCGCAACGGCGGCGAAGGCGTCCAGCCAGCCGGGCAGATCCGACGATGCCGCCAGCACCACGCGCAGCGGCCGCTCCAGCCCCGCCGGGGTGGCGTACAGCGCACTGGCGGATGCACCGCTCATGGCGCCCCCCGCCCAGCGAGCGCGAGCATCCACTGTTCGATGGTCGCGATCAGCCGCTCGCGATGCAGCCCGCCAAAGTAGGTGTGGTCGCAATCCGGCCAGAAGTGCATGTCGACCCGCGGATCGTGCACCGCGCGACCGAAGCTCCATTCGAACTGGCGGGGATGCAGGAAATGGTCCTCGTACGCACCGCTGAAGACGAACAGCATCGGCACGTCGCGCTCCAGGAACCGGGCGAACTGGTGCCGCGCCTGCGCATGGTCGGGCCAGTTCCGGAAGTCCTCGGCCTCGAAGCCGGCCTGTTTCCCGATGCGTCCGGGCAGCATGCGCGCGAAGCGGCGCCATTCACCGGGCAGGCGCCGCAGCAGGCCCAGCACTCGCGCATAGCGGTACCAGGGACCGCCGAAGCAGATGCCGTCCAGCATCAGCAGCGCGGACACCCGGCTGTCCAGGGTCGCAGCCTCCCAGCCGGCATCAGCGGCACTGCAGATACCGCCGGCGGCGAAGATCCGGCAACCATGGTCCTGCTCGAGCCGGTCGATCGCCGCGATCGTGGTCCGCGCGGGATCCCAGCCCGGCAGCCGCGGCGCCTCGCCCACGCCGGGCACGTCGTAGCGGAAGCTGCCGATGCCGCGGGCGGCAAGCCGCTGCGCAAGTTCCACGTGCAGCCGGAAGGGGCCGGAGCGCGGCTGCAAGCCCGCGCTGGGCAGGAGCAGGGTCGGCCCGGATGCACCGGAGCCGGCCAGTATTCCCGTGAGGCGATTGTCCGGGCCGAAGCGCACCAGCACGCTGGCTGCCTGTGCCATGCCCTGTTCCTGGACGGGGCGGACGGCCACGTTCATGCCCACTCCGCCTCGCGCATTCCCGAGCCCAGCTCGCGGACAAGCGCACGCACCGCCGGTGCGAGGAAGAGGGTGGCGTCCATCGACACGCCGCCGGAGAACGCGGGTGCCGACGCCGGCAGCGGGAACAGCCGTGTGAACCCTTCCGGCGAAGCGTCCCCGGCCCGCAGCACCGCCCAGGTGCGCCCCGGGCGACGGCCCAGCCCGGTCCCCAGGCGCGCCCCGGCGAGTTCGTCGCGCAGGCGCGGCGACACCCTGAATCCCATCAGCTGGCCGTCCGACGTACTGCCGGTGCGCGGCACCCCCGGCCGCGGCGGGGGCAGGATCGCCCTGGCCCCGGCATCGGCATCGACAAGTTCACGAAGCCATGCAGCGCCATCCGCCAGCGGCTCCCACAGTACCAGCAGATCCGCCGTGCCGCCCTTGGCCACCCATTCGTCCACGAACAGCGCGCTCCCGCGCAGTGCCAGCACCACCACGCGCGACACCCCGGCGCGTGCGCGCAGCGCCGCGATGGCAAGCCCGAGGTCGATGCGCATGGATTCGAAGTCGAGTTCACCACCTTCCCCGGACGAATCGCCGGTACCGTGGAAATCGAAGCGCAGCGCAGGCAGCCCCGCCGCCGCGAGTTCGCTCGCGATCTCGGTGACGAAGCGTCGGCTGCGCGGCAGTTCGTCGACCAGCGGCGGAACGATGACCACGCCCGTCCCCGGCGTGCCGGCCACCGGATGCAGGGCGGCGTACAGCGAGCGCGCAGATGCGCCGATCCAGAACGCCTGCCAGTCGTCGATGCCCCCACGCCCGCCGGCTCCCGCTCGACCGTTTCCGCCGTCTGCCAATCCACCGTCCATCAGCTCCCCTGCCGGCAAATGCGATCCATGCCTGATTGAACGCCGGCCGGACGCAGCACCGGCCATCGGCGGCGCTGTTGCGCAAGCGCGGAACCCTGCGCGGCGGCTACCGCGCGCCGCGACGGAACAGCACCACTTCCACCGTCTGCAGCAGGATCATGATGTCGAACACGATCCCCTGGTTCTTGACGTAGTAGAGGTCGAACGTCAGCTTCTCTTCCGCGTCACGCACCGATGCGCCGTAGGGATAGCGCAGCTGCGCCCACCCGGTCAGCCCCGGCTTCACGCAATGGCGGACGTTGTAGTAGCGGATCTCGCGCTCGAGCATTTCGACGAACTGGGGGCGCTCCGGCCGCGGGCCCACGAAGCTCATCTCGCCGCGCAGGACGTTGAACAGCTGCGGCAGTTCGTCCAGGCGCGTGGCGCGTATGAAGCGCCCTGTGCGCGTGCTGCGGTCATCGTCCTGCGAGGCCCAGCGCGCGACACCATCGCCTTCCGCGTCCGTGCGCATGCTCCTGAACTTGACCAGCTCGAAGTTGCGCCCACCCTCGCCCACCCGGATCTGCCGGTACAGCACCGGCGACCCCGATTCCAGCCAGACGCACAGCGCCACGATCGCCATCGCCGGCCAGGCCACCAGCAGCAGCGTGCTGGCGGCCACGAGGTCGAACAGGCGCTTGTTCACGCGGCGCTGCCGCGACTGGTCGAAGCCGCGGGAGAAGACGAACCACGACGGATCCGCGACATTGACCGTGACCATGCCCGCCTCGCGCTCGAACAGGGTGGACAGGTCGGACACCGCGATGCCGCGCTGCGTGCAGCCGAGGAGTTCGTCCATCGGCAGGCCACCCCTGCGTTCGTCCGGCGCCACGACCACCTCGTCCACCCGCAGCTCGCGGGCCAGTTCGGCCAGGCCCGATGCTGCCTGGAGCTGGAGATCCCGCGGCACCACTGCTTCCTGGCCCTCGACCGGCAGGAAGCCCACGACCACGAACGATTTGCGGTCGGAGTGCCGGCGCAGGCGGTGGTTGATGAGGTCGGCATTGCGTCCTGCGCCATAGACCAGGATCCGGCGCTTGAAGGCATCGCCGCGGAAACAGCTCCAGGTCAGCGTGCGCAGCGCCACCACGCCCACCAGCCCGAGCGACAGCGACGCGAAGAGGACCACGCCACCGATGTAGGCGGCCGGCACCAGCAGGTACAGCAGCACCAGCGCGATCGCCGCCACCGAAAAGGCCAGGAACAGCCGGAGCATGAACTCCCGGTTGCTGTGGCGTGCATGCACCTGGTAGAGCCCGAATGCCGACATCGCACCGGTCACGAACGCGGCGACCAGCAGCGCCTGCAGCGTCGCCCCGCCGGACGCCGCGGCATCGCTGCCGGACTGGTCGACGAAGTGCAGGTACAGCCTCGCGGCCGCGACCACCACCACGGCGATGAGCAGCAGCTCCGCCAGCCACTGCACCTGGGAAGCCCGCACCTTGCGGCTTGCCATCCTCGTGTTCATGGCGATACCCCCTGAATGACGTCAGTGGCCCAACCTGTCGAAGAGGCTGCGGGTGAGGGTTCGACCTCGATGCAGCACGCCCGACAGGGACCGACCCCTGCCCGCTGCCACCGGCTGCGCGAGATCCTCGGCGGCGGCGGCGACCGGAACTTGCGTCCCGGCATCGACCGGAAGCTCCTCCGCAAGGTCGCCCAGGGTCTGCGTGGCCAGCGCCAGCAGCTTGATGCGATGGCCTGTTTCCGACAGCACGCGGTTGGCCATGCCCACCGCGAGCATGGAGTGGCCACCGAGATCGAAGAAGTTGTCGTCGGGCGACACCTCGGTGCCGAGGATTTCTCCCCACGTGGCCATGAGGTATGCCACCCGCGGATCGAGCGGGCCCGGGTCCCCGGGCGGCGCGGCTACGGCCGTCGCGGGTACCGGCGTGACGGCCGCCAGCGCCTTCCTGTCCACCTTGCCGTTGGGCAGCAACGGGATGGCATCCAGCACCACGATGTGCCTGGGCACCATGTAGTCGGGAAGATGCTTCCTCAGGTGCGAGGCAAGCTCGGCCTCGATCCCGGCGGACGCCGCCGCGGGCACCACGTGGGCCACCAGGCGGACGTCGCCCGGCCGGTGTTCGCGCGTCGTGACCACCGCGCGCGACACCGCCGGATGCGCCAGCAGGCTGCTCTCGATGTCGCCGGGCTCGATGCGGTAGCCGCGCACCTTGATCTGGAAGTCCAGGCGCCCGAGGTGCTCCAGGTTGCCGTCCGCGCGCCAGCGCCCGCGGTCACCGGTGCGGTAGAGCAGCGGCGCATCGATGCCGGTGCCGAAGCCCCTGGCCGGATCGGCGAAGCGGTCGGGAATGAATCGATCCGCGGTCAGTTCGGGCCTGCCGAGGTAGCCCAGGGTCACGCCTTCGCCGCCGATGCAGATCTCGCCCGGAACGCCTAGCGGACAGGGCTGCCCGTGGGCGTCGAGCATCCACACCTGGGTATTGGCGATCGGCCGTCCGATGTGGATGTCGGGCAATCCACCATCCCCGTCGGCGCGCACGCGCATCGCGGTAGACCACACCGTGGTCTCGGTGGGGCCGTACAGGTTCCAGAGTTCGCCGCAGCGCGACAGCATCGCCTGGGCCAGGTCGGGCGGCAGCGGCTCGCCGCCGCACAGCGCCTTGAACGACGGATCGCCCTGCCAGCCCGCCTCGATCAGCACCCGCCAGGTCGCCGGCGTGGCCTGCATCACGTTGGCGCCCGACTCGCGCAGCAGCGCGTCCAGGGCGAAGCCGTCGGCCACCGTGGCCCTGTCGGCCAGCACCACTTCGGCGCCGACGCTCAGGGGCAGCATCAGTTCCAGCACCGCGATGTCGAAGGACACCGTGGTCACCGCGAGCAACCGGTCCCCGCGGTCCAGGCCCGGCTGTTCCTGCATCGAGGCGATGAAGTTCGACACCGCGCGATGCGGCACCTGCACGCCCTTCGGGCGTCCGGTCGACCCCGAGGTATAGATGACATAGGCGGGCGACTCCGGCCCGGCCGCGCCGGCGTCACGACCGATGCGATCGTCCGGCAGCGCGTCGAGGCCGATGCCGGGATCGTCCAGGACGAGGACCGGGCGCCCCGGGAGCGTGAACGCGCCGACACAGTCACGCTGCGTGACCAGCGCCGCGAGCGCGGCATCCTCGACCATGCCGGCAAGTCGCTCGGGGGGAAAGTGCGGGTCCATCGGCACGTAGCTGGCGCCCGCCTTGAGGATGCCCAGCAGCGCGGCCACCACGTCGGCATTGCGCTCGAGCGCCAGCCCCACCAGCGCGCCCGCCTGCACGCCGTGCTGGCGAAGCAGCCTCGCGATGCGGTTGGCGCGGGCCTCGAGCTGTCCGTAGCTGAGCGCTTCCTGCCCGATGCGCAACGCCACGCGATCCGGCCCGAGGTCGCACTGGCGCTCGAACAGCTCGTGCATGCGGCAGTCGCGGTCGAACGCGACGGCCGGCGGCTGCAGCGCGGCCAGTTCCCCGAAGGCCCTCGCGTCGAGCAGTGGCAGCTGCGCGAGCTCGGCCCCGGGCGATTCGCAGGCCGCGCGCAGCAGCGACTCGAACGCGGCCAGCCAGCGGCGCACCGTCGCCGCGTCGAACAGCGCGGTGTCGTACTGCGTTTCCAGGCGCAGGCGGCCACCGACCTGGACCGCGTTGACGGACAGCTCGAAGTTGTCGTGCCGGCGGGGCTGGGTGGCGACCTCGACATCGAGGCCCGGGAACCTTCCACCGTCCAGTTCCATCGCCTGGTCGATGTTGAACATCACCGACACCAGCGGCAGGCGGGCCGGGTCACGCGGGACGCGAAGCGTCTTCAGCAACGTGCCGAAGGTGAAGCGCTGGTGCTCCAGCGCATCCAGCAGCAGGGCCTGCGCATCGTCGACGACCGACTCCACGCTGGCGCCCGCCTGCAGTCCGAACCGCAGCGGCAGCAGGTTCACGCAATGCCCGACCAGGTTGGCGTGGCCGTCGACGGACTGGCCGGCGGCGGGAATGCCCACCACCACGTCGTCCTGCCCGGACAGGCGCGAGAGCAGGCTGGCGAAGCTGCCGAGCAGGGTGGCGAACAGGCTGGCGCCCCGCCGCGCCCCCAGGCGGCGGATGGCGGAGACCAGGTCGGCGTCGAGTTCATGGTCCTCGCGACATGAGGCGAAGTCGCGCCTGTCGGGGCGCGGCCGGTCGGTCGGCAGGTCGAGCGCGGGCGGCAGGGTGGTGAACCTCGACAGCCAGTACGCTTCGTCCCCATCCGCTCCGGCAGCATCCAGCCGTGCAGCCTCGCGCCGCGCATGGTCGACGTAGCTCTCGGCCCCGGGCAGCGCGGTGCCGGCGGCATCGTCCAGCCCGTAGGCCGTCCCCAGTTCACGGATCAGCACCCACCAGGACCAGCCGTCGCAGGCGATGTGGTGCGCGTGCATCAGCAGGACGTGCTCCCCCGCGTCGAGCCGCACCAGCTCGGCGCGGAACAGGGGGCCGTGTGCGAGGTCGAACAGCGTCCCTCCGCTCCTGCGGGCATGGTCCGCCAACTGCTGCCGGCGCTCTTCCGGAGGCAATGGCGAAAAGTCGTGCAGCGGCACCGGAAGCGGCGACGGCTCAGGCACCCGGAAGGTTTGCCCGTCCGGTGCGTACACGGCGCGCAGCGCATCGTGGCGTGCAACCACCTGCTGCAGCGAGCGCCGCAGGCGGTCGACGTCCAGCGCACCGCGCAGGCGAAGCGACAGGGACAGGCTGTGGGCGAGCGAGGCTTCGTCGCCCAGCTGCGAGGCGAGCCAGATTTCCCGCTGCGGCTCGGTGCTGGGCACATCGATGACCGGCGTTGCGGCGCGGCGCGGCAGCAGCCCTGCGTCCTGCAGCTCCAGGATCGACTCCTTGAAGGCATGGACGATCGCCTTGATGTCGGCCTCGCCGTGCGCGGTGGTGAGGAAACAGGGAAAGTTGTCGAGGATGTGGATGCCGCGGCTGCGCATCATCGCGAACAGCAGGTCCTGCAGCGGATGGTCCTCGTCGAAATGCGTCCGCCAGAGCGAAGCGAAGTGCCGGACCTGCACGGGCGCGCCGACCTCCCCGCAGAAGGCGTTGATCTCCGAAGCCATGGCCGCGGTGCGCTGGTTCAGGCCCTCCTGCAGGCCCGGCCCCTGCGCCTTCACGTGCAGCAGCGAGGCCCTGGCGGCCGCGAGCGCGAGCGGATGGCGGACGAAGGTGCCGGCGAAATAGGTCACGCCCGCCGTGGGGACCGAATCGTCGCCGTACTGCCAGTGCCCGCCGTCGAGCGCATCCATGAACTCCCGCCGGCCCGCGATCACGCCCACGGGGTAGCCGCCACCGACGACCTTGCCGTAGGTGGCGAGGTCGGCGCGGATCCCGAACAGGGCCTGCGCGCCGCCCGGATGGGCGCGGAATCCGGTGATCACCTCATCGAAGACCAGGGCTGCGCCGGATTCCGCGGTGATCGTCCGGAGCTCGCGCAGGAATTCGACCGGCTGCAGGTCGGGCCGCCGGCTCTGCACCGGCTCGACCAGGACCGCGGCCAGCTCGTGCGCGCGATCGCGGATGATCTCGAGCGTTTCCGGCGTTCCGTACTCCAGCACCAGCACCTTCTCCGCGGTGTTGTGCAGGATGCCGGGCGCGGCCGGGACGGCGCGCAGCTTCTCCGTGCCGCGCACGATCACTTCGTCGTTGATGCCGTGGTAGGACCCCGAGAACATGACGATGGTCTCGCGGCCGGTGACCGTGCGCGCGATCCGCATGGCGCCGAGCACGGCTTCCGAGCCGGTGTTGCAGAGCGCCGCGCGATCATGTCCGGTCAGCTCGCAGACCAGGGCGGTCACCTCGCCGGCCAGCGGATGCATCGGACCGATCTCGCAGCCGCTGTCGATCTGCCGCTTCACCGCGTCGATCACGAAGTCCGGCTGCCAGCCGAACAGGCTGGTGCCGAAGCCGTTGAGCGCATCCACGTATTCGTGGCCGTCGATGTCCCAGACCCGCGCGCCCTTCGAGCGATCGACGACGATCTGGTAGACGATCTCCTTGGTCAGCGGCCGGAATCCGGTGACCACGCGCGGATCGGCCATGTGCGCGCGGTTGCGCTGCGCGTAGGCCCTGGACCCGGGCGTGCGCGCGATGTACCGCTGTACGAAGGCATCGAGCCGCCCGCGCTGGCGTGGCGTGAGTTCCACGCGGCTCCCGGCATCGATGCGGGCCATGGCGCCGTGGACCTTCTTCGCATCGCAGGGTTCGTCGGGCACCGGTGATTCATCGGTGACAGGGGACGGGGTCGCGACCGGAGCCGGCAGCGACGGCAGCGACGGCAGCGACGCCGCTGCGGACAGCGCCGCGCCCGGCGTGGACGAGAGCAGCGCCAACTGCCGGGCCATCAGCTGCATCTGCCAGTCGACCAGTGCACGCAGGGCGGCCGCGTGCGCGGGTCCGCCTGGCATGGACGGCACAGTGAGCGAAGGAATCCCGGCGTCGACCCGCGCTGCAGCGTCCACGGCGGCCGGTGCCTCGGCTGCCGCTGCGGATACGGATGCCGGCACGGCCGCGGGCGACGGCGCTTCATCAGGCGGCAGCTGCGCGTCCAGCGCCGACACCAGGCGGTCCAGGCTCGCGTACTCCCCCATCAGCTGCCGGAACGTCACCTTGACCGGAAAGGCCTTCTGCAGCTGCAGGGCCACCTGGGTCAGCATGAGGCTGTCCATTCCCAGTTCGATGAAGTTGGCACCGCCGTCCCCGGCGTCGATGTCGAAGCCTGCGACCTCCTCGAATACTTCCCTGATCCGGGCCGACAGGCGCTCGCGCCGGTCGCTGGTGTCACCTGTTGTCGTCTCGCGGGTCATCCGTTGGACTCCGGGCCGTCGGGGCGGTGTTGAAGGGGTTGGGCGCGGCCGGGAAGGACACATCGCCGGACCTGGACCGGACGTGGAGGCCGGCATACCCAGTGGAATACGCAGAACACGCCGGGGACCGGACCGCCAGGCCGCCTCAGTCCTGCCGCCCGAACAGCCATGCCCTGGCCTGGCTGATGAAACCGCCAGGCGCCGGACGGCGTTCGACCTCGCCAAGCCTGGCGCCGCCGGCCTCCGAGAGTCGCGCCGCGATCTGGCCCAGGGTCGATGTCGCGAGGACCAGCACGTTGAGCCTGACCCCGGTCTCGCCATGGACGCGGTTGAGGAACCTGACCGCCAGCAGCGAATGACCGCCAGCATCGAAGAAGTTGTCGTCGGCGGTGACCTCGGCCCCGATGAGTTCGGAGCACAGGCCGGTGACATAGGCCACGGCATCCGACCCCACCGGCGCCGCAGTGGCCGCATCGCCCGTTCCCGCCGCCTGTTCGCGTGCCGGCGCCCGCGGATCAAGGCCGGGTTCGCCGATCGCGGCGTCCGGGAGCGCGGCGAAATCCTCGAGCAGGGCCGCGAACCTGCGTGCCATGCGGCTTGCCGAGTCCGGCGCGATCACGTCGGCGTTGTAGTTCAGGTCGACCAGCAGGCGCCCCTCGTCCTCGTCGATCCAGAGCGAGAGGTCGGTCAGGGCACTGTAGTGCGGCAGCGCGACGTCTTCGCAGGTCACGTTGCCCCAGTGCCGTACCCGCGTGCGCGAATCGTCCATCGAGAACAGCGCCTGGTACAGCGGCGAGCGGCTCATGTCCCGTGGGAGCGCGAGTTCGTGGACCAGCCGTTCGACCGGCACGTCGGGATGCGCGAAGCACTCCAGCATCTCGCCGCGGACCTGTTCCAGCAGCTGCCTGAACGTCCAGTCCGGGTCCAGCCGCAGGCGCATGGGCAACACGTTGACGAAGAATCCGATGACATCGCGCAGCTGCTCGGCCATCTGGCTCCGCACGGGCAGGCCGACCACCAGGTCGCGCTGTCCGGTGCTCCGGTGGAGGAAGGCGAAGTACGCGGCAAGCAGGGTCATGAACAGCGTGGCGCCGTTGTCGCGCCCGAGTTGCCGCAGCCGCTCCGCCAGCGCGCCCTCGACCGTCACGAACTCGCTGCCGCCGCGCCCCGTGGCCAGCGGCGGGCGCGGCTGGTCCTCGGGCAGCTGCAGCGGCTCGATGTCTCCCGACAGCCGGCCACGCCAGTGCTCGACCTGCGCCCTGATCTCGTCGCCGTGCGCTTCGCCGACATGCCACGCCGCGAAATCCAGGTAGCTGCGCTCGAGCGGCCGCAGCATCGGTGCGACGCCCGAGGCATGGTCGGCATAGAGCGCCCCCATCTGCTCGCAGAACAGGCGTTCCGAGGCGCCATCCCAGATCGCGTGATGGACCTGGAAGTACAGGATGTGGTCCTCGTCCGAAATCCGGAACAGGCGCGTGCGGAACAGCGGCGCACGGTCGGTGCGGATGGGGTCGACGATCAGCGGTTCGACGCGGCGCATGAACTCCGCTTCGACATCGCCGGCCGGGTACATGGACAGGTCTTCGACCGGCAACAGGCTCACGTCCAGCCGGTCCAGCACGCGCTGCACCGCGCCGCCGTCATGCGGCTCGAGGAAGGTGCGCAGCGCAGGCTGGTGGCCGACCACGTCCGCGAAGGCACGGTCCAGCGCCTGCAGGTCCAGCCGTCCCCGCAGGCGCAGCGCCGAGGGAATCATGAAGTTGGTCGATCCCGGGTGCATCTGCTCCTGCACCCAGAGCCGCTCCTGCATCAGCGACATCGGGCCGCGGGCCTGGTCCTGCCACCGCGGCAGGCGGCGCGCATCCGCAGTCCCTGCATCGCCGCCTGACTGCGCAAGCACGGCCTCCGCCAGGGCCGCCGGCGTCGGCGCGTCGAACAGCAGGCGAAGCTTCACCGTGGTGCCGAACGCCTGCTCCAGCCAGTCCGCCAGCCGCGCCGCCAGCAGCGAATGGCCTCCGGCGGCGAAGAAGTCCTGGCCGGTGGAGAACGCGGGCAGCCCGAGCAGTTCCCCCATCTTCGAAGCGATGCGCTCCGCCAGCCCACCGTCATCGCGCTGCGGTTCCGCCGTCGCCGTGGTGAGCGGGGCTGGCGCGGGCAGCTTCGACGGATCCAGCTTGCCCGTCGCCGACAGTGGCATCGCATCCAGCACCACGATGCGCCCCGGCATCATGTAGGGCGGCAGCCGCTTCCTGAGCCCTTCGCCAACGGCACGCGCATCCAGCGCGATGCCGCTGCGCGGCACCACCCAGGCGACCAGCTGCGCGGCGCCGGCGACGTCCTCGCGCACGGCGACGACGGCATCGGCCACGGTCACGTCGGCGCGCAGGGCGGCTTCGACATCGCCCGGCTCGATCCGGTAGCCGCGGAGCTTGACCTGGCGATCCTGGCGTCCGAGATGCTCCAGGCTGCCGTCCGCGCGCCAGCGGCCGCGGTCGCCGGTGCGATAGGCACGCGGCGCGGCTTCATCGCCGGCCCCTTCCGCGGAAAACACCTCGGGCACGAACTGCGCCTCGGTCAGCCCGGGCCGATCGAGGTAGCCCAGGGCCACGCCCTCGCCGCCGATCCAGAGTTCGCCCGACGCACCGCGCGGACACAGCTGGCCGAAGCGGTCGACGATCCAGGCGCGGGTGTTGTCCACCGGCCGGCCGATGTGGATGTCCGGCAGCCCGCCCGCGCCGCGCGTGATGCGTGCGCCGGTGGCCGTGACCGTGGTTTCGGTCGGGCCGTACATGTTCCAGACCTCGCCGCAGCGCTCGAGCAGCGCGGCCGCGACGTCGGCGGGCATGGCCTCGCCGCCGCAGATCGCCTTGAATCCGGCGCGGCCCGGCCAGCCGGCATCCAGCAGCACGCGCCAGCCCGAAGGCGTGGCGTCCAGGTAGCTCGCCCCGCTGCGCTCGATGACGCCACGCAGCGCAGCGCCATGGAGCGCCGTGTCGCGGTCCACCAGCACCATCCGCGCGCCGACCGAAAGCGGCAGGCAGAGGTCGACCACGGAGGGATCGAAGGACAGCGGGGTGACGGCCGCCACCGCATCGTCGGCCGACAGCGCCAGCCAGCGCTGCATGCAGGCGATGAGGTTGGCCACCGCGCGATGCGGCACGCGCACGCCCTTGGGCATGCCGGTGGTGCCCGAGGTGTAGATCACGTAGGCCATCGACTCCGGGGCGGCCGCCCCAACGTCACGACCGGGGCGCGTCGCCGGCTGCCGCGACAGTGCCTCGTCGTCGGCGTCGAGCACGATCAGGTGCTCTCCTCCTTCGACCAGGCGGGCGGCGTTCGCGGAATCGGCCAGGACCGCCGCCAGGTCCGCGTCGCTGGCGATCGCCGCCAGGCGCGACTTCGGCAGCTCGGGATCCAGCGGCACGTAGCCTGCGCCCGACTTCAGCACGCCGAGCACGGCCGCCGGCATCAGCAGGGTCCGCTCCATCGCGATGCCGACCAGGTCTCCACGCGCGACCCCCTTCGAACGCAGCAGGTGCGCGATCCGGTTCGCCTTCGCCTCCAGAGAGGCATAGTCCATCGTGTCGCCGCCCTGCCACAGCGCGACCCGTGCGCCGTCCAGGTCGCACTGGCGCTCGAAATGCTCGTGCATCAGGCAGTCGCGGTCGTACGCGACGCGGGCCGGCTGCAAGGCCCGCAACTGCTCCATCGCGGCGCCATCGACCAGCGGCAGGCTGGAGAGCACCCGGGTCGCGTCCGCGACCAGCGCGCGCAGCAGCGTTTCGTAGGCCTCGAGCCATGCCGCGACGGTGCCCTCGTCGAACAGCGCGCTGCTGTACTGGCATTCCAGGCGCAGGCCGTCGCGCGACGGGATCGCATTGATCGCGAAGTCGAAGTTGTCCCTCACCATGGGAATGACCGACAGGTCGAGCACCAGTCCGGCGAAGGCATCGCGCTCGCGGTCGGCGATCTGGTCGACGTTGAACACCACCGGCACCAGCGGCGGGCGGCTGGAATCCCGGGGGAGCCTCAGCTTCTTCAGCAGCGAGCCGAAGGTGCAGCGCTGGTGGTCCATCGCTTCAAGCACCGCCATGTGCGTCGATGCCAGGCACGTCCCGAAGGACTGCCCATGGTCGACGACCAGGCGCAACGGCAGCATGTTGACGCAGTGCCCGACGAGCGGACCCGCCTCGGCGTCACCCGCCTGGCCGGCCACCGGGATGCCGATGACCAGGTCGTCCTGTCCGGCGATGCGCGAGAGCAGGACCGCGAACGTCGCCAGCAGGCAGGCGTGGAGGCTGGCGCCGTGCGCCGCACCGGCCTTGCGCAGGTCCGCCATCAGGTCCGCGTCCAGGACGTGCGCGGCGAACCCGGCGGCCGGGTCACGCTCGGGCGCGCGCGGCCGGTCGGTGGGCAGGTCGAGCACCGGCGCACCGTCCGCGAATCGCGACAGCCACCAGGCTTCATCCTCGGGGCTCACCGACAGCCCCGGCTCCCGCTCCAGACGCCTTGCGTGCGCCGCGAAGGAACGCGCCTGCGGCAGCGCCAGCGCAGGGCCGCCGCACAGCCTCGAGTACACCGCACCCAGCTCCGGCACGATCACGTTCCACGACCAGCCGTCGCAGACGATGTGGTGGGCGTGCAGAAGCAGCGCGTGCGCATGCCCCGACATCCGCACAAGCTCTGCCCGGAACAGCGGTCCCCGCTCGAGGTCGAACGGCGTCTCCACGCCCGCCTGTTTGCGTGCGGCAAGGGCCTGGGCCTGCGCATACCCGTCCAGTGTCGAAAGGTCCGTGACCGGCACATCGAGCACCATGGCCGGCGCGATCGACAGCGATTCGCCGTCGGCGGACACGGTCGCGCGCAGCGCATCGTGGCGATCAACGACTTCGCGCAGCGCGGATATCAGCGCCTGGACATCCAGACCGCCCTGGAACGACAGCGCGATCGACTGGTTGAAGGCCAGGGCCACCGACGGATCGACCCGCGCCGCCAGCCAGATCTCGCGCTGCGGCTCCGTGGTCGGGACCACGATGGCCGTGGCGGCGGCCGGCATCGGCTCGGGTGCCTGTTCCCTGGCGCCACCTCCCGGATCGGGCGCGGGAGGCGATGACGCCACCATCTGCAGCTGCCGCACCATCAGGGCGTGCTGCTGCTGCAGGATCGGCAGCACGTCCTGCGCGCTCGACTCGCCGGCCCGCGACAGGGCCGCCACCTGGGCGGACATCAGCTGCATCTGGCGTCCGAAGATCGCCGGCAGGTCGCCGGGTGGCCCGGATTCCACGGCTTCCATGCTTGCCGCAAGCGCCGCGGAGGTAGCTGCCTCCACGTCCGTGTCCGCGCCGGCGGCGTGGCTGCGCGGCTCCACCCAGTGGCGCTTGCGCTCGAAAGGATAGCCCGGCAGGCGGACCCGGAGCCGGCGCCCGCGGCGGTCCAGCACCTCGGGCCGCAGCGCCGCGCCTTGGGCCCAGGCCTGGCCGAAGGCCTCGAGCAGGACGGCGTGCTCGTTGCCGGGACTGTCGGCCAGCGACGCGATCGCGCCGATGCGCTGCTTCTGCAGCAGTGGCTGCTGGCGCGACAGCGAAGCCAGCGTGTTGCGCGGCCCGCACTCGAGCAGCACCCGCGGCTGCATGGTTTCCAGCACGCGCGCGATCGCGGTGGAGAAGCGCACCGGATCGCGCAGATGGCGTGCCCAGTAGTCGGCCGACATCGCGCTGGCATCGTCCAGAAGCTCGCCGGTGGCCGTCGACACGATCGGGATCGACGGCGCCCGGCGCTGCAGCGCCTCGACCTCGGCGCGGAACGGCGCCACCGCGGCGTCCATCAGCGAGGAGTGGAAGGCGTGCGAAGTCTTGAGCGCACGGCATGCGACGCCCTCGCCTTCCAACTGCTGCTGGAAGGCGGCGATATCCTCGTGCGAACCCGCGACGACGCAGGTGCCCGGCCCGTTCTCGGCCGCCAGCGACACCCCCGCCGGCAGCCGCGGCGAAAGCGCGTCGAGCGGCAGCCGCACCGACAGCATCGCGCCCGGAGGCTGCGCCTGCATCAGGCGGCCGCGTCGGGCGACCAGCCGCAGCGCATCGGGCAGCTCGAACACGCCGGCAAGCGTCGCGGCCACGAACTCGCCGACGCTGTGGCCGAGCATCGCCGAAGGCACCAGGCCCTGGGCCATCCACCAGCGTGCCAGCGAATACTCGATGCTGAAGATCGCCGGCTGCATGATCGAGGTCGGCAGCAGCGCCTCCGCGTCGTCGCCGAAGACCAGCCCGCGCAGCTCCAGCCCCAGTTCGGCGTCGAGCACCTCGGAACAGGCATCGAAGGCTTCGCGGAACGCCGGCTCGTGCCGGTACAGCTCGCGGCCCATGCCGGCGTACTGGCAGCCCTGCCCGGGGAACATGAACACGACGTCGCCGGGATTCGCCGGTCTCGTCCTGGAGATCGCCGCAGCGGTTTCCTCGCCGCGCAACCGCGCCGCGGCAGCGGCGCCATCGTCGGCCGCGATGGCCAGCCTGTGTGCGAAGGCCTTGCGCCCCACCGCAAGCGTCCAGGCCACGTCCGCCAGGTTGAGGGACGGATCAGCCTCCAGGTGCGCGGCCAGTCGTGCCGCCGACTCCGCCAGCGCCGCCGGGGTCCGTGCCGACAGCACCAGCAGCTGCGTACCCGACGCCGGTTCCGACGGCGCCACCGCGGGCGCCTCTTCCATCACCACGTGGGCATTGGTGCCGCCCACCCCGAACGAACTCACGCCGGCACGGCGCGGCACACCGTCCGTCGCCGGCCACGGCAGCGATTCCCCGCTGGCACGGAATGGCGTGGATGCGAAGTCGATCGCCGGATTGGGGCGCCGGAAATGCGCCGTCGCAGGGATCACGCCCTGGCCCAGGGCACAGGCGGTCTTGATCACCCCTGCCGCGCCCGCGGCCATCAGGGTGTGGCCGATGTTGCTCTTGACCGAGCCCACCACGCAGAAGCCGGTGTCCTGCGTGCCCTGCCTGAAGGCACGCGTCAGTCCCTCGATCTCGATCGGATCGCCCATCGGCGTGGCGGTGCCGTGGGTCTCGACATAGCCGATGCTGCGCGGCTCGACGCCGGCGTCGGCGTGCGCCATCGCGATCACCGCCGCCTGGCCCTCGCTGCTGGGCGCGGTGAAGCTGGCCTTGCCGCCACCGTCGTTGTTGATCGCGGCGCCGCGGATCACGGCGTGGATCGGATTGCCGTCGGCGATCGCGTCGGACAGGCGCTTGAGCAGCACCACCGCGGCACCATCGGCGAACACCGTGCCGGTGGCATCGGCGTCGAAGCTGCGGGTCGCGCCGTCGGCCGAGAGCATCCCGCCCTCCAGGTACAGATGGCCGCTGCGTACCGGGCAGGTGATCGCGATGCCGCCGGCCAGCGCCATCGCGCAGCGGCCCGCGCGAAGGCTGTCGACGGCCTGCACGATCGCGACCAGCGAGGTCGAACAGGCAGTGTGCACGCTGACCGCGGGACCGGTGAGGTTCAGCCGGTGCGAGACGCGGGTGGCGATGTAGTCCTTCTCGTTGCCCAGCATCACCTGGAAGGACCCGACCTTGTCGACCAGGTCCGGGTGCGCCAGCACGTGGTGCTGGTGGTAGCTGGCGTTGTACATCCCGGCGAACACGCCGACCGGCGCCGTGGTGGCATCGGGCACGTGGCCGGCACGCTCGATGCACTCCCAGCACAGTTCGAGGAACACGCGCTGCTGCGGGTCCATCAGCTCGGCCTCCTTCGGCGAGACGCCGAAGAAGGCCGCGTCGAACATGTCGTAGTCGTCGAAGACGCCGCGCGCGGGCACGTAGCCCGGATCGGCGCGGAGCGATTCCGGGATCGAGGGATCGAGTTCATCGGGGCTGAAGTGCGTCACGCCGTCGCGGCCGGCGCACAGGTTCTCCCACAGCGCCTCCACCGAGGCCGCGCCCGGGAAACGCCCCGCCATCGCGACGATGGCGATCGGATCGTCCAGGCCACCGCGACGCGACGACATGCGTGACGCATCCAGCGCCAGCGGCGCATCGCCGGCCGCCATCTCCGCGGCCAGCAGGGCCGGCGTCGGCGAGCGGAACAGGGCCATGGCCGGCACGTCGCCGAGACGGTCGCGGCGCGCCGCCTCCAGCACGCGGATCGCCAGCAGCGAGGTGCCGCCGAGGTCGAAGAAGTTGTCGTCGCGGCCCAGGTCCTCCAGGTCGAGCACGTCGGCGAAGATCCGGCACAGCCCCGCTTCCACCGGGCCGCGCGGCGCGGCGTACTGCCCGGCCCACTCGGGGCGCCCGCGCCCGGGCCTGGGCAGCGCCGCCCGGTCGAGCTTGCCGTTGGGGGTCAGCGGCAGCGCGTCGAGCTGCACGAAGGCAACCGGCACCATGTAGTCGGGCAGCCGTTCCACCAGCTGCAGCCGCAGCTTCTCGAGATCCACCGGCGCGGCCGGATCACGCGGCGACAGGTAGGCCACCAGCCGCTTCACGCCCGGCGCGTCTTCCCGCGCCAGCACGCAGGCTTCGCGCACGCCGGCGAAGGCCATCACCTGCGCCTCGATCTCGCCCAGCTCCACGCGGAAGCCGCGGATCTTGACCTGGAAGTCCTGGCGGCCCAGGTACTCGATGTTGCCGTCGGGCAGCCAGCGGCCGAGGTCGCCGGTGCGGTACATGCGCGCGTCACCGCCGACGAAGGGGTCGTGCAGGAAGCGCTCGGCGGTCAGCGCGTCGCGCTCGAGGTAGCCGCGCGCGACCACCGGCCCGGCCAGGTACAGCTCGCCGACCACGCCCTGCGGCAGCGGGCGTCCGCGCGGATCGAGCACGTACACGCGCGCATTGGCGATCGGCCGGCCGATGCTCGGCAGCCGCGGCCAGCGCGCCGGATCCTCGTCCAGCGTCAGCGCGGTCACCACGTGGGTTTCGGTCGGGCCGTAATGGTTGTGCAGGCGGCAACCGGGCAGGCGCTCGAAAAAGCCCACGATCTTCGGCTCGATGCGCAGCTGCTCGCCGGCGGTGATGACCTCGCGCAGATCGCAGCGCACGGGCTCGCCCACGGGCAGCGCCGCGATGTGGCCTTCCAGCCCTTCGGCCAGCATCTGCAGCGCGAAGTACGGCAGGAACAGCCGCTCGATGCGGTGCGCGACGATGAAGTCGAACAGCTTTCCGGCGCTGAGCCGCGTGGCCTGGTCGATCAGGTGCAGCTCGCCGCCGGCGGCCAGGGTGGCGAAGACTTCCTGGAAGGCCACGTCGAAGCCGAGCGCGGCGAACTGCAGCGTGCGCAGGGGCCCGCCGTTGCCGGGCTCGCGCAGCTGCCACTGGACCAGGTTCGCCAGCGGCCCGTGGGTCATGGCCACGCCCTTGGGCTTGCCCGTGGAACCCGAGGTGTAGAGCACGTAAGCCAGGCTGCCCGCATCGACGCCGCATTCGCCCGGCGCCAGGTCGTGCGGGGGCTGTCCGGCCCAGATCGCGTCATCGGCCTGGAGGTCGATCACGGCCAGCCCGGGCGGAAGTTCGCCGAGCGCGTCGGCCGCCTCGACCTCCATGCCCGACATCGTCAGCAGCACCCGCGGCCGGCTGTCGGACAGGGTGTAGGCCAGGCGCTCGGCGGGATAGGTCGGATCCAGCGGCACGTAGGCGCCGCCGGCCTTGAGCGTGGCCAGCAGGCCCAGCACCACGTCCACGCCGCGCTCGACGTAGATCGCGACGCGCTCGTCGGGGCCGACGCCGCACTGCCGCAGGTGGCGCGCCAGCCGGTTGGCGCGGGCGTTGAGCTCCGCATAGGTCAGCCGGACCTCGCCCTGCACCAGCGCGACCGCGTCCGGCGTGCGCGCGGCCTGGCGTTCGAACAGGCGATGCACGCCCGCAACCTGCGGGAAGTCGATCGCCGTCGCGTTCCCGTGTTCGATCGCGTCGCTGCTCTGCGCCCCGGTCATCATCGGCAGATCGACGATGCGACCAGCGGCATCCCCCAGCATCGAGTGCAGCAGCGTTTCCCAGCAGGCCAGCCAGGCCGCGGCCTGGCCCGCATCGACCAGCGCCCGGTCGAACTCGAGCCAGACGGCGATCGGCTCCCCGGCATCGCCTGCGGCGACGCGCATGGCCAGCAGCGTGCCGTCTTCGTGCTGCGCAGGCGCCGCTTCGCTGTCCACGAACAGGGCCTGCCAGCGCGCCGCAGCCGCGCCGGAGGCCTCGAGCGCCGCCACATGCCGCGTCGCTTCCGCGGTCCCTGCCGCGGCAAGGCGCAGGCACGCGGCCACGTCGACGTCGTCGGCCGGTTCGAAGCGCAGGGGCAGCGCGTTCCCGCCGCTGCAGCGGCGACGGACGACCAGGTCCGCCTGCGAGGAAAGCCGGTGGAGCAGCGCCACGAACGCCGCCAGCAGCGCATCGTCGACCGCAACACCTTGCTCCGCAGCCAGCGCGCGCAGCCGCGCGGCCGTCGGCGGTTCCAGCACCGCCTCGACGATGCCGAATCCGCCCGCATCCGCCGCCCGTGCACCTTCGGGCACCAGACCGATCGATTCCGGCGCGCCGGCCAACGCCGATTCCCAGTAGCCGCTGGCCTCACCCATGTCCCTACCGCCCCCTGCCCCGATTCCATCCATTCGATGAAACGGACGGAAACCCCGGGGGGCAGCGGCCAAAGCGGTGCCGGATTCAGGGGCTTGCCGCGCAGACCTCCATGCGCACCGGCGCACCCGGCTCCGCCGCCAGCGCCAATGACCAGCCGGGCACGCCATCGAGCATCCGCAGCTCGGCCGTCCGCCCCGGGAAGGTATCGCCGGGCAGGGCCAGGGCCACGCCCTCGGGCGCCATGAACTCCTCCATCTCCTGCTCCAGGCCGATGCCGGCGGCCTTGAGCAGTGCCTCCTTGCGCACCCACAGCCGCAGCAGCGCGCGATCGCGGTCCGCGGCCGGCAGTCCTGCCAGCGACTGCAGCTCTTCGGGGTGCGCGACGCGCGCCGCGATGTCGTGCATTCCGCGCGCGCGCGCATCGGCTTCGATGTCGATGCCCACCGGCCCCGTCGCGGTGGCCGCGACGGCCACGCACCGGCCGGCATGGCTCAGGCTGGTATGCAGCCGGTCACCCGGCAGCCGCGGGCAGCCCTTGGCATCGCGATGGATGCCGACACGATCCGGCGTACACCCGAGCAGCTGCGCCAGCAGCAGGCGATGCAGCGCATAGGCCAGCACCAGCGCATCGCGGTTGGCGGGATCGCGCTGCCGCGCCGCGCGCGCCGATTCCGTCGGATCGATGATCGCCGCCGCCTGCGGCGCGTGGGCAGACCAGTCGCCGAGGTCGAACACCGCGACCACCACGCCGTCGGCCGCGGCGGCCGCGAGTCCGCCAACGGCCAGCCGCGATGCGAACGCCTGCGTCAGGCCGGTCCGCCCGGACGAATCGCAACCTGGTGCGGAGGCGCATTCCATCCGCGGCATCGTCCCAGCGCGGACCGGGCTTGGCAACCGTGACACCGGCGGCCGCGCGCGCACGGCGAATCGCCAGAAAGCAGAAAGGGCCGGCGGGGATTGCCCGTCGACCCTTGTGCATTCTTCTGTGGCGCGCCCGGAAGGATTCGAACCTCCGACCCCCAAGTTCGTAGTCGGTGCTTGGGAGTCGGCGTCTACCGGTTCCGGGTGGTTCCAGCCGAGATTAAACGGAAAAACCCTTCCAGGTCAAGGGTTTGGCGCATGCACTTCACAGCCCGTTCTCTACCGGTTAGTCCCGGCCCGGAGGCCCATTGGCACAGAGTGGGCACGGGGCCCGGTAAAAACGAGACCTCCAAGTGTGTGGCACGGCACTCGCCAACAACCGCTGCTTGGGGGTCGCGACATTCGATCCAAAGCTCGAGTTCAATGCCCCTCGGCCAACTCGTCAGCGAGGACCTCCTCGATGGACTTGCCGGACACTTGTCCAGCCAGAGCCTTGCCGATTCGGCTGCCCAGCAGAATTTTCAGCTCTTCCCAAGCCTGATCGCCATCGGCATCGCCGTGGACCAATCTCTCCAGCGGATCGTACTCCATCCCCCTGCCCTCCATTGCGGCCATTGCCCCCAGGTCAACGTCGGGGTGCGCCCTGGATCCACCCCTCGCGAGGCTTCCAGCACCAGCTCCCATCATCATCCTCGATCAGAGGCAGCAGGAATCGCGCAAGGTCAGCGACCACCTCCGCCAGTTGCCCAGGCGCGGCCGCCATGCGCTCACGCGTCAGGAACGCCTGCCACTGCCCGCCCCAGGATTCCACATAAGCCTGGCTGAGCCCGGTCAGCTCCCCATCGGGAAGCGCTGTTTCACGCCGGTCGAAGGTCTGGCGAACGGCCTTGGCCAGCGGTGCCCTTTCCAGCTCGAACGTCTCAGCGATCAGCCACAGATCGTAGTAGTCCTTCAAGCGGCTGTTGGCGATGCCAAGGGTGACAAGGGCGTGGAGCTTCTCAGCGACCACGGTCTCGACCGGGTACGCCCTCAGATGCGGGGCGGGCGCATCAAGCAGCACCGGGTAGTCGATCTCGACCGAACCTGGGGTGATTGCATCGCCAAAACCCACGTCCACCTGGATCGGAACACGTGCACCGCCGATCATGGCCCGAGTGCGCACCCGCACGCCGCCGTACTCGATGCCCTCGCGGATCGACGCAGCTTCAAGTCCATGGAGATCGAACACCACGCCATCGTCATCGACCGCCAAGGCCAGGATCGCGCGGAATGCGTCGCCGATCGCCTCGGGCGTGTTCTCGCCGTAGCCAAGCAGGTCCAGGTCGCGCGTCGGTCGGAACGGCGCCTCCACCCAGGTCACGAACAGCATCGCCCCCTTGAGGATGAACCGATTCCGATGCTCCGACAGACTCAGCCGGTACAGCAGCCTTTCCAGCGCATAGCGCGTCAGCAGGATCTGGAAATCCGTACGCTCGTCGCGGGAGCGTTGCAGCAGCCTGGCGCGCACGGAGGCTCCGATGTTCTTCAGGGGTTCACGCGCCATCGGCCACCGTCGCCTCGACATAGGGTTTCATGGTCGACCAGATTCTCGCCTTCGTGGCATGGCGCCACAGTTGGTCGCTCGTTGCCTTGCGCTGCCGTAGCCCCTCGCGCAGCCCTTCCAGCGCGACGTCGATCCCGATCTTGGCCCGGTAACGGAAGCAGTCGACGATGGTCCGTGACGGATCGGTGATCGGGACCTCGATGCCTTCGATGCGATGGCGCTCAACGCCTTCACTGAGGGCCACGGGGGTGAAGCGCACGAACCGGATGGGGGGATGGTCGATGCGTGGGCGCCACGCCGTGCGTTCGATCGCCATCCATACGGTTGACGGCATCTGCAGTGTCAGCCCGTGGAATTGCAGTGCTGATACCAGGCAGATCACGCCCTTGGGGACCAGCGTCGCGGCTTCAGCCAGAGCATGGCGGGCATCACTGGGACCATCGGCGAGTTGGTAAAGCCCCCGCGCCGGCCGCACCACGACGCCATCCCGGACAAGGCGCGACAGCGTCTCGGGGGAGATCCCATGGGCGGCAAAGTCCCTTGCCCGCAGCATGGAATGGCTGCCAAGCAGATCGAGTGCCTTTTCGCGCTGAGCCGTGGCCATAGGAATGTGACGTTACCTCTGCTTCATTCGCATATTAGCATAGGTTTTATCACGCAATTCGGGTTCTTCAGACGTCCTCGGCCACCAGATACCGAGCAATACCCCTATCGAACCAGAAGCGCCGCCGTCTTCGCCCGGGTCAGCGATACGTAAACCAGATGCGCCAAATCGTCTTCGCCCATTCCAGCCGACTGTGCCAGCACCGCAACGCGATCGAATTCGAGCCCCTTCGCCCGATGCATCGTAGACACGCGGACAGCGGAGGATTCAGCCGAATCAATGCTGTCCGCCTCGATGGTGGTCGTTTCGATGCCCTGCTTACCCAGCGCTCGGACCACCTCATCGCGCAGGCGGATGGTCGGCGCCATCACGCACACGGTGGGCGACTCCGGTTCAGCCATCCAGTCCACCACCCGCTCGACGGCAAGCCCAACGGCCTCATCCACATTTGCCGACTCCAGCACTTCGGGTACCGGCCCATGCGAGAGCGACTTGTAGCGGCGATTGTCGTCACTGCCTCCGTCCAGGTCATCGATCTCGCGCCCTTCCAGCAGCGCCACGGCCAGGCTTCGAATCTCGTCGGTCGTCCGGTAGTTGAGATACAGCTTGCGCGAGCGCCCCCGGATGTCGATGCCACAGCGACCCAGGACCGCCTTGTGCTTGGAGTAGATGCGCTGGTGGCCATCACCAACGAAGAACAGATCGTTGTTCCCGGCCGGAACCATGGCCCGGATCAGCCTCAACGCCTGCGGTCCGAAGTCCTGGGTTTCATCGACCACGATCGCCGAATAGGGAGAGCCAGGCTTTTCGGCCAGCAACTGTGCCGCATCGCGATACGCGTCATCCACGTCCTTCATGCGCTTTGCGCTGAGCTGGGCCCGATACTCTTCGAACACCGGCCACACCAGATCGCGCTTGCTCCGGGACAGGATGGACTTGCGCCCAATCCGGCTGACCCGGCGGTACTCGTCCAGACTGTCCACGCCCTGCGCCGAAATGATCTGGTCCCACTCGTCGGCGTAGAAGGCCTCGTCCAGTCCCACTTCCGGTGACGCGACCTGCAGGGCACGCCCCCAGGCCTCGTCGTCGCGCTTGTAGATGATCCTGTGCTCGTAGTTGCGCTGGCGAAGGAAGCGGTAGACCCAGCGGTCCAGGTTGCACACTTCGACCTTGGCCAAGTCCGGGTCGTCCAGGAACAGGGACCTGAGGTTCTGTTCCACATCCAGGGCGAGATTGCGGGTAAAGGTGGTGAACAGGACCTTCTGTCCGTCAGGCGTACGGTTCTTGGCGAGCCACTTGGCCCTGTGCAGCGCCAGCACGGTCTTGCCCGTACCGGCACCCCCCAGGATCCGCACAGGACCACTGCGATCTCCCACAGCCAGCTTGCGCTGCACCGGATGCAGGAACACGCGCCACTGCGCCAGCGGTGCGTTGAGGATCGCGGTCATCTCCGCATCGCTCGTCACCACCACGAAACGGGACTGGCTCTCGGCCGAGTCCAGCGCCGCGGCATAGTCGCTGTCGTCGTAGCGGCGATCCACGCGCGTCTCGCGTTCGTGCAGCACCTGCGAGACGGTATCGCCCGCGGCCACCAGGAACAGGCCTTCATAGGCCTCCACCGGAAGCTGTGCCTGGATCCCATCCAGCTCCGGTTCGCTGCATACCCGGCGGACGAGCGGCAGCAGCTCCACCGGCGTTCCGAGCTGCACCAGCGCCTCGTCGGACACGCCGGCGAACAAGGGCTCAGCACGGGGTTCAGCGCGGATCTCACCCGAAGAGACGCCTACCACGGTTTCCGCGGCCGGCTCCAGCGCCTCCACCGCCTCCAGACTCACCAGCTGCAGCGCACCCGTCACAGGGTTCACCGCCATCTTGCGTCGCTCGGCCCAACGGTAGGCTTCGTCGTGATGGTCGACGTGGAGCAGGATGTAGAGATCGCCCTTGTCCGGCTTGAAGACGATGCCCCGCCAGTCCTGGTCGATCCTGACCGATCGCAGGTTCGGATCGCGGGCGGCCTTGATGGTTTCGTAGTTGATGCCCGGCGACATCGGATCTTGCTGGAACTTCAGCGCCCACTTGACGATCCGTGCGTGCACGGCCGAGGGCAGCTTGCCCAGCTTCAGCAGGAAGTCCTGCGACAGTGCGACTCGTGGTGCGATGCTCATCCTTCACTCCTTGTCTTGTCCAGAACCAGCCCAGGCCATCCCGGCCCATCGGCATCGATCACCGTCCAACCCGCCACCTCCCACGCTGCACGCATGTCGCCCTGGTGTGCAGCAAGCACAATCAGCCGGACACCCTCCCACGCGAGCTCGCCTTCGGCAACGACGTCACCCGAAGCGGAGGCCAGTTCGTAGCCCACATGATCCGGCAACGGCGCGTTCGCGTCCCGCAGCTGGTCGAGCCCCGCATGTAGCTCGTCGAGGGCCAGCTCCTTCAGGGGATACCACGGATCACTGCCGGCACCAGCCACCACACCGGCAGCGCTTGCACCCACGCCGGGCACCAGCGCGGCGTAGTCACCATGCAACATCCCTGCCGTCTCCAGCAGGTAGGTGTTCGGCAACACCTGTACGCGGTTGTAGAGCGCCAGCCACTCACGCCAGCCCTGCTTGAGCTCCTCCGCCGAGCCCGCCAGATCCGGGGACAGCCGTACTCCGCCAAACCCGGCGTCGAAGGTCTTGCCCATGAAGGTCCTGGGCCAGGCATAGCAGAAGGTAGCGGCGCGAGTCGCTTCGCGCGACAAGGCCAGAGCCGCGCCCGGAGGATGGTCCTGGCATCCGTCCGGCAAGGCCGCGGCCACGTCCTGCAGGGCCTGAGAGGCAAGCACCTGATCGCCAGATCCCGGAGGTACGATCAGGCGCGCTGCCAGCATCGCCGCCTGGCGCTGCAGCCGCGCAAGGCCTGTGTCCTCGCCTTCCGCACAGGGCATCGCCAGCCATCGCAACAGGCCCGCCACGGCATTCTCGTCCCGGTCCGCCGCAGGGACGCCCAACGCCAGCGAAGCCTGTGCAACCAGCGCATGTCCCGCGTCCAGACGGGCATGTCCGGCCTGAAGATCAAGGTCGGTCTCCAGCCCGCTGGCAAGCGCAGCCTCCACGTCCGTCCACGTCACCGACCACACCCAGTAACGGCCGCTGGCCACCAGCGCGGACCGTTTGCGCGCGTCCTCACGCAGGCAATTCTGGTGGTCGGCCCAGCCGTCGGCATAGACCGCGATCGACCGGCGCGGAGAGTTCGAACGCACCGGCGTCAGCAGGAAGTCCGGCCGTGTCTTTACCGCCACACCTTCCTCCGGACCAAGATCGACCTGCAGCCGCATCCAGTATCGCTCGCCGCCCACCTCCAGCAGGTAGCCGGACTTGCCCTGCACCACCTCCTGCATCACACGGACCGCCGGCAGCGCATGGTGGCCCTGCGCGTCCCTGGCGCCGCCCATGCGGCGCAGCGCCTCCACGAATCGGGACTCAAGCACGGAGTCGAAGTGCGGATTGATCAGGATCTGGGACACGGATGCCACGCGCGTGAGCTTGTCCAGCGAGCCCACCAGTTCGCCGAGCACGTTCGCGGCGGTCTTGCGCGACACCTGCGCCATCGCCCGCCCTTGTCGGTACTGGTAAACGCAGCGATAGCAGCCGTCCTTGTCCGGATCGCTCTGACAGGGACAGACCTGGATCAGGGCATAAGCCTGCTTTAGCACTTCGCCCAGTGTCTGGGCGTCTTCGCTCAGCAGCTGATGCAGGTAACCGGTACCACCCGGCACCGAATCGTAGAGCAGCACGTACTGCCGACGTGGCCCGCCATCCACGCCTGGCTCCTCCTGCGGTGTGATCCGCAGGTGATCGACCTTGCCACCGAAGCGCTGCTTCAGGCCAAGCTGCAGAGCGGCCATGAAGGATTGCAGCACCGTCTCGTCAAGGCCCGAGCGCGTATACGGCACCAGGATGCGCAAGGCTTCGGATGAGAACTCCCGGTAGAGGTACAGGCAATCGATGATGTTGTCGGGATCGTCACCGCCGAAGGCCACGCAATCGCGGGCGTGGCTCTGGGCGGGAGGCGGAGCCTGCCCCGCCGCCCTGCGCCTGGGCGGCTTCTGCACCATCCCGCAATGCCGGCACAGCTTGAAGCCAGGACGCACCGAGTCGCGGTCGGCAACACGGAAGCTCTCGCCATTGCGCCCCTTCTCGCCGAAATTGATGTCGCGGAAGCTGGCCCGACGGATGAACTCGAAGCCGAAGGCGATTTCGTCGGACTCCAGCTTCCAGGCGATCGCCACCTCGTCGGGCTCGAAGTCCACCAGCAACTGGCGGACGAAGAACCGGGGCTCGCGATCGTCCGAGCTGTCGTCGATCCGCGAGCGATCATCACGGGCGTTCGCCATCGCCTGCTTGAAGCGCAGCAAGGTGCGCTTCTGCGACACGTTGGCCCACATCGCATCGCCGCAGCGCGGGCAGGCGGGATGAGCGTCGCCGCTCAGCTCCACGTTCTCGACGTGATGGCAGGAGGGACACAGCCGCCACTGCTCGGCCTTGGCCAACTGCATGTTGATCTGGTCGATCTCCACGCGGCGGCGGTTGGCATAGAAGCGACTTTCCGGCGCGAACTCCGACAGCGCCGACGACGCCGGCCGCTCATAGCGCTCCGCAGGCAGGGTCACATAGGCGCCGTTGCCTTCTTCGCCATCGCCTCGCTTGCGCCACAGGATCGACTTCAGCTCCACGCCCGCTTCCGGGAACGCGTAGTTGGGAATCAGCCCTGCATCGGTCAGCGTACCCAGCAATTCGCGACCGCCGATTTCGCGCGCCAGCTCCAGCGCCTTGTCGCGCTCCCGGGTCAACTCGCCGATCTGCTGCTTTGTGGCTTCATCCTGGGGCTGGGCCTTCAGTGCGGTGATCCGCTGCTTGCCGTCGGCCGCGCGCCGGCGGTGGGCCGCCCGTTCCCGGGACATTTCTTCCAGGACCTTCAGCAGGCCAAGCCGCAGCCCGTCCATGTCGGCGCTGCCGAACATGCAGTCACGCAGACGAGCCTCCACCCGCGGATGCAGGTCCTGGCCCATCAGCCCGAGGAAACGCCCGAACAGCCCTTCCTCGTCCTGCTGGATGAAGGCCAGCAGGTTGTAGGGGAAGCGGGCCGGATCGTTCTTGTCGATGGCATCCAGGGCCGCGCTGGTCTTGTCGGGGAAGGCGGTATCGGCGATGCCCGTCGCCACCCAGGCATCGATGCAGAACGCCAGCAGCTGGCGGCGAAGCACCTCGGCGGCCTGCAGGAACACACCGGGCGGATTGACCTGCCCGGCCATCATTTCCTGGGGCTGCTCGTAGAAGTAAAGATCGTGTGGGCTGGCGCCGTCGGCCAGCGTGACCACCATCGCGTTGCCGTCTCTGCGTCCCGCACGGCCTACGCGCTGCAGGAAGCTGGCCTGCGACGGCGGCACCGAACACAGCAGCACCGACGACAGGCTGCCGATGTCCACGCCCATCTCCAGCGTGGGCGTGGCCGAGAGCAGGTTCTCGAACCAGGGTTTTGCGTCGCCTGCAGACGCCTTGAATCGAATCTCCAAGGCTTCGCGGGCATCCCGCTCCAGCAGACCCGTGTGCTCGGCCGAGATCACGCGGCGGATGTCGCCTTCGCGGAAGCGCCGCGCCATCCAGTCCCCGGCACCACCCGGCACCTCAACCCGGGCATAGGTTTCCTGCATCGCGTCGAGGCATGGCATTCCCTGCAACTTGTCCGCCAGACCGGTCGGAACCGACAGCGTGCGCCGGCCTCGTTCCGAGCGCAGGTGGGCGACGCGCGTATCCAGCACCAGCCGTTCGGCATTCAAGGCCACTGCGCGGCCCGGTGCACCATCGGCTGCCACCAACAGGCCATCGGCCAGCAGTGCATCGATGGCGGCGCCATAGAGATCAAGCTCGGCGCGCGGCGGCAGCAGGCCCGAGCGCCCCAAGGTCGCGAGCAGCCATTCCTGGTACCAGGTCCGGCCACGCTGCTGCACCAATCGGTCCGCGTCCCGGTGCGTTCCCAAGGTCAGGAACACCGGATGCGGACCGAACTGGGTCATGCCCGGCAGCCACAGCTCCCTGCCCCCACGCGCAAAGGCGAACAAGCCGCCCTCGCGGAAGTAGTGCTCCATCTCCGGGTGGCTCACGGCACCGCGCTGCCGCAACCGGATCACGAAGCCCCACAGCCAGTGCAGCACCGTGTCCGCAGAGAGTTGGTGCATGCCGAACTGCTCGCACAGCGTTTCTGCCAGGTTCGCCGCCACCTTGTCCAGCGCATCGGCCGGAAGCGACAGCGTGGCCATGCCGAGGCGGTCCAGCGTGCGGCCACGGCTGCCCAGATAGGTGAACTCGGACACTGCCTGCCAAGCCAAGCGCTTGCCGACCCGCTCCAGCAGGCCGCTGCCGGCGGGCAGACTCCCCGATTCCCGCAGCGCGTCCCACTCGTGCTGCCAGGTCATGTTCGGCCCGATGAACTCGGTGACAAAGGCCTCGGGCGTGAGCCGGTCGGGATCACGCCACCATGCGGGCAACGCAGCGAGAAAGTCCGTCCAGCCGATGACCGGCTGTGCCTTCGCCTCCAACACGCGCGCCATCGCCATGCGCACGTTGTTGAGCCAGGTGCGGCTTCCGAAGAAGCCGGCCCGGTGCGCCGCGTCCTGCACCGAATCGGAGAACGCGATCAACTTCTTGTCGTCGTTGTAGGGCGTGGCCCAGCTCTGCTCGATCAACTGGGCACCCAGAGTCGCGCTGCGCGCACCGACCAACAGCAGGCGATCGCGCGAGCCGCAGGCCGGGCAGACCTTGTCATGCCAGTTGAAAGCCACCCCGCCGCGGTCCGACTGGCGCTGCGCCAGGATCTCCCAGACCGGCACCAGCTCGTCGTGACCACAGGACGCGCATACACCGGAGGCGTCCTGCAGTGCGCCGCACTGGCTGCACAGATGCACGTCGCGCTTGTCGCATTGCGGCGCGGGCACGCCCTCGCGCGGGTACAACCGGGCCACCTCGGGCGCGGCGCGGAACCAGGCGTTGTAAACGGTCTCCAGCTCGTGATCCAGCCGCGGCGCGTGGGCCGGCCGACGGGCCAACCACCCCGTGGTCCGACACTCGGAGCATTGCACCAGCGGCAAGTTCAGACTCCCGACTTCGGCCTTGAGGTCCGCTGCCGACCGCAGTTCCACTTCCTCACGCTTGGCGGTGACGCTGGCGACCAGTCGCCGCAGCTCGCGCATCCATACCTGCACACGCAGATTGACCAGCGGCCGCCCTGAAGCATCCCGTGCCCAGGCCAGCAGGGCCACCAGTGCATCCAGCACCTGTCCGGCATGCGCACGGGCCGCCTCGGGCAGAGGCCCGGCCATCTGCTGCTGCAGCAGCGGCCAGTCGCCAATGCCGCCCTTGAGCAGGCGCAGCAGGTTGTGGAACAGCAGGTGCTGCTTGAGCAGCTCGCCCAGTTCAGACCGCCATGCCGGATCATTCACATCACCCGGCGCCGGCTCGCTGGGGAAGAACAGTGGGAACCAGGCCGCAATAGCCTCTTCCGGCGTCGCGTACCGGCTGGCGTCCAACTGTTGGGCCAGATCGGCACGCCCGTCCAGCACATGCAGGATCGGCTTGTCACCGAGGAACTCGGCCACGCTGTCGCGGCTTTCGGTCACCACCGACTCGGCCGGGAACTCGCTGGCGAAAATCTGCCGCGCGTACTCACGCAGCGGCAGCGTGTCGCCGTCCCCCAGGGTGGCGGAAGTCCCGGCATGGATCAGATGTCCGTCCGGCGTCTGCAGCCGCGCGCGCAGCCGCCGCAGCAGCAACGACAGGTCCGTGCCCTGCGCCCCGTCGAAGGTGTGCAGCTCGTCCACCACCACGTAGCGCAGCACCTCCGGCCCGTTGTGCGCCCACAGCTTGCGGTCTTTCGGCCGCACCAGCAGGTAGTCGAGCATCTTGTAGTTGGTCAGCAGCACGTCCGGCGGTGCCTTGCGCATGGCATCGCGATCGGTGATGACCGAGGTCGGCGTCATCATCGTTTCGCCGCCCGCCTTGCCGCCGCCACCCACGTACAGACCCACGCGCAATCCCTTGAACTCGGGCGTGTTGGCGATGACTTCGGCAAAACGCCGCGCCTGGTCGGACGCCAGCGCGTTCATCGGGTAGATCACCAGCGCCTTGATGCCTTGGACCTGTCCCGCCTGGCGGGCTCGCAGGCAATGATCGAGCACCGGATACAGGAAGCATTCGGTCTTGCCGCTGCCGGTGCCCGTCGCGACCAGCGTGTTGGCGGCTTCGCGGGTGGACGCCAGCCGCCGCCACGCGGCTTCCTGATGGGCGTAACCGGGCTGGGCAATCTCGAATCCGTCAAAAAATCCCTTGCCTTCTGTCCCGGTACGGAAGGGCAGGCCCACCTGCAGGTACGGCCCCTTGTCGATGCTGTGCTCGCGATCCACGAAGCGCTGCATCACGCCGTGGAAGAAGCCGTCCGAGGCTTCGTAGGCGGAGACGAGGAAGCTGCGGGTGCTCTTGCGGATTTCGCTGGCGAGGATGGAAGGAAGCACGCGAGCACCTTGGGTGAATACGAAGAGAATAGCGGCCGACGCCGCGTCGCACGACCACCGGCAACTACTGCCCTGGCTTTACGGCCAGGCCAATGTACGGTAATATCACGTACACAGGAGCCTGCCATGACCGCCGCCGCCCGCCTCGACTTTCGCCTCAACCCCGCCGACAAGGCGCGCATCAGCCGCGCTGCGGATTTGCGCGGCGTGCCGCTGTCCACGTTCGTACGCGATGCCGTGCTGCGTGAAGCCGAGAACGTGATGGCCGCCGAGCTCTCCGTCACCCTGTCGGCCGAAGAGTCGCGTCGCTTCCTCGCCGCGCTTGACCAGCCGTTCGCACCCAACGCGCGGCTCAGGAAGGCAATGGAACGCGGACTGGTCCGGCGCTGATCGGTGCTCGTCGTTCAACGGCTGGATGGCCGGATACACGATCGTGCAGGCTTCGACTGCGGCGAAGCTTCGCTCAATCGTTACCTGCATGATCTGGCCAGCCAGCATCACCGTGCCGGCGTCGCCACCACGCATGTGCTGGTCGAGCATGACGCGCCACCGAAGATCCTCGGCTACTACTCGCTCGCCGCGGCGCAGATGTCCCTGGTGGACCTGGCACCAGCGGACCAGCGCCGACTGCCGCGCCACCCCGTGCCCGTGGCGCGGCTGGCGCGCCTTGCCGTGGCGCTTGCCGAACAGGGCCATGGCTTGGGCGAGGCCCTGCTCCAGGATGTCGTGAAGCGTTGCCTGGGGCTGCGCGAGGAGCTGGGCATCCATGCCTTGCTGGTGGACGCGCTGCACGCGCGCGCCGCCGCCTACTACCGTCGCTACGGCTTCCGCGCAACGGCGGACGACGCACTGACCCTGTACCTGCCACTGGGAAGCGCCAGGCAAGGCGGAGCGTGAGCCGCCAGCAACTTCTCGTACCTTTCCGCGTTGAAGTCACGTAATCAGTAGCGCTCCATGAACTCTGCACCGCTCAACATCGTCCAGCCTGGAATACCTGGCTTCTCCGCGATGCAGATCGCGATCTTCCTCGCAGGCCAGGCGGCTTCAACTTCCGCGATGACCGTCTGGTCCTTTCCTGCAAACTCGTAGCCGATCTCAGGTGGTTCGAAACCACGATGGCGGGCATGCGATATCGCACCGTGGACGGACAGGTCAGCCAGCTTCAGCACCGAGCCCCAGTCACTACCCACCAACCGCTGCGCATTGCGAAGCCGGGTGATGATGGCCATGTCCTTCGCATTGACAAACATGCGCTCATGAAACGGCTGCTTGCGATGGCAATCCGCGCAGAGCGGCCGCAGGTTGCCTGCGGAATTGTCGGACTTCACCCCGTTGACATGGTGCACGTGGAGGAGGTTCCGATGAGCGGACAGGTCAAGTCCGCAGTCATCACACCGAAAACCACAGCGGCTGCGGATGTCGGCGGAAATTTTCGCCCAGTCATCCGTGTATGTCCCTGAACCTGGCCGTGGCGCGATGTTGCGCGGCAAGTAGCGAAAGCTGGTGCTGAAGGTATTGAAGAACTCGGCGATCTCGAAGTTCGTCCAGATGCCCCGGCGCTCGCGTCCATGCGAGTGGTGCGCATAGTCCCTGTAGTTCACCGCCTCAAGGCAGTTCATGCACACGCGAAGCTCGGATTCGACCTCCCGATACCTGCCGGACGAATCATTTCCTGTGATCAGGAACATGCCATCCAGCTTGTTCGTGGCCAGGTACCGCTGAAAGCGCCCCTTTGCCCGCATCTCCTGCAAAGTCTTGCAGTCCGCAACATGGAACCGCTTTCCCTTCTCGGGCGAGGCCTGGACGATGTCCACGGCCGCATGCTGGTCCGGAATGAACAACAGGACCTGCCGGCCTTCGACACTCAGCAGGCCATTGACGACATCCAGGTCATCCAGCTGGACTTCTTTGCCCTGACTGAGCTGGATGTCGATCGGATCGAGTACGACGCTGGCCGTCCAGTCGAACGGGACGATATCCTCGCTGACGCGCCTGGCCTGCCGCCAGAGCGCGGCAAGGTTGACATCAAGCTCCATCGAGCTTCTCGATGATGTTGCGGATCTTCAGTTCCGAATCCGTGATCACCCGGAAATTGACTCGCCGGGAACGCGCAGCGTCTTCCTGCCCTGTGTCCTTGTTCACGATGCTCCGGGAAGAGGAATAGCCGACCGCCGCAAAGCTTGAGCGGACCCACTCGCGGTCGGCACCATCCGGCAACCGCGACAAGACGTACTGCAGCACCTCACGCGTGCGATCCTGCGACAAAGACATGTTCGGAAAATAGGCGGCCTCCCCCTGCAAGCGGCCCCAGTCACTGCTGGTGTGCCCCTCAATACGGATCTCATCGATCGTATCGCGATACTTTGCGAGCACGCCGATGTACCGGGGGAAGAAATCCTCGAGAGTGCCCCTGAACTTCGCGTTCAACTCCGGTGATCCCGGCTGGAACAGCGCTTCCGGATTGTTGAACGTGAACTCCAGCGTGTCGCGATCAATCGCCGCGTTCCATCCACCAAGATCGCCGCCAAACTCTTCGATCAGGTCGCGGTGGATCGCCACCTGCGTATCCTTGTAGGCCACCGCGATTTCACGCACGGTATCGCGTTCGACCTGCACGTAATACATGTAGGCCACGGCCATGAACAGGAACACCATCATCAGGCCGGACATCATGTCCGAGATGCCGATCCAGTGCTCGGCGTCATCCTTCTTCGAGCGCGAAGCGCCGAACAGATTCTGCATTGCCGCCATCAGGCGCGCTCCCTGGCGGCCGTGTATTCGGCATGGTCATCGGCAATCCGGCGCGAGATCGTCGCCAGTGCCGAACCCATTTCGTTGAACACCTTCTGCAGCTCGCGCTCGATGGCTCGGTCCAGCGCGTTGAGCTGGGCGGACAGGGCCTCGTTGGCGCGCTCGGTTGCTTCCTTGACCTGAGCCTCGACCGCGCCCAGTGTCCGGTTCGACGTTGCCTGCACCTGCTCCTGGGTCTGGCTCAGGTTGGCCTCCACCGTGGTCCTGAGCGTGCGCATGGTGGTCTCCACCGCCCCGCCAACGGATTCATGGACCTGCCCGACGACCCGCTTGAACTCGTCGGACATCGCCTTTGCCGCCTCGTCCACCGCACGCTGCATCTGCTCGCTGAACGCATCCGCGCCACGCGACATGTGCTCCAGCGTCTCGCGCGATGACCGGTTGAATCCTTCCGCCGCATCCTTCAGGTCGTCGTGGATCTGCTCAGTCCGGGAGCTGACCACATGGGCGACCTCGGTCAGCGCGGCATTGGTGCGGTCAGCGGACTTGCCAAACTCCAAGGCTCCCTCGTGCATGGACGACAACACTTGGGCCATCTTGTCGGCCAACTCCTGCGAAAGCTTGTCCATATGCTGCTGAAGCTCAGGAACGGCCCTGGTTGCGGCATCGCGCATGGTCGTGAACGCCTCCAGGTGCCGTTGTAGCTCCTGCAACTGGTTCTGGTTGACCTGCATGACGCCCTGCAGACCATCCATTGCCACAGGGATCGTCTGGCAATGCGTGTCGATGGACGAAATCGAGCCTTCTGCGTTCATCAACGATGTGCTGACCTGCTCCGTTGCCGTGGCGGAGCGCTCCAGCGTCGTGATCGCCAACTCGACACGCTCTTCGAAGGCCTCCAGATGCGCCTTGTACCCGACCTGCCAGTCCACCAGCTTCTTGACCGAGGCATCGAGCGCCTTGAAGTTGTCGCCAAACTGCTCGACCAGGTGCTTATTGAAGTCGTGGATCACCTGGCGCAAGGCTTCGATGACGGTCTCGGTCGCCGACTTCGCAAGCATCTGCGCGAAGTTGTCCATGTGCTCGAACAGTTGCTTCTCGAAGGCCTCACGGTCACGCCCAATGGTGTTCCTGAAGTCGGAGATATCCGTGCGCAATAGTTTGAGCTGTCCCGCCACCGAACCTTCCTCGTTGCCGGTGAGCGACTGCCCGAGCGCTTCCAGCAACTCCACCTGCCGCGTCATGGCCCCGTAGATATGCTCCGGCGTCACCGCCTCGACAACGGCTCCCCGCATTCGGGCGGGTGCAAACCACCAGGTGTCCAGTCCCTTGAGCGCGATCGACAGGGTCATGCCGACCAGGCTGGTGATGAACGCCGTCTTCAGGCCGTCGAGCAGGTCCTCGATGCTGTCCTGGATATTGTGCGCGTCGAAATCAAGCAGGCCAATGACGATGCCCACGAACGTTCCCAGGATACCGACCGACACCAGCACGGCAGGCGCATGCTCCAGGAACAAGTCGTGCCTGCCCTTGCGTCCCTGGAAAATGGCGACCGCGAAGATCGCCAGCATCACCAGCACGAAGCCCTCGGTCACAGACTCGGCCGACAGGTCGCGCAACAGCGCCTCGAGAAAGGCAGAAATCCCCATGTCCACAAGCTCCATATCTCGCGTGGACCGGGAAGCCGACCCATCAACAACAAAGCGGCCTGACGGCCGGCTATCTCATTGCAAGCAAAACATGTGCCAGAAGCTGTGCATCCAGCAGGGCCCCATGCAGATCCCGCTGAGCGGGGATCCCGAGTCGCCGCAGCAGGTCGTCGAGCTTGTTGGGCATCCCCGGGAAGCGGGCACGGGCGAGCTTCAGGCTGCACGTCACCCGGCATATGTCCGCAAGCCGGCTGCGGCCATTCCACAGGTGCAACTCATGATCCAAGAAGCCGGTGTCGAATGGGGCATTGTGGATCACGACCTCGCTGCCACGTACGAAATCCAGCAGCTCGCCCGCCCTGTCCGCGAATGCGGGCTTGCCCACCAGCATGTCGTCGCTGATGCCATGCACCCGCCTCGCACCGGGGTCTACCGCCCGCCCGGGCTGCAGATAGGTGTGGAACTGGCGCCCGGTGATCCGGCCATCCATCACCTCCACAGCACCGATCTCGATGATCCGGTGGCCGAGCCGTGCCGACAGCCCCGTGGTTTCCGTATCCAGAGTGACAATCCTCGTCACAATCTCCCCCTTCAATTGCCTGTGAGCAGCTACAGGATTCCTGTTCCCGTCTCCGACTTCAGGAGTACCGCAAGCTGCGAACCGCTCTTCAGCTTCTCGATAAACGGACAGCCTTCGTCGTTCGGAAGCCAGTACGGACAACGCAGGTGATACATGTCGAGCAATCCCTTGGCGCCACTTGCCTTCTTCTTCAGAACCAAGGCCTCGCCATGGACGGGGCAGGTGGCGACCTCCACACCCGCATTCTTTGTGCCGAGATCCGACGCCAGATCATCAACGCGCTCGATAACGGTCTTCTGGATATCCGGAATCCCGAGAATCGCGCTGAAGTCTTCCTCGGTCGTCTGGAACTCAGGCATTGTCGTATCAACCATCAATGCCCTGTCATTCGCATCAAGCTTCTGAGTGTTCGTGCAACGGCGCTTGCCGCCGTTCTGGAAGTACCACCCGGTACATCCCCAGAAAAGATCGGATGACGATGGCGAATCGATGTCCCGCCGCCACTGCAGCTTCATCTTTCTACCGCACACCCCGCACGTCTTGTTGACGACATCGGCGAACGCGTTGGCCGTGATGATGTGGATGTTTCCGTCATCGATGACGACCTTGTTGATTCCCTCCGCACCATCAATGATCTTCTCGGCCGCACCGACCTCCTTGGCCTGGTCCTGCTCCCGCATTGTCTCTGCACGCTGCTCCCGCAAGTCGCCCCACCTGCGGCGCTCGGCATCGCCGGCGCGACCCTCCCTGGCCCTTCGCCGGATATCGGCCAGCTCTGCATTGATGTCCTTGAGCGTGTCGGATCGGCGCGCGCGCTCGGCCTTCGCCGCGCCGCGAGTCACACCTCCACGTTTCTTGTAGTTCTCGTATCCGCTCTTGACCTCGTCTATCACGGTGCGTGCTGTCTCGACCATCACGCCGATGACCGTGCCAAGGCCGGTTGCGATGCGATTGAACCAACTCATGCGCGCCCCTCCAGCAGCAGTTGTCGATGACGATAGGTTGCCAGAGACAGGAGTCGGTCCGTACCGTGCGCATAACGCTCGTCCAGACCGTGCACGTTGCGGAACCTGTCATACCAAAGCCCGCCCGCTAACCCGGCAGGAATCGCCAGCAACCCGCCTCCCATCGCGAACACCGTCGCCCCTGCCAGCTTGATTGCCAGCAGTCGCTTCCCACGGACGGCCATCTGATCGACGAAGGAATCGACACTGGCCTGACCGACACTGACCTTGTATCCCTCCATCGCAGCCATCGCCATCAGCGGCCACAGCGGACAGAAGTAATCGACAAACCGCTCCGTCACCGCGTCATCCGCCAGATCCACGGCACCTCCCACTTGCCGCTTCAGTTCGTCGTTCCCGATACCGGCATCCAGGACCATGTCGTGGCCATCCAACCGCCCAGCCGCTTCGGATGTGCTGACGATCTGGATATCGGGATAGCGCTCCAACGCTTCTCGTATATAGGCACCGCTGTCGGTGGCCTTCATCTGCAGGTATTGGATGACCGAGCCATCATCACCGACGATCTGCACGTCCCAGCCAGCTTGATTCATCGATTCCGCGATCACGGCCTGCTGACCCGTGGCCAATGTGATGTCTCCTACCTGCTCGCCTGCGTTCAGGCGCTCCACGACCAGGTACTCGAAGTACTTGCCTTTCGCGGCATTGATCGCCCCCATCCGCTCATCCGCATCCATCGTGACCCACCGGCTCTCTCCCAATCCGGGATTGGTCTCGCGCACCGCCTGCTGCAGCAGCGGATCAAGGTCGTCAAAACCCTCCCACACCTGAGCCTGCGCGGCACTCGCCTCCATGGCCACATCCAGCAGAGTCTGTCGCTTTCGCTGCAGGAAACGGGCGTTGGCCGCCCAGAAGGCATTCATGCCGGCGCCGGCCTCCGGCCCCACATAAAGCTCATGATAGGCGCCGATTCGACCAGAATCCGGGACAAGCCCGCTCACCGGACTTCCCTGCGCATCTGGTCGACCACGGCAGAGAGACGATGCAGTTGGGCGAGCGCGCCTTGCGTGGTCAGTCCGTCCGGGTCCAGCCCCAGCACGCCCTCGATCCGAGCCAGCCGCCCCTCGAGTTGCTGGACGTAGAGATCCAAACCACCCAGCACTTCTTCGACGGCCATCAGATGCTCGTCCATGCGGGATCTGAGGTCCTTCAGCGTCACATCACCGATCATGATTGTGCTCCTTTGAATCAACGCCTGCCGTTCCGGATGCCGGTGCTGCCGCCGTACAACAGCTCCCATACGCCGTCCAACAGCTTCACCGGCAAGGTGACGTAATCAACGCTGTCCCAGTAGTTGCTCATGTCGATGCAGCCTCCGCCGCAAAGAACGCCCAGCCGGTGCGGTAGTCGTCCTCGCGGTTGGCGAGGGTGAAGGGGGCGATGTAGCGGCGGGTTTTCTGGTGGGGGCCTTGGGGGAGGGTGTCGTCTGGGACGGTCTGTTCGATGACGGTGCCGGCGGGGAGGTCGCGGATGTCTTCCCAGCCGTGGTTGCCGCGCGTCTGCTTGCCATCGGGGTGGATGATGACGGTGGGCGGGGCTTGCCTGGCGCCCTTGCGGGGCAGGCCGACGCCGACCAGGCCCTTGGAGTTGGTGAAGACGATGCGGCCGTGGATGTCGTACCAGGTGTCGCGCTCGTACTGCTGCATCACCGGGAACTGGACGCGGTAGATCAGCAGCAGTTCGTCGAGGGTGAGGCCCAGAGCCTGGGCGACCAGCACGTCGATCTCGACCAGGGCCATGCGGCGCGCGTAGTCGGTGCGCAGGGCGCAGTCGCGGGTCCAGTCGCTGGTGAGGTCGGCCCAGAAGTCCTGCGGCAGGCGCGGGTTGTCGGGCTGGCTCCAGCGCTGGTCGGTGAAGGCGAGGTCGAAGACCTGCTCCCAGAGATCGGCGTAGTGGGTGGTGAGGCAGTTGAGGGCCAACGCTCTCGCAAGCACTCCGTCATTCTCTAGGTATGGGATACGCGAGAACGTCGAGTCATAAAGATCGCCCTGCCCCGTCGTCTTGACATACGCATCGATCAGCAAAGATTGCGCGAGCCCAAGAGTCGTAGCCAGATCGCGTGGTGCTTTGAACGTCAGAGACAGGACGGTATGAACATGTGCTCCGCCTGGCGGCAGTACTGTCGGAATCAGCGTACGCTCCATGCTTACGCTGATGCGTCGCCGATGGACGTAACGGTAGTATTCCGTCACCGGCAACGCCACCTTGCGCTCGACTTCGCCTTCCTCGCCCTCGCAGTTGGCCGCTTCTTCCGGAGTCATCTGCACTTTGGGCAGGACCACGGTGCGGGTTTCGGTCCAGCTCACCTTCGGCACGCGGCGCAGGTATTCCTTGCGGTCTGCCATGGGGCGGTAGTTGCTGCGCGGCAAGTAGTCGTCGGGCAGGGTTTCCAGGTCGATGACGTCGTAGTGCTTGTTGGCGGTGCAGACACGCTTCGGCGTCTTGTTGTAGGGGTTGGCGAGAAAGAAGTGCGGGCCGGACAGCACCCAGTCCTGCGCGGTGTCCGGGAAGGCGTTGTCGCCCGGCGCGCGACGGACAAGGGTGCCGTCACGCTGCGAATAGGTCTCGTCGAACATCACGGTCGAGAAGTAGTCTCGACCCAAATCACCCAGCCGGCGCGGATAGTCGGCCAGCTTGCGCAGCACGCTGTTCAGCGTCCCGGCGTGCAGCGCGGGCAGGCGCGCGCGGCGCGGCGGGGTGCCGGGTTCGTCGTAGAGCTTCGCGAACACTTCCAGCGCGGCATCGTCCACGCGCACGATGCGGTCGCGGTGACCGACGAAGTTCCATTTACCATCGTCGGTCTTGTAGCCCGGAACTGTCCCGCTACCGTCATGTGCATAGCAGGCATCCACGGTTGGCGGCACGAACAGATTGGCGATCTGGTCGAAGCCCGGCGCGGCCTGGGTCGGGCCGTAGATGTTGACGCTGAACTTGGTGAGGTTGTGCACCTCAGCGAACAGATGCGCCTCATTGACGAACTGGAAATGCGCCCGCAGCCGCGCATACAGCGCCTCGCGCAGCCCGCCACCCTTGGGGTCGTCATAAGGCCCTTCCGGATGCAGCAGCCCGGTCACACCCTGCCCGCTTGCCAGTCGCCACGCCACCGGCAGGAAGCACTTGTACAGATTGGTCTGCACGCCCTTGAGCAGTGGGTAATTCTGCACGGCGTTGAGCATGGCCTGGGTACCTTCGGCCTCCTCCAGCTCGGCGGTCCAGTCGCCTTGCAGGCCGCTGAAGGTATCGAAGGCCTCGGCGCGCAACCTGGTCAGCTCGCTGGCGCTGAACTTGCGGATGGCGAACAGCGGGTTGGCCTCGCCCAGGATGCCGGCCTCGTTCCACTCCACCTTCAGCCACGGCGGATTGCCCAGGATCAGGTCAAAGCCGCCACGGCTGCGGAAGATGTCGGCAAAGGCCAGCTCCCAGTGCATGAAGCGGCGCTGTTTCGCTATCGCTTCCACCTCACGCACGCGCGGGAACACCTCACGCAGCTTGTTGATGCGCAGGCGGCCGAAGCGGTCGTGCAGGGTGGGCTGGGCCGGGGTAGCGGTGAGGTCGAGCTGTGACTCGAAGCCGGCCAGCGTCGGCTGCGGCTTGGGTGCCAGTTCCTGAGGCGCGGCGGTGGCGGCCAGGTCCAGCGAAGCCTGCGGAGCAAGGTCCACCACGTTGCCTTCGAGGATCGCGCCCACTTCCATCCACCACTGCTCGCGGCTGGGCAGGCTGGCGCTGTCCTGGATCGGCCAGAACCACAGCGCGCACCAGTAGTCCATCACCAGCTTCAGGCGTCGGTAGGGCGTGGCTTCGTCGGCGTCTTCGTTGAACAGACCCTTGCGGCGAGTGGCTTCCTTTTCGGCGCGGGTGGTGCGGCGCTCGGCGGGCTCGGGGTGCGGCCATACCGCCATCGGGTCCTCGGTGGCTTTGCGGTCGCGGGCCAGCCACTGGGCGTGCTCATCCCAGAGCGCGTCGATCTTTCCGCTGAGCTGCTGCAGGCGGGCGATTTCGTGCGTTTCCAGCGGTCTGGTGAAGGCGCGGCGCCAGTCCTTCAGGCGCTGGAAGTCGTCCGGGTACAACGCCTTGGCGACTTTGTCGGTGTAGGCCGCCATGCCCGGATCAGGCAGCAGGAAGTGGTGGATCTCGCTGGGCTTGCGGTCGGGCCGCTGCGGGTCGAGGCGGCGCGGGGCTTCGTCATACCAGCGCGGCTTGGCACCCTTGAGCAGGGCGCTGGCGTTGTAGACCTCGTTACGCGCGCCGATCAGGCTGTTGCCGTCGAACAACTGGTAGCCGAACCAGGGCACGCGCGCCGGCTGCGGCGGCAGCGCATTGCCGTCGCTGTCCTGGGTGGGTTCGCCGTAGATGGCGTTGAGCCAGAGCGAGACTTCGGCCAGCTCCACGGCAATCGGGTTGAGGTCCACGCCGTAGACGTTGCGGTCGGCCAGGTACATGCGCACCTTCTGCAGCTCGCGCGGGTACTCGTCGTGCGGAATGCGGCGCTTTGTCTCGTCCTGCTTGAGCTCCAGGTACTTCTCGGCCAGCTGGTTGACGGCTTCGTTCAGGAACGCGGCGCTGCCCATGGCAGGCTCGCACACGGTGAGCTGCAGGATGTCGTCGGCCTTTTTCCCCTGCAGCAGCTCCTTGAGCGCGTACTTGACCAGGCACTGGGTGAGCACCTGCGGGGTGTAGTAGCTGGCGGATTTTTCGCGGTCGCGGCCGGCCAGGCGGTAGATGAAGCTGCCCTTGGGGTAGCGGCGCAGCTTTTTGTGTCCGTTCTCGTCGAGGTCGTAGACGCGCTCGTTGTCCTTGTATTCGCCCAGGCGGCTTTCGGGCACGAACCAGGCGCTGCCCATCAGGTCGGTGCTGGTGCCGGTGCCGGTCTCCTCGTCTGCGCCCTCGCCGTCCTCGTCATCCTCGCCGGTGGCCTTGGCCTTCTTCGGCGCTGGCTGGACTTCGAACAGGTCTTCCTTGGCGAAGAAGCCACGGTAGGACAGCAGCGCCTCGTACACGGCGCCGAGCTGGTTGATGGATAGGAGCTGATAGCTGACGCGGCCTCGGCGGCGGCCCCGGCCCTTGCTGCGGGTGAGCGACATCTGGGCGATGACCTGCTGCCACAGCCAGTTGGGGAAGCGCAGGCGGTTAAGCAGCTGGGTGGCGGCCGGGTCGAACAGGCGGCTGTCCAGCGGCGCCAGGGCGAAGGCCTCGCGCACGGTGGCGGCGTGGCCGCGCAGCTCCGGGCTGATGGCATCGCCGCTGCCGGTGTGGATCAGGCCGAACAGGCGCTTGAGGGTGGCGTCGAAATAGAAGCCGTTGCGGGCCTCGTCGGTGTTGAGCGGCACCAGCTCCAGGTCGCGCAGGGATTCCAGGCTGTAGCCCTTGAGGTAAGTCTCGCTGCGCTGGATGGGCACGTAACCCAGTTCGGGGCGGGCCTCGATGTAGAACACGAACAGCAGGCGGTACATCAGCCGCAGGCATTCCAGGCTGAGCTGCTCGGCGTCGAGCTCGCCGCGGCCGGAGAACACGGATTTCTTCTGGTCTTCGGCCAGCTCGCGCAGCTGGCGGGCGGCTTCGTTGCCGATCAGCTCGATGGATTCGCGCAGGGCGTACTTGAGGTCCTCGCTGACGCCGAAGGCGTGCTTGTGGGCGTTCTCGTCCAGGCCGTCGAGCAGGATGCTGCCATCAATGGGGGCGAGGCTTTCCCGGTGCAGCAGGGCGGCGGCGGCTTCCAGCGTGGGGCCGTCCTTGCGGTCGAGGATCTCGCCCCAGGCAAAGCGCAGGGCGCGGTTGTTGGGCCACTTGTAGCGGTCCACGAGCAGCCAGTCGTCCAGGCCCACCAGCAGCACAAAGCGCGGCGGGTGGTCGGCGCCGAACACGGCGTCGGAGAGCCAGTCGGCCCAGGTGGCGTCCTTGGCATCCTTCGGCGGCTCGCCGGGGTAGCCGGACAGATCGATGGGCTGGTCGAGGATGTCTTCCTCGGCGTGGCCGTGGACGGCGGCGGGAATGACCAGCAGCTGCGGGGCGCGATCGCCGGGGCCGAGGCGCTGCCAGACGCGGATGGGGTTCCCGTCCACCAGGGTAATGACGGCCGGTTCGATGGCATAGCCGAAGGCCTGCAGCAGCGGCTGCTGGAGCTGGGCGAAGTGCTGGGCGAAGGTGTCGGCATCGTGGGCGTGGCGCAGCTTTTCGCGCTCGCGGAACCAGCGGCCGCCGGCGCCGGCGAGCACGCGCTGCGGGCTGCGCCAGGACGTGTCGGCGGCGTCAGCGGATGCTTTGGCAGCTTCCTTGGCCTCGTCCTCGCGCGCCTGCCAGGCGTTGAGGCGGTCGCGGATGTCACCCTTGAATACTTCGGCCAGGTAGTGGTGGCCGTAGAACTCGTTCTCGTTGCTGATGCCGGCGAAGACCTGGGCGGCGGTGTCGGTACTCATGTTGGTGTCCGCTCCTGGTCGTTGCCGTTTCCTTCGGCCTCCAGCCGCATCCGCAGCGCCCGTGCGATGACGTCAGGCAGGGGCACGACGGCCTCGATGGAGTCGTCGACGTTGGCGTCATCCACGACGGGATTGACCTCCGATGTGTTTCCGGCGCGGCCGGCCGTTTCGACCGCGTAGTTGGCACCCATTGTCACCTCGAACAGGTGCGCACGTGCGTGGACGCGACGAAAGCGGTACTCGTCGTAGGTGTTGGCGACATAGGGCACCACGACGTCCAGTACGCCCGCCTCTTCTCCTTTACCGGCCAGGCGCTCGGCCTTGCTACCGATGCGATCCACGCGGCCGGTCCGCTGCTCCAGCGTGGCGGGATTCCAGGGCAGGTCATGGTGGATGACGTGGCGGCACTCGCGGTGCAGGTCGATGCCTTCCTGGCCGACCGAGGTAAGGATCAGTACTTCGGGGACGAGCGGCGTGTTGAAGCCGCTAAAGAAGCGGTCGCGTTCGGTATTGGCGACACCACCGGTGACCCGGGCGACGGTATCGCGATTGCGCGCCGCGTCTTCGTAAGCACGGGTTCCCATGTCATGGCCGACGACCTTGCGCAGGGTTTCAAGATAGGCATTGAAACGATCCCGCGCCGATTCCCCGCCGGCGGGGGGCGCACACCACCGATCATGGAGGCGAATCGCCCATTCGCCATCGGGATCGTCATCGCCTTCATCCCGGACAGACCCGGTGGCGACATCATTGAACAGGAAGCGCGCGAGGAATCCGGGTGATCGCACCATGCGACGCAGCATGCGGGTGGCCAGTGCGCGGTGACGTGCAGGCAGGCCATGCAGCTCGGCGGCATGCCAGCGCAGCAGCAGGCTGGGCACCTCCACGCCATCGGCCAGATAAGGCGCGAGGGCGGCCTGCCCCGCCCTTCCTGCCAGCACGTCGCGCCATGCGGCTTCGTGCGCGGGATCGATCGCCTCGCTGGCGCTGCGATGATCTTCATCGTCGGGGAAGGGCTCCGCCTCGGCGTCCTTCTGCATGCCTTCGAAACGGCTTCGTCGCAGCGACGGCCAGTCCGGCGACAGGATCTTCTCAAGCAGATGCTCAGGACCCTCAGGGATGCCCGGAAGGACTGCTTCCAGCCATGCGCTGCCATGCGCCGTCTGTCGCCAGCGCGCCACCAGCACATGCTCGGTTGCCGCCAGGACCCGACGCCGATCAAAACGGGAACCATCCCTGGGCGGACCACCAGCGGCGAGCATCCGCGTGACCTGGGCCAGATCGACTTCGCTCAAGGCCAGATGTGGGGGGACCCGGCCTGCAGAACCCGCTAAGGGGTGGTCCTGAAGCAGCAGGAACAGCGATTGCCGGTAGTTGTAGAGCCGCTTCTGGAAGTTCTCCAGGCGCTTTGGGTACTCGTCGGCGCTGCAGCCGAACGCGGCCATGAGGGCTGCCTGCTCGTGGCTGCGTATGCGCTCGGAAATCGCATTGCGCAGCGCGTCGACGGTCAACGGATTGAAGCAGAAGATGAGTGTCTTTTCTCCATGCAACCAGGCATTGAACGCACGCTCGACGGTGACACGTACCTTTGGATGCGCCTCGCGCGCCGACTGGCCGGTTGCGATGTCGACCAGCTCGAGATAAGGCTTGGCGGACGGTTCGCCCTGCTCATTGAGTCGCTTGAGCCCGTGCTCACGGAAGAAATCGTAGGAGCCGCCCAGGTCAGCGCCCAGGCTGGTGACGCCCTTGCCCTGCTTACTCTCCTGCGTTGCGCGCATCATCAGGTAGTGCACGAGTTCGCCGTCGCCGCGGACGTCCAACCCCGGGCGCCAGGAAAGGGTCCGTGCATTGCGCCGGGTATCGTGCAGGGGCGCTTCGGCATCACAACCCACCCGCCAGCGTCGATGGCGGGTATCCCGCCGATGCCGGACCAGAAATGGATGCAAGCTGGCCATGAGGTTGTCGTGGGCGGACTCGACGGTCATGGCCGCGCGCAGGGCATGTTCGATTCTTGACGGCATGCCGCCGGGCAATCCGGTCGAACGCTTTCTCCAGGCTTGCTCGATGTCGCCAATGTCGGCCGCGCGCACCTCTCCCCAGGCCCCGGCCAGCTGCGAACCCGCCTGCTGCGCCTGTTCCAACCGTGTACCCAGCAGGTCAACGGATTGGTCAAGTGTCCGCCCCCTGTCCTCGTCCAAGCGCAGGCACTTGCGCAGTTCGAGGATCCTGATCAGCTCGTCGGGGCCGAGTTGGAAGGGCGTGGCGGAAAGTCCAAGCATCCGTTCGATGCGGCCGCCAAGCATGTTCAGGAAGCGCCGCCAACCCTTGGGGTGGTTTTTCCAGTTGTGGATTTCATCCACGATGACCAGCGGCAGCGCTCCTGGAATCCGCTGGCCAAGGGCCGCGCGGGCCAGTTCCCTGGCCGAAGACTGGAAGTCGCTTCGTGGACGATTGCCGGCCCGGACCCGTTCGACGCTGGTGTCGATACTGTCGATCACCCCAGGGGCAACACGGCGCAGTCTGTGCATGGCGCGCTCGACGTGGCGACGCCCGTATCCAACCCTTTCCTCACTCTCGGCGGCTGCCCAGTATTGACCAGAGCGGCGCAGATCGACTTCGTCGCGCGAATGCAAGACGGACAGGCCATCGACCAGCATCAGCCTCTGGTCGACCCCAAGCCGGCGTTGTCCGTCGTTGAAGAGTGTGTGGAGCGTCGCCCCCATGGCGATCTCATAGCTGTGCAATCGGCCTTCGAATGCCGACATACGCGCGATGACGACAGTCGGCCGCCGCTCACATAGGGCTTGAGCGAGCTCGTGCGGCGTCTCCACGGGACGAGGGATGACCTTCGGCTCGTTCGGCACGGACTCCTTCAGGAAGGTCTCAACGTCACGCTGCCACTTTCCGAAAAGCGCCTTCGAACTCGGCGTCACGATCAGGATCGGCTTGGACGGCAATCCATCCCGGATGCGGCCAAGCAATACCGACCAGGCCACCCCCAAAGCGACAAACGTCTTTCCAAGACCAACTTCGTCTGCCAATAGCACCAGTTCCCGGCGCTCCGCGTCGCTTGCGTCGTACATTCGCCGCAACAGCGCGTCCACGGTGCGCTCCTGACGCACTGCAATGGCTTCAATCTCCGCGCGATCCCCCTGGCCCATCAGGTGGGTAAGCGATTGACGGTAGTCCAAGCCTTCATGCCGTCGCATGGCGTCTCTTCCCCCGCGAGGCAACGTACTGTCCGAGAACCGGCTCCAATGGCTGCTTGAACTGATCGATGATGGTGACAAGTGCCCTATCGATGCGTGCGAGGCATTGCCCGCGCAGTTGTTCGGTCACACCATCGGGCAATTCGGGCAAGGGGGCGCTATTGACCAGTTTGTGCAGCTCAATGAGCTGGAAAGTGGTGGCGACATCGGTCTTCCCCGGCCTCCCCTTGGCGGGCTTCATTCGTGCATCAAGGATCTCGTCAGCCAGTTTCGCCGGCGATCGTGGCCCGAGCAGAGCCGTGCGCAGCCCCGTCTCGGTCGACGCGCCGTCCTCAAGATGCGCGCGGATGCCGGGCAAGGCATGCACGAAGTCGCGAATGAGATAGCTGAGGATTCCCGCACGCTCTCCCGCGTCGGTGACCTGGTCGATGGTCTCGGGATCGAAACCGTGCCCGTACCCATCGGCGTCCGCCTCATCGGCCGGGCGCAGCCCGAGGAACCAGTCAAGGAGCATGCGCTCGTCTTCGCGGGCGGTGCGCTCCACGACCGGGAACTCATGCTTGTCGATGAAGACGACCGGCAGGACGGTCCTTTGCTCATCCCACTCCAGCAGGACTTCAAGATCCGGCAGCGCGGGATAGCGGGAAAGCGCCTGCTGCCCCTCTTCTTCCATCCAGCCTGCGACAAGCGCGAGTTCGGCCCGAACGTCCTCCCCGGCTGGCGGGCGGGCGATCACCCAGGGATCGAAGTTGCGATCCATCTGGAGCAGACGCGAGCGGATGTCACGCATCGAAACCTTGAGTTCAGCCGGCCAGGCAGCGCCGTCTCCTTCGAGGATCAATACGTCCCGGCTGGCGCGGATGGAGCGGATGAATGCGGGCCACTGTTGCCCGTTCTCGCCCTCCATCGGGCCCGGCGCGATGACCAGCTCGTCCAGTGCACCGTCCACCTTGCGCCAGGGGCCGGAGAATCCGAGCGCCTGCCGCAGGCGCGCGGATGACTTCGCAGGAACATGCCAGATCATTCCCGCCTCGGTGTTGGCCGCGCGCTCATGCAAACCCAGACCTCGGCGGGTGAAGTTGAACGAGCCCATCGCCAGCACACTGGCCTTGGAGCCTTCAATCAGCAGTGCCTTGGCGTGCAGTGGCCGCCATGCTGCAAAGGCGGCTGTGGTGTCTGTGCCAATATCGTCGTACTCGCCTTCAGCATCCGCAGGCGTGGTGCTTTCGGGGGCGCATCCAAAATCTGGAACCGAGTGGGAAACCTCAAGCTGCTCAACACCCAGCGCCTGCAACGACTTCAGTAGCGCCGGCGGCATCTCGGGGTACAGCCGTCCCTCCACCGCGTGCCAAGGTCCAATCAGGCGGACCAGATCCGGAACGCCCCCGCATGACTGCAGCACTCCGGACGCAATGTCGCTGGCATCCTCTCCCCCGGGCCAGAACGGGCTTGCCGCGGTCAAGGTATGGACCTTGCCAAGGTCCAGGCCTGACAGCGCCTGCATCAAACCGCCCTGTCGCGGCAGGCCGACGAATACCATCTCCGTGCGGTCGGCAGAGACCGTGCGGGCAGCGAACACCGCCTGCATGGCGCGATGCTGGGAGCGTGCCTGCTCAGTGTCCGGGGGAAGGATGCGGTGCAACCATTCGGCAGCATCCCGCACGGCGGTGACAACGACCGGGGCCGCGCCGGGCGCATCGTCCATCGCAACGGCCAGCTCGATGTTGTGTCGATAGCCGCTGGCCGTCAGGTTGGCCGACCCCGTCACCAGACGCACAATCCTGGCCGCTGGCTCGTCGCCCTGCTCCGGTACGAACAGGAGCAGCGACACCTTGGCATGAAGCTTCCGAAGCCGGGACTCGGGTACGGGAATCAGGTCGACCCGGGGACTTCGCCGCAGTCCCGGCGTATAGCCGTCCGGGTGCAGGTAGACGGTGATCTCTGCATCCTGCAGCGTCTTTTCCAGCTCGATCCGGAACTCGCGCCCCCGCGCCGGTGATTGGCGCAGCCCAAGTGCCACGGGAAGCAAGTCTTCTTCGATGAAGTCGGCCTGGAGCTGGTAGGTGGTGGCGATGACGCTCGCCAGGCGATAGCCGGGCGGCGGCGCCCACAAGTCGAGAAGGCGCGTGGTACTCATGCAGCCGCTCCCGGCTGCTCGACTTCGGCCAGCATTCCTGCAAAGGATTCGATCCTGTAGGGGTGCGTGAAGGCGGTGGCTTCGCGTGGCTGCGGCACGCCGTCGATCGCAAATCGGGGAGAGACCACGAAGTGGTCATCGTGAAGCGTAACCCAGGCTTGCTTTGGCTGTCTGGAGGCGTCGAGTTTGCCGGCCTGTACACGATCATGGTGGCTGCAGATGGCCTGCAAGAAGGCGTCCTTCGTTCCGGCTTCCAGCACCGGGCGCACGTTCGCGAGGAACTGGCGTACCGGAGTGGCGGTTTCCCTTGGCAGGTCCGGAAGGGTGTTCAAGCAACGATCCAGCTCGCCCCCCCGCTCCGCAAGGCCGCCAGAAAGGTCCAGCGCATTGACCGCTGCTTTTCGGTCCACCGGTGTTCCGCGCAAGTCGAGTGACCTCAGGCGATCAAACTGGTCGAGCAGGCCAACATGGACACGCTCGAAGGCGCGAGTCATTTCCATGACTGCCGCCATCCTTGCGGCGGTGTCGTCTTTTTCCTTCCTGAGCGCCCGCTCAAGGCGCTTGAAAGTGTCCTGGTTCGATTTCGGAATCTTGACCGTGCCGATGGTCCGGGACAGGAGACGTTGTGCCCTTGGCTCCAGCAGGGCATCACGCAAGCCTCGGACTTCGGCAACCGACCCAGATGAGGTATTGAGCGAAACGATCTTGCCCCAGCCGACGAGATCGCTCTTGGAGAACACAGGAACCTCGCCGCCAAGGATCCTGCGCAGCCGGTTGCGCACCGGAGTACCCAGCCGCTTGAGGAACTCTTCAGCCAGCTTGGTGCCGCGATCAGTCAACTCTGCCGACATGTCCTCGACCAAGCCGCCCTGCACCATGGTCACCCAGTAGGTGCCCACGCCTCCCACGCCCGTCTGGTTCTTGAGCAATTCAAACTCCGTGGACGTTGCTCCTTGTCCCAGGGCATTGCGGACGTAGCTGATTCCGCGCAGGCCCCGCCATTCGGGGGCATCGTTGGGCAATTCGCTCGACACTGCGTAATAGCCAGTGGCGAGAACGAGGAAGCGCTCCCATGCCAGGAGTCGCTGACGCCGACTGCGCGCTGCGGTGCCTCCAGCAGGTGCACCATCCACCTCATCGAGAAGACACAATCCCGCGCACAGCCAGGACAGATAGCGAACGCGCGTGGTGATGGTGGTCACACCGGGAAAAAGGAATCCCGCGATTGCGTTGTAGGCGCGCAAAGCCCCCAGGGGGTCGATGCTTCCCGAGGACATGGCACGCGGATCCCAGGATGAGATGATCGGAAAGGGAGTCGACATGACGCCCACTACCCGACCACTGCGGCGAGCACCTGGATGTACGGGTGCGGTTCGGTCTGCAGGCTGTCGCGGACCCACGTTTCGTATTCGTCGAACACGCGGCGGATCTGGCCGACGCGGCGGTCGCGTTTGCCCTGCCGCAGGTTCTCCAGGCCACCCTGCTTTTCCAGGCGAAGTTCGAGCTGTTCGATCTGCCGCTCCTGCAGGTGCTTGAGGTTGCTCAAGGTCTCTTGCAGGCGCTCGCTCATTTCGGCGGAGAAGGCCTGCTGGCGCTGCTGCATGTGCGCCTGCATCTGTTGCACAGCGGTTTGCAGGTCGGCCTGCAGCGGCTCCAGGGCGAAGGCCTTGCCCGGGTTGGGCAAGGTGCCGGCGTTGAGTCCGGCGCGTTCGCGGAAGGCGTCGAAAGGCTCCAGGACTGGCGGCTGCTTGCCGCGCATCACGGCCACCTGCCAGTCGACCAGCAGCGATTGGCCCTTGCGGTTGGGCACCAGGCCCATCATCACAATGGCGCGCTCGTCCTGCGCCAAGTCTGGTGAGCGCAGCACCGGGGCGGTGTGGCGGCCGAAATGGGTGAGTACGCGATCGCGCAGCCACTCGCTGATCGGGTGCTGCGCCCACAGGTAGTGCACGCGCGGCCAGCTTTCCTCGTCGCGCTTGGCCTGGCGGGCCTTCTCGATGGCCTCGGCCACGCGCTGCGGCTGGCCGGAGAGCACGTAGCGGTCGTCGGCGTCGCGGGCTTCACGCGGGATCTGGCGCAGGCGCTGCTGCAGGTCCAGCGGCGCGGTGAGGGTGAGCGTGCGCGAGACTTCGTCGTGCGACCACTGGGCGATTGGGCGGACGCGGCCGAGTTCCTCCAGCGCGGTCTTGGCGAAGGCGAAGTCGTCGGCAAACAGGGACGGCGTGGCCGCGATGCGCTCGGTGGCGCTGGGCTTGGCGCGGGCTTCGGCGGCGGCGCCGTCGAAGAACTTCAGCAGCCAGTCGCCCTCGCCTTCCGTTGCCTGTGTGGCCTCCTGCTCCAGATCCTGGGCCACCTGTTCCGCGGCTTGGCCTTCTGCCATGCGGCGGGCGATGTCCTGCGCTTCCAGGTCCGGGTCGTGCAGGTTGAGGAAGGCGCTGGGGTCACCCAGGTCGCGGTTGGCACGCTCGTCCTTCTGCTGCAGCACTTCGAGGATGCGCAGGTCGCCGCGGATCTTCTCGACCTCTGTTTCGGTCAGCAGGTAGGTGATGCGGGGTTGTTGCTGCTGGCCGTAGCGGTCGATGCGGCCATTGCGCTGCTGGAACACCATCAGCGACCACGGCAGGTCGAAGTGCACCAGGCGGTGGCAAAAGTAGTGCAGGTTGAGGCCTTCGGAGGCCACGTCCGAGCACAGCAGGACGCGGATGGGATCCTCGCTGCGGCCGAAGCGTTCGACCAGGGCTTGCTGTTCGGTGTCACTGAGGCCGCCGTGCAGCACGTCGACCTGGTCGGGTTTGAGCTTCAGGTCGGCCTGCAGGCGCTCGCGCAGCCAGTTGATCGTTTCAACGCGCTCGGAGAACACGACGAGGCGATCGTTCGTGTCCTTCGGCGACCAGGCGTAGTCGGGGTCGGTCAGCAAGCGCAGGAAGCGCTGGTACTTGGCGAACTGATCCTCAGTGACCGCTGCCAGCGACTGCTGGAACGTCTGCAGGGCCGCGACTTCGTCGTGCTCGTCTTCGGTCGGCGCATCCCTGCCCTGCAGGGTGACGATGCGGTTGCGGGTGGACTGCAGGGCCGCCGCGGGGCTGGAGAACAGGCCCTTCTGCATACCCACGCGCTGAAGCTCGTGCTGGCGGCCGCTCTGGCGCTTGCCGCCCTGGGTAAAGGGGATCTCCAGCAGGGCATGGAAAGCCGCCTCCTCGGCCGGGGTGGCCTGGGCGCGTATGACTTCCGTGATGCGATCGCGGAAGTCGCCTTCGACCTGGTCGCGGATGTCCTTCTTGAAGCGGCGGATCACCAGGCCCTTGTCGCGGAAATCCTCGGGCGTGTAGTCGTCCGGGTCGCTGATGGCGGTTGGATCGAGCAGGCTCATCAGCGAGGCGAACGAGCGCGCCGAGCCGTCGTGTGGGGTGGCCGAGAGCAGGATCAGTGTGTCGGACCTTGTCGAGAGCAGCCGTGCCAGGCGGGCGCGACGCGACAGGCCGCCCTCGTTGGCGCGCGCCGCCACGTTGTGACACTCGTCGATGATGATGATGTCCCACCACGCGTTCTCGAGGTAGTTGCGGTACTCGAGGTTGTTCTTGAGCGTGTCGATCGAAATGATCGCGCGGTCGTAGTGGTTGAACGGGTTGTGGTTGGCGGGGATGCGATTGCGCACCGAGCCCAGTCCAGCCGAATCCAGACGCACCAGCGGGATCGAGAAGCGGCTCCAGAACTCCTTCTGGAACTGGGTGAGCATGCTCTTGAGGGTGATGACCAGGATGCGGCTGCCGCGGCCGCGCTGGATCAGCTCGGTGGCGAGGATGCCGGCCTCCAGGGTCTTGCCCAGGCCGGTGGCATCGGCGATCAGGATGCGCTGGCGCGGCTGGGCCAACGCCTGCAGCGCCGGGTCCAGCTGATAGGGCACGAGATTCATGACCGCGCGGTGGCCCAGGCGGATGCGGTCATCGTTGGGCAGGTTGCGGCGCAGGACACCTTCGATGTAGAGCATCGAGGCGTTGAAGTGGCTGGAATCGTCCTGGACCAAGTGGGTCTGGGCCGGATGCAGCAGCTCGATGCGCTCCTCGAGCTTGGTCAGGAAGTGCGCGCTACGGCCGCGGACCAGGTCGGACACGCCGTCACAGACCAGCAGATCACCGCCATCGCTGGACGGATCCACCCGGCGGACCAGCCACTCCTCGTCCCGAATCAGTACCCGTGCGCCGGGTGCCGCGATTCCTTCCAACACCATCCCCCTGTTCCCGTTGCGCAGCATTCAGCGCAACTGACGCGGCGACGCCAGAGCAGTCGCCTGCAGGGAATAATGCCTTGTCCGTGTCGCAGGTGGCGAGACCACCAAGCGTAATGACCCGTTCCGTGTGAATTGGGCACGCAATCGGGAGCGGCCGGGCACGGCGTGGGCACAAACTGGGCACAGAAGATGCGCGGCGCCCACAACGCAAAAGGGCCAACGAGCGCTAAGCCGTTGACCCTTGTGCTTTTTCTATGGCGCGCCCGGAAGGATTCGAACCTCCGACCCCCAAGTTCGTAGCCTGGTGCTCTATCCAGCTGAGCTACGGGCGCGTCGTGCAGAAGCGGAATTATGAAGAGGCGAGCGACTTCCGTCAATCGTCTCGATGGAACTGGCGGAGACTGAGGGATTCGAACCCTCGATGGAGCTTTTGACCCCATACTCCCTTAGCAGGGGAGCCCCTTCGGCCTCTCGGGCAAGTCTCCGGGTAATGCGCTCGGGCCCTGCGGGCGTCGAGGGGCGTAAGAATACCGGCTGGATGCGAAACCGGCAAACCTCAGTCGTCGTCGCCCTCGGTTCCGGCCGCCGGAGTGGCATCGTCACGGTGGATGCGCTGGTAGATCTCTTCGCGGTGGACCGAGACATCCTTGGGCGCGGTGATACCCACGCGCACCTGGTTGCCCTTGACGCCCAGCACGGTCACGGTCACGGAATCACCGATCATGAGCGTCTCGCCAACCCGCCTGGTCAGAATCAACATTGGGAAAACTCCATGCGCCGGGTCTCTGCCCGGTCTGTAGTGGGAGGTCCGCAGAATGCGGCCTTCCCTGATTGTTCACACAAGTGAACCATGATAGCGACCCCCCCTCCGGCGTGTGTATGCAGAAAGTAACGTCGGTCAGGCCGGGGTTCAGCCAAGCCGCTCCGCCACCCAGCCCGGAACGGCCGCCAGTGCGGTCGCCAACGCCGGGCCGTCTTCGCCACCGCCCTGGGCCATGTCAGGCCGGCCGCCACCCTTGCCGCCGACCTGGGCGGCCACGTGGGACAGCAACTCGCCAGCCTTGACCCGCCCCAGCGCCGAGCCGCTGACGCCGGCCACCAGGGCCGCACGACCGTCGCTGGCCCCGGCCAGGAGCACCACGGCATCGCCAAGCTGCTGCTTGAAGCGGTCCAGTGCATCGCGCAGGGCCTTGGCATCCAGGCCTTCGATGCGCGCGGCCAGCACCTTGATGTCGCCGACGTCGACCGCGCCCGCGGCAAGGTCGGCGGTGGCGCTGCTGGCGGCCCTGGCCTTCATCGCCTCGAGCTCGCGCTCGAGCTTCTTCTGGCGGTCGAGCAGTGCGCGCAGCTTGTCGCCGACTTCGGTGGTGGTGCCACCGAGCAGGCGCGCAACCTCGGACAGCTTCGCCTCCTCGGCCGCGACGTGGTCGAGCGCGGCACGGCCGGTCAGGGCCTCGACGCGACGCACGCCGGCGGACACGCCGCCTTCGGACACCAGCTTGAACAGGCCGATCTCGCCGGTGCGGCCGACGTGGGTGCCGCCGCAGAGTTCGACCGAGTCGCCCATCTTCACCACGCGCACGCGCTCGCCGTACTTCTCGCCGAACAGGGCGATGGCGCCGGCGTCGATGGCCTCCTGCATCGCCATCTCGCGGATCTCGACGCCGTGGTCGGCGCGGACCTCGTCGTTGACCCGCTGCTCGACGTCGCGCAGCTCGTCGGCGCTGATCGGCTCGAAGTGCGAGAAGTCGAAGCGCAGGCGGTCGGGCGCGACCAGCGAACCCTTCTGCGCCACGTGCGTGCCCAGGCGCTCGCGCAGCGCGCCGTGCAGCAGGTGGGTCGCGCTGTGGTTGAGCACGGTGGTGGCGCGACGCGCGCCGTCGACGCTGGCCAGCACGTGGTCGCCCACGGCCAGGGCGCCGCGGGCCACGCGGCCGACGTGGCCATGGAACTGGCCGGCGAACTTGCGGGTGTCCTCGACGGCGAAGGCGACGCCCTTCTCGTCGAGCTCGCCGGTATCGCCGACCTGTCCGCCGGACTCGGCGTAGAACGGCGTGCGGTCGAGGAAGACGATGGCCTCGTCGCCGGCCTCGACGCGGTCGACCGGGCGGCCGTCGCGGAGGATGGCCACGACCTCGAGGCCGCCGGCCTGCAGCTGGTCGTAACCGAGGAAACCGGTCGGCGCCATCTGCGCCACCAGCTCCGCCGGCAGCGTGGTACCACCGCCAAACTTGCCGGCCGCGCGCGCGGTCTCGCGCTGCTGCTCCATCGCCGCCTCGAAGCCGGCGGTGTCGACCTGCATGCCACGCTCGCGCGCCATGTCGGCGGTGAGGTCGAGCGGAAAACCATAGGTGTCGTAGAGGCGGAAGGCGTCGGCGCCGGGGATCGTACCGCTGCTGCGCGCGGCGACCTCGTCGAAGATGCGCATGCCGCTGTCGAGCGTCTCGGCGAAGCGCTCCTCCTCCGCCAGCAGGGCGCGTTCGACCAGGGCGCGCTGGCTGCGCAGCTCCGGATAGGCCTCGCCCATCAGCGCATCGACCGTCGCCACCAGCTTGTGGAAGAAGGGCTGGCGCACGCCCAGCATCCAGCCGTGGCGCAGCGCGCGGCGGATGATCCGCCGCAGCACGTAGCCGCGGCCCTCGTTGGACGGCAGCACGCCGTCGACGATCAGGAAGCTGCACGCGCGGATGTGGTCGGCGATCACGCGCAGCGACTTGTTGCCCAGGTCATCGGTGCCGGTGAGCTTCGCGGCCTCGCCGATCAGCGCCTGGAACAGGTCGATCTCGTAGTTGCCGTGCACGCCCTGCAGCACCGCGGCCAGCCGCTCCAGGCCCATGCCGGTGTCCACGCAGGGCGCGGGCAGCGGGTCGAGGCGGCCGTCGGGCTGGCGGTCGAACTGCATGAACACCAGGTTCCAGATCTCGATGAAGCGGTCGCCGTCCTCGTCGGGCGAGCCCGGGGGGCCGCCGGGGATGTGCGCGCCGTGGTCGTAGAAGATCTCGGTGCAGGGGCCGCAGGGGCCGGTGTCGGCCATCTGCCAGAAGTTGTCCGAAGCGTAGGGCGCGCCCTTGTTGTCGCCGATGCGGATGATGCGGTCTTCCGGCACGCCGACCTCGTCGCGCCAGATACCGTAGGCCTCGTCGTCGGTGTGGTAGACGGTGACCAGCAGGCGTTCGCCCGGGATCTTCCACACCTTTGTCAGCAACTCCCAGGACCAGACGATGGCGTCGCGCTTGAAGTAGTCGCCGAACGACCAGTTGCCCAGCATCTCGAAGAAGGTGTGGTGGCGCGCGGTGTAGCCGACCTGGTCGAGGTCGTTGTGCTTGCCGCCCGCGCGCAGGCAGCGCTGGACGTCGGCGGCGCGCACGTAGCTGCGCTTTTCCGCACCCAGGAACACGTCCTTGAACTGGACCATGCCGGAGTTGGTGAACAGCAGGGTCGGATCATTGCCGGGCACCAGCGAAGCCGAGGGCACGATGGTGTGGCCGCGGCTGCTGAAGAAGTCGAGGAAGTCGCGGCGGATGTCGGCCGTGGTGGGACGCGCGGGAGTGGCTTCGGAAGCTGGCATCTGGGGCTTGCGGAAAGGTGGGGGGCGGCGAAGCCCCGGCGCCCGCTCGGCCGGGGCCTGTACGGATGCCGGGCGCTGGCGCTCGGGTCCCGCTAGGTTAACAGGCCGCGGCGGTGCCCCGAAGCGCCGCCAGCCCGCCCTGTCGAGCCCCTTCAGGCGTCGTCGAAGTCGAAGGCGGTGGCGGCGCGGACGGTGTCGCCGTCGAAGCCGCGCCGGAACAGGAAATCAGCGGCCTTGCGCCGCAGGCCCGGGTCTTCGGCCACACCGGTGCCGTAGCGCCGCTCGACCAGGCCGCGGGCGCTGGCCCGCCAATCATCCTCGCCGGATTCCGCCAGGGCATCGAACGCGCCCCGGATGAGGTCTTCCCCCAGACCATGGGTGCCCAGCTCGGCGCGGATGCGCAGCGGGCCGTAGCCGGAGAGCGCGCGGGAGCGGGCCAGGCCGGCCGCGAAGCGCTCGTCGTCCTGCCAGCCCGCCTCGGCCATGCGCGCGACAGTGGCCTCGGCCTCTTCACCGTCGATCCCCCGGGCTTCCAGTTTGCGGGCCAGCTCCCGGCGCGAATGCTCACGGCGGACCAACAGGCCCATCGCGCGCTGCGCCGGCGTTGGTTCCGGCCGGCGTCGACGTTCATTGGCAGCCTCGCCCTCGCCGGCACCTCCACGGGATCCGCGGATGCGCCGCCGCGGGCCGAAGCCGCCTGCCCCGCCCATGCTCAGGCCTTGGCGGCCCGGCCGCCGCGCTTGCCGGCGCCTTCGCCGCCCGCGTCGTCGCCGTCGTCTTCGGCCTCATCGGCTTCGGCCACGGCGGTGACCACCGGCGCCATCTTCGCGCGCAACTCGGCCTCCAGGCGCTCGGCCACCGCGACGTTCTCCTTCAGGTACTGGCGGGCGTTCTCCTTGCCCTGGCCGATGCGCTCGTCGCCGTAGCTGTACCAGGCGCCAGCCTTCTCCACGAGCTTGGCGTCCACGCCCATGTCGATCAGTTCGCCCTGGCGGCTGATGCCCTCGCCGTAGAGGATCTCGGTGATGACCTGCTTGAACGGCGGCGCCATCTTGTTCTTGACCACCTTGATGCGGGTCTGGTTGCCGATGATTTCGTCGCCCTTCTTGATCGCGCCGATGCGGCGGATGTCCAGGCGCACCGAGGCATAGAACTTCAGCGCGTTGCCGCCGGTGGTGGTCTCGGGGCTCTGGCCCGGCATCATGATGCCGATCTTGTGGCGCAGCTGGTTGATGAAGATCACCAGGCAGTTGGAACGCTTGATGTTGCCGGTGAGCTTGCGCAGCGCCTGGCTCATCAGGCGTGCCTGCAGGCCGGGGAGCTGGTCGCCCATTTCGCCCTCGATCTCGGCCTTCGGCGTCAGCGCGGCAACCGAGTCGACCACGACCATGTCCACGGCGTTGGAGCGCACCAGCATGTCCGCGATCTCCAGCGCCTGCTCGCCGGTGTCGGGCTGCGAGACCAGCAGGTCGTCGACGTTGACGCCGAGCTTCTGCGCATAGGTCGGGTCGAGCGCGTGCTCGGCGTCGATGAAGGCCGCGGTGCCGCCCTGCTTCTGGCATTCGGCGATGGCCTGCAGGGTGAGCGTGGTCTTGCCCGAGGACTCCGGACCGTAGATCTCGACCACGCGGCCCTTGGGCAGGCCGCCGATGCCCAGCGCGACGTCGAGCAGCAGCGAACCGGTCGGGATCACCGGGATGACCTCGGCGACGCGGTCGCCCATGCGCATCACCGAGCCCTTGCCGTACTGCTTTTCGATCTGGCCCAGGGCCGCGGAAAGCGCGCGCTTCTTGTTCTCGTCCATCGTGGTGTCCTCAGTGCTTGGAATTGCGGGATTCGGGAATGGCTGCAGTGTGTCCGGCAGCGGTCGCAGGGGCTGCGACGCAGCGGCACAGACCTGAAACTAGGGCTCGGGACGCGCGCGGGGCAGCGGGCGACGCCGCGGGCAACGGTGAGGGAATCCCTTGCCCGCCGGTCGCGGCGAAGGCAGGACCGGTGCGGCCCGCCACACTCACCGGTTGGGCCTCACCAGACCGCAGTACAGCCCCTCGATAGCGAAGTCCTGGTCCGGCAGAACCTCGATCGGTGCGTAGTCGGGATTGCGTGGCAGCAGGCGGATGCGGTCCTTGCCGACCTTCAGCAGCTTGACCGTGATTTCGTCGTCGATGCGGGCGATGACGATCTGGCCCGAGCGCGCGTCGGCGGTGCGGTGCACGCCGATCAGGTCGCCGTCGAAGATGCCTTCGTCGCGCATGGAGTCGCCGCGCACGCGCAGCAGGTAGTCCGGCGCCGGCGAAAAGAAGGCGCGGTCCATCAGCACCATCTGGTCACTGCCGGGCATGCCGTCAGGGGCGTGGGCGCCGATGGGAAGACCGGCGGCGACCTGGCCAAGGACCGGAAGCTCGAGGACGTCGGCGGCGTTCGCGGCGGCCGCTGAGCCTGCAGGCATGCCCCCCGCGATCGCCGCATCGTCGAACCCGAGGGCCGCCTGCGGCGGCTCCGGCGCGCGCAGGACGCGGATGCCACGGGCCCGCCCCGGCACGCGCTCGATGGCACCGGCGGCCTCAAGGGCCTCCAGGTGGTACTGCGCGGCGCGGACGCTGCTGAATCCGAAGGCGCGGGCGATCTCGGCCTGCGAGGGCGGCATGCCCTCCTCCGCGATGCGCTCGGCGATCAGGGCGAGGATGGCCTGCTGGGTGTCGGTGAGCTCCATGGTTAGTAGTAATACTACTAACCGGCACCGGAATCAACGCCTGTGCGCGCCCTTCCAGATCGAATACAGGATCCACACCCCCGCCGCCGCCGCGCCGACGAAGCCCAGCACCCCCAGCGCCATCAGCCAGCCGTTGCCGCTGCCCCCGCCGCCGACGCTGTTCATCACGATCGACGAGCCGATGATCAGCGCCGCAGTGATCACGCCCATGGTCAGGCGGCTGGCCGCGCGGTCGACCTGGTCGCCGAAGGCCTGCAGCGTGGGGATGTCGATGCGCGCCCCGAGGCGGCCGCCGCGCGCGGCGCGCAGCAGCCTGCGCAGGTCGCGCGGCAGCTCGGCGCCGAGCTCCAGCATGCCCGCCAGGCCACGGCGCCCGCGCCGCGCCAGCACCGAGGGCGCGAACCGCCGCAGCATCACCCGCTCCAGCCACGGCCGCGCCTCGCTGGCCATGTCGAAGTCCGGATCCAGCTGGCGGCCGAAGCCCTCCAGGGTCAGGAAGGCCTTGATCACCAGCGCCAGATCCGGCGGCAGCACCAGGCCATGGGCACGCAGCAGGCCCGCGGCATCGGACAGCATCGTGCCCATGCGCAGGTCCTTCAACGGCACGCCGCGGTAGCGGTCGACCAGCGTCTCGGTGTCGGACTCCAGCCGCTCCTCGTCGACCTCGCCGCCGATGCTCCAGTCCAGCAGGATGTCGGCCACGGCCTCGGCGTCCTGCACCACCATGCCGTGCAGCAGGCGCGCGATTTCCAGCCGGCGGCGCTCGCCGAGGTGGCCGACCATGCCGAAGTCGATGATCGCGATCCGGCCGTCGCGCAGGAAGAAGAGGTTCCCGGGGTGCGGATCTGCGTGGAACAGGCCGTCCTCGAGCAGCATCTTGAGCACGATGCCGGTGCCGGCGCGCGCGAGCTCCGCGCGATCCAGCCCGGCGGCGTCCACCGCGGGCAGGTTGCCGGCGGGGATGCCGTCGATGAAGTCCTGGACGTTGAGCCGCTCCGAAGTCCACGCCCAGTGCACCCGCGGCACCACCACGCCTTCGTCGTCGGCGAAGTTCGCGGCGATGCGTTCGGCGCTCCGGCACTCCGCCGCAAAGTCGAGCTCGCGTCGCAGGGACGTGCGGAACTGCCTCACGACTTCGACCAGACGATAGCGGCGCAGGTCGGGCAGCTTCGATTCCACCGCCTCCGCCAGCCGGGCCATCAGCCGGAGGTCGGCCTCGACCACCTCGACGATGCCCGGGCGGCGCACCTTCAGGATCACCGCCGTGCCGTCGTGCAGCCAGGCGCGATGCGCCTGCGCCAGCGATGCGGCCGCGACCGCCACCGTCTCCAGCCTCGCGAACACGGCCTCCGGCTCGGCGCCCAGGTCCTCGACCAGTTGCGGCCGCACCTCCTCCCACGGCAGCGGCGGCACCGCGTTCTGCAGCTGCCCAAGCTCGGCGATCCACTCCGGCGGCAGCAGGTCGACGCGCGTGGCCAGCACCTGGCCGAGCTTGACGAAGGTCGGTCCCAGTTCCTGCAGCGCGCGGCGCAGACGGGCTGGCGGCTGCAGCTCCAGCCGCTCCTCGACGTGCTCCCAGTGCAGCAGGCGCCCGGCGCGCTCGAGCACCCCGGCCATGCCGCTGCGCCGCACCAGGTCGCCGAAACCGTGGCGCACGAAGACGCTGGCGATCTCCTGCAGCCGGCCGAGGTCGCGGACGCTGGCCAGCGTATCGAGCATGGTCATGGCGCCGGGCCCACTACAGCCGCTCCAGTCCGCGCAGGGCCTCGGCCACGGTCTGCCTGCGCACCGCGTCGCGGTCGCCGGCGAAGGCGAACACCTGCGCCTGCGGATAGCCGCCGCGGCGCTTCCACGCGATCCACACCGTGCCCACCGGCTTGTCCTCGGTGCCACCGCCGGGGCCGGCGATGCCGGTCACCGCCACCGCAACCGTGGCACCGGAGTGCACCAGGGCGCCGGACACCATCTCGATCGCGGTCTCGCGGCTGACCGCGCCGTGTTCCTCCAGGGTCTGCGGGCGCACGCCCAGCAGGGCCTGCTTGGCCTCGTAGCTGTAGACGGCCATGCCGCAGTCGAACCATGCGGACGACCCCGCGATGTCGGTGACGACCTTGGCGATCCAGCCGCCGGTACAGCTCTCGGCGGTGACCAGCATGTCGCGGTTGTCATGCAGGCGCGCGCCGATCTGTACCGCGATTTCGTGCAGTTCTTCGTCGTCAGGCAGTGATGTGGGCATCCGGGGGGGCCGTGGGGGAGGCAGCCGCCGTTGTACCGCAATCATCCGGGCCTGTCGCGCCCGCGAGGTCACGAAAAAGCCCGCGCATCCAGGGATGCGCGGGCCGAAGTGCCACAGGGGAGATCAGTAGCGCACGCGGAAGGTCACGCCGTACATGCGCGGTGCGGCCGGGAATGCGTTGTAGGTGTTGAACGGGTTGCCGGGATCGGGGAACAGCGCCTGCAGCGGGCCATCGAAGCCGACCTGCACGTACTCGGTGTCGGTGATGTTGGTGCCCCAGAATTCCAGCATCCAGCGGCTGTCCGCGCGACCGATGCCGAAGCGGGCGTTGACCACCGTGTACGAATCCTGGTGCTTCTCCACGTCCAGGTCCGAACCGGTGTTGTAGTCGCCCATGAACTTGGCGCCGATGTTGAAGCGGCCGACCAGGTTGCTGGAGAAGTCCCACTCATAGGTCGCCGACAGCGAGCCGGACCATTCCGGCGCGAAGGGCATCGTGGCGCCCGGCAGCTTGTACAGCGCGCCGGAGGTGCTCAACGGCGTGCCCTCGACGAAGTCGGGGCCGGGGATGTTGCTCCCGAACTCGGTCTTCGCGTACATCAGGCCGCCCTGCAGCATCAGGCCCTGCACGGCGCGCGGCTGCCACAGGAGCTCCGCATCGAGGCCCGTGGAGGTGACCTTGGGGATCGAGCGGACCACGAAGCTGGTACCGAGGAAGCTGTTGAGCTGGAAGTCCTCGTATTCCTGGTGGAAGGCCGTGGCATTGAGCAGCAGCGTGCCATCGGCCCAGGTGGTCTTGGCGCCCAGTTCGAAGCTGTCGACGAACTCGCCCGCGAACGAGGTGTCGTTGACCGGCATGATGCCCGCGCCGCTCTCCGAGTTGCCGTCGGCCGACTGCACGCGGTCGAGGTTGAAGCCGCCGCCCTTGTAGCCGCGGGCGAACGACGCGTAGGTCATCACGTTGTCGTTCCAGCGGTAGGCCGCCTTCAGCGTGCCGGACCATTCCTTGTCGTCGGTTTCCTGCAGGGTCGAACGACCGTGGTGCAGGGCGTTGGCCCAGGGCAGGCAGGAATAGCCGATGATCTGGCTGGCCGCCCCGCCGATGATCTGGGCCTGGACTTCCGGAGGCAGCATCGCCAGCCCCGGGATGCGCTGGTACAGCGCCCCGCCCACCCGCGCGGCCGGGTTGGCCAGCATCGATCCGCAGCCGATGCTGCCGTTGGGGTTGCTGTAGTCGGAGTGCAGCTCCTTCTTCTCGCGCGTGTAGCGCAGGCCCAGGGTGAGGTCGAGCGCGTCGGTCGCGTGCCAGGTGTTGTTGGTGAACAGCGCCAGGCTTTCCGAGTTCTGCTTGTAGCGGTCGTTGGCGCCCAGGCCGGCGAAGTTGGTGCCGAAGGGCTGCCCGCTGACCTGGGACACGAAGAGCGCCGGGTTCGACATGTCGACCGGGATCTGCAGGGGCGCCAGCTGCTGAGCAATGGCGCCCAGCACCAGGTTGCCGATCAGCGACGACACGTAGGGCTCGTAGTGGGGACCGATGCGGTAGGTCTCGCGGCGGGTCAGGTCTTCGTCGGAATAGAACAGGCCAAACATCCAGTCCACCCGCTCGGTGGACCCGGTCAGCCGGAACTCCTGGCTGAAGGTCTCGAACCCGGTGAAGGATTCGTCCTCGGTCGGGTTGCGGTAGAGGATGTCGGCGGTGCTGAAGTCGTAGTCGAGGCCGTTGATGCTCTCCCACTCGCGCGAGGCGGTGATCGAGGTCAGGGTCGCGCCGCCGAACCAGCCCGGCTCCCAGTTGATCTCCATGGCCACGCCGCTGTCCTTGATCTTCTGCGTGGTCGGGCGGTTGCTGTAGGCGACGCGGTCGAACGGATCGTCGCCGGGCGCGGCGACCGCCTGCCGGCCGGCCACGGCGTTGAGCACCAGGGCGCTCTGGCCCACCACGGTCTGCACGGCAGTACAGCAGTTCTCGTCGCGGCTGGTGAAGTCGCCCGAAAACAGGATGTCGAGGTTCTCCGTGGGCTCGAACAGCAGCTTGCCGCGAAGGGTGTGGAAGTCCTGGTCGTAGTCCTTGTCCTCGGTGCGCGGGCCGTTGCCGGTCTCCACGTCCATCCAGCCGTCGCGCTTGCGCTTGGCCGCGTAGACGCTGAACGCCGCCTGGTCGCCGAGGGCATCGTTGTAGCTGCCGGCCACGCCCATCGCACCGTAGTTGCCGGCGGTGATCTCGGCCTCGGCACTCTGGGTGTAGCTCGGGCGCCGGGTGACCACGTTGATCACGCCCGCGGAGGTGTTCTTGCCGAACACCGTGCCCTGCGGGCCCTTCAGCACCTCGATCCGCTCCAGCTGGCCGAGGTCGCCGAAGCCGACGCTGTTGCGCGGGCGGTAGACACCGTCGATCACCACGCCCACCGACGACTCCAGGCCGACGTTGTCGCCGACGGTGCCGATGCCGCGGATGCGCGCGGTGGTGATCGCCTCGTTCTGGGTGCTGGTCACGGTCAGGCCGGGCACCAGGATCTGCATGTCCTTGATGTCGCGGATGCCGGTGTCCTGGAGCAGCTGCTCGTCGAGCGCAGTGACCGAGATCGGCACGTCCTGCAGCGCCTCCTCGCGCTTCTGCGCGGTGACGGTGATGCCGGCAAGCGTGGTGGGTTGTTCGTTGGCTGCCGGTTCTGCGTCCTGGGCATGCGCCGTGGACACCAGGGCGGGGCTTGCGAGGATGGCGAGGAGCGCGACGGCGAGCGCGTGGCGTTGCGGATGGCCTGAGACCATGGGTGTCCCCCTACGTGACGAGTCTGGTTGAGTCATCGGTTTTCGGCGCGACCGCCGCCATGGAAGAACATGGCGGAACGCACCGGGCCTGCGTGGGGGACTGGCCCGGTGCTGCGGTACCGCAGCCTTGCGACGGACGCTAGCACAATTCCGGACGCCTGCGTATGCACCCTCGCCGGGCCACCCCGGCCGGTACAATCCGGGGTCCGGCGCGCCCGACCGCGCGCCCGACCGCCGGACGAACGACGCTGGACAAGACGCCCGAACACACCCCGCTCATGAAGCAGTTCTTCGCCGCCAAGGCGGAGCACCCCGACGTGCTGCTGTTCTTCCGCATGGGCGACTTCTACGAGCTGTTCTACGACGACGCCCGCAAGGCCGCGAAGCTGCTCGACATCACCCTGACCCAGCGCGGCGCCTCGGGCGGGCAGCCGATCCCGATGGCCGGCGTGCCCCACCACGCCTCCGAGGGCTACCTCGCGCGCCTGGTGGCGCTGGGGGAGAGCGTGGCGATCTGCGAGCAGATCGGAGATCCGGCCGCGAGCAAGGGCCTGGTCGAGCGCAAGGTGGTGCGCATCGTCACTCCCGGCACGGTGACCGACGAAGCCCTGCTGTCCGAGCGCCGCGACACGCTCCTGCTCGCCGTCGCGCGCGGCAAGTCGGGTTACGGCCTGGCCTGGGCCGATCTGGCCGGCGGCCGCTTCCTCGCCAACGAGGTCGCCGGCGACGACGCGCTCGAAGCCGAGCTTGCGCGCCTGGATCCCGCCGAGCTGCTGCTGCCCGACGAGGAAGGCTGGCCCGCCTTCGCCACCGGCCGCGGCGGCGTGCGCCGGCGCGCGCCCTGGCTGTTCGACGCCGACAGCGGCCGTCGCCAGCTGCTGCAGTTCTTCGGCCTGCACGACCTCACCGCCTTCGGTATCGACGAGCGCCCGCTGGCCATCGCCGCCGCTGGCGCGCTGCTGGGCTACGTGGAGGAGACGCAGAAGCAGCGCCTGCCGCACCTGACCTCGATCGCGGTCGAGTCCAGCGACGGCGCCATCGCGATGAACGCCGCCACCCGCCGCCACCTCGAGCTCGACACCCGCATCGACGGCGAGCAGAAGCACACCCTGCTCGGCGTGCTCGACTCCACGGTGACGCCGATGGGCGGGCGCCTGCTGCGGCGCTGGCTGCACCGACCGCTGCGCGACCGCGCGGTGGTCGGCCAGCGCCAGCACGCGGTGGCCGCGCTCATCGACAGCGGCAGCGAGCGCGACCTGCGCGAGCGCTTCCGCGGGCTGGGCGACGTCGAGCGCATCCTGTCGCGCATCGCCCTGCGCTCGGCGCGGCCGCGCGACCTGTCCACGCTGCGCGACGCGCTGGGCATGCTGCCCGATGTGCGCGCACTGCTTTCGCCGGTGGACTCGCCTCGGCTGCAGAGGCTCGTCGAAGGCCTGGGCGAACATGTCGCACAGGCGGCGCTGCTGGCCGACGCCCTGGTCGAGCAGCCGCCGGTGCTCGCGCGCGACGGCGGCGTCTTCGCCGATGGCTTCGACACCGAACTCGCGGAGCTGCGGCGGCTGTCGACGAACGCGGACCAGTTCCTGGTCGACCTCGAGGCCCGCGAGCGCGAGGCCAGCGGCATTCCCACGCTCAAGGTCGGCTACAACCGCGTCCACGGCTATTACCTCGAGATCAGCAAGGCGCATGCGGCGAAGGCGCCAACCCACTACACCCGCCGCCAGACCCTGGCCAACGCCGAGCGCTACATCACCGAGGAGCTGAAGGGCTTCGAGGACAAGGTGCTGTCCGCGCGCGAGCGCGCCCTGGCCCGCGAGCGCCTGCTGTACGAGCAACTGCTGGACGAACTCAACCTGCACCTGGAGTCGCTGAAGCGCTGCGCCGGCGCGCTGGCCGAGCTTGACGTACTGGCCGGACTCGCCGAGCGCGCGCAGGCCCTCGACTGGTCGCGCCCGGAGCTGGTCGACGAGGCCTGCCTGGAGATCGAGCGCGGCCGCCACCCGGTGGTGGAGGCGGTGCGCGACGAGCCCTTCGAGCCCAACGACCTGGTGCTTGGCGACGACCGCCGCATGCTGGTGGTCACCGGCCCGAACATGGGCGGCAAGAGCACCTACATGCGCCAGAACGCGCTGATCGTGCTGCTGGCGCACATCGGCAGCTTCGTGCCGGCGAGCGCCGCGCGCATCGGGCCGATCGACCGCATCCTCACCCGCATCGGCGCCGGCGACGACCTGGCCCGCGGCCAGTCGACCTTCATGGTCGAGATGAGCGAGACCAGCCACATCCTCCACCACGCCACCGCGCAGTCGCTGGTGCTGATGGACGAGATCGGCCGCGGCACCTCGACCTACGACGGCCTGGCGCTGGCCGAGGCCTGCGCGCGCCACCTGGCGGAGCACAACCGCTGCTACACCCTGTTCGCGACGCACTACTTCGAACTCACCGCGCTGGCCACGCCGGGCAGCGGCATCGCCAACGTGCATCTCGACGCGGTCGAACATACCGACAGGAGCGGGGGCGACACCCTGGTGTTCATGCACGCGGTCAAGGACGGCCCGGCCAACCGCAGCTTCGGCCTGCAGGTGGCGGCGCTGGCGGGCCTGCCGAAGCCGGTGCTGCGGCAGGCGCGCGCGCGGCTGGCCGAGCTGGAGCAGCAGGGGCCGGCGGCATCGCCGCCACTGTCGGCGGAAGCGCTGGATGCGCCGCAGCAGTTCGGCCTGTTTGCGTCCTCGTCGGCGGCCCTGGAGGCGCTGGCCGGCATCGATCCCGACGATCTGACGCCGAAGCAGGCGCTGGAAGCACTGTACCGGCTCAAGGCGCTGTCATGAGCGGGCCGGTTCCCGCGGATCGCGCCGCCTGCGACGCTGCCGGCGGCGACGGGCAACCGGCCGTGGCCACGCGCATCGACGCCCTGCTCACCGGCGTCGCCCTGCCTTACACGCGCCCCGGCAGCCGCAGCGGCATCGCCAAGTCGCCGCGCAGCGGCCGCGTGCGCATCGGCGAACTGGGCCTGGAAGGCGACGAACAGGGCGACCTGCGCGTGCACGGCGGCGTCGACAAGGCCGTCCATCACTACCCCTTCGACCACTACGCCGCCTGGCGCGCGGAGCTCGGCGAACTGCCGCTGCTGGCGACACCCGGCGCCTTCGGGGAGAACATCAGCAGCCACGGCCTCGACGAAGGCACGGTCTGCCTGGGCGACCGCTATGCGCTCGGCGATGCGGTGCTGGAAGTCAGCCAGGGCCGGCAGCCGTGCTGGAAGCTCAACGACCGCTTCGGCGTGCGCGACATGGCGCGCCGCGTCCAGGACACCGGCCGCACGGGCTGGTACTACCGCGTGCCGCAGCCCGGCAGCGCGCAGGCCGGCGACGCGCTGGTCCTGCTCGAACGCCCCTGGCCGGCGTGGCCGCTGCGTCGGCTGATGCGCCTGCTCGCCGACCGCGTGCTCGATCCCGGGCAGCTGGCCGAAGCCCTGGAACTGCCGCTGGTGCCCTCGTGGCGGAAGCTGGTCGAGCGCCGGCTGGCCTCCAGCCAGGTCGAGGACTGGGCGCGCCGCATCGACGGCCCGCCGCAGGGCTGACAGCAGCCACGCCGCCGTCGGGCGCGCGTACCATCGGGAGTCCCGAAGACCGGAGTCCCCGACATGGCCACGCTCACCGAAGACCTTGCCGCCCAGCTCCAGGGCGCGCCCACCAGCCAATTCGCCCAGCAGCTCGGCATCAGCCAGGAGCAGTCCTCGGCCGCGATCAGCGCTGCCCTGCCGCTGCTCATGGGTGCGCTCGGCAGGAACGCCAGCCAGCCGCAGGGCGCGCAGGCGCTGTTCGGCGCGCTGCAGAAGGACCATGCCGGCGTCGACATCGGCAGCGTGCTGGGCGCGGTGCTCGGCGGTGGCGGCCAGACCCGCCAGGCCGACGGTGCCGGCATCCTCGGCCACATCTTCGGCGGCCAGCAGGCGCGCGCGGAAACCGGCGTGGCCCAGGCCACCGGCCTTGGCCAGGGCCAGGCCAGCCAGTTGCTGAAGATGCTGGCGCCGATCGTCATGGCCTACCTGGCCAAGCGGATGATGTCCGGCGGCGCGTCGCAGCCCGGCGGCGGCGCGCAGGCGCTGGGCGGCCTGCTCGGCCAGGAGCAGCAGCAGATCCGCCAGCAGGGCGGGCTCGGCGGCGGCCTGCTCGGCGCGGTGCTCGACCAGGACGGCGACGGCCAGCTCGGCATCGGCGACCTGATGAAGCTCGGCGGCCTGTTCGGCAAGAAGTGAGTCCGATCCGATAGAGAAACACTATCGATCGATTCCCATTATTCGATTTTACCTTTCTATCGGGCGGACATAGAGTCGATCGCAGACCCTCGTCAGCCACCTGAACCCAGGAGCCAGCGCAATGAGCAAGCCCTCCGACAACGCCCCGAAGAAGTGCCCCGTCACCCACCTGACCACCGACTTCGGTGCGCCGGTGCCGGACAACCAGAACAGCCTCACCGCAGGACCGCGCGGCCCGCTGCTGTCGCAGGACGTCTGGCTGCACGAGAAGCTCGGCAACTTCGTGCGCGAGGTGATCCCCGAGCGCCGCATGCACGCCAAGGGCTCGGGCGCCTTCGGCACCTTCACCGTCACCAACGACATCACGAAGTACACCCGCGCCGCGATCTTCTCCAAGGTCGGCAAGCAGACCGAGATGTTCGCCCGCTTCACCACCGTGGCCGGCGAACGCGGCGCGGCCGACGCCGAACGCGACATCCGCGGCTTCGCGCTGAAGTTCTACACCGAGGAAGGCAACTGGGACATGGTCGGCAACAACACGCCGGTCTTCTTCATCCGCGACCCGCGCAAGTTCCCCGACCTCAACAAGGCGGTGAAGCGCGACCCGCGCACCAACCTGCGCTCGGCCACCAACAACTGGGACTGGTGGACGCTGCTGCCCGAGGCCCTGCACCAGGTCACCATCGTGATGAGCGACCGCGGCATCCCGAAGTCCTACCGCCACATGCACGGCTTCGGCTCGCACACCTACAGCTTCTGGAACGAGAAGGGCGAGCGCTACTGGGTGAAGTTCCACTTCCGCACCCAGCAGGGCATCGAGAACCTGAGCGATGCCGAAGCGGCCGAAGCCGTCGGCAACGACCGCGAGACCCACCAGCGCGACCTGTACGAGGCGATCGAGCGCGGCGACTTCCCGAAGTGGAAGATGTACGTGCAGGTCATGCCGGAGGAAGAGGCCGAGAAGGTGCCCTACCACCCCTTCGACCTGACCAAGGTCTGGCCGAAGGGCGACTACCCGCTGACCGAGGTCGGCGAGTTCGAGCTCAACAGGAATCCGGAGAACTTCTTCGCCGACGTCGAGCAGAGCGCCTTCGCGCCGTCGAACCTGGTGCCGGGCATCGGCGCCTCGCCGGACAAGATGCTGCAATCGCGCCTGTTCAACTACGCCGACGCGCAGCGCTACCGCCTGGGCACCAACTACCAGCAGATCCCGGTGAACAAGGCGCGCTGCCCGGTCAACAGCAACCACCGCGACGGCATCGGCCGCGTCGACGGCAACTACGGCAGCCTGCCCCACTACGAGCCCAACAGCTTCAACCAGTGGCAGGAGCAGCCGCAGTTCCGCGAGCCGCCGCTGAAGATCACCGGCGACGCCGACTGGTGGAACTTCCGCGACGACGATGCCAACTACTACAAGCAGCCCGGCGACCTGTTCCGCCTGATGACCCCGGAGAAGCAGCAGCTGCTGTTCGACAACACCGCCCGCGCCATGGGCGATGCGCCGGACTTCATCAAGCGCCGCCACGTGGAGAACTGCAGCAAGGCCGATCCGGCCTACGGCGCGGGCGTCGAGGCCGCGCTGCGCAAGCTCGGCGCCTTCGCGGGCGAGGATTCGCCCAACAGCCTCGACTGAGGTCCCGACGGCGGACGGCGCAGCCTCGCCAGTTGCCTCGAACGCGGTAGTCGAAGCCGCGGTTCCATCAGGAGCCGCGGCTTTTTTCGCTCCGTCTCAGCTCGCGTCGATGTCCCCCAGCGCGCGGATCAGCCGCCGCGCGCGTTTGTCGGGGCGGTGCTCCGGCGGCCGGTAGCCGTCGCGGGCGGCGCGGCGCGCCAGGGCCGCTTCCTCGCGCGCCTTCATCGACGCATCCGATTCACGGTAGAGCTGCTGCGCGACCGGCGCCGGGCCGCGGTCGTCAGAAAGCCCCAGCACCTCGATCTCGAACACCTGCTCGCCGCGCACCACGCGCAGGGCGTCACCCACGCGCACCGTGCGCGAGGCCTTGGGCCGCTGGCCGCCGACTTCGACCTTGCCGGTGTCCACCGCCTGCTTCGCCAGCGTGCGCGTGCGGAAGAAGCGCGCGGCCCAGAGCCACACGTCGATACGGACGCCGGCCTCGCGGCCCGGTTCACCTGCCTGTTGCACCATGCGCGGATTCTAGCGCCGCCGCCCTGCCCTGCCCTTCCCGCTGCCGCGTCCCGGACGCTGTCCGCAGGCCACTCCCCGGAAACGCGAACGGCCGCCCTGGGGCGGCCGTCCGGCGGTGCGCTGCGAAGCGCGGTGCTGCGATGGCTTACTCGGCCGATTCGGCCGCGGCGGCGGCTTCGGCGGCAGCCTTGGCGCGCGCCTTGGCGTTGCCCGCCAGGTCTTCCTTGATGCGCGCCTTGCGGCCCTCGAGCTCGCGCAGGTAGTACAGCTTGCCGGCGCGGACGGCGCCACGGCGCTTGACCTCGACCGAGTCGATCGCGGCGCTGTGGTTCTGGAACACGCGCTCCACGCCATAGCCGTGGGAGATCTTGCGCACGGTGAACGAGGAGTTCAGGCCGGCGTTCTTCTTGGCGATGACCACGCCCTCGTAGGCCTGGACGCGCTCGCGGTTGCCTTCCTTGACCTTGACGTTGACGATCACGGTGTCGCCGGGGCCGAAGGCGGGGAGCTGGCGGGTGACCTGCTCGGTCTCGAAGTTCTGCAGCAGCGTGTTGAGCGAGGGCTTGTTCATGGTGGTGGTTGCCTGTTGGTAGTGCCCTGTGGGCTGTTGTAGCGCGAGTGCACGTGGACCCGCGTCTTGGCGTGGTGATAGCTAGCCGCGCATTGTAGCGCGATTTTTTCCTTGTGCGCTAGGGGCTTAGGCCGCGCCCTGCGCGCCCGCGGACGGGGGCAGGCCGGCCTCGGCCAGCGCCTCGTCCAGCAGGCGCCGGTCCGCCTTCGACAGCGTGGCGGGATCGATCAGGTCCCGGCGCCGCTGCCAGGTGCGCAGCAGGGCCTGCTGGCGGCGCCAGCGCGCGATCCCGGCGTGGTTGCCGGACAGCAGCACCGGCGGCACGGCGCCGAGTTCATGCTCGACCGGGCGGGTGTAGTGCGGGCAGTCCAGCAGCAGGCCGCCCTCCCCCTCCGCCGGCGGCTCGAAGCTGTCCTGGGCGGCGGATTCGGCGTCGTTCAGGGCGCCGGGCAGCAGCCGGGCCACGGCGTCGACCACCACCGCGGCGGCCAGTTCGCCGCCGGACAGCACGTAGTCGCCGATCGACAGTTCTTCGTCGACCTCGGCCGCCAGCAGGCGCTCGTCGACGCCCTCGTAGCGGCCGCAGAGCAGGACCAGGCGCGGCAGCGCGGCCAGTTCGCGGGCTTTCGCCTGGTCCAGCGGCCGCCCCTGTGGGCTCATGTAGACCACGCGCGCCGGCGCCGGATCGGCGGCACGGGCCGCGGCCAGGGCCGCGCGCAGCGGGTCGATCAGCATCACCATGCCGGGGCCGCCGCCGAAGGGGCGGTCGTCGACGCGGCGGTAGTTGCCCTCGGCATAGTCGCGCGGGTTCCAGCCGGTGAGCGACAGCAGGCCGCGCTCGGCGGCGCGCCCGACCACGCCGTGGCCGGCGACCTGGGCCACGAAATCGGGGAACAGGCTGACGATGTCGAAGCGCATCGCCTAGAACTCCGGATCCCAGTCGACCGTGACCAGGCCGGCCTCGAAGTCGACCGAGACCACGTAGTCCGGGGTCACGAAGGGAATCATCCGCTCGCGGTCGCCGCGCGCGACCAGCACGTCGTTGGCACCGGTGGAAAACAGGTGCGAAACGGTGCCGAAGTCGACGCCCTCGACGTTGGCCACGCGCAGGCCTTCCAGGTCGACCCAGTAGTACTCGCCCGGGGCCGGCGGCGGCAGCGCCGAACGCGGGACCCAGACCTCGGTGCCGCGCATGGCCTCGGCGGCGTCGCGGTCCTCGATGCCCTCGATCGTCGCCACCAGGCCCTTGCCGCCCTCGCGGCCGCGCGCGCCCGAAAGCTCGCGCTCCCGGCCCTGCGCGTCGCGCAGGATCCAGGGCTGGTAGCGGAAGATGGCCCGTGCCGGGTCGGTGAAGGATTCGAGCTTCAGCTCGCCACGCACGCCAAAGGCGCCGTGGACCCTGCCCAGCAGGATGCGGCGCCCTTGGGTGTCCATGATGCGGGATGCGGCCGCGCGCGGAGGCGCGGCCCGGGCATCAGGCGGCGGTGGCCGCTGCGGTCTTGGCCGCTTCCTTGTACAGGTTGCGGACCTTGTCGGTCAGCTGCGCGCCCTGCGAGACCCAGTGGTCGACGCGGGCGGTGTCCAGCACCACGCGCTGCTCGGCGCCCTGGGCGACGGGGTTGTAGTAACCCACGCGCTCGATGTTGCGACCGTCGCGCGCGCTGCGCGAGTCGGTGACGATGATGTGGTAGAAGGGGCGCTTCTTGGCGCCGCCGCGGGTGAGGCGGATCTTGACCATGGTGCTTTCTCGTGTTGCCCAGTCGCCAGGATGGCGAGGTAAGCCGGGAATTGTAGCCAAGATCCGGGGGCTGCGATACCCCGGGGTACCTATTTCCCCGGAAAACTGTACCCACGGGTACATCTTCCCCCGCCCCTGCCACCCGCCCGGGCCCGCGCGAGCCCCGCCGCTTCAGGGTCGCTGCCAGGGGCGGGCGGCGAGCAGCTCCCGCAGCAGGGCGCCGAAGCCGCCGTCTCCTTCGAAGGCACGGCCGTCGACTGATGCGACCGCCTGGATACCGCGCGAGTTGAGTGCGAAAGCGGCGCGGAAAGCGTCGAGCGCGTCGAGTCGCACCGCTTCCCTGCGCTGTGGCACTCCGGCCCTCGCCAGCGCCTCCTGCAGCAGCCGCTGGGTCACGCCGTCCAGGGATGGTGCATCCGGCCAGACGAGCCCGTCCCCGTGCAGGAAGGCGATGTTCCAGAACGTCCCTTCGGCGATGCGCCCGTCGGCGTCGACCAGCAAGGCATCGTCGAAGCCCGCCGCCTGTGCGGCGCGGCGCGCTTCCAGCTGTGGGCCGATGGCCAGGTGCTTCAGGGTCGCGCGTTCGCGAAGCCCTCGATGGCTGCACAGCCGCAGGGCCGCGGCACCGGGCTCGCGCGGAGGCTCGATATCGATACCGGCATCGATCACCACGCCAGTGCCGCCGACCGGCCCGGCGCGCACCGCAACCCGCAGCGTGCAGGCTTCGGCGTGGCCGCCATCCGCGTCCAGCACCTGCCGCAGACGCGCGCGCAGCGCGCCTTCGTCGAGGCTCGCGCCAAACAGTTCCATCGTGGCATCGCACAGCCGCGCAAGGTGCAGGTCCAGGCCCTGGACCGCGCCGCCGCGCACCTGCATCGTGGTGAAGTGGCCGGCCGCCGCAGGGGCGTCACCGGCAGCAGCGGTATCGACTGGCGGACGCGTTCCGGCCACGCCAGCAGCGACGCTCAGCGGAACGGCATCGCGCCGCGCCCGCCCATCATCCCCTGCAGGCCGCGCATCATGCCCTTCATGCCGCCGCGGCCCAGCTTGCCCATCATCTTTTCCATCTGCTGGTACTGCTTCATCAGCTTGTTGACATCGGCGGGCGTCACGCCGGAACCGGCGGCGATGCGCTTGCGGCGCGAGCCGTTGAGCAGCGCCGGGTTGCGGCGCTCCTTCTTCGTCATCGAGTTGATGATCGCGACCATGCGCGGCACTTCCTTGCCGGTGACCTGGTTCTTCACCGCGTCGGGGATCTGGCCCATGCCCGGCAGCTTGTCCATCAGGCCGTGGATGCCGCCCATGCCCTGCATCTGCTCGAGCTGGTCGCGCATGTCGTTCAAGTCGAACTTCTTGCCCTTGGCGACCTTCTCGGCAAGCTTCTGCGCCTTGTCCTTGTCGACCTGGCTTTCCACCTGCTCGACCAGCGACAGCACGTCGCCCATGTCGAGGATGCGGCTGGCGATGCGGTCGGGATGGAAGACGTCCAGGCCGTCGACCTTCTCGCCGGTGCCGATGAACTTGATCGGGCGGCCGGTGATGTAGCGCACGCTCAGCGCGGCGCCGCCGCGGGCGTCGCCGTCGGTCTTGGTCAGCACCACGCCGGTCAGCGGCAGCGCCTCGCTGAACGCCTTCGCCGTGTTGGCCGCGTCCTGGCCGGTCATGGCATCGACCACGAACAGTGTCTCGACCGGGTTCACCGCGGCGTGCAGGGCCTTGATCTCGGCCATCATCGCCTCGTCGATGGCGAGGCGGCCTGCGGTATCGACCAGCAGAACATCGATGAAGGACTTCCTCGCGTCCTCGATCGCCGCGCGAACGATTTCGACCGGCTTCTGCGAGGCCTCGGAGGGGAAGAAGCGCACGTCGACCTGCTTCGCCAGCGTTTCGAGCTGGGCGATCGCGGCCGGACGGTAGACGTCGGCGCTGACCACCATCACCTTCTTCTTGCGCTTTTCCTTCAGCAGCTTCGCGAGCTTGCCGACGGTGGTGGTCTTGCCCGCGCCCTGCAGGCCGGCCATCAGCACCACGGCCGGGGCCGGCACGTTGAGGTTGAGGTCGGAAGCGGCGGCACCCATGACCGCGGTCAGTTCGTCGCGCACGACCTTGATCAGGGCCTGGCCCGGGGTCAGCGACTTCAGCACCTCCTGGCCGACCGCACGCACCTTGATGCGCTCGATCAGGGCCTGCACCACCGGCAGGGCGACGTCGGCCTCGAGCAGGGCGATGCGCACCTCGCGGGTGGCCTCGCGGATGTTCTCCTCGGTCAGCCGGCCGCGGCCGCGCAGGCGCTCGATGGTGCCGGAGAGGCGCTGGGTGAGGGACTCGAACATGCGGGGAACCTGATGCGTGGGGCTGCGGACCGGCGATTATAGCTTTCGCGCCGACCAGGGCTCCCACAGGTGGCTCAGCCCGCCTTCGGCTCCCGGCGCCGCTGTGGCGGACCGCGATGGCGCACGCTGTCGCGCACATCGACTTCGAAGGAGACTGCGAGCGTTTCGTCGCCTTGCCCCAGCGCCAGCTCCAGCGCGTCCCGGCACGGCAGCCGGTCCACGTAGTCGCGCAGGGCACCATCGGGCAGGCCGATGTGCCAGCCGTCGGGGCCGACGGCGAAAGTCGGCGCCTCGCCTTGCACGGCCCGCACGAAATGCCCGAGGACCACGCCGGGCGCACGGGTTTCGTTCGCCACCGCCTCGCCGGCCAGCAGCTGCGCTAGCTCGTCCTCGCCGATCCGCAGGCGCAGCGACTGGCCCTGCAGCTGGATCTTCATCGCGCCGCCCCGTCGCGGTGGACATCGCCGTGGTCGTGCTCGCGTTCGCCGGCGCCGTCCGTGTCATCGCTGCCGCACAGCGAGCAACCCTCGCTCCACACGCTGTCGCCGTCCTCGTAGTGCTCCTGCTTCCAGATCGGGCTGGTGTGCTTGACCCGTTCGATCAGCTCGCGGCAGGCGCGGAAGGCCTCGTCGCGGTGCGGGGTTCCGGCGGCCACCACCACCGCGAGGTCGCCCACGCCCAGGCGGCCCTTCGCATGCGCGACGTACAGGCGGACCTTCGGGCCAAAGCGGGTGTCGATGTCTTCGGCGATCGCCCGGAAGCCGTTCAGCGCCAGCGGTTCGAACATGTCGTAGCTGACGCCGGTGACCACACGCCCGTGGTTCAGGTCGCGCACGCGGCCGACGAACATGGCGATGCCGCCGAAGCCGGGGTCGGAGACGAAATCCAGCGCCGCGGCCGGATCCAGCGGGCCGTCGGCGATGTCGGTGACCGCGCAGTGGAACCGCTCCATGCTCAGCCCCCGCTCACCGGCGGCAGCACCGCCATCGGCACGCCCTCGGGCAGCGCCTCGGCGTCGCGCAGCACCGTGGTCTCGCTGGCGAAGGCCGAGGCCTTCAGCAGCTCGGGCCGGTACGCGGACCAGTGCTCGCGGGCGTAACGGTCGAGCGCCTCGCGCAGGTCGGCCACGCGCGCGCCCTCCGGCACCTCCAGCACCAGCTTCGCGCCCGGGTCATGGCTGCGGAACGCGCCGAACAGGCTCAACTCCACCTTCACTGCACCACCTCTTCGATCTTCAGGCCCTCGGCGTGGCCGGGCGCATAGACGTCGACCATGTCGCCGGCCTGGAACTGCATGGTGTCCTCGGGCAGCACGATCCAGGCGTTGGCCACCAGCAGCGGCTGCACCTTGAACGATTCCTGGCCGTGGAGGATCCGCGCGCGCAGCACGCCGCCCGCCAGCTCGACCCGCCCCTTCAGATGGAAGCGCAGCGCGGCGCGCTTGCTCCAGTCCGCGGCCAGCGGCATCCGCAGCGGCCGCTCCGGCGCCTGGCCGGTGAACGCACGCAGCGCGGCTTCGGCGAAGAAGCGCAGGCCGACGGCCGCCGACGCCGGATTGCCGGGCAGTCCGAAATACAGCTGCCCACCCGCCAGCCGCGCGAACAGCAGGGGTCGGCCGGGGCGGATCTCCACCTTGTGGAAGCGGATGTCGGCGCCGATCGAACGCAGGGCATCAGGCACGAAGTCGTGGCGGCCCATCGACACCGCGCCGGTGCTCAGCACCACGTCGGCGCCGGCGGCCAGCGTGCGCTCCAGCGCGGCGAGGAAATCGGCGGGCTCGTCGGTCACGGTCTCGCGCAGCACCAGCTCCGCACCCGCGGCGGCGACGCGCGCGGCGAGGAAGGGGCCGTTGCTGTTGCGGATCTCACCGGACGCCAGCGGTCGCCTGGGGTCATCGACCAGTTCGCGGCCGGTGTTGAGCACGGCGACCTTCGGCCGGCGCCGCACCGCCACGCGGTCGACGCCCAGCGAGGACAGCACCATCACCGCCGCGGAATCCACCACCGTGCCGGCGCGCAGCACGGTCGTGCCGCTTTCGACGTCCTGGCCGCGCAGGCGGACGTTGTCGCCCGGCTTCACGTCCGCGGTCAGGCGGATGCGGCTCGGCCGACCGGCGTCGTCGCGCCCGATCACCTCGATGCGCTCCACCGGCACCACGCTGTCCAGCCCCGCGGGCATGCGCGCGCCGGTCATGATTTCCCAGGCGCCGCCCTCGCCCGCGGCCGTCGCCTCGTCGCCCGCGACCTGGGCGCCGGCCACGTCGAATTCCGTGCCTGCCGCCACCGTCCGGCCCTCGGCGCGCAGCGCGAAGCCGTCCATCGCCGAATTGTCGAAGGGCGGCAGGTCGACGTCCGCCACCACCGCTTCGGCCAGCACCAGGCCGGCGGCTTCGGCCAGCGGACGGTAATCGATCGCGAAGGGCGCGGCCTCGCGCAGGACGATCGACAGCGCCTCCTTGCAGCTGACGGCCTGCCCGCTCATGGATGCCCTCCCCCGTCGACCATCGCCAGCGCATGCGCCAGCACCGGGGCCAGGATGTCCATGCCCTGCTTCACCGCGCGCTGGCTACCCGGCAGGGCGAACACCAGCATCCCGCCCACCTGCACCACCTCGGCGCGGCTCAGCCAGGCCAGCGGCGTGTGCTTCGCGCTTTCGCTGCGGAACATCTCGGCCAGGCCCTGCACGCCGCGGTCGGCGACCGATCGCAGGGCCTCGGGCGTGGCGTCGTTCGGGCCCAGGCCGGTGCCGCCGGTGCACAGGGCGATGCGCACGCCCTGCCCCGCCAGCGCGCGCAGGCGGCCGGCCAGCGGCTCGACGCCATCGGGCAGCACTTCGGCCTCGGCCACGCGCGCACCGAGGCGACGCAGGCCTTCGACCAGCAGCGGGCCCGAGCGGTCTTCGTACTCGCCGCGGCTGGCGCGATCGCTGAGCGTGAGCACCGCGCAGGGCACCTCGTCCAGGCGCGCGATGTCGCGCGGCCGGTAGTGCGCCAGCTCATCGTCATCCATGCCGTCGGGATGCAGCCACAGGCCGCTCTTGCCGCCTTCCTTGAACAGCAGGCGGATGCCATCGATGCCCAGCGCGGGCTCGACCGGCTTGGTCAGGTCGTACAGCGTCAGCAGCGCCGCGTTGGCGCCGGCCAGCGCCTCCATCTCGACGCCGGTGCGCGCCTCGGTGGCGCATTCGCAGTAGACGCGGATGGCGTTGCGCTCCGGCACCGGCACGCAGCGCACCTGCACCAGCTCCAGCGGCAGCGGGTGGCACAGCGGCATCAGCGCCGAGGCCATCTTCGCGCCCTGCAGGCCGGCGACCTCGGCCATCACCAAGGCGTCGCCCTTGGGCAGGCGGCGCTCGACGATCATCGGGAAGGCGGTGGCGCCGGCCAGCAGTTCGCCCACGGCCACTGCGCGGCGGCGGGTCGGGCGCTTGTTGCGGATGTCGGCCATGTGGAAGGCGGCCGAGCGTTCGTTGGTCATTGCGTGGCTCAACTTCGTGTCGTTCATCCGCCGATCGAGGCCAGGTGCGGGGTGAGGCCGGTCTCGCCCTGGTGCAGGCCGTGGCCGGCGGCTTTCAGCCCGAGCTGGGTGCTGATGCGCGCGACCAGGGCGTCGAAGTCGTCGTCGGACTGCAGCAGCTCGCGCAGGCCGATGCCGAAGTCGCCGAACAGGCACAGGCGCAGGTCGCCGCGCGCGGTCACGCGCAGGCGGTTGCAGCCGGCACAGAAGTCCTTCGAGTACGGTGCGATGACGCCGATGCGACCGCGGTAGCCGGGGTGCGAGTATTCGCGCGCCGGACCGGCATCAGGCGCGCGCGCGCGCAGCCGCCAGCCGGCTTCGACCAGTTGCTCCTCCAGCGCGTCGGCGCGCAGGTGGTGGCGCTCGAAGAACTCGCGGTTGTCGCCGGTGCGCATCAGTTCGATGAAACGGATGGCGACGTCGCGTTCGCGCAGGTAGTCGAACCACGCCGGCAACTCGTCGTCGTTGCGGCCGCGCAGCAGCACGGCGTTGAGCTTGACCGAGTCGAAGCCCAGGCCCAGCGCCATCTCCACGCCTTCGGTGACCTCGGCGAAGCGGTCGTGTCCGGTGAACGTGCGGAAGCGCTCCGGGTCCAGGGTGTCCAGGCTGACGTTGAGCGCGGTCAGTCCGGCTTCGCGCCAGGCGCGGATGTGGCGCGGCAGCAGGGTGCCGTTGGTGGTGATGGCGACCTTGCGTACCCCGGGCACCGCCGACACCGCGGCGATGATCGGCACCAGGTCCTTGCGCACGCTGGGCTCGCCGCCGGTCAGGCGGATCTTGCTCATGCCCAGCGCGGCGAAGGCCCGCACCAGGCGCTGGATTTCCTCGAGCACGAGGAAGGTCGGCCGCCCGTCCGGGTGATAGCCGTCGGGCAGGCAATAGCTGCAGCGGTAGTTGCAGGCCTCCGTCAGGGACAGCCGCAGGTAGGGGAACGACCTTCCGAACCGGTCGACCAGGGACGCCATCGATGTGCTCCATTCCGATACAGGGAAGCCGGCCCGTTTCCAGTCCGACCCGGTGGCCCGCGAAGGCCACGGCCCGGTGGCCATATCCCTGGGGACACAGGCAGCCGGGCTTGGAGTTCCGCGGGACCATGGCCCCGCGAATGCCCAGCATAGCCCCTGGCGTGCGGAACGTCGCCACCCGTTCAGCCAGCCCCGCGCTGTGCGACACTTCGCGGATGATTCCCGTCCTCATTTCGGTCGTGTCCTACCTCGTGGCCAGCGGCCTGCTGGTCGCCGGAATCCGCCGCGACCGGCGTGCCCCGGCCTGGCTGTTCGCGGCTTGCGTCGGGATGCTGGCGCACGCCCTGGAGCACTCCCTGGTCTGGCGCAGCCTCGGCGGCGCGGACATGCATTTCTTCGCCGCGATCTCGCTGGTGACCCTGGGCATGGCGGTACTGACCACCGTGGTCGGCGCGCGCGGACGCATGGCCACGCTGGGCGTGCTGGTCTACCCGATTGCCGCCGCGGCGCTGCTGGGCAGCCACCTGTACGGCCACCGCCCGCCGGAGCCGCTGGACTGGCGCCTGCAGCTGCACGCCTGGCTGGCCCTGCTGGCCTACGCCACGCTGGCGGTGGCGGCGCTGCTGGCGGTGATGCTGTGGCTGCAGGAGCGCGCCCTCAGCCGCCGCGAGGTCCACGGCTGGCTGCGCGCCCTGCCGCCGCTGGTCGAGCTGGAGACGCTGCTCTTCCGCACCATCGCCACCGGCTTCGTCCTGCTCAGCGCCACCCTGCTCACCGGCCTGCTCTTCGTCGAGGACCTGCTGGCCCAGCACCTGGTGCACAAGACCGTGCTCAGCCTGCTGTCCTGGCTGGTGTTCGGCGTGCTGCTGCTGGGTCGCTGGCGCCAGGGCTGGCGCGGGCGCACGGCGGTGCACTGGACGCTGGCGGCGATGGTGCTGCTGGTGCTGGCCTTCTTCGGCAGCAAGTTCGTGCTGGAACTGGTACTGCAGCGGGGTTAGTGCTCCACGAGCAAGGGAACTGTGGGAGCGGCTACAGCCGCGATCGAATTACCCGCCAATCGCGGCTGTAGCCGCTCCTACACGGCGGCATCGATGGCGTCGGCGAGGCGCTCGACCGCCACCACTTCCAGGCCCTTGTAGGCACCCGACTTCGGCGCGTTCGCCTTCGGCACGATCGCGCGCCTGAAGCCGTGGGTCGCTGCCTCCTTCAGCCGCTCCTCGCCGTTGGGCACCGGGCGGATCTCGCCCGACAGCCCGACCTCGCCGAAGGCCACGGTCTTCTCCGCCAGCGGCCGGTCCTGCAGCGAGGACAGCACCGACAGAAGCACCGGCAGGTCGACCGCGGTCTCCTGCACGCGGATGCCACCGACCACGTTCACGAACACGTCCTGGTCGCCGACAGCGATGCCGCCGTGGCGGTGCAGCACCGCCAGCAGCATCGCCAGCCGGTTCTGCTCCATGCCCACGGCCACGCGCCGCGGATTGGATAGCGGCGACGAGTCCACCAGCGCCTGCACCTCGACCAGCAGCGGCCGGGTGCCCTCGCGGGTCACCATCACGCAGCTGCCGGGCTGGCGGGTGGCGCCTGAAAGGAAGATCGCCGAAGGGTTGGGCACTTCCTTCAGTCCCTTCTCGCCCATCGCGAACACGCCCAGCTCGTTGACCGCGCCGAAGCGGTTCTTGAAGGCGCGCAGCACGCGGAAGCGGCTGCCTGAATCGCCTTCGAAGTACAGCACCGCATCGACCATGTGCTCGAGCACGCGCGGGCCGGCGATGCCGCCCTCCTTGGTGACGTGGCCGACCAGGAACACCGCGGTACCGGTCTCCTTGGCGTAGCGCACCAGGCGCGCGGCGGACTCGCGCACCTGGCTGACCGAGCCCGGGGCCGCGGTCAAGGTCTCCGTCCACAGCGTCTGCACCGAGTCGGCGACGATCAGCTTCGGCTTCAGCTTCGAGGCGTGGCCGAGGATGTGCTCGACGCAGGTCTCGGCCAGGGCGTTGACGCCGTCCAGCGGCAACCCGAGGCGGTGGCCACGCCCGGCGACCTGCGCCAGCGATTCCTCGCCGGTGACGTACAGGCCCGGCAGGGTCGCCGACAGGCTGGCCACCGCCTGCAGCAGCAGGGTCGACTTGCCGATGCCCGGGTCGCCGCCGACCAGCACCACCGCGCCTTCGACCAGGCCGCCGCCGAGCACGCGATCGAATTCGCCGATGCCGGTGGATACGCGCAGTTCGTCGGCCTGGCTGACTTCCGCAAGCGGGGTGACCTTCGGCGCCTCGGTCTTGCCCGCCCAGCCGCCGCGGCGCGCGGGCGCAGCGGCCTTCGCCGAGGCGGCACTCTCCAGCACGATCTCCGACACCGTGTCCCAGGCCCCGCAAGCACCGCACTGGCCCTGCCACTTGCTGAAATCGGCGCCGCATTCGTTGCAGACGTAGGCGGTACGGGCCTTGGCCATGGGGGATCCGGTTGCGGGTGAGGCGGCAGGATAGCCGTCGGCGGTCGCGCCGGACGAGACGCGGTGGCGAGCCGACGGGTCGGGGGATTCCGTTTTGACCCGGACGCGGGCACGCCCCTACAATGTACGGCCCTGCCGGAATAGCTCAGTTGGTAGAGCGGCGCATTCGTAATGCGTAGGTCGTAGGTTCGATTCCTATTTCCGGCACCAGGAAGCAAACCCCGGGAAGCCCGTCTTCCCGGGGTTTTTTCTTGTCCAGACGCCAGTACTCGGGTCAGCCCCAGCTGTCACGCGCATCCGGGGAGCGCTAGGTTCAGGCCAATCCTGCGAAGAGACCCCGGCCATGAGCATCGACGGCATCCGCGGCAGCCAGATCGACCCCAGCGCGTACCGGCCCGCCGATGCGGCCAGCAAGGACGCCGCCGCGACCTCTCCACTGCCCACCGGCCCCTACCGGATGGAGCCGTCGTGGAACCCGGCACTGGCCGGGCTCCTGTCCACTCTTCCTGCCCTGGGCAATGCCGGCGGCGGCAACGCGGCCAACTCGGTCGATTTCGATGCCCAGGTCCGCGGTCAGGACGCGAAGGCCATCGACCTGGAGATGATGGAGATCTCGGCCGCTGTCTACGACCCGGCGGTCACCGAGGTCGGCGACTGGACCCGCCTCACCGACGAACAGCTGCTGGAGGCCGGCATCGATCCCTCGATGCTCGAGAACCCGGACACCGGCTTCCGCGCCGGCATCTACACCGACGGCGAGGGCCGCCATGTCCTCGCCTTCGCCGGCAGCAACGAGCTGCAGGACTGGACCGGACCCAACTTCCAGCAGGGCGTGGGCTGGTCGAACGAGCAGTACGACCAGGCCGTCGAGCTGGCCCAACTGGCCGACACCGCCTTTGGCGACTCGCTGGTGATCACCGGCCACTCGCTGGGCGGCGGCCTGGCCGCCACGGCCTCGCTGGCCACCGGCAACGCCGCGGTGACCTTCAACGCCTCGGGCGTGCACGACAACACCATGGAGCGCCTGGGCCTCGACCCCGACACCGCCAAGGCCGATGCCGCCGACGGGCAGATCCGCCGCTACAACATCTCCGGCGACCCGCTGACCGCGGCGCAGGAAGACACCTGGGGCACGCGCACGCTGATGCCGGACGCACCGGGCCACGAGATCAACCTCGACGACCCCTATCCGCCGATCGAGGGTCCGGAGTTCACCTGGAACCCGATCGAGATGGGCAAGCGCATCTACGAGCATGGCGAGGCGAAGCTGCAGCGTGCCGGCGACCTGCATGGACAGCAGGGCGTGCTGGACGCGCTCCGCCAGCAGCAGCCCTGGAACTGACCGCTACGCCCGGCATCACGCCGTGGCGGCAACGCGCCGCGTGACATAATCGCCCCGATGCGCAAGCCCGCGACCCTCCTGCTGCTTGCACTGGTGTTCGCGGGCGCCGCCTGCCAAGGACATGCGATGGATGCCAGCAAGGCCTTTCCCGACCCCGCGGTCGCCGCGCTGGCGCAGGCCGCCGCCGACGGCGACAAGTCGGCCGTGCACGAACGCGCCGCGGCCGGTGCCGACGCGAACGCACGCGGCGCCGACCAGGTCACGCCGCTGCAGTTCGCGATGCTGGCGCAGAGCAAGGACGGCGTCGAAGCACTGATGGAAGCCGGCGCCGACGCCTCGGTTCCGGGACTGGCAGGCCGCACCGCCGTGCACAGCGCCGCGATCGCCGATGACCCCGGTTACCTGCGGATCCTGCTCGACCACCGCGCCGACCCCGACGCCCGCCACGGCCAGACCGGCGGCACCGCGCTGGCCGACGCCGCCGGGCCGCGCACCGACGCCCAGTTCCGGATGCTGCTCGACGCCGGTGCTGACCCGTCGATCGCCGACCGCACCGGCAACACCCCGCTGCACAAGGCGGCGATGATCAACGCCGGCGCCCACGTGCTGCAGCTGCTCGAACGCGGCGCGCCGGCCTCGGCCAAGAACGCGCAGGACGCGACGTTCCAGGCCTACTACTACAAGCTGCCGGCCGCGAAGCTGAGCGAAAAGGCGCGCGGCGAGCGCGCCGCGGTCACTGCCTGGCTGGAAGCCAACGGCGTGCCGCTGGAAGCCGGCGCCGCGGACTGACCCGCCTCCGGGTCGCGCTCGCCCGCGCGGGACCGGGCCCTCAGTCGACCAGTTGCAGCCGCAGTTCCTTGGGCAGGGCGAACACCATGCTCTCCGGCTCGCCGGACAGCTCGCGCACGCCGGCCGCGCCCAGTTCGCGCAGCCGCGCCAGCACGCCTTCGACCAGCACGTCCGGCGCCGAGGCGCCGGCGGTCACGCCGACGTGGCGGCGGCCTTCCACCCAGCGCGGATCGATCTCCTCCGCGCCGTCGATGAGGTAGGCCTCGACGCCCTCGCGTTCGGCCAGCTCGCGCAGGCGGTTGGAGTTGGAGCTGTTGGGCGAACCCACCACCAGCACCAGGTCGCACTCCGCGGCAAGCTCGCGCACCGCGTCCTGGCGGTTCTGGGTGGCATAGCAGATGTCGTCGTTCTTCGGCCCCTGGATCGCCGGGAAGCGCCGGCGCAGGGCCTCGATCACGCTCCGGGTGTCGTCCACCGACAGCGTGGTCTGCGTGGTGTAGGCGAAGTTCTCCGGTTGCCCGACCTCGAGCGCCTCGACGTCCTCGACGTCCTCGACCAGATGGATCGAGCCGGTGCCACGTTCCCGGTTCCACTGCCCCATCGTGCCCTCGACCTCGGGATGGCCGGCGTGGCCGATCAGCACCACGTCGCGGCCGGCGCGGCAGTGGCGGGCGACCTCGAAGTGGACCTTGGTCACCAGCGGGCAGGTCGCGTCGAAGACCTTAAGGCCGCGGCGCTCGGCCTCGGCGCGCACCGCCTGGGACACGCCGTGGGCGCTGAAGATCACCGTGTTGCCATCGGGCACCTCGTCGAGCTCCTCGACGAAGATCGCGCCGCGCTGCTTGAGGTCGTCGACCACGTAGCGGTTGTGGACCACCTCGTGGCGCACGTAGATCGGCGCGCCCAGCGTCTCGATCGCGCGCTTGACGATCTCGATCGCGCGATCGACGCCGGCGCAGAAGCCGCGGGGGTTGGCAAGGACGATATCCATGCCGCCGATTGTACCGGCAAGACCCTGACCCGATCCCCGCAGGCGGGAGCAGGGGCTCCGGCCGCGGTGGAGGGCTCGGGTGGGCCTCAGGGGGCCTTGGACTTGCCGCCCAGGATGCCGAACAGGGCGATCCCGATGGCCCCGCCCACGATCGCGGCGTCGGCGATGTTGAACGCAGGCCAGTAGTAGTCCCGCCAGTGCCACTGGATGAAGTCGATGACGTGGCCGTGCTGCAGGCGGTCGATGACGTTGCCGATGGCGCCGCCGATCACCAGCGCGAACGGCAGCGCCGTGCGCCAGTCGCCGCGCGGGGTCTTCGCCAGCCAGACCGCCAGCAGGCCGCTGATGCCGAAGGCCAGCACCGTGAAGAACCACTTCTGCCAGCCACCCGCATCGGACAGGAAGCTGAACGCGGCACCGGTGTTGTAGGTGCGGTACCAGTTCCAGAAGCCCTCGATCACCGGGATCGCGGTGTACTCCGGCAGGCTGGTGAGCACCCACTGCTTGCTGACCTGGTCCAGAACCAGCACCAGCAGCGAGACCAGCAGCCAGGGCAGCGCATTGGGGCGGGGCTTCAGAACCACTGGCGCGCCTCCCCTTCACCGTCGACGTTGGAGACGCAGCGGCCGCACAGCTGCGGATGCGCTTCGGTCGTGCCGACGTCGCCACGGCGCTGCCAGCAGCGCACGCACTTGGGCTTGTCGGTGGGCACCGCCGACACCGTGATCGCCTCGGCGCCGTCGTCGGCCACCAGCGACACGTCGCCGCTGATGAAGAAGAAGCGCAGCTCGTCGAACAGGCCCGACAGCCAGTTCTGGTCGGCCACGCCGCAGGCGAGCGTGATCTCGGCGTCCAGCGCGGCGCCGATCTCGCCGCCGGCGCGCATCGGCTCCAGCACCTTGGCCACCTGCTCGCGCAGGCGCAGCAGGTCGTCGAACTCGCGCGCGGACAGCGGCGCGCCCTCGGGCAGCGGCGCCAGGCCGTCATGCCAGGTGGCGAACAGCACGTTGTCTTCGCGCGCGCCGGGCAGGTAGCCCCACATCTCGTCGGCGGTGAAGGCCAGGACCGGCGCGATCCAGCGCACGAAGGCCTCGGCCAGGTGGTACATCGCCGTCTGCGCGCTGCGCCGGCCGCGCGAATCCTCGCGCATGGTGTACAGGCGGTCCTTGGTCACGTCCAGGTACAGCGAGCCCAGGTCGACGCTGCAGAAGTTCATCAAGAGCTGCACCACCTCGGCGAAGTCGTAGCGCGCGTAGGCATCGGTGATCTTCTGCTGCAGCTCGTGCCCGCGGTGCACGATCCAGCGGTCCAGCGCGACCATGTCCTCCGGCGCCACCTGGTGCACGGCCGGGTCGAAGCCGTGCAGGTTGCCGAGCAGGAAGCGCGCGGTGTTGCGGATGCGGCGGTAGGCGTCGGCGTTGCGCTTGAGGATCTCCTTCGACAGCGACATCTCGTTGCTGTAGTCGGCGCTGGCGATCCACAGGCGCAGGATGTCCGCGCCCAGGGTCTTCATGATCTCCTGCGGCTCGATGCCGTTGCCCAGCGACTTCGACATCTTGCGGCCGTGCTCGTCCACGGTGAAACCGTGGGTCAGGCACTGCCGGTACGGCGCCGCCCGGTCCATCGCCACGCCGGTCAGCAGCGAGGACTGGAACCAGCCGCGGTGCTGGTCGGAGCCTTCCAGATACAGGTCGGCGGGCTTGCCCAGGCCGCGCGCGGCGAGCACGCACTCGTGGGTGACGCCGGAGTCGAACCAGACGTCGAGGATGTCGGTGACCTTGTCGTACTGCGGAGCCTCGTCGCCCAGCAGCTCGGCCGGGTCGAGCTCGTGCCAGGCATCGATGCCACCCTGCTCCACCCGGTCGGCGGCGGCACGCATCAGTTCACTGGAGCGCGGATGCGGCTCGCCGGTCTCGCGGTGCACGAACAGCGCGATCGGCACGCCCCAGGTGCGCTGGCGCGAGATCGTCCAGTCCGGGCGGCCCTCGACCATACCGGCGATGCGCGCCTCGCCCCAGCCGGGGAACCACTCCACGCCCTCGATCGCGGCCAGCGCGTCGCGGCGCAGGCCGGCCTGGTCCATGGAGATGAACCACTGCGGCGTGGCGCGGAAGGCCACCGGCGTGCGATGGCGCCAGCAGTGCGGGTAGCTGTGCTCGAGCTTCGCCAGCGCCAGCAGTGCGCCGCTGTCGCGCAGCAGCTCGACGATGGCGTCGTTGGCCTTCCAGATGTGGGTGCCGGCCAGCTCGACACCGTTCGCGGCCGGCGTCGACGGCAGGTAGACGCCGCGGCCGTCGACCGGATTGAGCTGCGCGGCGGCGTAGCGATCGACGATCCCGTACTGCTGCGCAGCCGCGAAGTCCTCCTGGCCGTGGCCGGGCGCGGTGTGCACGGCGCCAGTGCCGTCGTCGTCGGTGACGTGGCCGCCGAGGATCAGCGGGATGTCACGCTCCGCGTAAAAGGGATGCGCCAGCAGCAGGTTTTCCAGCGCCGCGCCGGTGGCGTGGCCGTGCACCACGGCATCGCCTTCGACGCCGTAGCGCGCCAGCGCGCGCTCCACCAGCGACGAGGCCAGCACCAGCCAGCGGCGGCCGCCCTCGCGCGCGGGACCTTCGACCAGCGCGTACTCGATCTCCGGGCCCAGCGACACCGCCAGCGAGGCCGGCAGCGTCCACGGCGTGGTGGTCCAGATCGGCACCGCGACCTCGACGCCCTCGGGCAGCACGGCGCCGAAGGCCCGCGCCAGGGCTTCGGAATCGCGCGCCGGATAGGCCACGTCGATCGCCGGCGAAACCTTGTCCTGGTACTCGATCTCGGCCTCGGCCAGCGCCGAGCCGCAGTCGAAGCACCAGTACACCGGCTTGGCGCCACGCAGCAGGTGGCCGTTGTCGATCACCTTCGCCAGCGCGCGCATTTCGTCGGCCTCGAACTTGGGGTCGAGCGACAGGTAGGGATCGTCCCAGTCGCCGAGCACGCCCAGGCGCTTGAAGTCCTGCCGCTGCAGCTCGACCTGGGACAGCGCGTACTCGCGACAGGCCTGGCGGAAGGCGGCGGCGTCGAGCTTGGTGCCCACGCGGCCGTGCTTCTTCTCGACCGCGATCTCGATCGGCAGGCCGTGGCAGTCCCAGCCCGGGACGTAGGGCGCATCGAAACCCGCCACCGTCTTCGAGCGGACGATGACGTCCTTCAGGATCTTGTTGACCGCGTGCCCGAGGTGGATCGCGCCGTTGGCGTACGGCGGGCCGTCGTGGAGGACGAAGCGCGGGCGCCCGGCGGCCTGCCCGCGCAGGCGCTGGTACAGCCCTTCGCCCTCCCAGCGCGCGAGCGCAGCCGGCTCGCGCTTGGGCAGGTCGCCACGCATCGGGAAGTCCGTCTGCGGCAGGAGGATGGTCGGCTTGTAACGCTGGCTGTCGTCGGTCACGCGGTCGCTCGCTGGGGGGTCTGCATCAGGATTTCGCGCGCACGTGCGGCGTCGCGGTCCATCTGCGCGACCAGGGTCGGCAGGTCGGGGTACTTCTCCTCGTCGCGCAGGCGCGCAACGAATTCCACCTCGATCCGGCGACCGTACAGGTCGCCGGCGAAATCGAACAGATGGGCTTCGAGCAGCGGCTCGATGCCGTCCACCGTAGGCCGGGTGCCGAAGCTCGACACCGAGGGCCGGGGCGCGTCGCCGACGCCGTGCACGCGGGTGGCGTAGACGCCCTGCAGCGCCGGCACCTTGCCGCCGAAGCGCAGGTTGGCGGTGGGATAGCCGAGCGTGCGCCCGAGCTGGCGGCCGCGGACCACCCGGCCGCCGATGGCGTAGGGGCGGCCGAGCAGGCGCGCGGCGGCGGCGAAGTCACCGTCCACCAGGGCGGCGCGGATGCGGGTGCTGGACACGCGCTCGCCGTCGAGGTGCACGGGCTCGATTTCGCCGGCCGTGAAGCCCAGGCCTTCGCCCGAGGCCTGGAGGGTGGCCAGGTCGCCCGCCCGGCGGCTGCCGTAGCGGAAGCCCGGACCGACCCAGACCTCGCGCGCGCGCAGGCGCCCGGCCAGCACGCGCCCGGCGAATTCGTCCGGCGACATCGCCGCGAAGGTGGCGTTGAAGCGCAGCAGGCCCACCACCTCGGCGCCCAGCGCCCACAGGCCCTCGGCGCGCGCGCGCGGCAGCATCAGCCGCGGCGGCGGCGCGCCCGGCGCGAAGAACTCGCGCGGCAGCGGCTCGAAGCTCAGTGCCGCCAGCGGCACGCCCAGCGCCCGCGCACGCGTCGCGGCGTGGCGCAGCAGCGCGCGGTGGCCCAGGTGCAGGCCGTCGAAGGCGCCGATGCAGGCCACGCTGCCTTCGGGGCACAGGGGCCCGCCGTCGACGTCGCGGAACAGCTGCTTCATGGAATCCAGGATGGTGTGGCGCGGCCGCCGGCGGCGGCCCGCCCGACGCGGGTCGGCCCGCAAGTATACCGGCGGCGCCCTGCCCCACGTCCCGGGGACGCGACGCGGGTGACGCCGGTGGTCAGTGCCGCAGGTGGCGCGGGCGCAGGCCCAGCGCCAGCATCGCCACGCCGTAGGCCAGCGCGCCGGCGACGACCACCGCGAGCAGCAGCACCGCCCGCAGCAGCAGGCTCCCGATCGCGGTCCAGTCGCCGATCCAGGCGCTCAGCGCCAGCACCGCCGCCGCCATCACCGCGCAGGCCACCACCAGGCGCAGCCAGAACAGGCCCCAGCCCGGCTGCAGCCGCACCAGGCCCGCGCGCTTCAGGTAGCGCCACAGCAGCCAGGCATTGACGATGCCCGCCAGCCCCGTCGCCAGGGCGATGCCGCCGTGCGCGCCCGGCACCTCCCACAGCCACAGTGGCGTGGTGAAAGCGATGGTCATCAGCACGTTGGCGACGACGGTGATGATGGCCGCGCGCATCGGCGTCTTCGTGTCCTGCCGGGCGTAGAAGGCCGGCGCCAGCACCTTGGTCAGCATGAAGGCCGGGATGCCGATGCTCATCGCCGCCAGGCTGATCGCCGCCATCCGCGTGTCGTGGGGCGTGAAGCGCCCGCCCTGGTAGACCACCGAGGTCAGCGGCTCGGCCAGCAGCAGCAGGCCGATCGCGGCAGGCACGCCGGCCAGCAGGGCCATGCGCAGCGCCCAGTCCAGCGCGGCACCATAGCCCTCGCTGTCGTCGGCCGCGTGCCGGCGCGACAGGTGCGGCAGGATCACCGTGCCGATGGCGACGCCGAACAACCCCAGCGGGAACTCCACCAGGCGGTCGGACAGGTACAGCCAGGTCTGGCTGCCGGTGACCAGCAGCGAGGCGAACACCGTGCCCACCAGCAGGTTGAGCTGGGCCACGGAGGACGAGAACAGGGTCGGCACCATCAGTTTCGCCACCCGGCGCACGTCGGGGTGCCTGAAGCCGGGCTTGAACCGCGGCCTGAGGCCGAGCCGCCCCAGCGCCGGCCACAGCACCGCCAGCTGCAGCACGCCGGCCACCAGCACGCCCCAGGCGAGCGCCTTGACCGGCTCGGCGAAGTACCGCGACACCCAGACGATGGCGACGATCATCACCAGGTTGTGCAGCACCGGCGTCACCGCCGGCAGCGCGAAGCGGCCGAAGCTGTTGAGCACCGAGGCCACCAGCGCCATCAGCGAGATGAACACCAGGTAGGGGAAGGTGATGCGGAGCATGTCCGCGATCAGGGCCAGCTTCTCCGGGTCGTCGAGCGCGCCGGGGGCGAACATGCGCGCCAGCAGCGGCGCAGCCAGCATGCCGACGGCCGCGAACACCAGCACCACGGCAAGCAGGGCGCCGGCCATGGCGTCGAGGAATTCCTTCAGCGCGCGCTCGTCGCCGCGCTCGCGCAGTTCGTTGAACACCGGCACGAAGGCCATCTGCACCGAGCCCTCGGCGAAGATCCGGCGCAGGTAGTTCGGGATCCGGTAGGCGATGACGAAGGCGTCCATCGCCACCGACACGCCGAACACGCGCGACTGCAGGGCGTCGCGCAGGAAGCCGGCGATCCGCGACAGCAGGGTCATGGAACTGAAGACCGCGGTGGAGCGCAGCAGGCCGCCGCGACGGCGACCGCCTCCGGCACCACCCTTCCCGCCGCCGGAACCACCAGGGCCGGCGCCCGGGCCACCGGCCGCCTCTGCAGCCGCCTTCGTCGCCGGCATCGAGGCCGCGGGATCCAGCCCTGCCGCTCCCGTGCCCGGCCGCTCGGGGGCACCCTGGACGGGCCCGCTCACGCCAGCCACCCCGTCCGGGCACCATTGTTGACGCAAGCCCCTGATTCCCCCATAATTTCCTGCTCGCTCGACCCGAATTCCGTCTTCACACCCGTTTCCAGGATCCCATCGTGGCCAACATCAAGTCTTCCAAGAAGCGCGCCAAGCAGGCCGTCGTGCGCAACCTGCGCAACAACAGCCAGCGTTCGCAGCTGCGCACCGCCGTCAAGAAAGTGCTCAAGGCGCTCGACGCCAACGACGCCGCCGGCGCGCAGGAGGCCTTCACCGCCGCGCAGCCGCTGCTCGACCGTTTCAGCGCCCGCGGCCTGATCCACAAGAACAAGGCCGCCCGTCACAAGAGCCGCCTGACTGCGCGCATCAAGGCCCTCAAGGCCGCCTGATCCACGCGTCACCGCAACACCCGAAAGCCCGGCCCCGGCCGGGCTTTTCGTTTGCGGGCCCGGAAAAGCAAAAGCTTCTGCCACAGATTTACGCGGATTACGCGGATCGGGCCGAAGCGGACTGACGCGCCTCGCGCTACCCCTGCCATTTCTGCAGACAAGCCCATTGCGATGGATCGGCCTCGGCTGAATCCGCGTAATCCGCGCAAATCCGTGGCAAAAAAAGGCTCCTGCCCTTTCCATTCCGCCCGCCTCAGCCTTCGATGGCATCGGCCGCGTCGGCGGCGTCGCGGGCCTGTTCGTCGAGGAAGGCCTGGACGCGGAGCATGACTTCGCGGGTACCTTCGTGGGCCAGGCCGGAGACGATGAACCAGGGGCCGGTCCAGCCCAGTTCGGCGACCACGCGCTCGGCGTGCGCGCGGGAGTCCTCGGCCGGCAGCAGGTCGGCCTTGTTGAACAGCAGCCAGCGCGGCTTGTCCATCAGGCCGGCATCGAACTTCTCCAGTTCGCGCTCGATGGCGCGGATCTGGTCGGCGGCGTCGGAGCCGTCCAGCGGCTCGACCTCCACCAGGTGCAGCAGCAAGCGGGTACGCTGGATGTGGCGCAGGAACAGCGCGCCCAGGCCGGCGCCGTCGGCCGCACCCTCGATCAGGCCCGGGATGTCGGCAATCACGAAGCTGCGCGCCGGCTCCACGCTGACCACGCCCAGGTTCGGGTAAAGCGTGGTGAAGGGATAGTCGGCCACCTTCGGCGTGGCCGCGGACACCGCGCGGATCAGGGTCGATTTGCCGGCGTTGGGGAAGCCCAGCAGGCCGACGTCGGCCAGCAGCTTCAGCTCCAGGCGCAGTTCGCGCTGCTCGCCCTCGCCGCCCGGCGTGGCCTTGCGCGGCGCGCGGGTGATCGAGCTCTTGAAGTGCATGTTGCCCAGGCCGCCCTGGCCGCCGCGGGCCACCAGCAGGCGGTCGCCGTCGCCGACGAGGTCGCCGATCACTTCGTCGGTGTCGATGTTCACGACCTGGGTACCGACCGGCACCCTGATCACGATGTCCTCGCCGCCCTTGCCGTAGCGCTGCTGGCCCATGCCGTCCTGCCCGCGCTGGGCGCGAAAGATCCGCTGATGGCGGAAATCGACCAGGGTGTTGAGGTTGCGGGTGGCCTCGAGCCAGACGTCGCCGCCGTTGCCGCCGTCGCCACCGTCGGGGCCGCCGAGCGGGATGAACTTCTCGCGCCGGAAACCGACGCAGCCGTTGCCGCCGTTGCCGGCGATGACGGAGATTTCGGCTTCGTCTACAAGTTTCATGGGCTCAGGAACCGGATCTTGGGGAGAGAACGTACGGACACGCCGCGCGCCATGCGCAGGCGTCGCCGCGTGGCGGCGGCAACGCGCTGCCGGAAGTGTAGCGGGTGCCGGCAGCCGCACCCGGCGGAGAAAAGAAAAGCCCCGCCGGAGCGGGGCCCTTCGCGGAACGCTGCGCCGGGCTCAGGCCTCGGCGACGACGTTCACGGTGCGGCGCTTCTTCGGGCCCTTGGTCGTGAACTCGACCTTGCCGTCGATCAGCGCGTACAGGGTGTGGTCGCGGCCGAGGCCGACGCCCGAACCCGGGTGGAACTGGGTGCCGCGCTGGCGGACGATGATGTTGCCGGCGTCGATCGCCTGGCCACCATAGATCTTCACGCCGAGGTACTTCGGGTTGGAGTCGCGGCCGTTGCGCGAGGAACCTACGCCCTTTTTATGTGCCATGGCTGCGTCTCCTTACTTCTTGTCGCCACCGGCAATGCCGGTGATCTCGATTTCGGTGTAGTGCTGCCGGTGGCCCATCTGCTTGCGATGGTGCTTGCGGCGGCGGAACTTCACGATGCGCACCTTGTCGGCGCGGCCGTGGGCCTTCACGGTGGCGGTGACGGTGGCGCCCTTCAGCGCGTCGCCGACCTTGATGCCATCGGAATCGCCGAGCATGAGCACGTTGTCGAACGTGATCTCCTTGCCGGCCTCGACGTCAATCAGCTCCACGCGCAGGGTCTCGCCCTGCATCACGCGATACTGCTTGCCGCCCGTTACCAGGACTGCGTACATGACCAGTCTTCCTCTGTAGTTATTGTGGTCGCTGGCCGCCATCGGGGGCGGACAGGAGCGGAATTGTAGACGGATCAACGGTTTCGGGTCAAACAAACCTGAATGCAGCTTGTACGGTTGCGCTGCCCACCCGCTATCCGGTAGGTTCGATGGGTCGGATGGGTCACAGGGGACCGTCCGCTGCAGGATCGCTTCACCAGTCCGCGCCGGCGCCGCCCAAGCGCCGCGTGGTCGTAATAACCGCCTCTTCTCCAGGAGTGCCCCTGTACGTGCATCGCCCGATCCGTACACACAAGACGGCGCAGGACCACGACAGCCCGAGGCGGCCGGCGCAAGACTGCGCCACACCTTCTACCAGGCCGGCCGCACCGCGCCCGCCGCAAACCGTATTTCGCACCCCGCAGGCCGTCGACCACCGGTCGCGCCGCGGGCGTGCGCGCAGATTCCACTGTAAGTAGCGACAGCCACTGCGTGGATGGGGCCGACGCCACAGCGCGTTCGGATCGATGAGAAGGAGAGAGGACCGAAATGACAAGCAAGACTCGGAGCACCACAACCACGGCACTCGCGGTAGCCATCACCGCCGTGCTCGCCGCGGCACCGTCGTACGCGGCACTGAAGGCCCCGGCAGCGGCCAAGCCCGGACAGGCCTCCAAGGCCGCCCCGAAGGCCCCGGCCACGCAGGCGCCGCTGTTCTCGAAGCCCGGCCATCCCTATGGCATCAACCTGAAGGCCCCGGCGGAGAACAGCTACGACTCGTTCATCGTCAGCTTCAAGAAGGGCGCCAAGCCCAGCGCCGACCTGCAGCGCCAGCTCGATTCCGTCGGCAAGCTGCTCGGTACCCGCATCGCCGTCGAGCGCACCCTGGGCACCGGCGCCCAGCTCGTCCGCCTCGGCCGCGACATCGACGTCGGCGAACGGAAGCAGCTTGAAGCCGCGCTGATGGCAAACCCGTCGGTCCGCGCCGTAGAGCCCAACGGCCGCATGTACCGCACGCTCGAGCCGAACGACCCGCTGTTCGCGCAGCAGTGGCACTACCAGGGCGGCGGCATGGGCATCAATGCCACCGAGGCCTGGGACAGCGTCGACGGCACCGGCTACATCGTCGCCGTGCTGGACACTGGACAGGTCAACCACGCCGACCTCGACGGCCAGTTCGTCGCCGGCTACGACTTCATCTCCGATCCCGCCAACGCGCGCGACGGCGACGGCCGTGACCCCGATCCGAACGACGAAGGCGACTGGGACAGCAAGTACGACAGCAGCTGGCACGGCACCCACGTGGCCGGCACCGTCGCCGCGGTGACCGACAACAACCTCGGCGTGGCGGGCGTGGCCCATGGCGCCAAGGTCCAGCACGTCCGCGTGCTCGGCAACGCCGGCGGCACCTTTGCCGACATCAACGACGCCATTGTGTGGGCGTCCGGCGGCAGCGTCCCCGGCGTGCCCGACAACGAGACCCCGGCCCACATCATCAACCTGAGCCTCGGCGGCGCCACCGCCTGCCCGACGGCGATGCAGGATGCGGTCGACATCGCCCGTGCCAACGGCACCATGGTGATCGCGGCGGCGGGCAACTCGAGTTCCGAAGTGTCCGGCTTCAGCCCCGCCGGCTGCAACGGCGTGGTCGCGGTGGCGGGCACCGGCCCGAACAACACCAAGTACGCCTCCACCAACTTCGGCGAGGGCATCAGCGTCGCAGCCCCGGCGGGCAGCGGCGTGGTGCCCGAGACCGACCAGGTACTGTCGACCCTGAACGACGGTGCGGAAGGCCAGGGCGCTGACTCCTACGCCTGGTATGCCGGCACCTCGATGGCGGCCCCGCACGTGGCGGGCACCGCTGCCCTGGTCCTCGAGGCCTCCGGCGGCGTACTGGATGCCGACGAGATCGAGACCATCCTGCGCAACACCGGCTATGCCGCCAACGGCCTGGTCACCGGCTGCGACAACGCCGACATGTGGTGCGCCAGCCTGATCGACGCCGGCCGCGCGGTCGCCGTCGCCGCGGGCGACGAGGAACTGCCTGGCGACCCGCCGGGTCCGCCGCCGCCGCCGCCGCCGATCGAACTCGAGAACGGCGTCGCCGTCGAACTCGGTGCCATGACCGCCGGTACCGACAAGTTCTACGTGCTCAACGTACCGGAAGGCCAGGGTTCGGTGATCTTCAACCTGGATCCGGGCACCGGTGCCACGGGTGACTCGGACATCTACGTCCGCTATGGCGCACGCCCGAACAACAGCACCTTCGACTGCCGTCCGTGGACCGGCGGCACGGTTGCCGAGGTCTGCTCGTTCGACAACCCGCAGGCCGGCGAGTGGCACGTCCGCGTGGTCGCCTACAACGCCTCCAGCGGCTACAGCGTGAAGGGCACCTACAGCGGTGACGGCCCGCCGCCGCCGCCGCCGCCGACCGAGCTCGAGAACGGGGTCACGGTCAGCGACATCAGCGTCGGCACCGGCGAAGAGCTGTTCTTCGTGCTGGACGTGCCGGCGGACGCCACCGACCTGAACTTCACGATGGCGGGTGGCACCGGTGACGCCGACCTGTACGTCCGTGAAGGCGAACTGCCGACCTCGACGCTCTACGACTGCCGTCCGTACCTGACCGGCAACGACGAGACCTGCGACTTCCCGACCCCCGCGGCCGGCCAGTGGTACGTCCGCATCGCCGGCTACGCCGCGGCGACGGGCATCTCGCTGACCGCCAGCTACACCGGCGACGAAGAGCCGGGTGGCGAGTCGCCGCAGGATCTGATGGCCCGCTATGTGTTCGCCCTGAAGGGCCAGCGCATCCGCGTGCCGCTGGCCTGGACCGGTGGCGAGGGTGAACAGGTCGACGTGCTGTTCAATGGCGAGATCGTTGCGACCTCGGCCAACAACGGCGTGTTCAACCACACCTTCACCGCCGAAGCGGTCGGCCCCGGCAGCGCGACCTACCAGGTCTGCAACGCCGGTACCAGCGACTGCTCTGCGGAGATCACGGTGAACTACACCGCGCGCCGCTGATCCAGGACGCAAGGTGACATGCGAGGGGCCCGGTTCGCCGGGCCCCTTTCTTTATGGCTGTTTGCCCCCATCCATCGGGCTCGGTAGGCTGGTTGATCGCCCACCCTCCCCTTTCCTCCGGATCCCCACCCGATGGCGCTGGACCTCATCCGCCTCCGCGGAGCCCGCACCCACAACCTGAAGGACATCAGCCTCGACCTGCCCCGCGACCGCCTGATCGTGGTCACCGGCCTGTCCGGTTCCGGCAAGTCCTCGCTCGCCTTCGACACGATCTATGCCGAGGGCCAGCGGCGCTACGTCGAGTCGCTGTCGGCGTATGCGCGGCAGTTCCTGAGCGTGATGGACAAGCCCGACATCGACCACATCGAGGGCCTGTCGCCGGCGATCGCGATCGAGCAGAAGTCGACGTCCCACAACCCTCGCTCGACCGTCGGCACGATCACCGAGATCTACGACTATCTGCGCCTGCTCTACGCCCGCGTCGGCCAGCCGCGCTGCCCGGACCACCACTACCCGCTGGAGGCGCAGACCGTCAGCCAGATGGTCGACCAGGTGATGGCGCTGGCGAACGATCCGGCCAACGCCGAGCGCCGCTGGATGCTGCTGGCGCCGGTGGTCCGTGACCGCAAGGGCGAGCACGCCCAGGTCTTCGAGCAGCTGCGCGCCCAGGGCTACGTGCGCGTGCGCGTGGACGGCGCGGTGCACGAGATCGACGCGGTACCGCCGCTGGCGCTGCGCCAGAAGCACAGCATCGAGGCGGTGATCGACCGCTTCCGGGTGCGCGAGGACATGCAGCAGCGCCTGGCCGAATCCTTCGAGACCGCGCTCAAGCTCGGCGACGGCATGGCCGAAGTGCGCGCGCTCGACGACGACGCGGCCGAACCGATGCTGTTTTCCTCGCGCTACAGCTGCCCGGTCTGCGACTACGCCCTGCCCGAGCTGGAGCCGCGACTGTTCTCGTTCAACGCCCCGGCCGGCGCCTGCCCGACCTGCGACGGCCTGGGCGTGAGCCAGTTCTTCGACCCCGACCGCGTGGTGGTGCATCCCGAGCTGTCGCTGGCCGCCGGCGCCGTGCGCGGCTGGGACCGCCGCAACCACTACTACTTCCAGCTGATCGCCTCGCTGGCGAAGCACTACGGCTTCGACGTCGACACGCGCTGGCAGGAGCTGCCGGACGACGTGCGCCAGGCCGTGCTGTACGGCAGCGGCGAGGACGAGATCGCCTTCACCTACGTCACCGAAAGCGGCGTGCGCAGCAAGCGCAGGCACCGCTTCGAGGGCATCGTGCCCAACCTCGAGCGTCGCTACCGGGAGACAGAATCCTCCGCGGTGCGCGAGGAGCTGTCGAAGTACATCAGCGAACAGCCCTGCCCCGACTGCGGCGGCGCGCGCCTGAACCGCTCGGCACGCAATGTCTTCGTGGCCGAACGCGCCATGCCCTCGATCGTGGTGCTGCCGATCGGCGAAGCCCTGGACTTCTTCCAGCAGCTCGAGCTGCCCGGCTGGCGCGGCGAGGTGGCCGCGCGCATCGTCAAGGAGATCCGCGAGCGCCTGGGTTTCCTGGTCGACGTCGGCCTCGACTACCTGACCCTGGAGCGCAAGGCCGATTCGCTGTCCGGCGGCGAGGCCCAGCGCATCCGCCTGGCCAGCCAGATCGGCGCCGGCCTGGTGGGCGTGATGTACGTGCTCGACGAACCCTCGATCGGCCTGCACCAGCGCGACAACGAGCGCCTGCTGGGCACGCTCACCCGCCTGCGCGACCTCGGCAACACCGTGATCGTGGTCGAGCACGACGAGGATGCGATCCGCCTGGCCGACCACATCGTCGACATCGGCCCCGGCGCCGGCGTGCACGGCGGCGAAGTGGTGGCCCAGGGCCGCTATGAAGACATCCTGGCCGAGCCGCGTTCGCTGACCGGGCAGTACCTGTCGGGCACGCGCCGCATCGAGATCCCGGCCAGCCGCCATGCGCCGAACCCGAAGCTGGAACTGCGCCTGCTCGGCGCCAGCGGCAACAACCTCAAGGACGTCGACCTGGTGATCCCGAACGGGCTGTTCACCGTGGTCACCGGCGTCTCGGGCTCGGGCAAGTCGACGCTGGTCAACGACACGCTGTACGCGCTGGCCGCGAACGAGATCAACGGCGCCTCGCACAAGCCCGCGCCCTTCCGTGCGGTGGAAGGCCTGGACCTGTTCGACAAGGTGGTCGACATCGACCAGTCGCCGATCGGGCGCACGCCGCGTTCGAATCCCGCCACCTACACCGGCCTGTTCACGCCGCTGCGCGAGCTGTTCGCGCAGGTGCCGGAGGCGCGCGCGCGCGGCTACGGCCCGGGGCGCTTCAGCTTCAACGTCCGTGGCGGCCGCTGCGAAGCCTGCCAGGGCGACGGTCTGCTCAAGGTCGAGATGCACTTCCTGCCCGACATCTACGTGCCCTGCGACGTCTGCGGCGGCAAGCGCTACAACCGCGAGACGCTGGAGATCCGCTACAAGGGTCTGAACATCCACGAGGTTCTGGAGCTCACCGTGGAAGCGGCGCTGGACCTGTTCCATGCGGTGCCGGCGCTGGCGCGCAAGCTGGAGACCCTGGCCGACGTCGGCCTTGGCTACATCCGCCTCGGCCAGTCGGCGACCACCCTCTCGGGCGGCGAGGCGCAGCGCGTGAAGCTGTCGAAGGAACTCTCGCGTCGTGACACCGGGCGCACGCTCTACATCCTCGACGAGCCGACCACCGGCCTGCACTTCCACGACATCGACCACCTGCTCGGCGTGCTGCACAAGCTGCGCGACGACGGCAACACAGTGGTGGTGATCGAGCACAACCTGGACGTGATCAAGACCGCCGACCACGTCATCGACCTCGGTCCCGACGGCGGCCACCGCGGCGGCGAGATCATCGCCCAGGGCACGCCGGAGGAAGTCGCGGCGATGCCGCAGTCGCACACCGGGCGCTTCCTCGCGAAGCTGCTGGCGGAGCAGGCGGCCCACGCCGGCAAGCCACGCATCGACGACACGCCGAAGCCACGCTCCCGCGGCAAGACCGGAACCCCCACACGCCGCCGCAAGGCACGGGACATTTCATGAGCCGCGAACCCGCCGAACACGGACAGGTGCTCCACCGCATGCCCATCGAGCTGCGCTGGCGCGACCTCGACGCCTTCAACCACGTCAACAACTCCAACTTCATGACCTACCTGGAGGAGGCCCGGATCCGCTGGTTCGAGTCCCTGGGCGAGGAATGGGTGACCGAGAATACGGCGCCGCTGCTGGCCGCGGTGCAGATGAACTACCGGCAGCCGATCCCCTATCCGGGCTCGATCGTGGTCGAGCTGACCGCCGACCGCGTCGGCAGCACCAGTGTGACCCTGGGCCACCGCATCACCAGCGCCGACGGCGCCGTGCTGCACGCCGACGGCCACGTGGTCATGGTCTGGATCGACCGCGCCAGCGGTCGTCCGACCGCCCTGCCCGATCCGGTGCGGAAGATGGCGGGAGCCTGAGCCGGGTTGCTTCAGCGCGCGTCGGGCGCCCGCACCTCGAAGCCGGCGGCAACGCTGCGGCCATCGGCCAGGACGAACTCGACGCGGACGCTGTCGCCCGTCGCCAGCGGCGATGCCGGCTTCATCAGCATCAGGTGCAGGCCGCCCGGGCGCAGCACCGCTTCGCCGCCCGCGGGCAGCGGCACCTCGGCCACCGGGCGCATGCGGCTGACGCCGTCGACCACGGTGGTCTCGTGCAGTTCGATGCTTGCGAAGGCATCGCTGCGCGCCGCCACGATGACGGCCCCGCCCGCGCAGGGATTTTCCACCCGTGCGAAGCCGGCCATCATCGGCATCGGCATCGGCGGCGAACGCAGCCAGCCATCGACGACGCGTGGCTCGCATGACGCGTCCGCTCCGGTGGCCGGAGCATCCGTCGCGGCGATGGCGGGCAGCGCCGCGCTCGACGCTGCGGCGGCGAGCAGGGCGAAAACAAGGCTGCGGGAGGTCATGTCCATGCGCCGTATGATAGCCCTCCACTCCCGACACAGGCCGGCGCGCGCATGACCGCACTCATCGACACCATCGGACACGGCGCGATCATCGAGCTCAGGCTCGCGCGCCCACCGGTCAACGCCCTGAACCAGGAACTCTGCGCGGCGATCGCGGCCGCGGTGCCGGCGGCGGTCGATGGCGGTGCGAAGGGCATCGTGCTCTCGGGCGGCGAGAAGGTGTTCTCCGCAGGCCTGGACGTGCCCCACCTGCTGACGCTGCGCACGCGCGACGAACTCGGCGCGGCATGGACAGGCTTCCTCGACGCCGCGCGCGCGATCGCCGCGTCGCCGGTGCCGGTGGCCGCGGCGATCACCGGCCATTCGCCGGCCGGCGGCTGCGTGCTGGCGCTGTGCTGCGACTACCGGGTGATGGCCGAAGGGGCGTTCCGCATCGGCCTCAACGAAACCCAGGTCGGCCTGGTCGCGCCCGACGGCATCCAGCACCTGATGCGGCGCGTGGTCGGCGCACACCGCGCCGAGCGCCTGCTGGTCGGCGGCGAACTGGTGGAAAGCGCGCGTGCGCTGGAGATCGGCCTGGTCGACGAACTCGCCGCGCCCGGCGACGTGGTTGCGCGCGCGACGGCCTGGCTCGAGGCCCTGCTGGCGCTGCCGCGCGAACCCGTGCTGCGCACCCGTGCGATCGCGCGCGCCGACCTGCTGGCCGCGCTGGCGCCGGAGCGCATCGAGATCGACACCTTCGTCGACGCCTGGAACGCTCCCGACACCCAGGCCGGGCTGCGTGCGCTGGTGGCGCGACTGGGCAAGTAGGCCACGCGCTGCCGCGCAAGCGTGGCGACCGGGCCGCGCTCAGCCTGCGCCGGTCGCGACCGGATGGCGCGGATCCTCGATCCAGCCGCTCCAGGAGCCGGTGTAGAGCCCGGCGCCTTCCAGTCCCGCATGCGCCATCGCCAGCAAGTGGTGGCAGGCGGTGACGCCGGAGCCGCACATCACGACCACCTGCGAAGGCCCGCCTTCGCCCAGCAGTGCGTCGAACTCCCCGGCCAGCGTTTCCCGCGGCTTGAAGCGTCCCGCTTCGAGGTTGCACGCAAACGGCCGCGAGGTCGCGCCCGGGACGTGCCCGGCGCGCGCGTCGATCGGCTCGACTTCGCCGCGGTAGCGTTCGCCGCCGCGGGCGTCGAGCAGCAGGCCACCATCGTCGAGATGGGCCTGCACGCGGGCGGCATCGAACAGCCGCGCACGGTCGAAGTCGACGGGGTACGGCACAGCCGGCGACACCGCCGGAACCTCCGCATCCAGCGGCAGGCCCTGCGCCCGCCAGGCCGCAAGGCCGCCGTCGAGCACCGCCACGCGCGCGTGGCCGGCCATGCGCAGCAGGCACCAGGCGCGCGCGGCGAAGGCGCCGTCGGACTCGTCACAGGCCACGACCTGGTGTTCGCGGGTGATGCCGAAGGCCGCCAGGCTACGGCCGAAGTCGGCGGCCTCCGGCCAGGGATGGCGGCCCGCGCCCGGCGTGTGCGCGCCCGAGAGGTCGCGATCCAGGTGGGCGTAACGCGCGCCGGGAATGTGGGCTTCGCGCCATGCGGCTTCGCCGGCGGCCGGGTCGGCGAGCGAGAAGCGCGCATCGAGCACCACCAGCATCGGGTCGCCCAGGCGTGCCGCAAGCTCGGCGGGCGACACCAGGGTGGTCCAGTCGGTCGATCGGCTCACGGCAGGCCTCCGGCGGCGAGCAGGCGCTGCCGCAGGTTGTACAGGATCGAGGCGGTCGCGCCCCAGACGCGCTGGCCGGGTGCGCCCTCGTGGCGCCGGTATTCGAAGACGTGGCGCTCGCGGCCGCGGATGTCGATCGCGATGCGCCGCAGGTTTTCCGGCGCCATCAGCCAGGACAGCGGCAGGCTGAACACCTCGGCGACTTCCCCCGGCTGCGGCCTGGCCTCGAAGCCGGCGGGCACGCGCGCAACCACCGGCAGCACGCGGAAGCCGGAGATGGTGGCCAGCGGATCCAGGTAGCCGAGCACGCTGGCCTCGCTGCGCGGCAGGCCGATCTCCTCTTCCGCCTCGCGCAGGGCGGCGGCCACCGGACCGGCGTCGCCCGGGTCCACGCGCCCGCCCGGAAAGCTGACCTGGCCCGCATGGTTGCGCAGGCCGTCGTGGCGGCGGGTCAGGATGACCCGGGTCTCGCGCTCGCCCACCAGCGGCACCAGCACCGCGGCATCGGCCAGCGCGGCCCGCACCGGCAGCAGGTCGCGAAGTTCGTCGAGGTTCCAGGCCGGACCCACCGGCACCGCCTCCGGCGGTTCCAGCGCGGCCTGCAGCGCGGCGTCGGCGGGCCTGGGAACCATCAGCCGCGGCGCGCCTCGCGCTCGGGCAGCACCGTGTCCATCAGGTGCTCGCGCTGGGCATCGTCCATGGCCAGCCAGCCGGCGATCTCGTCCCCGGTGCGCAGGCAGCCGTCGCAGAGGCCTTCGTCATTGAGCGTGCATACGCCGATGCAGGGACTCTGCACGGCGCGGAAAACGGTGTTCATCGTGACGCCGGGCCCTCCGGGGGCCGAAACGCAAACGCGCCGGCACGAGGCCGGCGCGTCCCTGGAACAGTGGCGTGCGCGGCAGTGGCCGCGCACTGGTGCAAGGGGCGCCGGCGGCGCCCCGCGGTCACTTGACGCTGACCAGCTTGACGTCGAACACCACCGCCTGGTTGGCCATGCGGCCGGCACGGATGTCGTTGCCGTAGGCCTTGTCGCCCGGCATCACCACTTCCCAGCGCGAGCCGGCGGGCATCTGCAGCAGCGCCTCGCGCAGGCCCTCGAGCGGCACCTGGCTGACCTTCAGCGCCACCGGGCCCGGGGTCTGGCCCTGCGGCACCTGGTTGGTGTCGACCAGCACGGTGCCGTCGGGCAGCGAGCCCTTGTAGGTCAGCTGGACATCGCTGGCCTGGGTCGGCTTGGCGCCGTTGCCGGTCTCGATGATGCGGTACTGGACGCCGCTGGGCAGGGTCTGCACGCCCGGCTTGGCCTTGTTCTGGGCGAGGAAGCTGTCGCTGGCCGCCTTGTTGGCGTCGGAGACCCGCTTGAACTCGGCCTCCATCTTGGCCTGCTGGCGCTTCTGCATGTTCTCGACAGCGGTGCGCAGCTGGTCGACCGGCACGGCGGGATCCTTCTTGCCGTAGGCATCCTGCAGCGCCTTGATGACGGTGTTGACGTCGACGGCTTCACCGCGCTCGGTCAGCTCCGCGAGCTCGGCGCCGGTGTTGTAGCCGATCGCGTAGCTGAGCTTCCCCTTCTCGGAGGAGGTGTCCTGGGCAACGGCGGTACCGGCGACCAGGGTGGTGGCCGCGAGGGCGGCGGTGAGCAGGCGCAACTTCATTCGTGGGACTCTCCGGAGTTACCGATTTGGGTGGGTCCGATGACGCGGCGGGGCGGCCTGGCCGCCCCGTCTGGACACGTTAGGATACTGGTCCCAGTGCTTAACCGCCACTGACACCACGGCTTCCGACACCGCGCGGGACGGGAAGTTCCCACGCGCCTGCATACAAGGGAAATCCATGCCCGACCTGATCCAGACCACCGACCACGGCGCTGTCCGCGTCCTCACCGTCAACCGTCCCGACAAGCTGAATGCGCTGAACCGGGCGACCCTCGAGGCGCTCCAGGCCGCCTTCGACGCCGCCGCGGCCGACGATGCGGTACGCGCCGTCGTCCTCACCGGCAGCGGCGCCAAGGCCTTCGTCGCCGGCGCCGACATCGCCGAAATGTCGGGATTGAGCGCAGTGCAGGCGCGCGACTTCTCCCTGGTCGGCCAGCGCCTGATGCGGCGCATGGAGCGCATGCCCAAGCCGGTGGTGGCGATGGTCAACGGCTTCGCCCTGGGCGGCGGCCTGGAGCTGGCGATGTGCTGCCACCTCCGCATCGCCGCCGACAGCGCCAAGCTCGGACTGCCCGAGGTGACCCTGGGCCTGCTGCCGGGCTTCGGCGGCAGCCAGCGCCTGCTGCGCCTGGTCGGCCGCGCCGCTGCACTGGAGCTGACCCTGACCGGCGCTCCGGTGGACGCGGCACGTGCGCTGGGCCTCGGCCTGGTCAACCGCGTGGTGCCCGCCGCGGAACTGGAGGCGGAAACCATGGCGCTGGCGACGAAGCTGGCGGGCAACGCGCCGCTGGCGATGCGCGGCATCCTCGACGCCATCCACGTCGGCGGCGAGTGCGCGATCGACGACGGCCTGGAGTATGAAAGCGCGCAGTTCGGCCTGGCCTTCGCCACCGAGGACGCGCGCGAGGGCATGGCCGCCTTCCTCGAGCGCCGCAAGCCTGCGTTCAACAACCGCTGAGCGACGCCCGAATGGCCGAACCTGCCTCCACGCGCCGCGACGCCGGCCCGGTTCCGTCGGGCGCCGCGGCGTGCCCGCCGGACGCGGCGCAGGCGATGCGCATCCTCGTGCTGCTGCGTGGAGACGACCTCGACGCCGCGATCGAGGCCGGGCTGGCCGCGTTCGTGCCGCTGGCGGAGCTGGACGCCGCCGACAACGGGGCACTGGTCGAAGCCCGCGACCGCCTGCTCGCGGCCTGGGCCGCGCGCGAACGCCACCGCCAGCGCGGGCAGCGCCTGGAACGCATCGCCCGGGAACGCAGGCGTGCGCGCAGCGCAGCGCCGGGCGAAACCTCCGACAGCGACAACACGGCGCCGACGAACGAGGACGCTGCGCCGGGTGACGCTGGCACCCGCACTGCCGACGCCCCCGCCGCGCGCGCCGCCCTGCCCGCCGCCGCCGCCGCGGCGCTGGCGCGCGCCCGGGCGCGCGCAGCCGGACGCCAGCCATGAGCCCGCCGCAGGAACGCCGCGGGCGCGTCATGCCCAACGCGCACGTGCGCGAGATGTTCGAACGCCTGTCCGCGCTCGATCCGAAGCCGACCACCGAACTCAAGTATTCGACGCCCTACGAACTGCTGGTGGCGGTCACGCTGTCGGCGCAGGCCACCGACGTCGGCGTCAACAAGGCCACCCGCCGCCTGTTCCCGGTCGCGAACACGCCGCAGGCGATCGCCGCGCTGGGCGAGGACGGCCTCAAGCGCTACATCAGCACCATCGGCCTGTTCAACGCCAAGGCCGCGAACGTGGTGGCGATGGCGAAGCTGTTGATCGAACGCCACGGCGGCGAAGTGCCGCAGACGCGCGAGGAACTGGAGGCCCTGCCCGGCGTCGGCCGCAAGACCGCCAACGTGGTGCTCAACACCGCCTTCGGCCAGCCGACGATGGCCGTGGACACGCATATCTTCCGCGTCTCCAACCGCACCGGCCTGGCCCAGGGCAAGGACGTGCGCGCGGTCGAGGACCGGCTGCTGAAGCGGGTGCCGCCGGAATACCTGCACGACGCCCACCACTGGCTGATCCTGCACGGGCGCTACGTGTGCAAGGCGCGCAGGCCCGACTGCGGGCCCTGCGCGATCCGCGACCTCTGCACGTATCCCGACAAGGTGCTCAGCGAGCCGCCGCGTACGACACGGTGACGTTGGGATCCAGCGGCAGCACGGTCTTGCTGGAGAAGCGCTGCGCGTCGGGCCCGGTCCAGCTGCACTCCGCGACCGACGAGTGCGGCCCGAGGTAACACACAGGCCACAGCAGGGTCGACGATACCGCCCGTCCGTCCACCTGCTCGGGCGAGAACTGCCAGCTGCGCGACGCCGAGGCGGCCGCGTTCGCCATCGCCCGCGAGACCGTGCCGGTGGCGGCATGCACGTCGGAGGCGCGCACGGCGCCATCCGGACCGACCTCCAGGCGCAGCACGACCATGCCCTGGTTGCCGGCGAGCTGGTCGCGCATCGGGTACTCGGGCGCGGTCATCGCCGCCAGCGCCGGGCCGGTGGTCGCCGAGACCACCTGGTAGCTGCCGCCGGCGGACTCATCCACCACCACGCGCAGGTAGGTGCTGGCCGCGCCTTCGCCGGCCACGTCGCCGGCGTTGAACACCCAGCCGCGGATCTCGGATGCCAGCGCGTCGCCGGCGGCACCGGGCAGCGGGCCGTGCGGCGCGAGGGCGGCAATGCGACCATCGGCGCCAAGCTCGACGGCGTAGGTGTAGACCTGCTGGGTGGGCGTCGCCGGGGCATCGGCGGCCGAGGCGGCGAAAGGCAGGGCCAGGGAAAGAAGGAAGGGAATCGCGATCCGCTGCATGTGGGTGCTCCTGCGCGTCGGGCGCCTGAATAGTGAAGTTGATGGAGCGATCTCACTACGCACGGCCCAGCAGTGGGTTACACCTCGATGACAAACGCCTTTGGCATTGACAAGCGGTATGTATTGACCGACAAACGGTCGATCACAAGTGGCGGCCGACGCGCAGCCACTTGGTCGCCACCCATTTTTCGCCCTCCACCACCGGCGCCCCGCCATGCAGGCTGCCGGTCATCGGGTGCGGCCGGTCATAGGCGAAGAACACGGCGTTGCCCTTCACCGCAGCGACCTCGAAGCGCGCGTCCGGGAAGGTCGTCGCGCCGCCGCTCAGCGGGGTGTTGAGGTACATCACGATCGACGCGACGCGCTGCCCGCCGCGCGACAGCGCCACGTGCGCGCCGGGACGGTCGGGATCGAAGTAGTCGTAGTGCGGCTTGTACTCGGCGCCGGGGCCGTATCGCAGCAGCTGCAGGCCCTCGCCGTTCTCCAGCGGCCAGTCGACCAGTTTCGCCAGCCGGCGCTCGATGCGCGCGCAGAGACCGTTCTCGCCGCGGCGGAAGAAGGTGCCTTCGCTGCTGCGCGCCTCGTGCTTCTCGTCGGCGCCGGTGTCGGGGTTGAACACCGCCGACGGCTTCAGCTTTCGGCGGCCCATCTCGACCATGGCATCGCACTCCTCGTCGGACAGCACGCCGCCGAACGCCACCACGCGCGGATGCAGCATGTTCGCGAGCACCACCACCTTGCGGTCGCCCGCGTCGATCACCGACGGGCCGTTCATTTCGACCGGGCACGGCACCTTCTCCGGCGGCGGCAGGCCATGTTCGCGGGCGTGGCCGGCGAGGTGTTCGCGCATCGCTTCCTCGAGGGCGGCGATGGCGTCGTCCTCCTGCCAGCCGCGCGCCTCCATCGATGCGACGACATCTTCCGGCGATGCACCCGACTGCACCTGGCCGAGCAGCCATTGCAGCGTGGCCTGGTCGATCCGCGGCCCGCTCTCCATCCCGTTGCTCCGTTGCGCCCGTACCCGCGCAAGCAGGCCCGCGGGACGTGACAGGAGGATGACATCCGTCGCACGAACGTCATCCGCGCGCAATGCGGATGCCGCTGGATGACAGCCCGCGACGAACCGTCGTGCGACTGCAAGAAAGCTGTCACCGGGGCGACCTAGCCTTCACCCCCGATTCATCGGAACGCAGCGGTGGCCGCCCCGAACGGGCGGGACAGGGCCGCGGTTCCCCTGCTGCGTCCGCAGTCCATTCCTCCCGGAGACCCACCCGATGTCCATGCGCCACAGTTCCAAGGCCCTCCTCATGACCTTCGGCGCGGTGATCGCGCTGAGCGCCTGCGGCGGCGGTGCCGACCGCGTCGCCTCGCCGGGCGAAGGCGCCTTCCCGCCGCCGCCGCCGACGACCCCGCCCCCGCCGCCGCCGACCACCCCGCCGCCGCCCCCGCCGCCGACCAGCGGCCCGGCCGAAAACTGTCCGGAAGGCTTCCGCAACGTGGGCATCGTCGCCGACCTGCGCGCCTGCGAACTGCCCCAGCGCATCATTGGCGAGCTGACCGTCCCGAAGACCGACGGCACGGTGTTCGCCATCAACGGCGCCACCCACGTCGGCGAGGACATGGGCGGCGACGCCGCCAACCCGCGCGCCGGTGCCCGCGAAGGCATCCTCAACATCGAGCCGGGCGTCACCATCTTCGCCTCGGCCGGCCCCGATGCGCTGATCGTCAACCGCGGTTCGAAAATCTACGCCCTGGGCACCCGCGAGGAGCCGATCATCCTGACCGCGCGAATCGACGTCGAAGGCAACGCCGACGCCGAAACCGAAGGCCGCTGGGGTGGCCTGGTGCTCGCCGGCCGCGCTCCGGTCAACACCTGCATCGGCAACTTCCAGCCCGGCGACGCCGGCTGCGAAACGCGCATCGAAGGCGGCGACCTCGGCATGTACGGCGGCAACTCGCCCACCGACAACTCGGGCACCGTGCAGTACATGCAGGTCCGCTACTCGGGCTTCGCCTTCTCCGGCGGCAACGAGCTCCAGGGCCTGACCACCGGCGGCGCCGGCAGCGGCACCACCCTGGAATACATCCAGGTCCACAACAGCTCCGACGACGGCATCGAGATCTTCGGCGGCACCGTCAACGCCCGCCGCATCGTGGTCACCGGCGCCAGCGACGACAGCCTCGACATCGACTCCAACTGGAGCGGCGCCGTGCAGTTCGGCATCGTGGTCCAGCGCGACAGCACCGGCGACAACATGAACGAGTGGTCGGGCACCAACAGCAGCAACCCGATCCCGCTGACGCCCGAGCAGTACTCGCATCCGCACGTGGCCAACTTCACCTACGTCGGCCGTGCCGGTGGCACGAGCGGCAACGGTTCGGGCTTCACGGTCAACCTCGGTGCCCGCGCGTCGATCTTCAACACCGTGGTCACCCGCAAGGCCGGCGGCACGGGCAAGGGCGAGACCTGCCTGAGCGTGGAGAACACCGACGGTCGCGGCGCTGCGGCCGTGCTCGAGTCGGTCTTCTTCGCCTGCCCGAACAACTTCAACAACGCCGATTCCGAAGCCGCGTTCAACGCCGGTGCCAACAACGTGGTCGGCACGTCGACACTGACCAGCGTGTTCGTCAACGGCGCCAATGAAACGGCCGTGCCGGCGGTGCAGAACCTGACGGGCAAGCATCCCTTCTTCCAGCAGGTCGATTACATCGGCGGCGTCAAGGACGCCAACGACACCTGGTGGCAGGGCTGGACCTGCGGCCTGACCGCCGACAGCTCCTGCATCTGATCGGGACCCGACGTTCGAAAGCAAAGGGGCGACCGGCACCGGTCGCCCCGCTCCCCGTAGCGCCCGGCCCCCGTTGCCGCTCAGACCAAGGTCCAGACATGAAGTGCACCCCGACACGCAGCGGCCTGTCCGTCGCGATCACCACCCTCCTCGCCTGCCAGGGCGCGTGGGCCCAGCAGCCCGAAGCGCCGGGTGGCCACGCCGTCGTGCCGGCACAGGCCACGGTCGTGCACGCCACGATCGCGCAATCGGCGCCGGCCGCAGCTGCGCAGGCGGAGCCGTCCGACCCCGCCCTGCTCGACGCCGTCGAGGTGCGCGGCGAGTACATCCCCGAGCCGATGCTGCAGACCGCCGAAGTCGCGTCCTTCGTCACCCGCGAGGACTTCGAGCGCACCGGCGACGGCGACGCCGCCGAAGCGCTGCAGCGCGTGTCAGGCGTGAGCATCGTCGGCGACAAGTTCGTCTACGTGCGCGGCCTCGGCGAGCGCTACTCCTCGGCCCTGCTCAACGGCTCGCCGCTGCCCAGCCCCGAGCCGATGCAGCGCGTGGTGCCCCTGGACCTGTTCCCGGCCGAAGCCCTGCAGGGCATGACCGTGCAGAAGACCTACTCGGCGAAGTATCCCGGCGAGTTCGGCGGCGGCGTGGTCGACCTGCAGTCGCTCAACATCCCGGAAGATCCCTTCTTCAAGATCAGCGTCGGCGGCGGCGGCAACAGCGAAACCACCGGCGAGAAGGGCCTGACCTACTACGGCGGCGGTGACAGCGACTGGTGGGGATACGACGACGGCACCCGCAAGATCCCGCACGAACTCAAGGAGGCGATGGCCAGCGGCCGTCGCATCGACCGCAACAATTTCAGCAACGAAGAACTGGCGAAGATCGGCCGCAGCCTGCCCAACGCCAGCCTCAACCTGCTGCAGGAAAACGACAGCATCAACCCGGACGCCAACTTCGGCTTCAGCGCCGGCTGGTCGGAAGACGTGGGCGACGACGCCCGCCTGGGCTTCATCGCCGTCGCCGGCTTCGAGAACGAATGGCGCACGATCTTCGGCGACCAGGAGCAGGGCGTGTTCCTCGGCGAGAACGAGGAAACCCTGTCCTACGCCAAGGACTACGAGTTCCTCACCACCCGCAACAACGCCCGCGTCAACGCGCTGCTCGGCGCCGGCTACGAGTGGGGCAACCACCGGCTCGACCTCACCACCCTCTACGTGCACGACACGCTGAAGGAAGCCCGCAGCCGCGCCGGCATCGACTACGTCAGCGGCTACCGCTACCGCGAGGACGACACCCGCTGGTTCGAGCGCGAGCTGATCAACAACCAGCTCAGCGGCAAGCACGAATTCGGCGAGTACGGCGACCTCAAGGTCGAATGGCGTGCCGCCTGGGCGCGCGCGACCCGCGACGTTCCCTACGAGAAGCAGATCGGATTCCGCGACGAGGGCGACGGTTACTGGGCGTACTCGGTGCGCAACCAGGAGAATTTCACCCGCTTCAGCGCCGTCCAGGACGATGTCGCCAGCGGTGGCGTCGACCTGACCTGGCGCCTGCCGATCGAGCGCGACGTCACCCTCAGCGCCGGCGCGTCCTACATGGACAACGACCGCAACGCCTGGTCGCGCGAGTTCCGCTTCTTCGCCGGCGACGGCCCGGGAAACGGCGCCCAGATCCCGTTCTACTTCCCCTACCAGCGCCCTGACTACCTGTTCTCGGACTACAACCTGAGCCAGGGCTGGCTGCGGCTGGAGGAGACCACCGGCATCGGCGGCCAGGCGGCCTATGACGCCACGCTGAAAGTGCTCGGCACCTACGTCCAGGTCGAAGGCGAGATCACGCCGAACCTGCGCGGCACCCTCGGCGTCCGCTACGAGGACGCCACCCAGGCGGTGCATCCCTACGACATCTACACCGGTGCCCGCGTCGGCAGCCTGGTGCCGCTGGAGAACGACTACTTCCTGCCGGCCCTGACCCTGACCTGGAACATCGCCGACAACCAGCAGCTGCGCTTCGGTGCGTCGCAGACCATCGCCCGCCCGCAGTTCCGCGAGCTGTCGCCGCAGCTCTACACCGACCCGGACAAGGATCGCCAGATGTACGGCAACCCCTACCTGGTCGACAGCGAACTGACCAACTTCGACGCCCGCTACGAGTGGTTCTTCGGCGCCGGCGAGTACTTCACCGCCGGCCTGTTCTACAAGCAGATCGACAAGCCGATCGAGTCGATCATGTTCACCGGCGGCGGCGACGTGCTCTGGCAGACCTTCGTCAACGCGCCGGAAGCCACCGTCTACGGCTTCGAAGTCGAGTACAAGAAGTACTTCGATCCCGGGTTCGCGGCCGACTGGTGGAGCGGCAACCGCCTGTACCTGGCCACGAACTACACCTGGACGGATTCCGAGGTGAACGCCGGCGAGGACGACACGGTTGCCATCGACAGCGGCACCGGCCTGTCCCAGCCGGCGCGCAGCCTGATCCAGGACGGCAGCCCGATGCAGGGGCAGTCCGAACACATCGCCAACCTGCAGTTCGGCATCGAGAACAGCGAGAAGGACCTCCAGGCCACCCTGATCGCGAACTACGTCAGCGAGCGCATCTCGGCCCGCGGCAACAACCTGCGCCAGGACTTGATGGAAGAACCGGGCCTGACCCTGGACTTCGTGCTGCGCAAGACCCTGCGCTTCGGCGAAACCCCGGTGACCCTGGGCTTCGCGGCCCGCAACCTCCTCGACACCGAGTACGACGAGTACATCGAGGGCGGCGGCGGCCAGAAGATCCACGTCCTGCGCTACGACCCGGGCGTCTCGTACTCGTTCAGCATCTCGACCGAGTTCTGAGCCCCGCCGTTTCCCCGCACCGGGGAACGGACTGCTGGAAGACCGCGCCGGATTCGTCCGGCGCGGTCGTTTCCGGGACGCGACCGAATTGTGTCAGTTGAAACGGCGCTGTCATGAAACCTACGCAAGCTGGGACATCGGCGTCGTTTCCGCGCCTGGACGGACTGCACGTGCCCACGCTTCCCACCCTGCGAGATCCCCACGCGTTGCTGGCCGGCCTCCGCGACGCGGAACGGCTCCGCCGCGGGCTCGAGGTTGCGATCGTCGTCCTGCTCGCCGTCCAGGCCGCGCGCCTGGCCTGGTTGCTGCTGCCGCCGGCGGCGCTGGGCACCCTCCCGACAGAGGCCGCCTCCGCGGCCAGGCCGGACCCGGGGCGCCTGGCCATCGACGCCTTCCATCCCGTGCGCGGCCCGGCAACCGCCGCCGACACCTCCGGCCTGCAGCTGTTCGCCGTCCGCCCCGCCGCTGGCGGCGGCAGCGCGATCCTTGCCATGCGCGACGGCGCGCAGCGTTCATACGCGGCCGGCGACGAGGTCGCGCCGGGCGTGCGGCTCGCGGCCGTGGCGTCCGACCATGTCGTCGTGCTCGACGGTGGCGGCCGGCGCAGCGAACTCCGCTTCGCGCAGCCCGATCACGCGGCACCGCGCAGGCCAGCGACGCAGGCCGCGCCTCCACCCGCGGGCGCGACTCCCACGTCAACCGCACCAGCGGCCAGCGCACCGGCAACCGCACCGGCGATCGACCCCGCGGCGCTGATGGCCGACATGGGACTCATCCCCGAACAGACCGATGGCCGCGTCACCGGTTACACGGTGGTCCCCCGCGGCAACGGCGCCGCGCTGCGCGCAAGCGGCCTGCAGGCCGGCGACGTGCTGGTCTCGGTCAACAACGAGGCGCTGGATCCGGAGCGCTACGCCGCGCTCGCCGAGACCCTCGGCGGCGCCTCCACGATCACCCTCACCTACCGGCGCGACGGCCAGATCCGCAGCGCGACCCTGCAGGCCCAGACACCGTGAAACAGCGCATCCTCGCCGCCGCCCTCGTCTTCGCGCTGGTGGCCCAGCCCCTGCCTTTCGCCCATGCCCAGGCCGGCGCCGGCGTGACCGCGCAGGACGCCGACATCCGCGCCTTCATCCAGGACGTTGCCCGCGCCACCGGCACCACCTTCATCATCGACCCCGCGGTGCAGGGCAGCGTCAGCATCACCCGCGACGTGGCCATGGACGAGGCCGAACTGCTGGGCGTGCTGCTGGCGGTGCTGCGCGCCAACGGCCTGGTGGCCGTGTCCGCCGGCCCCGGCGCCTATCGCGTCGTGCCCGACACCGCGGCCGCGCAGCTGCCGGGCAGCGGCGGCATGGGCGGCTCCGCCTTCACCACCCAGGTGCTGCCGTTGTCCACTGTCGACGCGCGCATCGCCGCCGAAACCCTCAAGCCGCTGATCGGCCGCGGCGGCGTGGTGGTGCCCACGCCGCAGGGCAACGCGTTGCTCATCGCCGACTACGCCGACAACATCCGCCGCATCCGCGGCCTGGTGGCGCAGATCGACAGCGATACCGCGGGCATCGACACCGTGACCCTGCGCAACAGCTCCGCGCGCGAAGTCGCGGCCACCGTGAACCAGCTCTTCGGCGGCGGCGAAGGCCGTGGCGGCCAGCTCACGATCCAGGCGGTGGAAGGCAGCAACTCGATCGTCGTCCGCGGTGCGCCCAGCGCCGTGCAGCGCGCGGTGCAGACCATCCTCGACCTGGACCGCCGCGCCGAGCGCACTGGCGGCGTGCGCGTGGTGCGCCTGCAGCACGCCAGCGCCGAGCAGCTGCTGCCGGTGCTGCAGCAGTTGGTGGGGCAGAACCCCGATGGCGAGGATGGCGCCGGCAGCGTCGCCGCCAGCGCCGCGGCCCCGGACGCCACGACCGCGCAGCTGATCACCGCCGTGCCCGGCAAGCGCCCGACCATCGTCCGCTATCCCGGCTCGAACTCGCTGATCATCAACGCCGATCCCGAGACCCAGCGCCTGCTGGTCGACGTCATCACCCAGCTCGACACCCGCCGCGAACAGGTGCTGGTGGAGGCGATCGTGGTCGAGATTTCCGACAACGCCGCCAGGCGCCTCGGCGCGCAGCTGCTGGTGGCGGGCAAGGAGGGCAGCAACATCCCCTTCCTCGCCACCCAGCACCCCGGCGCCGGCACCGGGATCATGCCGCTGGCCGGCGGCTGGTATGCCGAGCAGCAGCGCCGCGCCGGCAACGACGACGACAGCGTGCTCGACCTCGCCCGCCAGGCCGCGGTGCAGTCGCTGCTCGGCATCAACGGCGCGCTCGGCGGCATCGCCGGCAGCAACGACAACGCGACCTTCGGCCTGATCATCGACGCGGTGAACAGCGACACCGCGTCCAACCTGCTGTCCACGCCCTCGATCCTGACGCTCGACAACGAAGAGGCGCGGATCCTGGTCGGCCAGGAAGTGCCGACCACCAGCGGCGAGGTGCTGGGCGACAACAACTCCAACCCTTTCCGCACCATCCAGCGCCAGGACGTGGGCATCCAGCTGGAAGTCACGCCGCAGATCAATTCCGGCGGCGGCATCACCCTGACCCTGCGCCAGGAGGTGTCTTCGATCGCCGGGCCGGTGAGCGAGGACTCCTCGGAGCTGGTGCTCAACAAGCGGGAAGTCGAGACCCGGGTGCTGGTCGATGACGGCGAGATCGTCGCCCTCGGCGGCCTGCTCGACCAGAGCGACCGCAACACCGTGTCCAAGGTGCCGCTGCTGGGCGACATCCCGATCGTCGGCGAGCTGTTCAAGCACCGCTCTCGCTCGCGCGAGAAGACCAACCTGATGGTCTTCATCCGCCCGACCATCGTGCGCAGCACCAGCGACGCGCAGGCCATGACCGCCGGGCGCTACGGCTACATCCGCAGCCACCTGCCGGTGATGGGCGAGCGCGAGAACGCGCTGGACGAACTGGTGCGCGACTACCTGCGCACGGCGCCGCCGACGATGCCGATGCCTGCGCCTGCGCCTGCACCCGCGCTGCCGCCCGCGGGCGGCACGCCGCGCGATGCCGGTGCCGCGCCGCAGGCCGCGGCCGCACCCGCCACCGAAACCGACGCCGCGCGATGAGCGAAGCGCTGCCCGCCTTCGCCTACGGCTTCGCCAAGCACCAGGGCGTGGTGCTGCTGGCGCTGGGCGAGCGTGCCCGCGTGGGCCTGCGCGAGGATGCCGATCCGGTCGCGCTGCTGGAAGCGCGCCGCAGCCTGGGCGTCGAGCTCGACGTCGAGGTGCTGCCGCGCGCCGCCTTCGACCGCCGGCTGTCGGAGCTCTACGCCGATGCCGCTCTGGCCGGCGGCGCCAGCGAACTCGACCTGCCCGGCGACCTCGACGCGCTCGCCGGCGACATCCCCGCCACCGCCGACCTGCTCGACGCGCAGGACGACGCGCCGGTGATCCGCCTGATCAACGGCCTGATCGCCGAAGCCGCGCGCATCGGCGCCTCCGACATCCACATCGAGCCCTTCGAATCCGCCCTGGTCGTGCGCATGCGCGTGGACGGCGTGATGCGCGAGGCGCTGCGCCTGCCCGGGCGCATCGCGCCGCTGCTGGTGTCGCGCGTGAAGGTGATGGCGCGCCTGGACATCGCCGAGAAGCGCCTGCCGCAGGACGGACGCATCGGCCTGGCGATGGGCAGCAAGGCGCTGGACGTGCGCGTGTCCACCCTGCCCGCCCGCGGCGGCGAGCGCGTGGTGATGCGCATCCTCGACAAGGATCAGGGCACGCTCAGCCTGGAAGGCCTGGGCATGCAGCCGGCCGTGCTCGACGCGCTGCGGCGCGCGCTGCGCGTGCCCAACGGTATCGTGCTGGTCACCGGCCCCACCGGCGCCGGCAAGACCACCACCCTGTACGCGGCGCTGGCCTCGCTCAACGACGGACGCCGCAACATCCTCACCGTCGAGGATCCGGTCGAGTACGCCATCGACGGCGTCGGCCAGACCCAGGTCAACTCGCGCGTGGGCATGAGCTTCGCCGCCGGGCTGCGCGCGATCCTGCGCCAGGATCCGGACGTGGTGATGGTCGGCGAGGTGCGCGATCCGGAGACCGCGCAGATCGCGGTGCAGGCCAGCCTGACCGGCCACCTGGTGCTGTCGACCGTGCACACCAACGACGCGCCGGGCGCGGTCACCCGCCTGCGCGACATGGGCATCGAACCCTTCCTGCTGGCGTCCAGCCTGCGCCTGGTGCTGGCGCAGCGGCTGCTGCGGCGGCTGTGCACGGCCTGCCGCGAACCCATGTCCGGCGAAACGCTGGCGTCGGCACTGCGGCTGCTCGGCGATGGCGCCAGGGCCGATGCCCGCGACTCCGGTGCTGCGGCCCACGCCACGCTCTACCGCGCCACCGGCTGCGCGCAGTGCAGCCACACCGGCTATGCCGGCCGCCTCGGCATCCACGAGGCGCTGGAGGTCGACGAGCGCATCCGCCAGCTGATCGGCGCCGGCGCCGACGAGGATGTGCTGGCCGACGCCGCCTTCGCCCGCGCGGGCCGCCTCGGCGACGCCGCGCGCGCGGCCGTGCTGCGCGGCGAGACCACGCTGGAAGAAGCCATGCGCGTCACCCGCCAGGAACTGCAGGATCATGGCGGCGTTTGAATACTCGGCGCTGGACGTCCAGGGGCGCAGCCGCGACGGCGTGGTCGACGCCGGCAGCGCCGCGGAGGCGCGCCGCCTGCTGGAAGGCCGCCGGCTGCTGCCGGTGCGCGTCGAGCCCGCCAGCGCGCGCGCGGACGCGGCCTCGACGCTGCGCGGGCGTTTCAGCGCCAAGGACCTGACGCTGCTCACCCGCCAGCTCGCCACCTTGGTGGCGGTGGCGCCGCTGGAGGAGGCGCTGCGCACCATCGGCAGCCAGTCCGAGCGCGCGCCGGTGCGCCGCGTGGTGATGGCGACCCACGCGCGCGTGGTCGAAGGTTTCCGCCTGTCCGATGCGATGGCGCGAGAGCCCCGCGCCTTCCCGCCTCTGTACCGCGCCATGGTCGCCGCCGGCGAGGGCACCGGTGCCCTGCCCGCCATCCTCGAACGCCTGGCCGACCTGCACGAGCGCGACCAGCAGGTGCGCGGCAAGCTGGTCTCGGCCCTGGTCTATCCGGCGGCGCTCGCGGTCACCGCGGTGCTGGTGGTGATCGCGCTGATGGTGTTCGTCGTGCCCAAGGTGGTGGAGCAGTTTGAGTCGATGGGCCGCGAGCTGCCGCTGCTCACGCGCATCGTCATCGGCATCTCGGAGACGCTGTCGACGTGGTGGCTGCCGCTGCTGGTGCTGCTGGTGGGGACCGCGTTCGCCGCTTCGCGCCTGCTGCGCCGCCCCGCGATCCGCCGCCGCTTCGACGCCGCCCTGCTGAAGCTGCCCCTGCTCGGCCGCCTGCTGCGCGACGTCCACGCCGCGCGCATGGCGCGCACGCTGGCGACCATGTCCGAAAGCGGCCTGCCGCTGATCGAAGGCCTGGCGATCACCGCGCGCACGGTCGGCAACACCGTACTGCGCGAGGCCACCGAGTCGATGGTCGAAGTGATCCGCGAAGGCGGCAGCCTGTCGAGCGCGATGAAGCGCGCCGCGGTGTTCCCGCCGACGCTGCTCTACATGGCCACCAGCGGCGAGGACAGCGGGCGCCTGGCGCCGATGCTCGACCGCGCCGCCGATTACCTGGAGCGCGAGTTCAACACCTTCACCACGGCGGCGATGAGCCTGCTCGAACCCCTGATCATCATCGTGCTCGGCGCGGCGGTGGCGGTGATCGTGCTCGCCATCCTGCTGCCGATCCTGCAGTTCAACGCCCTTGTGGCCGGCTGATGGAGGCCGACATGCACCACCGCGACACCCCCACCCCCGCCCGCCGCCGCAGCGCCGGCTTCACCCTGGTCGAGCTGATGGTCGCGATCGTGATCATCGGCCTGCTGTCGACGGTGGTGATGATCAACGTCATGCCCAGCCAGGACCGCGCCATGACGGAGAAGGCGCGCGCCGACATCTCGGTGCTGGAGCAGGCGCTGGAGACCTACCGGCTCGACAACATGAGCTACCCGACCACGGCGCAGGGCCTGCCCGCCCTGCTGGATCCGCCGGCCGGCCTCGCGCGCCCGGAGCGCTACCGCAAGGGCGGCTACATCCGCCGCCTGCCCGAGGATCCGTGGGGCAACGCCTACCAATACCGGCAACCCGGCCGCAGCGGCGGCTTCGACGTCTACTCCTTCGGTGCCGACGGCGCCGAGGGCGGCGACGGCGACAGCGCCGATATCGGCAACTGGCGCTGAGGCAGGGCCATGCGGCGCGCGCGCGGATTCACCCTGGTCGAGCTGATGGTGGCGCTGGCCGTCATCGGCCTGGCGGGTGCCGCCGTCGCGCTGACCCTGCCGCCGTCGGACGACGTGCTGGTGAAGGAGACGGAAACCTTCGCGGCGCGCCTGGCGCACGCGCGCGACGAGGCCATCCTCGGCATGCGCACGATCGAGGTCGGCGTCACCGCGCGCGGCTACGGCTTCAGCCGCCGCCGCTTCGAGGGCTGGCAGCCGCTGGAGGGCCGCGCCTTCGCCGCGGTCGACTGGGCGCCCGGCACGCAGCCGCAGCTGCCCGGGCGCGACGGGCGGATGGCGTTCCGCTTCGATCCCACCGGTGCCGCCGAACCCGGCAGCCTTGTGCTGCTGCGCGAAGGGCGCCGCGCACGCGTCTCGGTCGACGGCGGCGGCGAGGTGACGGTCGATGGCAGCGCGCGCTGAGGCCACCGACATCGACGGCGTCCGTGCCCGCAGGTCGTATTGCGCCCTCATCGCGCACGGGCGCCGCGCTGCCGGCTTCTCGCTGATCGAGATGCTCGTGGCGCTGGCGGTGTTCGCGCTGGCCATGCTCGGCCTGATGAATCTTTCCGGCGAAAGCACGCGCACCGCGTTCGCGATCGAGGAGCGCGTGCTGGCCGCGGTGGTCGCCGACAACGTCGCGGTCGAGGCCGCCACCGTGGACGTGCGCGAACTGGCCGACGAGGCGAGTGGCCGCGAAGAGGCAGGCGGCCGCGACTGGCGCTGGACGCGCAGCACCACGCCGACCGCCGACCCGTCGCTGCTGCGCGTGGACATCCGCGTATCGCCGCCGGGCGAGTCGCGGGTGGCGGCGGACGTCTCGCTGTTCCGGAGCGCGCCGCGGTGAGCCCGGCGCGCGGCTTCACCCTGCTCGAGGTCATGGCCTCGCTGGCGATCTTCGGCCTGATCGCCGCCGCCGGCGTGGCGGTGATGGGCCACGCCGCCGACAGCCAGGGCGTGCTGCGCGAGCGCATGGACCGCCTGGGCGAGTTCCAGCGCGCGCGCGCCCTGCTCCGCGCCGACCTGTCGCAGGCGGCGCTGCGCCTGGTGCGGCGCAGCGACGGCAGCAGCGCCCGCGACGCCTTCCACGGCGGCCGCCCGGACGAGTCTGGCCCGCTGTTCGCCTTCGTCCGCCGCGGCCGCGAAAACCCCGAGGCCGCCGCGCGCTCCTCGCTGGAGTACGTCGAATACCGCATCGTCGACGGCCGCCTGGAGCGCAGCGCGCGCGCGGCCGTCGACGGCGCCGCCCCGCCGCCTGCGCGCGTGCTGCTGGACGGGATCGGCAGCGCGCGCGTGGCCTACCTCAGCGACGGCCTCTGGAACGACGGCTGGCGCGGCGGCACCGGCAACCTGCCGCAGGCGATCGAACTGGAACTCGAGCTCGAGGCCATCGGCCACGTGCGCCAGCGCTTCCTGCTGCCGGGGATCACGCAGTGAGCCGCGCCTGCGAACGCGGCGCCGCCCTGCTCACCGTCCTGCTGCTGGTGGCGGTGATGACCGTGCTGCTGGTGGCGGTGATGGACGACATCCGCTTCGGCCTGCGCCGCACCGGCAACGCCCAGGCCCTGGCCCAGGCGCAGTGGTATGCGCTGGGCAGCGAGGAACTGGCGCGCGCACGCATCCACCAGCTCGACCGCGGCGACGGCCGCACCACGCTGGAGGGCGGCTGGAACGGCCGTCCCTTCGTGTTCCCGATCGACGGCGGCGTCATGCGCGTGCGCCTGGACGATGCCACCGCCTGCTTCAACCTCAACAGCGTGGTCGAGGGCGCGCCCGGGCAGTGGCGGCGGCGCGAGGCCGGGGTGCGGCAGTACCTCGCCCTGCTGCAGGCGCTGGGTTTCGACGCGACGCGAGCCGACGCCATGGCCGACGCCCTGGTCGACTGGATCGATGCCGATCAGCTGCCCGGCCCGGCCGGGGCGGAGGATCCCGCCTACGCCTCGCGCGGCCCGGGTTATCGCACCTCCAGCGCCCTGCTCGCCGAGGCCAGCGAACTGCGCGCGATCGCCGGCCACGACGCGGAGGCGTATGCGCGACTGCGGCCGCACGTCTGCGCGCAGCCCGACCCGGCCCTGTCCCCGGTCAACCCCAACACCCTGGGCGAGGACGACGCCGTGCTGCTGGCGATGCTGAGCGACAACGTGCTCGACCTCGCCGCGGCGCGGCGCGTGATCGCCTCGCGCCCGGCGCAGGGCTGGCCGGACGTGCCCGCCTTCCTGCAGCAGCCGGCGATCCAGGCGGCGAACCTGCCCGACCCGTCCCTGCAGCAGCTGCGCGTGCGCACCCGCTGGTTCGCGCTGCTCACCGAAGTCGAATACGACGGCGCCGAAGTGGTGCTGAGCGCGCTGCTGGACGGCGAATCCCCCGGCTCCGCGCGCCTGGTCGCGCGGCGATGGACATACGACGAATGAACCACCGCATCCTCTTCCTGCCCGCCGATCCCGCGGCCGCGGCCACACTGCTGGACGTGGACGACGGCGGCCGCGTGCTGTCGCGCGCCACGCTGCGCCCGGGCGACATCGCCGCACCGGCGCCGACGCCGACGCCGACGCACACCGTGCTGGTGGTACCGGGCGAGGCCGTGCGCATCGACCACCTCGACCTGGCGGCGCACAGCGAAGCCCAGGCGCGCGCCGCCGCGCAGGCCCTGCTCGCCGCCCGCCTGGCCCGGCCCGGCGCGCTTCACGTCGCGCTCGATGTCGGCACCGCCGGGACCCTGCGCACCGTGGCCGCGGTGGAACCCGGGCTGCTCCGCGACTGGCTCGCGCGCGCCGGTGCCTTCGGCCTGACCCCCGACGCCGCGGTACCCGAACAGCTGCTGCTGCCCATGCCCGATGACGAAAGCGATGCCGCCGTGCGCGTCCTCGACGCTGGCGACCGCTGGCTGGTGCGCGGTGACGGCCTGGCCTTCGCCGCCGCCCCGGCGCTGGCGGTGCGCGTGATCGGCGAGCGCCCGCGCATCGCGGTCGAAGGTGGCATGGACGCCATGGCCACGCAGGCCCTGCGCCCCGCGGTCGACCTGCTGCAGGGCGACTTCCTCCCCGCGTCCCGGCGCGCGCGCCCAGCCGGCCGCCGGCGCCTGACCTGGCTGGCCGCGGCCCTGCTGGCCTCGCCGCTGCTCCTGCTCGCAGCACAGGCGCTGCGCCTGGAGCTGGCCGCGCGCGCGCTCGACTCGCGCGCCGAGGCCCTGGTCCGCGACGCGCTGCCCGGCACCGGCCGCGCCGGCACCGGTCCCGACACCCTGGCCGCCCACCTGCAGGCGATCCGCGAGCCGCGCGCCTTCGCGGCCGCCAGCGGCGCCCTGTTCGCGGCCGTCGCCGGACGCCCCGGCACCCACCTGCTCGAGCTCGAGTACCAGCGCGGCGACCGCCTGCGCGCGGTCGTCTTCCACGCCAGCGCCGACGACATCGAAGCCCTCCGCGCCGCCCTCGCCGCCGACGGCTGGCGGGTGGTCGAAGGCGGCAGCAGCGAAACCCCGGACGGCCTGCGCACCGGGCTGGCCCTGGAGCCCGAAGCATGAAACCGATCCCACGAATCCTGGCCTGGTGGCACGGCCGCGAGCCGCGCGAGCGCCTGATGCTCGCGGTGATGGCGATCCTGGTCGCCGCCTTCGTCGCCTGGTGCGGCCTGCTGTGGCCGCTGCGCGCATGGCGCGAGAGCGCCGGTGCGCGCTACGACCGTGCCACCATTGCACTCCAGGCGACCGAAGCCGAGGTCGCGGCGCTGACCGGCAGCGCGGCGTCGACACCCCCTGCCAGCGGCGAAGCCCTGCAGCACCGCCTGCTCGAAAGCGTCCGCGACGCGGGACTGGCGCCCAGCCGCCAGCGCAGCGCCGCCGACGGCGCCTTCATGCTCGAATTCGAAGCCGTGGCCCCGCCCGCGCTGTTCGGCTGGCTCGGGCAGCTGGCCGAAGGCGACGGCCTGGCCCCCGCCTCGCTTCGGGTCGAGCGCGCCGACGGCAGTCTGCGCGCCGAGGTCGGTTTCGGCGGGGCCGCACCGTGAGCGGTCGCCGCCTGGCCCTGTGGTTCACCGGCGCCTTCGCCCTGGCCCTGCTGCTGTGCCTGCCGCTGCAGCTCGTGCTTCCCAGGCTGTCATTGCCGCCGGGCCTGTCGGCGACCGGCGTCGAGGGCAGCCTCTGGCGTGGCCGCCTGCGCCAGGCACGGTGGCGCGGCGCCGAACTGGGCGAGCTGCAGCTGGGCCTGTCGCCGCTGCCCCTGCTCGCGGGGCGCCAGCAGCTCTGGCTGCGCGGCCCACACCTGCACCTGGCGCTGCAGGGCGGGCGCATGCGCGGCATCGACAAGGCCCAGGGCGTGCTGCCGCTGCCCTCGCCACCGGGGCTGGCGCTGCGCGCATCGCTCGAGGACGCGCGGATGCGCTTCGACGCCGACGGCTGCCGCGACGCCGGCGGCCGCGTGCGGATCGAGGCCACGCTGCCGGGCGACGCGCTGCCGCCCCTGCTGCTGTCCGGCACGCCGGCTTGCGACGGCCGCAGCGGCAGGATCGCCCTGCTGCCCGAGGCCAGCGGCGGCCCGCTGGTGCTCGAGGCCACCCTGTCGATCGAAGCCGATGGCCGCTACGCGCTGCAGACGCTGGCGCGCAGCGACGACCCGGCGATCCGCTCCGCCCTGCTGGCGGCCGGCTTCCAGGACGCCGGCGGCGGCCTCAGCCGCGCCGATGCCGGCCACCTCGCCTACTGAACGAACGGCCCCGGGCAGGCCGCACGTCGCCGGTCACGCCCCAGCCCCGGGGTAAAATCCGCGGCTGCACGTTCCGTGCGCCCCCGGTACCCCGATGAAACGCCTGACGCTCTCCCTCGCGCTCGCCGCCGCCTGCTCCACCCCCGCCCACGCCGAAATCCCCTTGGGCACGGTGGCGGGATCGGACATCGCCTTCGAGGGTCTGTTCCAGGTCGACGGCTACCGCTTCGACAACGACCGCAGCGACCTCGACGGCCGCGACGACGGCCGCGATCGCGCGACCGGCGTCCGCCGCCTCGAACTGGTGCTGAAGGGCAGCGGCCCCGGCGGCTTCGCCTGGACCCTGGGCTACGACGCCCACGGCGAGGCCTGGCTGGACAACAACCTGTCGTGGAGCTTCGGCGGCGACGGCGCGCCGAAGCACACCTTCCTGCTCGGCCAGGCCAAGCAGCCCAACAGCCTCGAAGAGCTGTCCTCCACCCGCAACAACGACTTCATCGCCAAGGCCGCCGCCACCGGCGTCTTCGCCACCGGCCGCCGCCTGGGCGCCTCCTGGGCCTACGACGCCGGCGGCCACGGCGCCACCGTGGGCTGGTTCGGACACAACCTGGACAATGACGCCGGCGGCGCGGGCTACGGCGCGCGCGCCTGGTGGGTGCCGCTGCGCGACGAGGGCCGGCTGCTGCACCTGGGCCTGAGCCACGTCGACCGCGACACCCGCGCCGACCAGCTGCGCCTGCGCGCCCGGCCCAACGCCGACATGGCGGCCGTGCGCCTGGTCGACAGCGGCGCGCTGGCCGACGTCGACCGCCTGGCCACCACCGGCCTGGAGGCGATGTGGATCCAGGGCCCGCTGAAGCTGCAGGGCGAGTACTACCTGGCCAGCGCCGACCGCATCGGCGCTGGCGGTTACGACGTCGACGGCGGCTACGCCAGCCTCCTCTGGGCGCCCGGCAGCGAAGGCTGGGGCTACCGCGGCGGCCTGCCGCGCACCACGGTCGACGGCGCCGGCCTGTGGCAGTTCGGCCTTCGCTACGACCTGCTCGACCTCGACGACGGCGCCGTGCGCGGCGGCCGCATGCAGGCCTGGACGCTGGGCGTGAACTGGTACTGGCGCGAGAACGCCAAGCTGATGCTGAACTACGTCGACGTCGCCAGCCGGCGCGCCGGCCCCGGCAGCGGCGAAGTGCTGCACGACGATCCCTCGATCGTCGAGGCGCGCGTCCAGCTGCACTGGTAGCGGCGTCACACGGCGGTAAAGGAACCGCAACAGGCGCGACACCGCGCATCGTCAGGCTTCGATCAAACCGGAGCCCTGCATGCGCTACGCCATCGTCACCGAGACCTATCCGCCGGAAGTCAACGGCGTTGCGCTCACCGTGCAGGAGCTGGAACGCGGGCTCCGCGCGCGCGGCCACGAGGTCGACGTGGTACGGCCCCGCAAGCACCGCGGCGAACGCCCCAATGACGGCGAGATGCTCGCCGCCGGCATCCGCCTGCCCTTCTATGCAGGCCTGCGCTTCGGCCTGCCTGCCGCCGGGCGGCTGCGCCGCCGCTGGCGCCGGCAGCGCCCCGACGCGGTCTACATCGCCACCGAAGGTCCGCTGGGCTGGTCGGCGATGCGCGCCGCGAAGGCACTCGGCATCCCGGTCGCCTCCGGTTTCCACACCCGCTTCGACCACTACATGCGCGACTACGGCCTGCCGTTCATGGAGCCGGTCGCCCTGGCCTGGATGCGGCGCTTCCACAACGCCGCCTCCGCCACCCTGGTGCCGACGCGGGAACTGCAGGCCGAGCTCGAAGGCCTCGGCTTCGGCGCCGTCGTCCACCTGCCGCGCGCGGTCGACACCGCGCGATTCGACCCCGCCCACCGCGACGAGGCGCTGCGCGCCCGCTGGGGCCTCGCGCCGGGCGCGCTGGCGGTGACCTACGTCGGCCGCGTCGCCGCGGAGAAGAACCTCGACCTCGCCATCCGCGCCTTCCGCGCCCTGCAGGAGCTGCGTCCCGACGCGCGCTTCGTCTGGGTCGGCGAAGGTCCCGAGCTGGCGGCGATCCGCGACGCCAACCCCGATTTCGTCTACTGCGGCCTGCAGCGCGGCGAAGCGCTCGCGCGCCACTTCGCCAGCGCCGACCTGTTCCTGTTCCCGAGCCTGTCGGAAACCTTCGGCAACGTCACCATCGAGGCCATGGCCAGCGGCGTGGCCACCGTCGCCTACCGCTACGGCGCCGCCGCCGAGCACCTGCGCCACGGCCAGCACGGCGCCGCGATCGCGCCGCACGACGAGGCCGCCTTCATCGATGCCGCCTGCCGCCTGTCGCTGGAAGACCGCTCCCGCCGCGGCATGGGCGCCAACGCCCGCGCATCGGTGCTGCCGCTGCGCCCGGCGCAGGTCGCCGCCGACTTCGACGCCATCCTCAAGGGCATCGCCGCCCACCGCAGGAGCCATGCCGATGTCCACGCTGCCCTCGCCTGAGCGCCGCCACGCCGCCGCCGACCGCTTCCTCTGCCTGCGCACCAACGACTGGTGCGCGCGCAGCGGCGTGCTGCGCATCTTCGCCGCGACCAGCCGCCTCGGCGACGGCGTCGCCTGGTACGCGCTGATGGCGGCGATGGTGCTGTTCGACGGCTTCGACGGCCTGCGCGCCTCCGCGCACATGGCCGCCACAGGCGCCATCGCGCTGCTGCTGTACAAGGCGCTCAAGCGCTGGACGCGACGCCCGCGGCCCTATGCCGCGGACGTGCGCATCCGCGCCTGGATCGCGCCGCTGGACGAGTTCAGCTTCCCCTCGGGCCACACCCTGCACGCGGTATCGTTCACCGTGGTGGCGCTGGCGTACTACCCGCAGCTGGCCTGGCTGCTGCTGCCCTTCACCGCCATGGTAGCGCTGTCGCGCGTGGTGCTGGGCCTGCACTACCCCAGCGACGTGCTCGCCGCCACCGCGATCGGCGGCATCCTCGGCGGCGGCACGCTGTGGCTGGGTTCGCATATCCCCGGCCTGTCCTGAGCGGCCTGTACTGACCGGGCCACGACTCAGCGACCCATGGCCGGCATCGCCGCGCCGACGCGGTACCAGTCGACCCTGCGGGTGACCACCATGATCGCCGCGAGCACCACGAACAGCAGGCCGGCACCGAGCACCAGGGCATTGTCCTCGGACACCAGCAGGCCGTAGAGCGCGGCGTACAGCGTCGCCAGCATCGCCGCGAAGCCCGCACCACGCGCCACGCCGCCGAGCACCGCCGACAGGTAGAAGCCGATCAGACCGATGCAGGCCAGCGCCGCCGACAGGTAGGCGAAGCCGAACGGGATGTGCTCGCCCAGGCTGACCAGCAGCAGGAAGAAGATCGCGATCGCCAGCCCCACCAGGCCGTACTGGATCGGGTGGATCGGCTGCTGGCGTATCAGCTCGAACATGAAGAAGGCCACGAAGCTCAGGAGCACGAACAGCAGGCCGTACTTGGTCGCGCGCTCGGCCTGCAGGTAGGCGTTGACGGGATCGACCAGGGTCACGCCGGCGGCATCGGGATCGGCGCTCCAGCCCATGCCCCCGCCGGCCAGCGAGGCCTTGCGGCGGTAGCGGCCCTGGGCCTCGGTCGCCAGCGAAGCCACCTTCCAGTTCGCGTTGAAGCCCGCCGCGTCGAGGTCGTGCACCGGCGACAGGCCCTCGAAGCGCGGATGCGGCCAACTGGAGCGCAGGCGCAGGTCGTTGTCGCGCGCCAGCGGCATCATCGCGAAGGATTCCGTGCCGCGCAGCTCGAGGTCGAGCCGGCTGTCGAAGGCCAGCCTCGCACCCGCCACCGGCGCCTTCAGGCGCGCGTGCACGCCCGGCCCCTCCTCGTGGCCGATGCCCTGCGCCAGCGCCTGCACGCGGCCGCCGATCTGCAGCCGTGGCAGTTCGCGCAGGCCGCGCACGTCGGCGATGCCGAAGGCCAGCCACGGCTCTCCGATGCGGCGATCCGCGCCCTCGGGCGCATCGTCGGGCAACTGCGCGTCGAAGCGCGCCTGCACCGTGCCCTGCCACTGGTAGACCCGGACCTCGTGCAGTCCGCGCTTGCGGACGTCGGGCGCCAGTGCGCCGTCGACCACCAGGGTCTCGGGGAAAAAGGTCCAGTGCCGCGTCCGCCGCCGCACCGTGGTGCGCATGATGCCGGCGGCATCGGCCGACTGCTCGCGCACTTCTTCCGAATAGGGCACCACCAGCACCGGCCCCGCCACCACCTGGCGCCCGCCATAGCTGGCGGCGATGTTCGCCACCGCCTCCGCCCGCCGCTCCTGGCGCTCCTGGATCACGCCCCGCACCATCGACAAGGGCACCAGGATCGCGATCGTCATCGCCGCCACCATCAGGATCTTCACCCACAAACGCATGTCCGCACTCCCATGGAAAACCGCGGACAGGCTGCGGCCGCCGCGTGTGCGCAGCGCGGGGCGAGGGTGAGGTGAATGTGAAGTCGCGGCAGGGAGAGTCCTCGCAGCCCACCGTGGAGGCAGGGGGGATGCCCAGCCGGATAGAGTCCGCATCCAGCTACCAAATCCGGCCGCCGGCCATCCATGGCCGGCTCTGGGCATCCCCCCTGCCTCCACGGCGGGCCCGACTGTTTTCGCGATCTGGCAGACAAGAGCCCCGCGAGCGGAACGTTCTGCGCCAGCCGAAGAGAAACAACGTTTCCCGTACGCCGGCTCTTGGCTCTTGGCTCTTCGCTTTTGGCTTTTGGCTTCTGCTCTTCGACCCGAAGCCGACGAACGCCACAGCCCGTCCCGTGCACAGGGGGTGTGCGGACAGCCGGCCATGGATGGCCGGCGGCCGGCTTCCGTAGCTGGACGCGGAGGCGGCCGGGGGAGCACACCCCCTGTGTACGGGACGGGCAGCGCGAACTCCAACGGAGTCGCCCCAGACCCAACGGAGCTGCTCCAGTCACGACAACAGAGCTGCCCCAATCACCAACAGCGCGTCAGGCCGCGGGCAGCTCGATCCCGGCCAGGGCGCCGCCGCCGTCACGGTTGCGCAGCCAGGCGCGACCGCCGTGCAGCTGCGCGACCTCGGCGACGAAGGTCAGGCCGATGCCGCTGCTGCGACCGGCGTCGCCGGGGCGCGGCAGCGAATAGAAGCGTTCGAACACCTGGTCGAGCGCGTAACCCGGAACGCCTGGCCCTTCGTCGGCGACCTCGATGCCGACGCCGTCGCCGCGCGCGCGCATTGCCACCGACACCGTGCCGCCGCGCGGCGAGAACGCGATCGCGTTGTCGACCAGGTTCTCCAGCGCCTGGCGCAGCAGGAATGCGTCGCCCGCCGGTGCCGGCAGCGGTTCGTCGGCCTCCAGCGACAGTGCCACGCCGGCCGCGCGCAATCGCGGGGCGACCGCCTCGGCCACGTCGCGCGCGACCGCGGTCAGATCGACCGGCGCTGGACTCTCGATCCGCTGCCGGTGCTCGACCGCGGCCAGCGCCAGCAGCTTGTCGATCATCGCCGCCATGCGCTCGCTCTGCGCGCCGATGTTGGCGGCGAAGCGCCGGTGGTCGGCGTCGGGCAGCGGTGATTCCAGCAGCTCGGCCGAACCGCGGATCGCCGCCAGCGGCGACTTCAGCTCATGGGTAAGCGTGTGCACATAGCGTTCGACGTAGCGGCGATCCTCGAGACGCTCGCGCATGGTCTCCAGCGCGCGACCGAGGTCGCCGAACTCGCCCGCGGCGTCCGGCGGCAGCGCGCGTTCGCCGGCGGTGACCGCATCGGCATAGCGACGCAGCCCGCCGAGCTCGCGCGACAGCCACCACGCGGCCACCAGCCCCACCAGCAGCGCCGCGCCCAGCAGGACCAGCCCCCAGCGCAGGATCACGCCCTCGCTGCGCGCGATGAACGGCGCCATCGCCCGGTTCGGCTTGGACACGGTGAGCACGCCGGCGATGCGCGCGCCGTCGTGGATGGGCGCGGCGACGTGCATCACCGAGCTGGTGTCGTCGTCGGGATCGGTGCGGGTCGAGCGCGCGCCGTAGCGCCCGCGCAGGGTCAGGTGCACGTCGTTCCAGCGCGAGTAGTCGGCGCCGAGGTCGCGGCCGGCCGAATCGAAGACCACGATGCCGCGGTCGTCGGTCACGGTGACGCGGTAGCTGGCTTCGCGCTTCTCGAAGCCCCAGATGCCGGCGCCGATGTCGCGCCCGGCGAGCGCACGCACCCGGGTGGCGAAGGCACCGTCGTCCATGCGTCCAGCCAGGAAGTCGTCGGTGGCGAGCTCGGCCAGCACGTTGGCGGTGTCGACCAGGGTGTCCTCCATCGCCTGGCGCACGCCCGGCTTCACCTCGCGCAGGAAGACCTGGCCCAGCAGCAGCGCCGCCAGCGCCACGATCAGGAAGTAGCCCAGCAGGATGCGCAGCCCGATGCGCATGGCCTCAGTCCACGTCCAGCGAATAGCCGATGCCGCGGTGGGTGCGGATCGGGTCGGCTCCGGGATCGACCTGGCGCAGCTTGGCGCGCAGCGTCTTCACGTGGGTGTCGACGGTGCGCTCGCCGCTTTCCGGGGCATCGGCCCAGGCGCGGTCGAGCAGCTGCGCGCGGCCGAGGATGGCGCCCGGGCGGCGCAGCAGTTCGGCCAGCAGGGCGTACTCGTGGCGGGTGAGGTCGAGCAGGCGGCCATCGAAGCGGAGCCTGCGCGCGTCGGCGTCGTGCTCGAAGCGCCCCTGCCGGCGCGGCCCCGCGGCCTCGGCCGCCGGATGCCGGCGCAGCCGCGCGCGCACCCGCGCGACCAGCTCGCGCGGCGAGAACGGCTTGGCGATGTAGTCGTCGGCGCCCAGCTCCAGGCCCAGCACGCGGTCGAACTCGTCGCCGCGCGCGGTCAGGAACACCACCGGCAGCGCGCTGAAGCCGCGCAGCTGGCGGCAGACCTCGAAGCCGCCGATGTCGGGCAGGCCGACGTCGAGCAGCACCAGGTCGACGCCGCCGGCGCGTACCCGCGCTGCCACGTCGCCGCCCAGCATCCGGTGCTCGACCGCGAAGCCCTCGGCTCGCAGCGCGTACAACACCGCCTGGGCGATCGCCGGGTCGTCCTCGACCAGGAGCACGGTGGATGGCGCGGGCGTGGCGGGATCGGTCATGGCGCGCAGCATAGCCGCCGCGCGCGGCGGCGGGCCGGTATCCTGCAGCGATGAACTACCGCCATGCCTTCCACGCCGGCAACCACGCCGACGTCCTCAAGCACGTCGTCCTGCTCGCGCTGTGCGATGCGCTGGTGGCCAAGCCCGCGCCGCTGTTCGCGCTCGACACCCACGCCGGGCGCGGCCTGTACCACCTGTCCGGCGCCAGCGCACAGCGCACCGGCGAGGCCGACGACGGCATCGCGCGGCTGATCGCCGAGTCCCCGCGCGAGCCGCTGCTGCGGCGTTACCTGGAGGCCGTCGCCGCCTGCCGGAAGCAGCACGGCGCCGACGCCTACCCCGGCTCGCCCTGGCTGCTGGCGCACGCGCTGCGCGACATCGACCGCATCGCCTGCTGCGAGGTGCAGCCGGAGGAGGCCAAGGCGCTGCAAGCGACCTTCAGCGGGGAACGCCGCCTGCGCGTGCAGGCCGGCGACGGCTACGCCGCCATGCGCGCCCTGCTGCCGCCGCGCGACGGCGAGGCCCGCGTCGGCCGCGGCCTGGTGCTGATCGACCCGCCCTACGAAACCCAGCTGGCGGAGTTCGACGATGCCCTGGCGGCGATCCGCGACGGCCTGCGCCGCTTCCCGCAGGGCGTGTTCGCGCTCTGGTACCCGATCAAGCTGCGGCGTTCGCTGGGGCCCTTCCAGCGCCGTGCCGCCGACCTGCCGGCGAAGTCGGCGCTGCTGGCCGAACTGATGGTTCGCCCTGACGACTCCCCGCTGCGCATGAACGGCAGCGGCCTGCTTGTGGTCAACCCGCCCTGGCAGCTGGATGCGGTCCTGCAGCCCGCGCTCACCGCGCTGGCCGGCGCGTTGGGCGAACGCGGCGCCGGAGCGCGCCTGCATTGGCTGCGCAGCCCACCCTGAGCCGGGCGCGGGCGGCGTGTAGAGGCAGGCTTCACCTCGACCGTGCCAGCATCCGGCCCATGGTCGCCAGAAACCGCCTTCCCCCGTGGCATGAGGAAATCCACCTCCGCAACGGCCACGACGTCCTGATCCGTCCCATCCGCCCCGAGGATGCGCCGGTGCTGCGCGCCAGCTTCGACCTGCTGGAGCCCGACGATGTCCGCAGCCACCTGCTCGGTGGCCTCGACGCGATGGGCGTGGACCTCTCGCGCCGGCTGGCCCAGCCCGATGTCCGCAACGAGTTCACTCTGGTGGTGACCGAGCAGCAGCTCGCGCCGGGCGAGGCCATGATCCTGGGCCTGGCCCGGGCCGCCGTGGTTCCGGGCAGCCGCGAGGCGGCCTTCAGCATCCTCGTCGGCCGCAACGTCGCCGGCATGGGCCTGGGCCGCCACCTGATCCGCCGGCTGGCGCGCTGGGCCCGCGGCAAGCGCCTGGACGCCCTGCAGGGCGACGTGCCCGAGGACAACGGCCCGCTGGTGGAGCTGGCGCTGTCGATGGGCTTCGCCCAGGTCGAGGGCGCCGACCCGGGCTTCACGCGCATGCGGCTGCCGCTGGCCGAAGCCACCCCGTCGGCCGGCATCGAAGACGGCAACGGTTAAACTGCGCCCCCCTGCGCTGGCGGCCCGACCGCTCCGGCGCTGCCGCTGTTTTCCGAGCCGATGACCAAGCCACACGCCGCAACGCCCGCCCCGCTGTCGATCCCCGCCCCGCCCTTGCCCGCACCCGGCCGTCCGCGCGCCTGGTGGCGGGCACCCGCCTCGCGCTCGGCCCTGGCCTGGTTCGTGGCCGCGGCCGCGCGCGCCCACGACGGCGTGCTGCTGGCCGTCGCCCGCGACAACCACGCCGCCACCCAGCTCGAGGCTGACCTGCAGACGCTGGTCGGCACCGATCCCGCGCTGCCGGTGCTGGCCTTCCCCGACTGGGAAACCCTGCCCTACGACCGCTTCAGCCCGCACCCGGACATCGTCTCCCAGCGCCTGGCGACCCTGCGCCGGCTGCCTTCGATGAAGCGCGGCGTGCTGGTGGTGCCGGTGCAGACCCTGATGCAGCGCCTGCCGCCGCTGTCCTACGTGGTCGGCAACAGCTTCGACCTGCGGGTGGGCCAGCGCCTGGATCTGGACGCCGAGAAGCGCCGCCTGCAGGCCGCCGGTTACCGCAACGTGCCCCAGGTCTACGACCCCGGCGACTTCGCCGTGCGCGGCGCCCTGCTCGACGTTTACCCGATGGGCGAGGCCGCGCCGTTCCGGGTCGAACTGCTCGACGACGAGATCGACACCATCCGCGCCTTCGACCCGGAGAGCCAGCGCTCGCTGGACCGGGTCGAGGCCGTGCAGCTGATGCCCGGGCGCGAGGTGCCGCTGGACGAGACCTCGCGCGGCCGCGCGCTCGACGCCCTGCGCGAGCGCTTCGACATCGACAGCCGGCGCAGCGCGCTGTTCCAGGACCTGAAGGCCGGCGCCGCGCCCGCGGGCATCGAGTACTACCTGCCGCTGTTCTTCGAAGGCGACGCCACCGCGACCCTGTTCGACTACCTCGGCGACGACGCCCTGCCGCTGGTCGACGACGGCGCGCCGGCGGCGGCCGACCACTTCTGGGCCCAGGCCGGGCAGCGCCATGAGCAGCGCCGGCACGACATCGAGCATCCGGTGCTTTCGCCCGACGCGCTGTGGCTGGCGCCCGACGAACTGCGTGCGCGTTTCAACGAGGCACCGCGGATCGAGGTCGCGAGCGAAGGCCACCCGCGCCACGCCGAAGCCGCGCGCCTGGGCGAACAGCCCGCGCCCGAACTGCCGGTGTCCGCCCGCCACGACGCCACCGCGGTCCCGCTGAAGGACTTCCTGGGCAGCTACCCGGGCCGCGTGCTGGTCTCCGCCGACACCGCCGGCCGTCGCGAAGCCCTGCTTGAAGTGCTCGACGCCGCCGCGCTGCGCCCGCAGGTGCTGCCGGACTTCCGCAGCTTCGCCGCCGGCGACGCGCGCTTCGCGATCTCGGTCGCGCCGCTGGAAGACGGCTTCGCGCTCGACGCCGGGATCGCCGCCGGCGAACCGCTGGTGGTGCTCACCGAGCGCCAGCTGTTCCCCGAGCGCGCCGCCGCGCCGCGCCGCCGCAAGCGCGCCGGCCGCGAACCGGAAGCCATCATCCGCGACCTCGGCGAACTGTCCGAAGGCTCGCCGATCGTGCACGAGGACCACGGCGTCGGCCGCTACCGCGGCCTGGTGACGCTCGAAGCCGGCGGCATGCCCGCCGAATACCTCGAGATCGAGTACGCCAAGGGCGACCGCCTCTACGTGCCCGTGGCGCAGCTGCACCTGATCAGCCGCTACTCCGGCGCCTCGCCGGAAACCGCGCCGCTGCATTCGCTGGGCGGCGAGCAGTGGACCAAGGCCAAGCGCAAGGCCGCGGAGAAGGTGCGCGACGTCGCCGCCGAGCTGCTGGAGATCCAGGCCAAGCGTCAGGCACGCGCGGGCCTGGCGATCGACGTCGACCGCGGCATGTACGAGCCCTTCGCCGCCACCTTCCCCTTCGAGGAAACGCCCGACCAGCACGCCGCCATCGAGGCCGTGCTGCGCGACCTGCAGTCCTCGCAGCCGATGGACCGCGTGGTCTGCGGCGACGTCGGCTTCGGCAAGACCGAGGTCGCGGTGCGCGCGGCCTTCGCCGCAGCCGCAGCCGGCAAGCAGGTCGCGGTGCTGGTGCCGACCACCCTGCTGGCCGAGCAGCACTACGCCAACTTCCGCGACCGCTTCGCCGACTGGCCGATCCGGGTCGAGGTGCTGTCGCGCTTCAAGTCGACGAAGGAAATCAAGGCCGAACTGGACAAGGTCGCCGAGGGCACGATCGATGTCATCGTCGGCACCCACCGCCTGCTGCAGAAGGACGTGCGCTTCAAGGATCTGGGTCTGGTGATCGTGGACGAGGAGCAGCGCTTCGGCGTGCGCCAGAAGGAAGCGCTGAAGGCGCTACGCGCCAACGTGCACCTGCTCACGCTGACCGCCACCCCGATCCCGCGCACGCTCAACATGGCCATGGCCGGCCTGCGCGACCTGTCGATCATCGCCACCGCCCCGGCGAACCGCCTGGCGGTGCAGACCTTCGTCGTGCCCTGGGACGACGCCCAGCTGCGCGAGGCCTTCGACCGCGAGCTCGCCCGCGGCGGCCAGCTGTTCTTCCTGCACAACGACGTCGAGTCGATCGGCCGCATGCAGCGCCAGCTGCAGGAGCTGGTGCCCGAGGCCCGCATCGGCGTCGCCCACGGCCAGATGCCCGAGCGCGAGCTGGAGCGGGTGATGCTCGACTTCCAGAAGCAGCGCTTCAACGTGCTGCTGGCCTCGACCATCATTGAATCCGGCATCGACATCCCCAACGCCAACACCATCATCATCAACCGCGCCGACAGGTTCGGCCTGGCCCAGCTGCACCAGCTGCGCGGCCGCGTCGGCCGCAGCCACCACCGCGCCTACGCCTACCTGGTGGTGCCCGACAAGCGCTCGATCACCGCCGATGCGAGGAAGCGCCTGGACGCCATCGCATCCATGGACGAGCTCGGCGCCGGCTTCACCCTGGCCACCCACGACCTCGAAATCCGCGGCGCCGGCGAACTGCTGGGCGAAGACCAGAGCGGGCAGATGGCCCAGGTCGGCTTCAGCCTCTACACCGAGCTGCTGGAGCGCGCGGTGCGCAGCATCAAGCGCGGCGAGCTGCCCGACGTCGACGGCACCGCCTCGCGCGGCGCCGAGGTCGAACTGCACGCCCCGGCGCTGATCCCCGAGGACTACCTGCCCGACGTGCACACGCGCCTGACCCTGTACAAGCGCATCAGCTCCGCGCGCGACGCCGAGGCCCTGCGCGAACTGCAGGTGGAGATGATCGACCGCTTCGGCCTGCTGCCCGACCCCGCCAAGCTGCTGTTCGCGACCGCCGAACTGAAGCTGCAGGCCACGGCGCTGGGCATCGCCAAGATCGACCTCGGCGCCAGCGGCGGCCGCGTGAAGTTCGTAGAGAAACCCTCGGTCGACCCGATGGCGATCATCCGCCTGGTCCAGGGCCAGCCCAAGCACTACCGCATGGATGGCCCCGACACCCTGCGCCTGACCCTGGAACTCCCCACCCCCGAAGAACGCCTCCACGCCGCCCGCGCCCTGCTCACGCTCCTCGCTCCGAACGCCTGACGTCTGGGCTTCGGACGGGACGGAGGTTCTTTGGCCACGGATTTGCGCGGATTGCGCGGATCTGGCCGGGGCAAGCGTGGGGCACAGGGCCGCCATGAGACAGCTCGCCAGAAGCCTATATTGGAAGAAGAACTTTGCGCAGCGCGCTTTGCCGGCACTGGCCTCGGCCAGATCCGCGCAATCCGCGCAAATCCGTGGCTAAAAAAGCTTCTGCTCTATCCGCGTAAATCCGCGTCCATCCGCGTTCATCCGTGGCCAAAAGCTCTTCGCCTCAATCCTGCGAACGCTTCGTCGGTGTCGTAGCAGCAGTGGCGGAGTCGGCGATGCGCCAGAGGTAGCGCGCGGCATGGGTGCGGAAGGGGCCCCAGCGTTCGCCGCGGGCGGCGAGTTCTCGCGGGGTAGGCATGGCTTCGGCGCGGTCCAGGAGCTGGGCGCCCTTGCGGATGCCGAGGTCGTCGACCGGCAGCACGTCCGGGCGGCCCAGGCGGAACATCAGCATCATCTCCACCGTCCAGCGGCCGATGCCGCGCACCGGGACCAGGGCGGCGACGATCGCGTCCGGATCCATCACCGACATCCGGCGCAGGTCGGGGATCTCGCCGCGGGCCTCGCGCGCGGCGAGGTCGCGCAGGGCCAGCGCCTTGTTGCCGGAGACGCCGCAGGCCCGCAGCGCCGCATCGTCGACGCGGCCCAGGGTGTCGCAGTGGAAGCGGGTGCTGCCGATCGCGGCCTCGACCCGGCCGACGATGGTCGCCGCCGCCTTGCCGCTCAGCTGCTGGTACAGGATCGCCCGCGCCAGCGCGTCGACAGGGTCGAAGCCGCGGCGCCAGCGCGGGTCGGCCTCGATCGGCCCCAGGCGGCGGATCCAGGTGCCCAGGCGGCGGTCGCGCCGGGCCAGCCAGGCCTCGGCCTCCAGGGTGTCGTAGCCGCGGCGGTAGCGGGGCATGGCCTCAGCGCCTCCAGGCCGCGACGGCGTGGGCCAGCCAGCCGAGGATCATCAGGCTGCCGCCGATCGGCGCGAGCCGGGTCGGCAGGCCCATGAAATGCGCCCCGGCCAGCGAGCCGGCGAACAGCAGCACGCCCAGCAGCAGGCCGCACAGCGCCAGCGTCGCCAGCCGCCCGTTCGCGCGCGGCGCCAGCGCGGCCAGCGCAAGGCCGTGGCCGAAGGCGAAGGCCGCCGCCAGGCCAAGCCGTGCGCCCGCCTCCGGGCCGGCGGCGTGCGAGGCATAGGCGGCGAGGGCCACCGCGGCCGCGGCCAGCACCGCTCCGGTCGAGGCCAGGACCCGCGACAACGTTGTTCCCGCTTCGCTCATTGGACCTCCAGGTTCCTCAAACGCGAAACGCCGCATCCTTCGATGCGGCGTCCCGGGGTCGGACTCGATGTCGCGGTCCTTCCGTCGCGCTTACTGCTTCAGGTTCCAGAACACCTGGAACTGGCCGTCGGCGGTGAAGGCGGTGTCGATGCCGTTGAGGTAGTACTCGTACGGGCGGCCGATGGCCTCCTCGCCCTGGGTCAGGGCCCAGGCACGGGTGGCGTTGCGGGCGGCGTCGAGCTCGGCCATGTAGCCCTTGTAGCTGCCGCGGGCCACGCGCACGGGCTCGCTGCGGACGTAGGTCACCGGGCCCTGGAGCTTGACCGAATCCTCGTCGATGGCCTCGGAGGCGGTCGGCACGAAGCGCGCCACGGCCGGCGATTCCTCGCCCTCGTCGCCTTCGGCGGCGTCGGCGGTGCTGGCATCCGCACCGGCATCGTCCGCGTCGGCAGCGCCGCTGCCCTTGCGGCGCACGGCCTGGACCACGTCGAAGGTGTAGGTGTCACGCGCGAACTCGGTGGTCACGATGCGCACCGGGCCGACCGGTTCCAGGCCGCTCTCGTCCATGGTGCGCTTGATCCACTCGACGTTGTCCTTCATCGCCTTCTTGATGACTTCGTTGTTGCGCTCGATCGCGCCGGCGTTGACCACGAGCAGGTTCTCGGCCGGGATCTCGGCGACCTCGAGGCCGGTCAGCATCGAACCGTCGACGCGATAGTCGAAGTTCGGCACCGAGGCCAGCATGTTGGTCAGGCGGCCGAGGCCGAATTTCATGGTGTCACCCACGTTGCGGCTGACGTAGAGGCCCGCGTAGCGACCCAGCAGGTCCCAGCCGTAGTCGACCCGGTAGTTCTGGGTGATCTCGATGTTGCGGCCACCGCGGCCGGTCGGGGTCAGCGTGAACGAGGTGCTCTTGTCGGAGCCACGCTTGTCGTCCTCGATCCTGTAGACCACGCGCGCGTCCTGCTCGGACTCGGCGATCTCCCAGCTGCCCTTGCCCACGCCCGAGACTTCGGAGTCGTAGTCGATGCGGGCGCCAACGCCCGATTCCGGGCCCGAGCGGTTCAGCTTGACGTCGCCCAGCGCGAAGGGGTGCCAGTCGCCGAAGCGCTTGAAGCTGTTGAGCGTGTCGAACACGATCGCCATCTTGCGGTTGGTCTCGACGCTTTCGGTCAGGGAGCGGCTGGACGGCAGCAGCACGCCGACGATCACGAACAGCACGGCGACGATCGCCATGGAAATCAGGAGCTCGAGCAAACGGGTCATTCAGGGTTCTCCGGGACCAGGACCGGCACGGGGCCGGGGCGCAGACCGGCAATCCTAGCAAGATTGCCGGCGTCGTCGCGACCTCTCCGCCGCGCGAATTTCACTCCGGCACCCTCAGGGGGCGCCTTCCGGGGCCCGTGGCCCCGCGAGTGCTCAGACCAGCTGCAGCTCGAAGGCCTTGAGCACGGCCCGCGTGCGGTCGCGGACCCCGAGCTTGCTGAGGATGTTGGACACGTGGTTCTTGATCGTGCCCTCGGCCACGCCCAGCGAGTTGGCGATCTCCTTGTTGGAGAAGCCCGAGGCCATCAGGCGCAGGATCTCGGTCTCGCGGTCGGTCAGGGGGTCGGGGCGATCCAGGCTGACGAAATCGTTGCGCATGTGCTCCAGGCCCGAGAGCAGGCGCTGGGTGACCGCCGGCTGCACCAGCGAACCGCCACCGGCCACGGTGCGGATGGCGCCCACCAGCTGTTCCAGCGACACGTCCTTGAGCAGGTAGCCCTTGGCCCCGGCCTTGAGCCCGGCCAGCACCAGCTGGTCGTCGTCGAAGGTGGTGAGGATGATGGTCGGCGGCAGGGTGCCGGCGCGGGAGAGCGCCTGCAGCGCCTCCAGCCCGGACATCACCGGCATGCGCATGTCCATCAGCACCACGTCCGGGGCGATGCCGGGGATCATCTCGACGGCCTGGCGGCCGTCCACGGCCTCGGCGACCACTTCGATGCCGTCGTCGAGCGCCAGCAGCGAGCGGATGCCCTGGCGCACCAGGGTCTGGTCGTCGACCAGGCAGACGCGGATCGCGCGCGCCGGCGCCTCGGGGTTTCCGGTGGTCGTCATGTGGCCTCCATGGGGGTTCCCGGCGGGCCGGACGGCTCCGCCGCGGGTATCGCGATGTCGGCGACGTCGTCCAGCGGCAGTCGCAGGCGCAGGGTGAAACCCTGCCCCGGCGCGGTTTCCGCCTCAACCTCGCCACCATACGCCGCCAGCCGCTCGCGCATGCCGCGCAGGCCGTTGCCGGCGGTGAAACCGTCGGCGCCGCGGCCGTCGTCGCGGGCGACCAGGCGCACCGCACCGCGCTCCAGCGCGTACTGCAGCTGCAGCATGCTGGCCTGGGCGTGGCGCACGGCGTTGGTGATGATCTCCTGGGTGCAGCGCAGCAGCACGTGGGCGCGCTCGGGGTCTTCCATCGGGAACGGGCGCGGCAGACGCATCTCGACCTTCAGCCCCGGCACGTTGCCGGCCAGCGGCTCCAGGGTCGCGGCCATGTCGATCGTCTCGTTGCCGCGGATCTGACTGACCGCCTCGCGCACGTCCGAGAGCAGCAGGCGCGCCAGAGTGTGGGCCTGGCCCACGTGTTCCTGGGCCTTGCCGCTGGTGAGGTGATTGGCCACCTCCAGGTTGAGGCTGAGTGCGGTCAGGTGGTGGCCCAGCAGATCGTGCAGCTCGCGCGAGATCCGGGTGCGCTCGTTCACGCGCACGCTTTCGGCCAGCAGGGCGCGGGTGGCGCGCAGCTCCGCATTCAGGCGGCGCTGCTCGTCGCGGGCCAGGGCCTGCTGGCGCGCCACCAGGCCGGTGACGAAGGCGAAGCCGGTGAAACCCACGTACAGGCTGGCCTGGAGCACCGCCTCGCCCCAGGAGAAATCGAAGCCGCGCACGTACACCGGCACGATCACGAACTCGCACAGCACCAGCAGGGCCACCCCCTGCCAGGCCGGCAGCAGCCAGGGCAGGACGCTGGCCAGCACCATCAGCAGGATGCTGCCCAGGCCGCTCTGGCTGTAGTAGCTGATCGCGATCGCACCGCCGGCCAGCCCCGCGAGGAGCACCCGGTCCACCGCGCCGGCGCGCTGCCGGCCCAGGCCACGGGTCAACCAGGCATAGCTGGCGCCGAACACCGCCCAGGCGATCCAGGCCTGCAGCCCGCCGGGGGCGGCCGCCGCCATCCCGCCGTCGCCGTCAGGCTGCGGCAGGGTCAGCAGCAGCAGCGGCAGGCCGATCACCCCCCAGGTGAACAGTCCCGCGTAACGCAGCAGCCGGTTGTGGTCGAAACGCGCGAGCATGGCCGCATGGTAGGCGCAACCGCGGCCGCGGCTACGGTCCGGAAGTCATGGCCGCGTTCGCCCGCCGGATCGGCGGCATGCGATAATCGCCGCTGTCCACGGACGCGCCACGCTGGCCCCCGGCCACCGCGCGCGACGTTGGCGTCATTGGCCACACCACGGAGTCTGGAATGTCGATTGTCGTCCGCGACGTGCGCGAGCACGAGCTGGATTCCGTCCTTGCCCTGAACAACGCCGCCGGTCCCTCCATCCTGCCGCTCGATGCCGCGCGGTTGCGCAGGTTCCACGACACCGCCGACTATTTCCGCGTCGCCGAGCGCGACGGCACCCTCGCCGGCTTCCTGGTCGGCTTCGGCTCGCGCCGCGGCCACGACAGCAGCAACTTCGCCTGGTTCGCCGAGCGCCACCCCGAGTTCATGTACATCGACCGCGTGGTCGTGGCCAGCCGCCGCCGCGGCGGCGGCGTCGGCCGCACCATGTACGCCGACGTCCAGGGCTATGCCGAGCTCCGCTACCCGGTGCTGGCCTGCGAGGTCTTCGTCGAGCACGACAGCGACACCGCGCGCATCTTCCACGGCAGCTTCGGCTTCCGCGAGGTCGGCCAGCACGTGATGCCCGACACCGGCATCCGCGCCTCGATGCTGACCAAGGACCTGTGCAGCTACGCCTGGGTCCGCGACACCTACGGCGACGACCTCCCCGATGCCCCGTGGCTGGCCCGTTCGCGCCCGCGCGGCGAGGCCCGACTGGCGACGGGCACCCGATGATGGCGAATACCCGGGGCGCGCAGGCGCAGGACTTCGAACTCGCCGGCGACCTGCGGATCGGCCAGGTCGGTATCGCCAACCTGCGCGTCCGCAGCCTCGACATCGAACGGCTCGCGGCCGAGATGCGCGACCGCGTGCAGCGGGCGCCCAAGCTGTTCGCACGCGGCGCCGTGGTCGTCGACTTCGGCGGCCTGCCGGCGCTTCCCGACGTGGCCACCGCGCGCGCCCTGCTCGACGCCCTGCGCGAGGCCGGCGCCCTGCCCGTGGCCCTGGCCTGGGGCAGCAGCGAGAACGAGCAGTTGGCGGTGGAGCTGGGCCTGCCGCTGCTGGCCAGGTTCCGCGCCCAGTACGAGCCCGCCGACGCCGCGCCCGCCGCCACGGCGCCCGCGCCCGAGGCTGCGAAGCCGGCCCGGACCGCGGAGGCGCCCCGCCCCGAAGCGGCGGCCGAAGCATCTCCCCGCAGCGGCGGCCCGGGACTGATGCAGGCCACCTCGGTGCGCTCGGGCCAGCAGGTCTACGCCGACAACCGCGACCTCACCGTGCTGGCCGCCGTGGGCGCCGGCGCCGAGGTCATCGCCGACGGCTCCATCCACATCTACGGCGCGCTGCGCGGCCGCGCCCTGGCCGGCGCGCAGGGCAACGCAAAGGCACGTATCTTCTGCCGCGAGTTCCACGCCGAACTCGTGGCCGTGGCGGGACACTACAAGGTGCTGGAAGACATCCCGGTGGAGCTGCGCGGCAAGGCCGTGCAGGTCTGGCTGGATGGCGACCAGCTGAAAATAGCAGCGCTCGACTGAGAAGCGCGCACACAGGAGAGAGACTTTGGCCGAGATCATCGTAGTCACGTCCGGCAAGGGCGGCGTCGGCAAGACCACCACCAGCGCGAGCCTGGCCTGCGGCCTGGCGCGTCGCGGCAAGAAGACCGCAGTCATCGACTTCGACGTCGGCCTGCGCAACCTCGACCTGATCATGGGCTGCGAGCGCCGCGTGGTGTACGACTTCGTCAACGTCACCCAGGGCGAGGCCACGCTGAAGCAGGCCCTGATCAAGGACAAGCGCTTCGACAACCTGTACGTGCTCGCCGCGTCGCAGACGCGCGACAAGGACGCGCTCAACCGCGAGGGCGTGGAGAAGGTGCTCAAGGAACTCGACGCCGACGGCTTCGAATTCATCATCTGCGACTCGCCGGCCGGCATCGAGAAGGGCGCCTTCCTGGCGATGTACTTCGCCGACCAGGCCGTGGTGGTGGTCAACCCCGAGGTGTCCTCGGTGCGCGACTCGGACCGCATCATCGGCCTGCTCGACTCCAAGACCCGCAGGGCCGAGGGCGGCGAGCCGATCAGGTCGCACCTGCTGCTCACGCGCTACAACCCGCAGCGCGTGGAAGGCGGCGAGATGCTGTCGATCACCGACGTCGAGGAGGTGCTCGGCCTGAAGACGGTGGGCGTGATCCCCGAGTCGGGCGACGTGCTCAATGCCTCCAACAAGGGCGAGCCGGTGATCCTGGACATGGAATCGCCGGCCGGGCAGGCCTATGACGACGCCGTCGCGCGCATCCTCGGCGAGGAGCGGCCGATGCGCTTCACCCAGCTGGAGAAGAAGGGTTTCTTCAGCAAGCTGTTCGGGGGTTGAGGCATGGGCATGTTCGATTTCCTGAAGGCCAAGAAGAACACCGCGTCGATCGCCAAGGAGCGGCTGCGGATCATCGTCGCCCAGGAGCGCAGCAGCCGCGGCGCGCCGGATTACCTGCCGCTGCTGCAGCGCGAGCTGCTGGAAGTGATCCGCAAGTACGTCAGCGTCGACGTCGACGCGGTCAAGGTCGACCTGGTCAAGGATGGCGAGCATGACGTGCTCGACATCAGCGTCGCCCTGACCGACGAGCGCGCGGCGGCCAACTGAGCCCGTGGCGGCGGTACCCGTGGACCCCATCCCTGTGGGAGCAGCTGTAGCCGCTCCCACAACAGCGGACGCCCCGGATGTGCTGCGGCTGGGTGACATCGCCTTCGCCGATGCCGCGACGCTGCTCGCCAGCCACGGTCTCGAACTCATCGCCGTCGACGACGGCGCGCCGATTCCCGGCAGCTACTGGGGCGAGCCCGAGGCCGGGATCATCGGTGCCACCGTCTACGCCCGCGCCGATACCCCGGTGCACTCGCTGCTGCACGAGGCCTGCCACCTGATCGTGCTGCCGCCGGAGCGCCGCGCCCTGGTGCACACCGACGCCACCGATTCCGTACCCGAGGAAGACGCAACCTGCTGCCTGCAGATCGTGCTGGCCGACGCCCTGCCCGGCGTCGGCCGCGACCGCCTGATGGCCGACATGGACGCCTGGGGCTACAGCTTCCGCCTCGGCTCCACCCGCGCCTGGTTCGAAGGCGACGCCGACGATGCGCGCGCCTGGCTCGCCGCCCGCGGCCTGCCCTCGGCCTGACGCGCTGCCCCTTGCGGCTGCGCCACCCGCCCACTAGCCTGCGGGGGTTTCGCGCCGCCGCCGGCGCCACCGGAGAAACCCCGTGAAGCCACGCACCCGCCTCGTCATCGCCATCGCCGCCGGCCTGGCCCTCGCCGCCTGCTCGCGCGGCCCCTCCGACGCCCCCGGCCCCGACGGCGGCCCCTCGCAGGCCCAGCTCGAGAAGGAAACCGCCGACGAGTTCATCGCCCGCGTGAACCGCGAGTTCGCCGAGCTGATGCCGGAGCTCACCGCATCGCAGTGGGTCGCCGCGACCTACAGCAACGACGACAGCGAACTGCTGTCGTCCAAGGGCAACGAACGCTACCTCGCCCGCACCCAGCAGTGGGTCGAGCAGTCGCGGCGCTTCGAGGGCAAGGCGATGTCGCCGGCCACCGAGCGTGCGATCAGCCTGCTCAAGCTCGGCACCTCGATGCCGCCGCCGCGCGATCCCGCCAAGCTGTCCGAGCTCACGCGCCTGGCCAGCAAGATGGAGGGCGCCTACGGCCGCGGCGAGTACTGCACCGGCGAAGGCGACGCCCGCCGCTGCCGCCAGCTCGGCGAGCTGGAGGACGTGCTGCGCAACGACCGCGACTACGACGCCCAGCTCGAGGCCTGGGAAGGCTGGCACACCATCTCCCAGCCGATGCGCGAGGACTACGTGCGCTTCGCCGGCCTGGTCAACGAGGGCGCGCGCGACCTCGGCTTCGCCGACGCCGGCGAACTCTGGCGCGCCGGCTACGACATGACCCCGGCCGAGCTCGCCACCGAGACCGACCGCCTCTGGGGCCAGGTGGAACCGCTTTACGAGCAGCTGCACTGCTATGCGCGCACGCGCCTGGAAGCCGAGTATCCCGGCAAGGGCTCGGTCAACGGCATGCTGCCCGCGCACCTGATGGGCAACATGTGGCAGCAGGACTGGAGCAACCTCTGGTCGATGCTGGCGCCCTATCCCAACGCCAGCCAGCTCGACGTCAGCGGCGCGCTGGAGCGCCAGTACCAGGCCGCGCTCAACCAGCGGCTGACCCGCGAGAACGCGCTGCTGCCGACCGACGAGCGCGTGGAGATCGTGCGCGGCGCCCAGCTGGAGCATGCGAAGGCCATGACCCGCCAGGCGGAGGAGTTCTACACCTCGCTGGGCATGCCGGCGCTGCCGGAGTCGTACTGGGAGAAGACCCAGTTCATCAAGCCGCGCGACCGCGAGGTGGTCTGCCATGCCAGCGCCTGGCAGATGAACGCCGACGCCAGCGACGTGCGCACCAAGATGTGCATCAAGCCCAACGAGGAAGACTTCACCACCATCTACCACGAGCTGGGCCACGTCTATTACTACCTGGCCTACGGCCAGCAGCCGCCGATGTTCCAGAACGGCGCGCACGACGGCTTCCACGAGGCCATCGGCGACACCATCGTGCTGTCGATGACGCCCAGCTACCTGCAGTCGATCGGCCTGGTCGAAGGCCAGGCGCCGGGCCACGAGGCGCTGATCAACGCGCAGATGCGCATGGCGCTCAGCAAGGTCGCCTTCCTGCCCTTCGGCCTGATGATCGACCGCTGGCGCTGGGGCGTGTTCGACGGTTCGATCGCGCCTGGCAACTACAACCAGGCCTGGTGGGACCTGAAGGCGAAGTACCAGGGCGTCGCCCCGGCCACCCCGCGCGGCGAGGAGTTCTTCGACCCGGGCGCGAAGTACCACGTGCCGGGCAATACCCCGTATACGCGCTACTTCCTCTCGCACGTGCTGCAGTTCCAGTTCTACAAGGCCCTGTGCGACGCCGCCGGCCACGACGGCCCGCTCAACGAGTGCAGCTTCGCCGGCAACCCGGCCGCGGGCGAGAAGTTCTGGGCGATGCTGTCCAAGGGCAACAGCCAGCCCTGGCAGCAGACGCTCAAGGAGTTGACCGGCGGCGAGACCATGGACGCGTCGGCGGTGCTGGAGTACTTCGCGCCGCTGCAGGAATGGCTGGTGGAGCAGAACGAGGGCAAGACCTGCGGCTGGCAGGCGGCGGCCGCGGCTCCGGTCGCTGCCGCTCCGGACGGGGAATAAGGCAGGACCCCGACAGTACCTACACGTGCTCAGCCGGGTCTGGCATCCCCGGCTCGCACTGCCCCGCCGGCAGCCGCTTGATCCGGTAGCGCTCCAGTCGCCACACCAGCCAGGCCGCCGTGGTGAACACCGCCGCGGCGACCGCCAGCGTCAGCATCGAGCCGCTCACCAGCGGTGACAGCAGGCCCGCCACCGCTGCATTGAGCGCGAGGCTGGTGAAGGCCTGCAGCGAGGAGGCCGAGCCACGCTGCCGCGGATACATGTCGAGCACCGCCAGGGTCAGCACCGGGAACACCATCGCCACGCCGAAGGCGCACAGCGCCACCGGCAGCACTGCCCACGGCACCGTGGGCACCTCGACCAGCAGGCCGTAGGCGACGTTGCCCAGCGCGGCCAGCCCGCAGCAGGCGAAGCCGATGTTCACCTGCACCACGTGCGGCATCCGCCCCGCGACGCGACCTGAGGTGAAGGCGCCGAGCATCATCCCGCCGATCATCGGCCCGAAGAACCAGGCGAAGCTGCGCTCGTCGAGCTTCAGCAGGTCGAGCACGAAGGCCGGCGCCGAGGCGATGTACAGGAACAGCGCCGCGAAGTTCAGCGCACCCGCCGCCGCCAGCCGCTGGAAGCGCCGATTGGCGAAGATCAGCACGTAGTCGCGCAGCATCCGCCGCGGCACCGGCGGGCTGCGGTTTTCCGCAGGGTGGGTTTCGGGCAGCCAGGCCCAGGTCGCCGCGAACAGCAGCACGGCGAAGCCGACCAGGAACCAGAAGATGTCGTGCCATTCGCCCCAGCCCAGGATCCAGCCGCCGATCACCGGTGCGATCGCGGGCGCGATGCCGAAGATCATCGACACCTGGCTCATCAGCCGCTGCGCGTCGTCGCCGTGGAGCAGGTCGCGGATCACGGCGCGGCCCACGATCAGGCCCACGCCCGCCGACAGGCCCTGCAGGGCGCGGAACACCAGCATGGTCGCCAGGTCGTTGGCCAGGGCGCAGCCCACCGAGGCCGCGATGAACACCAGCAGCCCGCCCAGGATGACCTTGCGGCGGCCGATGGCGTCCGACAGCGGGCCGTGCACCAGGCTCATCAGCGCATAGGCCACCAGGTAGGCGCTGATGGTCTGCTGCATGGCCAGCTTGTCGGCGCCCAGCGACACGCCCATGGCCGGGAACGCCGGGAAGATGGCGTCGATCGAGAACGGGCCGAACATCGACAGCCCGGCCAGCAGCAAGGCCAGGCGGCCCATGGACTTGGGGAGGTGCGGGGGCATGGGCGGCAAGCATACCGGCTCCCCGTCCCCACCCGCCCCGACGCCCATGGAACTGACCGATCCCGGGCCGGCCGCCGGGCGGGCTATAATCGCCGGGCTAGACCCTCCAGCGGGAGAAGCCGCCCCGATCCACCGGGCACCGGCTGCCGAAGGCGCAACGCCCGTAATCGCTCAGGCCCACGTACCGCCGGCTGGGACAACTCTGGAGAGACCGGTCAAACCCGGCGCCGAAGGTGCATGGGACAGGCTCCGCGCCCGTCCCGAACTCTCAGGCAAAAGGACAGAGGGGCGCCCCGCGTGCGTGCACGCGGCCCTCCCGCGCCCGCCAGAGTCCCGACCGCCATGTCCAAGCCCGCCTCCCTCCGCTCGCTCGAGCACCACGACGCCTTCGTCTCGCGCCACATCGGCCCCAACGACGCCGAGATCGCGCACATGCTCGACGTGGTCGGCCACGCGTCGCTCGATGCGATGACCGACGCCATCGTTCCCGGCTCGATCCGCTCCGCCGGCGCGCTCGACCTGCCGCCGCCGATGACCGAGGTCGACGCGCTGGCGAAGATCCGCGCCATCGCCGACCGCAACACCGTCTTCCGCAGCTTCATCGGACAGGGCTACTACGACACCCACGTCCCCAACGTCATCCTGCGCAACATCCTCGAGAACCCGGCCTGGTACACGGCCTACACGCCCTACCAGGCGGAGATCTCGCAGGGCCGCATGGAGGCGCTGATCAACTTCCAGACCATGGTCGCCGACCTGACGGGCATGGAGATCGCCAACGCCTCGCTGCTCGACGAGGCCACCGCGGCGGCCGAGGCGATGACCCTGGCCAAGCGCTCGGCGAAGTCGAAGTCCAACCTCTTCTTCGTCTCGAAGAACGTGCATCCGCAGACGCTCGAAGTGCTGCGCACCCGCGCCGGCGGCCTGGGCATCGAGCTGCACGTGGGCGACGACGCCGACGCGGCGACGGTCGACAGCTACGGCGTGCTGCTGCAGTACCCCGACACCTTCGGCCGCATCAACGACTACCGCGCCGTGGCCGAGGCCGTGCACGCGCGCCAGGGCATCGTCGCGGTGGCCTCCGACCTGCTGGCGCTGACCCTGATCGCGGCGCCCGGCGAATGGGGCGCGGACATCGTGGTCGGCAACACCCAGCGCTTCGGCGTGCCCTTCGGCTTCGGCGGCCCGCACGCCGGCTTCATGGCCTGCCGCGACGCCTTCAAGCGCTCGATGCCGGGCCGCCTGATCGGCGTCTCCGTCGACACCGAGGGCAACCCCGCCTACCGCCTCACCCTGCAGACCCGCGAGCAGCACATCCGCCGCGAGAAGGCGACCTCCAACATCTGCACCGCGCAGGTGCTGCTGGCGGTGATGGCGAGCATGTACGCCGTCTACCACGGCCCGGAGGGCCTGGAGCGCATCGCCCGCCGCGTGCACCGCTTCGCCGCGATCCTGGCCGCCGCGCTCGGCAAGGCCGGCGTGGCCGTGGGCGAAGGCTACTTCGACACCCTGCACGTCACCGGCGTCGACGCCGCGGCCGTGCACGCCAAGGCCCGCGAGGCGCGCATCAACCTGCGCGCGATCGACGACGGCAGCGTCGGCATCAGCCTGGACGAGACCACCACCCGCGAGGACGTGGCGGCGCTGGCCGCGCTGTTCGGCGCCGCGGTCGATGACATCGACGCGCTCGACGCCGCCACCGCCGACGCCCTGCCCGCCGGCCTGTCGCGCACCACGCCCTACCTGACCCACCCGGTGTTCAACACCCACCACAGCGAGCACGAACTGCTGCGCTACATGCGCGCCCTGGCCGACAAGGACCTGGCCATGGACCGCACGATGATCCCGCTGGGCTCGTGCACCATGAAGCTCAACGCCACCGCCGAGATGATCCCGATCACCTGGCCGGAGTTCAGCCAGATCCATCCGCTGGCACCGGCCGAGCAGGCCGAGGGCTATCGGGAGCTGATCGACGGCCTGGAGGCGATGCTGGCCGAGATCACCGGCTACGACGCGGTCAGCTTCCAGCCCAACTCCGGCGCCCAGGGCGAGTTCGCCGGCCTGCTGGCGATCCGCGCGTACCTGGCGTCGGAGGGCGAAGGCCACCGCGACATCTGCCTGATCCCGGAGTCCGCGCACGGCACCAACCCGGCCTCGGCGCAGATGGTCGGCATGACCGTGGTCGTGACCCGCTGCGATTCGAACGGCAACGTCGACGTCGAGGACATCCGCGCCAAGGCGGAGAAGTATTCCGACCGCCTGGCGGCGATCATGATCACCTACCCTTCCACGCACGGCGTGTTCGAGGAGGACGTGGTCGAGATCTGCGAAATCGTCCACGCCCACGGCGGCCAGGTGTACACCGACGGTGCCAACATGAACGCCCTGTGCGGCGTCGCCCGCCCCGGCAAGTGGGGCTCGGACGTCAGCCACCTCAACCTGCACAAGACCTTCTGCATCCCGCACGGCGGCGGCGGCCCGGGCGTCGGCCCCTGCGCGGTGAAGTCGCACCTGGCGCCCTTCCTGCCGCGCGCATTCGGGGGCGAGGGCGAAGTCGGCATGGTCTCGGCGGCCACCCACGGCTCGGCCAGCATCCTGCCGATCAGCTGGATGTACATCGCGCTGATGGGCGCCGAAGGCCTGCGCCGCGCGACCCAGGTCGCCCTGCTCAACGCCAACTACGTGGCGAAGCGCCTCGAGCCGCACTACCCCACCCTCTATACCGGCCGCAACGGACTGGTCGCGCACGAGTGCATCCTCGACCTGCGCCCGCTCAAGGACGCCACCGGCGTCGGCGCGGAGGACGTGGCCAAGCGCCTGATCGACTTCGGCTTCCATGCGCCCACGCTCAGCTTCCCGGTCTCGGGCACGCTGATGGTGGAGCCGACCGAGAGCGAGTCGATGCACGAACTCGACCGCTTCATCGACGCCATGATCCAGATCCGCGAGGAGATCCGCGCGATCGAGGACGGCCGCCTGGACCGCGAGGACAACCCGCTCAAGCACGCCCCGCACACCGCGGCGCAGGCCTCGGCCAGCGAGTGGACGCATGCCTACCCGCGCGAGCTGGCGGTGTTCCCGCTGCCTTCGCTGCGCCTGCAGAAGTACTGGCCGCCGGTGGCGCGCGTGGACAACGTGCACGGCGACAAGAACGTGTTCTGCAGCTGCATTCCGATTGGCTCGGCCGAGGACGAGCCGGAGGCGTTCAGCGAGCCGGACGTGGTGTAAGCCACTTTCCCGCAAGCTTCGCCCCCATCTGCCGCATGGGGATGGGGCCGAACTTGCGGGATCCGCGTTTCACGCAGCCGTAGCCGCCCCGCGCTACCCTGCGCCCATGCCCGCTCTCCCGGCAGCCGACGCCGTCGCGCCACCCACGGCCGACGCCACGCACGACCTCCGCCATCGCTACGCGGAGGTCCGTGCACGCACGCGCGCACTCGCCGCGCCGCTGTCGGCGGAGGATGCCCAGATCCAGTCCATGCCCGACGCCAGCCCGGCGAAATGGCACCTGGCGCACACCACCTGGTTCTTCGCCCGCTTCGTGCTGGACGATCCGGCCGCGATCCCGGACGGCTGGGACTACCTCTTCAACAGCTACTACGTCGGTGCCGGCGAGCGCCACCCGCGGGCGCTGCGCGGGCAGGTGTCGCGGCCGTCGCTGGCCGAGGTGCTGGCCTGGCGCGACGCGGTGGACGAGCGCGTGCTGCGCGGCCTCGACGAAGGCCGCTTCGATGACGCCACGCGCGACGTGCTCCTGCTCGGCACCCACCACGAGCAGCAGCACCAGGAGCTGCTGCTCACCGACATCAAGCACGCACTCTGGTGCAACCCGCTGGCGCCGGCCTACCGCAACGACCTGCCGGTTCCCGCCGCGCCCGCGACCGCCGGCACGGCCGGTGGCGACCCGCGCTGGCTGCGCCGGGGCGAGGCCATCGTCAAGATCGGCGCGCCGCGCTGGCCGGGCGCTGGCAGCGCCTTTGCCTACGACAACGAAACCCCGCGTCACCGCGTGCTGGTGCCCGCGCACGCGCTGGCCGAACAGCCGGTGTCGAATGCCCAGTTCGCCGCCTTCGTCGCCGACGGTGGCTACCGCACCCCGTCGCTCTGGCTCAGCGACGGCTGGGACCTCGTGCAGCGCGAAGCCTGGGCGCGGCCGCTGTACTGGCACGAGGACGGCGCGCGCGAGTTCACGCTGGGCGGCTGGCGCGAGCGCGATCCCGATGCGCCCGCATGCCATCTCAGCCACTACGAGGCCGACGCCTTCGCACACTGGGCGGGTGCGCGCCTGCCCACCGAAGCCGAGTGGGAAGCCGCCGCCGCGGGACTGCCGGCGGAAGGCAACTTCGCCGACGACGGCGCGCCCCTGCACCCGGTCGCCGTGGACGGCACCCTTGGCCGCAGCACCGCCCCGCTGGGCCTGTTCGGCAACGCCTGGGAGTGGACCTCCAGCGCCTATGCGCCCTGGCCCGGCTTCCGTCCGCTGGCCGGCACCCTGGGCGAGTACAACGGCAAGTTCATGAGCGGCCAGCTGGTCCTGCGCGGCGGCAGCTGCGCCACGCCGCGCGGCCATGCGCGCGCCAGCTACCGCAACTTTTTCGCACCCCACGCGCGCTGGCAGTTCTCCGGCCTGCGCCTGGCCAAGGACCTCGATTGACCACCGACCTCAAGCTCACCGACCTGCATCCCAGCGCGGACGACATCGCCGGCGACGTGCTGCGCGGGCTGTCTTCCAGCCCGAAACGCCTGCCGTCGAAGTACTTCTACGACCAGCGCGGCTCGGAGCTGTTCGAGGCCATCACCCGCCAGCCCGAGTACTACCCCACCCGCCTGGAGCTGGCGATGCTCGCCGACCTCGGCCCGGCGATCGCTGCCGCCATCGGCCCGCGCGCGCACGTGGTCGAGTACGGCAGCGGCAGCGGACGCAAGACGCGGCTGCTGCTCGATGCGCTCGACGATCCGGTGGCCTACACCCCGATCGAGATCTCGCGCTCGGCGCTGACCGCCAGCGCCGGGCGCCTGGACCGCGAGTTCGGCGACGTGGAAGTGCTGCCGGTGCTGGCCGACTTCACGCAGGCCGTCCCGCTGCCGCAGCCGTCGCGGGCGGCGGCCTCGGCCCTGGTGTTCTTCCCCGGCTCGACCCTGGGCAACTTCAGCCGCGACGAGTCGGTCCGGCTGCTGGCGGCGATGCGCGACACCATGGGCGAAAACGGCGCAGCGCTCGTCGGCATCGACCTGGAAAAGGATCCCGCCATCATCGAGGCCGCGTACAACGATGCTGCCGGCGTCACCGCCGAGTTCACGCTCAACCTGCTGCGCCGGCTCAACCGCGACGTCGGCAGCGACTTCGACCTCGCCGCCTTCGCCCACCGCGCGCGCTACGTCGCCGCGGAGGGCCGCATCGTCACCACCCTGGAAAGCCTGCGCGACCAGGTGGTGACGGTGGATGGACGGGCCTTCGCCTTCGCCCGCGGCGAGGAGATGCACGTCGAGCAGAGCCAGAAGTACAGCGACGCCCGCTTCGACGCGCTGGCGGCCGAGGCCGGCCTGCGCGTGGCCGGACGCTGGAACGACGGCGACGACTGGTTCGGGCTGCGCCTGCTCCGGCGCGCCTGAAGCCCGCCCCTCAGGCCTGCGGCGGCGCCCCGCCCGGCCGCTGCCGCGGCACCGCGTCCGCCGCCAGCATGATCTTGGCGTCCTTGAAGTACATCACCCGCAGCTGCTTGCCGCGCGGCGACCAGCCGATGAAGTGCGCGTGCACTTCTTCCTCGTACATGTCCTGGTAGCTCTTGGCCACGTCGTCGTTCTGCAGCTCGATCATCACGCCGACCGACTCGGGCTTCGGCAGCGAGGCGTTGTAGGCCTCCAGCGTGCGGCGGATGGTCTGCAGGAAGGGCACGGTCTGCTTCAGGCCGCGGGCGCCGACGTCGAAGAACTGGCGGTAGAGGTAGGTCGGCTGGCCGAACGAGGGCACGATGCCCAGCACCGCGGTGCCCACGCCCCAGAGCGCGCCGGTCTCCGTGTCGCGGCCCACGGCCACGGCCTGCTGCGCGCGCTCCGCCGCCTTGGTCGGGTCGGGCAGCGCGCTGTTGCGCGCCCACATCGAGATCAGCCCCGAGGACAGCTCGGGCGTCACCTGCTTCCACACCGGCACGATTTCCAGGCTCACCCGCGCACCCCGCCGCTCTGCATCCGGTTCGATACCATCGGTTCCTCTCCTCCCTTGGTTCCGTTCGATCATGGCGCAAGCGGCGCGACGGGCGCAACGCGGGCACGACCGGAAACGAAGCTTTAACGGGACATTCCCGATCATTGCAGGCCATCCACCGGAGTGGCCCCCATGTCAGACATCCGCATCGCCGTCCTCGTCGGCAGTATCCGCAGCGAGTCCCTGAACCGCGCGCTGGCCGAAGGGCTCGAGAAGCTGCTTCCCGACGGTGCCGGCTTCGAATACGCAAGCCTGGCCGACCTCCCGCCCTACAACCAGGACCAGGACGACGACCAGCCCGCTCCGGCGAAGGCGCTCAAGGCGCTCATCTCCGGCGCCGACGGCGTGCTGTTCGTGACCCCGGAGTACAACCGCTCGATCCCGGGCGTGCTCAAGAACGCCATCGACCACGCCTCGCGCCCGTACGGGAAGAGCGCGTTCGCCGGCAAGCCCGCGGGCATCGTCGGCATTTCGATCGGCGCCATCGGCACCGCCTGCGCCCAGCAGCACCTGCGCGCGATCACCGGCTACCTCGACATGCCCACGCTGGGCCAGCCGGAAGTGTTCCTGCAGGCGAAGGACGGGCTGTTCGACAGCGACGGCGGCATCGGCGAAGGCAGCCGCAAGTTCCTCCAGGGCTGGGTCGATGCCTATGTGGCCTGGGTGAAGAAGCACCGGGCATGAGCGCGGTCATCTACCACAACCCGCGCTGCAGCACCTCGCGCAATGCGCTGGCGATGCTGCGCGAGGCCGGCGTAGAGCCCGAGGTCGTCGAATACCTGAAGCACCCGCCCACGCGCGAGCGCCTGTCCGAACTCATCGCGGGTGCCGGGCTGCAGGTCCGCGACGCGATCCGCAGCAAGGAAGCGGCGTATGCCGAACTGGGCCTGGACGACCCGATGCTCGACGACGCCGCCCTGCTGGACGCGATGGTGCGCGAGCCGGTCCTGATCCAGCGGCCCTTCGTGCAGACCGCGCGCGGCATCCGGCTGGGACGGCCGGTCGAACTCATCCGCGAGATCCTGTAAGCCACGTTCCGCGGCAAGTAACTGGGCCGGCCGACGCTTCAGCCGGCGGCTGGAGGCGCTGCTTCGCGCGCCAGGGATTCGTGCAGGTTGCGCAGTTCGCGCTCCAGCAGCCGTGGCAGCGGTCCGGGTTCGGACGGCGCCTGCCCTGCGACCACCGCGGCGGCAAACCCGGCCAGCGCGGCCTGCAGTTGCGGGACGCTGGCGCCGGCCATCAGTTCGTCCGCGCGTACCGCCGCGGCTCCGGCATCCAGCGGCTCCAGGGTCCAGCACGCCGACAGCGTGCGATACGCCAGCTGCTGCGCCGCCGCCACCGCCGGCCACCGCCGTTCCGCCTCGCGCCGTTCCGCGGGCGAAGCCTCGATGGCGCTGGCGTAGGCACCCTCGAGTTCGAAGCTGGCGTGCTGCAGGTCGCGGCGGAGCGCGCGCGCGGCAGGCGTCGCGACCTCGCCGCGGGCCAGGTGCGGCGCGACCGCGGACACGCCGCGAAGGATGCCGGCCAGCTCCGCGGGCAGCGTCGCGGCCGGCCGCGAGGGCATCGCCCGGTACACCAGCAGCGCCACCAGGCAGCCGACCGCGGTATCCACGCCGCGCGCAAGGACATAGCTGCCCGGCGCCTCCACCGGATGACCGCCGGTGGCGAGCACCAGCGCCGCGCAGGTGATGAACACCACCGCCAGCGCGTAGTTGCGCAGCACCGACATCTCGATCACGAACTGGAGCACCACGACCGTCGCCACCAGCCACAGACCCTGCGGATGCAGCAGCAGGACCGCCGCGGCGAGCAACAGTCCGACCCAGGTGCCGAGCAGGCGCTCGATCGAACGCACCAGGGTGCGCGACCAGTGGAAGCCCTGGTGCAGCAGGAGCACCGCGGTGGCGACCGCCCAGTACGAACGTTCCAGGTGGAACAGCGCGCCCAGCAACCCCGCCACCAGCGCCCCCACGCCCACGCGCAGCACCACGGCCCGCGACATCGATCCCGGGGCCAGCGCCTCGCGCAGCACGACGCCCGCACCCGGGCGGCCAAGCGGGACCAGTCCCGGCACCACGCCCGGGGGCAGCGCCTGTCGCCGGGTCAGCGAGCGCGCCAGCGACTGCAGCCGGCGCAGCTCCTCGACCACCCGCTCCTGGACAACGCGGTCCGGCGGCACTTCGCCGGCCGCGCCCGCGGACAGGGCGTCCCCGAACAGCAGGTGCATCCGCCGGTTCACCGCGCGCAGCGCGGTCAGGCGTCCGCCCGGCCGTGCGTCCACGGGCTGGTGGGTGACCAGAGTGGTCCAGGCCTGTACAGGGCCTGCGCGGCCTGGTGACGGGCCGCGTCCTGCCGCGGCGTGCCGATGGCCTGCACGTAGGCCATCACCGCATCACCGGCGCGCACCACCGCGCGCTGCTCCGGACCACGCGGCGCGACCAGCGCACCGGCCATGTGCACGCACCAGGCCAGGCCGATGCCCACGCACAGCGCGAAGGCCAGGGCGATCACCGCCAACTCGCGCGCGGCTCAGGTAGGGGCGCCCGCTGTCGTAAAGCGCTGTGAATCCGCCGGTGGCGGCCATCATTCCCGCCGGGACATTCCCCGCCAGCCAGCCGACGAATATCGGCGTCCCCATGCACAGCGCGGCCCGAAGCGCGAAGCGCCAGCGACCCGGGGGGCCCGGGCGCAGCCTGAACATGCCGCGGAGCTGCTCGCGCAGCGTGGGCGACGACGGAATGGCGGGCGCGGTGGGCACCCCGTGATTCTAGCCACCGCGCCCATGCCCGGACTCAGTACGTGTAGCCCACCCGCAGCCAGAACGTCCGCCCCGGTTCGTTGATGCGCACCGCGTCGGCCGGGTAACCGAAGTCGGCGTTGCCGGCCAGGTTGAGGTGTTCGCTGTAGGCGCGGTCGAACAGGTTGTCGACGCCGGCCGTGACCTGCACCCCGCTGGCGAAGCGGTAGCCGCCGTTGAGCGCGAGCGTGGCGAAGCCGGCGCTCGGGCCGATGTCCTGGCCCACCACGTTGCCGTAACCCTCGGCCACGCGGTGCTGCCCGTCGACCACCCGCAGCAGCATGCCCGCCGACCAGTTGCCGTTGTCCCAGTCGGCGCTGAACCGGCCCTCCAGCGGCGGCATCTGCGGCAGCGGGCGACCGCTGTCGCGGTCCTTGCCGCGGGCATAGGCCAGGCTGCCGCCAAACTTCCAGTCCTGCGAAGGCCGGTATTCGACGCCCAGTTCGGCGCCGCGGGTTTCGGCGTCGATGTTGGTCACCTGCGACATCTTTCCCGTCATCGTGTCCATGTAACGGAACTGGATGAAGTCGTCGACGCGACCGGCATACGCCGACACCCACGCGCTCCAGCGCTCGCCGCGGTACTGCAGGCCGGCGTCGAGCTGGGTGGTCTTCTCCGTGTCGAGACCGGAGAACGCATTGGCCGCGCCCATCGGGCCCATGTCGGCGGAGAACAGCTCCCAGTAGTCGGGCATGCGCTCGGTGTGGCCGATGCCGGCGTACCAGCTGGTGTCGCGGTCGATGTCCTGCTCGAAGCGGACGAAGCCGGCCTTGAGCGTCTCTTCGCGCGACAGGCCCGCGGTCGGGTTCGGCATCGCGTGGCCGCCGTGGCCATGTCCGCCGGACACCGTTGCGCGCGCGTCCTCGGCGCCGGCACGGTCCACCCGGGCGCCGGCGATCCAGCGCTTGTCCTCGCCGCGGAACCAGGTGCCTTCGGCGAACACGCCGAGGTTGTCGAAGCGCGCGTCCACCGTCCACGGCAGGGCCAGGTGGGCGTTGCGACCCATGCCGCCGCGGCGGCGGTGGCGGCTGTCCTGCACGTCGAAGCCGGTCGCCAGCTCGAAGGCATCGCCACCCCAGGTCGCCACCGCGCGGCCGCCGCTGGTGCTGCGTTCGACGTTGGACACCATCGGCATCGGCATCGCGCCGTCCGGGTTGGGGTCGCGCAGGCTGTAGTTGTCCATCACATGGTCGGCGACGTTGTGGTAGGCGCTGGCCTCCAGCGTCCGCAGGCGCTGGCCGATGTTGTCCTTCTCGAAGCGCAGGCTGTAGTTGCTGCGGTCGAACTGGCTGCCGTCCATGCCGCGGGTGGCATAGCGCGCCTGGCCGTCGCCCATGCCGATGCCGAGTTCGACCAGCGTGTCCTCGTCGGGCGTCCAGCCCAGCGCGAAGTCGGCGTTCCACTTCTTCCAGGCCGAGCCCACGCGCTCGCCGTTGCCGTCGTCATAGTCGCCGGACTCGGAGCGGTTGGCGCTGATGCGGGCGTAGCCCAGCGGTGCACCGTACGTGGCGTCGAGCACCTGGTCGTTGCGCCCCCAACTGCCGCCGAGCGCGGAGCCGGCAAGCTTCCAGGTCGGCTCCGCGTAGTACTCGCGGTCGCGCTCGAAGCGCACCGTGCCGGCCGAGGCACCCGGACCCCAGAGCACCGTCTGCGGACCCTTGACCACGACCAGGGCGTCATAGGTTTCCGGCGCGATGTAGGACATGGCGTTGTCCATGCGCGAAGGACAGGCGCCTGGCATGGCACCGTCGTTGGTGAGCAGGTTGAGGCGCGAGCCGAACATGCCGCGCAGCACCGGGTCGCCGTTGCTGCCGCCGTTGCGGATGGCGCTGAAGCCGGGGATGGTCTTGAGGTAATCGGCACCATCGCTGGCGGGCACCGGCTGGCGCGGAAGCTTGGGGCTGGTTTCCCAGGTCAACGCCGAGACCGGAGCGGCGGCGGTGACGACCAGCGCGTCGAAATCGACGGTGCGGCGGGAATCTTCCGCAGCCTCGGCGGCGGCGGCGGCGATGGCGGTGGCGGTGGCGGCATCGACCATCGCGCCAGCGACGTCGGACGCGAAGGCGGAAGGACTGGCCAGCGCGGCGGCGATGGCTACGAACAGGCAGGACGAACGGATCGCCGGACAATACGGGATCGACATGGCGGAACTCCATGGAAACAGGGCTGCTGGAATGCGCGCGGCGGCGGCCTGCGCGCGTGGCGGGCGATCAGCCGCGCAACGGCGGTCCGCGTGAGCCGAGTCCGGTGGGGTACAGCCAGGGAAGTCGCGGCGCGCCGACGCTCAGGCACGACGGCGGCGCGGACGGCAGCGCAGCCAGCAGGAACGGCACCCCGGGCAACGCCGCCATCGCCGCCAGCAACGGGCAGTAGTCGCAGTCGGAGTCTCCCGGCGCAGGCCGCGACGGATGGCGCTTGCCAGGGTCGGCGGCGTCGCTGTGGTGGGCATGTCCATGGCCGGCCTGGCCATGCACATGTGCCGCTCCAGGCGATGCATGGACAAAACGCCCCACCGTCGGTACCGCCAGCAGCAACAGCGCTGCCGCCAGCCCTATCCGACCCATCCATGCCTGGAGTGCGCGAGCGCTCATCGTGATGGTGATTATCGCGGAGGCGACCGCGGCACGCCCCTGACACAAGTCAAGCCCACGCGCTTTCCATACCACTGCGCATGCGCTTGACCCAGGTCATGGAGTCGGCTGCGGGGCGGGCCATATCGTCATGCCAATGGCGAAGGAGCAACTGCTCCACAACCCCGACCACTTCCGACCACCGCTGAGGAATCCATCATGAGGAACCTGGTACTGCTGTTCGCACTGGCCGCCGCCGGCGGCTTCATCCCGCACGAGGTCGCGGCCCAGGGCCACGCGTCGGTCACGCCCGTCGCCGACGTCACCTTCAGCATGCGCACCGCCATCCAGGACGGGCAGATGGTGTTCATCGGCAACGCCGGCGCCATCAAGGACCAGGTCAATCCCGACCTGCGCGTGCCCGAGGGCGCGGTGGTCGCGATCACCCTGACCAATGCCGACGGCGCCATGCACGACATCGCCGTGCCCGACTTCGGTGCCCAGTCCGACCAGGTGATCGGCGAAGGCGCGGCCACCACCATCGTGTTCCGCGCCAGCAAGGCCGGCATCTTCGAGTACCTGTGCACCATCCCCGGCCACAAGCTCGCCGGCATGGTCGGCAAGCTGGTCGTGGGCGACGTGCAGGAAGTCGCCAGCACCGCGATCGACGTCGCCAAGGACCCAGCCGAGGTCGGCACGCCGGTCGGCGACCGCGCGCCGCAGCACCTCACCTACGACCTGCTGACCACGGAAGTGGAGGGTCGCCTCTCCGACGGCAGCACCTACCGCTACTGGACCTTCGACAACACGGTGCCGGGCCCGTTCCTGCGCATCCGCCAGAACGACACGGTCACCATCAACCTCAAGAACGCCGAGGACAGCATCAACATCCACTCGGTCGACTTCCACGCCGTGACCGGCCCCGGCGGCGGCGCCGCGGTGACCCAGGTGCGCCCGGGCGAGACCAAGAGCTTCACCTTCAAGGCGATCAACCCCGGGCTGTTCGTCTACCACTGCGCCACGCCGATGATCGCCCACCACATCTCCAACGGCATGTACGGAATGATCCTGGTCGAGCCCGAGGGCGGCCTGCCGAAGGTCGACAAGGAGTACTACGTCATGCAGGGCGAGCTGTACACGGCGCAGAAGCACGGTTCGCGTGGGCTGCAGGAGTTCTCGGTCGACAAGCTGCTCGACGAGAAGCCCGAGCACCTGATGTTCAACGGCTCGATGGACGCGCTGACCAGGACCTTCGACATGAACGCGAAGGTCGGCGAGGAAGTCCGCATCTTCTTCGGCGTCGGCGGCCCGAACCTGACCTCGAGCTTCCACCTGATCGGCGAAGTGTTCGACCGGGTCTACGACCTGGCCTCGCTCACCAGCCCGCCGCTGACCGACGTGCAGACGACGCTGGTGCCGCCGGGCGGCGCGACCATGGTCGAGTTCAAGGTCGACTATCCCGGCAAGTACATCCTCGTCGACCATGCGCTCTCGCGCGCGGAGAAGGGCCTGACCGGCTTCCTCACGGTCACCGGCGATGCCGACCCGGCGATCTTCGACAGCAAGGAGCAGATCGACCATTCCTCCGGCCACTGACCGGCCGGCCACGGCAACCACGGACGGCCCCGCCATGGCGGGGCCGTTCCGCATCCGCGGGTCAAGTGCACACAAGGGTCATGCATCAGTCACGCCGGATGAGACGAAGCCGGGGACAATAGGCGCATGCAGCAGATGATCGAACTCCACCCGAAGGCAGATGCGCTCGACGTGCTAGGCCTTCCTGCCATCCCCTACCCCGTCGCCCTGCCGGTGTTTCAGGCCGCCGTCGCCAACGACGGCGCGCTGCCGCTGGCCGACATGCTGCATGGCCTGCAGGTGCGCGCTGCCGACGCCGCGGCGCCCGAACGGCTGGAACCGGCGATGGCGCGCCTGGCCGAACTGCTGGCGCCCGACGACGCGCGCGAAGTCGTGGACACCCGCGGCGACGACTGGTGGCTGGAGATCGGGCCGGTGGACCTGGCCCGCGAATGCATCGCCGTGCAGCGCGGACAGACGCTGCTGGCCGCGCTGTCCGACCGCGGCGACGGCCGCCTGCGCGTGGCCGCCTGGCGCCCGCTGGATGCGCACGCGATCGCGCTGCTGGCCGACCTGGCCTTTGTTCCCGCCGCGAACGGTGGGGCCGACGAAGCCTGCGGCAGCTGGCAGCGGGCGTGTGCGGCCGCGGCCGCCGTAGACAGCGGCCGCGCGCCACCGGAAAACGAGGGCCGCCTCCACGCGTCGTACTGGCCCGATGGCATCGGCGCCGGCAACGACGGAATGCCTGCTGGATCGGGCGCACAGGCCGCCCAGCCGCCGCGCCGGCCGGCCTGCGTGCTGGCCGAGATCGAAACCTGGCGGATGCTCCACGCCTGAATGCGGAAGGGCGCCCCGCCGCCCTAGGGACGCCCCCATCTACGGCGCGCACCGGGCGGCCACTAGAGTCGTGCATGGAATCCCCGCAGGACCATGCGCCATGACCACGATCGAATCAGCCACCAGCACCCTGCTGGGCAACTACGACCGGATCCTCGATGGCCGCACGGGACTCATGGGGGTGTTCGGCGGCGACAACATCCGCCAGGCCGATCTCGAACGCATCGCCAATGACCCCTCGGCGCCGCAGGAACTGCGCGAGGCCGCCCGCTTCCTGCTCGACAGCGACGTATCGCGCAACTTCCTCGACGTGGGCGCGGGCAAGGGCAGCGTCGACGGCAGGATCAGCCGCGAGGACCTGGAAGCCGCGCTGGAGACCATCGGGTCGGGCGCCTATTACGACGAGCTCCTCGATACCGCCGCCGGCAAGGGCGGCTCCTGGAATCCCTTCGTGCAGGGCGCACGCGACGGCGAAATCGGCCCGTCGGACATCGAGGCGGCGCTCAACGACCCCGGCGTCCCGCTGGAGGTCAAGGACACGCTGCGCCTGCTGCAGTCGACCGAAGCCGGCCGCCCGGTCGGCGAGGTCCTCGCCGGCATGGACGGCGACGATTTCGCGGCCCTGTCCGCGCTTGCGTCCTCGCCGGAATTCCGCAGCCTGCCGACGTCGGACCAGGCCCTGGTGGTCGAAGCCTTGCGCAACGCCGGCGGCGACGACGCCGTCGCCCGGGACATCGCGACCCTGCTCGCCGATCCGTCGTTCCAGGCGATGACCGCGGCGCAGCAGACCGCCAAGCTCACCGAGGTCGCGATCCAGCAGTCGCCGGAATTCACGGCATTGCCGGCGTCGGACCAGAAGCTCGTGCTCGATGCCCTCGCCGGCCGCGCGCCGGGCGACACCGGACTGCCGGCTACCGTCGCCTCGCTGCTCGCCAGCGACGACTTCCAGGACCTTTCGGCCGCGGAGAAGACCGCCGTGCTCAGCCAGGCGGCGAACTACCCGGATTCACGCTCGGTGGAGAACATCGAGCGCCTGCTGGCCAAGGACTGGTTCCAGGACTTCGATCTCGCCGACAAGCAGCGCACGCTCAAGGCCGTCGCCTACATGTCGCAGAACGACGCCGGCGACGCAACGATCAATGCGAACACGCTCGACCACGTGCTCTCGCCCGATTCCGACATCGTGTTCGCCTGGGACTCCAGCTACAACGGCGACATCAACTCCAACGGCGGCCTGTATGGCACGGCCGGCGGCGGCACCATCACCTTCAACTCGAACATGGTCAACGCCGGCAACGGCCCGCTGACCGAAACCTACAACTCCAAGCACGTTGTGCTGCACACCATCGCGCACGAGGTGAACCACATCCTGTCCGGCGACCGCGTCGCCGACAGCTACGAATACCTGGAGCAGGAATACCGGGCCTGGTACACCGGCTTCAAGGCCGAGTTCGGCCGCGAACCCACCAACGCCGAGGCGATGGGGCGCTGGCGCAACCAGATCGACGGCTCGGCCAGCTACAGCACCCGCTCCTGGGCCGCCATCAACAGCAGCCCGGAAGAGGCGCTGAAGTTCGCCGAGCAGCTGTCGTTGATGACCGGCGTCCCGGTACCCCAGAATGCGAGCCATGACGAGCTCAAGCAGTACATCCAGGACCAGGTCGACCTGCCCTCCTCGAAGTACGCCGATGCCGGCGGCGCGGCCCCGGTGCCACCCGGCAACATCACCAATGAATGAGCGGGGCTCTGCACGTGGCTAGGGCCGCCCCGCTCGCGGCCCTCCTCTGCCTTTCCATGGCCTGCGCCCAGGGATCCAAGATGAACGATGACGTGAACGCCAGACTTGTCCAGGCCGCCGTCGCCGCCGGCTGGGACGCCGACGACGTGGAGATCGCGGCCCCCGGCGGCATCGATGCGCGGGGCTGTCGCTTTTTCACCGCCCTGCACCGGACGCGCATGGACGCCCCCGCGCTGGAACTCGCGGCGCTGCCCGACGGCAGCGTTGTGGTTGGTGGCCGGGATGACGAAGCCGCCGCGCGGATCCTTGCCGCCTGTGGCACCGATGCCGACGCCATCTGGTGGGCCGAGGTCGTCGCTCGCTTCAGCGCCGCCGCTCAGGGCAAGGTGGTCAAGCCCCGCAACGAGGCCGACATCGAAGCGATCGCGGGCATGGGTGGCGACTACGCCCCGCCCAGCCTGGATCGCGGCGCCGGTGCCACGACGCTGCGCTTTTTCACCATCCAGTACGAACCCGCACGTGCGGCGCGCGTGTCGGCGACGCTGTCCGACGCCGGCACGATCGACGTTTCCCGGGTGCCCGTCGGCGCCGACTAGGTGGACGCGGGAAGCGAGGCGTCCATCCTCCGGTAGTGCGGCCACAGCGCCGCGGCGCGCACGCACACATAGGCCACGAAAGCGGCCCACAGCCCGTGGTTGCCCCAGACTGCCACCGCCGGCCAGGCCAACAGCAGGAAGGCGGTCAGCGACAGCAATCCCGCCTGCCGCATCTCCCGGGTCCGCGTGGTCCCGATGAACACGCCATCGAGCTGGAACGCCGCCACCGACAGCAGCACGTACAGCGCCGCCCAGGGCAGGTGCATTGCCGCCGTTTCGCGCACCGCCAGCAGGCTGGTCAGGGCCGCGACCGCAACCTCCCCCAGCACAAGGACCGCGGCCGCCAGCGCCAGCGCGGCCCCCGCCGCCAGCTCGCTGGTCAAGCGCACCGCGTGGCGGAAAGCCGCGCGGTCGCGCGCGCCCCAGGCCGCGCCAACGCGTGCCTCCGCGACGAAGGCGAAGCCGTCCAGGAAGAAGGCGCTGAACGACACCAGCTGCAGCAGGATGTGGTTCGCGGCCAGGGTCACGTCGCCGAAGCGCGCACCGGCGTTGGCGAACCAGGCGAAGGCGAACAGCAGGCACAGGGTACGCACCAGGATGTCGCCGTTCGCCGCCAGCGCCTGGCGGATTCGCCGCGCATTCGCGATCCGCGACCACTGCAGGAAGGGCCAGGCGTCGCGATGGCGCGCGCGCAGCACGCGCAGGACCACCACCAGCGCCACCGCGCAGGTGCCCCACTCCGCGATCGCCGTGCCCAGGCCGATGCCGCGCGCGCCCAGGCCCAGCGCGCCCGCGAACCAGATGTCCAGGCCGGCGTTGAGCCCGTTGAGCAGCAGCTGCACGAACAGCAGTTCGCGGCTGCGTCCCAGGCCGATCAGCAGGCCGCTGATCACGAACAGCGCCAGCGCCGCGGGCGCGCCCCAGATGCGGGCGCGGAAGTATTCGCCGGCGACGGACTCCACCGCCGCGCTGCCGTCCATCAGCCCGAAGTACAGCCATGTGATCGGCCACTGCAGCAGCCAGAGCCCCCCACCCAGCCCCGCGGCCAGCAGCAGCGCGCGTGCGAGCGTCGCCCGCACCTCGGCCTCGTCGCCGGCACCGCGTGCCTGCGCCACGAAGCCGGTGGTGCCCATGCGCAGGAAGCCGAAGCTCCAGTAGACGAAGTTGAACAGCAGCGCCCCGAGCGCGAGCGCGCCCAGCTCCGTCGCGCTGCCGTAGTGGCCGATGACCGCGGTATCGACCAGGCCGAGTGCGGGCACGGCCGCGTTGGCGAGGATGATCGGCCAGGCCTGCCGCGCGACGGCGGCGCGGGTCAACGGCTCCGTGGACCGTTCGGCGGCCACCATCCGAACATCTCCTCGCTTCGGAAACGCCCAGTCTAGAGCCGCTCGACGGCCGTGGCCCGCACCAGCACCTCGTCCTGGCGGAAGCGCTGCTCCAGCGACTCGCGGTAGTGGCGCCACCAGGCGTGGTCGACGTGGTCGGCCATGACTTCGACCAGCACCACGTCGTCGCGCTGCACGTCACCGTCGTCGTCCTCCCACAGCCCGGCCGCCGGCGTCGTACAGCGGCAGGAACAGCTGGACCAGGTGCATGGGCGACAGGGTTGGCGGCGCTCCGTCAGCGGGCGGTGAACGCGCCGCGCATCCAGGGCACCAGCGCGCGCAGGTGCCCGGGACGGCGCGCCAGCACCATGGCGATGGCCGACCACCTCTCGGCCGCCTGGACGCGCGGCTGCTGGGCGGCGCGGCGCTGTTCGGGGTCGGCTGGGGCTGGCGGGGTACTGTCCGGGTCCGGCCCTGGCCGGGTTGGGCACGGCCGCGCGCGAAGCCCTGTGGTTCGTGCCCGCGATGCTGGTGGGCATCGCGGTCCAGCGGGTTTTCAACCGCGGATCGCGCCGCTGACCGTGGCAGACGTCAATCTTCACGCCCTCTCCACGTACGCCAACCCGGGCTGAAGCTGCCGACGGAGGCCGCGAAAAAACAGGGCTATATTCGGTCTCCCCCAAACGAAGGAGCCCCGCCATGTCCCTGTCCAGGCAGCATCTTGTGATGGCGCGAACCCTTGGCGTCGCGATGGTCGCCGCCGTCGGCCTGTCCGCCTGCGCCACCTACGACGACGAGTTCGCCGGCATCAACTCCCGCCTCGACCGCCTCGACACCCAGGTGCAGGGCGCGGCCCAGAGCGCCGAATCCGCCAACCAGGGCGCCCAGCGTGCCAACCAGCGGCTCGACCAGATCGAAGGCCGCGTGCAGCAGCTGGAATCGTCGCCGCGCCGCGTGCCGCGCGGGTGAGCACGCACTCCGCTTGACCGACCGGCGCGGGGATCCGTCGCCTGCGCGGCGCGGATCCCCGCGTTGGATGGTGTTCCGCCCCCGAGGAGCTTCCCATCCGTACTTTCCCCCACTCCCTCCCCCACCCGCGCCGGCGCGCGGTTGCGCTGGCCTTGGCGCTGGCGCTGGCCAGCGTGGGCGCCACCGCCAGCGCGCGCGACGACGGCACCCCGCCGGTGACGTCACTGGACGAACTGCCCCGCGGCCAGGACGTCTCCGACACGGTGATCGAACTGGCCGGCTGGGTCGTCGCCTCCGGCGACAGCCAGGGCTATCCCTTCGCGATCATGGACAAGGCCGCCGCCCAGATCCTCGTGTTCGGCGGCGATGGCCGCCTGCGCGGCGCCGCGCCCGGCCTGTTCGGCTCCGCCGTGGGCGACCACACCGCCCCCGGCATCGCGGGCCTCGCCCTGCGCGAGATCCCCGGCCGCGACCGAACCACCCCGGCGGGCCGCTTCGTCGGCGGCTACGGTCCGTCCATCGATGCCGGCCGCGTGCTGTGGGTCGACTACGACTCCGCGGTCTCGATCCACCCGACCGCGACCGGCGTGCCGGAGGAAAAGCGCCCCGAGCGCCTGGCCTCGCCAACGCCCGACGACAACCGGGTCACCCACGGCTGCATCAACGTGTCTCCGGCGTTCTACGAGCAGGTCGTCAGCCCCACCTTCGCGCGCGGCGGCGTGTTCTACGTGCTGCCGGACGAGGGCTCGCTGGAGGAGGCGTTTCCGGAGTTCGCGGGCGCCGGCACCCGGAAGACCGCCGGCGACTGAGCGCCGGTGCGTGGCCGCGCGGCGGATGACGCGGCGGCTCCGGTGCGTCGTCCGCAGCATGAAAAGGGCGACCCGGTCGCCCGGGTCGCCTTTTCGTTACCGCACCCGCCGAAGGGTCACTTCAGGCCGCGGTTGCGCAGCAGGGCGTCGGCGCTCGGCATGCGGCCGCGGAAGGCCTTGCAGCTTTCGGCCGGATCGATATTGTCGGCCAGCACATCCAGCGCGCAGACGATCTCCGATACCCGCGCAGAAGCCGCCCCGGCCCCGTGCTCCGTGACCGGCCCGTCAGGCGCCGTCCCGCCCCGGGGCGTAGCGCCATACCGCCAGCGCGCCATACAGCAGTGTCAAAAAAAAGAGGTTGCACAACTCGGGAAGCGCCTCGGCGAAGCTTGCGCCCATCTGGTTGAACTTCACCATCAGGTTGATGCCGGGCGTGGAGGGAACAAGCCTCGCCAGCCACGCCAGGGGCTGTGGCATCGCCACGGCCGGCCATGACAGCCCGGACAGGAAGAAGAGTGGCAGCGCGGTGACGAGCATCAGCTGGAAGGGCCGTTCGCGGGTGCGGAAGAAACTGCCTGCGAAAAGCGCGAACGCCACCACCGCGGCCACGTACAGCGCTCCGCCCACCAGCGTACCGGGCGGATTGCCGCCACGCGGATAGTCCTGGAGCCACATCACCAGACCGTTGTAGTACAGCATGCTGCACACGCCGATCAGCGCGAACGCGGCGGCGATGCCGAGCAGGCCGCGGCGCGAGAACGCCAGCCGACCCAGGCGTTCGCGACGCGTGCCGGCCATGACCAGCATGCCGATCAGCAGTGTCTGCTGCACGATCAGCTGTGCCACGCCCGGCACCACGGCGCTGCCGTAACCCTCGCGGGTGTTGAACAGCGGCCGCGCCACCACCTGCAGCGGCGCTGCACCGGGCGCACCTGCGAAACCTGCCTGCACCACGGCGGCCTCGCGCGCGAACGCGGCGGCGGCCTCGCCCAGGCCCTCCAGCACCACGCCGCCGCGACCGAGGAACGCACCACTGCCGTACAGCGCCAGTTGCCCCTGCCCGCCGCGCAGGATCCCGCGTTCGAACCCCGCGGGCACCACCAGCAGGCCCTGCGCTTCACCACGGGCGATCCTTGGCCGGGCCTCCTCCACCGAGGTCGCATCGCCGACGATCCTCACCGCGCGCACCGCGCCCGCCTTGCGCACCAGGGCGCGGCTCATGGCGCTATGGTCGAGGTCGACCACCAGCACCGGATACTGCGAAGCCACCTGGTGCCGGTAGGCGACCGGGTAGAAGAACGAGTACAGCACCACGGCGCCGATCAGCGTCACCACCGCGTAGCGGTCCGAGAACACGGCGCGCAGAGTCTCCAGGAAGGCGGCCCTCACCTGGTTCATCGCTGCCCCCAGGAGGCCGGATCGCGCGCTCCGCGCGCATACAGGCGCAGCCCCGCGCCGCCGGCCACCAGCACGAACAGCAGCAGGGTCCCCAGCAACGACAGCGAGGCCGTCCATGCCGCATCCAGGTCGAGCTGCTGCGCCTGCAGCTTGAGGTAGGCGGTGAAGGGAAGCAGCTGGCTCCAGGCCTGTGCGAACAGCGGCGCTCCCTGCACCGGGAACGTGGCGCCCGAGAACGCCAGCGACGTGCCCGCATACAGTCCGGTCAGCGACAGCGACGTGCCCATGTTGCGGGTGGCCCCGACCAGCAGCAGCGCGATGCCGCCGTAGGCCAGGTACATCGCCGCCTGCGCGGCGACCAGCAGTACCGCGCTGCCGGCCACACCGCCGCGGATCGCGGCCAGCCAGAGCAGCGACAGCGTGCCGTAGGCGGTGAACAGCAGCAGGTACGGCGCCAGCTTGCCGGCCACCGCCGGCAGCAGGCGATCGCCGCACTCGGCCAGCCATGTGCCCGCGCTGCCGTCACGCAGTTCGCGCCCGAGCGCGCCCACCATCGCCAGGCAGGCGGCGAGGTGCAGCAGTGCCGGGAACAGCAGGCCGAGCAGGAAGTGCTCGTAGCTGCGCGCGGCGTTGGCCAGCACGGTGGCCTGCACCCGCAGCGGCGGCTGGCGGACCGCCTGCGCCCCGCCGACCCGCGCCACCCCACGGCGTACGAGATGCGCACTGGTCGCCTGCGCCGCCTCTCCGATCCCCCGCAGCACCGCCTGCCCTGCCGTCTGGTGGCTGGCGTTGTAGTAGGCGAAAACAACGGCGCTGCCGCCACGCAGGACCTGACGCTCGGCACCCGCAGGCACGTGCACCACCGCGAACGCCCGGACCGCGCGCACCTCCGACCAGGCCTGCGTCAGGTCCGCCGGCCGCGCGGCCACCCGCAGGCCCGGCACGGCATCGAGCCTGCGCACCAGTTCGCGGCTGGCCGCGCTGTTGTCATGATCGACCACCGCCACCGGCAGTTCGCGCGGCACGCCGGCCGAGAACATCCAGGCCAGCAGCGCCAGCGCCAGCAGCGGGACCCACGTGGCCAACGCCAGATCCCAGGGATCGGCGCGCAGCCGTGCGCACTCGCGCAACGCCGAACGGACGAACGCCTCGCGTGCCGTGGGCCGCGTCAGCGTTGCGGCCATGCGAACAGCACGCTCATGCCCGGCCGGAAGCCTGCGACTTCCGCGACCGGCCTCGCGCGCACTTCGAAACTCCTCACGTCGTAGCCGGCCGACTGCCGGGTCGCGCGCCAGGTCGCGAAATCGCCGGCCGGGCTGATGTGGTAGACCTCGAACTCGACGTCCTCGCGCTCCAGCGCCGGGATCGAACCGCGCAGGCGGCGGCCCACCTCCAGGCCCGCGAACTGGTCCTCGCGCAGGTGGAACGCCACCCACATGTGGTCGAGGTCGACCAGGGTGAAGACCGGATAGCCGGCCGCCACCAGCTCGCCGGTTTCGACCAGGCGCTTGGACACCTCGCCGGCCGTCGGCGCGCGGCCGCGCACTTCGCTTTCAGCCGCCTGCACTTCGGCCACGGCGCCTTCGGCCTGCCGCACCTGCGCCTGCGCGGCGCTCCTGTCCTGTTCGCGGGCGCCGGCCTGCGCCTGTTCGTACAGCGCCCGCGCTGCGCGCGCCTGCTGCTCGGCATCGATCGCCTTCGCACGGGCCTCGTCGCGCTGCTGCCGGGTGACCACGCCCTCGGCATGCAGCCGCTCCAGGCGCTGGAAGGTGGAACGCGCCAGTTCGTGTCCGGCCTGGGCGCGCCGCCAGTTGGCCTCCGCTGCGCGGATGTCCTCCACGCGCGCGCCTTCCTCGGCCTTGTCCGCCAGCGCCTGCGCGGCCGCGAGCGCGGCTTCGGCCTGTCGCTGCTTCGCGGCGATCTCGGGGCTGTCCAGCTCGAACAGTACCTGCCCCGCCTCGACCCGCTCCCCCTCGGCCACCAGCAGCGCCGACACCCGCGCGGTCACCTTGGCCGACACGTTGATGCTGTCGGCATCGGCCATGCCCTGCACCAGGTCCGCCGGGCTGCGGAACGCCAGCCACAGGCCGCCGACCAGGATCACGGCCATCACGCCCAGGGCGACAAGGCGCAGGCGACGGCGGCCGGACGGTGCATCCGCAGCCACGGGTGGCGGCGGCGGCGACGGAGCGGGTTCATTCATGGGGAAATACCCTGTGGTCTGCCTTGCGGATGTACTCGCCAAAGCGCGCCGACTGGCCACCCAGCTCGAGCAGGTGCGCCAATGCCACGCAATAGTCGTAGGCGGCGTGCGCGTGTTCGACCCGTGCGGCGCCAAGGCCGAGCCTGGCGTCCATGACATCGAGCGAGGTCGACTGCCCCTCGCGGAACGCCAGTTCCTGCAGGCGCAGGTTCTCACGCGCCTGCTCGATGCTGCTGTCGAGCAGCAGGAACTGCTGGCGTGCCGTTTCCAGCGCATTCCAGGCCTGTGCCACGCCGATCCTGATCTGGTTCTGCGCCTCGCGCAGTGCGGCCTGCGCCTGCTCCTGCTGCGCGCGCGCAGCACTGATCTGGCGCGGGCGATCCCGCCCGGACAGGAAGGTGTACTTCAGGCCAATGCCGAAGGCCCAATCGGTGTCGGTCAGCAGCGCATCCTCGCGGTACAGGTCGTACTGGCCGAACAGGTACACCTGCGGTTTCAGTGACGCCTCCTGCACACGCACGCCTGCGCCCGCCTGGTCGTCAAGCGCCCGCAGCTGCGCCAGCTGCGGGTGCCGCTCAAGCGCGGCCCGGGTGAACGCCTCCAGCGTGCCCGGCGATGTGCCGACCACGAACAGCGGCGTGATCGGCGTCACCGGCCCATCGCTGCGCAGCAGCAGCGCCAGGGCCTGGGCGGCGGCGTCGCGGTCGTTGAGCGCCTTCTGGTACTCGCGCTCGCTGGCATCACGCGCGACGACCGCCTGCAACACCTGCGCGCGCGTGGCGAAGCCTTCGCGTTCAAGCGATTCGGCATGGGCCAGGTGCTGGCGCATGCCGTCGCGCACCTCGCGGCGCACACTCAGCGCCTGCTCGGCCAGGCCCTGGCCGAAGTAGGCCTGGACCAGTTGCGACGTCAGCTTCTGGGACTGCTGCGCCCGCTCCGCGTCCGCCCCACGCAGGGCGGCCGCGGCCGCCGCCTGCGCGGCCGGGATCTGCCCGCCCGTGTACAGGGGCAGCACCGTGGTCAACACCGGACGCAATCGCCGGTCGCGCTCCTGGAACCGCAACGGGCTTTCGATGCCGAACGCCTCGCCCACTGGCGCCAGCGAACCCAGCGGCAAGCTCAGCGTCTTCTGGAACTCCAGGTAGCGCGCTTCGAGCGAAATCTCCGGCAGCCGCAGGCGCGCGGTCGCATCGGACAGGTCCTGCCGGGCGCGCAGGTTGGCGTCCGCGGCAGCCAGCGCGTCGGAGACCCGTTCCAACCGCTCGCGCGCCTGATCGAAGCTGAGTGCGTCCGCATCCTGCGCGAGTGCCGAGGTGGCCGGTACAAGCAGGACCAGACCCAACGCCAGACCGAATGCCCGTCCCTGCGCGGCGCGGGATCGCCGACGGTATGCCCCACCCAGCCTGCCAGCCTTGCCTGTCGACACCTGCCACTCCATTGCACCCGCCGCCGCTATCGTGATGCCAGTCATGGTGGCGCCGCAACCTCACTGGCGTTTGCGGCCCTCCGCCGCAACCTCCCGAGCACCCGCTCCTCCACATCATCCACCAGCGTGTACGCCGCCGGCACCACCACCAGGCTCAACACCGTCGAGGTGATCAACCCACCGATCACCGCCACCGCCATCGGCATGCGGAAGCTTGAATCCGCCGTCAGACCCAGCGCGATCGGCATCATGCCCGCCCCCATCGCCAGCGTGGTCATGATCACCGGCCGCGCACGCTTGTGGCACGCGTCCATCAGCGCCTCGTGGCGGGTCATGCCCTTTTCCTCGGCCATCACGGCGTAGTCGACCAGCAGGATCGAGTTCTTGACCGCGATGCCGATCAGCAGGATCAGGCCGATCAGCACCGACAGCGAGATGTCCAGGCCGGTGATCAGCAGCGCGCCGAACGCGCCGCCCGCGGCCAGCGGCACCGCGACCAGGATCGTCACCGGCTGGCTCGCGTGGTTGAACAGCAGCAGCAGCACCCCGTAGACGCAGAAGATGCCGGCCACCATGGCCATGGCGAAGCCGCCGAACATCTCGGCGAAGATCTCGCTGTCGCCGGCGGCCTGGCGGTCCACGCCCGGCGGGAGGTTCTGCAGCGAGGGCAGCGCGTCGATCTGGCCTTCCACCTCGCCCATCGCCATGCCGTTGAGGTCGACGGTGATCGTGACGTTGCGACGCCTGTCGAAGCGGTCGATCTGCGACGGCCCGCTGGCGGTGGTGATCGAGGCCACGGACGACAGCGGCACGCTGCCGCCGGTGGACGTCGGCACGCGCAGCTGGCCGAGCAGCGAGGGATCCGACAGCGCGCGTTCGTCCAGCTGCACGCGGATCGGTACCTGGCGTTCGGGCAGGTTGAGCTTGGCGAGGAACTGTTCGTAATCGCCGCGGGTGGCCACACGGGTGGCGGCGGCGATGTCGGCGGTGGACACGCCCAGGTCGGCCGCGCGCGCGGGGTCCGGGCGCACGATCACTTCCGGCCGCACCAGCGCCGCCGATGACCCGACGGTGCCCAGGCCGGGCAGCTGCCGGATCTCGCGCTCCACCTCGCGCGCGGCCGCGGCCAGCTTGACCGGGTCGTCGCCAGCCAGCACCAGTTGCAGCGCGCGCCCAGGCTCGCCACCCTGGAAGCTCAGGCGCACGCCGGGCAGGTCGGCCAGTCGCTCGCGGACCACCGTTTCCAGCTCGTACTGGGTCAGGTCGCGGTCGTCCTTCCAGCGGATCGTGAGCGTGGCCTTGCGCAGTTCGGCGCTGGTGAGGTCGCCCGCGGGGCCGTTGGCACCCGAGTTGCTGCCGGCGGTCACGAACACGTGTTCGATCTCGGGGATGTCGGCGATGCGCCGGCGCGCGGTCTCGGCCACCTCTTCGGTGGTGGCGAGCGCGGTGCCCGGCGGCAGCTCGATCAGCACGTTGCTCTGGATGCCGTCGGTGGGTGGGATGAAGGTGACCTTCAGCAGCGGCAGCAGCGCCAGCGAGCCGATGAAGATGCCCAGCGCGACCACCAGCGTGCGGTTGCGGTGCTGCAGCGCGTTGTCGACGAAGCGCAGGTACCACTGCATCAGCTTCGAGTCGCCCTTGTGCTCGGGCAGCGGCTTCAGCATGTACGCCGCCATCATCGGCGTGATCAGGCGCGCCACCAGCAGCGAGAACATCACCGCCGCGGCCGCGGTCCAGCCGAACTCGCGGAAGAACTTGCCGGGAATGCCGGGCATGAAGGCCACGGGGATGAACACCGCCGCCAGCGTGCACGAGGTCGCGATCACCGCCAGGCCGATCTCGTCGGCGGCCTCGAGCGCGGCCTGCTTCGGCGCCTTGCCCATGCGCAGGTGGCGGTCGATGTTCTCGACCTCGACGATGGCGTCGTCGACCAGGATGCCGACCACCACGGCGAGTGCCAGCAGGGTGATCATGTTGAGGCTGAAGCCCAGCCAGTACATCACCGCGAAGGTCGGGATGATCGACAGCGGCAGCGCCACGGCGCTGATGAAGGTGGCGCGGAAGTCGCGCAGGAACAGGAACACCACCAGCACCGCCAGCGCCGCGCCCTCGTAGAGCATGTGCATCGAGGAGTCGAACGAGTCCTCGGCCACCTGGGTGGTGGAGGCCACTTCCACCACGCGCACGCGCGGCTGCTCCTGCTGCAGCTTCGCCACGCTCTCGCGCACGGCGTTGCCGACGTCGACCTCGCTGGTGCCGGTGGTGCGCTGCACGGCGAAGCCGATCACCGGACGGCCATCGAGCGTGGTGCGCTGGCTGACGGTGGCGTGGCCGTCGCTCACCGTGGCCAGCGTCGACAGGCGCACGCTGCGGCCGTCGGGCATGGAGATGGGGAAGTCGGCGAGGTCGGCGGCGCTGTCGACCGTGCCGAGCGTGCGCACCGCCTGCTCGCCTCCGCCCACGGTGGTGCGCCCGCCGGGCTGCTCTTGCTGGATGCGCGCGAGCTGCTGGCTGATCAGCGCGGGGCTGGCGCCGAAGCCCTGCACCGCTTCGGGCCGCAGCGCCACGCGAATCTCGCGGTCGACGCCGCCGATGCGGCGCACCGCGCCGACGCCGGGCACCGCAAACAGCCGCTTGGACACGGTGTCGTCGATGAACCAGCTGAGCTCCTCGTCGCTCCAGCCATCGGCGGTGACGGCATAGGTCAGCATGTCGCCGCCGGTGACGTTGACCAGCGACACGATCGGCGGCTCGACGTCGGCCGGCAGGTCGATGCGCACGCGGTCGATGGCGTCGCGCACCTCGTCCTTGGCGATGGTCCCGTCCTTTTCGATCTCGAAGGTGAGGATCGTGGTCGACACGCCCTCGTTGACGATCGAGGCCATGTTGCGCAGGCCGGCGATGCTGGCGGTGGCGTCCTCGACCTTGCGCGTGACCTGGGTTTCCAGCGTGCTCGGACTTGCGCCGGGCAGCGTCACCGTCACGTTGACCACCGGCACGGTGAGGTCGGGGAACTGCGAGACGGCGAGCCTGTTGAAGGCCAGCAGGCCCGCGGCGGTCAGCAGGATGAAGACCAGGATCGCCGGAAGCGGGCGGTGGATCGACCAGGCGGAGAAGTTCATTCGGCGACGGTCCTGGCCGCGGGCGCGGCCTTCGCGCTGGCGTCATCCGCGGCATCCACTGCGCCTTCGCCCTCGACCACGCGCACCAGGTCGCCATCGCCCAGGAAGCCGGCGCCACGCGCGACCACGCGATCGTCCTGCGCCAGCCCGTCGCGAACCTCGACCAGGTCACCGTGCGCCCCACCGAGCTCGACAACGCGCTCGCGCACGCGGCCGTCGTCACCCACGGTGAACACGAAGGCGCGGCCGTCCCGGCGCACCACGGCGTCGCCCGGCACCAGCAGCGCCTGCGCGCGGTCAAGCGCGAGGCGGCCCTGCGCGAACATGCCCGCGCGCAGCGCGCCCGGGTCCGGGAGATCGACGTACACCGTGCCCGTGCGGCTCTGCGCATCCAGCGCCGGCGAGACCGTGCGCACGCGGCCGTCGACCACGCTCCCGCCCGGTGCCTCCACGCGCACCGGCGTGCCGGCGTCGACGCGCAGCAGGTCGGCCTCGGCCAGCTCCGCGCGCCATTCGAGCCGGCCGTCGCGGATCAGCCGCAGCAGCTCGGTACCCGCGCCCACCACCTGCCCCGGCTGCACGCTGCGTGCCGAGACCACGCCGCCCACCGGCGCGCGCACCAGGGTGAAGTCGCGCTGCACGCGCGCGGCGTCGCGGCTGGCGATGGCGGTATTGAGCCGCGCCTCGGCGTTGGCGCGCGCCGCCTCGGCTTCCTCGGCATCCTGCAGCGCGACCATCTGCGAGTCCGCCAGCTCGCGGATGCGCGCGGCCTTGCGGCGCGCGGTCTCGAGATTGGTCCGCGCCTCGCGCACCTGCGCGTCCGACTGCGCCAGCTGCGAGGCCAGGGTGCGGTCGTCGACGCGCAGCAGCACGTCGCCGGCGGCAACCACGCTGCCCACCTCGACCTCTACCGAGGCCACGCGCAGGCCGGAGAGCTCCACGCCCACCGAGACCTCTTCCCACGCCGCCACCGCACCCGAGGCCACCACGTCGCGGCTGACCTCGCGCAGCTGCGGCGCCGCCAGGCTCACGGTGAGGCTGGGCACGGCCTCGGGCGGCTCGTCCGCGCCGCAGCCCGCCACGGCGAGCGCGAACGCCAGGACAGCGGAAGCCGCCAGCAGTCGGGAAGGAACGGGCATCGTCACGGACTCGTACCGGAAAGTGCGGCAAGGTATCAGCACACTGATAGTCAGTGGGTGACGACGGAGACCGGGATGGCCGGCCGCAAGACCAGCAGCCTGCAGGCGTTCAGGAAATCACGTGCCTACCGCACCGGCGTGCTGGCCCGCCGCCTGCACCTGGGCCTGAGCGCGGCGGTGGACCGCCGGCTGCAGGAGGAAGGCCTGGACCTGACGCGACCGCAGGCGCTGGCGCTGATGGCGCTGGTCGAGCATCCGGGGCTGTCGAACGCCGAGCTGGCCCGCCGCAACGGCGTGTCGCCGCAGACGATGCACCAGATCCTGGCCCGGCTGGAGCGCGACGGCCTGGTCACCCGCAGCCCGCACCCGGACCTGAAGCGCGTGCAGGCGCTGGCGGCCACGCCCGCGGCGGTGGAGCTGGTCACGCGCGGCAGCGCCGCGGCACGCGCCGCCATCGAAAGTGCCATGCGCGCGCTCACGCCCGCCGAACAGGACCAGCTCATCGCCCTGCTGGAGAGCTGCGCCGCCCTGCTGCCCACGGCCGGCCCGCCACAGCTGGACTGACGCGCCGTACGCGCGTCAGTGGGGCTTCTTCATGCCCGGCCCGGCGCTACCTCAGGCGAACGGATCCTGCAGCACCATCGTGTGCTCCCGGTCCGGCCCCGTGCTGACGATCGACAGCGGGCAGCCCGCCAGCTCCTCCAGCGCACGCAGGTAGGCGCGCGCCGCCGCCGGCAGCTTGTCCCACTCGGTGATGCCGTGGGTATCCTCGGTCCAGCCGGGGAACTCCAGGTACACCGGTTCGCACTCGGCCCACCCCTGGGCGTCGAGCGGCGCGTACTCGGTCTCCTTGCCGCGATAGCGGTAGGCGATGCACAGCTTCAGCTTGTCGAAGCCGTCGAGCACGTCGAGCTTGGTGATGCACAGGCCGCTGATGCCGTTGATCGCCACCGCGCGTTTGAGCGCAACGATGTCGATCCAGCCGCAGCGGCGCGGGCGGCCGGTGGTGGCGCCATACTCCTGGCCGCGGTCGCGCAGGCGCTGGCCCACCTCGTCGTCGAGCTCGGTCGGGAACGGGCCGCCGCCGACGCGGGTGGCATAGGCCTTGCAGATGCCCAGCACGTAGTCGATCGAGTCCGCGCCCACCCCGGTGCCGGCCAGCGCGCCACCGACGGTGGTGTTGGAGCTGGTGACGTAGGGATAGGTGCCGTGGTCGATGTCGAGCAGCGAGCCCTGCGCGCCTTCGAACAGCACCTTCTTCCCCTGCCTGCGCAGGTCGTGGAGGATGCCCGCGACGTCGGACTTCATCGGCTCGACGTAGTCGCCGAAGGCCAGGGCCTCGTCATAGGTCTGCTGGAAGTCGACCGCGTCGACGCCCAGGTAACGGGTCAGCACGAAGTTGTGGTAGTCGAGCGCGGTGCGCAGCAGCTCTTCGAGCTGCGCCGGATAGTGCAGGTCGGCGACGCGGATGCCGCGGCGCGCCACCTTGTCCTCGTAGGCCGGGCCGATGCCGCGGCCCGTGGTGCCGATGGCCTTGCCGCCGGCGGCCTTCTCGCGCGCCTGGTCGAGGGCGATGTGGTACGGCATGATCAGCGGCGTCGCCGGGCTGATCTTCAGCCGCGAGCGGACTTCCACGCCCGCCTCCTCGAGTTCCGCGATCTCCTTCATCAGTGCCGCGGGCGAGAGCACCACGCCGTTGCCGATCAGGCACAGCGCGTCCTCGCGAAGGATGCCGGAGGGGATCAGGTGCAGCACGGTCTTCTTGCCGCCGATCACCAGGGTGTGGCCTGCGTTGTGCCCACCCTGGAAGCGGACCACGCCGCCGATGTCCTGCGTCAGCAGGTCGACGATCTTGCCCTTGCCCTCGTCGCCCCACTGGGCGCCCAGCACCACCACCGACTGACCCATGACCACTGCTCCTTGAACGGGAAAAAGCCGGAGGTCCGCGCTGTGCAGCGGGCCCTTCCGGCTTTTGTGGATTATCCCGGCTTTCCGCGCCGGGAGCCAGCCCGGCGTGCTGCCGGCGGCTGCCTCAGCCCTGGCGCACCCACCACAGCGCCAGCAGGCCTGCGGCCAGCACCAGGCCGCCGATGGTCCGCAGCTGGCGATCGGGGGTCGCCAGCATCTGCGCCACGGCGCGCTTCCACGCGCCTGGCGCCGCGAACAGCAGCAGGCCTTCCAGCACCGCCACCAGGCACAGGGCGGCCCAGAGGTCCTTCATCCCGGTCGCCCGAGGCTCAGCGGTCGCTGCGCATGTACTGCAGGAACGGATCGTTGCGCTCCAGCACGATCACCGCGTCACCGCTGGCGAAGGAACGGCGATAGGCATCCAGGCTGCGCTGGAAGGCGAAGAACGCCGGATCGCGGTTGGCGGCTTCGGCATAGATCCGCGTGGCCTCGGCGTCGCCCTCGCCTCGCAGCTTCTGGGCGTCGCGCTCGGCCTCGGCCAGGAGCACGGTCTGCTCGCGGTCGGCCTCGGCGCGGACGATCCGCGCCTGCTCCTCGCCCTCGGCGCGCAGCGCGGCGGCCACCTGGCGGCGCTCGGCGCGCATGCGGTCGTAGACCTGGCTGATGACGTCGCTGTCGGTGGGCAGGTCGATCTGCTTGAAGCGGATGTCCACCACCTGCATGCCCAGGGTCTTCGCGCCCTGGTTGATGCCCGGCAGCTGGCGTTCGATCAGCTCGGCGCGGTTGCCCGAGACCAGTTCGGTCAGGGTCTGCGAGTTGATCTCGTTGCGCAGCGATTCCTTGATGATCGGCGCCAGGCGCGCGGTCACCAGTTCCTCGTTGCCGCCGGTGGCGCGGTAAAAGTCGGCGGCGTCGACGATGAAGCCGATCGCGACGAAGTCCACGCTCACGTCCTTGCGCTCGGAGGTCAGCGAACGCTCGGGCGGGAATTCGTTGGCCTGGAAGCGGCGGTCGAACACGCGCGCGGTCTCGATCAGCGGGATCTTGAAGTGCAGGCCCGGGGCGATGTCGGTGCGTGCCACGCGGCCGAGGTTCAGCACCAGGCCGACCTGGCCTTCGCGGACGACGAACATCGAGCCCAGCAGGCCCAGGAGCACGACCAGGACGACGGGAATGATCAGCTGGGGCTTCATCGGGTGGCTCCATCACGCGGCGGGCGCGGCAGGTTGCTGGAGGCGGCCGGCACCACCGGACCGGACTCGGATCCGGAGCTGCCCTGCGGCGAGACCAGGTCAGGCGTCAGCAGCGGCGGCTGCGAGCCCCCGCCCTGCCCCTCCATCGGTACGTAGATGAGCTGGCGTCCGTCGCCGCCGACCACGGTGCGGTTCTCGGCCAGCACCTCCTGGACGGTGTCCAGCCACAGGCGCTTGCGGGTGACTTCGGGCGCCTTCTTGTATTCGTCCACCAGCAGGCTGAAGCGCTGCGCGTCACCGGTCGCGCCGGCAACGGCCGCGGTCTTGTAGCCCTCGGCGGTGGTGCGCACGCGCTGCGCCTGGCCTCGGGCCTCGGGGACGATGCGCGCGGCATAGGCACGGGCCTCGTTCACCAGGCGCTCGTTCATCTGCTGGGCGCTGTTGACCTCGTCGAAGGCCGGCTTGACCTCCTCCGGCGGGCGCGCGTCCTGCAGGCTCAGCTCGGTCACGATCAGGCCGGTGCGGTAGGTCTCCAGCGAGGCCTGCAGCGAGGTCGCGGCGGCGGCCGACAGCGGGCCACGCGCGTTGAGCGCCGAGTCCAGGTTGGCGCGGCCGATCTGCTCGCGCACCGCGCTCTGCGCCACCTGCTCCAGCACCCGGTCGGCATCGCGCGAGCCGAACAGGTACATCTCCGGGTCGCTGATGCGGTACTGGACGTTGAACGACACGGTGACGATGTTCTCGTCACGGGTCAGCACCGGCAGGCTGTTGCTGAAGGTGCGCACGCCGGTGGTGTTGATCGTGGTGACGCTCTCGATCGGCCACGGCGCCTTGAAGTTCGGGCCCGGCTGCATGACGCGGGCGAACTTGCCGAAGCGCAGCACCACGCCGCGATCCTGCTCGCCGACCAGCACGAAGCAGTTGAAGGCCAGCCACAGCACCAGGCCGATGCCGATCCAGCGCAGCGGGCTGCCGCCGCCCGGCCCGCCGCCGAACATGCGCCGGAGCTGGTCGAGGATGCCGTCGAAGGGCCCCCCGCCACCGCCGCGACCGCGGCCACCGCCGCTGTTGTTCCGGCGCGGCGGCCAGGGGTTCTGGCGGCGGTCGTCGTTGCCACCGTCGCGGCCCGAACCGCGGTCGTCGTTGTTCTTGCCGGGGATGTTCCAGGCCATGCTGGCTCCAGTCTGGGGATCCCGCCGCCGGGGGCCGGCAGCGAAGGTGCATTCTACAAGGTGTGGGCACCGCGGTCCGGCCGCGATGACCGCGCTCATTCTTCGGGCAGCAGCGGGCGCAGCGGCGCGCCGTCGGACTGCGCCGCCAGGCGCCGGGCATCGGCCAGCGGCAGGTCGATGTCGAGCGTCCAGCCGTCCTCGTCGTGCGATTCGCCGCGGACCGCGTCGACCTCGTGCAACTGCGCGCGCAGGCGGCCCGCATCGGTCGGCAGGCGCAGCCCGGCCTGCAGCCGGCGCAGGCCCAGGCGGCGGCCCAGGGCATCGCGCAGCAGGTCCAGGCCCTCGCGGTCGCGCGCCGAGATCCACACCCGCTCACGCACCGCGGCCTCTTCGGGATGGTCGCCCGCGTGCGGCCGATCATGCCGCGCCGGGATGCCCAGGCGGTCGATCTTGTTGTAGACCAGCAGCTGCGGGATATCGCCGGCACCGATCTCGGCCAGTACCTCGTCCACCTGGGCCACGCGCTCGTCGCGCAGGGGGTCGGAAGCGTCGATCAGGTGCACCAGCAGGTCGGCCTCGCGGGCCTCGCTGAGGGTGGAGCGGAACGCCGCCACCAGTTCGTGCGGCAGGTCGCGGACGAAGCCGACGGTGTCGGCCAGCACCACGTGGCCGCCCGGCAGGGTGATCCGGCGCACCGTCGGGTCCAGGGTCGCGAACAGCTGGTCGGCGGCATAGGCGTCGGCGCCGGTCAGCGCGTTGAACAGCGTCGACTTGCCGGCGTTGGTGTAGCCCACCAGGGCCACGCGCGGCAGCTCGCTGCGCACGCGCGCCCGACGCATCTGGCCGCGCTGGACCTCGACCTTGCCCAGGCGCTTCTGCAGCATGTCCACCCGCTTCTGCAACAGGCGGCGGTCGGTCTCGAGCTGGGTCTCGCCGGGGCCGCGCAGGCCGATCGAACCGCCGCGCTGCCGCTCGAGGTGGGTCCAGCCGCGCACCAGCCGCGTGGCCATGTGTTTGAGCTGGGCGAGTTCGACCTGCAGCTTGCCTTCGTGACTGCGCGCGCGCTGGGCGAAGATGTCGAGGATCAGCCCGGTGCGGTCGACCACGCGGCGCTCCAGCAGCTTCTCCAGGTTTCGCTCCTGGCCCGGGCTCAGCGCATGGTTGACCAGCACCAGGTCGGCGCCGGTGGCATCGGCCGCGGCCCTGATCTCGTCGAGTTTGCCGCTGCCCAGGAGGGTGGCGGCGTTCGGGCGGTCGATGCGCGCGGTCATCACGTGGGCGACCGCGGCCCCGGCCGAGCGCGCGAGTTCGGCGAATTCCTCCAGCGCGCCCTCGTCCGGCGGTCCGCCGGCGTGGGGCTGGATCAGCAGCGCGTTCTCGCCCCCGCGGGAGCGCTCAAACAGCTGGGTGGGCATGCGGTCGGCGGCGTGGTGTCATGGCCCTGACATGGGGCCGGAGCCCGCCGACGCAAGCCTCACTCGGCCTCGTCGGCGCCGCCGTCCTCGGCGGAGGCGTCATCGGTGGCCTGGACCACGCCGCCGCCCGGGCCCACGCGCACGTTGCGCGCCGGGACCACGGTCGAGATCGCATGCTTGTAGACCATCTGGCTGACGGTGTTGCGCAGGAGCACGACGAACTGGTCGAAGGACTCGATGGTGCCCTGCAGCTTGATGCCGTTGACGAGGTAGATGGAAACCGGAACCCGCTCGCGGCGCAGGGCGTTCAGGAAAGGATCCTGCAAGGACTGTCCCTTGGACATCAATATTCCCCAGTAGCTTGTTGTTGTTATCGATGGATGCGGCGTTCCCGCCGCGCCGCCGTACCACTCCCCGTGGCGACCGGATGATCTTATACGACCGGCGCCTGCCGGGACCGCCGGATCGCGTCGGGCGTGACGCCGCGCACGGCCGGCGCCACGCCGGAGGGGCCATTCAGCCCAGGAAATCGGCCACCGCTCGCTCCAGATCGCGCTGATCGGTGGCGGGATCGAACCAGCGCGCGTCCAGCTCCCCGCGCAGCCAGGTGAACTGGCGCTTGGCCAGCTGCCGGGTGGCGGCGATGGCGCGTTCGCGGAACCCGAGGGCATCGGTGCTGCCGTCCAGGTGCTCCCAGGCCTGGCGATAGCCCACCGCGCGCAGCGCCGGCAGATCCAGCGGCGCGGGGTGGTCGCGCAGCTGCGGCAGCGCGCGCAGGGCCCCGACCTCGGCAAGGAAGCCTTCGGCCAGCATGGCGTCGAAGCGCGCGGCGATCCGCCCGTGCAACACCGCGCGGTCGTGCGGTGCCAGCACCAGCTTGAACACGCGGTACGGCAGGCGCGGGGCCTGCGGCTCCGCCCGCCATTCACTGATGCTGCGCCCGCTCAGCCGGTACACCTCCAACGCGCGCTGGATCCGCTGTGCGTCCGTGGCATGGATGCGACCCGCGGCCTCGGGATCCACCCGCGCAAGCTCCGCATGCAGCGCCGCCCAGCCACGCTCCCGCGCCTCGTCCACCAGCGCCGCGCGCACGCCCTCGTCGGCCGAAGGCATCGCCGACAGGCCCTGCAGCAGGGCGCGGAAGTACAGCCCCGTGCCGCCGGCGAGGATCGGCAGTCGGCCACGCGCGACGATGCCATCGAGCGCCGCGCGCGCCTCGGCGGCGAAGTCGGCGGCCGAGTACGGCAGCCAGGGCTCGCGGACATCGACCAGGTGATGCGGCACCCGCGCCCGCTCCTGCGCGGTCGGCTTGGCCGCGCCGATGTCGAGGCCGCGGTACACCAGGGCCGAATCGACGCTCACGATCTCGCCACCCAGGCGCTGCGCGCAGTCCAGCGCGAACGCGGTCTTGCCCGAGGCGGTCGGGCCCATCAGTGCAATGACGGGCGGTCGGCGGTCGATCCCCATGCGCGCCCGCGCGCTCAGTAGCCGGTTTCGCGCAGCGACTGGCGCACCTGGACGTGGCCCTCGCGGATGGACTGCGCCGGCTCGCGGCCGAGCAGGCTGACCGCGACGATCGCCAGCGTCGCGGCGATGAAGCCCGGCACGATCTCGTAGAGCTGCGAGCCGTACAGACCCACCGCGACCACCTTCCAGGCGATCACCACCACCGCGCCCACCACCATGCCGGCCAGCGCCCCATTGCGGGTCATCCGCCCCCAGAACAGCGACAGCACCAGCACCGGCCCGAACGCCGCGCCAAAGCCGGCCCAGGCGTAGGACACCAGGCCCAGCACCCGGCTGTCCGGGTCGCGCGCCAGCCACAGCGCCACCAGTGCAACCAGCAGCACGCTGGCGCGGCCGACCCAGACCAGCTCGCGCTGGCTGGCCTGGCGGCGCAGGAAGCCACGGTAGAAGTCCTCCGACAGCACGCTGGAGCACACCAGCAGCTGGCTCGACAGGGTGCTCATCACCGCCGCCAGGATCGCCGACAGGATCACGCCCGCCACCCAGGGGTTGAACAGCACCTCGACCGCGGTGATGAACACGCGCTCGGGGTTGGCCTCCACCGGCGCGGCCACCTCGGGATGCGCGGCGAAATAGGCGATGCCGAAGAAGCCCACCGCCAGCGATCCGACCAGGCACAGGATCATCCAGGCCATGCCGATCTTCCGCGCTCGCGGGATCGACTGCACGCTCTCCGCGGCCATGAAGCGCGCAAGGATGTGCGGCTGGCCGCAATAGCCCAGGCCCCAGGCCAGTGCCGACACGACCGCAACCGCACCGCCCGCGCCGAACCAGCGCAGGCGCGTGGGATCGACCTCGCGCACCAGGTCCAGGCTGGTGTCGAAGCCACCGCTGGCCACCACCACCATCACCGGCGTGAGCACCAGCGCGAACAGCATCAGCGTGCCCTGGGCGACGTCGGTCCAGCTCACCGCCAGGAAGCCGCCGACCAGGGTGTAGGCGATGGTCACCGCCGCACCCCACCAGATCGCCTGCGCATACGACAGGCCGAACACGCTCTCGAACAGCCGCGCGCCGGCGACCACGCCCGAGGCGCAGTACACCGCGAAGAACACCAGGATCACCAGCGCCGCCAGCACGCGCAGCACGCGGCTGTCGTCCCTGAAACGGTGGGTGAGGTAGTCGGGCAGGGTCAGCGCATTGCCGCTGTGCTCGGTGTACACCCGCAGCGGGCCGGCGACGAAGCGCCAGTTGAGCCAGGCGCCGAGGGTCAGGCCCACCGCGATCCAGGCTTCGGCCAGGCCACTGATGTAGAGCGCGCCCGGCAGGCCCATCATCAGCCAGCCGCTCATGTCCGAGGCGCCGGCCGACAGCGCGGTCACCGCCGGCCCCAGCCTGCGCCCGCCGAGGATGTAGTCGTCGAAGCTCTTCGTCGAGCGCCAGGCGTAGTAGCCGATCAGCAGCATGCCGGCGAGATAGACGAGAAAAGTGGCGATCAGCGGCGTGCTGGCCTTGAGCATGGGCGCGGTGCCTCCTCTGGTGGGTGCCGCCACCCTCCCCGGGCGCCAGCGGTGGCACAGACTAACCCGGGAGCAGCGGCCGGGCATGCGCCGGAGGCCATGGTCCGCTCCACGACCGCCGCGATCACTCCGGCCAGGCGATGTCCACGGTGGCGGCCGCGACGCGCGGCGTGGGCACCGCATCCACCGCCGCCCACAGTTTCAGCGCGTCGACGGTGGCGGCCACGTCGTGGACGCGCAGCAGCATCGCGCCGCGCTGCGCGGCGACCAGGTGCGCGGCCACCGAGCCGTGCACGCGTTCGCGCGGATCCCCGCGGCCGGTGACCTCGCCGATGCTGCGCTTGCGCGACAGGCCGGCCAGCACCGGCACGCCGAGCTCGGCGAAGCGCTCCAGCCGCGCCAGCAGGGTGATGTTGTGCTGCGTGGTCTTGCCGAAGCCGAAGCCGGGGTCGGCGACCAGGCGCTTGCGCGGGATGCCCGCCATCTCGGCGGCGAAAATTCGCTCGGCGAGGAAGCGGTGGACGTCGGCGACGACATCGTCGTACTCCGGCGCGTCCTGCATCGAGCGCGGCTCGCCGAGCATGTGCATCAGGACCACGGGCACGTCGAGCTCCGCGGCGGTTTCCAGAGCACCCTCGGCGCGCAGCGCGCGGATGTCGTTGATCATGCCGGCACCGGAGGCGACCGCCGCGCGCATCACCTCCGGGCGCCAGGTGTCGATGCTGACCGGCAGCGCGGTCTCGCGCACCAGGCGTTCGATCACCGGCACCACGCGGCGGATCTCCTCCTCCGCGCCCACGCCTTCGGAGCCGGGGCGGGTGGATTCGCCGCCCACGTCGAGGATGTCGGCACCCTCCTCGGCCAGCTTCAGGCCGTGGGCGACCGCGGCCTCGGCGTCGAAATGATCGCCGCCATCGGAGAAGGAATCCGGGGTGACGTTGACGATGCCCATCACCCGCGGACGGTCGAGGCGCAGCGCGCGGCCGGCGCAGTCCAGGCTGGGGACGGTGTCGAACATGGCGGGCTCCTCGGTGGCGAGGGACGATTATCGCCCGTCGGAAACGAAGCGGGGCCGCTCTCGCGGCCCCGGTCGCGGGTGCACGTGCCAGCCCGGCCGCAGGACTCAGGCCTGCGGCGCGGGATCGGGACTGATCGGGGGCAGCGGACGTTTGTCGCCGTCGCTGTCGCCGTCGTCGCCACCCTTTCCGGCCTTGTTCCAGCCCATCGGCGCCGGCGGCTCGCGGCCTTCCATGATCGCGTCGATCTGCGGCACGTCGATGGTCTCGTACTCCAGCAGCAGCTTCGACATCGCGTGCAGCTTGTCGATGTTCTCGGTCAGGATCTCGCGGGTGCGGGCATAGGCCTTGTCGAGGATCGCGCGCACCACCTCGTCGATCTTGCGCGCGGTGTCGTCGGACACGCTCTTGTGCTGGGTCACCGAGCGACCCAGGAACACCTCGTCGTCCTCCTCGCCGTAGGCGATCGGCCCCATCGCGTCGGACAGGCCCCACTTGGTGACCATGTTGCGGGCGATCTTGGTCGCGCGCTCGATGTCGTTCGAGGCGCCTGTGGTGACCTTGTCCTCGCCGAAGATCAGCTCCTCGGCGACGCGGCCGCCGTACAGCGAGCACAGCTGCGATTCGATCGCGACGCGGTTCATCGAGTACTTGTCGCCCTCGGGCAGGTACATGGTCACGCCCAGCGCGCGGCCACGCGGGATGATCGTGACCTTGTAGACCGGGTCGTGCTCGGGCACCAGGCGGCCGACGATGGCGTGGCCGGCCTCGTGGTAGGCGGTCAGCGTCTTCTCGTCCTCGCTCATCGCCATCGAGCGGCGCTCGGCACCCATCAGGATCTTGTCGCGCGCGCGGTCGAAGTGGTCCATGCGGACCTCCTTCGAGTTTTCGCGCGCGGCGAACAGCGCCGCCTCGTTGACCAGATTGGCGAGATCCGCGCCCGAGAAGCCCGGCGTGCCGCGTGCGACCACCATCGGCTCGACGTCGTCGGCCAGCGGCACCTTGCGCATGTGCACCTTGAGGATCTGCTCGCGGCCCTTCACGTCCGGCAGGCCGACCACCACCTGGCGGTCGAAGCGGCCCGGGCGCAGCAGCGCCGGGTCGAGCACGTCGGGGCGGTTGGTCGCGGCGATCACGATCACGCCCTCGCCGCCCTCGAAGCCGTCCATCTCGACCAGCAGCTGGTTCAGGGTCTGCTCGCGCTCGTCGTGACCGCCGCCCAGGCCGGCACCGCGGTGGCGGCCGACGGCGTCGATCTCGTCGATGAAGATGATGCACGGCGCGTGCTTCTTCGCCTGCTCGAACATGTCGCGCACGCGGCTGGCGCCGACGCCGACGAACATCTCGACGAAGTCGGAGCCGGAGATCGAGAAGAACGGCACCTTGGCCTCGCCGGCGATCGCCTTGGCGAGCAGGGTCTTGCCGGTGCCGGGCGGGCCGACCATCAGCACGCCGCGCGGGATCTTGCCGCCGAGCTTCTGGAAGCGCGAGGGATCGCGCAGGAACTCGACCAGCTCGCCGACCTCCTCCTTGGCCTCGTCGCAGCCGGCGACGTCGGCGAAGGTCACCTTGACCTGGTCATCGCCGAGCAGCTTGGCGCGCGAGCGGCCGAAGGACATCGCGCCCTTGCTGCCGCCCTGCTGCATCTGCCGCATCATGAAGAACCAGAAGCCGATGATCAGCAGCACCGGCAGGAAATTGAGCAGCAGCGACCACAGGGTGATGCCCGACTCCGGCGGCGCCTGCTTGATTTCCACGTTGTGGTTCATCAGGTCGTCGACCATGCGGTCGTCGCGGCGCGGTGCGGTGGTGATGCCGCTGGTGCCGTCCTTGCGCTGGAACTGGACCGAGCGCTCGTCGCTGGAGATGTCCACGGACTTGATGCGGTCGGTGCGCACTTCGGACATGAACTGCGAGTACATGACCTCCTGGCTGCCGGGCATCTTCGGGCTGAAGCTGTTGAAGACCACCATCAGCACGACGGCGACCACCACCCACAGCATCAGATTCTTCACCAGGTCGTTCATTCCACTCTCCGCGGCCAAGCCGCCAATTTACTTCATCCGCGCCAGCTTGCCCTGCGCGAGCGCATAGACTTCCGGCGAACGTTGCCGCGAGGCCGCGGGCTTGCGGACCACGACCTTGGCGTAGCGCCGGCGCAGCTCGCGCACGTAGTCGTCGAAACCGGTGCCGTGGAACAGCTTGATCAGGAAATCGCCGCCCGGCTTCAGGTGCCGGTCGGCGAAGTCCATCGCAAGCTCGGCCAGGTACATGGCCCGCGGCTGGTCGACGGCGTTCACACCACTCTTGTTGGGGGCCATGTCGGACAACACAAGGTCGACCGCCGCTCCGTCCAGCACGGATTCGAGCCGGGCCAGGACCTCGTCCTCGCGGAAATCGCCGTGGATGAACTCCACGCCGGCCAGTGGCGGCATCTCCAGGATGTCCAGGGCGACCACCCGGCCGCCGTCGCCCAGGGCCTGGCGGACCCACTGCGACCAGCCGCCGGGGGCGGCGCCGAGGTCGACCACGGTCATGCCCGGCTTCAGCAGCCGGTCGCGCTCGACCAGCTCCTCGAGCTTGTACGCCGCCCGCGAGCGCATGCCGTCGGCCTGCGCCTTCTTCACGTAGGGGTCGGAGAAATGCTCCTGGAGCCAGCGGTGGCTGCTTTTGCTGCGGGTGGCCATCGCCGGGCCCGGGACGGGGGGAGCGGCCATGATACCCTGCGTGCCCCGCCGAACCTGACCGCCGCCCGCATGACCGTCGAGCTCACCGCCGCCCAGAACCGCTTCCTGCGCGGCCAGGCCCATGGGCTCAAGGCGATGCTGCAGGTGGGCGGCAAGGGCCTGACCGACGCCGTGGTGGCCGAGGTCGACGGTGCCCTGGAGCACCACGAACTGATCAAGGTGAAGGTGGGTGCCGCCGACCGCGAGGAGCGCGACGCCCTGATCGGCAGCCTGGTCGAGCGCACCGGCGCCGCCCTGGTGCAGCGCATCGGCCACGTCGCCATCCTCTACCGGCCCAACCGCGAGAAGCGCCTGATCGTGCTGCCGCGGGCCTGAGGCTCCGGCTGGCACCGCCGCCATGGACCTGGTTCACGAACGTCCCGACTACGACTACGTGCTGCGCGCCGCCGACGGCCGCTCGGCGCGGGTCAACGACCGCGAGCTGCGGTCGAGCTTCATCATCGCCCCCGACCGTCTGGTCGAGGACTGGCCTGTGCCCGCGATCGCCGGACTGGCGCCGGAGCAGCTCGAACCGCTGCTGGCGCTGGAGCCGGAAGTGATCGTGATCGGCACCGGCGAGTCCCAGGGTTTCCCGCCGCCGCGGACGATGGCTGCCTGCCTGTCGCGCGGGATCGGCCTGGAGGCGATGACCAACGCCGCCGCCGCGCGCACCTTCAACGTGCTGGCCAGCGAGGGCCGGCGGGTGGTGGCCGGCTTCATCCTCACCGGCGATTGAGGCGCGCTCAGCGCCGCGGCAGGTAGCGCAGCGGGTCGACCGGCTTGCCGTTGTAGCGGATCTCGAAGTGCAGCATGTCGCGCTCGGCGCCGGTGCGGCCCATCTCGGCGATCTGCTGGCCGGCCTTCACGCGGTCGCCCTCGCCCACCAGGCGCCTGCGGTTGTGGCCGTAGGCCGACAACCACTGCTCGTCGTGCTTGATGATGATGAGCTCGCCGTAGCCGACCAGGCCCGAGCCCGAATACACGATCACGCCGTCGCCTGCGGCACGCACCGCCTGTCCGGCCGAACCGGCCACGCCGATGCCCTGCTTCGTCGGGTCGCCCTCGACGTAGCGGCTGACCAGCTGGCCGTCGGCGGGCCAGCGCCAGGACACCGCGCTCTGCACCGGCGCCGGGCCAGTGGGCTGCGGCGGGGTCTGCGTCGGCTGGACCACGCGGCCGCGGCTGTCGGTGGGCGGCCGCGCAGTGGTGCTGCCCGTGCCGCGGCGGCTGGTCGAGGCCGTGCTGGCGCGCGCGCTCCCCGACGAGGGGTACAGGCGCAGGCTCTGCCCGGGATAGATCGTGTATGGCGGCTGGATGCCGTTCCACATCGCCAGATCCAGCGGGCTGATGCCGTTGTTCACGGCCAGCCGGTAGAGGTTGTCGCCCCTGCGCACGGTGACCGTCTGCCCCGGCTTCGGCGTGGAGGTGCGGGCGGCCCCGCTGCCGCCTTCGCGGACCACCTTGCTGGTGCCGCAGCCGGCCACGGCCAGGGCCAGGGCGACCAGGGGAACCAGGGCGATGCGGGCGGCTCGACGGATCGGGGGCATGCGCGAATGGACCTCCGTGTTGGGCATGGCGGGACGGATCAACCGGCGAAGCGCTGCCACAGGTGCGTCAGGGCCAGGCCGCCGCCTCCGATCAGCACGCTGAAATAGACCACGGTGCCGATCGTGGCGAGATGGCCGAGGAGCACGGCGCCGCCATCGCGCTGGATGAAGCCGACAGCGTAAAGCAGCAGCGCGATCGCGGGGATGGTGTTGCTGAACGGAACGAATCCGAACGGCGCCATCAGCAGCAGCGCGGCGAAGATGAAGGCGAGGCTGTTGAACACGTGCATCGCGCGGCCGTCGACCAGGCCGGGCATGCGGTGCGGCCGGCTGATGCGCTCCAACCGGCGCACCCAGGCCATGCCGCCGGTGAGCGCGGGCCGCAGGCGGTCGGCCGGGAGCTGACGATCGGCCAGCTTCTTCGGCACCCACAGCGGGCGGCCGGACAGGCGGCTCAGGCCCACCAGCAGGATGGCCGCGCCGAACACCGTGCTCACGCCCGGGATCGACACCGGGATCAGGAACACCAGGGTCAGCAGGATGGACAGCACCAGCAGGCCTTCGTCGCCGATCACGGCCAGCAGCTCGCCCAGGCTCATCGAGCCGCTGGGCAGGCGCTCGATGATGCCTTCGAGCTGGGTACGCAGGGAGGCCTCGCCGGCGGGGCCGGTCGGGCCCGGTCGATCGCTCATGTGTCAGTCCACCAGTCCGGAAAGCAGGGGCACGAAGGCGACGTTGGCCAGCGTGTCCTGGGTGATGCGGCCCTCGGCGTCCTTGCGCAGGCGCAGCAGCGACTGCGCGCCGCCGGCACCGACCGGCGCCACCAGGGTGCCGCCGGGCGCGAGCTGCGCGCTCAGCGCTTCGACCAGGGCCGGCGCGCCGGCGGTGACCAGGATGCCGTCGAAGGGCGCTTCCTCCGGCCAGCCGACGCGGCCGTCATCGTGCTTGCTGCGCACGTTCAGGCCCAGCGAGCGGAAGCGCTTGCGCGCCACCCGCAGGAGGTCGCCGATGCGTTCGACCGTGTACACCTGCAGCCCCAGCGCGCCAAGGATCGTGGCCTGGTAGCCGGATCCGGTGCCCACCTCGAGCACGCGCTGCGGCTGCGCGCCGTCGGCCAACAGGGCCTCGGTCATCTTCGCCACCACCCAGGGCTGGGAGATGGTCTGGCCGTGGCCGATGGGCAGCGCGGTGTCCTCGTAGGCGCGGGTGGCCAGCGCCTCGTCGATGAACAGGTGCCGCGGCACGGTGCGGATGGCGTTGAGCACGCGTTCGTCGACGATGCCGTTGCCGCGCAGGCGCTCGATCAGACGGTCGCGCACGCGCTGCGAGGTCATCCCCATCCCGATCGCCTCGGGCTGGAGCCGGAGCCGTGGGGTCATGCCTGCCCCCCGTTGCGCAGCGCCTCTTCCAGCCCGCCGACCCAGGCCGCTACCTGCTCCAGCGCCTGGTAGCGGGTGAGGTCGACCTGGATCGGGGTGATCGCGATGTGCCTGGTGCGCACGGCGTGGAAATCGGTGCCGGGGCCCGAGTCCTGCTCGGCGCCGGCGCCGCCGATCCACCAGAAATGGCGGCCGCGCGGATCCTGCGCCGGGATGCAGGCCTCGGCGCGGTGGCGGTTGCCCAGGCGGGTGACCTCGAAGCCCTCGATCTCCGACCACGGCAGGTCCGGGACGTTGACGTTGAGGATGGTGTCGGCCGGCAGCGGATCGGCCTTGAGCCGGGCCACGATCTCCACCGCGGCGCGGGCGGCGGTTTCGTAGTGCTGGCCCTGATGGTCGCGGGTGACCAGGGACACCGCCACCGCGGGCAGGCCCAGGAAGCGGCCTTCCATCGCCGCGGCCACGGTGCCGGAATAGATCACGTCGTCGCCGAGGTTCGCGGTGTCGTTGATGCCGGACACCACGATGTCGGGCTCGTCTTCGAGCATGCCGGTAATGGCGACGTGGACGCAGTCGGTCGGCGTGCCGTGCACGCGCCAGGTGGCGGCATCGAGCTGCACGGCCTGCAGCGGCAGGTCCAGGGTGAGGGAATTGCTGGCGCCGGAGCGGTCGCGGTCCGGTGCGACGACGGTGACTTCATGCCCCGCCGCGCGCAGGCCTGCGGCGAGCGCGCGGATGCCGGGGGCGTCGACGCCGTCGTCGTTGCTGACGAGGATTTTCATTGCGTTCATGATAGCGGAACGCGACGCCGCCGGTCCCCCGCGCTAGGCTTGTGGCATGGCCGGAACGGGCGGGAAACACGACGAAGACGACGACGCGGCGCTGTTCCGGGCCGCGGTCGGGCCGGTGCGCGAGCTGCCGGCGGCTCCGACACCGCCGGAGCGTCCGCGCCCACGCCCGCGCGCGCGCATGGCCGAGCGCGACGAGGCGCAGGCGCGCGAGGATTTCCGGCTGGGGCGTGGCGAAGCCTTTTCGATCGGCCGCGGCGACGTGATGGCCCATCGCCGCGAACAGGTCCCCCCGCGAACGCTCAAGCGCCTGTCACAAGGGCTGTATGCCGCCCAGGACGAGCTCGACCTGCACTACGCCGACGCCGCGGCCGCCGAAGCGCTGCTGCGCCGTTTCCTGGTCGAGGCCCGCGACGCCGGCCACGGCTGCGTGCGCGTCATTCACGGCAAGGGCATCAATTCCGACGACAGCCTGCCGGTGCTGAAGAACGTGGTCGACCGCATCCTGCGCCAGCGTTCGGACGTGCTGGCGTTTCATTCCGCGCCGCCCGCCCAGGGCGGGACCGGCGCGGTGCTGGTGCTGCTGGCGCGGCGCTGAACTACTGGTTGTCCACGTCGGCGGCGGCGCCCTCGGCCCGCTTCACCGGCGGATGGAACCAGCGCACGGTCACGCCGCGACGGCGCGCCACCCGCTCCACCATCGCCACGTATGCCGCGTCCTGGATCGCCTGGCCGGGCGCGTGCTGCTGCGGCTGCGCCGCGGGCCGGGTCGAAGCCGTGCCGCCACTGCTGGCACAAGCCGCGAGCAACACCGCCGATGCAGTGACCAGGGCGGCCTGATGAATCGTTTTCATGGGAGCCCTCCTCGTATGGCACATCGTTGCCGACGATGTGCAGGACCACCTGTATACCCGGCGAAGCGGAGCTGCCAGTGCCCGTCGTGGCTTTCCGACGAGCGGCGGCTCAGCGGGCGCCAGCGTCGCTGATCGTGCCGAGTTCAGCGAGCACGGCCGTGGCATAACAGCCTGCGGGCAGGCTGAAACCGACCTCCAGCGCGCTGTCGCCCAGCCACTGCCAGGACAGGTCGCCGGGCCGCAGCCGGGTGGCCCGCCGCTCCTGCTTCAGGCCGGCGGCCTCGAGACCCGCGCGTAGCAGGCCGCTGCCCTCGTCGGCCAGCGCCGCCAGTTCCACCGCACGCGCCGCGGCCGCGCTGCGCAGGTCGCCGCGCCCCCACAGCGGCGCACCGGGATGGATGTCGAAGGCTTCCAGCCGCGTCGCCAGCGCATCGCTCCAAGGCTCGGGGCCGAACACGCTGCGGCTGCCGTCGAGCATCCAGGCTTCGCCCTCCAGGCCACGGTCCCAGCTGCCGTCGGCCACCCGCGCGGCCAGCACGCGGTTGAACAGCGCCGAACGCGCAGCGGACAGCAGCAGCGCACGCTCGTCGCGCTTCACGCGCAGGCCGCCGAACATGCGCAGGGCCTTGTCGACGTTGCCGCCGCCGTGGCCGAAGCGCTGCCCGCCGAAATAGTTGGGTACACCGCGGGCGGCGATGGCCTGCAGGCGTTCCTTGATCGCGCCGCGATCGCCTTCGACCTCGCGCAGCACCAGCCTGAAGCGGTTGCCCGCGAGTGCACCCCGCGGCAGCTTGCGTGAGTGCCGGGCCTGGCCGAGCACGCGCAGGCGCTGGCCGGTCGCGGCATCGTCGCGTTCCAGCGTCGCGGTGTCCGGGGCCTCGCGTCCGGGCAACTGCACGCTGAAGCGCTGGCGGGTCACCGCGTGCCGGTCCTTGAGGCCGGCGTAGCCGACGGCGCGCTCGTCCACGCCTGCCCATTCGGCCAGCAGGCGTGCGACGAAGGCGGTGTTCATGCCGCGCTTCTCGATGGTCAACAGCAGGTGCTCGCCGGCGCCGCTGGCCTCGAAGCCGTCGATCTCGGTGACATCGAAATCCTCGGGCGCAACGCGGATGCGCGCCGCCAGCACCGGCGCACCGTGCGCGCGCGGCAGCGACGGGCTCACCTGCGCCGCCGACACGGCCAAGCGCCCATCACCCCGTTCAGGCCGCCACGAGCAGGCACACGGCCTGCGCCGCTATGCCTTCTTCGCGGCCGACGAAGCCCAGGCGCTCGCTGGTGGTGGCCTTGACGCTGACCGCATCCAGCGCGATGCCGAGGTCGGCGGCAATCGCCTCGCGCATCGCCTGCGCGTGCGGGCCGACCTTCGGGCGCTCGCAGATCACGGTCGCGTCGACGTTGCCGGCCTTCCAGCCGCGTTCCGCGGCCAGTGCCACGCAGTGGCGCAGCAACGCACGGCTGTCGGCGCCGCGCCAGCGCTCGTCCGACGGCGGGAAATGCACGCCGATGTCGCCCAGCGCCAGCGCGCCGAGGATGGCGTCGCAGAGCGCATGCAGGATCACGTCGCCATCGCTGTGCGCGACCAGGCCGCGGTCGTGCGGCACGCGCACACCACCGAGCATCACGTGGTCGCCTTCGCCGAAGGCATGGACGTCGTAGCCGTGGCCGATGCGGATGCTCATGCGTCCTCCCCCACCGCGCGGCGCGCGAGCAGGAACTCGAAATAGACCAGATCGGCGGGCGTGGTCACCTTGATGTTGTCCTCCGCGCCTTCGACCAGCAGCGGGCGGGCGCCCTTGCGCTCCATGGCCATGGATTCGTCGGTCACCTCGATCCCGTCGGCCGCCGCCGCCTCGAGGGCGAGGCGAAGCTGCAGGCGGCGGAACAGCTGCGGGGTCTGCGCACGCCACAAGCGCTCACGGGGTTCGGTGCGGTCGATGCCGCCTTCGTCACCGGCGCGCTTGAGGGTGTCGCGCACGGGCGTGGCGAGGATGGCGCCGACCGGATCCTCGCGGCCGCGTTCCAGCAGGGCGGCAAGATCGCCCAGGCGCAGGTTCGGGCGCGCGGCATCGTGCACCAGCACGAAGGCGTCGGCGCGCACCTCGTCGGGCAGCGCGGCCAGGCCGGCCAGCACCGATTCCGCGCGGGTGTCGCCACCGGTGCAGGCAAGCACCGGGCGGCCGCTGCCGTCGCTCCAGCCCTGCCAGCGGGCATCGCCTTCGGCCAGCGCCACCACCGCGCCCTTGACGCCCGGGTGCGCGAACAGCGCGCGCAGGCTGTGCGCGATCAGCGGTTCGCCCGCGACCTCGAGATACTGCTTGGGCACCTCGCCGCCGAAGCGCGCGCCGCGCCCCGCGGCGGGAACCACGACCCAGGTCATCGACCCGGCTCCGCGCTGGCGGGGACGCGCTGGCTCATGGCGTCACGTCCCCGTCGTCGGTCGCGGGGGCCGGCGCCGCGGGCGCCGCGCGATCGACCACGCGATAAAAGGTCTCGCCCGGCTTGATCATGCCCAGCTCGGCGCGCGCGCGTTCCTCGATCGCGGCCTCGCCGGACTTGAGGTCGGCGACTTCGGCGGCCAGCGCGGCATTGCGCTCGCGCAGGCCGTCGTTCTGCCGCGCCTGCTGCTCGACCTGCTCCTGCAGGGCGGCGACCTCGTGGTTGCCGCCGCTGCCGAACCATAGCCGGTACTGCAGCCACGCCAGCAGCGCGACCAGCACCACCAGCACGATCCGCAGCATGCGCATCGCGGCGTCCGTCAGCGCTTCAGCGAGACGAAGGCGTCGCGGCCGGCGAAGCGCGCACCGGCGCCCAGCGACTCCTCGATGCGCAGCAGCTGGTTGTACTTGGCCACGCGGTCGCTGCGGCACAGCGAGCCGGTCTTGATCTGGGTGGCCGTGGTCGCCACCGCGATGTCGGCAATGGTGGTGTCCTCGGTCTCGCCCGAGCGGTGGGACACGACCGCGGCATAACCGGCCTTGTCGGCCATCGCGATCGCCTCGAGCGTCTCGGTCAGGGTGCCGATCTGGTTGACCTTGATCAGGATGGCGTTGGCGGTGCCGCTGTCGATACCTTCGCGGAAGATCGACGGGTTGGTGACGAACAGGTCGTCGCCGACCAGCTGCACGCGGTCGCCCAGGCGCTGCGTCAGCAGCTTCCAGCCGTCCCAGTCGGCCTCGGCCATGCCATCCTCGATGGTGATGATCGGGTACTGGTCGCACCAGGAGGCGAGGAAGTCGGTGAACTGCTCGCCGCTCAGGCGCTTGCCCTCGCCGACCAGGTGGTACTTGCCGTTGTCGTAGAACTCGCTGGAGGCCACGTCCAGGCCGAGCAGCACGTCGTCGCCGGCGCGGTAGCCGGCTTTGCCGATGGCTTCGAGGATGGTGTCCAGCGCCTCGACGTTGCTGCGCAGGTCGGGGGCGAAGCCGCCCTCGTCGCCGACCGCGGTGGAAAGGCCGTGGCCTTTCAGCACCGACTTCAGCGCATGGAAGATCTCGGTGCCCGCGCGCAGGCTCTCGGAGAACGAGTCGAAGCCCACCGGCAGCACCATGAATTCCTGCAGGTCGACGTTGTTGTCGGCGTGCGCGCCGCCGTTGATGATGTTCATCATCGGCACCGGCAACACCGGTGCGCGGTCGCCGGCCAGCAGCTGCCACAGCGGGATCCGGCGCGAAGCCGCCACCGCGTGCGCCGCCGCCATCGACACGCCCAGCAGCGCGTTCGCGCCCAGCCGGCCCTTGTTGTCAGTGCCATCGAGGTCGATCAGGCGCTTGTCCAGCCCGGCCTGGTCGGCGGCGTCGAAACCCTTCAGCGCCTCGGCGATCGCGCCGTTGACGTTCGCCACCGCGCGGGTCACGCCCTTGCCGAGGTAGCGCGTCTTGTCGCCGTCGCGCAGTTCCACCGCCTCGCGGGTACCGGTCGAGGCGCCCGAGGGCACCATCGCCCGTCCGAACGCGCCGTCGGCGAGGGTCACCTCGGCTTCGAGCGTGGGATTGCCCCGGCTGTCGAGGATTTCACGGGCATGGATGCTGGAGATATCGGTCATGGTTTCGCTTTGTCGCTTTGTAGGTGGGACTGCGGGAAGAGCTTTTTTGCCACGGATTACGCGGATCACGCGGATTTACACGGATCAGATCTGGACGAGGTCAAAGGGAGCGCGCTGCCCTTGGCTACTTTTTTTGAGTCTGTTTTTTCTACTTCTATCAATACCTGTGTGCGTTCCACACGTTTCTCGCCTCGGCCTGATCCGCGTGAATCCGCGTGATCCGCGTAATCCGTGGCAAGGCTTTTTCAAACATCGCTCTCGAGGAAGCCACCGCGCTTGGTGACGGCGTCGAGTTCGAGCATGGTTTCGAGCAGGGCGCGCATCTTCGGCAGCGGCCAGGCGTTGGGGCCGTCGCTCAGCGCCTTGGCCGGGTCGGGGTGGGTTTCCATGAAGACGCCGGACACACCCACGGCGATCGCGGCGCGGGCAAGCACGGGCACGAATTCGCGCTGGCCGCCGCTGGAGGTGCCCTGCCCGCCCGGGAGCTGCACCGAATGGGTGGCGTCGAAGACCACCGGGCAGCCGGTGTCGCGCATCACCGCGAGGCTGCGCATGTCGCTGACCAGGTTGTTGTAGCCGAAGCTTGCGCCGCGCTCGCAGACCATGATCTGGTCGTTGCCGGTCGACTTCGCCTTCTCGACCACCGGCTTCATGTCCCAGGGCGAGAGGAACTGGCCCTTCTTGATGTTCACCGGCTTGCCGGCCGCGCAGACCTTGCGGATGAAGTCGGTCTGGCGCACCAGGAAGGCCGGCGTCTGCAGCACGTCGACGACGCTGGCGACCTCGTCCATCGGCGTGTACTCGTGCACGTCGGTCAGCACCGGCACGCCGACCTGCCGCTTCACCTCGTCCAGCACGCGCAGGCCCTCCTCCATGCCCGGCCCGCGGAACGCGGTGCCCGAGGTGCGGTTGGCCTTGTCGAAGCTCGACTTGAAGATGAAGTTGATGCCCAGCGCCGACGTGATCTCCTTCAGCTGCCCGGCCACGTCGAGCTGCAGCTGCTCGCTCTCGACCACGCAGGGCCCGGCGATCAGGAAAAACGGCCGGTCGAGGCCGACTTCGAAGCCACAGAGGTTCATTTGGAAAGCCTTTTTTGCCACGGATTTACGCTGATCACGCGGATGAAAGCAGATAGCACACAGGCACCCCGCTGCGACAAGGCAGGCCTGGAGGCCATGCTTCTTGCGGAATGGCTGAAGAAGCCAACAGACTGATCCGCGTAATCCGCGTAGATCCGTGGCCAGAAAATGCTCACGCGCTCGCTTCCTTCAGCAGCTTCCCGCCGGCCTTGCGCTCGCGCGCGGCGCGGACGAAGCCGATGAAGAGGGGGTGGCCGTTGCGCGGGGTGGACAGGAACTCGGGGTGCGCCTGGCAGGCGATGAACCAGGGGTGGTCCGGGAGTTCGACCATTTCCACCAGCAGGTCGTCCATGGACTTTGCGCTGATCACCAGGCCGGCGTCCTCCAGCTGGGTGCGGTAGCGGTTGTTGAACTCGTAGCGGTGGCGGTGGCGCTCGGCCACCACGTCCTTGCCGTAGATCTCGCGCGCCCGGGTACCCGGCTTCAGGCGCTGCTCCTGCAGGCCCAGGCGCATGGTGCCGCCGAGGTCGCTGTCTTCGCTGCGCCGCTGCACATCGCCGGACTGGGTGCGCCACTCGGTGATCAGGCCAATCACCGGGTGCGGGGTCTGGCGGTCGTTCTCGGTGCTGTTCGCGCCGCCCAGGCCGGCCAGATTGCGGGCGACGTCCACCACCGCGGCCTGCATGCCGTAGCAGATGCCGAAGTACGGCAGCCCGGTTTCGCGCGCATGCTGCGCGGTCAGCACCTTGCCCTCGAAGCCGCGGTCGCCGAAGCCGCCGGGCACCAGCACGCCGTCGACCCCGGCCAGCACGGCCGCAGCGCCGTCGCGCTCGATGTCCTGCGATTCCAGCCACCTCAGGTTCACGCGGGTGCGCTGGCGGATGCCACCGTGGCGCAGGGCCTCGGCCACCGACTTGTAGGCGTCCTTGTGGTCGACGTACTTGCCGACCACCGCGATCGTGACCTCGTCGATCGGGTGTTCGGTGGCGTCGACCACGTCCTGCCAGGCCGACAGGTCGGCCTCGGGCGCGGCCTTGCCGTCCAGGCGCAGGCGCTCGAGCACGATCGCGTCCAGGCCCTGGCTGTGCTGCCACATCGGGATCTTGTAGATGTTGTCCAGGTCCACCACCGAGATCACGGCCTTCTCGGAGACGTTGGTGAACAGGGCGATCTTGCGGCGCTCGCTGTCGGGCAGCGGCTGCTCGCTGCGGCACAGCAGCACGTCGGGCTGGATGCCGATCGAGCGCAGTTCCTTCACCGAGTGCTGGGTGGGCTTGGTCTTGAGCTCGCCGGCGGCCGCAATCCACGGCACCAGGGTCAGGTGCATGAACAGCGCCTTGTCCGGGCCGCGTTCGGTGCGGATCTGGCGGATGGCCTCGAGGAAGGGCAGCGATTCGATGTCGCCCACCGTGCCGCCGATCTCGACCAGGGCCACGTCGTAACCCTGGGTGGCGGTGTCGATGCAGCGCTTGATCTCGTCGGTGATGTGCGGAATCACCTGCACGGTGGCGCCGAGGTAGTCGCCGCGGCGCTCCTTGCGGATCACGTTCTCGTAGATCTTGCCGGTGGTGATCGAGTTCTTCCCCGACAGGCGCACGTTGACGTAGCGCTCGTAGTGGCCCAGGTCCAGGTCGGTCTCGGCGCCGTCGTCGGTGACGTAGACCTCGCCGTGCTGGAACGGGCTCATGGTGCCCGGGTCGACGTTGATGTAGGGGTCGAGCTTCATCATCGTCACCCGCAGTCCGCGGGCTTCGAGGATGGCCGCGAGCGACGCCGCCGAAATGCCCTTGCCAAGCGAGGACACCACGCCGCCGGTGACGAAGATCAGGGGAGTCATGGTCATGCTGCCGCTGGAAAGCCATAGTCTACCGGCTGCCGGTGACCGGGGCGACCTTGACAGCCCGCGACGCGTGGGGCTGCCTGCTCCCGCGCAGGGCGGAGACGGGCGTTGCCGGCCTCAGGCCTGCTGCGGCCTCAGTCCCTGCATCACCCGCGAGAACAGCCCGCGGGCGCCGTCCCGCGCCGGCTCCGGCCCGGCCGCGGTGGCCCCGTCGCGGGCCTGGAAGGTCCCCACCACCACGCCCATCGCCTCCCGCCAGCGCGCCATCAGCGCCTCGTCGGCCTCGGGATCGGTCTCGGCAACCACTTTCAGGAGGCTGTCGATCCAGTCCCGGTACAGCGCTGCCGGTACCGGGCAGCGGCCGCCACTGGCATGGACGCTGCCCATCTCCGCGATCCCGCGGTCGACCACGCGGCTGCCTCCGGCATGGAAGATCGCCATGGTGATGCCCCGCCGAAGGGCCATGCGCTGCTTGTTGAAGTCGGTGTGCGCGAACAGCGGGGGCACCTCGGGGTTGCTGGCGAGGAACACCTCGTAGAAGCGGCCGATGAAGTCCCGGTCGCGCAGGCAGCGGCCGTAGCTCTGGTGGAGGTCGGCGTAGTCGTCGGTGGAAGCGGTCATGGGGCCCCCTGCAGGCTGGTCCGCGCATGCTCGGCGATCCCGGGCGCAGGGCTCTTGATCGGGGTCAATACCCCGCCTTGACCCGCCCTGCCCACCCCGCCATCCTGATCGGCTTCCCCTACCCCAGCGCCCCCGAATCCCGCCGATGAGTTCCCGCTACGACGCCGCCGACATCGAAGTCCTCTCCGGCCTGGATCCGGTCAAGCGCCGCCCCGGCATGTACACCGACACCGCCCGGCCCAACCACCTGGCGCAGGAGGTCATCGACAACGCGGTGGACGAGGCGCTCGCCGGCCACGCCAGCGCGATCTCGGTCACCCTGTTCAAGGACGGCAGCTGCGAGGTCTCCGACGACGGCCGCGGCATGCCGGTGGACATCCACCCCGAGGAAAAGGTGCCGGGCGTCGAACTGATCATGACCCGCCTGCACGCGGGCGGTAAGTTCAGCAACCGCAACTACGCGTTCTCCGGCGGCCTGCACGGCGTGGGCGTGAGCGTGGTCAACGCGCTGTCCACGCTGGTGGAGGTGCACATCCGGCGCGAGGGCAACGAGCACCGGATGAGTTTCCGCGACGGCGACGTGGCCAGCCCGCTCGAGGTCATCGGCACCGTGGGCAAGCGCAACACCGGCACCCGCCTGCGCTTCTGGCCGGACCCGAAGTACTTCGACACCCCGAAGTTCGCCCTCCGCGCCCTGCGCCACCTGCTGCGCGCCAAGGCCGTGCTCTGCCCCGGCCTGACCGTGACGCTCATCGACGAGGCCACTGGCGAGCGCGACGAGTGGCACTACGCCGACGGCCTGCGCGACTACCTCGCCGGCGAGCTGACGGGGCGCGAACCGCTGCCGCCGGAGCTGTTCCTCGGTGGCCTGAAGAAGGACACCGAGATCGTGGACTGGGCCGCGGCCTGGATCCCCGAGGGCGAGCTGGTGCAGGAAAGCTACGTCAACCTGATCCCGACGGCGCAGCACGGCACCCACGTCAACGGATTGAGGTCCGGCTTCACCGACGCACTGCGCAAGTTCTGCGAGTTCCGCAGCCTGCTGCCGCGCGGCGTGAAGCTCGCCCCCGAGGACGTCTGGGACCGCGTGTCCTTCGTGCTCAGCCTGAAGATGAGCGACCCGCAGTTCAGCGGCCAGACCAAGGAACGCCTGAGCTCGCGCCAGGCCGCGGGCTTCATCGAGGGCGCGGCCGAGGACGCGTTCACCCTCTGGCTCAACCAGCACGTCGAACTGGGCGAGAAGATCGCGCAGCTGGCGATCGACCGCGCCAGCGCGCGCCTGAAGACCGAGAAGCAGATCGTCCGCAAGAAGGTCACCCAGGGCCCGGCGCTCCCCGGCAAGCTCGCCGACTGCATCAGCCAGGATCTCTCGCGCACCGAACTGTTCCTGGTCGAGGGCGACTCCGCCGGCGGCAGCGCCAAGCAGGCGCGCGACAAGGATTTCCAGGCGATCATGCCGCTGCGCGGCAAGATCCTGAACACCTGGGAAGTGGCCTCGGGCAGCGTGCTGGCCAGCGAGGAGGTGCACAACCTCGCCATCGCCATCGGCTGCGACCCGGGCAAGGACGACATCTCCGGCCTGCGCTACGGCAAGGTCGTGATCCTGGCCGACGCCGACTCCGACGGCCTGCACATCGCCACCCTGCTCTCGGCGCTGTTCCTGCGCCACTTCCCGGCCCTGGTGCGCGCCGGCCACGTCTTCGTCGCGATGCCGCCGCTGTACCGCGTGGATGTGGGCAAGCAGGTGTTCTACGCGCTCGACGAGGAGGAGAAGCGCCTGCTGCTGGAGAAGATCGCGCGCGAGAAGCTCAAGGGCCAGGTCAACGTGACCCGCTTCAAGGGCCTGGGCGAGATGAACCCCTCGCAGCTGCGCGAATCCACCATCCACCCCGACACCCGCCGTCTGGTGCAACTGACCGTCGACGACGCCGAACAGACGCGCTCGCTGATGGACATGCTGCTGGCGAAGAAGCGGGCGTCGGACCGCAAGGCCTGGCTGGAGGACAAGGGCGACCTGGCGACGCTGGAAGTCTGAGTTCCGCCGGGTTGCCCCCAAAGGCAGGTCCCTACGGCAGGCAGGCCTCAAGCAGCGCACGCAGCACCGGCTGCAGCGCGGCGGCCCTGTCCGGCAACCACTCGAACGTCGCCTCGTCCATGTAGCAGCGCTGGCTGATCTCCAGCTGCACCGCCTCCACGCCCTGTTCGGGCCGGCCGTAGTGGCGGGTGATATGGCCGCCCTTGAAGCGGCCGTTGGCGACCCAGTCGTAGCCGTCCTGCTTCGCCAGCAGCAGGGCCAGGCGCTCGGCCAGTTCGGGCGAGCAGCTCGTCCCGCTGGCGGTGCCCAGGTTCAGGTCGGGCAGCCGGCCCGGGAACAGCCACGGCAGTTCGCCGCGGATCGAATGACCTTCCCACAGCATCACGCGGCCGTGCTCCGCCCTGAGGCGTTCAAGCTCCGACGCCAGTGCGTCGTGGTACGGCCGCCAGTACGTCTCCACGCGCGCGCGCACTTCCTCCGGCGTGGGCTCCTGGCCGTCCAGGTAGACCGGGCTGCCGTCGAACTGGCGCACCGGGCACAGGCCGGTGGTGTTCTGCCCGGGATACAGCGAGGTGTCGTCCTCGCTGCGGTTGAGGTCGACCACGTAGCGCGAATGCCTCGGCACCAGCACCGAGGCGCCCAGCTCGCGCGCGAAGTCGTAAAGCTTCGCGACGTGCCAGTCGGTATCTGGCACGCCGCGCGCGCTTTCGGCCAGGCGCGGCCGCATCGCCTCCGGGATGACGGTGCCGTCGTGCGGCAGGCTGACGAGCAGCGGCGCGGTGCCGCGGTGCAGGCTGAAGATGTCCATGCCGCCATGCTAACCGCTCAGCGCAGCAGCACGATCTCTTCGGCGCTGGTCGGATGGATGGCCACGGTGGCGTGGAAGTCGGCGAGCGTCGCGCCCAGCTTCACCGCCACCGCGAAGCCCTGCAGGATCTCGTCGGCCGCCTCGCCGACCAGGTGCAGGCCGACCACGCGCTTTTCCTTCCCCACGCAGACGGCCTTGAACATGCTGTGCTGCTGCGCGTCGGCCAATGCATGCAGCATCGGCCGGAAGGTGGTGCCATGGCAGCTGACCGCATCATGGCCGAAGCGCTCGCGCGCCTCGGCCTCGGTCAGGCCGACCTTGCCCAGCGGCGGGTGCGAGAACACCACCGTGGCCACGTTGTCGTGGTCGACGCACGCATCCGGCTCGCCGCCGAACACGCGATCCATCAGCCGGCGGCCTTCGGCGATCGCCACCGGCGTCAGCGCCAGGCGGCCGGTCACGTCGCCGACCGCGTAGACGCGTTTGGCGCTGGTAGCCTGGAAGGCATCGACCTCGACATGGCCATCGGCCGCGGTGCGCACGCCGGCGGCCTCCAGGCCCAGGCCGTCGGTGTTAGGCCGGCGACCGGTGGCGAAGATCACCGCGTCGAAGGGCTCGCCGGTGTCGCCGCCCTGTTCGCACAGCCGCGCGCCGCCGCCCGCACAGGCCTCCAGCGCCGCCAGCGAATAGCCGAAGTGCAGCGCGATGCCGGCCTGGTGCATGTTGCCCTGCAGCCGCTCGACGACCTCGGGGTCGAAGCCCTTGAGCAGGCTGTCGCCGCGCACGAACAGCTCGACCCGGCTGCCCAGCGCCTGCAGCACGCCGGCGAGTTCGACGCCGATGTAGCCGCCGCCGATGATCGCCACCCGCCGCGGCGCCTCCGACAGCGCGAAGAAGCCGTCCGAGTCGATGCCCAGCTCCGCGCCCGGGATGTCCGGCCGCACCGGCCGGCCGCCGGTCGCGACCAGGATGTGCTTCGCCTCCAGCCGGTTGCCGTCTTCGCACTCCACCATGCCGCCGCCGGTCAGTCGGCCGCGCGCGGGCAGCAGCACGATACCGGCTTCGTCCAGGCGTCGGCGGTAGCTGGCGTGGATGTTGGCGATGTAGCGCTGGCGGCTGGCGATCAGCTGCGCCCAGTCAGGACAGGCCGGCTCCACCGGGAAGCCCAGCGCCGAGGCCATGCGGATGTGCGCGCCGAGTTCGGCCGCCAGCCACATCGCTTTCTTCGGCACGCAGCCGACGTTGACGCAGGTGCCGCCGAGTTCGCCCGGTTCCAGCAGCGCGACGCGCGCGCCGTGGCCGGCGGCGCGGAAGGCCGCGGCCAGCCCGCCGGAACCGCCGCCGACGACGGCGAGATCGACGTGGAGCCCACGGTCGGCGCTCACCGGAAGCGCTCCGGCGAATAGGGGGCGGGATCGATCCGCGGCTCGCGGCCGCAGACCAGGTCTGCGACCAGCTGCCCGGTGCCCGGACTCATGCTGACGCCGAGCATGCCGTGGCCGGTCGCCACCCAAGCGTGGCGACGCCCCGGAACGCGGCCGATGATCGGCACGTCGTCCACGCTCAGCGGGCGCCAGCCGTACCACTCCTCGCGCTTCACCGCGCCCACCGGCTCGTGCAGGAACGCCGCCGCGCCGCGCTCGAGCGCGTCGAGCCGGCGACGGTTGAGGCTGGTGTCGTAGCCGGAGAATTCCATGGTGCTGCCCAGGCGGTAGCCGCTGTCCCAGACGGTAACGCAGACACTGGGTTCGTGCAGCGTCACCGGGCGCCGCGGCACCAGGGACGGCCGATCGTAGGTGATCGAGTAGCCCTTGCCGGGCTGCACCGGGAGCGCACCCAGACCGGCCGAGCGCATCAGCACGGGCGACCAGGCGCCGGTGGCGACCACCACGTCGCGCGCGCGCAGCCGGCCGCGACTGCCGTGCACGACCACGTCGTCGGCATCCTCCTCGATGCCCTGCACTTCCCAGCCTTCCTCGACCACGCCACCCAGCGCGCGCAGCGATTCCAGCAGGCCACGCACGTAGCGGTCGGGGCGCAGCCGGGCGTCGCCGGGGAAGCGGATGGTGGCGTGGACGCCGGGCTTGAAGGCCGGGTCCTCGCGCTCGTAGTCGACGCCATCGATGACCTCGGTGGCGATGCCGGCCTCGGCCAGCAGCGGGATCTCGCGGGAGAGCGCGTCGAAGCCGCGCGCGGTGTGGAAGACGTAGTCCACGCCCTCCTTCGCGAATTCGGCGGCGGGCGCGTGGCGGGCCACCCAGCCGGGATAGGCGGCGATCGAGTCGTTGAGGATGGCTGCGCGCGCGCGCAGTGCGCCCTGCCAGTCACGCGCGTTGCAGCGCCGCGCGAAGCCGAGCAGCCAGCGCCACAGCCCGGGGTCCAGCCGCGGCGCGACGTACAGCGGCGCGTCGGGCGTCAGCATCCAGCGCATCGCCTGCACGATGGTGCCCGGCGCACACAGCGGCGCAGCGTGGCTCGGCGTCAGCGTGCCGCAGTTGCCGTGCGAACTGCCGCTGCCGACGGTCTTCGCCTCCAGCACGCGTACGCTGCGCCCGGCCTCGACCAGGCACAGCGCAGTGCACAGTCCGATGACACCGCCACCCACCACCACCACATCGACGCGTTGATCCATGGTGGAAGTGTAGCGGTGCCGGCGCGCCGTCAGTCGGCCTTGCCGGCCTCGTCGCCGCCCGCGTCCGCGGCTTCGTCGCCGTGGCCGTGGTCATGGCCGCCGTCGCCGTGCACGTGGCCGTGCTCGATCTCGACCGGCTGCGCCTCGCGCACGTCGACGATCTCGATGTCGAAGTGCAGGTCCTTGCCGGCCATGGGGTGGTTGAGGTCGACGTCGACCACGCTCATGCCCACCTTCTCGATGGTGACCGCGCGCGGGCCGAAGTTGGTGTTCAGCACCACCTGGTCGCCGACCGCGAGCTTCTGCCCGGCGAAGTGCTTCTTCGGCACGCGCTGGGTCATGCCGTCGCGGCGCTCGCCGTAGGCCTCGGCGGCGGGCACGTCGGCGGCGAAGCTGTCACCGGCGGCATGGCCTTCCATCGCCTTCTCCAGGCCCGGGATGATGTTGCCGTGGCCGGCCAGGATGGCCAGCGGCTCGCCGCGGTCCTTCGAACTCTCCACCGGCTCGCCGCCCTTCTCGGACACGGTGTAGTGGAAGCGGACGACGCGGTCTTTCTCGATCTTCATGGGCTGTGGATCCTGTGGCGCGGCGCGCGGGCCGCTTGTAAGGAAGAAGGGGCTCGGCCAAGATGCCGGCCGATGGGCAAGGGCACGCATTATCCAGACACCGGCCGCCGCGCGCCAATCGGCGCCACCGCCGGCGGTATCGCCGCGCTGGCGATCGTGCTGCTGGCCGCCGGTTGCGGCCGCGACGCACGCAACGATGTCCGCCCCACCCCGCCGGCGCCGGCTCCGGCCGCCCAGCGCGAGTGGCCCCAGGTCACCCCGGACGACCCGGCCTCGGCCAATGCGGTGCTGATGCGGGCCATCAGCCTGGTCGGCACGCCCTACCGCTACGGCGGCAACACCCCGGAGGGCGGCTTCGACTGCTCCGGCCTGGTCAATTATGTCTACCGCGACATGCTCGACCTGAAGCTGCCGCGCACTTCACGCGAGCTTGCGGCCTACCAGGGCCCGAAGATCGAACCGCGGAAGCTGGCCACCGCCGATCTGGTGTTTTTCGGCAGCGGCGGCAACGTCACCCACGTCGGCATCTACGTCGGCGAAGGCCGCTTCGTCCACGCACCCAGCACCGGGGGCACGGTCCGCCTGGACCACCTGGACGGCACCTACTGGCGGCGGAATTACAGCGGGGCAAAACGCATCCTGCGCTAATTCGGCGACGTGCGTCACACTTTTCTTCACGCCCTGCTGATGGAAAATTAACAAACGGGGCGACTCTCTACGGCACCATCACGCGCTGCTGTGCTGACTTGTGAAGACCGCGTGACTGTTCCCGCCCCGACCGACCACCGTCGCCGTGCCGCCCTGCGGGTGCGCTCCCTCCTTTTCACTTGCCTGATGCCGCTGGCCTTCGCGCCTGCGCTGGCGGCTCCGCTGGCCGCCGACTCCGCCGACCAGCTGCTGGCCGGCTCGGCCAGCCAGACCCTGGTCGGCAGCGCCTTCGCACCCGACCGCAACATGCTCAGTGCCGCCGACGTCAGCCAGCTGATCGACGCCGGCCAGGCCCTGGCGGCCGGCAAGGACGAGCCGCCCAGCCGCATCCAGGCCGTGCTGCAGCGAGCCCTGGGCCTGCTCGGCACGCCCTACCGCTGGGGCGGCACCTCGCCCGACTCCGGCTTCGACTGCTCGGGCCTGGTCAACTACGTGTTCCGCACCACCCTGGGCATCGAGCTGCCGCGCGTCTCGCGCGACATGGCCAGCAACGGCGAGAAGGTCGAGCGCACGTCCCTGGTCGCCGGCGACCTGGTGTTCTTCGGCCGCCGCGGCAAGCGCGTCGACCACGTCGGCATCTACCTCGGCGACGGCCAGTTCGTGCATGCGCCGCGCACCGGCCGCGACGTGACCGTCTCGCGCCTGGACACCGGCTACTGGGCCGGCCGCTTCCTGCAGGCACGCCGCGTCGAGGGCCTGGGCAGCTGACGCCGCCCACCGCCGGGAATGATTCCAGAAGGCCGCCTCCGGGCGGCCTTCGTGCATCCAGGCGCACGCTGCAACGCGGCGTGCACAGCGCCCGGGCACGCGCCAAGCTTCCACGGATCGAAACCCACGACGGAAAGGATGCCGATGCAGGCTTCGCTGCTCACCAACCTCCTGCTGCCGCTGGCCCTGGGCGTGATCATGCTCGGCCTCGGCATGGGCCTGGCCCTGGACGACTTCCGGCGCGTGGCGCGCTACCCGAAGGCGGTGCTGCTCGGCCTGGGGCTGCAGACCCTGCTCCTGCCCTGGGTGGCCTTCGGCCTGGCCCTGGGCTTCGGGCTGCGCCCGGAGCTGGCGGTCGGCCTGATGCTGCTTGCGGCCTCGCCCGGCGGGGCGACGGCCAACATCTACAGCCATCTCGCACGTGGCGATGTCGCGCTCAACATCACCCTCACCGCCATCAACAGCCTGCTCTGCCTGCTGACCTTGCCGGTGATCCTGAACCTGTCGCTCGAGTACTTCATGGGTGCCGGCCAGTACGTGCCGCCGCCGGTGGCCAAGGTGATCGAGGTTGCGGTGATCATCCTGCTGCCGGTGGCCGCGGGCATGGCCGTGCGCCATTTCGCGCCCGCCTTCGCGGCGGCCTCGGAGAAGCCGCTGCGCCTGCTGGCGGTGCTGGTGCTGGCGCTGCTGGTGGCGGTGGCGGTGGCCCAGTCCTGGGCCGTGCTGCTGTCGTCGCTGGCGACGGTGGGCCTGGCCTGCCTGCTCTTCAACCTGGCCAGCCTGGGCACCGGCTACGCCGCACCGCTGGCGCTCAGGCTGCCGCGCCCCCAGGCGATCGCGATCTCGATGGAGATCGGGATCCACAACGGCACCCTGGCGATCTTCATTGCCCTGAACGTGCTCGGCAGCGCGGCCATGGCGATCCCGGCGGCGGTGTACAGCCTGCTGATGTTCTTCACCGCCGCGGGCTTCGCCTGGTGGCTCAACCGGGGGCGGGCCGTCCCGGCCCCGGCCTAGCCACCCATTCCCGCCCCGCGGGCATCTTCCCCCGCTTTGCGGGGGAAGATGCGGGCCTCCGGTGGTCTTACTCCACCTTGGTGAACTCGCCCCAGTCGGCCAGCTGCTCCGAGACCGCGCCACCGTCGCCGACGACGATGATGGTCTGCCGCTCCGGGGCGAAGTACTTCGCCGCCATCGCCTGTACCTGCTCCGCGGTCACCGCGCGCACCTTGGGCACGTATTCGCCCAGGTACTCCGGCGGCAGGCCGACCAGCCAGTTGGTCGCCAGGCTGGCGGCCACCGAGGCCTGCATCTGGTTGCCGATCAGGTAGCCGCCGGCGACGTAGCGCTTGGTGTCGTCGAGTTCGCTGGCGGGCACCGGCTCGGTGCCGATCCGCTCGTATTCCTTGAAGAACTCCGTCAGCGACGCACCCGTGACCTCGTTGCGCACGTCGGCCGAACCGCTCACGTAGCCGCCCTGCGCCGAGGACGTGGAGCCGGCACGGGCGCCGTAGGTGTAGCCCTTCTCCTCGCGCAGGTTCTGCATCACCCGGCTGGAGAAGCTGCCGCCGAGCACGGTGCCGGCGAGCTGCAGCGGGATCGCGTCGGGATCGTTCGCGGGCACCGCCGGGCTGGCCAGGCGCAGGGTCGACTGCACGCTGCCGTCGCGCTGCAACAGCAGGCGCTGCGCCTGGGCCTCGCGGCGCGTGGCCGGGGTGGGCGGGACGTCGGCGCTGGACGCCTTCCAGTCGCCGAAGACCTCCTCGGCCATGCGGAAGGCATCGGCGGCGTCGATCCGGCCGGCCACCACCAGCAGCGCGCGCTCGGGATGGAAGCGGCGTGCGTGCTCGCTACGCAGGACCCCGGGCGTGATCGCCATGATCGAGGCCTCGGTCTGCTGCGTGCGCGAGTACGGATGATCGCCGTACACCGCCTTAAGCAGGGCGCGGTTGGCACGGAAGCCGGGCTGCGCCTCGGCCGCCTTCAGCGCCTGCAGGGCATTGGCCTGGGCCAGCTTGACCTCGCCCTCCGGGAAGGACGGCGTGCGCGCCACTTCTGCAAGCAGCGACAGCATCGGGCTGGCGTTGGCGGCCAGCGCGTTGCCGTAGACCAGGGCGCCGTCGCTGCTGACCGAGGCGCCGACGCTGCCGCCCTGTGCCTGGGCGAACTCGGCGATCTCGCGGGAATCACGCTTCGCCGTGCCCTCGGCCAGCAGACCGGCCATGATCGAGGCGAAGCCGGGCGCATCGGGCGCATCGGCGACGTAGCCGGCGTTGCGCACCGCGAGCACGTAATCCACGCGCGGGATGCCGTCGCGCGGCACCACCCAGACCTCCAGGCCGTTGGCGAGGGTCTTCTTCGCGATGTCGGGCACGGGCAGCGGCTTGTCGGCCGCGTAGGGCGGCAGGTCCTTCGGCAGGTCGGCGGCAGGGCCGGCGACGGCGGCGCCGCAGGCCAGCGCGGACACGGCCAGGGCGAGCAGGGTGTGCTTGAAGATCGTCATGGTCGTGTCCTCAGTCCTGGGTCGCGCCGGCGTCGGCATCGGATGCGGCGGCCGCGGCCTGCAGCATGGCTTCGGGCTTGCGGTCGATCACCGTGCGGTTCTCGCGCGTGAGGTAGGTGCGCGCGGCGCGCTGCACGTCGGCGGAATCCACCGCCTCGATCCAGCCGGGGATGCGGTTGACCACTTCGGCGTCATCCCACATCAGCTGCAGCTTGGCCAGCGCGTCGGCGCGGGAAATGAAGGACTCCAGGCCGTTGTACCAGTCGGCGAGCATGCGGGTCTTGATGCGCGCGAGCGTGGCATCGTCCACGCCCTCGGCCACGACCTTGGCGATTTCCTCGTCGATCGCGGCAAGCACGGCGTCGGCATCGGTGGTCGGCTTGTACAGCGCGAACACGGTGAACAGCGTCGGGCCGTCGTACTCCCACTCGCTGGTCAGGCCGTAGAGCGAATCGACGTTGAGCGCCAGCTCGCGACCCTTCACCAGGCCCTGGTACAGGCGCGAGGCGTCGCCGTTGGCGAGCAGCGCGCCGAGCACCGCCATCGGCGCCTGGTCGGGGCTGCCGCGGTCGGGCATCTTCCAGGCGGCGGCGATCGCCGGCACCTGGGCCAGCTTGTCGCCCTGCTGGATGCGCTTCTCCTGCGTGTTCAGGCCCTCGCTGAAGTCCGGCGCCGGCGGCGTCGGGCGCGAGGCGATGTCGCCGAAGTACTTCTCCGCCAGCGCGAAGCCTTCCTCGGGCGAGATGTCGCCGGCCATCGACAGGATCGCGTTGTTGGGACCGTAGTAGTCGCGGTGGAAGGCCTTCACGTCGTCCAGGGTGGCCGCTTCCAGATCCTCGAAGCTGCCGTAGCCGTCGTGGTTGTTCTCCCACTTCTGGAAGGCCTGCATGCCGATGTCGATCCACATGAAGCCGCCGTAGGGCTGGTTCTGGACGTTGTTGCGGATCTCCTCCTTGACCACGTCCTGCTGATTCTTCAGCGTGCTCTCGCTGAAATCGAGCATGCGCATGCGGTCGGCCTCGAGCCACAGAATGGGCTCGATCGCCGAGGACGGCGCGACCTCGATGTAGTTGGTGAAATCGGCGCGGGTCGAGCCGTTGTTGCGCCCGCCGCCACCGGTGATGACGCGGTCGAACACGCCCTCCGGCGCATTGACCGAGCCCTCGAACATCAGGTGCTCGAACAGGTGCGCGAAGCCGGTGCGGTTGCGCGGCTCCAGCCGCATGCCGATGCCGTAGACCACGCTCACGCCCACCACCGGCGCGCTGCGGTCCTCGGAGACGACGACGGTGAGGCCGTTGTCGAGGGTCTTCGTCGCCACCGGGATGTCCCAGCGATCGGCGTCGGCGGCGAAGGCCGGCGCCACGAACAGCAGCGCGGACAGCCACGCCGTATGCCTGAGAAGCTTCATATGTCCCCCATCTCCCTCTGCGGGCGGACTGCGAACATACCCCGGAAACCGGTGCAGGTGGCCGGCCGGAAGTCATGCCCGTGGCCCGTGTCTGGGCATGCCGGGCGATACTGCCGCGCCCTCCCACGCCACCGGTGAACCATGACCCACCACGCCCTGCCCGCCGCACTGTCCCTGGCCCTCCTCCTGCCCGCCGGCGCAGGCATCGCGGCCGAGCCGCCGCTGCCGCAGCTCGAGGCCTACACCGTGCACGAGAGCTGGCGGCAGCCCATCGCGCCGGTGAAGATCGCCGACAACACCTGGCACATCGGCACCGCCAACCTCAGCGCGATCCTGGTGAAGACGCCGGCCGGCGCGGTGCTGGTCGACGGCGGCATGCCGCAGGCGGCGGACATGTTGCTGCGGCACATGGCGGACCTGGGCGTCGCGCCGGAGGACCTCAGGCTGATCCTCCTCAGCCAGGCCCACGCCGACCACGTCGGCCCGCTGGCCGAACTGCGCCGGCGCACCGGCGCGCGGGTGGCCGCCAACGCGGAGTCCGCGGTGCTGCTGGCGCGCGGCGGCAGCGACGACATCCACTTCGGCGACGCCATCACCTACCCGCCGGTGCAGGTCGACCGCCTGCTGCTGGATCACGAGGTCGTCGAACTCGGCGGCATGCGCTTCACGGTGCACTTCATGCCCGGGCATACGCCGGGCAGCATGGCCTGGACCTGGACCGACCACGAAGGTGGCCGCCCCGTGCGCATCGCCTATGCCGACAGCCTGAGCGCGCCCGGCTACCGGCTGGTCGACAACCCGCGCTACCCGCGCATCGTCGAGGACTACCGCCGCAGCTTCGACGTGGTCCGCGCCCTGCCCTGCGACGTGCTGCTGACGCCGCACCCGGGATCCAGCGGCCGCAACTACGCCGAACCCGCGACATCCAGGCCGATGGGCTGCGTCGAGTATGCCGACGCCTCCGAGCGCAGCCTCGAACAGCAGCTCCAGGCCGAGCGCGAGGGCGGCCGGCGTTGAGCCGGGCGACCCGCCCCCCGGGGCTGATTACGGTGAACCGCTGCGTTCCGGAGTCGATGCCACGTCAGCCGGGTCGCCGTCTTCGACGCCGACGTTGCTCGACGCCCGCTCATACACCTCGCGGTCGAGCAGCCCGGTCTGCTTCGCCACCAGCACCGGCACCAGCACCTGGCCGGTGACGTTGGTCATGGTGCGCATCATGTCAAGGATGCGGTCGATGGCGTAGAGGATGCCGATCGCCTCCAGCGGCAGGCCGGCGGCGCTGATCACGACCGTGGCCATGATCACCGCCGTGCCCGGCACGCCGGCGGTGCCGAAGCTGCCCAGCACCGAGGCCAGGGCGATGATGAAGTACTGCCCGGCCGACAGCTCCAGGCCCATGAACTGGGCGATGAACACCGCGCCCAGCGCCGGGTAGATCGCGCCGCAGCCGTCCATCTTGATGCTCGCGCCCAGCGGCACGGCGAAGCTGGCGTAGTCCTTGTTCACGCCCAGGTTGTGGGTGGCCGAGGTCAGAGACAGCGGCAGCGCTGCGAAGCTCGAGGAGGCGACGAAGCCGATCTGCATGGCCGGCGCGGCGCCGCGGAAGAACTTCAGCGGGTTCAGCCCGTGCGCCAGCAGCAGCCCGCTGTACACCACCACGATGTGGAAGGCGCAGGCCAGGTACAGTGCGATCACGAACTTGCCCAGCGGCAGCAGCTGCTCGAAGCCGTAGCTGCCCACCAGCGCTGCGATCAGGCCGAAGGTACCCACCGGCGTGGCTTCCAGCACGAAGCGAGTGACCTGGATCATCAACTCGCGCGACTCGTCCATCAGCGCGCGCAGGCGCAGGGTCTTTTCGCCCAGCTTCACCAGGGCGAAGCCGACCAGGCCGGCGAAGAAGATCACCTGCAGGATGGTGAAGTTGCTCGGCACGATGACGTTCTGGCCGTCAGCGGCCTTGCCGGAGCCCAGCGCGGCGAGCGCGCGGACGGGATTCTCGGGAACGATATTGATCAACACGTCCAGCGGGCCGGGCACATCGCGCTGGCGATAGTTCTCGGCCACCTGCAGGCCGGCCGCATCGACGCCGACGCCGGGCTTCAGCACCAGGCCGAACGCCAGGCCGACGGCCACCGCCAGCACCGCGGTGATCGCGAACCACAGGAAAGTGCGCCCCGCCAGCGCCGCGATCGAACGCTGGCCCGCCAGCGAGCCCACCGCGCTGACCACCGCGAAGAACACCAGCGGGATCGCGATCATCTTGATCAGGTTGACGTAGACCGTGCCCAGCGGCCCGAACCAGGTCTCCGCCGCCGGCCCCATCAGCCAGCCCGCGAGCGCGCCGAGCACGAAGCCGGCGGCCACGCGCTGCCAGAACGGGATCTTGAACCAGGCGGTGACGAGCTTCATCGGCGTCCACGGAAACGGCAATGCCGCACCTTAGCCCATGGCCCCGCCGGCCGCGATCACTGCACGCGGAACGCCGGGGTGTCATGTCCGGGACGCCGTGCCCGGCCATAATGCGCAGTCCAACGGCCGCACCCACCTCGCAGGAAACACATGACCCGCACCGCCCGCCTGTCCCTGCCCCTCCTCAGTGCCTGCCTCGCGGCCGCCTGCGCATCGCCTGGCGGCGGCGCCACGGCCTCCACCGCGGCCGCGTCGGGTGCGGCCGCGGCACCGGCCGCGATCCGCGTCGACGTGCCCGCCGTCGCCCACCCCGAGGGCGAAACCGCGGCCTGGTGGTACCGCAGCGGCGCCGCGCACGCGGCGGCCAACGGTGCCATGTCGGGGCGGGCGAAAAACGTGATCGTGTTCCTGGGCGACGGCATGAGCCTGACCACGGTCGCCGCGGCGCGGATCTTCGCCGGCCAGCGCGACGGCGGGCCCGGCGAGGAAAACCTGCTGTCCTGGGAGCGCTTCCCGGCCACCGCCTTCTCCAAGACCTACAACACCGACGCCCAGACGCCGGATTCGGCCGGCACGATGACCGCGGTCGCCACCGGCGTGAAGAGTCACATGGGCGCGATCGGTGTCAGTGCCGGCGACCGTCGCGACTGCGCGCAGTCGCTGGGCAACCGCGTGCAGAGCTGGCTGGCGCTGGCCGACGACGCCGGCATGGGCACCGGCATCGTCACCACCGCGCGCCTGACCCACGCCACGCCGGCGGCGACGTACGCCCATTCGCCGGACCGCAACTGGGAGCATGACGCGTCCATGCCGGCGGCCGCGCGCGAAGCCGGCTGCACGGACATCGCCAGCCAGTTCATCGACTTCGCGCGCGAACGCGGCGCGCCCCAGGTGGTGCTGGCCGGTGGTGCCGGCCAGTTCCTGCCGAACGAGGAAGTCCTGCCGGGCATCCGCGGCAAGCGCCGCGACGGCCGCAACCTGGTCGCCGAATGGCAGGCCCTGAATCCCGACGGGCGCTTCGTGTACACCACCCGCCAGTTCGAAGCCGCACGCGGCGCGCCGGCCTTGCTCGGCCTGTTCGAACTGAGCCACCTGCAGTACGAACACGACCGCGACCGCGGCCCCGACGGCGAACCCGACCTCGAGGCCATGACCCGCTTCGCGATCGAGTCGCTGTCGCGCCGCCCGGAAGGCTACGTGCTGCTGGTCGAGGGCGGCCGCATCGACCACGCCAACCACGAGGGCAACGCCTATCGCGCGCTGGACGAGACCGCGTCGATGTCGCGCGCCGTGCAGGCCGCGGTCGACCTGACCTCGGCCGACGACACCCTGATCGTGGTCACCGCCGACCACTCGCACGTGCTCAACTTCGTCGGCTACCCGCGACGCGGCAACCCGATCCTCGGCAAGGTGCGCGGCTGGGGCAGCGAAGAGGACAACGGCGCCGGCTACGCGCGCGACGGGCTCGGTCTGCCCTACACCACGCTCAGCTATGCCAACGGACCTGGCTACGTGGGCGCCAGCTCGTCGCAGCCCGAGGGCCCGAAGCGCCATCTTCACGAAGCGAAGAGCGTGCACCCGGCAAGCGGCCGTCCCGACCTCAGCGGCGTCGACACCACCGATCCCGATTACATGCAGGAAGCGATGGTGCCGCTGGCCTCGGAAACCCACGGCGGCGAGGACGTCGGCATCTGGGCCCGCGGCCCCGGCAGTTCCGCCTTCCGCGGCACCCTGGAACAGAACGTGATCTACCACGTGATCGTGCAGGCCACGCCGAGGCTGCGCGAGCAGCTGTGCGCGGCAGGCCACTGCGATGCGTCGGGCGTGCCGGTGGAGCTGCCCAAGGTCGACGCCGGCCGCTGACCGGCCTTCAGCGGCCTCGGCGGCATTCCCCGCTCAGTAGCGGTCGTCTTCCCGCTGGTGGCGCACGGCAAGCACCGTGACCGTACGCGCGTCCTCGATCTCGAACAGTGCCACGTAGCCCGCGGATCCAAACGGGATCACGACTTCCCGCAGCAACGGGCCTCCTCGCGCCGCTTTCCTGCAGCTGAAAGGCGTCGCCGCCAGCAGCGCCAAGCCGCTGTCGATGGCCGCAAGCGCGCGCTCGGCCAGGCTCCAGTCCCCGTCGGCCTGCTCGAGAAGGAATGCGAACAGCCGCTCAAGGTCGGCCCGGGCCTCGTCCGTGAACCGGACGCGGAAGCTCATCGCCGGTCTTTCTTCTTCGCCGCAGCGAGGTCATTCCGCAGCGCTCCCAGCACGTCGACCGCATCGTGGTAGACACCGCTTTGCTTCGCGGCATCCCTCGAGGCCAGCCCCCGGGCAATGAACGCCTCCTGGCTCTTCCGCAGCTGGATGTGCGCGCGCAGCGAGGCTTCGACGAAGGCGGACAGGGTTTCGCCTTCCTGCAGCACCTCTTCGGCGGCGTGGCGCAGCGCGGGATCGACGCGGAGCGATGGAATAGTGGCCGTCTTCATGACAACCCCGGATGCATTGCAATTGCGATGCATCATGCGCCGATCAGGGATCACGACACAAGCCCGGGATGAAACGCGCCCTGGCCCCGGCTCAGATGCCATGGAACATGCGGTGCGGGTTGACGGCCTCATGCTGGACAGGCAGGGCGGGCGCAGCGGCACCCGCCGGCGCGTCGGCCGTCCGCAGCCGCTGCAGCGAGGCCTCTGGCGAGATCGCCAGGGCCTCGGCCACCGACATCGAGACCCGGCGCTGGGCAGGGTCGTCCAACCGCCCCTGGATCACGGAAACGCGTTCGCTGAACCCTGCTGGCCCTACAGGTGCCACCAGCAGGTGATCGATGGAACTCAGGCGCTGCTCCGCGGCACGCCCCGCCAGGGCCAGCGCCAACCACTCGCCATTCGCACCAAGTGCGCCCCCACGGTTCGCGTCATGGTCACGGATATGGCTGCGGATCTGGTCCAGCAGGCGGAACTGGCCATGCCCCGACGGACGTTCCCCGTCGAGCTCGATGGCGGGAGGCGGCAGCAGCGGTTTCCCAAGCGCAAGATCGAGGGCGGCACGCCACGTGGGCGCGTCGATGTCCGCCGTCGGAGCCAGTCCATGATCCGCCTGGAACGACAGCACGGCGCCCTGCATGGACAGCCTGTAGATCCCGTCGACTTCGATGGGAACATCGCCAACCGCCCGGTACCCGCCAGCCACCAGCGCGCGCTGCACCATGGCGATGCGCTCGCCGGCTTCGCCGACGCGAAGCACGCCGTCGTCGACGACCGGTCGCGGCTCGACGCCCGCGCGGTGTGCGGCCTGCACCGGCAGGCGTCCCTCCACCAGGTCGCGCACGTAGTGGTCGAACTGCTGGTAGTGGCGCGTGTCCATTTCGATGTGGACATGTTTGCCCGCCGCGGCTGGAAGTCCGATCCTGTTCTGCGTGCCCAGCGACTGCCCGTAGGCGACATGCTCGCCCACCCCGACCGCGATCGGCCCGAGGTGGCGGATGCGGACGATGAGCGCGCTGTCTGCCGGATCGAGGATGTCGACCACGCCGTTGCGCGCGTCCACCCGGCCTATGACCCCGGCCACCGGCGCCGGCACGTCCACGCGCCGGCTGTCGGCAGTCGTGGGGTCGTCGAGGATGAAGTCCTTGACCAGCAGAACCTGGTCCGGGCGCAGGCCGCGATACGAGCTTCCACCCCGCACGGTCTGCAACTCCTGGAACTCTCCGCCCACCACGCCATAGGAACGCCGCAGCGGATTCTCGGCTTCGACCGGAACGCCTCCTTCAAGACGCGCGGCCTGATTGGATCCAGGATGATGCGTGACCAGGCTCTCCAGGTCGGTTACCGGCACGTTCCACTGGTCGCCCCTTGCATCGGGCCTTCCCAGCTGGCGCACCTGATAGTGCGTCGGCATCGATTGGGGCATCGGACTGTCCTTGTCCAGCGCGGATCACTTGCAGCGCGCGTACATCCTTGCGCTCTGCCCATCGTTCACGGCGAGGCGATCATCCTTCAATACGTAGATGAAGGGCTGCTCCAGCTCCGGCGGGCCCACGTCGGAGGTGGTCACGATGCGCCAGGTGAACGGCGACTCCGTCAGCAGTTCGGCCGAGACGATGTCTTCGATCTCTTCGTAGTTCAACCGCTGGCTCCGGGTGATCTCGAACCGGCTGTCACTGTCCGATGTTTCACCGGTATCACACGGCAGGTATGGCTCCCATACGCCCTGAAGCGGAGCCGGGAACGAAGCAGCCGATCCAACGGCAAGCGCAGAACCAGACAGGGCCAGCGCGAAGACGACCACAGCCCCGTGAACGAACGCCCTTCCAGGAATACGCACGACATCCTCCATGACATACGACTACAGACCCGGAGCCTAGCAGCCGTGCCAGAACCCGGGTATAGGACTAACCCCCGATCCGCCTGCCGCCTGTCCCGCCCGCCTCAGAACGGCTTCGCGATCACCAGCCACACCACCACCAGCAGGATCAGCACCGGCAGCTCGTTGCGGATCCGCAGCGCCTTCGCGGAGGGCAGGCCGCCGCCGCGGGCGACGCCCTTGAGCTGCCGGCCGTCGACGATGTACAGCGCGAACATCACCGCCACCAGCAGCAGCTTGGCGTGCAGCCAGCCGGTGCCGCTGCCGACCATGGTCGGGAAGTCCGGGATCACGCGGTAGCCCAGCCACAGCACCAGGCCGGCCACCACCGCCAGGCCGAACATGACGTGGCCGAAGCGGTACAGGCGGCGCCCCATCAGCAGCAGGCGTTCGCGCACGGCGCCGTTGCCGCCGTCTTCCACGATGTTGATCAGGATGCGCGGCATATAGAAGGCCGCGGCCACCCAGGCCATCACGAAGACGATATGTAGCGACTTGATCCAGAAATAGGTCTGCATGGCGTGGCTGTCCGGAGATTGGCTGCCTACAGGATCGCACGGAGGCGGCCGCAGCCGGTATCGTGCCCGCCCATGGACAAGACCTATGACCGCGAATACTTCGACCGCTGGTACCGCCGCGGCGGCATCGGCGGCCGGCAGCGTCTCGCGCGCAAGGTCGCGCTGGCGGTGGCGACGGCCGAGTACCACCTCGAACGCCCGCTGCGCAGCGTGCTCGATGTCGGCTGCGGCGAAGGCGCCTGGCGCGCGCCGCTGCTGAAGCTGCGGCCAAAGGCGCGCTACCTCGGCTTCGACAGCAGCGCCTACGCGATCGAGCGCCACGGCGCGCGCCGCAACCTGCACTACGCGCGCTTCGCCGACTTCGAACACCTGCGTCCCTGCCCACCGGTCGACCTGCTGGTCTGCAGCGACGTGCTGCACTACCTGCAGGCACGCGAGTTCGACCGCGGCCTGCCGGGCCTGGCCGAGCTCTGCGGCGGCGTCGCCTTCCTCGAGGCCTTCGCCCGCGAGGACGCCGCCGAGGGCGACGAGGACGGCTACATCGCCCGCCCGGGGGCCTTCTACCGCCGCCGCTTCGAGGCCGCCGGCTTCCGCGCCCTGGGCTCGCACTGCTGGCTGTCGCCTGCCCTGGCGCCGGGTGCCACGGCCCTCGAAGTTTCCTGAATACGCCCGAGCACCTCTCGACCAATGGCCACCTTCCGTGCACGGCCGGCTGCGTTATGCTGCAGCGCGCCAACCACAGGGGTCTCCGCCGCCGATGATGTATCAACTGCACGAGTTCAACCGCACCCTGCTCGCTCCCTTCACCGAGCTGGCGCAGGCCAACGCGAGGATCTTCGGCGCAGACGGCACCTGGCTGTCCTCCCTTCCCGGCGCCACCCGGGTGGCCGCGGGCAACGAGTTGCTGCACCGCATCGGCAAGGACTACGAGAAGCCCGCCTTCGCCATCCACCAGGTGGTCAAGGACGGTCATGACGTGCCGGTGGTGGAAAAGGTCGCGCTGGACAAGCCCTTCTGCCGCCTGCTGCGCTTCAAGCGCTACACCGACGACGCCGAGAACATCCTCGGCATGAAGGACCAGCCCACCGTGCTGGTGGTCGCGCCGCTGTCGGGCCACCACGCCACCCTGCTGCGCGACACCGTGCGCACCCTGCTGCCCGACCACAAGGTCTACATCACCGACTGGGTCGACGCGCGCATGGTGCCGAAGGAGGCCGGCGCCTTCACCCTCGACGACTATGTCGCCTACATCGAGGAGTTCATCCGCCACATCGGCGCCGAGCGCCTGCACGTGATGAGCGTCTGCCAGCCGACCGTGCCGGTGCTGGCCGCGATCTCGCTGATGGCCTCGCGCGGGGAGCCGGTGCCGCGCTCGATGGTGATGATGGGCGGCCCGATCGACACCCGTGAATCGCCCACCGCGGTCAACAACCTCGCGGCGAAGAAGCCGCTGTGGTGGTTCACCAGCAACCTGATCCATGTGGTGCCGCCGAACTACCCCGGCCGCGGCCGCCGCGTGTATCCCGGCTTCCTGCAGCACACCGGCTTCGTGGCCATGAACCCCGAGCGCCATTTCATGTCGCACTGGGATTTCTATCAGGACCTGGTCAAGGGCGACCAGGAGGATGCCGCTTCGCACCGCAAGTTCTACGACGAGTACAACGCGGTGCTGGACATGCCGGCGGAGTACTACCTCGACACCGTGCGCGTGGTGTTCCAGGAGCACCTGCTGCCGCGCGGCCTCTGGGACGTGGCCGGCGAGCGCGTCGACCCGTCGGCGATCGAGGGCTGTGCGCTGATGACCATCGAGGGCGAACTCGACGACATCTCCGGCCTCGGCCAGACCCGCGCCGCGCACGACCTCTGCACGGGCGTGGCCGGTGCCGACCGCGAACACCTGACCGTCGAGGGCGCCGGCCATTACGGCATCTTCAGCGGCCGCCGCTGGCGCACGAAGGTGTACCCGAAGGTGCGCGACTTCATCGCGAAGCACGATGCCGCGCCCGCCAAGCGCGCCAGGCCCGCGCGCGCCGCGAAGCCGGCACGCACGGGCACGAAGCAGCGCTGACCTGAGTGACCGCTCAGGCGTACTGGGCGGTCTTCACCAGCAGGTGCTTGGCGAGCAGGCCGTGGCCACGGCCGATCAGGCGCGCCAGGTGCAGGGTGGCGAACAGCAGCAGCACGCCGGCCAGCAGCATCAGCACCAGCTCCCAGCCCGCCAGCGGAACGCCGTTGATGCCGACCAGCACCAGGTCGTTGCTGTCGACCCAGTGGTCGGTCATGCCGGTCCACACCGCGATCGGCGCCAGCACGAAGCAGATCCCGAGCAGCAGCAGGGTCGTGGCCAGCGTGAAGTAGGCGATGCCCAGCGGCAGCATCAGCAGCATGTACAGCAGCGTGCTCCAGGTGCGCGGATCGGTGAACATGTCGCCGATGCGCTGCCAGATGCTGCGCCCGCGCACGGTGTACAGCGGCCGCCGCGGCATGCGCTCGCCCAGCATCACTTCCACGATCCGGCCTTCGACCAGCGACAGGACGCGGATCGATCCGAAGAACAGGATCAGCAGCGGAATGCCGACGATCGTCACCGACAGGCCGGCGGCGGTGGAGAAGCCCGCCACCACCCAGGTGAAGTAGAAGACGCCGGTGGCCAACGCCAGCACCATGTAGAACAGCGACCCGTAGGTCCGCGGATCGGCGACCACGCCGAAGAAACGACCCAGCGCCGAGGCACGCCGCGGCGGCGCCGGCGCGCGCAGCGCGGTCTGCACCGTCACCTCGGTATCGCGATAGATGTCGGCGACCTCGTCGGGCGCGCCGTAGCTGGACGCGACGGTGGCGATGACCTCGGCTTCCGACTTGCCGGGGTTCTCCGCGAGCTCGGAGCGCAGGTACTCCTCGGCGTCGTAGAGCGCGTCCTGGATCATCGCCGGGTCGGCGCCGGCCAGTGCGCGCCGCAGCTGCTCGAGGTATTCGGGGATGGTGCGCGGCAGGGTGTTCATCACGGGGTCCCCTCCAGGACGGTGTCGACGGAGTCGCGGGTCGCGCGCCAGGCGGCGGCCCATTCGCGCAGGGCGTCGTGCCCGGCGCCGGTGATCTCGTAGTAGCGCCGCGGCGGGCCGGCATCCGATGGCCCGACGTGGCTGGACAGCAACGCCGCGGCCTCCAGGTTGCGCAGCACCGGGTACAGCGCGCTCTGCTTGCCGCTGAGCACCCCGTCGCCGAAGCGCTCCAGGGTCTTGGCGATCTGGTAGCCATACATCGGCTCGGCGGCGCGCGACAGGACGGCCAACAGGGCCAGGGCCACCACGCCCGAGCTCAGTTCGCGCTGGAACTTGCGCAGGGCGGCTTCGATGTCCGGCGGTGGCGGCTGTTCGACCATGCCCGCAGACTAGTACGAACTTCCATATAGCGAATGTGCCGATAGTCAGCCCGGCGACCGGATGGGCAACAATCGGGGCATCCCGACCGGAGTCCCGACGTGTCCCGAAGCCACCGCATCCGCCTGCTGCCCCTGTGCGCCGCCCTGCTCTGCGCCGCCACCGCCACCGTCGCGATCGCCGCCGAGCCTGCCGACAGCGCCACCGCCGAGCGGCCGAAGACCACCCAGGAGTTGCTCGATGCCTCACTGCCCACCGACTGGCGCCGTCCGGACCCGGCCAACACCCTTTACATGGAACTCGACGGCGGCCGCGTGGTGATCGAACTCGCGCCTGACTTCGCGCCGGAGCACGTGGCCAACATCCGCACCCTGGCGAAGGAAGGCTTCTGGGACGGCCTGACGATCTACCGCTCGCAGGACAACTTCGTGGTCCAGTTCGGCGACCTCACCGACGAGGGCGAAACGCCGAAGCCGATCGGCAGCGCGAGGGCGAAGCTCCCGGCCGAGTTCTCGCGCCCGGCCGAAGGCCTCGCCTTCCACGCCCTGCCCGACCGCGACGGCTGGGCGCCGGAGACCGGTTTCGCCGCGGGTTTCCCCGCCGCGCGCGACCCCGCCGAGGGCCAGGCCTGGATGGCGCACTGCTACGGCACCCTCGGCGCAGGCCGCGACATGGCTGCCGATTCCAGCAACGGCACCGAGCTGTACGTGGTCACCGGCCAGGCCCCGCGCCAGCTCGACCGCAACATCACCCAGGTCGGCCGCGTGCTGCAGGGCATGGAGCTGCTGAGCGTGGTGCCGCGCGGCGCCGGCCCGATGGGCTTCCACGAGGAGGCCTCGCGGCGCGTGCCGATCAAGGCCATCCGCCTGGCCTCCGAGGTGCCCGCGGCCGAACGCAGCGACCTCGAGGTGCTGCGCACCGGCACCCCGCTGTTCGACGCCGTGGTCGAATCGCGCCGCAACCGCCGCGACGACTGGTATCTGCATCCGGCCGGGCACATCGACCTGTGCAACATCACGGTGCCGGTGCGGGACGCGGAATGAAGGTGGCCGCCATCACGCGGCGTTAGCCGGCGGCTTCCTAGCCTGCGGGCGTGCTTCCCCCCTCCGCCACAGGCCGCCCACAAGAGGATCCCCCGATGGCCCTGCTCCGCATCCGCCTCACCGGCAGCGACGACACCGCGCGCGCCATCATCAACCTGCTGCAGAGCCTTGACGGGATCGAGCACGTGGAGGAGATCGACGACCTGATGCCCCAGCTCGACGACGCCGACTCCAGCTCCGCCGGCCTCAGCGACGTCGACGGCCCGCAGGGCCACACCATCGAGATCGACGCACCCAACCCCTCGACCGCACGCCGCGTGCGCGAGGCGGTGGAGGCGCTGGCCTTCGATCTCGATGCACTGGTGGAGTTCGACGAGGAAGACGAGGACTGAAACCTCGCGCAGCGCTCAGGGAATAGCCTTGAGCGCGGCGTCGGCGGCCGGTTTCAGCGCACGGACGGACTCATTGCCGGAGCGGTCAGCCGCCACGTACACGGCCTGGAGGAAGGCCACCAGGTCATGCCTGCGCGCCAACCAGCCGTCGTCGGCATGGGCCAGCGCCGCGTCACCCAGCCCCGGCGGCAGCGCCGCGAACCATGACTGCCACTCCGTCCCGGTATGCAGCCCGCGCGCGGCCACGTAGAGCACCGGCCGCGCGAGCCGTGCGGGTTCGTCGAACACATAGGCATGCGCTGACTCCGGCACGACCTGCGTGGCGACCGCAGCGAGGATGCGGTCCAGCTGACCACGCTCCAGCGCCGGATTGAGTACCAGTTGCATCAGCCAGTCGGCGCCGTGCGCGACGCCATGGCGCCAGCCTGCGTCGTTGTCATGGCCGCGATAGTCGCGGACGCCCGCGACGTAGTCGGTGGCCCTGTCGAGCATCCCGTCGCGTTCGGCCGGATCCATCCACGGCGCCACGCGGTCGGTACGGGCCACCTCGGACAGCACCAGTACGGCGAAGGGGCGCGCGAAGCCGTCGCCCTCGGGACCGTCGAGCGCTTCGTACAGCGCCTCGCGCAGCGTGCGCAGGCCCTCCGCGTCGAATGCGCCGGCGCGCATCCAGTCGGCGATCAGCCCATAGGCGATGCCGTCGCGCAGCGAGGGCTCGGGGTGACCCAGGCAGTCGACCAGCTCCACCGCGAGTGCGAGGCGTCCGCCCTCGTCGACGACCGCCGCGCCTTCCGCCTTGAGCACCTGCAGCGAGGCCTCGTCGTGGCCGGCCGGCGGGCACGCGGCCTGTGCACCTCCGGCGAGTGCGAGCAGCGCCACCAGCAGCGGAGCGCGCATCGCTCAGCGCTTCCCGCGGCGGCGCAATCGGCGGATCACCAGCACCAGCACCGCGAACACCGCCAGCACCGGCAGCAGGAATGCCGCCGCCCGGATCGTCCACGCCGTGCCGCTGGCGAGGATGCCGCCGAAGTCGCGCAGTGCGCGCGAGACCTCGCCCTGCGCCTCCTGGCTGCGGGTGGCGCTGAAATTGAAGGTCAGCAGCTGGGTGTCGATGCGGCGGCGGTGCTGCGCGGCCTCGCGCTCGGCGGCTTCGAGCTGCGCCTCGGTAGCGGCCAGGCGCTCGGACAGAGCGATCATGTCGGCCACGGCCAGGTCGCGCCGGGCCTGGAAGCCGTTGAGGCGCTCCAGTTCCTTGCGCAGCCGCTCCTGCGCCAGCGTGTTGTCGCGCACGGCCACGGCCAGGTCCTCGGCGCGGGTGCTGCGGCTGCCGATTTCGGCGCCACCGCTGGCCAGGGCGATCATCGGCTCCACGCCGGCGGGCACGATGCGCACGCCGATGCTGCCGCCGGGATGGTCGCCGCCCTGCTGCCAGACGTTGAGCACGGCGCATTCGCCGAAGCGGCCGTCGTTGCAGGCGGCCTGCAGCGCCCCCACGCGCGCCGCCATGTCGGCGGCGGCCAGCGAGATGCCGACGGTGTGCTCATAGGCCAGGTAGCTGGCGATGCCGCCGTCGGCTGCGGCCTGTGCCGCTTCGCGCGAAGGCGGCGCGCCGGCTGGCATGTCGAGCGTCGCCACCTTCTCCGAGCAGGCCGCAAGCAGCCACAGGCATGCCGCGAACCCGCCGAGGCGGGCCGGATGCAGCAGGCCGGTGCCGGAACGACGGCCGCCGCTCATGGCAATCCTCCTTCACTGCTTTCCACGGCGGTGGCCACTGCGGCCACCGGGAGATGCCGGCCGAGGAAACCCAGGACGCGGGTGTAGTACTCGCGTTCGCTGCGGTCGTCGTGGAAACCGTGCGTCTCGTCCCCGGCCAGGTACCACTCGTAGCGCTTGCCCGCCTTGTCCAGCTCGCGCCGCATGATGCGCGCGTGCTCGGGCGGCACGCGACGGTCGCGTCCGCCCTGGACGATCAGCAACTCCGCACGTATCGCTGCGGCATGATTGCTGGGCGAATCCTCGCGCAGCCGGGCGCGATCGGCGCCGATGTACCTGTCCAGCATCAGTTTGCCCATGCGCGAATCCTTGGTGTCGCCCCACTTGTACATCGTCGGGAGGTCATACGGGCCCGCCATGCCGATCGCACAGCGGAACATGTCCGGCTCGCGCACGCTCGCGAACAACGCCGCGTACCCGCCGTAACTGGCACCCCAGATGCAGGCCCGGGTCGGCGAAACCCCGGCCCGTGCCTGTGCCCAGCGGGTGCCGTCGATGATGTCGTCGATCATTCCGCGTCCCCACTGCAGGTAACCGGACTCCATGAAATCGCGGCCTCGGCCGGACGAGCCACGGAAGTTCACCTGCATTACCGCATAGCCGTGCGCGGCCAGCATCTGGACCTCCGGATCGAACCCCCAGCCGTCGCGGACGCCGAACGGCCCGCCATGCACCAGCACCACCAGCGGCGCCCCGTCCGCGGCCGGCTGAAGCGGCAGGGTCAGGTAGCCGTCGAGCTCGCGGCCATCCCGCGCAGCGAACACGACCGGTTCCACGGCAGCCAGCATCGCGCGGTCGATCCATTCGCGATGCTCGATCAGGCGGCTCATCTCGCCGCTGACGATATCGAGCAGGTAGTAGCGACCGGGCTCGCGATCCGCGGTCACGACGACCACCACCAGGCGGCCGTCGCGGGTGGAGCTGGTCACGTGCACGTGCTTCCCGGCGAATTCCTGCTCGAGCTCCCGATACAGCCGGACATGCGGGTGCTGCTCGTTGAAGTAGCGGATCTCCTGGGTGCCGCGGCCATAGCGGACGCCGATCACTTCGCGCTGGTCGAACGATCGCACCAGGCCCGCAGGATCCATCACCGGATCGCTTGCCACGATGGAGCGCCGGCCATCGGAAAGATCGATGCGCTCGATGACGTCCGGGCCCGAACGGCGCTCCGACCACAGGTAGCCATGCCGCATCTCGTAATCCACGCCCACCGGATGGACCTCGACCCCGCTCACGGCCTGGTCGTTGATCGGCATCCAGGCGTCGCCGCGGCGGAGGAAAGCGAGTTGGTGACCATCCCAGCTGGTCGTCCAGCTGAAGACCGGGTTTCCCATGCGATCCACCATGAAGCGCGCGTTGCGCTCGGGGCCGTCGACAATGTCGCGCGGCTTGCCCCGCGACAGCACCCCGATCTCACGCAGGCGGGTCGAACACCCTTTCCTGGTCTCGCTCACGCACTCGACGACAACCACACGCTCGGGGTCGTGGGTCATGGCATCGACGATCCAGCCGTGGAAGGCACGCCGGTTGCGGCCGTCGACGTCCATGACCTGCAGCGACGACATCGCATAGGGTTCGGCGCGATGGCCGACCCGCTTCGACCACGAGGCAAGCACGCGTTCGTCGCCGATCCAGACGACGTTATCGATGAAGCCATCCTCCCCCGCACCCATGGTCGCGGTGATGGTGCGGTCGGCACGACGCATGATCGCCAGCACGGTGCGATCCGGGAACGGCATGCGCAGGGCCAGGTAGTCCCCCTTGGGGGATATCTGGACGTCCTCGAACTCGGCGCGCCGCAGCAGGTCGTCGACGCCCGGCGTTGCCGCCACGGCCTGCCCCGCCAGAACCCACCCCACCACCAGTCCCGCCAGTGCCCGACGCCACGATCCCTTCATGGATGCCCCCTTTTCCGTGGCGCAGAAGGTAAACCATCGGCCCGGGCGCGGCACCTCGTCCCGGCATATGCTGCGGGGCTGACATCACTCCGAGACCCGCCATGTCCCGTCCGCTGCTCGCCGCCTCCCTGCTCGCGCTCGCCCTGGCCGCCTGCCAGGGGCAGGCCCCGACCACGCCGTCCAGCGACGCCGCCGCCGCGGCCGCGGTGGAGAGCGAGCAGGACCGCGCCTTCGCCGCGCTCGCAGCGCGCTTCCTCGACGAAGGCCTGGCACTGTCGCCGGTGTCGGCCACCCAGATCGGCGACCACCGCTTCGATGCCGAGCTCGACGACCTCAGCGCCGAAGGACGGCAGAAGGCCGCCGACTGGGCCCGCGACATGCTCGCCGGGCTCGATGCGATCGACAGCGCCGCGCTCTCGCGCGAGAACCAGGTCGATGCGCTGATCCTGCGCAACCACCTGGAGGGCTCACTCTGGGACCTCGAGACCATGCAGGGCTGGGCCTGGGACCCGCAGGCCTACAGCGGCCTGGCCGGCGGCGCGATCTACAGCCTGATGGCGCGCGAGTTCGCGCCGCTGTCCGAGCGCCTGAACGCCGCCGCCGCGCGCATGGAGAAGATCCCGGCCCTGCTGGCGCAGGCGCGCGAAAATCTCGATCCCGCGCGCGTTCCGAAGACCCATGCCGAGACCGTCGCCCGCCAGAACCGCGGCATCTTCACCCTGATCGATACCTTCATCACGCCGAACCTCGACCAGCTCGAGGGCGCTGAGCGCGAGCGCATGGACGCCGCCATCGTCGCCCTGCGCCCGGCGGTGGAAGAACACCAGGCCTGGCTCGACGGCACCCTGGTGCCTAATGCGAAGGGCGAGTTCCGGATCGGCGCCGAGCGCTACGACCAGAAGCTGCGCTTCTCGCTCAACTCATCGCTCTCGCGCCAGGAGATCCGCAGCCGCGCCGAAGCCGAACTGGCGCGCGTGCGCGGCGAGATGTACGACGTGGCCCGGGTCGTGCTGAAGGACGTCGAGGGCGCGCCGGAGACGCCCGACCAGCCCACCGCCGACCAGCAGCAGGCAGCGATCGAGGCCGCGATGGAGCTCGCCAACGAGGACCGCCCGGGCCGCGACGAGGTCGTCGACTTCGCCAGGTACACGCTGGACGTCGCCACCGACTTCGTGCGCGAACACGACATCGTGACCGTGCCCGACGACCCGGTGAAGATCATCCTGATGCCGGAGTTCCAGCGCGGCGTCGCCGTGGCCTACTGCGATTCGCCCGGCCCGCTCGACAAGGGCCTGGACACCTACTACGCGATCTCGCCGATCCCCGACGACTGGGACGACGCCCAGGTCACCTCGTTCCTGCGCGAATACAACAAGCGCATGATCCACGTGCTGTCGATCCACGAGGCGATGCCGGGGCACTACCTGGAGGGCGCGCATTCGGCGAACCATCCGTCCACGCTGCGCGCCGCGCTGCGCTCGGGCCCGTTCGCCGAGGGCTGGGCGGTTTACACCGAACGCGTGGTCGCCGACGCCGGCTACCTCGACAACGACCCGCTGTTCCGCCTGATGCAGCTGAAGTTCTACGCCCGCTCGGTGGGCAACGCGATCCTCGACCAGGGCATCCACGTCGACAACTGGACGAAGGAGCAGGCGATGGACCTCATGGTCCGCCAGACCTTCCAGCAGCAGAGCGAAGCCGAGGGCAAGTGGGTCCGTGCGCAGCTGTCCTCGACGCAGCTGGCGACCTACTTCGTCGGCGCGCAGGAGCACTTCGACATGCGCCGCGCGGCGGAGGAAAAGGCAGGCGCAGACTTCGACATGAAGCGCTACCACGACAGCGTGCTGGCCAAGGGCGCCCCACCGGTGCGCTTCGCCCGACAGCTGCTGCTCGACGAACCGATCCAGTAGGCCGAGCGCCCCTCGCAAGCAAGAGCGCGATCCCGCAAGCGTGCGGGAACCCCTTCCCCCGCTTGCGGGGGAAGAGCGTCGCTCTGCTACTTCTTTACCGGCTTCAGAAGCAGGTCGTGGAAGTCGAAGCTGAAATCGGTCAGCGGCGACACCGCCTCCATCGTCGCCTCCTGGACCTTGCCGTCATGGTCGAGCCGGAAGCTGACGAAGGCATCGGCGTTCAAGGTGCGGTCGCGCCAGCGCACGATGAAGCTGTCGTGCTGCCAGTGCTCCAGGTCGCCGACCAGCTGCGGGGTGCGGGTGAAGCGCATCTCCAGGCCCTTGCGTCCCTCGGCCACGACCACATCGCCGTACCAGCGGTCGCGGTAGGTGGCCGCATAGCCGCGCAGCGGCAGCGACGGCTGCGAACTGGCATCGCGCGCGGCGACGTGCTTCTTCCAGTCCTCCTCGGCGCGATCGCTGCCCTTGGCCAGCGCCGCGGAGTACGCCGCGACCCAGTCAGTCGCCGGCGCCTCCAGGTAGGCGTCGAGCACGTGCAGGGTGATGGCGTTGAAGGCCGCACCCACCTCCTGGTTGGTCAGCACCACCACGCCCAGGTCGAGCTCCGGCACGAGCGTCAGGCGCGAAACCATGCCCGGCCAGCCGCCGGTGTGCCAGACCAGCCTGCGGCCGCGGTAGTCGCTCAGGCTCCAGGCCTCGCCGTAGCCGGCGAAGTTGGGCTTCGTGGCCGCAAGCTCCGGTACCGCGGGCTCGCGAATCGGGATCGGCGTCACCAGTGACCACATCGCCTCGTGGCGCTTCGCGCTGAACAGGCGCTTCGCCCCCTCGCCCTCACCTTCAAGCACGCCGCCGTCGAGCTGCACGCGCATCCACTTCGCCATGTCGTTGACGCTGGAATAGATGCCGCCGGCGGCGGTGTTGTTCGACCACGACATCGCCGGCACCGGCTCCGGATCGCCGGTGAAGCCGGCGCGGGCATGGCCGGTGGCGACGTTGGTGTCGGTGGGGCGCAGCGCCTTGCTGTCGATGCGGGTGGCGGCCATGCCCACCGGCGTGAACAGGCGTTCGCGCACGAAGTCGGCATAGGCCTGCCCCGAAGCCTCTTCGATCACCAGCTGGGCCACGGCGTAGAGCACGTTGTCGTAGGCGTAGCGGTCGCGGAAGCCGCCCGAGATCGGCACGTTCGCGAGGCGCTCGACCACGTCGCGGGTGCTGTAGTCCGAGGGCGGCCAGAACAGCAGGTCGCCCGCGCCCAGGCCGAGGCCGCTGCGGTGCACCAGCAGGTCGCGGATGCGCATCTCGCGGGTGATGTAGGCATCGTCCATGCGGAACCAGGGCAGGTGGTCGATCACGCGGTCGTCCATCTTCAACTTGCCCTCGTCGGCCAGGATCGACAGCGAGGCCGACGTGAAGGCCTTGGTGATCGACGCGATCGAGAACAGGGTGTCGGCGTCCACCGCCTCGGGCCTGCCGACCTCGCGCTGGCCCCAGCCACCGGCGTACACCACCTCGCCGTCCTTCACCACGGCCACGGCGATGCCGGGCACCTTGAAGGCCTCGCGCACCGATTCGACCTGTGCGTCGAGGCCGGCCAGCGGCGGCGGCAGGTCCTGCGCAGCGGCGGCGAACGGCACCAGGGCCATGGGGGACAGCATGAGGGCGATGGCAGCAACGGTCGGCTTGCGCATGCAGGGGCACCTTCGGGGACAGCGGCCAGTATCGGTGCCAGCGGCGAGTGCGCCAAGCGTGCGCGCCGCCGGCTTGCCCGGCCGGCGCATTCACCGCTCCCGCGCGCGGATGCCGCGCCGCCGAAATGACGTCCGTCATGGCGCCGTGGTGGCCACTGTGCGAAGCTTGGCCAGACCCTCACGCATCCTTGGCCCACGCTCGCCAGGTGCCTGCCTGGCGAACCCGTTCCAGCAGGAGGATCCGCCATGACGTCACGACGAGAGTTCCTGTCCGTCGCCTCGCTCGCCGCCACCGGGATCGTGCTTTCGCCGCTGGTCGCATGCAGCCGCGAGGCCCCAACCACCGGCGCTGCAACCACCGCCACAGCCACGCCCGCACCCGCTACGGGCCCGATGCTGACCCGCCCCATACCCTCGACCGGCGAACAGCTGCCGGTGATCGGTGCCGGCACCTCGGGCAGCTACGAGGTCGCACTGGATTCGCAGGAATACCAGACGCTGAAGGACGTGGCGCGGATCTTCTTCGAAGGCGGTGGCAGCGTCATCGACACCTCGCCCAACTACAGCAACGCCGAGGACGTGGTCGGCGCCCTGCTCGATGAAGGCGGTTGGCGCGAACGCTGCTTCCTCGCCACCAAGCTCGCCGCCGACAGCCGCGCCGAACTGGAAGCACAGTGGGCCGACTCGCTGCGCCGCCTGCGCACCGATCGCGTGGAGCTGCTGGCCGTGCACAACCTGCGCAACCTGACCGAGGCCATGCCCTTCGCCCGCGAACTCAAGGAGCAGGGCCTGGTGAAGTACATCGGCCTGACCCACTACCTGACCAGCGCCCACGGCGAACTGCTGCAGGCGATGCAGGACGAGCAGCCGGACTTCATCCAGGTCAACTACTCGGTGAACTCGCCGGCCGCGGCCTCGCGACTGCTGCCGGCCGCGGCCGACCAGGGCGTGGCGGTGATGATCAACCGCGCCTTCGACGACGGCCGGCTGTTCGCCCGCGTCGGCGGGCGCGCACTGCCAGGCTGGGCGGCGGAGGCCGGCGTCACCTCCTGGTCGCAGATGTTCCTGAAGTTCGCGATCAGCCATCCTGCGGTGACCGTGGTCATCCCTGCCACCGGCAAATCGGACCGCCAGGCCGACCAGCTCAACGCCGGCCACGGCGAACTGCTGACCGCGGCGCAGCAGGAGGAACTGGTCGGGATGTTCAGCTGAATGATGGCGAACGGCATCCAGCGCTGGCTGCAGCGCGCGTTCAACGTGGAGGAAGACGAAGCCGGCGCAGTGGTCGCCGGCTTCGTCATGTTCTTCCTGCTGTTCGCGGGCTACTTCATGCTGCGGCCGGTCCGCGAGACCATGGGCATCGCCGGCGGCGTGCGCAACCTGCAGTGGCTGTTCACCGGCACCTTCGTGGCGACGCTGGCGGCGATGCCGCTGTTCGGCTGGATCGCCGGCCGCGTGCGCCGGCGGCACATCCTGTACTGGGTCTACGCCTTCTTCGTCGCCAACCTGCTGGCGTTCGCCGCCTGCTTCGCGCTGAAGCCCGGCGATCCCTGGATCGCACGCACGTTCTACATCTGGCTGTCGGTGTTCAACCTGATCGCGATCTCGGTGGCCTGGAGCGTGCTGGTGGACGTGTTCACCACGGCGCAGTCGAAGCGGCTGTTCGCGCTGATGGCCGGCGGCGCCAGCCTGGGTGGCCTGGTCGGGCCGATGCTGGGCGTGTTCCTGGTCGGCCCCCTGGGCTATACGGGGCTGTCGGTGCTGTCCGCGGCACTGCTGGCCGCGGCCGCGGTCGCGGCCAGGCGCGTCCACGCCTGGCGCGACGCACGCCCGCTACCCGCGGGCGCGGACATGCCCAGCCAGCGCCCGCTGGGCGGCAGCCCCTTTGCCGGCGCGGTCGACGTGCTGAAGTCGCCCTACCTGCTTGGCATCGGCGTCTTCGTGCTGCTGCTGGCCAGCGTCACCACCTTCCTCTATTTCGAGCAGGCGGCCCTGGTGGAGGCACGCTTCCCCGACCCCAAGGACCAGACCCGCGTCTTCGGCATCATCGACACCGTGGTGCAGACGCTGGCGATCGTGTCGCAGCTGTTCATCACCGGCCGCGTCGCGCGCAGCCTGGGCGTGGGCGTGCTGCTGGTGGCGGTACCGCTGGTGGTCGCGGGCGGCTTCCTGTGGCTGGCGTTCGCGCCCGTGTTCGCGGTGCTGGCGGTGGTGATGGTGGTGCGTCGCGCCGGCGAATACGCCTTCGTGCGCCCGGGCCGCGAGATGCTGTACACCGTGGTCGCGCCGGAAGCGAAGTACAAGGCCAAGAACTTCAACGACACCGTGGTCTACCGCGGCGCGGATGCGGTCAGCGGCTGGGTCAAGGCGGGCATCGACATGGTCGCGCAGCAGCCGGCGGTGGCGATGGTGATCGGCTCGGGCATCGCCCTGGTGTGGGCGGCGAACGGCGCCTGGCTGGCCCGTGCCCAGCGCCGACTTTCCTCCTGAAGGGCGGATGGGGCGGAACTTGCGGGGAAGAAGGTCGGCGGATCCGGGATAATCACGCTCCCGTCCACGGCGCCACGCCATGACCCCGACTGCCAAGGCCCAGCTGCAGATCCACCTCTGCGTCCTGCTCTGGGGCTTCACCGCCATCCTCGGCAAGCTGATCACGCTGCCGGCGCTGCCACTGGTGTGGTGGCGGATGCTCCTGGTGGCCGCGGCGCTGGCCCTGCTGCCGCGGGTCTGGCGCGGGCTGCGCGCGCTGCCGCGGAGGCTGCTGCTGTCCTACGCCGGCATCGGCGTGCTGGTGGCCCTGCACTGGCTGACCTTCTACGGCTCGGTGAAGCTGGCCAACGCCTCGGTGGCGGCGACCTGCATGGCGCTGGCCACGGTGTTCGTGGCGATGATCGAGCCGAAGCTCGCGAAGCGGCGTTTCTCGCGTGCCGAACTGGCGCTGGGGATCGGCGTACTCCCCGGCGTGGCCCTGGTGGTCGGCGGCATTCCCGACGGCATGCGCATCGGCGTGGCCGTCGGCGCGCTGTCGGCGCTGTTCGTGGCCCTGTTCGGTTCGCTCAACAAGCGCCTGGTCGAACACGCCGACCCGCTGGTGGTGACGGCGGTGGAGCTGGGCGCCGGCGCCATCGCGCTGACCCTGCTCGCGCCGCTGATGCCCTACCTGTTCCCGGCCCTGGCCGGGCCGCTGTTCGTGCTGCCCGGCGCGGCGGATGCCGGCTACCTGCTGCTGCTCGCCTTCGCCTGCACCCTGTTTCCGTTCGCGTTGTCGCTGGTGGCACTGCGGCACATGAGCGCGTTCTCGGCGCAGCTCGCGGTCAATCTGGAGCCGATCTACGCCATCGTGCTGGCGATCGTGCTGCTGTCCGAGCAGCAGGAGCTGAGCCTGCCCTTCTACCTGGGCGTGGCGATCATCCTCGGCGCGGTGCTGCTGCACCCGGTGCTGGCGCGGCCGCGACGGATCACGCACCCGGAAGCCCTGGCCGTCGGCGAGTCGCGCGACGTGACAGACTGAGCGCATGTACCTCGGGCACTACGGGCTCGCCGAGCCGCCGTTCTCGATCACGCCGGACCCGCGCTTCGTCTTCCTCGGCGAACGCCACCGCGACGCGCTCGCGCACCTGCTGTTCGGCATCACCCAGGGCGGCGGCGGCGGTTTCGTGCAGCTGACCGGCGAGGTCGGCACCGGCAAGACCACGCTCAGCCGGCTGCTGCTGGGCCAGCTGCCGGACAACGCGCGCGTGGCCCTGGTGCTCAACCCTCGCCAGGATCCGGTGCAGCTGCTGGAAACGGTGTGCGAGGAGCTGCACATCGACATCGACGGCCGCCGCGGCAACGCCAAGGCCCTGGTCGATGCGCTCAACGCCCACCTGCTCGAGGCCTACGCCCAGGGCCTGCGCGTGGTGCTGGTGATCGACGAGGCGCAGGCGCTGCCGGTGGAGACGCTGGAACAGGTGCGCCTGCTGACCAATCTCGAAACCGACACCCAGAAGCTGCTGCAGATCATCCTGGTCGGGCAGCCCGAGCTGCGCGACATGCTCGCCGAGCCGGGACTGCGGCAGCTGGCGCAGCGCATCACCGCGCGCTTCCACCTGACACCGCTCGACGTTGCCGGCACCACCGCCTACCTGCGCCACCGCTTCCGCGTGGCCGGCGGCCAGCATTTCCCCTTCGACGACGGCGCGGTGCAGCGCATCCACCTGCGCAGCGGCGGCATCCCGCGGCTGGTGAACGTGATCGCCGAACGCAGCCTGCTCGCCGGCTACGCGCGCGATCGCGCCGGCATCGACGCGGCGCTCGTCGAGGAAGCCGCGCGCGAGGCGCTGCCGCCCTCGGCGGCCACGGGCGCACGCGGACGGCGCTGGCTGCCGGTGGCCGCGGGGCTCGGGATCACGGCCGCGCTGGCGGTGGGTCTTGCCGCACTCCTGTCTCCGCCGAACGGCAGCGATGACCACGCCGACGGCGAAACAATGCCCGCGCCTGCGGAATCTGACGCCGCCCGGGCGGCTGCGGCCGCTGGCGGTGGCGGTGGCGTCGCAGACGCTGACGGCCACACATCCGGGACCATGCCCGAGGCAGGCGCCGCGACAGCATCGGCGCCCTCGCTCCCGGTCGATCCCGAGGGTTTCGACGTACGTATCCGTGCCGCCACCCACCCAGCGGCCAGCGAAGCCGCCTGGCAGGCGATGCTTGCCGCCTGGGGCCTGCCGCAGACGCCCGACGATGCACGGGCCGCCAGCGCCTGCTCGCCGGTGCTCGCCGCCGGCACCTACTGCGTCCGCGGCACGGCGCACCTGGATCGGCTGCTGGCGATCGGCCGCCCCGCCCTGCTGGAGCTTTCGGCGGATGGCGAAAGCGCACGCGCCCTGCTGCTGGGCAGCGACGGCCGCAGCGTGCGCCTGCTGCTCGACCACTCACTGATCGACGTCGAGCGCGCGAGCCTGCAGCGCGCGTGGAACGGACGCTACGCCGCGGTCTGGCGCGCCTCGACCGATCTGGTGCCACCGCCCGCCCGCGGCTCGCATGGCGAGGCCATCGACTGGCTGCGCGAGCGCCTGGTGCGCGAGGGCGTCGCCAGCCCCATGCCTGCGGGTACGCCCTTCGACGCTGCCCTGGCCGACTCGGTGCGCCGCTTCCAGCGCGCGCGCGGCCTCACCGTGGACGGCGTGGTCGGCCCCGAGACCCTGTTCGCGCTGGCCGCCGGCGACGCCGGCCCGCGCCTGGCCCGACGCCTGGACTGAGGCCCGCGCATGTCCCTGATCCTCGAAGCCCTGCGCAAGTCCGAAGCCGAGCGACGTCGCGGCGACGCACCCGACCTGCGCGTGGAACTGCCGCCAGCCGCGGTGCCGAAGCGCCGCACCCTGCCGGCGCTGGCCTGGATCACCGGCGTCGCGCTGCTGGCGCTGTTCGTGCTGGCTTTCCTGTGGCCGCGTGACGGCGGCGAAAGCGGCGCCGATGCACCCGTCGACAGCGCCCCCCGCATCGCGGAAGCCCCCAACGCCTCCGCGGCCGGAGTACCGGACGGCGCGCCCGCCATCGATGCCGACGCCTTCCCGCGCGTCGACCGCATCCAGCCGTACGACGACACGCCTCCCGCCCCACCGCCCACCGCCGTGCGCACCGAGGCCGGCGCGGCTGCCGAAGCCGAAGACGAGGCCGGAACCACGCCGCTGGCCGGATCGCCCCAGGCCGTGCCCCCTGCCGCCGCGCCCACGCCGGCACCGGAAACCGTGGCTCCCCTGCCCGCTCCCGCACCCGGCACTGAACCCGGGCCCGCCACTCCCGCTCCGCCACCGCGGACCACCACCATCCCGCGCATCGCCGAACTCGTCCCCAGCCAGCGCCAGCGCCTGCCGGCGATGAAGCTCAGCATGCACATGTGGAACGAGGACCCATCGCGCCGCTTCGCCGTGGTCGACGGCCAGCGCAAGGTGGAGGGCGACCGCGTCGGTGACGCCACCATCACCGCCATCGACCGCGAGGGCCTGCTGCTGGACCTCGACGGGCAGGCCGTCCGCGTCCCGATGCCCTGATCCGGCCGACACCACGCCATTGCACCCGCTGCGCTACGCTTCCAGCTGGACAGTCCACGGAACCTGCATGCACGCCATCGATTTCGAGCTGGAAGGCGACTACGTCGAACTCAATCAGTTGCTCAAGCTCGCCGGCCTGTGCGACAGCGGCGGCGCCGGCAAGGCGCTGGTCGCCTCGGGCGCGGTGCGCGTGGACGGCGTGGTGGAGTCGCGGAAGACGGCCAAGATCCGCGCCGGCCAGGTGGTAGTGCTGGGCGATGCCGAGGTGCGCGTCCACGCGGAGGCCGCGACGTGACCGCCCTGCTGGTCGCGGCGCTGCTGCTGGCTGCGCTGGTCGCCTGGGCGGTGGTTGCCTACAACCGCCTGGTACGGCTGCGCAACCAGGTCGCCACCGCCTGGTCGGACATCGACGTGCAGCTGCAGCGCCGGCATGACCTGGTGCCGCAGCTGGTCGCCGCGGTGAAGGGCTATGCCGCGCACGAGAGTGCGGTGCTGGAGGCGGTGACAGCGCTGCGCAGCCGCGCGCTGGGCCTGCAGGACCCGGCCGAGCTGGGCCAGGTGGAGGCCGAACTGGAGCAGGCGCTCGGCCGCCTGCTGCTGCTGCGCGAGGCCTATCCCGACCTCAAGGCCAACGAGAACTTCGCCCGCCTGCAGGCCGACCTGGGGGACGTCGAGGAACACCTGCAGTACGCGCGCCGCTTCTACAACGGCGCCGTGCGCGACCTCAACGACGGCGTGCAGCGGGTGCCCGACGTGCTGGTGGCACGCAGCTTCGGCTTCCGCGAGGCCGCCTTCTTCCAGGCCGCGGCCGACAGCCGGGCGGCGCCCGTCGTGGAACTGCAGCGATGAGGCGCGCGGCCACGACCTGCCTGGCGTGGCTGCTTGCCGTGGCGCTGCTGGCGCTGCCTGCGCTGGCCGCCGCCAGCGAACGGATCCTTTCCTACGACATCACCGTCGACATCCAGGCCGACGGTTCGATCGACGTCACCGAACACATCCGCGTGCGTGCCGAAGGCCGCAACGTCCGCCGCGGCATCTACCGTGATTTTCCGACCCGCTATCGGGACGCCCGGGGCAACAACATCGTGGTCGGCTTCAAGGTGGTCGGCGTCGAACGCGACGGCCGCCCCGAACCCTGGTTCACCGAGGGCCGGCACAACGGTGTGCGGATCAACACCGGCAATGACGACCTGCTGCCGGTGCCTGTCGACACCACCTACACCCTGCGCTACCGCACCACCCGCCAGCTGGGCTTTTTCGAAGACCACGACCAGCTGTACTGGAACGCCATCGGCCAGGGCTGGGACTTCGTGATCGATTCCGGCAGCGTCGAAGTGCGCCTGCCGCAGCCGGTGCCTGCGGACCAGTTGGCGAGCGACGGCTACTCGGGGCGCTATGGCACGCGCGGGCGCGACTTCGAGGCCCGCGTCACCGGACCGGGCGTGGCGCGCTGGACACTCACCCACCCGCTGCAGGCGCGCGAAGGCCTGACCGTCGTGCTGTCCTTTCCCAAGGGGATCGTCACCCCGCCCACGCAGGCGGAGAAGATCGCATGGCTGCTGCGCGACAACCTCTCGCTGCTGGCCGCGCTGGCCGGCCTGCTCGCGCTGCTTGCGTACACGATCGTGCGCTGGCGGGCCGTCGGGCGCGACCCCGCGCCGGGCGTGGTCATCGCCCGCTACGAGCCGCCACGCGACGAATCACCGGCGGCCCTGCGCTACATGGTGCGACGCAGCTACGACACCACCTGCATGTCCGCGGACCTGCTGGCCTGTGCGGTGAAGGGCGCGCTCTCGATCGAGCACAGCGAACGCGCCCTGCTCGGCGACCGCTGGACCCTGCGCCGCAGCGGCGTGCCGGCCTCGGCCATCGGCAACGACGACGAGCGCCGCCTGCTCGAGGCCCTGCTGCCGCCCTCGCGCGCGCGCCTGGAGCTGGACAAGGACAACGCCAGCCACATGCAGGCGGCGATCGGCAAACACAGCCGGGGCCTGTCGAAGCGCTTCAAGCCGGCAATGTTCCGCCACAACGGCGGCAGCATCGCGGTGGCGGCGGCGATCTTCATCGTAACGTTCCTGGCGACCCTGCTGATGGCCGCGGCGAGCAACGGCGGCGGCATGCCCTGGGCGATCGCGCCGCTGGCGCTGTCGCTGGTGGTGCTGATCGTGTTCGCGCTGCTGATCGGCGCGCCGACGCCCGAGGGGCGCCGGCTGCTGGACGAGATCGAAGGCTTCAAGCGCTACCTGTCGGTGGCCGAGCAGGACGACCTCGCACGACTCGAAGGCCCGTCCGGTGACCGCCCGCCGCCGCTGGACGCGGCGCGCTTCGAGGCCCTGCTGCCCTATGCGGTCGCTCTCGGCGTGGAGAAGGCCTGGACCGCGAAGTTCACCGCCGCCGTGGGCACCGCCGCAGCGGCCGCGGCCACCGCGGGCATCGCCTGGTACCACGGTGGCAGCGGGCGGATGACCGACATCGGGCGCTTCACCAACTCGATCGGCAGCACGCTGAGCTCGCAGATTTCCTCCTCGTCCACGCCGCCGGGCAGCAGTTCCGGCTCGGGCGGTGGCGGCTTTTCCGGCGGCGGTGGCGGCGGTGGAGGTGGCGGTGGCCGCTGAGGACCCGCGACGCCGCGGCCTGTTCGGCTGGTTCGAGTCGCGCCTGGAGCCCTTCCCCGACGCGCCGCCGCGGCAGCCGCCGCAGGGCCTGGTCGCGTTCTGCCTGCACTACACCCGCGGCGCCGGCGGCTGGCTGGCGCTGATGGCGGTGCTCGGCGCGCTGATCGCGGTCGCCGAGCTGGGGCTGTACGTCTACCTCGGCGCCATCGTCGACCGCCTGGGCGAACACACCCCGGCCACCTTCCTGGCAGCCGAAGGCACGCGCCTGGCGTGGATGGCGCTGCTGGTCGCCGTCGGCCTGCCGCTGCTGGTGTTCGTCGACAACCTGGTCCAGCTGCAGGTGCTGCTGGGCAACTTCCCGATGCGCATCCGCTGGAACGTGCACCGCTACCTGCTGCGGCAGTCGATGGGCTATTTCCAGGACGAGTTTGCCGGCCGCATCTCCACCAAGCTGATGCAGACCTCGCTGGCGGTGCGCGAGACCGTGATCAAGCTGCTCGACGTCGGCGTGTACATCTGCGTCTACGTCTTCGGCGCGATGGTCGCGGTGGCCGCCGCGGACTGGCGGCTGATGCTGCCCTTCGCCGGTTGGGCGATCGGCTATGCGCTGCTGATGTACTACTTCGTGCCGCGCATGGAGCGCGTCTCGCGCGAACAGGCCGACGCCCGCTCGGACATGACCGGGCGCATCGTCGACAGCTACACCAACATCGCCACCGTGAAGCTGTTCTCGCACTCGCGGCGCGAGCAGGCCTACGCGCGCGAGGCCATGGACGGCTTCCTCGGCACCGTCTACCGGCAGATGCGCCTGGCCACGCGCGTGGGCGCGGGCAACTACGCGCTCAACATGGCGCTGGTGTTCGCGGTCGCCGGCATCGGCCTGTGGCTGTGGATGGACGGCGCCATCGGTGCCGGCGCGGTGGCGGTGGGCGTCGCGCTGGCGCTGCGCCTGGTCGGCATGAGCCAGTGGATCATGTGGGAGCTGTCGGCGCTGTTCGAGAACATCGGCACCGTGCAGGACGGCATCAACTCGATCTCGCTGCCGCCGACCGTGGACGATGCGCCGGGCGCACCGGAGCTTCCCGCAGTGTCGGGCGACATCCGCTTCGAGGGCGTGGGCTTCCACTACGGCAAGGGTTCGGGCGTGATCGAACGCCTGGACCTGCACGTGCGCCCGGGCGAGCGCATCGGCGTGATCGGCCGCTCCGGCGCGGGCAAGTCGACGCTGGTGAACCTGCTGCTGCGCTTCCACGACGTCGAGAGCGGGCGGATCCTGGTCGACGGCATCGACATCGCCAGCGTGCAGCAGGACAGCCTGCGCGCGCGCATCGGCGTGGTCACCCAGGACACTTCGCTGCTGCACCGCTCGGTGCGCGAGAACATCCTCTACGGCCGGCCGGACGCGGACGAAGCCGAACTGGTCGAGGCCGCGCGCCAGGCCGAGGCCCACGACTTCATCCAGGAACTGGTGGATTCGAAGGGCCGGCGCGGCTACGACGCCCAGGTCGGCGAGCGCGGCGTGAAGCTGTCCGGCGGCCAGCGCCAGCGCATCGCCATCGCCCGCGTGCTGCTCAAGGACGCGCCGATCCTGGTGCTGGACGAGGCGACCTCGGCGCTGGATTCCGAAGTCGAGGCCGCGATCCAGGGCAACCTGTACCGGCTGATGGAAGGCAAGACGGTGATCGCCATCGCCCACCGCCTGTCGACGATCGCGGCGATGGACCGGCTGGTGGTGATGGACCGCGGCGCGATCGTCGAACAGGGCACGCACGAGGAACTCGTGGCGCAGGGCGGCATCTACGCGCAGCTGTGGCGGCGGCAGTCGGGCGGATTCCTGGCCGATTCGGATCCCGGCTGAGTCTGGATCCTGGCGACGTCAGTGCGTGCCGCTGGCCGCGGCGGCCGGCAGCTCCGTGGCCGGCAACGCGACGGCGCTGCTGTCCACCGACACCGCATCCCCGCCCACCGGCGCCTCGGCCTCGGGCGCCGGCGCGCGGCGCTGGAAGAACGCGCTGCGCACCGCGTCGAACTCGCTCATCGGGCTGTCGTCGGGGCAGGTCCCGTCCGGGAAGCCGAACTGCTCACGCAGCGCCAGGCCGCAGTCGTTGAGCTCCTCGAGCTCGCGGTCGGGCATCTTGCACTGGCGGTCGAAGCTGCGCTGGAAGGCATCGCGGCGGCGCACGAAGTCCTCGCCACACTTGCGCATCAGCTGCAGCCGGTCGAGGTCGTCCTGCGCAGGATTGGTGCCGTCCAGGCCATATTCCAGCAATTCTTCGGCCGTGAGCAGGCGCAGGTTGCGGTTGGGCACCGCCATCATCATGTCGGCCACCGCCACCGCCACGCCGTTGCGCGCCAGGTACTCCTTGACCCGTCCGTAGACGGCCTGAAGCTCCTCGTTGAGCTGCGCGCGCGAGGTCGCCGTGGAGCTCATGCGGATGATGCGGTGGATGCCGACCGGCCCCGAGATCATGCGCACGTCGCCGGCGCCGAGGATCAGGACGCAAGCGCTGTGGCAGCTCGCGCCCTCGCGCACCCAGATCGTCCAGCCCGAGGCGCCGATGGCGTCGCCGGCCTTGATCGCGTCCTCCACCTGGCCGCCGCTGGAATCGATGTCGAGCACGCGCTTGCCGATCTCCATGCGGTCGGCGATCGCGGCCACGCGCTCGACCAGCGCGTGGAAGCCGGCGTTGATCTTGCCCTGGTAGCGCAGGCGCAGCAGGCCGACCTCCTGGCAGGGCTTGAGCGCATCGGCGACGCTGAGGAAGGACAGGTTGGTGAGCGCCTCGCCGTCGCCCGCGCTGGCGTAGTCGAGCTCGCAGCTGATCGCGGCGCTGCCGTCGGCCAGCGCGGCTTCGGGCCAGTCGGTGCCCTTGCGCACGTCATAGGGCCTGGGCGCGGCCTCGACCGGGGCGGAGATGAACTCACCGGCGCCATTGGCCTCTGTGACCTCCGCCTCCACCGGCGCTGCAGGCGGCTCGGGCGGCTGCGCGGTGCAGCCGGCCAGCAGAACGCACAGGACGATGGCGCGGAGCGGGAGCGGCATGGACGGTGACGGCACGGGCATGGCCCCACAGTCTATGGCCTGTCCGGCACCGCGAAACCAACGCCGCGTGAACCCCTGTCCCGGCGCAGCGCTCCCGGCGGCATGCTCCCGCGCCTCAGTGGAAATCCCGGGATTCCGCACGCAGGCCGCCCAGCAGCGGCGACAGGTCCTCCAGGTGCGCGGCCACCAGGTGGTCCACGCCGTCCACCCGCTCCCAGCGGCCGCGCACGGCCAGCAGGGTCGAACCCAGCAGCGCCCTGCGCCCGCGCTCGGCCACCCGCGGCCAGACGATCACGTTCACCATGCCGGCCTCGTCCTCCAGGGTGACGAAAATGGTGCCACTGGCGGTCTGCGGCCGCTGCCGCTGGGTGACCAGGCCTGCGATGGCGACGTGGCTGCCGTGGCGGCGGTCGCGCAGGGTCTGCGAATCGAGGAGCCGGCGCGCACGCAGCTGCCCGCGCAGCAGGGCCAGCGGATGCTGGCGCAGGCTCAGGCCGAGCGCGCGGTAGTCGGACAGCACGTCCTCGCCGCTGGAAGGTGCCGGCAGCGCGACCGCATCCTCCTCCGGGCTGCCCGGCAGCAGCGGCCGCTGGCGCTCGATGCCGGCCACGATCCAGCGCACCTCGTTGCGATGACCGGCAAGTGACTGCAGCGCGCCGGCTTCGGCGAGCGCGGTGCGGGATTTTTCGTCGAGGCCGGCGCGGCGGCAGAGGTCGGGGATGTCGCGGAAGGGGGATTGGGCGCGGGCGGCGAGGACGGCCTGGGCGGCGGCTTCGGAGAGGCCCTGAATCATGCGCAGGCCGAGGCGGAGGGAGAGGGGGAAGGTGCCCGAAGGGCGGATGGGGGCAAGCCCGCGGGAAATCTCCAGCGTGCAATCCCACCCGCTGCAGGCCACATCCACCGGCCGCACCTCCACGCCCGGCCGCGCGGCCTTGCCGCGGCGCGCGTCCTGCACGATCTGGCTGGGCGAATAGAACCCCATCGGCTGCGAGTTCAGCAGCGCGCAGGCGAACGCCGCCGGCTCGTGGCGCTTCAGCCAGCAGCTGGCGTAGACCAGCACCGCGAACGAGGCGGCGTGGCTCTGCGGGAAGCCGTAGGAACCGAAGCCCTTGATCTGCTCGAAGATCTGGTCGATGAACTCCGAGGCGTAGCCCTGCTTCTCCATCAGCTCGCGGATGCGCTGGCGGTGCGGTTCCATGTCGCCGCCGTGGCGCCACGCGGCCATCGAACGGCGTAGGCCGTCGGCTTCCTCGGGCGAGTAGCCGGCGTGGATCACCAGCTCCATCACCTGCTCCTGGAACAGCGGCACGCCCAGCGTGGGCCCGAGGATCTCCCTGATGCCCGGCGAGGGGTACACCACCGGCTCCTGGCCCATGCGCCGGCGCAGGTAGGGATGCACCATGTCGCCCTGGATCGGGCCCGGGCGCACGATGGCCACTTCCACCACCAGGTCGTAGAAGGTCGCAGGCTTCAGCCGCGGCAGCATCGCCATCTGCGCGCGCGATTCGATCTGGAACACGCCGACGGTGTCGGCGCGCTGGATCATGGCGTAGGTCGGGGTGTCCTCCTTCGGGATCGTGGCCAGTTCCAGCGCGCGGCCGCGGTGCACGCGCACCAGGTCCAGCGCCTTGCGGATGCAGGTCAGCATGCCCAGTGCCAGGCAGTCGACCTTGAGCAGGCCCAGGGCTTCGAGGTCGTCCTTCTCCCACTGGATGATGGTGCGGTCGGCCATGGCCGCATTCTCCACCGGCACCAGGTTCCACAGCGGCGCGTCGGAGATCACGAAGCCGCCAACGTGCTGCGACAGGTGCCGCGGCTTGCCGCGCAGCATCGTGGTTACCGCGAGGATGCGTGCGACGAGCGGGTTGTCGATGTCGAAGCCGGCATCGGCCAGGCGCGTCTCCATCGGCGTCTCGCCGTTGCCCCAGCCGAAGCAGCCGGCCAGCAGCGCCACCTGGTCGGGCGGCAGGCCGAAGGCCTTGGCCACGTCGCGCACCGCGCTTTTTCCCCGGTAGCGGATCACGGTCGCGGCCAGCGCGGCGCGCTCGCGGCCGTACTTGGCGTAGACGTACTGCATCACCTCCTCGCGCCGCTCGTGCTCGAAGTCGACGTCGATGTCCGGCGGCTCCTTGCGCTCCTTCGACAGGAAGCGCGCCATCAGCAGCCGGCTTTCGGCGGGATCCACCGCGGTGATGCCGAGCGCGTAGCAGACCGCCGAGTTGGCCGAGGAGCCGCGCCCCTGGCAGAGGATGTTCCGGCTGCGCGCGAAGCGGACGATGTCTTCCACGGTGAGGAAGAAGGCTTCGTATCCCAGCTCGGCGATCAGGGCGAGCTCCTCCTCGATCTGCGCCACGACCTTCGGCGGCGTGCCCCCGGGCCAGCGCTGCGCCATGCCGGCCCGGGTGAGCGCGCGCAGGTGGCTGGCCGGCGTCTCGCCCGGCGGCACCAGCTCGGCCGGATAGGTGTAGCGCACTTCGGCCATCGAGAACCGGCAGCGCCGCGCCAGCGCGGCGGCGTTGTCCAGCAGCACGCGCGGGAAGATGTTGCCCAGCGTGTAGCGGTGGCGCAGGTGGCGCTCGCCGTTGCGGAACAGGTGGGCCCCGGCCTCGGCCAGCGGCAGGCCGTGGCGGATCGCGGTCACGGTGTCCTGCAGCACGCGCTGGCGGCGGGTGGCCATGTGCACGTCGCCGGCGGCGAGCGGCACGAGGTCGAGCGCTTCGGCCAGCGCGAGCAGGCGCGCGAGGCGCGCGGCATCGTCGTCCTCGCGGTGCAGCTCGACGGCGAGATGCGCGCGTTCGCCGAAGACGCGGCGCAGCCAGGCGCCCTCGGCCGGGTCGGGATCACGGCCGGGCAGCCAGAGCGCGAAGAGTCCGCAGGGGGATTCCGCGCCTGTTGTGCCCGCTGCGTCTGATGCATCGGCGGCCCCTGCAGGAGCGGCGGCGGTGGCGGCGGAAAGCGCGGCTTCGACGTCGGGGCGGGAGAGACGGTACTCACCCTTCGGCGCCGCGCGGCGCGCGATCGTGATCAAGCGGCACAGCTGCGCGTAGCCCGCGGCGTCCTCCACCAGCAGCACCAGGCGCAGGCCGTCGTCGAGCCGGAACTCCGCGCCCACCACCAGCCTCACCCCGGTGATCTTCGCCGCCTCGTGCGCGCGCACGATGCCGGCCAGCGAACACTCGTCGGTGATCGCCAGCGCCTCGTAGCCGCACTGCGCGGCGCGGGTGAACAGTTCCTCGGCGCTGGCCGCGCCGCGCAGGAAGCTGAAGTCGGACAGGCAGTGGAGTTCGGCGTAGGACGGCAGTTCCTGCGTCGTCCTTGCAGGAGCGGCTATGGCCGCGAAGCTTTTGGCGCCGTCCGGGTCGTTCGCGGCCTGGCACCGCATTTGCAACTGCATCTGCCGCTGCATGCGCACGATGCGCGGCGCACGTGCACCCGGCGTATCCGGCGCCACGCCCGGGGGCAGGTCGTCATGGTCGTCATCGCGGCTCATGGCGGGCCGCTCACGCGAACCACCCGTGCAGCATCCAGCCATTGCGCTCGCCCGGCGGCGCGAAGGCCCAGGCGCGCTGGCCGCGCGAGGTTTCCAGCACGTAGTAGTCGCGGCGCGCATCCTCGCCGTCCCACCAGCCGCTTTCCAGGCGCTCGGGGCCGGACATGATGCGCAGCTGCGCATCGCGCAGCGGCACTGGGCGCGGCAGCAGCCAGGCCGGCCGCGGCGGGCGCGGCGGCGCGGGCATGGCGCAGGCCGCGTCGCCGCCCTCGCCGGCATCGGCGCGTCGCCAGGCACGTTCGGGACGCGGATCGCCGGAGGGCGCCACGCGATGCACCGCCTCGTCGCCCAGGCGTGCGCGCAGGCGCTCGCGCAGCTGCGGCCAGGGCACGGCCTGCGCCGGGCGGGTGTCGAACAGGTCGCGCTCGGCCGGCACGAACGGCGGCAGCTCGCGCGCCAGCAGGCGCAGGCCGATCACCGGCGCCGGCAGCGCCACCTGCTCCAGTCGGTTGCGCGTGAGCTCGAACAGCAGCCCGGCGTCGCGCTCGGCGGCGAGCAGCCCGACCGGCACCTCGGTGAAGCGCACCGCGTCCTGCTGCACCTGGTCGGCTTCGTGCGAGGGCAGCGCGTGGCGCGCTTCGTGCTCCAGGCGCAGGGTGAAACGCTGCACCCCGCCGTCGCGCGCGGAGAGATACGTGGCGAGGTCGGCGATCAGCCGGCGCAGCGGGAACAGCAGCGCCTGGTGGCTCTCGACCTCGAAGCCGAGTTCGATGCGGCCGTCGAAATGGTCCGGCGGCGCGTACAGCTGCAGCGGATCATCGGCATCGCCATGCAGGCGGTCGAGATGCTCGAGCAGTTCGACGCCGAAGCGCCGCCGCAGGCTGTCGCGCGGCAGCGCGCGCAGGGCGCCGAGCGTGCGCACGCCCATGCGCTGCAGGCGCTCGCCGGCGTTGCCCGCCAGCGCGGCGCGGCGCACCGGCACCCGCGCCAGCGCCTCGCGCATCGCGTCCGCGCTGGTGACCGCGAAGCCGTCGCGCAGGCCGGCGAACACCCGCGCCGCGCGCGGCGTTGGCGCCAGCGCGATGCGGTGGCTGAAGCCGAGGCCGTCGAGCTCCTCGCGCAGCCGCGCCTCGAAGCGTGGCCACGGCCCGAACAGGCGGAAGCTGGCGCGCACCTCCAGCACGATCGCGCCCGGCCACTGTGCGCTCACCTGCGAACTGTGGCGGTAGGCCCAGGCGGCGAGGAAGCGCTGCCAGCGTGCTTCGGACGCGGGATCGTGGTCGACCATCGCCACGTCCGCCAGCAGCGCGTGTGCAGCCGACAGGCGCATGCCGGCCTTCAGCCCGGCTTCGGCGGCGGCGGCGTTGACCGCGTGCAGGTGGCGCAGCTGCGCGGGGCCGGACACCAGCGCCAGCGGCCGCGACGGATCCGGCATGCGGCGGAGGACGGCGTCCAGCGCCAGCCGCGGCAGCGCGATGCAGGCCCAGAGCATGGCGGCTCAGCTCGCCGTTGCAGAAGCAGTTGCGGGCAGCTTGAACGGCCGCGCCGGCGGATTGGCACCGCGGCATTTGCGGACATGCCAGCCGCCCTCGCCCACTGCCGCGTATTCCAGCCGCAGCGCCGCCGGCGACGGGTTGGCCGCATGCTTCGCGTCGCGGAAGGCAAAGCCCAGGCAGTCGCCGCTGTCGGCCGCGACCTGCAGCCGCCGCAGTGCCGGGCCGTCGGCCTGCAGCGGCCAGCCCAGCACCGCGGCGCAGGCCGCGCTGCGCAGGCACTGTTCGAAGGCCCACAGCGCGCCGCGCGCGTCGGCCTGGATGATTTCGAGCTGACGCAGGTCCACGTCCGCCGCCTGCCACGCCGGCGCATACGGCAGGTAGGGCGGCGCCACCAGCGCCACGACGCCGCCGGCCCGGGTCAGCCGCGCGAGCGTCGGCAGCAGCAGCGACAGCTCGCCCACGCCGTCGGCCGGCAGCAGCAGCTCGGTCAGCGCCGCGCGCGGCCAGCCGCCCTGCGGCAGCAGCGCGTCGAGCGCATCATGGCCCGTGGGCTCGCCATCGTCGGCCACCGCCGGCGCCCGCGCCGCGCGCCAGACCGTGCGCGCCGACAGCATCGCGTCGAGGTCGGGCGGCGCCGCGGGAGCGGGCATCGCAGGCGCACGCATCGCAGGGGCCGGCACGGCGTTCATTCCGCGCGCACCAGCCCGCAGTAGATGCCTTCGATGGCGAAGTCGCTGCCCGGCGGCACCTCGATCGGCGCGTAGTCGGGATTGCGTGGCAAGAGCCGCAGCCGCGAGCGCGTGCGTTCCAGCCGCTTGATGGTGATCTCGCCGTCGATGCGCGCCACCACCACCTGGCCGTTGCGCGCATCGCTGGCGCGCTGCACCGCCACCAGGTCGCCGTCGAAGATGCCGTCGTCGCGCATCGAATCGCCCTTCACCCGCAGCAGGTAGTCCGGGCGGCTCGAGAACAGCGCGCGGTCGAGCAGCACATGGCGCTCGACGCCGGCATCAGCGCCGATCGGCGAACCCGCGGCCACCCGGCCCAGCACCGGCAGGTCCAGGCGGTCGTCGCGGAGCTTCAACCGGGTGCCGGGAACGCCCACCACGCGGATCCCGCGCGCCTCGTTGGGTCGAACCTCCAGGTAGCCCGCCTGCTGCAACCGGCGCACGTGCTTGTGCGCAGCGCAGGCCTGGCGGAAGCCGAAGGCGTCGGCGATCTGCTGCAGCGTGGGCGGCGCACCCTCGACCCCGGCATGGGCCTGGATGAAGCCGAGCACGTCACGCTGTCGGGGAGTGAGGTCGTCGGTCATGGGTAAAAATCTATTTACCTTTGCAGGCAAGGGCAAGCCCGGCTGTCGGATGGATTCCGGCACCGGGCGGTCTCAGAAGGTGAGAGGGGTTTCAGATCAAAGAGTTGGACTGACAACAGAAAGCGGGATCGCACTCTTCTCCGTGCCGGGTCAAGGTGGATCTCGTCGCTCGCTGATCAGTTGACAGCCACCACCTCGGATACCAATATTTGGTACAAACCGGAGACAATCCATGGCCAAGAACACGAGCGTCAGCCTGGGTGAGCATTTCGAAGAATTCATTGGCAGCCAGATCGACAGCGGTCGATACGGATCCGCCAGCGAAGTCGTCCGCGCGGGTCTGCGCCTGCTCGAAACAGCCGAAAGCAGACTCGAAGTGCTGCGCCATGCGCTGCGCGAGGGCGAGCGCAGCGGGCGTGCCGACTACAGCTACGACTCGCTGGTTTCCGAACTGGATGCCGAGCGGCCGTGAGTTCCTTTGGCCTCACCTGGGCCGCCCGCGCTGATCTCAAGTCGATTGCGCGCCACACGGAAGCCCGGTGGGGTGTACGACAGCGCAATGCGTATCTGAAGGAAGTCGACCGGATCTTCCATGCCCTGGCCAAGAATCCCGCGATGGGGACTGCATGCGATGAGATCCTGCAGGGCTACAGAAGACTCCCCCATGGGGCGCACGTCATCTACTACAGGCAGATCGCTGGGCAGGATGTCCTGATCGTCCGCATCCTGCACGGCGCGATGGACGCAGAGGCGTATCTGGGCACCTGAGCGCTGCCGCTCAACAGTTCGCCTACTTCCAGTTCCGGGGCTTCCCCTCCGCGATCCACTCCACCGCCTGCGCCACGCGCCGGGCGCGCATGTCCGCGCCCTTGGCGCTGGTGATCCAGTCGGCGTACTCGCGCTGCTTGAGCGGGCGATCGTGGCCTGCTTTGACGGGGCGCTTTGACGGCGCGTTCCTTCACCACGAGCGATAGTGGCCGGCCACCCGGGAGTCCACGCATGCCCCGCTCAACCAGATCCCGCGGATCCGCCCCCACCAGCGCCTTCGTGCAGGTCCGCGGCGCCCGCGAGCACAACCTCCGCGACGTCGACGTCGACATCCCGCGCGACGCGCTGGTCGTGTTCACCGGCATCTCCGGCTCCGGCAAGTCGTCGCTGGCCTTCGGCACGCTGTTCGCCGAGGCGCAGCGGCGCTATCTCGACTCGATCTCGCCCTATGCGCGGCGCCTGATCGACCAGGCCGGCGTTCCCGACGTCGATTCCATCGAGGGCCTGCCGCCTGCCGTCGCCCTGCAGCAGCAGCGGGGATCGCCCAGCACGCGCTCCTCGGTCGGCAGCGTCACCACCATCTCCAATTCGCTGCGCATGCTGTACTCGCGCGCCGGCCTGTATCCGCCGGGCCAGGACATCATCCATGCCGACGGTTTCTCGCCGAACACGCCGGCGGGCGCATGTCCGGAATGCCATGGCCTGGGCCGGGTCTACGACGCGACCGAAGCCTCGATGGTGCCCGACCGCAGCCTCAGCATCCGCGAGCGTGCCGTGGCCGCGTGGCCGCTGGCCTGGCACGGGCAGAACCTGCGCGACATCCTGACCACGCTCGGCCACGACGTGGACCTGCCCTGGCACCGGCTGCCGAAGAAGACCCGAGACTGGATCCTGTTCACCGACGAGCAGCCGGTGGTGCCGGTGTACGCGGGCTTCACCCTGGCCGAGACCCAGCGCGCGCTGAAGCGGAAGATGGAGCCCAGCTACATGGGCACGTTCACCAGCGCGCGCCGCTACCTGCTGCACACCTTCGCCAACACGCAGAGCCCGCTGATCAAGCGACGCGTGTCGCAGTACCTGCTGAGCACCGTTTGTCCCACCTGCGACGGCAAGCGCCTGCGCCGCGAGGCGCTGTCGGTCACGTTCGCCGGCCTCGACATCGGCGCCCTGTCGCAGCGGCCGCTGACCGAGGTGGCCGGGCTGCTCGAGCCCGCTGCCAACGGAAAGACCGGCGCCACGAAGCAGCATCCGGAGCAGGCGGTGGCGGCGCAGCGCATCGCCGCCGACCTGCTGGCGCGCATCCGCATCGTCGAACAGCTGGGCCTGGGCTACCTGACGCTGGAGCGCACCACGCCGACGCTGTCGCCGGGCGAACTGCAGCGCCTGCGCCTTGCGACGCAGATCCGCTCGCACCTGTTCGGCGTGGTGTACGTGCTCGACGAACCCTCCGCCGGCCTGCATCCCGCCGATACCGAATCGCTGCTGCGCGCGCTGCACGCGCTGAAGGAGGTCGGCAACACGCTGTTCGTGGTCGAACACGAGATGGACGTGATCCGCGATGCCGACTGGATCGTGGACGTCGGACCGGGTGCCGGCGAACACGGTGGGCGCGTGCTGTACAGCGGGCCGCCGGCCGGGCTCGCGCAGGTGGAGGCGTCCAGCACGCGGCGGTACCTGTTCGACAGCGCACCGCGGCCGGCGCGCGCGCCGCGCACGCCCACGGGCTGGCTGCGCATGCGCGAGGTCACCCGCAACAACCTCGACCGGGTCGACGTCGACATCCCGCTGGGCGTGCTGGCCACCGTCACCGGCGTGTCCGGCTCCGGCAAGTCCTCGCTCGTCAGCCAGGCCCTGGTCGAACTGCTCGCGGCCCACCTCGGACACGCACCGGGCGATACGGAAGAGGAGGTCGATCCGCTGGAACGCCGCGACGCGCAGGACGCCACGGGCCGCATCGAGGGCCTGGAGCAGGTGCGCCGCCTGGTGCAGGTGGACCAGAAGCCCATCGGCCGCACGCCTCGCTCCAACCTCGCGACCTACACCGGCCTGTTCGACCACGTGCGCAAGCGCTTCGCGGCGACGCCCGCCGCGCGCAAGCGCCGCTACGACGCCGGCCGCTTCTCGTTCAACGTCGCCAAGGGGCGCTGCGCGACCTGCGAGGGCGAAGGGTCCGTGTGCGTCGAACTGCTGTTCATGCCGAGCGTGTACGTCCCCTGCCCCGACTGCCACGGCGCCCGCTACAACGAGGCCACGCTGGCAATCACGCTCGAGGGCCGCAACATCGCCGAGGTGCTGGCCATGACCGTGGCCGAGGCCGCGCGGTTCTTCGCCGACGATGCGGCCGTGCTGCGTCCCCTGCAGGTGCTGGAGGAAGTTGGCCTGGGCTACCTGCGCCTGGGCCAGCCCGCCACCGAGCTGTCGGGTGGCGAGGCGCAGCGGATCAAGCTCGCCACCGAGCTGCAGCGCGCCCAGCGCCGCGACACCGTGTACGTGCTCGACGAGCCCACCACCGGGCTACACCCCGCCGATGTCGACCGGCTGATGCAGCAGCTGCAGTCGCTGGTCGATGCCGGCAACACGGTGCTGATGGTCGAGCACGACATGCGCGTGGCCGCCGACAGCGACTGGATCATCGACATGGGGCCGGGGGCCGGGCAGGACGGTGGCCAGGTCGTGGTGGTTGGGCCGCCGGCCAAGGTGGCGGGCCACCGGCGCAGCAGGACGGCGCGGTTTCTTGCCGCCGAACTGGCCCAACAGGCCTGACGCGCCCGGCGGTAACGCCTGCCGTCCGACTCAGCGCCCCGCCAGCCCCACCAGTTTCAGGCCCAGCCACACCGCGGCGATCCCCAGCACCACGCTGCCGCCGGCGTACAGCGCGGCGGTGGCCAGCTCGCCGCGACGCAGCAGGTGCACCGCTTCCAGGCCGAAGGCAGAGAACGTGGTGAAGCCGCCGAGCAGCCCGGTGAACAGGAACAGCCGCGCCTCGGGGCCGAAGGCGTGGTGGCGCTCGGCCAGGCCCGCCAGCACGCCCACCGCCAGGCAGCCGAGCACGTTCACCGCGAAGGTGCTGTACGGGAAGCGCTCCTGCACCGTCAGGTGCAGCACCAGCCCGCCGAGCGTGTAGCGCGCGACCGCGCCGAGGAAGCCGCCGAGGCCGACCAGCAGGACCGGAGGCATGTCAGGGCTCCACCGCCAGCGGCCGCACGTGTTCCAGCAGGGCCAGCAGCGTCCGACCCGGCTCTTCCCACGGGATCATGTGCGCGGAGTGCTCGAACCACACCGCGCGCCTGTAGGGCGCCCGCACCTGGTCCAGCCACTCCGCGGTCGGCGCCGAGGGCGTGGTGTAGTCGTGGCGGCCGAGGAACATCACCACCGGAATCGGGAACTCGCGCACGCCGCTGAAATCCACCTGCAGGAACTCGTCGAGCACGTGTTCGAGCGTGAACACGTTGCCGGCGAAGAAGGCGCGCCGGTCCTCGCAGTCGTAGTCCGGCGCCAGCAGCGAGGCGCCGTAGTAGTAGTCCTGCTCCGCGTCGCGGTACGCATTGAGGCCGCCGTAGTGCTGCGGCCACTTGCGCGCGATGATGATGCGATCGCGGGTGATCGGCGCATCGCCCGGATAGGGCGCGATCGACTCCAGCTCGGCGACCGCCGCGGCATTGCCGTCCGCGCGGGCCCGCTCCAGCCCGTACTCGAAGCTCAGCCGCTCGTTGCGCCGGGTGTCGATGACCTGGCCGATGCCGACGTAGGCGTGGAACAGGTCCGGCCGCCGCAGCGCCGCGTGCATCGCCACCACCGTGCCCCAGCTGTGCCCGACCAGCACCAGCTTCTCCTTGCCGTAGCGCGCGCGCAGGTGCTCGGCCACCTCGATGGCATCACTGACGAAGCGATTGATGGCCATGTCCCCGGCCACCGCGTCCGGATCGTTGGCGCGGTGGGTCTTGCCGGCGCCACGCTGGTCGTAGTGGGCGATGGTGAAGAACTCCTCCACCGGCCGCTGCCACTGCCACCCGCTCGGCATCGCCGGCGACGACGGCCCGCCGTGCACGAACAGGATCATCGGGTTCGCACGGTCCTTGCCGCGCACCTGGATCCACTGCTCGATGCCGCCGATGCGCTCGGCGTAGGTGTCCTGCACGCCGGCGGGGGTGACGATGCGCTGCAGGTCGGCGACCACGGCGCGGGCCTTGTCGAAGGATTCGCCGGTGGGACAGGCCGGCTGGGCGTGGGCGAGGACGGGGAGTGCGAGGAGCAGCAGGGCGGCGGACAGGCGCGTCATCATCTGGTTCCTTTGCGTCGAAGCAGTGGCCCTACTGTCCCTGCACCCTGAGGAGCTGCAACAGCCCCGATGGTCACGCCACGCGTGACGGCGACCACGCCAGGTGGAACGTGTCTCCGGCCTCCGCCTCGACCACGAAGCCGAGCCGCGTGTACAACGCCCGCGCCGGGTTCTCCGCATACACGCGAAGCTGCAGGCGTGGGTGGCCGCGTTGCAGGGCGATCGCCTGGGCCTGCCGCACCGCCCAGCCGCCGATGCCCTGGCGATGGCGTCCCGGCACCACCTGCAGATCGCGCAGGCCCAGCGCCTCGCCTTCAGGCAGCAGCCGCAATATCCCGACCGCCTCGTCGCCGGCCAGGATCATGAGGTTCTCGAACTCCGCCCAGCTGGCGCGGAAACGTTCGGGATCCCAGGCGGTGCCGCGCGCGGCGCGGTAGCCGGCCATGTTGGTGCGGCTGAGGTGTTCGCAGAAGGCGAGGTCGTGCGCGGTGGCGGGACGGAGGCGGAGTGTCATCGAGCGCGGGGGGCGGGATCGTGGTCCCGGTAGACCGCGTGCGGATCCGGCAGAAGCCCCAGTTCTGGCGTCGTGTCCTGGATGACCCTCATCGCCTCGTCGGCCCTGCGCTGCGCTTCGCGGGCGTCGATCCCGGGAGAGGGATTCGCCACCGGCGTGCTGTCGGGCTGAGGCACTTCGGGCCTTGAACGGTTCTGCGGATGGACTGCGCGCGGCTCGACCATCGGCGCCGCCGGCTCAGGCGATGCCACGCGCTCGGGATCGGAGCGGGACGAGCATTGCCAGACAACGACCGTGACCAAAAACGCAAGTGCGACCAGCGCCTTGACGCCGTTCGAGTCCCTCTCATTGCGTGCGGCGCCATACCTGACGCTACCCGGGGCAGGCCGGGACAATGGCCCGGACAGCGGCCAATCGAGCGGCGCCCTGCCATGCGGACTGCCGGAAGCGGGGACATCGACTACGGCGTACTCGGGGAGCATCTCGCGCAGCTTGTCGCCATCGATGAGCTGCAGGCGCGGGTCCTTGCGCGCACTTTCCCACGCATAGGGCGTGAACTCGCCGGTGTTGACGACGATGGCCTGATCCGCATTCTCCGTGAGCATGATCCCCAGGAGTTCGTGGCCGACGTTGTGCGTGACCTGGCGCGCGTTCTCCCGTTTGCACTGGACGACGATGCACCGTCCATCGCGGTACATCTTCAGGTCGATGCCGCCATCGAACCTCCCCCCGACTCCCCCGGTGCCGCGGTGTTCCACCATGAAGCCGATGCGCCGGTAGTAGTCCGCCACCACCCGCTCGAACTCGAGTGGATCCAGCGCTGAAAGGCGATCGTAGCGGCGGTTGCGGACGGCTGGACGTCCCCAGCCTCGTCCTCCCGAAGAACTCATGGGGCGTCAGACCTCGAGCGAATCATTTTTACGAGTTCTTCCACCGTGGCGTCTGCCCTTGCCATCCCTACTCCCCCTTCTCCATGCATTGCCGGCAGTACGTTGCCGGCCGTGAATAACGGCTCGCCAGGTCGCGCTCGAGCGCTTCCAGGTCGACGGTACAGAACTTCAGGTAGTCGTCCTCGCGCCCGTCGAAGCGCTCGACGTCCATAGTGAATTTCATGGGCCTTCCCGATTCAGCTGTGCGGCCATGGAGCCGGCATCTTCCCGGCGCAGGAACAGGTGCCGGAGCGTGCAGCTGCCGAACTCCCCTTCCAGCTCGTGCATGCGCACGGGATGGTTTCCGTATCTGAATCGCCTCGTCCCGGTCGCCGAGGCGGGCAGCTCGTACACCCCGAAGCTTCGGGGCGAGGTCAGCGGGCCGTCCGGCCGGACCGCGTTCGGAGGTATCGCCCTGCTCTCCAAGGTGTCCAAGGCAGCGCCCCTACTCGGAGGCGACGGGCTGCGGATGCCGCGGGTCGACAATGACCCGCGCCGGGTTGCCATACAGCACGAGGACGCGCTGCCCGACGCCCAGCGCTGGCTGCTCGCCCTGCACGATGGTCATCAGCGCGCCATTGGACGTTTCGACCACGTATTCCCGTCCCTCCTGCGAAGACACACCGCGCTCCATGGCGGCGCCGGCAACCGCGCCAACCACCAGTCCACCAATGGCACCCACGGCTCCTGCGGCATCGCTGCCACCAATCTGGGAGCCGGCCACTGCACCCGCTGCACCGCCCGCCATGGCTCCCCCACCCCGGGAGCCGTCGATGTGGACAACCCGGGAACTGACGATAACGCCTCCAACCGACCGATTGACCTGGCCGACACTTCCCACGGAATAGCTGTCCGGTCGCACGTTTGGCGTACATGCGGCAGCCAGCAGGACGCACAGGACAGCGACTGGGAACTTCATGGCGAGACGGCCGCTTCGTTCGCCGGGAACATGGGTCGAGTCACGTCCACGGTTTCCAGCGCCTGCAGGAACTGTCCGATGTTGTTCTGGACCGAACGGTTGATCGACTCGCGCGCGCGGATCACGCCAGCGAAGGCGTAGCCGGCAGGCACCACGCCTTCAGCGGACACATCCTGGGTGTAGATGATTGAACCGTCCTTGCGGTCGATCAGCTCATACCGTGCCGTGGTCCGGGTGGTCATGGATGCTCCAAAGGCGGGAACATCGAGTTCGAGAACCTTGACGGAGAGGCTGACCTTGCGAGCCGATTCGTCGGAAAAGATCGCCATCCGGTTCAAGGCTTCCGTCAAAGCGGCCTGCCACATCTGCGGAACTTCGTGCTGCGCAGCAGCCGGAATCTTTCCCGTGGCCTCGTCCGGACGCGCCAGCGATACCGTCAAAGACCTCATGTCGGCGTCGATCTTGGTCTGCACATGACCAACGTTCGGCACCGAGAAATTCAGCGGCGGGTTCGACGCACAGCCCGTCATGGCCAGAACCGCAAGAATCGCCCAGAAATACTTCTTCATTGCTACTCCCCCTGTTGGATTGAAATTGGTCAATCGGCGCTCTTTCCGGAATCGTCCTCGGCGGGATTCACCCGGATACATAACCCCCGTCCTGCTCCCGCGCTCGCCCCAGCGCCACCAGCATTTCCACCAGCTTTGGCAGGCGCTTCTTCCACGGGCCACGCGCAGTAAACCGCGCGGCAATCTCATCGAGTGAGAGCGGCACCGGGCTGGCGGTGACGACGTCGGCGACGGCACGGACCTGGTCGACCGTGTCCTTGGGCCAAGGCTGGGGCTTGCCCGCAAGTACAGGCGCCGAGTCGTCGCCCGTATCGCGCTGCTCCGCGGCACGCCCGGAGGCGAAGTCGGCCTGCTCGGGTTCGCGCTCGCGCGGGAGGTCGGGATTCTGGAACTGCGGCCGCAGCCAGCGGATGTGGCCGCGGGCTTCCTCCGCGGCGCGCTCGGCGTTGAGGGCGACCAGGCGCTCGAGGATGGCTTCATCGAAGGCGCGCTTCGCTTCCTCACGCGTGGATGCGGGGCCGCCATCGACATGGCGCTCGGTCGGTCGCAGGTCGCGTTCCGCATCGGCGAGCTGCTGCAGCGTGTCGGGCGACTCGTTGCCGTGGGCGACGCGCAGCAGCGGAATCAGGTCGCCCCAGTTGTAGGCGTAGAGCACGGCCTCATCGAGCTCGTCGTGCAGCTGGCGCAGCACGGAGACCAGGCCCTGCTCGTGGATGGTGCGCTCCTTGGCGGTCAGCACCTCGCCGCTGCGCAGCTTGTCCAGCACGTTGTACATGCCGGTCAGAGTCAGGCCGGGATGCGCGGCCTGCTGGCGCTTGCGGTGGGCGTCGAGCTGTTCGGCGAGGTTGCGGATGCGGTCGGAGGGGTACTCGCCGAGGGTTGTGAACTCGCCCGGACGGCTGTTCTCGTCTTCAAGGGCGTAGCTGATCGGGCCACCGAACTTGTCGGCCGAGTCGAGGTCGGGGAAAGGGAAAGGATCGAAGCAGCGTGTTTTGTTGTATCGCGGGTCGTTGCCGACACCGAGACGACCGCCGGCTGCCAACGCCCATGTGGTGTGGACCTTGCTGGACAGCACGCCAAGGACGACCGCATCGTCGCTTGCGATGGTGATAAGCATGTTGTCCGGCAGCGTCTTATCGCCGAGAAAACTGAAAATCCTGTGCTTGGCCGTCTCGACGGTCGCGATGTATCGACCGAGGCCCTCCATCGCGGCACGCATGACGGGACGCTCCCAGCCGAATCGCCACCACTTGTCCCGAATCGCCGCTCGACGGTTCAGGTCACGCTCCGGCTTGACGTAATCGAGCACACGCTGATACGCCATCGGATGCAGTCGCGCCGCTTCTTCGCGTTCCAGCCCAAAGAAGTCGATCACGAATGCGTCGCGGGAAACCTGCATCAGGTCGCGACCATTGACGTATGGCCGCACAACGCGCCGTGCGCCCTCATCCATGACGTCTTCGAGCATCCTCCCAGCGAGTTCACGATCCACGATGAAGCCCGACCCATAAAGCTGCACGCCTGGCGACGACAGTCCGCCATTCGATTGCAGTCGGCGAGCCGATGCGACGTCGGCGCCTAATGACAAGTCGGAGTTGATCACGCCGCTACGGCCCGACAACGTCACCCCTGCGTCTTCCGCCTCTTCCGTTTCGGCGATGACTTCCACACGCCTGCCGGTCGACCCGTCTGCGCGACCCACGGTCATGGCGATCCGGACAGCAGCGCCGTCGCTCGCATCCACCCACGGATGGTCAGGCAGTGCGAAGGCCAGGTTCAAAGGGTTCGATCTCGCGGTGACGTGCTTGTCGATAACTCGTCTCTGGAACACCTGCGAGATGCTGTTGGTGGTGATGAATCCGAAAGCACTGGCTTTGCCTGCCCGGACAGCTTCCGCGGCTCTGTCCCACCAGAACATCACGTAGTCGGCTTTGGGCGGCATGTCTGCATACACGGACCACAATGCGTCCACGTAGCCGTCGCCGAGCGCGGAGCGAAGTCGCCAGCCACCAATAAACGGCGGATTCCCCACCACAAAATCCGCCTCCGGCCACGCCGCCTTCCTCGGATCCAGATACCGCTCCACCGGCCTCCGCACCGCTTCGTCCGGCACCAGTTCCCCCGTCACCGGCGACACCTTCATCGTCTCCCCGTCCCACCGCGTCACCGGCACGCCGCGTTCGTCGGTCACGAACTCCACGCCGTCATGCGCCAGCACCGCGTCCCGGTTCTCGATGTTGCGGAAATCCCGGATCACCGGCTGCGGCGGGTGCACGTCGCCGCGGGTGCGGTAGTGCCACTGCAGGTAGCCGATCCACAGCACCACTTCGGCAATCGCGGCGGCGCGCGGGTTGAGCTCGATGCCCAGCAGGTTGTGCGGGTCGACGGTCTCGCCGGCGGCGGCGTCGGCGCGTTCGCCGCCCAGGGCCAGGCCGGTCTGGCGGTCGCCGAGTTCGTCCAGCGCGTTGAGCACCTCGCCTTCCAGGCGCTTCAGGTGCTCCAGCGTCACGTACAGGAAGTTGCCCGAGCCGCAGGCGGGGTCGAGCACGCGCACGGTGCACAGGCGGTGGTGGAAGCGCTTGAGTTCGGCGATCGCGTCATCCGCCTTGCCTTCGTCGGCCAGGGTGCCGGCGGCGGCCTGGGCGTCGCTCCATTCGCGCCGCAGCGGTTCGATCACGGTCGGCAGCACCAGGCGCTCGACGTAGGCGCGCGGGGTGTAGTGGGCGCCGAGCTTGTGGCGGTCCTTCGGGCTCAGCGCGCGCTCCAGCAGGGTGCCGAAGATGGCCGGCTCCACGTGCTTCCAGTCGGCGCGGGCGGCGTCGAGCAGCAGGGCGATCTGGGCCGTGTCCAGCGGCAGGGTGTCGGGCTGCTTGAACAGCTTGCCGTTGAAGCGCAGCACGTTGCCGGCCAGCACGGCGGAGAAGCCGCCGGCGTCCATGTCGCGCCACAGCTGGGCGAGCATGCGCATGGCCACATCAGGTGTGTCGCCATGGCGGGCCAACAGGTCGCGGAAGCTGTGGGCCGGCAGCAGCTTCACGTCCTCGGCGAACATGGTGAACAGGCAGCGCATCAGGAACTGGGCCACCGCTTCGGCATCGAAGCCGCCCTGCTCCAGGCTGCGCGCCAGCGTGGCCAGGCGGTCGGCGATCTGGCGGGTGACGCGGGCGGATTCGCGGCTGGGGTCCAGGCCCAGCGGGTCGGTCCAGACGCGGCGCAGGCGCTCGCGCAGCTCCGGGCGGCGCAGGTCGGCCAGGGCGATGCGGTGGCTGCGCGGGTCCGGGAACGGGACGTAGGTGCCGCCGGAGCGGCTGAACTCGGAATACAGCTCGATCCGCTGGCCGACGTCCACCACCACCACGAACGGCGGCCGGCCCTCGTCGGCGGGCAGCGCGCGGGCATAGGCCTCGGCCTGGCTGCGGGCGCGCAGCAGGGCGTCGTCGAAACCCTTGGTATGCGCGCCCAGGCGCACCTTCTTCGACTCGAGCACGAAGGCGCCGCGGCGGTACAGGTCGATGCGTCCGGCGCTGCGGCCGCCATCGCCGTGGCGGAACGTGATCGGGCGCTCGAACATGTAGTCCTGTTCGGGCGTGGGGTGCGGGACCTCCACCTCGAGCAGGCGGCAGAGGTCGATCAGGAAGCTCTGCGAGGTCGAGAGCTCGGAGGCGGTGACGCCCTGCCAGCGGTCGATGAAGGCGTCCGCGGCCGCGTTTGCGGCGGCCGTATCGGCGGCCGGTGTCTGTACTGCGTCCTGCACGCGCCCCCCTTGCACTGCGCGTCCTGCGTACGGTCAAGCATACCGCTTCGGCGCGGGAGACCGGACCTGCGGCACGGCGCTCCGCTTGACCGCGGTCAAGGTGCCCCGGTCGAGATGGGCGCATCGTGCGGTGCATGCTCCGGACGGTCGCCCTGGTCCGGCGCGAGACACGTCCGGAGGCCCCCATGTTCCCGCACTGCACGTGCCCTGCACGAAATCCCACCCGGACGCCGCGCCTGCTGCCCGTGCTGGGCGCGACGCTTCTGCTCGTCGCCGGCACCGCCCACGCCGGCGACACCTGGCGGGCAAGCGGCGACGTGCGCTTCGGCTACGTCGCCTCCGAAACCCGCGCCCGCAGCGGGGGCGAGTCCGATGCCGACAGCTTCCGCGCGCGCGTGCGGTTCCGCCTGCGCGGCGACCTCGGCGGCGGCTGGCATGCCAGCGGCCGCATCGCGGCGCGCCTCGACAGCGAGCAGGACGACGACACCTTCTGGATGCGCACCTACGCGCCCGATCCGACCGGACTCGCCAACGGCCAGGCCACCGTCGACGAGGCCTACCTGGAGTACCGGCCCGCGGAGGCGCCATGGAGCCTGCGCATCGGCCGCTTCCAGGCTGCCTGGGGCCTGGACGACGTGATGAAGAAGTCGCTCGACCAGAACGACAGCACCAACTTCGACGTCACCTGGACCGACGGCGCCTGGCTGCAGTGGCGCCCAAGCGAGGACTGGACCACGCACCTCATCGTCCGCCACAACGACCGCCGCGGGCCGACGGGCACGCTACGGCGCCCGCTGGCGTTCGGCGACGGCGACTCGCGCATCGGCGTGTTCGCGGCAGTGGAGTCGAAGACCGCGATCGGGCCGCTGGTGCAGCGGATGGTGACGCTCAACTGGCTGCCGTCGGCGCTGCATCCCTACGGCGTTACGGATCCGCGGACCCGGGACTACCTGGCGGTGACCGCCAAGGCCACCGCGGCGTGGCCCCTGGGCGCGCGCGGCACGACGCTGCGGCTGGGTGGCGAGCTGGGCTACGCACCGGACACGCCCCGCCGGGAGGCGATGAACACCGGCACCGGCCGCGCCGAGGCGCTGTCCTGGCAGGCCTCGCTCAACCTCATGGACATCCTGCCCGACCACGACGTCGGGCTGGTCTACGGTCGCGTCGCCGACGGCTGGCTGCTGTCGAGCGACTTCCGGCCCAACGACGAACTGGCCGAGGTGCGCTGGGTCTGGCAGGCGACGCCCGAATGGCAGCTGGATGCACGCCTGCGCCGCCGCAGGGAGATCGACCTGCCGGCCGCCGCCGCCCGCCCGCGGCGCGACGACGACCTGTACCTGCGCGCGACCTACCGCTTCTGACGCGCGCCAGGAGGTGTCAGGTGCGTGCCATTTGCCGTCGACCAGCAGGCCCATGGGACGCTCCCGAGCGGTGTCAGGGCGTGTTCACGACGATCGCCCGTCCGCCGATCCCAGCAGGCGAAGGTCGGCGATGAACCCGCGCCAGGCATCGGGGCGTTCGCGATCGGACAGCCGCAGCAGCCACGAGGGATGCACGGTCGGCAGCACCCGCAGGCCGTCGTCGAGGCGGTACCAGCGTCCGCGTCCGGACAGCAGCGCGAAGCGGCGGCCCAGCAGCGCCTGCCCGGCGGTGGCGCCGAGGCACAGCACCATGCGCGGCCGCACCGCGGCGAGCTCGGCCTCGAGCCAGGGCCGGCAAGCGGCCTGCTCGGTCGCGTCCGCGCGCACGTGCAGGCGGCGCTTGCCGGCGGGCCTGAACTTGAAGTGCTTCACGGCGTTGGTGAGGTAGAGCGTGGCGCGGTCGATCCCCGCTTCGGCCAGGGCGCGGTCGAACAACTGTCCCGCCGGCCCGACGAACGGACGGCCGGCCAGATCCTCCTGGTCGCCGGGCTGCTCGCCGATCACCATGATGCGCGCGTCCGCCGGCCCCTCGCCGGGCACGGCCTGGGTGGCGGGCGCCCAGAGCGGGCAGGCGCGGCAGGCGGCGACCGATGCGTGGATCGCCGGCAGTCCGGGCGACGCGCCGACAGGCGCGGCGGCACGTGCGCCGGGCGTGTCGCGCGGTGCCGGGAACGCCTTCCGCGCCACGGTCGGGGCGGCGTCGACCATCGCGTGCATGCGCGCGCCGGCATCGCGCACAAGCGCCGGGATCAGCGCGGCCTCGGGCATGTTCTTCCAGTAGCGCACCGGCATCTCCTTCACCATCGCGCCGACCTTCAGGCGCGCGGGGTTGAAGATGTTGGCGTAGTACACGCGCCAGAGGTCTTCCAGCGCATCGCCGTCGGGCGCGTCGCCACGCCGGGCGCCCTCGCCCAGGTGCAGCGCCTGGCCGTCCCAGTGCGCGCTGCGCGCGGGCGTCAGGATCGACCAGCGCATGCCCGCGAAGCGGCGCACGAAGAACGGCGCGACCTGCGGCAGCACGTCGTGCTCGGGTTCGAACCAGGCCACGTAGACGCTGCCCTCGCCGTCCACCACCTCGCGGAAGCGGACGAAGGCCTTCATCTTGTGCTTCTCGCGGCTGACCGCCTTCGCCGCGTGCCGCGCCCAGGCGACGTCGTCGTCGGTCGCCATCGCGAGCAGCGCGCGCTCGCCGCGGGCGATGCGCCAGAGCAGCCGGTAGAGCAGCGCGTGGCGGCGCGGATCGGCGTGGGCGACGACCAGGCCGGCCAGGTCGAGGAAGTCGCGCGGGACGCGCAGGCCGGCAGGCGAGCCGCCGCGGCGCATCGCGTCGCCCACCTCGCCCAGGAGGTCGCGCTGCGCCCCGACCTGCCACAACACCTGCTCGGGCGGCACGCCGTCGGCCAGCAGCGCGCGCGCCGCGTCCCGCCACTGCGCGAGGTCCGCGCCATCGGCGAGTTCGACGCGTTGCATCAGTGGCCGAACAGGTCCGGCTGCTTCGGCGGCGGCGCGACCGCCGCGCGCAGCACCGCGCCGTCGACGTCGGCGCGCGGGCGATGGTCGAGCGTGGACACGAACGGCGCCACCTTCGTCACCGACACGCCCAGCTTCACCAGGTCGGTGTAGCGCAGGCGGCGATGGCGGCGCATCGCGAGCAGCCGCCGCACCGTCTTCACCCCCAGGCCCGGCACCCGCAGCATCAGCTCGCGCGGCGCGGTGTCGAGGTCGACCGGGAACTGCTCGCGGTGGCGCAGCGCCCAGGCCAGCTTCGGATCGATGTCGAGGTCGAGCATGCCGTCGTTGCCCGCGGGCGCGATCTCGCCGACGTCGAAGCCGTAGAACCGCATCAGCCAGTCGGCCTGGTAGAGGCGGTGCTCGCGCATCAGCGGCGGTGGCCGCAGCGGCAGCGCGCGCGAAGCGTCGGGAATCGGGCTGAAGGCGGAGAAGTAGACGCGCTTGAGCCCGTAGCTCGCATACAGCGTGCTGCTGGTCTCGAGCACGTCGCGGTCGGTGGCGGGATCGGCGCCGATGATCATCTGCGTGCTCTGGCCGGCGGGCGCGAAGCGCGGCGCCTTCTTTTCGGCCTTCGCCTCCTCGATGCCCAGGCGCAGCCGGCCCATTGAGCGGCGGATGTCCCGTGCGTCCTTCTCCGGCGCCAGCGCCTTGAGCCCGCCCTCGGTCGGCAGTTCGACGTTGATGCTGAGCCGGTCGGCCCAGCGGCCCGCGGCCGCGAGCAGCTCGGGCGAGGCGTCGGGAATCGTCTTCAGGTGGATGTAGCCGCGGAAGCGCTCCTCCACGCGCAGCCGCCGCGCCACTTCCACCAGCATCTCCATGGTGTAGTCGCCGGAGCGGATGATGCCCGACGACAGGAACAGGCCCTCGATGTAGTTGCGGCGATAGAAGTCCATGGTCAGCCGCACCACTTCGTCGACGCCGAAGCGGGCGCGCTGCACGTTGGAGCTGCGCCGGTTGATGCAGTAGGCGCAGTCGTAGATGCAGAAGTTGGTGAGCAGGATCTTCAGCAGCGAGATGCAGCGGCCGTCGGGGGCGTAGGCATGGCAGATGCCGGTGCCTTCGTTGGAGCCGATGCCGCCGCTTCCGCGCGAGTCCCGCCTGGCGCCGCCGCTCGAGGAGCAGGAGGCGTCGTACTTGGCCGCATCGGCCAGGACGGCGAGTTTTTCGGCGAGTTGCATCGCGCGATGCTGGCAGGCGCGCGTCTCGGAATCCGAGACGGCCAACTGAATGCGCGGAGCGGCGAGGGTTGCTTACCCACCCTCGCTGCATCGGTCTTCAGGGCAGCAGCACTACCTTGCCCTCGTGCCGGCCGCTCTCCAGCCAGGCGTGCGCCGCGGCGGCTTCGGCCAGCGGGAAGGTCCGATCCACCACGGCGCGAACGCGTCCGGCTTCGATCCACGGCCAGACCACGCGCTCGACCTCGGCGGCCAGCGCGGCCTTCTCGTCGGCGCTGCGCGGCCGCAGCAACGAGCCGGTGACCACCGCGCGCTTGCGCATCAGCGTCGCCAGCGGCAGCTGGAGCGTGCCGCCGCCCTGGGCGGCGATGTAGACGATGCGACCATCCTGGTTCAGCGCATCCAGCGTGGCTCCGAGATAGGGCGCGCCCACCATGTCGAGGGCGACGTCCACGCCACCGGCCGCCATCGCGGCCGCGCCGAAATCCTCGGCCGTGCTGTCGATGGCGATGTCCGCGCCCAGGCGCCGCGCCGCGGCCGCCTTCTCCGCACCCCGGCTGGTGGCGATGACGCGCGCGCCGGCGGCCTTCGCCATCTGGATCGCGGCGACGCCGATGCCCGACGTGGCGCCGTGCACCAGCAGGGTCTCGCCCGCGGCCAGCCGGCCGTGCATGAACACGCTCGAGTACACGGTGAACACGGTTTCGGGCAATGCCGCGGCCCGCACGAAATCCAGGCCTGCGGGGATCGGCAGCGCGTGCCGCGCATCCACCACCGCGAAGCCAGCATAGCCTCCGCCGCCCAGGAGCGCGCAGACGCGGTCCCCCGGCGCCCAGCGGCCCGCTCCCACCACCACCTCGCCGGCCACCTCCAGGCCCAGGCGCTCCGGCGCACCGGGCGGCGGCGGATAGTGTCCTTCGCGCTGCAGGATGTCGGGCCGGTTCACGCCGGCGGCACGCACCCGGACCAGCAGCTCTCCCGGCCCCGGCACCGGCCGCGCCGCCTCCTCGAGCGCAAGCGCCCCGGCGGGTCCGCTGCCGCCGCGGATGCCGATGGCCTGCATCGAGGCGTCCATCAGCCGCCGCCCTGGTACTGCTTCTCTTCGATGAAGGCCGAGCCGGACATGCGGTTGATGCCGTTCTTGATCGCCACCCGCTCGCCGTTGCGCACGGCCACCGCGCGTGCCAGCTGGATGAAGCCGTCGTCGAAGGCCTTCGCCGCTTCGCGGGCGCGCAGGCCGTCCTGCACGTCCCACATCTGCTCGTTGACCGCCTTCAGGCGATCGTATTCCTCCGCGAGGGCCGGGTTGGCAGCCACCACCCGCTCCCAGATCGGGCGCAGGCCTTCGAGTTCCACCAGCACGTGGGCGCGCTTGCCGGCGTCGTCGATGCGCTCGGACTTGATGTGCAGGATCGAGAGCTTGTCGGCCAGTTCGCCGACGGACACGGGGACGGAGATGGTCTGCATGCCGGTCGCGGCTTCCGGAATGGGGGGCCGTCATCTTCGTGCCGTGGGCCGGAAGCGGCAAGCCCGCGGCATGACGCGGCGTGAACACAGCCCGGCCGAGACTGGGGCCGAGGGGCGCACCGCGCGCCCGTGACCGCACCGGAGGCATGACGATGACCCGCACCACCACTGGCCATGCGGCCGATGAATTCCGCGATGTCGCCCGCGATGCCCTCAAGCTGGGCGGCCGCTGCGTGGGCGCGGCCCGCGACTGGCTGGGCGAGAAGCGCGAGGAGTTCAACCTCGGCCGCGCCGCCGGCGCCGGCGTGTCCGCGCACGGCTACCGCGGCATCGGTCCGCGCGGCTACCGGCGCGACGACGCCCGCGTGCGCGAGGACGTGTGCGACGCCCTCACCGAAAGCGACGCGCTGGACGCCAGCAACATCGACGTCAGCGTGCAGGACGGCGTGGTCAAGCTGTCGGGGAGCGTGCCGCACCGGCTGATGAAGCGCCTGGCCGAGGACCTGGCCGACGCCTGCACCGGCGTGCGCGACGTCGACAACGCGCTGCGCGTGGGGCCTTCGGCCACGGCCGGCTTCGCCTCCGGCGCCACCGCAGAACCCCTGGCCTGAGCCTGGTCCGCGCGGAGCCGGCGCCCGGGCGTGGCGCCGGCTCCGCTGCGTTCAGTCGCGGCTTGCGCTGCGCGCCTGCCTGCGGCTGGCGATGAAGCCGCGCATTTCCTCCTCCAGCACCGGCAGCGGCACCGAGCCCAGCGCGAGGATCGCGTCGTGGAAGGGGCGCTGGTCGAAGTCCGCGCCGAGTTCGCGCTCGGCCTCTTCGCGCAGGTCGCGGATCGTGCGGTAACCGATGTAGTACGACAGCGCCTGCCCCGGCCAGGAGATGTAGCGATCGACCTCGTTCTCGATGTCCGCGCGCGACAGCGCGGCGTGGCGCGCGAGGTATTCGATGGCCTGCTCGCGGCTCCAGCCATAGGCGTGGATGCCGGTGTCGATCACCAGGCGCGCCGCGCGCCACATCTCGAAGCTCAGCCGGCCGAAGTCCTCGTAGGGCGTCTCGTAGATGCCCATCTGCGTGCCCAGCCACTCGGTGTACAGCGCCCAGCCCTCGCCATAGCCGGAGAAATAGGTGCTCTGGCGGAAGGCCGGCCGCTCCGGCGCCTCGAGCGCGAGCGCGGCCTGCAGGCTGTGGCCCGGCGAGCACTCGTGCAGCGTCAGCGCCGGCAGGTTGTACAGCGGCCGCGACGGCAGGTCGTAGGTATTGAACCAGCAGGCGTCCAGGCCGCCGCGGCCGGCGGTGTAGTTGGGGGCGATGTCGTCGGCCACCGGCAGGATGGTGAAGCGGTAGCGCGGCAGGGTGCCGAGCACGTGCTTGAGCTGGCCGTCCACCTTCTTGGCCACGTAGGCCGCGGTGGCGAGCAGTTCGCGCGGCGTGTCGGCGTAGAACTGCGGATCCGAGCGCAGGTAGGCCAGGAACTCCTCGAAGCTGCCCTCGAAGCCGGCGCGCGCCATGACCTCGTGCATCTCCGCGGTGATGCGCGCCACCTCGGCCAGGCCGAGCTCGTGGATCACGCGCGGGTCCATGTCCCGGGTCACGTACTCGCGGATCTGGGCGCGGTAGAAGGCCTCGCCGTCGGGCAGCGCGGTGACGGCGATGCTCGTGCGGGTGCGCGGCAGGTAGTCCTCGCGCATGAAGGCGAGCAGCCCACGGTAGGCCGGGACCACCTGGCCGAGCACCACCGCGCGGCCTTCCTCGCGCAGCCGCGCGCGCGCTTCGGCCGGGATCCCGGCCGGGATGGTGTCGAAGGCGGCGAGCAGCGGGTTGGCCGCGTCCTCGCGCGTGTAGGGCACGATGGTGTTGTCGCGGCCGCCGAGCGATGCGCGCGGCACGCTCCAGCCGCGCGCCAGGCCGCGCTCCATGTTGGCGATCTGTTCGTCGAAGTGGCGCGGCAGGTCCGCCAGGCGGGAAATGAAGTCGCGCCACTCCTGCTCGGTATGCCAGGGCTGGCGCGGGGCGAAACCGGCCCAGAAGAAGGTGTCGCTGTTGAACGGCGCCTCCCAGGTGCGGCGGCGGGCGTTGTCCAGGCTCGCGTCCATGGTGGTGCGGAACACGGCCAGGTTGATCCGGTCCTCGCGCGACAGGGCGTCGACCGGAATCGCATCGAGCGCGGCCAGGGTGCGCGACCAGTAGGCGATGCGCCCGTCCCAGGCCTCCGGCGTCACCGACGGCAGGCGGCCGGACTGGCGCCAGCGGCCGTCCACCAGCGCATAGCCGTATTCGCGCTGCCGCCACTCGGCGTCGGCGGCGAAGATCGCGTGCAGTGCCTCCGACGCCGCTGCCGCCGCCGCATCCGCACCGGTGGCCACGGCCGCGGGCGCGTCGCCGGACTGCGCCAGCGCCGCGCCGGGCAGACCGGCGGAGGCTGCCAGCAGGGCCAGGCCGAGCACCGGAAGGTGCAGGAGTGAACGATGGGGACGGATCGGCATCTGCTGCTCTCCTCGCGATCAGGCCGGCGCGCGGGCGCCGCTCGGGAATGGGACCGCCAGCGGCGGCCCACCGGATTCTCCGCGAACGCCGCCAGCGCGGCCACCTGCCTCCCGGGGCTTGCGCGCGGCGAAACCCGCGCCATGGCCGCTACCCCGGGTTCGAGTACGAGGCGTTGCCCAGGCCCGTGCCGATGGTGAGCACGCCCCAGCGCCGCGCGGCGCGCATGCGCGGCCGCTCGCTCAGGCCCTGCACCACGGCGTCGTTGTGCAGCAGCACGCGCGGCACGCGGCCCTTGACCGGCGACAGCCAGGCGCGCAGCGCCTGGGCAGGGAAGAAGTCTTCGGCCTCCCAGTCACCGGGCAGGTTCTGCGCGCCGCAGCGCAGATGGCCGCGCGTGTCGACTTCGCCGGGGCAGGCGATGCCCACGAAGGGCGCGAGGTCGATGCCGCGGGTGCGGGCGTGCGCCGCCACCGCCAGGTGCACCACGTGCGCGGCGTCGGGATCGCCGCCCAGCAGCACCATGTCGATCTCGCGCTTGCCGAGCCCGGTGGTGGGCGTGCTTCCGAACGGGTCGCGCGGGCCAGTGGCATGCGCGCGCCGGGTGGCATGGCCGGCACGGCGCCGGGTGCCGCCTTCCCGCAAAACCCCGCCCTGCGCCATGCCCCGCTCCTTCCGCCGACGGCCCACGCCAGCCGCGCTGCCGTCGCGCCGCGGTCAAGGCGGCGCGCGCCGCCAGGGCGCGTCGCGGTGACCGGCGAACTCGCCGTGCGCACAGGCGATCCAAGCCTGGCGATCGTCGAGCAGGCGCCCGCCGGTGAAGGCCGAAAAGGCCGGCAGGATGGTCTGCCCCGGCTCCAGCACCAGCGCCGGCCAGCGCCCCGGCAGTCCCGGCAGGGCGGCCACCGGATGCACGTGTCCGCACAGCACGTGGCCCGCTCCGGGGCCGCCCTCGCCGCCCGCCGCCGGCAGCGGATGGTGGCGGAACCGGAACGGACCGTCGTGCACGTCTTCGGGCAGGTGCACCACCCCGGCGGCGTCGGGCACCAGGGCGCGGTCGTGGTTGCCGGCGACCACGCCCGCGCTGCAGCCGGGGTGGGCGGCCAGCAGGCGACGCCACTGCGTCTCGAAGCGCGCGTGGCGGCGCCCGTGCAGGAAGTCGCCGAGCACCCAGAGTTCGCGCGCGCCGGTGCTGCGCAGCAGCGCGTCCAGGCGAGCGAGGTCGTGGCCGGTGCCGCCGCTGGGCACGGCGATGCCGGCCGCACGCATGATGTCGCCCTTGCCCAGGTGCAGGTCGGCGATGAGCAGGCGGCCGCGCGCGGGCCAGTACAGCGCCCGGTCGGCCATCAGCTGCATGTGCTCGCCGGCCAGCTCCAGGTCAAGCGCGGCGTGCATGGCGCGCCTCCAGCTGTTCGGCCGCCCGGCGCACGCGGGTGCGCCAGTCCTCTGTGCTGAGCTGGCCGCGCAAGGACTCCGCCCACAGCGGGAAAGCCAGGGGCGTCAGCCCGCGCGGCCGGTGCAGCGCCAGCCGGCGCCGGGCGCAGCGCTCCAGCGCCGCGCGCAGGCGCACCGCCTCCAGCTGCGACTCCAGCACCTCGCGTTCGGCCTGGGCGAGCAGCACGTGGCCGGGGTCGTGTCGCCGCAGCACGTCGAACAGCAGGCTGCTGGAGGCCTGCAGCTGGCGCAGCGACCGGATCGCGCGCCCCGGGAGCGAAGGCGCGAGCAGGCCGGACACGCGCGCGATCTCGCGGAACTGGCGGCGCGCGAGCTCGGCCAGGTTGAGGCTGGCGTGCAGGTCATCGACCATGCCGTCGACGGCGAGCAGGCGCGCCAGCAGCGCCTCGTCCGGCCAGGCCTCGGCCTGCGCGCTCAGCGCCAGGCCGTAGTCGTTCACCGCCCAGGCGAAGGTGTTGGGCCGCTCGCGCGCCCAGCGCAGCGCCAGCAGCGGCGCCAGGCCTTCGTGCACGGCGCGTCCGGCGAACGGGAACAGGAACAGGTGCCAGCCCTCGCGCGTCTTCACCGCCTCCGCCAGCAGCCGGCCCGGAGTCGGAAGCTCGGACAGCCGCTGCTGAAGCGAGAGCAGCGGCGCGAGCGCGCGCATCTCCGCGCTCTCCGGGGGCCGGGCCAGGATCGCCTCCACCTCCGCGGCCAGCTCGCTCGACAGCGGCATGCGCCCGCCCTGCCAGCGCGGCACGCTGCCGTCGCGCTGTTTCGACAGGCGCACATAGGCGGTCATGTCGCGCAGCTGCACCAGTTCCAGGGTGCGCCCGGCGAACTGGAAGCGGTCGCGCGGGCGCAGGCGCGAAACGAAGGACTCCTCCACCGCGCCGAGCGCGCCGCCCTTGGCGAAGCGCACCTGCACGCTGCCGTCGCTGGTGATGGTGCCGATGGACAGGCGGTGGCGGAACGCGACGCGGCGGTCGTGGACGCGGTAGCGGCCGTCGTCGTCGCGCACCACCCGGCGGTAGTCGGGATAGTGTTCCAGCGCGCTGCCGCCGCGCACGATGAAGTCGAGCACCGCCTGCCATGCCGCGTCGGGCAGTCCGGCGAAGGCATGCGTGCCGCGCACCTCCCCGAGCAGGGCATCGGCGTCGAAGCCGCCCCCGAGCGCGAGCGTGACGCAGTGCTGGGCCAGCACGTCGAGCGAGAGCCGCGGCGGCGTGCGCGCCTCGATGCGCCCGGCGTCGATGGCCACCCGCGCGGCCGCGTATTCGGCCAGCTCCAGCGCATGGGTCGGCACGCAGACCACGTGCCCGGCCTCGCCGGGGCGGTGGCGGGCGCGGCCGCCGCGCTGCACCAGGCGTGCCATGCCCTTGGGGCTGCCCACCTGCAGCACCTGGTCCACCGCCGGGAAATCGACGCCGAGGTCGAGGCTCGAGGTCGCGACCACGCAGCGCACGCGGCCGTCGCGCAGGCCGGCCTCGGCCTCGGCACGCAGCGACGCATCCAGCGACCCGTGGTGCAGCGCGAGCGTGGCGGGATCGTCCAGCCAGACCGCCTGCAGCGCGCGGTGCCAGAGTTCGGCCTGTGAGCGGGTATTGGTGAACAGCAGGCTGCTGCGCGCGCGCTGCAGCACCGCCGCCACCCGCTCGAGCTGCGACAGGCCGAGGTGTCCGGCCCAGGGGAACCGTTCGCCTTCGCCGGGCAGCAGGGTTTCCAGGCTGAGCCGGCGTGGACGCGGCGCGGACAGGATCGGCGCGTCCGGCTGTCCAGGCAGCAGCACGTCGCGGGCTTCCTCCAGGTTGCCCAGGGTGGCCGAGAGGCCCCACGTGCGCAGCGCGGGGGCAATGGCACGCAGGCGCGCGAGGCAGAGCTGCAGCAGCACGCCGCGCTTGTTGCCGAGCAGCTCGTGCCACTCGTCCACCACCACCGCGCGCACCCCGCCGAGCAGGGCGGCGGCATCGGGATAGGACAGCGCGAGCGCGAAGGATTCCGGCGTGGTCACCAGCACCTCGGCCTGGCCCTGGCGGGCGAGGCGGCGGTCGCGCGCGCTGGCGTCGCCGGTGCGCATGGCCACGGTCCAGGGAATGCCGAGCGCCTCCACCGGCGCGCGGATCGCACGCGCGGTGTCCACCGCCAGCGCGCGCAACGGCGTGATCCACAGCAGGCGCAGGCGCGACGGTGCACCCGCGGCGCGGCGCTTCCGCGCAGGCGCGTCGCCCAGGCGAAGGGCCTCGAGCAGCGGCCCGCCGAGCGCGGCCAGGGTCTTGCCGCTGCCGGTGGGCGTGACCAGCAGGCCGGATCCGCCGGCCAGGTAGCGCCGCCAGGCTTCGCGCTGGAACGGTGCCGGCTTCCAGCCCTGCCCGGCGAACCAGTGCGCCAGCGGCGCATCGGCCCGCGTGCGCGCCCGGGGACGTGCATCGGTGCCGGTGCGCGACGGCCGCGCTGCGCCTCCGGACGCGCTCACCGTGCCAGCGCCCGCAGCGCGTCCACGCGGTCGGCCTCCTCGGCCGGCTTGTCCTCGCGCCAGCGCAGGATGCGGGGGAAGCGCACGGCCACGCCGGACTTGTGCCGCGTGGACCGGTTCACGCCCTCGAAGCCGAGCTCGAACACCTGCACCGGATCCACCGAGCGCACCGGGCCGAAGCGCTCACGCGTATGCGCGCGGATCCAGCGGTCCAGCCGCAGGATCCCGGCATCGTCCAGGCCGGAATAGGCCTTGGCCACCGGAACCAGCACCTCGCCATCCCAGAGGCCGAAGGTGTAGTCGGTGAACAGCGTGCTGCGGCGGCCGCTGCCCGACTGTGCGTAGATCAGCACCGCGTCGATGCTCAGCGGGTCGACCTTCCATTTCCACCAGTCGCCGCGCCGGCGGCCATGGCGGTAGGGCGAGTCGAGGCGCTTGAGCATCAGGCCTTCGACGCCGCGGGCACGCGAGGCCTCGCGAAGGGCGGCGGCCTGCGTCCAGTCGGCCGCCTCCACCCGCGGCGACAGCGCGATGCGCGGCGCATCCGCCGGGTCCGCCGCATCCAGCGCGCCCGCGCCCTCGCGCGCCGCCTGCACAGGCCCTGCTCCGCCGGCCTGGCCGAGCAGCTCCGCCAGCAGCGCCCGCCGTTGCCGCAGCGGACGCGCTCGCAGGTCTTCTCCATCCAGTTCGAGCAGGTCGTAGGCCAGCACGCGCGCCGGCGCGGCGGCGAGCGACTTCGGCCCCGGCTTCAGGCGCTGGATGCGGGTCTGCAGCGCGCTGAAGGGCATCGGCGCATCGCCGCCGGGCATCCACGCCAGCAGCTCGCCGTCGATCACGCAGTCACGCGGCAGGCGCGCGGCGGCGGCCTCGATCTCCGGGAAGCGTCCATCCATGCGCTCCTCGCCGCGCGACCACAGCGCGATTCCGCCCGGGCGCCGGATCAGCTGCAGGCGGATGCCGTCCCACTTCCACTCGAGCAGCCAGTCGCCGACCGGCCCCAGCGCCTCGGGCCCACCGTCCAGCGGCGAGGCGAGGAAGAAGGGATAGGGCAGCGCGGCGTCACCGGGCTGCGCCTCGGGCGAAAGCAGGCGCGCGAGAAAGCCGGCATCCGGCGTCCAGCGCCCCAGCATGCGCTGCGCGATCAGGGCGATGTCCACGCCCGAGAGCTCGGCCAGGGCCTGCTGCACCAGGCCCTGTGACACGCCCACGCGCAGCGCGCCGGTCAGCAGTTTGTTGAAGGCCAGCCGTTCGCGGAAACAGAGCGCGCGCCAGGCCTCGACCACCACCGCGCGGCGCACGTCCGGCTCCGCGTTGGCCACCGGGGCCAGGCGCGTCTCGATCCAGTCGGCCAGGCCCGGTCCACCCGCCTGGTCCGCAACGTCCGCCGCCGTGGTAGCGGTCGAGCCCCGCGGCGGATCGTCGAGCAGCAGTGCGAGGGTTTCTGCGAGGTCGCCGACCTGGTGGTGGCAAGCCTCGACCAGCCAGTCCGGCAGGCCGGCTTCTTCGCCCACCCAGGCGCGCAGCTCGCCGGTGGAGGCGATCCTGGCGCGCGCGCCGCCCACCTTGCCACCCGACAGCAGCCACAGCGCCCAGGCGGCATCGCGCGGCGGCGCGTCGCGGAAGTAGTCCACCAGCGCGCGCCGGCGATCAGCGGTGCCGGTGCTGCGGTCGAGCCGCTCGTAGAGGGCGGCGAAGCGCTGCATCAGTCGTCCTCGCCGTAGCCGGTGGCGAAGGTGCCGGTCTCGATGCCCTGGTCGTTGAGCACGCGCACCAGCGCGTCGGTGTCGCCGTGGGTGGCGATCACGCGGCGCGCGCCGGTCTCGTGCGCGGTGCGCAGCAGCGCCGGCCAGTCGGCGTGGTCGGACACCACGAAGCCGCGGTCGTAGTTGCGCCGCCGGCGGTTGCCGCGGATCCGCATCCAGCCCGAGGCGAAGCCCTGCTGGGCGCGGCGGAAGCGCCGGATCCACGGGCTGCCCGCGGCCTGGGGCGGCGCGATCACCAGCTCGCCGGCGAAGTCCGCGCCGCGCGCCTCGTCGGCCACGCGGCGCGTGTCGAGCATCGCGATGCCGGCCGCGCGGTAGACCTCCACGCCGGCATCGATCGCTCCGTGCACGAAGGCCGGGCGCGCGGTGTGCGCGGCCAGCTCGGCCAGCACCCGCTGCGCCTTGCCCAGCGCGTAGCAGTACAGGATCGCCGCCTCGCCGTTCGCCGCGCACTCCTCGCGCCAGGCCACGATGTCGCGCGCGACGTCCGCGGCCGCCGGCCAGCGGTAGACCGGCAGCCCGAAGGTGGACTCGGTGATGAAGACGTCGCAGGGCACCACCTCGAACGGTGCGCAGGTGGGATCGGGGTCGCGCTTGTAGTCGCCCGAAGCCACCCAGACCTCGCCGCCGGCCTCGATCCGCACCTGGCTGGACCCCAGCACGTGGCCGGCGGGGTGGAAGGACAGCGTGGCGCCGCCGATGCGGAAGCGCTCGCCGGCGGCGTGCACGCGGTAGTCCTGCTCGCCCAGGCGCCAGCGCAGGATCGGCAGGCCCTCGGCGACCACGTGGTAGCAGCCCATGCCACCGCGCGCATGGTCGCCGTGGCCGTGGGTGATCACCGCCCGCGGCACCGGTCGCCAGGGGTCGATGTGGAAGTCGCCGGCGGGGCAGTACAGCCCGTCCGGCGTGGCCACCACCAGGTCGCCCGCCGTCATCGCGCCCGCTCAGCGCAGGTCGACGTCGCCGACCTTGTCGCGGTAGTCCTTCTTCGGATCGATGCCGAGTAGCATCTTCACGCCGGCCAGCATGCTGTTGGCGTCGATCCAGACCTCGGCGTCTTCCGCGTCCAGACGCAGCAGGCGGATCTTCGGATCCTCCTTGCCCTCGTACCAGGCGGCGACGAAGGGGTTCCACAGCCGCTCCACCACCGCGCGGTCGGTGTCGACGCGGAGGTTGCCGCGGATGCTCGCGAACAGGTCATGGCCCTTGGACGCGAAGCCGGCGATCGCGCGCCCGCTGCCGCTGCCCAGCTGCCGGACCAGCTGGTTGTCGGAGGAGGTGAAGAACCAGATCGGCGAGCGGCGCCCTTCGGCCTGCGCGGTCATCGGGCGCGCGTGGCCGTCCTCCTGGCCGTCGAGGCCGAGCATCACGGTGCGGTCGCTTTCCAGCGCCTTCCAGAACTTTTCTTCGAGTTCGCGGGGATCGGTCATGGCGTGCTCCAGCTGCGGGGGGACCCATATGCAAGCATCCGGCGGGTGACAGCGACGTTGGCAAGGCACCCGGACGGCCGGGGCGGCCGTCGCGCGGCGGACCGTTCACCTGGCGCGGACCGGGCCTGCCGGATGATCGCCGCCTCCGTCGCCCCGAAAGGCAGGCCCGTCCATGAATCCGGACATCATCGGCTGGGCCGCTTCGGCCATCCTGCTCGCCACCCTCAGCCGGCAGATCGTCACGCAGTGGCGCGACAAGGACGCCAAGGGCGTATCGCGCTGGCTGTTCGTGGGCCAGATCGCGGCGTCGACGGGCTTCGTGGTCTACAGCTGGCTGCTGGACAACTGGGTGTTCATCGTCACCAACGCGCTGATCCTGCTGACGGCAGTGGTGGGCGAAGCGGGGCTGCTGCTCCGCCGCCGGCAGGCCGCCCGCGCCGACTGAACCTGCCGCCGCTCAGGCGACGGCCGGCAGCGGGCAGATGGACGAATCGCCGTCGGCCGCGTCCTGCAGCGCCTCGAGCAGGCCGCACAGGCTGCGCAGGTCCTGGGCATTGTGCAGGCCGACGCGGCGCAGCTTGCCGGCACTGCCGCCGCGCAGGTAGGCCAGCCACGCGCCCGGCGCCTCCGAACCCGGCAGGTCGTCCTCGCGCAGCACGCCGAGCAGTTCGCGCTCGACGGTGGCCAGGCGGCAGTTGGCCCACACGCCGCGGTAGCGGCGCCGCACCGGATGCAGCAGGTCGACGTGGCGGAGCGCGGGCAAGGGGTCGTGCTGCCGCGCGAGCCGGTAGCGCGTGGACAGCAGCGGGCGGTCGTAGCTCTTGCCGTTGTAGCTGACCAGCACCGTCGCGGGCTCGAGCCAGCCGGCGAAGGCCGCGAGCATCGCCTCTTCCGCCGCCAGCTTCGTGATGCACAGCTGGCGGATGCGCAGGCCGCCGTCGCGCCAGTCGGCGGCACCGATCATGAAGGCGCGGGTGCCGGTGCCGCCGGCGAGGCCGGTGGTTTCGGTGTCGAAGGCGAGCAGATGCTGGCGGGGAATGTCGTCCTGGCCGATGCCGTGGAGCGGCAGCGTGGCCTCGCCTGCGGGCCAGGGGGTCCATTGCTCATGCAGGCGCAGACCCGGTGCGATCTCCTCGCCGGGGAGTGCGCGGTCGAGGCTGCGGGGAGCCGGGGGCGGCGCGGCACGGAGTTTCAGGAGGTTGCGGAGGTGGTCGATCTTGGCCTGGTGGGGGTCTCTTGGCGGGGCTGCCGCGGGCTTGCCCCCCACCCCCGCCTCCCCGCGCAACCGTGCGATCTTCTCCGCCAGCGCGCTCACGCCGCCACCAGCAGGTCGAGCACGCGCAGGGCCAGCTGGCGCGGCGTGCCAGCGGCCCCCTCGTCGGCTTCGAGGATCGGCCCGACGCAGGCCGGGCAGCCACCCTGGCAATCGCAGTCCGCGACCACCGTGCGCGCCTGCGCCAGCAGCTCTCCGCGCCGCTCGTACAGCGGCGAGGAGAGGCCCACGCCGCCGGGATAGTTGTCATAGAGATAAATCGTGGGCGTGAAGCGCCCAGGACCGCCAAGCAGCATCGCCCCGCCTTCGCTACCAGGCAACGGAATCCCGTCCTCTCCGTCCACGAAGGCATCGCTTTCACCCTCCGCCAGCAACGCGCCGTCGGCGCCGCGCAGCTGCCCGCGTCCCCTTGCGTCGCGCCCGGCGAACCAGGCGCCGTCGCCACTGCCCACCGCCTTCAGCAGGTCACGCGACTCCGCCATCACCGCCACCTGCGCCACCAGGTGCAGCGCGTGCGCGGCGCCGAGGAAGCCGTCCAGCGCCTCGTGGCGCATCGCGAAGGCATCCTCCAGCACCCGCTGCGGCAGCTGCCACCACACCGCGCTGGTGTGCATCTCCTGGTCGGGCAAGGTCACCGGGCCGTAGCCGATGTTCTCGTGGGTGTGGAAGCGGATCTTCTTGTAGCCCGACACGCGGCGCAGCACGTGCACCTCCCCCAGATGCGCGGAGCCCCGCCCGGCCGGCGCCTGTTCGGCATCGTCGAGCACCTTCAGCTTCGTGTAGTCGATGGCGTCGGTGTAGTAGTCGACCTGTGTGCGCCGCACATAGGCCTTGCGGCCCTCCCAGTCCAGGCGCTCGACCTGGAAGGGCTCGGACTGGACCATGTGGATCGCGCCCTCATACAGCGTCAGCGCCGCGGCCGAATAGTCGACCTCGGCGATGATCTGCTGGCGCCCGTCGGTGCGGTCGACCACCACGAAGTTGCCGTCGGCCACCGAGCGCAGGTTCACCGCCTGCGCCGGGTAGCTGTCGGCGATCCACTCCCAGCGCTCGCCCTCGTGGTGCAGCACGCCGCTTTCGGCCAGCACCTCCAGCCACGGGCCCGGCTCCACCGGCCCGAAACCGTCGCCGTCGCGGAAGGGCAGCTCGAAGGCCGCGCAGCGGATGTGGTCGAGCAGGATCAGCGGCTGGTCGGCCTCGATGCGCGCATGTTCGGGGCTGGCCGCGGCGAAGAACTCCGGATGCCGCACCACGTACTGGTCGAGTGCCTCCGAACTCGCCACCAGCACGCCCAGCGAGGGCTGTTGCCGGCGTCCGGCGCGGCCGAAGCGCTGCCAGATGGCCGAGATGCTGCCGGGATAGCCGTTGAGCACCACCACGTCGAGGCTGCCGATGTCCACGCCCAGCTCCAGCGCCGAGGTGCTGACGATGCCGTCGATGCGCCCGGCGCGCATGTCCTGCTCCACCGCGCGGCGCTCGGTCGGCAGGTAGCCGCCGCGGTAGGCGCGGATCCGCCGCGGCTTGCGCGGGTCGTGGTCGAAGACTTCCTTCAGGTACTTGGTCAGCACCTCGACCATCGAACGCGACTGGCAGAACACCAGGGTCTTCAGCCCGCCGCGGATCGCCAGCCGCGCGATGCGGTTGGACTGCGAGCGCGCGGACGCACGGATGCCGAGGTCGGGATTGACCACCGGCGGGTTCCACAGCAGCACGTGGCGGTCGCCTCGCGGGGCGCCGCTGTGTTCGATCACTTCGACGTCCTCCGCCGCCGTCTCGATCAGCGCGCGCCCGTGGTCGCCGGCGTTGCCGATCGTCGCCGAGCACAGGATGAAGGTCGGTTGCGCACCGTAGAACGCGCACACGCGCTTCAACCGGCGGATGAGGTTGGCGACGTGACTGCCGAACACGCCGCGGTAGGTGTGCACCTCGTCGATCACGACATAGCGCAGGTTCTCGAAGAACTGCGCCCACTTGGTGTGGTGCGGCAGGATGCCCTGGTGGAGCATGTCCGGGTTGCTGACCACGATGTCGCCGCTGACCCGGATCGCGCGGCGCGCGTCGCCCGGGGTGTCGCCGTCGAAGGTGGCGGCGCGCAGGCCCAGCCCGCCGGCATGGTTGAGTTCCAGCAGTTCCGACACCTGGTCCTGGGCCAGGGCCTTGGTCGGGAACAGGTACAGCGCCTTGCCGCGTTCGCGCAGGGCGCTGGCAACCACCGGCAGCGTGTAGCACAGCGACTTGCCCGATGCCGTGGGCGTGGCCACGACCAGGTGGCGGCCGGCCTGCGTCGCCTCCCAGGCGCGGGCCTGGTGGCTGTACAGGCGCTCGATGCCGCGCACGCGCAGCGCGCGCACCAGCGGCTCCGGCAGGTCCCCGGGGAACGGCGCGTACTCACCTCCCTGCCCCGCCTGCACCAGGCTGCCGGTGATCCGGCCCGGGTACTTGGCTTCGAGCTTCGCGGCGAGCGTGCTGCTGCCGGTGGCGACGGCAAGGCCCGTCGCGGGCTTGAGGATGGCGTTCAAGGTGACGGGCTCCGGCGGCGGGACCCCGGATGCTGTCCGGCCGCCGTCTCAACCACTGCGACGCGGCCGCCGGTGCCAGCCCCTTTCCGCCAGGGCGCATGGCGGAGCCTGCGCTAGCAGCCGTGTGCGACGGGGAGCAGCACGACGCGCGTGGCCGACCCGGCTTCGGCTACGCTGTCCGCACCCCGGTCGCCCTGCGAGCCACCTTGACCCCGACCCGCCCACCCGGAGCCCTGCGCGATACCGGCATCGACTTCGACTGCAGCGCGCGGGCCAGCGCGCCGGACGCCGGTGCGGCCACGCTCCGCTTCCGGGCGACCACCCGCCCGGACGAGGTGTTCGACCGTTTCCATGCGGCCTACGACCGCGCCTTCATCCTTCCCGACGAGAAGGAGGATCGCGACGGCCTCATTCAATGCCTGGCGCTGAACCATGGTGCGCGCTACGAAGCACTGGCCGCGCGATACGGGCCGTATCGGGAATGGGTGGCCGTGCTCGAGGAAGACGGCGAGGTCGCCGGCGGCGCCAACCTCGTCTGCCATCCCCTGCGGGGCGGCGGCGGGGCATCCGGGCCATGGCTGCTGGCCGCCAACCTGAATTACGTGTTCGTCACGGCCAGCCATCGCGGCCGCGGCCACCTGCACCGCCTGGTGGCGGCCTGCCGGCGGCTGGTGGAGGCCTCCTTCGTCCCGGCCCCGGGAACCGCCGACCCGGCCACCATGCCACTGCTGCTGTTCTTCGAACTCAATGACCCGCTGCGCATGGATCCCGAGGACTATGCGCTCGACTCCGCCCATGCCGGGGTCGACCAGTTCGACCGCGTGGCCATCTGGGGCCGTCTCGGCGCGCGGATCATGGATTTCCCCTACCTCCAGCCCCCGCTGTCCGCCGGACAGGCGGCCGACGACGGTCTGCTGCTCGGCGTGATCGGTGCACCCGACGCCGGGCTGGATGCCTGCACCCTCGGCGGCCACCTCGAGCGCTTCTTCTCGATCTCGGTGCTCAAGGGCCTCGATGCGCGCGGATCGCCGGCATCGCGCGGACAACTCGAACTGTGCGAGGCTGCCTGCGCGGAAGGCAGGCCGTTCGCGCTGCTGGATCCGCAACCGCACCTGGACGCGCTGCGCCGGATGCCGGCAGGCGGAAGCACGCGGACGGGGCTGCGCGCGGCGCTTTCGCGCGGCAGGGGCTGAACAACCACCGCCAGAAGGGGGAAGGGGATGGACGGGGAACCTGGTACGGCCGGCGAGGACATCTTCGCCGCGGCCCTCGAACGCCGCGACGAAGGCGGCACGCTGCATCTCACGCTCTCCTTCATGGTCGAGTACGAACGGCTGCAGCAGGCAGTCGCCGATGCCGGCGGCGCCAGCCTGTGGGACCGGGACCTCGTGCGCCAGCTCCGCGACCATGAAGACAGCCGCCGCCTGGGCAACGCCATCGAGCCGCTGTTCAACGACATCGCCGACCGCAAGCGTGGCCTGTTCATGGAGGAGTTCCTGATCGACACCCCCGGCGGTGGCGATACTCCCCACGACCAGAACACCTGCGACGACATCGAACTGGTGCTGCCACCGTCCATCCACTGGCGCACCGAAGGCGAGCACTTCGGCATCGAGCTGGCGGAGCCGCCGTGCTTCCAGGCGCGCTGCCGGGCGTTCTGGGTGGCCCACTCCAACACCTCGCTGACCTGGCACCTGTCGCTGGAGCTTCCGTACGCGCATCACCACGCGCATTACTACGGGCTGTCCCTGCTGCAGAAGGCGGTTTTCCCGACCGAAGGCACCCGCTGGCTGTACGACGGCGGCGCCGAGGGCATCGCCGTGCGCTCGCGCGCCTTCCCGGCCGATGCGCCGCGGTCGCTGCAAGCCTACGTGACCGCCCTGTTCGACCTGCACGCCGCCGACCTGCTCCAGGCGGTGGACGCGCTGATAGCGCGCGACGGCCGGGGCCGCAGGCCGCGACCGCGCCCGGCTTCGCTATGGCAGACACTGCTGGCGCCGGCCGGCACGCGCCCGGAGGACGGGATTCCCGCGCTCGGCGACATGCAGTGCCGGGCCATGTTCCTGCTGCAGGATCCCTGCTTCTTCGACCTCCTGAAGGGGAATGTCCGCAGCGCGCTCCCGCGGCTGGAGGAGTTCGCCACGCGCTGCGCGCCCGACGGCCGCTGCACCTACGACGAAGCCGACTTCGCGCCCGCGCGCTGTCCGCCGGCCCACCTTGACTACTATTTCCTGTCGGGGTTCCTGCAGAACATCATCGACTTCCTCCGCCAGGACGTGTCCGAAGTCCAGGACGGCACCGACCCGATCTATCCGCCGCCGGACCTGCCCGAGGGCGACAGCCATTTCATGGTCTACACGACGCAGACCTCGCTGTACGAGATCGTTTCGGGCTCCCGCAGCCTCAACGTCGGCCGCGGCTGGATCGGCACCTGCCCCTATCTGTTCCTCGTGCACCTGATGACGCTCCACAACGAGAACCTGGTGCAGCGCTACGAAGGCATGGTGCGCAGGCTGATCGAGGATCTGGACGGACGCCTGCTCGAGGCGGACTTCGAAGGCGACTATCCGGCGCATGCCGCCGACCGCGCCTTCGAACGCTTCCGGCGCTTCCGGCTGCAGACCTTCACCCGCATCGCCAAGCACCGCTATTTCAACGTGCTGCGCTACGACACCGAACGCACCTTCTACGAGTCGATCGAGCGCGTCCGCGGCATCGCGCAGCGGCAGGACTACTGGGCCGAAGTCGTCACCGACCTCGAGAAGACGCTCGACGACGTGCGCCAGAACGAATCGCAGAAATCGGACAAGTTCCTCGAGCGGGTGCTGTTCTACGTGACCTTCCTGGGCATCGCCCAGGTACTGTTCCAGATGGTGGAATTCTGGTTCGACGGTGAACGCGCGAAGTTCCCCCTCGGCCTGGGTTCGGTGGCCCTGGTGGCGCTGCTGATGCTGGTGATGTTGCGAAGCCGCGGACTGCTCGGCACGCGCCTGCTGAGGCTGCTGCGCATGCGCTGAAGCGGCCGGACGCCGGCGTCAGCGTGGGTCCACGCCGCCGCCGGGCCCGGCCAGCCCCACCCGCGCATGCCGCCGCCCGTAGGCGAAGTAGATCGCCGTGCCCACCGCCAGCCACACCGCGAAGCGCACCCAGGTCAGCGTGGTCAGGTTGAGCATCAGGTAGAAGCACAGCAGGGCCGAGACGATCGGCAGCACCGGCGAAAACGGCACGCGGTAGGCGCGCGGCAGGTCGGGACGCCTCCGGCGCAGCACCACCACGGCGATGCTGACCAGCACGAAGGCCGACAGCGTACCGATGTTGATCATTTCCTCCAGGATCTCGACCCGGGTGAAGCCGGCCAGCAGCGCCACCGCGGCGCCGGTGATGATCTGCAGCCGCACCGGCGTCTTGCGGGTTTCCGAAGTGACGCTGAGCCAGCGCGGCAGCAGGCCGTCGCGGCTCATCGCCAGCAGCACGCGCGACAGCCCCATCAGCAGCACCATGATCACCGTGGTCAGGCCGACCAGGATGCCGACCGAGATCACCTGCGCCGCCCAGCCGGCGCCGACCGCGACGAAGGCGGTCGCCAGCGACGGATTCTCCGCCTCGGCCAGCAGCGTGTACGGCACCATGCCGGTCAGCGCGAAGGCCACGCCGATGTACAGCAGCGTGACCAGGGCCAGGCCGCCGAAGATGCCCAGCGGCAGGGTGCGCTGCGGATCCTTGACCTCTTCGGCGGACGTCGCGACCACGTCGAAGCCGATGAAGGCGAAGAACACCAGCGCCGCACCCGACAGCACGCCGGCGATGCCGTAGCGCGCGGGCTCGGCGCCGGTCATCCACGACAACAGCGACTGCGACCAGGCATCGGCGGCGCCACCGTCGGTGGGCATCGCCGGCGGCACGAAGGGCGTAAGGTTTTCGGCGTTGAAGTAGGTCAGGCCGACCACGATCACGAACACCACGATGCCGACCTTGATCACGGTGAACACGTTGTTGACCCGCGCCGACATCTTGGTGCCCATGATCAGCAGTGCCGTGAACACGCCGACGATGAACAGCGGGCCCCAGTCCACGCCGATGCCGAGCACGTCGATGGTCGTGGGTATGTGCACGTCGAACAGCTCGAACACCATTGCCAGGTAGATGCCCCAGTACTTGGCGATCACCGCGCCGGCGGTGAGCAGCTCCAGGATCAGGTCCCAGCCGATGATCCAGGCGATGAACTCGCCCAGGGTGGCGTAGGTGTAGGTGTAGGCACTGCCGGCGACCGGGATGCTGGAGGCGAACTCCGCGTAGCACATGATCGCCAGCGCGCAGGCCAGCGCCGCGAGCAGGAACGACACCGACACCGCCGGCCCCGCGAAGCTGCCCGCCGCGCGCGCGCCCACCGAGAAGATGCCCGCGCCCACGGCCACCGCCACGCCCAGGATCATCAGGTCCCAGGCGGTGAGCGAACGCTTGAGCTCGCGGCCGGGCTCGGCGGCGTCGGCGATGGTCTGCTCGATGGACTTGGTGCGGAACAGGCTGCGCGACGGGCGGGCCTGGGGGCTGGGCGCTTGGCTCATTCGGATACGGCTCGATTGGCTGAAGGATGGAACGCGCGTCGGCCAGGGCGGCTACGCGGGACATTCGCGCCAGACTACGCCGCCCGCGGGAACCCGGACACTGCCGAAAGGACCACCCCGGCGCCCGCCACGTGTCCAGCCCCCGCACCCGCATCACGCCCTGCCGCCGCCGGACGTTATCCTTGCCCGATGCCGCGCACCGTCACCGCCACCCGCTACGTCACGCCCCTGCGCGAAGGCGGCTCCATGCCCGCGATCGTCGAGGCCGACGACGACGGCATGTACGTGCTCAAGTTCCGCGGCGCCGGCCAGGGGCCGCGTGCCCTGGTGGCGGAGCTGATCACCGGCGAAATCGCCCGTGCCCTGGGCCTGCCCGTGCCCGAGATCGTGTTCATCGAACTGGACCCGGAGCTTGCCCGCACCGAGGGCGACCCCGAGATCCAGGAGCTGATCCGTGCCAGCGGCGGCCTGAACCTGGCGCTCGACTACCTGCCCGGCGCCGCCAACTTCGACCCGGTGGCCGAGCAGCCTTCGTCGCAGCTGGCTTCGGAAATCGTCTGGCTCGACGCCTACACCAGCAACGTCGACCGCAGCGCGCGCAACCCCAACCTGCTGGTCTGGCATGGCGAGCTGACCCTGATAGACCACGGCGCGTCGTTGTACTTCCATCACGGCTGGGACGGCGACACCTCGGGCGCCGGCAAGCCCTTCCCGCTCGTCCGCGACCACGTGCTGCTGCCGCTGGCCACCGGGCTGGCGCAGGCCGACCGGGTGCTCAGCGCGCGGCTGCCGGACGACCGGATCGCCGAGATCGTGTCGTGGATCCCGGACGTCTGGCTGGACGGCCCCGATGCCTTCGGCACGCCCGGGCAGCAGCGCGCCGCCTACGCCAGCTACCTGCAGCAGCGCCTGACGCTGCCGCACGCCTTCGTCGAGGAGGCCGAACGTGCGCGCGCATGACAGCTACGACTATGCGGTGATCCGCGTGGTCCCGCGCGTCGAGCGCGGCGAGTTCATGAACGTGGGCGTGATCGTGTCCTGCGAGAAGACCGGCTACCTCAAGGCCGCGGTCGAACTGGACGAAGCGCGGCTGCGTGCGCTCGACCCGCGCGTGGACCTGGCCACGCTGCGGCGCCACCTCGAGGCGATGCAGCGCATCTGCGCCGGCGGCCCGGATGCCGGGCCGATCGGCCTGCTGCCCCAGCGCGCCCGCTTCCACTGGCTGACCGCGCGGCGCAGCGCGATCATCCAGACCTCGACCGTGCACATGGGCCGCTGCGGCGACATGGACGCGATCGTCGAGCACCTGATGGACCGCATGGTGCGGGTGGCGGCCGCCTGAGCCCGTGGCCGCCGCTCACGCGGCCGACGCCGGATCCCACTCGAAGACCTCGGCCAGCGGCGCGCCCAGCGCGTGCGCGATGCGGAACGCCAGTTCCAGCGACGGCGCATAGCGGCCGGCCTCAAGCGCGATGATGGTCTGGCGGGTGACCTGGCAGGTCTGGGCCAGCGCTTCCTGCGTCATCCCCGTGCGCTCCTGGCGCAGGCGGCGGATGTGGTTGGTGACCGCGGTGCGCGCCACGCGGCTCAGCGCCGGTCCAGCCAGTGGCGCACGGCGCTGGCGCCGTTGTCGACCAGGCAACCGACCATCAGGACCAGCACCAGCAGGTTGGCGATCATCGGCAAGCTGGCCCACTGCAGGCGGTCGGCGGGCGAGATGCCCAGCAGCACGGCCAGGACCACGATCATCCCGGTGACCGCATGGCGGGACCAGCCGGCGGCTTCGCGCTCGATCTCGCGGTCGCGCTCGTCCTCCTGGACGCGGTCCTTCCAGCGCCTGCCGACGGTGGACGACAGCACGGTCCACGCCACCAGCAGCATCACCAGGTTGCGGCCCACCTGCTGCGCCTCGGGACTGTCGGCGAGGTTCGGGGTCTGGAACACATGCATGCGGGCGACGAAATAGGCCACCGCCGCGGCCATGAAGGCGGTGCCGATCCACGCCTTCCATTCCGCGGGCGAGACCTGCAGCTCGGCGTCGGTCAGCGACAGCCGCCAGACCCCGTGGAGCGCGCCCCAGGCCGACAGCACCAGCACGGCGAATCCGATGGAGCCGAGATCCAGGCCGAACAGGGACTCCGCGCCGGCGAGCAGCATCCAGAGACCAAGTCCGGCGGCGGCGAGCAGCATGGGCAAGGCAAGGCGGCGCATGTCCATCGGAAACTCCATGCAGGGAATGTAAAAAACAACTTACATCCGCCTCTGGAGCGATGTCAAACTTTCTTTACATGCCGGCGCCGCCCGCCCGGCCGGAGGTCAGCCGATGCGGAAGATGGGCTGGTGGCGACGCAGGTCGTGGCGTGGATGCGGGAGGTAGCGGCTGCGCGTGTAGCCGGGGAACTGTCGGGCGCTCCGGCGGCGCGAGTTGCCGTGCGGATCACCGCGCTCCATGGGATGGACATGCGGCAGGCCAGCCTGGATGCGCGTGATGCTGGTGGCCGGCGTCGATCGACGTCGCGAATGGGCGCCGCGGGACGTGTGGGCGGGAAACAGGGACAGGATGGTGTGCTTGAAATGCCTGGTAATGGTGATCCTCCATAAATTCAATTAAAACAGTGCGTTACGGTCGTAATTGTAACATATTCGCGTATTCAGGTAAGCGAATGACGGCCCGGACTCACGGTGCACGCACGCTTGACCCCCGTCATGGCAGGCGGCTGCCGGCGAATCGATGATGCTGCGGACATCCGCACACGGCCCCCGACCAAGGAGTTGCCATGAAGACCGCCCCCGCCGCCCTGCCCACCATCGTGCTGGCCCTGTTGATCGCGCCCGGCCTGGCCATGGCGCAGCACGACCACGCCATGCATGCCGCGCACGCCGGGCCTTCCGACCTTGCCGCCCCGGCCGCGATTCCGTCCGGCCACGTGCGCTGGACGCCCGATGCGCCGCTGGTGGCCGGCATGGGCCAGGTCCGCAGGGCCGTCGCCACCCTCGCCCATCTCGAAATGGGCCATCTGGACGAAGGCCAGGTGCTCACGCTGGCCGGCGACGTCGATGCCGCCATCGAATCCATGTTCGCCAACTGCAGGCTCGAGCCCGAGCCCGACGTGGCGCTGCACGGCATCCTCGCCCGGCTGATGGCCGGGTCGAAGGCGCTGCGCGATGCTCCCACCGACCCGGCGCCGGTGGGCGCGATGCGCGATGCGGTCGCCGACTACGAACGCCTGTTCGACGATCCCGCCGCAACCGGGCGCTGATCGCCCGCCCTCACCGCCGGGCTGCGGCTGCGCCCGGCGGCACGGGCGGCACTCAGCGGGGCGCCGGCGCCCGGTACATGGCGGCGCTGATGCACGAGAACAGGCTGACCACGAACCAGCCGAACGGGAACAGTGAGAGCGTCAGCAGCCAGGTCACGGCGCCGGCGATGCAGCCGGCGACGAACCAGAGAATTGCCGACAGCACGCGCCCCTGCACCAGCTGGCCGAGGCCCGGGACGATGAGGCTGCAGATGGCGGCAATGACGTTGCCGGTGGAACCTTGCCCAGTACCCATCGTTCAATACTCCTGTAGACCAGTGTCGCGGACCAGGCGTCCGCATCAATGTACAGGACGGACGCTACACCCGATTGTGACGCTCAGGCCATCGGGAGCTTCAGGCCCTGTTCCTTCGCGCATTGCTTCGCGATGTCGTAGCCCGCGTCGGCATGGCGCATGACGCCGGTACCCGGATCGTTCCAAAGCACCCGGGCGATGCGTTCGTCGGCTTCGGGGGTGCCGTCGCAGACAATCACCACGCCGCTGTGCTGGCTGTAGCCCATACCCACGCCGCCGCCGTGGTGCAAGCTGACCCAGGTCGCGCCGCCGGCGACGTTGAGCATGGCGTTGAGCAGCGGCCAGTCGGAGACGGCATCGGAACCGTCCTGCATCGCCTCGGTCTCGCGGTTGGGCGAGGCCACCGAGCCGCTGTCGAGGTGGTCGCGGCCGATCACCACCGGCGCCTTCAGCTCGCCCTTGCGGACCATCTCGTTGAAGGCCAGGCCCAGGCGGTGGCGCTGGCCCAGGCCGACCCAGCAGATGCGCGCCGGCAGGCCCTGGAATTCGATGCGCTCGCGGGCCATGTCCAGCCAGTTGTGCAGGTGTTCGTCGTCCGGGATCAGTTCCTTGACCTTGGCATCGGTCTTGTAGATGTCCTCGGGATCGCCGGACAGCGCCACCCAGCGGAACGGCCCCACGCCGCGGCAGAACAGCGGCCGCACGTAGGCCGGCACGAAGCCGGGGAAGTCGAATGCGTTCGCACAGCCCTCGTCCTTGGCCATCTGGCGGATGTTGTTGCCGTAGTCGACGGTGGGGATGCCCTGCGCGTGGAAGGCCAGCATCGCCTCGACGTGGACGCGCATGGACTTCTTGGCCGCGTCGCGCACCTTCTCCGGGTGGTGCTTCTGTTCGGTGAGCCACTGCTCCACCGTCCAGCCGATCGGCAGGTAACCGTGCACCGGGTCGTGGGCGCTGGTCTGGTCGGTGACGCAGTCGGGGCGCACGCCGCGTTCGACCAGCTGCGGCAGGATCTCGGCGGCGTTGCCGAGCAGGGCGATCGACTTCGCCTCGCCAGCCGCGGTGTACTTTTCGATCCGCGCCAGCGCGTCGTCGATGTCGCTGGCCTGCTCATCGACATAGCGGGTACGCAGCCGGAAGTCGATGCTGGCCTGGCGGCATTCGATGTTGAGCGAACAGGCGCCGGCCAACGAGGCCGCCAGCGGCTGCGCACCGCCCATGCCGCCCAGGCCCGCGGTCAGGATCCACTTGCCGCGCAGGCTGCCGCCGTAGTGCTGCCGCCCCATTTCCACGAAGGTCTCGTAGGTGCCCTGCACGATGCCCTGGCTGCCGATGTAGATCCACGATCCCGCGGTCATCTGGCCGTACATCATCAGGCCCTTGCGGTCGAGCTCGTTGAAGTGCTCCCAGTTCGCCCAGGCCGGCACCAGGTTGGAGTTGGCGATCAGCACGCGCGGGGCGTCGGCATGGGTCGGGAAGATGCCGACCGGCTTGCCGGACTGCACCAGCAGGGTCTCGTCGTCGCGCAGACCGCGCAGCGATTCGAGGATGGCGTCGTAGCTTTCCCAGTCGCGCGCGGCGCGGCCGATGCCGCCGTACACCACCAGATCCTCCGGGCGCTCGGCCACGTCCGGGTCCAGGTTGTTCTGGAGCATCCGGTACGGCGCCTCGGTCAGCCAGGAGCGGCAGCTGAGGTCGGTGCCACGGGGGGCGCGGACGGTGCGGGAGGGGTCGTGACGGGTGGACATGGGCGGGGCTTCACCATGGGAACGGACCCCGGATTATCGCATCGCCCGGAAAGAAGACGCCCGGCACGATGGCCGGGCGTCGCGGGGGCCAATGACTGGCCTCCAAACCGCGGGCGCCCGGCATCGCCGGGCGCCCATGTGACACGGGTGAGGCTCAGCGGATCGAGGGATCCAGCCGGCGCAGCGCATCCCGGAGATCGACCGAACCCGTCTTCTCGATGTCCTCGCGGGTATAGACGCGGCCACCGGCGGCGACGCATTCCTTCTGGTCGCTGCGTGAACGGGCGTTGCGCGCGGCCGTAATGCGCGAGCCGGTCTGCTCGATGCAGAAGCGGTCATCGGCCTTGCGCGCATCCTTGGCGCGGCTGCGCGCGGCCTCTTCCGGCTCGTCCTGGGCGTGGACGGCGACGGGTGCCGCGACGAAGGCCAGGGCGGCCACGATGGCGGTGGTAATGAAGGCGTGCTTCATGGGTCACCTCGCAGTGATGCTGGGGGAGCAGCCACCAACGATACGCCGCCCGCGCCCGCGTGCGCGAGATCCGCATACCGGCGTTTACCGCGTCGTCAGGCTTGTGGAGAGCGGCGCGACCACCACCGGTGGCAGCAGGCGCGCGCGGTAGCGGCCCTCGGCGTAGTAGCGGATCTTGCGGCAGCGCACCGCGTGCGCCATGCCCTCGCAAAACAGGATCTCCCGCTCCGGCCCCATGGCCTTGAGCTCCTGCGGCAGCATCAGCGCGCGCCGCTCCTCGCTCTCGCTGCGGCTGACATCCCGGCGGCGGCGGCCGCGGGTCAGGCTGCGCCGGCGCAGCGTGGTGTAGCCCAGCATCTCCGAATAGTCGTTGGCGTCCTGCTGCTCGCGGGGGGCGAACACCACCTGCATGGCGTGGTTGGTGACGATGGCGCGCGCCACGTCCTTGCCGTAGACCGCGTCGAGCTGGGCCATGCTCTGGATCACCGGCAGCAGGCGCAGGTTGTAGCCGGCCATGTAGGCCATGGCGGTGGCGATGATGTCGACGCGCCCCAGCGCGGTGAACTCGTCCATCAGCAGCAGGCACTGCTGGCGCAGGCAGGGATCGTCCTGCGGCAGCGTCCTCGTGTTCAGGTTGATCAGCTGGCTGAAGAACAGGTTGAGCAGCGGCCGCGCCTCCGCCAGGCGGTGCGGCTGCACGCCGACGTAGACCGTCATCGGCCGGCGCCGCAGGTCGTCGAGCAGGAAGTCGTTGCCGCTGGTGGCGGCATCGAGCACGGGATCGATCCAGGGATTGAGCGGCTCGCGGAAGCTGCCCAGGATCGAGGCGAAGGTCTCCTCCGCCTGCGACAGCAGGTTGCCGAAGGCGCGCCGCGCGTGCTCGCCCAGGAAGGGCCGCGCGGCCAGCTCCTGCAGGTGCTGGCGCGCGGACGTGCCCTCCGACGAAGACAGCCGGAACACATGGCCGATGGTCGGGAACAGCTGGCATTCTTCCGGCACGCCATCCCGGCGCTGCGCCTCGTAGTGGTCGAACAGGTACAGCGCGAAGGCCATGAAGGCGTTGCGCGCCTGGCTGGTCCAGAACTTCTGCTCCGGGCCCGCATCGGGATACAGCAGGTTGGCGATGCCCTGCAGGTCGGACACCCGCTGCAGCGGCTCGGTCGAGACATACGACAGCGGGTTCCAGCGGTGCGTGCGCTGGTCCTCTGCGAAGGGATTGAACAGGTACACCGCCTGCCCCTGCGCCGCCCGCCAGCCGCTGGTGAGCGCGAAGTTCTCCTGCTTGATGTCGAGCACCACCACCGAGCCGCGGTAGTCGAGCAGGTTGGGCACCACCACGCCCACGCCCTTGCCCGAGCGCGTGGGCGCGGCCAGGACCACCGACTGCTGGCCGTCCAGGCGCAGCAGGCGCCCGCACCAGCGGCCGACCACGATGCCGTGGCCGGAGCGGGTGAACAGCCCGCGGCGCGCAATGTCGAAGACGTTGGCGAAGCGCGCCCTGCCATGCGTCGCGCGCCGCGCCGGCCGCAGCAGGAAGAACACCGGCACGCTGGCGGCCAGCAGCGGAAGGCCGATGCCGATGCCCCCGGCCAGCCGTATGCGGCCCGCGTACGGCGCGACCTCCGGATGCGATATCACCCGCAGATAATCGAAATACGTGACCCAGCCTGAGGCCATGCCGTCAATGCCGATCAGCTTCAGCACGAGCACGCCCGAGAGCCACATTCCCGCGGCCAGCGCCGCGCACAGGCACGCGAGTGCCAGCGTCATCCTGATCCTGTCCATGTCACCTTCCGTGGTGTCGCCGATGTCCGGCTGCCGCGCAGCTTAGCGTAAGCTGCGGCCCGGACCCACGGGAGGAGGCTTGCCGATGCGCTGGCCCGGATTCCGCGAAGATGGCAGCCTCGCGCTGCCCCTCGATCCGCAGCCGCTGCTACCGCCGGGCATGCCGCTGCGGCTGCGCCTGGACGGGCACGTGCTGGAACGCAAGCGCGAACTGCACATGACCCTGCTCGGCCGCGACGCCGGCAGCGCGCTGCGCTCCCAACTGGGCGAAGACCACGTCCGCGGCCTGTTCGATGCCGTCGAATGGCAGCCGCACGGCACCGGCCGCTACGCCCTGCTGCACAAGACCAAGCAGGAATGGAACGGCCCGGTGCAAGCCTGGTCGCTGGTGGAACACCTGCAGGCGCCGGGCTTCGCGGAGTTCCGCCACCTGCTGGCGCGCGACAGCGGCCTGGGCATCGACTGCGGCGTGCCGCACGCGACCCTTTACGTCGCCGGCGACCCCTACGGCATCGGCCTGCCCGACCTCGCGGCCTATCGCGCCTGCTTCGTGCGCGAAGTAGCCGCGTCCGAGGTGATGCCGGTCAGGTGACCTTTTTGTAGACGGTCACGCCCAGCAGGAACAGCACCACCGCGATGATGATCGCGGCGAAGAACAGGAACTTGGCAATGCCCATCGCGGCACCCGCGGCGCCGGTGAAGCCGAGCGCACCGGCGATGAGGCCGATGACGGCGAAGATGATGGCCCACTTGATCATGGAAGGACTCCCGCGCCGCGGACTGCGGCGCGGCGCAAGTTATCCTTCGCGCGGTGTGACCCATGTGAAGCGGACCTGCAAATGAAGTGGCCCAAGAAGGGAATCCTCCGGGCGATGCTGGTCGGCGTGTGCGGCCTGCTGGTCGTCGCCGCCACCGCCTGGGGCTGCCTGCTGCTCAGGTTCCAGTTCCCGGGGCCGCTCCCGCTGCGCACGGCCCTGATCGCAGCGTGGTGCCTGCTGGGGATGGCCACCTGCATGGCGCTCGCGTGGAGCCGCCCGCGCTGCACCCGGCGCCCGCTGCTGGCCGCGTTCACTGCGGGGCTGGCCGCGCTGTTGCTCTGGTGGTTCTCGCTCACGCCCTCGCACGAACGCGACTGGGCCGACGACGTCGCCCGCCTGCTCGATGCCGATGTCCGGGGCGACCGCGTGGTCCTGCGCAACGTGCGCAACTTCGAATGGCGCAGCGAAACCGACTACACGCCGCGCTGGGAAACCCGCGAATACGACCTCGCCCGGCTCGCCACCGCCGACCTGGTGCTGTCGTACTGGATGGGCCCGCACATCGCCCACACCCTGGTGTCCTTCGGCTTCGACGACGGCCAGCGGATCGTATTCTCGGTCGAAATCCGCAAGGAGCGCGACGAGGAGTTCTCGGCGCTGGGCGGGTTCTTCCGCAGCTTCGAACAGGTGCTGGTGGCCGCGGACGAGCGCGACATCATCCGCACCCGCAGCAATGCCCGCGGCGAGGACGTCCACCTGTACCGCCTGCACATCCCGCCCGAGGCCCTGCGCCGGATGTTCCTCGGCTACGTGGTCCAGGCCGACGCGCTGCAGCAGCGACCGGCCTTCTACAATTCGCTGACCAGCAACTGCACCACCGTCATCTTCGACATCGCCCGCCACGTCGCCCCGGGACTGCCCATGGACCATCGCCTGCTGCTGTCGGGCCACTTCGCCGAATACGTCTACGACCAGGGCGGACTCGTGCCCGGCCACGGTTTCGACGAACTGGAGTCCCGCAGCTGGATCAACCCGCGCGCGCTCGCGGTGCCCGCGGACACCGCGGACGAGACCGCCTTCTCGCGCGCGATCCGCCAACAGGTGCCCGGCATCCCGGCCGCGGAGCTGGAGCGGTGACCTGCGTGGAGCGCCTCGCACGGCCACTGCTTGCGGCCAGCCTGATGTTCCTGCTTGGCGGCTGCGCGATCCTGAAGGAGTTCGCGCCGCGGGTGGAGGCCGAGCCCCTGGGGCCGGGCGAGTACATCGCCATGAAGCGCGGCGACATCCTCACCGCCGACCGGCTGAGCGCCGCCACCCAGGAAACCCTGCGCGTGGCCGGGCTGGACGAGGGCGAGTGTGCGAACCCACCGGTACCCGCGTGCATGCCCGCGCTGGCCGGCGTTGCCGGCATCCTCGAAGAGCGGCGGCTGGCCGCACTGGCCGAACTCTGGACGCAGCAGGCGATCGCGCTGACCCCGGCCGACGCCGTGCCCGTCGATGACGCGCAGCTCGACGCCTGGCTGGAAGCCGCGCGCCACGCCTACGCCTACCTGTTCTTCAGCGAGCGCGCCCCGGGCGAGCGCGCCTTCGAGGACCGCCAGACCCAGGTTCGCGACTACTACAACTACGCCGTGCAGCAGGCGGCCAGCGGCATGTTCGCGCGCTGGCAGGCGGGCCGCGGACAGGCGACGGAGGGCTCGGCCCCGGCGGCCACCGCCGGCCTCGACGCATCCGGCGAGGCCACGCTCGACATGGCCGGCTGGACCGTCCACAGCGACATGGCGCGCGTGCGCATGCCCGAGGGCGTGGACATGCCGAAGGAACTGGTGCCGGCCTCGGCGCTGAACTTCGCCGGCCTGCGCAGCATCTACCGCCGCGACGGCTTCGGCGCCGAAGTGGTGGCGGTGATGGGCGACGACCCGGTGACCACCGTCGCCACGGCCGACGACGACGCCCAACCCGGCCACGACGGCGACGGTGAAGGCGACGGCAGGCCCGAACGCCGCCGCCCGCGCCCGCGCGCGTACAGCGAGATGCCCTCGCCGGCCCTGACCCTGCTGGTCCGCTTCGCCGGCGACGACCTGGACAGCCTGCTCGCCACCCGCGAGCTGACCATCAGCGCGCACGACCCCTACGACGAGCACGCCATCGAACTGCACGGCCTGGACGTGCCGCTGGCGGCCAACTACAGCGCCGGCTACGGCCTGTGGCTGGCGCGCTCCGGCTTCAACCGGCAGTCGCTGCAGACCCTGTTCGGCCGCGAGCAGGGCATCACCCGCCCGCACCTGTACCTGATGCAGCCCTACGATCCCGACCGCCGGATCCTGCTGATGATCCACGGCCTGGCCAGCAGCCCCGAGGCCTGGGTGAACGTGGCCAACGAAGTGATGGGCGACGAGACCCTGCGCCGCGAATTCCAGATCTGGCAGGTCTACTACCCCACCAACGCTCCGCTGGTGCTGAACCAGGCCGCGATCCGCCGCGTGTTCACCGACACCCTGCGCCACTTCGACCCCCAGGGAACTGCGCAAGCCTCGCGCGACATCGTGCTGATCGGCCACAGCATGGGCGGCGTGCTGTCGCGGCTGCTGGTGTCCACGTCCGACGAGCAGCTGTGGGACTGGGCCCGCGCGAACTATGAACTCGACGATGGCCGCCTTCAGCGCGCGGGGCCACGGCTGGACCGGATGCTGCGCTTCCAGCCGCTGGCGGGCGTGGAACGGGTGATCTTCATCGCCTCCCCGCACCGCGGCACCGTCGTGGCCGGCAGCCGCTTCGGCCGCTTCCTCGCGCGCCTGGTGCGGCTGCCGCTGACCGTGCTGGAGGAAGTCGGCGAAATCGTCACCGGCGAGGACGCACCGCCCGACGGCCTGGCCATCCCCAACAGCATCGACAACCTGAGCGAGAACGACCCCTTCGTGCGCGCCGCCGCCGACCTGCCGATCTCGCCGCGCGTGCGCTACCACAGCATCATCGCCCAGGCCGATGGCTCGGTGGCGCTGGAAGACTCCGACGACGGCCTGGTGCCCTACCGCAGCGCCCACCTGGCGGGCGCGCTGTCGGAGAAGGTGATCATCTCCGGGCATACCGTGCAGGAAAGCGCGGCGGCGATCCTGGAGATCCGGCGGATCCTGCACAGGGACGTCGAGGAGCGGGGGCAGCCGGGCGCGACGGAAGGCGAAGGCACGGCGAATTGATGGGCCGGAGCCCGGATTTTGCTCAGGGCAAACGCCCGCTCGGCGCTCCGTCGCGCAGGGCCAGGCGCTCGGGCGACAGCGCTCCGCTGAGGTAGGCGATTTCGACCATCTCCTCGAAAAAATCGACCTTGGCCGCCACCGGGAGCGCCACCCAGGCCAGCAGTTGCTCGTGCTCCAGCGCTTCGAAGTCGATGGGTGCTTCGTCCATCATCCGGAACCTCCCACCGCAGCATCGCGGATCTCGCGCAGCTTCGCGATGTCCTCCATATCCCGCGGACGGCCCACATCCGCCTTCATCCGGATCAGGTGGTCGATGCTGGCCACCGGGATCGACAGCCCGTCGAGATCCTTGCGCACGGCATCACGCAGCAGCTCCTCGAAGGCGACAGGCTCGTCGATGAACACGTCGACCGACCGCAGCGGGTTCGATGGATCCCACAGCGGGAACACGGACATGTTGCGCTTGCCCCACTCGCCACGCTTTGCGGGGTCGGCGAAATCCGCCATGGGAACCGGCAGGCGGGACTGGAGGCCGATCGCGGCCAGGGCCTCCATCGCACGCGCCGCGTTCTCCGGCGACAGCCCGACCGCCAGGTCGAGATCGGCCGTTGCGCGCAGGTAGCCATGGAGGATCACGGCGAAGCCGCCAACGACCACGTAGTCCGCGTCGGCGTCGTTCAGGGCTGCGAAGATCTGGCGGATGTTGAAGGACATGCCCGCCTCAACGTCCAAGGGGATGCCGCTTCGGGAGCCACGCCGTCCGGCGTGGTGGGCGGTACAGGGTTCGAACCTGTGACCCCTACCATGTCAAGGTAGTGCTCTACCGCTGAGCTAACCGCCCCGAAGGGACGCGAATTCTAGCCGCTGGCCGGCCCCGCGGCAAGCCTCAGCGGGCGGCCAGCATGGTCTCCCTGAGGGCCTGGATGCGGTCGCGGACGGAGGCGGCCTCCTCGAACTCCAGGTCGCGGGCGTGCTGGTACATCTGCTGCTCCAGCTCCTTGAGCCTCGCCGCGGCACGGGCCGGGTCCATCCGGGCGTAGTCCTCGCCCTGCTCGGCCACCTTGCGGCCCCGGCCGCGACCGCTGGCGCGGGCCTCGGCGGCGTCGCTGCGGGCGCCCTCCATGATGTCCATGACCGGACGCGCCACCGAGCGCGGGGTGATGCCGTGCTCGGCGTTGTATTCGACCTGCTTCTGGCGCCGGCGGTCGGTCTCCTCGATCGCGCGCTTCATCGAATCGGTGACCTTGTCCGCATAGAGGATCGCCTTACCGCGCAGGTTGCGCGCCGCGCGGCCGATGGTCTGGATCAGCGAGCCGGTCGAACGCAGGAAGCCCTCCTTGTCCGCGTCCAGGATCGCCACCAGCGACACCTCGGGCATGTCCAGGCCCTCGCGCAGCAGGTTGATGCCCACCAGCACGTCGAACTGGCCCAGGCGCAGGTCGCGGATGATCTCCACCCGCTCCACGGTGTCGACGTCGGAGTGCAGGTAGCGCACGCGCACATCGTGCTCGCCGAGGTATTCGGTCAGGTTCTCGGCCATGCGCTTGGTCAGCGTGGTGATCAGCACGCGGTCGCCCATGGCCACGCGCTGGTGGATCTCGCCCAGCACGTCGTCGACCTGGGTTGCCACCGGGCGGATCTCGACCTCGGGATCGACCAGGCCGGTGGGCCGCACCACCAGCTCCACCACGTCGTCGCCGGAGTGCTCCAGCTCGTACTTGCCGGGCGTGGCCGAGACGAAGATCGTGCGCGGCGCGCGATCCTCCCACTCTTCGAAGCGCAGCGGCCGGTTGTCCAGCGCCGACGGCAGCCGGAAGCCGAACTCCACCAGCGTCTCCTTGCGCGCGCGGTCGCCGCGGTACATGCCGCCGATCTGCGGCACGGTCACGTGCGATTCGTCGACCACCAGCAGCGCGTCCGGCGGCAGGTAGTCGAACAGCGTCGGCGGCGCCTCGCCGGCCGCACGCCGGGTCAGGTGCCGCGAGTAGTTCTCGATGCCGTTGCAGTAGCCGACCTCGGCCATCATCTCCAGGTCGAACTGGGTGCGCTGCGCCAGGCGCTGGGCCTCGACCAGCCGGTTTTCCGCGTACAGCTTCTCGAGATGGCCTTTCAGCTCGACCTTGATGGTCTCGATGGCGTTGAGCACGCTCTCGCGGGTGCTGGCGTAATGGGTCTTCGGATACACGGTGTAGCGCGGCACTTTTCGCAGCACTTCGCCTGTGAGCGGATCGAACAGACTCAGGTTCTCCACTTCGCCATCGAACAGCTCGATGCGCAGCGCCTCGCTTTCCGACTCCGCCGGATGCACGTCGATCACCTCGCCGCGCACCCGGTAGGTGCCGCGGCGCAGCTCGGTGTCGTTGCGCGTGTACTGCAACTCGGTGAGCTGGCGGATCAGCTGGCGCTGCTCGATCAACTCGCCGCGGGCCAGGATCAGGCGCAGCTTCAGGTAGTCCTCGGGATCGCCCAAGCCGTAGATCGCCGACACCGTGGCCACGATCAGCGCGTCGGGCCGCGACAGCAGCGCCTTGGTCGCCGACAGCCGCATCTGCTCGATGTGCTCGTTCATCGAACTGTCCTTCTCGATGAAGGTGTCCGACGAGGGCACGTAAGCCTCGGGCTGGTAGTAGTCGTAGTAGCTGACGAAGTACTCGACCGCGTTGTGCGGGAAGAAGGACTTGAATTCGCCGTAGAGCTGGGCGGCCAGCGTCTTGTTGGGCGCCATCACGATGGTGGGCTTCTGAACCGCCTCGACCACGTTGGCGATGGTGTAGGTCTTGCCCGAACCGGTGACACCTAGCAGGGTCTGCGCGGCCAGGCCGCCCTCGAAGCCCGCCACCAGGCGCTCGATGGCCTGCGGCTGGTCGCCGGCGGGCCGGTAGGGGGAAACGAGCTGGAAGCGGGGGTAGTCCGGAGCAGTCATCCTCCCATTGTAGGAGGGGCTGCAGCCGGGACCGCCCCACCGCCTCACCCGCCAGACAGCTTTCTCCGACCCGAACCCCACCCGTCAGGCCGATTCCAGCGCCATCAGGCCCTGCAGGCGGCTGCCCCGACCCGGTCCGCCTTCGGACCCGGCCTGTCCCTGAACCGGAAAGCCGCGCCCAATCCTTGACCCCGGCGGCGCAAACACTAAAATGTGCGTCCCCGCCCGAATAGCTCAGCCGGTTAGAGCACTTGACTGTTAATCAGGGGGTCGTTGGTTCGAGTCCAACTTCGGGCGCCAAAAAATTCAAGGGCTTGCGGAACAATCCGCAAGCCCTTTTTGCTGGACACGCCTCAGCGCGCGGCTACCGGTTCGGCAACCTCGCAGTCCGGCCCGCGCACGCCACCATCAGCGCTCACGCACAGGCTGAAATCCCGCAGGCCGGTGATCTGCCGGCTGTCGCCGCTGGCGACGATGAAGCGCCGGACCGGCTCCGCGGGGCACGCGCCAGCCTGTCCCGCCGCGGCGACGTCGGTCCCCGCCACCGCAGGCGCGCAGCCCTGCGGATAGACCGTGTAGTAACACTGCCCGCTTTCACTGCGCAGGCATTCGAACCGGGCCACGCCGGCCTGCACATGCGCCTTGCTGTAGAGCGCATCAGTGCCATCCACGCTGGTGCGGTGCACGAAGGTCGTGCCGCCCACCTCGCAGCCGAACAGCGAAAGCACGAAATAGCACAGGACAATGAGCTTGTTCACGGGTCACCTCGCAGGGGTGGCGGTGCAGCAATGCAGTACTGGACGGCCCGCGGCCGCTACATGTGACGGAACAGCGGCATGAAGGTCTGGCTGACCGCCAGCGTCTCCGGCCGCGACTTCAAGCGGACCGTTCCGCGCCCGCTCTCGTCGCGCGTGATGCCGGCGATGGCCTTGAGGTTGACGATCGTCGAGCGGTGGATCTGCTTGAAGATCGTCGGATCCAGCACGCCCAGCAGCTCGCGGATCGGCGTGCGCAGCAGCGCCTCGCCCCCCTCCGTGACCACCGTCGTGTACTTGTTGTCGGCGCGGAAATAGGCCACGTCCTCCACCAGCACCAGGCGCGTCTCGCGGCCGGCGCTGGCGGTGAGCCAGGTCAGCGGCGGCGGCGCGTCCGCGCGCGGGGGCGGCGGGCCGATGCGCTCCAGCAGCTTCGTCAGCGCGACCGCGTCGCTGCCGCCACGCGCCTGCAGGCGCTGCACGGTGGCGTCCAGGCGCTCGGGCGAGATGGGTTTCAGCAGGTAGTCGATCGCGCCGCGCTCGAAGGCATCCACCGCGTACTGGTCATAGGCGGTGACGAAGACGATGCGCGTGCCCGGGCTCGCCTCGGCCGCCGCGGCCGCCACTTCCAGGCCGTTCAGGCCCGGCATGCGGATGTCGAGGAAGGCGACCTCGGGCCGGTGTCCGGCGATCGCCTCCAGCGCGCTCGCACCGTCCTCGCACTCCGCCACCACGCGCAGGGCCGGCCAGGCGCGCTGCAGCTGGTCGAGCAGCGAGCGCCGCAGCAGCGCCTCGTCCTCGGCGACGACGCAGGTCCAGGCGATGTCAGACATGGCTGCGGACTCCCTCGCTGGCGGGCAGGGTGATCGTCGCCGCCACGCCCGCCGGGAAATTGGCGACGACCGCCAGCGCGGCCTCGCCGCCGAACACCAGGCGCAGGCGCTCGCGCACGTTCTTCAGGCCGATGCCGGTGCCGCTGGTCTTGGCGCTGAAACCGTCGCCGTCGTCGGCCACCGTCACCGCCACCGTGCCTTCGCTGGCGCGGGCGCGGATCCACACCGTGCCGCCGGCGGTGCGCGGCTCCAGGCCGTGCTTGATCGCGTTCTCGACCAGGGTCTGCAGCATCATCGGCGGCAAGGGCGTGGCGCGCAGGTTTTCCGGCACGTCCACCTGCACGTCCAGACGCGGGCCCATGCGGATCTTCAGGATCTCCAGGTAGGCCACGGCGCGTTCCAGCTCCTCCCCCAGCGTCGAGAGTTCGTCGCCGGTGCTCGGCAGCGAGTGGCGCAGGTACTGGATCAGGTGGCCGAGCATCTCGTCGGCGCGCGGCGGATCGCTGCGCGCCAGCAGCTGGGCGCTGGCCAGCGTGTTGTAGAGGAAGTGCGGCTCGACCTGGGCGTGCAGCAGGCCCAGCTTCGCGACCGCGAGTTCCTTCTCGGTGGCGGTCTGCACGGCGGCGGCCTTCTCGCCGCGGCGGTGCTCGGCGACGCGGCGGCTGATGGCGCGGGTGATCGCCTCGGCGTTCTCGTAGTTGGTTCCGTCGTCAACCAGGAACCAGTCGCTCCAGGCCGGCGACTCGGACTCGCAGATCAGGGTGACGCTGCCGCTGTCGTGGCCGGGCGTGACCGTCGCCTGGATCTGGTTCCGCGGGATACCGAACCACAGCAGCGGGTTCCAGCGGCCCAGCGGATGCCCGCCATAGGTCTGCGGCCGACCAACCTTGGCGCGCAGCTGCAGGCTGTCGCGCGCTGCCTCGACCTGCTCGACCCGCGGCAGCTCGCGCACGGCGGCCTCGACCAGGTCGAAGGCCTCGCCGGCCTCCAGCGGGATCTCCACCTGCCGCCGCTGGCGGTTGGACAACACCGACTTGTCGATGTGACCCGCGATCAACCGGACCCGCCCCAGGTGCGACAGCGCACCCGCGACCACCAGCGCCATCGTCACCATGCCCAGCAACACGACCGGCCAGTCCACGCGCCCCAGCAGCGGCAGCTCGGACCACATGATGGCCACCAGCACCACCGCCAGGAACCAGGCGACGGCGAGGCGGAGGACGAAGAAGAAGCTCTTGATCACGGGAGGGCCGCTTGCGGATGGGATTGCGGCGGAGCATACCCAGCCGCCGCGCCAGCTTCGCGGGCCTTGCGACGGAACCCCCGATCCGGCGACAAAGCGCCCGTCGGCGGGTACGAGCCACCGGCCACGCCACCGCCTTGACGCCGCTCCGGCTACATTGGCGCAAAGGAGGGCCCATGGCCGCAAACAGCAGCATGGCGCGCAGCGCCCAGGTACTGAAGTTCATCCTGAAGCACCGCGGGGCCGGCGTCTTTGCCGGCCCCGACCTCGAGACCGGGGAGGACCCCGTCGAGGCCACCGAAGCCGAGGGCGACGACACCGGCCCCGAAGCCTTCGTCCGCGACCTCGAAGCCCTGGGCCCGACCTTCATCAAGCTCGGCCAGTCGCTCTCGACGCGCCCGGACATGGTGCCGCCCGCCTACCTCGCCGCCCTGGAGCGCATGCAGGACGACGTGGCCCCGGTGCCGGTCGACGAAGTGCGCGCGATCATCGAATCCGAACTCGGCGTGCGCGTGGGCAAGCTGTTCCGCGAATTCGACGAGGTCCCCCTGGGCACCGCCTCCATCGCCCAGGTGCACCGCGCCGTGCTCAACGACGGCCGCGAAGTCGCGGTCAAGGTGCAGCGCCCCGGCGTCGACGCCGTGATCCGCGCCGACCTCGACACCCTGGCCGGCATCGCCGACCGCGTCGACACCCACACCGGCATCGGCCGCCGCCTGCGCTTCTCCGACTGGGTGCACGAATTCCGCAAGTCACTGCTGGCCGAACTCGACTACCGCACCGAAGCCGACAACCTGGAGCGTTTCGCCGAACGCCTGGCCGCGTATCCCGAACTGGTGCTGCCCGCCCCGTTCCGCGACTTCACCTCGCGCCGCGTGCTCACGATGGAGCTCGTGCGCGGCACCAAGGCCACCGCCCTGGGCGGCCTGCGCCGCACCGAAAACGACTACCAGCCGCTCGCCGCCGCGCTGATGCGCGGCTACCTCGACCAGGTCTTCGTACACGGCGAGATCCACGCCGACCCGCACCCCGGCAACCTGCTGGTGACCGACGATGGCCGCCTGGCGATCTTCGACCTCGGCATGGTCGCACACGTGCCGCCGCGGCAGCGCGAGCACCTGCTGAAGCTGCTGTTCTCCGCCATCGACGGCCGCGGCGAGGACGTCGCCGCCGAATCCATCGCCATGTCGATCCGGCTGGAGGACTTCGACGAAGTCCGCTACGTGCGCGAAGTCGGCTACATGATCGCCCGCTACGCCGCCCAGGGCAGCTCGCAGGCCCTGTCCGAAGGCCGTCTGATGATGGAACTCGCCCGCCTGGGCGTGGCCTGCGGCCTGCGCACGCCGCCGGAAATGAACGCCCTGGGCAAGACCCTGCTCAACCTCGAAGGCGTTTGCGACGCCCTGGATCCCGACCTGGACGTTCGCCAGGCCGTGGAGAGCCACCTCCAGACCCTGATGCGCCAGCGCGTGCGCCAGGCCTTCTCGCCCGCGCGCTTGGCCGGCGATGCCATGGAACTGCAGGCCCTGTTGCAGGAAGCACCGCGCAAGCTGTCCACCATCCTGTCGCTGGCGTCGGAGAACAAGCTGCAGGTGCGCGTGGCTGGCATCCAGGAATCGCGGCTGACGGAGAACCTGCAGAAGATCGCCAACCGCGTGGCCGCCGGCGTGATCGTGGCCGCGCTGATCCTGGCCAGCGCGATGCTGATGCGCGGTGACGTGGCCGGGCCCAAGCTGTTCGGCTACCCGGCGGTGGCGATGGTGATGTTCCTGCTGGCGTCGGCGCTGGGGCTGGGGATCGTGGTGAGCGTGTTGCTCAGTGACCGGCGGCCGAAGGTGAGGGAGGAGCGGAGTCCGAGGGCGTGAGGACGCGAGTTTTCCCGACTCCCGGAACGCCGGCCGCCTGATCCGCACGACAGGCCCCTTGCCCGACGCTGTACCTGCCCGGCACGGACGCCGGGCCAGGAGGCGTCATGACACGGAAGGCAACCGGCTTCACCCTTGTCGAGGTCATGACCTCGGTTTCGATCCTCTCGATCCTGCTGGCCGTCGCGCTGCCGGCCTTCGCGGCTCTGCTTGAACGGCAGCGGGCGGCATCCGCCGTCGCAGCCCTCGTCAGCCACATGAGCTATGCCCGGCTGGCGGCGGTCAAGCACCGTCGCCCCACCGTGCTGTGCCCCAGCACCGATGGCCAGACCTGTCTGCGCGGCAGCGACTGGAGCCAGGGCTGGATGATGTTCGTGGACGGGGACAACACCCGCCGCCCCGCCCAGGCCTCCGACGTCCTGCAGTTCGATCCCCAGCCGCGGAGCCGGCACCTGCGCATCCTCAGCTCGGCCGGGCGCAGCTACCTGCGCTACATGCCCGACGGCCGCAGCGCGGGCAGCAACCTCACGATCAACATCTGCGACCGCGATGGCCAGCGTCTGGCGGCGGTGGTCGTCAACAATGCTGGGCGGCCGCGCAGCGAGCGCGGGCCGGGCGGCACATCCTGCCCTTCGTAGGACCCGGAAACAGGAAGGCCCGCGGCTTGCCGCGGGCCTTCCTGTACTTGTCGGGATATCCGTTGCCGACTTACCAGCAACTCGTGCCCTCGCCGCTGGCGGCCCTGGCACCCGTCTGGTTGACGCTCAGGGTGCCGCAGGCGTCTTCCGAATGGCTGCCTGTCGGGGCCGCACTGATCGTGTACTCGCGGCCGTCCGCTTCGATGTCCATGGTGTAGAAGTCCAGCGCGCTGTCCTGGCAGGTCGCGGTATAGGCGGCGAGGTTGTCTTCCGCGCCGTCATAGGTGAGGTTCGCCGTGTAGAAGCGTTCCATCTGCTGTGCCACCGCCATCGCGCATGCCCCGCCGGCGGCCCGCCGCGTCTTGCGGACGTGCTCGTTGTAACTGGGCAGGGCGATCGTGGCGATGATGCCGATGATCGCCACCACCACCATCACCTCGATGAGGCTGAAGCCGGAGGCGCGACGGCCAGCGTGGTGCTGCTTGCTATTGATAGTGGACTCCACGAATCACTCCCCCCTGATCTCGCGCCACGATACACGGTCCCAACGAGGCCTGATCGTCGGGGTCGACGCCACTTCGCCACCACCCGAGCCGCCCGTGACCAAACGGCCGCGAAGCAGGTTGGGAAGCGTGGGCATGCCAATACCGGGGTTGATGGAGCCGATCGGCACACCGCCAATGGTTTCGTCACCCGTGTTGCCGTCGCCATCCAGGTCGAAATAGGAAGTTCCGCCGCTCGTGCCCGTGAACGCGTCGAGAGCGTTGATGTAGCCGGTGCCATCGGCTTCACAGACATCACCGGTGGGCATCATGCTGGCGGTCACGAGGTAACCGGAAGCGACCTGAGCATCCTGGATGATCCGCTCCGCCGTTCCCGGCAGATCGATATACCAGCCCTGCTTGTCCGCCGGTACGGCCTCGTATTCCTGGAATCCACGGACTTCCATCCCCCCCTGCTCACCAACCGCCACGATCTCTCGCCCCACGAGATCGTCGCGGGTCCATGCGGCATCGGAAGGCTCGACAAACCCGTACATGCTCTGGGGCGTGGCGTTCTCGGGATCGGCGTCCCACGCGGTGAGGAACCGCCCGGTACCGAAGAAGACCCAACGTTCGAAGGTGCGCGGATTGATCGACAGCGCCAGCCCGCCCGTGATGGGCTGCGGAGTCTCCTCCGCATCAACGGCGGTAAAGAGTCGCGTCACGCTCCACGAGCCTGCATTCTGTGCACTCAGGTCGAACTTCCACACATTGCCAAGCATGTCGCCGGCGTAGACATACGCGATCGTCCGGCCGTCGTAACCGAACACCGCGGTCGGCGCCGACAGGCCGTTGGGAGCGTCGGCGGAACCTGCTCCCGTATCGATCTCCCCGATAACCGCACCGGTATCAAGGTTGAGGACGACCAGGGCGGCCCGGTTGCTCTGGCTGTTGACGCCATTGGCAACGATCACCGCATTGGTGCCTCCCTGCAGACGGCCCAGGATCGGTTTGCCCATCACCAGTCCCATGTGGTTCCCGGGCGTTTCCGCACGCTCCCACTTCACGTTGCCGGCACCGAATTCACCGGCGCTGGTGACGTCGAGGGCGAACAAGCCCTTGCCGCCCTTGCCGAGCGAACCCACGAGAATATTGCTGTCCGGGGTCAGGCTATCCGGGCTGACCACGACGGGGCCGTCGACGAAGAACCTGTGCGCGTAATCAGGGCGGCTGATGTCTGCCAGCCTGGAAATGTCTATGAGACCCGGCACATAGGCAAAGACCTCGCGGCCATCGCTGGCGTCGAACGCATGCAGCATGCCGTCGTTCGCACCCACGAACACGAACTCGCCGTTGTCGTTCTTGAGATAAGCGGGGGAAGAACCGACGATGTCTCCGAGCAGCGATGTCCTGTTTCTCAGGGAACCCGTTCCAAGGCGCTCCTCGAGGCTGGTGTCGCCCTTGATGTAGTTGGCGTTGTTGGCGCCACTGACAGGATAGTTCGCCGCCCCGCCGGTCCTGGCCAGCAAGGTGGTCTGTCCCGTGGTGGGGAAGCTGGCACCCGCTGCACCGGTGAACGTGAAGACCCGGTTCCGTCGTGTCGCGAAGGACGGCACCGAGGATGTCCAGAGACTCTCGGCAGAAACGCCGGCCGCGGAGACCGAGCGGGCCGTGATCGAACCTGTCCAGATGCCCGAGACATAGCTGGCGTTGAACACCTTGGTGCCGGCATCCAGCGAAACCGAGTTGGTCGCGACGTTGGAGTATGAACTCGTCCGCTGCGTGATCGCCGCAAGAGCGTTCCTGAGGCCTTCCACGAATTCGTCAGGATTGTTCGCCTGGTAGAACTGTCCACGACTGTTCACGGCTGCGTGCCAGAGATCATCGATTCTCCCGGCAACTGCAGCAGAACCGCTATCGTTATTCGGAGCGATACTCGGCCAAGAAATGGCGCCCGAAGTCAGTCTGGGCAGGTCCGTAGCCGGATTGAGTTCACCCCTGGCACCGATCGAAATGCCGAAGGTCACCATGTGCTGCCAGAATGCCGGATTGGCGGCCGAAGACGGAACGACATTGCTCATGTCAGGGCGGAGGTCGCGCTTCCAATAGCGCATTGCGACGTCCGCCAGGGTGTCGGTCTGACTGTCGCGGTAAGGCCTCGCTCTCTCATAGGTGTACGACTGGTTCCTCGGACCGGTGATCGCGGTTCCATCCGTGTTGTCCGAGTTGCCGGGTGCCGTGAAGGAATACCCGGGCAGCGCATTGGTACTCATGACACCGGCATTGAGGTCGTTCCAGAAGCCGTCTGTGGTCAGGATGGAGAAGTTCTGCCGGCACGCGTAAGCCAACTGGTCAGCGCCGGACAAGGGACCGTAAGGACCCTCCGCATCGGTCCGCTCGAAATACTTGCCAGCCTGGTCCAGCGCGCGGCGCAACGGTGTGCCGTCCCTCGAGGTGGCCGCAAACAGACGCGAATACCATGTCGTTCGACTGTTTGTGGCCGCAACTCCGTCTCCACCCGGTGTGTCCACGAAGCGCCCGTCGTTTCCGTCACCCACCGGAATGAGGAAGTTGCTGCGGTTGTGGATGGTCTGGTAGCCCACCCGGACGGCGCTGCCATCCAGGCCTGCGAACGCGGCGCTGGAGCCAGCCTTGGCGGCCTTCATACGTGTCCGGTGGTAGTGGTACCAGTTGGCGAAGTTCTGCCGCTCCTCCGCTTCGGTCCTTCCGGTGGGCGTCACGAACTCGCAATCGATCCAGTCATTGGTCCCGGTCCCCGTACCACAGCGGTTGCTTCCCTCGTACGTCACGGAAAGAGTGACATTCGAGAAGGCCGCATAGGCGTTGATGCCGATGTGGTACGTCCCCGATAGATCGCTGTTGAAGGTGCAGGTCTCGTTGTTCCCGCCGTTATAGGGCCTGCAAGCGTAATTACTGCCCGAAGGCGCGTTGTTCCTTCTCACGTACAGGTCTGCATCACCGGAGCCGCCGGAAATCGAGATCGTCAGCCGGGTGGCCCCAGACGGCACCGGGAAGCTGTATCGCAGCCAACTGTTTGTGTTGGCAGCAAGACCGCTGATGGGATAGCCGGCCACCGCCTGTGAACTGCTTCCCTGCACCCGTCCGTACACGGCCCGATCGACCTCACCATTGGTGAGGATTCTGTAGCGATAATAATCGCTCTGACTGGTCGTCACCGTGCCGGGCGTGATCGGAACATAGAACTCCTGATCACTGCTGGACAGATTGGTGGAGCCAGTCAGCAGGTCGGCATGCGTGGAGACCGACGTATAGCTCGCGGGATCCATCAGGTCGCCATCGGCCTTGGTCCAGGGCCGGTAGGTGTTCGCTGGATTGTAATAGACGGAATTGTGCGAGTAGGAACGGAACCGCCAATCATTGAAATTGGCGTTGTCCGGCATGTAGTCGAATGCCATCGATCCCGAGTCGTCTAGGATGAAAAGGACGTTCGGCGCCACCCGGCTGGCGGTCGTCAATGGCTCGTTCGGAATCGGGAAATTGGCGCTCGCCTGCGATGACAGCAGGGCCAGGAAACAGGCGGCCGGAGCCACCCACCACTGTCGCTGGGAATGCTGGCGCTTGTAGCCACTCGTTCGTCTGGATTCCACGTGCTTCTCCATGACTCAGCTCCCCGAAACCGGAATTCGGCTGATGATGTTCGCCTGCAGCACCACGTCCGCCCGCCCTTCCGCGCGGCTGCGCGCGGTGACGCGATAGATCGGGTTCTGGCAGTTCAGTTCCCTCGCCGGACCGGTGTCCTCGCAACCGCCAGGCACCGCCGGGCCCATGCCCAGGTATTCGATCCAGTACTCGGGCGCAGCCGCCAGGCCGGCCCTCCGAAAATCGAAGTCGGCCTCTGGGACCGAACTCCATACCGGATCCGAGCCTGCCGGGCAGACGCTCAGGCCGACCACGCAATCGCTCGCGAGGGGTTCGCGGATGTCCCAGGCATCCTCGGGGTCGGCGGGCACGGCACCCAGCACGCCTTCCTGCGCGTAGCGAAGTGCTGCCTCGGCCGCCTGGAAGGCGATTCCACGGTCGCGCATGTTCGCGCTCATGCGCTCCTGCATCGCCGAGCTGCGCAGCACCGCGATGCCCAGCAGCGAAGTCGCCACCAGCAGCACCAGCACGATCACCAGCGAAACGCCGCGCTGCCCTTGCATGCCCCGCAGGCTATGCGTGATACGAAGGTTCATAGCGTCCGGCTCCTCATGCTGACCACATGCGATGATGTTCTGCTCAGGGGATCACCATCGATGTCGTCACCGGTCAAGGTCATTGAAATGCGTACGGCGATGACGTCGATGCCCGTTGGCGATGCCTGGTAGTTGCCGCTCATGGCATCCAGGTACTCGAAATCCAGATCCTCGACGCCTTCGGCCACTTCCTCCGCGGCCCCGCCCATCCGCGACACATACAGCGAATTGCCGCCACGCGGGTTCCCCTGCACGAACCAGCTCACGTCCCGGTAGCGAGCCAGGACCACGGCGGTCGGCGGTGCGAATTCATCGTTCGCAGGATCGTAGCTGCCCGGCAGTTCGTCGAAGTCCACCGTATTCGCAGAAACCCCGGTGGCCTCGACGACGAAGGTCTTGCGCGCGTTGCACAGCAGCAGGAAGTCGCCCTCGCTGAAGGCCTCGGTGGCATCGGCGATCTGGTCTGAATCCAGTTCCACCGAGGTCGACGTGGAATCGACGATGCGATAGGCGGTGTCATCACCGGAGCGCACGGTGAGGGTGCTCGCGTCGCCGGCCACCGGCGAACCCCTGAACTGCAGCGAGGTCGTGCCGGTGTTCTCGATCATCGACGCGTTCGAACACGCCGAGCCACCGGCAGCGCGGATGTCGCGCGCCATCAGCTCGAACGCCACTCGCGCGTTCTCCTGGATGCGGCTGAGGCCTTCGCTCGTGCGGAAGGTGCTCTGGTTGGACATGAAGATCGCGAAGGCCGCGCCCATGACCACCAGGGCCAGCACCATCGAGATCATCAGTTCGATCAGGCTCAGGCCCGTCGAATGGCGCGGGAACGCGGGACCGGAACCGGACCGCGGATGGCTTTTCCTGCTCATATGCGCGTCTCCGTCACCACCTGGCGTTCCCCGCCGCCGCCGGCGCGGCCATCGTCCCACTGCACGGTCACCGTCCAGGTTCCGGCTGCGTCGACGGCGATCTGGCCGCAGGTGCTCTCATCGTCCTCGACACCCATCGTGCCTTTCAGCGACTCGATCCAGCTCGCCAGATCTTCCTCGGCCAGGGCATTGGCGGCGGACGCCTCGCCGGGATCGCACAGCATGCCTCCGGTGGCATACGCCCCCGCGTTCGCGCGATTGGCCCGCATCGACTCCAGGATCGACTGCGTCTGCATCATGGCCTGACTGCTTTCCAGCGAGCTCTGCCCGCCGCGAAGCGCCATCGACTGCATCGCCGCGATGCCCAGCAGGCCGATGGCGACGATCACCACCGACACCAGGACCTCGATCAGGCTTACGCCCCGCATGTTGCGGCGGCTGTTCATCAGTCGCATTCCGCTCCTCCCGCACTTCTGGTGGTCGTGATGTTCCCGCTGATCATCACGGTGATATCGCGCTGGTTTTCCTCCAGCGCCGAGGTGGGCGCGCAGAGGGTCACGTTGGCGGCGGCGTCGATCAGCCCGGAGGGTCGGAACACGATGCCGTTCTGTGGCCCGGTGACCTGCACGCTTCCTTCCGCGAGACGGGCGACAATGACTTCGTCAGGCGTGCCTGCCGCCGCGGCGTTGTCCGGGCCCGTGACGATCCAGCTGCTCCAGTCGGTGCTGGACGCGCACTCTTCGCCGTCTTCGCTGGCGCAGATGGTGACCCGGGCATTGCGGCGGATGGCTTCCGAGCGCGCAAGCTGCAGTGAGGCCGCCATCTCGCCGGAGGCGCCGGCCAGCCGGTTGCCGGCAATCATCCCGGTAAGCGCCGGTGCCGCGACTGCGGCCAGGATGCCGACCACGGCCAGCGTGACCATCAGCTCGATCAGCGTGAAGCCAGGCTGCGCGGCCCATGGCCGCCCCTCGCAGCCGGCGAGCATTGTTCTGGTGTTCGACATACCACCCCCCACTCTGGAAGCCACACGCTAGTCGGCCCGCGCGCCCGGCTCCAGCGCCGGGTGGACGAGCGGCACTATCCGGGTCCCGGGTGGCTAAACTCGCGCCATGGAACCGCCCCGCCCCGCCGCGCACGCGCCTGCCCTCCGCCCGCTGGACACGCTGTGGCAAGCGGGGACGGTCATCCGCATCGTCCTGGCCGGCGAGGCCCTGGCAGTCGTCCTCGCACTGGCGCCGGGCGTGGAAGGCGACCGGTTGGCCTACTTCGGCATGGCCTCTTTCGCGATCCAGTGGATCGCGCTGATGGCCATGGGCCTGCTGTTCCTGGGACGCAGGCGCCTGGCCCGCGCCAGTCCGGTGCAAGTGGCGCGCGTCGCCCTGGGTGCGCTGCTCCTCAGCACCTGGCTGGTGAGCGGGCTGGCCTGGCTGTTCCTGCACGATCTCTGGCCCGTACCCCCGGGGGGCTGGCCCATCCTCGCGCTCAGGCTCACGGCCATGTCGCTGACCGTGGGGCTGCTGGCGCTGGCCGCTTTCCGCGGGCACTGGCACATCCGGCAGATGGCGGTGCGCGCCAAGCAGGCGGAGCTCGAGGCGCTGCAGGCGAGGATCCGGCCACACTTCCTCTTCAACACGCTCAATACCGGCGTCGCCCTGCTCCACGGCCGGCCGGAAGAGGCCGAGCAGCTGCTGCTGGACCTGTCAGACCTGTTCAGGGCGGCGCTGTCGGGTCCGGCGGAAGTGACGCTGGACGAGGAACTCTCGCTGGCCCGGCGCTACCTGGAGATCGAGTCGCTGCGCTTCGGGCCCCGCCTGGAGACGCACTGGCAGGTGTCCGCCACACCGACGGAACTCGCCACCACCCTGCTGCCCTCGCTGTCGGTGCAGCCGCTGGTCGAGAACGCGATCCGGCATGGCATCGAGCCCGCCGGGCTCGGCGGAACCATCACCATCGATGTGGTCACCGACGGGGACGCCGTGGTCGTGACGGTGCGCAACCCGATGCCCGGGAATGGGCGCCCGTCAGCGCAGGGCCACGGGATCGGGCTCGCGGCGGTCCGGGCGCGGCTGGAGGCCATGCCCGGCGACGCGGGCACGCTCGACACCTCGAGCGCACCCGGCGAGTTCATCGCCAGCCTGCGGATCCGCAGGCCTCAGGCCGGCTGATCAGCCGGCTCAGGTCACCACTTCGTAGCAGGGCCGGTATTCCCCGGCAATCTTCATCCGCCGCTGCTCCACGAACGCCCGCAGCAGGTCGTCCAGCGCCCGCATCATGTCCTCGGCGCCGTGGATCTGGAACGGGCCGAACTTCTCCACCCGCCGCATCCCGTCTTCCTTCACGTTGCCGGCCACGATCCCCGAGAACGCCCGGCGCAGGTCCGCGGCCAGCTCGTGCGGCTTGCGGCCGTGGTGCAGGTCCAGGCCGGCCATGGCCTCGTGCGTGGGCACGAAGGGCTGCTGGAACGGCAGCGGGATGTCCAGGCCCCAGTTGAAGTAGAACGAGTCCTTGTTCTGGATCCGGGCCTCGCGCACGCGTTTCACGCCGGCGGTCATGCGGCGGGCGACGGCCTGCGGGTCGCCGATGATGATCTCGTAGCGGCCGGCGGCATCGTCGCCCAGGGTCAGGCGGATGAAGCGGTCGATCTGCTCGAAGTACGGGGCCGAGGCCACCGGGCCGGTCAGGATCAGCGGGAACGGCAGGTGGGCGTTCTCTTCGCGCAGCAGCAGGCCGAGCAGGTACAGGATCTCCTCGGCGGTGCCGACGCCGCCGGGGAACACGATGATGCCGTGGCCGACGCGGACGAAGGCCTCCAGGCGCTTCTCGATGTCCGGCATGATCACCAGCTGGTTGACGATCGGGTTCGGCGATTCGGCGGCGATGATGCCCGGCTCAGTGATGCCGATGTAGCGCGGGCGGCGCTTGCGCTGCTTGGCGTGGGCGATGTTGGCGCCCTTCATCGGGCCCTTCATCGCGCCCGGGCCGCAGCCGGTGCAGATGTCCAGGCCGCGCAGGCCCAGCTCGTAGCCCACCAGCTTGGTGTATTCGTACTCGACGCGGTTGATGGAGTGGCCGCCCCAGCAGACCACCAGGTTGGGCTCCGCCGGCTGTAGCAGGCGCGCGTTGCGCAGCAGGCCGAAGACGGCGTCGGTGATGCCGGCGGACGACTCGAGGTCGGCGGCGTATTCGGGGCCCAGTTCGATGGCCATGTAGGCCAGGTCGCGCACGGTGGCGAACAGCAGTTCGGCCACGCCGCGGATGATCTCGCCGTCGACGAAGGCCATCGCCGGGGCCTTCTTCAGTTCGATGCGCAGGCCGCGGTCCTGCTGCATCACCTGGATGTCGAAGTCGGGGTACATCTCCTGCGCGGCGCGCGGGTCGTCGTTGGCGCTGCCGCTGGTCAGTACCGCCAGCGCGCAGCGGCGCAGCAGATCGTGCAGGCCGCCGGAGGAGGCGTCCTTGAGGCGGGCCACTTCCTCGCGCGAGAGGATGTCGAGGCCGCCGCGCGGGTAGATGCGGGCGTCCACGGTGGGCAGGGTGGTGGCGTCGGGCCGGGCGGCGTCGGTCATCGGGCTTCTCTTCTTCTCTGTCGTCATCGTCTTTTCGGCCAGCGACTCTAGCGCAACGCGGCCCGCAAACGGAAACGGCCGGGGCGATGCCCCGGCCGTTCCTTGATGCACTCAGGTGGTACCGATCAGAACTTGTACTTCAGGCTCAGCATGACCGACCAGCGGGAGACGGCGGTGTTGATGCCGTCGCCGTTGTTCTCCTGGATGCCGGAGTTGTCGGTCGAACCGCTGAAGTTGTAGACGTACTTGCCGGTCTCCGGGTTGATGCCCGCGTAGTTGGCCACGCGGCGGGTGGCGTAGAAACCGTAGTCGTCGATCAGGCCCCAGTCCTTGTTGATCAGGTTGCCGATATTCATGATGTCCAGGGCGACCTCAGCCTTGTGGCCATCGAAGAACATCGGGATTTCCTGGCTCACGCGGACGTCGAAGCTGTTGGTCCAGCCGGCGCGGAAGGCGTTGGCCGGGGCCACCTGGCCCTGGTAGCGACGCAGCTCGGGAGCGTTGGCGTCCATCCAATCGAAGAACTGCTGCTCCATGGCGGCGCCGCCCACCCACTCGACGTCACCAGGGCCGGCGGGCACGTAGAACAGGTCGTTCGTGCCGGCGCTGTCACCGTTGAAGTCGTTGTAGTAGATGTAGCTGAACGGACGCCCCGAGCGGCCTTCATAGAACAGGCCGGCGGTGGTCATGTTGTCGCCGAAGAGCGCCTTCTGCCAGGTCAGGGCCGCGGTGAAGCGGTCCTTGATGGCGTAACGGCTGTTGTAGGCCACCGGGTCGTTGGAGTTGAACACCATGGTGTTGTTCCAGTTCGACGAGTTCTGCGAGCTAGTCGCCGGGCTGAACTCGGTGGCGTCGGTGTAGGTGTAGCCCACGGTCCAGCCCCACTGGTCGACGACCGGCTTGGACAGCGCCAGGGTCAGCTGGCGGGCCGAACCCTTGTCGGTGTTGCGGATCACGATGGCCTGGTCGACCTCGGCGTGCTTGTTGGCGCGGTTGCTGGCGTTGTTGCGGCCGTGGGTGATGCCAAAGCCCGAGATGTTGTCCGGGTTGTAGCCGGCGTCGTTCCAGTACATGGCGCGGCCGTCCTGGCCGTAGCGGGTCGCGTCGCCGATGTCGATGCGATCGAACCACAGCGCGTTCTTGTTCTTGGTCAGCAGCAGTTCGGCCGAAGCCACGACGCCGTACCACGGCAGCTCGTGGTCGAACGCGATGTTCGCCTTCCAGATCGACGGCAGGGCCAGGCCCGGCTCCATGATGTCGGCGGTGATGCGCGGGGCGCTGGCGCCACCGCCGCCCGGAACGGCCGGAGGCACGGTCGGATCGAAGTCCGGCACGTTGTCGCCGGTCAGGCTGTAGGTGGCGAAGTTCAGACCGGTGTTCTGGAACGGACCGGCCAGCCACACGTTCGGGTTGCCGCCCTGGAACAGGCCGATGCCGCCGCGCACCTGGGTCGGACGCTCGCTGTCGAAGGTGTAGTTGAAGCCGAAGCGCGGCTGCCACAGCTCCTTGTCCAGGGTGACGCTGTTGTCGAGGCCGTAGATCTCCTCGATGCGCGGGTTGTAGATCGGCGAGTTGCCGAACTCGGGCATGTCGACGCGCAGGCCGAACATCAGGGTCAGGTTGTAGTTGACCGCCCAGGTGTCCTGCACGAACAGGCCGAGGTTCTCGAAGTTGTACGCGGCCGGAATGTCCGAGCGGCTGCCGCCCGCGCGCGGGGCACGCAGGTCGTAGCGCAGCGCGTTGCCGGCTTCGAAGTCCTCGAGGCTGTCGAAGGTCCACACGCCGTTGAGGTCGCGGCCGTAGAAATTGAGGATGTCGTTGTCCTCGTAGTCGAAGCCGAACTTCAGGGTGTGGTCACCGGCATAGAAGGTGCCCGCACCGAAGACCGTGGTCTGCTTGGTATCGACGACGTTGACGTGGCGGTTGCGCTCGGTGCCGATGTTGATGCTGTCCTGGCCCGCGCCGACGTTGTTGATGAAGATCGTCGGCAGGTCCGCGTAGGTCTGGGCGATCGACGAATAGTCGCGCTGCGAGACCTTGAACTCGGTCGAGAAATTGTCGCTCCAGTCGCTGAACAGCTCGGCGACGGTACTCTCGAAGGTCTTGTTCTGGTTGTACCAGTAGCTCGACAGCGAGATGCTGCTGCCACCGAAGCCGACCAGCTTGGGCACGATCTCTTCGGTCTTGCTGTAGCGCAGCGCGGCGCGGTGGTTGTCGTTGATGTTCCAGTCGAGCTTGACCGCGTATTCCTCGATGTCGGTCTCGGCGATGCTCGGCGGGTTGAAGCTGCCCGGGTCGAAGCCATGGCTGTTGGCCGCCGCGATCACGCGCTGGATGTCGGTATCGGTGATGTCGCCATCGCCGTACGGGGTACCCGACAGGCTGGTGCCCGGGCGGTCGCGCTTGAACTGCTCGTAGTTGGCGAAGAAGAACAGGCGGTCCTTGATGATCGGGCCACCGAAGGTGAAGCCGTAGGTCTCTTCCTTGTCGAAGCCGTTGAACTCGATGCCGCGAAGGTTCTCGCGCACCCAGTCACCGTCGCGCAGCGAATAGTAGGCGCTGCCATGGAATTCGTTGGTACCCGACTTGGTCACCGCGTTGACCACCGCGCCGGTGCCGCCGGAGATGGTGGTGTCGTAGTTGGCCAGGTCGATCTGGATTTCCTCGATCGCGTCCATGGAGACCGGCTGGCGCTCGGTCGGCATGTTGTTGGCCTCGAGGCCGAACGGGTCGGAATTGCTGACGCCGTCGATGCGGATCACGTTGAAACGCGAGTTCTGGCCACCGGCCGAGATCGAACCGTCGGCCTTGCTGACCTGCGAGATGCGCGGGTCGAGGCGGATGTAGTCCTGGATGTTGCGCGACGCCGAGGGCAGCGCCTCGATCGTGTCGTTGGTCAGGTTGGTGCCGGTGCCCATCTTGTTGGCACTGAAGATCTCCGAGCCACCCGCGACGCCAACCGCGGTCACGGTGGCAAGCGTGGTGACGTCGCCGGTCAGCTGGGCGTTGACCGTGTTGACCTGGTTCAGACCGAGGAAGACGTTGTCTTCGGTCTTGGTGCCGGCGCCGGCCTTGGTGATGGTGATCTCGTACGGACCACCCACGCGCAGGCCGCGGGCACTGTAGCGGCCGCTGGCATCGGTGGTCACGCGGCTGGTCGTGCCCGAATCGACGTGGGTGATGGTGACTTCGGCGTTGGTGACCGGCTGGCCGTCACTTCCGAGGACGACACCACCAACGCCAGCGGAGGTGGCGCTCTGGGCGAAGACGGGTGCGGCGGCAAGCGCGGCGATCAGGCCGAGCGAAAGTTTCGACACACGGAAGGCGTTGCGACGGGTCATGGCTTCTGGGCTCTATGGAGTGGCAAAAGATGAAACGCGCGCCCGGACGTCCATGTGGGCACTGCATTTGAATTCGGGGTATCCCCACACACGCCGCGACCGCCGGAGCGGCAGCGGTTAACAACAGATTAACACGGTACCCGGGGCATATTACAGCCGGATGACGATTTCACGCCGCCGGGAGCGACCCCAGGTAGCCGGCCAGCCCATCCAGCAGCATCTGCACCGAAATGGCCACCAGCAGCATGCCCATGAGGCGCTCGACGGCAGTCAGGGCGCGGGCGCCCAGCAGGCGGTACAGCCAGGGGGCGCAGAACAGGATCGCAGCGGTCGCACCCCAGGCCACGCCCAGGGCCAGGCTCCATTCCCAGAGCCGCTCGGGCTCCCGGCTGCCCATCAGCATCACCGCGGCCATGCCCGAGGGACCGGCCACCAATGGCACCGCCAATGGAACAATGAAGGGTTCGCCGCCCGGAATCTCGCCAAGAAGCCCCTCTGGCGGCGGAAAAATCATCCGCAAGCCGATCAGGAACAGGATGATGCCGCCGGCGATCGACACCGATTCCTGCCGCAGGTGCATGACCTCCAGGGCGTACTTGCCGGCCCAGAGGAACAGCATCAGCACCGCCAGGGCGATCAGGAGCTCGCGCGCCAGCACGATCCGCTGCCGCTTCGGAGGCAGGTGGCGGAGGATGCTGAGGAACACCGGGACATTGCCCAGCGGGTCCAGAATCAGGAACAGCAACAGGGCCGCGGAAACGATGGTCATGGCGCCGGCGCCCAGGCCTCGCCTCGGTGCGGCGCACCGGCAGGCGACAGCAATGTGACACAGGCGGCGGCCGCGGCGGCCGGGTCGCGGGCGCGGCGGTCGTCCTCCGAAACATGGGCGCGCGCGCGCAGCGGGGTACGCATCGGGCCCGGACGCAGGCCGTGGAAGCGGACCGGGCCGCTGCCATGCTCGGCGTGCAGGGTGTCGAGCAGGGCGTGCTGGCCGTGCTGGGCGATGCCGTAGGCGCCGCGGTAGGCGGCCGGGAGATCGTCGTCCAGCACGAACACCACGGCAGCGTCAGGCGCCTGGCGCAGCAGCGGCAGGCAGGCCTGGGTCAGCCACCAGCGCGCGGTCAGGTCCACGTGCAGGGCGCGGGCGAAGTCACCGGGATCGGTATGCTCCAGCGGCGTCAGCCCGGCGAAGTCTGCGGCGCAGTGCAGCAGGCCGTCGAGGCGGCCGAGCTGTGCGCCGATGCGTTGCGCCAGCTCCGCGTGGTCCGCGAAGTCCGCTCCGGCGAGATCGAAGGGATAGTTGACCGGCTCCGGCAGCCCGGCCGGATCCTTCGCGATCGCGTCATAGACGCGGTTGAGCTTCGGCACCTTGCGGCCGAGCAGGACCACGGTCGCACCCGCCCGCGCGCAGGCCTGCGCGGCGGCCGCGCCGAGGCCGCCGTGGGCCCCGGTCACCAGGACCACGCGACCAGCCAGTGCGGCCGGCGCGCCCGTGGCGGCCGCGGGCGTGCTCACGCGGCCTGTGTCTCCGCGATCATGCGCGCGAGCTCGCCAGACTCGAACAGCTCGAGGGTAATGTCGCAGCCGCCGATCAGTTCGCCGTTGATGAAGAGCTGCGGGAAGGTCGGCCAGTTCGACACGCGCGGCAGGTTGGCGCGGACCTCGGGGTCTTCGAGCACGTTGACGCTGTGCAGGGTCGCCATGTCGGCACCGGCCTCGCGCAGCGCGCCCACGGTGCGGCTGGAGAAGCCGCACATCGGGAACTGCGGCGTGCCCTTCATGAAGAGGACGATGGGATGGCCGGAAATTTCGGCCTGGATGCGTTCGATGATGGCCATGTCGGCTCCGGCGTGGCGCGGCGGGCGGATGGCCGCGCTGCGCGTGATGGGGATCGCGGTATTGTAGCGTCCATGGCCATCGAACTCGCCGCCCTGCCCTGGGACCGCACCGCTCTCGAACCGCATGTTTCGGGCGACACCCTAGACCTCCACCACGGCCGCCACCACCGCGCCCACGTCGACGCGGTCAACGCGCTGGCGCCGGCTGCCGGGATGGGCTCGGCCAGCCTCGAGGAGATCGTGCGCGGGACGCAGGGCGCGCTGCAGGCGCACGCGGCGCAGGTCTGGAACCTGGCGTTCCAGTGGCGCGGCCTGAAGCCGGCCGCGGCCGGCGGCGGTGGCGAGCCGCAGGGCGCGCTGGCCGAGGCGATCGCGCGCCGCTTCGGCGACTTCGCGCGCTTCCGCCAGCGCTTCGCCGAGACGGCCACCGCGCTGCAGGGCTCGGGCTGGATCTGGCTGCTGCAGCGGCCGGACGGCTCGGTGACCCTGGCGGTGACGGCCAACACGGCCTCGCCCATCACCGGCGAGGATCGCCCGCTGTTCGGACTGAGTCTGTGGGAGCACGCCTACGTGCTGGACTACCGCGAGGCGCGGGGGCGGTACATCGAGGCGATATGGAACGTGGTGGACTGGAACTTCGTCGCTTCGAACATGAAGTGATCGGCAAGCTTCGCCCCCATCCCCCGCTGCGCGGGCACTTCCCCGCCTGTGGGGGAAGGTGCCCGAAGGGCCGATGGGGGCGAAGCTTGCGAAAGACTATTCCTGCAGCCGCGCCACGACCGGCGCAACCTGCGATTCGCGACCAAGCGCGGCACCCACGCGCTCCAGCGCCTCTGCCAGTTCCTCCGGCGTATCCGCCCGCAGCGTGGCATGCCCGACCTTGCGGCCTTCGCGCGGGGTCTTGCCGTAGTCGTGCCAGTGGCCGCCAGCCTCGGCCAGCACCGGGGCGGCGGCCGGCATCTCGCCGATCCAGTTGAGCATGCAGGCCTGGCCCAGGGCGCGGGTGCTGCCCAGCGGCAGGCCGAGCACGGCGCGCAGGTGGTTGCCGAACTGCGAGGTTTCGGCACCCTCGATCGTCCAGTGGCCGGAGTTGTGCACGCGCGGTGCCAGTTCGTTGGCCAGCAGTTCGCCGTCGCGGCAGAACAGCTCGAGCGCGAACACGCCGACGTAGTCCAGGGCCTCGGCCAGCGCGCGCGCGTGGGCGACCGCACGCGCCTCGAGTGCCGGATCGACGCGTGCGGGCGCAAGGCTCGCCGAGAGCACGCCGTCGACGTGCCAGTTCTCGGTCAGCGGCCAGGTGCGGAACTCGCCGTCGCGGCCGCGCACGGCGACCACGCTGAGCTCGCGCTCGAAGGGCACGAAGGCCTCGAGGATCAGGCCGCCGATCTCCGCCTGCGCGCCCAGCGCCTCCCAGGCCGCGCCCGCGTCAGCCGCGGCGCGGATCCGGAACTGGCCCTTGCCGTCGTAGCCGAGGCGCCGCGTCTTCAGGATGCAGGGCACCCCCAGCTTCGCGACCGCGGCGTCCAGGTCGGCGCGCGTGTCGACCGGCGCATAGCCCGGCACCGGGATGCCGAGCTTGCCGAACAGGGTCTTCTCGGCCAACCGGTCCTGGCTGGTGCCCAGCGCGCGCGGATTGGGGAACATCGGCACCCGCTCGCTCAGCCACTGCGCGGACTCGGCGGGCACGTTCTCGAAGTCGAAGGTGGCGATGTCGATGCCGGCGGCGAACTGCGCGAGTGCGGCGTCGTCGCGGTAGTCGCCCACCACCAGCGGCGCGAACTGCCCGGCGCAGGCCTCGGCGCTGGTGTCCATCACCGAGAAGCGCAGGCCCAGCGGCGCGCCGGCCAGGGCCATCATGCGCGCCAGCTGGCCGCCGCCGAGGATGCCGACGGTGGTCATTGGCGCGGGTCGTCGTTGCCGGCGACCTCGTCGGTCTGGCGCTTGCGGAAGGCGTCGAGCGCCGCGGCGACCTTCGCATCGCCCGCGGCGGCAATCTGCGCGGCGGCGAACAGCGCGGCGTTGGCGGCACCGGCGTTGCCGATGGCGAAGGTGGCGACCGGGATGCCAGCCGGCATCTGCACGATCGACAGCAGCGAGTCCAGGCCGTTGAGCGCCTTCGACTGCACCGGCACGCCCAGCACCGGCAGCGGCGTCTTCGACGCCAGCATGCCCGGCAGGTGGGCGGCGCCGCCGGCACCGGCGATGATCGCCTTCAGGCCGCGCTCGCGCGCGGTGGCGGCGTATTCGAACAGGACGTCGGGCGTGCGGTGCGCGGAGACCACGCGCACTTCGTGCGGCACGCCGAGCTCCTCGAGCTTCTGCACCGCGTGCTGCATCGTGTCCCAGTCGGATCGCGAACCCATCACGACGCCGACGAGCGGCGGGCTGGTGGTGGCGGTCATGGCCGTCCCCTGTGGCAAAGACGTATTCTAGCGATCCCACGCGCCGACCGTACCCCGCCATGGACCGCAAGCTGCTCGACATCCTCGTCTGCCCCGCCAGCCGCCAGCCCCTGGCCCTGCTGGAGCCCGCCGGGCTGGAGGCGCTGAACCGGGCCATCGCCGCAGGTGGCGTGAAGCGCGGCGACGACGCGGCCCAGGCCGAGCCGCTGCGCGAGGCCCTGGTCACCCGCGACCGCCGCACCGTCTACCGCGTCGACGACGGCATCCCGGTGCTGCTGGCCGAGGAGGCCATCGCCACCGCGCAGGCCGACGGCTTCCCGGGCGCATGAGCGCCGCGGTCGTCGCCCCGCCGCCCGCGGACGCCGTCGCCGCCGACGTCGAACGCGCGCTGGCCGAAGACCTGGGGACCGGCGACGTCACCGCCGCCCTGCTCCCCGACGCCCCGGAATCCGCCTACCTGCTGTGCAAGGAGGATTCGGTGATCTGCGGCCGACCCTGGTTCGACGCCTGCCACCGTGCGCTCGACCCCGATGTGCGCATCGACTGGCGCGTAGCCGAGGGCGATCGCGTCCGGGCCGGCAGCGTCCTCGCCACCCTGCAGGGCCGCACCCGCGCCCTGGTCAGCGCCGAGCGCAGCTCGCTGAACTTCCTGCAGACCCTGTCGGGTACGGCCACCCTCACCGCCGCCCACGTCGAAGCCGTGCGCGGCACCCGCGCGCGCATCCTCGACACCCGCAAGACCCTGCCCGGCCTGCGCCAGGCGCAGAAGTACGCCGTGCGCGTGGGCGGCGGCGACAACCACCGCATGGGCCTGTACGACGCGGTGATGCTGAAGGAAAACCACGTCCGCGCCGCCGGCTCGATCGCCGCCGCCATCGCCGCGGCGCGCGCGCAGCAGCCTTGCCTGCCGCTGATCGTCGAGGTCGAGACCCTGGACGAGCTGCGCGACGCGCTGGATGCCGGCTGCGACCGAATCCTGATCGACGACTTCGATGCCGCGACCCGGCGCGAGGCCGTGCGCATCGCCGGTGGGCGCATCCCGCTGGAGGTGTCCGGCGGCGTCGACCTCGCGTCGCTGCGCACGATCGCCGCCGACGGCGTCGACTGCATCTCGATCGGCGGCCTGACCAAGCACGTGCAGGCGGTCGACCTTTCGCTGAAGCTCGGCCCGCCGCCGTCGAACTAGGCACGCGCGGGGCTTGCCCGGGCGCCGGGATGGCCCCAGATTGACGGCCATGCCCAGCCTGATCCTGCTGATGATTGCCGGCGCCTTCGCCTATGCGTGGTGGAACTCGGCACGCGCCGCGAGCGAACACGCCATCGTGATCGGCCGCTCCGCCTGCCGTGCCGCGGGCGTGCAGCTGCTGGACCAGACTGTTCACGCCATCGGGCTGAAGCTGCGCCGCCGCGACGACGGCCGCCTGGGCCTGGAGCGCAGCTTCCGCTTCGAGTACTCGTACGACGGTGCCGACCGCCACCGCGGACTCATGGTCTTCCATGGCGAGCGCCTGGTGTCGTTCACCGGGCCGGCGCCGGCAGTGGCCGCGTCGCTCTCGGCCGGGGACTGAGCGCGGGCTACTTCACCACGCGCAGGTGCGCGCCGCGCTTCGGCACCGGCGAACCATCGCCGTCATCGCCGCCGTCGTCGTCACCCTCGCCGGGCTCATCGTCGTCGATGCCACCGGGCACCACGCCCAGCACCACTTCGTGACCGCCCGTGCCCGAGGCTTCAGGGGTGGCATCCGACTCCGCCGCTTCCCCACCATCGCTCCCCGGTGCCGCGTGCTCCTCGGGAAGCGCCATGCCCTGCCCGGTCTCGCGCGCATAGATCGCGAGCACCGCCTCCACCGGCACCAGCACCGGATGGCTGACGCCACCGAAGCGCGCGGTGAACGCCACCGCGTCGTTGTCCATCTGCAGGCGGGCGACGGCGCGCTCGGCCACGTTCAGCACCACGCGGCCTTCCTTGACGGTATGCGGCGGCACGCGCACGCCGGCGCGGGTGGCGTCGACCAGCAGGTGCGGCGTCATCCCGTTGTCCACGATCCACTCGTACAGCGCCCTCAGCAGGTAGGGGCGGTGGCTGGTCATCCGGGGTACGTCGTTCATGCCCCGATTCTAGCGCGCACGCGCCTCAGCCCGGCAGTTCGCGCAGGTTGCGTTCCTGCGGGGTCAGGCTGCGCGTGAACCCGGGATTGCGGAAGATGCGGTTGCCGTAGTCCTCGATCGCCTTGCCGTCCTTCGGCAGCGGGATGCCCAGCGCCTCGAGGCGCCAGATGATCGGCGCCATCGCGCAGTCGGCGAGGCTCATCTCGGGATTGAGGAAGAACTTGTAGGCCTTGAACAGCGGCACCGACGTGGCCAGCAGTTCCTTCAGGCGCTTGCGCGCGGCATCGGCCTGGGCCTTGGTACCGGTCTGGATCGCGCGCACCTCGGGCACCCAGTCGTGCTCCAGGCGCAGCATCGCCAGGCGCAGCCGCGCCCGCGACAGCGGGTCGACGGGCATCAGCGGCGGGTGCGGATAGCGCTCGTCGAGGTATTCGGTGACCACCGTCGCCGCGTACAGCACCAGGTCGCGCTCGACCAGGGTCGGGACCGAGTGGTAGGGATTCAGGTCCAGCAGGTCTTCGGGCGGATCCTTGGGATCGACGGTGATCAGGTCGTAGGTCACGCCCTTCGCCGCAAGCACCAGCCGCACACGATGACAGAGGACATCGTCGGCGGAGGAAAAGAGCGTGAGTGCATTACGCATGCGCGGACTCGCTGCCATCATCGAACAACTCTCCCGTGGCCGGAATCCGCCGGCCGCATCGGCGCCGCCCGCCCCTCGCGGGCGGCTGCCCGGTTTCCTTTCTTACGCCGTCAGTGCACGTCCTTCCAGTATTCCTTCTTCAGCAGCCACGCGAGGAAGGTGAAGAATGCGAGGAACAGCATCACCCACACGCCGATCGACTGGCGCTTGATGGCAATCGGTTCGCCGGCGTACTCGAGGAAGGCGGTGATGTCGCGCGCGGCCTGGTCGAACTTCGCCGCGTCGAGGCTGCCCGGCGTCGCGATCTCCAGGCGGTCGATCAGCGGCTCGCTGGTGGCCTCGTCCACGCCGCCGTAGACCGGCCGCTGCACGCCCTGCAGTTCCCACAGCACGTTCGGCATCGACGCATTCGGGAACACGGTGTTGTTCCAGCCCAGCGGACGCTCCTCGTCGATGTAGAACGACTTGAGGTAGCTGTAGATCCAGTCGCCGCCGCGCACGCGCGAGGTCAGGCTGAGGTCGGGCGGCGCGGTGCCGAACCACTTCGCCGCGCCCTCGGCGGGCATCGCGGTCAGGATCTGCTCGCCGAACTTGGCGCCGGTGAAGTTGAGGTTCTCCATCACCTCGTCCTCGGTCAGCCCGAGGTCTTCGGCCATGCGCGAGTAGCGCAGGTACTTCAGCGAGTGGCACGACGAGCAGTAGTTCATGAACAGCTGCGCGCCGCGCTGCAGCGACGCCTTGTCGCTGAGGTCGGTGCCAGCGTGCTGCACCGGGCCACCGGCGGCGGCCAGGGCGGAGAACGAGAGCAGCATGGCGGCCGCGAAGACCGTGGCTCGGCTGATGAGGGTCATGGGCTTAGTCATGCGTCGTCACCCGTTCCGGCACCGGCTTGGTCTTGTCGAGCTTCGTCCACAGCGGCATGGTGATGAAGAAGGCGAAGTAGAAGAAGGTCAGGAAGCGGCCGACGATGGTCTCGACCGGATCGGTGCCAGGGCCGGCGCCGATCTTGCCCAGCCACACGAAGCTGAGCGCGAACAGGCCCAGCAGCACCTTCGACAGCAGGCCGCGGTAGCGGAAGGAGCGGACCTTGGCGCGATCCAGCCACGGCACCAGGAACAGGATCGCGATGGCGCCGAACATCACCATCACGCCGCCGAGCTTGTCGGGGACCACGCGCAGCATCGCGTAGTACGGGGTGTAGTACCACACCGGCTTGATGTGCTCGGGCGTCACCAGGCGGTTGGCCTCGGTGAAGTTGTCGTGCTCGAGGAACCAGCCGCCGAAGGCCGGGGCGAAAAAGATGATGAAGGCCGCGATCATCAGGAAGAAGCCCACGCCCACCAGGTCCTTGACCGTGTAGTAGGGGTGGAACGGGATCGCGTCCGCAGGCTTGGTGGCATCCCAGCGGTTGCCCTTCGGCCCCTTCTTGACGTCCACGCCGTCGGGGTTGTTCGACCCGACCTCGTGCAGCGCGCCCAGGTGCAGCACGACCAGCAGCAGCAGCACCAGCGGCAGCGCGATCACGTGCAGTGCGAAGAAGCGGTTGAGCGTGGCGTCGCTGGGCAGGTAGTCGCCCATGATCCACTCGACCAGGCCGTTGCCGATCACCGGGATGGCGCCGAACAGCGAGATGATCACCTTCGCGCCCCAGAACGACATCTGGCCCCAGGGCAGCACGTAGCCCAGGAAGGCCTCGGCCATCAGCACCAGGTAGATCAGCATGCCCAGGATCCACACCAGCTCGCGCGGCTTCTGGTAAGAGCCGTACATCAGGCCGCGGAACATATGCAGGTAGACGACGATGAAGAACAGCGAGGCACCGGTGGAATGCATGTACCGGATCAGCCAACCCCACTCGACGTCGCGCATGATGTACTCGACCGAGGAGAAGGCCTCGGCCGCGGACGGCTTGTAGTGCATCGTCAGGAAGATGCCGGTGACGATCTGGTTGACCAGCACCAGCAGGGCCAGCGAGCCCATGTAGTACCAGAAGTTGAAGTTCTTCGGCGCGTAGTACTCGGTCATGTGCTTCCGGTACATGGGCATCAGGCCCGGCGCACGGTCGTTGACCCAGTCCATCACCGAATTGGCGGTACGCACGATCACGTTCGACATGGCTTACGCGGCCCCCTGCGGATCGACGCCGATGACGACGGTGTTGTCGTCGACGAAATGGTGCGGAGGCACCACGAGGTTGGTCGGCGCCGGCACGCCCTGGTAGACGCGGCCGGCCATGTCGAACTTCGACTTGTGGCAGGGGCAGAAATAACCGCCCTTCCAGTTGGCGTCGAACGGCGCCGGGCGGATCTCGGCGACCATCTCGGGCGAGCAGCCCAGGTGGGTGCACAGGCCGACGAGCACGGAGATCTCCGGCTTCAGCGAGCGCAGCTCCGGGTTGGCCTCGCGGATGTAGTCGGGCTGCTGCTCGACGTTCTCCGACTTGGGGTCGCGCAGCTGGTCGTCCAGGGTCGGCAGCGCCTGCAGGATCGCCTGCGAGCGCTTGACGATCCAGATCGGCTGGCCGCGCCACTCGAGGATCATGCGCTCGCCCTCGGCCAGCGCGCTGATGTCCGCGGTCACCGGCGCGCCGGCGAGCTGGGCGCGCTGGCTCGGGAACCAGGTCTTGACGAATGGAACCACGGCCACGCCGGCGCCAACGGCGCCAACCACCGCGGTGGTGGCTGTCAGGAAGCGGCGGCGGCCGTTGTCGACCGTGCCCCCCTCGACAGGATCCAGAACCCCTTCATTGCCCATCGCCACTCCGGAAATCGTACGGTCGCTTGTGTGAACTGGCTGCCGCGGGCGCGGCCTCCGCTGCCGGAGGCGCGCCGCAAAGACGCTGAAGTGTAGCGGAACGCCGATTCAGGGGACAACGTGGCGCGTCCCCGTGGCGCTCAGTTCGACGCCAGCTGGGTCCGGTAACGGTCGGCCAGCACGCCCACGCGCTCCACGTAGCGCCGGGTTTCGTTGTACGGCGGCACGCCCTTGTGGCGGTCCACCGCGCCCTCGCCAGCGTTGTAGCCGGCCGCGGCCAGGGTCAGGTCGCCGTTGAAGCGCTTGAGCAGCCAGGCCAGGTACTGCACGCCGCCGCGGATGTTCTGCGCCGGGTCGAAGGCGTTGGTGACCCCGAAGCGGCTGGCGGTGGCGGGCATCAGCTGCATCAGCCCCTGCGCCCCGACCCGCGACAGCGCGTTGGGGTTGTAGGCTGACTCGGCGTGCATGATCGCGCGGATGATCGCCTCCTCGACCCCGAACTCGCGCGCGGCAGCCTTGACCTCGGCATCGTAGGCGCTGGTGTTGAGGCGGACGTTGCCGAAGTTGACCCCCGGCGAGCCGCAGGCATAGCAGGTCTCGAAGAAGCTGTAGTTGATGGTGCGCACCGCGCTGGCACCGCTGCTGCCGGCCGGCTTGCGGCTGGTGTAGTGGCGGACGCCGTCCTTCACATAGGAATAGACCTGGCCCTGGACCAGGCGCCGCGAACCCGAGCTGGACGATGGCGCCGAGGGCACCTGGGCCGTGGTGCTGGCAGGGGCACTGGAACTGGCACTCGCCCCGCCCCCCATGAAGGTGGCCGGTGCGCCGGCGTTGCTCGGACCCGATGCTGCCGGCGCGACGCTCGCGGCCTGCCCGGTGCCGGGCGTGGTGGATGGCCGGCTCGGGCGCGAGGGCCGATAGGTGGTGGCCACCCGGCAGTCCGCACCCTTGACGCGCTTGCTGACATAGCTGGTCACGCCGTCCGCGCCTTCGCAGCGGTAGATGGTGCCGCCCACGGCGGGGCCGGCCACGGCCATGCAGGCCAGGCCGACCATCGCCATCCCGGCGAAGCCCACGATCTTCCCGAAGCGATTCATCCCCGCCCCTCCATATCGCGCGCAGTCTCCACTGCTTGCGGGGGCTTGCCAAGACCCGGAACCGTGACCATGCCCAAGGAAACGGCCCCCCGCGCCCTCCACGGCCGCCGGGTTTACACTGCGCCACCCGCCACCCAAGCCATCCGGCCCGGATTCACCGCCGCGCCCCGGAAACGCCATGACCACCAAGCCGACCCCGGGCCCCGCGCCCGACGCCCCTGCCCTGCCTGCCCGCGGCAAGCTCTACATCCAGACCCACGGCTGCCAGATGAACGAGTACGACTCGGCCCGCATGGCCGACGTGCTGGCCGCGTCCGACGGACTTGAACTGACCACGAACGCCGAAGAAGCCGACGTGATCCTGGTCAATACCTGCTCGATTCGCGAAAAAGCCCAGGAGAAGGTTTTCAGCCAGCTCGGCCGCTGGAAGGGCCTCAAGCAGGGCGACCGCCCGGTGCTGATCGGGGTCGGCGGCTGCGTCGCCAGCCAGGAAGGCGCGGCCATCGTGAAGCGCGCGCCCTACGTCGACCTGGTCTTCGGCCCGCAGACCCTGCACCGGCTGCCGGAGCTGCTGCGCGGCCGCCGCGAGACCGGCCTGCCCCAGGTCGACATCAGCTTCCCGGAAATCGAGAAGTTCGATCGGCTGCCCGAGCCACGCGCGGAAGGCCCGAGCGCCTTCGTGTCGATCATGGAGGGCTGCAGCAAGTACTGCTCCTTCTGCGTGGTGCCCTACACCCGCGGCGAGGAGGTCAGCCGGCCCTTCGAAGACGTGCTGGTGGAGGTCATGCAGCTCGCCGCCCAGGGCGTGCGCGAGGTCAACCTGCTGGGCCAGAACGTCAACGCCTACCGCGGGCCGATGGAGGGTTCGGCCGAGGCCGCCGACCTCGGCCTGCTGATCCGCACCATCGCCGAGATCGAGGGCATCGACCGCATCCGCTTCACCACCTCGCACCCGTTGGAGTTCTCGGACTCGCTGGTGGAGGCCTACCGCGACGTGCCGCAGCTGGCCAACTACCTGCACCTGCCGGTGCAGTCGGGCTCGGACCGCATCCTGTCGGCGATGAAGCGTGGCTACACGGCGCTGGAGTTCAAGCAGAAGATCCGCAAGCTGCGCGCGGTGCGCCCGGACATCTCGATCTCGTCGGACTTCATCGTCGGCTTCCCGGGCGAGACCGACGCCGACTTCGAGAAGACCATGAAATTGATCGAGGACGTGGGTTTCGACCAGTCGTTCTCCTTCATCTATTCCCGCCGCCCGGGCACCCCGGCGGCCGACCTCGACGACAGCGTGTCCAACGAGGTGAAGCACGCGCGACTGTCGCGGCTGCAGGCGCACATCAACCAATATGCCGCGGGCATTTCGCAGGCGATGGTCGGCAGCGTGCAGAAGGTGCTGGTGACCGGGCCCTCGCGCAAGGATCCCCGGCAGCTGACCGGCAAGACCGAGAACATGCGCTCCGTGAACTTCGAAGGCCACCCGCGCCTGATCGGGCAATTCGTCGAAGTGATGATCACCGAAGCGCTCAGCAACTCCCTGCGCGGGCGCGTGGCCACCACCGAAGCGCCGGCGGTGGCCTGAGGCGGCACGGCGTGACGCAGAAGCCCCAGCCCGGGGGGATTCCGGCGCCGAGCAAGCGCCTCGATCCCCTCGGGCTGTGGCTCTGCGGCCTGGCCGTCCTTGGCCTGGCACGCAGCTGGATGTACCTCGTTCGCGACGGCGGCGCCGCAGGCGCCGTCGGCTGGATCTGGTTCGGCGGATCGCTGCTGATGGCCGCGATCGGCGCCGCATTGCTCGTGCGGGGTCTGCTGCGCCACCGGCGCCGCTGACCCGCACGGGGAGCCGGTGATACCGGCGCCGCCGGCACGCCGCCGACGGCACCGGCCCCGACTCACCGGGTCAGGGAACGCGCACCAGGGACACGTCGTCGATCTTCAGTCGCACGCCCGGCGCCGGGCCCATGAAGTGCAGCGAGACCGACTGCACCTGCCCGACCGGCTGGAAGGCGAATTCGTCGACCGCCAGCGTGGCCCACTGGCCGTTGCCGGCATTCACCCACCCGATGCGCTCCCAGTGCCAGCCGCTGGCGTCCTGGATCAGCAGCCAGAGCGAGACAGTGTCGTTCGCACCCTCGACCTTGACCTGCGCATTGGCGCGGTAGCGCGTGCCGGGCACCAGGCCGGTCAGCTCCTGGGCGATGCTGTCGTACCACTGGCCGCGGTTGACCAGCTGCAGGCTGTAGCCGTTGCGGTAGCCGTCGCTGCTCACCTGCAGCTGGCCGCCGAAGCCGAGGCCCCAGGAGGCCGCGGTGCCGGTCTCGAAATCGCCGTTGCGTATCTGGTTGTCTTCGCGGCCGTCGTCGCCGGCCGGGTTCAGGCTGAGGCTGTCGAGATGGAAGCCCACGCCCGCCGCCGGGCCGTACACCAGCAGGCGCACGCTGGCATTGGCCGGCAGCGCATGGGTGAACGAGCCGCTGATCCTGCTCCACTGGTCGGTGGCGCCAAAGCGGCCGAGGTCGACGTAGCTCTGGCCGCCGTTGACCTCCAGCACCACGCGCGCGGTGTCGCTGGCACGGCCCTGCAGGCGCATCCACAGGCTGAACTCGTAGTCGATGCCCGCCTGCAGCTTGCCGGTCACGTCCTGGGCCACGCCCGATGCGTAGGAGGTGCGGTTGCCCACGGTCAGGCCCTGCTGGCCGCCGTAGCGGCGCTGGCTGCTGAGCGACAGGCTGCCGTCGAACACGCCGCTCCAGTTCGACAGGCTGCCTTCGAAGCTGGGGTTCTGCAGCACGTTGCCTGCCGGCAGCTCGATCGTGCGCACCGGATCGGCCGGGCCGCCCGGCTCGCCGGGATCGCCATCGCGCGACGGGCGGTAGGTCGGGTACTGGTTGGCCATCAGCGACAGCGAGCGCGAGGCGTCACCGGTCGTGGCGTTGCCGCAGGCGTAGCCGTTGCAGTTCTGCCGCGGATTGGAGAAGCGGTAGACGTAGTTGGTGTTGAACAGGTAGGCGTAGGCCATCAGGGTGGCGAACGAGTTGTCCACGCCGTAGCCCATGCCGTAGACGTGGTGCCCGCCGGAGGTGTCGCCCTGGCGGCGGCTGTGCATCAGGCCCATGTTGTGGCCGAGCTCATGGGTGAAGGTGAGGTAGCCGCAGTCGATCGCCGAACTGCTGTAGGCCAGCGCCTTCGACTGCGCGGTGATGGTGCCGCCGCTGCTGGTGCCCAGCCAGCCCAGGCCGCACAGGCCGCCCGGCGACATGTTGAGCAGGCCGACGAAATCCGCGCCGTGGTCGTCGCGCAGGGCGTGGATCGCGCCGTCGTTGTAGGTGATGTGGTTGAGCGCGTTGTTGTTGGTGTAGTAGTAGCTCGAGTGGTTGCTCTGCACGCTGTGCACCATGCGCAGAGCGATGTCGACGCCGCTGACCTGGTAGGCCTGGTTGGACTGCGCGATGTACTGGTTCAGCCGCGTCTGGATGTTGCCCGCCCACTGCGCCGCCTGCGGCGTGTAGACGAACATGACGTCGACCTGGTTGCTGGCCGCGGGGGCCTGGCCGGCGGCCAGCAGGCCCACCGCCAGCGCGGCCATCGACGTACGCAGGCGGCGCACGGCGCCTCCCCTGTTTCCCTGGGTTGCCATCGTTCTTCCTTGTGGTTTGAGGTGACTGGTGTGGCGGTCGTGTGCGGGCTTCAGCGAACGCCCGGGATGGGGCCGCGGCCCTCGCCGGGGCCGGGCTCCATCACGTCGGAGAGGTCGAAGTCCTGGTGCCTGCGCAGGTCGTTGACGTTGGCGATCCAGCCCAGGCGGCCCTCGGCCTCCAGGCTGTAGGTGCCGCCGCCGGTGGTGATGCTGCCCAGGGTCGAGTCCACGCCCTGGGTGAACACCGCGGGCAGGATCTCGCCGGAGCCGTCGACCACGCGCGCAAGCCACGACTTGTCGCCGTTGGCATGAACCTGCACGTCGTACACCCGCAGCAGGTGTTCGGCGCCGTCGTCGGGCGTGCGCAGCGAGAGCTCGGAGCCCACGTCCAGGCCGGCCAGCGCGGCGCGGTTGAATTCGATGTAGTCGCGGTCGTCGACGCCGAAGGGCAGCTTCTGCGCGAAATGCCCGCGCGCCTCCGCATCAGGCAGGTACAGCACGTCGTCGGGCAGGCCGGTGGCGTATGCGGGCGGGTCGACCAGGTCCACCGGCGGCAGGCCCGGCGGAATAGCCGCGGCGCCCGGCACAGCCGCCGCCGCCCCGAAGGCCCTGCGCGTGACCGTGGCCTGGGCCCCTTCCGTGCCCGACGACCCCATGTCCGGACCCTCCGGACGCGCGCCGGAAACCATGCCGGGCGCACCCGGACCGGATGCGAGATGGACGATCGCAGCCACGCAAACCAGCAGCACGGCAGCGCCGGCGCCGACGCGCCAGTACGGGAGCTTCATGAAGGGACGACCTTATCTGAATACGAAAAATCAGGTGCGGCGAAGTCTAAAGTGACTGCCAAGGTCATATTGTGACACAAATAACGTACTAAACAACCACATACCGTATGGATAGCCGAAGGCCCCGGCCCGCGCCGAAGGCCTCAATCCAGCCGCTTGCGGAAGCGCGCGATCGCCACCGCCATCGTCACCGTGGTGAAGGCGATCAGCGCGGCCACCGCCGGCCACAGGTCCCAGAGGCTGGCGCCGCGCAGCATGATCCCGCGGATCAGGCGCAGGAACTGGGTCATCGGCAGCACCTCGGCGCCCCACTGCACCATCTCGGGCATGCCCGCGAACGGGAACATGAAGCCGGAGATCAGGATCGACGGCAGGAACACCAGCATCGCCACCTGGATGGCCTGGAACTGGGTCTTCGTGTGCGTGGAGATCAGCAGCCCCATCGACAGGTTGGCCAGGATCAGCAGGGTCGCGGCCAGGTAGACGTCGAGCAGGCTGCCGCGCAGCGGCACGTCGAAGAACCACACGCCCAGGGCCAGGATCAGGGTGGTCTGGATGAGGCCGATCGCGGCGTACGGCAGCACCTTGCCGACCATCAGCGCGCTGCTGCTCAGCGGCGTGGCGATCAGCAGCTCCATGTTGCCGCGCTCGCGCTCGCGCACCGCGGCCATGGCGGTGAACATCATCATCGTCATGGTCAGAATCAGGCCGATCAGGCCGGGCACGATGCTGACCGCGGAGCGGCGTTCGGGGTTGTAGAAGCTCACCACTTCGATCTGCGGCGTCCGCGGCGCCGCGCGCGCGCCACCGGGCGCCTCCAGCGGCAGCTGCGCGAGCTGGTTGGCCGCGGCCTGGACCACGGTGTCGGTGCCGTCGACCATCACCTGCACCGCGGGGCGGCCGTCGGCGAGGCGGCGCTCGTAGTCAGGCGGCACGGCGATGCCGACGCTGACCTGGCCGCGACGCAGCATGTCCACCAGTTCCTGCGGGCTGTCGGCCACGCGCCGGACGTCGATGATGCCGGTGGCGTTCATGTCCATCACCGCCGCGCGCGAGGCCGAGGTCATGGCCTGGTCGGCCACGGCCGTGTGCAGGTTGCGCGGGTTGTAGTTGATCGCATATCCGAACAGCAGCAGGTCGACCACCGGGATCATCACGATCATCACCACGCTGATCCGGTCGCGGCCCATCTGCCGCAGCTCCTTCAGCGCGACGGCCCACATGCGGCGCACGTTGTTCATGCCGCGGCTCCTTCGCCCTCGTCGGTGCGGCCACGGGTGGCGGCGACGAAGACGTCCTCGAGGTTGGATTCCACCGGCGCGACGTCGGCATCCAGCCCGGCTTCGCGCAGCGCGCCGCCGATCGCGTCGGCGGCTTCGATGCCCGGCGCGGACAGCACGCGCAGGCTGTTGCCGATCTGGGCCACGCTGAGCACGCCCGGCAGGTCGGCCAGCGCGCGCTGCGCCTGGCGCGGGCGCGCGGCGCGCACTTCGACGCTGCGGCCACGCAGGTCGCCGGCCAGTTCGCCCGGTGCGCCGTCGGCCACCAGCACGCCTTCGTCGAGGATGGCGATGCGGTGGCAGCGCTCGGCCTCGTCCATGTAGTGGGTGGACACCAGCAGGGTGGTGCCGGCATCGGCGAGTTCGAACAGCTTCTCCCAGAAGTCGCGACGCGATTCCGGGTCGACCGCGCTGGTGGGTTCGTCCAGGAACAGCAGCTCGGGCTGGTGGATCACCGCGGCGGCCAGCGCCAGGCGCTGCTTCTGGCCGCCGCTCATGGTGCCGGCGAGCTGCTTCTGGCGGTCGGCGAAGTGGTAGAGCTCGACCAGCTCGTCCACCCGCGCGCGCGCCTGCCTGCGGTCCAGGCCGTAGACGGCGGCAAGGAACTCGAGGTTCTCGCGCACGGTGAGGTCTTCGAACAGCGAGAACTTCTGGGTCATGTAGCCGATGCGCAGGCGCAGGGCGTCGGCTTCCTCGGGCACCTTCAGGCCCAGCACCTCGATCTCGCCCTCGCTGGGCGTGAGCAGGCCGCAGAGCATGCGGATGGTGGTCGACTTGCCGGAACCATTCGGGCCGAGGAAGCCGTAGACGTGCGCGCGCGGCACGGTCAGGTCGACGTGGTCGACGGCGGTGAGGCCGCCGAAGCGCTTGACCAGGCCGCGGGCGCGGATGGCCGGCTCGCCGCCGCCCTGCTCAGCGGCCGCCATCGAACACCACCTTCAGCGGCAGGCCCGCGGGCAGGTCGCCGGCCTCTTCCAGCTCGACTTCGGCCAGGTAGCTCAGGCGCGAGGCGTCCTCGCCAGCCAGCGCGTAGTAGGGAGTGAAGGCGGGCTCGCTGCGGATCATGCGCACGCGGCCGCGATAGCGGCGTTCGCCCTCGGCGCCGACCAGCACGGTGGCGGCGTCGCCCACTTCGACGTCGGCGCGCAGGGGCTCGGGCACGTGGACGCGGGCGTAGGGGGTGTCACCGACCAGCATCACCGCCAGCGGCGAGCCCGCGGGGGCTTCGTCGCCGAGCCGGTACGGCAGGCTGTCGACGCGGCCGGCGCGCGGTGCGACCAGGTCGAGGCGGCCGGTGGCATAGGTCTGCGCGTCGAGCTGCGCCTGCGCCGCGGCCAGCGCCGCTTCGGCCTGCGCGACCTGCTCCGGGCGCACGCCGTTTTCAAGTTCGGCCAGCGCCGCCTGTGCGGCCGCGACCTGGGCCTGCGCGTTGCCGGCGGCGGCGCGGGCGCGGTCGACGTCGGCGGCGGACACCAGCTGCTGCCGGCCCAGCGGCTGCAGGCGCTCGTGGTAGGCGCGGGCGTCGCGGGCCTGGGCCTGGGCGGCGGCGAGGTTGGCGCGGGCCTGCTGCAGGGTTTCCGGGCGGGCGCCGTTGCGCGCCTCGTCCAGGGCCTCGCGTTGGCGCGCGACCTCGGCCTGGGCGGCGGCCAGCTGCGCGTCGCCGCGGGTGTGTTCCAGGCTGAGGATACGCGCGCCGGCTTCGACGCGTTCGCCTTCGCGCACGGCGATGTCGACGATGCGCTCGGCGGCCGGCGCCGGCAGGGTGATGCGGTCGTATTCCAGGGTGCCCAGGGCGTAGCCGCCGTCGCGGCTGCAGGCGGCGAGGAGGATGAGGGCCGCGGTCGCAAGCAGCGCGCGGGCGTGGACAGGCGTGTTCATGGGGAAGGCTCCAGGCCGGATTCGAGCAGGGCCAGCGCGTGGCGGCGGATGTCGGGAACGCCGAGGGCGTCGTCGCCCAGCAGCTGGCGCCAGATCGGCAGGCCCGAGGCGAGGAACAGGGTCAGGCCCACCAGGGACACCATCAGCAGGCGCGGGTCGAGGCCCGGGTTGAGGCGTCCTGCTCCCTGCTCGGCCGCGATGTGCGCGACCAGCCGCCGCGACAGGTCCGGCGCCAGCTGGCCGACGATCCAGTCGCGCAGCGCGCCGCCGTCGGTCACCACTTCGCGGATCCACAGCGGCGGCAGCCATTCGTGGCGTTCGACCACGGCGCACATGCGCTCGACGAAGGCGTTGAACAGGCCGCTCCCGGATTGCGCCGCGCCCTCGACCAGCAGGCCCTGGACCTCCCGGAACACCGGCAAAAGGCGCTCGGCCAGCACCGCTTCGCGCAGGCCGGCGGCGTCGTTGAAGTGGTAGTGCAGCGATGCCGGAGTGACGCCGGCATCGCGGGCGATGTCGCGCAGCGAGGTCGCGGCGATGCCCTGGCGGGCGTAACGCGCCAGGGCGGCGTCGAGCAGGCCTTCGCGGCTGCTGGCTTCGCCGGCGGGGCGGCCGCGCGTGCGGACAGCGGTGGTGGCATCCGGGTTGCGCTTGCGGGGCATGGGCCGTGTTCCGAGGGTCAAGGCGCACATTTAATTAATCAATCAATTAATATTCCGTGAAAGCCTGCCGACAGCCCGGCGGACACGCCACAAGCCTCCATTCCGCCCCATCCGCCGCAGGTCGATGCGACCGCGACCGCGGTTGGCCCGATCACGCCACCGCGCTACGCTTCCGCGATGCCTTCCCCCCACCAGCGCGACTTCGCCCTCGAACCCGCCGACACCGAACGGCTGGCCAACCTCAGCGGCCCCTTCGACGGCCACCTGCGCCAGATCGAACTGGCGCTGGGCGTGGAGATCGCCAACCGCGGCAACGTCTTCCGCATCACCGGCGAGGACGCCGCGCGCGTGGACGAGGCCGAGCGCCTGCTGCGCGACCTCTACCGCGAGGCCGCCAGCGAGACCTTCGACGGCCACGCCATCCACCTGCGCGTGAACGCCTCGCGCGCCGCGCGCGAGGACCAGGAGGCGACCCGCCACGTCGCCGCCGCCCGCGCCGCCGACGCGGACTACGTGCCGCAGGACGTGGCCATCCGGGTCAAGCGCGGCACCATCCGCGGCCGCGGCGCGAACCAGCAGAAGTACCTGCACGCGATCGCCACCCACGACATCAACTTCGGCGTCGGCCCGGCGGGCACCGGCAAGACCTACCTGGCCGTGGCCAGCGCGGTCGAGGCGCTCAACGAATCGCGGGTGCAGCGCGTGGTGCTGGTGCGCCCGGCGGTCGAGGCCGGCGAGAAGCTCGGCTTCCTGCCCGGCGACCTGTCGCAGAAGGTCGATCCCTACCTGCGGCCGCTGTACGACGCGCTGTACGAGATGCTCGGCGTGGAGACGGTGCTGCGGCTGCTGGAGAAGAACGTCATCGAGATCGCGCCGCTGGCCTACATGCGCGGGCGCACGCTCAACGACGCCTACGTGATCCTGGACGAGGCGCAGAACACCACCATCGAACAGATGAAGATGTTCCTGACCCGCCTGGGTTTCGGCAGCACCGCGGTGGTGACCGGCGACCTCACCCAGATCGACCTGCCCAAGCAGGTGAAGTCGGGCCTGCGCGACGCCGTCGAGGTGCTGCGCGATGTCGACGGCGTCAGCTTCACCTTCTTCGAATCACGCGACGTGGTCCGCCATCCGCTGGTGGCGCGCATCGTCAACGCCTATGAACGCCGCGACGCGCAGGACGCGTCGACCGGCCCGGCGTAGACTGCCGCGCATGACCCAGGGCCCCGTCCGCCTCGACGTAGCCGTCGGCTATGCCCTGCCCCGCGCCGGGCTGCCGGCCTCGGTGAGCTTCCGCAAATGGGTGTCCGCGGCCCTGGCCGGGCGCATCCGCGAGGCCGACCTCGCGATCCGCCTGGTCGACGCGAAGGAAGGCCGTGCGCTGAACCGCCACTACCGCGGCAAGGACTACGCCACCAACGTGCTCAGCTTCCCGACCGACCTGCCCGAAGGCCTGCCCGAGGGCGTGCGCCTGCCCCTGCTCGGCGACCTGGTGCTGTGTGCGCCGGTGGTGGCCCGCGAGGCCCGCGAGCAGGGCAAGCCGCTGGCCGCCCACTACGCCCACCTGACCGTGCACGGCACTCTGCACCTGCTGGGCTGGGACCATGGCGACGACGTCGAGGCCGAGGCCATGGAGCAGCTCGAGCGGGAAATCCTCGCCGGCCTGGGCATCGACGACCCCTACCGCGCCGGCTGAACGCGCGTGCCGAACGGACGCGCTAAACTGCGCGGGCCGCCCCATTCCCCGGGGCGACGATACGAGCGAGATGTCCGAGGACGACAGTAGTAGCACCGGCGGCCCAGGCGCGTCGCCGGAACATCACGAACGCCGGCGCAGCTGGCTGGATCGGCTGAGCTCTGCCATATCCGGCGATCCCAGTTCGCGCGACGACCTGGTCGAACTGCTGCGCGACGCCCAGGGCGACGGCCTGATCGAGGCCGACACCCTGCGCATGATGGAAGGCGCCATCGCCGTGTCCGACCTGACCGTCGGCGACGTGATGGTGCCGCGCTCGCAGATGGTCTCGCTGCCGGTGGACGCGCGCTTCATCGACCTGATGAAGGAGGTGGTCGAATCCGGCCACTCGCGCTTCCCGGTGCATGGCGAGGACAAGGACGAGATCCTCGGCATCCTGCTGGCCAAGGACCTGCTGCGCGGCGTGGTCGCCGACAACGGCCCGGGCACGGTGCGCGAACTGCTGCGCCCGGCGGTGCTGATCCCGGAGTCGAAGAAGCTCAACGTGCTGCTGCGCGAGTTCCGCCAGTCGCGCAACCACATGGCGATCGTGATCGACGAATACGGCGGCGTGGCCGGCGTGATCACGATCGAGGACGTGCTGGAGGAGATCGTCGGCGAGATCGACGACGAGCACGACGATGCCGAAGACCCCGAGGCACTGATCGCCGCCCAGGCCGACGGCCAGTACGTGGTCGACGCCCTGACCCCGATCGACGACTTCAACGAGCGCTTCGGCGCCGACTTCGACGACGACGAATACGACACCATCGGCGGCCTGGTCACCGCGGCCATCGGCCACCTGCCCGAGGCCGGCGAGGAGTTGACGCTGGGCCGCTTCAGCTTCCGCGTCGCCAGCGCCGACGCGCGCCGGCTGCACGCGCTGCACCTGTCGATCCATGGCGACTGAGGCCCGCGGGGCCCGCGCAGGCACGGTCGCGGGCCTCGTCGCCCTGCTGGTGTTGCTCGCCTGTGCCCTGCCGGCGCTGGCCGCGCCGCGGATCGGCGTGGCCACGATGCAGCCCGGCGAGATCTTCTTCGAGCGCTTCGGCCACAACGCGATCGTGGTCGACGATCCCGCCGCGGGCCCACCGCTGTCCTACAACTTCGGCTTCTTCGATCCCGACGAGCCCGACTTCCACCTGCGCTTCGCCCGCGGCGAGATGCGCTACCGGCTGGCGGTGCTGCCGTTCGCGCAGGACCTGGCGTACTACGAAAGCGTCGGCCGCGGGGTGTCGATCCAGTGGCTGGACCTCGACGATGGCGACGCCACCGCGCTCGCCGCACGCCTGGCCTGGAACGCCTTGCCGGAAAACGCCGCCTACACCTACGACTACTTCACCGACAACTGCAGCACCCGGGTGCGCGACGCGATCGACGGCGTGCTCCGCGGCCGCCTGGCGCGCGGACTCCAGGGCCGCTCGCAGGGCAACACCTTCCGCAGCGAAGCCGTGCGCCTGGCGCGGCCCGATCCGCTGATGGCGCTCGGCTTCGACCTTGGCCTCGGGCCGGCCTCCGACCGCCCCAACTCGCTCTGGGAAGACACCTTCGTGCCGATGCGGCTGGCGCAGTCCCTGCGCGAAGCGCGCCTGGCCGACGGCCGGCCGCTGGTGGTCGCCGAGGAAGTGCTGCTGCCCCACCGCCTCGCGCCCGAACCCGAGCCGCGGCCGGTGGCGTGGTGGCCCTGGCTGCTGGCGGGCCTGGCCCTGGCCGCGCTGGCCTGGTCGCTGCGCGGCCGCCCGCGTGCGGTCGCCGCGGCGGCGATGCCGGCCTGGCTGCTGTGCGTCGCCGCCGGCGCGACCATGCTCTACATCTGGCTGGGCACCGCGCACCGCTTCGGCTGGGCCAACCACAACCTGCTGCTGTTCAACCCGCTGTGCCTGCTGCTCCTGCCCGGTGCCTGGCGGATCGCGCGCGGCGGCGACGGCGGCCCGGTGTTCCGCACGCTGCTGGCGGTGGTCGCGGCTGGCGTGGTGGTCGCCCCCTTCCTGCTCTGGATGCCGCTGCAGTCGCAGCGCAACGGGCACTGGGTCGCGCTCATGCTGCCGCTGCAGCTGGCGTTCGCCGCGGTGCTCTGGCGCCCGCGGCATAGACCAAAGTCTTAGCCGTCCGGCGCGTTTGTGCGCCGCAATATCATTGACCCTGCCCGGCCCAGGCGCGAACCTGTCCGCCTCGTGAATCCGGCATTTGGAGCAGGTGATGAAGGGTGCGGCAAGCAAGTTGGCATGGGCGGCCCTCGCCCTGCTCGGTGCGTTCTGTCTGGGCACGGTGGCACTGCGCCGCGGTGAATCGATCAACGCGCTGTGGATCGTGGTCGCCGCGGTCTCCATCTACCTGGTGGCCTACCGCTTCTACGCGCGCTTCATCGCCGACCGGGTCTTCAACCTCGACCCGACCCGCGCCACGCCGGCGATGGTCCACAACGACGGCCTGGACTACGTGCCCACCAACAAGCACGTGCTGTTCGGCCACCACTTCGCCGCGATCGCCGGCGCCGGCCCCCTGGTCGGCCCCGTGCTGGCCGCGCAGATGGGCTACCTGCCCGGCACCCTGTGGCTGATCGCCGGCGTCGTGCTGGCCGGCGCGGTGCAGGACTTCATGGTGCTGGTGGTGTCCAGCCGCCGCGACGCCCGCTCGCTCGGCGACCTGGTGCGCGAGGAGATGGGCCAGGTGCCCGGCACGATCGCGCTCTTCGGCGCCTTCCTGATCATGATCATCATCCTCGCGGTGCTGGCGATGATCGTGGTGAAGGCCCTGGCCGAAAGTCCCTGGGGCATGTTCACGGTGATCGCGACGATGCCGATCGCGATCTTCATGGGCATCTACATGCGCTACATCCGGCCCGGGAAGATCGGTGAGATCTCGGTCATCGGCCTGGTGCTGCTGATGCTGGCGATCTGGTTCGGCGGCCAGGTGGCCGCGCACCCGACCTGGGGCCCGGCCTTCACCTTCACCGGCACCCAGATCACCTGGATGCTGATCGGCTACGGCTTCGTGGCCGCGGTGCTGCCGGTGTGGCTGCTGCTCGCCCCGCGCGACTACCTGTCCACCTTCCTCAAGATCGGCGTGATCGTCGGTCTGGCCATCGGCATCCTGATCACGATGCCGATGCTGCAGATGCCGGCGCTGACCCAGTTCACCGACGGCAGCGGCCCGGTGTGGAAGGGCTCGATGTTCCCGTTCCTGTTCATCACCATCGCCTGCGGCGCGGTGTCGGGCTTCCACGCGCTGATTTCTTCGGGCACCACGCCGAAGCTGATGGCCAACGAGCGCCACGCGCCCTACCTGGGCTACGGCGGCATGCTGATGGAGTCGTTCGTGGCGATCATGGCCATGGTCGCGGCCTCGATCATCGACCCGGGCGTGTACTTCGCGATGAACAGCCCGGCGGCGCTCATCGGCACCGATCCGGTGCAGGTCGCGCAGACGGTTTCGAGCTGGGGCTTCACGGTCACGCCCGAAGTGCTGGTCCAGACCGCCGAGGATGTGGGCGAGGCCTCGATCATCTCGCGTGCCGGCGGCGCGCCGACGCTGGCGGTGGGCATCGCGCAGATCTTCCACGCGGTGATCCCGGGCGAAGGCATGATGGCCTTCTGGTACCACTTCGCGATCCTGTTCGAGGCGCTGTTCATCCTCACCGCGGTCGACGCCGGCACCCGCGCCGGTCGCTTCATGCTGCAGGACCTGCTGGGCAACTTCATCCCGGCGATGCGCAAGACCGAGTCCTGGGGAGCGAACCTGGTCGGCACCGCCGGCTGCGTGGCGCTGTGGGGCTACTTCCTGTACCAGGGCGTGACCGACCCGCTGGGCGGCATCAACATGCTGTGGCCGCTGTTCGGCATCGCCAACCAGATGCTGGCGGGCATCGCACTGATGCTGTGCACGGTGATCCTGTTCAAGATGAAGAAGGACCGCTACGCCTGGGTGCCGATCCTGCCGACGGTGTGGTTGCTGGCCTGCACGCTCAGCGCGGGCTGGATCAAGCTCTTCGACGGCAACCCGGCCGTGGGCTTCCTGGCGCAGGCCAACCGCTACCGCGATGCGATCGCCGCCGGCGAGCTGATCGCCCCGTCGAAGGACTTCGGTGGCATGCAGCAGATCATGATCAACAACTACGTCAACGCGGGCCTGACGGCGCTCTTCATGTTCGTGGTGCTGGCGGTGCTGTTCTACTCGGTCGGCGCGATCCGCAAGGCGCGCGCGAACCCGGCGCGCACCGACCGCGAGACCCCGCACGTGGCGCTGACGCCCGAGCAGCAGCAGGTCTGGCTCTGATGGCCGGCGCGCTGGTCCCGCTGGACTACTTCGCCACGCACAAGCGTGTGTGGCGGAGGATGGTGCAGACCGCGCGCCTGTGCTGCGGCATCCCGGACTACGACAACTATGTCCGGCACATGCTGGAGAAGCATCCCGACCGGGAGCCGATGGACTACAAGACCTTCTTCCGCGAACGCCAGGAAGCCCGCTTCGGCGGGCGCAGCGGGTTCCGCTGCTGCTGAAACGGGCTTGCGAGGGACGGATACGCAACGGCCGCGGCAGTGATGCCGCGGCCGCTTCGTATCCGGGGATCGCTGCCGCTGGCGGTCAGGCGCCTGCCATGATCCGCAGCACCTGGCCCAGGCCATACGCCAGCACGGTGCCCGTGGCGTAGCCCACGGTTCCCAGCAGGACGCCGACTGGCGCGAGGTTGGGATGGAACGCCGCCGCGACCACCGGTGCCGAAGCCGCCGCGCCCACATTGCCCTGCGAGCCCACGCCGAAGTAGAACAGCGGCGCCTTGACCAGCCGGGCGGCGTACCAGATCACCGCCACGTGGATCGACATCCACAGCAGGCCGATGACGACCAGCTCCGGCCGGTTGGCGAGCTTGAGGAAATCCATCTGCATGCCGATGCAGGCGATCAGGAAGTACAGGAAGACCGTGCCGACCCTGGACGCGCCTGCATCCTCAAGCCGACGCACGCGCGTGAAGCTCAACATCAGGCCACCCAGGGTGGAGAGCACCACGATCCAGACGAACGGTGCGTCCAGGCTGAACTGCGAGGACCAGGGCGCATTGGCCTTGAACCAGGCGGATGCCGGCTCGGCAATGGCATGCGACAGGCCCACGATGCCGAAGGCCCAGGCAACGATCACCATCAGGTCGGACAGCACGGGAATGCGCGCGTTCGCGGCCTCGTGGGCGGCCATGCGCTGCTTCATTTCGTCCAGCGCGCTGGTATCGGCCCCGCTGCGTGCATCGATGGCGTCGGCGCGGTTCGCGAGGAACAGCAGGGTGGCCATCAGCAGGCTCGCGATGGCCACGTCCACCACCGCGAACTGCCCGAACAGCGTCGCGTCGACCTCGTAGATCTCGCGGATCGCCACCATGTTCGCACCGCCGCCCATCCAGCTGCCCGACAGCGCGGCCATGCCCTTCCAGGTGTCGCCGGCCACCGCCGCAGGCCACGTCCACTCCAGGATCTGGAAGGTGGCGACGGCGCCGAACAGGATGCCGAACGTACCCGCGCAGAACACGAACAGCAGTTTGGGCCCGAGTTTCAGGATGCCCTTCAGGTCGATCGACAGCGTCAGCAGCACCAGCGCCGCCGGCAGCAGCACGCGGCTGGCCAGGTGGTAGAGCGCGCTGCCCTCGCCATCGATCAGTCCCGCGGTGTTGTAGAACGCGGGCACGAAGTAGCACAGCAGCAGCGCCGGCACCCAGGCGAAAAACTTCTTCCAGAACGGCGTCGGGCCGGAGGCCAACCAGAAGATCAGGCCCAGGGTCCCCGCGATCAGGCCGAAGACCACGATGTCGTTGGTGAGCAGCGGCGCGGTGGTCTCGACCACGTCGGCGACCGCTGTCGGATCCATGGCGTCGATGGCCGCGGCTTCGGTGGGGGCTTCGGGCGCGGCGGGAGCGAGGGCCATCATCGGCAGGGTTCCTGTCGGTTCGGAAATCGGGTGCGGGAGGAAAAGGCCGCGCGCGGCCGGCCGCGGTCGGGCCGGTCGCGCGGGAGGCTGGGGTTACTGGCCGATGTGCTGCTTCAGCCAGTCGTTGACGGTGTCGTGCCAGAAGACGCTGTTCTGCGGCTTCAGCACCCAGTGGTTCTCGTCGGGGAAGTACAGCAGCTTCGACTCGATGCCCTGGCGCTGCAGCGCGGTGAAGCTCGACAGGCTCTGGTCGATCGGCACCCGGAAATCGTTCTGGCCGGCCACCACCAGCATCGGCACGCGCCACTTGTCGATATGCCGCGCGGGGTTGTGCCGCTCGTAGGCTTCAGGGTTGTCATACACGGTGCCGCCGTTCTCCCACTCGGTGAACCACAGCTCCTCGGTCACCAGGCCCATCGAACGGGTGTCGAAGACGCCGTTGTGGTTGACCAGGCACTTCCAGGGCTCGTTCCAGTTGCCGGCGATCCAGTTGACCATGTAGCCGCCGTAGCTGGCTCCCAGCGCGCAGGCCTTGTCGCCGTCGAGGAAGGGATACTGCTGCTGCGCCGCGGCCCAGCCCTTCTGCAGGTCCACCAGCGGCGCATCGCCCCAGTCGCCGCTGATCGCGTCGGTGAAGGCCTGGCCGTAGCCGGTGGAGCCATGGAAGTCGATCATGACCACGGCATAGCCCTGGCCGGCGTAGGTCTGCGGGTTCCAGCGGTAGCTCCAGCCGTTGCCGAAGCTGCCCTGCGGGCCGCCGTGGATCAGGAAGGCGACCGGGTACTTGCGGCCTTCCTCGTAGTTCCAGGGCTTGACCACGTAGCCGTGGACGGTGGCGTTCTTCGCGCCCTTGAAGCTGAACTGCTCGAAGGCGCCGAAGTCGACGCCGGGCAAGCGTTCGGCGGCGGTGGGCGTGATCGCGCGCTCGCCCTGGCCATCCAAGGAAGCCACGTGGATGACGTCGCTGGTGTCGATGGCGTTGCGGCTGAACATCAGGGTCTCGCCGGCCACCTCGTAGGAGGAGACGCTGCCGCCGCCGACCAGCTTCGTGACCTCGCCGGTGGCGACATCGACGCGGAACAGCGGGTACTCGCCGGTGTCCTGTGCGGCCACGTACAGGGCGCTGCCGTCGGCCGAAGGCTGCAGGCTGCTCGGCGAGCGGTCCCAGCGCGGGGCGATCTCGCGGCGCTCGCCGCTGGCCAGGTCGAGCGCCATCAGCGCGAAGCGGTCGGCCTCGAAGCCCGGGCGCGCCATCGCGCGGTAGAACAGGGTACCGCCATCGGCGCTGAACACCGGGCCGGCATCCCAGGCCTTGTTGTCCTCGGTCAGGTTCACCGGCGCCGCGGTGCCGGCGGCGTCGAGGCGGTACAGGTCGAAGTTGGTGGTCCAGGCCTCTTCGCGGCCGGCGACCTTCACGCTGGCGACCACGCTCTGCCCGTCCGGTGCCCAGGCGTAGTCCTCGGCGCCGCCGAAGGGCTTGCCCGGCACGTCACCGTCGAGGGCGCCGCTGATCGCGGTGGCGGTGGACACCGGCTTGCCGCGCGCCGCCGGCAGCTCGGCCACGAACAGGCGGTTGCGGCGGCCGTCGGCCCAGGTGTCCCAGTGGCGCACGAACAGCTGCTCGTAGACCACGCCGGAGACCTTGGACGCCTTGCGCTCGTCCAGGCGCTTGCCCGTGCAGGCGAAATCGGCACCACAGTCGCCGAAGACATCGGCGCTGAAGGCGATCCGGCCGCCGTCGGGCGAGACGTGGTAGGTGCCGACGTCGGAGGCGAAATCGGTCAGCTGGCGCGGCGTGCCGCCGGACAGCGGGATCGCGTAAAGCTGCTGCGAGCCGTTCTTCGCGCTCAGGAAGTAGACCGTCTTGCCATCAGGCGAGAACGAGGGCGAATTCACGTTCCAGCCCTCGGGCGTCAGCCGCTTCGGCGGCGCCATGTCGCGGGTGACCAGGTTGCGCAGGTACAGCGCGCTGGTGCCCGAGTTGGCCTCCAGGTCGATGCTGCGCTGCGCGAACACCAGCTGCCGGCCATCGGGCGACAGCACCGGCGAGGAGACGCGCTCCAGGGCGGCGAGATCACGGCCCTCCAGGCCTCGGGCTTCGGCGACCGCGGGCAGCGCGGCGATCAGGCACAGGGTCAGCAGGGCGGTACGCGGCATGGATCGGAACTCCGGGCGGAAAGGCCCGATGGTAGGCGGCGCGCGGCGGCGGCGCAAAGCCGGAAGGTCCCGGCGCGCCGTGATCCGCCACCCGCGCGGCCAAGTCGCCCCGGGCGAGCCTACTGCGGTCCCGGCTCCACCGGCGCCGCGGTCGTGTCCTGCTTCGCCCCGCTGCGGTACAGCAGCCAGCCGACCACGGCCAGCACCGCCAGGCCCACGACCTGGTTGAAGTGCAGGTAATCCGGCAATGCCAGCACGTCGGCACGCTTGGTGACCACGATCGGCACCGCGATGGCGATGCCCATCAGCGCCTCGCCGGTGATCAGGCCGGCGGCGAACAGGGTGCCGGGGCGGTGGATTCGGTCGCGCGCGGCCTCGTCGCTGCGGTCGATGCGGTGCCTGCGCTCGACCAGATGCGCCAGCAGGCCACCGAGGAAGATCGGCACCATCAGCTCCAGCGGCAGGTAGATGCCGATGGCCGCGGCCAGCACCGGCACCCGGAAGCCCGAGCCGCGCGCCTTCAGCCACTCGTCGAAGGCGATGATCGCGGCGCCCACGCCGGCGCCGATCGCGATCATCGTCCACGGCAGTTCCCCACCGAACATGCCCTTGGCGACCGAGGCCATCAGCGTCGCCTGCGGCGCGGCCAGCGACTGCGGGCGCTCCGCGGTCGGCGCGCCGATGCCGTAGGCCTCGGCCAGCAGGTTCAGCACCGGCGCCATGATCAGGGCGCACGAGAAGGCGCCGATGGCCAGCATCAACTGCTGCTTCCACGGCGTGGCGCCGACGATGTAGCCGGCCTTGAGGTCCTGCAGGTTGTCGCCGCCCACCGCGGCCGCACAGCACACCACCGCACCGATCATGATCGCCGCCACCGCGCCGATCGGCGACTCGCGTCCGAGCAGCAGCACCAGCACCACCGACGCGAACAGGATGGTGGCGATGGTGATGCCCGACACCGGGTTGTTCGACGAACCCACCAGGCCCGCCAGGTAGGCCGACACCGACACGAACAGGAAGCCGGCCAGGATCATGATGATCGTCATCAGGATGCCGATCGCCCAGGGGCTGGACACGGACGGGTCGGCGGCGACGATCGCGTGGTACAGCAGCGCCAGCGGCAGCACGAAAGCCACCAGCGCCACCAGCATCCACTTCATCGGCAGGTCGCGGTCGGTCTCGGCGACCGGGCCGCCCGAGCCCTTGCGCGCGGCGGCGATGCCGCTCTTCACGCCCGACAGCAGCGACTTGCGCAGCGAGAACAGCGTCCAGATGCCGCCGATCAGCATAGCGCCCACGCCCAGGTAGCGGATCTTCGCCGACCAGATCGCCCCGGCGGCATCGGCCGCGGGCGCGCCGGCGATCGCCGCGGCCAGCGCCGGGTCGCTGTCGAGGAACATCGCGTGGTAGAGCGGGATCGCGATGTGCCAGGACAGCACGCTGCCCGACAGCACCACGATGCCGATGTTGAGCCCGACGATGTAGCCCACGCCCAGCAGCGCCGGCGACAGGTTGGTGCCCATGTAGCCCAGGTACTTGCCCATGAAGCCGGCGCCCACCGCGTTATCCGGGATCATGCGCATGCCGCTCTCGGCGGCGACCTTGACCAGGGCGCCGATGCCCGCGGCCAGGCCCAGGATCCTGAGGCCCGGGCCGGGGTTCTCGCCGGCCTTGAGCACTTCCGCCGCGGCCTTGCCCTCGGGGAACGGCAGCGGGTCCTCGACGATCATCGTGCGTCGCAGCGGCACCGAGAACAGCACGCCGAGCAGGCCGCCAAGGCCGGCGATCGCCAGCACCCAGGAATAGCGGAAGTCCTGCCAGTACCCCAGGATCACCAGCGCCGGGATGGTGAAGATCACGCCCGCCGCGATCGACGAACCGGCCGAAGCGCCGGTCTGGACGATGTTGTTCTCGAGGATGGTGCCGCCGCCGAGCAGGCGCAGCACGCCCATCGACACCACCGCCGCCGGGATCGCGGTGGCGATGGTCAGGCCCGCGAACAGGCCGAGGTAGGCGTTGGCGGCGGAAAGGATCACCGCCAGCACGATGGCCAGCAGCACGGCGCGGAAGGTCAGCTGCGGAACGGATCCGCTTGCCGGGTTGGCCATTGCATGAGACTCCCTGGTGGACGCGCAAAGCTAATCGCCTTGGTGCCCTCCCGTCCACAACCTCGGCAGGGCGCGGGCGACGACGCCGGGCGCCCACGCGACGCGCCGGCGCCTACTTGCCGCTGCCGGCGGTCTTGCCACCCAGGTGCTGGCCAAGGAAGGCCAGCAGCTTCGTGTAGTACTCGCGCCGGTTGGCCTCGACGTAGAAGCCGTGGCCTTCGGTCGGGTAATACAGGGCTTCCACCGGAACGCCGGCGGCCTTCAGCGCGCGCTCCATCTTGCGGGTGTGCTCGACCGGTGCGACTTCGTCCTTGCCGCCGGCCGCCAGCAGCACCGGCACCTTGATGTTGCCGGCCAGGCGCGTCGGCGAAGTGGCGGCCAGGCGCGCCATGTCGTCGCCCACCCAGTCTTTCGACCAGCGGCCGAGGCGGCGGCTGTCACGCTGGGTTTCGGACTGCATCGCAGGCAGGTCGTAGACGCCGACATAGCCCGATGCGCAGCGATAGAGGTCGGGCTCGCGTGCCACCCCCATCAGCGCGGCGTAGCCACCGTAGCTTCCGCCGTGGATGCAGATGCGCGAGGCGTCGGCGATGCCCTGCTGCACCGCCCAGCGCGTGGCATCGGTCAGATCGTCCTGCATCTTGCCGCCCCACTCGCGTGCACCCGCCTGCTGGAAGGCACGGCCGTGGTTGCCGGAGCCGCGATAGTTCACCTGGAGCACGGCGTAGCCGGCCGCCGCGAGCAGCTGCGCGTCGGTATCGAACGACCAGCGGTCGTAGATGCCGTACGGCCCGCCGTGCGGCATGACCACCATCGGCAGCGACTTCCCGGACGATCCCGCGGGGATGGTCACGTAGCCCGACAGCTGCAGGCCGTCGCGCGCGGCCAGCGTGATCGGGCGCATCTCCGCCATCATCGAGGGGTCGTGCCAGCCGCGCGTGCTCAGCACGTGGGCCGCCTTGTTGTTGACGGTGTCGAACGTGTAGTAGTCGCCGGCGTTGCGATCGCTGGAGACATGGACCAGGACCACGCGGCCGTCCTTGGTCGAGGACGTGATCAGCGGCGCTTCGCCAGCGAACGCGGCCTCCAGGCTGCGGTACTGGCGCTCGGCGGCGGAGCCGGACTTGAAGAAGGCGGTGCGCAGCTTGCCATCCATGTAGCGCACGCCGACCGGCTCTCCCGTGACCGGCTCGTAGATCACGATCTCCGGCTCCGCTTTCTCATCGGCGAGGACCACCGCCCGCTTGCCCGTGGCCATGTCGTACGCTTCGACCACCGACGTGCCGGTCTCGCGGTGGGCGAGCATGTACATGGTCCCGCCGTCGCTCGAGAACCCCACCGGCAGCAGGGACACGCCACTCGATTCCTCGTCGTTGATCTGGATCCATTCGCCGCCATCGCGCTCGCGGATGAAGGTCCTGACCGAGTTGTCCAGGTTGAAGCCGTACGCCGCACGGACCACGCCCGAGGTATCGGTCACGTAGCGGCCATTGCGCACGGGGGCCTTGGTCACCGGAAGCCGGCGGCCGTTGACCACGTTCAGGCGCTCGGCACGGGTATACGGATCGTTGCCGAAGCCGCCGACGGAGATGATGGCTTCGTTGTCGTTGTCGCGCAGACCGTCCACCAGGCGCGCCCAGACCATCTCCGCGCGACCACCTCCCAGACGCGTGCTGCCCTGCGCTGGCAGCACGTCCTGGCCGACCAGGATCGGCGCCCGGTGCTCCGTGGCGGTGGTCGTGTACAGGTTCCCGGTCAGGCGCGGCTCGTCCAGCAGGCCCATCTTCTCCGCGGAGGAGAACAGCAGCCGCTCGTCGTTGACCCACCACATGTCGGACACGTGCCGGTTCTCACCGAGGGTGCCTCCGCCGGTGACCTTGTTGTCGGCCGTCCGCACGACCACCAGCGCCGTGGTGTCCTCGAGCGGAACCAGGGCTGCCAGATACTCGCCGGTCGGCGAAATCTTGACGCTGCCGAATTCGGACTTGCGGATGAAGGGTTCGATGTCCAGCTCCGCCGCGGGCGCGACGGAGGCCACGGCCAGCAGCATGGCGGCCGTGAACCGGATGATGTTGTTGCGCATGTGCATCCCCGTATGCGTGGTTTTCTCACAGGCCGCGCATCCCCTGCGGCCGAGCCCCTGGCACCCGCATCGGGGCGCTGCGGCATTGTTCCAGACTCAGCCGGTCGCGGCCACCTCGTCCAGCACGCTGGACAGCGCGTCGTGCCAGTCCGGGAACGAAGTCCCGAAATCCGCCTGCATCCGCCCGATGTCCAGGCAGGAGTACGCCGGCCGGCGCGCCGGCGTGGGGTATTCGCTGGTGGCGATGGGCAACACCCGCGGCGCCTTAGGCAGCAAGCCGCGGGCCTGCGCGCCGGAGAAGATCGCCTCGGCGAAACCGTGCCAGCTGGTGCTGCCCGCGGCGGTGAGGTGCCAGAGGCCGCTCGCGCCGGGGTCTGCCGCCAGTGCCTGCGCGGTGGCCTGTGCGATCAGCCGCGCCGGCGTCGGCGTACCGACCTGGTCGGCGACCACGCGCAGTTCGTCGCGGTCGGCACCCAGGCGCAGCATGGTGCGCATGAAGTTGTGGCCATGTGCGCCGTAGACCCAGGCGGTGCGGAACACCATGTGGCGCGCGGCGCTGCCGCGGACGGCGTCCTCGCCGGCCAGCTTGCTGGCGCCGTAGACGCCCAGTGGCGCGGTGGCATCGTCCTCGCGCCAGGGGCGCGTGCCGTTGCCGTCGAAGACATAGTCCGTGGAGTAATGCACCAGCAGCGCGTCGCGACGCGCGCAGGCCTCCGCCAGCGCGGCCGGCGCCTCGGCGTTCGCGCGGAAGGCCGCGTCGCGCTCTTCCTCCGCGCGGTCGACGGCGGTGTACGCGGCGGCATTGACCACCACGTCCGGGGCGATGCGTTCGACCAGGGCCGGCAGGGTCGACGGCTGGTCGAAGTCGGCGCGCTCGCAGGCCGTGCCGTCGGGCAGGGTCCCGCTGCGCGTGGTGCAGACCACCTCGCCCAGCGGCGCCAGCTCGCGGCGCAGGGCATGGCCGACCTGGCCATTGGCGCCGAGCAGCAGCAACCTCACGGCAGGTAGACCGGCAGGCGCTCCTCGGGCACGTCGGCCAGGAACGGCGCGCGCGCGTCCTTCTCCGACAGCACCGGATCGGCCACCGGCCAGTCGACGGCCAGGTCGGCATCGTTCCAGCGGATCCCGGCGTCGGCCTCGCGGTCGTAAGTGGCGGTGCACAGGTAGGTGAACACCGCGCGCTCGCTGAGCGTCACGAAGCCGTGGGCGAAGCCCTCCGGGATCCAGAAGTGGCGCTTGTTCTCCGCGTTGAGCAACACCGCCGTCCACTTCCCGAAGGTGGGCGAACCGCGGCGGATGTCGACGGCGACGTCCCAGACCTCGCCTTCGATCACCGAGACATACTTGCCCTGCGGCTTCGGCCACTGGTAGTGCAGGCCGCGCAAAACGCCGCGCGAGGACGAGGACACGTTGCCCTGCACGAAGGCGGGCGTGAGCCCGTGCTGCGCGAGCTTGTCGGCGTTGAAGGATTCGTAGAAGAAGCCGCGGTCGTCGCCGAACACCTGCGGCTCGATCACGACGCAACCCGGCAGGCCGGTCTCCACCACCTTCATCGCACCACTCCACGCTTGGCCAGCGACAGCAGGTACTGGCCGTAGCCGTTCTTGGCCAGCGGCGCGGCCAGGCGCTCGAGGTCGGCGTCACCGATCCAACCGTTGGACCAGGCGATCTCCTCGGGACAGCACACGCGCAGGCCCTGGCGCGCCTCGACGGTCTCGATGAAATTCGAGGCCTCGATCAGCGACTGGTGGGTGCCGGTGTCGAGCCAGGCGTATCCGCGGCCGAGCTGTTCGAGGTGCAGGCTGCCCTCCTCGAGGTAGCAGCGGTTGAGGTCGGTGATCTCGAGCTCGCCGCGCGGCGAGGGCTTGAGCGAACCCGCGAAGTCGCTGGCGCGGCCGTCGTAGAAGTACAGACCGGTGACCGCATAGTTCGAGCGCGGGTTGGCCGGCTTCTCCTCCAGCCCGACCACTTTGCCGTCGGCGTCGAAGTCGGCCACGCCGTAGCGCTCGGGGTCGCTGACCCAGTAGCCGAACACGGTCGCGCCGTCCTCGCGCGCATCGGCGCGCTTGAGGATTTCGGTGAAGCCGTGGCCATGGAAGATGTTGTCACCCAGCACCAGGCAGCTCGGCTTGCCGCCGACGAAGTCGCGGCCGATCAGGTAGGCCTGGGCCAGGCCGTCAGGACTGGGCTGCACGGCGTACCGGATGTCCATGCCCCACTGCGAACCGTCGCCGAGCAGCTGCTGGAACAGCGCCTGCTCGTGCGGGGTGTTGATGATCAGCACCTCGCGGATCCCGGCGAGCATCAGCGCGCTCAGCGGGTAGTAGATCATCGGCTTGTCGTACACCGGCAGCAGCTGCTTGCTGATGGCCTGGGTGATCGGATACAGCCGGGTGCCGGAGCCGCCGGCCAGGATGATGCCGCGGCGCGCGGTCATGCCGCCGCCCCGATCCGCTCCAGGCGGTAGCTGCCGTCGAGCACGCGCTGCACCCAGGGCTGGTTGTCGAGGTACCAGTCGACGGTCTCGGCGATGCCGCGCTCGAAGCTGTACGCAGGCTCCCAGCCCAACTCGTCGCGCAGCTTGGAGGCGTCGATCGCGTAGCGGCGGTCATGCCCCGGGCGGTCGGCGACGTGGGTGATCTGCGATTCACGCGGCTGGCCGTCCTCGCGCGGCCGGCGCTCATCCAGCAGCGCGCAGATCGTCTTCACCACCTCGATGTTCTGCTTCTCGGCGTTGCCGCCGACGTTGTAGGTCTCGCCCACCCGGCCCTTCGCCAGCACGGTACGGATCGCCGCGCAGTGGTCGGTGACGAACAGCCAGTCGCGCACCTGTTTGCCATCGCCGTACACCGGCAACGGCTCGCCGGCCAGGGCCTTGGCGATCACCAGCGGGATGAGCTTTTCGGGGAAGTGATAGGGCCCGTAGTTGTTGCTGCAGTTGGTGGTCAGCACCGGCAGCCCGTAGGTGTGGTGGAAGGCGCGCACCAGGTGGTCGGACGCGGCCTTCGACGCCGAATACGGCGAGTTGGGCGCATACGGCGTGGTCTCGGTGAACAGGCCGGTCTCGCCGAGCGTGCCATAGACCTCGTCGGTGGACACGTGCAGGAAACGGAAGGCGTCCTTCGCGTCACCCTCGAGCGCTTTCCAGTAGTCGCGCACGGCCTCGAGCAGCGCCAGCGTGCCGACCACGTTCGTCTGCACGAACGCCGCGGGACCGTCGATCGAACGGTCGACGTGGCTTTCGGCGGCGAAGTTCACCACCGCGTCCGGGCGGTGCTCCGCCAGCAGGCGCTCGACCAGCGCGCGGTCGCCGATATCGCCATGCACGAAGACGTGGTCCGGGTTGCCTTCCAGCGAAGACAGGGTGTCGAGGTTGCCGGCATAGGTGAGCGCGTCGAGGTTGACGACGCGAACGCCCGCCGCGACCGCCTCGAGCACGAAATTGCCGCCGATGAAACCGGCACCGCCGGTGACCAACCAAACTGGCATGTGGGGAATTCCTCCAGGAACTGCTGCTACCGCGGGCAGCGGTCAGAACGGGATATCGTCGTCCGAGAAGCCGCCGTCATCGAACTGTGCCGCCGCCGGGGCCGCCGCGGGCGCCTGTCGGGCCGGGCCGCCGGACGACTCGCGCGGACCGCGCTGATAGTCGCCGCCACCGCCACGCTGGAAGTCACCGCCGCCACCGCGCGAACCGCCCTCGCCGCCACCGCCGAGCATCTGCATCTCGTTGGCGATGATGTCGGTGGTGTAGCGCTCGACGCCGTCCTTGCCGGTGTACTTGTCGGTGCGCAGCGAGCCCTCGATGTAGACCTGGCGGCCCTTCTTCAGGTACTCGCCGGCGATCTCCGCCAGGCGGCCGAAGAACTTCACCCGGTGCCACTCGGTGCGTTCCTGCTGCTGGCCGGTCTGCTTGTCCTTCCAGGCTTCGGTGGTGGCCACGCTGATCGTGGTGATGGCGCTACCGCCCTGGGTGTACTTGACATCGGGGTCGTTGCCGAGGTTGCCGACGAGGATGACCTTGTTGATTCCGCGGGCCATGGGTATGGGTTCCTTGCGCTCTCCGCCGGGATTGGCGGAGTAAAAGAGTGATTATACCCGCCGCCCCGCAGCCATCCGGTGGAGGCCCGGCCGGGGGTGGGACTACGCCGCCCCGGGCCCTGGGCCTGGCGCCGGACACTATAATGACGCTCCCCAGAACCGCACCCGAGCATGCCTCCCACCGCCCAGGCCACCCCGGCCAGCCCCGCCCTGCCGCTGCCCGAGGTCCAGGCCTGTGCCGCCGCCGACATGGCCGCGGTCGATGCCCTGATCCGCCGCCGCCTGGCCTCCGACGTGGTCCTGGTCAACCAGGTGGCCGAGCACATCGTCGCCGGTGGCGGCAAGCGCCTGCGCCCGATGCTGCTGCTGCTCGCCGCCCGCGCCCTCGGCCACCAGGGCCCCGACGCCCACCAGCTGGCGGCGGTGGTCGAATTCATCCACACCTCCACCCTGCTCCACGACGACGTGGTCGACGAGTCAGACCTGCGCCGCGGCCGCAGCACCGCCAACGCCGTCTTCGGCAACGCCGCCAGCGTGCTGGTCGGCGACTTCCTGTATTCGCGCAGCTTCCAGCTGATGGTCGAGCTGGGCTCGATGCGGGTGCAGGAGATCCTGGCCGACACCACCAACCGCATCGCCGAGGGCGAGGTGCTGCAGCTGCTGCACGTGCGCAACCCGGACGTGGACGAGGCCGCCTACCTGCGCGTGATCGAGCGCAAGACCGCGATCCTGTTCGCCGCCGCCACCCGCCTGGGCGCGCTGCTGGCCGGCGCCGACGAGGCCACACAGCAGCGGCTGCACGACTACGGCCTGAACCTCGGCATCGCCTTCCAGATCGCTGACGACGTGCTCGACTACAGCGCCGACGAGGCCGCGCTCGGCAAGCACCTCGGCGACGACCTGGCCGAGGGCAAGATGACCCTGCCGCTGATCCACGCCATGGCCCACGCCGACGAGGCCCTGCGCGCGCGCCTGCGCACGATCGTCGAGGCAGGCGACGTGGCCGCGCTCGACGAGGCGATCACCGCGATCCGCGCCAGCGGCGGGCTGGAGTACAGCATCCAGCGTGCCCGTGAGTACGCCGCGCTGGCCGAGGCCGCGCTGGACGGGCTGGAGGCCAGCGACGCCGAAGCCATCGCCGCGCTGCGCGGCCTGGTGCGCCACGCCGTCGACCGCGGCGCCTGATCCCCCGGCGATCAGCCGGGATTCGACGAGGCGATGCCCAGCCCCGGGATCGCCGCGATCGCGTCCGGATCGAAGCCCCCGAGCCGGGCGAAGTCGCGGCCGCGCTCGACGTAGTCGCGGTAGGTGCCGAAGCTCGGGGCGCCCGGCGACAGCAGGATGACGTCCCCGTCCCCGTCCGTCCGGCGCGGGCTCGCCGCCAGCGCATCACGCGCCGCCGCCACCGCATCGCCCAGACCGGCCGCCGCGCGCAGCATGAATCCGGCCTCCTCCGCCACCGGCTCCAGCAGCGCGTGGATGCGCGGCCCGTTGTTGCCCATGGTCACGATCACCGCCGGCGCGCCGCGGCGCATCTTCGAGGCGAAGTCCGACCAGTCCAGTCCGCGGTCGTGGCCGCCGACCAGCAGCGCCACGCGCCGGTCGCGGTAGACATCAAGCGCGGCCAGGGTCGCGTGCGGCGTGGTGCTGATGGAGTCGTTGACCCAGGCCACACCGTCGCGCTCGCCCAGCGGCTGCAGGCGGTGCGGCAACGGCCGGAACGAGGCTGCTGCCGGCGCCAACGCCGCGGCGTCGTGGCCCAGGGCCTCGATCGCGGCCAGCACCGCGCACAGGTTGCCGCGGTTGTGCCGCCCGGGCAGCGGCAGGCCGCGGGTATCGAACAGCGCCTCTTCGCCACGGTGGAGCACGTCGTCGCGCAGGTGCCAGCCGTCGGCACGCCCGTACCAGCGCACTTCGGTCGAAGGATCCAGGCGCCCGCCCAGCGCCGCCAGCCGCGGGTCGGCGGCGTTGAGCACCGCCACCCTCGGGCGCGCGCGCGTCACCAGCGCCAGCTTGTCCTCGACGTAGCGTTCCTCGCCGCCGTGCCAGTCCAGGTGCTCGGGGAAGACATTGGTGACCACCGCCACTTCCGGGCGCACGCCGCCGGTGGCGACGTCGCCGGTCTGGTAGCTCGACAGTTCGATCGCCCAGGCCTCGGCGCCTTCGTCCAGCAGCTCCAGCAGCGGCAGGCCGATGTTGCCGGCCAGCGCGGTGCGGTGGCCGCCGGCGCGCAGCAGGTGCGCGAGCAGCGCGGTGGTGGTGCTCTTGCCCTTGGTGCCGGTGACGCAGGCGACGCCGCGGGCGACGTCGCCTTCGGCCGCGCGCTCACCGAACCACAGTGCGGTGCCGCCGACGAACAACGTGCCCGCGCGCGCGGCGAGCAGCGCTTCCGGCCGGTAGGGGCTGATGCCCGGCGACTTCACCACCACCTCGAACGCCGACAGGCGGCCGGCGCTGGCCTCGGTCTCGACCGACAGCAGGCCGTCGCCGATCGCGTCCGCCGCCGCGGCCTCGTCGACGCCGCAGAACAGGGTCAGCGGCTGCGACGGCAGCCGCGCGCGCATCGCCCGCCAGGCCGCGCGGCCTTCGCGTCCCCAGCCCCAGAGCGCGACGCGACGGCCTTCAAGCTGCGAAATGCGCATGCAGCCGGCTCCAGACGGCTTCGGGGATGTCGTGCTCCGGATCGGGCACCAGCAACGGCGCGATCCCGAGCTCGCCGGCGTCGATCTGCGGCAGGATCTCGTCGCGGAAGCGCGTGACCACCGCGTCCTCGCGCCATTCCGGGCGCGCGGCCAGCGCCGCCATCGCCGCCCGTGACTCGCGCGCCTCGCCCACGCATTCGAAGGGCTTGTGGTCGCGGTATTCCATCAGCGCGTCGAAGCCGGGCACCTGCGCCGCGTCGTCGAGCAGGTTGCGGCCAAAGATGCCGACCAGACGCGGCTTGGGCATGAACGGCGCCAGCGCCAGGAACACGAAGTGGCACTTCGGGCAGACCCCGCACCAGCGGCTGGTCGGGCGCTCGCCGAGCAGGTGGAAGTTGCGGTTGCAGCTGGAGAAGTGCGCGTCGTAGCGGTCGATCTTCGCGAACTGCCGCGCCACCGCCAGCTCCGACAGCGGCCGCAGCAACGAGTAGTAGCGCAGGTCGGCGGCGACGTGGCGGCGCAGGTGGGCGGCGAAGGCCTGCTCGAAGGCCCAGCCCTTCGACCACTGGTGGTTCACCTCGCCGGTGCCCTCGATCAGGCTGCCGTAGCTGGCCGAACGCTCGTTGGAGAACACCACCTGGTCGACGCCGAGCAGCACGGCGGCGAAGGCCAGGATCGCCGAATTGATCGCGGTGACCGGAATATGGCCGTTGTATGCGCCCTGGCGGTTGTACTCGAACAGCTCCGCCGCCAGCTGGCGACCGATGTTGAGCGTCGGCAGCCCGGTGCGCGCGGCGCATGCGGCGATCAGCTGCGAGCCGCCGATCCAGCTCACGGTCTGTTCGATGCCGGCGGCGCGCAGGGCTTCGATCGAGACCAGCGAATCCTTGCCACCGCCGATGGCGACGAGGGCGTGGCGACGGAGGCCGAGGACTTCCGCGGGGTTGTTCCCGTCCGTCCCGTCCCCAGCTGTCCGGGGAAAGGCGATGCGGCCATGCAGGTCGAGCCCGTTGCGGTAGGCAAATTCGCCCAGCCCGTGCAGGTACACGTCTTCCAGGAATGCAGCAGTGTCGTCGTCGATGGCATAGCCGTCGATGCGGATCTCATCGGGTACCGCGGCCTTGTAATAGCTCACGCCCGCGACCAGGTGCAGCAGGCGCAGCGCCTGCTCCGCGGCCGCGGCGCGCGCGGCGTCGAGGGCGAACGGCGCCCCCGGCACGGTGACGGTCTCGACCAGGTGCGGGCCGTCGTCGAAGGCGTACACCAGCCGCGCGACGCCCGTGGCGGCGTCGAAGCCGCAGTCGACGAAGCGGAAGCACTCCACCGCGTCGCGATCGAACACGATGCTCATTCCTTGCTCTCCACGAGCACGCTCTCGTCCGGCAGCGCGCGCAGGTTGTAGGTATTGGCCATGACCATGCCGTAGGCGCCGGCGTCGGCGACCAGCAGCACGTCGCCCGGCGCGGTGTCGCGCGGCAGCGGGCGCTGGTGGCCGAGCACGTCGCCGGATTCGCAGATCGGGCCGACGACGTCGAAGGGCTCGACGTCGCCATCGTCCGCGCGCGACAGGTTGTGGATGTCGTGCCAGGCCTCGTACAGCGTCGGGCGCATCAGCGCGTTCATGCCGGCGTCGGCGCCGACGCGGCGGATGCCGCCCTTCTCCACCACCTGGGTGGTAGTGAGCAGCAGCACGCCGGACTCCGCGACCAGGAAGCGGCCGGGTTCGATCGCGAACCGGTACCCGGGGTACGCGGCCTTGACCTCGGCCAGGCCCGTGGCCCAGGCGTCGATGTCGAAGGGTTCGTCGTCCTCGCGGTAGGGAATCGGCAGGCCGCCGCCGATGTCGATGGTGTCGATGCTGCCGATGCGTCCGGCGATCCCGCCCAGCTCGTCGCAGACCTCGCGCCAGTGGTCGGGCGTATCGACGCCGCTGCCGAGGTGCGCGTGCAGCCCGCTGATACGCACGCCCAGCGGGCGGGCGGCACCAAGGAAGGCCTCGATGCGGTCGACCTGCAGGCCGAACTTCGAGGCCAGGCCGCCGGTGACCACCTTGGCATGGTGGCCCTGGCCGCGGCCAAGGTCGACGCGCAGCCACAGCGCGCGGTCGCGGAACGCCCCGGGCCAGCGCTGCAGGGCTTCGACGTTGTCGAGCGTCACCGTCACCCCGAGGTCGAACGCGGCCGCGTACTCGTCGATCGGGGCGAAGCTGGGCGTGAACAGCACGCGCGACGGATCGATGCCCGGCACGGTGGAGAACACGTGCTCCAGCTCGCCCAGCGACACGCACTCCAGGCCGAAGCCCTCCTCCACCAGCAGGCGCAGGATGTCCGGATGCGGATTGGCCTTGATCGCGAAGAAGCGGCGGTCGACCGCGGCCACCGAGGCCAACTGGCGTGCACGCGCGCGCACCATGCCCGGGTCGTAGGCGTAGCGCGGCGTGCCCTGCGCGGCCAGCGCCAGCAACTCGTCGCGCCGGCCCTGCCACCACGGTGCCGGGCGCCGGCGCAACCGACCTTCAATCTCGCGCCAGCGCGGACCGAAGACCCCGGCCTCGCGCACCGGCATGGCGCCGCCGGCGATCAGTTCGTCGTGGATCTCCTGCAGCAGGCCGTCGGCGTCGGCCTCGTCGATCACGAAGGTCAGGTTGAGGTCGTTGGACGACTGCGAGATGAGGTGCACGCGCTCGCGGTCGAAGGTCGCCCAGACGTCGGACAGCTTGTGCAGCAGCGAGCGCATACCGCGGCCGACGAGAGTGATCGCGCTGCAGGGCGCGATCACCTTCAGCCGGCAGCTGCGCGCCAGGTCCTCCGACAGTCGCGCCAGCACGTCGGTGCTGACCAGGTTCTCGCTCGGGTCCAGCGACACGGTGACGTTGGTCTCCGACGAACCGATCAGGTCGACCGAGAGTCCGTGGCGGCGGAAGATCTCGAAGATGTCGGCCAGGAAGCCGACCTGCTGCCACATGCCGATGGTTTCCATCGACACCAGCACCACGCCGTCGCGGCGGCTGATCGCCTTCACGCCGGGCACGGTGGCGGCGCTGCCGTCGATGCGCGTGCCCGGCAGCTCCGGCCGCGCGGTGTCGAGGATCGCCATCGGCACGCCGGCGTCGCGGCAGGGCTTGATCGCGCGTGCATGCAGCACCTTGGCGCCGGTGGTGCAGATTTCCTGCGCCTCGGCGTAGTCCAGGCGGGTCAGCAGCCGGGCGTCAGGGACTTCGCGCGGATTGGCGCTGAACATGCCCGGCACGTCCGTCCAGATCTCCACGCACTCCGCGCCGAGCAGGGCGCCGAAATACGCCGCCGAGGTGTCGGAGCCGCCGCGGCCGAGGATCGCGGTGCCACCATCCTCGTGACGGGCGATGAAGCCCTGGGTGAGCAGGATGCCGGCCGGCTGTGCGTCGAAGCGGCTTCGCCAGTCGCCTCCTGCTTCACCCCGGCAGGCGACGGACAGCCGCCGTGCCCAGTCATTCTGGTTCGGCAGCGCGACCGCCTGCAGCCAGTCGCGGGCATCGCACCAGCCGAAGTCCAGGCCGGCAGCGTGCAGGTAGGCGGCGCCCAGGGTCGAGGACAGCAGTTCGCCCTGGGCCAGCACTTCGGCCTGCCAGTCGAGCGGGCGCGTGACCGCCCGCGGCTCCGCGACCAGCGTGCGCAACGCGTCCAGCCGCGCGCCCACGACCGCGGTCGGCGCCAGGCCGAGCGCGGCCGCGAAATCGAGATGGCGTGCCACCAGCGCCTCGACGCGCGCCGGCGCATCGGCCGCGCCATCGGCGATCGCGGCGAGTTCGTTGGTCACGCCCGAAAGCGCCGACACCACCACCAGCACGCGCCGCCCCTGCGCCGCATGTTGCGATGCCAGCCGGCCGATGGTGTCCCAGCGCTCGCGTTTCGACACCGAGGTCCCGCCGAACTTGAGCACGACCCAGGGGACGGTTTGAGCGGTGGGATGCATGGGGCTTCCGGCCTGCCCGGGGATCGGGCGCGGCCTGCGATTCTAGCGAGTCCGAAGGATCCGACCACCCCGCGCGGCTACACTGTCGCGCCCCCGCGAACGGATGTCCCGATGTCCCCCTGCCCCTACGTCCAGCTCGACGTCTTCGCCGACCGCCCCGGCGCCGGCAATCCGCTGGCCGTCGTCCCCGACGCCCGCGGCCTGAACGACGCGACCATGCAGGCGATCGCTCGCTGGACGCGGCTGCCGGAAACCACCTTCGTGTTTCCGTCGCCCACGGCCACGGCCGACTACGCCGTGCGCATCTTCAGCCCGCGCCGCGAGGTGCCCTTCGCCGGCCACCCCAGCGTCGGCACCGCGCACGTGCTGCTCGACCGCGGCCTGGTCACGCCGCGCGATGGCGTCCTGGTGCAGTCCTGCGCGGTCGGCGAGCTGCCGCTGCGCGTGGACGGCGAAGGCCGCACGCGCACGGTCGCGGTGCGCACGCCGCGCGCGAGCGTGGTCGAAGTGGCCGACGCCGCCGACCCGCGCCTGCGCGACGCGCTGGCCGGCCTCGCCACCGGTGCCCTGCCGCCGGCGCTGATGGACGGCGGCCGCCGCTGGTGGCTGGCCGAGCTGCGCGACGAGGCCGAGCTGCGTTCGGCCACGCCGGACTGGAACGCCATCGGCGCCCTGGCCGAAGCCACCGGCACCATGGGCCTGTGCGTGTTCGCGCGCAGCGACGACCCCGTGTACTACCTGGCGGTCCGCGCCTGGGTGGGCTCGACCGGCCACTTCGAGGACGTCGCATCGGGCGCCGCCAACGCCACCCTGGCCGCCTGGCTGGCCGAACGCGACGCCCTGCCCGGCGACGACGGCTTCTACCGCATCAGCCAGGGCCGCGAGGTCGGCCACGACGCCATCATCGAACTGCGCGTGGACGAAGCTGGCGAAGTCTGGTCGGGCGGCCGCGCGCGCACGGTCGTGAGCGGCGAGATCGACTGGTTCTGAAGCCTGGCGACAGCGGGACCTGTTGGGGCTGTGGGACCTGTGGGAGCGGCTACAGCCGCGATCCCGGCACCACGATCGCGGCTGTAGCCGCTCCCACTGTTGTCATTCGGCCTCGAAGACCGGCCGGCCGTCGACCCAGGTGGAGCGCACCTCGAGCTGGTCCAGTTCGTTCGCAGACACCGCCAGCGGATCCTGGCCCAGCACCACGAAGTCCGCGCGCAGCCCCGGCGCCAGGCGCCCGACCTCGTCCTCGTCGAAGGCCGCCCAGGCCGCGCCGGCGGTGAAGCCGTGCAGGGCTTCGGCGGCGGTCAGCACCTGGTCCGGGCGCCAGCCGCCCGGCGGCTGGCCGTGCACATCCTGGCGCGTCACCGCCGCCAGCAGGCCCAGGCGCGGATCGGCAAACTCCACCGGAAAATCCGAACCCAGCGCCAGCGGCACGCCGGCCCCGACGAAGCTGCGCCAGGCATAGGCACCCGCCAGTCGCGCATCGCCCAGGCGATCGCCGGCCCAGCCCATGTCCGAGGTCGCATGCGTGGGCTGCATCGAGGCCACCAGCTTCAGCTCGCCAAAGCGCGCGATGTCACCCGGCGCCATCACCTGTGCATGCTCCACGCGCCAGCGATGGTCGCCCGACGCGGCGTCGCCGAGCGCGCGCCGGTAGGTGTCGAGCACGATCCGGTTGCCGCGGTCGCCGATCGCGTGCGTGGCCACCTGCAGGCCGCATCCGTGGGCACGGCGCACCGCGGCGGCGTAGTCCTCCTCGCCCTGCACCAGCAGGCCGCGGTTGCCCGGGTCGTCGCTGTAGTCATCGATCAGCGCCGCGCCGCGGCTGCCCAGTGCGCCGTCGATCATCAGCTTGACGCCACGCATGTCGAGTCGCCCGGAAGCATGGCGGTAGGCGCCTTCGCGGCAGCGCGCGTCGATCGCATCGGCCTCGCGGTGGGCGTAGGCGCGCACGCGCAGGCTGAGCGCGCCGCGGTCGGCGAAGCGCTGCATCAGCGCGAACCCGTCGTCGCTCGTGCCCATGTCGTGCACGCCGGTCAGGCCGAGGCTGGCGACATGCTGCAGCGCGCGTTCGAAGGCGCGCTCCTGCCATTCCGCATCCGGCGCCGGCGCGGCGGCGTAGAGCAGGCGCGCGGCGGTATCGATGAAGACGCCGGTAGGCCGGTCTTCCTCGCGCAGCACCCGACCGCCGTCGGGCTGCCAGTCGCCGGACAGATCGCGCTCCACCGCGCGCATCGCCGCGCTGTTGGCCCAGGCGGCGTGGCCGTCGATGCGCTCCAGCACGACCGGTCGCTCCGGGAACGCCGCATCCAGCACCGCCGCGGTCGGGAAGGCGGTGTCGGGCCAGAGGTTCTGGTCCCAGCCGCGCCCCATCAGCCAGGCATCGGCCGGCAGGTCGCGCGCGAAGGCCTGCAGGCGCTCCACGATCTCGCCGGTGCTGCGCGCGCCCACCAGGTCGGCCTGCATCAGCGCGTGGCCGAGGTCGACCAGGTGCGCGTGCGCATCGATCAGCCCGGGCACCACGGTGGCATCGCCGGCGTCGATGCGCTCAGCGTCGGGAAAGCGGGTCGCCAGCTCTTCGGCATCGCCGACGGCGATGATGCGGCCCTCGCCATCCCAGGCCATTGCCGTGGCGACCGGCTTGCCGGCGTCCGAAGTGTGGATGCGCGCGGCGGTCAGCAGGCGCTCGCCGTCGGCCTGCGCGGCCGCGGAGACGGCCAGCAGGACGCCTGCGGCGAGGACGTGGATCGGAAAGGCGGGGAATCGAGGCATGCGGCGGGTTTCCCGGTGGAAGACCGCGCCGACTATGTCGGTCGTCGCGCGGCGAGGCAATGCTGCGCCGCCGCGCACGACGCCGCCCGGCCTCAGGACAGCAGCTCGGCCTCGAGCGTGATCGGCACCGCCGACAGCGCCTTCGACACCGGGCAGTTGGTCTTGGCGTCGTCGGCGATGGCGCGGAACTTCGCCTCGTCGATGCCGGGCACCTTCGCCTTGGTGAAAAGCCGGATCGCGCTCAGCTGCGGACCGCCGTCCAGCGACAGGTCGACCTCGGCGCGCGAATCGACCGAGTCGGCGACGTGCCCGGCCTCGGCCAGCGCGTTGGCAAACGCCATCGTGAAGCAGCCGGCATGCGCGGCCGCGATCAGCTCCTCGGGATTGGTGCCCTTCTCGTCGCCGAAGCGGCTGTTGAAGCCGTAGCGCGTGTCGTCCATCAGGCCGCTGGCGGGGGTGCTGATCGTGCCGCGGCCGGACTTGAGGTCGCCTTCCCAGTGCGCGGTGGCCTTGCGCGAGATGCCCATGTCGTTGCTCCGGTTGCTGTATGTGGAACGGCCAGCCTAGGCCGGGCTCCGTTACGCCGGCGTGGCGCGGACCGGGATGCTGCGTCGCAACGCGACGCCCGCGCGGGGGCCGCGCTAAGGTTCCACTCCGCCATGACCGCCCGCCGCGAGCAGGCCCGGTCGCAGCATGCGACGGACAGCCATGACGTCCTTTCCACCCAGCCAAGGGAGAAACGGACCCATGTCCCACTCGACGGAACAGATCCGCAACGTGGCCTTCGCGGGCCACCCGGGCGCCGGCAAGACCATGCTCTTCGAAGCCCTGCTGCATGCCGGCGGCGCGATCCAGGCGGCAGGCAGCATCGAACGCGGCAGCACCGTGTCCGACTTCGACCCGCTGGAGCGATCCCGCGGCCACTCCATCGACGCCGCCATCGCCGGGCTCGACCATCGCACGGCCGATGGCACGCACGCGCGCCTCAACCTGCTCGACACTCCCGGCTACCCGGATTTCCGCGGCGCCGCACTGTCGGCGCTGTCGGCAGTGGAGACCGTCGCAGTCGTGGTCGACGCCGCCGACGGCATCGGCCACGGCACGCGGCGGATCATGGAGCACGCGAAGCAGCGCGGCCTGTGCCGCGCGATCGTGGTCAACCGCATCGACGCCGAGGGCGCCGACTGCGCGAGCCTGCTCGACGAACTGCGCGAGGACTTCGGCCCCGAAGTGCTGCCGGTGAACCTGCCCGCCGACGGCGGCAGCCGCGTGGTCGACTGCTTCGCGGGCGGGGCCGGCGACAGCGACCTCGGTCCGGTGGCCGACTGGCACCGGCGCATCCTCGACCAGGTGGTGGAAATCGACGAGTCGGTGATGGAGCACTATTTCGACGGCGGCGAAGCCTCGCTCGGTCGCCAGGAACTGCACGACGCCTTCGAGCAATGCCTGCGCGAAGGCCACCTGGTGCCGGTCTGCTTCGTCTCCGCGCGCACCGGCACCGGCCTGCCGGAACTGCTCGACGCCATCGCCGGCCTGTTCCCGCATCCGGGCGAGGCCAATCCGCCGCCGTTCACCCGCGGCAGCGGCGACAGCGCCGAGCCCGTGGAATCGCGCCCCGACCCGGAAGCGCACGTGATCGCCGACGTCTTCAAGATCGTCAACGACCCCTTCGTCGGCAAGCTCGGCATCTTCCGCGTGCACCAGGGCACGGTGCGGCGCGACCAGCCGCTGTTCGTCGACGACGGCCGCAAGCCCTTCAAGGTCACGCACCTGTACCGGATCCAGGGCAAGGACCACGTCGAGGTCGAACAGGCCGTGCCCGGCGACATCGCCGCGGTGGCCAAGGTGGAGGAGCTGCACTTCGACGCCGTGCTCCACGACAGCCACGACGAGGACCACATCCACCTGGCGCCGATGGCCTACCCGCGGCCGATGTTCGGGCTGGCGGTGGAGGCCGGCAGCCGCGGCCAGGAGCAGAAACTGGCCACCGCGCTGCACAAGCTGTCCGAGGAAGACCCCTGTTTCCAGGTCGAACACGACGCCGACACCAACGAGACCGTGGTGCGCGGGCTGTCCGAACTTCACCTGCGCATCCAGCTCGAGCGCCTGCGCGAGCGCCACGGCGTCGAGGTCGAGTCGCGGCCGCCGCGCATCGCCTACCGCGAAACCGTCGCCGCGGCCGCCGAAGGCCACCACCGGCACAAGAAGCAGACCGGCGGCGCGGGCCAGTTCGGGGAAGTCATGCTGCGCGTCGAACCACTGCCGCGCGGCGGCGGTTTCGAGTTCGTGGACGCCGTCAAGGGCGGCACCATCCCGGGCCAGTTCATTCCCGCGGTGGAAAAAGGCGTGCGCCAGGCCATGGCCACCGGTGCGGTGGCCGGACACCCGATCCAGGACGTGCGCGTGACCGTGCACGACGGCAAGCACCACCCGGTCGACAGCAAGGAGGTCGCGTTCGCGACCGCCGGTCGCAAGGCCTTCCTGGATGCCGTATCGAAGGCGACGCCGAAGGTGCTCGAACCCATCGTCGACCTGGTGGTGACCGCGCCCGAAGCGCACATGGGCGACATCAGCGGCGGCCTCGCGGGGCGTCGCGCGCGCATCCTGGGCACCGATTCCGCGCGCGGCGGCGACATCGTGGTGAAGGCCCAGGTGCCGCTGTCGGAGCTCGACGGCTACCCCGCCGAGCTGCAGTCGGTGACCGCGGGACGCGGGCGATACTCCCTTGATTTCAGCCACTACGAGCCGGTTCCTGCACAACTGCAGCAGAAGCTGGCCGAGGCCTGGCACCCTGGCCAGGAGGACGATTGACGATCGCGACGGGGGCCATCCGCGGAAAACTTGCGGTTTTTCTGCGCTTTCCCACTTGGCGCGGCCCCGGGCATGCCCTACATTGCGCTTGCCGACGGGGTCGGCCGACATCCCATCTACCGAATCAAACGGAATCACACTCACATGGCGAAGAAAGCAACCAAGGCGGTGAAGAAGGCCGCCCCGAAGAAGGCCGCCGCTGCGAAGCCGGCCGCTCCGAAGGCGATCAAGGAAGCCCTGACCAAGTCGGGCCTGGTGTCCCACATCGCCGAGTCCACCGGCGTGGCGGCGAAGGACGTCCGCGCGGTGCTGGCCTCGCTCGAAGGCGCGGTGCACGGCTCGATCAGCAAGAAGGGCGTTGGCAGCTTCACCCTGCCCGGCCTGCTGAAGATCACCTCGGTCAAGGTCCCGGCCAAGCCGAAGCGCAAGGGCATCAACCCCTTCACCAAGGAAGAGCAGTGGTTCGCCGCCAAGCCCGCCTCGGTCAAGGTCAAGGTGCGCCCGCTGAAGAAGCTCAAGGACGCCGCGGCCTGATCGCGCATCCTGCCTCACCGGAAAGCCCCGCACCCGTGCGGGGTTTTTCATTTCCAGCCCAATGATGTCCAGCCATCCACCTAAGCGCGACTACTCCGCGGCACTGAAGTCGCTGCTCAAGTCCGTCCTGCTGCTCGCACTGCTCGCCGCTGGCGCGCACTGGGCCTGGCACCAGCCCTTCATGGCCCGGCCGCGGGCGCTGTGGGAACTGTCGCGGATGCCGGTTCCCACAGCGGTGGCGATGCCCGTGGAGGGCGTGCAGGCGCGCCAGGTCGCCGACACCTTCGGCGCGCCGCGCGGCCGCGACCGCAGCCACCAGGGCGTCGACATCTTCGCCAGCCGCGGCACGCCGGTGGTCAGCGCCACGCGCGGCGTGGTGTCCTCCGTGCGCGAGGGCGGCCTCGGCGGCCGCCAGGTCTGGGTCTTCGGCCCCGGTCGCCAGCGCCACTACTACGCGCACCTCGACGACTGGGAACCCGGCCTGTCCGAAGGCGACGTGGTGGTCGAGGGCAGCGTGCTCGGCATCGTCGGCGACACCGGCAACGCGCGCGGCACACCGCCGCACCTGCACTACGGCATCTACGGCGCAGGTGGCGCCATCGACCCGCTGCCGCTGCTGCGCGCGGGCGCCGCGGCTGGAAACGCGGCGGCGACGGACGACGCGCACTGACCGATCCCGCGTGGTGATCGACGCCGCAAGCACAGGGCGCTAGGCTCTGCCGGGTCGCGCATATGCGCCGGGGGTGGATGCAACATGGACAAGCGCTTCTGGATCTGCGGGATCGTGGTGGCCGCGGCGGCACTGATCCTCGGCTTCCTCGTCCACGGCGTGCTGCTGCGCGCCGACTACCAGGCGCTGGCATCGCTCTACCGCAGCCAGGACGAGGCGAATGCGCACGCGGCCTGGATCCTGCCGGCCTACCTGATGCTGGGCCTGGCGATGACCTGGCTGTACCGGCGCATGCCCGCCAGCGACGGCGTGGACCTCGCGCGCGGCCTGCGCTTCGGGCTTGCGGTGGCGCTGGTGTCGTTCGTGCCCTGGCATCTGCTGGCCTTCGTCGGGCAGCCCTTGCCGGTTTCACTGATGCTGCGCCAGGTGGCCTTCGACCTGGTCTCGATGCTCCTGCTGGGCATGCTGCTGGCCTGGCTGCAGCCGCACCGGCGGGTGCTGGCCGACCCGCCGTGAGCCCGCGCTGACGGTACGTTCATCGGCGGGGCGTATGTTCCTGTCCTGGTCCACGACGCCCGGTCCGAGCATGTCCCAGCTTCGCCTTGCCCTTCCCTGCCTTCTGCTGCTCGCGGTCGCGGCCTGTGGCGACGAAGCCGTTCCCGCCGCCGCGGACGATGCCGCCACCGAAGCCCTGCCGGCCCCCGGCCAGCCGTCGGGCTCGATCACCGGCATGCCCGACGGCCCCGGCCCGGGCGACGTGCCGCTGGGCGGGACGCCGCCACCGCCGCCGCCCGGGTTCGAGGATCTCGTGCCACCGCCGGGCGAAGGCCTGGAGCCGCTGCAGGACAATCCCGAGGCCGGCTTCGGCGTCGATCCCCTGGCCGGAGGGGAGGCCAGCGCAACCGCCGCAGACACCGCACAGGAAGCCGTCGCTGCGGTGCAGGCCTACTACGAAGCGGTCATCGCCGGCGACTACGGCCGCGCCTACGCAGCCTGGTCCGATGGCGGCCGCGGCAGTGGCCGCACGCCGGAGCAGTTCGCCGCAGGCTTCCAGGGCGTTGAGATCCTCACGGTATCGATGGGCGAACCGGGCCGCGTCGAGGGCGCCGCCGGTTCGCGCTACGTCGAGATCCCGGTGACCCTCACCAGCCGCGGCGCCGATGGCCGCGAAGTGCGCCAGGTCGGCGCCTTCACCATGCGCAGCTCGCAGGTGGAAGGCGCGGCGCCGGGCTGGCACATCGCCTCGGCGGAGATGCACGAACTGCGCCCCTGATCCGGGGCGCAGCGACGATCCTCAGCGCTTGGGCTGGAGCATCGTCCCGGTGCATTCCGGGGCGCCGCAGCGGCAGCCCCAGAGCTTCTTCAGCTTCGGCGTGTGACGCTCGTCGAGCGTGATGCCGTAGTTGTAGGTGAGTTCCTCGCCGGCCCTGATGTCGCGGATGGCTTCGATGAACACCTTGTCCTTGTGCGGGCGACCCTTGTCGTCCTCTTCCACCACCGCCTCGCAGTTGGGCGCGCAGCTGTGGTTGATCCAGCGCGCGACGCCGCCCTCTATGTTGGCGTCGATCACGTAGTCGTCGTTGAGGGTGAACAGGAAGGTGTGGCCGTTCTCCTCGAGTTCGCCGTAGTCGGCATCGACCTGGTCGTGGGTGCGCAGCGCGCCCTTGTAGCGGATGATGCGCTCGCCCTTGGCGATGGCTTCGGTGGCGAAGACGCCGTTGCCGTGGATCTCGGACTGGCGGGCCTCGATCTTCTTTTTCTTCTTGCCGGGCTTGTCCTTGCTGCTCTTGGCCATCTGCGGCGCGGTCTCGCGGTGTGGAAAGGTTCATTGTGGTGCAAGCGCCGGGGATGTTCCATCGCGGCGCCCGCTGCGGCACCTGCCGGGCGTGCCGCCGCCGCTGCCGGGATTCTTCGTTCAGCGGACCGGCTTGGATGCGCTGCAGCAAAAGCGTACAATTTCGGTCCTGATTGAAGGACTCCCGCCCCGATGCTCCGCGTCACCCGCCTCACCGACTACGCCACCGTGGTGCTGACCGTGCTTGCCGCGGAGCCCGACCGCGTGCTGAGCGCGGCCGAGCTGGCCGAGCGCGCGGGGCTGGAAGCCCCCACGGTGAGCAAGCTGCTCAAGCCCCTGGCCCAGGCCGGGCTGCTCGAGGCCTTCCGCGGCGCGCACGGCGGCTACCGCCTTTCGCGCCCGCCGGAGGAGATCAGCCTGATCGCCATCGTCGAAGCCATGGAAGGGCCGCTGGCGATGACGGAGTGCAGCCTGGAGGATGCCAGCTGCGGCATCGCCAGCCAGTGCACCGCGCGCGCCAACTGGCGTCGGATCAACGACATCGTCGCCGACGCGCTGCGCGGCGTCAGCCTCGCGCAGATGCTCGACGCGCCACCCCATTCCGAGTCCGGGAGCGGAGCGCACAAGCGCATCCCCGCCCGCCTCGCCACCGCATGAACATCAGGCAGCCCGCAATGGCCACCCAGATCGAAACCCCCATCGAAACCCCCGTCAACGAGACCGTCGCCAACCGGGAGATCCACGAGCAGCTCGGCCGTCGCTACGACGCCGGCTTCGTCACCGACATTGAATCGGACTCGCTGCCGCCGGGCCTGGACGAGGACACCGTCCGTGCCCTGTCCACGCTCAAGGGCGAGCCCGAGTGGATGACCGAATGGCGCCTGGCGGCCTACCGCCACTGGCTGACCATGCCGGTGCCGCACTGGGCCAAGCTCTCGATCGCGCCGATCGACTTCCAGGCGATCAGCTACTACTCCGCGCCCAAGGGCCCGAAGTACGCCTCGCTGGACGAGGTGCCGAAGGAGCTGCTCGACACCTACGACAAGCTCGGCGTGCCGCTGCACGAGCGCGCCAAGCTCGCCGGCGTGGCCGTGGACGCGGTATTCGACTCGGTCTCCGTCGGCACCACCTTCCGCAAGGAACTGGCCGAGAAGGGCATCATCTTCTGTTCGATGTCCGAGGCCATCAAGGACCACCCCGAACTGGTGAAGCAGTACCTCGGCACCGTGGTTCCGGTGGGCGACAACTACTTCGCAGCACTCAACTCGGCGGTGTTCTCGGACGGCAGCTTCGTGTTCATCCCCAAGGGCGTGCGCTGCCCGATGGAGCTGTCCACCTACTTCCGCATCAATGCCGGCCACACCGGCCAGTTCGAGCGCACCCTGATCATCGCGGAGGAAGGCTCGCACGTGTCCTACCTCGAGGGCTGCACGGCGCCGATGCGCGACGAGAACCAGCTGCACGCGGCCGTGGTCGAGCTGGTCACGCTCGACGACGCCGAGATCAAGTACTCGACGGTGCAGAACTGGTATCCCGGCGACGAGAACGGCGTCGGCGGCATCTACAACTTCGTCACCAAGCGCGCGGAGTGCCGCGGCGCGCGCAGCAAAGTCACCTGGACCCAGGTCGAGACCGGATCGGCGATCACCTGGAAGTACCCGAGCTGCGTGCTGCTGGGCGACGACTCCACCGGCGAGTTCCACTCGGTGGCGCTGACCCACCACCGCCAGCAGGCCGACACCGGCACCAAGATGATCCACGTCGGCAAGCGCACCAAGTCGAAGATCATCAGCAAGGGCATCAGCGCCGGCCGCGGCCAGAACACCTACCGCGGCCTGGTCAAGGTCGCCAGCGGCGCCGACGGCGCGCGCAACTACACCCAGTGCGACAGCCTGCTGATCGGCAAGACCTGCGGCGCCCACACCTTCCCCTACATCGAGGTGAAGAACCCGGGCGCCACCGTCGAGCACGAGGCCACCACCTCGAAGATCAGCGACGACCAGCTGTTCTACTGCCGCAGCCGCGGCATCTCCGAAGAGGACGCGGTGAGCCTGATCGTCGACGGCTTCTGCAAGCAGGTCTTCCGCGAGCTGCCGATGGAGTTCGCGGTGGAGGCGAAGAAGCTGCTCGAGGTGAGCCTCGAGGGCTCCGTCGGCTGACTCCCTTCCCCCGCCCGCGGGGGAAGGTGCCCGAAGGGCGGATGGGGGCAAACCCCGCGACCATTTCCCAAAGAATCCAGAACACACACATGCTCAAGATCACGAATCTCCACGCCACCGTCGGCGACGACCGCGAAATCCTCAAGGGCCTCTCGCTGGAGGTGAAGCCCGGTGAGGTGCACGCCATCATGGGCCCCAATGGCGCCGGCAAGTCGACGCTGGGCAACATCATTTCCGGCCGCGACGGATACGAGGTGACCGACGGCAGCGTCGAGTTCGAGGGCGCCGACCTGCTCGCGCTGGAGCCCGAGGAGCGCGCCGCGGCCGGCGTCTTCCTCGCCTTCCAGTACCCGGTCGAGATCCCGGGCGTGAACAACACCTACTTCCTGCGCAGCGCGCTCAACGCCCAGCGCAAGGCCCGCGGCGAGGCGGAGCTGGACTCGATGCAGTTCCTGAAGCTGGTGCGCGAGAAGCTCGGCGTGCTGCACCTCGACGACAAGCTGCTGCACCGCGGCGTCAACGAGGGCTTCAGCGGCGGCGAGAAGAAGCGCAACGAGATCTTCCAGATGGCGGTGCTGGAGCCGAAGCTGGCGATCCTGGACGAGACCGACAGCGGCCTGGACATCGACGCGCTGAAGAACGTGGCCGAAGGCGTCAACGCGCTGCGCTCGCCTGATCGCGCCTTCATCGTCATCACCCACTACCAGCGCCTGCTCGACTACATCAAGCCCGACGTGGTGCACGTGCTGGCCGACGGCCGCATCGTCGAGAGCGGTGGCCCGGAGCTGGCGCTGCAGCTGGAAGCCCACGGCTACGAATGGCTGCGCGAGCGCAAGGTACCGGAGGCCGTCGCGTAATGGCCACCCTGCTCGACTCGCTGGCCGCGGACTTCAGCGGCGACGGCGCGCGCCAGGCCGCGATGGAGGCCGCGCTGCGCGACGGCCTGCCGCACGCGCGCAGCGAGGCCTGGAAGTACACCTCGCTGCGGGCGCTGGAGCGCCGCGCCTTCTCGCCCGCGCCGCTGCCGCAGGCCGGCGTCGACCCCGCGCTGGTCGCCGGCGTCCCCGCACCGCGCCTGGTCTTCGTCAACGGCCGCCACGATGCCGCGCTGTCCGACACCGCCGGCCTGCCGGAAGGCGCGCGCCTGCTGTCGATGGCCGAGGCCCTGGCCGACCCCGACCCGCGCGAGAGCAACGTGCTGGCGCGCAGCTACGAGCGCGCCGACGAGGTCTTCGCCCGCCTCAACGCCGCGCTGGCCGACGACGGCGCGGTGCTGCGCATCGCCGAAGGCGTGGCCGTGCAGGCCCCGGTGCACCTGGTCTTCATCGGCCAGCCCGCCGAAGGCGACCTCGCCTGGCACTCGCGCCACCTGGTCGAACTGCGCCGCGGCGCCTCGGCGACGGTGATCGAACACCACGTCGCCGCCGGTGACCACGCCCATCTCGGCAACGCCATCGCCCATGTGCATGTCGCCGCCAGTGCCTCGCTGCGCCACGCGCGCGTGCAGGACGAATCCGGTCGCGCCACGCTCATCACCCGCACCGACGCCGTGCTCGCCCGCGAGTCCAGCTACCGGCGCCTGGATCTCGAGCTGGGCGGCGCGCTGTCGCGCCACGAGCTCAACGTGCGCCTTGAGGGCGAGAAGGCCGAGCTGGTCGCCAACGGCGTGCTGCTGGCCTCGGGCCGCCGCCACCTCGACACCCGCCTGGGCATCGACCACATCGCGCGCGACACCCGCTGCGAGCTGGGTTGGCGCGGCATGGCCGCCGGCCGCGGCCGCGCCGTCTTCCACGGCGGCATCGAGATCCGCGAGGGCGCCGACGGCACCGACGCGAAGCTGTCGAACAAGAACCTGCTGCTGTCCGACACCGCCGAGATCGACACCCAACCGGTGCTGGTGATCCATGCCGACGAGGTGACCGCCGCCCACGGCGCGACCGTCGGCCAGCTCGACGACAACGCCATGTTCTACCTGCGCTCGCGCGGCCTGCCCGAGGCCGAGGCACGGGCGCTGCTGACCGCGGCCTTCGTGCGCGAGCCGCTGGTGTCGGTGGTGACCACGCCGGCGATCCGGGAGCTGCTGGAGGGATGGCTGGACCGGGCGATCGCCGCGCAGGTGCTGGCGTGAGGGAGTCGCAGGTGGAGGAAGGCGAGCCGGCTTCGGGCGTGCACTGGGCCAGGGTCCGGGAGGACTTTCCGCTGCTTGCGCGCGAGGTCCACGGCAAGCCGCTGGTGTATCTCGATTCCGCCAACACCGGGCAGAAGCCAGCGACGGTGATCGAGGCGGTCGACGGCTTCTACCGCCGCCACAACGCCAACGTCAGCCGCGCCGTGCACCAGCTCGGCAGCGAGGCCACCGAAGCCTACGAGGGCGCGCGCGCGAAGCTGGCGCGCTTCATCAACGTGCGCGCCGACGAGCTGGTGCTGACCAGCGGCACCACCTTCGCGATCAACCTGGTGGCCTATTCCTGGGCGCTGCCGCGGCTCAAGGCCGGCGACGCGATCCTGCTCACGCGCATGGAGCACCACGCCAACATCGTGCCCTGGCAGCTGGTGGCGCAGCGCACCGGCGCGCGCATCGAGGTCGTGGATCTGCTGCCCGACGGCAGCCTCGACCTCGACATGCTGCGCGCGAAGATGACCGGCGACGTGAAGCTGCTCGCCGTCAGCCACGTCAGCAACGTGCTTGGCACCGTCAACCCGGTGGCCGACATCTGCCGCGAAGCGCGCAGGCGCGGCATCGTCACGGTCGTTGATGGCTCGCAGGCGCTGCCGCACCGCCCGGTCGACGTCGCCGCCATCGGCTGCGACTTCTATGCGCTCACCGGCCACAAGATGTGCGCGCCCACCGGCACCGGCGCGCTGTGGGCGCGGCGCGAGCACCTGGAGGCGATGCCGCCCTTCATCGGCGGCGGCGAGATGATCAAGGAGGTGCGCCTGGACGGCGACACCGTGTTCAACGACCCGCCGCGCAAGTTCGAAGCCGGCACGCCGAACATCGCCGGCTTCGTCGGCATGGGCGCGGCCGTGGACTACCTCTCGGCCCTGGGCATGGCCCGGGTCGAGGCCCGCGAGCAGGAGCTGCTGGCGCACCTTTCGGAAGAGTTCGCGAAGGTCGACGGCCTCCGCGTGTTCGGCACCGCACCGGGCAAGGCCGCGGTGGTGTCCTTCGCCATCGACGGCGTGCATTCGCACGACCTCGCCACCCTGCTCGACCTGGAAGGCGTGGCCGTGCGCTCCGGCCAGCACTGCGCGCACCCGCTGCTGGCCTGGCTGGGCGTCTCGGCCACCTGCCGCGCCTCGCTGGCCTTCTACAACACCCACGACGAGATCGACACCTTCATCGCCGCGCTGCGCAAGGTGCGCAGGCTTCTGGCGTAGGGCGGGCGGCCAGCGGCACAATCGCGCGATGGCAGACCTCCAGTTCCGCAACGCCACCGAAGCCGACGTCGACGCCATCGTGCGCCTGGTCACCCGCGCCTACCGCGGCGAGGCCAGCCGCGCCGGCTGGACCACCGAGGCCGACCTCCTCGACGGCGAGCGCATCGACCCCGACGTGCTGCGCGCGGACATCGCCCGCCCCGCCAGCCGCGTGGTCCTGGGTCTGAACGATGGTGCGCTGCAGGCCTGCGCCCACGTCGCCGACCTCGGCGGGCGCGGCTACTTCGGCATGTTCGCGGTGGAGCCGACCTGCCAGGGCGCGGGCACCGGCCGCGCGATGGTCGCCGAGTGCGAGCGCATCGCCCGCGACGACTGGCGGCTGCCGAAGATGCAGATGACGGTGATCGACCTGCGCGAGGACCTGATCGCCTGGTACGAACGCCTCGGCTACCGCCGCACCGGCGTACACCACCCCTTCCCCTATGGCGACCCCCGCTTCGGCATCCCGAAGCGCGACGACCTCCGTTTCGAGGTCCTGGAGAAAGCGCTGTGAGCGAGACCTGGACCTTCGTCTGCGCGAGCACCGAACTGCTGCCCGGCGAAATGCAGACCACCTTCGACGAGGTCACCGGCGTGCCGATCCTGGTGCTCAACCTCGACGGCGAGCTCTACGCGCTGGAAGACGTCTGCAGCCACGAGGACTTCGAGCTCTCCGCCGGCGCCTTCGACCCGGCCGAAGGCACGATCGAATGCGTCCTGCACGGGGCGAAGTTCGACATCCGCGACGGCCGCGCGCTCTGCGCCCCGGCCTACGAACCGGTGGCCAAGTTCCCGGTGAAGCGCGAACACGACGGCATCTGGACCCGCGACGACCGCGACTGAGCCCGCGGCAACGATATTAAGAATCCGTTGCGTTTGTAAATCGTTCTCATTAACATGGCGCCCGCTGAATTGGGCGCCCTGGGCCAAGAAGGACCGGCGTCCGTTCGACCCGTCCAGCCATCGCCAGAGACGTGGGCCCCTCACCCGAACCCGCCCGGAGCTAGACTTCCATGGCCACCCACGCCGCCCGCACGCTTGCAGGCCGTACGCCTGCGCGCACCCTCCTCTTCGCCTCGATCGCCGCCCTGCTGCCGCTGTCGCACGCCCTGGCGCAGGACGCGATGCCCGACGGCAGCGCCGACGCCACCGACTTCGACGCGATCGTGGTGACCGCGGCCGGCTTCGAGCAGAAGATCACCGACGCCCCGGCCAGCATCAGCGTGGTCACCCGCGAAGAGCTGACCACCCGCCCGTACATGACCCTGATCGACGCCGTGCGCGACCTGGAAGGCGTGGACGTGGGCGAGACCTCGGACAAGACCGGGCAGAAGACCATCAGCATGCGCGGCATGGGTTCGGACTACACCCTGATCCTCGTCGACGGCCGCCGCCAGAACAACCACGGCGACATCTATCCGAACAACTTCGGCGGCAACCAGTTCAACCACATCCCGCCGCTGGACATGATCGAGCGCATCGAGGTCATCCGCGGCCCGGCGTCCACGCTGTACGGTGCCGACGCCATGGGCGGCGTGATCAACATCATCACCCGCAAGGTCGGCCAGCGCTGGAGTGGTTCGGCCACCGCCTCGTACAACTACCAGGAAAACGACGACTTCGGCACCGACAGCACCTTCGATTTCGCGCTGTCCGGCCCGCTGGTCAAGGACCGCCTCGGCCTCGGCGTGCGCGGTTCCTGGTACGAGCGTGATGCCTCCACTCCGGAGTACGAGACCATCACCGCGCCCGACGGCACCCTGTTCGAGCGTTCGCTGGGCTTCGGCGGCGGCGGCAAGACCGTCGACAACACCAACAAGACCGCCGGCGTGACGCTGAGCTGGACGCCGAGCGACTTCCAGAGCGTGGTGTTCGAGTACGACACCTCCGAGCAGGTCTACGACAACACGCCCTACATCAACAACCTCGGCACCGAGACCTATCCGCTGGGCACCGTGGACGGCATCAACGGTATCTGGGCCGCGGCACCGCGCGTCGGCTATTCGGCCGACCAGGAGTTCACCCGCGACCAGTGGTCGCTCACCCACCAGGGCCAGTGGGAGTGGGGCAACACCTTCGTGTCGCTGGCGCACATCGACACCGCCAACCATGGCCGCACCCTGCCCTTCACCGTGGCCGAACGACTGCTGCACCAGGACATCTACTGCGGCAACGCCGAGGTCTGCGCCGCCGGCCCCTATGCCGGCATGGGCCGCGACGAGCGCCGGCAGCTGGCCGAGGCCACCTTCCTGCCGCGCCCCAAGCGCAACATGGAAAGCAGCCAGTACACGCTCGACGCGAAGGCCGACTTCGCCCTGGGCGCGCAGCACCACGTGATCGTCGGCGGCCAGCTGATCGACGGCGAACTCGACGATGGCGTGTTCGGCATGGAAGGCGGCGGCGACGGTGCCGGCGCGGTGCAGGACCACGAAATGTGGTCGCTGTTCGCCGAGGACAACTGGAGCCCCACCGAAGCCCTGACCATCACCTTCGGCCTGCGCCACGACGACCACAACGTCTTCGGCAGCCACCTCAGCCCGCGCGCCTACGCGGTGTGGGACGTGGCCCCGAACTGGACCCTCAAGGGCGGCGTCAGCACCGGCTACAAGACGCCCAAGACCACCGACCTGTACGACGGCATCACCGGCTTCGGCGGCCAGGGCACCTCGCCCTTCGTCGGCAACCCGGACCTGCAGCCCGAGACCAGCGTCAACAGCGAGGTCGCGCTGTACTGGACGTCGGCCGACAGCCGCCACAACTTCAACGTCACCGTCTTCCGCAACGACTTCGACGACAAGATCGCCCGCGGCGAGACCAGCCTGAGCTGCGAGCAGACCGGCGGCGTGCGCCCCTGCGCGAACCTGGGCGACTACGCGCTGCTGGGCTACACGACCTATGCGCAGAACATCAACATCGACGAGGTCCGTGTGCAGGGCGCGGAGCTGGCCGGCCGCTGGGGCATTTCCGAGGCCTGGTCGCTGCGCGCCAACTACACGTACACCGACAGCGAGCAGATGAGCGGCGCACAGAAGGGCCTGCCGCTGACCAACACCGCCGAGCACATGGCCAACGCCAGCCTCAACTGGCAGGCCACCGACGCATTCAGCATGCAGCTGGCGGCCGAGTCGCGCTCCGAGCGCTACCGCGGCAGCGTCGATGCCGACGGCAACCCGCAGTACTACGAGGACTACGTCGTCTTCCATCTCGGCGCGCGGTACCGCCTCAACGACAACGTCAGTTTCAACGCCCGCATCAACAACCTGCTGGACGAGGACTTCACCTCCTTCCAGACGGTGTGGGTGCAGAACCCCGACACCCTGGCGTGGTCGCCGAGCTACCTGGACGACTACAACAACAAGGACAAGTCGCGGAACCTGTGGCTCAGCGTGAACGTGTCGTTCTGAGGATGCCCCGCGGGATTGCTCCATCCGATGAGAATGCTTCTCATCACCAGCTATGTTCCAGGAACTTCCGCCCCGGCCCCGACGTGACCGCACAGCCATCCCCCACCACCAGCGCGGCCGCCCTGCAGCGGCGCGGCTTCTGGCTGCGCACGCTGCACCAGTGGCACTGGATCAGCTCCGCCGCCTGCCTGGTGGGGATGCTGCTGTTCGCGGTCACCGGGATCACGCTCAACCACGCCTCGAAGATCGAGGGCAGCCCCGAAGTCGAGAACCGGCAGGTCGAACTGCCGGCCGACCTGCTGCCCGCCCTCGAGGCCCACGCAGAAGGCACCGCGCCCCTGCCCGCCGCGCTCGCCGACTGGCTGCGCGGCGAGCTGGGCGCGCCGATTGGCGGACGCGAGGCGGAGTGGTCCGAGGACGAGGTCTACCTGTCCATGCCCGGCCCCGGCCGCGACGCCTGGCTGGCGATCGACAAGGCCAGCGGCGAAGTCGAGTACGAGCGCACCGACCGCGGCTGGATCTCCTACCTCAACGACCTGCACAAGGGCCGCAACAGCGGTCCGGCCTGGGGCTGGTTCATCGACGTCTTCGCCATCGCCTGCATCGTGTTCACGGTGACCGGCCTGTTCCTACTGCAGATGCACGCGCGCCAGCGCCCCGGCACCTGGCCCTGGGTGGGCCTGGGCCTGGTGGTGCCGGTGCTGCTGGCGCTGCTCTTCATCCATTGACCTTCGATCCCGAGAGGCCACACATGCGCATTCCCCTGACCATCGTCCTCGGCGGCCTGCTGGCCACGCCGGTGTACGCCGCGGAGCTGACCGTCGAGGTCGAGATCCCGTCCATGACCGTGGCCGAGTACCACCGCCCCTACGTCGCGGTCTACGTCGAAGGTGCCGACGGCAAGGCCGCCGCCGACCTTGCGGTCTGGTACATGCTGAAGGACACCGCCGAGGGCCATGGCACCAAGTGGCTGCCCGACCTGCGCCAGTGGTGGCGCAAGTCCGGGCGCACGCAGCAGCTGCCGGTCGACGGCGTGACCGGGCCGACGCGCCCGGCCGGCCGCCATGCGCTGAAGTTCGACGGCAGCGACCCGCGCCTGTCCGGCCTCGCCCCCGGCCGCTACGCCGTGGTGGTCGAAGCCGTGCGCGAAGTCGGCGGCCGCGAACTGCTGAAGATGCCCTTCGACTGGCCGGCGAAGGCCGTGCAGTCGGGCAAGGCCCAGGGCGACAGCGAACTCGGTGCCGTCAGCCTCGCCATCAAGCCCTGAACCAGCCGTCCCTGCAGCACGCAGGCCAGCCCCGCATCACACCGCACGCCACCCTTTCCGGAGACCGACGATGAAGAAGACCCTCGTACTCGCGCTTGCGCTCGCCGCCGCGCTGCCCATGACCGCGTCCGCGCACAAGCAGTGGATCATCCCGTCACAGGCCGTGGTCAACGGTGCCGACGTGTGGGTGACCTTCGACGGCGCGATTTCCAACCAGCTGTTCTTCCCCGACCACTTCCCGATGCGTCTGGACAACGTCACCGCCACGGCACCCGACGGCAGCCAGGTCGAGCTGAGGAACACCAGCGTCGGCAAGTACCGCAGCACCTTCGACGTGCAGCTCGAACAGCAGGGCACCTACCGCATCGCCAACGCCAACTCCGGCATGTCCGCACGCTGGGACACGCCTGAAAGCCTGGCCGCCAAGGCGAAGGCCGAAGCCGAAGGCAAGCCGGTCAGCGGCCCGGGCGCGCCGCCGGAAACGCGTGGCGGCTTCCTGCGCAACGCCACCCCCGAGGACCTGGCGACCAAGGTGCCGCAGGACGCACGGAACCTGCAGGTCACCCAGACCGCCAGCCGCGTGGAAACCTTCGTCACCAACGGCGCGCCGGACACCACCGCGCTCGCGCCCACCGGCAGCGGCATCGAAATGGAGCCGGTGACCCATCCCAGCGACCTCGTCGCCGGCGAAGAGGCGACCTTCCGTTTCCTGGTCGACGGCCAGCCGGCGGCGGGCCTCGAGTTCGAGATCGTCCGCGGCGGCACCCGCTACCGCAACGCCCAGGACGACATCGCCGCGACCACCGACGCCCAAGGCCTGCTGAAGGTCACCTGGCCGGAAGCCGGCATGTACTGGCTGGAAACCAGCGTCCAGGACGACAAGGCCAGCGTGCCGCAGGCCACCGGTCGCCGTCTGGGCTACGTCGCCACCCTGGAAGTCCTGCCGCAGTAATGGATGCGCCCGGCGCCACCGGCGCGCGCCCCGCCCACGCGGTGCACGTGCTGGGCGGCGCCACCATGGGCACGCTCTGGCAGGCCTCGGTGTCGGCGCCTGCCGGCGTCGACCTGCATGCCATCCACGACGGCATCCAGGCCTGCCTGGATCGCGTGGTCGCGCAGATGAGCACCTGGGAACGCGAATCCGACATCAGCCGTTACAACCGGGCGCCGGCCGGCAGCTGGCAGGCGCTGCCACAGCCGTTCTTCGACGTGCTGCGCGACGCGCTGGCGATCGCCGCCGACAGCGCCGGCGCCTGCGATCCCACGGTCGGGCCGCTGGTCGAGGCCTGGGGTTTCGGGGCGGGCGGCAATGGCGGCCGCGTGCCCGATGCCGGCACGCTCGCGGCCGCGCGCGCGCGCGTGGGCTGGCGGCGGGTCGAGCTCGACGTGGAAGGACAGCGCGCACTGCAGCCCGGCGGCGTCGGCCTGGACCTGTCCGGCATCGCCAAGGGCCATGGCGTGGATGCAGTGGTCGACTGGCTGCGCGCGCGCGGCGTGCCCGCGGCCCTGGTCGAGGTCGGCGGCGAACTGCGCGGCTACGGCCGCAAGCCCGACGGCAGCGCGTGGAAGGTGCTGGCCGAAGCCTGGCCGGAAGAAGAGCCCGACCTGCCCGGGGGCCACCACGGGGGTGGCGGCGGTCCGGACGGCTACGGCGCTGGCGGGCGCGATGCGGACGACGCCCGTGGCGAGGGCATCGTTGCCGATCGACGCACGCAGCCGCCCTGCATCGTGGTCCTCGACGACGCCGCGGTCGCCACCTCCGGCGACCACTGGCACCGCTTCGAACACGACGGCCGCCTGTATTCGCACACCATCGAACCGCGCAGCGGCGCACCCGTCGACCACGCGCCCGCGGCGGTCACTGTGGTCGCCGAGCGCGCGCTGGCCGCGGACGCCTGGGCAACCGCCCTGACCGTGCTCGGCGCCGACGAGGGATACGCGCTGGCGGAAGCGCGCGACATCGCCGCGCGCTTCGTGGTGCGCACCGCGGACGGCGTTCAAGAACGCTGCACCGCGGCCTTCCAACGCTGGCTCGTACAGTGAGCGGCACCGCCTCTTCCGGCACCGCGCGCACGGCGCAGGGCATCGTCCTGCTCGCCCTGGCCATGGCGGCGCTGGCCTTCGTGCCACTGCACGACGAAGCCTGGTGGCCGGGCGCACCCACGACCGCCCACGGCTGGCTGGCCGCCCTGCTGGGGATTGCCTATGTCGGCGCCAGCGCGGCCACGCTCCTGCGCGCGCGCCGCGGCGAACGCGCGCAGGCCGCCGCCGAGGCGGCCGAAGCCGGCATCCCCGACGCCGACGAATGGCTCGTCGTCCACGCCAGCCAGACCGGCCAGGCGGTCGAATTCGCCCAGCGCACCGCCGAATCGCTGCGCGCCGCCGGCCGGCGCGCGCGCCTGCGCGCGATCTCGACGCTGGATGCCGACACCCTGGCCGCCGCGCGGCAGGCCCTGTTCATCGCCAGCACCACCGGCGAAGGCGACGCCCCCGACTCAGCCGCCGGTTTCATCCGCGACACCATGCATGCCGGTGCCACCCTGCCCGACCTGCGCTACGCCGTGCTCGCGCTCGGCGACCGCAGCTACCGCCACTACTGCGCCTTCGGCCACGCGCTCGACCAATGGCTGCGCGGCGCCGGCGCCAGCCCGCTGTTCGACCTCGTCGAGGTCGACAACGGCGACCCGGCCGCGCTGCGCCACTGGCAGCACCACCTGGGCGTGGTCGCCGGCGCGCCGGAACTGCCCGACTGGGCGCCCGCCGCGTACGCCGCCTGGACGCTGGCCGGCCGCCGCGAACTCAATCCCGGCAGCGCCGGCGGCGCGGTGTACGAGGTCCGCATGTCGCCACCGGCGGAAGGTGGCGCGCACTGGCATGCCGGCGACATCGCCGAAATCGGGCCGCGCCAGGCGCCGGACGCGGTCGATGCCCTCCTCGCCGCGACCGGACTCGATCCCGAAGCCCGCGTGGACGCCGGCGATGCACCCGCGACCCTGCGCGACCTGCTCTCGCGCTCCCACCTCCCCGCCGCCGACGAAGTCGACGGCCTCGACGCCCGGGCGCTGGCAGGACGCCTCCAGCCGCTGCCTGCACGCGAATACTCGATCGCCTCGGTGCCCGGCGAAGGCAGCCTGCGCCTGCTGCTGCGGCGCATGCTGCGCCCCGACGGCAGCCCCGGCATCGGCAGCGGCTGGCTGTGCGACCACGCCCCGCAGGGCGGCAGGATCGACCTGCGCATCCGCACCAACCCCGGCTTCCATGCGCCCGCCGCCGACGCACCGCTGGTGCTGGTCGGCAACGGCACCGGCGTCGCCGGGCTGCGCGCGCACCTGGCCGAACGCATCGCCGCGGGCCGCCACCGCAACTGGCTGCTGTTTGGCGAGCGCCACGCCAGCCGCGATTTCCACCAGCGCGAAGACCTCCTGCAGTGGCTCGACGCGGGCGGACTGGCGCGCCTGGACCTGGCCTTTTCCCGTGACCCCGAGGGCACTGGCCTGCCCACGGCCGCGACGGGTGGCGGACGCGCAGCCGTGCACCGCGGCTACGTCCAGGACGCGCTGCGCGCCGAGTCCGCGCGCCTGCGGCAGTGGGTCGACGACGGCGCCGCGATCCTGGTCTGCGGCAGCCTGCAGGGCATGGCACCGGGCGTGGACGCCGCGTTGCGGGACATCCTCGGCGGCGAGCGCGTGGACGAACTGCTGGCCGCCGGCCACTACCGCCGCGACGTCTACTGAGCCACCGGCTCCACGCGCACCAGCAGAAGGTCGCCGCTGCCTTCCAGCAGGTGCCGTTCACGGCCCTCGCGGGCCTCGAGCAGGGCGCTGTCGCCCCTCTCCAGCAGCGGCAGCACGCGGCCACCATCAAGCATCGCCTGGCCTGCCATCACGTGCACCGCCCAGGTGCTGCCGGGATCGACGAACAGCAGCATCGAATCCACCAGCGGCCGGTGCCACAGCTGCGCCGCCACCTTCGCCGGACGCCACATCAGGTTGAACACCTCGACCCGGCCGGCGTGAAGGCGCGCCAGCAGCGCATCGCCACCGCCGAAGCGCTGCCGCCCGTGCGGTGGCTCCAGCAGGCGCTCGCCGCCCTGGCCGAAATCCAGCACCAGGCCTTCGCCCGACAGCAGGACCTGCTCCCGCTCGACGCCGGGAAAGGCCGAATACGGCCCATCGGCCTCGATCTCGGCGATCGACAGCCGCCAGTCCCAGTCGTCGCCACCGTCGTCGGAGACCGATGCGGCATGGATCTCGCGCGTCCAGCCAAGGCCATTGCGCCAGCGCAGGCGGCGGTAGCCGTTGGCCGGAAGGTGTCGGACGCTGGCCGCGGTGATGGACATGCCCGCAGTCTAGCGCCGGGGAAGCGGCGACCGGGGCGCGTCCCTGCGCCCCGGCTGGCCGCGACGGTGGCCGGATGCCAATCGCTTCGGGAGCGATGGCCGCCGCCCTCCCTGGCGCATCCATGCGCCAGGGCGTGACGGGCGGGCTCAGGGCCTCCCGGCGGCGGCAGCAGGCTTCGCCGCAGCGGGCTTTGCCGCGGCCGGCGCGCTTGCGGCCGGCTTTTTCGCGGCGGCTGCAGGCCTGGCGGGCGCGGCAGCACCGACCACGATGCGATCACGATTGCGCTCCACCGTCTTAAGGCCCACGCCCTTGACGTTGACCAGCTCGTCGGCGCTCTTGAAGGCACCGTTGGCCTGGCGGTAGGCGACGATCGCCTCGGCCTTGGACATGCCGATGTTGACCAGCGTGCGCTCGATGGCGGCGGCGTCGGCGGTGTTGATGTTGACCTTCTCGCTGGCGAAGGCGCTGCCAGCGAAAAGCAGCGACGCGAGCACGGTTGCAAGCACGGATTTCAGGGGAATCATGACGCTCTCCTTGCGTTGTGGATGCCGTTGCAGCCGGGCCGTCCTGGCACCGGCAGGGCCAGTCTCGACCGCAGCCGCCAGGCACCGGCATCGCCATGCCACCCGTCCGCGCCCCGGCGCGCTGCGCGTGCCCGCGTCCGGAAACCCTGACGCGAGAGGCGTAGAATCAAGGGTTCACAGCCGAACACAGGGGTTCCGCCATGGACACCAGCTTGATCGATCCCACCCGCGCAGAGCGGTTCGTGTCGTCGAAGTGGGACGACGAAATCGTCCCGCAGCTGGTGGAATACATCCGCATCCCCAACAAGTCGCCGATGTTCGATGCCGACTGGGTCGAGCACGGCTATATGGAGGACGCGGTCAGGCTGATGGAAGGCTGGGCCCGCAAGCAGCCGATCCCCGGGATGCAGCTGGAGGTGGTGCGCCTGGAAGGCCGCACGCCGCTGATCTTCATCGACATCCCGGCCGCCAATGGCGGCAACGGCGACGACTGCGTGCTGCTCTACGGCCACCTCGACAAGCAGCCTGAAATGACCGGCTGGGACGACGACCTCGGCCCCTGGAAGCCGGTGCTGCGCGACGGCAAACTCTACGGCCGCGGCGGCGCCGACGACGGCTACGCGATCTACGGCTCGCTGGCCGCGATCATGGCGCTGCAGGAGCAGAAACTGCCGCACGCGCGCTGCGTGGTGCTGATCGAGGCCTGCGAGGAATCCGGCAGCTACGACCTGCCCGCCTACGTCGACCACCTCGCCGACCGCATTGGCCAGCCGTCGCTGGTGGTGTGCCTGGACTCGGGCTGCGGCAACTACGACCAGCTGTGGTGCACCACCTCGCTGCGCGGCCTGGCCGGTGGCAACTTCACCGTGAAGGTGCTGGAGGAAGGCGTGCATTCGGGCGACGCCTCCGGCGTGGTGCCGTCGAGCTTCCGCCTGCTGCGCCAGCTGCTGTCGCGCATCGAGGACGAGGACACCGGCCGCATCCTGCTCGACGGCCTGCACGTCGACATCCCCGCCGAACGCCTGGACCAGGCGAAGAAGTGCGCCGAGGTGCTGGATACGGCCGTGTTCGACAAGTTCCCCTTCCTGCCGGGCATGACCCCGATGAGCGACGAGCTCACCGAACTGGTGCTCAATCGCACCTGGCGCCCGGCGCTGTCGGTGACCGGCATCGGCGGCATGCCGCAGCTGGAATCGGCTGGCAACGTGCTGCGCCCGCACACCGCGGTGAAGCTGTCGCTGCGCCTGCCGCCCACGCTCGACGGCAAGCGCGCCGGCGAGCTGCTGCAGGAAGCACTGCTGCGCGACCCGCCGAACGGCGCGCAGGTCACGCTGGAACTGGAGAAGGCCTCCAGCGGCTGGAACGCCCCGGCGATGGCACCGTGGCTGGAGAGCGCGGTCGATGCCGCCAGCCAGGCCTTCTTCAAGCGCCCGGCGATGTACATGGGCGAAGGCGGCTCGATCCCGTTCATGGGCATGCTCGGCGAGAAGTTCCCCGGTGCGCAGTTCATGATCACCGGCGTGCTCGGCCCGCATTCCAACGCCCACGGCCCCAACGAGTTCCTGCACATCGAGATGGGCAAGCGCGTCACGTCCTGCGTGGCCCAGGTGATCGCCGCCCACCAGGCCGCCAGCAGCCGCGGCGAGACCACGGGCTCCGCGGTGGCCGCAGACAGCGGCACCCGCCACGGCGACCACGGCTGCTGCTGAAGTCCGGCCCCTGCTAAGCTCGGCGGATCATCCACGCAAGAGGGGGCGTCATGGAAGGTGTATTCGGCGGCAGCTGGCTCTGGATCATCCTGGTGGGCTTCGTGGTCGGCGTGCTCGCGCGCCTGATCAAGCCCGGCAAGCAGGACATCGGCATCATCCTCACCGTGGTGCTCGGCATCGTGGGCGCGCTGTTCGCCGGCTGGATCGGGCGCCTGCTGGGCTGGTACGCGGAAGGCGAGAAGGTCGGCTTCATCGCCTCGCTGGTCGGCGCGATCGTGATCCTGTTCATCGCGGAAGCGATCAACGGCAAGCGCAGGCGGCGCTGAGTCCGGGCCCCACCAATGAAAAAGCCGGGTTTTCCCGGCTTTTTTTGGTTCTTCGCCCAGATCCGGGGACGAGCGCTTCGGGAAAGGCTGCACTGCCCACCCTGGATGAAGGATTCCCGTCCTGGCATGTCTATCGCGTGGCCATGCCTCCACCCTCCGGTTGAACCGCGAACTCCGCCGCCGCAAACCACATTCCATTCAGGAAACGGCTGGCAGCCTGTCGAGCTTTCGTGAACGAAGGCGGCTTCCGGCATGACGTACCGAGCGGGATCCACTGTTGTCGATGCCCACTCCCCACTGCCGAACGCGCGCGGCCGGAGTGACGAAGCGTGACGCTGCCGGCCTGGCTGCTGGCCGCCTGCCTGCTTCTCCTGATGGTGCTGCTGCTGGCCTCCCCCGGCCGCGCGCGGCCGCAAGCGGCACTGCTCAGCGCGCTGCTGCTGGCCCTGAGCCTGTGGTGGTTCGTCGACCAGCTCAGCGGCGACGGCATCAATGCCGCGACGATCTACCACCTCGCCAGCGGCGTCGAAGGCGCCGGCATCGGTGACTTTGCCCGGCCGATCCTGGGGCTGGTCGCGCTGTTGCTGCTGTCGCTCCTGCCGCTGTTGCGGATGCGCCTGGCGCAGCCTCCACTGCGGTGGCGCGGCAGGAGCACAATCGCGGTCTTCGCGACGGTCTTCGCCATCGCCGCGCTGGGCAATCCGCTGGCCAACGACACACTGCGCCTTTACCGCGATTCGCGGCCAGTCGACCCCACCCGTGTCGCCTCCGAATACGTGGTGCCCGCCCATCCCCTGCGCGAGCGAAAGAACATCGTCTGGATCTACGGCGAAAGCCTGGAACGGACCTATCTGGATGCGGAAGCTTTTCCGGGGTTGATGCCGAACCTGTCACGCCTGGCCGGCGAAGCCCTGGACTTCCGCGGCATCGCCTCGCCCGCCGGCAGCGGCTGGACCATCGCGGGCATGGTGGCGTCGCTGTGCGGCGTACCGCTGACCACCGCCCGCGGCGACGAGAACAGCATGGGGCGGATGGACACGTTCCTGCCAGGCGCACACTGCCTGAGCGACTACCTCAAGCAGCAGGGGTATGCGCTGCATTTCAGCGGCGGCGCGGATTCCGCGTTCGCCGCCAAGGACAAGTTCCTCGCCAGCCATGGCTTCGACGCGGTCAAGGACCAGCGCCACTTCCGCGCCAGCGGGGTCGCGCGCAAGCATTTCTCCAACTGGGGCGTGCACGACGACGTCCTGCTGGACGACGTGTTCGACGACTTCCTGCGGCTGTCCGCCGCCGGCCAGCCGTTCATGCTGACCGCACTGACCATGGATACCCACCATCCCGCCGGGCACCTCCCCGTAGCCTGCCGCGATGTCCGCTACGAAAGCCGGCACGGCGACATCGGCCTGCTGAACGCGCTGGCCTGCACCGACCGGCTGATTACCGGGCTGATCGACAGGATCCGCCAGAGCGACTACGCCGACGACACCCTGATCGTGCTGGCATCCGACCACCTGGCCATGCCCAACGACCTCAGCCACGTGCTGGCCGGGCTGGAGCGCGAGAACCTGCTGCTGTTCCTGGGCACCGGCCTGCCCCCGCGGCAACTGGCAAGCACCGGGAGCACCCTGGATTCGGGCGCGACCCTGCTGCAACTGCTCGAGCCGAAGCTGGAGAAACTCGGCTTCGGCCGCTCGCTGCTGTCACCGGCACCGAAGCCCAGCGCGAGCATCGCCGCGCTCACCGACGACGGCGAGCGCTATCCGCTGTACCTGGGCTTCGCCCGCCAGCTGTGGACCGGTACCGAGACCCGCACGCTGCGGATCGAGGACGACCAGGTGGTGGCCGGCCTGCAGCGGATCCGCCCGCCGGTGATGCTGGAGTACGACACCGGCTGGAACATCAAGTCGATCGTGCTGGAGGATGCGCCGCGCCAGTTCAACGACAGCGACCCGGACAACATCTTGGCCTACGTCGACCGCTGCACCGCGTTCCTGGACGATCCCTCCAGCGGCGAGTGGTGCGCGGTGGTGGTGGACCGCGGCAACGGCCTGACCCTTTACCCGGACTGGCAGCTGCAGCAGGGGATCCAGGTCGATGCGCCGCTGGAGACGGTCGCCGACGAGCGCCCGCGTCCGCGTCGGCCGCTGAATCTGGAGCGCCGGCCGGTGGCCGCCGGCGAGTACGAACTGCAGCTGCGCACCCGCAGCCCGCCGGGCAGTGCCTTCTGGCTGGAAGCGGTCTCCGACGATGGCAAGGTCATCCGCGCCCGCGAATGGGTCCAGGTCGAACCACGCGGCCGCGGCGGCCACGTCGGCCTGCCGCTCCGGCTGGATTCGGCCGCGGAAGACCTGGTGATCCGGGTATGGCTGGACCACACCGAAGTGATCGAGGTCGAACGCATCGCGCTCGTGCCGGCGCCGGGCGAGGTCCGGTCCTGAACCCCGCCCCAGGCCGCCACGCCTAGTCGAGCAGTCGGGCGATGACCTGCTCCGCGAGCACCTGCGGGCTCGCGGACATCGTGTCGAGCACCAGTTCCGGCGCTTCCGGCGGCTCGTAGGGCGAGTCGATGCCGGTGAAGTTCGGCAGCTCGCCGCGCCGGGCCTTGGCGTAGAGGCCCTTCACGTCGCGGCGCTCGGCCTCGGCCAGCGGGGTGTCGACGAAGACCTCGATGAAATCGCCCTGTTCGAACAGCGCGCGCGCCGAGGCGCGCTCGGCGCGGAACGGCGAGATGAAGCTCACCAGCACGATCAGGCCGGCGTCGGTCATCAGCCGCGCGACGTGGGCGATGCGGCGCAGGTTCTCCACCCGGTCCTCGTCGGTGAAGCCGAGGTCGCGGTTGAGGCCGTGGCGGACGTTGTCGCCGTCGAGCAGGTAGGTGTGGCAACCGCGCGCGACCAGGCCGCGCTCGACCAGGTTGGCGATGGTCGATTTGCCGGCGCCCGAGAGACCGGTGAACCACACGCAGCGCGGGCGCTGACCCTTGAGCGCGGCGCGCACGCCGCGGTCCACGTCCAGCGCCTGCCAGTGGAGGTTGTCGGCGCGGCGCAGGCCGTGGCGGACCATGCCGGCGCCAACGGTGGCGCGAGTGAGCATGTCGACCAGGATGAAGCTGCCCATCGCCGGCTCTTCGGCGTGGGGCGCGAACGGGATCGGCGCGTCGAGCGCGATCGCGACCTCGCCGATGTCGTTGGCCTGCAGGCGCTTGGCGGCCAGCGGCTGCAGGGTTTCGGGATCGAGCAGGTGCTTGATATCGCCCACGCGCGCGCCAACCTCGCGGGTGCCGGACTGCAGGCGGTAGCGGCGGCCCGGGAGCAGCGCGGCCTCGTCGAACCAGAGCAGGTCGGCGACGAACTGGTCGGTGGCGGCCAAGGGTGCGTCGGCGGCAGCCAGCACGTCGCCGCGGGCGGCATCCACGTCCTCGGCCAGGCGCACCGAGACCGCGTCGCCCGCCTGCGCGGTGTCGGCCTCGATACCCGCCCGCCGCAGGGCGGCGACCGTCGCGTCCACGCCGTGGGGCTCGACGCGCATCGCCTCGCCCTTACGCAGCGTGCCCGAGGCCAGGGTGCCGGCCAGCCAGCGGCCGCCGCCGCCGTCGCGTTGCACCAGCTGCACGGGCAGGCGCGCCGGCAGCCCGATGCCGCGTGCTTCGACCTGCACCGATTCGAGATGCTGCAGGACGGTCGGCCCGGTGTACCAGGGCATGTCCTCCGAGGCAGCGGTGACGTTGGCTCCGCTGGCCGCGGCGAGCGGGATCACGGTGACGTCGGCGATGCCGAGCTTCGCGGCATGCTCGCGATATGCGCCGGCGACGCCGTCGAACGTCGCCTGGTCGTGATCCACGCGGTCCATCTTGTTCACCGCCAGCAGCACGTGGCGCACGCCGAACATCGAGGCGATGGCGGTGTGGCGAAACGTCTGCGGCAGCAGCCCGCGGGTGGCATCGACCAGGACGATGGCCAGGTCCGCGACCGAGGCGCCGGTCGCCATGTTGCGGGTGTACTGCACATGCCCGGGGCAGTCCGCGATCAGGAAGCGGCGTCGCGGTGTCTCCAGGTGTCGCCAGGCGACGTCGATGGTGATGCCCTGCTCGCGCTCGGCCTCGAGGCCGTCGAGCAGCAGGGCGTAGTCGATATCGCCGCCGCGGGTGCCGTGCACGGCGCTGGCCTTCGCCAGTGCCGCGCGCTCGTCGTCGGGCACGCGCCCGGCGTCCGCCAGCAGACGGCCGATCAGGGTGCTCTTGCCATCGTCGACGCTGCCGCAGGCGACGATGCGCAGGAAGTCGCGCGCCATCAGAAATAGCCCTCGCGCTTCTTCTTCTCCATCGAATCGCCCTCGGCGTGGTCGATCAGGCGGCCGGCGCGTTCGGACTGCGTACCCGCCTCCATCTCGGCGATGATCGCGTCGAGGTCTGCGGCATCGGACTCGACCGCGCCGGTCAGCGGATAGCAGCCCAGCGTGCGGAAGCGCACGCGACGCATCTGCGGCGACTCGCCCGGACTCAGCTGGAAACGATCGTCGTCGACCATCACCAGGGTGCCGTCGCGCTCGACCACCGGGCGTTCGGCGGCGAAGTACAGCGGCACCACGGGAATGCCTTCGCGGCGGATGTAGCGCCACACATCGAGTTCGGTCCAGTTCGACAGCGGGAACACGCGCGTGCTCTCGCCCGGATTGACGCGCGCGTTGTACAGGTTCCACAGCTCCGGCCGCTGCCGGCGCGGGTCCCAGCGGTGGTTGCCGTCGCGGAAGGAGAACACCCGCTCCTTGGCGCGCGATTTCTCCTCGTCGCGGCGGGCGCCACCGATCGCGGCGTCGAAGCCGCCGGCGTCCAGCGCCTGCTTCAGCGCCAGGGTCTTCATCACCTCGGTGTGGCGGCTGGCGCCGTGGCTCTGCGGGCCGATGCCCTCGCGCACGCCGTCGGGATTCACATGTACCCGCAGCTCCACCCCGGTCTCCTCGGCGCGGCGGTCGCGGAAGGCGATCATCTCGCGGAACTTCCAGGTGGTGTCGACGTGCAGCAGCGGAATCGTCGGGCGTGCGGGCGCGAAGGCCTTCAGCAGCAGGTGCAGCAGCACCGAGCTGTCCTTGCCGATCGAATACAGCATCACCGGCCGCCGGCACTGGCCCGCGACCTCGCGCAGGATGTGCAGGCTTTCCGCCTCCAGGCGGTCGAGCTGGCGGTCGATGGCGTCCCTGTCGATCATGAGCGGCCGTAGACGTCCTCGTAGCGGACGATGTCGTCCTCGCCGAGGTAGTCGCCGGACTGCACTTCGATCAGTTCCAGCACCTCGGCGCCGGGGTTCTCCAGCCGGTGCTTCGCACCCAGCGGGATGTAGGTCGACTGGTTGGCATGCAGTTCGAAGACGTCGTTGTCGCGGGTCACGCGCGCGGTGCCGCGGACGACGATCCAGTGTTCCGCGCGACACTTGTGGGACTGCAGCGACAGGCGCCCGCCCGGCTTGACCTTGATGCGCTTGACCTGGAAGCCCTCGTCCTGGTCGATGGAGTCGTAACTGCCCCAGGGGCGGTGCACCTCGCGATGGAGCACGGCGTGGCTGCGGTCGTCGGCCTTCAGTTTCGCCACCACGTCCTTGACCTGCTGCACGCGGTCCTTGCTGGCGACCAGCACGGCGTCGTCGGTCTCGACCACCACCAGGTCGTCGACGCCGACCAGGGCCACCATGCGCCGCGACCAGACGTAGCTGCCGCGGCTGTCGATGGTGACGACGTCGCCGTTGTGGGCGTTGCCGTCGGCGTCCTGTTCGCTCACCGCCCACAGCGCCGACCAGGAGCCGACGTCGTTCCAGCCGATGTCCACCGGCAGGACCATGGCGCGGTCGGTCTTCTCCATCACCGCGTAGTCGATCGAATCCGAAGGCGAAGCGGCGAACGCGTCGCGGTCCAGGCGCACGAAGTCGCCGTCACGCGCGGCGCCGTCGAAGGCCTTGCGCACAGCGTCGAGCATGTCGGGGCGGAAGCGGCCCAGCTCTTCCAGGTAGCGCGAGGCCCGGAACAGGAACATGCCGCTGTTCCAGTAGTAGCCGCCGGCGTCGAGGTATTGCTGCGCGGTGGCGGCATCGGGCTTCTCCACGAAACGCAGCACCTGGCGCACGCCTTCGCCGGCACCGGCCTGGATGTAGCCGAAGCCGGTTTCCGGTGCTTCGGGCACGATGCCGAAGGTGACCAGGGCGCCGGCCTCGGCGGACGGCATCGCCTCGCGCACGGCCGCCTGGAAGGCGGCCGCGTCGCGCACCACGTGGTCGGACGGCAGCACCAGCAGCAGCGGGTCGCTGCCGTCGGCGCCCGCCTGCAGGGCGGCCGCGGCGATCGCCGGCGCGGTGTTGCGGCCCACGGGCTCGAGGACGATCGCTGCGCCGTCCACGCCGACCTGGCGCAGCTGCTCGCCGGCCAGGAACCGGTGCTCTTCGTTGGCGACCACGACCGGCGCCAGCGAGGCGAGCGGCGCGACCCGCAGCCAGGTGTCCTGCAGCATGGTGTGCCCGCCCGACAAGGCCAGGAACTGCTTGGGATAGGCCTCGCGCGACAGCGGCCACAGGCGGGTACCGGAACCGCCGGACAGGAGCACGGGTAGCAGCTGGGTCATGGTGCGATAGGCCTGCGCTGTCGTGGGGGAAGCGCGGAGTTTACCCTGTGCGCGACGCCGCCCCGTCGGCCCGGAGACCGCATGACCACAGCCATTCACGACACCCGTCCGGCCGAACGCCTGGACTGGGCCCGCACCGCCGCAGGCATCCCCGGCCTCACGCTCGAGCGCGCCTCGGCGGACGCCGGCTTCCGCAGCTACTGGCGCGCCAGCGGCACCGGCGGCGACAGCCTGGTGGTGATGGACTCCCCGCCCGATCTGGAGGACGTCCGCCCCTGGCTGCGTATGCGCGACCTGCTGGAGGGCGGCGGCGTGCGCGTGCCGCAAGTGCTGGCGCGCGACGTTGAACGCGGCTTCCTGCTGCTGGAGGACCTGGGCGCGGACACCCTGCTCCACGTGATCGACGCCGGCAACGCCGATGCGCATTTCGATGCCGCCATCGACCAGCTGCTGCGCATCCAGGCCATCCCCGCGCCCGGAGACCTGCCGCGCTACGACGAGGCCCTGCTCGCACGCGAGCTGCGCCTGTTCGACGAATGGTTCCTCGGCCGCCACCTCGGCGTGGAGCCCGGCTGTGGCGACCTCGAAGCGCTGGATCTCGTCTACCGCGTCCTCATCGACAGCGCGTTGACCCAGCCGCGCGTACTGGTGCACCGCGACTTCATGCCGCGCAACCTGATGCCGGCATCCGATGGCCTGGCCGTGCTGGACTTCCAGGATGCGGTGCTGGGTCCGGTGGCCTACGACCCGACCAGCCTGTTCAAGGACGCCTTCCTCAGCTGGCCGGCGGAACGCGTGGAGGCCTGGCTGCTGCGCTACCACGCCCGCGCGCTCGACGCCGGCGTGCCGGTGCCCGCCGCGCCAGAGCGATTCCTGCACGACGCCCGCCTGATCGGTATCCAGCGCCACCTGAAGGTGCTCGGCATCTTCGCGCGGCTGAAGCACCGCGACGGCAAGCCGAAGTACATCGCCGATGCGCCGCGCTTCCTGGCCTATCTCGACGAGGCGCTGCCGCGGCACCCGGAGCTGGCGCCACTGGCCGGCGTGCTCGACCGCCATGTGCGCCCGGCCCTGGCCGCCGCCGGCGAACGGCCGGGCGAGGCGACGTGAAGGCGCTGATCCTCGCCGCCGGGCTCGGCGAGCGCATGCGCCCGCTGACGGACACCACGCCCAAGCCGCTGCTTGCGGTGGGCGGCAAGCCGCTGGTGGCCTGGCACCTGGAGAAGCTGGCGGCGACCGGCGTGCGCGAGGTCGTGCTCAACACCTCGTGGCTGGCCGACCGGTTCCCGCCGGCACTCGGCGACGGAGCCCGCTGGGGCCTGCGCATCCACTATTCGTACGAAGGACCGACGCCGCTGGAGACCGGCGGCGGCATGTGGCAGGCGCTGCGCCTCCTCGGCGAGGCCCCCTTCATCGCGGTCAACGGCGACGTCTGGACCGACTTCGACTTCGCGCGGCTGCCGGCCTCGCCGGAGGGCGACGCGCACCTGGTGCTGGTCGACAGTCCGGAGCACAACCGCGGCGGCGACTTCGCGCTCGGCGCGGACGGCAGCGTCGCCAGCCAGGGCGCCGAGCGCCTTACTTTCGCCGGCATCGGCGTGTACCGGCCGTCGCTGTTCGATGGCTGGCGTGAGGTGGTCGGCGACGCGCCCGGCAGCGGCGAAACCCCGCCACGCTTCAAGCTGGCGCCGCTGCTGCGCGCGGCGATGCCACGCGCGCGGGTGACCGGCGAACACCACCGCGGCCGCTGGACCGATGTCGGCACGCCGGCGCGGCTGGCGACGCTCGACGCGGAACTGCGCGACGCCGGGCACGGCGGGGCCGCCTGAGCCGAAAATGGCGGAAAACCTCACTTTCGCCCCGAAAAACGTGAACTTCATCACGGATTTTGTCGCGCCGCACAAGACACTCTCAGGGACACGGGGCGCATGCTCAGGCGCTACCCAGGGGGACACGATGAAAACCAAGACTCTGCTGGCTTCGGCCATCCTGCTCATGGCGGGCCATGCCCATGCCCAGTCGACGGGCAGTTGCCCGACGCTGCCGGCCAACAGCGGCACGGCGTGGGAGCGGCTCGAAGGCAACGGCTACACGTTCTGCAAGGCCATCCGCGACAGCGACGGCCACCAGGTGCTGGCGGTGATGATCACTGGCGACGCGCCGTTCAAGCCGCGACGCGCCAACCGCATCCAGGAAGCCCGGATCGACGGCGACCAGAACTGGTGGTACCGCAGCGAGCTCTCGGGCAGCGTCGGCATCGAGGTGCGCGAGACCCTGGTCGAACTCGACTCCAGGCACGTCGCGCACATCTCGGCGCGCGCGACCAACGAGCAGGACATGTCGCAGGCGATGTCGCTGGCCGAGGCACTGCGCTTCGACGACGTGCGCGTCTCGATCAACTGAGCCGGGCGGCGGCGCCCGGCCTCAGAAGCGGCCTTCCTGGAAATCGACGAAGGCCTGCATGATTTCCTGCTTCGTGTTCATCACGAAGGGGCCGTGGCGAACCACAGGCTCGCGCAGCGGGCGGCCGGCCACCAGCAGCAGGCGCGCACCGGCCGCGCCGGCCTCGATGCGGAGCATGTCGCCGCCGCCGAGGATGGCCAGTTCCTGGCTGGACAGGGCACGTGCGTCCTCGCCGCTGCCCAGCACAGCATCGCCCTCGAAGGCATAGGCGAAGGCGTTGTGGCCTTCCGGCAACGCGTGCTCCCAGGCCACGCCCGGGGCCAGCGTGATGTCGAGGTACAGCGGCGAGGTGGCCGGCTGGTCGATCGGACCACGCACGCGGCCGCCGTCGCCGGATGCGACCTCGCCGGCCACCACCCGCACCTCGACGCCGTCGGCCGGGCGGCCCAGCGGGATCCGGTCGGGCGCGAATTCCTGGTAGCGCGGCGCGCTCATCTTGTCCTTCGCCGGCAGGTTCACCCACAGCTGGAAGCCGCGCATGCGGCCTTCCTCCTGCTCGGGCATCTCCGAATGCACCAGGCCGCGGCCGGCGGTCATCCACTGCACGCTGCCGGGGACCAGCAGGCCCTCGTTGCCGTGGTTGTCGCGGTGGCGCATGCGCCCGTCGAGCATGTAGGTGACGGTCTCGAAGCCGCGGTGCGGGTGGTCCGGGAAGCCGGCGAGATAGTCCTCGGCGCGGTCGGTGCCGAACTCGTCGAGCAGCAGGAACGGGTCGAGGTCGGGCAGGTCGGGGCCGCCGATGACGCGCGTGAGCTTCACGCCGGCGCCATCGGACGCGGCACGGCCGCGCAGCTTGCGCACGACGCGGGCGGAGTCGAACGGACGGGTGGTCATTGCGGCTTTCTCCTGGGGACTGCCCACATCATGGTGCCGCCACCGCGCCAAGGAAGCGCCGCCGCTGCAACGCTGCGATCCCCTGCCCGCGGCCGCCCCTAGAGGCGCTGCAGGCGCCAGGCGCGGTGGATCCGCGGGTTGCGGGCGAAGTCCGGCGGGATGGTCTCAGCGGTGATGTCCTCGCAGCGGGCGAACGCCGCCACTGCGGCTTCATCGAGCCGGAAGCGGCGGTAGTTGTTGGAGAAATACAGCACGCCGCCAGGCGCCAGCCGCGCCACCGCGGCCTGCAGCAGGCGCACGTGCTGGCGCTGCATGTCGAAGTCGTCGGCGCGGGCCGAATTGGAGAAGGTCGGCGGGTCGCAGAACACCAGGTCGTACTCGCCCGCCTCGGCCTCCAGCCAGGCGACCGCGTCGGCCTGGACCATGCGGTGGGCGCTGCCGCCGATGGGCTGGCCGTCGATGCGGTTGCCGCGGAGGTTGTCCGCGGCCCACTGCAGGTAGGTCGCCGACAGGTCGACGCTGGTGGTACTGGCGGCGCCACCCACGGCGGCATGCACGGTGGCCGCGCCGGTGTAGCAGAACAGGTTGAGGAAGCGCTTGCCGCGCGCCTCGCGCTGCAGGCGCGCGCGCAGCGGACGGTGGTCGAGGAACAGGCCGGTGTCGAGGTAGTCGAACAGGTTCACGCGCAGGCGCGCGGCGCCCTCGCGCACCACGATGGGGTCGGCGCCGCGCTCCGCGCCCGGCGCCGCGTACTTGCTGCCACCCTTGCCCCGCGCGCGGACCTTGGTGGCGATGCGCTCGCGTGGCACCCCGAACACCTCGCGCGCGGCTGCCAGCACCTCGCCGAAGCGGCGGCGGACGTCGGCGTCGGGGATGTCGGCGGGCGCGGCGTATTCCTGCACGTGCAGCCAGCTCGCATCCGGATCGTCGGCCTCGGTGTAGACGTCGATCGCCACCGCGTACTCGGGCAGGTCGGCATCATAGGCACGGAAACAGGACACGTCCTCGCGAACGCGCCAGGACTTGGACGCGCGCAGGTTCTTGCGCAGGCGGTTGGCCAGCATCTGCGCGCCGGGCGTGAGCGGGCGCGGGCCGGCGTCCTCGCGCAGCGGCGGCTGCACCGGATCGGCGACCAGCAGCGCACATTCCAGCGCACCGTTGAACACCTGGTAGACCTTCTGCGGGCGCAGCCCGGTGGCGCGCGCGAGCTCGACGCTGCCGCAGAGCAGGCTGGCCCGCCAGTACGGCGCGATGCGCTTCAGCGCGTCGCCCAGGCCACGGTAAAGCTGGGCGTCGGCGGACAGGCGGGCGTCGTAGGGCGGGTTGCTGGCGACCAGGCCGCGCACCTGCTGCATCGGCCGCAGCGCCGCGACCTGGCGTTCGTCGAACTCGATCACATCGGCGAAGCCCGCCGCTTCCGCATTCCCCCGCGCCGCGCGCAGGGCCGCGGGATCGATGTCGCTGCCGAAGAACACCGGGCGCAGGGCCTCGCGGCCAGCCTTCTCGCGCGCGAGCGCCTCGGCGCGCAGCGCATCCCAGGCCGTCAGGTCGAACCCGCTCCAGCGCGACGGCGGGGCCGCGCCGTGGCGCAGCAGGCCGGGCGCGACATCGGCCGCCATCGCCGCGCCTTCGATCAGCAGGGTGCCGCTGCCGCACATCGGGTCGAGCAGCGCCCCGCCCTCGGCGTGGACCTGCGGCCAGTGGCCACGCAGCAGCACGGCCGCGGCCAGGGTCTCCTTCAGCGGCGCGTCGCCCTGCGCCCGGCGCCAGCCGCGGCGGTGCAGCGAGCCGCCGCCAAGGTCGACGGACAGCACGGCGCGGCCCTTGCGCACGACCAGGTTGAGGCGCAGGTCCGGCGACTCGAGGTCGACGTCGGGCCGCGCGCCGGTCTCCGTGCGCAGGGTGTCGACCACGGCGTCCTTCACGCGCTGCGCGGCGTAGCGCGCGTGGGTGATGGCATCGCCGGCAACGCGGGCATCGACCGAAAGCGTGCGCCCGGGCGCAAGGTGGGTGGCCCAGGGCAGCGCGGCGACGTTGCGGTAGAGCGCGTCCTCGCTGTCGCAGTAGAACTCGGCCAACGGCCACAGCACGCGGCTGGCCAGGCGCGACCACATGACCGCGCGCTGCGCGTCCGCCAGTTCGCCTTCGACGTTGACGCCGGCCACCGTGGCGGTGGCGCGCGCACAGCCCAGCGCGACCAGCTCGTCGGCCAACAGGTATTCCAGGCCCTTGCCGCAGCTCGCGAAGAACTTCACGGCGCGAGCGAGGCCAGCAGCTCCGCGAACATCGCGGCGGAGGCTTCGACGTGGCCGGACAGGCGGTGTCCGTCGTCGACCAGCAGCACGCGGTCGCGGCGCGGCGCGGCCCAGGCGACCACGTCGGCGGCCGGGATCAGCTCGTCGTCCCAGCCGTGGATGATCGCGGTCGGTATGTCGGCGGCCTCCAGCGGGTATTCGCCGCCGCGGTTGATCGGCGGCGCCATCAGGAACAGCGCGCGCACCTGCACCTGCAGCGACATCCGCCCGGAGATCCAGGCGCCCAGGCTGGAGCCCGCGAGCACCAGCGGGCCCTCGGCCGCGCGCGCGGCAGCCAGTGCCTGCAGCTGCGCCAGCCGTCCGGCGACGTCGCCGTGCCTGCCCATGTCCAGCTTCGCGTCGAAAGCAGTGTAGTCGGGGCGCTCGTGGCTCCAGCCCAGGCGTTCGGCGACCTCGGCCAGCGCCGTGACCTTGGTCGCGTCGGGGCCGCTCTCGAAGCCGTGGGACAGGATGCAGTGGCCGCGAAGGCTCATGGTGTCGCCGGTACCGGGGGAACCCTGAATGCTAGCATCGCGGCCGACCCCTGCCCCGGCCGCGACGTGCGCATCGACCCCCTGCCCTACGAACGCCTGCTGGAGCCGCGGCCGCTGTCGCAGGTCGACCTGGTGGTCATCCACTGCACCGAGCTGCCCGACCTCGCCACCGCGCGCGAATACGGCGAGCGCGTGCTGTATCCCGCCAGCGGCACCGGCAACAGCGGCCACTGGTATCTCGACCGCGACGGCCGCGTCGAGCGCTGGGTCGATCCGGCGCGCGTCGCCCACCACGTCCGCGGCTACAACCCGCGCTCGGTGGGCATCGAACTGGTCAACTCCGGCCGCTGGCCCGACTGGCTGGATTCGCGCCGCCAGGCGATGGACGAGCCCTACCCCGACGCCCAGGTCGAGGCGCTCGCCGGCCTGCTGGAGGCCCTGCGGCGGGAGCTGCCGGCCCTGCGCTGGATCGCCGGCCACGAGGACCTGGACACGGACCAGGTGCCGGCCAGCGACGACGCGACCGTCCAGGTGCACCGCAAGCGCGATCCCGGCCCGATGTTCCCGTGGTCGCGGATCCTGGCCGGCACGACGCTCCAGCGCCTGCCCGCGTCGGCGCAACCCTAGCCCCAGCCGTCGCCGGGGCGGCCGACGCCGACGGTCCGTACAGGGCCGGGCGCCTATAATCCGCCGATGCCCGACCACGCCCCCGCCCCCGCTTCCGAACTCCTCGAACTGCTCACGCTCGAGCGCCTCGAGGACAACCTGTTCCGCGGCCAGAGCCGCGACATCGGCACCAAATACGTCTTCGGCGGCCAGGTGCTGGGCCAGGCGCTCAGTGCGGCGCAGGCGACCCTGGCGCAGCCGCGCGCGGCGCATTCGCTGCATGCCTACTTCCTGCGCGCGGGCGACATCGAGCACCCCATCGTCTACGACGTCGACCGCACCCGTGACGGCGGCAGCTTCTCGGTGCGCCGGGTGACCGCGATCCAGCACGGCAAGGTGATCTTCTTCTGCGCGGCCTCCTTCCAGGATGCCGAGGACAGCGCCGAGCACCAGCTGTCGATGCCGGAGGTGCCGCGGCCGGAGGACGTCGAGCCGGCGTCCGCGATCCCGGACAAGGTCCTGGCCACGCTGCCGACCAAGATCCAGCGCTGGCTCGACCGCAGCGGTCCCTTCGAATTCCGCCACGTCTACCCGCGCGACGAGCTCAACCCGCCCAAGCGCCCGCCCTACCAGCAGGTCTGGTTCCGGCTGGCGGAGAAGGTCGGCGACGCGCCCGAGCTGCACCGCGCGCTGCTGGCCTATGCCTCCGACTTCCACCTGCTGGGCACCGCCACCTTCCCGCATGGCATCAGCTACTACCAGCCGAACGTGCAGATGGCCTCGCTCGACCACGCGCTGTGGTTCCACCGCCCCTTCCGCGCCGACGACTGGCTGCTCTACTCCATCGACAGCCCCAGCGCGCAGGGCTCGCGCGGGCTGGCGCGCGGCATGATCTACGACCGCAGCGGCCGCCTGGTGGCGAGCACCGCGCAGGAAGGCATGATCCGCGTCGTCGGCGCCGGCGCGACCGGGCAAGTCCCGGCCAAGGACTGACGCCGTGCGCCAGCTGTTTTCCAGCCCCCGCATCGAGAACGTCGAAGCGGTCGCCCGGATGCTCGAAGAGGCCGGCATCGAGATCCGCATCAGCAACGGTCGCTCCTACCGCGGCGCGATCCGCGGCAATTTCAGCTACCGCGACGACGGCGGCGGCGCGCCGCGCCCGGCGGTGTGGGTGATCCGCGCCGACCAGCAGCCGGAGGCCCGCCGGATCCTGCGCGAGGCCGGCCTGCTGCGCGATGCGCCGATCCGTGGGGAGAGCTTCCTGCCGCCGCCCGCGACCCTGGCCGGCGGCGACCGCGGCCTGCTCGCCGCCCGCGGTGGCGGCCGCTTCCGCTACGGCATGCTGCTGGCCGTGGGCGTGATGGCGGCGCTGGTGATGCTTGCCTGGCGCGCCGCCCACCGCGACGGTGGCGAGGCCCAGGGGCTGGCCGGCGCAGCATCCACGACGCAGACCGCGGCACCCCGCGACACGGCAGCCGCAGCGCCCCTGCCCGGCATGCCCGAAGTCGCGAGCCTGCCGACCGAAGCCTTCGTGGTCGCCACGCCGCCGGCGCTGGCGGCGACCCTGCTTCGCGACGAACTGGCCGCGGCCGGCACCCGCCGCGGCTGCCTCGCCATCGACGGCGCCGACCCGAATCCCGCCCTGCTGCAGGCGCTGGCCGCCGAAGGCCTGGACGTGGCCCCGGCCTCGGCCTGCCCCGAGGGGGCGCTGGCCCTGTCGGTGGCGGCCTGGACCACCGACGGCTCGGGCAGCGGCACCGTGCAGCTGGCCGTCGGCGACGCGGACGCGCGCGAGGTGGCCGCTCGCCGCGAAGGCCGCGACTGGCGGCTCGACGCCACGGACTGACGCCGGGCGCCCTCCGGCGCAGGCCCGGTGCCACTGGTCACATTCCCCGCGCCACCGCGTCTGGATAGGATGGCGCCTGCCCTGCGCCGCCACCGCGAGCCGCCCATGTCCAGCTGCGCCATCGACGCCCTGATCCACCGCGAACTCCCGGCCGCCGCCGGCGGCTGCGAGCAGGCCTATACCCGCATCATCGTCGCCAGCCAGAACACGGTGACCGCGGTCGCCCTGGCCATCACCCGCGACCCGACGGCCAGCGAGGACATCGCCCAGGAGGCCTTCCTCTCCGCCTGGCAAAACCTCAGGCGCCTGCAGAACCCGTCGAGCTTCCTGCCCTGGCTGCGCCAGATCACCCGCAACCTCGCCTACGACCACCTGCGCCGGCACCGCAACCGCGCAGTCGGGGGCGAAGTCGCGGAGATCGCGATCAGCCACGCCGCCGATCCCTCGCTGCTGCCCGAGGAGCAGCTGCTCGACGCCGAGCGCGAGCGCATGGCCGCCGAGCTGATCTCGGAGCTGCCCGAAGAAAGCCGCGAAGTGCTGCTGCTGTACTACCGCGAAGGCCAGAACTCGCGCCAGGTGGCCGAACTGCTCGGCCTGTCCGATGCCGCCGTGCGCAAGCGCCTCTCCCGCGCGCGCAAGTGCCTGCGCGAGGACCTGCTCACCCGCTTCAGCGACTTCGCCCGTGCCACCGCGCCGGGCACGGCCTTCGCCATCGGCGTCACCGCGATGCTCGGCTTCAGCCGCCCGGCGGCCGCGGCCGGCTTCGCCAAGGTCGGTGGCAGCGTGCTCGGCAGCGTGTTCGGCAAGGGCGTGCTGGGCACCGCCGGCGCGCTGGGCGGCGGCCTGCTCGCCGGCCTGGTGACCGCCTGGCTGTGCCGCAAGATGCTTGTCGCCTATGCCGACAACGAGTCCGAGCGCGCCGACATCCTGCGCGTCTACCACACCTACATCTGGACCTCGCTGCTGGCGGTGGGCCTGACCCTGGCCGCGGCCTTCGTGTTCGACAGCCTGGTGCCGACCTATGCTCTGGCGCTGGCGGCGATCGCGATCCTCAACTACCAGCTGCTCGGGCCGCTGGCGCGCACCATGCAGCCGCTGCTGCGCCGCGACGCCATGCGCAACCCCGAGGGCGCGCGCATGCGCCAGCTGCTGTACCGGCTGACCTTCGGGCCCAGCGGCGTGGCGATCAGCAACCTGGCGATCATCGGCGGCCTGGTGCTGCTGTACCTCAAGGGCTGAGGTCTGCGCCACGAAAAAGGGCCCGCGCCGTGAAGCGCGGGCCCCGGCGCCGGTCCGACCGGCGCCACCCCATCATCGTGGCCGCTGCGCTCAGCGGCGCTTGCCGGCCTCGAGTTCAGCGCGGCTGAGGAAGCCGTCGCGGTTGTCGTCCATCCACGCGAAGCGCTTGGACAGGCGCGGCATCTTCTCGTCGACCTCGACCCGGCTCAGCTTGCCGTCCTTGTTGAGGTCGGCGGCGGCGAAGGCCTCGGCGAAGCGCTTCTCGCCCGCCTCGCGCATCTGCGTGCGCATGCGCTCCTGGTGCACGGCGACCTCGCTGCGGACGATGTAGCCGTCCTTGTTGGCGTCGATGGCGTCGAAATCGAAGCCCATGCGCGGGCCGGCCGGCTTGCCCTCGCGGACGGGACGCTCGCCGCGATCGGCGCGCTGCGGCCTGTCGACGCCGGCTTCCGCACGCTTTGCGATGCGGGCTTCACGAGCCTCGTCTCGCGCGGTCCTGGCGGCATCGAACTCGGCGCGGCTGACGCGGCCGTCGCCGTCGGTGTCCATGCGCTCGATGCCACCGTGCATGGCGTGGCCGCGGTGGCCGAAGTGGCCCCGGCCGTGGCGCTTCGCGCGTTCGCCACCGGCGTCGGCACGCGCGGCCTGGGTGGAAGCATCCGCCTTGGCGGCGGGTGCGGACTGGGCCACCGCCAGGCCGGCGGTACCAAGGGAAGCCACGGCGATGGCGGTGGCGAAGAACAGGGCATGACGCTTCATGCGTGACTCCTTTGCTGGCAGCAGCATTGCTGCAGGTGCATCGGTCAACGCACGGCCCGGGGCCGCGGTTGACCTGCAGTCCGAAGCGTTCAGTTTCCAGCCGGTTCGCGGCCGCTGCGACGCGGCGCAGTATCCTGCGGCCATGCACTGCGCCGCCCATGCATCGCGACCGAGGGCCCGCCATGGCTGAGCCCGCTCCGCTGCGCCTGTTCCACACCGCCGGGCATCCCTGTGGCTACTGGCCGGAGCGCACCGCGCGCGACCTCGTGCTCGATCCCGGCGACCCGCGGCTGGCCGAGTTCTACGAGCGCGCGCTGTCGCGCGGCTTCCGCCGCTCCGGCGACCTCGTCTACCGTCCGCACTGCCACGGCTGCCGCGCCTGCGTGCCGGTGCGCATTCCCGTGGATGCGTTCACGCCCGACCGTAGCCAGCGCCGTTGCCTGGTGCGCAACGCCGACGTGCAGACGCGCATCCTGCCCGCGGGCGAGGACAGCGAGCGCTTCGAGCTCTATCGCCGCTACCTTGTCCACCGCCACCCGGGCGGCGGCATGGACGACCACGGCAAGGCCGAGTTCGCGCAGTTCCTGGTCGGCAGCTGGTCGCAGGGCCGCTTCCTCGAGCTTCGCGCCGACGGGCGCCTGCTGGCGGTGGCTGTCACCGATCTGGTGGATGATGCGCTGTCGGCGGTCTACACCTTCTACGATCCCGACCAGGCCCCGCGCGGCCTGGGCACGCTGGCGATCCTGCAGCAGATCGACTGGGCCCGGCGCAGCGGGCGTCGCCACCTCTACCTCGGCTACTGGATCCAGGGACACATGAAGATGGACTACAAGCGCAGGTTCCAGCCGCTGGAACATTTCGACGGCCAGGCATGGCGGCCGCTGCCCCGCGACGGTGCCGCATGAAAACGAGCATGCGCCCCGCCTTCCTCCTGCTCTGCTGCGCCCTGCTTGCCGGCTGCGCGCGCGGCGACGTCCACCGGGATCCCGACCCGTCCATGAGCCAGTCAACGACCCTGCGCGTGGCGACCTACAACGCCTCGCTGTACTCCAACGAGGCCGGCGGCCTGCTGCGCCGGCTCGAGGCCGGCGACGACGACGCGCGCAAGGTCGCCGCGGTGCTGCAGCGGGTGCGCCCGGACGTGGTGCTCGTCAACGAATTCGACTTCGACGCCTCCGGCCGCGCCGCGGACGCCTTCCAGCGCGACTACCTGGAAGTGCCCCAGCCCGGCGGCGGCGAAGCGCTGCGCTATCCGCACCGCTACTTCGCGCCGGTGAACACCGGCGTGGCCAGCGGCCTGGACCTCGACCGCAACGGGCGCATCGGCGCGACGGCGCCGGTGCCGGGCGAGGACGCCGCCGGCGCACGCGAGCGCGGCGACGACAGCTGGGGCTTCGGCCTGCACCCGGGGCAGTACGGGATGCTGCTGCTGTCGATGCACCCGATCGACGCCGGTGCCGCGCGCACGTTCCAGCTGCTGCCATGGCGCGCGCTGCCCGATGCCGCACGCCCGGTCGATCCCGATACTGGCGCGCACTGGCACGACGAAGCGGTCTGGTCGCAGCTGCGCCTGTCCTCGAAATCGCACTGGGACGTGCCGGTGCGCACGCCGCTGGGCACCGTGCACATACTGGCCTCGCACCCGACGCCGCCGGTGTTCGACGGCCCCGAGGACCGCAACGGCGCGCGCAACCACGACGAGATCCGGCTGTGGCGCGAGTACATCACTCCGGGCGAGCGCCCCTGGCTGTGCGACGACGCCGGCCGCTGCGGCGGACTGGCCGAAGGCGCGCGCTTCGTGATCCTGGGCGACCTCAACAACGACCCCGCCGACGGCGATGGCCGCCACGAGGCCATCATCGAGCTGCTCGAACACCCGCGCGTGCTGCGCATGGCGACGCCGCGCAGCGAGGGCGCGGCGCACGCCGAAGGCGCCGACCGGCCCGGCCGCAAGGGCAGCGTGGCCCATGCGACCGGCGACTTCGGCCCGCGCGTGGGCCCGCTGCGCCTGGACTATGCCCTGCCCTCGACCGGCTTCCGCCTGCGCGATGCCGGGGTGTTCTGGCCCCCGCCGGGTACGGACGGTGCCCGGATCGTGACGGGGACGGACCACCGCCTGGTGTGGGTGGACCTGACCGACTGAGGAGATGTTCCGCGCGGCCGGGTCAGGGCGCGGGCTTGCCTGCCGTGTCGCCAGGGGGCTCGGCGTCGACGGCGGGCGACTCCGTCGCTTCGCTGTCGGGCACCGCCTGCGCGGGTTCGCCGGCCGCCGGCGCCGAGGCGCCGATCGCGGGCAGGATCACGCTGGGCGCCGCCGCCTCGTAGCTGCGCGGCCCGAAGCCGAACATCCCGCCGCTCTGCCGCGACACGATCATCCGCACCATCGACGTCGGCACCATCAGCTCCAGGGTCACGTCTTCGCCGGTGGGCATGCGGCCCTTCATCGTCAGCTCGATCAGCGCGCCCCCCGTGTCGACCTCGTCGCAGGGCACGTGCGGCCCGACCACCGGGCTGTCCTGGATGTAGGGCTTGATCGCATCCCCCAGGGCTTCGATCGCCTGCGGGAAGAAGAACACTGCATAGCCGTCGCGGCCTTTCATCGATGGTCGGCTCCAAGGGAATCAAGGCCGACATCTTCGCAGGTCGGGGATGAGAGACCGTCGCTTGGCCGGGAGGCACTGGCAAGCGCCCCACATTGACAGATTGATATCATTTAGATATCACTATCGGCATTCACCCACACACCGCTGGCCTCCCGGAGACCGCCATGAAGGAAAACCCCGTCCGCTCGCTTCCCGGTATCCCGATGCTGCTCGTCCTGCTTGCGGTCGCGCTCGCCGGCGGCTGGTTCTTCTTCCAGGCGCTGACCTCGGGGGGGGCCGGCCTGCAGCTCGCCGCCTCGATCATCGTCACCGGCATCGCGCTGTTCTGCCTCGCCGGCCTGTACATGGTCGAGCCCAACCAGTCGGCGGTGCTGAGCCTGTTCGGCAAGTACGTCGGCACCGTCCACGACAACGGCCTGCGCTGGAACAACCCCTTCCTGACCAAGCGCAAGGTCAGCCTGCGCATCCGCAACTTCGAGAGCGGCAAGCTCAAGGTCAACGAGCTCGACGGCAGCCCGATCGAGATCGCGGCGGTGATCGTGTGGAAAGTGGTCGATTCGGCCGAAGCGGTGTTCAACGTCGACGACTACGAGAGCTTCGTCCACATCCAGTCCGAGGCGGCGCTGCGCGGCATGGCCACCAGCTATCCCTACGACCAGCACGAGGACGGGCAGATGTCGCTGCGCAGCCATCCGGTCGAGATCTCCGACGAGCTGAAGCGGCACCTCGACGAGCGCCTGGGCTCGGCCGGCGTCGACGTGCTCGAGGCGCGCATCAGCCACCTTGCCTATTCGCCCGAGATCGCCCAGGCAATGCTGCAGCGGCAGCAGGCCAATGCGGTGGTCGCGGCGCGCGCGCGGATCGTCGCCGGCGCCTGCGGCATGGTCGAGATGGCGCTCGCCGAACTCGAGAAGAGCGGCGTGGTCACCCTCGACGAGGAGCGCAAGGCCTCGATGGTCAGCAACCTGCTGGTGGTGCTGTGCAGCGACCGCGGCGCGCAGCCGGTGGTCAACTCCGGCTCGCTGTACTGATGGCGCGCCGTGGCTGAGAAGAAGGCCTATCCGCTGCGCATCAATGCCGGGATCCTCTCGGCGGTGCAGGCCTGGGCGGACGAGGAGTTGCGCAGCGCCAACGCGCAGATCGAGTACGTGCTGCGCGAGGCGCTGCGCAAGGCCGGTCGTCTGCCGCGGGCCGACGGGCAGGAAAAGAAGGAGGAGAACAAGTGAATCCAGTGGATACCGCCCGGCTTGCCCTCGTGCCGGCATCGCCACGCGCCCGGTCCTGGCTGTTCGGCCTCGTCTTCGGACTCCCGGTGGCGCTTGTCGCCGGGACCGAACTCGCCCGCGGCGCGGAGACCGGGATCGCATGGCACGCCATCGGCGGCGTGGCCGGGTTCTGCCTGCTGCTGTGGGCGGTGCTGGCGACCCTGCTGCGCCGCCACCGCCTGGATTTCCACAGCGAGGGCATCGAGGTCGCGACCACCTTCTACCGCCGCCGCTTCGCCCTGTCCGACCTGGACCTCGGCAGCGCGCGTGTGGTCGACCTGGCCGAGCGCCCCGACTACCGGCCGATGCTCCGCACCAACGGCCTGGCCATTCCCGGCTTCCGCAGCGGCTGGTACCGCCTGCGCAATGGCGACCGCGCCCTGGTCGCCACCGCCGGCGGGCAGCGCCTGCTGTGGATCCCGACCCGCGCCGGGCACGACCTGCTGCTGCAGCCCGGGGACCCGCGCGCCCTGCTCGAACAGCTGCGCACAATGGGCGGCGGCGAGCGGTAAGCTGGCCGCGCCTCCCTGCCCGACCAGATGCACGTGACGCAGCCGACCATGCGCGGACGCACGACCAGCCTCCTCAACACCGCCGACATCGAAGTCTGGCCCGGCGGCCTGCTGCGCGCCCGCGCCAACCACGACGCACGCATCCTCGCCCGCGCGCAGTGGGTGCTGCGGCGCAAGCGCGACGGCCGCTACCTGGCCGCGGTACTGCCCGAGGGCCTGATGCCGCTGCTGCCGCGCTGGAACCGCGAATCCGGCCTGGACGAAGCGCTGGACGCCCTTGATGTCCATCCCGGCCACCTGCGACCGGGTATCGAGCGCGTCGGCGAATTGCCCCTGCACCGCCTTCAGGAGCGCCTGGAGGCCCTGGGCATCGACGCCGACGCCTACGAGGCACGCACCGGCCTGCGCCTCGTCGCCGAACCCGACTGGCTGTCACTGGCCGGCCGCGACCGCTACCGTCGCCCGCTGTGGCTGCACGTGGACGCCGCCCGCGCCTGGGCCGGACTGCGCGACGCCGCCGCTCGCGACGGCGTGGTGCTCGAGGCGATCTCCGGCTACCGCAGCCATGATTACCAGCTCGGCATCTTCGAGCGGAAGCGAGCCCGCGGCCTGGACGTCCCCGCGATCCTGGAAGTGAATGCCGCCCCGGGCTACAGCGAACACCACTCCGGCCTGGCCCTGGACATCGGCGCCCCCGGCGAGCCCCCCGCCGAGGAATCGTTCGAGGCGACGCCGGCCTTCGCCTGGCTGCAGGCCCATGCCGGGGGCCACGGCTTCGGCATGAGCTACCCGCGCGGCAACCCGCACGGCATCGTGTACGAACCCTGGCACTGGCGCTTCCACAGCCCCGCCGGACCGGATTGAGATCGGCGCGCGCTGCCGCTACATTGGCGGTCAGGCAACATCGCAGCCAGCAGCACACCCCGCGCCCCGGACGACGCGAGTCGCCCGGGGCGCGTTGCTGCGGCAGGAACGCATCGCAGGAGACGCACGCGTGGACACCCGACCCAAGATCACCATTTCGACGCTGGACGCCGAGCGGCTGGAGAGCCTGCTCGAATCCCTTCCCGACGGCAGCTTCCCCGGCCGCGACGCGCTCGAGGCCGAACTCCTGCGCGCCGAGGTGGTGGCGCCGAAGGAGATCCCGCCGACCACGGTGACCATGAACTCGACCGTCCGCTTCCGCGTCGGCCCGGACGAGACCTTCCAGCTGACCCTGGTGTACCCCCGCGACGCCGACGGCAGCCCCGACCGCATCTCGGTGCTGGCGCCGGTCGGCAGTGCCCTGCTCGGGCTGTCCCAGGGCGACCAGATGGAATGGCCCAGGCCCGGCGGCGGCAGCATCCAGGTGCTGATCGAGGAAGTGACCTACCAGCCCGAGCGCGCCGGCGAGCTGCACCGCTGAGCCACAGCAACCGCGCGGGCCGGTTCAGCCGCCCGCGCCCCCGAAGACTTCGCGCAGGAACGGCACCGTCACCCGCCGCTGCGCCGCCAGCGAGGCCCGGTCCAGGGCATCGAGCGTAGCGGCAAGCCCCGCCAGGTCGCGCCCAGCGCGCTTGAGCAGCCACGCGATCGCGGCCTCGTCGAACTGCAGGCCGCGGCGGCGTGCGCGCAGCCGCAGCACTTCGGCACGGCCATCGTCGTCCAGCGGCAGCAGCGCGATGCGCGCGCACTGCGCCAGGCGCGAACGCAGGTCGGGCAGGCCCAGGGGCAGCACTGCGGGCGCGGCGGTCGCGGCATAGAGCACGCCGGCGCCGGCGACGCGTGCACGGTTGTGGAAATCGAACAGCGCCAGCTCGTCGTCGTGGCCGCCGGCGATGGCTTCAAGCCCGTCGATAGCCACCAGGTCCATGCCGTCCAGGGCTTCCAGCGCCTGCCCCAGCCGTCCGGCCGCGGCGGCCAGCGGCAGATAGGCCGCGCTGCGCCCCAGGGCCTCGGTCGCGGCGCAGGCCGCCAGCGCCAGATGGGTCTTGCCCGTGCCCGGGCCGCCTTCGAGGTAGAGCCAGCCGCCCATGCCCGCGGCCAGCGCGCGCAGTTGCGCCAGCGCGCCCGGCGGCGCGTCCACGAAGGTCTCGAAACGCTGGTCGGGCGGGTAGCGCAGCGCCAGTGGCAGCTGCCTGCTCACGGGCGTCCGCGACCGGGCGCCGCCAGCGTGTGGAAGCCCACTGCGCGGCCTCAGCGCAGCTGGAACTCGGGCGGCAGGCCTTCGATGTTGGCGCCCGACTCCACCAGCACGGACTCGTCCAGCACGCGGCGGAAGCCGGCCAGGCCGGTCAGCAGGTCGAGTTCGACCTCCAGGCTGTTGGGCGTCGCGCGCAGCGGGCGGATCCCGCGCACCACCGAGGTCGACTGCAGCCAGGCCGACAGCCGCACGTAGTCGCTGGCGCTGTTGATGCCGGTGACCACGATGCGCTGCACGCCGGGTTCGCCCACCGGGCTGGCCTTCGCATAACGGCGCACCAGGGCGTTGGCCGCGCCGTCGGCGCCCGAGGCGATCACTGCGCGGGCCTGCACGCCCTCCTCGGACCAGTTCGACAGCACGCGGCCGTTGTCGACGAAGGTCCAGTCGGCCTTCCAGCCCGAACCGTCGCGGTAGAGCTTGCCGATCAGCTGCATCGGCGGGTTGTAGCGGGCCGACAGGCGGGCGATGGCGGCGGTGTCCCCGCGCCAGATCGCGCCCACCGCGGCGCGCTCGGCGGCGCTGCCGCCAGGCAGGCCGAGGCGGAAACCACGCTCCAGGGCGCGATCCAGCACCGGGCGCGCGACGTTGTTCTGGCCCAGCGCCACCAGGCGCGGGCCGCTGCCATCATCGATGGCCAGCCACAGCACCGGCTTGGGGCGTGGCTCCGGCCACACCGGCAGGCCGAGCGCGCCGGCGATGGCGTTGACGTCGGCCTCGCGGAAGCGAACCACCAGCATCGTGGTGTAGGTCGGCGAACCGGCCGCCGAGCGGCCCTCGTCCTGGCGGTAGTCGTAGTGCTCGACGAAATCGTCCGCGCGGCGCAGTTCACGGGCCACGCCCGGGCGGCGGGCCACGGCGGAGTCGCCGGACAGTTTGCCCAGCACCTGGGCCAGCGCGCGCTGGAAACCGGACTGGCGGGCGGATTCGGTCTGGCTGCCGACCGCGACCTCGGCCTCGTACAGGCCGCTGGCGCCGGCGCGGTCGCCCTCCATCCGCTGGGCGTGGGCCCAGCCGGGCAGCAGCAGCGCGAGGATCAGCGTGAGCAGCAACGCCTTGGGCATCGTCGTTCCTGGGACCGTGTCAGGCGCAAATGGTGCCGCACGGGCCGCTTCGCGTCCATGAAGACGGCCCCGGGACTGCTAAAATCGCCGCTTTCCCGCGCCGCGAGCCCGCCGTGACCCGCCCCACCCCGCTGACCTACCGTGACGCCGGCGTCGACATCGACGCGGGCAATGAAGTCGTCGAACGCATCAAGCCGCTGGTGAAGCGCAGCTTCCGCCCGGAGGTGATGGGCGGCCTGGGCGGCTTCGGCGCCCTGTTCGACCTGTCGGGCAAGTACCGCGAGCCGGTGCTGGTCTCGGGCACCGACGGCGTGGGCACCAAGCTCAAGCTCGCCCAGCAGTTGGGGCGCCACGACAGCATCGGCATCGACCTGGTCGGCATGTGCGTCAACGACGTGCTGGTGCAGGGCGCGGAGCCCCTGTTCTTCCTCGACTACTTCGCCACCGGCAAGCTCGACATCGACACCACGGTGGCGGTGGTCGGCGGCATCGCGAAGGGCTGCGAGCTGGCCGGCTGCGCCCTGATCGGCGGCGAGACCGCGGAAATGCCCGACATGTACGGCCCCGGCGAATACGACCTTGCCGGCTTCACCGTCGGTGCGGTGGAAAAGTCCGAGCTGCGCGACGGCGCCCGCGTCACCACCGGCGACGTGCTCATCGGCATCGCCTCCAGCGGCCCGCACTCCAACGGCTATTCGCTGATCCGTCGCATCTACGACCGCGCCGGCCGCCCCGGCGACACCGACGTCGGCGGCGTTCGCCTGGAGGACGCGCTGATGGCGCCCACCGCGCTGTACGTGAAGCCGGTGCTGGCACTGCTGCGCGGTGACGAAGGCGCCTCGATCCACGCCATGGCGCATGTCACCGGCGGTGGCCTGACCGAGAACATCATCCGCGTGGTGCCCGAGGGCCTGGGCCTGGACATCGATGCGGCATCGTGGCCGCTGCCGCCGGTGTTCGAGTGGCTGCAGCGCGAGGGGGCGGTGGCGCCGGACGAAATGTGGCGTACCTTCAACTGCGGCATCGGCTTCGTGCTGGTGGTCGATCCGGCGCGCGCGGCCGCGGTGGGCGCGGCGCTGGACGCGCTGTCGCTGGCGCACTGGACGATCGGTTCGGTGGTGCCCGCGGCCGGCGATGCGTCGCGCGTGCGCATCGGCTGAGGATCGTGGCCGACCACAGCCCGCGCCTGGCCGTGCTGGCCTCGGGCCGCGGCAGCAACCTGCAGGCAATCATCGACGCCGTCGCCGACGGGCGCCTGGACGCGCGCGTGGCCGGCGTCTTTGGCGACCGACCCAAGGCCTTCGCGCTGGAGCGCGCACGCGACGCCGGCATCGAGGCCCGTGCCCTGCGTCCGCGGGACTTCGCCGACCGCGACGGCTTCGATGCCGCCCTGTTCAACGAGGTCGCCTCGGTACAGCCCGACTTCATCGTCTGCGCCGGCTACATGCGCCTGCTCGGTGCAGCAGCCCTCGAACCCTGGGCGGGGCGGATCATCAACATCCACCCGTCGCTGCTTCCCGACTTCAAGGGCCTGGACACGCACGCGCGCGCGATCGCCGCCGGCGTGGCCGAACACGGGGCCAGCGTGCATTTCGTCACCCCGGACCTCGACGGCGGCCCGGTGATCGCCCAGGCCCGGGTTCCGGTGCTGCCAGGCGACGATGCCGACACCCTGGCCGCACGCGTGCTGGAGACCGAGCATCCGTTGATGCTCGCGGTGCTGCAGCTGCTCTGTGCCGGTCGCATCACGCTGTGCGACACGGTCGTGGAGCTCGACGGCCAGCCGCTCCCGGCCCCTCTTCAGCTTGCATCCAAGCGCCTGCCTGCATGATCCGGGCGGCATGAAGACCGCCCCCAAACTCCTGATGGCGACCCTTGCGGCCGCGCTCTTGGCCACGCCCGCGCTGGCCGCGGGCAGCGACCCCGCGACGGCCAGCGCGCCGGCATCGACGACCGCCGCCACCGCGCCCGCGGCCGCCGACGATCCGGCGCCCGTCGCGCTGCAGCCGTTCGTCGCCACCTACGACGCCTGGAACGCCGGCAAGCATGCCGGCACGGCCAGCATGCACCTCACCCGCGCCGCCAACGGACAGTGGCGCGTCGACCTCGACATCACCGGCACCCGCGGCCTGGCCCGCTGGGTGCGCCTGGACATCGACCAGGGCACCGTCTTCGACGAGGCCGGCGGCGATTACCGCCCGCTGCGCCAGGACACCCGGCGCAAGGCGCTGTTCATGGGCCGGAAGATCGAGGGCGTCTACGACTGGAACGCCGGCACGGCGCAGTGGAGCGGCGACCTCAAGGCCGAGCGCCGGCAGCCGGTGGCGCTGCGCGAAGGCGACAAGAGCGGCCTGCTGATCAACCTCGCCATCGTGCGCGACGCGGTGCCCGGCCGCAGCCTGAGCTACCGCTTCGTCGACGGCGGCCGCGTGCGCGAGCACGAATACGCCGTGGCCGAAGCGACCGAGTACGTCGAAGTCGACGGCCTGTCCTACGAGGCCATGCGCGTTTCACGTACCAATGGCGGCAATGATGAAACCATCTTCTGGGTGGCGCGAGGCGTGCCCACGCCGATCCGCATCCTCCAGCGGGAAAACGGCGAAGACGCCATCGACCTGCGCCTGGTCGCATACGAAGGAGCCAACTAGATGCTGAACATGAAGTCCCTCCGCGGCCACGCCGCGGCCGCCGCCGCGCTGCTGGCGCTGGCTTCCGCGCCCGCGAGCGCGATCGAGCCCTTCAACGCCGACTACCAGGCCAACTACATGGGCATGGAGGCGACGGCGAAGATGAGCCTCGCCAGCGCCGGCAAGGACCGCTGGGAATACCGCATCGACATCGGCGGCATGGGTGCCGAGCTGCAGCAGAGCACCACCTTCGAGGTCGACGGCAACCAGTGGCGGCCGCTGAAGAGCGTCGACAGCCAGCGCGGCACCAGCGGACTGGCGGCGATGCTGGTCAAGCGCAAGTCGGTCACCGCCGACTACGACTGGGGCCGTGGCCAGGCCCGCTGGAGCGGCGACGTCAAGGCCGACCGTGCGGGCCCGGTCGATCTGAAGGCCGGCGACCTCGACGGCATGCTGATGAACCTGGTGCTGGTGCGCGACGTCGCCGCCGGCAAGCCGCTGGACTACCGCCTGGTCGAGGACGGCCGGGTCAAGCGCCAGCGCTTCCAGATCGCCGGCAAGGAAAGCATCCAGGTCGCCGGCAAGTCCCGCGAGGCCACCCGCGTGGTGCGCAGGGACGGCAGCCGCGAGATCGTCGCCTGGGTCGTCGAAGGCCTGCCGGTGCCGGCGCGCGTGCTGCAGCGCCGGGACGGCAAGGATCACATCGACCTGAAGCTCACTTCGGTCAACTGATCCGCCGGATCCTCGCCCCCAGCCCGGACAGCTTGCGCTCAATGTGCTCGTAGCCGCGGTCGAGGTGGTAGATGCGGTCGATCACCGTCTCGCCGTCGGCCACCAGCCCCGCCAGCACCAGCGAGGCCGAGGCGCGCAGGTCGGTGGCCATCACCGGCGCGCCGCTCAGGCGCTCGACGCCGGTGACGGTGGCGCGGTTGCCTTCGATGTGGATGTCCGCGCCCAGCCGCATCAGCTCGTTCACGTGCATGAAGCGGTTCTCGAAGATGGTCTCGTCGATCGTCGACACGCCCTCTGCGATGCAGTCCAGGGCCATGAACTGCGCCTGCATGTCGGTCGGGAAGGCCGGGTGCGGCGCGGTGGTGATGTCGACCGCACGCGGGCGCCGGCCGCGCATGTCGGCGGTGATGCGGTCGCCGTCGATGGCGATGTCGGCGCCGGCCGCGGCCAGGCGCTCGAGCACCGCGTCCATCGTGTCCGGGCGCGCGTGCGTCACGGTGACGCGGCCGCCGGTGATCGCGCCGGCGACCAGGAAGGTGCCGGCCTCGATGCGGTCGGCGACCACGTCGTGGCGGGCGCCGTGCAGGCGGTCGACGCCACGGACGACGATGCGCGACGTGCCCGCGCCCTCGATGTCGGCGCCCATCGCCAGGAGGCAGTCGGCAAGGTCGACGATCTCGGGCTCGCAGGCGGCGTTGTCGATCACCGTGGTGCCCTGGGCCAGGCTCGCGGCCATCAGCAGGTTCTCGGTGGCGCCCACGCTGACCGTGTCGAAGGCGACGTGGCCGCCCCGCAGGCGGCCGGCGCGCGCATTGATGAAACCATGCTCGACCGTGATCCGTGCGCCCAGCGCTTCCAGCGCGCGGATGTGCAGGTCGACCGGGCGCGAACCGATGGCACAGCCGCCCGGCAGCGCAACCTCGGCGGCGCCGTGGCGGGCCACCAGCGGGCCCAGCACCAGCACCGAGGCGCGCATCGTGCGCACCAGTTCGTAGGGCGCAACCTGGCTGTCGACGCTGCGCGGGTCGACCACCACATGGCTGCCGTCGGCGTCGTGGGTGACGCCCGCGCCGAGTCCGCCCAGTACCTTCGCCGTGGTCACCACGTCGTGCAGGTGGGGGACGTTGCCGATCTCCACCGGCTCGTCTGCCAGCAGGGTCGCGCACAGGATCGGAAGCACGGCGTTCTTGGCGCCGGACACGCGCACGTCACCCTCGAGGGGCACGCCGCCGGTGACCACGATCTTCTGCATCAGCCGGGCCGGTTCTCGTCGGGGGTCAGCGTGCGCAGGGCCAGGGCGTGGATCTCGTTGCCCATGAGCGTGCCGAGGGTCGCGTAGACCATGCGGTGGCGCGACAGCGGCAGCTTGCCGGCGAAGTCGGGATGCACCACGACCGCCTCGAAGTGCACGCCGTCGTCGCCGCGGACCTCGACTTCGGCGCCGGGCAGGCCCTGTTCGATGAGTTTGCGGATGGTGTCTGCGTCCAAGGCGTGGTCCCGGTGATGAAGGCCGAATGAGCGGCTGTCCGGGACCGGCGCGGCGATGCGCTGGCGGCTGGACAATCCGCGTAAGATGAACGGGTTAGCCTAACGGAAAAGGGTCCGGCCCGGAATGTCCGGCAGCAACGACCAGACCGCCAGCGCCCCCGGCGCCCACGACTTCGCCGCCAGCGGCCGCCACGTGTTCGAGATCGAGCGCGAGGGCCTGGCGGCGGTGGCCGCACGCATCGACGGCGACTTCTCCCGCGCCTGTGCCCTGCTGCTGGCCTGCCGCGGCCGCGTGGTCTGCACCGGCATGGGCAAGTCCGGGCACGTCGCGCGCAAGATCGCCGCCACCCTGGCCTCCACCGGCACCCCGGCGTTCTTCGTCCATCCCGGCGAGGCCGGCCACGGCGACCTCGGCATGGTCACCGACGCCGACGTGGTGCTGGCGCTGTCCTATTCGGGCGAATCCGACGAAGTGCTGCAGCTGCTGCCGGTGCTCAAGCGCCAGGGCAACCCGCTGCTCTCGATGACCGGCCGTCCCGGCTCGACGCTCGCCCGCGCCGCGGCCGTGCACCTCGACGTCAGCGTGCCGAAGGAGGCCTGCCCCCTGCACCTGGCGCCGACCTCCAGCACCACCGCCTCGCTGGCCATGGGCGACGCCCTGGCCGTGGCCCTGCTCGAGGCCCGCGGCTTCACCGCCGACGACTTCGCGCGCTCGCACCCCGCCGGCGCGCTCGGTCGACGCCTGCTGCTGCACATCGCCGACGTCATGCACACCGGCGATGCCGTGCCCGCGGTGCCGGCCGGCGCCACCGTCAGCGAGGCCCTGGCCGAAATCAGCCGCAAGATGCTGGGCATGACCGCCGTGGTCGACGACGACGGCCGCCTGCTCGGCCTGTACACCGACGGCGACCTGCGCCGCAGCCTGGACGCCGGCATCGACGTGCGCACGACAGCCATCGCCGAGGTCATGACGCGCGGTCCGCGCACGATCGGCGCCGACGCGCTGGCCGCCGAGGCCGCGCAGCTGATGGAGGCGCACAAGATCGGCGGACTGGTCGTGGTCGACGCCGAAGGCCGCGTGGTCGGAGCGCTCAATATTCACGACCTGTTGCGCGCACGCGTGGTCTGATCCCGCATTCATGCAGACGCCCGCCCGCCCCGCTCCGTCCCCCGAACTGCTCGCGCGCGCCGCGCGCGTCCGGCTGGCCTGCTTCGACGTCGACGGCACCCTGACCGACGGTCGCCTGTACATCGCCGCCGACGGCACCGAGACCAAGGCCTTCCACGTCCACGACGGCCTGGGCCTGTCGCTGCTCAAGCGCGCCGGCGTCACCGTGGCCTTCGTCACCGCGCGCACCAGCGCCGCGGCCGAGATCCGCGCCCGCGACCTGGGCGTGGAGGCGCACACCGGGATCAAGGACAAGCTCGCCTGCGTGGAAAGCCTGCGCACGCGCCTGGGCCTGGCCGCCGACGAGGTCGCGTTCATGGGCGACGACCTGACCGACCTGGCGGTGCTGGCCGCCGCCGGCCTGGCCGCGGCGCCCGCCGATGCGCAGCCCGCGATCCTGGGCCACGTCCACTGGCAGTCCTCGCTCCGCGGTGGCGAAGGCGCCGCGCGGGAGTTCTGCGACCTGCTGCTGGCCGCGCGCGACGCCGGCGCGCAGGACGCATCGGGAGCCAGGCAGTGAGCTGGCGCGGCGCACTCTTCGCCGTGCTGCTCGTGGCCGCGATCGCCAGCGGCTGGTCGGCCTGGCACCAGCGCGCCGAGACGCCGGCACCCGCCGCCGTCAGCGACCGGTCCGACTACGTGCTCGAGGACTTCGAACTGGTCTCGCTGGACAAGGACGGCCAGGAGGCCTTCACCCTGCGCGCCCCGCACCTGCACCGCGATCCCGCGGACGAAACCATGTCCCTGCGCGAACCGGTGTTCCTGCTGCCCGAAGAGGAAGGCGGGCACTACTGGGACCTGCGCGCGGCCACCGGCTGGATCAGCGCCGACAGCGAGGAGATGCGCCTGGACGGCGACGTGGTCGCGGTGTCCGACCCCACCGGCGACCGCGGCATGCGGATGGAAACCCAGGCGCTCCAGGTCTTCCCCCGCCAGCGTCGTGCCCGCAGCAACGCCGCAGTGACCATCACCCAGCCCGGGACTACAATGCAGGGCATCGGAATGGAAGCCGACCTGGCCGACAAGCGCTTCCAGCTCACCTCCAAGGTCCAGACCCGCTATGTCCCCACGCGCCGCTAGCCTCACGACGGTCCTCACCCTGGCCGCGGCCCTGGCCGCCGCGCCCGCCTGGGCGAAGTCCAGCGACCGCAACCAGCCCATGGACCTGACGTCCAACACCCAGGACTGCATGCTCGCCGACGACGGCGGCCCCTGCGTGTTCACCGGCAACGTGCGCATCGTGCAGGGCACGCTGGACGTGCGCGCGGCCAAGGCCGACGTGCGCCGCGGCGGCGGCGACATCCAGCGCGTGGTCCTCACCGGCTCGCCGGTGCGCCTGAAGCAGCAGCTCGACGACGGCGGCACCATCGACGCCACCGCCAACACCGTCGACTACGACCTGCAGACCGAGACCGTGGTGTTCACCGGCAACGCCGAGATCAACCAGCCCGGCCGCGGCACCATGGCCGGCGGTCGCATCGTCTACAACATGGCCACCGGCCGCGTGCAGGGCGGCGGCCAGGACGGCGGCCAGATCCGCACCCGCATCCTGCCCAAGGGCGCCAAGGCCGACCAGGGCGGCAACTGATGCTGGTCGCCGAAGGCCTTCGCAAGAGCTACCGCCAGCGCGAGGTGGTGCGCGAGTTCGGGCTCACCCTCGACGCCGGCGAAGTCGTCGGCCTGCTCGGCCCCAACGGCGCCGGCAAGACCACCTGTTTCTACATGATCGTCGGCCTGGTGCCGGCCGACGCCGGACGCATCGTGCTCGACGGCCGCGACATCACCGGCGAGCCGATGTACCGCCGCGCCCGCCTCGGCGTGGGCTACCTGCCGCAGGAACCCTCGGTGTTCCGCAAACTCACCGTGGCCGACAACATCATGCTGGTGCTGGAGCTGCGCGAGGACCTGGACCGCAAGGGCCGCGAGGCCGAGCTGGCCTCGCTGATGGACGAGCTGCAGATCACACACGTCGCCGGCCAGGCCGGTGCCAGCCTCTCCGGCGGCGAGCGCCGCCGGGTCGAAATCGCCCGCGCGCTGGCCGCCCGCCCGCGCCTGATCCTGCTCGACGAGCCCTTCGCCGGCGTCGATCCGATCTCGGTCGGCGAGATCCAGCGCATCGTCAGCCACCTCAAGAACCGCGGCATCGGCGTGCTGATCACCGACCACAACGTCCGCGAGACCTTGGGCATTTGCGACCGCGCGTATATCCTCAACGACGGCGGCGTGCTCGCGCAGGGGGCTCCGGACGCGCTGCTGGCCAACCCGGACGTGCGCCGGGTGTACCTGGGGGATTCCTTCCGGCTGTAAGGGGAGGTGCGTCCCCGCCTGACCGGGAACGCCGTGAAACCTCGCCTGCAGACATCGCTGGGACAGCAACTGGTACTGACGCCGCAGCTGCGCCAGGCCCTGCACATGCTGCAGCTGTCGATGCCGGAGCTCGAGGCCGAGATCAACGACGCCGTCGAGAGCAACCCGTTGCTGGAGTGGGACGAATCCACACCGCTGTCCGCCTCAGGCGAGGTACGCGACACCGGCGACGGCCCGGATGGGGCGCCCGCCGACGACCGCATGGACACCTCTGCCGACCCCTGGGACGACCATCGCGAAGCCGCCTGGGGCGAAGGTGGCCGCGGCGGCACCGACGAGGACGGCGACGCCTCCGAACGCATCCCCCAGTCCGAGACCCTGCGCGACCACCTGTCCTGGCAGCTCAACCTGAGCCACCTGTCACCGCGCGAGCTGGCGATCGGCGAAGCACTGGTCGACGCCATCGACGACGACGGCTACCTCCGTGAGCCGCTGCTGGCCATGGCCGAGGCACTGGCGCCGGCGATCGTGTGCGACGAGGCGGAGATCACCGCGGTGCTGCGCCGGGTGCAGTCCCTCGACCCCACGGGCGTGGGCGCCCGCGACCTCGGCGAATGCCTGCTGCTGCAACTCGACGCCCTGTCCTGCGACACCCCCGGGCGCGACATCGCGCGGCGCGCGGTGGCGACCCTGATCGAGCGCCTGGCCAGGCTGGGCGAGGCCGGACTCGCCGAGGCCCTGGGCTGCAGCACCGAAGAGGCCGCCACCGCCCTGGCGCTGATCCGCAGCCTCGACCCGCGTCCCGGTTCGCGCATCGGCGGCATGCCTCAGGACACCTATGTCGTTCCCGACTGCAGCATCTACCGCCAGGGCGGCGTATGGAAGGTGTCGCTGGCCGGCGGCCGCCACAGCAGCCTCACCATCCACCGCGGCTACGAGCAGATGCTGCAGCATGCCGCCGGCACCGACGCCGGCTACCTGCGCGGCCGCCTGCAGGAGGCGCGCTGGCTGCTGAAGAACATCGAGGCCCGCGGCGAGACCCTGCTCAAGGTGATGCACTGCCTGGTGCGCGAGCAGTCGGGCTTCCTCGAGTTCGGGCCCAAGGCCCTGCGCCCGCTGACCCTGCGCGAGGTCGCCGCACAGATCGGCATGCACGAATCCACGGTCTCGCGCGCGGTCGCCCGCAAGTACGTGCACACTCCGCGCGGCACCATCGCGCTGCGGGCCTTCTTCGCCTCGGGCATCGACACCGGCGGCGGCGGCGAGGCCTCCAGCACCGCGATCCAGGACATGATCCGCCGGCTGGTGGAGGCCGAGGACCCGCGCAAGCCGCTTTCCGACGCCCGCCTGGCCGAGCAGCTGAAGGAAGGCGGCGTGCCCGTCGCTCGCCGCACCGTGGCCAAGTACCGGGAGGCCCTGAACATCCCCTCCTCGCACGAGCGCGTGCGCATCGCCTGAACCGCGGCCTGCCGCTTTCCGCCCCCGTGGGGCTGGGTTAACCTGTCCGTGACAACCACCGCGCCGCCCTGCGCGATGCTGTGGTCCCCACGAAGAATGGAGGTTGCGATGCTCATCGAGACCCACGGCCAGCAGATGGATGTCACCCCGGCCCTGCGCGAGTACGTCGAGACCAAGCTCGGCCGCCTGTCGCGGCTCTACGATCCGCCGCTCCAGGTCCGCACCCAGCTGAGCATCGACAAGCCCGACCACGTCGCCGAGGCGACCGTCAGCGTCGCCGGCAAGACCCTCCACACCGACGCGCGCGCCGTGGACATGTACGCGGCCATCGACCTTCTCGCCGACAAGCTCGACCGGATGCTGGTCAAGGAGAAGAAGAAGATGATCGACCAGCACCGCCGCGGCGGGAATCCCGTCCGCGACGGCGAGTTCGGCTGACGCAGCAAAGGCCGGGGGCATGCCGTACACCGATCTGCTGTCCGCCGGCCGCATCGTGCAGGTGGTCGAACCGGGCCACCGCGACCAGGTACTCGACGCGGCGGCGCGCCTGCTCAGCGGCGGCTCCCCCGAGTGGACCCAGGCGATCGCCGACGGCCTGCGCGCGCGCGAGGCCGTCGGCAGCACCGGCATCGGCCGCGGGGTGGCCATCCCGCACTGCCGCAGCGCCGCCTGCCGCGAGCCGGTGGCTGCCTTCCTCAGGCTGAACCATCCGGTGGACTTCCGGGCCCATGACGGCCAGCCGGTCGACCTCGTGTTCGCCATGGCGGTTCCCGAGGACCGCGCCCAGCAGCACCTCGACACGCTGTCCGAACTGGCCGGCCAGTTCGCCGACACCGGTTTCCGCGAAGCGGTGCGCGACGCCCCCGGCATCACCGCGCTGCGCACGCTGCTGCTGCGCGCCGGTACGCCGGCGCAGGCGCGCCGCGCATGAATGCCGCGATCACCGCGCAGCAGCTCTTCGACCAGCTCCGCGAGCGGCTCGGACTGCGCTGGGTGGCCGGCCAGGCCGGCGCTTCGCGCCAGCTGGAATCGGTGGAAACCGTCTCGCGCCGGCCCTCGCTGGCCGGCTACCTCAACATCATCTATCCGAACAAGGTGCAGATCCTCGGCACCGAGGAACTCGCCTGGCTCGATGGCCTGGAGCCTCGGCAGCGCTGGGAGACCCTCGAGAAGATCCTGCAGTTCCGTCCGCTGGCGCTGGTGGTCAGCAAGGGCCAGGCCTGCCCCGAGGACCTCACCGAGATGGCCGAGGAATCGGGCATCGCGCTGTGGTCGTCGCCGCGCCGGGGGCACGAGCTCTACAACGTGCTGCAGTACCACCTCGCCGGCGCGCTGGCGCCGCGGGTCACGCTGCACGGGGTGTTCATGGAGATCTACTCCATCGGCGTGCTGATCACCGGTGAATCCGGCACCGGCAAGAGCGAACTCGCGCTGGAGCTGGTGACCCGCGGCCACCGCCTGGTCGCCGACGACGCGCCGGAGTTCGCGCAGATCGCTCCGGACGTGCTCGACGGCACCTGCCCCGAACTGCTTCAGGACCTGCTGGAACTGCGCGGCCTGGGCGTGCTCAACATCCGCGAGATGTTCGGCGATACGGCGGTGAAGCGGAACAAGTACCTGCGCCTGATCGTGCACCTCGCGCGCCCGGGCGACAGCCGCGAGGCGAATGACGCCAGTGGCATGGTGCGCCTGACCGGCGACCTCGGCTCGCGCCACGTGCTCGACCTCGACGTGCCGATGATCACCCTGCCGGTGATGCCCGGCCGCAACCTGGCCGTGCTGACCGAGGCCGCGACCCGCGTGCACATGCTGCGCGCGAAGGGCGCCGACCCGGCGGCGGCCTTCCTCGCCCGCCACTCGCACTTCCTCGAACAGGGCACGCCATGAACACCGCCAGCAACGCCCTGATCATCGTCAGCGGCATGTCCGGCAGCGGCAAGAGCGTCGCGCTGAACACCTTCGAGGACCTCGACTTCTACTGCGTCGACAACCTGCCGGCGGAGCTCCTGCCCGACTTCGTGCGCAGCGCGACCCATCCCGAGCGCAGTTCGCAGAAGCTGGCGGTGGGCATCGACGTGCGCAGCCGCGGCGACCTCGCCAACCTGCCCGAATGGCTGTCGGCCGTGGGCGCGATGGGCTTCGACCCGAAACTGGTGTTCTTCGACACCAATGACAACCTCCTGCTCAAGCGCTACGCCGACACCCGTCGCCGGCACCCGCTGACCCGTCTCGGCCTGGCGCTGTCGGACGCCATCGCGCTGGAACGCCAGGTGCTGCGCCCGCTGCGCTCGCTGGCCGACGTCATCATCGACACCAGCGAACTCAACGTGCACCAGCTGCGGCACCGGGTGCTGACCGAACTCGGCCTGGCCATGGATTCGTCGCTGTCGCTGCTGTTCGAATCCTTCGCCTACCGGCGCGGCGTGCCGCCGGACGCCGACTTCGTGTTTGACGCCCGCGCCCTGCCCAACCCGCACTGGGACCCTCGCCTGCGCCCGCTTTCGGGCCGCGACGGCGCGGTTCGGGAATACTTCGAAGCCCCGGAGCAGGCCGACGTCGGCGAGTTCCTGCGCCAGGTCAACGCCTTCCTCGATGCCTGGCTGCCGCGGATGCGCGCGTCCACGCGAAGCTACGTCACCGTGGCCTTCGGCTGCACCGGCGGCCGGCACCGCTCGGTCTACCTGGCCGAAGCCGCCGCGGAGCACGCCCGCGCGCAGGGCTGGAACGAAGTCGCGACCCACCACCGCGAGCTGGATTGACCGGCGGCCGGGCGCGCGGCGCTTCCTGAGCGTCATGCCGCTCTGCTAATTTGTGCCGATGGCCGTCGGAATCCTCCTCGTCACCCACCTGGGCATCGGCACCGCGCTCGCCGCGGTGGCGGGCCGCCTGCTGGGCACCCTGCCCTTGAAGGTCGAGGTGTTCGAGATGGCCTACGACGCCGATCCCGAAGCCGCGCTGCCGTCCGCCAGCGCCGCCCTGCGCCGCGCCGACGGCGGCGACGGCGTATTGGTCCTGACCGACATGTACGGAGCCACGCCTGCGAACCTTGCCGCACGGCTGGCCCACCTGGGCACTCCGGTGCGGCGGGTATCGGCGCTCAGCCTGCCGATGCTGCTGCGGGTCCTGAACTATCCCGAGCTGCCGCTCGACCAGCTGCCCGCGGTGGCGGCCGCTGGTGCACGCAATGGAGTGGTCCACGATGATGCATGAGGCAACCCGGCCATGATCGAACGCGAACTCGTCGTGTCCAACCGGCTGGGCCTGCACGCCCGCGCGACCGCGAAACTGGTGCAGCTCCTGTCGGGCTATGACGTCAACGCGACCCTGACCGCCAAGGGCCGCGAGATCAACGCCAAGAGCATCATGGGGGTGATGCTGCTCGCGGCCGGCACCGGCACCGCGGTGACCCTCAAGGTCGAAGGGGCCGACGAGGCCGCCGCCGCCGATGCCGTGTGCGCGCTGTTCGAGCGACGATTCGACGAGGACAGCTGATGCGCCGGCTGTTCCCCGGCCACGGCGTATCGCGGGGCAATGCCCTGGGCCGGGCGCGCGTGCGCCAGCCGCATGCGCTGGAAGTCGCCGAGGAACGCATCACGCCGGGCGCCGTCCGCGCCGAGGTCGCGCGCCTGCACGAGGCCATCGACATGGTGCGCGCCGAACTGCGCGACATGCGCACACGCCTGCATGGGGCGCTGGCCAGCGAGATCGGCGAGTTCCTGGACCTGCACGCCCTGCTGCTCGACGACCCCGAGCTGCTGCAGGGCCTGGACGCGCTGATCGCCAACGACCTGTACGGTGCCGACTATGCCCTGCGCGTGCAGCGCAACCGCCTGGCGGCGGTGTTCGAAGGCATGGACGACCCCTATTTCCAGAGCCGGGTCGAGGACATCGACCACGTCATCGGCCGCATCCATGCCGCCCTGCACCGGCACGACGCCCAGGTCACCGGCGTCGCCGGCGAGATCCTGGTGTCCGACAACCTGGCGCCGTCGGAAGTCGCGCGCCTGCATGCGCGCGGCGTGCTCGGCATCGTGACCGGGGGCGGCAGCATGCTTTCGCACAGCGCGATCCTCGCGCGCAGCCTGCACCTGCCGCTGGTGGTGGGCGCGCCGCAGGCCCTGGCCCAGGTCAACGACGGCGACGTGCTGATGATCGACGGCGCCACCGGCCTGGTGATCGTCGATCCCGACGCCGACGACCTGCGCGCGCACCGCGAGCGCGTGCGCGAAGGCAAGCGCGAGCGGCGCCAGCTGCACCGGCTGCGCCGCGAGCCTTCGCGCACGACCGACGGCGTCGACATCCGCCTCTACGCCAACGCGGAGACCCGCGAGGACGTGGCCGAGGCGCACGCGCTCGGTGCCGCCGGCGTGGGCCTGTACCGCACCGAGTTCCTGTTCCTGCAGCGCGACGAACTGCCGACCGAGGAGGAGCAGTTCATCGCCTACCGCGACCTGGTGCTGGGGCTCACCGGGCGCATCGCCACCATCCGCACCCTGGACATCGGCGCCGACAAGGCCGACGGCAGCGGGCTTGCCCTGCCCTTCGAGCCGAACCCGGCGCTGGGCGTGCGCGGCGTCCGCCTGGCGCTGCGCCGGCGCGACGTGTTCACCACCCAGCTGCGCGCGATCCTGCGTGCCTCCGGCTACGGCCCGCTGCGGATCCTGCTGCCGATGGTGGCGCGCCGCGAGGAACTGGTGACCGCGCGGCGCCTGGTGCGCACGGTCGCCGCGCGCCTGCGCCGCGAAGGCCATGCGGTCGCCGACGGCATCGCGCTGGGCGCGATGATCGAGGTGCCGGCGGCGGCCATCGCGCTGCCGGCGATCATCGACCTGGTCGACTTCGTCTCCATCGGCACCAACGATCTGGTTCAGTACCTGCTGGCCGCCGACCGCGGCAACGACGCCCTGAACGAGCTGCACAGCCCGCTGCACCCGGCAGTCATGCACCTGCTGCACCAGGTGATCACGACCGCGAAGTCGCAGGGGAAGCCGGTGGCGGTCTGCGGCGAGATGGCCGGCGACGCACTGTTCACCCCGCTGCTGCTGGCACTGGGGCTGGAGGAGTTCAGCCTGCACCCGGGCACCCTGCTGGAAGTGCGCCGCGCGGTGCGCGACCAGGATCTGGCCATGCTGCGCAGCCGCGCACCGGCGCTGCTGCGCGCGCGCGACCAGGCCGGCATCGAGCGCTGGCTCTCGGCGGTGGCGGCAACCTAGGTATCGCGCACGGGGTGTGCAGCAGCGTCGGCGCGGGCGATAATCCACGCATGAACACCTGACCCTGTCGCGCATCCCGTCGCGCGACGCGCTCCCGGAAGCATTCCATGGCCGAAGCCGTCCGCCACGACAAGACCGCGCGCCAGCTGCGCCTGCTGTCCGATGCGCTCGACAGCGGCCGCCTCGGCCCGGTGCGCCGGCTGATCAACACCCTGGCGCCGGCCGAGATCGGCAACCTGCTGGAGTCGCTGCCGCCCGACCGCCGCATGGTGGTCTGGGGCCTGGTCGATCCCGAGGACGACGGCGAGGTGCTGGTCCACGTCGGCGACGAGGTGCGCGAAAGCCTGATCGCGGACATGGATCCCGACGAGCTGGTCGCGGCGGTCGAGGACCTCGACATCGACGACCTCGCCGACCTGGTCGAGGACCTGCCCGAGGCCGTCACCGGGCAGATCCTGCAGTCGATGGACCGCGAGAACCGCGAGCGCCTGGAGCAGGCGCTGTCCTACGAGGAGGACACCGCCGGCCGCCTGATGAACCCCGACGTGGTGACGGTGCGCGCCGACACCACGGTCGACGTGGTGCTGCGTTTCCTGCGCCTGCGCGGCGAGCTGCCCGAGAACACCGACCACCTGTACGTGGTCAACCGCCGCCACCAGCTGCTGGGCTGGGTGGCGCTGCAGAAGCTGGTGACCAGCGAGCCCGGGACGCCGATCAACAAGCTGATCGACGACGAGCTGACCGCGATCCACGTCGGCGACTCCGCCGAATCGGTGGCGCGGCAGTTCTCCGACCATGACTGGGTGTCCGCGCCCGTGGTCGACGAGGGCAACGTGCTGCTGGGCCGCATCACCATCGACGACGTCGTCGACATCATCCGCGACCAGGCCGAGCACCAGGCGCTGGGCGCCGCCGGCCTGGACGAGGACGAGGATCTGTTCTCGCCGGTGAAGCGCGCGGTGCGCGGCCGCATCGTGTGGCTGGGCGTGAACCTGGCCACCGCGTTCCTGGCGGCGGCGGTGATCGGGCGCTTCGAGGCCACGATCGAGAAGATCGTCGCGCTCGCGGTGCTGATGCCGATCGTCGCCGGCATCGGCGGCAATGCCGCGATGCAGGTGCTGACGCTGATGGTGCGCGGCCTCGCGCTGGGCCAGGTCGGCGCCAGCAACGCCAGCGTGCTGCTCTGGAAGGAAGTGCGGGTGGCGCTGATCAACGGCGTGCTGATCGGCGGCTTCGTCGGCCTGGTGGCGTTCGCGTGGTTCCAGGACTGGCTGCTCGGCGTGGTCATCACCGCGGCGCTGGTGATCAACTTCTCCTGCGCGGCGCTTGCCGGCGTGCTGGTGCCGCTGGCGATGAAGCGCGCCGACGTCGACCCGGCGGTGGCCGGCGGCGTGGTGGTGACGGCGGTGACCGACGTGGTCGGCTTCTTCAGCTTCCTCGGCCTGGCGACCGTCATCCTGCTGCGCTGAGCCGCTCAGGCGAGGAGTGTCTCCAGGACGGCCATGCGCACGGCCACGCCGTTCGCCACCTGCTTCAGCACCAGCGACTGCGGGCCATCGGCCACCTCGTCGCTGATCTCGACACCACGGTTCATCGGGCCCGGATGCAGCACCACGGCGTCGGGCGCGGCGCGGCGCAGGCGCGCGGCGGTCAGGCCGTAGTCGCGGTGGTAGCCCTCGAGCGAGGGCACCAGACCCTCCTCCATGCGCTCGCGCTGCAGGCGCAGCATGAACACCGCGTCCACGCCGTCCAGCGCGGCATCGAGGTCGTTGCCGACGATGCAGCCGTCGAGCGTGGCGTCGTCGGGCAGCAGGCTGGCCGGGCCGCAGGCGCGGACCTCGCCGATGCCCAGCGTGCGCAGCGCGTGCAGCTCCGAACGCGCCACCCGTGAGTGGCGGATGTCGCCGACGATGGCGACCTTCAGACGCGAGAAATCCGCACCCTTGGTCTGGCGCAGGCTCAGCACGTCGAGCAGGCCCTGGGTCGGGTGCGCGCTGCGGCCGTCGCCGGCGTTGACCACGGCCGTGCCCGGCTGCGCGGCGGCGGCCAGCATCGCGGCCGCGCCGTCCTCGCGGTGGCGCACCACGAAGCCGCGCACGCCCATGGCCTCGATGTTGCGCAGGGTGTCGAGCGCGGTCTCGCCCTTGCTGGTGGACGAGGTGGAAGCATCGAAGCCGAGCACGTCCGCACCCAGCCGCTGCGCCGCGCGCTGGAAGGACAGCCGCGTGCGCGTGGAGGGTTCGAAGAACAGCGTGCACACCGCCGTGCCGCCCAGCGCACTGCGCGGGTCGGCGCCACCGCGGTGGTCCAGGAAGGCCTGGGCGCGGTCGAGCAGCGCCACCAGCGCGGCGCGCGGAAGCGTTTCGAGGCTGAGCAGGTGGCGCAGGCGGCCGTCTTCGGTGGTCTGCAGGGTCATGCGGGGGCGTCGGGCGGGGAAGTTTCGGGATTGGTGTCGATGGCGACGGCGTCGCCCGGCGAGGCCAGCCAGCGTTCGACGATGATCGCCGCGGCCACGGCATCCAGCGCGGCGGCGTCGCGGCGGCGGCGGCGGCCTTCGGCGCGGTCGACGGCGAAGCGCTGCGCGGCCTCGATCGAACTCGAGCGCTCGTCGATCATCACCACCGGCAGGCGGGCGCGGCGCGCGAGTTCGACGGCGAAGGCGCGGGCGCGCTGGCGGATCGGCTGGTCGCCGCCGTCGAGCGTCATAGGATCGCCGACCACGCAGCCATCGGGACGCCATTCCTTGAGCAGGCGCTCGACCGCGGCCCAGTCGACCTGGTCGGCATGCACGTCGACCACGGCCAGCGCGCGCGCACCGTGGCCGAAGGCGCTGCCCACGGCCACGCCGATGCGGCGCGCCCCGACGTCGAAGCCGAGCACGGTGCCATCGCTGCGGATGCCGGCCATCAGGCGTGCCCGGCGTAATCCGGCATGTGCGCCATGTCGACGCCGATGCGGCCGGCGGCGGCCTGCCAGCGGGCCTCCAGCGGCAGCGCGAACAGGATCTCGGCGTCGGAAGGCACGGTCAGCCAGCTGTTCTCGCCCAGTTCGGCCTCGAGCTGGCCGGCGCTCCAGCCGGCGCAGCCCAGGGCGACCACGACCCGGGACGGGCCCTCGCCGCGCGCCATCGCCTCGAGCACGTCGCGCGAGGTGGTCACACGCAGGTCGTCCGCGATACCGAGGCTGGAGTCCCAGTCGCGCTCGCCGTCGTGGATCACGAAGCCGCGCTCGGGATGCACCGGGCCGCCGGCGAGCACCGGGGTCGCGCACAGCGCGGCGTCGTCGCAGGCGATGCCCATCTGCGCGAAGATCTCGCCCAGGGTGTAGTCGGAGCGGCGGTTGACCACCACGCCCATGGCGCCGCCGGCGTCGTGCTGGCACAGCAGCGACACGGTGCGCTCGAAGTTCGGGTCGGCCAGCGACGGCAGCGCGACCAGCAGCTGGTTGGCAAGCGGTGTGGGCTGCGTGGACATGGCGCCATTCTAGCCAGTGCCGCGGGATCGCGCCCGGCCGCGGCTACCATGGCGGCACCGACTCCCTTGCTGGAACCCGCCATGTCCGCAGCCGCCCCGCTCCCACGCAACGAGCGCGCCTTCATCGTGCTGCTGGCCGTGCTCCAGGGCGGCCTGATGTACCTGGCGGAAAAAGGCCACGACCTCGGTTGGTGGCCCTTCGCGGGGCTCGCCGGGCGGGTCTGCTGGTACACGCTGGTGCTGACCGTGCCGACGATGATGGCGCTGAGCCTGGTGCGCCTGCGCGACCCGCGCTTCTGGCAGCACGCGGTCGGCGCCAGCCTCGCCTTTGCCGGGCTCGCGGCCTGGGCGGCGTGGAATGCCACCGGCGGCCCCGGGATCCGTGCCGGCGAAGTGCTGGGGCCGTTCGGCGCGTCGATCGCCATCGGCCTGTTCGTCGCCCTGCCCTGGCTGCAGTGCCGCCTGGCCCACGGCCACTGGCACGCGCCCTACCCCTGCCTGTTCGAGCACGCCTGGCAGAACGCCCTGACCCTGGCGCTGGCGGCGCTGTTCACGGGCATCTGCTGGCTGGTGCTGTGGCTGTGGGGCGCGCTGTTCGCGCTGGTGAAGATCGACTTCTTCCGCGAACTGTTCCGCGAGGACGCCTTCATCTATCTCGCCACCGGCGCGATGGCGGGCCTGGGCGTGCTGATCGGGCGCACCCAGCACCGCGCGGTGCAGGTGGCGCGCCAGGTGCTGTTCGCGATCTTCACCGGCCTGCTGCCGCTGCTGGCCTTCATCGCCGCGCTGTTCGTGGCCAGCCTGCCCTTCACCGGGCTGGAGCCGCTGTGGGAGATGCGCTCGGCGGCCACCACCCTCATCGCCGTGGTCGCGCTGCTGGTGGCCTTCACCAATTCGGTGCTGCAGGACGGCGAAGGCGAGCGCCCCTATCCGGCCTGGCTGCGCCGCCTGGTCGACGCCGGCCTGGTGCTGCTGCCGGTGTTCGCGCTGCTGGCGCTGTACGCGCTGTGGCTGCGCATCGACCAACACGGCTGGACCACCGACCGCGTGTGGGCGGTGCTGCTGGCGCTGCTGGTGGCCGGCTATGCCTTCGGCTACGCCTGGGCGGTGCTGCGTCATGGCCGCGAGCGCTGGCTGGGCGCGATCCGGCCGGTGAACCGGGCGCTGTCGCTGGCCGTGGTCGCGGTGGCGGTGCTCGCCAACACGCCGCTGCTGGATCCGCACCGGATCGCGGTCGGCAGCCATTTGCAACGGCTGGCCGACGGGCGCACGGACATCGACGATTTCGACCTCGCCTGGCTGCGCCACGACAGCGGCCGCCGCGGCTACCGGGCGACGCTCGCCCTGCGCGACGTCCCGGCCTGGTCCAGTGACGCCGAACGGCTGGCCGAGCTGGAGCGCGTGATCGCACGGACCAGCCGCTGGGGCGACTGGCGCGACCCCAGTGCTCCGCGCCCGCCGCGTGACGCGGCCCAGCTGCGCGCACAGGTCCAGCTCGCCGCGGGCGCGACTGCACCCGATGACGCCTGGTGGGACGCACTGGCCGCGCGGCGCGACGACCGGCAGGCCTGTGCCCACGCCGACGACGACTGCATCCTCCTGACCCCGGACCTCGACGGCGACGGGACCGCGGATCCACTGCTGTGCACGCTCGGCGGCGGCTACGGCGCGAACTGCAAGCTCCACGCCCGCGACGCCGACGGTCGCTGGATCGTGGCCGCCACCCTGGGACTCTGGCCGCAGGGCACGCCGGAGCAGGCCTGGCGACGGCAGCTGCGCCGCGACCTGCTCGACGGCCGCCTGCAGGCCGTGCCGCAGCGCTGGCCCGACCTCCGCATCGGCGACGGCAGGCCGCAGCGGCTCGAACCGGTCAGCGAACCGCCGCGCCCGACCCCTGCCGGCGCCGATACGCCCTGAGCTGCGCGTCCGCCGCGTCATCGGGCAGGCGGGTGCCCAGCCAGCGGTCCATGAAGTTGAACAGGAAGCCGTAGTTGCCGTGGTAGCAGGCGTGGTGCAGGTGATGGCGGCGGCTGGCGGCCAGCCAGTGGTCGTTGCCCACCCGCGGCGCGTAGTCGTAGTTGCCGTGGCCGAGGTTGTTGAGCAGCAGGCTGGCCACCGGCAGCGACAGCAGGGCGAGGAAGCTGAAGTCGTGCAGCAGCATCGGCAGCAGGATCACGTTGCCCAGCAGCGCCGCTTCCAGCGGATGGAAGCTGTAGGTCGCGAAGGGCGTGGTCACCTGAGACTGGTGGTGGTGCTGGTGGTAGCGACGCAGCGGCCGGGTGTGCAGCAGGCGGTGGTTGGCATAGAAGTGGATGTCGTTCCAGACCAGCAGCACCGCGATTTCCGCGGCGATGCGCAGCGGCCCCGCATCCTGCGCCAGCCGCGCCCAGCCGCGCTGCAGGAACCACCACACCAGCACGCTGCCGATGCCGAAGACCAGGATCGACACGCTTGACCAGCCGATCTCGCGGCGCAGCTGCCCGGGGCGCAGCGGGCGCGGGTCGATCCTGTGGCCCCAGCCAAGGGCCGGCAGCAGGTACTGCGTCAGCAGCCAGTTGCCGCCGCACAGCAGCAGGTAGATGGCGGCGAAGAACGCGGTGCCCCAGGCGACCGCGAGGTGTGCCGGCAGCGTCGCATAGGCATTGCCCAGGGCAACGAACGCATCCATCCCGGGCGCGGTCGCGGTCAGCCCAGGCCGAACTGGATCTCGTCCGGCGTGGGCACGCGCACCGACAGCACCTCCAGCTCGGCGCGGAAGCGGCGCCCGGCCAATGGGTGGTTGCCGTCGACGGTGAGGGTGTCGGGGCCGACCGCGGTCACGACCACCTCCAGCGGGCCCTTGGCCGTGGTGGTTTCCAGCTTGTCGCCGACCTTCGGCTCCGAGGGCGCACGCCACATCGTGCGCGGCAGGGTCTGCACCAGCGCATCGTGGCGGGGACCGAAGCCGTCCTCGGGCGAGACCACCACATCAACGCGATCGCCGGCCTTGCGGCCCTCCAGCGCCTGCTCCAGCCCGCGCGCGATGCCGCCGGCGCCGTGCATGTAGGTCAGCGGCTCGTGGCCGCGGGTGCTGGTGATCGTGTCGCCGCTGTCGGCGTCGGTCAGCGTGAAGTGCACGGTGGCGATGCGGCGGTCTGCGATGTCCATCGGCGGCGCGGGTCCTGGTTGGGTACCGCGGCATCCTTGACCAGCGCCGCGCCATGGCGCAAGCCCGGGCGCCTCCCAGCGTGACCGCAATCCCTTCCCCCGCCTGGGGCATCCCGACCCGAATCCGATAAACGCCACAGCCCGTCCCGTGCACAGGGGGTGTGCGGACAGCCGGCCATGGATGGCCGGCGGCCGGCTTCCGTAGCTGGACGCGGAGGCGGCCGGGGGAGCACACCCCCTGTGCACGGGACGGGCAGCGCGCGCTACAACGGAGTCGCTCCATGAAAAAACCCCGCAGGAATGCGGGGTTTTCCTTCCGGGGCGGCCTCAGCCGGCGACGGCTTCCTGGTAGCGGCGCTCGACCTCGTTCCAGTCGACCACGTTGTAGAACGCGGCGATGTAGTCGGGGCGGCGGTTCTGGTACTTCAGGTAGTAGGCGTGCTCCCACACGTCCAGGCCGAGGATCGGGGTGTTGCCCGAACCGATGCCCTTCATGAGCGGGTTGTCCTGGTTGGCGCTGCTCTCGACGGCGAGCTTGCCGGACTTGTCCACGCTCAGCCACGCCCAGCCGCTGCCGAAGCGGGTCAGCGCGGCCTTGGTGAAGGCGTCCTTGAAGGCGTCGAAGCCGCCCAGGTCGCTGTCGATGTGCTTCGCCACCTCGCCCACCGGCTCGCCGCCGCCCTTGGGCGACATCACCGTCCAGAACAGCGAGTGGTTGGCATGGCCGCCGGCGTTGTTGCGCAGCGGGCCGCGCTTGTCCTCGGGCAGGGCGTCGAGGTTGGCGATGATCTCCTCGGCGGACTTGTCGGCCCACTCCGTGCCTTCCAGCGCCGCATTGGCGTTGTTGATGTAGGTCTGGTGGTGCTTGGTGTGGTGGATTTCCATCGTCTCGGCGTCGATATGCGGCTCGAGCGCGTCGTAGGCGTAGGCAAGCTTGGGCAGGGTGAAGGCCATGGGGATCTCCGGGAATGGTGGATCGGGCCTGCCATTGTCGCCGCTGGCAGGTAAAAAGTGCGCAAAGGAAAGGGCGCCGCGAAGGCGCCCTTTCCCTGGATCGCGGAACGCTGCGTCTCAGTTGACCTCGGCGACCTCGACCCCGTCCAGGCCCTGCGACAGCGTGCGCGCGTCGCCGCCCTGGGCGAGCTTGATGCGCAGGCGCACCTCGTTGGCGGAGTCGGCGTAGCGCAGGGCGTCCTCGTAGGAGATCTCGCCGGCCTGGTAGAGCTCGAACAGGCTCTGGTCGAAGGTCTTCATGCCGAGGTTGGTCGACTCCTTCATGATTTCCTTGAGCTTGTGGATCTCGCCGTCGCGGATGTAGTCCTGCACCAGCGGGGTGCCGAGCATGATCTCCATCGCCACCCGGCGACCCTTGCCGTCCGGGGTCGGGATCAGCTGCTGCGCGACCACGCCCTTGAGGTTCAGCGACAGGTCCATCAGCAGCTGGCCGCGGCGGTCCTCCGGGAAGAAGTTGATGATGCGGTCCATCGCCTGGTTGGCGTTGTTGGCGTGCAGGGTGCACAGCACCAGGTGGCCGGTCTCGGCGAAGGCGATGGCGTGGTCCATGCCCTCGCGGGTGCGCACCTCGCCGATCATGATCACGTCCGGCGCCTGGCGCAGGGTGTTCTTGAGCGCGTTCTCCCAGGTGTCGGTGTCGATGCCGACCTCGCGCTGGGTGATGATGCAGCCCTCGTGCTTGTGCACGAACTCGATCGGGTCCTCGATGGTGATGATGTGGCCCGTCGAGTTCTGGTTGCGGTAGCCGATCATCGACGCCAGCGAGGTCGATTTACCGGTACCCGTCGCGCCGACGAAGATGATGATGCCGCGCTTGGTCATCGCCAGCGTCTTGATGATCGGCGGCAGGTTGAGCTCCTCGATCGACGGGATCCTGGTCTCGATCCGGCGCAGCACCATGCCGACCTGGTTGCGCTGGTAGAAGCAGCTCACGCGGAAGCGACCGACACCGGACACGCCGATGGCGAAGTTGCATTCGTGGGTGCGCTCGAACTCCTCGCGCTGCGGCGGCGTCATCACGTTGAGCACCAGGTCGCGCGACTGTTGCGGCGTGAGCGGGTTCTGGGTGATCGGCGAGATCTTGCCGTGGACCTTCATCGACGGCGGCATGCCGGCGGTGATGAACAGGTCCGAGGCCTTCTGATGGGCCATCAGCTTGAGGTAGGAAGTGAAGTCGATGGCGCTCATAGGGTGCTCCGGTTACTCGAACAGCCGCTTGTCCTTGGCATAGTCGCGCGCCTGCTGGCGGGTGACCATGGAACGCTTCACCAGGTCCTGCAGGTGCTGGTCGAGCGTCATCATGCCGTGCTGCTGGCCGGTCTGGATCGCGGAATACATCTGCGCGACCTTGTCCTCGCGGATCAGGTTGCGGATGGCCGGGATGCCGACCATGATTTCCCAGGCCGCGGTACGGCCGCCGCCGACCTTCTTCAGCAGCGCCTGCGAGATCACCGCGCGCAGCGACTCCGACAGCATCGAGCGCACCATCGGCTTCTCGCCGGCGGGAAACACGTCGATGATGCGGTCGATGGTCTTGGCCGCCGACGAGGTGTGCAGGGTGCCGAACACCAGGTGACCGGTTTCCGCGGCGGTCAGGGCCAGGCGGATGGTCTCCAGGTCACGCAGCTCGCCGACCAGGATGTAGTCGGGGTCCTCGCGCAGCGCCGACCTGAGCGCCTCGTTGAAGCCGTGGGTGTCGCGGTGCACCTCGCGCTGGTTGATCAGGCACTTCTGCGCGGTGTGCACGAACTCGATCGGGTCCTCGATGGTGAGGATGTGCCCGTACTCGTTCTTGTTGACGTGGTCGACCATCGCCGCCAGCGTGGTCGACTTGCCCGAGCCGGTCGGGCCGGTGACCAGGATCAGACCCTGCGGCTGGTCGATCAGCTCCTTGAAGATCCGCGGCGTGCCGAGGTCCTCCAGCGTCAGCACCTCGGATGGAATCGTGCGGAACACCGCGCCCGCGCCGCGGTTCTGGTTGAAGGCGTTGACGCGGAAGCGCGCCAGGCCGGCGATCTCGAACGAGAAATCGACCTCGAGGAATTCCTCGTAATCGCGGCGCTGCTTGTCCGACATGATGTCGTAGACCAGCGCGTGGACCTGCTTGTGGTCCAGCGCCGGAATGTTGATCCGGCGGACATCGCCGTCGACGCGGATCATGGGCGGCAGGCCCGCGGACAGGTGCAGGTCCGAGGCCTTGTTCTTGACCGAGAACGCCAGAAGTTCGGCGATATCCATGCATGCTCCCCAGCGGCAGTGCACAAGTTGGTGTCAGGGCGCCGGGCCGATGGCCGGCTGGCGCCAGAGTACTCCCCGGGGGCAGTATAGCCCCGTATCCGCGTCACATATCCAGCGGTGCCGGAGGAGCAGCCAGATGCCGACCAGTCCCCTCGCGCGCGTCCTTGCCGCAATGGAAAACGCCAATCGCCACGAGGCTCGGCCAGCGCCGCGCCTGGTCGCGGTGGGCAAGACCCGGGAAGCGGGCGAGATCGCGGCGCTCGCCTCGGAATGGACGGACCTGCGGCCCGGAACCGCGCTCGCCTTCGGCGAGAACTATGTACAGGAGGCCGCGGCCAAGGTCGCCGCACTGGAAGGCAGCGGGATCGAGTGGCACCTGATCGGCCACCTGCAGTCGAACAAGGCCGGGCTGGCGGCGTCGCTGTTCGACTGGGTGCAGTCCGTCGACCGGCCAAAGCTGGTGGCGGCGCTGGCCGACGCCCGCGATCCCGCGCGTCCGCCGCTGAACGTGCTCATCCAGGTCAACGTCGAGGCCGAGGCAGGCAAGCACGGCTGCGCGCCAGCCGAGGTGCCGGCGCTGGCCGCAGCCATCGCCGGGCGGCCGACGCTGGCGCTGCGCGGCCTGATGGCGATCCCGGAGCCTCACCCCGACCTGGAACAACGCCGGGCCGCGTTCGCGGCGATGCGCGGTCTGCACGAGGCCCTGCTCGCCGACCACCCGGGCGCGGACACGCTGTCGATGGGCATGAGCGAGGATTACGAACTGGCGATCGCCGAGGGCGCGACCATGGTCCGCATCGGCACCGCGCTGTTCGGGCCGCGCACCGCGGTATAGACGCAGGCGCGTCCGGCAGGCGCATGCGCCGTGCCCTGTCGCGATGGCGATCACGGTCGCGGCGGCCGGCGTGCTCGGCCACAATGGCCGCCCCGTTTCCGAGGACACTCGCGCCATGACCCGACCCGCATCCGGCACCACGGACAGCATCGCCTTCATCGGCGGCGGCAACATGGCGCGCAGTCTCATCGGCGGCATGGTGGCGCGCGGGGTGGAGCCGGCCTGCATCCACGTCGCCGAACCGGTGGATGCGCTGCGCGAGGCGCTGGCCCGCGACTTCGGCGTCCAGGTGCATGCCGATGCCGCCGACGCGGTCGAAGGTGCCGGGACCTGGGTGTTCGCGGTCAAGCCGCAGGTGATGCGCGCGGTCTGCGAAGGCCTGGCCGACCGCGCGCGCAAGACGCGGCCGCTGGCGGTCTCGATCGCGGCCGGCATCACCGCCGGCCAGCTCTCGGCGTGGCTGGGCGGCGACGCCGCCGTGGTCCGCGCGATGCCCAACACCCCCGCCCTGCTCGGCGCCGGCATGACCGGCCTGCATGCCAATGCCGCGGTCGACGCTGCCGGGCGCGAGCGCGCGCAGGCGCTGCTGGCCGCCGCCGGCGAGACCGTCTGGGTCGACGACGAGGCGCTGATGGACGCGGTGACCGCGGTGTCCGGCAGCGGCCCGGCCTACGTCTTCCTGCTGGCCGAAGCCATGGAGGACGCCGGGCGCGCCCAGGGCCTGCCACCCGAAGCGGCGCGCGCCCTGGTGCAGCAGACCCTGCTCGGTGCCGCGCGCATGCTCACCGGCTCCGACGAAGCGCCGGCCGAACTGCGTCGCCGCGTCACCTCGCCCGGCGGCACCACGCAGGCCGCGATCGAGGCCTTCGAGGCCGGCGGCCTGCGCAAGTTGGTGGCCACCGCCATCGAGGCCGCGACCGTGCGCGGCCGCGAGCTGTCCGCGGCCAACGACTGATCAGCCCTGGTTGATCCCGTAGCGGCCCGGGCCGAGCAGGGCGATCGCCACCGCGGTGGCCAGGAACATGCCCTGCAGCTCCAGCGCCCAGCCACCGGTCGAGTTGAGCTGGCCGAGCTGGCCGATGTGCGCCAGCGCGATCGCGAACAGCATGTTGATCGCGACCAGGGCGGCACCGATACGGGCATGGAAACCTGCGATCAGCATCAGCGGCGCCAGCACCTCGCCGACCAGGACGCCGTAGGCGAGGAAGCCCGGCAACCCCTGGGCCACGACCATGCCCTCGATGCCCGACATCCCGCCGCGCAGCTTGGCGATGCCGTGCAGCAGGATCAGCACGCCCAGCGCGAGGCGCAGCAGCAGCCGTCCGAAGTCCTGCATCGCAGCCTGGTTCATCCCGTGTCCCCGCCTCGTTGGTCGAAGCGGGGATGATCGCAGACGCGCCCTGTCATCGTCAGCAGGCCGACGCCGCGATCAGGCCTGCGGATTGCCGCGCCGGCTCGTACGCTCCGCCCAGCCGTGGACGATGTCGGCCAGCGCGCGCACGCCATCGGTCAGGGCCGCCGGCCCCGGCTGCAGGATCAGGGGCGACTTCACCTCGTGCAGTTCGCCGTCGCGCACCGCGGGAATCGCGTCCCAGCCCGGGCGGGCGGCGACCCGGTCGGGCCGGAACTTCTTGCCGCACCAGGATCCGATGATGATGTCCGGCGCGCGCCGCACCACTTCGCCCGCATCGGCGAGGATGCGCTGCTTCGCCAGCGGCTCGGCGGCAAGCTCCGGGAAGACATCGTCGCCGCCGGCGATGCGCAGCAGTTCGGCCACCCAGCGGATGCCGGTGATCGGCGGCTCGTCCCACTCCTCGAAATAGACGCGCGGCCGCCGCGCCAGTGTCGCGGCGCGCGCCTCGACCTCGTCGAGGCCGCGCTGCAGTTCGTCCGCATACGCTTCGGCCCGCGCCGACGCGCCCACCAGGGCGCCGAGCCTGCGCACGTAGTCGAGGATGCCGTCGACGCCGCGGTGGTTGCTGATCCAGACCTCCACGCCACGGCGCACCAGTTCGGCGGCGATGTCGGCCTGGATGTCGGAGAAGCCGATCGCCAGGTCGGGCTCCAGCTTCAGGATCTCGTCGATCTTCGCGCTGGTGAAGGCGCTGACCTTGGGCTTTTCCCCGCGCGCCCGCGGCGGCCGCACGGTGAAGCCGCTGATGCCGACGATGCGGTGGTCCTCGCCCAGGGCGTACAGGGTCTCGGTCGGCTCCTCGGTCAGGCAGACGATGCGCCGCGGGCCGCGCGCGGGCGCGTCGCTCACGGGTACAGCATCCGCTTGCTGCAGCCGCCGGCGAGGTCGCGCTCGTACAGCCAGCGCTCGTGCCAGCGGTATTCGGCGGCGTACCAGAACTCGATGCGCTCGGGATCGACGCGCAGGCCGGTCCAGCGCGGCGGCCGCGGCACCTCGCGGCCTTCAAACTCGCGTTCGCTCTCGGCCAGGCGCTGCTCGAAGGTTTCGCGCGACTCCAGCGGCTCGGACTGCAGCGACGCCCAGGCACCGAGCTGGCTGCCGCGCGGCCGGCTGGAGAAATAGGCGTCGGCCTCGGCCTCGTCGACGATCGACACCCCGCCCTCGATGCGCACCTGCACCCCCAGACGCACCCGCGGCCAGTGGAACAGCAGCGAAGCGCGCGGGTTCGCTTTCAACTCGCGGCCCTTGCGGCCGTCGAGGTGGGTGTAGAAGACGAAGCCGCGGGCGTCGTGCGCCTTCAGCAGCACGGTGCGCAGCGAGGGCCGGCCGTCGGGGGTGGCCGTGGCCAGGTACATCGCGGTGCGATCGGGCTCGCCGGCGGCCAGGGCCTCGTCGAACAGGGTGTCGAAGGTGGTGAGGGCTTCGGCGTACAGGTCGGTCATCGGTGGAGGTGCTCCGCGGTCGTGCCATGTCGGGCGCGCGGAATCCCCGCGCGGCTGCGCTATCGTGCCCGGATGGCGACGCCGATGCACATGCCGGTCGATGGCTTCGACCACGGCTTCGTGTCCACGATCCTGGACGATGCGCTTGATGCCGCACCGGCACGCGGTGCCCGCGTGTACGGCATCAGCGGCCTGCAGGGCAGCGGCAAGTCGACCCTGGCCGCGCAGCTGGTCGCCGAGGCCGCGCGCCGCGGCATCCATTGCGCCCTGCTGTCGATCGACGATGTCTACCTGCCGCGCGCGGCGCGCCTGCGTCTCGCGCACGAGGTCCATCCGCTGCTGGCCACGCGCGGGCCGCCGGGCACGCATGAGGTCGCGCTCGCGATCGAGGTGCTCGACGCCCTGCGCGACGGCCGCGGAACCGCCCTGCCGCGCTTCGACAAGCTGGCCGACGACCGCCTGCCGCACGCGGACTGGGCGCGCGTGGATGGCGTCGACCTGGTGCTGTTCGAAGGCTGGTTCCTGGGCACACCCGCCGAGTCGGACGTGGCGCTGGCCGCGCCGGTCAACGAGCTGGAGCACAGGGAGGATCCCGACGGCCACTGGCGGCGCTGGTGCAACGCCGCCATGGCGCGCGACTACCCGGCACTGTGGCAGCGGATCGACCGCCTGCTGTTCCTGCAGCCGCCGGGCTTCGACATCGTCCCCGAATGGCGCTGGCAGCAGGAGCAGGCGCTGGCCAAGGTCGATCCACAGCGCCGCGGGATGGACCGCGCCGCGGTCGAACGCTTCACGCAGCATTTCGAGCGGGTCAGCCGGCAGGCGCTGCGCAGCCTGCCGGCCATCGCCGACGTCACCGTGGCGCTGGACGCCCGGCGCCGGCCGCTCCGGGCCTGAGCGCCGCAGCGGTGCCCGCCGTCAGCGGATCAGGTCGCCGATGTCGTTGTCCCGGTACTCGGGCGACATGGCCGACTGCTCGCAGTGGCGGGCGCTGGTCTGGTAGCCATCCTCGCTGGTCACCGTGTAACTGGTTCCGTCCGGTATCTCGTACGTTGAGGTGAGCGTCTCGACCTGATCCTCCCGGCCCCAGGCGGCACCGCCGTGCGAGCACTCTTCCGTTACCCGATAGGTCGTGGCACCCGCCCTTTCGATCCGCTTGAACGTGCAGTCGAGGTTCATGCCGGTCCGCGTCACCAGCGAGAACACGTCCGCCCTCGATGCCTGGCCGCAGGGCGTTTCCGATCTCACGTAGTAGCCACGGCGCAGCGGCAGTTCGTCCACGACCCCGGCGGCTGCCGGTTCCGCCGCGGCCTCCACGACGGATCCGCCATCGACCGCCGCATTGCAGGCCGTCCCCAGGGCCAGCAGGCTGCCCATCAGCAACCGTCCTTTCGTTCCTGCGCTCATCGTCCGCTCCCGTTGTCGTGCATACGGCAGCCAGAACGCATTCGGCGGCGCCACGCGGCCGCCGCCCTCGAAGGACCAGGTGCCAGGCGCCAGCGCCAGCGCCGCGAACCGCCGGCGCCGCCAGCCCGTGAGCGCCGCGATCAGTCGACCACGAAGCTGATCCGCAGGTTCACCCGCCACTCGGTGATGTTGCCGTCGCCGTCGGTGACGACCTTGGTTTCGTTGATCCAGGCGCCCTTGATGTTCTTCACGGTCTCGGCGCACTTGGCGAGCCCCTTGCGCACGGCGTCTTCGACGCTGGTGGGCGAGGAGGAATTGAGTTCGATGACCTTGGCGATCGCCATGACAGGCTCCTTCTGAAAGCGCCGCCCGCGGCGGCAGGAACCGCCACCTTCGGCGCTGTGGCGTTAACGCCGCGCCTTCGCCGCGTCATTGCCGCGTCATCGGCGATGCGCCGGACTGCTAGCATCGCCGTGTCCCCCAGCGAACGCGCCTGTCCGATGAATCCCGCCCGCCACCTCGTGCTCGTCGGCCCCATGGGCGCCGGCAAGACCTCGATCGGGCGCTGCCTGGCGCGGCATTTCGGCCTCGACTTCGCCGACAGCGACCACGAGGTGGAGGTCCGCACCGGCGCCGGCATCCCGACGATCTTCGAATGCGAGGGCGAGGCCGGCTTCCGTGCCCGCGAACGCGAAGCGCTGGCAGTGCTGCTGGCTGGACCCGACGCGGTGCTCGCCACCGGCGGTGGCGCGGTGCTCGATGCCGGCAACCGTCAGTTGCTGGCCGACCACGGCTTCGTGGTGCACCTGCGCGCCGACGTGCCGGCGCAGCTCGAGCGGCTGGCGCGCGACCGCAGCCGCCCGCTGCTGGCCACGGGTGATCGCGAGGCCACGCTGCGCCGGCTCGCCGCCGAGCGCGATCCGCTGTACGCCGAAGTCGCCGACCTGGCCTTCGACACCCGCCATCTGCCGGCCGCGGACGCCGCCCGCAGGCTGGCCGGCCTGCTGGAATCGCAATGGCGGCGCGAGGCCCTCGGGCAGCCGCGGCCGGAGCCGGCGGCATGAGCGCGCGTCAGCGCATCGAGGTCGGCGGCGCGGCGCCCTACGCCATCGACATCGGCCCCGGCCTGCTCGCCGACGGCGCCGCCCTGGCCGCGCCGCTGCGCGGCCGCCAGGCCCTGCTGGTCAGCGACAGCCGCGTCGCCCCGCTGCTGGCCGACGGCGTCCGCGAGGCCCTGCTCGCCGCGCGCCCGGAAGCGCGCGTCGAGACCTTCGTCCTGCCCGCCGGCGAGGCCAGCAAGACCCTGGCCTGTTTCGGCGGCGCGATCGACGCCCTGGCCGCGCTCGGCGCCCGGCGCGACGCGTGTGTGTACGCGCTCGGCGGCGGCGTGGTCGGCGACCTCGCCGGCTTCGCCGCGGCCTGCTGGATGCGCGGCATCGACTGCGTGCAGCTGCCGACCACCCTGCTGGCGATGGTCGACTCCTCGGTCGGCGGCAAGACCGCAGTCGACCTGCCGCAGGGCAAGAACCTGGTCGGCGCTTTCCACCCGCCGCGCGCGGTGCTGGCCGACACCGCCGCGCTGCGCACCCTGCCCGACCGCGAACTGCGCGCGGGCCTGGCCGAAGTCGTGAAGTACGGCGCCATCGTCGACGCCCCCTTCCTCGACTGGCTGTGCGGCCATGCCGGCGCCCTGCTGGAGCGCGAGGACGCCGCGCTGGCCGAGGCCATCGCCCGCAGCTGCGCGCACAAGGCGGCGATCGTCGAGCGCGACCCCTTCGAGCACGGCGAACGCGCCCTGCTCAACTTCGGCCACACCTTCGGCCACGCGATCGAGACGGAGCAGGCCTACGACGGCCTCAACCACGGCGAAGCGGTGGCCGTGGGCATGGTGCTGGCGGCGCGGCTGTCGACCCGGCTCGGGCTCGCACCCGCTACCGACGCGGACACGCTGCAGCGGGTGCTGGAGCGCTTCGGCCTGCCGGTCGAACTGCCGCGCGGCCTCGATCCCGCGGCCCTGGTCGCGCACATGCGCCTGGACAAGAAGGCGCTGGCCGGGGGCCTGCGCTTCGTGCTCTGGGACGGCACCGGCCGCGCCCGCGTGGTTGCCGACGTGCCTGAAACCGAGGTTCTGGCGGTGCTGCAGCCGCGCTGAAGGCGGCGGCGGGCTTCAGGGTTCGTCGACCGACTGGCCGAGGCGTCCGGCGCCCGCGCCGGCCCCCATGCCCATGCCCATCCCCATGCCCATTCCGCCGCCGGCGCCGCCTCCGCCACCACCACCGCGGCCGGCCCCGCCGTCCTTGCCACCGCCCTTGCCGCCGCTGGAAGCGACCCGCAGCGGACCCTGGTCCGGGATCGGCAGCGCCTCTGGAATCGGGTCCAGGTCCAGGGCATGGCGGACGAAGTCGCGCAGCGACACCACCAGTTCGGCCGTCCGCACCGTGCGCCCGGCCGCCATGTCGCCGGCCGCTGCGGCGGCCAGGCGCACCTGCTCGTCGGTGCCCAGCAGGATCACGTCCGACAGCGCGGCCTCCACCGCGTCGCGGATCCTGCGGCGGCGGTCGGAGCCTTCCTCGTCCGCGGCCGCGGCGGCCGCCATCGCCCCGGCCGCGTCCTCGCCCGCCGCCCGCTCCGCCATCCGCGCGCGCAGCTGGCGCAGGTGGGTGGGATCGACGTCGAGGTCGCCGGTGAACGAACCGCCCAAGGTCTTGTAGGCCGCGATCAGGGTCTTCAGGCGCTCGTTGATCTGCCGGTTCTCGCGCTCGCGGCGGCGCTGCAGGGTCTGCATGAAGACCAGGCGGATGCCGATCGCCACCAGCGAGAACAGCACCAGCCCGAGCAGGGTGGTGCCCGCCGCGCTCCACGAACTGAAATCGAAACCACGCATGCGCCAGGCCTTGCCGGGGGAAACGGCAGGTATAGCCGCCACCCCCGCCACAGACAAGGCGGGAAGCGGCCGCCAGGGCCGACCGTGGCGTAGAATCGGCGCCCCATGCGCCTGCTCCTGCAACAACGCCCCGATGGCCACGAAGCCCCCCGCTTCGTGCAGCTGATGCTGCAGCCCGACCTGCTCGGCGGCTGGACCCTGCTCCGCGAAAGCGGCCAGATCGGCGGCCGCAGCAGCGTCCGCCGCGAGCAGTTCATGGACCAGGCCTCGGCCGTCGCCGCGCTGGAGCAGGCACGCGACCAGCAGCTCAAGCGTGGCTTCCAGCTGATGTTCGCGCAGGGCGCCGACGGCCCGCGCGGCTGATCCACGGCTCCACCCACCGCATCCCAGGACCAGAGACTTGCCCCAGACCCTTCGCAACGACCGCTTCCTCCGCGCCCTTCGCCGCGAGTCCGTGGACTGCACGCCGGTCTGGCTGATGCGCCAGGCCGGGCGCTACCTGCCGGAATACCGCGCCACCCGCGCCAGGGCCGGCAGCTTCCTGGCCATGGCCAAGAACCCGGAGATCGCCTGCGAGGTCACGCTGCAGCCGCTGGAGCGCTTCGACCTGGACGCGGCGATCCTGTTCTCCGACATCCTCACCATCCCCGACGCCATGGGCCTGGGCCTGCACTTCGTCGACGGCGAGGGCCCGAAGTTCGAGCGCCCGCTGCGCGACGCCGCCGCGATCGCGAAGCTGGGCGTGCCGGACATGGAAACGGAGCTGGGCTACGTGATGGACGCGGTGCGCGTGATCCGCCGCGAGCTCGACGGCCGGGTGCCGTTGATCGGCTTCTCTGGCAGCCCCTGGACCCTGGCCTGCTACATGGTCGAGGGCGGCGGCAGCAAGGACTTCGCGCGCATCAAGGCGATGGCGTACAACGATCCCAAGGCGCTGCACGCGCTGCTGTCGGTCAACACCGATGCGGTGATCGCTTACCTCGCCGCCCAGCGCGCGGCCGGCGCCCAGGCGCTGCAGGTCTTCGACACCTGGGGCGGCGTGCTGTCGCCGGCGATGTACCGCGAGTTCTCGCTGCCCTACCTGACCCGCATCGCGCGCGAGCTCGAGCGCGGCGAAGGCGCAGGCCGCACCCCGCTGATCGTGTTCGGAAAGGGCAATGCCGCCTGGCTGGGCGACCTGGCGGAATCAGGGGCCGAAGGCGTAGGCGTGGACTGGCTGATCGAACTCGGCGACGCCGCGCGCCGCACCGGCGGCAAGGTCGCGCTGCAGGGAAACCTCGACCCGGCCACGCTGTACGGCTCGCCCGAGGCGATCCGCCGCGAAGTGCGGCGCGCGCTCGACAGCTACCGCGACGGCAACGGCGGCTCGCGCGAGGGCCACGTCTTCAATCTCGGCCACGGCATGTCGCCGGACATGGATCCGGAGCACGTGCGCGTGCTGGTCGACGAGGTGCACGCCTACAGCCGGCGCTGAGCGGCGCCGGCTCAGCCCGTGCCGCTGCGCGCGGGCGCGAGCCGCCAGCCGCCGTCGCGCCGGGCATCGGAAGGCGCGCGGTATTCGAAGCGGATCTCGCGATGCCCCTCGGGCACCTCGGGATTGTGCGGATCGGCACCGACGCAGCCCGGGTACAGCCGCCCCTGCATGGCCATCGCCAGCACCGAAAGCGTCTGCGCCGCTTCGCCCGAGGGGTCGCGCGCGAGCACGCGGTCGCCCACCAGCCAGGCGCCGCCGCCCTGGTCCGACGTGGCCGACATGCTGGCGTCCGCGGGCTCGTCCGCCTCCGCGGCCAGGGCGTCCACCGGCACCGGCGACCAGCAGCTGCCGGTGCTCCCGATGTAGGTGCCGGCGACCAGTTCGGCCATGAAGGCCTCGAGCGTGCGCCTCACCGCGTCGCGCTCCATGGCGCCGGCGGCGACGCTGTGGCGACCCTTGACGTAGTACAGGCGGTCGACCAGCAGCGCCATCGCCGAGTGGTAGGTCCCTTCCTCGCGCTGCAGGGCCATGTCGGCCGAGCGCGCCGGGATCGGTCCGCCCTTGCCTACGCCCGGCGCCACCTCGAAGGCGCGCACCGGTCCGAACGTCGCCTCGACATAGCCGCCATCGACGCCGACGTTGGATTCGATCTCGGCCAGCGTCGCCTTCGCGGCCTGGTCGAGACGCGAGGCCGGCACCACGCCCACGGGATAGAAGTAGACGTCGATCCAGCGGTCGCGCCGCTCGCCCGACTGGTAGCGCACCGAGGCGCCCAGCTCGGCGGCGTCGTACAGCTTCTCCCCGGCCGCTTCCCAGCCGGCGACCTGCAGCGGGTACACCACGCGGGTCTCCTTCAGGAAGCCGCCCAGGAAGGGCTCCGCGGCCGCAGCCTTGCCCTCCGCGACCTCGGCGACCTCGGCGACCACAGCGCCTGCACGCGCCGACGCGCTTCCAGCCGGCAGCGCCGCGAGCAGCGCGCACGCCAGCACCGTTCCACGCCATCCCGATCGTGCATCCATCATCCCGCCTCCCCCTGTCGCAATGAATCGATCGCCTCACCCAGCATCGCGGCGGTCACCGGCTTGCGCAGGAAGCCGTTGAAGCCGGCGTCCCGCGCCAATGTTTCCGCCTCGGCGTCGGCGCGCGCGGTGACCGCAAGCAGCGGCGCTTCGAAGCCCTGGGCGCGCAGCTGGCTGGCCAGCGCCAGACCGGTGATGCCCGGCAGGTCGAGATCCAGCAGGGCGATGTCGAAACCGCTGCCGGAGACTTCCGCCAGCGCCGCCAGGCCATGCGGCACATGGACCACGTCGTGGCCGAGGGTACGCAGCAGGCCCACGATGACCTCGGCCACGGTGGCATCGTCTTCGACCAGGAGCAGGGACAGCCCGCCGCCACCGGCGCGCTCCCGCGGCAGGACCGCGGCATCGTCCCCGGCCGCGGCGGCAGGCGCCGCCACCTCGCGCAGCGGCAGGTCCACGGTGAAGTCGGTGCCCTGCCCCGGCGTGCTGTCGAGTTCGATACGGCCGCCCATCGCCACCGCCAGTTCCTGGCAGATCGCCAGGCCCAGGCCGCTGCCGCCGTAGCGCGCCGTGGTGCGCGCGCCGTCGGCCTGTTCGAAGCGGCGGAACAGGTGCGCCTGCTGTTCCTCGTTGAGACCGGGTCCGGTGTCGGACACCACCAGGCGCACGCCGCCGGACTTCATCGGCGCGGCCTGCAGCGCGACGCTGCCGGTCTCGGTGAACTTGACCGCGTTGCCCAGCAGGTTGAGCAGGATCTGGCGGACGCGGCCAGGGTCGCCCAGCAGCCAGCGCGGGGTATGCGCATCGACGTGGCGTCGGAAGGCCAGGCCGCGTTGCCGCGCGAGCGGCTCGACCAGGCCGCCGACCTCGTCCAGCAGGGCCAGCAGGTCGAAAGGCTGCACAACCAGCTCCAGCTTGCCGGCCTCGATCCGCGCCAGGTCGAGCGCATCGTTCACCAGCCGCATCAGGTGTTCGCCGGCGCCGCGGATGGCGTTGGCATAGCCGCGCTGGCGCGCGTCCAGGCCGGTCCCCAGCAGCAGTTCGCTCATGCCGAGCACGCCGGTCATCGGCGTGCGCACCTCGTGGCCGAGGGTGGCGAGGAAGCGGGTCTTGGCCAGCGACGCCTGCTCGGCGAGCTCGCGCTTCTCCTCGTTGAGCTGCCATGCATGCCGCTGCTTCAGTCGCTGCCGGTATCCGTAGACGATCCACAGCAGGCCCAGGGCACCGATGATCGTGAACGCCGCCACCGCCCAGGGCGCCTGCCACCACGGCGGCTCCACGCGCAGCTGCATCACCTGCACCGGCGTCCATTCGTGGTCGGCGGTGCGCGCCTGGATATGCAGGCGGTACGGACCCGGCGCCAGCCGCGCGAACACGCGCTCGCCCTGGGCGCCGGTCTCCACCCATCCCGGGTCGTAGCCATCCAGGCGGAAGCGGTAGCGGTGGGCATGGGCGTCGGTGAAGGACAGCAGGCGCGCGACCACGCGCAGGTCGCGGTCGTCGTGCCGCAGCGCCAGCGAGGATTGCGGTGCCAGCGACACGCGCCCGTCGCCGCGGCGCAGGTCGACCGACTCGATCGCAAGCGTAGGCATGCGCCCGCTCCACTGCACCGTGCGCGGATGGAACAGCAGCAGGCCGTCGGCGGTGCCCGCGGCCATGTAGCCCTGCGTCGAGGCGGCCATCGGGAACTCGCTGAACTCGTGGCTCGGCAGGCCGTCGCGCACGCCGTAGACGCGCAGGCGCCCGTTCTCCGGGTCGAAGCGAATCAGGCCGCGCACGGTCGTCAGCCAGATCACGCCGGCCTCGTCCACGATCACGCCGCCGGGCGCGACCATCGGCAGGCCATCGGACGCATCGACGGTGCGCAGCCTGCGCAGGGAGGCACCGTCCCATTCGTAGGCACCGAGTTCGCCGAGGCCGGCGATCCAGACCAGGCCGTCGCCGCCGACGGCCACGCTGTAGGCGGCCGCATCGCCCGCGCCGGGCACGGGATGGAAGCGGCGCTCGCCGTCGTCCCACTGCAGCAGGCCGCCGGTCGTGGCCGCCCACAGCCCGCCATCGGGCGCCTGCAGCAGGTGTTCGACCATGTCCAGCGACGCGAGGCCGCGGCCGTCGCCGCGATGGATGGTGTCGAGCACGCGCCCGTCGGCGGACCGCCGCTGGATGCTCTGGTGGCTGGCCAGCCACAGCGTGCCGTCCCGCAACTCCACGAACTGCGCGATCCGCCCGGGCGGCGCGCCGTCGGGGCCCGCTCCCGCCATCCAGCGCTGCACCCCGCCGCTGGCGGGATCGAAGCGAAGCAACTGGTCCTGGCAGCCCAGCCACACCCGGCCATCAACTGCCTCGAGCACGCCGAGCACGAACAGCGTGCCGCAGGCCGCCGGCAGGTGGTGCTCGATGTGGCCGGTCGCGGGATCGAGGTGGTCGAGCACGCCGCCGCTGCCGACCAGCCACATCCCGCCTCCGTCGCCGAACGACGAGGGCGCCACGCCGTAGACGAAGGCGTTCGCCGGCGACGACGGATCGCTGATGCGCCGCTGCAGCACGCTGAAGTTCCGCCAGTTGGCCGGCAGGTGCCACAGCCCGGAATCGGAGCTCGCGAACCACAGCCCGCCCTCGCGGTCCTCGTAGGCGGTCGACCACGCCGGCCGCACCCGTCCGCGGCTGGTGGTGCTGTACAGCGGCACGTTGTCGACGACGCCGTCGTGGACCCACGCCAGGCCGCTGCGGGTGTCCAGCCAGCGGGCACCGCGCGAATCCTCCAGCAGCATGTTGAGCGCGCGTTCGCCCAGTACCGGATCGATCCAGGGCAGGCGTTCGATGCGACCATCCGCATGGCGCACCATGCCCGCGCCGTGGATGCCCATCCACAGGCTGCCGGCATCGTCGAGTGCCATGCCGTCGAGCATCAGCGTACCCAGCCGGTCCGCGGGCAGGCGTTCGAAGCCGTTCCCGTCCCAACGCGCGACGCCGCCCTTGGTGCCCACCCACAGCGAGCCGTCGTCATCCACCACCAGGTGGGACACCCCGTCCGAAGGCAGGCTCGAGGGATCGTCCGGCTGATGCCCGAAGCGCTGCATCCGGTCATCTTCCGACAGCCGGTGCAGGCCGCCGTCGGAGGTGCCGAACCAGATGTCGCCGTCGGGCGTGCCGGCGATCGACCAGATGTCGTTGCTGGCCATCTCCGGCCGGGTCGCACGGTCGTACCAAGTGAAGCTTTCCCGGTCGGCGTCGAGACGGGCCAGCCCGGCGGAGGACGTCCCGATCCAGACGCGGTCGCGCCCGTCCACGTGCACCGACCACACGAAGTTGTCGCGCAGGCCCTCGCCGACGCGCCAGACGCGGAAGCCGACGCCGTCGTAGCGCGCAAGCCCGTCGCGGGTGGCGATCCAGAGGTAGCCCTGGCGATCCTCGGCGATCGCGTTGACGCGGTTGGAAGGCAGGCCGTCGAACACGCTGACCTGCCGCGGCTGCGGCAACTGCGGCCCCACGGCGAAGCCAGGGCACGCCGGCATCCACAGCAGGCACAACCAGAAACACATCGCCCAGCGCCGCATCGGTCTCCCCGTCCTGCCGGCAGCGCCCCGCACACCGCTCGACCCGGCGGCATCGTCGCAACGCGGCGGCGATGGCGCAAGCTTCGCCAGTCGCGCGGCGCGCGCCTAGAATCGATGCGAAGACCGTCCAGGCGTACATGGGAAGCCCGCATGCGAGTCCGCCGCCATCCACCCTTGCCGCTGCGCCTGCCTGCGCTGGCCGCGCTGTTCGCGATCGCCTGCGCGTGCTCGCAGTCGCCTCCGCGCGGGGCCGTCCCCGCCGCAGCCGGCGCGGAACCGCCGCATCCCGACGCGCTGGCCTACGCCCTGGACCCGGTGCATACCCGCATCGCCATCGCCGTCGACCATGCCGGCTTCTCGAAGGCGATCGGCACCGTGTCCGGCACCACCGGAACCCTGCACCTGGTGCCGGGCTCGTGGGAGGGTGCGCGCGTGGAAGCCGCCATCCCGCTGTCACGGCTGGACTTCGGCGACGGCGACTGGAACCGCGCGGTCGCCGGCGGCGGCCTGCTCGACAGCGGGCGCCATCCCGTCGCCAACTTCCGCTCGCTCCGGGTCGAAGCGCTCGACGCAGGCCGCGCCCGCATCCACGGCGAACTGGAACTGCGCGGAACCACCCGTGCCGTGGTACTGGATGCCGTGCGCAACGCGGAGAAGCGGCACCCGTTGCCGCCGTTCCGGCACACCGTGGGCTTCTCCGCCACCGCGACGCTCAGCCGGGCGGAGTTCGGCAGCACCGCCTGGGCTTCGATGATCGGCGACGCGGTGGAGGTGCGGATCGAGGTGGAGGCGACGCGGTAGAGGCTTCCCGCAAAGCTGCCCCCTTCAACCCCTTCCCAGGAATCTCCCCAGCGCCTCCACGTCGAACGGCCACTCCAGCTCGCGTCCATCACCCTCTTCGCGCAGCACCGGCACCCGTTCCCCGTAGCGCGCCTCCAGCCCGGAGTCGCCATCGATGAACACGCTCTCGAACTCCGGTGCCCGGGCCGCAGCCAGCACGTCCAGCGCCAGGTCGCAGAGGTGGCAGTCATCGCGCTGGAACAGGATCAGTGGCATCGCGAGGGCAACTCCGGAAGGTACGCCAGGGCATGGGGTCGGCCGCGGACGGCGGCTATCATAGGCGATTCCCACCAGCCCCCGAGCGGGACGCCATGGCCGTCAGCACCTTCGACCTCTACAAGATCGGCATCGGGCCGAGCTCCTCGCACACCGTGGGGCCGATGCGTGCGGCCGCGCGCTTCGTCGAGCACTGGCTGGACGAGCCCGGCCGCCTCGGCGACGTGGCGCGCATCCGCGCCGAGGTCTTCGGCTCGCTGGCCCTGACCGGCCGCGGCCACGGCACCGACAAGGCGGTGCTGATGGGCCTGGAGGGCCACCACCCCAACGCCATCGATCCCGACATCATTCCCGATGCCCTGGAGCGCATCCGCGGCGAGAAGCGCATCCGCCTGCTCGGCCGCCACGAGGTGGCCTTCGACGAGAAGCGCGACCTGGTGATGAACAAGCGCCAGAAGCTGCCACACCACACCAACGGCATGCGCTTCACCGCCTACGACGCCGACGGCGAAACCATCGCCACCCGTGACTACTACTCCGTCGGCGGCGGCTTCGTGGTCAACCAGGACGAGGCCGCCGAGGATCGCATCGTCGCCGACACCACCCCGGTGCCCTACCCCTTCGCCAGCGGCCGCGAACTGCTGGCGCACACTGAGGAGCACGGCCTGTCCATCGCAGCGCTGATGATGGCCAACGAGACCTGCTGGCGCAGCGAGGACGAAGTGCGCGCCGGCCTGCGCGAGATCCACGATGCGATGCAGACCTGCATCCAGCGCGGCATCGGCAGCGGCGGCACCCTGCCCGGCGGCCTGCGCGTCCCGCGGCGCGCACCGGTGCTGCACGCCGAGCTGTCCGAGCGCCCCGAAGCCGGCATGCGCGACCCGCTGACCGTGCTCGACTGGGTCAACCTGTACGCACTGGCGGTGAACGAGGAAAACGCCGCCGGCGGCCGCGTGGTGACCGCGCCGACCAACGGCGCCGCCGGCATCCTGCCCGCGGTGATGCGCTATTACGAACGCTTCTGCCCGGGCGCGAACGAACAGGGCGTGTTCGACTACCTGCTCACCGCCGCCGCGGTCGGCATCCTCTACAAGGAAAACGCCTCGATCTCCGGCGCCGAGGTCGGCTGCCAGGGCGAAGTGGGCGTGGCCTGCTCGATGGCCGCCGCCGGCCTGACCGCCGCGCTCGGCGGCACCCCCAGCCAGATCGAGAACGCCGCCGAGATCGGCATGGAGCACAACCTTGGCCTGACCTGCGACCCGATCGGCGGCCTGGTGCAGATCCCCTGCATCGAGCGCAACGCCATGGGCGCGGTGAAGGCGATCAACGCCTCGCGCATGGCCCTGCGCGGCGACGGCAAGCACAAGGTCACGCTGGACGAAGTCATCAAGACCATGCGCGACACCGGCCGCGACATGCAGGACAAGTACAAGGAAACCAGCCGCGGCGGCCTGGCGGTGAACGTCATCGAGTGCTGACCCCCCCGCTGGACCCTGCGCCACCCCAAACCGCCATGATGATCGCCGCTGCACCTGCGAGTGCAGCGGCGACCCTGGTCAGCCGCGGACGATGGTCAACACGTCGTCCAGCAATCCCGCCGCAGTGACCTCCGCGCCGGCACCCGGGCCCTGGATCACCAGCGGCTGCGCCTGGTAGCGGCAGCTGCGGATCGCCACCCGGTTGACGGTGCCGCCGCCCGCGCACAGCGGATGCTCCGGCGCCAGCGCGCGCAGGCCGACCGCGGCGCCCTCGCCGTCGAAGCGGGCGACGAAGCGCAGCCGGGCGCCGTCGGCCTGGGCGCGGGCGTGCAGGGCTTCCAGCGGCGCATCGATCGATGCCAGCGCTTCGTCCAGCCCGTCCGCGGCGGCCACCGCCAGCGCTTCGGGCACCAGCGATTCGACCTTGACCGCATCGGCCTCCAGCGGGATGCCCGCCGCGCGCGCCAGGATCAGCAGCTTGCGGCGCACGTCCTCGCCGGACAGATCGATGCGCGGATCGGGCTCGGTGTAACCCAAGGCACGCGCCTCGCGCACCAGGGCCGAGAACGGGCGCCGGCCATCGTGGCGGTCGAACAGCCAGGCCAGCGACCCCGAGAGCAGGCCTTCGATGCCGTGGATGCGATCGCCGCCGGCGACCAGGCCGCGGATCGCATGTAGCACCGGCAGCCCGGCACCGACGGTCGCCGCATCGCCGTAGCGCGCGCCGGAACCGGCCGCGGCCTCGGCAATGGCCTGCGCGCGCGCCAGTTCGCCGCCGCAGCCGAGCTTGTTGGCGGTCACCACGTGCACGCCACGGGCCAGCCATTCGGCATGCCAGCCGGCCACGGTGTCGCTGGCGGTGGCATCGACGACAACGTCGCCGCGCTGCAGGCCCGTGGCCTCGGCCCACGGCGCCCAGGGGCCGCTGCGCGCCGGCGCCGCGTTCACCAGAGCCAGCGCGATCGCGGGATCGTCCACGCCCTCGGTCAGCGTGCGCGAGTTGCCCAGCCAGGCGAAGTCCGGTACCTCCACGCCCGCCGCGCGCAGCCGTCCGCATCGCGCGACGAAAGCGCTGCCGACCACACCGGTGCCGAGCAGGGCGATGCGCGGTGCCGCCTGTGCGCGAGGCGCATGCCGGCTGCGCGGCAGTTGCACCACCGCGCTCATGCCTCACCCCCGGCGGCGGCTGCGCCGGCGACCGAAGCCCCGGAAGCGGCCGTGGCGGCCTCCGCGCGCGCCAACGCATCGGCGATATCCGCCTGCAGATCCTCACCACATTCGATGCCCACCGACAGGCGCAGCAGGCCGTCGGGGATCCCGGCGCGCTCGCGCGCTTCGGGAGTCATCGCGGCGTGGGTCATGGTCGCCGGATGCGCGACCAGGCTCTCCACGCCGCCCAGCGATTCGGCCAGGGTGAAGAAGCGCAGGCCGTCGACGAAGGCGCGCACCGCCTCCACGCCGCCGCGCAGCTCCACGCTCAGCATCGCGCCGAACCCCGTCTGCTGGCGCACGGCCACCGCGTGACCCGGGTGGGATTCCAGACCCGGCCAGTAGACACGCGCCACCGCCGGGTGCGCGTCGAGCCGGCGGGCGACCGCTTCCGCGTTCTCCTGGTGCACGCGCACGCGGGCGTCGAGCGTGCGCAGCCCGCGCAGGGTGAGGAAGCTGTCGAAGGGCGCACCGGTGATGCCCAGCGCGTTCGCCCACCAGGTGAAGCGCTCGTGCAGCTCCGCCGTGGCCGCCACCACCGCGCCGCCGACGACGTCGCTGTGGCCGTTGATGTACTTGGTGGTGGAATGCAGCACGACGTCGGCGCCGAAGGCGATCGGCTGCTGCAGCGCCGGCGACAGGAAGGTGTTGTCGACCGCGACCAGCGCGCCCGCGCGATGCGCGGCCTCGATCACGAAGCGCAGGTCGGTGATCCGCAGCAGCGGGTTGGAGGGCGTCTCGACCAGCACCAGCTTCGGCGACGTCGCCAGCGCCTCGGCCAGCGCGCGCGGGTCGGTCAGGTCGGCGGTGACCAGTTCGAAGTGGCCCTTGCGCGCCAGGGCGTCGAACAGGCGCCAGCTGCCGCCGTAGGCATCGTGCGGCACCACCAGGCGGTCGCCCGGCTCCAGCAGCGCGTGCAGCAGCAGGGTGATCGCGGCCATGCCGCTGGAGGTCACCACGCCGCCGGTGCCGCCCTCGAGTCCCGCCAGCGCCTCACCCAGCAGGTCGCGGGTGGGATTGCCGCTGCGGGTGTAGTCGTACTCGCGCTTGCCGCCAAGGCCTTCGAAGCTGAAGTTCGACGACAGCACCAGCGGCGGCACCACGGCGCCGAAGGCTTCGTCGCGATCGATGCCGGCGCGCACCGCGCGGGTCGCCGGGCTCTGTCCGTTCGCCAGCGCACTCATGCCGCCACCTCCGCGTCCAGCGCATCCCGGAGGATCCGGTCGAAGCGACCGTCGTCCTTCAGGAAGGCATCGTGGCCGTGCGGCGAGCGCAGCACGCGCAGCCGGGCGGACCCGGAAAGGCCTTCGACCAGGGCCACCGCGTCGGACAGCGGCACCAGCGGGTCGCCTTCCACCGCGACCACGGTGGCCGGAACGCGCACTTCGGCGGGCTCGACGCGGTGCAGATCCAGCGACTCCGACAGCCGCTGCCAGGCCACCACCGGCGTCTTCGCCACGAAGCGGGCACCCGCGGCATCCAGATAGTCCTCGGCGGCGACGCGGACGCGGCCGTTGACGACCTCCGCCGGCGCATCGAAGCGCTCCGCGAAACCGTCGCCGCTGCGGTAGCCGAGCATCGCGAACTGCCGCGCCAGCGACAGGCCCTGGTCCTCGGCGCACTGCAGTTCGCCCAGCGCCACCGCGCGACGCTGCAGCGCGCGCCAGGCCGAGGCCCAGGGATGCGCGCGGTGCGTCGCGCTGACAACCACCACCCGCTCCAGGCGCGCGCCGTGCCGCGCGGCGAACTGCAGCGCGACCGACCCGCCGTAGGAGTAGCCGACGAAGGCCCGCAGCTTCGCGATGCCGAGCGCATCGAGCAGCACCGCCGCGGCATCGGCCTGGTCGGCCGTATCGATCACCGCGTCCAGGCTGCCGTCGGCACCGACGTGGTCAAAGGCCAGCAGGCGCAGCCGCGACGGATCCAGCGCCTTGCCGGCGCCGACCACCGCCCCGGCCCAGCCGCGTTCCGGATGCATTTCGCTGGCGGCGAGATGGCGGTCGGCGGAAATGCCGCCGGACACCAGCACCACCGGTGCGCCTTCGGGCCCGGAGAGTTCGTAGGCCAGGCGCAGCCGGCGCGCACCGGCGTACCGCATCGGCAGCACCACGTCGACGTGGCCGCGCTGGACGACAGGGTTGGCGGCATCGGTGCTCCCGAGGACACCTGCGGCAGGCACGGTGATGGCAGGCACATGCGCGGCTGCGGATTGCGTGACGCAGGTGGCCTGCAGGTCGGTGGCGAGGGCGGTGCGGTCTTCGAGGCTCATGGCGATATCCGGAGGGGGACAAGGCCATCGACGCCCACGGGGCATGCCGGAGTGGTGGTATCGCCGCTCCCGCGGCGATACGCGACGGACCGCCGCATGGGCGATCCGCAACCATCTTCCGGTGGACTCACAGGTCCCCGCAGGACTTGGCACAGCGAACGGGGCTTGCGCCCCATCCAGTTGCCCCGGCGTCGTCGGGCCTGTCCCTCGGCCGGTCTCGATGGATGTCGCGCAGCCTGGCAGGCCGGAATCAGAATGTCAATCGCTTTATCTGCATGAAGCGATGGATAAAATTCCCGCCCTCGCACCCTGCGATCCACTCCCGCCGGCCGGGTTAACGCATAATTCACGCATGTCGAAATCCATTCTTGCGCCGGTCCTGGCGCTCGTGCTCGCCGGCTGCGCGAGCACCTCACCGCCGCTCACCTCCCCACAGGCTCCCGCCGCCAGTCCCCGGACCCTGGTCACCGAGACCTTCGTCTCGCCCGACATGCGCGGCGAGGAACTCGATTCGATCGCCACTTGGGTGGACGCGGACGGCGCAACCCTGCTGCTGGCCACCGGCAAGTCGACCCACCGGCTCGCCCTGTTCGACGGCGACAGCGGCGAGCCGCTGCGCACCGTCGGCGCGCGCGGCAAGATCCCGGGCGAGTTCAACCGGCCCAACGGCCTGGCCGTGTTCGGCAACGTGCTGTTCGTGGTCGAGCGCGACAACCACCGCGTGCAACTGCTGACCCTTCCCGACCTGCAGCCGCTGGCCCTGTTCGGCGCCGACGAACTGCGCAGCCCCTACGGCATCTGGGTGCACGAAACCGCCCCCCGCGAACTGGAAGCCTTCGTCACCGACAGCTTCATGTACGGCGAGCGCTACGACGTGGTGCCACCGGCCGATGAGCTGTCGCAGCGCGTGCGCCGCTACCGCCTGCGCTTCGACGACCAGGGCCACCTCGATGCCGCCTACCAGGGCTCATTCGGCGAGACCGAAGGCCCGGCGCGCCTGAACATGGTCGAGTCGATCGCCGGCGATCCCGCCCACGACCGCCTGCTCGTCGCCGAGGAAGACCGCACCAGCCCGTCGAACCTGCACGTCTACGACTTCAAGGGCGACTGGACCGGCCGCAGCCTGCCCGAAGGCACCTTCACCGGCGAGGCCGAGGGCGTGGTGCTCTGGTCCTGCGGCGCCACCGGCGGCTACTGGCTGGCGGTCGACCAGCAGGCACCGCTGACCTGGTTCCACCTCTTCGATCGCACCAGTCTGGCACCGGTCGGCAGCTTCCACGGCGAAGTCACCGCCAACACCGACGGCATCGCCCTCCATGCCGCGGCCACGCCACGCTTCCCGGGTGGCGTGCTGTACGCCGTACACGACGATCGCGCGGTGTCGGCCTTCGACCTGCGCGAAGTCGTCCGGGTGCTGGACCTGGATCCCGCCTGCGTGCAGTGACCATGCACCACCGGGCCGCCGCCATGGTGTTGCTGGCGTGGCTGGCGGTCGCCGGCGCGGCGGCCGCGGCCGAAGGCGGCCCTGTTCGCGAAGCGCCGGCGCCGCTGGCCCGCCTTGAAATCCTCGACCATGGCCAAGGCCCCGAAGCCTGGGCCGAGAACCTGCTGTCGGGCCCCGTCGAAGTCGTACTGCGCGCCCGCGATGGCGCGCCCCGCGCGCAGCCAGCGCTGCCCGCGCGCGCCACGGTGACTTCGCGCGGCCGCGTGCTGGTGGCGCGGCTGGAACGCGCCGACGCCGCGGTGGTGCTCGAGGTTGTCCCCGGCCACCCGGGCGCGCGCCCGCGCGACGTCGAATACGCCTGGCCGCTGGCCACCCGCGGGCTGAGCATCGCCCAGGGCTGGGGCGGCGCCGCCAGCCACCGCAACGACGAGAACCGCCACGCGGTGGATTTCGCCGTCGAGGAAGGCACGCCCGTGCTGGCCGCCCGCGACGGCGTGGTGATGCAGGCCGAAGCCCGCTTCGCCGGTGGCGGCCTGGGCCCGACCGACGCCATCGACCGCGCCAACTTCGTCCGCATCCTCCACGACGACGGCACCATGGCGCTCTACGCCCACCTCGCGCCCGGCGGCGTCCACATCCGCCCCGGCGACCGCGTGCGCCGCGGCCAGCACATCGCCACCTCCGGCAACACCGGCTACAGCGGCGGCCCGCACCTGCACTTCGCCGTCCAGGCCAACCGCGGCCTGCGCCTGGCCTCGATCCCCTTCAAGATGTTCGGCCCGGGCGGGATCCTTCGCTTCAGCGAAGCTGCGGAGGGGGTGGAATAGGAGCAACAGCTTTGCCACGGATTTACGCGGATGGGCGCGGATTTACACGGATCAGGCGGAAAGGGCAGAAAAAGCGAAGGGCTTTTCAGCCACGGATTTGCGCGGATTGCGCGGATCTGGCCGAGGCCAGTGCCATCACCGCGCTCCGCACCCGCTTTTTTCTTCAGGTGGGCTTTCGGCACCAATCTTGCCTCGGCCAGATCCGCGCAATCCGCGCAAATCCGTGGCAAAAGAGCTTTTTCTCCTGCTTCTGCCCTATCCGCGCAAATCCGTGTCATCCGCGTCATCCGTGGTAAAACGCCCGCCTCCACGCCCGCCGCAGCCCCACGGCCCCCGTATAATTCCCGGCTTCCCAGTAGAGTCCCGGCGCCAGCGCGGCGGGTATCGCCATGCCTGACGTTGCCGCCGAAGCCCGCCGCCGCCGTACGTTCGCGATCATTTCGCATCCCGACGCCGGCAAGACCACGCTCACCGAGAAGCTGCTGCTGTTCGGCGGGGCGATCCAGATGGCCGGCTCGGTCAAGGGCCGCAAGGCCGCGCGGCATGCCACGTCCGACTGGATGAAGCTGGAGCAGGAGCGCGGCATCTCGGTGACCAGCTCGGTGATGCAGTTCCCCTACGAGGGGCGCATCGTCAACCTGCTCGACACCCCCGGCCACGCCGACTTCGGCGAGGACACCTATCGCGTGCTGACCGCGGTGGACTCGGCGCTGATGGTCATCGACGTCGCCAAGGGCGTCGAGGAGCGCACGATCAAGCTGATGGAGGTGTGCCGCATGCGCGACACGCCGATCATGACCTTCATCAACAAGCTCGACCGCGAGGGCAAGGACCCGATCGAGCTGCTGGACGAAGTGGAGACCGTGCTCGGCATCCAGTGCGCGCCGGTGACCTGGCCGATCGGCATGGGCAAGCGCCTGAAGGGCGTGGTGCACCTGGTGACCGGCGAAGTGCACCTGTACGAACAGGGCCGCAACTTCACCCGCCAGGACTCGACCATCTTCGCCTCGATCGACGACCCGCAGCTGGAAGCGCGCATCGGTGCCGACATGCTGGCCGACCTGCGCGACGAACTGGAGCTGGTGCAGGGCGCCAGCCACGCCTTCGACGTCGACGAATACCTGGCCGGTCGGCAGACGCCGGTGTTCTTCGGCTCGGCGGTCAACAACTTCGGCGTGCAGCCCCTGCTCGACTTCTTCGTGCGCCACGCGCCCTCGCCGCAGCCGCGCGAGACCACCGGCCGCGAGGTCGCCGCCGACGAAGCCCGGCTCACCGGCTTCGTGTTCAAGATCCAGGCAAACATGGATCCGCAGCACCGCGACCGCGTCGCCTTCATGCGCGTGTGCTCGGGCCGCTTCGAGGCCGGGATGAAGGCCTTCCACGTGCGCAGCGGCAAGGACATGAAGCTCGCCAACGCCCTGACCTTCATGGCCAGCGACCGCGAGATCGCGGCCGAGGCGTACCCGGGCGACGTGATCGGCATCCACAACCACGGCACCATCTCCATCGGCGACACCTTCACCGAGGGCGAGGCGCTGTCGTTCACCGGCATCCCCAACTTCGCGCCGGAACTCTTCCGCCGCGCGCGCCTGCGCGACCCGCTCAAGCTCAAGCAGCTGCAGAAGGGCCTGGCGCAGCTGAGCGAAGAAGGCGCCACCCAGTTCTTCCGCCCGCTGATGTCCAACGACCTGATCCTGGGCGCGGTTGGCGTGCTGCAGTTCGACGTCGCCGCCTACCGCCTCAAGGAGGAATACGGCGTGGACGCGATCTTCGAGCCCGTCGGCGTCGTGACCACGCGCTGGATCCGCTGCGACAGCGAAAGGAAGCTCGAAGAGTTCCGCGAAAAGAATGCGCCCAACCTCGGCCTCGACGCCGCCGGCGAACTCGTCTACCTCGCCCCCAGCCGCGTCAACCTCCAGCTCGCCCAGGAACGCTGGCCCGACGTCCGCTTCGACGCCACCCGGGAGCATGCGCACGTTCGGGTGGGCTGAGGCGGAAGCTTTTTGGCCACGGATCTGCGCGGATTACGCGGATCTGGCCGAGGCAAGACTGGTGCCGAAAGCCCACCTGAAAGAGAAAGCAGGTGCGGAGCGCGGTGACTGCACTGGCCTCGGCCAGATCCGCGTAATCCGCGCAGATCCGTGGCTGAAAAGCCCTTCGCTTTTTCTGCTCTTTCCGCTTGATCCGTGTAGATCCGCGCCCATCCGCGTAAATCCGTGGCAAAAGCCTTTCCGCAGCCCCCAACCTGCGATACCCCTGCGTATGGCATGATCGGGGGCGATTCCTTCCCCCCGGGATTCCGCCGTGTCCGCGATGAGCCTGCGCGAGAAGCGCGAGGAGCTGGCCAGTGCGTTGACGCACGGCCTGGGTGCGACCGCGGCGCTGGCCGGCGGGGCGGTGCTGATCACGCTGGCCGCGATCTTCGGCAATGGCTGGCAGCTGGGCGCGGCGATCGTGTTCGGGGTTTCGCTGCTGCTGCTCTATCTCGCTTCGACGCTCTACCACGCCTTCCAGCATCCGGTGCTCAAGGGGCGGCTGAAAGTCTTCGACCACTGCGCGATCTACCTGCTGATCGCCGGCACCTACACGCCCTTCACCCTGATCGGGCTGCGCGGGCCGTGGGGTTGGGGCCTGTTCGCCGCGATCTGGACGCTCGCACTGGCCGGCGTGGTCTTCAAGCTGTTCTACACCGGGCGCTTCAAGCGCCTGTCCACGCTGATCTACGTGGCGATGGGCTGGCTGGTGCTGGTGGCGATCAAGCCGGTGCTGGCCGTGCTCGACGCCTGGACCTTCGGCTGGCTGCTTGCCGGCGGCGTGTTGTACACGCTCGGCACGATCTTCTACCACCGCGAATCGATCCCCTATTCGCACGCGATCTGGCACCTGTTCTGCATCGCCGGCAGCGTCTGCCACTACGTCGCGGTCATGGCCCAGGTCACGCTGCCCGCCTGAAAGCCCCCCGCCCCATTCACTCCCGTTTTACCGGCTTCGCGGGATGGTGGTCGTCCATCCCCATCGGACCTGCCGTACATGCCGACGGACAATCCGCCGCCCCACAGGCCACGAAGCCGTGCGCTTGCCGCGGTCCGTGCCCATCCCGGCCGCACCGCAGCCGCGCTGATCGCGGTCGCGCTCCTGGTCGTGGCGCTGCTGTGGGACTGGAACTGGTTCAAGGGTCCGGTCGAACGCATCGTCTCCGCGCGCACCGGCCGCAGCTTCGACATCGCCGGTGACCTCCACGTCGCCCCCGGCCGCACCACGATCATCCGCGCCGACGGGCTGGTGCTCGGCAATGCCGCCTGGTCGGACACGCCGGAGATGGCGCGCGCGGACTCGCTTGAACTGCACGTGCGCCTGCTGCCGCTGCTGGCCGGCCGCATCCACGTGCCGGAGTTGCGCCTGTCGAAGCCCGACCTGCTGCTCGAAACCGGCGATGCCGGCGGCAACTGGCAGTTCGAAGGCATGTCCGGCGATGGTGACGGCCCGCGCATCGACCACTTGCAGGTGGACGAGGGCCGGTTGCGCTTCGTCGATGCCGAAGGCGGGACCGACGTCGACCTCGCCGTGGCCAGCCGCGACGACGCAGACAACACCAGTACGCGCCCGCTCACCCTGCGCGGCAACGGCCACTGGCGCGGCGAGGCCTTCAGGCTCGCCGGCGCGGTCGCCTCGCCGCTGGAGCTGCGCGACAGCGACACGCCCTATGCGATCGACCTGCGCGCCTCGGCCGGCGACACCCGCGCGCGTGCACGCGGCGCGATCACCCGGCTGCTCGGCCTGGACGCGTTCGATGTGCGCATGGCGCTGTCGGGCAAGGATCTCGAAGACCTCTATCCACTGGTCGGCATCGCGCTGCCGCCGACCCCGCCCTACGAACTCGACGGCCGCTTCATCCGCGACGGGAACATCTGGCGCTACGAGGGTTTCGAAGGCAAGGTCGGCGACAGCGACCTCGGCGGCACCGCCAAGGTCACCACCGGCGGCGAGCGCCTGCTGTTCGAGGGCGACCTCCATTCGGACCTGCTCGACTTCGACGACCTTGCCGGCTTCGTCGGCGCCGCGCCCGATTCCGGCCCGGACGAAACCGGCAACGCCGAGCTCGAGGCCCTGGCGGCGAAGCGCGCTGCCGAAGGCCGCCTGCTCCCGGACACGCCCTACGAACTGCAGCGCCTGCGCAGCATGGATGCCGACGTGCGCTGGAAAGCGCGGCGCATCGAGGCCCCGGGCTGGCCGATCGAGGACATGGACGTGCGCTTCCTGCTCGAAGCCGGCCTGCTGCGCCTGGACCCGCTGGACTTCGGCGTCGCCGGCGGCCGCGTGCGCTCGACCATCAGCATGGACGCGCGCCAGGACACCATCCGCACCGATGCCGCGATCCGCGCGCGCAGGCTCGACCTGCCACGCCTGTTCCCCGACGCCGAGCTCACCGCGAACGCCGTGGGGCGCATCGGCGGCGACATCGACATCAGCGCCACCGGCAACTCGATCGCGCGCATGGCCGCCACCGCCGACGGCGAGGCCGCCCTGGGCATGGGCCGCGGCGAGATCAGCAACCTGCTGCTCGAGCTTGCCGGCCTCGACATCTTCGAAGCGCTCAAATTCCTGCTCGGCAAAGACCAGAAGGTCGCGATCCGCTGCGCCTTCGCCGACTTCGCGATTCAGGACGGGGTGATGACCTCGCGCGCGCTGGCCTTCGACACCGCCGACACGATCATCGTCGGCGAAGGCACGGTCGACCTCGGCGAGGAACAGCTGGACCTGCTGCTCAAGCCACGACCGAAGGACCGCAGCATCCTCGCCCTGCGTTCGCCGCTGGTGGTCGACGGCAGCTTTCGCGACCCCGGCTTCCGCCCCGACATGGCCCGCTTGGGCCTGCGCGGCGCGATCGCCCTGGGCCTGGCCAGCATCGCGCCGCCGGCGGCCCTGCTTGCGACCCTTGAACTCGGCCCCGGCGAGGACAGCGACTGCGGCGGCCAATACGCGAAGTGAAGCAGGCCCTCAGGACGTGATGTAGCGCTGCAGCTGCTCCAGTTCGATCTGCTGCTCCTCGATCACCGCCTTCACCAGGTCGCCGATCGAGACCACGCCCGCCACCCGGCCGTCCACGACCACCGGCAGGTGGCGGATGCGCCTTTCTGTCATCAGGTGCATGCAGGCAGGCGCGACCTCGTCGAGCCCCACGGTCACCGCATCCGCGGTCATGATGTCGCGCACCGGCGTGTCCTTCGACGAGCGCCCTTCGAGCACGATCTTCCGCGCGTAATCGCGTTCGGAAACGATGCCGGCCAGGCGCCCCCCGGGTTCGAGCACCACGAGTGCCCCGACCCCCTTCTCGGCCATCAGCCGGATGGCATCGATCACCGCCGCATCCGGGCTGATCGCGAAGACCTCAGGCCCCTTCGACTCCAGCAGCTGCCTCACCGTGCGCATCACAACCTCGCTCGATCGTGGGTGGCATGGCCGAGCATACCCCTTCGGCCGGCGACCAGGTGTCGACCAGGTACAGCGGACGCTGCTTCGACTCCTCGTAGATCCGCCCGAGGTACTCGCCGATCAGCCCCAGCGCCACCAGCTGCACGCCGCCCAGGAACAGGATCACCGACATCATCGTCGGCCAGCCTGCGACCGGGTCACCCCAGAACAACGCCTTCACGATGATCCAGAGGCCATAGGCGAAGGCGACCAGCGCGGTGGCCACGCCGAGGTACGTGGCCAGGCGCAGCGGCGCGGTCGAGAAGCTGGTGATGCCTTCCAGCGCGAAGTTCCACAGCCGCCAGGCGTTGAATTTGCTGTGGCCCGCAAGCCGCGGTTCGCGCCGGTAGGGCACGGCGACGCGGTTGAAGCCGATCCAGCCGAACAGGCCCTTCATGAAACGGTGGCGCTCGCGCAGCTCGCGCAGCGCCGACAGCGCGCGCGGGGACAGCAGCCGGAAATCGCCGGTATCCGCAGGCACCGGGGTTTTCGAAAGGCGCTGGATCACGCGATAGAAGGCATGTGCCGAAGCGCGCTTGAACCAGCCCTCGCCCTCGCGCGCCAGGCGCGTCCCGTGGACGTCGTCATGGCCCTCGCGCCAGCGCGCGACGAACTCCGGGATCAGCTCCGGCGGATCCTGGCCGTCAGCATCCAGGATCAGCGCGGCGCCGGAGACCACCCGGTCCAGGCCCGCGGTCAGCGCCGCCTCCTTGCCGAAGTTGCGCGACAGGCGCAGCAGCGACACCCGCGGGTCGGCGGCGGCCAGCTGCTGCAGCACCGCCCAGGTGCCGTCAGTGCTGCCGTCGTCGACGTAGAGCACGCCACAGGCCAGGCCGTCGCCGGCCTCCAGGCCGTCGAGCACGCCGGACAGGCGGGGATGCAGTTCGGGCAGCGACTGGGCCTCGTTGAAGGCTGCCACCACCACGGTCAGGCGTTCGCGCGTCATGCCGCCATCCTAGCCTGCGCCGGGCTCACTCCAGCGTCTCCAGCCAGCCTTTGCCGCCGAGGTTGCGCATGTTGCGCTCGATCCACTGCGCGCGACGCTGCACATACGGCCCCGGGCGGTGGGCGCTGTAGCGTCGCGGGCTCGGCAGCACCGCGGCCAGCCGCGCGCTCTCGTTGTTCGACAGCGCACTGGCGTCCTTGCCCCAGTAGCTGCGTGCCGCCGCCTGCGCGCCGTAGATGCCGTCGCCGAACTCGGCCACGTTCACATAGACCTCGAGGATCCGCTGCTTCGGCCACAGGGTTTCGATCAACAGCGTGTACCAGGCCTCGGCGCCCTTGCGCACCCAGCTGCGCCCGCCCCAGAGGAACAGGTTCTTCGCCAGCTGCTGGCTGATCGTGCTGGCGCCGCGGGTGCGGCCGCCGCGGGCGTTGTGCTCGCGCGCGCGCTCGATGGCATCCAGGTCGAAGCCGCGGTGGCTGGCGAAGTTCTGGTCTTCGGCCGCGACCGCCGCCAGCGGCAGCGAGGGCGCGATGTGGTCCAGGTCGCGCCAGTCGTAGGCGATGCGGAAGCCGGTGTCGCCCGCGCGCAGGGCCTCGAACTGGCGGATCGCCATGAACGAGGAGAACGGCGGATCGATGAAGCGCAGCGCCAGCACCTGCAGCACGCTCAGCATCGCCAGCAGCAGCGGCAGCTTCCACAGCCAGTGCCATCGGCTGCGGCGGCGCCGGGGCACCGCGGGCGGCGACGCCCCCGCATCCTTGTTCCTGCCCCGTGCCATCCCCATCTCCGGTACTCGCCCCCACGGGCCGACGTGGCGATTATCCAGCCCGCGCCCGCCACCACAACGCACACCGGATCCCGCATGACCGACGCCAGCCACAGCCAGGACCACCTGACCCGCTTCCTGTTGCCGCGCGCCGGCGTGCGCGGGGTGCACGTGCGCCTGGGCGAAACCTGGCGGCACATCGCCGCCAGCGACGATTACCCGCCGGGAGTACGCCAGTTGCTCGGCGAGGCCACGGTGGCCTCGGCACTGTTCACCGGTCACGTCAAGGTGGACGGCCGCCTGTCGGTGCAGCTCAAGGGCGAAGGCACGCTGCGCACCCTCTTCGCCGAATGCACGGCCACCGGCACCCTCCGCGGCATAGCGCGCATCGCAGAAGGCGGCGGCGACGTCGCCGGACCAGGCGAACTGGGCGACGGCGCCCTGCTCGCCATCACCATCGAGAACCCCGGCATCGGTGGCCGTGACGCCCACCGCTACCAGGGCATCGTGCCGCTGGATGCGCCCGGCCTGTCGCAGGCCTTCGAGGCTTATTTCTCGCAGTCCGAGCAGTTGCCCACGCGGATCCTGCTGGCCGCCGGCGACCACTGCGCCACCGGTCTGATGCTGCAGAAGCTCCCCGCCGACGACGGAGACGACGACGGCTGGGACCGCGCCAGCGCGCTGTTCTCTACCCTGGGCAGCGAAGAACTGCTGGCCACCCCCGGCAGCGAACTGCTGCACCGGCTGTTCCACGAAGAATCGCCCGAACGGGTCGGCGGACGACCGCTGGCCTTCGCCTGCTCCTGCTCGCGCGCCCGGGTCGAGGCGATGCTGGCCTCCCTGGGCCGGGACGAGGCCGAGGCCGCCCTGCAGGACGGCACGGCCACGGTCCGCTGCGAGTTCTGCGGCCAGGCCTACGTCTTCGACAGTGCCGACGTGCACGCCCTGTTCACGGGGGCCGGGAGCCCAATGGCCGCCCCGCCGGGACTGCAGTGACGGCGGCATGGGGATTGTTAAAGAAACATAAACCGACTAGAGTTCCACCCACTACCGGGTTGAACTTCCGCCGGCCACACGGGGTCTATCGACGGGCCATGAAGCCGCGTCTCGCACAGTTGTCGCTGTCCCTGCTCCTCGCCTTCGGCGTGGCGACGGGTGCGCACGCGCAGACGCTGCCCGGCAAGCGCGACCAGGCCGTGTTGCCGGTATGGAACCAGTCCAGTGGCAAGATCGAGGCCCTGCTCCTGCTGGAGCCTGCCAGCCCCGGCGCCACGCACGGCTTCGACGGCAACGCCCTCGACGCCGCCTTCGGCATCGATGCCGGCAACTCGCTGGGCGTGTTCTGCGACCGGAAGAGTGGCCTGGCCAGCGCACTGGGCAACCTCGCCAACAACTGCATGCTCGCCAGCTTTGCCGACCAGGCCGGTTCCCGCGCCAGCGGCAGCGCGGCCTTCAAGACGGGCAGCAACACCCGACTCGGCCTGAGCGCGGGCAGTGGCAGCGGGACCCTTCCCGCCTGGCTGGCCAACCCGGGCAACCGTGGCACCGCCGCCACGGTCGACGTCAACGACCTGACCGTCTTCGCCCAGCACAACATCGGCCGCGAAGGCATGGTGTCGATCGCCGGCACCGTGGCCAAGGCCACCCTGGTGACCCCCGCCGAGGCCACCAACCTGGGCATCGGCGACACCTGGACCTCGCGCAGCCTGGCCGTTGGCGGCGGCTACGGCCGCTTCAGCGCCAACATCGTCGGCCACGTCGTCGAAACCCCGGGGCAGCCGAAGTGGGAAGGCCTGGGCCTGGGCCTGACCTGGCGCACCCCCTGGAGCGGCCAGCTCACCGTGGGCGCCGACAATCTCGTCACCAAGGGGCGGAATCCGTTCGCCCCCAGCATCAACGGCCGTGACGACGAAGGGACCGTACCGTACATCCGGTACGAGCAGGACCTCTAAGTCCTTGATTCCCGCAGGCTTCCGTGACGGAAGCCGCAATTGTTAACAACACTTTAATTTTTCGTCCGGCAGGGCTACTATCGGCGACGGCCTTGCCGGGCTTGGCGTCTGCCTTGACTCCACCGGTGGGGTTCCCATGGGATTTACCCAAGACTCACTTGGAGAGAGAGATGACCCTTAAGACCACCAAGCTCCGCGACGCGATCACCTTCGCGCTCGTGTCCGGTGCGACCGTGCTGGCCGGTACCGGCGTCGCGTTCGCGCAGGACAGCTCGGAACAGCAGGCCACCACCCTCGATCGCATCGAGGTGACCGGCTCGCGCATCAAGCGTGCCGAAGTCGAAGGCCCGAACCCGATCACCGTCATCAGCCGTGCCGACATGGACGCTGCCGGCGAGATCTCGGTCGCCGACTTCCTGCGCAACAACGTCTACAACTCGTTCGGTTCGACCCGCGAGTCCTCGGGCTCGGCCACCGGTTCGCAGGCCACCATCAGCCTGCGCGGCCTCGGTTCGTCCTACACCCTGGTGCTGCTGGACGGCCGTCGCATGACGACCTCGGGCGCGCTGGACGGCGCCGCCGCCAACATCAACATGATCCCGACCTCGGCGGTCGAGCGCATCGAGATCCTGCGTGAAGGCGCGGGCGCGGTGTACGGCTCCGACGCGATCGGCGGCGTGGTCAACATCATCCTGCGCAAGGACTACGAAGGCCTGACCGTCATGGCCGGCGTGGAGAGCCCGAAGATCGGTCCGAACGGCAACATCGGCAGCGTGGCGGGCGGCATCAGCTCCGACCGCGGCAACATCACCTTCGTCCTGGACCACCAGGAACGCGAGATGATGTACAACCGCGACATCAAGGGCATCGTCACCGGTGCCGGCCTGGCCTGGGGCCTCAGCGCCTTCAACTCGGCAGCCAACCTGCTGACGGCCGACGGCCTGATCGGTGCCCCGAACTGCGGCTCGTTCGAGAACAGCTACGTCACCGGCACCGGCGCGAACCCGACCTGCGGCTTCGACCACGGCGCGACCTCGGCCAACGAGTCGTCGATGAACCGCAACTCGCTGCTGCTGAACGGCAACTACGACATCACCGATAACACCTCGATGTTCTTCCGCGCACTGGCGTCGAACACCGAGAGCCTGGGCGTGTACGCCTCGGCGCCGGTCGACACCTTCCCGACCATCGCCGCGGACAACCCGTACAACTTCGCCGGCGTCCCCGGCACGCTGTACTACCGCTTCACCCCCCTCGGCACCCGTGACGCGCTCCGTGCGGACCATTTCCGCGAGTACAACGTCGGCCTGCGCGGCATCACCGAGTGGTTCGGCGGTGCCGACTGGCAGCTGTCGACCAGCCACGGTGAGTCCAACCAGTCGTCGGTGAACTACAACTACGGCATCGGCAGCACCCTGCAGGCGCTGATCGACTCCGGCGAGTACAACCCCTTCGATCCCACCCACCCGAGCGTCGCCGCCGCAGCGGGCATGGTCGGTCACACCGTGTACGTGGAGTCCAAGCAGCGCACCTTCACCGTCGACGGCAACATCGGCTTCGACCTGTTCGACATCGGCGACCGTCCGGTGGGCTTCGTGACCGGCTTCGAATACCGTGACGACCGCTTCGAGCAGCTGTACGACGCCCAGAGCGCCGCCGGCAACGTGTTCGGTTCCGCGGGCGCCCCGGGTGGCGGTGAGCGTGCGTACTACGCCGCCTACTTCGAGTCGCTGTTCCCGATCCTCGATACCTTCAGCGTGACGCTGGCTGGCCGTTACGACAGCTACAACGACGTCGGCAGCAAGTTCTCGCCGCGCGTCTCGCTGGAGTTCCGTCCGGTCGACAGCCTGCTGGTCCGTGGTTCGTGGGGTAAGGGCTTCAAGGCCCCGAGCATGGCCGACCTGTACGGCGCTGCGTCCACGACCAACCTGAACAGCCCGCCGGTGCCGTCCGCCGGCCTGGCCGGTGGTGACGCCCTGGCGTGTGCCGCGCTGACCACGGCCCGTGCCAACCTCGGCAACCCCGCGTACAACCCGTACCCGGTCGATCCCTGCGCCACCAATGGCCAGTACCAGTGGCTGGTGACCTCGAACCCGAACCTGGCACCCGAAGAGTCGAAGAACTGGGGCCTGGGCGTGGTGTGGAGCCCGACCGACGCCATGTCGTTCGCGCTCGATTACTACGACATCGAGCTCGAGAACGTGATCTCGAACGTGCCGCGCGCGCTGGCCTTCCAGTTCGGCAACGAGGGCCGCCAGAACTATGGCGTGACCCGTACTGCGGACTTCCTGGCGGCCGACGGCGTGACCATGCTGCCGGGCACCCCCCAGCAGATCCTGCTGCCGATCGACAACGGCGCGCTGCAGACGGTCCGCGGCATCGACCTCGAGGGCAACCTCCGCCTGGAGACGGCCGGCATGGGTACGTTCAACACCCGTCTCGCCATCTCGCACATGCTCGAGTACGACTTCACCCCGATCCTCGCCCCGACCCAGGAGCAGATCGGCGATCCGGGCCAGCCCGAGAACCGTGCTCAGCTCTCGCTGGGCTGGGAGTCGGGTGACTGGTCGGCCGTCGCCATCGGCAACTACATCGGCGACAGCGGTGAGGGCGTCGAGCGGCTGCCGTCGTGGACGACCTGGGACCTCCAGGGCAGCGTGAGCCTGCCGTGGAACGCCAAGGTGGCCCTGGGTGTCCGTAACGTGGGCAACAAGATGCCTCCGTTCAACGACAACCTGTACGGCTTCCCGTACTACGACAACACGCTGTACAACATCTGGGGTCGCACCCCGTACATCCGCTACGAGCAGAACTTCTGATCCAGCGGTTATTGCGTAACATTGGACGGCCCGCATCTGCGGGCCGTCTTTTTTGGAGCCGCCGATGGAGCAGCGGGATCCCCCCTGGGCACCTCACCCCGACCGTGCCCTCGAAGCCCGGCTTGTCCAGGCCGATCCGGCGACGCTTCTGCCGCTGCTTGCCGATCCCCTGTTGCGCCGCGACGCCTATGTCCAACTGCGGGTGCTTGATCGCCTGCGGACCGCCGGATCGACCGACCCCCGACTGACCGGAGCCTGGCTGCAGGCCATGCTGCTCGGCAACCGGCCACAGCGCGCATGGCGCGTCACCGGCGCTTGGCCGGTCGACGCCCGCACACCCGCCGATGCACAGCTGCTGGCCGCCCAGGTGGCACGGGCCGTCGGCCACGGCGACGAGGCCCGTGCGCGCTTCCGGGAGCTGCTGTGCCGCCACCCGTACTGGGTCGACGCATTGCAGAAGTACACCGAGTTCGAACACATCACCGCCGTTCCGGGCGAGACACGCCAGGCGCTGGAACGCATCCTTGCCACCGGCGCCACGGACTACGATCGCGAAAAGGCAGGTTTCGCGCTGTCCCGCGTCGTCGCCACGGACGACCCCCAGCGCGCGTTCGCGCTGGCCGCCGCATCGCAGGCCATGAAGCGCCGCCGCCTCGGCCCCTGGGACGGCGGCGCGCTCTCGGCGCGCCTCGCCGCCGACCTTGCCCTGGCATCGCTTCCCGATCACGGCGACCCCGCTCGCGAAGTGTTCATCGTCGGCCTGCCGCGCAGCGGGACCACCCTGCTCGCCAGCCTGCTGGGCGCGCATCCGTCGATCGCCAACGTCGGCGAACAGGGCCTCCTGCCCGCACTGGCCCACGGCGCGTTCCGCCCTTCCGCGACCGGAACGGGCGACGGCGACGCTGGCGCGCGCGACTGGTACCGGGCCGCGGTCGCGGACCTCGCGGACGGAGCGCCCGTGGTGGTCGACAAGCTGCCGGCCAACGCCGAGCATGCCGGCCTCGCGCTCGCGCGCTTCCCCGATGCACTGGTGGTCCACCTGGTGCGCGACCTCGACGATTGCGCAACCTCGATCCACATGCACGACTTCGAGTCGGGAAGCGAATACGCCTCCGACGGCAGCGACCTCGGCCGCTATGCCGCGGCGATCCGGGGCCATCTCCACCAGCTGCGCGAGCGTGCCGGAGCGCGGGTGCTGCACCTCCGTTTCGAGGACCTGGCGCGCGCGCCCGAAGCCACGTTGCGGCCGCTGCTGGCGCGCCTCGGGCTCGACTGGCATCCGTCAATCCCCGATTTCTGGCGCCACGACGTGCAGACGGCGACCTACAGCGAGGGCCAGGTCCGAGAACCCGTGCACACCCGGTCGATCGGCAGCGCCCGCCGGTTCCTGCCCGCGTCGGCCGCATTCCTCGCCGCGGTGCGCGATGGCGCGGACCGGTGATGGCATCATCACCTCTCCATCGATCCACAGCCGCGGAATCCATGACCCAGAACGATGAAGTCCAGGCCACCGTGCATCCGCTGTACGCGGTCCCGCTGCTGCAGGCACAGATGCCCGACGCCGAAGCACTGAATGCCGGCCTCCGCGAACTGTTCCTGCGCATGGAGGCGGAAGGCGAACGACACCGCGACATCCAGGCGCGCGACACCCAGTACCGGATCTTCGAGAGCAACTTCTACCTGCACAAGCGGCAGGAAGCGCCCGTGCGGACACTGTTCGACCACATCGACAGCCTGCTCGCCAACTTCATCCGCGGCATCAGCGGCTTCGACGACGCGCGGATGGACAACATCGAGATGGACATGCACAGCTGGTTCCACGTCACCCGCAAGGGCGGCTTCCAGTCGGTGCACAACCATCCGAACGCCAGCTGGTCGGCGATCTACTGCGTGGACCCGGGCGACTCCACCGAGGCACAGAGCGGCGCCGTGCGCTTCCATGACCCGCGCGTGGGCAGCGACATGTACCGCGACCCCGCCAACGAGCATCTGCAGATCCCCTATCGCATAGGTGCCTGGAAACTGACGCACGAGGCGGGCCAGCTGATCGCGTTCCCGTCCTACCTGCTGCACGAGGTCTTCCCGTACACCGGCGAGCGCCCGCGCATCGTCGTCGCGCTGAACGCATGGTGCCGCTGGAAGACGCCTCCACTGTGAGCGACGCAGAATCCATTGCCGGCAGCCCTCCCCCCGATGACCCGCAGGGAGCGTGGACGCGCCTGTGGCGCAGCGGCGTGCTGCACTCCTGCGCCACCGCCATCGACGGCAACTACGACGGTCCCGTGCGGGCGTTCTGGCAGTCGCACTTCGCCCGCCTGCCCGACGGTGGCGTGGTGGTCGACGTCGGCACCGGCAACGGTGCGCTGGCACTGCTGGCCATGGACACCGCGCACGCCGGGCGCAAGCGCCTGGAGGTGCACGGCGTCGACCTCGCCGACATCTCGCCCGCCGCGGCCGGCGCCGCCGACGCCAGCGCGTTCGAGGGCATCACTTTCCATCCGCGCACTTCACTGACCGCCCTGCCGTTCGCCGACGGAGGCATCGACCTGCTGGTCTCGCAGTTCGCCTTCGAGTACGCGCCGCGCGAAGCGGCCATCGTCGAGGCACTGCGCGTGCTTGGCCGCCGCGGTGCCGCGGCGATGGTACTCCACTCCAGCGACAGCCTGGTCGCCCGGGTGTCCGCCGAACGCCTGCCATGGTTCGGCCACCTGCTGCATGGCAGCCCGATGCTCGCGAGCGCGGACGCCGTGGTTGATGTGCTGGCCCATGCGCGGACCCAGGCGGAGCGGTCCGCGCTGGCCACGGATCCGCGTGCCGAAGCCACGCGGGCGGCCTTCAATGATGCGGCGGGCGACCTGCTCGAGCGTGCCGCCGAGCCGGGTGCCGGCGAGGTGCTCGGACGTTTCATGCCTGCGCTTTCGCAGGCCGTGCGGTCGGCCTCGGCCGATCCGTTGCGCGCCCGGCAGGCGTTGGAGGCGCTCCGGCAATGGCTGCGCGACGAGGAGGAACGCCTCATGCAGCTGCACGACGCGCTGCTCGGGGCCCCCGAACTGGAAGCACTTGCCGACCGGTTCCGGAGTGCGGGCCACGCCGTCGCCTGCGGCAGCCTGGAGCAGCGACCGGGCGCCAAGCTCGGCTGGACGCTGGAGATCGCTTCCCGTGGATGACGGCTCGGAGGCCCGGCGGCTGCACCGTGCGGGGGACGTCGAGGCGGCCCGGACGCACTACCGGCGGGCGCTGGCCGCCTCGCCCGCCGACCCCACGCTGCGCCGGGATTTCGCGGCGTTGCTGCTGCAGGCCGGACATGGCGAGGAGGCGATCACGCTGCTGCGCGACTTGTCCGCCGCCGATGCGGATGACGCGCAGGCGGCAACGATGCTCGCGCTCGCGCTGCGCGCGCATGGCAACATCGCCGGCGGCCGCGAAGCGGCCTCCCGCGCGCTGGCCGCGGCGCCGCGCGATCCGCTGGCCCTGCTGGCCGCGGGCAGCCTGGCGGTGATGGCCGGCGATCCGGGCGCCGCCGAGCCCCTGCTTCGTACCTGCGTGGCCGCCGAGCCGGACCTGTATGAAGCCTGGCACTGGCTGGGCCAGGCCCTCCACGCCCGCCGGCAATGGGGTGAGGCCGCCGCGGCCTACCGGCGTGCGATGGACGGCCATCCCGGCGAAGCCATGAACGTGGCGATCTGCGCCGAGCGCGCGGGCGACGCCATGGTCGCCCGCGACTTCTACCTCCGCGCTCACGCCGCCGCGCCCGGGCGAGCCGACATCCTGGTGCGCCTCGCCCAGGTCGAGGCCTTGGCCTGCCGCCTCGAAGACAGCCGGGCCCACGCCGCGATGGCCGCGCAGCGCCTCGAGGCCGGTGCCACCCGGGTCGACGACGTGCCCGAGCCCTTCCCGATGTCCTGGCTGGGCCTGGGCGATGCGGCCACGCGCATCGCGCTCGACCGCCAGGCGGCACGCACGCTGGCCCGCGCGCGCGCGCTGCGGCCGCTGCCGCCGCCAACCTCCCGGCCCACGACAGCGCGTGACCGCATCCGCATCGGCTATCTCTCCGCCGACTTCGGCAAACACGCGGTGGGCAGCCTCCTGCGCGGACACTTCGCCGCGCACGACCGGACGCGCTTCGAGGTCCACGGCTATTCGCTGCAGCGGCACGACGACGGAATCGCCGCCGACATCCGCGCCGGCTGCGACGCCTTCAGCGACTGCTCGACGATGGCCAGCGACGCCATCGCGCGCCAGGTGCGCGAGGACGGCATCGACGTGCTCATCGACCTCGGCGGCCCCACCGCAGGTGCCCGCCCCGAGATCCTCGCGCTGCGCCCCTGCGCGGTGCAGCTGGGCTGGCTCGGCTTCATCCACGGCCAGCAGGCGCCGTGGCTGGACGGCATCGTGCTCGACCGCCATGTCCAGCCGCCGGACGCGGCCTGGCCCTGGTCGGACGAAGTGCTGCACCTGGACACGCTGATGTTCCCCTCAGGCCCGATGCCGGCCGGGCGCGCCGACCGCGCTGGCCTGGGCCTGCCTGCCGGCGTACCGCTGCTGGCGAGCTTCAACAACAGCTACAAGCTCGACGATGCACTGGTCGCCGCCTGGGCGCGGATCCTGCGCATGGCGCCGCGCGCGCACCTCCTGGTCTACCTGCCCGAGGTGGCGCGCGAGGGCTTCATGGCGGCCTGGCTGCGCCACGGCGGCGACGCCGCGCGGCTCCATCCCTGCGGCCACCTGCCAGCAGAAAGGCAGGCCGACCGCGCCGCCAGCTGCGACCTGTTCCTGGACGCCTTCCGCTACCAGGCCGGCGCCACCGGCATCGCCGCCGTCGCGGCAGGACTGCCGCTGCTGTCGCGCCGCGGCGGGCACGCGCTGTCCCGGCTGGGCGCGGGGCTCAACGGGTTCCTTGGCCTGGACGGACTGGTCTGCGGGGACGAGGAGGCCTACGTGTCGCGCGCGGCGGAGCTCGCCAACGATCCGGCGGCCCTGGCCGCGCTCCGCGTCCGCACGTCCGCTGCGGTGGCGGAGCGACGCCTCTGCGATCCGCGGCGCGTGGCCTCGTCCATCGAAGCACTGGCCATGCGCCGCCTGACCATGCGTCGGGAGACGTCCGCCGCACCTTGAAAGCCACGGCACTGCGCCTGCATGATGAATGGAACCTGACGCGTCATTCCATGCATGAGCACCCTCGACGCCCGCATCCACGCCGCACGTGCCTATTTGCAACGCAACGACGTGCACGGCGCGATCGCGATACTCGACCTGGCGCTCGATGAGTACGGCCCGGACACGGCACTCCTTGGACTGCGCGGCACCACGCACGCGCGCGCAGGCCGCTTCGATGCGGCCATCGCCGATTTCGACGCGGCGATCGCGCTCAGCCCGCGCAACCCCGCCCTGCTGTTCAACCGCGCACTGGCCTTCAACGCCAGCGAGCGCGCGGAGGAGGCGCTTGCCGACTTCATCGAAGTCGCGCACCTGGATCCGCACGGCGTCGAGCCGGTCGCGAACGCCGGCGTGCTCCTGCAGCGCCTCGACCGCCATGCGGAAGCCATCCCGTACCTGGAACGGGCACGGGCGGCGGCGCCCGGCGATGCGCGCATCCTGCGCAGCCTCGGCAACGCCCTGCACGGCGCCGGGCGCACGGCGGAGGCGCTGCCGCTGCTGGCCGAGTCCGAACGCCGCGCACCCGCCGATCCCGCGGCACTCACCGACCACGCGGTGGCCCTGCTTTCGACCGGCCGCGCCGACGAGGCCCGCCTGCGCTTCGCGCGCGCGCTCGAGCTTGATCCACGCGACCAGACCGCCCTGGCCGGCCTCTACATGGCCGCCAACGATCTGGGCGATGGCGCCACCGTGGACCTGCTGATGGACCACGACCGGCTTCTCTCCGGCGGCCGCGTCGACGGCGTGGACCTGGACGGGCTGCGCGAAGCGACGCTCGCGCACCCGGGGTTGCGCTGGGAACCGGCCGGACGCTCGACCCGGCGCGGCCAGCAGAGCGCGATGCTGGACCTGTCGCCAGGCTCGCCGTTCGCCGGCTACGGCGCCTTCGTCGAGGACTTCGTCGCCCGCCGGATCGCCGGGGTGGCGGACGATCCCGTCCTGCAGGTGCACCCCTGGGGCCGCACCGCGCCGCGCCGCTGGCGGCTGCAGTCCTGGGCGACGGTACTCCACGAGGACGGGCGCCAGGATCCGCACATCCATCCCGCCGGCTGGCTCAGCGGCGTGCTCTACGTCGACGCCGGTGACGCCGCGCCGGGGCCGGAGGACGGCTCGCTGGTGTTCGGCCACCCGCCGCCGGCGACGATGGCTTCAGCGCCACGGGAACACGTGCACGCGCCGCTAACCGGCGAAGCGATGAGCTTCCCTTCCTACTATTTCCACCACACCCGGCCCTACCGCGGCACGCGGCCGCGGATAAGCCTCGCCTTCGACGTGATGCCGCTGGCCTGAAACGCCTGCGCCGGCATCAGCCGGCGCAGGGTGCGTACACGGGGGGCGGGAATCAGGACCCGGCGCGCAACGGCTCCAGGCTCGCGCGCAGCGGCGATGCCGCGGGCACGCCGAGCTCGTCGAGGTAGGCCTCGACCGCGTCGGCCTCGGCCTTCCAGCCTTCGGCGTCCACGTGCAGCAGTTCGGCCATTGCCTCGGCGGACACGTCCGCGCCGTCGAGGTTGAGCGCACCCGTCGCCGGCACGTGGCCGATGGCCGCGGCGTCGGCCGCGGTGCTGCCGTCGACGCGGCCGATGATCCACTCCAGCACGCGCAGGTTGTCGCCGAAGCCGGGCCACATGAAGCGGCCGTCGGCGTCCTTGCGGAACCAGTTGACGTGGAAGACCTTCGGCAGCTTCGCATCCGGCCTGTCAAAGGACAGCCAGTGCGCGAAGTAGTCGGCGAAGCTGTAGCCACAGAAGGGCTTCATCGCCATCGGATCACGGCGCATCACGCCGACCGCGCCGGTGGCCGCCGCGGTGGTCTCCGAGCCCATCGCCGCGCCCACCAGCACGCCGTGCGCCCAGTCGCGCGATTCGAACACCAGCGGCACCAGGCTCGAGCGCCGGCCGCCGAACACGATCGCGCTGATCGGTACGCCCTGCGGATCCTCCGCATGCGGCGAGAAGGTCGGGCACTGCTTGGCGCTCACGGTGAAGCGCGAGTTGGGATGCGCGGCCGGGCCGCGCGCCGGGTCGAAGTCGCGACCCTGCCAGTCCTTCGCCGGCACGCGCTTGTCCAGGCCTTCCCACCAGGGCTGGCCGTCATCGGTGGTCGCGACGTTGGTGAAGATGGTGTCGCGTTCGATGGTGTGCAGCGCATTCGGGTTGGACTTCTCCGAGGTGCCCGGCGCAACGCCGAAGAAGCCCGCCTCGGGGTTGATCGCCCACAGGCGGCCGTCCTCGCCGGGATGCATCCAGCAGATGTCGTCGCCCACCGTCCACACCTTCCAGCCCTGCTCGCGGTAGGACTCCGGCGGGATCAGCATGGCGAGGTTGGTCTTGCCGCAGGCGCTCGGGAAGGCCGCGGCGACGTAGTGCACTTCGCCCTGTGGGTTCTCGATGCCGACGATCAGCATGTGCTCGGCCAGCCAGCCCTCGCTGCGCGCCTGGTGCGAGGCGATGCGGAGCGCATGGCACTTCTTGCCGAGCAGGGCGTTGCCGCCGTAACCGGAGCCGTAGGACTTGATCACCAGCTCCTCGGGGAAATGCATGATGTAGCGGCGGTCCGGGTCGAGCTCGCCGGTGGAATGCAGGCCGCGCACCAGCGGCTTGCCCTCGGCGCCCTCGCGCTCGATGCGCGCCAGCGCGGCCGCGCCCATACGCGTCATCAGGCGCATGTTGGCGACCACGTAGGGCGAGTCGGTGATCTCGACGCCGCAGCGCGCCAGCTTCGAGTCGATCGGGCCCATGCAGTAGGGCACCACGTACAGGGTGCGGCCCTCCATGCAGCCCTCGAACAGGGCGTCGATCTTCGCGTGCGCCTCGGCCGGGGCCATCCAGTGGTTGTTGGGGCCGGCGTCCTCGCGCTTCTCGTGGCAGACGAAGGTCAGGTGCTCGACGCGGGCGACGTCGTCGGGGTGCGAGCGGTGCAGTACGCAGCCGGGATGGGTGTCCTGGTTGAGCTCCAGCAGGGTGCCGTCGGCCAGCATGGCCTGCTGGAGGGCGGCGGCCTCGGCGTCGCTGCCGTCGCACCAGACCACGCGGTCGGGGCGAGTCAGGGCGGCGACGTCGTCGACCCACTGCTGCAGGGACGCAAGCCGGGTGCCGGGCGTCGCATCGGCGCCCTGCTGGGGAACTGCATTCATGTCTCGCGCCTCCGGAGTGCGCTTTTCTAAGGCTGGACACGCAATTCTAGCGACCGCGCGGACGGTCGCCGTGCTGCATCGCAGCATCAAACAGCACTGCGGGCCCCTCAGCGGGGCACGAGCGTATCCATCAGGTGCTCGACGTACTCGTCGAACTCCTCCTGCGGCATGCGCGCCTGGTGCAGCTGCAGGTTGAGCTGCAGGAAGCCGACGTAGGCGGCATAGGTCAGCCGCGCGCGGTGCCGGGCATCGGTGCGCCCGAGTCCGGCCTGGCGGAAGGAGGCGGTGAGGTAGTCCAGGCGCCGCTGCGAAACCCGGTCGATCACCGGCTGCACCGCCGGATGGTCGGGCGCCTTCAGCAAGGCGCTGTAGACCACGTGCGACTTGAACTCGCGCGCGACCATCTGGAACAGCGAGCGCAGGCGCTCGGCGGGATCCGCCACGGCTTCGAGCTTGCCGAAGAGCTCCTGTTCCTCGAAGGCCTCCCAGCGCTCCAGCGCCGCCTGCAGCAGTGCGTCGCGCGAAGGGAAATGCCAGTAGAAGCTGCCCTTGGTGACACCGAGCCGGCGCGCCAGCGGCTCGACCGCGACCGCGGCCACCCCCTGCTCGGCGATGAGGTCGAGCGCGGCCTCGGCCCAGTCGTCGGCGCTGAGCCGGCTGCGTTCGCTCTTCGCGGCGGGTCTGTTCATCCCCGGAGTGTATCCATACGCATGGGTGCGGGACAGTCTCGGCCACGCCTCGGCGCGTTGACAGGCCGCGGCGGGCGTGTCCATACTGCGCCGTATGGGCCAGTCCGGGGACCCGCGCCGCGCGCCGGGTGCACACTGGCCTCCATCAAGCCCAAGGCGAGCGCAAGGCTCGCGGAGACCGTGCCATGAGTATCGTCGCCCCCTTCCTCGTCCTGTTGCTGGCCGGCGCCTTCGCTGCCTACCACCGCATGCGCCTGGCCACCTGGACGGCGATCACCGCCGCCGGCCTGGCCGCCTGCTGGCTGCTGGGCGCCAACCGCGCCGCAACCGTCGTCGCGATCGTGCTGACCGCGCTGGTCGCGGTGCCGCTGCTGCTGCCCTTCATCCGCAAGCCGCTGCTCACCGGTCCGCTGCTGAAGTTCTACCGGAAGATCCTGCCGCCGCTGTCGCAGACCGAGCGCATCGCGCTTGAAGCCGGTTCAGTCGGCTTCGAGGGCGAACTGTTCTCGGGCGCGCCGGACTGGAACCAGCTCATGTCGCAGTCCAGGCCGGTGCTGACCACCGAGGAGCAAGCCTTCCTCGACGGCCCGGTCGAGCAGCTCTGCCGCATGACCAACGACTGGGATATCACCCACGTCCGCGCCGACCTGCCGCCGGAAATGTGGCAGTTCATGAAGGACAACCGCTTCTTCGGCATGATCATTCCGAAGGAGTACGGCGGCCTCGGCTTCAGCGCGCTGGCCCACCACAAGGTGATCCAGAAGCTGGCCTCGGCCTCGAGCGTGGTCAGCTCCACGGTCGGCGTGCCCAACTCGCTCGGCCCGGGCGAGCTGCTGATGCACTACGGCACGAAGGCGCAGAAGGACTACTACCTGCCGCGCCTGGCCGACGGCCGCGAGGTGCCCTGCTTCGGCCTGACCGGGCCCTTCGCAGGCTCCGACGCGACCTCGATCCCCGACTTCGGCATCGTCTGCGAGGGCGAGTGGGACGGCGCCCGGGTGCTGGGCGTGAAGCTCACCTTCGAGAAGCGCTACATCACGCTCGCACCGGTGGCCTCGCTGATCGGCCTGGCCTTCCGCATGTACGACCCCGACGGCCTGCTTGGCGACGTCCGCGACATCGGCATCACCCTGGCCCTGGTGCCGCGCGACGTCGAGGGCATGGACATCGGCCGCCGCCACTTCCCGCTGAACTCGCCGTTCCAGAACGGCCCGATCCACGGCCACGAGGTGTTCGTGCCGCTGAGCCAGATCATCGGCGAGGAGAACGGCTTCGGCGAGGGCTGGCGCATGCTCAGCGAGTGCCTGTCGATCGGCCGCTCGATCACCCTGCCCTCCACCGCCAGCGGCGGCGCCAAGGCCGGCGCGGTCACCACCGGCGCCTACGCGCGCATCCGCAAGCAGTTCGGCCTGTCGATCGGCCGCTTCGAGGGCGTGGAGGAGGCGCTGGCGCGCATGGGAGCCAAGGCCTATGCGATCAGCGCGCTGTCGCAGGCCACCGCGGCCGCGGTCGACCGCGGCGACGTGCCGGCGGTGCCTTCGGCGATTGCCAAGTACCACTGCACCGAGATGGGCCGCGAGGTCGCCAAGGACGTCATGGACGTGATCGGCGGAAAGGGCATCATCCTCGGCCCGCGCAACTTCGCCGGCCGCGCCTGGCAGGCCTCGCCGATCGCGATCACGGTCGAGGGCGCCAACATCATGACCCGCAGCCTGCTGATCTTCGGCCAGGGCGCGATCCTCTGCCATCCCTGGGTGATGAAAGAGATGCGCGCCGCGCAGGATCCGGACGAGCGCGCCGGCCTGGAGGCCTTCGACACCGCCCTGTTTGGACACATCCGTTACGCGATCTCCAACGCGGTGCGTTCGGTGTGGTTCGCCATCACCGGCTCGCGCTTCGGCAAGGCGCCCGGCGACGACTACACCCGCCGCTACTTCCGCCGCCTCAACCGCCACTCCGCCAACCTGGCGCTGATGGCCGACGTGTCGATGCTGATGCTGGGCGGCAAGCTGAAGTTCAAGGAATCGCTGTCCGGACGCCTGGGCGACGTGCTCAGCCACCTGTACATGACCAGCGCCATGCTCAAGCGCTACCACGACGAGGGCGCGCCGGCCGCCGACCAGCCGCTGCTGGCCTGGGCCTACCACGACAGCGTGCACAAGATGGAAACCGCGCTGTCGGCCGCGCTGCGCAACTTCCCGATCCGCCCGGTGGGCTGGCTGATGTGGGCGCTGATCTTCCCGCTCGGCCGCCGCGCGGTGGCCCCCGGCGACCGCCTCGGCCACCGCGTCGCGGCGCTGCTGATGTCGCCCAACGAAGCCCGCGACCGGCTGGCACAGGGCGTGTTCACCACGCCCTGCGAGAACAATCCGGCCGGCCGCATCAACAGCTACCTGGCGGCCGCCGTGGCCGCTGAGCCGGTGGAGCGCAAGTTCCTCAAGGCGCTGAAGAACAAGGGCATCGAGGCGCTCGACTTCGCCAGCCAGCTCGACGAGGGCGTGCGCGAGGGCTGGATCACCGCGGAGGAGCGAGTCCAGCTCGAGGAGCTGCGCGCGATGACGCTCGACACGATCACCGTCGACGACTTCGACGTGCACGAGCTGCGGGCGGCGACCTACTACGACCGCGATCGCCCGGACGGGACGCGCGAGGCGGCCTGATCCGAAGCACATCCCGAGGGCGCCCGACCGGCGCCCTCGTCACGTCCGGAGCCCGCCATGGCCGCGTCCATCCTCGACATCCACCGCCGCGTCACCCGCTGGCCCTGCGGCAGCTGGCTGTTCTCGAAGCTGGTCTGCCTGAATGCGCCCTACTTCGCCAGCATCTCGCCGCGGATCGAGCGCCTGGAACCCGGCCGCTGCGAGGCGACCCTGCGCCACCGCCGCCGCGTCAGCAACCACATCGGCAGCGTGCATGCGATCGCGCTGTGCAATCTGGCCGAGCTTGCCGGCGGGCTTGCGATAGACGCCAGCCTGCCGCCGTCCATGCGCTGGATTCCGAAGGGCATGGAGGTCGAGTACCTGAAGAAGGCCATGGGCATGATGCGCGCGGTGGCGATGCCAGCGGCGGCGGTCGTGGAGGCCGCGGAAGGCTACGCGCTGCCGGTCGCGGTGACGGTCACCGACCCTGCGGGCGAAGCCGTGTTCCGCGCACGTATCTCGATGTGGGTCTCGCCGAAGCCCGTACAACCGTGAGCACGCAGGCGCTGCTCCTGCTGTGCGCCATCCACAGCCTTGGCTTCGCGCTGTTCCACCTGGCGTTCTGGACCCTGTTCAAATGGCCGCGGACGCTGGCCACCACGACGTTGCCCAACCGCGCGATCGTGCAGATCGCGAACGTGCAGCTGGTCTGGGTGTTCCTCCTGGTCGCCGTGCTGTGCCTGCTGCATCCCCAGGCGCTTGCCGGCACGCCCCTGGGCCGCGCGCTCCTGTTCGGCATGTCGGGATTCTGGATGCTGCGCCTGGCCACCCAGTTCGTGTGGTTACGCGTCAACCATCCGATGGTGCATGCGCTCAGCCTCGCCTTCGCGCTGGGCGCGGTCCTGTTCGCGCTTGCGGCGTTCGCCGGATAGAGCCGCCCGCGCGCGCCGGCGGAACCATGGTGCCGCAGCGACGAAGCGGCCTTCAGCCGCTCACGTTGGCTTGGGGGGTGCATGCGCAGGCTCCGCACGCGGGTCCTGCGGGAGCGTGCGCTCGGCGCGCACCACCCGCCATGCGCCGAACGCCATGCCCAGGGCGATGCCCAGTCCGGCCAGGAACACCATGCTCGAGCCCAGCGTGGCCAGCGCCTTGTGCACCCAGACGAAGGTGAGGTCGCCGCCGCGGTAGACCGCGGTGTCGATCACCGCCTTGGCCTTGTAGCGCTCCTCGCGGTCGACGCGCGTGTACAGGGTCTCGCGCGCGGGCTTGGCCAGGGAAAACTCGCTGGCGCGGGTCACGATCTGCACGATCGCCACCAGCATCGGCAGCGGCGAGGCCGACAGCGCGGCGAAGCCCAGCATGATCGCGAACGCCGGCAGCAGCAGCAGCGGCGCGATCCCGTAGCGCTGCAGCAGGAAGCGCGTGAGCAGCAGCTGGATGGCGATGGTCAGCCCGTTGATCGCCCAGTCGAGCATGGAGTAGAAGGCCGCCCGCTCTTCGGCGGTGGCAAAGGCGGCGCGTACGATCCGCGCCTGTTCGTTGTACAGCAGGGTGCCCACGCCGACGCCGAAGAACATCAGCAGTGCCAGCGCGCGCAGCAGCGGCCTCTGCCAGACCAGGCGCAGACCGGCCAGCATCGAGCCACCCATGGCCTGCCCGTCGATGCCCTCGCGTGCGTGCTCGCGGGCCCTCGCCCAGGGCCGCAGCTTCATGATGCAGAGCAGGCAGATGCCGAGGAAGCCGGCCGACACCAGCAGCAGGTTGGCCACGCCCACCGGCTCGACCAGGAAGCGGGTGATCGCCGGACCGACCAGGGCGCCGACCGTGCCGGCGGCACCGATGTAGCCGTAGACCTGTTTGGCATTCGCGTTGTCGAACACGTCGGCCATGAAGCTCCAGAACACGGTCACCGCGAACAGGTTGAACACCGCCACCCAGACGAAGAACGCCGCGCCGCGGCCGGGAATGGCACTGTCGAAGGCCCACCAGAAGCCGAACAGGCAGGCGATGAAGGCCAGGTACACCGCCGGCAGGAACACCCGCCTCGGGAAGCGCGACACCAGCGCGCCGTACAGCGGCTGCAGTACGACCATGGCGATGAAGGTGGCGGTGAACAGCAGCTGCAGGGTGAACTCGCCGAGCTCGATGCCGAAGCGCTCGCCCAGCGCGATCAGGCCGCGCGGGAATACCGCGGCGGCATCCGACGATGCACCCATGGCGTCGCGCACGGGGCGCAGCACGTAGTAGCCGCAGAGCAGGCTGAAGAAGTACAGCATCGCCCACCACAGCGGCGGCGAGGCGGACAATGCGGCCCGGAAGCGCCCCAGGCGCCGGTCGGCGCCCGCCTGCTCGCTGATCATCAAACCGATGCCTTCCGGTTGCCGCCCATCGCTTGCGGCACGTTATCCGATCGAAGGCGGCCGCCGCCACCTCGGCGCGGGGAACGCAGCGTGGCCCGGACGCTCAGGCGGCTTCCAGCCCCGGCGGCAGCGGGCAGTGCAGGACGCCGCAGATGGTGCGCAGCAGCTCGGACTCGGCCACCGAGATGCGGCCATCGTGGCTGGCGGCGGCGGTCACCGCCTCGACCATCAGCTGCTTGGCCAACGGCTCCAGCGCGTCGAGCGCCGGCCAGACCTCGTCGAGCGCGAGCGCGCCATTGGCCGGCGGCGCGTACGGCAGGTGGTCGCGCGGCAGCACCCGCTGCAGGCCGGCCAGGTAGGCGCGCTGCGCGGCGGCGGGATCACCCGGGTTGCCGGCCTGCGCCACCACCGCAAGCAGGGTCGCGAATTCCTGGCGCACGCTGCCCGGCTTTCGGCGGCCGAAGCGGGCGTGCCGGCGCGGATCCAGCGACTCGCGCAACTGCACTTCCAGCAGGCGCGCCAGGCAGTATTCGAACAGCGACACCTTGCCGTCGCCATGGACCACGGCGTGGACGGTGTCGAGGAAGGCTTCCAGCTCCGGCCGAGGGCGCCGGCGCAGCACCGGGAAGGCGAGCGCGGCCAGCGGCAGGCGCTGCATCGGGTGCAGTCCGGCGAGGTCGCCGCCGTGCAAGGCCAGCGCCCCGCGCGCGACCTCTTCGCCCAGGCGGGCGGTGATCTCCGGCAGCTGCCGGCCGCGGATCCCCGCGTCGTCGTCGAGCAGCAGGCCGAGCACCAGCGGCAGCACCGCCTCGCGCGATTGCGCCAGGGTCCGCAGCGAGCCCGGCATGCCGTGGACGATGGCGTCGGCGCGGACGTAGTCGTCGGCCTCCGGGTTGCCGACCTGGGCGGACACCATCGGCGGCGTCACGTCCAGATGCGCATCGCGCGCGGGCAGCGCGCCCGCGTGGCCGTCCAGGCCCATCATCCGGTCCTCCTGCAGGCCCGAGGGCGGGGTCAGCGCCCACTGCCCGCGCAGCCGCTCCAGCTGCTCGCTGCGGAAGCCGGGCTCCAGCGCCTGGATGCGCTCGAGGAGCGGCGGGTGGGTGGCGAACAGGCCGCTGAAGCCGACGCCATCGCCGAACAGCATGTGGCTGGCCTCCTCCGCATCCGCACGATCGCTCAGGCGCGAGCCGTCGGAGAGTCCCGCGATCTTCTTCAGCGCGCCGGCAAGGCCCGCGGTCTGCCGCGTGAACTGCACCGCCGAAGCATCGGCCAGGCGCTCGCGCGAACGGCTGACGCTGGCCTTGATCATGCGGCCGAAGAAGGTGCCGATGCTGCCGACCACCAGCGCCACCAGTGCGGCCATCATGATCGCGGCCGCGTTGCGGTCGCGGCCGCCGCCCAGGTAAAGCACCTTGCGCCCGATCAGGCTGATCATGAGGATCCCGAACAGCACGCCCATCAGGCGGATGTTCAGGCGCATGTCGCCATTGAGCACATGGCTGAATTCGTGGGCGATGACGCCCTGCAGCTCGTCGCGGTTGAGGCGGTCGAGGGCGCCGCGGGTCACCGCGATCGCGGCGTCGCTGGTCGAATAGCCGGCCGCGAAGGCATTGATCGCCGCTTCGTTCTCGAGCACGTAGAGGCTGGGCATCGGCACGCCCGAGGCGATCGAGATCTCCTCGACCACGTTGCGCAGGCGGCGCAGCGAGGCATCGGTGGTGTCCTGCGGTACCGGCGTGCCGCCGAACTGCAGTGCCACGGCGTCACCACCGCCGCGCAGCGACGCCAGCCGGTACAGCGAGCCCAGGCCGATCACCGCCAGCGTGGCCAGGGTCGAAAACGCCAGCAGGCCCCAGTTGGGGCCCGCGACCGCCGCCACCGCGAGGTCGATGGCCAGCACGATGCCGGCCACCGCCAGCGCGAACAGGACGACCAGGCGGGTGGTGCTGCGGCGCGCCTGCGCCTGCTGCTCGAAGAAGTTCAATCGAGCCTCAGAACTGGACCTTGGGCGCCTCGCGGACCTCGGCCTTGTCGGCCGGGATCTCCAGCAGCGCCGCGGCATCGAAGTTGAACATGCCGGCGAGGATGTTCGACGGGAACACTTCGCGCTTGTTGTTGTAGGCCATCACCGAGTCGTTGAAGGCCTGGCGCGCGAAGGCGACGCGGTTCTCGGTCGAGGTCAGCTCTTCGGTGAGCTGCATCATGTTCTGGTTGGCCTTCAGGTCCGGATAGGCCTCGGCGACCATCATCAGGCGGCCCAGGGCGCCGTTGAGCAGGCCCTGCGACTGTGCCAGCTCGGCCATCGCCGCCGGATCGCCGGGGCTGGCCTTGGCCGCGGCCAGACCGGACACCGCCGCGCCGCGGGCGGCGATCACCGCCTCCAGGGTCTCGCGCTCGTGCGTGAGGTAGCCCTTCGCGGTCTCGACCAGGTTGGGGATCAGGTCGAAGCGGCGCTGCAACTGCACGTCGATCTGGGCGAAGGCGTTCTTGAACGCGTTGCGGGCGGTGACCAGGCCGTTGTAGATGCCGACGCCCCAGCCGACCGCGACCACGATCACACCGATAAACACGAGCAGGATCAGCAAGCTGGACATCAAAGCTCCCCTTGTTCATGCAATTGCGGAAACAGGGGCATATGATCGCCCTGCAGTCGCAGCATACGCAGGGGATACGCCCGATGAAAGACGCAGCGCGCACTCCACGCCGCCTCCTGATGGGCGCCGGCCTGCTCGCATGCCTGGTACCGGCGTCCGTCGGTACCGCCGCGCAATCCGACCTCCGCTGGCAGTCGTCGCGCGATGCCACGTCGACACCCGCAACGCCCGTACCGGTGAAGGCCGGCCCGTCGCCGCTGCTCCCGGCGGGCGCCACACCGATGCCGCTGGCCGGCAGCTTCGACGTCGCCCGCTTCGAGGCGATGGCGCAGGCGGTCGTGGCCAACCAGCGCGTGCCCGGCCTGGCGATGGCCATCGTGCACAAGGGCGAGGTGCTCAGCGCCCGCGGCTACGGCATCACCGATGTCAGCGCCGCCGAGCCGGTGGACGCGCACACCGTCTTCCGCCTGGCCTCGCTGTCCAAGCCCTTCGCGGGCACGGTCACCGGCCTGCTGGTGGCCGAGGGTTCGCTGCGCTGGGACAGCAACATCGCCGACTTCATGCCGGCGCTGCGCTTCTCGCGGCCCGACGCCGCCGGCAAGCTGACCGTCGCCGACGTCCTCAGCCACCGCGTGGGCCTGGGCCGCAACACCTACGACCGCGACATCGAACGCAACGCCGACTATCGCAGCCTGGTGCTGCGGCTGGCCGACGCGCCCATGACCTGCGACGTCGGCGACTGCTACAGCTACCAGAACGTGGCCTTCAGCCTGGTTGGCGACGTGGTGTCCGCGGCCTCCGGCCAGTTCTTCAGCGAGGCGGTGAACAGCCGCATCTTCAAGCCGCTGGGCATGGACGATGCCAGCTACGGGCTCGAAGGCATCCAGGCCAGCCCGCGCTGGGCGAAGCCGCACGTGCGCGCCGGCGGCGGCTGGCGCTCGCTGACGCCCAAGCCCACCTACTACCGCGTAGCGCCGGCGGCCGGCGTGAATGCCAGCATCAGCGACATGGCGCAGTGGCTGATCGCACAGTCCGGCCGCCGTCCCGACGTGCTTCCGGCGCCGCTGCTGGCGACCCTGCAGCAGCCGCTGGTGTCGACGCCGGGCGAGATGCGCAGTTCCTCGTGGCGGCGCCAGCGCCTGGGCGATGCCGGCTATGCGCTGGGCTGGCGCGTCTACGACTACTCCGGCCACCGCGTGGTCTTCCACGCCGGTGCCGTGCAGGGCTATCGCGGCCTGATGGCGATGATGCCCGACCGCGACCTCGGCGTGGTCGTGCTGTGGAACGGCGAAAGCAGCCTGCCGACGGGCCTGCTGCCGACCATCCTCGACAGCGCCATCGGCCTGGCGCCGCAGCAGTGGCTTGATGTCGACCTCGAGGAGATCGACGACCGCCTGCTCGCCAACGCCGCCGCGGAACAGGAACAGGCTCCGGCCGCCACGCGCCACACCCCGTCCGCGCGCTCCAGCGCCGGCGGTTCCGGCGGCACCACCGCGTCCAGCGCCAGACCGCACTGACCCCACCGGCCGCGCACGCTGCGGCCCACTACTGCGCCGCAAAGAAAAACCCCTCCCCCGCCTGGGCTGCGGGAGAGGGGTCGGGCTTGCGGCGATCGGGGTTGCTTACATCAGGGGCGCGGGCGCTGCCGGGATGGAAACGACCGGCGCCTTGGCCTTTCGGGGAGCGCGCTTCTTCGCCGCCTTCTTGGCGGTCTTCTTCGCGGCCTTCTTGGCAGGACGCTTCTTGGCGGCCTTCTTCACCGTCTTCCTGGCGGCAGCCTTCTTGGCCGGCGCCTTGCGGGTCGCCTTCTTGGCGGCCTTCTTGGCGGTCTTCTTCGTGGCCTTCTTGGCGGCCTTCTTCACCGTCTTCTTGGCGGCCTTCTTGGCAGGACGCTTCTTGGCGACCTTCTTCGCAGCCTTCTTGGCGGTCTTCTTGGCAGCCTTCTTCGTCGTCTTCTTGGCAGCCTTCCTCACGGTCTTCTTGGCGGCCTTCTTAACCGTCTTCTTCACGGCCTTCTTGGCGACCTTCTTCTTGGCGACCTTCTTCGCGGCCTTGCGCGGTGCAGCCTTGCGCACGGCCTTCTTGGCGGTCTTCCTGGTCGCCTTCTTGGCGACCTTCTTCTTCGCGACTTTCTTCGTGGCCATGTTATGGCTCTCCTCGTCAGTGGGACTTGCAGGTACTTCTGCCCAGTACGAAACACACCGCGGGTATCGGACCCGCGATCAACCGACGACGCGCTGGGCGCGTCGCACCGGATTCCGTGCCCGGGCATTCCTGCCCGGTGTCGCCCAGGGAGCGCACCACGCTCCCACGTGCCGGTCCTTCGACACGAAAAAACCCGCTGCGCACTGCGCCGCGGGTTGCATGCATCCGTGGGCCTGGAGCTTTCGAGGAGAGAGCAACGCCTGAGTCCACCGTATCGACCATTCGGGCGGAGGACTGAGTTGTGTTGCGCGTTGTCGTCCTGGTTGCACTCACTCGCTTCTGTGGCCACGTCTTGTTGTGGCGAAACCTAATCACGGTTTTTTTCGGTGTCAACACCCTTCGTCGCCTGGTCTTCACCCTTTCGCCGACCGTGCCGGCTCGCTGCGCCGCAAACGGGACAGGCAAAGCCAGGGCGCGATCGCGCGAAGCACGCGAAGCGAACATGCACGCATGTTCGAAACCACTTGTTTTAAGCGCTTTTGGCTCACCACATGCGAATGCATCAACACGAGCGTGGTCATTGATGCACGCCACGATCGACAAGCACGCATCCATTCCGGAGCGCGGCCACGTCGTGAAAAAACATCTGCCGACAGCAAGGCCATGAAGCGCTTCGAAGGCCGATTTGCGCGAAAGTGCGCGAAGCTTCGCGACCGTTCCGACACCCCGGAACGAAGAACGCCGGGCAGTGCCCGGCGTCCTCGTCGACGATGCCGCGCATCGCGCGGCGGTCGTTTCCCTCACTCGTCGCCGTCGACCAGCGCGGCATAGGCATCGGGGTCGAGAAGCTCGTTGGCCTGGTCCGGCTCACTCGCCTCGATCACGAACAACCAGCCTTCACCGAAGGCGTCTTCGTTGATCGTCTCCGGCTTGTCGGCAAGCGCCGAATTGACCGCGGTGACCGTGCCCGACATCGGCGCGTAAACGTCGGAGGCGGCCTTGACCGACTCGACCACGGCGCAGGCGGTGCCGGCCTCGACGCTGTCGCCCACGCCGGGCAGGTCGACGTAGACCAGATCGCCGAGCAGGCCCTGTGCATGGTCGGAAATGCCGACGGTGACCTTGCCGTCACCTTCGACGCGGGCCCACTCGTGGGACTTCATGAATTTCAGATCGCCAGGGATGTCGCTCATGTCTGCTGCTCCGGGGACGGCGTGGCTGGAAGGGGTGGGTGGCTAGTGTAGCGAAGGGCCGGGAGGGGAAATCAAATGCCCTCGCGCGGCTGGCCGTCGCGCACGAAGGGGTAGGCGACCACGCGCACCGGGACTTCGCGGCCGCGGATGTCGACGCGCACGTCGCCGGGCTCGCCGGCCGGAAGCCGGGCCAGAGCGATGGACTTGCCGAGGGTCGGCGCGAAGGTGCCCGAGAGGATCTCGCCCTCGCCGCAGGCAGCCAGCACCTTCTGGCCGTGGCGCAGCACGCCCTTGTCGTCCATCACCACGCCGATGATCTGGCGGGCGTCGCCACGGGCCTGCTGCGCCTCGAGCGCGGCGCGGCCGTTGAAGTCGCGGCCCTCGTCCAGAGACACGGTCCAGCCCAACCCGGCTTCCCAGGGCGTGACCGATTCGTCCATGTCCTGGCCGTAGAGCGCCATGCCGGCCTCCAGGCGCAGCGTGTCGCGCGCACCAAGGCCGGCCGGCGCGACGCCGGCGGCAAGCAGCGCGTCCCAGAACGCCACCGCGTCGGCCTCGGGCAGGACGATCTCGAAGCCGTCCTCGCCGGTGTAGCCGGTGCGGGCGATGAACAGCGGCGTGCCGGTGGTCGAACGCGCGTCGCGGGCGGCGAACTTGCCGAGCTTCGCAACCGCGGCGCGGTCGTCGGCGTGCACCAGGCCCTGCACCTTCTCACGCGCCTGCGGGCCCTGGACGGCGATCATGGCCAGGTCGTCGCGCTCGCGGACCTCGACGCCGACGCCTTCGGCCTGGGCGCTGATCCACGCCAGGTCCTTGTCCCGGGTCGATGCGTTGACCACCAGGCGGTAGAAGTCGTCGCCCAGGTAGTAGACGATCAGGTCGTCGATCACGCCGCCATTGGCGTCGAGCATGCAGGTGTACAGGGCCTTGCCCTGGACCTTGAGCTTGTCGATGGAGTTGGCGACGAGCCTGCGCAGGAAGTCGCGCACGCCGGCGCCGTGCAGGTCGACCACGGTCATGTGCGAGACGTCGAACATGCCAGCGTCGCGGCGCACCGCGTGGTGTTCCTCGATCTGCGAGCCGTAGTTGATCGGCATGTCCCAGCCGCCGAAATCGACCATCTTGGCGCCGAGCGCGCGGTGGGATTCGTTGAGGACGGTCTTGCGGGTCATGGGCGCCAGGCTCCTTGCGGGAAAAGCCCATTATCCCCGACCGGCGCACCCCGGCCACCACCCTTCCCCCGCAAGGCGGGGAAGGTGCCCCCAAGGGGCGGATGGGGGCAATCCCGCGGGATCCCCCGGATCCCTCCCTACTCGACCGCCTGCACCTCAAGCACCATCCCGTCGGCGGCGACCACCCGCACCCGCGTCCCGGCCTCGAGCTCGGGACCGCTCACCACCCAGTAGGCATCGCCGATCTTCACCCGGCCCTGGCCACCGGAGATCGCACGATCGAGTTCGACCACGCGGCCGACATGCTGCTCCGCGCGGCGGTTGAGCGTCGGGCGATCGCTGGGCCTTTCGCGGCGACGGCCCCACTTCAGGTAGGCCAGCACCGCGACCACGCTCAGCACGACGAACAGCACCACCTGGGCCAGCAGCGACAGCCCTGGCACCAGCATCACGACCAGCCACACCACCGCCGCGGCGATGCCCATCCACAGCAGGAAGGCGCCCGGGATGAAGGTCTCCGCCGCGATCAGCACCAGGGCGATGGCGGCCCAGGCGATGCTTGCGCTGTTCCAGGCCATGGCTCAGCCCCCCGCCCTGCCGGTGCCGCCGTCGCGCTGTACGTTGCGGGCCTGCTGCTGGTTGCCCAGGGCCTCCTTCGCCAGCTCGGCGATGCCGGCGATCGAGCCGATCACGCCGCTGGCCTCCATCGGCATCAGCACGAACTTCTGGTTGGGGCCGGTCGCCAGCTCCTTGAAGGCCTCGACGTACTTCTGGGCGATGAAATAGTTGATCGCCTGCACGTCGCCGGCGGCGATCGCATCGGACACCATGCGCGTGGCGTTGGCTTCAGCCTCGGCCAGGCGCTCGCGGGCCTCGGCCTCGCGGTAGGCGGCTTCCTTCTCGCCCTCGGCCTCGAGGATCGCGGCCTGCTTGTCGCCCTCCGCGCGCAGGATCTCCGACTGCCGGTGGCCCTCGGCCTCCAGGATCACCGCGCGGCGGTCGCGCTCGGCCTTCATCTGCCGGGCCATCGAATCCACCAGGTCGCGCGGCGGCTGGATGTCGCGGATCTCGATGCGGGTGACCTTGATGCCCCAGGGATGCGTGGCCTGGTCGACCACGTTCAGCAGCTGGGCGTTGATCGACTCGCGGTTGCTGAGCGACTCGTCCAGGTCCATCGAACCGATGACGGTACGGATGTTGGTCTGCACCAGGGCGATCGTCGCGACCTCGAGGTTGGCGACCTCGTAGGCGGCCTTGGCGGCGTCGAGCACCTGGAAGAACACCACGCCGTCGACCTTGACCACGGCGTTGTCCTTGGTGATCACGTCCTGCGAGGGCACGTCGAGCACCTGCTCCATGACGTTGACCTTGCGGCCCACGGCCTGGACCACCGGGATCAGCAGGTGCAGCCCCGGCGACATCGTGTGGGTGTACTTGCCGAAGCGTTCGACGGTCCACTCGTAGCCCTGCGGCACGATGCGGACCATCTTGAAGAAGAAAACGATGAATGCGACCGCGAGCACCGCGGCGATGAAGGTGCCTCCGCCCATCCCATACCCCTCCCTGCAAGTGGTTTGGAGTATAGACGCGGGCCGGGCGGCGACTGTGACCGCCCGGGTCCGGTTTTCCGGCGCTCAGCGCGCGGTCGCGACCGTCTCCGCGGGCACGGCTTCGACCCACTCCGCGAACGCGGCGTCGATCTCGGCGTCGGCCACCGCCTTGCCCTCCTCGACCTCTGCGGCCTGGGTGAACAGGGGAATGATCAGGGCCATGCCGTCGACCTTCGTCTTCAGGTGCAGGCCGTTGCCCTCGGCGAGGAAACCGTCCCAGCGCGCACGCACGCGCTCCCAGTAGCCGGCGGTGGCCTTCCAGTAGTCGTGGGCCGGGGTGAAGTCGACGTCGGTGTCCTTGCGGTAGTCGTTGAAGCCGTACTCGCGGGCGATGGTGCGCTCGGTCGAACCATCGGCGGCACGCACGGCCTTGGTGTTGTCCTGCTCATGGGTCCAGCCGCCGGGCACGATGGTGTGGCGGTTCTCAACGTTCATCGCGTTGTAGTCCTCGCGCCTGGTGTATTCGCGGCGCGGCAGCGGGCGCCAGGTGCGGTCGGAGGTCCAGGTGGCGACGCCGTACTTGTGGTTCCACTTGCCGGTGCCGCAGTAGCGCGGCGCATCGCTGACCTCGTAGACGCACTGGGTCCAGGCGCCGCGGGTCTTGTCCGCGTCGATCGGGCGCACGCGCCAGGTCTGGTCGGCGCTGAACTCGAAGCGCTTGTCGGCCTCGTAGATCCAGTCCTGGCGCCAGTGCTTGGTGACATGCCCGCTCTTGGGATCGACCAGGATGTGCTGGAGCACGATGCGCTGAGGGGTGCCGTCGGCGCGCGCGCTGTCCTCGACCAGGATCACGACTTCGCTGCCACCGCTGCGCATGGCCGGGGCACGCTCGTAGCCGGGCGCGAGCAGCACGGTCTCGTCGAAGGCGAAGTCGACGTCGTATTCGCCGAGCATGCCGAGGATGGCTTCGCGGTCGGCGGCGGGATCGGCCGCGGGCCGTGCCTCCTGGGCGGAGGCGACGCCGGCCAGGCCGGCCAGAAGGAGAAGGAGGGTGGCTTGCGGTTTCATGCTTGCGCTCCGGTGTTGAACCTGAAAAGTGGAATGACATTGCTTCCCGCGGCCGCGGGCAGTTCGTGGACGGCCGCCATGCCGGCGCGGGCGGCGCGTTCGCAGCAGCAGTCGTCGACGGCGGCGATGCCGTCGGCATCGACCGCTTCCTCGCGGGCGATGCGACGCGCGGTGGCCGCGCCCAGCGGCGACAGCGAGGCCAGGCTCGCCGCCAGTGCCCCACCCTGCCCGGCCTGGCCGCTCGGGGCGTCACCGGCCAGGGCATGCAAGCGCAGGATGCTGCCCTGCCAGCGTTCGCCCTGGAGACGCCCGGCGAGGCCGCGCCAGAGGCGTTCGCCGATGCCGCCGGGCCGCGGCGCGGACGTCGCGGCCGGCAGCCTCGCGGCCATTTCCTCCCAGGCCAGGAAGTCGCTGTCGGGCAGCAGGCAGACCCGCCAGCAGCAGCGGCCCTCGCGGTCGAAGAACAGGATCTGCTCGCGCAGGCCGTCGCTGTCCAGCCCGCTGCAGGCACAGGCATGCACGGCCTGCGACCAGCCCGCAAGCTCGCCGCCCTGCTGCGCGCGGTACAGGCACAGCACGGCGCCCAGCGCGGACAGCTCGGAGGGCAGCGGCAGGGCCACGACTACCACTCCACCGAGAAGTTGACGGCGAAGTTGCGGCCCGCCGCGCTGTAGCGGTCGATCGTCGCGCTGCCTCCGGACACCAGCGGCAGCGCGCCGGCATTCCAGTACTTGCGGTCGGCGAGATTGAACACGCCCACGTCGAAGCGCGCGCCCGGCGCGAAGTTCCAGTGCGCGTACAGGTCCAGCACGGCGTAGCCCGGGCTTTCGAAGTAGGTGCTGCCCTCCGGCGCCTCGGGCAGGCGGTCGCGCCTGCCGGCGAAACGGCCGGCGAGCTCGGCGCCCCAGCGTTCGCCACGCCAGGCCAGGCCGAGGCTGGCGGTCAGCGGATCGACGCTCTCCAGCGGCTGCCCGCTGGTCTCGTCCTCGCCGCGCGACCAGGCCGCCGCCGCGCGCAGCGACCAGCCGTCCCAGGCCGGCGACAGCTGGCCGAAGTCCACCCCGGCCTTGAACTCGACGCCGTGGATCTCCGCCTCGGACACGTTGCGCGACTGGAACACCATCAGCCCCGCGTCGTTGAAGCCGACGAAGGCCATCGACTCGATGAAGTCATCGTACCGGTTGTAGTAGCCCGACAGGCTGGCGTAGACGGCGTCGCCGTTGTAGCGCAGGCCGGCCTCGAGGCCGTCGCTGGTCTCCGGCCTGAGGTCGGGGTTGGCGATCGCGGTGTAACCGAACATCACGTTGGTGAAGCCGATGTTGACGTCGCTGTAGGGCGGTGCGCGGAAGCCGCGGGAATAGCCGCCGAACAGGGACCAGGGACCGCTGAAGTGCCAGACCGCGCCGAGCTTCGGCGAAACCTGGGTCTCGGTGAGGTCGCTGGCCACGAAGCCGGGGTTGTCGTCCGCGAAGATCGCGTCGATCTCCGGTTCGAGTTCGTAGTGGTCCACGCGGACCGCGGGGATCAGCCGGAACGCGCCGTCGGCGAAGCTGATCTCGTCCTGCAGGTACAGCGCCGCCGTGGTGGTTCGGCTGTTGGGGAAGTCGCGCACCGGAAAGACGTCGGGCAGCATCACCGGCGTCTCGACGCCGGTCAGCGGGAAGATCCGCAGGCCGTCGCGCTTCTGCCGGGTGCGGGTGCGCGACAAGTCCAGGCCGTAGGCCAGGTCATGGCGCACGCTGCCGGTCTCGATGCCCTTGCGCAGGTTCAGCTGCAGGCCGTACACGCGCTGGTCGAAGTTGAACTCGCGCTCGCGGATGTCCGCAAGCGTCGGCGGGGCCAGGGTGCGCTCCTCGACCGTGTGCTGCGTGGTCTCGCTGTCCTGGCGGTAGACCTGCCAGTCGAGGCTGTCGGCGAAGCCGGCACCCACGGCATCCATCTCGTGGCCGAAGGACAGCCGCGCGCGGGTCTGGTGGTCGCGCGCGGCCACGCGGTCGTTGGTCGCGCCGGTCAGGGCCTGGAAGCCGCGCGAGGTCAGCATTTCGGTATCGGCGCTGTCCTCGTTGCCCTCGACCGTCAGCCGGAAGCGCTGGTCGGCGTCGGGTGCGAACACCAGCTTGGCCAGCAGGCTGCGGCCATCACGGTCCTGGGGGTTGGGCAGGGTGCGCAGGCTGCCTTCGCCGCCGACCTCGCCCTGGTTCTCCGGCTCCGTGCCCTGACGGTGGCCAACGGCCACCAGGCCCGACCAGCGGTCGCCGCCGAAAGCCGCGGTGGCACCGCCGGACAGGCCTTCCCAGTCGCTTTCGTAGCCCATGCGGATGCCGAAGTAAGCATCCTTGCCTTCCGCGAGGTAGTCCGACGGGTCCTTGGTGATGAACGACACCACGCCGCCCAGCGCGTCCGAGCCGTACAGCGAACTGCCCGGCCCGCGCACCACTTCAGCGCGTTTGAGCGTGTCGAGGTCGACGAAGTTGCGGTTGGCGTCCGAGAAACTGCCGATGAGAAAGGCGTCCGACACCGCGATGCCGTCGGTCTGGATGCGCACGCGGTTGCCGCCCAGGCCACGGATGCGGATGTCACCGATGCCGTAGCGGCCGAAGCCGGTGCCGACGGTGATGCCCGGCTCGTAGCGGAACAGGTCGGCCAGGTCGCGCACCATCAGCTCGTCCATGCGCTCGCGGTCGACGACGTCGACGGTGTTGGGCACGTCGGTGACCACGCGCTCGGTGCGGGTGGCGGTGACCACGACATGGTCGAAGTCGACGGCGGCGCCGGCGGAGCTGGAAGCGGGTGCAGGCGAGGACTGGGCGTGCGCGAGCACGGGCAGCAGCAGGCCGATGGCCAGGAACAGCGGGGTGGGTCGCATGATGGACTCGCGTAGTGGCGCGGGCGAGCTGGCATCCGGGAACGACCGGGGCTTGCAGCCTGGCTTGGAGAGGGGGTTCTACTTGGTGAGGATCAGCTTGTCGTTGCGGGTGTGGCGGAGGCGGTAGACCTCGCTGCCATGGCGGATGAGCACTTCCCGCTGGCCGTGGAGCAGGCGGCTGGAGTCCACCTCCTCGCAGCGCTGCAGCGAGGCCGGCTGGCCACTGGCCTGGGACAGGTCGACGACGGTGTCGAAGCTGGACGGGGGGGACTGGGAGGCAAGCATCGCGGACTCCTCATCGATAAGGATTGTCGATGCTAATGATTCTCATTTGCCTGTCAAGGAAAGCTTCTCAACCCGCCGTAGCGGCTTCCGCGCGGCGCCAGACGCCCTCGTCCAGCCGCCCGGCCAGTTCCAGCGCCTGCAGGTTGTCCAGCAGCTGCGCGACCCTGCTCGCCCCGAGGATCACGCTGGAAACGTGCGGGTTGCGCAGGCACCAGGCGATGGCGAGCGCAGCAGGGGCGACATCGAGGTCGCGCGCCAGGGCGGTGAAGCGCCGCGCCCGTGGCAGCCTGTTCTCGCCGTCGGCGCCGACCAGCCGCTCCTGCAGCCAGTCCTCGCGCTCCGCGCGCGAGCCGGCAGGGATGCCCTCGTCGTACTTCCCGGTCAGCAGGCCCGAGGCCAGCGGCGACCAGACCGTGGCCCCCAGTCCCAGCTCCGCGTACAGCGGCGCGTACTCCAGCTCCACGCGCCGGCGGTGCAGCAGGTTGTACTGCGGCTGCTCCATCGTCGGCGCCTGCAGGTGGTTGGCGCGCGCCACCGCGTGCGCCTCGCGCACCAGCGCCGCCGGCCACTCCGAGGTGCCCCAGTACATCACCTTGCCCTGGCGGACCAGGGCGTCCATCGCCGCCACGGTTTCCAGCACCGGCGTTTCGGGGTCCGGGCGGTGGCAGAAGAACAGGTCGAGGTAGTCCACGCGCAACCGCCCGAGCGCAGCGTGGCAGGCGTCGTGCACGTGCTTGCGCGACAGGCCCCGCTGCATCGGCCGCGGCTCGGGGGCGGATCCGAACATGACCTTGCTCGACACCGCGTAGCCGTCGCGCGGAAGGCGCAGGTCGGTGATCACGTCGCCCATCATCCGCTCGGCCGCGCCGTGGGCGTAGTTCTCGGCGTTGTCGAAGAAGTTGATGCCGTGGTCCCAGGCGGCGGCGACCAGGTCGCGCGCCTCGCCACGGGGGATGCCGCCGCCGAAGTTGATCCACGCGCCCAGCGACAGCGCCGACAGCGCCAGGCCAGAGCCCCCGAGCCTGCGGTATTCCATGTCTTTCCTTCCCTCGCCTGCGTTGGTCCGCAGTTTACGCGCGCCGCCGCGCTATCCTCCGCGGTGGGCAAGGGGAACACGCACGATGCGCGCCAGCGAAGGCGGAATCCGGGACACGCTGCAGCGCCTGCTGGCGCCGCCCGACGAAGTCATGCGCGAACTGGGCGGCCGCGGCGAGCGCCTGGTCGCGCGCGCGCGCCTGCTGCTGTGCGTGCTCGCGCTGCCGCTGCCCCTGCTCGCCGCCGCCTCGGGCTGGGGGATGGGCTGGATCTTCGCCAGCCTGGCGGCAATCGTGCTGGCGAACTCGATGGCCCTGCTCTGGCTGGTGCTGGCGCGCAGCTGGCGCCCCTGGCTGCCGTACGCGACTTCGGCCTGGGACATCGCCCTGGTGACGGCGGTGCTGACCGCGTTCGCCCTCCGCGATCCCGGAGCCGTGCCGGGCGCGATGGCCACCTGGTCCTTCTATCTGGTGGTGGTGTGGACGACCGCACTGCGCGGCGACGGCCGCCTGCCGCTGTTCGCCGGCGCACTGGCCACCGCCCTGTACGCGGCTTTGGCGATGCTGCAGGCACATCGCAGCGTGCCGGACGCGCTGCTCGCAGCCGGCACGGACGGCACAGGAACGGGTTCCGAGGCCCTGCGCCTGTTGCTGCTGGCGGTCGCCGCCGTCCTCGCCGCGATCGTGGTCCGCCGCATGCAGACCCTGGTGGAAGTCTCGGGGCACGATGGCCTGACCGGCCTGCCCAACCGCTCCTGGCTGCTGCAGCGCATGCCGCACGTGTTCGCCAGCGCGCGCAATTCGGGCGCTTCGCTGACCCTGGTGCTCCTCGACATTGATCGCTTCAAGCGGGTCAACGACGAAGCCGGCCCCCAGGTCGGCGACCGCGCCCTGCGCCACGTGGCCTCGACGATGAGCGGGATCCTGGTCGAAAACGAATCCCTGGCCCGGATCGGGGGCCAGGAGTTCGTGATGGTGCTGCACTGCCCAGCCGGCAGCGCCTGGGAGCGGCTGGACCGCCTGCGCCGCACCCTGGTGGAACACCCCTTCCTGCCCGAACGCGGCCAGGACGCCTTCGCCTTCACCTTCAGCGCCGGGCTGGCCGCCTGGCCGCAGGACGGCAGCAACACCTCGGGCCTGCTGGGCTGCGCCGACCGGCGGCTCAAGTGCGCCAAGGCGGCCGGCGGCAACCGGATCGTCGCCCGCGATCCCTGAGCGCGGTTGCCCACCCCGGCAGCCTGCACTACGCTGCCCCGTCGCCGCCGACCTGCGGCAGTCCCTGGGGAACGGGTTCAGGATGGAAGCATTGACGCGGATCGGTTTCGGCCTCTTCGGCCTGGCCGTGCTCATCGGGATCACCTGGCTGTTCTCCAGCAACAAGGGACGGGTCGACTGGAAGCTGGTCGTCACCGGCATCACCCTGCAGATCGCATTCGCGGCCCTGGTGCTGCTGGTGCCGGGCGGGCGCGAGGTCTTCGACTGGCTGGGCCACCTGTTCGTTCGCGTACTGGCCTTCGTCAACGCCGGCTCCGAATTCATCTTCGGAAGCCTGATGAACGTCGAAACTTACGGCTTCATCTTCGCCTTCCAGGTGCTGCCGACGATCATCTTCTTCGCCTCGCTGATGGCGGTGCTCTACCACCTGGGCGTGATGCAGTTCGTGGTGCGGATCATGGCGCTGGCGATCACGAAGGTGATGCGCGTGTCCGGCGCCGAGACCACCAGCGTCTGCGCCAGCGTGTTCATCGGCCAGACCGAGGCGCCGCTGACGGTGCGCCCCTACATCTCACGCATGACCGAATCCGAACTGATCACGATGATGATCGGCGGCATGGCGCACATCGCCGGCGGCGTGCTCGCGGCCTACGTCGGCATGCTCGGCGCAGGCGACCCCGAGCAGCAGGCCTTCTACGCCAAGCACCTGCTCGCGGCCTCGATCATGGCCGCGCCGGCGACGCTGGTGATCGCCAAGATCCTGATCCCCGAGACCGGCGAGCCGCTGACCCGCGGCACGGTGAAGATGGAGGTCGAGAAGACCACCAGCAACGTGATCGACGCCGCCGCGGCCGGTGCCGGCGACGGCCTCAAGCTGGCGCTGAACATCGGCGCGATGCTGCTGGCCTTCATCGCCCTGATCGCGATGATCAACGCGCCGCTGACGTGGCTGGGCGAGGTCACCGGCCTGGCCGCCGCGATCGGCAAACCCACCGACCTGTCGACCCTCTTCGGCTACGTGCTGGCGCCGGTGGCCTGGCTGATCGGCGTGCCCTGGGCGGACGCCGGCACGGTCGGCTCGCTGATCGGTCAGAAGGTCGTGATCAACGAGTTCGTCGCCTACCTGCAGCTGGCCGACATCGTCAACGGCCGCGTCGAGGGCGTGAGCCTGGGCGACGAGGGCCGCCTGATCGCGACCTACGCGCTGTGCGGCTTCGCCAACTTCAGCTCGATCGCGATCCAGATCGGCGGCATCGGCGGGCTGGCGCCCGACCGCCGCCAGGACCTGGCGCGCTTCGGCCTGCGCGCGGTGCTCGGCGGCACGATCGCGACCCTGATGACCGCCACCATCGCCGGCGTGCTGACCCACATCGGCGCCTGAGGAGGCGGTGATGCCCCGCGTCGTCGTCGCCGGCTCGTTCAACGTCGACCACGTCTGGCACTGCACGGCGCTGCCGCGCCCGGGCGAGACCCTGGCCGGCGAATACGCCACCGGGCCCGGCGGCAAGGGCTTCAACCAGGCCGTGGCCGCGGCCTCGGCGGGCGCCGCCACCACCTTCATCTGCGCCCTGGGCGACGACGACGGCGGACGGCTGGCACGGAGGCTGGCGACCGCGCACGGCATCGACCTGCGCGCCCAGGACAGCGAAGCCGCCACCGGCACCGCCGGCATCTATGTCGACGACGGTGGCGGCAACAGCATCGTCATCGGCCCCGGGGCGAACGCGGCGCTGTCGCCGGACTTCGTGGCCGCGCAGGGTGAGGCGATCGCCGCGGCCAGGGTGGTGCTGGCGCAGCTGGAATCCCCGGTGGACGCCATCGTCGAGGCGCTGCGCCGGGCCCGTGCCCACGGCGCGCGCACCGTGCTCAACCCGGCGCCGGCCAACGCCCCCTGCACCCGCGAACTGCTGGCAGTGGCAGACGTGCTGACGCCCAACGAGACCGAGTTCGCCGGCCTGCTTGCGCGCCACTGCGGCGGCGGCACCGAACCCGGCTCGCTCGCGCGCATGGACGAGGAGCACCTGCACCGCCTCTGCCGCACCCTGCTGCCTCGCGGCACCGTGGTCCTGACCCTGGGTGCCGCGGGCTGCTTCGTCTCGCACCGCGAGGACAGCCTGCACGGCGACGAAAGCCCGCACTACCGCTGTCCGGCGGCCGAAGCGAAGGTGGTCGACACCACCGGCGCCGGCGACGCGTTCAACGGCGCGCTGGCGGCTTCGCTGGCAATGGCGCCGGCACACCCCTTCGCCAGCCACGTGCGTTTCGCCACGCGCTATGCGGCGATGTCGACCGAGCGTCCGGGTGCGGCGGATTCGATGCCGGGCGCCGGGGAGTTCGCTGCACGCTACCCGGCGGACTGAGCACCAGCGGAACGCCCGCGGGGGCCAGGATTCACCGCAGGCTCATCGCCATCGCGGCAGCGTGGCCGCGGATCCTCCGACGGAGACCCTCCCGGTGAAGACCACCCTGATCGCCGCCGCGGTGATGCTGCTGGCGGCCTGTGCCAACGACACCGCGCCCACGCCCGATGCCGCGCCGGTGGAGCCACCCGCGCCTGCCGCAGAGCCCGCACCGATGGGCTGGCGCGCGGTGGTCCTACCCGCGCACGAACTCATGGTCGACGAGGCACTCGTCCTCGCCACCGCCGCGGCCAAGGGCGATGACGAAGCCTCGCTCGATGCACGCGCCCTGCTCGAGCGCGCGCGCGAACCCCTGCAGCTCGGCGAGATCGGCGGCGACTGGCGCGTGCGCTCGATCCAGGTCGACCGCCAGCAGGGCTACGCCTACCCCTGGTTCGACGCCCACATCGCCCATGACGGCACCGGCAACGGCAGCCACCGCTTCGCCAAGACCAGCGGCTCGCAGCGCCGCAGCGGGCGCCTGTACCCGATGGACGGCCCCGGACTGGTGTTCCTCGGCGCGCGCACGGTCAACGACGAGTCGCCGCGCACCTACACCCGGATCGCGACGCCCGCGGCCGAGGCGCCCGGCGAGCACGACAGCGCCGGCCTGCTGCTGCGGATCGGCGCGAACGAGCTGTTGATGGTGCTCGACGCCGACGGCGAGCGCTTCGAGCTCTATCACCTCAGGCGCTGAGCCCCCCATCCGCCCGCGGCCGGCATCGCGGCCGCGGGATCGGCGACAATGGCGCCATGCGCATCGGCCCCCACGCCATCGCCCCGAACGTGGTCCTCGCGCCCATGGCCGGGGTCACCGACAAGCCGTTCCGGCTGCTGTGCAAGCGCCTGGGCGCCGGGCTGGCGATGTCGGAGATGACGATCTCCGACCGCCGCTTCTGGGGCACGGAGAAGTCGCTGCGGCGGATGGACCACGCCGGCGAACCCGACCCGGTCGGCGTGCAGATCGCCGGCACCGAGCCGGCGCAGCTGGCCGAGGCCGCGCGCCACAACGTCGACCAGGGCGCGCGCATCATCGATATCAACATGGGCTGCCCGGCGAAGAAGGTCTGCAACGCCTGGGCCGGCTCGGCGCTGATGCGCGACGAGGCGCTGGTGGCGCGGATCCTGTCCGCGGTGGTCGAGGCGGTGGACGTGCCGGTGACCCTGAAGATCCGCACCGGCTGGGCCGCCGGTCAGCGCAACGCGGTGGCGATCGCGCGCATCGCCGAGGACAGCGGCATCCAGGCGCTGGCCGTGCACGGCCGCACGCGCGACCAGCACTACACCGGGGTCGCCGAGTACGACACCATCGCCGAGGTGAAGTCGCGGCTGCGCATCCCGGTGCTCGCCAACGGCGACATCGACTCGCCCGACAAGGCCGCCGCCGTGCTGCGCCACACCGGCGCCGACGCGGTGATGATCGGCCGCGCGGCGCAGGGGCGGCCGTGGATCTTCCGCGAGATCGCGCACTTCCTGGCCACCGGCGAGCGCCTGCCGCCGCCGTCGTTGATCGAGGTGCGCGACATCCTGCTCGGCCACCTCGAGGCGCTGCACGCCTTCTACGGCGAGCCTTCCGGCGTGCGCATCGCGCGCAAGCACCTGGGCTGGTACGCGAAGGACCGCCCGGAGAACGCGGCCTTCCGCGCCGTGGTCAACCGTGCGGAGACCGCGCGCGAGCAGCTGGAACTGACCCGCGACTACTTCGACGCGCTGGCCGCTGACACCGCTCCACGGCTGCCGTCGGCGGCCTGAGCACGACCCGCAACGCAGGAACCCCCGGCCGGGGCCCGGGGTCCGCTACGGCGAGCGTCGCGCGGCCGCCTGCTCAGGCGACGACCCGGAAGCGCTCGGCGTCGTCGATGAAGGTCTTCTCGGCGAAGGGCGCCTCGTTGGAGCCGAACGGCATCTGCGCGCGCAGCTTCCAGCTTTCCGGGATGCTCCATTCGCGGGCCGCAGCCTCGTCCACCACCGGGTTGTAGTGCTGCAGGCTGGCACCGATGCCGGCCTCGGCCAGCGCGGTCCAGGTCGCGACCTGGGCCATGCCGGTGGAGTGCTCCGACCACACCGGGAAGTTGTCCGCGTACAGCGCGAACTGCTCCTGCAGGCCCTTCACCACGTCCTGGTCCTCGTAGAACAGCACCGTGCCGACGCCGGCGGCGAACGAGGCCAGCTTCTGCTCGGTCGCGCCGAAGGCCTCGGCCGGCACCAGCGGACGCAGCGACTCGCGGACCAGCTCCCAGAAGCGCTCGCTCTGCGCACCGAACAGGATCACCGCGCGCGAGGACTGCGAGTTGAACGAGGACGGGCTCCAGCGGATGGCCTCCTTGATCAGGGCCTCGATCTCGGCCGGGGACTGGCTCAGGTTCCTGCCAAGGCTGTACTGGCTGCGGCGCTTGCGCAGGGACTGGATGACGGGGTTGTTCATGGGGCTCTCCGGGTTCAGAAGCGGACGGGCCCCATGATATTGACTGCATCGATGATGCAAATACTCATTAAGATCACTGATTGTTTCATTAAAGAAACAATATACAGCCATGCATTCCCGAACCCGCCTGCCCGGCCGGCTTCAGCACGACTGGGACCGGCAGCCGTCCGGCCCCAGTTCGACCCCCGGGTCGAAGATGCGCGCCCAGACCATCGGCAACTGGCTGCGCATGTCGGCCCAGTCCAGCGACAGCTGCCTGGGCGCCACCCCGCGCCACTGCGCGCTCCCGTCGCGCTCGGCCACGACAAAGTTGAAGCTGTAGTCCGGCTCGCTGCCCATGCGCAGGTCACTGACCACCAGCTCGCCGTCGATCTCGCTGGCGCGCATGAAGCCGTGGTTGAACCAGGCCAGGCGGGCGACGGCGGGCACATCCGCGGCCGCGGCCAGCGCCTCGACGTCGGAGGCATGCGGCTCGAAGCGCATCGGCCCCTCGTCGGCCGCCACCGAGCGGAAGCCCTCGACATAGCCGTCCGGCGTCATCGCCACCACCCGCCACAGCAGGGTGTTGAACGGCATCGGCACCGAGAAGCGCGGGGCATCGTCGAGGCCCATCGCCGCGAGTGCCTGCCCGGCGTCGCGATCTACCATGGACTTCGCCGCCAGTGACCAGCCCAGGTATGCCGTGCTCAGCACCAGGCCCGCGGCCAGTGCGCGCTGCGCGGCCACGCGCTCGCGCAGGAAGAAGGCCGCGATGCAGGCCAGCAGCAGCCAGACCGTGTACAGCGGGTCGATGATGAAGACGCTCGACCACATCACCGGCTTCGACGGCAGCGGCCACAGCAGCTGGGTGCCGTAGACGGTGAAGGCGTCGAGCAGCGGATGGGTCAGCAGCGCGAGCTGGATCGCCCAGAACCAGCGCTTCGGTGACTCCGCCACGCGCCCGCCGCGGCGCCGGAAGAAGGCCCAGAGCAGCCAGCCCACCAGTGGCAGCACGATCAGCGAGTGGCTGAAGCCGCGGTGCAGGGTCATCAGCGCGACCGGGTCGTCGGTGAACAGCGCGATGGGGAGCGAGTCGAGGTCGGGCAGCGTGCCGAGCGCGGCGCCGGCCAGCAGTGCCGCACGGCGATGCTTCGGCGGCGCGATGGCAGCGGCGACGGCGCCGCCGAGGACGATCTGGGTCAGGGAATCCATCGCGCAATGCTACCGGCTGCCCGCCTCGACCGCGGGCTTCAGGCCGCTTGCGGCAGGTGCGGCTGCGGGAGCGCTTCGGCGCTGCCGGCAGGCGCCAGCTCCGCCAGCACCTCTCCGCGGTGCGACAGCAGGCGCAGCGTGCCGTCGGGCTCTTCCACCAGCGCGGTCAGGCTCTCCACCCAGTCGCCGTCATTGGCATAGATCAGGCCGTCGCGCTGGATCAGCGCGGCGCGGTGGATGTGGCCGCAGACGATGCCGTCCAGGCCGCGGCGGCGGACGTCGTCGAAGCCCGCCTGCACGAAGCGCTCGATGTAGCGCTCGGCGGCGCTGCTGCGGCGCTTGAGGAACTCCGACAGCGACCAGTAGCGCATGCCGGCCAGGCGCCTGGCGCGGTTGAGCAGCTGGTTGCCGGTGAGGATCCGGTAATACAGCCAGTCGCCGAACTTCTCCTGCAGGTTGCCGAAGTGGGTGATGCCGTCGTAGTCGTCGCCGTGCACCACCAGCAGCCGACGCCCGTCGGCGGTGGCGTGGATCGCGCGACGCCGCACCTGCATCTCCGGCAGCACCAGCCCGCACAGTCGCCGCACCGGGCGGTCGTGGTTGCCCGGAACGTAGACGATGCGCGTGCCTGCGCGGCTGAGCGCGTGCAGCGCCTCGATCACGCGGTCGTGCGCCCGTCCCCAGCGCGCCCGCCGCTGCGCCAGGTACCAGAGATCGATGATGTCGCCGACCAGGTACAGGCGCTCGCAGCGCAGGCCTTCCAGGAAGGTCGCCAGCTCGGCCGCGTGGCAGTGGCGCGAACCGAGATGGACGTCGGACAGGAACACCGCGCGGCGCGGCGGCGGCGGGGGAACGCTGGTGACGCTCTTCATGCCTGCTCTCCTTCGCGGCGCAGCCAGCGCCGTGCCTTCTGCGGACGGATGCGGTGCAGATCGACCTCGACCAGGCCGTCGATCGAATCGCTGAACGCGGGATCGACACCAAAGGCGAGGAAGCGCGCGCCGCCGGGCTCGCACAGCTCGGTGTACTGGCGGTACAGCGTGGGCACGCTGGCGCCGTGCGCGGCGAGGTTGGCCTTGAGCACGCCGTAGGCGGTGACGGCGTCGAGCGCGCCGAAGCACGGCGGCGCGGCGAAGTATTCGAAGGGGCGGCCCGGCGTGGCCAGCAGCGCCTCGCCGGCGCCGTGGTAGCGCTGGTAGTAGGCGACCAGCTGCTCGCGCGCCTCGCGCGGCAGCGCACCGCTGATCGACACCGCGCCGAACAGGTAGCGCAGCCGCGGGCGCGCGGCCAGGTAGGCGCCGATGCCCTGCCACAGATAGTCCAGGCTGCGTCCGCCGCGGTAGTCGGGCGCGACGAAGCTGCGCCCGAGCTCCAGGCCCTCGGCGATGCGCGGGATGGCGTCGTCGGCGTAGCGGAACAGCGAGGCGGTGTAGAGCCCGTCCAGCCCGCGCCGCGCCAGCGCCTCGCTGCCGCGCGCCACCCGGTAGGCGCCAGCGATGCGCGAGGCGGATTCGTCCCAGAGCAGGATGTGGTCGTAGTGCGCGTCGTAGGCGTCGAGGTCGCGGGCCTGGCGGGTGCCCTCGCCCACGCTGCGGAAGGCGATCTCGCGCTGGCGGCCCAGCTCGCGCAGCAGCGGCGCCTCCAGCGCGCGCGGGCCCTCGAAGCGGGCGAGCAGGATCTGCTTGCCGTCGCCGGTCTCGCCCAGGCGCTCGCAGCCGGCGATCGCCGCGCGCACCTGCGCCGCCGGCAGCGCCGGCGCGATCGGCGCCATCCCGGCCACGCGCGCCTCGCTGCGGCGGCCGATGGCGTACAGCGTGCGCCGCACCTCGCGCAGGACTTCGGCAGTGTCGGCATCGGGCGCGATCACCTTCGGCCAGCCCACGCGCAGGCGCAGCGGCCGCTGGCGGCGCGCGAACATCTCGCGCGCCAGCAGCGCGGTGGCCGCCGGCTTGTACAGCGCCGAGATCCCGTAGAACAGCGGCGAATTGCCCGCCTCCACCCGCACCGGCAGCACCGGCGCCGAGGTCGCGCGGGCGAAGCGCAGGCAGCCGCGGCGCCAGCGGCCGTCGCGCACGCCGCCCGGGCCCAGGCGCGAGACTTCGCCGGCCGGAAAGATGATCACGCAGCGCTCCTCGCGCAGGGCGCGTTCGATCGCCTCCAGGCTGTCCGCGCCCACGCGTCCACCGAGGATGCGCACCGGCAACATCAGTTCGCCCAGCGGCTCGACCAGCGACAGCAGGTCGTTGGCGACGATGCACGCGTCCCGACGCACCCGGCCGATGCAGTCCAGCAGCGCCAGCGCATCGAGCGCGCCGGAGGGATGGTTGGCGACCACCAGCAGGCGGCCGCGCGCCGGGATCCGCTGCAGCTCCTCGGGATCGACCTCGTAGCGCAGCTGCAGGAAGTCGCGGGCGGCGGCGACGAACTCGAAGCCGCGCAGATGGCCGTGCGAGGCGAGGAAGTCCTCGATGCGGTCGAAGCGTGACCAGCGGCCGATGCCACGCAGCAGCGGCCGCGCCAGCCGTGCCCGCCGGCCCCGGAACCAATGCGGCCAGCGCTGGTGCAGGTGTTCTTCAAGCCGCGGCATCTGTGTTCCGGACGCTCCCCTTCGCCTGGACCGGAAGCTTGCGGCGGCGGCGCGACAGCCCGGTGTCGGATTTGCGGCGACGGCGTGACAGCCGCCCGGCCGGCCATCGGCCGCGCTCGCCGTCACTCGCCTGAACGGCCCGCCGGCTGCACAATGCGCCGGGGGACGCGCCCGTGTATCATGCGCGCCCATCTTTCCATCCGAATCAAGGGATATAAGGCCGATGTCCAGCACCCTGTTCACCTCCGAATCGGTTTCCGAAGGCCATCCGGACAAGATCGCCGACCAGATCTCCGACGCCGTGCTCGACGCCATCCTGAGCCAGGACAAGGGTGCGCGCGTGGCCTGCGAGACCATGGTCAAGACCGGCGTGGCGATCGTCGCCGGCGAGATCACCACCAGCGCCTGGATCGACCTGGAAGCGCTGACCCGCAAGGTGATCCTGGACATCGGCTACGACTCCAGTGACGTCGGCTTCGACGGCGCCACCTGCGGCGTGCTGAACCTGATCGGCAAGCAGTCGCCGCACATCGCCCAGGGCGTGGACCGCAAGAAGCCCGAGGAGATGGGCGCCGGAGACCAGGGCCTGATGTTCGGCTACGCCACCAACGAGACCGACAGCTACATGCCGGCCGCGATCCACCTGTCCCACCGCCTGGTGGAGCAGCAGGCCAAGGTGCGCAAGAAGAAGAAGTCGCCGCTGCCGTGGCTGCGTCCGGACGCCAAGAGCCAGGTCACCCTGCGCTACGAGGACGGCGTGGCCACCGCCATCGACGCCGTGGTCCTGTCCACGCAGCACGCTCCGGGCGTGAAGCAGAAGGACCTGATCGAGGCCGTGCGCGAGGAGATCCTCAAGCCCGTGCTGCCGGCCAAGTGGCTGCACAAGGGCACCAAGTTCCACATCAACCCGACCGGCAAGTTCGAGATCGGCGGCCCCGTGGGCGACTGCGGCCTGACCGGCCGCAAGATCATCGTCGACACCTACGGCGGCTGGGCCCGCCACGGCGGCGGCGCGTTCTCGGGCAAGGATCCGTCGAAGGTCGACCGTTCGGCCGCCTACGCCGCGCGCTATGTCGCCAAGAACGTGGTCGCCGCCGGCCTGGCCGACCGCTGCGAGGTGCAGGTGAGCTACGCCATCGGCGTGGCCGAGCCGACCTCGATCTCGGTGACCACCTTCGGCACCGGCAAGGTGTCCGACGAGGTGATCGAGAAGCTGATCCGCAAGCACTTCGACCTGCGCCCGTACGGGATCATCAGGATGCTGGACCTGGTGCACCCGATCTACCAGCGCACCGCCAGCTACGGCCACTTCGGCCGCAAGCCGCAGGAGATCAGCTACACCGACGCCGCCGGCAAGCAGCACACCGCCACCGCGTTCTCCTGGGAGAAGACGGACAAGGCCGAAGAGCTGCGCAAGGCCGCGAAGCTGTAGGAGCGCCCTCGGGCGCGATGGCGCGATCCATCCCTGCCGACATGAAACGGGCCGCGGAAGCGGCCCGTTTCATTTTCACCCGACGGCCGGCATCGCCAGCCGGTCTTCCGCATCGAATCCAGGGGCGGTGCGCATCAACGCTTCGCGCCCCTACACGATCCATCAGGGATGGCGCGGCGTCTCCTTGACGTGCTTCTCCAACCACGCATCGGTCTCGGCCAGCATGTGCAGGATCGACTCGCGCGCGCGATAGCCGTGCGACTCGTTGGGCAGCATCACCAGGCGCGCGGTGCCGCCCAGGCCCTTCATCGCCGCGAACAGGCGCTCGCTCTGCATCGGGAAGGTGCCGGAGTTGTTGTCCTCTTCGCCGTGGATGATGAGCAGCGGCTCGTTGATCTTCCCGGCGTGGACGAAGGGCGACATCGCCTGGTAGGTGTCGGTGGCCTGCCAGTAGTTGCGCTCCTCGGCCTGGAAGCCGAAGGGCGTCAGCGAGCGGTTGTAGGCGCCGCTGCGCGCGATGCCGGCGCGGAACAGGTCGGAGTGCGCGAGCAGGTTGGCGGTCATGAAGGCGCCGTAGGAGTGGCCGCCGATGGCGATGCGGTCGCGGTCGGCGACGCCGCGCTCCACCACCTCGTCCACCGCCGCCTGCGCGCTGGCCACCAGCTGCTTCACGTAGCTGTCGTTGGGCTCGGCGTCGCCCTCGCCCACGATCGGCATGGTCGGACCGTCGAGCACCGCGTAGCCGCGCGCGAGGTAGGCCAGCGGGCCCCAGTAGCTGATGCGGTTGAAGCGGTGCGGCGAGCCGCGCACCTGGCTGGCGGCGTCGGCGGATTTGAACTCGCGCGGGTAGGCCCACATCAGCATCGGCAGCGGGCCGTCGCGCTCGGCGTCATAGCCCGCGGGCAGGTAGAGGTCGGCGGTCAGCTCGATGCCGTCGTCGCGGGTGTAGCGGATCTGCTCCTTGCTGACGCCGCGCAGCTCGGGGGTCGGATGCGGGAAGTCGGTCAGCGCGACGGGTTCCGCATCGGCGGCGCCCGGCGTGCGCAGCAGCACGTTCGCCGGTTCCGTGGGCGATTCGCGCAGGGTGAGGATGCGCGAGGCATCGGCGTCGAGCAGGGCGATGGGCGCTTCGTACCAGGGCGCCTGCGAGTGGAACAGGCGCTCGGTGCCGCCGCCGGCGAGGTCCTGGCGATCGAGGAAGGGGCGGTCGCCCTCGGGCGAGGCACCGTCGCCGATGCGGTAGATGGTTTCGCCATCGCCGGTGGTGAGCAGGCGGGCGAAACCGCGCTCGTCGAGCTGCATCACCGGGTCGCCGGGATCGGCATAGCGGTCCTCGTAGGAGCCTTCGCGCAGCAGCGCGGGTGCGGTGCCGGTGTCGGGCGACAGCCGCCATTCGCGCAGCTGCCGGGTTTTCCACCAGTACTCGCTCAGCAGCGCAAGGCTGCCGTGCCCCCACTGGATGCCGCCGTAGCGCATCGACAGGTCGGCGATGGCTTCGGGTTCGCCGCGGAACGGGGCCGCATGCGCGAACACCCGGTCGCGAACCTCCACCTCGCGCGCCGGGTCGCCACCGTCCTGGGCCTCGGCCCAGACCAGGGTCGCCGGCGCGTCGGCACGCCAGGAAACCCGGCGCACGCCCGTGGCGACCGCGTCGTTGCCGGTGGGCAGGCCTTCGACCAGCGGCAGCGTGGCCACGGTGTGCAGCAGGCGCCCGTCGAGGTCGATGACGTCGATCCGGCGCGGGAAGCGCGAGTACGGCACGGCGTACGAGAACGGGCGCTCCAGCCGCTGGCGCAGCAGGTGGCCGCCATCGGGCGAGACCGAGGCACCGACGTACAGCTCCGGCACGCCGATCGCGCGCACGCGGCCGTCCACGCCCACGCGCACCAGCTGGCTGGTCATGTAGTACGCGAACAGCGCTTCGTCGTGGGCGTTCTTCAGCAGGTCCTGGTAGGTGCGCAGGCTCTGCACCTGGCCACTGCCCTCGGTCTCCTGGATGTTGGGGCCGACGGGCACGCCGTCGTCGGCCGGCGCCGCACCCTGCCCTTCCGGCCGCAGCAGGGCGATCAGGCCGCTGCTGTCGGGCAGCCAGTCGAAGCCGCTGCCGGTGACGCTGCCCAGCGCCTGCTCCAGCAGCCGGCGCGCACGGCCCCCGGCCACGTCCACCAGCCACAGCTCCACCCGTCCGGCGCGGGCATCGACGTGGCTGAAGGCGATGTGGCGCTGGTCGGGCGACCACTGCAGGGACGACAGCGCCAGCGGCTGCGGCAGGCCCTCGATGCGGCGCTCTTCACCGCCGTCCACGGCCTGCAGCCAGAGATCGGTGCTGAAGCTGAAGGCGCTGGCCGAATGCGTGCGCGGATGGATGCGCAGGCCGGCGAGCTTGAGCTCGGGCTGGGCGACCACGTCGATGCCCGGCAGCGCGGGCTGCTGCATGTAGGCCAGCAGGTCGCGGCGCGGCGACAGCGACAGTCGCGGCGCGGTCGGCGCATCGACGATGGCGCGCAGTCCGGCGGCGGGCAGGCGGTAGCCGGACGGCGCATCGGCGGACGCCTGCGTGGCAGGCGCGTCAGCCGCCTGCGCGAACGGATGCGCGCACAGCAGGGCGAACAGCAATGGGGCGGCGAAATGCTTCAGGGCGTGCGTGGCCAAGGCGTCGATCCTGTCGGGGCAAAGGATCTACCCTAGCCGCCGCGGCGCGCTGCGTACCGTGGCGACGGTCATGGTCGCCACGCCAGGCTCCCGCGTGGCTCAGCTGTCCTGCACGGTCACCGTGCCCGGCAGCTTCACGTAGTTGTTGTCGCCATAGTCACCATCGGCGGCACCGGAAATCTTGAACAGGCGTTCCGCGCTGCCGTAATCCGAGCCGCCCAGGTTGCGGGCCAGGCCGAGCGCGAAGTCGAAGGTCTCCACCGGGTTCCCGTCGTAATCCTGGGTGAGGATGCGCAGCCCATGGTCCATGCCGCCCAGGCCTTCCAGCGCGTCCTCGGCATGGCCCTGCAGTTCGGCCATCTCCTCGTGGGTATAGGTGATGGTCACGGTCTCGCCGGGCTTCACCGGGCCGTCCTTCGCCTTGTCCACGTCGCCGGTCTGCGCGGCGTTGATCAGCTGCGAAGTGTTCTCGTCGACCTTGAGGGTGAACGCATACTGCCGCTCGTCCATCATCTCGTTGCCGTCGGCATCGTATTTCTGCGTGAGCGTCATCGGCACGTTGCCGCTGTACTGCACGTTGAAGGTGCGCTCCGCGGTGCCGTCCGGGTAGGTGGTGACCACCGAGTCGCCGGTGTTCTTCGCGCCGTCGAGGCCCAGCTCCAGCGGGCCCAGCTTCGCCTCGATCTTGCTCTGCGACGAATAGTCGAGCTTCTCGATGGTCTTCACCTCCGAGATGCCCGGCCCGTTGTCGGCGGGCATGTTGCCGTTGGCCACGAAGTCGTTGTACCCCGCCAGGCCCTCGGGCGTGGACAGGTCGAACTCCGCGGTCTTGAGCGTCGCGCCGCTCAGGCTGGTGTCGTTGCCCAGCATCACCTTGACCTGTTCGAAGTCCAGGCCGACGCCGTTGTAGGCCTGGATGGCCTCGGTCGGGCCGGCGGTCACCCGGACGGTCTCGGCCCCGGTCTTCTCGACCAGGAGGCTGGTGCCCTCCTCGCTGGTCACCTTGGTCTCGGCGGCGATGTTCCTGAAGGTGGCCTTGAACTCGTTGCTGGTGTAGTCGGAGCCGTCGATCTTGACGACGGTGCCGGTCGGCATCGACGAGGGATCGAACGGGTTGACGGTGGCCAGATCGATGTTCCTGGCCGCCTGCTCCGGCATCGATACCTCGTAGGAGGCCTTGATCCCGCGGGTATGCCCGACTTCCACGCCAGCCTGCTTGACGTCCAGGCCGCCGCTCAGCGACACCGAAACGTCGCTGGAGACGGAGTAGGTGGTGATGCCGTCCTCGGTCTTCTTGCCGGCGACCACGGTGGTGCCGTAATCGATGCCGAAGCTCAGGCCGACGCCTTTCGAATTCTTGACGCTTTCGGTGAAGCCGCCGTTGGCCGAAAGCGAGACCGTGCCCTTGTCGGGATCCACGCCGATGCTGCCGCCGGCGGTGGTGCCGCTGGTGGTCTTGTTGCCGTCGGCATCGGTGGTCGTGGTCTTGTCGGTCTGCTTGCCGCCCACCGTGACCCCGTCGTCGGACACGCCGACGCTGGTCTCGCTCTTGGAGCTGGTGCCGTTGTCGTCGGTGCCGGTCCTGGTTGTCTCTTCACCGTTGACCTTGACCGAGCCACCGCCGGAATCGGCGTCCTTGGCGACCGCCGGCAGGTTGAGCGCATCGCCCGGATAGAGGTTGTCCGGGTTGGCCAGCTGCGGATTGGCCCCGATCAGCGCCTGTGGCGTGGTGCCGTTGGCCTTGGCGATGCTGGCGATGGTGTCGCCGTGCACGACTTCGTACTGCTTCGGCGGATCCGCCGGCGGCGGCGGCTGGACGGGCGGGTGGTATCCGACGGCGTTGACGGTCATGCGGGGCTTCCGGGGGCTTCTGGGGGATACCGCAAGCCTAGGGGGCGCCGGCCGCATGCCACACCCGGTCCAACCCTAGGTCGCGGCCCGCGAAGCCGCCCCGCTCCTGCGCTGGTCAGCCGGGGGCGTATATAATCCGCGGCTTCCGCCGAGGGGCGCTGCGATGGGCCGGCTTCCGATGAAGCCCCGTCCACCAGGCTCGGCGATGATTCCTGCAACGGCGCCCGGTTCACCTCACCCACCCTCTCCCGCGAGCGGGACAGGGAGCAGAAACCGGAGCTTCCGAATGAACGCACAGGTCAAGACCTTCTCCACCGAAGGCGACTACAAGATCGCCGACATCTCCCTGGCCGACTGGGGCCGCAAGGAGATCGACATCGCCGAGCACGAGATGCCCGGCCTGATGTCCATCCGCCGCAAGCACGCCACCAATGCGCCGCTCAAGGGCGTGCGCGTGACAGGCTCGCTGCACATGACGATCCAGACCGCGGTCCTGATCGAAACCCTCAAGGACATCGGCGCCGACGTGCGCTGGGCGTCGTGCAACATCTTCTCGACCCAGGATCACGCCGCCGCGGCCATTGCCGCCAGCGGCACCCCGGTGTTCGCCTGGAAGGGCGAGACTCTGGAGGAGTACTGGGACTGCACACTGGATGCGCTGAGCTTCCCCGACGGCCAGGGCGGCTTCCTCGGCCCGCAGCTGGTGGTCGACGACGGCGGCGACGTGACGCTGCTGATCCACAAGGGCTACGAGCTGGAGCAGGGCGACGAGTCCTGGGTGAACTCGCCTTCGGGCAGCCACGAGGAGCAGGTCATCAAGAACCTGCTCAAGCGCGTCGCGAAGGAACGCGCCGGGTTCTGGACCACCGTCGTCCGCGACTGGAAGGGCGTTTCCGAGGAAACCACCACCGGCGTGCACCGCCTCTACCAGCTGGCCCAGGACGGCAAGCTGCTGGTGCCGGCGATCAACGTCAACGACTCGGTCACCAAGTCGAAGTTCGACAACCTCTACGGCTGCCGCGAGTCGCTGGCCGACGGCCTCAAGCGCGCGCTGGACGTGATGCTGGCCGGCAAGGTGGCCGTGGTCTGCGGCTACGGCGACGTCGGCAAGGGCTGCGCGGCCTCGCTGCGCGCCTACGGCGCCCGCGTGATCGTCACCGAGATCGACCCGATCTGCGCCCTGCAGGCGGCGATGGAAGGCTACGAGGTCGCCACCGTCGAGGACACCCTCGGCGAGGCCGACATCTACGTCACCACCACCGGTAACAAGGACATCATCCGCGTCGAGCACATGACCGCGATGAAGGACCAGGCCATCGTCTGCAACATCGGCCACTTCGACAACGAGATCCAGGTCGATGCGCTCAAGGCGCTGGCCGGCGTGGAAATCGTCAACATCAAGCCGCAGGTGGACAAGTTCATCCTTCCGAACGGCAACGCCATGTTCCTGCTCGCCGAAGGCCGCCTGGTCAACCTGGGCTGCGCCACCGGCCACCCGAGCTTCGTGATGTCGAACTCCTTCGCCAACCAGACGCTCGCGCAGATCGACCTGTGGGCGAAGAAGGACGAGTACGCCAACAAGGTCTACATCCTGCCCAAGCTGCTCGACGAGGAAGTCGCCCGCCTGCACCTGGAGAAGATCGGCGTGAAGCTGACGAAGCTCACGAAGGAACAGGCCGACTACCTCGGCGTGCCGGTGGAAGGTCCGTTCAAGCCGGAGCACTACCGCTACTGAGCCCCGGGCGCCGCTCCAGGCGCGGCCGGTCTGCGACACGCGATGCCGCGGAACCGGCGTCGGCAGCAATGAAGGGCGCCCCCTGCGGGCGCCCTTCGTCTTTCCGGCACGCGTATCCACCGGCCGGCCAACACCCGCATCCCGCGCCGGAAACAGGCATGGCCGCGGAGGCCGCCGTCATTCGTTCACATCTATCGCGATAAAGCGATATGATCGCCCCACCCCGACCGGCGCCGGACCCATGACACCCATCAGCTTCGAGTTCTACCCACCCAAGAACGACGACCAGCGCGCGCAGCTCGCCCGCACCGCGAAGCGGCTCAAACGCTACCGCCCCGAGTACGTGTCCTGCACCTTCGGCGCCGGTGGCTCCACGCTGAGCTACACCGGGGAGACGATCCGGGCGCTGTCGCGGGAGCACCGCTTCGACGCGGCGCCGCACCTGTCCTGCGTCGGCGGCACCCGCGCCGAGATCGCAGCCCTGCTGCAGGACTACCGCGACGCCGGCTGCCACCGCATCGTCGCCCTGCGTGGCGACCTGCCCTCGGGCATGGGCCATCCGGGCGACTTCCGCCATGCCACCGACCTGGTCGCCTTCATCCGCGCCGAGCACGGCGACCACTTCCACATCGAGGTCGCCTGCTACCCCGAGGTCCATCCCCAGGCCGAGGACGCGATCATCGACCTGCGCCACTTCAAGGCCAAGGTCGATGCCGGCGCCGACGGCGCGATCACCCAGTACTTCTACAACGCCGACGCCTACTTCCGCTTCGTCGAAGACGCGCGCGCGGCCGGGGTCGAGGTGCCGATCGTGCCGGGCATCATGCCGATCTCGAACTTCTCGCAGCTGCGGCGCTTCTCCGAAGGCTGCGGCGCCGAGATCCCGCGCTGGCTGCGCAAGCGCATGGCCGCCCATGGCGACGACGTCGACAGCATCCGCGCATTGGGCGCCGACTTCGTAGCCGAGCTGTGCCGGCGCCTGATCGAGGGCGGTGCTCCCGCACTGCACTTCTACACGCTCAACCTGTCGCGGCCCACGACTTCGGTACTCGAACGCCTGGGCTGAGCCTGCCGCCGCTTCTGCGCGGTGGCCGGCCCCTGTACCCTTGGCCGATGCCGTACCCGCGACATCCTGCCGTGGCCGGCGCGCTGCTGTCGGCCGTGGCGATCGCCGCGGCCATGCCCGCGCCCGTCCACGCCCAAGTCCGCCGCTGCACGACGCCCGACGGCGGCACCGTGTACACCGACCGCGCCTGCACGTCCCTGGGCGCGGTCGAGAACCGGCCGCAGACTGGCGGCGGCATTGGCGCGGCCGCGCTGCGCTACCGGGGCGGCTGCTCGCGGCGCCTGCAGGACCTGGTCTTCGAAGTGACTTCGGCGATCGACGCCCGCGACGGCAACCGGCTGGCCCGCAGCTACCACTGGGTCGGCATGGGCCACAGCGCCGGCTATTCCGTGATCCAGCGGCTGGACGCGATCAGCCAGCGCCCGCTGGTCAACATCACCGCGCTGCGCCCGGCCCGGCCCGTGGTCGTCGAGGCGCAGCCCGTCGTCACGACCAGTCCCGACGGTATCAGCGTGCGACCGCCGCCCACCCCGCTGGCCACGCCCGATGGCGGTGCCGCGATGCCGGCCGCGGCAGCCGCGCCGCGGCGTCCGGTCGCGCTGCGCATCGACCAGGTGTTGAGCGACGGCGTCACGCCCTCGACCACCACCTTCGGCCTGCGCCGGCACATGGACTGCTGGTGGATATCGCTCTGAGCCCGGTGCGGCACAATAGCGGGTCAACACCAAGGAGCAGCGCGATGCAGTACCCCGAATGGATCTGGCACAACGGCGGCATCAAGCCCTGGGCGGAAGCCACCACCCACGTCATGTCGCACGGCCTGCACTACGGCTCCTCGGTGTTCGAGGGCATCCGCGCCTACAAGACGCCGACCGGCAGCGCGATCTTCCGCCTCCAGGACCACAACCGCCGCCTGTACGCCTCGGCGCGCATCCACGACATCGAAATCCCCTACACGCTCGATCAGCTCAACGCCGCCTGCCATGAAGTGGTGCGTCGCAACGGCCTGGAGCAGGCCTACCTGCGCCCGGTCGCCTGGCGTGGCCTGGGTGGCTTCGGCCTCAGCGCCGACACCCCGATCGACGTCGCGGTGGCGACCTGGCACATGGGCCCCTACCTCGGCCCCGACGCGCTGGAGAACGGCATCGACGCCTGCGTGTCGAGCTGGCAGCGCTTCGCGCCCAACACCATCCCGGCCGGCGCCAAGGCCGGCGGCAACTACCTGTCCGGCCAGCTGGTGGCGCGCGAGGCGCGGCGCCTGGGCTTCGGCGAGGGCATCGCGCTGGCCTCCACGGGCCTGCTCAGCGAGGGCGCCGGCGAGAACCTGTTCCTGGTCTTCGACGGCGCCCTGCACACCACACCGGTGAGCGCGGCGCTGCTCAACGGCATCACCCGCGACTCGATCATCCGCCTCGCGCGCGACGCCGGCATCCAGGTGGTCGAGCGCGACCTGCCGCGCGAGTACCTGTACCTGTGCGACGAGCTGTTCATGTGCGGCACCGCCGCCGAGATCACGCCAATCCGCTCGGTCGACGGCCGCCAGGTCGGCGCCGGCAAGGCAGGCCCGGTGACCCGCCGGCTGCAGGCGCTGTTCTTCGGCCTGTTCGACGGCAGCACGCCCGACACCTACGGCTGGCTGGAGCCGCTGGCCGACTGAGTCGGGGGCCGCGAGCCCGGCGCGGCAGGCTTCAGCCGGCTGCCGGGTCCGTGATGTCGAAGCGCAGCGTGGCCACCACGCCGCGCTCCTCGCCCGGCACCACGCGCACCTGCCAGTCGTAGAGGCTGCACAGGCGGCGCACGATCGACAGGCCGATGCCGCCGCCGTGGGTGTGCTCGGCATGGCTGCCGCGGTAGCCGCGCTCGAACAGGTGGGCGGCATCCTCGGCGCTGAGGCCCGGGCCGGAATCCACGACGTCCACCGCATTCCCGGCCAGGCGCACGATCACCGCACCCTCGGTGGTGTACTTCACCGCGTTGCCGATCAGGTTGCCCAGCGCGACCGAGACCGCGGATTCCGGCGCGTCCACCACCAGGGTTCCCGGCTCGCCTTCGAGGCGGAGTTCGAGCGGCTTGCCACCCAGCTGCGAGCGGTGCGCCTCCAGCAGCTGCTCGGCGACGCGATAGACGTCGGCACGGCCGTGTCCACGCTCGGCGCGCGAGAGCAGCAGCAGGGCGCTGATCAGGTCGGTGCACTGCGCCTCGGCGCGCTGGATCCGCTGCAGGCGAACCAGCGTCTTGTCGTCGAGGTCCGGCCGGGACAGCAGCAGTTCGACCGCGCCCTTGATCACCGCCAGCGGCGTGCGCAGCTCGTGGCTGACGTCGGCGTTGAATTCGCGGTCGCGCTGCACCACCTCGGTCAGGCGCGCGGCGTAGTCGTCGAGCGCGGTCGCAAGCTCACCCACTTCGTCATCGGGGAAATGCGGTGCCAGCGCCGCGGGGCGCGCGCTTTCATCGGAGGCACCCAGCAGGTTCGCCAGCTCCGACACCGGCCGCATCACCCGCGAGGCCGACCACCAGCCGATGATGCCGGCGAGCACCGTGAACAGCACCACCGCGGCGATCAGGATCAGCTTGATGCGCGCGCGCACCTCGGCGGTGTTGGTCATGTCCTGGGCGAGGAAGAACCAGTAGTCCGCGTCCTTCTTCACCACCAGCCGGTAGACGAAGGACTCGCCGTCCTCCTCGCCGGTGATGTTGTAGAGGCCGGTATCGAGCTCCGCCCAGTCCGGGGGCACGTTCTGGCGCCCGCCCGGACCGTAGACGTGCGCGCGCACGCTGCCCAGCGGCGCCCACTGCGCGGAGCGATCCTCGTAGAAGCGTTCGGCGTATTCGTCGACGTTGTGCTTGAGCACCCGGCCGACCGCCTCGTCCTCGACCACGGCGCCGACATAGGCCGCCGCGATCGCGAACATGGCCGTCAGCCCCAGCCCCAGCAGGGCGAAGGACAGGATGATGCGGCTGCGCAGCCTGCGCCGGTAGCGGCGGCGCCCGAGGATCGCGGGCGCGTCTGCACCCGCCTCAGGCTGAGGCATCGGGCGCGGCGATCCGGTAGCCGATGCCATGGCGCGTCTGCACCAGCTGGGTCGGGAACGGCTTGTCGATCACCGCGCGCAGGCCGTGGATGTGCACGCGCAGGCTGTCCGAATCGGGCAGTTCCTCGCCCCAGACGCGGGTTTCCAGTTCCTGGCGGGTGACCACCGCCGGCGAAGCCTCCATCAGCGCCTGCAGGATCTTCAGCGCGGTGGGGTTGAGCTGCACCAGCTTGCCGGCGCGGCGCACCTCGAGGGTGTCGAGGTTGTATTCCAGGTCGGCGACTTCCAGCACGCGGGTCTGCACGCCCTTGCCGCGGCGCGAGAGCGCGTTGAGCCGGACCTCGACCTCCTGCAGCGCGAAGGGCTTGATCAGGTAGTCGTCGGCGCCGGAGTCGAAGCCGGCAAGCTTGCTGTCCAGGCTGTCTCGCGCGGTCAGCATCAGCACCGGGGTCTGCTTGCGCGCCTCGTTGCGCAGCTTGCGGCAGACCTCCAGCCCGTCCATGCCCGGCAGGTTCAGGTCGAGTACGACGGCGTCGAAGTCGTGGACCACCGCCAGGTGCAGGCCGGTCACGCCGTCGGCGGCGAAGTCGACCGTATGGCCGCGGTCCTCCAGGTAGTCACCGATGTTGGCGGCGATGTCCTGGTTGTCTTCGATCACGAGGATGCGCATGCGAGGGTCCTGTTCAGGGGTCGGGATTGGACCGTTCCAGACGGCGGGCGTTCCCGGATCGCCCGATTCTTGCACAAGCCACCGCGGGCTCCCGCGATGACGCCCGGGCGGACAGAAAGCGGCCCGGGCAAGTGGCTTGCCCGGGCCGAAACGTATTGCCCCGATGACCGTAATCCACGACTGACGACAGGAGAGACCTCGATGACGCACGAGGGATTTCGGTCGGTTCAAGCTACCCGCGATGCGATTAAGGGCCTGTTAAACGCCCCGTTAAAATTTCGTTCCGCGGGGTTTTCTCACACGCTTGCGCGACGCCATCCCGGTGCCCGTGGCCCCCGCCGCAACGAACTCGATGATCCGCCCGGCGACATCGACACCGGTGGAACACTCGATGCCCTCCAGGCCCGGCGAGGCATTGACCTCCAGCACCAGCGGCCCGCGCGCCGAGAGGATCAGGTCCACCCCCGCCACGCCCAGGCCCAGCACCTTCGCCGCCCGCACCGCCAGTTCGGCGGCGGCCGGGTCCAGGGCGAAGGCTTCGGCCACCCCGCCGCGGTGCAGGTTGGCGCGGAAGTCGCCCTCCGGCGCCTGCCGCCGCATCGCCGCCACCACCTCGTCGCCGACCACCAGGCAGCGGATGTCGGCGCCGCCGGCCTCGGCGATGTACTCCTGCAGCAGGAAGGTCGCGTACAGCCCGCGCAGCGCATCGACCACGCCGCGCGAGGCCGAGGGCTTCTCGGTCAGCATCACCCCGCGGCCCTGGCTGCCCTCGGTGAGCTTGATGACGTGCGGCGGCTCGCCGAGCATCGCCAGCAGGTCGTCGGTGTCGTCGGGGTTGTCGCCGAACACGGTCAGCGGCATGTCGATGCCCTGCGCCGCCAGCAGCTGGTGGCAGCGCAGCTTGTCGCGCGCGTCCTTGATCGCCGCCGCGGGGTTGGGCGTGTGGCAGCCCATCAGTTCGAACTGGTGGAGCACGGCGGTGCCGTAGCGGTTGATCGACGCGCCGATGCGCGGGATCACCGCGCCGTAGCCGGCCAGGGACTGGCCCTTGTAGCGCAGCGCGAAACCGTCCTTGCCGATGCGCATGTAGCAGCGCAGCGGATCGAGCACGCGGACGCTGTGCCCGCGCTGGCGCGCCGCCTCGACCAGGCGGCGCGTGGAGTACAGCTTGCCGTTGCGCGAAAGGATCGCGAGTTTCATGCGCGCGGGAACGCCGGTTACTTCGCGAGCTTCGCCGAGTGGTCCAGGTACTTGCGGCCCTGGCTGCGCACGGTCTCGACCTCGTAGCGCTCGGAGGCGACGTGCACCGCTTCCAGGGTTTCCTCCAGGCCTTCGACTTCCGACTTGATCTTCGCCAGCGCGTTCTCGAGCGTGTAGGTCAGCTCGTGGATCTCGGCGGTGTCCTCGGGGCCCAGCTCGTCCTTGGCCAGGATCGATTCGAGCCGCGCGTTGTACGTCGACAGGTGTGCCAGGGCGTCTTCCAGGTTCGCGGCCTTCTCACCTTCGAAGTGGTCGGGACGCTCGTCGGCAAGCGCGAAATCGGACAGGCCAAAGGCCAGCACCAGGCCGGCGAACAGGAAGGACAGGCTCTTCATTGCGGGATTCTCGACAAAGGGAACGCGCATGGTAATGAATCGCATTACCGCGCGCTTGGCCGTCGACCGGGGGCGGTGCCGGTGGCGGGGCCACGGACCGCGAAGATGGAGCGGGCGAAGGGAATCGAACCCTCGTCAGTAGCTTGGGAAGCTACAGCTCTACCATTGAGCTACGCCCGCACGGGGCGGCCAGTCTAGGGCGCGGCCGCCACGCTTGGCAACGCCGCGCGGACGATCCGCGCGGCGCCCCGTGGCTCAGAAGCCGGCGCCGACGCTGGCGAAGACCATCGAGTGCTTGCCGCCCTTCTGGCCATTGTTGACGCTGGCGCCGATGTTGGCGTCCAGGCCAAACAGCTTCGTGCGCGCACCGAAGGTCAGGGTCGTCCAGGACTGGTCGTATTCCACGCCCGGCACCGCGTACGGCAGCGAGCCGGCGATCGACTGCGAACGCCCGAAGGCCTGCGTGGCCTCGTCCTCCAACTCGCGGTCGATGGTGATCCGCGCGTAGGGCACCAGGTGGTCGTGGATGGTGTAGGCCAGCTGCCAGCCGGCGCTGCCGACCAGCGAATCGAACTCCTGGTCGGGATAGGCGAGCGAGGTCGAGAGGGTCGGATCGCTTTCGGCGAAGCCGTCGACCTCGATCCGCTGCGCGACCACGCCCAGCACCGGGCCGTGGCGCAGGGCGCCGTCGCCGAAGTCCCAGCCGCCCTGCACCGCCACGGTCAGGTTGCTGCCGTCGGTCGAGGCGGTGTGCGTGCGCAACGCAGGGCCCAGCGGCACCTGGCGCTCGATGTCGAAGTCGATGCGGCTGTAGCTGAGCTGGCCGTTGACCCAGGCACCCGACTCGCCGTTCCATCCGGCATAGCCGCCGATGGAGAGCTCGGACTGGTCCCAGTTGCCGCGGCGGGCGCCCCAGTCGTTGCCCTGCGCACCGTAGCCGAGGAAGCCGCCCCAGGACAGGCCGTCGCTGCCCCAGTCCATGCCGACGGTCAGCGCCGGGCCGGCGCCGTCGTAGTGCTTGCCGTGGTCATAGCGCTGGAAGTCGCCGCGCAAGTCCGCCCACCAGCGCGAACCGGTGGCGTCGCCGCGCGCATTCGCCTGCGCACCCACGCGCGCGGCGCGGTCGCGGCCGGTGCCTGCGGCCGAGTGCGGCAGCACCGCCATCTGCCGCGGCGCCTCGATCGCGGCGATGGCCAGGTCGGCCAGCGCGACGTGGGCGCCGCTGGCCGGGTGCACGCCGTCGGCGAACAGGTGGGTCTGCGGTGCGTCCGGACTGACCAGGCTGGTCGGATTGCAGGTCAGCGACTGCGCGGTGATCTGCGGCATGCAGGCGGTGCCGGTGACGTTGGAAATGCCGAACAGCGCCGGGTTGGCCACCACTTCCTGCAGGAAGCTGAAGGTGTCGACCGGGATCACGCTCAGGCCGTTGGCGGCCAGGGCGCCGAACAGGGCCTCGTTGTAGGTCGTTGCCAGGGCCGTGCCCTGCGCCGCGGCCCCCGGCCCCTGGGCCAGGAAGCCCGGCGTCACGCCGAGGTCGGGGATGTTGGGCACCAGCACGTAGCGCGCGCCCGCGGCCTGCAGGCTGCCGATGATCCCCACCTGCGCGGTCACCGCGCCGCCGATGATGGCCTGGGCGTTGGCGGGGTCCGAGGTCACTGCGAACAGGTCGTTGGCGCCGCCCCAGACCGTATACAGGGCATCCGGATCGGCGCGGCCGCCGTTGGCGGCGAGGTAGCCGGCCGCCTGGGTCGCCAGCGACGGGGTGAAGCCCAACGCGCCGTTGACGTCCACGCCCACCCGGGCGCCGCCGGCGGCGTGGTTGTCGCCGGTCTGGCCGTTGCCGTTGGGACGGGCCTGGGTGCCGTAGTACTCCGCCAGCCACTGCGACCACACCAGGCCGGGGTTGGTGGTGAACTGGCCGGTGACCGCCTGCACCTCGGGCGGGAGCAGGGGCCGGAAATAGCCGGCGTCCGTCAGGCTGTCGCCGAAGAACACCGTCTGCGAGAACGGCTGGTCGTGGGCGGCGGCGGGCAGCACGGCCAGCGCGAGCGCGGCGGCAAGTGCGGTGTGGACGGCATTGCGCTTGGACATCAGGGGGCTCCTGGGGGGACGTCGTGTCTCGGCGCGGGTGCCGGACCGTGGCCGCGCATCGTTCCATACGGTCGCGGATGCGCTCAAGGTGCAGTGCGGCATGGCCGCGTACGGTCGCGCAGGCATGCAATCGCCCTGCCCCCGGGCGACAATGCCGGCATGGACATCATCCTCAACGGCGAGCCGCAGGCCCTTCCCGGCCCCTGCACCGTCCTCGCCCTGCTCGAAGCGAAGGACCTGGCCGGGCGCAAGGTCGCGGTCGAGGTCAACGGCGCCATCGTGCCGCGCAGCCTGCACGCCGAACACGCGCTGAAGGACGGCGACCGGATCGAGATCGTGCACGCGCTCGGGGGCGGCTGAAGCGCGAAGTTGCGCAATAATGGCGCAATGACCAGCCAAGACACCTTCGGCGACGACGCCCTCGTCATCGCCGGCAAGCGCTACCGTTCCCGCCTGCTCACCGGCACCGGCAAGTTCAAGGACCTCGAAGAGACCCGCCTGGCCACCGAGGCCGCGGCCGCCGAGATCGTCACCGTGGCCATCCGCCGAACCAACATCGGCCAGGACCCGGGCGAGCCGAACCTGCTCGACGTGCTGCCGCCCGACCGCTACACCATCCTGCCCAACACCGCCGGCTGCTACACCGCCGACGAGGCCGTGCGCACCTGCCGCCTCGCGCGCGAGCTGCTCGATGGCCACTCGCTGGTGAAGCTGGAAGTGCTGGGCGACCAGCGCACCCTGTTCCCGGACGTGGTGCAGACCCTGGCCGCCGCCGAGACCCTGGTCGCCGACGGCTTCCAGGTGATGGTCTACACCTCCGACGATCCGATCCTGGCCAAACGCCTGGAGGAGATCGGCTGCGTGGCGGTGATGCCGCTGGCCGCGCCGATCGGCTCGGGCCTGGGCATCCAGAACCGCTGGAACCTGCTCGAGATCGTCGACAACGCGAAGGTGCCGATCATCGTCGACGCCGGCGTGGGCACCGCCTCGGACGCCGCGATCGCAATGGAGCTCGGCTGCGACGGCGTGCTGATGAACACCGCCATCGCCGGCGCCCGCGAGCCGGTGCTGATGGCGCATGCGATGAAGCTCGCCGTCGAGGCCGGCCGCGCCGCCTTCCGCGCCGGGCGCATCCCGCGCAAGCGCTACGCCAGCGCCTCCTCCCCGGTGGACGGCCTGGTCGGCTGATGACCGACCCGTTCTCCAGTCCGGGATCGAAGGCACCGCCCAAGCCCTTCACCGTCGAGGACGGGCACCGCCGCGTGCGCAGCTTCGTGCTGCGCCAGGGCCGCTTCACGCCGGCCCAGCAGCGCGCCTTCGACGCGCTGTGGCCGCGCTTCGGCCTGGACTACGCGGGCACGCCGCGCGACTTCGACGCCGCCTTCGGGCGCAGCGCGCCGCGGATCCTCGAGATCGGCTTCGGCAACGGCGAAGCGCTGCGCTACTCGGCCGCGCGTGACCCGGGCCGCGACCACATCGGCATCGAGGTCCATGCCCCCGGCGTCGGCCGCCTGCTCAACGCACTCGCCGAAGATGGCAGCGACCACGTCCGTCTCTACCACCACGACGCGGTGGAAGTGCTGGAGAACGAAGTCGCCGATGCCAGCCTCGACGAAGTGCGCATCTACTTCCCCGATCCCTGGCACAAGAAGCGCCACAACAAGCGCCGGCTGGTGAACCCGGAGTTCGCCGCGCTGCTGGTGCGCAAGCTCGCGCCCGATGGCCGCTTGCACCTCGCCACCGATTGGCAGGACTATGCCGAGCAGATGTGGGACGTGCTCGACGCCACGCCCGGAATCGCCAACCGCGCCGGTCCGCGCGGCCAGGTGCCGCGGCCGGACTGGCGTCCACAGACCCACTTCGAGAGCCGCGGCCAACGGCTCGGGCACGGGGTCTGGGACCTGCTCTACGACAGGACGGGGGACTAGGCGCAGGACATGGACACGCTTGCACTCACCACCGACATGACGCTCGTGCTCGGGCTGGTCGCGCTGGTGATGGTGCTGTTCCTGTTCGAGCGCGTGCGCGCCGACCTCGTCGCCCTGGTGGTGCTGGTGGTGCTGGGCCTGACCGGCCTGGTCGCGCCCGAGGACATCTTCAACGGCTTCTCGTCGAACGCGGTGATCAGCATCATCGCGACCATGATCCTGGGCATGGGCCTGGACCGCACCGGCGCGCTCAACCGCCTGGCGGCCTGGCTGCTGCGCCGGTCCAAGGGCATGGAAAAGCGGCTGCTGCTCTACACCTCGGCGGTGGCCGGCCTCAACTCCTCCTTCATGCAGAACCCCTCGGTGATGGCGCTGTACCTGCCGGTGGCTTCGCGCCTGGCCTCGCGTACCGGCCTGCGCCTGTCGCGCTTCCTGCTGCCGATCTGCGCCGCGATCATCATGGGCGGCTCGCTGACCATGGTCGGCAACTCGCCGCTGATCCTGCTCAACGACCTGCTGGTGGCGGCCAACGCCAACCTGCCCTCGGGCGTGGCCACGCTCGAGCCGCTGCCGATGTTCGCGCCGCTGCCGATCGGCCTGACGCTGCTGGTGATCGCGCTGGCCTACTTCCACTTCTTCGGCGACCGGCTGCTGGGCGGCGGCGGCGAGAGCGACGGCAGCGTGACCCCGGCGCGCACCCAGAGCTACTTCGCCCGCGCCTACGGCATCGAAGGCGACGTCTTCGAGCTCACTGTCAGCGCCGACAGCCCGCTGGTGGGCATGGCGCTGGGCGAGGCCGAGAACGTGCACGGCGCGCCGCTGCTGCTGGCGCTCAAGACCGGCAACGATTCGCGGCTGGCACCGCCGGGCGACGCCCGCATCTGGGTCGGCAGCGTGATCGGCGCGATGGGCCCACGGCAGCAGGTCGCCGACTTCGCCCAGAACAACATGCTGCGCATGACGGCGCGGCTGCGCGAGTTCGGTGACCTGTTCAACCCCAGCCGCGCCGGCATTTCCGAGGCCGTGGTGCCGCCGACCTCGAAGTTCATCGGCAAGAGCGCGGCCGAGCTGTCGCTGCGCAAGAACTACGGCATCAGCCTGCTGGCGGTGAACCGTGACAAGGAAGTGCTGCGCGACGACGTCCGCAACATGCCGCTGCGCGCCGGCGACATGCTGGTGCTGCACAGCATCTGGCAGGATCTGGCGCAGACCGCGGCCAAGCGTGACTTCGTGGTGGTCACCGACTACCCCAAGGGCGAGCAGCGGCCGCACAAGTTCAAGGTGGCGATGGCGATCTTCGCGGTCACCATCCTGGTGGCGCTGGGCTCGGACCTGCCGACCTCGATCGCGCTGATGACCGGCGTGGCCGGCATGCTGGTCTGCGGCGTGCTGAAGATGGACGAGGCCTATTCGGCGATCAGCTGGAAGACGGTGTTCCTGATGGCCTGCCTGATCCCGCTGGGCTGGGCCATGGACACCAGCGGCGCGGCGGCCTGGATCGCCGGCCACACCGTCGAGGAACTGCCCGACGGGGTGCCGGTGTGGCTGCTGCAGTTCGCCATGGCCGCGCTGACCTCGGTGTTCTCGCTGGTGATCAGCCACGTCGGCGCGACCATCGTGATGGTGCCGCTGGCGATCAACCTGGCCCTGGCCGCCGGCGGCGACCCGACCGCCTTCGCGCTGATCGTGGCGCTGGCCGCGTCCAACAACATGGTCACGGCGTCCAACCCGGTGGTGTCGATGATCACCGGCCCGGCCGACTACTCCGCGCGCGACCTCTGGCGCGTGGGCTCGGCGCTGTCGATCGCCTACCTGCTGGTGGTGGTGGGAATGGTGAACCTGATCTTCTGACGGCCGCAGCCGTCAGCCGGCCAGCCAGACCGCGCCGTCGCGGACCTCGACCGGGACCGCGCGCAGGGCTTCGCCGCGGCAGGGACCGGCCTCGCACACGCCCCCCACGGTCTCGAAGCTGGCGCCGTGCACCGCGCACACCAGCAGCCCTTCCTTCGACACCAGGAACTGCCCCGGCGCCCAGTCCAGGCGGCGGCCGGCGTGCGGGCAGACGTTGAGCCAGGCGCGGACATCACCGGCGGCGTCGCGATGGAGGACCAGTGATTCGGCTTCGCCCTCGACCAGGCCCTCGACCTCGGCGAAGGCGCCCGGCGCAAGCGCGTCGAGCGCCAGCAGCGGCGCGCCAGCGGCCTGGGTTAACGCTTCACTTACATCTTCCGGCGCCATCGGCCCGATACTCGCTTCATCACCAAGATTTCACATTCTGGCACCACCCCATGATCAACCGCACCTTCCGCAGCTTCCATGCCCGTTTCGATGCCAGCCAGCTCGGCGCCGTGTTCGCGCCGCGCAAGCCCCGGCATCCGCTGCTGCGCCTGGCCGTGGGCCTGCTCGGCCTGGCCCTGCTGGCGGTGCTGCTGGTGTTCGGCGTGGTGATCGGCACGGCGATGCTGGCGATCGGCCTGGTGCGCCGCCTGCTGCGCCGTCGCCCCGCGCCGCACGCAGGCCGGGTGGTCGATGCCGAGTACCGCGTGGTCGACAAGCCGGCGCACTCCCTGCCCCACTGAGCCTGACGCTCACCCCCTCCTGGAGCCTTCCATGACCGACGTGATCCCCGCGCCGGCGCCGGTCCGCGTGCCGGTCCGCGGCGGTGGCTGCTTCCCCGTGCGCCGCATCTACTGCGTGGGCCGCAACTTCGCCGACCACGCCCGCGAAATGGGCGCGCAGGCCCCGGCCTCGAAGGCCGAGCGCGGCCGCCCGGTGTTCTTCATGAAGCCCGCCGACGCCGTGGCCACCGGCGGCGAAGTCCACTACCCGCCGGCCACCGCCGACCTGCACCATGAGGTGGAGCTGGTGGTCGCGCTGGGCCGCGACGCGCCCGACGGCGTGCTCGACCGCGCCGATGCCCAGGCCCTCGTTTTCGGCTACGGCGTGGGCCTCGACCTGACCCGCCGCGACCTGCAGGCTGCCGCCAAGCAGGCCGGCCTGCCCTGGGACACCGGCAAGGGCTTCGACGAGTCCGCGCCGCTGAGCGAACTGGTGCCGGCCGGCGAGATCGGCGAGCTGTCCCCGCGCCGGCTGTCGCTGGCGGTGAACGGCGTCGAGCGCCAGGCCGCGCCGCTGTCGGACCTGATCTGGGACGTGCCCGACATCCTCCACGAACTGTCGAAGCTCTACGCCCTGCGCGCAGGCGACCTCGTATTCATGGGCACCCCGGCGGGCGTCGCCGCCCTGTCCCCGGGCGACGTCTGCGAGGCCACCCTCGACGAGGCCATCACCCTGCGCTGCCGGATCATCCCGGCGCGTGTAGGCTGACAGCCGCCACACCATCCACAACCAGGGAGATCGCGATGGGCATGATGAGTGAGTTCAAGGAATTCGCAATGCGCGGCAACGTCATCGACCTCGCCGTCGGCGTGGTCATCGGTGCCGCCTTCGGCAAGATCGTGTCCGTGCTGGTCGACAACGTGATCATGCCGCCGATCGGCCTGCTCATCGGCGGGGTCGACTTCTCCAACCTGGCCATCACCCTCAAGGAAGCCAGCGTCGATGCCGCCGGCGAAGCCGTGCCCGCGGTGGTGATCGGCTACGGCGAGTTCATCAACGCACTGATCCAGTTCATCATTGTGGCCTTCGCGATCTTCATGGTGGTCAAGGCGATCAACCGCATGAGCCGCAAGCAGGAAGAACCCGCAGCGCCGGAAGCGCCGCCGGAGGACGTGCTGCTGCTGCGCGAGATCCGCGACTCGCTGAAGCGCTGAGGCGCCGTCCCGCCGGTCGGGACTTGTCGCACATGGGCACTGGGCCGCGGCTTGCTAAGCTGCGGCCCCGTCCTTTTCCGCGCCGGAGCACCATGCGCCTGGTCCCGATGTTGCTCGCCGCGGCGATCGCCGCCGTCACCGTCCCCGCAGCCTCTGCCACCGACGCGGCCGCAGCCGCCGCACCGGCCACCGCCGAAACCCGCATGAGCGACGCCTCGCTGGCCGTCGCCGCCCGGCTGCGCGAGACCGCGCTGGCCAGCAGTCTGGCTTGGGACATCACCGAATCGCTGACCACCGAGATCGGCCCGCGCCTGGCCGGCAGCGAGGCCGATGCGCGCGCGGTCGAGTGGGCGAAGGCGAAGTTCGCCGAGCTCGGCTTCGACCGGGTGTGGACGGAGCCGGTGACCTTTCCGAAATGGATCCGCCGCAGCGAGTCCGCCGAAGTGCTGGGCGCGAACGCGCAACCGCTGGCCCTGACCGCGCTCGGCGGCAGCCCCGGCGGCACGGTCGAGGCCGAGGTCGTGCGCTTCGCCGATCTTGCCGCGCTGGAGGCCGCGCCCGTGGGCTCGCTGGCCGGGAAGATCGCCTTCGTCGATTACCGCATGGAGCGCGCCCGCGACGGCAGCGGCTACGGACCCGGCTCGCGCGTGCGCAGCCGCGGCCCTTCGGCGGCGATCCGCGCAGGCGCCATCGGCTTCGTGATGCGTTCGGCGGGCACCGACTCGCACCGCAACCCCCACACCGGCATCACCCGCTTCGACGAGGGCCTGGCGCCGGTGCCTTCGGCGGCGCTGGCCGTGCCCGACGCCGACCAGCTCGCGCGCCTGCTCGCGCGCGGCCCCGTGCGCCTGCGCCTGGCGCTGGACTGTGGCTGGGACGGCGAATACACCTCGCAGAACGTGATCGGCGAGATGACCGGCGCCCGCCTTCCGGACGAAGTGGTGCTGATCGGCGCGCACCTCGATTCCTGGGACCTGGGCACCGGCGCGATCGACGATGCCGCGGGCATCGGCATCACCCTGTCCGCGGCCGTGCACATCGCCGCGCTGGAGCGGCGCCCCGCACGCAGCATCCGCGTGGTCGCCTTCGCCAACGAGGAGCAGGGCCTGCACGGCGGCAACGCCTACGCCGCGGCGCATGGCGCCGATGCCGCCCGCCACCAGCTGGTGGCCGAGAGCGACTTCGGCGCCGGCCGCATCTACGGTTTCAGCACCAGCGCGCCGGCACACGCCAAGGCGGCCGAAGCGCGCATCGCCGAGGCACTGGCGCCGCTGGGCATCGAACACATGCCCGGCGAAGGCGGCCCGGGGCCGGACGTGATCGCGATCGCGGCCAAGGGCGCCACCTGGGCCTGGCTGGGCCAGGACGGCACCGACTACTTCGACCTGCACCACACGCCCGACGACACCCTGGACAAGATCGACCCCGCGGCGCTGGCACAGAACGCGGCGGCCTACGCGGTGTTCGCCTACCTGGCCGCGGATGCCGAAGGCAACTTCGGCAGTGCGCCAGTCGCGGTGCCGTGACCTGGCGGGAAGGGCTTTTTTGCCACGGATTTACGCGGATTGCGCGGATTTACACGGATCTAGCCGAGGCAGGATCGTGGCCCGAAGCCCATCCAGCCAACTCGCCAGAGGCCATTCTTGGAAAAAGCTTGTACAGCGCCTGATGTGGATCGTGGCCGCAGACAGATCCGTGTAGATCCGCGCAATCCGCGTCATCCGTGGCAAAAGCCCTTGCTCTACCCGTGAAAATCCGCGGCGAATCCGCGTAGATCCGTGGCAACCGCTTTTCCCCGCTGCGACGCCTACGAAGCGCGCGCCGCCTGCCACCAGCGGGCGAGCAGCACGGCAGTCGCCGCGGCAACATTGAGGCTTTCTACCGCGCCGGTGCCGGGAATCGACAGCTGCAGGTCGCAGGCCTCGGCGAGTGCCGGTGACATGCCCTCGCCTTCGTGGCCCAGGACGTAGACCAGGCGCTGCGGCAACGCTGCCGCGAAAGCGTCGTCGCCGCCACGCACCACGGTCGCGGCCAGGCCGAAGCCGGCGCCGCGCAGCTGGGCGATGGCGTTGTCCTCGCGGCCCAGGCGCACCAGCGGCACCGCTTCGGCGCCGCCTTCGGCCACGCGCGCGGCGGCGCCCGACAGCTGCAGCGGCGAATGCTTGGGCAGCAGCACCGCGGCGCCGAAGTTCGCGGCCGAGCGCAGGATGGCGCCGAGGTTGTGCGGGTTGCCGACGCCATCCAGCCACAGCGCGCAGGCCGCGCCTTCGCCGAGGTCGCGCAGCCAGGCGGTCAGCGCCTGCGGCGCCTCGCGCAGCACGTCGGCGACCACGCCCTCATGGTGGCTGCTGGCGGCAAGCTTGCGCAGGTCGTCCTCATCGACCACGCGGTAGCCGACGCGATGGGCCACGCACCATTTCAGCAGCGGTTGCAGGCGCGGGATCAGCGCTTCGGCGAGGTAGAGCTTGCGGATCGCCTCCGGGCGGCGCGCGAACACGGCCTGCACGGCGTTGATGCCGTGCAGACGGATCTCGTCGCTGGAACCGGCCCTGGCCAACTCAGTCCTTCCTGCGTTCCCAGAAGGCCGCGTTGCGGATGCCCAGCGCGGCCGGGTCGAACTCGGGCTCCAGGCCCTGCTTCTTCTGCCGCTCGTAGTCGCGCAGCGCGAGCAGCGCCGGCTTCTGCAGGATCAGGATGGCGACGATGTTGAGCCAGGCCATCAGGCCCACGCCGATGTCACCCAGGGTCCAGGCCGCGCCGGCCGAGCGCACCGCGCCCAGGATCACCGCCAGCAGGATGCCCACGCGCAGCACCAGGGTCATCCAGGGGCGGCTCACCTTGCGGTTGATGAAGGCGATGTTGGTCTCGGCCATGTAGTAGTACGCGACGATCGTGGTGAAGGCGAAGAACAGCAGCGCCAGGGCCACGAAGCCGGCGCCGTAGCCGGGCATCACCGATTCCACCGCCGCCTGCGCGAAGCCGGGGCCGGCCTCGATGCCGGGCAGCGCCTCGACCAGCATCGCGCCATCGGGCGTGGCCACGTTGTACATGCCGGTGGACAGGATCATGAAGGCGGTGGCCGAACACACCAGCAGGGTGTCGACATAGATGGAGAACGCCTGCACGTAGCCCTGCTTGGCCGGGTGCGAGACCTCGGCCGCCGCCGCAGCGTGCGGGCCGGTGCCCTGCCCGGCCTCGTTGGAATAGATGCCGCGCTTGACGCCCCACTCCACCGCCAGGCCCAGCATCGCCCCGAAACCGGCTTCCAGGCCGAAGGCGCTGCGGAAGATCAGCGCCACCATCTCCGGCACCTGGCCGGCGTTGAGCACCATGATCACGAACGCCACCAGCATGTAGGCCAGGGCCATGAACGGCACCACGAACTCCGCGAAGCGCGCGATCCGCTTGACGCCGCCGAAGATGATGAAGCCCAGCGCCAGCACCACGCCGGCCGCGGTCACCGTGGGCGGGATGTTCCAGGCGTTGTCCAGGCCCGAGGCGATGCCGTTGGCCTGCACGCCGGGCAGGAAGAATCCGGTGGCAATGATGGTGACCACGGCGAACAGCCACGCATACCACTTCTGGCCCATCGCCTTTTCGATGAAGTAGGCCGGGCCGCCGCGATAGCGCCCTTCGTCGTCCTTTTCCTTGTAGATCTGCGCCAGCGTGGACTCGATGTAGGAGGTCGAGGCCCCGAGGAAGGCCATCACCCACATCCAGAACACCGCGCCCGGACCGCCGAAGGCGATCGCGGTGGCGACGCCGGCGATGTTGCCGATGCCGACGCGGCCCGACAGCGATATCGCCAGCGCCTGGAACGAGGACACGCCGGCCCGCGAGGACTTGCCCGACAGCAGCAGCCGGATCATTTCCGGCACATGGCGCAGCTGCATGAAGCGGGTGCGGATGGAGAAGTACAGGCCCGCACCCAGGCAGAGCGCGATCAGCGCCTTGCTCCAGATGAGGCCGTTGAGGGTTGCGAGGAACGCGTCCAAGGGCTGGCTCCGGTGGTGGGTTGCAGTGCACCGGCACCAGGCTCTCCCCCGACCGGAACCGTCCCGATTCTCCACGATCGGGACACGGATGTGAAAGGGCCGCCCTTCAGCGGCCCTTTCCGGTCAGGCGTGCCCGCCCACGCTGGGCACTTCCCGCGCCTGCTTCTCCAGCTCCTGCGCCACGGCCTCGGGGGAACTGGTGAACGGCGCGAACAGGGTGTAGAACGCCGGCACCACGAACAGCGACAGCAGGGTCGAGAACGCCACGCCGGCGATGATCACCACGCCGATGGTGGCGCGGCTGGCCGACCCGGGACCGCCGGCCAGCACCAGCGGCAGGGCGCCGGCGGCGGTGGCGATCGCGGTCATGAGGATCGGGCGCAGGCGCACGGTCGAGGATTCGACGATGGCCCGGGCGACGCTGCGCCCCTCGTCGCGCAGTTGGTTGGCGAACTCGACGATCAGGATGCCGTTCTTCGCCGCCAGGCCGATCAGCATCACCACGCCGATCTGGCTGAAGAGGTTCAGCGTGCCCCCGGTCAGCGCCAGTCCGATGAGGGCGCCCAGCACCGCCAGCGGCACCGTCAGCATGATCACGAAGGGGTGCACGAAGCTCTCGAACTGCGCCGCCATCACCAGGTAGACCACCAGCAGCGCCATGGCGAAGGTCAGCAGCACCGCGCCGCCGGCCTTCGTGAATTCGCGCGATTCGCCCTTCCAGCCGACCTGGGCGTAGTCGGGCAGCTCGGTGCGCACCACCTCGTCGAGGAAGGCCAGGGCGTCTCCCATCGGATAGCCGGGGGCGAGGCCGGCGCTGATGGTGATCGCGCGCATGCGGTTGAAGCGGTTGAGGCTGCCGGGCTCGGCCAGCTCGCTGAGCGTGACCAGGTTCGACAGCGGCACCAGGTCGCCGCTGCGCGCGCGGACCTCGATCGCGGCCAGGTCGGCAGGCTCGGCACGGCCGGAGCGGCCGGCCTGCACCAGCACGTCGTACTCCTCGCCCTCCTGGACGAAGGTGGTGACGCGGCGGCTGCCCATCATCGTCTCCAGCGCGCGGCCGATGTCGGTGACGCTGACGCCGAGGTCGGCGGCGCGCACGCGGTCGATGTTCACGCGCATCTGCGGGCGCGTCTCCTTGTAGTCGGAGTCGACCGAGAAGAAGCCGGGGTGGGCCTCCATGCGCTGCATCACCAGGTCGCGCCACTGCGCGATCTCCTCGTACTCCGGGCCGCCGAGCACCATCTGGATCGGCTGCCCGCGGCTGCCCACCAGGCCGCCGCCCACGCGCGGCTGCGCTTCAACGCCGCTGAGCTGGCCCAGTTCCGCGCGCAGGGAGTCGGCGACCTCGGCGGTGCTCTGGTCGCGCTTGTTCCACTCCTCGAGGAACACGATCACGTTGCCGGTGTGCATCTCCTCGCTCGCACCCCAGCCGCCGGGCGCACGGGTGTTGTAGCGGCGGATGGCGCTGCCCTCCTCGGCCACGCGCTGCGCGAAGACCTTCTCGACCTCGCGCACCTGCTGCACGGTGTAGTCGAATCCCGCGCCTTCGGGGCCGATGATCGAGACGAAGAACGAACCGCGGTCCTCCGCCGGCGCCAGTTCCGAAGGCACCAGCCGGCCCAGGCCCCAGGCCGCGGCCACGCAGGCCAGCATCACCAGCAGCACGCCGCCCAGCAGCTTCGCCGGCTGCAGCGCGGTCATCGACTCCAGGCGGCGGCCATAGGCGGCCGTGACCGAGGCCAACCGGGCGTTGAACCAGCGATTGATGCGGCTGGACTTCTCCTCGGTATGCGGGCGCACCATCTTCGAGGCCATCATCGGCGTCAGCGTCAGCGCGACGAAGGCCGACAGCGCCACCGCGCCGGCCAGCGCCACCGAGAGCTCGCGGAACAGGCGCCCGGTGTTGCCTTCCATGAAACCCACCGGCAGGAACACCGCCACCAGCACCGTGGTGGTCGCGATCACCGCGAACGCCACCTGTCTGGTGCCGCGCTGCGAGGCCACCAGCCGCGGCTCGCCCAGGTCGACGCGGCGCTGGATGTTCTCCAGCACCACGATCGCATCGTCCACCACCAGGCCGATCGCCAGCACCAGGGCCAGCAGGGTCAGCAGGTTGATGGAGTACCCGAACACCAGCAGCGGGATGAAGGCCGCCAGCAGGCAGACCGGCACCGTCACCGCCGGGATCAGCGCGGCGCGGAAGCTGCCCAGGAACAGCCAGATCACGATCAGCACCAGCGCCATGGCCTCGATCAGGGTCCAGTACACGCGTTCGATCGAGGCTTCGATGAACACCGTATCGTCGTAGGCGACGAAGATCTCCGTGCCCTCGGGCAGCGATTTCTGGATCTCGACGGCCGCCGCGCGCGCGGAGCGGGTCACGTCGAGCGCATTCGCGGTCGAGGTCTTGACGATGCCCAGGCCGATATTGGGCTGGCCGTTGCTGTGGTAGTAGGCGCGGCGCTCGGCCGAGGCCAGCTCCACCTCGGCCACGTCGCCCAGGCGCACCACGTAGCCGTCGTCGCCCTTGCGCAGCGGAAGCTGGGCGAAATCCTGCGGCTCCACGTAGCTGCGCTCCACGCGCAGGGTGAAGTCGCGGCTGCCGGATTCGATGCGGCCCGCGGGCAGCTCGACGTTCTCCGAGCGCAGCGCGGCCTCGACGTCGTTGGGGGTGATGCCGCGCGCGGCCATCGCCGCGCTGTCCAGCCACACGCGCATCGCATAGCGCTGGCGGCCGCCGATGCGCACCTGGGCCACGCCGTCCAGGCTGGAGAGCCGGTCGACGATGTAGCGGTCGGCGTAGTCGGACAGCTCCAGCGTGTCCATCGTCGCCGAGCTCATGTTGAGCCAGATGATGGTGTCCGAGTCGCTGTCGGCCTTCTCGACCTCGGGCGCGTAGGCCTCGTCGGGCAGGCGGTCGAGGATGCCGCTGACCGCGTCGCGCACGTCGTTGGCCGCGGCCTCGATGTCGCGGTTCAGGGTGAATTCCAGGGTCACCGACGAGCGCCCGTTGCGGCTGCGCGACTGGATGATGTCGATGCCCTCGATGCCCGACAGCGCGTCCTCGAGCACCTGGGTGACGCGGGTCTCGACCACCGCCGCCGAGGCGCCGGGGTAGTTCACGTCCACCGAGACGATCGGCGGATCGATCGCCGGCAGCTCGCGCAGGGTCAGGCGCGAGAAGGCCATCACGCCGATCACCATCAGCAGCAGGCTCATCACCGTGGCGAACACGGGACGGCGGATGGAGAGGTCGGACAGCACCATGGCTCAGCCCTCGCCGGGCACGCCCGCAGGCGCAGGTTCGGCGGCTTCAGCGGCATCGGCGGGCACCACCGGCGCGCCGTCACCGGCTTCGACGATGCTGCTGCCGTCGCGCAGCTTGCCGGTACCGTCGACCACGATGCGGTCGCCGGGCTCGAGGCCGGCGGTGATCTCGGCCATGCCCGCTGCGCGCGAGCCGATGGCCACGGCCACCTGCTGCACCGTGTCGTCGGGGCGCACTCGATAGACGAAGGAATCGCGACCCACCTGGACCACGGAAATTTCCGGCACCAGCAGGGCATCGCGCTCGGCGCGCTCGAGTTCGATCTGCACCAGCATGCCCGGGCGCAGCAGGCGCTCGGGGTTGTCGAAGTCCGCGCGCACGTTGAAGGCGCGGCTGGTCGGGTCCACGCGCGAACCGACGTTGCTGACCACGCCCTCGAAGCCGCGCGCGCGCCAGGCCGTGCTGGTGCCGGTGATGCGCTGGCCGACGGCGACGTTGGCGAGCTGCCCCTCGGGCACCGGGAAATCCACGTACACCGTGGACAGGTCGTCCAGGGTCGCGATCACGGTGCCGGGCGTGATCAGCGCGCCGGGGCTGACCTGGCGCACGCCGAGCACGCCGCCGAAGGGCGCGCGGATGATGCGGTCCTGGAGGTTGGCCTCGATCTGGCGCACCTGGGCCAGCGCGCTGTCGCGGACCGCGCGCTGGGTGTCGAGGGTGGCGCGTGCGATCAGCTGCTGTGCGGCGAGTTCCTGCTGCCGCTTGAACATGCGGTCGGCCTCTTCGGCGGTGGCGCGCGCCGCCGCCAGCGCCGCCTGCTGCTGCTGGCCGCTGAGCGAGACCAGCGGCGCATTGGCCGCCACCACGTCGCCGCTCTCGAAATGCACCCGCTCCACGGTCTCGCTGACCTTGGCGGTGACCTCCACCGATTCGCGGGCCTTGACCGTGCCCAGCGCGCGGATGCGATCGTTGAAGGGCTGGATCGCGATCGTGGTGGTGGTCACCATGGCCGCAGGGGCGCCACCCGGGCCCATCGCATCGCCGCCACCCGTGCACGCCGCCAGCGCCAGGGCGACCAGCGCGGTCATGAAGGCCCTGCAGGCCGGGCGGGAACGTGGTGCGTGGGGCATCGTCTGTCCGTGGGGGCGGCTGGGGGATGAACCGGTGGATTCTATCGACCCGCCGTGTGTGCGACGTATGCCATCAGGCCCGGTCGCGGAATGCCGTGTTCCTGTCAACCGCTGGCGCCGTCATGCGTTACGGCGCACTCTGGCCCTGCCCCGGGGCCACCCCGGTGGCCCGTCCCCTCCCCGACCAGGACGCCACCCATGATCCACGAAAGCATCCTCGACACCATCGGCGGCACGCCGGTCGTGCGCCTGAACCGCATCGCGCCCGAGGGCGTGAGCCTGTACGCGAAGGTCGAATCCTTCAACCCCGGCGGCTCGGTCAAGGACCGCCTGGCCCTGGCCATCATCCTCGACGCCGAGCAGCGCGGGCTGCTCAAGCCCGGCGACACCGTGGTCGAAGCCACCTCGGGCAACACCGGCGTGGCCCTGGCCATGGTCTGCGCAGCGCGCGGCTACCGGTTCGTCGCCACCATGGTCGAGACCTTCTCGATCGAGCGCCGCAAGCTGATGCGCGCCTACGGCGCCCGCGTGATCCTGACCCCGGCCGCCGAGCGCGGCACCGGCATGGTGCGCAAGGCGGAGGAACTGGCCGAGGAGCACGGCTGGTTCCTGGCCAGCCAGTTCGCCAACCCCGCCAACCCGGCCTACCACCGCAACACCACCGCGGCGGAAATCCTGCAGGACTTCGCCGGCCGCCGGCTGGACCACTTCGTCACCGGCTGGGGCACGGGCGGCACGCTCACCGGCGTGGGCGAGATGCTCAAGCTGGCGCGGCCGGAGGTCGAGGTGGTCGCCGCCGAACCGGCGGTGGCCGCGCTGCTGCAGGGCGCCGAATTCACCCCGCACAAGATCCAGGGCTGGACCCCGGACTTCGTGCCCGAGGTGCTCAACCGCGAGGTCGCCAACCGCGTGCTGTCGATCAGCGACGCCGACGCCATCGCCATCGCGCGCCGGCTGGCGGCTGAGGAAGGCGTCTTCACCGGCATCTCCGCCGGCGCGACCGTGGCCGCGGCGCTGGAGGTGGCGAAGGATGCCGCGGAAGGTGCCGTGATCCTGGCGATGCTGCCCGACACCGGCGAGCGCTACTTCTCGACCCCGCTGTTCGAGGGCGTGTCCGAAGGCAGCGACGACGACTGGCTGGCCGGCCTGCCCTGACGCAGCCCCCCCTGTGGGAGCGGCTACAGCCACGATGGCCGCAAAAGCACCTCGTTCCACCAGCCATGAAAGAAAGGGCGGCCTTCGCGGCCGCCCTTTCGTGAATCCCGAAATGCATCGCGGCTGTAGCCGCTCCCACAAGGGGCTCCGGGGATGGATCAGCCGCGGGTCCACTGCCCCAGCGCGGCCAGGCCGTTGGCCTTGGCGCGCTCGTACACGGTGGCCTGGGCGGCCCCATAGTTGCCGGCCAGATCCTGCGACCACAGCTTCAGCGCGGCGGACTGCATGGCGCGGCCGTAGGAGAACGACAGCGGCCAGGGGTTCGGGCCCAAGCGGTTCATCGCGTCCAGGTGCGCGGTGGCGTCGTCGTCGGACTGGCCGCCGGACAGGAACACGATGCCCGGCAGGATCGCCGGCACCGCCGACTTCAGGCACATCAGGGTGGCTTCGGCGACCTCGTCGACGCTGGCCTGCTCGTCGCAGTCCTTGCCCGGCAGCACCATCGAGGCCTTCAGGATCGTGCCCTCGAGCGCCACGTTCTGGTTGTACAAGGCGTCGAACAGCGCGCGCAGGGTGACCTCGGTGACCTCGTAGCAGGTCTCGATGTCGTGGTTGCCGTCCATCAGCACTTCCGGCTCCACCATCGGCACCAGGCCCTGCTCCTGGCACAGCGCGGCGTAGCGCGCCAGGGCGTGGGCGTTGGCCTCGATGCAGGTGCCCGAGGGCACGTCGTCGCCGATGTTGATCACCGCGCGCCACTTGGCGAAGCGGGCGCCGAGCTTGTAGTACTCCTCCAGGCGCGCGCGCAGGCCGTCCAGGCCCTCGGTCACCAGCTCGCCCGGGAAGCCGGCCAGGGCGTGGGTGCCCTTGTCGACCTTGATGCCCGGGATCATGCCGTTGTCGGCCATGAACTTCGCGAAGGGCACGCCGTCCTTCGTCTTCTGGCGGATGGTCTCGTCGAACAGGATCGCGCCGCTGATGTACTCGTTGAGCTTCGGCGTGGACAGGAGCAGCTCGCGGTAGGCGCGGCGGTTCTCCTCGGTGTTCTCGATGCCGACGCCTGCGAAGCGCTTGGCGATCGTGCCGGTGGATTCGTCGATGGCGATGATGCCCTTTCCGGGGGCGACCATGGCGAGAGCGGTTTCGGCAAGCTGTTCGATGCTCATTCTCTGGACTCGGGGCTGGCGACGGGGCCGCCCAGTATAGCCGTTTGCCCCTGCCGGGGCCCCGTCCCGCGGCGGCGCCCTACAGCGTGCCGAGGCCCTGCGCGGCGCCGTCCTCGCCGACCTGGAGCAGGCGCAGGGTATTGGTGGCGCCGTGGGTCTCCATCGCCTCGCCGCTGGTGAACACCACCCGGTCCCCGGCCGACAGCAGGCCGGCGGCCACCAGCAGGGCCATGGCGTCGCGGGCCGCCTGCCGGGCGTCCTGGCCGCGGCTGTCGTGGGCCGTGGGGAAGACGTCGCGCATCAGGCTCATGCGCCGGCGCGCGCCGGCATGGCGGGAGAAGGCGTAGATCGGCGCGCTGGAGCGGAAGCGCGACAGGAAGCGCGCGGTGCCGCCGGATTCGGTCATGGCCACGATCGCGGCCACGCCGATGTGCTCGCTGAGGAACATCGCCGCCATCGCGATCGCCTGGTCGGCACGCTCCAGGCCGCGCTGGGCCTGCTCGAAGTCGGTGTCGTGCTCGAACTGCTTCTCGGCGCCGACGCAGATCCGGCTCATCGCCTCCACCGCCGCCACCGGCCAGGCGCCGGCCGCGGTCTCGGCCGAGAGCATCACCGCGTCGGTGCCATCGATCACCGCATTGGCGACATCCAGGACCTCGGCGCGGGTCGGCATCGGGCTTTCGACCATCGACTGCAGCATCTGGGTGGCGGTGATCACCACCCGGTTGCGGGCCAGGGTCTCGCGGATGATCTTCTTCTGGATGCCGGGCAGCTCGGCGTCGCCGATCTCCACGCCGAGGTCGCCGCGGGCGACCATCACCACGTCGCTGGCATCGATGATCGCGCCCAGGTTCTCGATCGCCTCGGCGCGCTCGATCTTCGACACCAGGGCGGCGTCGCTGCCGTGCGAGCGGGCCACGCGGCGGGCCTCGTGCATGTCTTCGGCGGTGCGGCAGAACGAGACCGCGATGAAGTCCACGCCGATCTCCGCGGCCACCTTGATGAGGTCGCGGTCGTGGTCGGTGATCGCGCCCAGCGACAGCCCGCCGCCCTGCTTGTTCAGGCCCTTGCGGTCGGACAGCACGCCGTCGTTGAGCACGGTGGTGGCGATGGTGTCGCCCTCCACCGCCTGCACGCGCAGCTGCACCATGCCGTCGTCGAGCAGCAGCACGTCGCCCGGGGCGACGTCGCCGGGCAGGCCGAGGTAGCTCACGCCGACGCCGGCCACGGTGCCCTGCGGCGCATCGGCGCGGGCGTGCAGGTCGAAGCGTTCACCGGCGCGCAGCTGCACGCGTCCGCCCTCGAAGCGTTCGATGCGGATCTTCGGCCCCGGCAGGTCGGCGAGGATGCCGACCTCGACGCCGGCGCGGGCCGCGGCCTCGCGCACCTCCTGCGCGCGCCGGACGTGGTCGTCGGGCACGCCGTGGGAGAAGTTCAGCCGCACCGCGTTGACGCCCGCGCGCACCAGCGCATCGAGGACGCCGGGCGCGTCCGTCGCCGGCCCGAGGGTGGCGAGGATGCGGGTACCGCGGCGGTATTCGGACATCGGAGGCCTCGTGCTCGGCAGGTCGGGACGGATCGCCCCATGCTAGCCGAGCCGGGTTTCAGGTGGCGGACCGCGATCCGGCGCCGCCTTCCCGCTGTCAGTCGCCGCGCTGCGCCAGCGCCGCGACCGCCGGCAGGGTCTTGCCCTCGAGGAACTCGAGGAAGGCGCCGCCGCCGGTGGAGATGTAGGACACGCCCTCGGCGATGCCGTACTTGTCGACCGCGGCCAGGGTGTCACCGCCGCCGGCGATCGAGAACGCCTTCGAAGCGGCGATCGCCCGCGCCAGGGCCTCGGTGCCCTTGCCGAAGGCGTCGAACTCGAACACGCCGACCGGGCCGTTCCAGACCACGGTGCCGGCTTCGGCGATCAGCTGCGCGTAGCGCGCCGCGGTCTCCGGGCCGATGTCGAGCACCATGTCCTCGGCGCCGATGGCGTCGACCGCCTTCACCGTCGCAGGCGCGTCGGCGGCGAAGGCCGGCGCCACCACCACGTCGGTCGGCACCGGGATGTCGGCGCCGCGGACGCGGGCGTCGGCGATGATCTTCTTCGCGGTATCGATGAGGTCGGCCTCGTACAGCGACTTGCCGACGCCGTGACCCTCGGCGGCGATGAAGGTGTTGGCGATGCCCCCGCCCACGATCAGCTGGTCGACCTTGCCTACCAGCGAGGACAGCAGCTCGAGCTTGGTCGAGACCTTGGAGCCGGCAACGATCGCCAGCAGCGGGCGCGCCGGATCCTGCAGCGCACGGCCCAGGGCGTCGAGCTCGGCCATCAGCAGCGGGCCGCCCGCGGCCTGCGTGGCGTGGCGGATCACACCGTGGGTCGAGGCCTGGGCGCGGTGCGCGGTGCCGAAGGCGTCCATGACGAAGGCATCGCACAGCGCCGCGTACCGCTTCGCCAGCGCCTCGTCGTCGGCCTTCTCGCCGGCGTTCATGCGGCAGTTCTCCAGCAGCACCAGCTGGCCGGGCGCGACCTCGACGCCGTCGAGATAGTCGCGCACCAGCGGCACCTCGCGGCCGAGCAGCTCCGACAGGCGCGCGGCCACCGGCGCCAGCGAATCGGCCTCGCTCCACGCGCCCTCCGTCGGGCGGCCCAGGTGCGACATCACCATCACCGCGGCACCGGCGTCGAGCAGCGCCTTCAGCGTCGGCAGCGACGCCAGGATGCGCTGGTCGGAGGTCACGCGGCCCTCGGCCACGGGCACGTTGAGGTCCTGGCGGACCAGCACGCGCTTGCCGGCAAGGTCGAGGTCGGTCATGCGGAGGATGGACATGGGATGGCGGCCGGAGTGTCAGGGGGCGCCATTGTCCGTGCGGGTGGCGGCGGATTCAAACCCGCGATGGTGGCCGCGATGCCGCCGGAAACGGAAAGGCCCCGCCTGGGCGGGGCCTCGTCCACTGTCGCCGGACGCTTCCGGAGGCGCTTACTCGCGGTAGCCGGACTCGTTCTTGTTGTGGATGATCCAGATGAGGTTGCCGCCGCTGTCCCAGCCCTTGCCGGCGAAGATCAGCCGCCCCTGGCCCTTGTAGGCCATCTCGTAGCGGTGGCGGTCGGACCCGAAATAGAACGGGATGAAAGCCTTGCCGGTGACGTAGACGCCCTGGTCGGTCGGCTCGCCCACGATGTCGGTCACCTGCTTCATCGGCATGCCGATCTGAAGCTGGGTGAACTTGCTGTCCGGCGCGGGCTTGCCGGTGATCTCGCCTTCCCAGCCGTTGACGCCGGTGACGGTCTCGCCATAGCCGGCTTCGACCGCCGACGAATCAGTCACTTCGCCTTCGGCGTTCAGCCAGGCCGGCGCTTCCTTGGCCTTCGAACCGCGACGCGCCTCGGCGTCTCCGGCTGCGAACAGGCCCGCGCCGGCAATCACCGCCACGGCGGCGATCACTCGCATGCTGCTGTGCATTGCTTTCCTCTCCCTGTGGTTGCGCCCCCTTTCCTTGTCTCCCCCCACGGACCGGGGCCTGATCCGAGGCGTGGTCGGATTCTCACCGCGTCCCCGGCCGGGCGCAACCTCGGAAATCAGCCGCTCCGGCGCCGGAAAAGCAGCCAGGACACCGTCAGCATCAGCAGCGGCGGCACCGCGTAGGCGATCCGGTAGTCGAAGCCGTAGACTGCGGCGAGCTTGGCCACCTGGTTCTGCAGCAGCCAGAACAGCAGCGCGAACACCACGCCGACGAACAGCCGCCGCCCCAGGCCACCGCTGCGCAGCGAGCCGAAGGCGAAGGGAATCGCCGCCAGGCACAGCGCCAGCACGTTGAGCGGGTAGAACCAGCGGGCCCAGTAGTGCTCTTCGTACTCGCTGGCGTCCAGGCCGTTGCGCTTGCGGTAGTCGATGCCCTGGCCCAGTTCGGCCGCGGACATGTAGCGGGGGCGGAAGGCGCCGCCCGCGCTCGCGGCCAGCGCGGCCGCGTCGAGCCGGGACTCCCAGCGCTCCTCGTCGACGTGGACCTCGGCCACCGAGCGTTCCTCGAAGGTCACCCGGCGCACCCCGCGCAGCAGCCAGCCGTCACTTCGGTGCTCGGCCAGGCCGACCTGGGCGACCGACTCCAGGCGGCCGTCGTCGTCGAACTCGAACATGCGCACGTCGTCCAGCTCCAGCCATGACTGGCCGTCTTCGCTGCGCTCACGCCCGTCGCGGGCATTGAGGAAGGTATTGCCCTCGCGTGCCCACAGGCCCGAGTACCGGGCCACGATCATGTCGTTGGAGCGTGCGGCGGCCTTCATCGCGTCGGCGCTGCGCTGCGCGCCCGGTCCCAGGGTCTCGCCGCTGAACATCATCAACCCGGTCAGCAGCGCCAGCGGCAGCGCCACCGAGAAGCTCAGGCGCCGGCGGGACACGCCCAGCGCGCGCAGGGCGGTCAGCTCCGAGGTCGCCGCCAGCTGGCCCAGGCCCATCAGCGAGCCGATCACCGCCGCGGTGGGGAACATGGTGTAGGCCCGGCGCGGCAGCGAATAGACGATGTAGGTCAGCACGCTCACGAAGCCGTAGTTGCCCTGGCCCATGTCGTCGATCTCGTCGACCGCGGCCAGCACCGCGTCCAGGCCCACCAGCACCACCCAGACCAGGAGCACGGTGGCCACCACCACGCGCGCGACGTGGAGGTCGTGGATCTTCGGGAAGGGCATCATCGCGCCACCTCCGCGCCACGGCGCCGGCGCGGGGCGCCGACCCGGCCGTCACGGAAGTACATCCAGGCGCCAAAGGCCAGCAGCGGCAGCACCAGCCACCACAGGCCCAGCGGCAGCGGCAGCTTGCCGTCGGCCAGCCAGCGGGTGCCCAGGGACATCAGGTTCATGCCCACCACGTAGGCCAGGAAGCCCAGTGCGATGCGGCCGTAGCGCGCCTGGCGCGGGGGGCTGCGCGCCAGCGGCACCGCCAGCAGGGCGAAGGCCAGCGCCAGCAGCGGCGGCGCGATGCGCGCGTGCAGTTGGGCCCGCGCCTCGGGCCGGGGATCGCCGAGCAGCGCGACGGTGGTGGCATATTCGGGATCGTCCTCGGCCGCGCGGGTCTCGGCGTCGGGCAGGCGCAGTTCGTTGCGCTGGTAGCGCATCATCCGGAAGTCCAGGGTGTCGGCCAGCGGGCCCTCGACCCGGAAGCCCTCGCCCAGGTCCAGGTAGCGCTCGGCGCCGTCCACCGCCAGCCGGCCGGTGCGGGCAGTGGTGACGTCCATGCGCTCCCCGTCCTCGCGGTAGACGAAAACCCGGCCCAGGGCCGAGCCCTCGCCCGACATCGCGCCCACGTAGACCACGCCCCCGCCGCCGGGCAGTTCCACGAAGCGTCCGGCCTCCAGGCCCGCCAGCAGCAGGTTGCGGTTGCCCTCGGCGACCATGCGCTGCGAGTAGTCGTTGGCCCAGGGGCCCAGCCACAGCGAACAGGCGGCGATGAAGACGACCACCGGCAGCACCAGCATCATCAGCGGCCGCAGCAGCCGCCGCGGACCGACCCCGGTGGCCACCAGCACCGGCATCTCCGAATCCCGGTACAACCGGCCCACGGCCAGCAACAGGCCCAGCATCAGGCCCAGGGGCAGGATCAGCGGCAGGTAGTTCAGCACCATCAGTCCCAACTGGGACAGCATCAGGCCCGCAGGGACCCGGCCGCGGGCGATGTCGCCGAGCACGTCGGCGAACACGCCGCCCAGGCTCACGATCATCAGCACCACCAGCGCCGCGAAGGTGGACTGGGCGAATTCGCGGAACAGGTAGGTATCCAGCTTCGGCATCGGGGTGCGGCCTTGCATTAGAATCGGGGGTTCTCGTCCATACACCGCTACGGCCGCGCCGGGACGCCGGCGCCGCGGCGCATCGCCGCATTCTGGACCGCGGATTGTAAGGAACACTTCACGCCAAACCCCAGTACAGGACCCCATGACCCTCGAATTCGCCCTGAACAACGCCGCCCCCGCCTCCGCCGACGTCGACTGCGTGGTGGTCGGCGCCTATGCCGACCAGACCTTCACGCCCGCCGGCCGCGCCCTGGACGAAGCCAGCGGCGGCCGCCTGGCGGCCCTGGCCGCCCGCGGCGACATCGACGGCAAGACCGGGCGCAGCGCGACGCTCCACGACCTGCCGGGCGTCACCGCGCCGCGGGTGCTGGTGATCGGCCTGGGCGAGCCGGGCAAGTTCGCGGTCCCGCAGTACCTCAAGGCCATCGCCGACGCCGTGCGCGCGCTGAAGACCGGCCCGGTGCGCTCGGCCCTGCTGACCCTGGCCGAGGTCGAGGTCCCCGGCCGCGACGCCGCCTGGACCCTGCGCCAGGCCGTCATCGCCGCCGACCACGCCGCCTACCGCTACACCGCCACCCTGGGCGAGAAGAACCGCAAGCGCGACGAAAAGGGCCTGGAGCGCCTGGAGATCAGCGGCAGCGACGCCACCGCCCTGGCCCGCGGCCAGGCCATCGCCGCCGGCGTGGCCTTCACCCGCGAGCTTGGGCACCTGCCGCCGAACATCTGCAATCCGGCCTACCTGGCCCAGCAGGCGCAGGAGTTCGCCGCGAAGTTCGACAAGGCCTCCTGCGAGGTGCTCGAGCGCGAGGACATGGAGAAGCTCGGCATGGGATCGCTGCTGGCGGTCGCCCGCGGCTCGGCCAACGCGCCGAAGCTGATCGTGCTGAAGTGGAACAATGGCGGCGACGCGAAGCCTTACGTGCTGGTCGGCAAGGGCATCACCTTCGACACCGGCGGCGTCAACCTCAAGACCCAGGGCGGCATCGAGGAGATGAAGTACGACATGCTCGGCGCCGGCTCGGTGCTGGGCACCTTCGTGTCCGCCGCGGGAATGGACCTGCCGGTGAACCTGGTGGTGGTGGTGCCGGCGGTCGAGAACGCGATCGACGGCAATGCCTACCGCCCTTCGGACATCGTCACCAGCATGTCGGGCAAGACCATCGAGGTCGGCAACACCGACGCAGAGGGCCGCCTGATCCTGTGCGACGCCCTGACCTATGCTCAGCGCTTCGAGCCGCAGGCCCTGGTCGACGTGGCCACGCTCACCGGCGCGTGCATGGTCGCGCTCGGCAGCTTCGCCACCGGGCTCATGTCCAAGCACGACGACCTGTCGCAGGAGCTGCTGGCCGCCGGCGAGGACGTGTTCGACCGCGCCTGGCGCCTGCCGCTGTGGGACGAGTACCAGACGATGCTGGATTCGACCTTCGCCGACGTCTACAACATCGGCGGCCGCTGGGCCGGCGCGGTGACCGCGGGCTGCTTCCTGGCGCGCTTCACCGAGGGCCAGCGCTGGGCGCACCTGGACATCGCCGGCAGCGCCAGCCACAGCGGCAAGAACGGCCTGGCCACCGGCCGCCCGGTCGGCCTGCTGTCGCAGTGGCTGCTGGACCAGGCGGGCTGAGCCCGTCGTGGCCCGCGCCGACTTCTACCTGATCGCGAAGCCGCGCTTCCGCGACCAGCCGCTGCTGCTGGTCTGCGAGCTGGCGAAGAAGGCGCTGGCCGCCGGCCAGCCGATGCTGGTGCTGGCGCGCGATGCCGCCCAGGCGGAGCAGCTCGACGACCTGCTGTGGTCGTTCGAGCCCGACGCCTACGTGCCGCACCAGATCGCCGGCGTCGACCTCGAGGACGGCGGCGGCGAGGAGGAGGAAGCCGATGTGCTGATCGCCTCGCCCGAAGCCGACGTGGCGCTGCGCCCGCTGGTGCTGAACCTGCGCGACGCCGCGGTCGAGGGCGACTTCGAACGCGTGCTCGAGGTGGTGCCCGCCGACCCCTCGGCCCGTGAACCGCTGCGCGCGCGCTGGACGCAGTACAAGGCGCGCGGACTCGCCCTGAACAAGTACGACATGTGATCCCCCCATGACCCTCGCCACCGGCTACGACCCCAAGTCCTTCGAATCCCGCCTCTACGCCCAGTGGGAGTCCAGCGGGGCCTTCGCGCCCGCCGGCGACGGCCCCGCGTACTCGATCCTGCTGCCGCCGCCCAACGTCACCGGCACCCTGCACATGGGCCATGCGTTCCAGCACACGCTGCAGGACGCGCTGATCCGCTACCACCGCATGCGCGGCTTCCGCACCCTGTGGCAGGTGGGCAGCGACCACGCCGGCATCGCCACCGAGATGGTGGTGGCGCGCAACCTCGACCGCGAGGGCCGCGGCGAGACCCGCGACTCGCTGGGCCGCGAGGGCTTCATCGACAAGGTCTGGGAGTGGAAGGGCCAGTCCGGCGACACCATCGAGCGCCAGATGCGGCGCATGGGCGCCTCGGGCGACTGGTCGCGCAGCGTCTTCACCATGGATCCGATCGCCTCGGACGCCGTGGTCGAGGCCTTCGTGCGCATGCACGCCGAGGGCCTGATCTACCGCGGCCAGCGCCTGGTCAACTGGGACCCGGTGCTGCAGACCGCGATCTCCGACCTGGAAGTGGTGAGCGAGGAAGAGGACGGCCACCTGTGGTCGATCCGCTACCCGCTGGCCGATGGCGCCAGCTACGAGCACGTCGAGCGCGACGCCGACGGCAACGAAGTGCTGCGCGAGACCCGCGACTACGTGGTGGTCGCCACCACGCGCCCGGAAACCATGCTCGGTGACACCGCGGTGATGGTGCATCCGGAGGATCCACGCTACGCGTCGCTGGTCGGCAAGGCCGTGGCCCTGCCGCTGACCGGGCGCCGGATCCCGGTGATCGCCGACGCCTACGTCGAGCGCGACTTCGGCACCGGCGTGGTCAAGGTCACCCCGGCGCACGACTTCAACGACTACGCGGTGGGCCAGCGCCACGGCCTGCCGATGATCAACGTGCTGACCGCCGACGCCAAGGTGGTGTCGGACGACGACGCGATCCCGGCGCACTACCGCGGCCTGGACCGCTTCGATGCGCGCGCCGCGGTGCTGGCCGACCTCGAGACCGCCGGCCTGCTGGTGGAAACGAAGGACCACAAGCTGCAGGTGCCGCGCGGCGACCGCACCGGCCAGGTGATCGAGCCCTGGCTGACCGACCAGTGGTTCGTGCGCATGGACGGGCTGGGCGCGCGCGGCCTGGAACTGGCCGGCGGCAGCGACGCCGGCGAAGGCCAGGTGCGCTTCGTCCCCGGCAACTGGATCAACACCTACCGCCACTGGCTGGGCAACATCCAGGACTGGTGCATCAGCCGCCAGCTCTGGTGGGGGCACCGCATTCCCGCGTGGTACGGCAGCGGCGGCGAGATCTTCGTCGGCCGCGACGAGGCCGAGGCGCGCGCGAAAGCGGACGAAGCCGGCTACACCGGGCCGCTGCTGCAGGACGAGGACGTGCTGGAGACCTGGTTCTCCTCCGCGCTGTGGCCGTTCAGCACCATGGGCTGGCCGGACGCCGACGCCATGGTCGAACGCGGCTACGACGGCTTCCTGCCGTCGGGCGTGCTGGTCACCGGCTTCGACATCATCTTCTTCTGGGTCGCCCGGATGATCATGATGACCGACCACTTCACCGGCCGCCTGCCCTTCCGCGACGTCTACGTCACCGGCCTGGTGCGCGACAAGGACGGCCAGAAGATGTCCAAGTCGAAGGGCAACATCCTCGACCCGCTGGACATCATCGACGGCATCGCGCTCGACGACCTGGTGGCCAAGCGCACCAGCGGCCTGATGCAGCCGAAGATGGCGGAGAAGATCGCAAAGGCCACGCGCAAGGAGTTCCCCGACGGCATCCCCGCCTTCGGCGCCGACGCCCTGCGCTTCACCATGGCCGCGCTGGCCGGCCCGGGCCGCGACATCAAGTTCGACCTCGCCCGCGCCGAGGGCTACAAGAACTTCTGCAACAAGCTGTGGAACGCCACGCGCTTCGTGCTGATGAACACCGAAGACGCACGCTGGGCCAATGGCGAGCGGCCGGCGGGAGCACCCGCCACCGCCGCCGAACAGTGGATCATCACCCGCCTCGCCGCCGTCACCGCCGAGGCCGAAACCCACTTCGCCAGCTACCGCTTCGACCTGCTCTCGCAGTGTCTGTACGAGTTCGCCTGGAACGAGTTCTGCGACTGGTTCGTCGAACTCGCCAAGCCCGCGCTCAACGGCGACGACGCCGCGGCCGCGGCCAGCACCCGCCACACCCTGCTGTTCGTGCTCGAGCGCCTGCTCTGCCTGCTGCACCCGCTGGTGCCCTTCGTCACCGAGGAGCTGTGGCAGCAGGTCGCGCCGCGCCTCGGCATCGAGGACGGCAGCATCATGGCGCGCGCCTACCCGCGCAGCGAAGACTTCGCGGGTGAGGACTTCTCCGAAGCCGCCGCCGACGTCGAATGGCTGAAGGCCATGGTCTCGGCCCTGCGCCGCATCCGCAGCGAGCTCGGCGTGTCGCCGGGCAAGCCGGTGCGCCTGCTGGTGTCGAACGGCGACGCCCTCGACGCCGCGCGCCTGCAGCGCTTCGCCTCGCAGCTGGGCTTCCTGGCCAAGGTCGAGGGCATCGAGGCGATCAGCGGCGACCCGCCGCCGGCCGCCGCCGCCCTGGTCGGCGAGCTGAAGCTGTTCGTTCCGCTGGAAGGCCTGGTCGACCTCGACGCCGAACGCGCGCGCCTGGACAAGGAGCTCAAGCGCGTCGCCGGCGAGCTGGCGAAGTCGAAGGGCAAGCTCGCCAGCGAGACCTTCGTCGCCAACGCCCCCGCGGCCGTGGTCGAACAGGAACGCAGCCGCCTGGCCGACTGGACCGCCCAGCACGAAGCCCTCGCCGCCCAGCGCGCCCGCCTCTGAGCGGCCTTGCCGCTTTGGTCGGGGCTGGGCGTAGAAGCTTTTGCCACGGATTGCGCGGATTACGCGGATTTACGCGGATCTGGCCGAGGCGAGAATGGATGTTCTTTTTATTGAAGAAGCAGGGCGCTACAGGGCGCGATTTTTTCGCCTGACTGAAATTGATCCGCGTAAATCCGCGTAATCCGCGTAATCCGTGGCAAAAAAGCTCTTACCCTCTCAAGGGCCAAGCAGTTCCATGGCCATGACGATGGCGTCTTCGCGGGTGTGGTTGTCGGCGGGGTAGTAGCGCGGCCGGCGGCCGATCTCGTTGAAGCCTTCGTCCTGGTAGAGGGCGAAGGCCGCCGGATTCGAGGGGCGCACCTCCAGGAACACCCGGCAGGCGCCGCGTCCGCGCGCGGCCTCGACCATCGCCCGCAGCAGCGCGCGGCCGTGGCCGCGGCCCTGGCGCGCGGGGTCGATGCAGACGTTGAGCACGTGGGCTTCGTCGGCGGCCACGCTCAGCACGCCGTGGCCGATGTAGGCCCCGCCCTCCATCAGCACCCAGGCCGGGTAGCCGGCCGACAGGCAGTCGCGGAAGATGCCGATCGTCCACGGCCAGGGATAGGCGCGGCGCTCGACCACCATCACCGCGTCGAGGTCGTCGACGCGCATCGGCCGCATCTGCGGACGCTGCAGCGCGTCGGCCGCCACCGCGGCGTTCATCCCGGCGCGCCCCCGCGGCGCAGGGCGCGCAGCTTCGGCCACAGCGCCCGCTTGGCCGCGGGATCGGCCCGCAGCGCCGCGAGCGGGGGCAGCCCGCGCAGCAGCGCGGCGGCATCCCCGGAATCCGGGCCGCGCCCGGCCGCGCGCAGCAGCGCATGCGCCAGCGGGTCGTCGGGCACGATGTCCTCCGGCCGCGGCGCGCGCGCATAGACCCGGTGGCCCATGGCCTCCAGCACCTCGCGCTGCCAGGCGTCCCAGGCCACCGCGCTCAGCCCGCGTCCGCCCCGCGGCGCCCGCGCAGGCGCCACAGCCACATCGCCGGCCCGGACAGCGCATAGGCCCCGAGCACCGCCAGCAGGGTCTTGGGCGGATCGATCCACAGCGCGATCAGCGCCGCCACCACCAGCAGCAGCGCGAAGAACGGCACCCGGTCCGAACCCGGCCCGCTGCCGCTGCCCTTGAAGCTGGTGTAGCGGAACTGGCTGACCATCAGCAGGCCGCCCGCCACCGTGATCGCCAACGCCACGTAGCGCATCGCCTCGCCGCTGAGGTCGAGGCTGTGCATCGTCCACACCGAACTGGCCATGATCCCCGCCGCCGCCGGGCTGGCCAGGCCGATGAACCAGCGCTTGTCGACCTTGCCGACCTGGCTGTTGAAGCGCGCCAGGCGCAGCGCCGCGCAGGCGGCGTACAGGAAGGCGGCCAGCCAGCCGATCTTGCCGAGCGTGGCGCCATCGAGCTTCATCGACACCAGCGACCAGTGGTACATCACCAGCGCCGGCGCCATGCCGAAGCTCACCAGGTCGGCCAGCGAGTCGTACTGCACGCCGAATTCGCTCTGGGTATTGGTCAGCCTCGCTACCCGGCCGTCGAGGCCGTCGAGGATGGCGGCGACGAAGATCGCGATGCAGGCCGCCTCGGTGCGCCCCTGGGAAGCGGCGATGATGGCGAAGAAACCCGCGAACAGCCCGCCCGTGGTGAACAGGTTGGGCAGCAGGTAGATGCCGCGTCCGCGGCGCGCCTGGGGCGTGGGCTCGTCCATGCCGGCAAGTGTACCTGCCGCCCGAGCGCCTGCCGCAGGCGTCGCGCGGTCACGGAACCGCCCCGCGGCGCTTGCACCCGCCGGTCCCCGGTGCTGCAATCACGGCCCATCGCCCCTTGAGGCAGGAGCCCCGCATGCACCGCTACGTCCTTGGCGCCGTCCTGGCGTTCGCCGCCGCCCCGGCCCTCGCCCAGCAGACCGCCGGCGAGGTCTACCAGTGGAAGGACGCCAACGGCGTCACCCACTACTCGCAGACCCCGCCCGCCCAGGGCCGCTACGAGCAGCGTGTGATCACCTCGTCGGGCGCCGCCGCGCCCACCGCGGCGGTCGAGGCCAAGGCCGACGACGCGGCAGCGGGGAACCCGCAGTGCGCCACCGCGCGCGCCAACGTCGCCACCCTCCAGGCCGAGGGCGACGTGCAGATCGACGCCGAGGGCGACGGCCAGCTCCGCGTGCTAAATGCCGAGCAGCGGGCCAACCAGCTGGAACTGGCCCAGGCCGCCGTCAAGGCCTACTGCACGCCCTGACCGGCCCCGCAGCGCAGCACCGTGCAGACCCGCTGGGCCATCGTCGCCGGGCTTGCCGCCGGGATCACGGTGGCCTGGTGGTTCTCGCGCGAGGCGCCCGAAGCCGCCGAGGCGCGGCGTGATCGCGCCGGACAGACGGCCGACGCCAGCTACGAGGACGCCCTCCCGGTGCTTTATCGCTGGACCGACGAGGCCGGCGTGGTCCAGGTGACCCAGGATCCGCCGCCGCGCGGCCGCCGCTACGAAAAGGTCGACATCCAGCCCCGCGACGGCATCGAAGTCGACGGCCGCCGGCCCTAGCGGCACCCGCGCCGCGGCAAGCCGCGTGCTGCATGGCACAATCAGCGGCCGTGCCACTCAGACGATGCCGCCGATGCGCCTGTCGCAGTTCCACCTCCACACCGAAAAGGAAACGCCCGCCGAGGCCGAGCTGGTCAGCCACCGGCTGATGCTCAAGGCGGGGATGATCCGCAAGCTGGCCGCCGGCATCTACACCTGGTCGCCGCTGGGCCTGCGCGTGCTGCGCAAGGTCGAAGCCGTGGTCCGCGAGGAGATGGACGCCGCGGGCGCGATCGAGCTGCTGATGCCGTCGATCCAGCCGCGCGAGCTGTGGGAGGAGACCGGGCGCTGGGAGAAGTTCGGCGGCCAGCTGCTGAAGATCCGCGACCGGAAGGACGCCGAATACGCCTACGGCCCCACCCACGAGGAAGTGATCACCGACTTCGCGCGCCAGGAGCTGTCGAGCTACCGCCACCTGCCGGTGACCTTCTACCAGGTGCAGGCCAAGTTCCGCGACGAGATCCGCCCGCGCTTCGGCGTGATGCGCGCGCGCGAGTTCCTGATGAAGGACGCCTACTCCTTCGACATCGACGCCGAGGGCATGGCCGCGTCGTACGCGAAGATGCACGCAGCCTATACCCGCATCTTCAGCCGCCTGGGCCTGCGCTTCCGCGCGGTGCTGGCCGACACCGGCGCGATCGGCGGCGACGCCTCGCAGGAATTCCACGTGCTGGCCGACTCCGGCGAGGACGCCATCGCCTGGTCGGACACCGGCCGCGACAACGACGCCTCCGGCTACGCCGCCAACGTCGAGACCGCACGCGCCGCGGCCCCCGGGCCGCGCCCGGCACCGAGCGAGGCCATGCGCAGCATCGACACCCCCACGCAGAAGACCTGCGAGGCGGTGGCGGAGCTGATGGGCATCGATCTGGCACGTACCGCCAAGTCGGTCGCCGTGATGGGCCACGATGCCGACGGCCAGCCGCAGTTCGTGCTGGTGCTGGTGCGCGGCGACCACGAGGTCAACGAGATCAAGCTGGCCAAGGTCGAGGGCCTGGGCGACTACCGCATGGCCACCGAGGCCGAGATCCTGGAGCACCTGGGCAGCGAGCCCGGCTTCCTGGGCCCGGTCGCGCCGGCGAGGCCCATCCGCGTGGTCGCCGACCTGGAGGTCGCGGCCATGGCCGACTTCGTGGTCGGCGCAAACCGCCCCGGCGAACACATCGCCGGCGTCAACTGGGGCCGCGACCTGCCCGAGCCCGGCACCGTCGCCGACGTGCGCAGCGTGGTCGACGGCGACCGCGCCGAGGACGGCGGCGTGCTGCGCCTGATGCGCGGCATTGAGGTCGGCCACATCTTCCAGCTCGGCGCGAAGTACGCCGAGGCCATGGGCTGCACGGTGCTCGACGCCGCCGGCAAGGCCGCGGTTCCGATGATGGGCTGCTACGGCATCGGCGTGTCGCGCATCGTCGCCGCCGCGATCGAGCAGAACCACGACGAGGCCGGGATCGTCTGGCCGGAAGCCATGGCGCCGTGGACGGTCGCGATCTGCGTCATCAACCCGAAGAACGACCCCGCCGTGGCCGAAGCCGCGAACGCCTTGCACGACGAGCTCGCCGCGCGCGGCATCGACGTGGTGCTCGACGACCGCGGCCTGCGACCGGGACCGATGTTCGCGGACATGGAGCTGATCGGCATCCCGCACCGCGTGGTGGTGTCGGGGCGCGGGCTGGAGGCGGGTACGTTCGAGTACCGTTCGCGCAGCGCCGCGGAATCCGAGAACCTCGACCGCGAGGCCTTGCTGGCCCGCGTATGATGGCGCTTTCGCCGGACCCCGGCACACCCACCCCACCGGAGACAGCATGGCCATCGACCTCAACACCCTGTCCGCCAAGGAACTCGACTCGCTGATCACCAAGGCGAAGAAGCGCAAGACCGTGCTCAAGAAGCGCAAGCCGCTCAGCACCGTGCGCTCGCGCCTGACCGCCCTGGCCAAGGCCGAGGGCTACACCATCGACGAGCTCTTCGGCACCGCCGCCCAGGGCCGCATCGCCAAGCCGGCGCGCGCGCCGCGCAAGACCGCCGGCACCAAGGTGCCGCCGAAGTACCGCAACACCGCCAACCCCGAGCAGACCTGGACCGGCCGCGGCAAGCAGCCGCGCTGGCTGGCCGAGGAAGTGGCGAAGGGCCGCAAGCCCGAGGAATTCCTGATCGGCTAGAGACTCCGCCGCGCAGGCAGCAGCAGGTTGCCGAAGATCAGCCCGGCCACGATCGCCAGCAGGATGTTGACCACCGCCATCGCGGCGCTCTGGCCCACGGCCAGGTCCTGCTGCTGCACCGAGGTGATCAGGGTGCGCACGCTGGAACTGCCGGGCACCATCAGGATGATGCCCGGCACCCGCAGCAGGGCGCCGGGGCGCGAGGCCCAGCGTGCATAGCCGTTGCCGGCGACGGTGATGACGAGCGCCGACACGAAGATCCCGACCTCGCTGCCCCAGGCCTGGCCGACCAGCCGGGACACCAGGTAGCCGGTCACCGCGGCGGCGGCCACCAGCGCGTAGTCCCGCCGCTTGGCGCGGAACAGGACCGCGAACGCGAACGCCGACAGCGCCAGGGCGCACCACTCGACCCAGTCCGGCTGCGGCCGCCAGGCCCGCACCTGCGGCTCGATGCCCAGCATCGACGCGGCCACCATCGCCACCATCGTGCCCACGGTGAGCATGATCATGGTCGTCACCGCGCCGAAGAAGCGTGCCGTGCCCGACACCAGGTGCTGGCTGGTCAACTCGTTGACGGCGTTGGTCAGCGCCAGGCCCGGCATCAGCACGATCAGCGCCGAGATGATCACGGTATTGAGGTTCAGCGGCGCGACGAAGGCCGCGACCAGGATCGTGATCGTCGCCGCGACCACCGCGCTCACCGCGTCGCCGGCCTCGCGCAGCCGCGGCCGCGACCGCGCGGCCACCTGCAGCACGCCGATGATCAGGCCGATCATGCTGGCGGTGGCGATGTCCAGCCAGGGCAGGCGCAGCAGGCCGCCGACGCCCGCTGCCACCAGGCCGAAGCCCAGCACCTGCATCAGGTTCTGCCGCCGGCTCGGCGGCCGGTCGAGCGCGCGCATCGCGGCATGGCCCTCGCCCAGGTCCATCCTCCCCGCGAGCACGTCTTCGGCGATGCGGTCGACCTCGCACAGCCGGCCCAGGTCGTTCTCGCCCGGCGGCATCCGGATCACGCGCGTGGCATCGCCGTCGCCCGGCGGACGCATGGGGTCGCTGAAGGACAGCACCATGCCGGTGGGGTTGGTCCAGGCCTCGCACTCCAGGCCCAGCTGTGCTGCGACCTGGTCCAGCGCGCCTTCCAGGCGCGGGCCGGTGGTGCCGTAGGCGTGCAGGTGTTCGGCCAGCTCGACCATGAAGGCGATGCGGGCGGCGTAGGCTTCCTGGGGGAACGGGCGCGACATGCGCAAAGGATCGCACGCGCGCGCGACGCCGTGTTCGGTATCCTTCGGCGATGCCCAAGGCCCCCACCAGCCCCCCGACACTCGACATCGACGGCGAGACGTTGCGCCTGTCGGGCAGCTGGACGCTGGACCACGCCGGCAATGTGTCGTCGGCGCTGGCCTCCGCGCCCGACGGCGCGGCCGCTGTGGACGCCACCGGGATCGAGCGCCTGGACACCCTGGGCGTGCTGCAGCTGCTGCGCTTCGTCCACCGCCGCGGCATGCCCGACGACGCGCTCGGCTTCCGCGAAGACCACCTCGCGCTGGTCGCAGCGATCGAGGACGTGGCCGACGACCGCCCGAAGAAGCGCCGCGAGTACGGCGTAGCCGCGGCGCTCGCCCGGCTCGGCGAGACCATGCACGTCAACGGCCGCGAGATCGTGGCCCTGGTGAGCTTCCTCGGCGAAAGCCTGGTCAAGCTCGGCCGCATCGCGCGCCAGCCAAGGCGCCTGCGAGTCACCTCGACCGTGCACCACATGGAGCAGGTCGGCCTGGACGCGATGCCGCTGGTGGCCCTGCTCTCGTTCATGGTCGGCGCGGTGATCGCCTTCCTCGGCTCCACCATCCTGGCCGAGTTCGGCGCCACCCTGTTCGTGGTCGAGCTGGTCGGCATCGCCTTCCTGCGCGAGTTCGGCGTGCTGCTCACCGCCATCCTGCTGGCCGGCCGCACCGCCAGCGCCTTCACCGCGCAGATCGGCATCATGGTCACGCGCGAGGAAGTCGACGCCATCCGCACGCTCGGCCTGGATCCGATCGAACTGCTGGTGATCCCGCGCCTGCTGGCGCTGCTGGTGATGCTGCCGCTGCTGACCTTCATCGCCATGGTTGCCGGCCTGCTCGGCGGCATGGCGGTGGCGGCGTTCGAGGTCGGCATCCCGCCGCAGGCCTTCCTGGTGCGCCTGGACGAGACCATCGAGCTGCGGCATTTCCTGGTGGGCATGGCCAAGGCGCCGGTGTTCGCGCTGGTGATCGGCCTGATCGGCTGCCTGGAGGGCCTGCAGGTGCAGGGCACGGCGCAGTCGCTGGGCGAGCGCACCACCTCCAGCGTGGTGCAGACGATCTCGCTGGTGATCCTGCTCGATGCGGTGGCCGCGATCTGGTTCATGCAGGTGGGCTGGTGAGCGCGCGCGGCGACGGCGCGCAGCCGGTCATCCGCGTGCGCGGGCTGGTGAACCGCTTCGGCCCCCAGGTGGTGCACGAAGGCCTCGACCTGGACGTGCGCCAGGGCGAGATCCTCGGCGTGGTCGGCGGTTCGGGCACCGGCAAGTCGGTGCTGATGCGCTCGATCCTCGGCCTGCGCACGCCCGACGAGGGCACGATCGAAGTGCTGGGCGTGGACGCGCGCTCGCCCGATCCCGCCCACCGCCAGCACATCGAGCGCAACACCGGCGTGCTGTTCCAGGACGGCGCGCTGTTTTCGTCGCTGACCGTGGGCGAGAACGTCGAGGTGCCGCTGAAGGAGCACCACCCGGGGCTCTCCGACGGACTGCGACGCGAACTCGCCCTGCTCAAGGTCAAGCTCGCCGGCCTGCCGGCGGACTCGATCAACAAACTGCCCTCGCAGCTGTCGGGCGGCATGCGCAAGCGCGCGGGACTGGCGCGGGCGCTGGCCATGGATCCGCCGCTGCTGTTCCTGGACGAGCCCACCGCGGGCCTGGATCCGATCGGCGCGGCGGCCTTCGACCGGCTGATCCTGACCCTGCGCCAGGCGCTGGGCCTGACCGTGTTCATCATCACCCACGACCTGGACACCCTGTACGCTATCTGCGACCGCATCGCGGTGATCGCCGACCGCAAGGTGGTGGCGACCGGCACGCTCGACGAGATCGAGCGCCTGGACCACCCCTGGGTGCAGGACTACTTCAACGGCCCGCGCGGCCGCGCGGCACGAGAGGCGGGCGAACGCGCCGCCGTGGAAACCTGAGCGATGGAAACCAAGGCCAACTACGTCCTGATCGGCGTCTTCACCCTGCTGGTGGCGGTGGCCATGCTGCTGTTCGGGCTGTGGGCGGCGAAATACTCCAGCGACCGCAACTGGCAGGCCTACCACGTGGTCTTCAACGAGCCGGTCACCGGCCTCACCGAGGGCGGCGCGGTGCAGTACAACGGCATCAGCGTGGGCACGGTGGATTCGCTGTCGCTGGCGCCGCAGGACCCGCGCCGGGTGGTGGCGCGGATCCGGGTGCATGCCGACGTGCCGGTGAAGGTCGACACCCGCGCCAAGCTGTCGATGACCGGCCTCACCGGCGCCACCTTCATCCAGCTCACCGGCGGCAGCCCGGAAGCGCCGCGGCTCACCGTGCGCGGCGGCGAGGACATCCCGGTGATCCTGACCGAGGCCTCGGCGCTGCAGAACATCGCCGACACCGCCAACCGCCTGGTCGCGCGCCTGGACGAGGTGCTGAGCGACGAGAACGTGGCCCGCATCGCGGCCACGCTGGAGCACATCGAAGGCATGACCGGCGCCGTGGCCGGGCAGCGCGAGGATCTGGCTTCGCTGATCACCAACGCGCGCGTGGCCAGCGAGAAGCTGGTGGAGACGGTGGAAACCTCCAACCGCGCCATGAGCGGCATCGACCGCGAGCTGGTGCAGAAGCTGCCGGGCATGGTCGAGCGCCTGGAATCCACGCTGGCGCGGGTCGACTCCGCCGCCAACAGCGCCGACGCGATCCTCGGCGAGAACCGCAACGCCATCAACAGCTTCGCCAATGACGGCCTGGCCCAGCTCGGGCCGACCCTGTCCGAGCTGCGTTCGCTGGTGCGCGACCTGCGCCGGATCAGCGACCGCTTCGATTCCAACCCCGCCCGCTACCTGCTTGGCCGCGACGCCCCGAAGGAGTTCGAACCCGAATGAAGCCGACCCTCTTCCTGGCCCGCGCCGCCATCGCCGCATCCGCGCTGCTGCTGGGCGCCTGCTCGCTCCTGGGCGGCGGCGGCGAGCGCGAGCGCGGCTCGATCTACTCGCCCGACCCGCGGGTGCAGGCCGAAGCCGCCTGGCCGCGCGTGGACTGGCAGCTGGCGATCAACCCGCCGACCGCATCGCGCACCGTCGACACCTTCCGCATCACCGTGCGCCCGGTACCGGGCGAGCTGCAGGTCTACGGCGGCGCCAGCTGGGCGCGCGCGCCCTCGGACATGGTCGAGGACGTGATCCTGCGCACGCTGGAGGACTCCGGGCACATCCCCGGCGTCGCCCGCCGCGGCAGCGGCACCGCGCCGGACTACCGCCTGCTGCTCGACCTGCGACGCTTCGAGGCCGACTACGCCGGCGGCACGAACCCGAAGGCCACCATCGAGCTGCACGCCAAGCTGCTGCACGCCCGCGCGCAGGGCATCGTCGCCTCGCGCACCTTCACCATCGCCGAGCCGGCGGCCGCCACCGACGTCGGCAGCGTGGCCGAGGCCTACACCCGCGCGCTGGAGGCCCTGGGACGCGACGTGGCCGGCTGGACGCTCGAAGCCGGCGAGGCCCACGCGCGCACCGCCACGAACTGAGCGGAAGCATCGGGAACCGCGCCGGTTTGCCGCGCGCGGCTCCAGCCGCGACAATCCGTACTTTGCCGCACGGGCCGCCAGCATGAATCCGCAAGCAGACCCCAACGCCACCGTCGAGGTGCCCGAGCCCGAGCGCGACGTCATGGAGTACGACGTCGTCACCGTCGGCGCCGGCCCCGCCGGCCTGGCCTTCGCGATCCGGCTGAAGCAGCTCGATCCCGACATTTCGGTCTGCGTGATCGAGAAGTCGAGCACTATCGGCGCCCACATCCTGTCGGGCGCGGTGATCGAGCCGGAACCGCTCGACGCCCTGCTCCCGGGCTGGCGCGACAACCCGCCGCCGATCTGCGTGCCCGCGACCGAAGACGAGCTCTGGTACCTGACGAAGGACGGCGGCCGCAAATTCCCCGTCGTGCCCCCGGGCATGCGCAACCACGGCAACTTCATCGTCAGCCTCGGCGCGATGTGCGCCTGGCTGGCGCCGCAGGCCGAGGCCCTGGGCGTGGAGATCTACCCCGGATTCGCCGCCGCGCAGACCCTGCACGACGCCGACGGCCGCGTCACCGGCGTGCGCATCGGCGACATGGGCATCGCCCGCGACGGCTCGCAGAAGCCCGGCTACACCGCCGGCATCGACATCCACGCCAAGGTCACCGTGCTCGCCGAGGGCGCGCGCGGCCACCTCACCAAGCGCCTGGTCAAGCGCTTCAGGCTCGACGCCGACAGCGACCCGCAGGCGTATTCGATCGGCATCAAGGAACTGTGGCAGCTGCCCCCCGGCCGCGCGCAGCCCGGGAAGATCGTGCATTCGCTGGGCTGGCCCGCCGACAGCCACACCTACGGCGGCAGCTTCCTGTACCACCTGGAGAACGACCAGGTGGCGCTGGGCTACGTCAGCGGCCTCGATTACAAGGATCCGGACTACAAGCCCTGGGAGGCCTTCCAGCAGTGGAAGAACCATTCCACGGTGAAGCCGCTGCTCGAAGGCGGCAGCATCCTGTCCGCCGGCGCGCGCGCCATCGTCACCGGCGGCTGGCAGTCGCTGCCGAAGGTGGAGATGCCCGGCGCGCTGCTGATCGGCGACACCGCCGGCCTGCTCAACGTGCCCAAGATCAAGGGCACCCACCAGGCCATCCGCAGCGGCATGCTCGCCGCCGAGCACCTGGCGGCCGGCGCGCTCGCGCCCGAGGGCTTCGACGCGAAGCTGCGCGACTCCGACGCCATGCGCGAGCTGCGCGCGGTGCGCAACATCAAGCCCGGCTTCAAGAAGGGGTTGTGGTTCGGCCTAGGCAACGCCGCGCTGGAGACCGCGCTCGGCGGCCGCACGCCGTGGACGCTGAAAGTCACGCCGGACTGGTCGTCGCTGGACAAGCTTGGCGAACAGGAGCAGCCGGAGCGCGACTGGGGCCCGCGCGAACTGGCCCCGCGCGACCGCCTGGCCGGCGTCTACTTCGCCGCCACCGAGCACGACGAGGACCAGCCCGTGCACCTGCTGGTGCACGACACCGAGGTCTGCGTGACCCGCTGCGCCGAGGAATACGGCAACCCCTGCACCCGTTTCTGCCCGGCCGGCGTCTACGAGATCGTTGATGATCCCGACGGCCCCGCGAACACCGGCAAGCGCCTGCAGATCAACGCGGCCAACTGCGTGCACTGCAAGACCTGCGACATCAAGGATCCCTACGAGATCATCACCTGGGTGACGCCGGAGGGTGGTGCGGGGCCGAACTACCAGAACCTCTGAGGCCCGCCCCGCCGCGCAGGCCCAGGTCGAACGGTCAGGGCCGCCGCCGCAGGTAGGAGAAATGCGTGCCGTGGACGATGTCCAGGCCTGCCTCTCCGGCCAGGACCTCCGCGCGCTGGCGGACCTGGTCCCGGGGCACATCCCTCACCACGTGCGGATAGACCACGTCACGCAGGTCGAAGTACGGGACCGCCACCACGTCCAGCAGGTCGCCGTCGAACGCCTCCGCAAGATTCCGCTCGACGTGGCGCCCGCGCACCGCCTCGAGGATCGGCTGCGGCCACTGCCTGCGCACGATCACCGAAGCCTTGTCCCCGCCTGTGTTGTAGCACCGCACCCGGGCGCGCACGCACAGGGTATTGCTCGAGTACTCGTTCCTGCCGTGTGCATCGTGCAGCTGCAGCAGCAGCACCCGCTCGTCGCGGACCAGGCCGCTGGCGAAGGCGGCCGAATACTCGCCGTGGATGGTCTCGGCGCGCTCCAGCGCCGCCCTGCCCGTGCCGGCGTTCGCGCGCGGATCCGGAAACACCTCGAACAGGGCCAGCGCCAGCAACGCGGCGGCGGCGACCTTGCCACGGCGCCCCCCTTGCACGAGACGGACTGCGACCAGCAGCACCGCTACCACCCACGCCATCCGCGTCACCACCTGCCAGCGCGCGAGCACCCGTGCGTTGCGGATGCCCGGGACGTTCTGGTAGATCCAGGCCGTGTGCAGGCTCGGGCCGGCGGCCTCGGCCGGCATCATGCGCTTGCCCAGCGTTGCGCCGGCAAGCGCCGGATCGCGCGGCTTGAAGTCCATGAACTTCAGCGACGGTCCAAGCGAGAGCAGCATCGCGACCAGGCCCGCCGCCAGGATTCCCGCGGCCAGGGGTTCGATGCGGATGCGCCGTCTCGCCCACCACCAGGCAAGGACCACCGCCGCGACCACGCTCGATACGCCCATGAAGACCCCGAGCAGGCCCGAACGCCCGCCCCAGGTCATCTCCGGGGTGATATCGAGCCCCAGTCCCAGCAGGCCCCAGCCGCCCTGCCACTGCAGCGGCAGGAGCATCGTCGCCACATCGACCCCCGCGCCGCGGAAGAAGTCCACGGGCATCACCCCCAGCGCTCCGGCGCCGAGGTAGCCGCGATACGCGGCGGCGGCCGCGCCGCTGGCTGCCACGTACAGCGCCAGCGCCACGAGCGCATCCGCCCGCATGCCCGGCCGCAGCGCGGACGCCACGAAACACGACACCGACAGCAGCGTGGCCAGCAGGAAGGAATACCCGTCGAGGAACAGGGAGAACACGCGCACCGAGCACACCAGCAGCACGACTCCGGCGAGCCGCGGCAACGCCGCCTTCCAGCCCTGGCGGCGCGCGCCGATAGCCCGCATCAGCCATGCGTCGGCCAGCAGGTAGCCGGGCAGCAGCGCCATGCCCAGTTGCAGCACGCCGAAGCTGGACTGCAGGTGCAGCGCCGGCGCGAGCAGGAACAGCGCGGCCCCGAGCAGCCCCAGTCGGGCACCGCCCGCGATTCGCGTGAACAGCCGCCAGGCGAGCAGGAAGGCCAGTACGAAGACGGCTGCATAGAGCAGTCGCATCTCCGCCATCGATACCACGTCATCGGCAGCGAACAGCGCAGCCGCCAGCATGTTGACCGGCAACCCGAACGGTTTCGGCGCACCGGCCGGATAGCCCGTGTTCGCGCAGCCCGGACGCCCTTGTCCGGCACTGGCGTGCAGGCATTCGGCGTAGGCGGCATCGGCGACAATGAACTGGGCGTTCGGGATCTGGCCTGGCACCAGCCGGTAGGCGACCAGGAGGGCCAACAGCACCAGCAGGGCCCGTGCCCAATCGATCGCCGTCAGGCGTGCACCCGCCGCAGGGCCCGCCCCGACCGAGCCTGCTGGATCACTTGCGGCGGAAACGCCCGGCATGTGCTGCTCCTTGCGATGCAGCGCGGAAGGTTAGCATCCGGCCGCGCCACCGCCGCGGGGCTCCCGCTCGCCCGGGACCACAGGAACCGCTAAAATTCCTGTTTCCGCCCTCCGCCAGATTGCATGCCGGGGCGCTCCCCACAAGGAATTCCATTCGATGAAGATCCTCGTCGGTTACAAGCGCGTGGTGGACTACAACGTCCGCATCCAGGTCAAGCCGGACGGCTCCGGCGTGGTCACCGAGGGCGTCAAGCTCTCGGCCAATCCCTTCGACGAGATCGCGCTGGAAGAGGCCCTGCGCCTGCGCGACAAGGGCATCGCCACCGAGGTCGTGGTCGCCACGATCGCCCCCGCCGACGCCCAGGCCCACCTGCGCAACGGCCTGGCCATGGGTGCCAACCGCGCCATCCACGTCGTCACCGAGGCCGGCCAGGAGGTCCAGCCGCTGGCCGCCGCCCGCGCCCTGCTGAAGCTGGTGGAGAAGGAGTCGCCGGACATCGTGATCCTCGGCAAGCAGGCCATCGACGACGACGCCAACCAGACCGGCCAGATGCTGGCCACGATCTGGGGCCGCCCGCAGGCCACCTTCGCCTCGAAGCTCGAGGTCGCCGACGGCAAGGCCACCGTCACCCGCGAGGTCGACGCCGGCCTGGAGACGCTGGAAGTCGACCTCCCGGCCGTGGTCACCACCGACCTGCGCCTGAACGAGCCGCGCTTCATCAAGCTGCCCGACATCATGAAGGCCAAGTCCAAGCCGATGGAATCCATCGCCTGGGCCGACCTGGGCGTCGAGGCCGGCGAAGGCCTGAAGACCACGCAGTACGCGGCGCCCGCGAAGCGCAGCAAGGGCGTGATGGTGAAGGATGCGGCCGAACTCGTCGCCGCGCTGAAGGACAAGGGGTTGCTCTGATGGCCAAGGTACTCATCGTCGCCGAACACGCCGACGGCAGGCTCAACGGTTCCACCGCCAAGTGCGTCACCGCCGCGCAGGCGCTGTCGCCCGAGGCCATCGACATCGTGGTGCTGGCGGCCGACCCGGCCGCGGTCGCCGCCGAGGCCGCGCAGATCGCCGGTGTCGCCCGCGTGCTGACCGTGGCCAACGACGCCAATGCGAACGCCATCGCCCAGGTACTGGCACCGCAGGTGGCGAAGCTGGCGGATGGCTACAGCCACGTCTTCGGCCCCAGCTCGACCTTCGGCAAGGACCTGATGCCCTGCGTGGCCGCGCTGCTGGGCGTGGCCCAGGTGTCGGACCTGATGTCGGTCGAGGGCGAACACACGTTCAAGCGCCCGATCTACGCCGGCAACGCCATCGTCACCGTCGAGGCCCCGGCCGGACAGACCGTGGTGGCCACCGTGCGCACGGCGTCGTGGAAGGAAGCCGGCAAGGGCGGCAACGCCGCGGTCGAGGCCGCCAGCGTCGAGGCCACCCTGCCCTCGCACACCCGCTTCGTCGGCCTGGCCGCCGGCAGCTCCGACCGCCCCGACCTGCAGAGCGCGAAGCGCGTGGTCTCCGGCGGCCGTGGCGTGGGCTCGGCCGAGAACTTCGACGTGATCTACAAGTTCGCCGACAGGCTTGGTGCGGCGGTGGGCGCCTCGCGCGCCGCGGTCGACGCCGGCTACTGCCCCAACGAGATGCAGGTCGGCCAGACCGGCAAGATCATCGCCCCGGAGCTGTACGTGGCCATCGGCATCAGCGGCGCGATCCAGCACCTCACCGGCATCAAGGACGCCGGTACGATCGTGGCGATCAACAAGGACGCGGACGCGGCGATCTTCGAGATCGCGGACATCGGCCTGGTGGGTGACCTGTTCCAGGTGCTGCCGGAGCTCGAGGCAGCGTTGGGCTGAAGAGCCGGGTACGCAGGTACGCAGACCGTGCCCAGCCGGGCACGGTCCGCGCACACGACCTCAGCGCATTGCTCTCGCTACGGCCGCTTCGATGAATGGCGCAAGGGAGGCGCTGAACGTCGGAGTGATGTGGTTGTCATCTCGATGCGTGACCATTCCACCGACCACGAAGTGGCAAGTGGTGTCGTCGCAAAAGAACGGCGTCAAATCCAGGAACTCCACGTCCGGGTTGCCGGTAGCGGCGACCGTCATCGGATCCGGCGCCGCGGCTACCTTGAGAGGAATCGCGCAAGGATCCTCAAGCTGGCCGGACCTGGAGATGCAGGTCGGCACGTTCACCCGGTCGCCTTCCGGGGTGTATGACAACGGCACGTCGGAAATCACCAGCACACGCTTTCCGGCCTCGCGCCATCGCCGCCACGCATTGCGAAAACCTTCGCTGATGTTCCGGTGGTTGTCCGGGGCGTCGGTGAAGTTGTAGCGCCGCGCCGCGTTCGAGGTCACCACCAGGTCGACGCGGTCGTTGACCGCCAGGTACTCGATGACGCGCCGCTTCCAGTCCACGCAGTCCTCCTCACTTTCGGCCGGGACACCGGACTGGTAGGTAGGCGTGGCCGCACGGCAGGACGTCTTCTGGTAAAGCACGATGTTCCAACCGTGCTCCTTGGCAAGGATCGACAGCGGAACCAGCAGGTGCCCGGCATGGGAGTCACCCACCAGCGCGATATCCATGATGGCGTCGGCGCGGTCGGGCCCGACCCTGCATGCACCCACCGAGATACCGCCCACTGTGTCCAACGCACAACGCTCCTTGAAATCCGGATCGGTTCTGGCACGTGTAGCCAGCCACTCCTTTGATTTGTCATTCCTGGCCGCCAACGCCTGCCCCAGGTCTGACAGGAGATGCGAATCCGGGCAATGGTTCCCGGGCATCGCAGCCGCCGCACCGACGCACGATCCGTCGACTCCGGTCACGGCCATGCCCTGACGCCTGGCTTCGACATCAACATCCCGCCACGTCATGAAGCAGGCAGCCACCAGCAGCGCCGGCACAACTGCCGCGAACGCATACACCGGCTTCCGACGCGACGTACCCGACGGCGACCAGCGGAAGCGATTCTCCACCAGCGCGTAGGTGGCCCAGGCAAGCAGCATGGATGCCGCCAGCATCAACCACTTGTGAGCGTCCGTCGCCTCGATGTCGAACACATAGGGGAACAGGACAATGACCGGCCAGTGCCACAGATACAGCGAATACGACACGTCGCCGGTGAACTGCACCGGCCGCAGCGAGAGCACCGATGCGATGTCCCATCGTTTACCCGCATCGCCCCAAGCGATGCAGGCGATGGCACCGGCGACCGGGAGCAGCGCGATCCACCCCGGGAACGCCGATTCACCTGTGAATACAACCGCCGAGGCGAAGATCGCGAAGAAGCCAGCCCAGCCAAGAAGCGCCCGCAACAACGCGGGCAGTCGCCAACCAGCACCGGCGGCACGGTCCGAAGCAAGCAGCGCGAGCAAACCGCCTGCAGCGAACTCCCAGGCGTGGGTAAACGTCGAGAAGTAAGCGAAGCTGCGATCATTGGCTGTCGCATACACCGAATAGGCGAGGCTCAGGACGAAGATCGCGCTGATCGCGGCCAGGATCAGACGATGGCGTGCGGAGCCAGGCTTGCCGCGTGCCAATGCCGCCATGGCGACCACGACCACTGGCCACACCAGGTAGAACTGCTCCTCGACCGACAGCGACCAGTAGTGCTGCACCGGTGACGGATCGTCCGCCGCCGCGAAATAGTCGATAGCGTTGAAAGCCAGCAGCCAGTTCTGCAGGTACAACGCGCTGGCGCCGATTTCCGAGGCCGCCTGCTGCCAGAGCGTGCGGGGCATGAACGCCAGCACCAGCGCCAGGGTCACCGCGAGCACCAGCAGCGCGGCCGGCAGCAGTCTCGCGATCCGGCGCGCCCAGAACCGTGTGAGCACGACAGTGCCGGTGCGCTCCACCTCGCGCATCAGGTGCGACGTGATCAGAAATCCGGAGATCACGAAGAAGACGTCGACGCCGACGTAACCACCAGTGAGCGTCTGCGGCCACAGGTGGAAGACCACCACCAGCATCACCGCCAATGCGCGCAGCGCCTGGATCTCGGGAAGGAACCTCGTGCCCCCGTGCGACGGATGCGCGGGCAGGATTGCGCCATGGGCGCGGGAGGAAGTCTGTTCTGGCATGGGCGATCGGTTTCGAGGGTGGTGTGTCGGCCCGATGCCCATGAAGCGCACAAGCGAGACGACGGGTGGCCGAGGCCACCCGTATTCTATCGCAGCCGCAGCGACCCCAGATGTGCCCGGAAATGGAAAAGGGCCGCTGCTGCGGCCCTTTATCCCTCATATTGCAAGCGAACCCTCAGGGTCCGACCAGTTCGAACTGCCAGGCACCGTCACTTCCCGTGGGGTTCAGCGGCGTCGCGCCATTGAGCAGGAACTCCTTGTACCGGCTGTTGCCGTCGATCACGTGGACCATGGTCGTTCCCGGGCCCATTTTTTCGATGGCGTAGAGATCCAGGCGCCCGTCGCCATTGAGGTCGCCGAGCTTGAAGTCCCAATCGTCAAGCCGGCCCGTGCTGGGCAGAAGCGTGGGCGTCTGGAGCAGGAAGTTCTTGAAACGGCTCGCCGCATTGAGCACGTGGACCTCGGTTCTGCCACTTCCACCATTGCGCTTGATGGCATACAGATCAGCCCTGCCGTCACCGTTGTAGTCACCCACCTCGAACTTCCACCCCAGGTCGGAGCCGGTGCCACTGAACGCTGTGGTGGCCTGAAGCAGGAAGTTCTTGAACTTGCTCGCTCCGCTCAGTATGTGGATCTCGGTCTTTCCACTCCCCCCCATCCGCTTGATCGCATAGAGGTCGAGGCGTCCATCGCCGTTGTAATCGGCCAGATCGAACTGCCAGCGCGTGTCCGTACCCGTGGAATGCAGCAGGGTCGTGGTCTGCAGCAGGAAGGTCTTGAAATTGCTGGCACCGTTCAGCACATGCACTTCCGTCTTGCCCGAGCCTCCATTCTTTTTGATGGCGTAGAGATCCTGGACTCCGTCGAGGTTGTAGTCGCCAAGCCTGAAGGCCCAGCCATAGCCGTTTCCGGTCCGGGCCAACGCGGTGGACAGTTGCCGCTGGAACCGGGTGTAGGAGTGCGCGCCGCTCAGGATGTGCAGTTCGGTGCTGGTTCGACCGTTGCGCTTGATCGCATACAGGTGCGGGCCCTGGTTCAGATTCACGACAGCACGAAACGCCGCGATGATCGGCGCCGTACTGCGCAGGCTCCTGGCGTTGTCGGCCTGGTTGGCGACGCCACAGGCACGACCGCCGCAGTAGGTGGACTGCGGGTTGGAGAAGATTCGCCACGCGGCCTGGCCAGCGTCGCCATACGCCATGACGGTGTAGAAATTGCCGTTCGCGGCAGTGGTCTTCAGACCGAAGGAATAGGCATAGCGGCCGTATTCCTGTTCACCGCTGTCTTCATCCATCGCCGATTCGCGATCGTGGTGCGAACCCATGTTGTGTCCAATCTCGTGAACCAGCGTTTCGTCGCGGCAGAAATGGCCGTTGTCGGGCGCCTGCATGCCGTTGGAATCGCTGATCGCCGCGTAGCCATAGGCTTCGTGGCCAGGCTGGATCGCGGTGCGGTCACCGCCGATGAGCCAGGCGATTCCGCAACCGTCGTGGTCGGAGTCGCGGAATCGGCGGACCAACGCCACCAGGTCCGCCCCACGGGTCTCTCGGGCCTCCCGCAGCGGTCGCAGCGATGCCGGAACTGTCACATTGGACGTCCCATTGCTACCGGTGAGCTGCTCCAGCGCGGTCTGGTTGCTGCCCGTGTCCGCGTAACCGACCTGCATGGTGCCAACAAGCCGCAGGGTGACCGCCACGCTACTGTTGACGAAGGCCTGGTTGCCCACGGTGATGAGATGGTTGAGGCGGGTCTGCGCCTGGGATGTGCCGCCCATCATGCTGGCGAAGCCGGCCGTATAACCCAGCAGCACGTCGATGTTGACGTCCCCCGGCGCTCTTTCGGCAGAGATTCCCGCCGTATCGATCGGCAGGCCATCGACAAGCTCCTGCGCAGCCTCGGCCTCCGTCCCGGTCATGGAGACGGCCGCGTCCGCCTTCGGCACCAGGTAGTCGGGACCCACCAGCCCAGCACGGATTCGCTGCTGCAGCGGCGAGAGCACGCCCTTGGCCGTGGTCGCCAGCCAGGTCTGGCCAGCATGGGTCGTCAGCCGCAGCATGTCGTCGTGGCCATAGGGAAGAACGCCGAACACGGCCTTGTCGCCGAAGGTCAGGATGCCCTCGATGCCGTTCTGGTCCCGACCGATCCAGCTCCAGTCGCCGCTGGGATGCTCGACGTGGCGCTCGTAGCTGAGATCCACCCTGCGACCATCCGGGCCGGTCAGGTGCAGGACGCCCGTGCTGATGGCCGCCAGTGCGTGGGCTTCGCTCACCCTGACCGGGTGGAAGGTATGGCCGCCCTGGCGCTGGAGAGGCCGCACGCGGTCGTAACCGACCAGGTCGCCGCGATCGACGTGGGACGCGATGGCATCCTGGCTGCGGAGCGGTACCGGCACTTGCACGCTATCGGCAGCCATCCCCGCACCCAGGATGGCGGGTGCGGCTCCGGGTGCCTGTGCCCCGGCAACTGCAGCGGCGAGGGTCGCCCCACGTTCGGCCGCATCGCGCGAGTCCGTGGCAAAGGGCGATTCAGGGGCACATGCCGCCAGAAGCATGGCGACAAACCCCGTTGATAAGGCGGAAGGGAGACGGTTGGACATGGCCGGCACTCCTTGGGCTGGGTCCCCAAGAGTACGCTTGCCTTTCCAGGCTTGCAGCACTGTCCGTCCGGCGCCCCTTCAGCGCCCTCCTCAGCCCACCAAGGGCGCGAACGGCACTCCGGTCCGCTGGCGCAGCAGGGCCTCGTCGACGCCCTCGGCCATCTCCACCAGCTCCAGGCCGGCTTCCGTGACGTCGAACACCGCCAGGTCGGTGATGATCCGGTCCACCACGCCCACGCCGGTCAGCGGCAGGGTGCATTCGGGCAGGATCTTCGAGTCGCCGGCCTTGGTGCACTGGTCCATCAGCACCACCACGCGCTTGACGCCGGCCACCAGGTCCATCGCGCCGCCCATGCCCTTGACCATCTTGCCGGGCACCATCCAGTTGGCGAGGTCGCCCTTGTCGGTGACCTCCATCGCGCCCAGGATCGCCAGGTCGATGTGGCCGCCGCGGATCATCGCGAAGGAATCATGGCTGCCGAAGTAGCTCGCGCCGGCGCGCGCGGTCACGGTCTGCTTGCCGGCGTTGATCAGGTCGGCGTCGACCCCGTCTTCGGTCGGGAAGGGGCCGATGCCGAGCAGGCCGTTCTCCGACTGCAGCCACACGTCCACGCCCTCGGGGATGTGGTTGGCCACCAGCGTCGGCAGGCCGATGCCGAGGTTGACGTACATGCCGTCGGAGAGCTCGCGCGCGGCGCGCTGCGCCATCTGGTCGCGGGTCCAGGCCATCACTTGCCTCCTTCGCGCACGATGCGCTGTTCGATGCGCTTCTCGGGGGTGGCGTTGACCACGATGCGGTCGACGTAGATGCCGGGCAGGTGGACCTGGTCGGGATCGATGTCGCCCACCTCCACCAGCTCTTCGACCTCGGCCACGCAGACCTTGCCGGCCATGGCGCAGGCCGGGTTGAAGTTGCGCGCGGTCTTGCGGAACACCAGGTTGCCGGCGCGGTCGGCCTTCCAGGCCTTGACCAGGGCCACGTCGGCGGTGAGCGCGGTCTCCAGCACGTAGTGCTTGCCGTCGAACTCGCGGGTCTCCTTGCCCTCGGCCACCACCGTGCCGTAGCCGGTCGCGGTGAAGAACGCGGGGATGCCCGCGCCGCCGGCGCGCAGGCGCTCGGCCAGGGTGCCCTGCGGGTTGAACTCGAGCTCGAGCTCGCCGCCCAGGTACTGGCGCTCGAACTCCTTGTTCTCGCCCACGTAGGACGAAATCATCTTGCGGATCTGGCGGGTCTCCAGCAGCTGGCCGAGGCCGAAGCCGTCCACGCCGGCGTTGTTGGAGATCGCGGTGAGCCCCTTGACGCCGGAGTCGCGCAGCGCGGCGATCAGCGCCTCGGGGATGCCGCAGAGGCCGAAGCCGCCGACGGCCAGGGTCTGGCCGTCGGCGACGATGTCGGCAAGGGCGGAGGCCGCGTCGGCGTGGACCTTGCCGGCCGGGGCCGCGGTGTTCGCGGATTGGACCATGTCATGGAGCCCTGGATGAACAGGATTCCCATTCTAGCCGCCGCAGGTGGCCACGACAGGGGACCTTGGGACAATGGCCGCCCGGTCTGGAACCGGATCCGGACCCGATGTCTGGCAAAATGCACGCCCCCTCCCCTCCCATGCCCCGTCCGGCATCCGCCGGGCCAGCGCCTCCCGCATGCTCAACCGCCTCAAGCTCATCGCCAAGCAACTCCTCGCCATCGTCTGGGTCCGCCGCGCCTACGAAGGCACCCTGCGCGCCGTGCTCGAGGTGCTGGCGGCCAACCGCCTGTTCTCGCTGGTCTACAGCGTGCTCAGCATCCCCTCGTTCAACCGCGAGCAATTCGCGGTGCTGCGCGGCCGCCGCGACTACTACCGCAACCTGGGCCGTGTCCGCGCCACCCGCACCGAGCTGCGGCGCAACGTGCACCGGCTGGAGAAGGGCATCCTGATGCAGCCGCGGCGCCCGGTGTTCGCGCTCGACTACCTGGTCGAGACCATCGAGTTCTACGAGCGCGCCACCCGCCAGCACGCCGACGGCGCCGACGGCGACATCGGCGAGCTGACCTGGGCCTACGGCGTGCTCGGCAGCTACTTCTCCATCGTCGACGGCGCGAACCCGGTGGTCGCCGGCGCAAAGGCGCGCTACGAGGCCACCCGCGCGCAGTTCAACCCCGACGACAACGGCAAGGTGCCCTACCGCCGCGCCGACAGCGCGCAGAGCAGCGCCAGCTACGAGGACCTGCTGTCGCTGGCGCAGCGCCGGCGCTCGGTGCGCTGGTTCGAACAGCGCCCGGTGCCGCGCGAGCTGGTCGACCAGGCGCTGCTGGTCGGCCGCCAGTCCCCCTCGGCCTGCAACCGCCTGCCCTACGAATTCCGCATCTTCGACGACCCGGAGATGGTGAAGCAGGTCGCCGCGATCCCGTTCGGCGCCGCCGGCTACGGCCACCAGGTTCCGACGATCGCCGTGGTGGTGGGCAGCCTGAACCACTACTTCAGCCCGCGCGACCGCCACGTCATCTACGTCGACAGCGCGCTGGCGGCGATGCCGTTCATGCTCGCGCTGGAAACCCTGGGCCTGGCCTCGAGCGTCATCAACTGGCCCGACTTCGAGCCGCTGGAAGCGAAGATGCAGAAGGCGCTCAACCTGGACTACGACGAGCGCGTGATCATGCTGATCGCGATCGGCTATCCGGATCCGGAGGGGCTGGTGGCGTACTCGGAGAAGAAGTCGCTGGACGTGATCCGGCGCTGGAACGACCTGGGGCGCTGAGCGCCTCCCGGACTCAGGCGTCCCGCTCCACGCGGCGCAGGCCCAGCAGCGCGAACACCCCGTCCTGGCCCAGCGCCAGCGCGAGGTCCACCACCAGGTAGACGATGCGCGCCATCACCGTGACCGCCAGCGCCTCGCCGGCCGGGACATAGGGCATCAGGCCCAGGGTCAGGATCGCGTCGCGCACGCCCAGGCCAGCCGGTGCGATCGGCACCATGAAGCCGACCGCGTAGCCGGCGGCGAACAGGCCGATCGCGAACACCGGGCCCACGTCCAGGCCGCAGCCGCGCGCCAGCACCCAGAAGCCCAGGCCCAGCAGCAGCCAGATGCCCGCCTGCGCCGCCACCGCGCGCAGCGGCGGCCAGGCCAGGCGCGCGTAGCGCGTGAGCAGCGCGCGCTTCCAGATCGCCGCAACCGCCACCGCCACCAGCGCCAGGCCGAAGCCCATCCCCAGCCACCAGGCCACGAACGCCGACAGGCTGCCGGTGAGGATGCCCACCAGCGCCGGCCCGGTCAGCACCGCGCCCACGACCGAGGCGCCGGCCACGATCCACAGGCTCTCGCAGACCAGGGCGTCGCGGATCGGGCCGTACTGCGCCCCCAGGTGGCGGTAGGCCGCGGCGCGCCCGATGAACTGCCAGATCGAGCCCGGCAGGTACTTGCCCAGCTGGCTGAGGTTGTAGAGCCGGAAGGCGTCGACGAAGCCGATGTCGATGCCGCAGCGGCGCGCGGCCACGTGCGCGTTGATCCCCAGGAACAGCTTGGCGGCCGCGGTCAGCACCAGGCTGGACGCGATCCAGCCCCAGCCCAGGGTGCGCAGCATGGCCGCGATGTCGTCCCAGGAGCGGGCGATGATCACCGCAGCGGCGACCAGCACGGCCGCCACCCAGAGCCACTTCGCGGCGAAGACCAGCCGGTTACGCAAGATCGGCGCCGAGCGACGGCGTCAGCAGCGCCGCCACCGGGCGGTCGGCCGAGGCCTTGACCTCCGGCAGCGCCGCGGCGATCGCCGCGCGCATCGCCTCGCGCTGCTCGTACACGCGCTGCACGCTGGCGCGCAGGTCGGCCGCCGACATCGCCTTGTAGTCCATGACGTTGCCTTCCAGGCCAAAGCGCGCCATCACCTCGGCGTACTTGTGGCTCCAGCCCAGCACCGCCGCCGGCACCTGCAGCGACAGCGCGCCGACCATGGCGTGGAAGCGCGACACCAGCACTGCGTCCATGCCGCGGATCACGCGCTTGATCTGCGCGGTGTTCATGTCGAGGTCGAAGGCCAGCAGCCGGCTCTCGCTGCCGACGGCGTCGCGCACGCGGCGGATCACCGGGAGGTCGTTGTTGCGCTCGGCGTCGCCGGCGGCCGCGCGCGTGGCGTTGGGGAACAGCACCACGGCGTGCCCGGCGTTGAGCAGTTCCGACACCAGCACCGACAGCACCTGCTCGTAGTTGCCGCCTGACTTGCGCGACTGCACCGCCACTACCGAGCTCGGGCAGATGCCGATGATGCCGCCGCCCTCGCCCGGGCGCAGCGCCTCCATCTCGGCGAAGCGCGCGTCCAGCGCCGGGCCGCCGTCGCGGGTCAGGCTGTAGGCATCGCGATGGTTGAAGGCGATGTCGTCGGCCTGGGCGAAGCGCAGGCCCTTGAAACCCGAGCCTTCCAGGTGCTCGCGCGTGCGCGCGCCGCGGGCCCACAGCATCCGGCACATCGGCAGCACCAGGGAGGCCAGGGTGCGGTTGGCACCGTTCCGGTAGGGGCCGGTGGCCTGCGGCATCTTCACGATCGGCGTGCCCAGGAACCAGGCCGGCAGCAGGGTCAGGGTGTTGAACGGCAGGAACTTCTCGCGCCCGTCGATGAAGGCCACGCCGGCCAGGTCGACCAGGGCCGTCGACTCCGCCAGGCCGCGGATGTCGGCCGGGGCATGGCGCAGCACGCCGGCGCCGAACAGCTTCTTCAGCAGGCCGAACAGCAGGGCCAGCGGGAACAGGCGCAGCACCAGCGCTGCCGGTGTCGAGCTGTGCAGGCTGAGCGCCGGATCGTCCACGACCAGGCGGCGATCGTCTTCGGGGTAATAGGTGAAGACGTGGAAATGCAGGTCCGCGCGATCCGCGCGCAGGCGGCCGACCACGGTTTCCAGCATGGCTTCGGCGCCGCGGTTTCCGGACAGGGTCGCGGCGATGATCGAATAGGCGCTGGCGGCCACGGAACCTCCGGTAACAGGGTCAGGGGCGGTCCGGACGCTCGGCCCGGACCCGAAGGCGCGCAATTCTATCAAGCCGCCGGCTGGCCCGACGGCCGCGACGCGTCGCGCAGCAGCACCGCGAGCAACGCGACCGCGCTCCCGGCCAGGGCCACGAACACCATGGCGACAAACCAGGGCGGTGCCGGCGCCCAGGCCAGCCACGCCTCCCAGCGCACGCCCAGGGATGCCCCGGCCGCGCCCCAGTGCGCACCCAGTACCTTGGCCATCGCCGTACCCGCGAACAGCGCGAATGCGGCCCACAGCACGACCGGCAACCAGCCGCGCATCCTGGCCGGCAGGCTTGCGGCGAACGCCAGGGCCAGCCCCGCAGCCACGCCCGCGATCGCGAAGTACAGGTAACGGCCCTGGATGCCCGCCGGGATACCGGTGCGGGCGAAAAGCCCCCAGGTGCTGTCGAGCAGTACCAGCAGGCCCAGCAGGAACGGTCCCACCAGCAGCAGCGCGTCCGCGCGGCGCCCGGCGAAGCTGCGCCGCCGCACCAGCAGCAGTGTGATCCCGGCGAGCAGGATCACACTGGCGGTACCGGTGATCCACAGCGGGAACGGCATGCCGGGCTTGATCGAGAGCGTGGCCCAGAACCGGGTCGGCAGCCGCTCGGACAGTACGCGCAGCCAGCGCATCCCGTCGCCCCCGAATGTCAGCGGGCCGTCCTGGAGCAGGGGGACGTGCCCGGCAGGCTGCATCGTGCCGTACTTGAGCAGGTTGGCCAGCCACCACCATCCGCCGAGTGCGGACAGCGCGGCGACGATCCCGAGTGCGATCGCATACCGGGTCCATGCCCGGCTGCGCCAGGCACCCACCAGGTAGGCCAGGCCCACGAACGGCACCAGCAGCAGGGCCCAGGCCTTCGAGAACAGGGCCAGCGCCAAGGCGATGCCGACCCAGCACGCCGTGCGATGGCGCGCGTCGCCGGTGGCGACGGTCACCACGCCCAACGCCACCACCGCGCAGACGATGTTGAGCAGGCTGTCGTTGTTCACCGCGCCGCTGATCGCAGCCAACTGCGGGATGCATAACGGAACCAGTGCGGCTGCGGCCATGGCCGGCCGGTCGCCGCCCAGGCGGCGCACCGCCAGCGCCGCCAGCAACGGCAACCCCGCCATCAGGGCCACGCCGAACAGGCGCAGGGCGAGCACGAAGAGGTCGAAACGCCAGCCCGCTGGAATGACCGAGGTCGCGGCGGCCGCCAGCAGGTAATACCCGGGTGGATGCTGCGACATCTGGTTGTTGGCGCCAGACGGCAAAGGTTCGCCAATCGCGTCGAAACTCGGCCGATCCGCGCGTGCGACCGCGTCATCCGCTTCCAGGCGCGGATAGTGGTTCGGCCCCTTAGGCAGGCCGGCATGGCGCATGCTCCGGACCACGTTCTGCTGCAGTCTCAGCTCCTTGAATCCGGGCCAGTCACCCTGCTCCTGGAGATGTCTCACCGCCCCCACGTGCCAGGCCTCGTCGGCTGATCGATAGACGGGGAGCAGCAGCGACCAGCCTGCCAGCAGGCACACCCAAGTGGCCGTTGCCAGCCAGACGCTGCGCGGCAACGGCAGCTGCAACCGCCCCTCCGCTCCGGCTGGCGCCGTGGCACCGGAAGCCGCACCCGGGCTGGGCGCCCGCGCACGGTGCGCACCGGCAAGCATGTTCCGCGCCCAGGGGAATGCCGTGCCCCCTGACTCGATCGAACGTACCGGCCATGCCTTCGTCCTGCGACCCCATGCGACAAGACCGGCGCAGACCAGCCCGACCGTGGCCAACCAGGCGAGCAGCGGTCCGGCCGCGATCGCCCGGTAGTTGAACTCGATGCGCGCCGGGCCGGCCACCGGCACGGCAGGCAGCACGCCGGCGAACCGCCCGGGTTCAACCCGGACCCCGTCGACCGTGATACGCCATCGCCGGGTTGCCTCCATGGGGACCACGATGTGGCCGGCGGCCTCGCCCGTGTATGCGAGGGTGAATCTGGACGGCCGGTATTCAAGGATGTCCACCGCATCGCTGCCAGGGCCCGGCAAGGTCGCACCGTCCGCAACGAAGTATGGCCCGTTGGGACTGCGCGTGTTTTCCCAGACGTCGCTGTAGGAGCCTTCGAAGACCTTGCGGAAATGCGCCGGACGCGCGCTCGACGCGAGCACGAAGTCGATCACCCGCCCTGACGGCGCGCCACCGACCTGTACCTGCCTGACGGAGCTTTCCGGATCGACCTCGCCCGTCCACGCCGTCAACGGGCGCCCGGCGGCGCCCGGCTGGTAGGCGACGTCGAAGGTGTAGCGTCCCGCCGGCAGTATGTGGTCGCCCTCGAACGGCACGGTCAGGTACTCGTTGTCACGCGCATCGCCGGCATCGACCCGGCCGCGCGCGACCTCGGCACCGCCCTCTTCCTCGCGCAGGACCACTTCCACCGCCCCGTCGATGTCGGTCGCCTGGTGGGTCCCGACGCGGATCCGCAGCGAAGCCAGCTCGAACGGCCTGCGCAGCGCAAAGGGCTGCACCCAAGGACCCGACCCGGGCAGGTCCGCGAGCGGCTGCATGGCCTGGCCGCTGCGCACGCCCACCAGCGCACGCCCCAGCCCGGTCTTCTGGCTGACCATCAGGTAGCGGACGTTCATCGACGCCAGTTCGTCCGCGTCGAGCCGGATGTCGTTGGCGCGGACCGCGGACGCGGTCGGCGTGACGAACGGGTTGTTGGCCATCCTGGCCAGCTGCTCCCGCAGCGCCTCCGAACGGAAGCGGTGTGCGAACCACTCGCGCAGGCCATAGGCACCCACGGTGCCCGCGATCAGGTGGCTGTTGTCGGCGATCACGTAGTCGAACGGGCCCTTGTGGGCCAGAACATGGTCGATCGCCGGTGTGCGCGGATAGTAGTGCGCGGCCTGCGCCGGCCCGTTGAACTGGCGGAAGTAGCGGATCTGGTCCACCACCTGCCAGCACAGGAGCGCCAGGATCACCACGCCCACCGGTGCCTCCCGCAGCGCCGGCCGATGCCGCAGGGCCTGTCCGAGCTTGTGCAGGACCGCCGCCGCCGACATGGCCAGCGCCAGCCCCAGGATGGATATGGCACGCGACCAGGCGTTGCCGGACAAACCCGGGACCCAGGCAAGCCGGGACGGAGGCACCAGGCCGAACACCAGTACCACGGCCACCAGCCCCAGCAGCAGCGCGAACAGGCCGAGCAGGAAGGCCCCCTGCCTGCGCACCCACACCAGGGCGAAACCGGCAAGCGCCAGCACGAAACCCACCGCACCGACGTACATGGCCGACTCGACCTGGGGCTTGTCGAACGCGGCCCCCGGGAAGAACAGCCCGAAATGCGTAGCCAGGCGCAGCGGGCTTCCACTCGCGCGCGCGCTGGTGTCGAACTGGCCCAGCCAGCCAATGAACACGGCCAGCGGAATCGCGGCCAGCAGGAACCCGAATGCCATGCCGACCGCGGCCGGCACGCCGGCCCGTGCCGTTCGCCTGAGGCAACCGGTGAGCGACCGCTCGTGCGCGGAGACGGCCACCGACAGCATCAGCGCATAAAGCACCGCCGCGCCCAATACGAGCAGACTCACGAACGGGAAGCCGCCACAGAGCACGAGCGCGGTCGTCGCAGCCACTCCGACGACCGCTCGCGGCCGCGGCGACCGGATGGCCGAATCCACGGCCAGCAGCAGCCACGGCGCCCATAGCAGCACCAGGGTGTGCGACCAGAACAGCCAGGCGGCAATGAAGCCACAGAACTGGAACATCACCGCGCCAAAGCCCGCCGGCAGGCGGTCAACGTGACGCCGCAGGAAGAAGTACATGCCGACCCCGGCGAGGGTCAGGTTGAGGAGCACGGCCAAATACAGCCCCAGCGCGGCGGATGGCGCGGCGGCGAACACCCCGAACGCAGGACTCAACAGTCCCGAGGTCAGCTTCAGCAGCGCCGCGTCACCGCCGGCCGAGGCATCGTTCCACAGCGGGAGCCGCCCCTGCCGCAACTCGTTGCGCGCGAAGGTCCACTGCGGCAGGCGGGCATCCAGGACATCCGAACGCTGCGGATGGCGCACCTCCGCCTTCGGCACCGCCGAGCCCCAGGCCGGATAGCTCGCCAACAGCTCGACCGGCGTCGTGGTCTGGCCACGAAAGGGGTTGGCACCGATCGCGACCACCGCCAGCAGCCCGAACAGGAGCCATGTCCACAGGATCCGGAGTCGAGCGGGCATGAAGAGCCTTGAATACGAGGGGACTGGGCATTCTATCGCGGTCGCCCGATGGACTCAGCCGCAGCTGCACTATAATAGGGGATTAACGCCAGAAACCTGCCCATGAAGCTCATCATCCAGATCCCCTGCCTGAACGAAACCGGCACCCTGGCCATCGCCATCAACGCGCTGCCGCGCGAGGTCCCCGGCTTCGACACGGTGGAATGGCTGGTGATAGACGACGGCTCGACCGACGGCACGGCTGGACTGGCGCGCGAGCTCGGCGTCCACCACGTGGTCCGCCACCCCGTGAACCGTGGTCTGGCCGCGGCCTTCATGACCGGCATGGACGCCTGCCTCGCGCTGGGCGCCGACGTCATCGTCAACACCGATGCCGACAACCAGTACGAAGCGCGCGACATCCCGCAGCTGACCGCGCCGATCCTGGCGGGCGAGGCCGACATGGTCATCGGCGCGCGCCCGATCAGCGAGACCGAGCACTTCTCCTGGATCAAGAAGCAGCTGCAGCACCTGGGCAGCTGGGCGGTGCGCGTGGCCAGCAAGACCGACGTCGCCGATGCCCCCAGCGGCTTCCGCGCGATCTCGCGCGAGACCGCCATGCGGCTGAACGTGTTCAACCCCTATACCTACACGCTGGAAACCATCATCCAGGCCGGCCAGAGCAACCTGCGCGTGGCCTCGGTGCCGGTCCGCACCAACGAGGACCTGCGTCCATCGCGCCTGGTGAAGAGCATCTCCAGCTACGTGCGGCGTTCGCTGGTGACGATCTTCCGCGTGTTCGTCACCTACCGGCCGCTGTTCTTCTTCTGGGTCGCGGCGCTGCTGGCGGTGCCGGGTGTGCTGATCGGCGCGCGCTTCATCTACCACTACCTGAGCGGACAGGGCGGTGGCTACATCCAGTCGCTGATCCTTGCTTCGCTGCTGCTCACCCTGGCCGCGCTGGCAGGCATGTGCGGCCTGCTGGCCGACCTGATCGCGACCAACCGCAAGCTGCAGGAGCGGATCCGGGTGGACGTGCTGAAGGCGCGGCTGGGCTCGACCCAGGCGCCGGGAACCCATCGCTGAACCCTCCCCCGCGAGCCCGCCAACACCCCTTCGCCTGCCTGGAACACCCGCCATGAAGCTGACGCCCCTGTCGCTTGTCCTGGTCCTCGCCGCCACCGTCACCGCCTGCCAGAAGGACGGGCCGTCGGCGGCCACGGCGCCCGCGGACACCGGCGCCACTGCCGCTGAAGCCGCGGAAGTGGCCGACCCGATGGCCGAGGTGGTCTGGGACGACTCCGCCGCTCCGGTGGCCGGAACGCGCGTCGAAATCAACCCGGACCCGACCCCGTTCTGCGAGGGCTCGCGGCAGGTGGTGGAAGTCGAGTGGGATGTCGCGGCCGCCGAGCCGGTCCATCTGCAGCTCTGGGTCGAAGGAGCCCCCGGCCGCCGCAAGCTGTGGACGGCCACGAAGGCCCTGACCGACTCGAAGCGCACGGGGCCTTGGGCGACCGAAGGCATGAGGTTCATCGCGCTGGACGCCAAGAGCAAGCGAGTGATCAACTCCGCCACGGTCACCGCTGCGGACTGCCCCTGAGTCAACCACCACCCTGGATATACGCCATGGCCTTCGCTGACAGCATCCTCCGCGGCCAGCACGGGAGGTCGCCCCGCCTGGCCAGCGTCGCCGTAATGGCGGTGCTGTCGCTGGCGTGGACGCTGATGACCCTGTGGGATTTCGGCCTTCCGGGACTTTACTTCGACGAGGTCAACCACTACGCCTTCATCCCGGGCCTGCTGTCCGAGGAGGCGGCGCGCCTGCCGCACTACAGGCTTGCGGACAACTGGCTCGACCTCAAGGACGGCGTGAGGCAGTACCCGATCCTTGGCGGCACGATCTACAACTCGCTGCTGCGGACCTACATCGGCCTGCCATTCTTCCTTGCCGCCGGCTTCTCGCTCGAGAGCATCCGCATCTTCTCGGCCCTCTTGGGCCTGGCCGCGATCCTGTCTTCGGCGTCGCTGGTCGGCCGGCTGTTCGGATGGTTGCCGGCACTCCTGTTCGGGCTGGTGGTCATCACCGATCCCACGAACGTGTTCTCCCTGCGTGCGCAAGGCGGCCTGTTCTGGATGCTCATCCTGTTCGCCACCCTGGCCGCCCACGCGCTGCTCGTCGCCTGGCAGCGCCGCGAACTCCCGCCATGGTGGACTGCCATCGTCGCCGGAGCCTCGATCGCACTGGCCGTCGCCAGCTACTTCGTCGGCGTGTTCGTGGCAGTTCCGTTGGTGGCCTGCGGCATCGCCATCTACTGGCGCCACCCGTTGCGCCTGGCGGCCTTCCTCGCCGCCGGGATCATCGCCTATTCGCCGGTGCTGTACGCGCTGTGGTCGATCCACATGCACACGCCACAGCACTTCGCCAACTTCGGCCATGCGTCGCTGGATCCGTCGCGTCCCGCGATGCCGTTCGCGGAAGGCCTGAAGAAGGCGCTGGACAAACTCCAGGGTGCCCTTGGGAGCCACCGTTTCGCCGGATCCATCGTCGGGGGCCTGCCCCGCGACTTCTCGCTGCTGCGCATCACGGCGCTGGTGGCGGCGATCGCAACCTGGCTGGTGGTGGCGGCCCGGGGGCGAATCGGGGGAAAACCCCGGGGCCTGTTCCTTGTCGTCATCGCTTTCGTCGCGACGATCCATGTCTTGGCCCTGCTGAAGCTGACTTCGCTGAACCTGCACCACCTGATTCCGTTTTCGGTCCTGCTCACGATGGCCGTTTGCTGCCTGGCCGCTATCCCGGGGATCCCTCGCGTGGTGGCGGCATGCGTCGTCGCGATCCTGCTGGCTACGAATTCGATCGCAATGTCCGACGCGCATACCAGTCTCCAGCGAACCGGCGGCCGCGCCTACCACAACGAAACCTATTCACTGCCAGCCTCGCTGATGACAGAAGAGGCGTATCGGGACCATTACCCGGTATTCGCGGCGTGGGGCTTCCACCTGCAGTATCTGTTCCAGACCCGCGGCGAACGCCCGTATGCCTTCATGGCCAGGCCCAATCCCGACCGGATCAGGAAGCTCCTGGGCAAGCATGGGAAGCTTGCCGTCTTCGTCGACCGACGGGATCGCGACGCCTTCCTCGCCGGGTTCCAGCCGGATTCCGAAACGCGGTTCCAGCAGCGCGACGGCCAGTACCTGTACAGCATCATGCTGCTGTCCGCGGCTCCGGGTCCGTCACCTCCCTGACGACCACGCGACCGGCCACCGGACATGGGCGGGCGTGGCCATGGGTGCGGCCGTCGTCGCGCGGCACCTAGCCTGCGGCGTGCCGCGGCGGTCTGGCGAGTATCTCGCGCCGCTCGTCCACGTCCGCATAGGGCGTGGGATCCATGAAACCCGACAGCGCGCCCCACACCGCCTGCGGCGAGAAGCGCCGGGCGATGAAGTCGCGCGATTCGCGCGACACCCGTCGCCATTCGTCGTCGTCGGCCAGCAGTTCGAGGATGCGGGCGGCCATGGCTTCAGCGTCGTCGCAGGCTGCGAGGAAGCCGGCGGTCTCCTCCTCCATGCCCTGCACGCCGTAGGACGTGGTGACGCAGGGGATGCCGTGGTGCATGGCTTCGAGCACCTTGCCCTTCATGCCACCGCCAAAGCGCAGCGGCGCCACGACCAGACGGGCGCGCGCGTAGTAGCCGGCCAGCGCTTCCTCGGTCACGTAGCCGGTGACCTCGACGTGCTCACCGGCCAGGGCCTGCACCGCCTCGGTGGGGTTGGAGCCGACCAGCGACAGGCGCAGACCGGGGTGTTCCCGGTGCAGCAGGGGCAACACTTCGCGAACGAACCATTGCGAGGCATCCACGTTCGGCGGGTGCGCGAAGCCGGCCACGAACAGCAGGCCCTCGCGTTCGGCCAGGTTGTCGGCGGGATCGTCGCGCTCGGCCTCGTAGGCGTACAGGGGCACGGTCCGTGCTTCCGCGTCCACGTCGTTGTCCGCCAGCCATGCGCGCACGTGCGCCGTCTCGCCGTCGGCCGGGTACAGGACCAGGTCCGCGCCGCGCCACATCGTCTGCTCCCAGCCGCGCTGGGTTTCGATGTCGTCGGCCAGGTGCCGGGTGGGCAGCACTTTCATCTGCTCCTGCAGGCGCAGGTGGTGGATGTCGTGTCCGTAATAGACGATGCCTGCGTTGGAATGCCGGCGCACGGCGTCTAGCGCCTGGATGCCGATGTGCGGGCGGCTCAGCACGACATAGTCGAAGTAGCGGCCGTTTTCCGCGAACCAGGCCTCGAAGCCCATGCCGGCGTACTCCGGACCATGGAAGAACTCGATGCCATGGCGTTCCAGCGCGCGCGCGTAGACCGGGTCCCAGGCCAGGTTCTCGGGCCAGAACTTCACCTGCATGCCCTGGCGCTGGAGCACGCTCATCAGCTGCCACATCGCGCGCGAACCGGCGTCGCGATCAGGCTGCGGGGCGTAGTGGTCGACCACCAGCACGGTCTTGCGCAACTGCGAGCGCTCGCGGGCCAGGAACACGTGCTCGCCGTTGGCGAAGTGCCCGCGGGCCAGCGTGTCCTTCCAGCGTTCGGCCAGCTTCCGCAGGTTGGTGAGCTGGTGCGCCTTGATGCCGCTGCCGGTGTCGGTGCCGTGGCTGACGCCTTCGTGGTGCACGACCACCGATTCGGGCTGCAGGTAGACCGGGCGCCCGATCGCGCGTGCGCGGAACGCGAGGTCGGTGTCTTCGCAGTAGGCCGGCAGGTAGTGCTCGTCGAAACCACCGAGGGTGCGGAACACCTCCGTGTCGACCAGGATCGCCGCGCCGGAAATGTAGTCGGCCTCGTGCACGTAGTTGTACAACGGCCGCGAGGGGTCGTCGTAGCGGCCGAAGTTCCAGGCGCTGGCGTCGCTCCAGACGATGCCACCGGCTTCCTGCAGGCGGCCGTCGGGATAGACCAGCTTCGAGCCGACGATGCCGGCCTGCGGGAACAGCCTGAAGGTGTCCACCAGCGCATCCAGCCAGCCCGGGGTCACCGTGGTGTCGTTGTTGAGGAAGCAGATGTACCGCCCCCGCGCCATGTGCAACGCCTGGTTGCAGGAGCGCAGGAAGCCCACGTTCTCCGGGTTGCGGTGGTAGCGCAGGCCCGGGGTATGGGCGAAGCGGTCCATCTCGATGTCACCTGACGCGTCCTCGAGCAGCAGCACCTCGAAGGACTCGCGGCCGGCGAGGTGCATGATCGAGCGCAGGCAGTCCAGCGTATGGCGGAACTGTCCGTAACAGGGCACCACGATGGTCACGCAGGGGTTGTCGACCTCGGGGAAGCGGAGCTCCGGGACCGGCAGGGCGGCGCGGCTCAGGCGCGGTGCTTCGACACCTTCCACCAGGGTCACCGGCAGGGAAGGATCGGGCGGCGGCACTTCGACAATCCCGCGAACGGGCACTTCGGGCTCCGTACCGCGGCGTGCCAGCAGGCCGACGGTGCGCCGCAGGGGCCGCGTCATCTTCCAGCTGCTCGACGTCAGGACCGCCTGCAGGGTCTGCTGCAGCCGGTCATAGGCTTCGCTTTGGGCCTGGTTGGCACCGGCCAGTCGCTCCGAAACCTCGCGCAGGGCGTCGGCCAGCGACCATGCACGCTGCATCTCCGCTTCCAGCAGCGAGCTCCAGTCGGAGGATTCCTGCAGCCGGATCTCGAGTTCCCGGCGGGCCATGGCGTGCCCGGTCTCCCGGGCTGCGATGTCCTCCCGGAGCGTGCCCTCCAACGCCCGCGCATTGGCCAGCTCGGCCGTGAGGTTGCGGACATGGACATTGGTCGACTCGAGAAGCAATCGCTGCTGGTTGTGGTCGCTCTCGAGCGATGCGGCCCGCCGCGACTCCTCGGCCAGTGCCTGCCTCGCCTTCTCCAGCCCGCCCTCGAGCGACTGCGCCCACGCCGTGCGCTCGTCGTACTCCGATTGCAGCTTCGCATGGCGTTCCGCCGCTTCCGCCAGCTTCGCGTCCAGAGATTTCGCCCACGCCGTGCGCTCGTCGTACTCCGACTGCAGCTTCGCATGGCGTTCCGCCGCTTCCGCCAGCTTCGCGTCCAGAGATTTCGCCCACGCCGTGCGCTCGTCGTACTCCGACTGCAGCTTCGCATGGCGTTCCGCCGCTTCCGCCAGCTTCGCGTCCAGAGATTCCGCCCACGCCGTGCGCTCGTCGTATTCCGACTGCAGCACCTCATGCACTTCGACCAGCGACGCCAGTTCGGACGACTGCGCCTCGAACTCGCGGTTGGCCTCGACCAGCGCGGCAGCACGCAGCGCCGGCAGGTCGCCGGGCTCCAATGCGAGGATGTCGTAGACCTCGTTGGCCGGCAGCGACACCGGCGCGGCGACCTCGCGGCCTTCATGGTCCAGGAACAGCAGGCGCGCGCCGCCGGCCGTCGTTCCGACCTCGGCGTTGCGGGAGCGGCTGCTGCCGACCACCAGAAGGTCGTCGAACACCAGCAGGCCACGCACGTAGGAGTCGAGCCGGATCGCGGCGACCTCGGCGAAGCCTTCGTCGTAGCAGCGGACCACGCCGGCCTCGGAATCGCACAGCCACAGCCGTCCTGCCGCGCTCACCAGCGAATGCGGCTGGGACAGGCCGCGCACCACCGTGCTGCCGCTGGCGAGGTCCACGACTTCGCCGGCGCCTGCGGTGCGGCCCTTGTACTCCCGATGACTGCTGAAACGCCCGAACATCGACGCCAGCCAGCGGCCTCCGTGGAAGGCGGTCGAATTGAGATGGCAGGCATCGGACTCACCGGGGACCGGCGTCCAGCGTCCGGCCTCGCGCCAGTCCGCGCCGTAGCGGATCACGGCGTTCTCGCCCGTGGCCACGACCAGCGCACCGTCCCCACTCCAGGCCACATCGTGGACATCGAACGCGGTGTCGCCCGGCGCGAAGCTCTGCAGTGAACCGTCGGCACCGAAGCGGCGCACCATGCCGCCCTTGCCCGTCTGCCGCCCGACGAGGATCGCGTCGTCGGCACGCGCCAGCCCGGTGCTGTCGACGTGGCCGAGGCGCTCGACGCGCCCGTCGACCACCAGGAACAGTCCGCCCCGGTTGGGGCTGGACACCAGCAGTGGCACCCGGGACGTGGTCATGCTCAGCGCACCTCCAGCGGTTCGCCGCTGGCCGCGTCGGCCACTCCGATCACCGCTTCGAGGTCGGCCACGCCCTGGCAAGCGCTCTTGTCGCCGATCACCGTGATGATGACCGCGTCCACGCGCCGGTCAAGCGCGAAAATCTCGTGGCCCTGATCGTCGAACTTCGACACGCCCAGGGTCACGAAGTACTGGCCCGGGGTCAGCCCGCAGCGCAGGTCGAAGTTCGCCACCACCACGCCGGGCTCCCTGCGGACCATCAGCGTGCCGGTGGTGGAAAAGGTGTTGGCGGCGTACACCACCGTGCCGTCGACGGTCGCCACCCGCATGCCGAACACCAGCCGGTCGTTGGGCTCCCGGATCTCGTAGCGGGCATGGATGCTGAAACGCTCGCGCCCCGACAGCACCGGACCCTGGCCTTGCGGACCAAGGATCAGGAAGTCGCAGGTCGCCGCGCCGCCGACGCCGATGCGGGTCTCGTCGCGGTTGTAGCCCGCGCGCTGGTGGAAGCAATCCACCGCCCCACGAGCGACGAATTCGGCCAGGGCCGTCTCGCCCGCGTCCACGACCTCGGCGGCAGCGGCGCCGGACGGCGCGGCTGCCGGCCCCGGTGCGGACTCCGCCGGCGCGCTGTTGTCGCCGAAAACGCGGCGCAGATACTCGCCCACCGCGTTCCGGGCCTCGCCGTCGTACACCAGGCGCCCGTGGTCGAGCACCACGCCACGATCGCAGAGCTGCAGCAGCAGGTCGGCGGCGTGGGTCACGAACAGCAGCGTGCAGCCGTTCTGGCGGAGTTCCTCGATGCGCTTGTGGCACTTGCGCTGGAAATAGATGTCGCCGACCGCGAGCGACTCGTCGACGATCAGGATGTCCGGGTCGGTATGCACCGCGACCGCGAAGGCCAGTCTCACGAACATGCCGCTGGAATAGGTCTTGACCTGCTGGTCGACATAGTCGCCGATCTCGGCGAAGGCGAGGATGTCGCCCATGCGTGCCTGGATCTCGCCCTGGCTGAGGCCGAGCAGGCTGCCGTTGAGCAGGATGTTCTCGCGCCCGGTGAACTCGGGGTTGAAGCCCGCGCCCAGCTCCAGCAGCGCGGCGATCCGGCCCTGCACCTCCACCGTGCCCGCGGTCGGCGTCAGGATCCCAGAGATCAGCTGCAGCAGGGTCGACTTGCCCGAGCCGTTGCGGCCGATGATGCCGACCGCTTCGCCGCGGCGGATGTCGAGGCTCACGCCCGAAAGCGCCTGGAACTCGCCGGCCGGCCGCGACTTCGGCCAGACCATGTGCAGCATCTGCTGGTAGGGATGCTCGAACGAGGGGAAGGCCTTGCCGACCCCACGGACGCGGATCGCCAGGTCAGAGGACATCGGCGAACCCCCGGCTGGTCAGCTTGAACCAGCCGTAGGCGAGATACATCGCCACGAGCCCACCCACGGCGTACGCCGCCAATCCCTGCCAGTCCGGCAGCACCTGCCACAGCGCGACATTGCGCGCCTGGTCGATGAAGAAGGTCAGCGGATTGAGATGGAACACGAGGCGATACTGCTCAGGGACGGATTCGACCGGGATGATCGCGGAAGAGAGGAAGAACATGCCCGTGACCACCACCGGCACCGCCTGGCCGATGTCGCGCAGGTAGACGCCCAGCGCCGAGATCACCCACGTCGCCGCGATGGTCAGCATCACCAGCGGCGCGAGCACCACCGGGAGCAGGACGATGTACCAGGAGAAGACGCCGTAGACCAGGCCCGCCAGAAGCACGAACACCAGCAGGTTCATGGCCATGTGGAACAGCGCCGACCACACCACCGCCCAGGGCAGCACCGGCAACGGGAAGATCACCTTCTTGACGTAGTTCGCGTTGCCCTGCATCAGCGACGGCGCGCGGGACACGCACTCGGCGAAGAAGCCGTGGACGATGATGCCGATGAACAGCACGATGGCGAAGTTCGCCGCCTCGCCCTCCGGGCGCACCCAGCGGCTGCCCAGGATGTGGCCGAAGGCCAGCGCGTAGATCGCGAGCATCATCAGCGGGCCGATCAGCGACCAGAACAACCCGAAGTTGGCCCCGCGGTAGCGGCCGAGGATATCGCGCCAGGCCAGCTGCGCGGTGAGGCTGCGATCCCGTCCGAAAGCGCGAAACGGCCCGGCCAGAAAGTGGCCGAGCCGCCCTGCCTGCGGCCGGTTCACGACCGCTGGCCCGTCAGGCCTGCTGTGTTGCGGCGTACCACGGTTCAGGGGCTGACCGTGATCGACTTCCTGGTATCGCAGCGGAAGCCACCGGGACCTTCCTGGGCCAGCCACACCGCGTATTCGCCCGCGGGCAGGCCGGCGAGGACCACCTTCACGTTGTAGCCGGAATCCCGGGCTTCGGGACGGTTATGGCGGCGGGCCACGTCCTCGCGCTTGCCTCCGGTCTTGAACTCGTGCGCGAACTGGCTGGTGCCGCTGTCCAGGACAATCAGGGGCTGGGACGTGGCAATGCCCTTCGGCGGCAGGAACCAGCCACCGAACAGCAATTCGTCGCCCATCGCGTAGGGCACCGCACCGACGGATTCCCTGTTGATGCGGTCAAGCGCGCAGACGCCTCCCGCCTTCAGCTTGCCCGCCGCCGCATGTTCGAACATCCCCGACGGGTAGGTGCGCTTCGACACCGGGGCGGGAGCTTTCTGCTCCTGGGCCGGGGTCGTGCTGGCGCCGGTGTCATCGGAAGGCCGCTCGCCGCATGCCGCGAGGGCGACGACAACCGCTGCGGAAAAAACGGTGGCGGAGAGGTTCCGGGTAATGGCGTTCATAGAATTCTCGCTGAGAAATCGTTTCGGAGGACTACGGAGTTGCCTTCGCGTGCTCCGCAAAGGGGCAGATTGACAGGACGGCGCGACCGTCGCGCATCGAGTCTTTCAGATAAAGGCGGGGCGGAATCGCGAGATCGAAATTGCCGTCCAGCAATGACAGGTTCGGATTATATGCCGGATCCCAGGCCAGGGATGAACCCCAGCGGGCCTGTATCCGGCCGACTTCGCCCATGAACCGGGCCATCTTTACCGGATTGTCCTCGTAGCCCCGGCTGGCGGATTCGTGGTGGTAGAGCTCGGCCCACGGCGTCCAGACATTGAGGTAGCCGCGGGCGGCCACGCGCAGGCAGAAGTCGACGTCGTTGAACGCCACCTCGAAGTCCTCGTCCAGGCCGCCGACCTCCTCGAAAACCTCCCGCCGGACCAGCAGGCAGGCTGCGGTGACCGCGCTCAGGTTCTGCGCCAGCATGGCGCGGTTGTGCTGCCCGGGCGTTCCCCGCGGCTGGCCCACGTGCGCATGCCCCGCCACGCCGCCGATGCCGACGATCACGCCGGCGTGCTGGATCCGGTCGTCGGGGTAGTACAGCATCGCGCCGACCGCGCCGTACTGAGGGACCAGGGCCAGGCCCAGCATCTCCTCCAGCCAGCCACCGTCGATGACTTCGATGTCGTTGTTGACCAGGCCAATGACCGTGCCACGGCATGCCCGCACGGCGACGTTGTTGATCCGCGAGTAGTTGAACGGCGCATCGTGGCGTATCACGCGCACGCGCGGGTCGCGCTGCACCTCGTCCATATACGCCAGCGCGTCCGCATCAGTCGACTGGTTGTCGACGATGACGATCTCGAAGTTCCGGTAGTGCGTGCGCTCGAGGATCGTGCCCACGCTCATGCGCAGCAGTTCCACCCGGTCGCGGGTCGGGATCACCAGGCTCACCAGCGGGCCGTCGTCGCCCACCGGGCGGCGCACCCGGTAGCCGCCGGTGACCGGCTCCACCGTGGCCTCGATGTCCCCACGCGCGTGCAGGTACTCGGTGATCGCGCGCACGCCGGCGGCGTCGGTGTAGGACTTGGCGGTGCCCGACAGCGCGGTCGAACTGGCGATCGCGCGCCAGTGGTAGAGGATGTGCGGGATGTGCCCGATCTCGTCGCTGGACAGTCGCGCGGTCGCGCGCAACGCCAGGTCATGGTCCTGGCTGCCTTCGAAGCCGATGCGGAAGCCGCCGATCCCGCGCAGCAGCGCCGCTTCGTACACGCTCAGGTGACAGACGTAGTTCTGGCTGAGCAGCAGCTCGGGGTTCCAGTCGGGCTTGAAGTAGGGCGCGAAGCGGTTGCCCTGCTCATCGACCTTGTCCTCGTCCGAATACACCAGGCGCAGGCCGGGCTGCTCGTCGAGCGCCTTGGCGACCATGTACAGCGCATGCGGGGCCAGCTCGTCGTCGTGGTCGAGCAGGGCGACATAGTCGCCGGTGGCGATCTCCAGCGCGGAGTTCGAAGCGGCCGAAATGTGGCCGTTCGCCTCACGCCGCACCACCTTGATGCGCGCGTCGCGGGCGGCATACTCGGCCAGCACCTCGCCCACCCGAGGGTCGGGCGAGGCGTCGTCGGCGATGCACAGCTCCCAGTGCGGGTAGGTCTGCGCCAGCACGCTGTCCAGGCACAGGCGCAGCCACTGTTCGGGCGTGTTGTAGACCGGCATCACGATCGACACCAGAGGCCGCCGCGCAAAACGCGCGATCCGCGCCTCCATCTGCCGCAGGTCGTAGGCGACGGGCGTATCGAAGCGCCGCAGCCAGGCCTGGTAATCCAGCGAGACGCCCTCGGACATCTCGTCGTGGAAGGCATACAGCCATTCGCCGAAACCGGGCAGGCCGCCCTCGCGCCAGGCCTTCCAGGCTTCGCCGGCGGCAATGCCCAGCATGTCGCGGTCGCCGGCGAAGCGCTGCACCAGGCGGCGCAGCATGACCAGGGTGGCACGCACGGTGCCCATGCGCACCAGGGTGGCGTTGGTCAGTTCGAACTCGCAGGGCGCCGTGGACGGGTCCATGCGCAGGCAATGGACCTCGTGCGTGAAGCGCACGACGGCATCGACCTGCGACGTGGACGCCTTCGAGGAATACGGGATGCGGACCCGGTGCGCGTCGCCCATGCCCTGCCCGTAGTCCGGGTAGAAGCAGGGGTTGTCGATGAAGCCCTCGAACCGGCGCAGGTCCATGCGCAAGCGGTACCAGCCCGCCGGGAACCGGCGGCCCTGGTCGTGGCTGGCGATGAAACGGGGGTCGACCCCGACCGCTGCCCAGCGTTCGCCGGCGTCGCCATCGTCCACCCGCTCAAGGTGTCCGGAGGCTTCCAGCTCAAGTGCCACGCCCCGAAACCAGCGCCACCACGATGAAATCGACATTCCTGCTTCCCTGCCCGTGCTACCTGTTGCCCGCTGTCCGGTTGCCGATCGCCACGCCGGGCTCAGGCCAACGCCTGCAGGACGTCCGCGACGAGGTCGTCGATGCTTTCCACGCCCACGCTCAGGCGGACCAGGTCGTCGCCCATGCCCAAGGCGGCACGGCGTTCGGCAGGCACCGAGGCATGGGTCATCACCGCCGGGTGGTTGACCAGGCTTTCCACGCCACCCAGCGACTCCGCCAGGGTGAACAGCTCCAACCGCTCGCAGAAGCGCTGTGCGCCCTCGTAGCCGCCCTTCAGGCGCACCGAGACGATGCCGCCACCGCCGTCCATCTGGCGCATCGCGAGCGCATGCTGCGGGTGCGAGGCCAGGCCGGGGTAGATCACGTCGAGCACGCCCTCGTGCTCCTGCAGGCGTCCCGCCAGGGCGAGCGCGTTGTCGCAGTGCGCGCGCATGCGCAGGTGAAGCGTCTTCAGGCCGCGCAGAGCGAGGAAGCTGTCGAAGGGACCCTGCACCGCCCCGACCGAGTTCTGGAGGAAGGCGAGCTGCTCCCCCAGTTCGTCGTTGTCGCCGGCCACGACCATGCCGCCGACCATGTCGGAGTGGCCGTTGAGGTACTTGGTGGCGGAATGCACCACCAGGTCGGCGCCGTGCTCGAGCGGGCGCTGCAGGATCGGCGAGGCGAAGGTGTTGTCGACCACCATCAGCAAACCGTGCCGGCGCGCGATCGCGGAGACCGCCTGCAGGTCGACGATCTTGAGCATCGGGTTGGTCGGGGTCTCCACCCAGACCATGCGCGTCTTCGGCGTGATCGCGGCCTCGAAGGCGGCGGCGTCGGACAGGTCGACGAAGCTGAAATCCAGCGCCGCGCTGCGCCGGCGCACGCGCTCGAACAGGCGGTAGCTGCCGCCGTACAGGTCGTCCATGGCGACGACGTGGTCACCGCTGTCGAGCAGTTCGAGCACCGTGGCCGAGGCCGCCAGGCCCGAGGCGAAGGCGAAACCGCGGCTGCCGCCTTCGAGCCCGGCCACGCAGCGCTCGTAGGCGAAGCGGGTCGGGTTGTGGGTGCGGGAGTACTCGAAGCCCTGGTGGACGCCTGGGCTGGACTGCGCATAGGTCGAGGTCGCGTAGATCGGCGTCATCACCGCGCCCGTGGAGGGATCCGGCGACTGCCCGGCGTGGATCGCCCTGGTGCCGTGACCCCACCGGGAAGGATCTGCGCCGCCCCGGCCGTGATCGTCCTGCATGCCCGTGTTTCCGCTGGAAAAGACCGCGAATTGTAGCACTGGGGCGGCCTGCGACCGCCCTCCGGGGCGCGCCGAAACTGAGCCTCAGCTGACCCGTCGCCGCAGCCAGTTCAGGAGGTCGATCCGGGTGATCAGGCCCAGGAAACGGTCGCCGTCCATCACGATCGCCACCTTGCCGGCGTCGAACACCGGCAGCAGGGCCTCGACCGGCGACTTCACGTCCAGCACTTCGAGCTTGCTGACCATGGCGGTCGACACCGGGTCGCGGAACCGGGCCTCGTCGCCGTACACGTGCAGCAGCACGTCGGACTCGTCGAGGATACCGGCCAGGCGCTCGCCGTCCATCACCGGAAGCTGCGAGATCTCGTACAGCTTCATGCGCTGGTAGGCGGTGACCAGCAGGTCGTCCGGGCCCACCACCACGGTGTCCTTCTGCGAATACGGGCGCAGGATCAGGTCGCGCAGGTCGCCGTGCTGCTCGCGCTCGATGAAACCGTTGTCGAGCATCCAGTAGTCGTTGTACATCTTCGACAGGTACTTGTTGCCGGTGTCGCAGACGAACACCAGCACCTTCTTCGGCTCGGCCTGTTCACGGCAGTATTTCAGCGCCGCGGACAGCAGGGTGCCCGTCGAAGAGCCGCCGAGGATGCCCTCCTTCGCCAGCAGTTCGCGCCCGGCCAGGAAGCTTTCCCGGTCGCTGATGGCATAGGCCTTCTTCACCCGGCTGAAGTCGGAGATGGTCGGCAGGAAGTCCTCGCCGATGCCCTCCACCATCCAGCTGCCGGACTTCTCGGACAGCGTGCCCTCGTTGATGTACTCGGCCAGGATCGAGCCCACCGGGTCGGCCAGCACCATCTCCACGCCGGGCGCGTGCTCGGCGAAACAGCGTGACAGCCCGCTCATGGTGCCGGAGCTGCCACAGCCGAACACCACCGCATCCACGCCGCCGACTTCCGCCATCTGCCGCAGGATCTCCGGCCCGGTGCCGAACTCGTGCGCGGCCGGGTTGTCGGGGTTGCCGAACTGGTTGATGAAATACGCACCGGGGGTTTCGCGGGCGATGCGCTCGGCGAGGTCCTGGTAGTAGTCGGGGTGGCCCTTGGCCACGTCCGAGCGCGTCAGCACCACTTCGGCGCCCATCGCCTTGAGGTTGAAGATCTTCTCCCGGCTCATCTTGTCCGGAACCACCAGGATCAGCCGGTAGCCCTTCTGCTGGGCGACCAGGGCCAGGCCGATGCCGGTGTTGCCGGCGGTGCCCTCGACCAGGGTAGCGCCCGGCGCGATGTCGCCGCGCTTTTCGGCGGCCTCGATCATGCTCATGCCGATGCGGTCCTTGATCGACCCGCCCGGGTTCTGGCTCTCGAGCTTGAAGTAGAGCTCGCATTTGCCGGCGTCCAGGCGCTGGGCCTTGACGATGGGCGTGTCGGCGATGAGTCCGAGGACGGAGTCGTGGATGGGCATGCGATGGCGGCCTGTCGGGCGACGGGGCGCCGATTATCGCATCGCCCGCCGGGCCCCGGACGGGGCCGGCGGGAGGCGGCCGTGGCGCGGGCGGCGGCGACCGACGAGGATGGTGCCGCCGCCCGCCACAGCCTTGGCTGTCACGTGGGGGGAGGGAAAACGGCGGTCAGTGGGCGAGCGCCTGGTACATCACCGACAGGCGGTCCTTGGCGGCGAGCTTCTCGCGCTTCATCCGCGCCAGCGTGGTGTCGTCGATCGGCAGCACGCCGAGCTCGGCGTCCAGCACCTTCTTGTCGAGCTCCTTGTGGTGGTGGTAGAGCTGCCGGAACTCCGGGTTGGCCTTGAACAGCGCGTCGAGTTCCGCCTGGGGTTGCCCTTCGAACATGGAGACCTCCTTCAACCTGGGCCCGCGCATGCGTGCCGCGCGGGCATGCAAAAACGCCCCGGGCCTTGCGGCACGGGGCGTGTCGTGGGGAACGGCTGCGACTGGCTCCAGACACCCTCCCTCGGGATCGTCCGCGGGGCCTTGCCCGCGGCGACGTTCCCCTTGGAGTCGCTGGTATCCGTCACTGTGTCGTCCCTTCTGCAAGGCGGCCCACCCGGGGGTGGAACCTGCCTCTGGGGTCGACCCTACTCCTCCCCGCCGGGGGCGGCAAGGGTCCCGCCAAAGGGGACCTGAACCACGTGCCGGCGGCCGCCGTAAGCGGCCGCGGCGGGGCTCAGCGGGGGTCTTCCAGGGACTTCAGCAGCTCGGCCTCCTGGCGCTTGAGCTCGGCCTCGCGCTCGCGCGCGGCGCGCAGGCGCGCGGCCTGGGCACTGGCGACATCATCGAGCACGCCCTCGGCGCGCTGGCGGGCCCCGGACTCCGCCTCGGCCTCCAGGCGCAGGCGCTCGGCCTCCTCGGCCTGGATCCGGGCCTGGATGCGCAGGCGTTCGGCCTCGGCGCGGGCGCGGGCGGCGTCCTGTCGGCTGGCCTCGACCAGCAGCTCGCTGCGCTCGCGGTCCAGGCGATCGACTTCGCGACGGGCGAGCTCGGTGGAGGCGGTGACCTCGGCGGTCTCGACCCGCCATTCAGCCACCTGGCGGGCATCGGCCTTCGGCTGCGCACCCCTGGCGGCGGCCAGGGCGTCCAGCGCCTGGCGTGCACGCAGGCGCTCGTAGGCGGCCAGGCCCGCCCGCTCGGGGTCGGCATCGAGCGCGCGCAGGCGGGCCTGCAAGGGGGCACTGCCGTCGTCGGGAACGGCGCGGCTCTGGGCCAGCGAGGTGGCGGGAAGCAGAAGGAGGGCCGCGATCGCGGCGGCAGCCAGGCGGATCATCGGCCGTCCTCCATGCCCAGGCGCTGGCGCAGCGACGCCACCTCGGCCCGGCGCTGGGCCAGGGTGGACTCGGCCTGGGCCTGCGCGCTGCGGGCGGTGGCGAGGTCGGCCGAAGCCTCCGACAGGCTGGCCAGGGCGCGGGCATCGCGCTCCTTGCCACCGGCCATCGCGGCCTGGGCCCGGCTGAGCGCGGTCCGCGCCCGGTCCAGGTCCTCGGCGGCGTACTGCTGGGCATCGGCCGCGTCGGCGCGCGCCACCGCCTGCTGGGCGGCCGAAAGCTCGGCGGTCGGCGGCGGCAGGCTTGCGCAGCCCGCCAGCGCGAGCGCGAGAACGAGACACGCGCCATGCAGGCGCTTTGGAATTTGTGCGAAGCTTGTGCGCATAGGGGGCCGCCGCGGATTGGGGAACGCACGGCCATTGTCAACAGCATCCGCCCGGACCGCAATCGCCGGGGCGGCGCGACAGGGGAATTCCGCGAATGGACATCGGCTACTTCCTGAAGCTGATGACGGAGAAGAACGCCTCCGACATGTTCCTGACCACCGGCGCGCCGGTGTACATCAAGGTCGAAGGCAAGCTTTATCCGCTGGGCAACACCGGCCTGCCTTCGGGCATGGTCAAGAAGATCGCGTATTCACTCATGGACGAGGGCCAGGTGCCGCAGTTCGAGCGCGACCTGGAGCTGAACATGGCGCTGTCGCTGGCCGACTCGGGCCGCTTCCGCGTGAACGTGTTCAAGCAGCGCGGCGAGGTCGGCATGGTGATCCGCGCCATCCGCAGCACCATCCCCTCGATCGAGGAGCTGCAGCTGCCGCAGGTGCTGAAGGAGATCATCATGGCCCCGCGCGGCCTGGTGCTGATCGTCGGCTCCACCGGCTCGGGCAAGTCGACCACGCTGGCGTCGATGATCGACTACCGCAACACCAGCACCTCGGGCCACATCCTCACCATCGAGGATCCCATCGAATACCTGCACCGGCACAAGAAGTCGATCGTCAACCAGCGCGAGGTCGGCCTGGACACGCACGCCTTCCACAACGCGCTGAAGAACGCGATGCGCGAGGCGCCGGACGTCATCCTGATCGGCGAGATCCTGGACGCGACCACGATGGAGGCGGCGATCGCCTTCGCCGAGACCGGCCACCTGTGCCTGGCCACGCTGCACTCCAACAACGCCGACCAGACCATCGAGCGCATCCTCAACTTCTTCCCCGAGGCGGCGCACAAGAACGTGCTGATGAACCTGGCGCTGAACCTGCGCTCGGTAGTCAGCCAGCGCCTGGTGGTGGGCACCGACGGCCGCCGCATGCCGGCCACCGAGGTGCTGATCAACACGCCGATGATCCGCGACCTGCTGCGCCGCGGCCAGGTGCACGAGATCAAGCAGGCGATGGAGGAATCGCTGGAGGAAGGCATCGAGTCCTTCGACCAGTGCCTGTTCCGCCTGTACAAGGAAGGCCGGATCGAGCGCGAGACCGCGCTGCGCGCGGCCGACTCGCGCGAGGGCCTGGACCTCAAGTTCCGCCTGTCCGAGGGCGGCGATGGCGAGCACGACCCCTACGCGGACGTCTTCGACACCCACGGCGCCGCATAGGCGCCCGGCGGTACCCGTGCCTCAGGCCGGGGGCGCGTCCGGCTGCCGCTCGGGACGCGCCGCGTCGAAGGCGGGCAGCGCCAGGCAGTGCGCCTCGATGCGCGCGATCACCGGATAGGCGGACATGTCCACGCCGAAGCGACGCGCGTTGTAGACCTGCGGCACCAGGCAGCAGTCCGCGATGGTCGGCTGGTTGCCGTCGCAGAACTCGCCGGTGGACGGGTTGTCGACCAGCAGCGCCTCGAAGGCGCGGAAGCCGGCCTCGATCCAGTGCTTCACCCACACCTCGCGCTCGGGCTGCGGCACGCCCCAGTCGTGCTCGAGGTACTGCAGCACGCGCAGGTTGTTCAGCGGGTGGATGTCGCAGGCCACGATCTGCGCCAACGCGCGCGCGCGCGCGCGTTCGCGGGCGGTGGCCGGCAGCAGCGGCGGCGCCGGCCACATCTCGTCCAGGTACTCGAGGATGGCCAGCGACTGGCGCAGGTTGCGGTGGCCATGCTGCAGCACCGGCACCAGCTCCTGCGGATTGAGCGCCGCGAAGTCCGGGCCGTGCTGCTCGCCGCCGCCGCGGACCAGGTGCACCGGCGCGATGTCGTACTTCAGGCCCTTGAGGTTGAGGCCGATGCGCACGCGGTAGGCCGCGCTCGAGCGCCAGTAGGAATGCAGGCACAGGGCCCCGCTTCCGCTGCCCTCGCCTTCGCCGCCGCCCGCGTCATGTCCGGCCACCGCACCCCTCCTGCTGTCGTAGTCGCCCGGCTTCCGCCGGAGCCGCGCTCAGGGCGCGGCCTGGTGCTCGATCACTTGCTCGATGGCGCCGAAGATCGAGGTCCCGTCGGCGTCCAGCATCTCGATGCGCACGCGGTCGCCGAAGGACATGAAGGGCGTCTTCGGCTGGCCGTGCTCCAGGGCCTCGACGGTCCGTCGTTCGGCGAAGCACGACGCGCCCAGCGAGGTGTCCTCGTTGGCGATCGTACCCGAGCCAACGATGGTCCCGGCCGACAGCGGCCGCGTCTTGGCCGCGTGGGCCACCAGTTGGGCGAAATCGAACTGCATGTCGACGCCGGCCTCGGGCGCGCCAAACCACTCGCCGTTGATGTGGGTGACCAGGGGCAGGTGCAGCTTGCTGCCGCGCCAGGCATCCCCCAGCTCGTCCGGGGTCACGAACACCGGCGACAGCGCCGAGCGCGGCTTGGACTGCAGGAAGCCGAAGCCCTTGGCGAGCTCGCCCGGGATCAGGTTGCGCAACGAGACGTCGTTGACCAGGCCGATGAGCTGGATGTGGCCGGCGGCCTGCTCCGGCGTGGACGCCATCGGCACGTCGTCGGTGATCACCACGATCTCGGCTTCCAGGTCGATGCCGTAGTCCTCGCTGACCACGCGCACCGGGTCGCGCGGGCCGAGGAAGCCGGCGCTGGTGGCCTGGTACATCAGCGGATCGGTGTAGAAGCTTTCCGGCACCTCCGCGCCGCGGGCGCGGCGCACGCGCTCGACGTGCGGCAGGTAGGCCGAGCCGTCTACGAACTCGTAGGCGCGCGGCAGCGGCGCGGCCAGCTGCGCCGGCTCGAGGTCGAAGGCACCGTCGGCATCGCCGGCATTGAGCGCATCGGACAGCGCGACCAGCCGCGGCGCGATGTTCGACCAGTCCTCCAGCGCCTGCTGCATCGTGGCCGCGACTCCAGTGGCGCGCACCGCGCGCGCAAGATCCCGCGACACCACCACCAGCGTGCCATCGCGCCCACCTTCCTTCAGGGAACCCAGCTTCATCGCCACTCCGCGAAACGTTGCAATCCCGGGATTGTAACGGGGCGGCGGGGGCGGCGGGACAGGAAGAGCTTTTGCCACGGATGACGCGGATCACGCGGATTTACGCGGATCAAGTAAAAGCAGTTCAACAATGGGCAGCGCCCAGTGTGGTGCATGACCGCACTCCACCCGGCAACTGCTCTATCCGCGTAAATCCGCGTGATCCGCGTCATCCGTGGCAAGGCTTTTCAACCGTCCCCCTGGAACCCGCCCGAACGGTAGGTCAGGACGAGGGTGTCGCGGTGGCCGTGGCCGTCGGGGGCGAGGGGCTGGATCGGGGTTGATTCGTGGATGACGCGGGTGTCGTCCATCAGCAGGAGCGACCAGGGCTCTTCCAGGGTGAAGCGGTGGCCGTCGGGGCCGGCGGCGTCGAAGACGCGGGTTTCGCCGCCCTTGATGCCTTCGCGGCCGACCACGAACACGGCGACGAAGTCGACGCCGTCGCGGTGCGCGCCCTCGGGCGTGGGCCGGCCGATGCCGTCGCTGGTGTCGATGCGGAACTGGTGGGCTTCGACATGCCAGGGGCCGGCGTCGCGCACGCCGCTGCACAGGGTGCCGATAACGGCCAGCAGCCGCGACCAGGCCGGCCGCGACACCAGCTCGGCGGACAGCGGCTGGTACATGCGCTCCATGCCGCCGTGCAGGGCGTTGTAGTCCAGCGACTGCCAGTGCGCGCGGTGCGGGGTCATCCGCACGTCGTCACCGTCGACCACGAAGCAGGAGTGCCGGCGACTGCGGTAGCGGCCACCGTCGCGAAGGTATTCGTCGGGTGGCAGGTCGTCCCAGCCGATGCGCAGGCCAGCGATGTCGGCGGGCTCCAGGCCCATGGCCGAGACCACCGAGGCCGGGGAGAGGACGGCGTAGCCTTCGTCGCGCAGGGCCGCCTGTTCGGCGCCTTCGGGCGTGTAGGGAGGCGGGAAAGTGACGGCCATGGCAGGACACCTCGGCGGTCACGGGTCGCGGGCCGACATCCGCCGCCAGGGCGCCGGGCCCGGAAAGGGCGAAGCCCGCGCGAGGCGGGCTTCGAACCTTGTTTCGATGTGGCAGCCCCGGATGGATTCGAACCACCGAATGCCTGAGTCAGAGTCAGGTGCCTTACCGCTTGGCGACGGGGCTATGCAGCAATTGTAACCCAGGATCGCCGGAAGCGATCCTGAATACCGCGATCAGCGCTTCGAGAACTGGGTCGCGCGGCGGGCCTTGTGGAGGCCGACCTTCTTGCGCTCGACCTCGCGGGCGTCGCGGGTCATGAAGCCCGCCTTGCGCAGCTCGGACTTCAGGCTCTCGTCGTACTCCACCAGCGCGCGGGCGATGCCCAGGCGGATGGCGCCGGCCTGGCCGGTGGTGCCGCCGCCGGTGGTGGTCACGGTGATGTCGAAGCTTTCGGTGTTGTTGGTCAGCTCCAGCGGCTGGCGCACGATCATGCGCGCGGTCTCACGGCCGAAGAACTCGTCCAGCGGACGCTCGTTGACGGTGATGTTGCCGGAACCGCGGCGCAGGAACACGCGGGCGGTGGAGGACTTGCGACGGCCGGTGCCGTAATTCTGGGTGATTGCCATGACTTAGATATCCAGGACTTGCGGCTGCTGGGCGGCGTGCGGGTGCTCGGAACCCTTGTAGACCTTGAGCTTGCGGTACATCGCGCGGCCCAGGGGATTCTTCGGGAGCATGCCCTTGACGGCGATCTCGATGACGCGCTCCGGGTGGCGCTCCAGCGCCTGCGCCAGGGACTCGGTCTTGAGGTTGCCGATGTACCCGGTGAAGCGGTGGTACATCTTGTCGGCGAGCTTGTTGCCGGTCACGTGGATCTTCTCGGCGTTGACCACGATGATGTAGTCGCCGGTGTCGACGTGCGGGGTGTAGACGGGCTTGTGCTTGCCGCGGAGGCGGCGGGCCAGCTCGCTGCTCAGGCGGCCGAGGGTCTTGCCGGTGGCATCGACCACGTACCAGTCGCGCTGGACAGTCTCGTTCTTGGCGGAAAAGGTCTTCATCGTAGCTCTCAGGGGTGACTGGTCGGGCTGGTTGCGCGGGCCATCGCCGGCGGAACTTCGCCTCGCGTTTTCACGTTCGGGGAACGCAAGAGGCGGAATTGTAGCGGGCGCCAGGCTCCCCCGCAAGTTCGGCCCCGGCCGCCCTGCCCACAGGCACAATAGGGCCATGGCCACCCGCACCCTCTCTCCCCTCGACCGCCTGCTGGCGGATGCCCAGAACGCGCTGGAGACCGTGGCCGGCCGGCCGCGGGCGGAGCGTCCCAATCCCGGGGCCGTCGAACCGGAGGTCGAACTGGACGACGCCGAGCGCCGCCACGCCGCCGGGCTCATGCGCATCAACCACGTCGGCGAGGTCTGCGCCCAGGCACTGTACGTCGGCCAGGCCACGGTCGCCCGCGACCCGGCCACCCGGGCCCACCTGCTCGAAGCCGCCCAGGAGGAGACCGACCACCTGGCCTGGTGCGACGACCGCCTGCGCGAGCTCGACAGCCGCCCCAGCCTCTTCAACCCGCTGTGGTACGGCGGCGCCTACGCCATCGGCCTGCTGGCCGGGCTGCGCGGCGACGGCTGGAACCTGGGCTTCGTGGTCGAGACCGAGCGCCAGGTCGAGGCCCACCTGGAAGAGCACCTGCAGACCTTGCCGCAAGCCGACCTGCGCAGCCGCGCCATCCTCGAGACCATGAAAGCCGACGAGGCCCGCCACGCCGACAACGCCGAGGCCGCCGGCGCCAGGGTGCTGCCGCAACCGATCCCGTCGCTGATGGCTGCGGCTTCGAAGGTGATGAAGACCGTCGCCTACCGCCTCTAGCCCGATACCAGCTTCAGCCCGACGATCCCGCAGACGATCATGCCGATACAGGCCAGCCTTGCCGGCGAAGCGCTTTCGCCAAAAACCAGGATGCCGAAGGCCGCAACGCCAACCGCGCCGATGCCAGTCCAGATCGCGTAGCCGGTGCCGATCGGGATCGCCTTCAGGGCCTGCGACAGGCACCAGAAGCTCACCGCCATCGCCGCCAGCGTGCCCAGGCTCGGCCATAGCCGGGTCCAGCCCTCGGTGTACTTCAGGCCCAGCGCCCACACCACCTCGAACAGCCCCGCCACCACCAGATAGATCCACGCCACCTTCTGCCTCCTTCGCGCCTTCGCGAGAGCCCCGCCCTTTCCGCGGCGCCCATGAAAGAAAAGCGGCCCGGAGCCTTCGCTCCGGACCGCCGTCGGTCTTCGTCCGCGGGCCGCGCCCGCGCGCGGGTCGTCCCGCCGTATGTGTTCCGTCGCTACATCATGCCGCCGCCAGGCCGAACGCCACGTAACCCGGCGCCCTCGGCTCAAGCCACCAGGTTGCGGCCGTGGAAGAGCTCCTCGATCTCCTGCTTGAGCAGCGCCTCGATCTTCATGCGCTCCTTGAACGACAGGTTCCGCGCCTTCTCCTCGAACAGGTACTGGTCGAGGTCGAAGTCCTTCAGGTGCATCTTCGTGTGGAAGATGTTTTCCTGGTAGACGTTGACGTCGAGCATCTCGTAGCGCGACTTGACGTTCTTGGCCAGGAAGTCCTGGATCGAATTGATCTTGTGGTCGATGTAGTGCTTCTTGCCCTTGATGTCGCGGGTGAAGCCGCGCACCCGGTAGTCGGCGATCACGATGTCCGACTCGAAGCTCTCGATCAGGTAGTTCAGGGCCTTCAGCGGCGAGATCACGCCGCAGGTGGCGACGTCGATGTCGGCGCGGAAGGTCGCGATGCCCGCCTGCGGGTGGGTCTCGGGATAGGTGTGGACGGTGATGTGGCTCTTGTCCAGGTGCGCGACCACGGCGTCGGAGATCACGCCCTTGGCGTCGGCCTTGTCGATCACCGGCTCCTCGGAGATCAGGATCGTCACCGAGGCGCCCTGCGGATCGTAGTCCTGGCGCGCGATGTTGAGGATGTTGGCACCGATGATCTCGGCGACGTCCGTGAGGATCTGCGTCAGCCGGTCGGCGTTGTATTCCTCGTCGATGTATTCGATGTAGCGCTGGCGCTCGTCCTTGGAGACGGCGTAGCACACGTCGTAGATGTTGAAGCTCAGTGCCTTGGTGAGGTTGTTGAAACCCTGCAGCTTCAGGCGAGGCAGCGGCTTGACCACGTCGGTGCGATCCCGGTTCGGGCGGAAAGTGCGGGATTATGGGGCAAAGCGGCCGACGGGGCGAGCCGGCGGAGGGTTGAGGCCCCCTACGACGGATCAATGGTTTGCCCGCAGGGGCCGGACGGCCTACTCTTGCTGAATCCCCCGTTCACCCTTTCCATGACTATCAGCCCTGTGGCCATCATCAGCACGCATCGACGCCCCCTGCATCCACTCATGCCGTCGCCGGCGACCATCGAGCGCTTCCTGGCGCACTGCCACCGGCGCCGCTACCCACCGCGCACGGAGGTCTTCCGCCCCGGCGACCAGGCCGGGACCATGTATTACGTGGTCAGCGGCTCGGTCACGATCATCACCGAGGAGGACGACGGCCGCGAACTGATCCTGGGCTACTTCGGCCCCGGCGAGTTCGTGGGCGAGATGGGGCTCTTCATCGAGTCCGACGTCCGCGAGGTGGTGCTGCGCACCCGCACCCAGACCGAGCTGGCCGAGATCAGCTACGAGCGGCTGTACCAGCTGTTCGATGGTTCGCTGTCCGGGGACGCCACCCAGATCATGTACTCGATCGGCGCCCAGCTGTCCCGGCGCCTGCTCGACACCAGCCGCAAGGCCGGGCGCCTGGCCTTCCTCGACGTCACCGACCGCATCACCCGCACCCTGCACGACCTGACGAAGGAGCCGGAGGCGATGACCCATCCCGACGGCACCCAGCTGCGGGTCTCTCGCCAGGAGCTGGCGCGGCTGGTCGGCTGCTCGCGCGAGATGGCCGGGCGGGTGCTGAAGAAGCTCCAGGCCGACGGCAAGCTCCACGCCCGCGGCAAGACCATCGTCCTCTACGGCACCCGCTGAGGCGCGATGGCGGCGTTCGAACCCCGGGGGATGCTGCCCGACGCCGACCTGCGCAGCGCGTCGGCGATCGATGCCGACGACGTTGCCGCCCTGCTCAGCGCGCTGGGCTATCCCTGCGACACCGCGGACGCGGCGCGCCGCATCGCCTCGATCACCGCCAATGACCGCCAGGCCCTGGTCGTCGCGCGCTGCGGGGGCATGGTCACCGGGCTGGTCGCGCTGGACTTCATGTACTACCTGCCGCTGGACACCACCACCTGCCGGATCACCGCCCTGGTGGTCTCGCCCGACGCCCAGGGCCGCGGCCTGGGCCGCCAGCTGCTGCGCGAGGCCGAGCGCCGCGCCCGCGCCGCCGGCGCCGCCCGCGTCGAACTGACCAGCGGCTCGCAGCGCACCGAGGCCCACGCCTTCTACAAGGCCTGCGGCTTCAGCGACGGCACCCTGCGCTTCATCAAGCGATTGGGCGACGCCTGATCCCGGACAAGCCGCGACGCCCCGCGTCCGGTTAACCTGCCGCTTCCTGATCCGAAGGCGCCAGCGCGCCGGGGCTGCAGCGCATGGATTTCCTGGCCGGCGACTTCCTGATGTTCGTGGCGATCGGACTGTGCGCGCAGCTGGTCGACGGCGCACTGGGCATGGCCTACGGCCTGGTGTCCTCGTCGATCCTGCTGGCCATGGGCATGCCACCGGCGGCGGTCAGCGCCAGCGTGCATACCGCGGAGGTGTTCACCACCGGCGTCTCCGGTGCCGCCCACGGCGCCCTCGGCAACGTGAACCGCAAGCTGATGCTGCGCCTGGCGGTACCTGGCGTGATTGGCGGTATCCTCGGCGCCACCGCGCTCAGCCGGCTCGACGGCGACGCCATCAAGCCCTGGATCTACGCCTACCTGCTGGTGCTGGCCCTGCTGATCCTGCTGCGTGCGGCCGGGCGCCGGCTGCCGCGCAACGAGGTCAAGCGCGTGGGCGTGCTCGGCTTTTTCGCCGGCCTGCTCGACGCCATCGGCGGCGGCGGCTGGGGCCCGATGGCAACCTCGACCCTGCTCGCCAACGGCGGCGAGGCGCGGACCAGCATTGGCACCGTCAGCGCCTCGGAGTTCGTGGTCACCCTGGCGATCTCGCTGACCTTCCTGTTCTCGATCGGGATCGAGCACTGGGAGATCATCGTCGGCCTGCTGGTGGGCGGCGTGATTGCCGCGCCGGTGGCCGCGCTGCTGGTGCGCCACGTGCGCGAGCGGGTCGTGCTGTTCGCGGTTGGCGGCCTGGTGCTGGCGATCTCCAGCTTCCAGATCTGGCGGGCGCTGGCCGGCTAGGCGCGGTCCGCCGGCAGCGAGCCGTCCTCGCCGATACCCACCGCGACCGGCTCGCCACCGCGGTCGGGGCAGCCCCAGTTGAGGATCGGCGTGCCCGGCGGCAGCGCGGCGCGGAAGCGCTCGATGGCGCCCGGCTTGGGATTGACCACCACCGGCCGGCGCGCGGCACGCAGCAGCGGCAGGTCGGCCCAGGAGTCGGAATAGGCGGCGTCGATGTCGCCCCAGCCGAGCTCGCGCAGCATGCGCATCTTCTCTTCGTTGTGGCAGTGGCGGGCGGCGACCACCGCGCCCAGGCGCGGGCCGGCCAGGGTGCCGACCACCGGCACGTCCTCGTGGGCGACGAAGGCCAGGATCGCGCGCGCCAGCTCCGGCGGCGCGCCGGTGGCGACCACCACGCGGTCGCCGCGCTCGCGGTGGCCGTGGAAGGCCTCCAGCGCCACGGGGAGCAGGCGGCCGCGGATGTCCTCGACGTGGCCGGCGACATAGGCGTCGATCAGCGCATCGAGGTCGCGCACGCGCTGCAGGCCGAGGGTGCCGGCCCAGACGAAGCCGGAGATGCCCACGCGCCGGGTCGGCAGGAAGGCGACCATCGGGCCGAAGACCGGCGCCAGCAGCAGGGCCAGCAGCACGCGCCACGGGCTGCGCCTGATCAGCCAGGCGAAGAGGTGGCTGCCGGAGTCGCCGTCGTACAGCGTGTGGTCGAAGTCGAAGATCACCAATGGCGCGTCGTCGCGGGGCACCGCGTAGCGGCCGCGCAGGGCGTCCTCGGGCGCGCCCGCGACCGGATCGCCACTCATGCTGCGAACATCCCGCGCAGCGCCGCACCCGGATCGTCGGCGCGCATGAAGGCTTCGCCGACCAGGAAGGCGTCGACGCCGGCGCCGCGCAGCAGGGCCACGTCGGCGGCGCTCATCACGCCGCTCTCGGTGACCAGCCGGCGGCCCGCGGGCGCCCGCGCCTTCAGCGACAGAGTGGTGTCCAGCGACACTTCGAAAGTCCGCAGGTCGCGGTTGTTCACGCCCAGCAGCGGCACGCGGCCGTCGACGGCCGGCAGGCGCAGCGCGCGCTCGAACTCGTTGGCGTCATGCACCTCGGCCAGCACGTCCATGCCCAGCGCCAGCGCCTGCGCCGACAGGTCGTGCAGGCGCGCGTCATCGAGGCCGGCCAGGATCAGCAGCACGCAGTCGGCGCCGAGCACACGGGCCTCGTCGACCTGGTACGCATCGACGATGAAGTCCTTGCGCAGCACCGGCAGCGAACAGGCGTCGCGCGCCTGCTGCAGGTACTCGTCCGCGCCCTGGAAGAAGTCGACGTCGGTCAGCACCGACAGGCAGGCCGCGCCGCCGGCCTCGTAGCTGCGCGCGATGGCAGCCGGGTCGAAGTCGGCGCGGATCACGCCCTTCGAGGGGCTGGCCTTCTTGACCTCGGCGATCACCGCGGCCTGGCCGGCGGCGATCTTCGCTTCGATCGCGGCGGCGAAGCCGCGCGGCGGCGACGCATCGGCCAGGCGCGCGGCCAGTTCGGCGCGCGGCAGGCGTGCGCTGCGCTCGGCGACTTCCTCGACCTTGCGGGCGAGGATCCGCGCCAGCACGTCCGGCGCCTGCACCGCGCTCATGCCGCGCCCTCCCCGTCCGCCGCGGCGGGAGCGGCCGCGCCACCGGACAGGCTGCGCGTCGCCGCCACGAACTCGTCCACCTTCGCCCGCGCCGCGCCCGAGGCGATGGTCGCCCGCGCCAGTTCCACGCCGCTGGCGATCGAATCGGCCACGCCGGCGACGTACAGCGCGGCGCCCGCGTTGAGCGACACGATCCGGCCCGGCAGGCCCTCGGCATCGCCGATCGCCTCCAGCACCATCGCCTTCGATTCCGCGGCGCCTTCGACCTTGAGGTTGCGACTGGCGGCCATCGGAATGCCGAAGTCCTCGGGATGGATTTCGTACTCGCGCACCTGGCCGTCGCGCAGCTCGCCGACCAGGGTGCCGGCGCCGAGCGAGATCTCGTCCATGCCGTCGCGGCCCCAGACCACCAGCGCGCGTTCCGCGCCCAGCTCCTGCAGCACGCGCACCTGGATGCCGACGAGATCCGGATGGAAGACGCCCATCAGGATCGACGGCGCACCGGCCGGATTGGTCAGCGGCCCGAGGATGTTGAACAGCGTGCGCACGCCCATCTCGCGGCGCACCGGGGCGACGACCTTCATCGCCGGGTGGTAGGCCGGCGCGTACATGAAGCCGATGCCGGTGCGCGCGATCGATTCGGCCACGGCTTCGGGCGGCAGTTCGATCGCCGCGCCCAGCGCCTCGTAGGCGTCGGCGCTGCCCGAGGTCGAGGACACGCTGCGCCCGCCGTGCTTGGCCACGCGCGCACCGGCCGCCGCGATCACGAAGCTCGACGCGGTGGAGATGTTGAAGGTGTTGGCGCCGTCACCGCCGGTGCCGACGATGTCGACCAGGTGCGTGCGGTCGGCCACCTCGACCTTGCGCGCCAGCTCGCGCATCGCGCGCGCGGCGCCGGTGATCTCGCCCACCGTTTCCTTCTTCACCCGCAGGCCGATCATGATCGCCGCGGTCATCTGCGGCGAGACTTCGCCGCGCATCACCTGGCGCATGAGGTCGAACATCTCGTCCTCGAAGATCTCGCGGTGTTCGATGGTGCGCTGCAGGGCTTCCTGGGGGGTGATGGGCATGATGTCTCTATGAAAGAAAGTTCTTCAGCAGCGCGTGGCCGTGCTGGCTGAGGATCGATTCGGGGTGGAACTGCACGCCCTGCACCGGATGCTCGCGATGGCGCAGGCCCATGATTTCCTCGCGGCTGCCGTCGTCGTTCTCGGTCCAGGCGGTGACTTCCAGGCAATCGGGCAGGCTGGCCTGCTCCACCACCAGCGAATGGTAGCGCGTGGCTTCATAGCCGTCGGGCAGGCCGGCGAACACGCCCTGCCCCCGGTGCCGGATCGGCGAGGTCTTGCCGTGCATGATCCGCCCTGCGCGTACGACCCTGCCGCCGTAGGCCTGGCCGATGGCCTGGTGGCCCAGGCAGACGCCGAGGATCGGCGTGGTCGGGCCGAGGCGCTCGATCACTTCGAGCGAGACCCCGGCCTCGTTGGGCGTACACGGCCCCGGCGAGATCACGATGTGGCTGGGCGCGCGGCGCGCGATGTCGTCGACGCTCAGCGCGTCGTTGCGCACCACCTCCACCTCGGCGCCGAGCACCTGCAGGTACTGGACGAGGTTGAAGGTGAAGCTGTCGTAGTTGTCGATCATCAGCAGCACGTCAAAGCCCCTCCGCCGCCTGCGCCACCGCGCGGAACAACGCGCGGCCCTTGTTCATCGTCTCTTCCCACTCCTTCACCGGGTCGGAGTCGTACACGATGCCGGCGCCCGCCTGCACGTGCAGGCGGCCGTCCTGGATCACCGCGGTGCGGATTGCGATCGCCATGTCGGCGTCGCCGTTCCATCCGATGTAGCCGATGCTGCCGGCGTAGACGTTGCGCTTGATCGGCTCCAGCTCGCGGATGACTTCGAGCGCGCGGATCTTGGGCGCGCCGCTGACCGTGCCCGCGGGGAAGGTCGCGCGCAGCACGTCGGCGTAGGACAGGCCTTCGCGCAGCCGGCCGGTGACCTCGCTGACGATGTGCATGACGTGGCTGTAGCGCTCGATCACGAACTGCTCGCCCATCTCCACCGTGCCCGCCCGCGAGACGTGGCCGACGTCGTTGCGGCCAAGGTCGATCAGCATCAGGTGCTCGGCGCGCTCCTTGGGATCGGCCAGCAGTTCGGCTTCCAGCGCCATGTCCTCGGCGTGGGTGGCGCCGCGCGGGCGGGTGCCGGCGATCGGGCGCACGGTGACCTCGTCGCCCTGCATGCGCACCAGGATCTCCGGCGAGCTGCCGACCACCTGGGTGTCGCCGACGTCGAGGAAATACATGTAGGGCGAGGGATTGAGCGCCCGCAGCGCGCGGTACACGTCCACCGGCCGCGCCGCGAACGGCACCGACAGCCGCTGCGACAGCACCACCTGGAACACGTCGCCGCCAGCGATGTACTCCTTTACCTTGGCCACCGCGTCGATGAAGCCCTCGCGGGTGAAGCCGGAGACGAAGTCGTCTTCGTCCAGCGCGGCCGGATGCAGGGTTTCCGGATAGCCCGTGCCGGCCTGGCGCAGGCGATGCACCAGGGCATCGAGCCGGCGCTGCGCACGCGCCAGCGCCTGCGGCTCGCGCGGGTCGGCGTGCACCACCAGGTACAGCCGGCCCTTGAGGTTGTCGAACACCGCCAGTTCGTCGCACTGCATCAGGAGGATGTCGGGCGTGCCCAGGTCGTCGCGCAGGCCGGCGTCGGCGGCCAGCCGCGGTTCGATGTAGCCGATGCACTCGAAGCCGAACCAGCCGACCAGGCCGCCGCTGAAGCCGGGCAGGCCTTCGACCTCGGGCACCGACTGCTCGGCGCGCAGGCGCTCGACCTCGGCGAAGGGATCGGTGACGTCGCGCTCGGCCACCACTTCGCCATGCTCGCGCAGCGCGTAGCGATGGCCGCGGAACTCGTGCACGCGCGTGGCCGGCAGGCCGATGATCGAGTAGCGGCCGAAGCGCTCGCCGCCCTCGACCGATTCGAACAGGCAGCTGTGCGGGCCGTCGGCCAGCTTCAGGTAGACCGACAGCGGCGTGTCGAGGTCGGACAGCACTTCGCGCACCACCGGGATACGGGTGTGGCCGGCGTCGGCATGCCGCTGGAACTGTTCGGGGGTCATCGTGGCTCCGTGGGCGATGGATCGGCGTCGCCGGGGGACAGCAGCGCGCAGCCATCCGGCAGGTGCATGCGCAGCCGGCCGGCGACCGCTTCGGCGCGAAAGCGGCGGCCTTCCACCGGCTCGCCGTCGAGGTTGAGCACCATCGGCGCGTCGGCTTCGATCTCGATCCACGGCAGGCGCGCGCGCACGGCGACGCGATCCAGCGCAGCGTGACGCCCTTCCGCCAGCATCGTGCCGAGGGTGGCGCCGACCTCGCCCTCGAGGCCGGGAACGATGGTGAGGTCGAGCAGCCCGTCGTCGATCCGTGCATCCGGGCACAGCGCCTGGCCGCCACCGGCCTGGCGACCGTTGCCGATGCCCAGCGCGATGAACCCGCCGCCCCAGCCGAAGCCCGGTCCGCTGATCCGCGCCTCGATCGGGTCGATGCGTCCCAGCCGCGCGAGGCCGGTGACGAGGTAGGCCAGCCCGCCGAGCAGCTTCTTCAGGCCTTCGTCGGTCTCCAGCGTGACCTGGGTGCCGAAGCCGCCGCTGGCGAGGTTGGCGGCCCAGTGCGTGCCGTCCTCGCCCTGAAGCCGCAGCAGGTCGATGGGGCGCGCCGGCTGCGACAGCACCAGTTCGAGCGCGGCCAGCGGCGCATCAGGGAGACCGGCGGCCGAGGCGAAATCATTGGCGGTGCCCATCGGCACCAGCCCGAGCGCGGGCAGCTCGCCGGGGCCGGCGTCGCGGCCGGCCAGCGCGGTCGCGACCTCGCTCAGGGTGCCGTCGCCACCGGCGGCGATCACGGCGTCGACGCCCGCCGCCATCGCCTCGTCCACTTCGCGCGCGCCGTCGCCGGGTTCCCAGGTCACGCGCACGTCGACGTGCACGCCGCGGTCGCGCATCGCCACCACGGCCTCGCGCAGCGCGTCGTCGCCCGCGGCCTTGCCGTTGATGACCAGCAGCCAGCGGGGCGTGGTCATGCCGGCGACCCGTCGCTGCGGCCGTGATCGCGGCCGGGGCTCACGGAGCGCCGCCGCAGGCGCGGGCGACCTCACGGCGCATCCGCGACACCACGTCGGCATAGTCCGGCTGGCCGAAGATCGCCGAGCCGGCGACGAAGGTGTCCGCGCCCGCGGCCGCGATCGCGCCGATGTTGTCCGGCTTCACCCCGCCGTCGATCTCCAGCCGCACCGCGCGGCCGCTGGCGTCGATGCGCTCGCGCACCTTGCGCAGCTTGTCCAGCGCGGAGGGAATGAAAGCCTGGCCGCCGAAGCCCGGGTTCACCGACATCAGCAGCACCAGGTCGAGCTCGTCGAGCACGTAGTCCAGCACTTCGACCGGCGTCGCCGGGTTCAGCACCAGGCCCGGCTGGCAGCCGGCGGAGCGGATCAGCTGGATGGTGCGATGCACGTGGCTGCTGGCTTCGGGATGGAAGCTGATCAGCGTCGCGCCGGCCTCGGCGAAGTCGCCGACGATGCGGTCCACCGGCGACACCATCAGGTGCACGTCGATCGGGGCGGTCACGCCGTGCTTCCTCAGCGCCGAACACACCAGCGGCCCGATGGTGAGGTTGGGCACGTAGTGGTTGTCCATCACGTCGAAGTGCACCCAGTCGGCGCCGGCGGCGAGCACGTGGTCGACCTCCTCGCCGAGGCGGGCGAAATCCGCCGAAAGGATGGAGGGGGCGATGACGGTGGGCTGCATGGCGGGGCTCGCGCGGTGAACCGGGGGAACGTGGATTCTACCGGCGGCCGCGCTGCTTCCGGATGCGGTCGTAGGCGCGATTGATCTCGGCAGCGCGCTGCTGGGCCTGCTCCAGCAGCTCCGGCGCGGCGCCGGCCATGCGGTCGGGGTGGTACTGCGCCATCAGCCGGCGGTAGGCCAGGTCGACCTCGGCGTCGCTGGCGTCGCGCTCCAGGCCCAGCACCGCGTAGGCCTCGTTGCGGGTGGTCCGGAACCAGTCGCTGTCGAAGGCATGGCCGATCAGCAGGCCGATCAGGCCCCCGGCCGGATGGCGCATCAGCAGCCAGCCGGCGATGAATCCCAGGACTTTCCCGTACCAGCGCTTCATGCGCGCGATTCTACCTTGGCCACCCGCACGGAAGGCCGCGCATCGCTACAATGCCCCCCCGACGGCTCCAAGACGACCCATGGCAACGACCCTGCTCGAAGCCCATCTTCCCGGGCTCGAACTGATCCACCGCGGCAAGGTCCGCGATGTCTACGCGCTCCCCCCCGGCTCCGGCCCCGAGGCGCTCGGCCCGCTGATGCTGATGGTCGCCACCGACCGCCTCAGCGCCTTCGACGTGGTGCTGCCCGATCCGATCCCCGGCAAGGGCGAGATGCTGTGCCAGGTGTCGAACTTCTGGTTCGGCCAGACCGAGCACCTGGTGCGCAACCACCTCACCGGCATCGACGTCGCCTCGGTGCTGCCCGAAGGCGTGGATCCCGAACCCTACCGCCTGCGCTCGGTGGTGACCCGCCGGCTGAAGCCGGTGCCGGTGGAAGCCATCGCCCGCGGCTACCTGATCGGCAGCGGCTGGAAGGACTACCAGCGCACCGGCCGGGTCAGCGGCATCGCCCTGCCCGACGGCCTGCGCCAGGCGGAAAAGCTGCCGCAGCCGATCTTCACGCCCTCGACCAAGGCCGCCGTCGGCGACCACGACGAGAACATCGACTTCGACACCATGGTGCGCACCATCGGCGCCGAGCTGGCCGAGCAGGTGCGTGATGCGACGCTGCGGCTGTACGGCTTCGCCGCGGAGTACGCGGCCGCGCGCGGCATCATCCTGGCCGACACCAAGTTCGAGTTCGGCACCGACGCCGACGGCCGCCTGTACGTGATGGACGAGATGCTCACCCCCGACTCCTCGCGCTACTGGCCGGCCGACGCCTACGAGGTCGGCACCAGCCCGCCGAGCTACGACAAGCAGTTCGTGCGCGACTACCTGGAGACGCTGGACTGGGGCAAGACCGCGCCCGGCCCGAAGCTGCCAGCGGATGTGATCGAACGCACGCGCGCCAAGTACGCCGAAGCGCTGCAGCGGCTGGCGGGCATCGACATCGACCAGGCCGCGGCCGCGGGCTGACCGACCACACCCTGCCGGGCGCCGGGGCCGGCGCTACTCCGCCGGCGCGAGGCCGGCGGCCTGCAGCGCGCCGGTGATCACCGCGCGCGCCGCATCCAGCGCATCGCCGCGCGGCACGATCCGTGCGCGGCGATCCAGGGTCTGCGCCAGGCCCAGGGCCACCAGTTCGGCATGCGCATCCAGCAGTGCGTCCGCGGTGGCGGCATCGAGCAGGCCCGCGTCGCGGCAGGCCTCGACCAGCGCCGGCGTCGCCCGCGGCCCGAGCAGCTGCGGATGCGCCGCGGCACCGCCCAGCACCAGCGCCTGCAGCAGGAACTCCAGGTCCACCAGGCCGCCCTCGCCCTGCTTGAGGTCGAACAGACCGTCGCGGCCGCGGTCGAGTTCGACGCGCATGCGCGCGCGCATCCCCGACACGTCCGCGGCCAGCGCCGCGGGTTCGCGCGCGCGCGCCAGGGCCTCGGCGCGCACCTGCTCGAAGGCCGCGTGCAGGCCCTCGTCGCCGGCCACGCAGCGCGCGCGCACCAGGGCCTGGTGCTCCCAGGTCCAGGCGCGTTCGCGCTGGTAGTCGCCGTAGGCCGCCAGCGAACTCACCAACAGGCCGCTGCCGCCGTCCGGGCGCAGGCGCACGTCGACTTCGTACAGGCGGCCGGCGCCGGTGCTGGTGCCGAGCAGCATCACGATCTTCTGCCCCAGGCGCGCGAACCAGCGCTGTGCCTCCAGCGGGCGGGCGCCGTCGGACTGCGCGTCGGCCTGCGCGTCGTAGAGGAACACCAGGTCCAGGTCGGAGCCGATGCCCAGTTCCTCGCCACCGAGGCTGCCGTAGCCGATCACCGCGAAGGGGGCATCGGGCACGCTGCCGTGGGCGGCGCCCATCTCGCGCCGCGCCAGCTCCACCACCGCGCCAACCACGCCGTCGGCCAGCCAGGCCAGCTGGCGGGCGGCATCGACCGCGGCGATGCGGCCGTCGAGCGTGGCCAGCGCGATCCGGAAGCTCAGCGCCTGGCGGGTCTCGTTCAAGGCGAACAGCGCGCCCTCGAGGTCGTCGCGCTGCAGCGCGGCGGCGCAGGCGGCGTCGATCTGCCGGCGGCCGGGCAAGGGCCCTTCCACGCGCAGGTCCAGCAGCTCGTCCAGCAGCAGCGGGTGCGCGGCCACGCGCTCGGCGAGGAAGGCGCTGCGGGTCACCAGATCGGTCAGGCGCGCCAGCGCTGCCGGCTGCTCGTCGAGCAGCGCCAGGTAGCTGGCGCGGCGCAGGATGTTGTGCAGCAGCGCCAACAGCCGGCGCATCGCCTGCAGCGGGCGGTCGGCCGGGGCGCTGGCCTGCAGCATCACCGGCATCACCCGGTCCAGGCGCGCGCGCGCGGCGTCGGACAGTTCGCGCACGCTCGGCGAACGCGCAAAGTCGCGCAGCGCGGCGTCGACCTCGGCCGGATCGCCGTAGCCGGCCGCCGCCAGCACGCCGGCGTCACCGCCTTCGGGCAGGGCGCGCCAGTAGCCGGCGAGGTCGCCGCTGACCTCGCTGCGCGCCTCGTCGCGCTGGGCCAGCAGGGCGCCGAATTCGGCGGCGACGCGGTCGCGCACCGGGGCAAGTGCCGCGACCAGCTCGTCCCAGCCGGCATGGCCCAGGCCGGTGGCGATGCGCAGCCGGTCCAGCGGATCCTGCGGCAGCACGTGGGTCTGCGCGTCGCGCAGCATCTGCAGGCGGTTCTCCAGGCGGCGCAGGAACAGGTAGGCGGCGGCCAGGTCATCGGCGGCCCCCGGCTCGACCTGGCGCGCATCGCGCAGCGCCTCGAGCATCGGCAGCAGGCGGCGGCCGCGCAGCGCCGGCTCGCGGCCACCGCGCACCAGTTGCAGGGCCTGCACCAGGAATTCGATCTCGCGGATGCCGCCGGGACCGCGTTTGATGTCGTCGGCCAGCTCCTTGCGCGCGACCTCGGCGGCGATCGCCGCCTTCATCTCTCGCAGGCCGGCGAGCGCGCCATAGTCCAGGTAGCGGCGGTAGACGAAGGGCCGCAGCGCGGCGAGGAAGCGCTCGCCGGCATCGATGTCACCGGCGACCGGCCGCGCCTTCTGCCAGGCGTAGCGCTCCCAGTCGCGGCCCTCGCGCTGGAAGTACTGCTCCATCGCCGCGAAGCCCAGCGCGATGCGCCCGGCGTTGCCGAAGGGGCGCAGGCGCAGGTCGACGCGGTGGCAGAAACCGTCGGCGGTGGGCTCGTCGAGCAGCTTCGCCAGCGCGCGGCCCAGGCGTGCGAAGTATTCCTCGGCGGCCAGCGGCCGCGGGCCGTCGCTCTCGCCGGTCTCCTCGTAGGCATAGACCAGGTCGACGTCGGAGCTGAAGTTGAGCTCGCCGCCGCCGAGCTTGCCCAGCGCGAACACCACCAGCCGCACCTCGGCGCCGGTGCGGTCGCGGACCACGCCGTGGCGCGTGGCGAACTGCACCTCCAGCGCGGCCAGCGCCCGCTGCAGGCAGTCCTCGGCGAGGCGGGTACTGCCGGCGAGGGTGTCGGGCACGTCGTCCAGGCCTTCGAGGTCGCGCCAGACCAGGCGCGCCGAGGCGGCGGTGCGGTAGGCGCGCAGCCGGGCCGGCCACTCGTCGGGGCTGTCGGGATCCAGCTGTGGCGGCGGCACCGGCGCGTCGGGATCGTCCAGCAGCGCCTCCAGCACCTGCGGCTGGCGGACGAAGACTTCCAGCGCGAAGTCGCTGGCGATCGCCACCCGGCGCAGGCTCGCACCGCCGCGCTTGACCAGCAACTCCGGCAGCCGCTCCAGCTGACGTGCTGCGTGGGCGTCGAGGGCGGCGGGGAGGGCTTCACGGGAGGCTGGATCCATCCCCGGATTGTGGCAAATAAAAAAAGCCCGAAGCGGCGGACCGCTTCGGGCTTTGCTCCCTCCCCCACGTCGGGTGCGGGGTGATCGTGAAGGAAACGTTATGCAACTTGCACGCTGCAGCGCAAAACGAGACCGACGGGTTCAGGAATTGTCAATCCCGACCTTGGTCGGCCTCCGCCCGGCGTCGCGCAGGATCTCGCGCGCCGCGTTGCGCCCCGGCAACCCGGTGACCCCGCCGCCCGGATGCGTACCCGAGCCGCACAGGTACAGGCCCTTCAGCGCCCCGCGGTAGTTGCCCTGCCCCAGCACCGGCCGCGCCGAGAACAGCTGGTCCAGGCCCAGCGAGCCGTGGAAGATGTCGCCGCCGACCAGGCCGAAGCGGCGCTCCAGGTCCAGCGGCGACAGCGCCTCGAAGCCCAGCACGCTGCGCGCGAAATTGGGCGCGACCGCATCCACCGTGTCGATCATCAGCTTCGCCACCGTGTCCCGGTGCGCGTCCCAGCCGCCGTCGACGTCCGGGTGCACGTGCTGGCAGAACAGGCTGGCCACATGCTGGCCGGGCGGCGCGAGGGTGTCGTCGAGGGTGGACGAGATCACCAGCTCCACGATCGGTTCGCGCGACCAGCCGGGGTTGTGCTGCTTCGATTTCGCATCGAAGTAGGCCTGCTCGAAGTAGCGCAGCGAGGGTCCGACCAGGATGCCGCTCTGGTGGTGCGGCTGCAGCTGCGTGCCGGGCGCGGCGCGGAAGTCCGGCAGCTCCGACAGCGCCACGTTCATGCGGAAGGTGCCGGAGCCGCAGCGGTAGCGTTCGAAGCGCTGTGCGGTGTCGTCGTCGAGGTGTTCGCGCGGCACCAGCTTCGTGTACAGCAGCTTCGGGTTGAGGTTGCTGGCGACGATGGCCGCGCGCAGCTCGCGGCCATCGGCCAGGGCGACGCCGACCGCGCGGCCGCCTTCGACGATCACCTGCGCGACTTCGACACCGGTCTCCACCACCACGCCGCGCGCGGCGCATTCGGCCGCCATCGCCTGCGTGATCGCGCCCATGCCGCCGATCGCATGCCCCCACGCACCCTGCTTGTCGTTGACCTCGCCGAAGACGTGGTGCAGCAGCACGTAGGCCGAGCCCGGCGTGTACGGGCTGGCGAAGTTGCCCACCACCGAGTCCCAGCCCAGCGCCGCCTTCAGCGGTTCCGACTCGAACCAGTGGTCGAGCAGTTCGCCGGCCGACTTGGTGAACAGGTCCAGCAGGTCGCGGCGGCCGCGCATGTCCAGCCGCTTCAGCCGGCGCGCGACCGAGGCCGAGGCCAGCCAGTCGGCGAGCACGAAACCACCGGACACGTTCGGCGGCGTCAGCAGCATCAGCTCGCGCAGCACCGCGACCACGCGGTCGAGCATCGCGAAGTACTCCGGCAGCCGCTGAGCATCGCGTGCCGACCACTTCGCGACTTCCGCCGCCCCGTGCTTGCCGCCAAGGCGGAAGGCGCGGCCATCGGGCAGCGGCAGGAAGTTCGAGTACGGCCGTTCGACCACGCGCAGCCCGTGTTCGGCCAGGCGCAGGTCGGCGATCACGCGCGGATTGAGCAGGCTGACCGTGTAGCTGGCGACCGAGTTGCGGAAACCCGGATGGAACTCCTCGGTGACCGCAGCGCCGCCGACGATGCCGCGGCGCTCCAGCACCCGCACCTTCAGGCCGGCGCCGGCGAGGTAGGCGGCGCAGACCAGGCCGTTGTGGCCGCCGCCGATGATGATGGCGTCGTCGCGCGCGGCCAAGGCGTCAGCCCGCGTTGCGCACGACGCGCATGCCCGGACGCGCGCCGAGCAGGGCCTCGACCTCGTTGGCCAGGCGCGCGGCGGCGTCCGGACGGCCGAGCTTCGCCGCGGCAGCCGCCGCCGCGGACAGGATCGAAGGATCGGCGAACAGCGCCTGCAGCCGCGCCGCCAGCGCGTCCGCGGTGAAGCCGCCATCGTCCTCGCGCATGCACCAGCCCGCGCCCAGGCGCTCCAGCGCCTCGGCGTTGCCGCGCTGCTCGTCGCGCGAACCGCCCTGCGGGATCGGCACCAGGATCGCCGGTCGCCCGACCACCAGCAGGTCGGCGATGGTGGTCGCGCCGGCGCGGGTGACGACGAGATGGGCGTCGCGCAGGCGCGCGGCCATGTCGTCGAAGAACGGCCGCAGCTCGACGGCGATGCCGGCTTCGCCCAGCTGCGCGGCCACGGCGTCGGCATCCTCGCCACGGTACTGCAGCGACAGCTGCAGCCGCGCGCGCAGCGCTTCGGGCAGGGCCAGCAGCGCCGGCGGCAGCACGCGGCCGAACACCGCCGCGCCCTGGCTGCCGCCGACCACCAGCAGCCGCAGCGACGCGTCGCCGTCCAGTGGCGGATACGGCGCCTGCGCCGCTTCAAGGATAGTCGCGCGCACCGGGTTGCCGGTTTCCACCAGTTTGCCGCGCGCCGCATCGGCCACGCCGCCGATGTCGGCGAAGGACGTCGCCACGCGGTCGGCGAAGCGCAGAAGCTGGCGGTTGGCCATGCTCAGCCGGGTGCCCTGCTCGTGCAGCAGCAGCGGCAGGCCGAGGCTGCGCCCGGCCAGTGCCGGCGCGAAGCTGGGATAGCCGCCGAAACCCGCCACCAGCGCCACGCCGCGGCGCTTCATGTCCGCGCGCGCGGCCAAGGTCGCGCGCGTGATCACCGCCGCCGCCGCGAGCTTGCCCCCGATGCCACCGGCCAGGCTGCGCGCCGGCAACACGAGGTGCGGCAGGCCTTCCAGCGCCTGCGTGAAGCGCGCACCACGCGCCTCGGTGTAGACCACCACCCCGTGGCCGCGCGCCTGCAGCTCGCGCGCCAGCGCCTCGGCCGGGAACAGGTGGCCTCCGGTGCCGCCGGCGGCCAGCCCTATCGTCGCGCGCGGCGCGCGGGCGGCGTCATCGTGCATGCGCGCGCCTCAGTGCGCCGCCGCGGGTGCCTTGCCCCGCAGCCGGTTGAACAGGCCTACCGCGCCCAACACCAGCCCGCCGACCACCAGGCCAACGACCAGGCTGGCCAGGGTGTCCGCCACGAAGCCGGGCACGCCCCAGCCCGCGGCGACATCCAGCAGATGGTGCAGGGCATCGATGTTGTGCACGAAGATGCCGCCACCCACCAGGAACATGGCGATGGTGCCGAGCACACCCAGCACGTTCATGAGCCACGGCGCGGAGTAGACTAGGCCGCGCCCCAGCGCCGGCACCAGCTTTCCGGGCCGCCCGCTCATCCACAGCCCGGCGTCGTCCATCTTCACGATCGCCGCGACCAGGCCATAGACGCCCACGGTGACCAGCAGCGCGACCACCGACAGCGTGGTCGCCCGGGTCAGCAGCGGCGAGTCGGCCACCACCGCCAGCGACAGCACGATGATCTCGGCCGACAGGATGAAGTCGGTGCGCACCGCGCCGCGGATCTTCTTCTTCTCCATTTCCTGCGGCGTCTCGCCCGAGGCCAGCACCGCCTGCGCACGTGCCTCCGGATCCGGCTTCGCCCCGCGGTGGAACAGCTTGTGCACCACCTTCTCGAAGCCCTCGTAGCAGAGGTAGGCGCCGCCGATCATCATCAGCGGCACCACCAGCACCGGCGCCAGCCAGCTGATCAGCAGCGCCGCCGGCACCAGGATCAGCTTGTTGACCAGCGAGCCCTTGAACACCGCCCAGACCACGGGCAATTCGCGGTTGGCCTTCACGCCCGCGACCTGCTGCGCATTCAGGGCAAGGTCGTCGCCGAGCACCCCGGCGGTCTTCTTCGTCGCGGCCTTGGTCAGGACGGCGACGTCGTCGAGCAGCGCGGCGATGTCGTCCAGCAGGGTGAGCAGGGAGGCGCCGGCCATGCGGGTTCCGGGAAAGTGGCGGGAACGGATTGTCGCACCGACGGCGCCGGCGGTGCAGGGCGCCGCCCACCCCCGGGGCAGCCCCGAATTGCGACCGCTCCCCGGCGCTGCTACCGTCGCGCGTCCGCACTGCCCCGGGGAGGGGACGGGCATGTCCGACGCCGAAATCACACAGCTGCTGGTGCGCGCGCGCAGCGGGGAGCCCGAGCGGCTGGCCGAAGTGTTCCAGGCGCTGTACCCCGAGCTCATGCGCATGGCGCGCTCGCGGCTGCGCGGGCGCCACGACACCCTGACCCCGACGGTCCTGGTGCACGAGCTGTTCCTGCGCGTCACCGCCTCGGAGAACCTGGAACTGGTCGACCGCAGGCATTTCTTCGCCGCCTCCGCGCAGGCCCTGCGCTGGATCATGGTCGAGGACGCGCGCAAGGGCCTGTCGCAGAAGCGCGGCGGCGGCGCGGTCCATGTCGAGCTGGAGGACGACCTTGCCCCGGCCGTCGCCGGCGGGCCCGCGGACACCGGCGTGCTGGCCCTGCACGAAGGCCTGGAGGCGCTGGAGCAGATCAGCCCGCAGCGGCGCCAGGTGGTCGAGCTGCGCTACTTCGCCGGGCTCGAGTTCAAGGAAGTCGCAGAGCTTCTCGGCATTTCGGAGCGGACCGCGCAGCGCGAGTGGGAGCGTGCGCGCGCGTTCCTGCTGGCAATGCTGGACGGGGACGGCGATGGATCCTGAGCGGCTCGCGGACTGGCAGGCCGCCGACGCCCTCTTCGACCAGTGGCTGGACCTGCCCGAGCCGGAGCGCGATGCCTGGTTGGCGGCACAGGCACCGTCGGGCGCAGTGCGCCGGCGACTGGACCAGCTGATCGACGCGCACCGCAGGCCACGCGCCGCGCTCGACCCCTCCGGCGACAACCTCGCCGGCTGCAGGCTCGGCGAATGGACCCTGGGCAGCGAACTCGGCCGCGGCGGCATGGCCGTGGTCTACCGGGCCTGGCGCGAGGACGGCATGGCACGGCGACAGGCCGCGCTGAAGATCCTCACCCTGGGCGCACTGGGCGCCACCGGCCGCGAACGCTTCCAGCGCGAGGCCGAGATCCTCGCCCGTCTCAACCATCCCAACATCACCCCGCTGATCGATTCGGGCGTGGCCGGCGACGGCACCTGCTGGCTGGCCATGCCGCTGGTCGAAGGCAAGCGCATCGATGCCTGGTGCGACACGCAGGCGCTGGATGCCCGATCCATCGTCCGCCTGTACCTCCAGGTCTGCGGTGCCGTCGCCTGTGCGCACCGGAACCTCGTGATCCACCGCGACATCAAGCCTTCCAACGTGCTGGTCGAGGAAGCCGGGCACGTACGCCTCCTCGACTTCGGCATCGGCCAGTTCACCGATGCGGCCGCCGAACCGACCCAGACCCTGTGGCGCGCAATGACCCCCGGCTATGCCGCGCCCGAGCAGCTGCGCGGCGACCCGCCAAGCACCGCGATCGACGTCTACGGCCTGGGTGCCCTCCTGCACCGGCTCCTGACCGGCCTCACGCCGGAAGCCGGCGACACCACCACCCGGCCCTCGCAGCTGGTGCGGACCAGCAGCCACGCCTACCACCGCCACCACCTTCCGCTGAGGAACGACCTCGACCGCGTCCTGCTGAAGGCCCTGGCCGAGGAACCCGAGCGGCGTTACGCATCGGTCGAGGCCTTCGCCGACGACCTCCGCCGCTGGCTGGACCAGCGTCCCGTCCTCGCCCAGGAGCCCTCCCTGGGCTATCGCGCGCGCAAGTTCATCGGCCGCAACCGGTTCGGGGTGGCGGCGGGCGTGCTGCTGTCTGCGACTCTGGCGGCTGGCGTCACGGCAACGCTCTGGCAGGCACAGGAAGCGCGCAGGGAAGCGGAGAACGCGCGCGTGCAGGCGCAGCGGGCGATCCTGGTGCGCGACTTCCTCCAGCATGTGTTCCAGTCCACCGAGCCTGCAGCCGGCGGCGTCCCGGACGCACTGGAACTGCTGGCCGAAGGCGCGCGCCGCGCGCGCAGCGACCTCCTCGACTCCGACCCCCTGGCCGCCGCTGACATCCTGATGCTTACCGGCCAGGCACGGAGGGAGCTGGACCACGGGGCGGAAGCGGAAGCCGACCTGCTCCAGGCGCGCGAGCTGTTCGCCCGTGTCGCCCCCCGGGCCTGGAAGGAACGCGCCAGCATCGAAGAAGAGATCGGACATCTGCTGCGAGACCGCGGCGATGGCGAAGGGGCGCTGCGCCACTCGCGGGCCGCAGTGGGCCTGGGCGAGCAGGCCTTGGCCGAGGACGGCAACGCCAAGCCTCTGCTCGAGGCCAGGACCGGCCTCGGGATGGCCCTGTTCGCCAGCGATCCACACGCCGCGCGGGGCATGTTCGAGGACGTCCTCGCGGCGCTTCCCGGCCACGGCCTCCAGGACACCACGCTGCATATCACCGCGATCGACGGCCTGTCGGCCACGGTCGCCGCAACCACCCCCGACGACATCGAGCGGATGGTCGCGATCTCGGAAGAGCAGATCCGGCTGTCACGCCTGATCGATGGCCCCGACAGCGGCTGGTATGCCAGCACGCTCGCCGACCAGGTGCCCACCTTCGGGCGCGCCGGTGACCATGTGCGTGCGGGGGAGCTCGCCCGGGAAGCGGTTGCTATCGCGGACCGCGTCTATCCGGGGCCTCATTCGAAGAAGGCCGCGGCACACTGCCAGCTGGCGGCCCACCTCCATTTGCGCGGGCGTTTCGCCGAAGCAGTGGAGCACTACGCGGTGGCCAGCGGCATCAACCGGGAGCTCGGCCAGAGCAACCTGCACGTGCAGGCCTGCTTCATGTTCAGCGGCTACGCGAACGTCGCGACGGGCGACTATCCGACCGCGCTCGCGGACATGGAGCGCAGCTGGGAGATCCTCGGCCAACACGATTACCGGACGTCGCCGACCGGCCTCACGGCCTGCGGAAACCGGGCTTCGCTTCAGCTCCTCCTGGGCGATATCGGAGCAGCCGCAGGCATCCTCGCCGACTGCCCGCGCCCTGATGGCGGGCCGCCGGTGATCCAGCACCACCAGGCCTTCGCGGAGCTGCACCTGGCCCGCGGACAACTGGCCGAGGCCGGACGGATCGCGGAGGAGTTGCGCGAAGCCGGCCCTCCCGAGGCCGACGACCGCTACTGGATGCGCCCGTGGATGCTGTCGCTGCTCCTGGCCCACCGCGAGGGACGGGAGGACGCATTCGCGTCCCTGGTCGCCGCGCTCGGCGAGCACGCCGCCATGGAGCCGCTGTCGCACTGCCTCGCCGCACCGGACGAGGCCCGCTGCCTGGCCTTCCCCTAGGCAGCCCGCGTCCCCGGTGCACGCCCGCGGCAGCGCTGCGCTCCCGCGATGACGTGGCGGTTCCCGCTTCCTGTTCCCGATAACCAGGGACCCGGACAGCAGGAACGCAGCCATGAAAATCCACCACCACCCGCTCGCCATCGCCCTGGCGACCGCCCTCGCCGGCCTCGGCGCCACCGCCTCGCCGCAGGCCAGCGCCGCCAAGGCCGAACTCCACGTCGAAGTCGCCACCCACACCATGCCCGGCATGGGCGGACTGGGCACCCTGGGCCGCATCACCGGCAACCTCTCCGGTGGCACCGCGAGCTACGGCCAGGCCCGCCACCCCGGCATGCCGGGGCACTACCTCGACATCGCCCTCGACAACGAGGACAGCCCCGGCACGGCCGCGAACCTCGCGATCCCCAAGGGCCTGCGCCTGGGCGACAGCATCGACCTGCGCGCACCCGAACGCCGGACAGACACCCATACCGGCGGCGGCGGCAACGATGGCGCCACCGGCCTCGCCGATGGCTCGTCGCAGGAGATCCGCTACTACTGGGGCTGCGGCAACGAAGTGCGTGGCGGCCAGCCGCGCACGATGACCACCGCCGTCCGCAACGGCAAGCCGGTGGTGACGGGCAGCATGCCGCAGCCGCGCACGGTGCCGCAGCTGGGCATCGACGCCGGCCCGGCCTTCGCCCTGTGGCCCAACCCGTCCAGCCGCAAGTCGGTGTCCAATCGCGCGTCCCTGGTCGGCGCCCACCGCCTGACCGGCGGTGGCCTCGCCCAGGCGATCGATTTCCAGGTCGACGACGCCCAGGACTTCATGCCCGAACTCGAGCTCGACAGCACGGGCAGCGCCGCCGAGGGCATCGCCCTCGCCTGGAACGGCGTCGATGGCGCCAGGGCCTACTTCATCCAGGCCATGGGCATGGACGGCGACGCGATGGTGATGTGGAGCAGCGCGGAAGACGGCGTTGCCGGCCCCGAGCTGATGGCCTACCTCCCGGGAAACACCCTTTCGCAATGGCTCGGTGCGCGCACGCTGCTGTCGCCGGAGACGCGCAGCTGCAGCATCCCGGAAGGCATCTTCTCGAGCGAACCGATGGTGCAGATGATCGCCTACGGCAACACCCGGACCATCGAGGGCGATGACTGGCGCGTGCACCTGCGCAGCAAGTCGACCGCGACCCTGATGGGCGGTGGCGTGGCTCCGGCCGGAGCGGCCAAGGACGCCGGCAAGAGCGCCACCAAGGGGTTCCTGCGTGGCCTGATCGGTCGTTGATCGCATGCGCCTCCGGATCAAGTGCCTGAGGACACCGCCCCTCCTCCTGGCCGCACTGGCGCTGCCGCTGCTCTCCGCCTGCGGGGACAGCGCCGCCACCGGCACCGCCCGGGAAGAGCGCGGCTACGCCACCGGAAAAGTCGTCGATACGCAGGGCCGCCCGCTTGCCGGGGCGAAGATCCTGCTCGACAACTCGATCTTCTACGCCTCCTACATCGATGGCTCGAGCCGGGACGACGGCAGTTACCGGATCAGGGTTCAGCCAGGCGCCTGGCGGGCCCAGGCCAGCCTGGACCGCGAGTACAACGGGCGAACCTACACCCTCGAACTGCACGGCGACGAGACCGACTCCTTCGACGAGGAAGGCGCCGTGCGCGATTTCACGTGGAAACTGGACAGGCGCTCCGCATCCAGGACTGGCATGCCAGGGGCGACTTCGTGCCCCGCTTCCAGCTCGACTTCCTGCCGGATCCGGGCAACGGGCCACGCAACTCGGCCTCGATCGTCATCGGCTACTGACCACCACGCATCCAGACACAAGGACCCAGACCATGAAACCGATCCTCATCGCCATCTTCGTCGTAGCCACCGCCCTCCTCTCCGCCTGTACCGTCAGCACCGACCTGGATTCCGCGCGTGTGGACTGCGGCACGCCCGGTCCCCACGGCGTCGACTGCCTGGTGCAGCGCACCGGCGGCAATCGCGGCTTCGAGGCCTGCTGGGACCTCGCCATCACCTGCCAGAACGGCGGCGTGATGACGGGATCGGCCTGCCACTCGATGGCCGCGGCCGACAGCAAGGGCGAGCAGAACATGCCGGCCGACGGCTTCTCCAACCAGGCCGCCTGCGACGTTCCCGCGTCGGGACAGGTGGAGAACCTGAAGGTCACCGCGCAGTGATCCTGCACACCTACGAGCGCAGGGAACCCGGGGCATGAAGGTGCCGCGCGCCCTGGCCACCGCCATGCTCCTGGTCGGGGTGTCCGCGTGCGGTGCGGACGGCAATGCCACCGCCGCGGCCGCCCCGGCCAGACATGGCCATGTCACCGGCAAAGCGGTCGATGCCCGCGGCGAGCCGATCGCCGGTGCCCGGGTGCTGCTGGACAATACGGTGTTCCACGCCTCGCACATGGAAACCACGACCGCCGCGGACGGCAGCTACCGGCTGAAGATGCATCCCGGCGCATGGCTGGCGACCGCCACCTTCCGGAAGGAATACAACGGACGGACCTACCAGCTGGAGCTGCACCCGGAAAGCCCCGACGCCTTCGACGACGACGGCGCGATCCGCGACTTCAGCTGGAAGCTGGAAGGACGTTCGCCGCTGAACGAGTACCGCTACTACGGCGGTTCCATCGTGGTGCACGCGGGCAACGACTTCGACGGGGACATGCAAGCGGTCAGGCTGGCCCTGGTACCCGCGGGCCCGCTGATCGACGGTTCGGAAGGAACCATGCTCGCGCTGCGGCAGGGCGACCGCTACTGGGTGCAATACGGCTACATCGAAGACGTGCCGATCGGGCGCTACCGGGTCACGGCCGTGCTCGAAACCGGTGAAGGATCCCGCCCGCTGAGGATCCGGAACCTTCACGCGAAGGATGGGCCGCAGCAGGAACTCCTGCTGGACTTCCTGCCGGAGTCGGACCTGTCCCCCGGGCAGAACGTCGCGGTCATCGCGATCGAGCACTGAGAACCAAAAAAACCCCGCCTCTCGGCGGGGTTTCTTCTGGCTCATGCCGCGGCAACCGGGATCAGAAGCCCATGCCGCCCATGCCGCCCATGTCGCCGCCGCCCGGCATCGCCGGCTCTTCCTTCTTCGGAAGCTCCGCCACCATCGCTTCGGTGGTGATCATCAGGCCGGCGATCGAAGCCGCGTTCTGCAGCGCGGTGCGGGTGACCTTGGTCGGGTCCAGGATGCCGAACTCGACCATGTCGCCGAACTCGCCGTTGGCGGCGTTGTAGCCGTAGTTGCCCGAGCCGTCCTTGACCTTGTTGACGATGACCGACGGCTCTTCGCCGGCATTGGTCACGATCTCGCGCAGCGGGGCTTCCATGGCGCGCAGGGCGATCTGGATGCCGTGGTTCTGGTCTTCGTTGGCACCCTTCAAGCCTTCGACCGCGGTCTTGGCGCGCAGCAGGGCGACGCCGCCGCCCGGAACCACGCCCTCTTCGACGGCTGCGCGCGTGGCGTGCAGGGCGTCTTCGACGCGGGCCTTCTTCTCCTTCATCTCGATCTCGGTCGAGGCACCGACCTTGATCACCGCCACGCCGCCGGCCAGCTTGGCCACGCGCTCCTGCAGCTTCTCGCGGTCGTAGTCCGAAGAGGTCTCCTCGATCTGCGCCTTGATCTGCTTGATGCGGCCTTCGATGCCGGAGGTCTCGCCGGCGCCGTCGATGATGGTGGTGTTCTCCTTGGAGACCTGCACCTTCTTCGCGCGACCGAGGTCGTTGATGGTCGCCTTCTCGAGCGACAGGCCGACTTCCTCGGAGATCACGGTGCCGCCGGTCAGGATCGCCATGTCCTCCAGCATCGCCTTGCGACGGTCGCCGAAGCCCGGGGCCTTCACGGCGCAGACCTTCACGATGCCGCGGATGGTGTTCACCACCAGCGTCGCCAGGGCCTCGCCCTCGACTTCCTCGGCGATGATCAGCAGCGGCTTGCCGGCCTTGGCCACGCCCTCGAGGACGGGCAGCAGGTCGCGCACGTTCGAGATCTTCTTGTCGTGCAGCAGGATGAAGGGATCGTCCAGCTCGGCCGACATCGACTGCTGGTTGTTGATGAAGTACGGCGACAGGTAGCCGCGGTCGAACTGCATGCCCTCGACCACGTCGAGCTCGTTGTCCAGGCCCGAGCCTTCCTCGACCGTGATCACGCCTTCCTTGCCGACCTTGTCCATCGCCTGGGCGATCAGGTCGCCGATGTTGGCGTCGGAGTTGGCGGAAATGGTGCCGACCTGGGCGATTTCCTTGCTGGTCGACGACGGCTTGCTGATGTTCTTCAGCTCGCCGACCGCGGCCACCACGGCCTGGTCGATGCCGCGCTTGAGGTCCATCGGGTTCATGCCGGCGGCGACCGCCTTCATGCCCTCGCGGATGAAGGCCTGGGCCAGCACGGTCGCGGTGGTGGTGCCGTCACCGGCGTTGTCGGAGGTCTTGGAGGCGACTTCCTTCACCATCTGCGCGCCCATGTTCTCGAACTTGTCGGCCAGCTCGATCTCCTTGGCGACGGACACGCCGTCCTTGGTGATCGTGGGCGAGCCGAAGCTCTTGTCGAGCACGACGTTGCGGCCCTTCGGGCCCAGGGTCGCCTTGACGGCGTTGGCGAGCACGTTGACGCCACGCACCATCTTGGCGCGCGCGTCCTCACCGAAACGGATTTCCTTCGCGGACATGTGTGTTACCTCGAATGTGGATCAGGGAATGGGGATGCGATGCGCTTCGGGGCGCACTCAGCCGACGATGGCGAGGATGTCGTCCTCGCGCACGATCTTGTATTCGGTGCCTTCGTGCTTGTAGGCCGAGCCCGAGTACTGGCCGTAGATGACCTTGTCGCCGACCTTGACCTTCGGCGCGCGCAGGCTGCCGTTGTCCAGGGCCTTGCCCTCGCCCACGGCCACGACCTCGCCCTGGGTGGGCTTTTCCTTGGCGTTGTCGGGGATGACGATGCCGCCGGCGGACATCTGCTCGGCTTCGATCGGCTTGACGACCACGCGGTCGTAGAGCGGCTTCAGGTTCATGCGATCCTCACAAGTGATTGATTTTACGGGAGTCGATGGTCGATCGGTCGCGCATTCTGGCAGTCGGGGAGTCCGAGTGCCAGCGCGCGCGCCGCGAAAACCCGGCAGCGCCGGGATGCCCGCAACATGGGGGGCTGCTTTCGGGGTTCAAGGGGGGTGGGAGGAAAAATCTTCCCGGACGCGCCCGACCCCCGACCAGGGCCGGGCCGGGGCGGGGCGGGGCTCAGAAGCGCCAGGCGGCGACCAGCATGGTCTCGCCGTCGTTGGGCTTGTGCAGGCTGGCGTTGGAGATATGGCGCAGCAGCAGGGAGAAGCGGTCCCAGCGCCAGCCGGCGGTGGTGACGAACTGCGGATCGCCGGACAGGGCGTCGGTTTCGCCGGACTGGGCACCGACGCCCGCGCCCAGGGTCAGGCCGTTGTCGGTGCGCTCGTAGCGCAGGCCGGCATAGCCGACCCAGACGTCGTCGGCGAGGTCGCGGCCGCGGACGTCACCGCGGCCATTGACGTAGACCGCGCCCACTTCGGCGCGGAGCACCGCGTTGTCGAGCGACCGGACCTCGGGCAGCCAGGCCACGGAGGCGACCCGGGTGAATTCGCGGTTGGTGGTGGTGGAGGCGCCGGCGGCTACTTCGATGTCGCTGGCGGCCCGGGCCGGGACAAGCGGGGCGGAGGCCAGCATCACCACGGCCAGCCCCGCGCCCAGGACGGCGGAGCGGGAAGACACACGCATGGGGGATACCTGCATGAATGGGGAATCGATCACGGAAAGCATAAGGTTCCGGTGTCGCGCGGGCGTGCAGGCCCACAGAAAGGTGTGTCCCCCTGTCTGGCAACAGTCACATGGGACGGCTAAATTGCAGGGTTCACCAAGGGGAAACATCAATGCGACCTGAACGCTCCATGCTCTGCTGCGCGCTCGCCCTCGGCATCGCCGCGGCCCTCCCGGCCCAGGCCGAGGTCTTCGTCAACGAAATCCACTACGACAACCTGGGCGCCGACGTCGGCGAGGCGATCGAAGTGGTGGGCAGCGCCGGCGAAAGCCTGGCCGGCTACCAGCTCGTGCTCTACAACGGCAGCAACGGCCAGTCCTACAGCACCACCACCCTGCCCGAGGGCAACCTCGCGACCTGCGGCGGCCAGGTCCGCTTCGCGGTCGCCACCTATCCGCAGGACGGCGTGCAGAACGGTTCGCCCGACGGCATCGCCCTCGTCGACCCGCAGGGCGGCGTGGTCCAGTTCCTGAGCTACGAAGGCACGATGACGGCCAGCAACGGTCCGGCCGCCGGCATGACCAGCACCGACATCGGCGTCGAGCAGGCCAACAGCACGCCCATCGGTCTCTCGCTGCAGCTCGGCGGCGAAGGCAACGTCTACGCCGACTTCGCGTGGAATGATTCCGCGGCCCAGACCTTCGGCGCCTGCAACAACGGCCAGTCCTTCGGCGAACCCGGCAACGCCGCGCCGCGCGTGGTCTCCACCTTCCCCACCGAAGGCTCGAGCGACTTCCCCTATGCGGCCGACCTGACGGTCACCTTCAGCGAGCCAGTCGTCGCCCAGCCCGGCGCCTTCACCCTGGCCTGCGAGGGACTGGCCCGCCGCCAGCCGGTGCTCGACCACGAGGCGCAGGCGACCAGCTTCACGCTGACGCCGTCGATTCCGCTGGTCCCCGGCCAGGCCTGCTCGCTGCAGATCGATGCCGGCCTGATCGCCGACCTCGACGAAGCCGCGCCCGAAGCCGACACCACCATCGCCTTCCACGTGAAGCGCTCCAGCTCGGGCACCAACCCCGGCGAGTACTACGGCCTGGTCAACGACTCCAGCCCCGACCAGCTGCGCTGCTCGCTGCACGAGACCATCCGCGGCCATGTCGCCTACCCTTACAGCGGCAGCGGCACCAGCACCTGGACGATCCTCGAGATCGCCGACGAGGACCCGAACGATCCGGGCAAGATCCTCGACGTCTACCGCAACCGCAGCTACACCAAGGTCACCGACCGGGCCGGCAGCGGCGGCGGCAACAGGTACAACCGCGAGCACACCTGGCCGAACTCGCTGGGCTTCCCCAGCACCACCGGCAACCTCGGCCTGCCGCACTCGCCCTACACCGACACCCACATGCTCTACCTGAGCGACGAGGGCTACAACTCCAACCGCGGCAACATGCCCTTCGCCAACTGCGCCAGCGGCTGCACCGAGCGCGCCACCGAGTTCAACAATGGACGTGGCGGCGGCAGCGGCACCTACCCAGGCAACTCCAACTGGTACCAGGGGCCGAACGGCAACCAGGGCTCGTTCGAGGTGTGGGGCGCGCGCAAGGGCGACATGGCGCGCGCCGTGCTGTACATGGCGATCCGCTACGAGGGCGGCGTGCACCCGACCACCGGCCAGGCCGAGCCCGACCTCGAGCTGACCAACAACCGCAGCCTGATCCTGGCCACCAGTTCGCTGGATGCGCCGGCGTACATGGGCCTGCTGTCGAACCTGCTGGCCTGGCACCAGGCCGACCCGCCGGACGACGCCGAGCGCGCCCGCAACGAAGTGGTGTTCGCCTACCAGGGCAACCGCAACCCCTTCATCGACCATCCGGAGTGGGCCACCGAGGCGCTGTTCACCTCGACCACGCCGGCCACCTGCGAGCTCGGCACCCCGACGCCGAACCCGCCGCGCAACCCGAGGCTGCGCAACCCGCTGCGCTGAGCCAGCGGCCCGCGGGCCGACGGATGCACCATCAGGAGGGGCGCCGGCATGCCGGCGCCCCTTCTTCGTTCCGGAACCGTCCGGGTTCCGGCGGCACGGGTCGGCTACCCTATCCGGCCCCTCCACGTAGCGACCGCGATGACCGTCCTGCCCTGGCGGCGCCTGTGCGCCGCGCTCCTCGCGCTGTCGGCGCTGCTGGCGCCGGCGATGGCGGCCGCCGCGATCGACCTCGACGACCTGCTACCGGTGGACGAGGCCTTCGTGCTGCGTGCCGAGGCCACCGCGCCGGACCGTATCGAGCTGGAATGGACGATCGCCGACGGCTACTACCTTTACCGCCACCGCATGGGTGCCGAACCGGTCGATGCCGGCTTCCGCGCCGCGCCCGGCGGGCTGCAGCTGCCGGACGGCAAGCGCCACACCGACGAGTTCTTCGGCGAGGTCGAGACCTACCGCGACCGCGTGCGCGCGGTGCTGCCCGGCACCGCCGCGGGCGCGCGCACCGAACTGAAGATCCGCTACCAGGGCTGCGCCGACCTCGGCATCTGCTACCCGCCGCAGACGCGCACGGTGGCGGTCACGCTGCCCGCGGCGGCCAGCGCCACCGCAGCCGCAACCCCCGACACCGGCTTTGCCGCGCTGGGCCAGGCGCTCGGTGCCGGCCCCGCGGGCCGCGGCAACCTGGCGCTGCCCGGCGGCAGCCAGGCACTGCCGCTGCCGGAGGAACAGGCCTTCGCCTTCGAGGCCATCGCCGGCGACGGCAACACCGTCCTGATGCGCTTCACCCCGGCGCCGGGCTACTACCTCTACCGCGACCGCAGCAGCTTCAGCCTCGAGGCCGAAGGCATCCAGGCCGGCGCGCCGCGCTGGCCGCGCGGCGTCCAGCATCGCGACGAGCACTTCGGCGAAGTGGTGGTGTATTTCGACCAGGTCGACGTGCCGCTGCCGCTGCGGCGCAGCCACGGCGAGCCGCGCGAGGCCACCCTCACCGCCACCTTCCAGGGCTGCCAGGACGAGGGCATCTGCTATCCGCCGATGACCCGGCGCGTACGCGTGTCGCTGCCGTCGGGCACGATCGCGACCGCGGCGCCGGAAGCCGCTGCCACGACGGAAGCCCGGCCCGGCGACGGCGCGCGCGCGGAAGACGACGCCACCGCGTCAGCGACGACCGCGGACGAAGCCACCGGCCAGCGCGAGGACGTGGCCGCCGCCCTGTCCAGGATCGCCGGAAGCACGGGGGCCACCGCGGACAGTCGCGAGGACGACGACCGGGCCGCGGACGACCTGGCGGACCGGGCCTCCGCTGCCGATGCCGCCGCCGCCGACAACGCTGCACGCAGCACCCCGCCCACGGCCACGACCGGCGGCCTCGCCCTGGCCCTGCTGCTGGCGCTGGCCGGCGGCATCCTGCTCAATGTCATGCCCTGCGTGCTGCCGATCCTGTCGCTGAAGGTGCTGGGCCTGGCCCAGGGGGGCGCCAGCCGTGCGGCCGCGCGCAGCCATGCGCTCTGGTACACGGCCGGCGTGCTGGCCGCCTTCGCCGCGATCGGCCTACTGGTGCTGGCGCTGCGCGCCGCCGGCCAGGCCCTGGGCTGGGGCTTCCAGCTGCAGCAGCCCGGCTTCGTGGCCGCGCTGGTGCTGCTGATGGCGGCCGTCGGCCTGAGCCTGTCGGGGGTGTTCAGCGTCGGCGGCAGCGCCAACCTCGGCCAGGGACTGGCGGCGCGGACCGGCCCGGTCGGCGACTTCTTCACTGGCGTGCTGGCCTGCGTGGTCGCCAGCCCCTGCATCGCGCCCTTCATGGGCGGCGCCCTGGCCTATGCCTTCACCGCCCCTGCGGCGGCGGCGCTGCTGGTGTTCCTGGCCCTGGGCCTGGGCCTGGCCCTGCCCTTCCTGCTGGTCGGCTTCGTGCCGGCGCTGGCCGACCGTCTGCCCCGCCCTGGTGCCTGGATGGAAACGCTGAAGCAGATCCTGGCCTTCCCGATGTACCTCACCGCGATCTGGCTGGCCTGGGTACTGGGCCGCCAGCGCGGCGTCGACGCCATGGCCCTGGTTGCCGCCGGCGTGGCGGTGATGGCACTGGCGCTGTGGTGGCTGGAGCGCGCGCGCCTGCGCGGCGGCTGGCTGTGGCGGCTGCCGGCGATCGCACTGCTGGCGGTCGCACTGTCCTCGGCCTGGCTGGTCGGCCGCCTGCCGGCGCCGGCCGCCGCCGCGGCCAGGGCTCAAGGCGGCAGCGTGCCGTACTCGGCCGACGGACTGCAGGCGCTGCGCGACGCCGGCACCCCGGTCTTCGTCAACATGACCGCCGACTGGTGCGTGACCTGCAAGGCCAACGAGCGCACCACCCTGTCCAGCGACGCCTTCCGCGAGGCGCTCGCCCGCACCGGCGCCACCTACATGGTCGGCGACTGGACCAACGTCGATCCGGAGATCAGCGCCTTCCTCGAAGCCCACCGCGCCGTGGGCGTGCCGCTGTACGTGGTCTACCCGCGCGGCGGCGGCGAGGGCGAGGTGCTGCCGGCGGTGCTCGACCGCGGCACCGCGGTCGCGGCGCTGGAACGGGCGGCCGGCCGATGAGCACGCGCGCCATCCTGCTGGTGGCGCTGGCGGCCGGCGTGCTCGGCGTGGTCGCCGGGCTGGCGGTGAACGGGCCGGGACCGCTGCTGCGCACCGAACTCGGCCAGCGCGCGGTGCAGCAGGCGATGGAGGCCGTCGCCCCGCCGCCGCCGGAAGGCCTGGCCGTGGCCAGGCGCGGCGACCCGATCCCCGCCGTCACCCTGCCGGACCTGTCCGGCACGCCCCGCAGCCTGCCCGCCGATTTCGACGGCCGCCCGCTACTGGTCAACTTCTGGGCCAGCTGGTGCGGCCCCTGCATCGAGGAAATGCCCGAACTCGACCGCTTTGCCGCCGAACAGGGCGACAACGGCGTGCAAGTGATCGGCATCGCGCTCGACGACCAGGCCGCGGTCGAGGATTTCCTGCAGCGCATCCCGGTGCGCTACCCGATCCTGATCGACGCCGCCGGCCCGCGCGATGCCGGGGTCCAGCTCGGCAATCCGCGCGGCGTCCTGCCCTACACCGCCCTGGTGTCGGCCGACGGCCGCCTGCTGAAGCAGCGCATCGGGCCCTTCGTCCATGGCGAACTGGACGCCTGGGCGCGGCTGGACGACTGATTCAAACAGTCGCTTAAAACGTCACTTTATCGCAAAACTTCGGCGATCTGGACACGATCGGCCGCTTGGCGCAGACTGGCGACCGTTTTTCGCGAACGCGGCGCGACCGCATCGAATGGACCGGATCCTCGTCCTCCACGGCCCCAACCTCAACCTGCTCGGCAGCCGCGAGCCGGAGATCTATGGCCGCGAGACCCTGGCCGCGATCGACGCCGGTTTGCGCCAGCGGGTGGAAGCAGCGGGGCTGGCCTTCGAAAGCCTGCAGTCCAACGCCGAGCACGTCCTGGTCGACCGCGTCCAGGCCGCCGCCGGCGACGGCACCCGCTTCATCCTGCTCAACCCGGCCGCTTTCACCCACACCTCGGTCGCCCTGCGCGACGCCCTGGCCGCGGTCGCGATCCCCTTCATCGAGGTGCACCTGTCCAACCCGCATGCCCGCGAGCCCTTCCGCCGCCAGAGCCATTTCAGCGACCTGGCGGCGGGCGTGGTCTGCGGCTTCGGCGCGGCCAGCTATTCCTATGCCCTGGACGCCGCGCTGGCGCGGCTCGCGCCGGCATCCTGACCCCGAACCCCTGTAGCCACCGCCGGCGCCTGCGCCCGGCATCACCCGAGAGGCCCGCATGGACCTGAGAAAAATCAAGAAGCTGATCGACCTGCTCGAGGACTCCAACCTCGCCGAGATCGAGATCAAGGAGGGCGAGGAGTCGGTGCGCCTGGCGCGCACGCCGCGCGCGGGCTACGCCGCCGCGCCGCAGCCGGCGCCGCAGTACGTGGCCGCCCCCGACCAGGGCGCGATGATGCCGATGCAGTCCCCCGTGCAGGCCGCCACCGGCGGCGCCCGCCCGGCCGAACCCACCGGCCCGGCGCTTCCGGAGGGCAACGTCGTGCGCTCGCCGATGGTCGGCACCTTCTATGCCTCGCCGGCCCCGGACAAGCCGCCCTTCGTCACCGTCGGCCAGGCGGTCAGCGTCGGCGACACGCTCGGCATCGTCGAGGCGATGAAGATGTTCAACCCGATCGAGGCCGAGGTCGGCGGCACCGTGCTCGCCATCGTCGGCGAGAGCGGGCAGCCGGTCGAGTTCGACCAGCCCCTGTTCGTGATCGGCTGAGGCGGCGGCCATGCTCGACAAGGTCGTCATCGCCAACCGCGGCGAGATCGCGCTGCGCATCCTGCGCGCCTGCCATGCCCTGGGCATCCGCACGGTCGCCGTGCACTCCACCATCGACCGCAACCTCAAGCACGTGGCCATGGCCGACGAGTCGGTCTGCATCGGCCCGGCGCCGTCGCAGCAGAGCTACCTCGACATGGCCAGCATCATCGCCGCCGCCGAGGTCACCGACGCCCAGGCCATCCACCCCGGCTACGGCTTCCTGTCGGAGAACGCGGACTTCGCCGAGCGCGTGGAGCAGTCGGGCTTCGTCTTCATCGGGCCCAAGGCCGACACCATCCGCCTGATGGGCGACAAGGTCGAGGCGATCAAGGCCATGAAGGCCGCCGGCGTGCCCTGCGTGCCCGGCTCGGGCGGCCCGCTCGGCGAAGACGCGGCGGAGAATGTGCGCATCGCGCGCGAGATCGGCTATCCGGTGATCGTGAAGGCCGCCGGCGGCGGCGGCGGCCGCGGCATGCGCGTGGTCCAGACCGAGGCCGCCCTGGTCAACGCCATCGCGACCACGAAGCAGGAGGCCAAGGCGGCCTTCGGCAACGACATGGTCTACATGGAGAAGTTCCTGGAGAACCCGCGCCACGTGGAGATCCAGGTGCTGGCCGACGGCCAGGGCCACGCCATCCACCTGGGCGAACGCGACTGCTCGATGCAGCGCCGCCACCAGAAGGTGGTCGAGGAGGCGCCGGCGCCGGGCATCACCCCGGAAATGCGCGAGGAGATCGGCCGCGTCTGCGTCGAGGCCTGCATCCGCATCGGCTACCGCGGCGCCGGCACCTTCGAGTTCCTGTTCGAGGACGGGCGCTTCTACTTCATCGAAATGAATACGCGCATCCAGGTGGAACACCCGGTCACCGAGATGGTCACCGGCATCGACCTGATCCGCGAGCAGCTGATGATCGCCGCGGGGCGCCCACTGTCGATCCGGCAGGAGGACGTGGTGCTGCGCGGCCACGCCATCGAGTGCCGGATCAATGCCGAGGACCCGGACAGCTTCCTGCCCTCGCCTGGCCTGATCCAGCACTTCCACGCCCCCGGCGGGCCGGGCGTGCGCGTGGACAGCCACGTCTACGAGGGCTACCGGGTGCCGGCCAACTACGACTCGATGATCGGCAAGCTGATCGTCCACGGCGCCGACCGCGAGCAGGCGATCTGCCGGATGCGGGTGGCGCTGAGCGAGATGGTGATCGACGGCATCAAGACCAACATCCCGCTGCAGCAGCGGATCCTGGCCGACGGCGGCTTCGAGGAAGGCGGGCGCAACATCCACTACCTGGAGAAGCGCCTGGCCGAGCGCAAGGACAAGGCGCTCTCGATCCTCTGAGCGGCGCCGCCCATGCGGCAGCGCGTCATGGTGGCGGGGCCGGCACTCGCCTATGCTCGGAAGTTCGCCGGGCACGGGGGCCGGCACCAACGACCATGGGAGAGAGGATCGATGCGTTTTCGCAAGAGCAGGCTCGCAACCGTCGTAGTGGGCGGGCTACTGGTGTCGGCCACGGCCGGGATCGTTTTCGCACAGCCGCGCACCGCGGCCCCGGCACCCAAGGGTGCGGCCACGGCCGACGCGGGCGTGCAGAGGCCCTGGAGCGCCGGCGGCGGCGACATCGGCATCCGCTGGAACCATGACCTGGCCGGCGACCTCGGCATGCGCATCGTGCCCGGCTCCATCCACGGCCGGCGCGCCAGCGACGGCTCCGAGCGCTTCGCGCTGCAGGACGGCCGCCAGCTGCAGTTCATGGTCGGCAACGGCTACGCCCGCGAGATGGCCGGCGGCGGCCTGCAGGCCAAGGGCGGCTATGTGGTGCAGCTCAAGGGCGGCAGCATCGACCTCGACGGCTTCCGCCTGGTGCCGCGCCGGATGAAGCCCGGCGCCGAGCCGGAGTTCGACCTGGTCGACGCCCAGGGCACGGCCTGGTTCCACGTCGACCACGTGATGCACGAGCTGCTTGACGACCCGCCGTCGTTCACCGTGCCTTCCTCGGACATCCGCATCAGCGAGCGCCTGGCCCAGCGCCTGGGCAAGCCCTACGCGGCGGGCATGGCGATCGCCGAGCTGCAGCTCGACGTGCCGGTACAGGTGCGCGGCAGCGGCGACCTGCAGCCGCAGGCCAACCAGATCACCTGGGACGGCGACCCGGCGCCCGACGGCGGCACCTACCAGAACGACATCTTCATGCTCAGCACCTTCGCGCAGCAGTCGCGTTGCCAGGGCTGCACGGGCAACAGCGGCAGCGGCAACCTGGTGATCACGCCGTCGGCGACGCTGAAGAACAACGTCAACGAGGGCAGCTTCAACGCCACCGTGCCCGGCGACCCGCTCGGCACCAGCGCCGCGAAGTGGACGGCCACCATTCCCTGGTACCAGAAGTTCACCGCGCCTTCGGCGCCGTACAACAACGACCAGCATCCCTACCTGATCTGGAACATGTACCGGACCAACCCGGACGGCAGCCTCGAGCAGATCGGCCGCTCGGGCGTGAAGCACGCCTACCTGACCACCAACGGCAGTTGCCTGGACAGCGGCGACCACCACGGCCACGCGCTGGGCCGCGGTTGCACCGACACCTACTCGGTCGGCAACAACGACTACACCCAGGGCATGACCTCGCGCGACGAGATCCTGCCGGCTTCGGGCCTGTGGGGCCGCTGCGGCTCGGTGTTCGATCCGGACTGCAACGGCGTCCAGAACACCTCGCCGGGCAACGAGTACAGCTACCGCATGCTGGTCAACGAGACCCAGCTGTCGCCCAGCGCCAATCCCGGCGCCAGCTGGCTGTTCGAGTCCTGGTACGTGGCCCGCGGCGACATCAACATCTACAACTCGATGTCGACCCGGGCGACCACGCCGGCGTGGAGCGGCAGCGTCTGGAACATCAACAGCACCGGCGAGCGCCTCGGCTCGGCCATCGACCGCTGGTTCGGGGACGCCGCCGCACCGCCGCCGAACCCGCGCAATCCGCGCATGAACCCGGTCAAGGACCGCAAGCACATCGCCGAACTGGTCGCGGGTGGCGCCCGCGCCAAGCTCGCGGTCAAGGCCGCGCGGCAGCCCAACGGCGTGTGGGAGTACCACTACGCGCTGATGAACTTCGAGTTCGTCTTCGCACAGACCGAAGGCAGCACGCCGAACCTGCGGATCGTGAGCAGTACCGGCTTCGATGGATTCAGCCTCGGCACCGCGTCGGGCAGCGCCATCGCCTCGACCGTGTTCCGCGACGGCGACCTCGACGACGGCAACGACTGGGGCTTCGAGGCGGGCGCCGACCGCGTCGGCTGGTACATGGGCGACAGCGACCGCAGCCTGCGCTGGGGCGAGCTGTACTCGTTCACCGTCTACTCCACCCGGGCACCGGTGAGCGGCACCGCCACCCTGCACGGCGACAGCGCCAACCGGGGCGTCACCTACGAGATCGAGACCCTGGTTCCGGGTCCCTGAGCCCGACCGCCGGCCCGGGACGTCCCGGGCCGGCGGCCTTCCCGCGTACCGGGCCGGTACCATGCACTCCCCCAGGCCCGGCCACGCGCGATGCCTTTCCTCGAACTGACGCTCCACTGCCGCGAATCCGAGCAGCCCCGCTACGAGCACGCCCTCGACGACGTCGGCGCGCTGGCGGTGACCATGCTCGACGCCAACGCCGGCACCAGCAACGAAGACGCCATCCTCGAGCCCGGCGTGGGCGAGACCCCGCTGTGGGCCGCGATCACCCTGAGCGCGCTGTTCCCGCACGATGCAGATGCGCTGCTGCTGCTGGCCGCGCTGGAAAGCTTCGACCCCGGCCTGGACTGGAGCCGGGCCTCGTTCCGCAACGTCGAGGACCAGGACTGGGAGCGCGCCTGGATGGACCAGTACGTGCCGCTGCGCTTCGGCGAACGCACCTGGATCGTGCCCTGGAACCGCGAACTCCCCGAAAAAGCCGACCGCGCAGACGCCGCCATCGTGCGCCTGGACCCCGGCCTGGCCTTCGGTTCCGGCACCCATCCGACCACCGCGCTGTGCCTGCGCTGGCTCGACGGCCTGGCCGCCGACGGCCTGCTCGACGGCGCGCGCGTGCTCGACTTCGGCTGCGGCAGCGGCATCCTTGCCCTGGCGGCCCTGAAGCTCGGCGCCGCGCACGCCACCAGCATCGACAACGACCCGCAGGCGCTGACCGCCACCGCCGACAACGCCGCGCGCAACGAGGTCGCTTCGCGGCTTTCCGTGCACGCGCCCGACGATGCACCCGACGGCACCTGGCCGGTGGTGGTCGCCAACATCCTCGCATCGGCGCTGGAGGCGCTGGCCGACACCATCGCCGCGCGCGTCGCGCCGGGCGGGCGGCTGGCGCTGTCGGGCATCCTGGACGGCCAGCAGGATCCCCTGCTCGCACGCTATGGCGAGTGGTTCGACGAACTGCACGTGGCGGTGGAGGGTGACTGGGTTCGCATTGACGGCATCCGCCGCGGCTGACGGCTGCCAGCCGCGCACGGCGCGTGCTTGAATAGCGCGCATGTTCGTCAACTGCCCGGCCTGCCGCGGACTGGTCGCCACCGACCCCGCCACCGACCTGCCACCGGAGCGCTGCCCGCGCTGCGCCGCGCCGCTGCGCGAAGCGCCGTCCGCACAGCCGCCAGCCAACGACGCGCGCAGCGGCGTGGCCGCGGCGGTGGCCGAGGCCTTCGGCCACCTCGAGGCGTCGGGAGCTTCCGATCCCGCGGATGACCTTGCCGCGCAGCCGGCCATCTCGATGGCGACGCTGCTGCAGCCCGGGTCCGAGTCCGGGCCGTCCGAAGCATCGGGGCCGGAGCCAGGACCGGACCAGGCCACGCTGTCTTCCCAGGCGCCTGCGACTGCTCCCGTTCCTGCGCTGGCGCCTGCACCACCTCCGGCGGCAGAGCCGGACGAGCCCGCACCGCCGGCAGCATCTGCGCCCGCCACCGAGCCCGCACCCGCGGCCACGCCGCCTGCGGCCGCCTCACGGCCACGGCGGGCGACACCCAGCTTCGCGCGCATGCCCCGCGACAGCGCGCGCGCGAAGCCCGCCGGCCGGCGCTGGCCGATCCCGGCGGCGATCGCGGGCCTCGCCCTGCTGCTCGCAATCCAGTGGCTGCTGGCCGACCGCGAGCGGCTGGCGGCCGATGCGACCTGGCGTCCAGTGGTCGCCGGCGCCTGCGCCGTCCTGCGCTGCAGCCTGCCGCCCTGGCGCGAGCCCACCGCGTTCGCCCTGCTCGAACGCGACGTGCGGCCCCACCCCCAGGCCGGCAACGCGCTGCGCATCACCGCCAGCTTCCGCAACGACGCCGCCTGGGCGCAGGCCTGGCCGGACGTCGTGCTCACGCTTTCGGACATCGATGGCCGGCCCCTGGGCGCACGCGCATTCACGCCCACCGAGTACCTGGGGAATGAACCGCCGTCGGCCCTGATCGACAGCGGCGAAGGCGCGGTGATCCGCATGGACGTGCTCGAACCCGACGCCGGCGCGGTCGGATTTTCCTTCGATTTCCGCTGAGGCCGCGCGTGGCAGCAGCGCGGCGGTCGCGCTAGACTCGACCTCCTTCGCGCACGATGCGCGGACACGGCCCAGGGGACCGATTGAACGCTGCCGACACCAACGAGCCGCAGGCACGCGGCACGCAACGGGCACCGTTGCGCGAGCACGTGGCCACCGCCGTGCGCCGCTACATCCGCGACCTGGATGGCTGCAACGCGGAGAACCTGTACGACATCGCCCTGCGCGAACTCGAGATCCCGCTGTTCGTGGAAGTGCTCAACCACTGCGAGGGCAACCAGAGCCGCGCCGCGGCCATGCTCGGCATCCACCGCGCCACCCTGCGCCGCAAGCTGCGCGACTACGGCATCCTCTGAGCCCCGGCCGCGGCGGCGCCGCGCCGTATAATCGCGGCTTTCCCGCTGCCCTCCCCCTGCAATGACCACCGATCGCCTGCCCCTGCGCCGGGCACTGCTGTCCGTGTCCGACAAGACCGGCCTGCTCGAGCTTGCCCAAGCCCTCGCCGCCCGCGGTGTCGAACTTCTCTCCACCGGCGGCACCGCCCGCGCCCTGCGCGAGGCCGGCCTGGCCGTGCGCGACGTGTCCGAAGCCACCGGCTTCCCGGAAATGATGGATGGCCGGGTCAAGACCCTGCACCCGGTGGTGCACGGCGGCCTGCTCGGACGCGCGGGCGTGGACGACGCGGTGATGGCCGAGCACGGCATCGGCGCCATCGACCTGCTGGTGCTGAACCTCTACCCCTTCGAATCGGTCACCGCGAAGGCGGACTGCACGCTGGCGGATGCGGTCGAGAACATCGACATCGGCGGCCCGGCGATGCTGCGCTCGGCGGCGAAGAACTTCGCGCGGGTGGCGGTGGCGACCGACCCGGCGCAGTACGCCGGCATCGTCGAAGAGCTTGAAGCGAACGACGGCACGCTGTCGGCGAAGACCCGCTTCGCGCTTTCGGTGGCGGCGTTCAACCGCGTGGCGCAGTACGACGCGGCGATCGGCAACTACCTCTCGGCCATCGCCGACCCTATCGACGGCGTGCCCGAGCGCGGCGAATTCCCGGCGCAGATGCACTCGAACTTCGTCAAAGTGATGGACCTGCGCTACGGCGAGAACCCGCACCAGAGTGGCGCCTTCTACCGCGACCTGTACCCGGTGCCGGGCACGCTGGCGACCTTCACCCAGCTGCAGGGCAAGGAGCTGAGCTACAACAACCTCGCCGACGCCGATGCAGCCTGGGAATGCGTGCGCCAGTTCGATGCGCCGGCCTGCGTGATCGTCAAGCACGCCAACCCCTGCGGCGTCGCCACCGCCGCGGGTTGCGGCGACGCCTACGAGCGCGCGTACGCCACCGACCCGACTTCGGCCTTCGGCGGCATCCTCGCCTTCAACACGCGCCTGGACGCGGCCACGGTGAAGTCGATCCTCGACCGCCAGTTCGTGGAGGTGCTGATCGCGCCCGACTACGACCAGGACGCGCTCGACTACTGCACGAAGAAGGCCAACGTGCGCGTGCTGCGCATTCCGCTGGGCGACGGCCGCAACATGTACGACAGCAAGCGCATCGGCTCCGGCCTGCTGCTGCAGTCGTCGGACAACCGCGGCATGAACGTGGGCGAGCTGAAGCAGGTATCGAAGCGCGCGCCGACCGAGGCCGAGCTGCGTGACCTGCTGTTCGCCTGGCGGGTGGCCAAGTTCGTGAAGTCCAACGCCATCGTGTATGCGAAGGACGAAGCCACCATCGGCGTCGGCGCGGGCCAGATGAGCCGCGTGTACTCCGCGCGCATCGCCGGCATCAAGGCCGCCGACGCGGGCCTGGTGGTGCCGGGCTCGGTGATGGCGTCGGACGCCTTCTTCCCCTTCCGCGACGGCCTGGACGCCGCCGGTGAGGCGGGCATCCGCGCGGTGATCCAGCCCGGCGGCTCGATGCGTGACGCCGAGGTGATCGCGGCGGCGGACGAGCACGACATCGCGATGGTGTTCACCGGGGTCCGCCACTTCCGGCATTGATACCCGGCTGCGGCGCGAATCGCCCCCTGACTCAGGGGGCTATGCTCTTCCGACGATCCGAAACGGCAGGTTGATACGTCATGAAAGTGCTGGTCATTGGTTCGGGTGGGCGCGAGCACGCGCTGGCGTGGAAGCTGGCGCAGTCGCCGCGCGTGGACGAGGTGCTGGTGGCGCCCGGCAATGCCGGCACCGCGCAGGAGGAAGGCTGCCGCAATGTCGCGGTGGCGGCCGCCGACATCGACACGCTGGTGGCCCTGGCCCGCGACGAAGGCGTGGACTTCACCGTGGTCGGCCCCGAAGGCCCGCTGGTGGCCGGCGTGGTCGACCGCTTCCAGGCCGAAGGCCTGCGCATCTTCGGGCCCAGCGCCGCGGCCGCGCAGCTGGAAGGCAGCAAGGCCTTCGCCAAGGACTTCCTCGCCCGCCACGGCATCCCGACCGCGCACTACGCCGTGTTCACCGAAATCGGTGCCGCGCTCGCCCACCTGCAGGGCACCGGCGCGCCGATCGTGGTCAAGGCCGATGGCCTGGCCGCGGGCAAGGGCGTGATCGTGGCGATGACGCTGGACGAGGCGGAAGCCGCGGTACGCGACATGCTCGGCGGCAACGCCTTCGGCGAGGCCGGTGCGCGGGTGGTGATCGAGGAATTCCTGGAAGGCGAGGAAGCCAGCTTCATCGCCATGGTCGACGGCCGCACCGCGCTGCCGATGGCCACCAGCCAGGACCACAAGCGCGTGGGCGACGGCGACACCGGCCCGAACACCGGCGGCATGGGCGCCTACTCGCCCGCGCCAGTGGTCACGCCCGGGGTGCATGCGCGGATCATGCGCGAGGTGATCGAACCCACCGTCGCCGGCATGGCCGCCGACGGCGCGCCGTTCACCGGCTTCCTCTATGCCGGGCTCATGATCGACGCCAGCGGCGCGCCGAAGGTGATCGAGTTCAACGTCCGCTTCGGCGACCCGGAAACACAGCCGATCATGATGCGGCTGCGCTCGGACTTCGCGACCCTGGTCGAGGCCGGCATCGACGGCGCGCTCGACGGCGTCGAGGCCGACTGGGACCCGCGCCCGGCCCTGGGCGTGGTTATGGCGGCCGAGGGCTATCCCGGCACCCCGCGCACCGGCGACACGATCAACAGCTTCGACGTGCCGGACGTGGCGGACACCAAGGTCTTCCACGCCGGGACCCGGATCGACGGCGAACACGCCGTGACCGCGGGCGGCCGCGTGCTCTGCGTCTGTGCCCTGGGCGACAGCGTCGCCGACGCCCAGGCCCGCGCCTACTCGGAAGTCGCCGGCATCTCCTGGCCGGGCGAGTTCCACCGCCACGACATCGGCTGGCGGGCGGTGGAGCGCGAGCGCGGCTGAGACCCGGGCGCGCACGGGACCCGCGGACGCCGCGCCCGGCTGGCATCGCGCGGACCCAGGGTATAACATGCGTTATTACACGCATCCCGAAGGCTCGCCATGAAGCTGAAGATCACCGCCATCGGCAACTCCGCCGGCGTCATCCTGCCCAAGGAGCTGCTGGCCCGGCTGCGCCTGGAGAAGGGCGATACGCTCTACGCGCTTGAGACCCCGGACGGCGTGCGCCTGACCGCGTTCGATCCGGAACTGGCGGCGCAGATGGAGGTGGCCGAGGAGGTCATGCGCAAGGATCGCAATCTCCTGCGCAAGCTGGCCCAGTAGGGAGCGCGGCCATGATCGTCTGGATCACGCGACCGCTGGCCATCGCCATCCACGAGCGCCAGCTGGCCGAGCACGGCGGGGGCACCGGCGTGCGCGACGATGGTCTGCTGGACTCGGCACTGGCGCGCCCCCGCCAGCTGTACGCCTACGGCGACCCTCCGCCCGACCTTGCCGCGCTGGCGGCGAGCCTGGCGCACGGTCTTGCCCGCAACCACGCCTTCGTGGACGGCAACAAGCGCACCGCGCACGTCTGCTACCGCGTGTTCCTCGCGCTCAACGATGCCGAACTCGATGCGAGCGAGGAGGACAAGTACGTGCAGATGGTGGCCCTCGCCGAAGGCAGCCTGCCCGAAGCCGGCTTCGCCGACTGGCTGCGCCGGCACCTGCGCCCGCGCCCTGGCGCCGCCGTCCACGAGCCGCGCAAGGCCTACGCCCGCTGACGCAGCCTGCGCGGCCCGTCGCAGCCGTCTGCTAGTCTCGCCACGCACCCACGGGAGCCCGCATGGCGTACAACCAGTTCGAGCTGCTGCGGCAGCGCCGCTTCCTGCCCTACTTCGCCGTGCAGGCGCTGGGCGCCTTCAACGACAACGTCTACCGCCAGGCCATCATCGGCCTGCTGTTCTACCTGGGCGTGGACAGCGAACAGCGCACGCTCTACACCAACCTGGCGCCGGCGCTGTTCATCCTGCCCTACTTCCTGTTCTCCGCGATCGCCGGCCAGTTCGCCGAGAAGATGGAGAAGCAGCGCCTGATCGTGATCACCACGACGATGGAGATCGGGATCATGACCATCGCCGGCATCGGCTTCCTGCTCGGCAACATGCCGCTGCTGCTGGTGGCGCTGTTCGCGACCGGCATGCAGTCGACCCTGTTCGGGCCGGTGAAGTACTCGATCCTGCCGGCGGTGCTCAAGCCCGAGGAGCTCACCGGCGGCAACGGCCTGGTGGAGATGGGCACGTCGCTGTCGATCCTCGCCGGCATGATCTACGGCGGACTGGTGTTCCAGGTCGCGGGCACGTGGGGGCCGGAGGCGGCCGCGGCCTCGGTGGTCGCGCTGGCGGTCACCGGCAACCTGGTCGCGCGCATGATCCCGCGCGTGGACGCCGGCGCGCCGGAGCTGAAGGTCAACTGGAACCCGGTGCCGGAATCGATCCGCATCTGGAAGCTCACCCGGCGCACGCCGGCGGTGCGCAATGCCATCCTCGGCGTGTCCTGGTTCTGGTTCGTGGGCACGGTGCTGACCGCGCAGCTGCCGAACTACGCGGAGCTGCACCTGGGCGCGGCGGAGCGATCGACCAGCCTCTACATCTTCGGGCTCGCGCTGTTCTCGGTCGGCGTGGGCACCGGCTCGCTGCTGTGCGAGAAGCTGTCCGCGCGCACGGTCGAGATCGGCCTGGTGCCGCTGGGCGCGCTGGGCGTCAGCGCCTTCATGCTCGACCTCTACTTCGCACGCAGCGGGCTGGCGCCGCAGGCGGGGCTGGACATCGCCGGCTTCCTGGCCGCCGAGCACGGCTGGCGCATCGCCATCGACCTCACCGGCATCGGCTTCTCCTGCGGCCTGTTCATCGTGCCGCTGTTCGCGCTGATCCAGAGCCGCACGCCGAAGCAGGAAATGGCGCGCGTGTTCGCCGGGCTCAACATCCAGAACTCGGCCTTCATCGTCGCCGCGGCGGTGACCGGACTGGCGCTGCAGCAGGTGTTCGGCTGGAGCATCCCGCAGGTGTTCCTGGGGCTGGCGATCGCCAACCTGCTGGTCACCACCTGGATCTTCACCATCGTGCCCGAGTTCGCGATGCGCTTCGTCAGCTGGCTGCTGGTGCGCACGCTGTACCGGCTGGAGCTGCACGGCATCGAGCGCCACGTGCCCGACGAGGGCCCGGCGCTGCTGGTCAGCAACCACGTGAGCTACATGGACGCGCTGATCCTGGCGGCGAGCATCCCGCGGCCGGTGCGCTTCGTCATGTACTACCGGATCTTCCAGATCCCGGTGATGCGGTGGATTTTCAAGGCCGCCGGCGCGATCCCGATCGCCAGCCCGAAGGAGGACGCGGCGATGATGGAGCGCGCCTTCGAAGCCATCGATGCCGCGCTGGCCGAAGGCGAGCTGGTGTTGATCTTCCCCGAGGGCCGGCTGACCTCCGACGGCGACATCGCGCCGTTCAAGTCGGGCGTCGAACGCATCCTGGAGCGCCGCCCGGTGCCGGTGGTGCCGATGGCCCTGCGCAACATGTGGAGCAGCATGTGGAGCCGACGCGGCAGCGCGGCCGCCAGCGGGCGACTGGCGCGGATGCGCGTGCCGCGCCGCTTCCGCGCGCACGTGGCGGTGATGGCCGAAGCGCCGGTCCCGGGCCGCGAGGCCGACGCGAAGATGCTCGAAGCAAGGGTCCGCGCACTGCGCGGCGACCACGCCTGAGCCGCGGGCGCGACCGCCGCGGGACGGGATGAAACCGGTTCAGTTCACCCAGCCGGCCACCACGAACAGCGCCAGCACCGCCAGCCAGGCCAGCAGCACGCGCCAGACCAGGGACATGGCGTCGCGCAGGGCCTGGACCAGCGCCGGATCATCGGCGCCGGCCATCGGCACCGGTCCGGGCGGCATCCCGGCATCGCCAGGATCGGGCCCGGCGGCCACTCCGGCCTGCGGCGCGCCGGCGGAAGCGGCCTCAAGATCCCCGGTCTCTTCATCCAGCTCCCAGCGCACGCTCGCCCGCCCCACGGCGGCCAGCATGTCCGTGCCAGCACGCAGCGCGGCGCCGCCGGCGGCCTTCCAGGCCGACACCGCCACGTCGAAGTTGCCCACCAGCGCCAGTGACAGCGTCATCAGCTGGGCCACCGGCCAGTCGAGCACCGCCAGCCCGCGGCGGGCGCCGTCCACCGTACCCTCGGGCAGATAGAGCGCGGGTTCGTCCTCGGCCGCGATCGCGACCAGCCGGTACAGCAGCGCACCCACGGCGCCCAGCAGCACGAACCAGAACAGCACGCCGAACCAGCGCCGCAGCGCAGCGACGAAAACGCGACCGACTTCGTCGCGGTCAGCGCCTGCACCGGTCGCTGCGGCGGGACGCAGCCGCGCCAGCGCCTCGCGGCGTTCGGCCGCATCCGTCGCGTCGACCACCGCATCCACGTCGACATCGAGATCGCGCGGACCCCAGGCATAGAACACGGCGGCGACGCCGAACAGCAGCGCCGGCAGTCCGTAGGCGAAGCCATCCAGCAGCCACTGCACGAAGCCGACCACCAGCACCACCGGCACCAGCGCCATCAGCAGGCCCCAGCGGCCACGCCAGAAGCCATCGTCGGCGAATCGACGGCCCAGCCAGCCCAGCAGCGCGCGGTACCAACCGTCATCGCGCACGGCGGCGGCGAACGCGGGCGCCAGGTGCCCCAGCACCAGCGCAACCACCACGGCGAACAGGGTCGAGAACATGCCCGGATTCTACCGCCCGGGTCCGTGCACGGTGCCGACCTGGGTCAGGTGCCGGCGTGCCAGCGTTCGATCAGCCAGCGCGAAATGGAAATCGACGGCGACAGCAGCAGGCCCTCTGGCCCGGATTCGCCGCGCAGCGCGGCACCGACCTCGTCGCGCGTGAACCAGCGCGCGTCTTCGAGCTCGTCGCTGGGGCAGTGCGGCACGTCGGGGCCGGCCTCGGCCTCGAAACCGAGCATCAGCGAGGAGGGGAACGGCCAGGGCTGCGAGGCCAGGTAACGGCAACCGCGCACGCGCACCGAGGACTCCTCGAAGACTTCGCGCACCACGGTCTGCTCCAGCGACTCGCCCGGCTCGACGAAGCCCGCCAGCACCGAATAGCGCCGCGGCGGCCAGCCGGGGCTGCGCCCCAGCAGCAGGCGCTCGCCGTCGCTCACCGCGACGATCACCGCCGGGTCGGTGCGCGGGTAGTGCTCCAGCCCGCAGGCCCCGCACCAGCCCAGCCAGCCCGCGCGACGGTAGGCCAGCGCGCCGCCGCAGGCGCCGCAATAGCGGTGCCGGGCGCGCCAGTGCAGCACCGCGCGCGCCTGGGCGAAGGCGGTGGCCTCGAAGTCCGGCCACTGCGCCGCGGCGCTGCGCAGGTCGATGCGTGGCGGCGCCAAGGCGGCCACGGGTCCGCGTCCGGCGTCCGGGTCGATCGCCTCCTCGCGCACCGCGAACCAGCCCTCGTCCCCGCGCAAGCCAAGGAACAGCGCTTCGTCCGGTCCATCGGCCAGCTGCGTCGCGCATGGCGCCAGCAACGCACCGTCCGCCGTCGCCCACGCCCGCCCTTCGCCATCGAGCACCAGCGCTCGGCCCTGCGCCCACAGCCGGGCCAGCGCGGCATCGTCGTCGCGGAGGTTCTCGGCGCGGTCCAGCGGCGCCTCGACGAAGGCGAACGGCGCCACGCGCCGCGACGTCATGTGGTGAAGCTGCTGCCGCAGCCGCAGGTCGACTTCGCGTTCGGGTTGCGGATGGTGAACTGCGCGCCGTGCAGGCTCTCGACATAGTCGACCGAAGCGCCCATCAGGTACTGCAGGCTGAGCGGATCGACCAGCAGGGTCACGCCATCGGTGGCGACCGCGAGGTCGTCCTCGCCCTGCTCCTCGTCGAACTCGAAGCCGTACTGGAAGCCCGAGCAGCCGCCGCCCTGGATGTAGACGCGCAGCTTGAGGGCGTCGTTGCCCTCCTCGGCGATCAGTTCGCGCACCTTGGCCGCGGCCGCGGGCGTGAACTCCAGCGGGCGATCGAGCGCCTGGTAGCCGGGCGCGGACAGGTCGATGGTCGTGCTCATGCGCTCAAGGATGGGGCGCGCGGCGGCGGGCTTCAAGCATCCGGCGCGGAACGCGGCGTCGCCGCGGTGGCGTCGGCCCAGGTGAAGGACTCCTCCACCACCGGCCCGCGCGGCTGCGCCAGGCGCACGATCACACGCAGCGGCTTGAAGTCCGCGGGCAGCATCAGGTCGCCGTCGACCTGCTGGAAGTACTTGAAGGAATACTCCACGCCCGGCGCATCCTCGCTCTGGCGCAGGTCGTTCCAGGCCAGGCGCTCGAGGCTGTCATTGCGCGAGCCTTCCACCTCGACGGTAAGGGTGCCGCTGCTGACCGCGGCGCGGTTCAGGGTCTGGGTCAGGGTGGCGGTGAAGTGCCAGGCGCCCTCGCCCTGGGACTGCAGGCGCAGGCCGTGCACGGTGAGGCCGCGGCGCTGGCTGGTGCTGCCGACCAGGCGTTCGTAGAAGGCGACGTCGGCGCGCAGGGCGGAGATCTCTTCGTCGCGCTCGGCCAGCGTCAGCTGCAGGTCGCCGTTGGCCTCGCGGCTGACCTGGTCGGAGCGCGACAGGGTGGCGACCTGCTGGCGCAGGCCTTCGATCTCACCGCGCATCGCGCCGTCGTCGCGGGCCGGCCCGCCGCCGGCCACCGTCCAGGCGCCCCAGACGCCGAACAGCAGGCAGGCGGCCAGCACGGCCATCAGCGCCATGTGCGCGCGGGGATGGGGATGTTCGGGCGGCGGCGTGTCGGGCATCCGGGCATGTTAACCCCCGAGCCTGAGCGCCGGGCGAACGCGGCCATGCCTATACTCCGCCGCAGTGCAGTCCCCCCTGGAGCCCGGCATGTCCGAAGCCCACCTCTTCGCCGCCGGCGTGCTGCTGGCCTGGCTGGCCGGCATCCGCGTCTACCTGACCGTGTTCGGTGTCGGCCTCGCCGGCGCCCTGGGCTGGCTGGAGCTGCCGGCCGCGCTCGAGGTCACCGCCTCGCCGTGGGTGATGGGGATCTCGGGCGTGCTGGCCCTGGTCGAGTTCTTCACCGACAAGATCCCCGGCGTCGACTCCGGCTGGGACTTCCTGCAGACGCTGGCCCGGGTGCCGGCCGGCGCCTTCCTTGCGGCCGCGGCGCTGTCGCCCGACGGCGACCTGTCGGCCGGCATGCTCGCCACCGGAGCCGGCGTGGCCCTGGGCAGCCATGCGCTGAAGGCCGGCAGCCGGGTCCTGATCAACGCCTCGCCCGAACCGCTGAGCAACTGGGGCGCTTCGGCCACCGAGGACGTGGCCGCCATCGGCCTGCTGGCCCTGGCCCTGGCCAATCCGCTGCTGGCGCTGGGCATCGCGCTCAGCCTCAGCCTGTTGCTGGCCCTGGCCCTGTGGTGGGTCTGGCGGCGGCTGTTCAGGCGCCGGGCGGTCGCGGGCCCGGGCTGAGCGCGACGCCCGTCGCGCGATACGGCGCGCGGTTTCTTGTAGGCTTGTCCGTTCGGGGGAGACGCCAGGGGCGTCGGGCCTCCGTATTCGTCCTCGGAGGAATCCCGCAGTGAGCGCAGCCCCCGGAACACGGACCGCCACGGACATGGGCACGGCAGCATCGCTGCCGGGCACAGCGGTGCGCGCCGAGTTCCCACCGGCGCATTACTGGCGGCGCTGGTGCGAGGACGCAGGCGCCCCGCTGCCCATGCAGGTGGACGCCGCACCGGCCGAGCCCGCGCCCCCCCCGGTCACGCCCCCGGTCGCCGCCGACGGCACCACCGAGGCGCCCTACCGCGTGCTGGTGGTCGAGGACGACCTCAGCCAGGCGCTGTTCGCCGAAAGCGTGCTCTGCGGCGCAGGCATGCAGGCCGCGGTGGTCTCGGTGGCCAGTGAGGTGATGGCCTCGGTGGACACCTTCCGCCCCGATCTGGTGCTGATGGACCTGCACATGCCGGGCATGGACGGCGTCGAGCTGACCAACCTGATCCGGCAGCACCAGGCGCACGCGCACACCCCGATCGTGTTCCTCACCGGCGACCCGGATCCGGAACGCCAGTTCGAGGCCCTGGAAACCGGCGCCGACGACTTCCTCACCAAACCGGTGCGCCCGCGCCACCTGATCGCCGCGGTGCAGAGCCGCGTGCGCCGCGCGCGCATGCTCCAGCGCGAGCGCAGCGGCGGCGCCCGCCACCCGGTCACCGGGCTGTACACCCGCTCGCACATGCTGCAGCGGCTGAACTCGATGATCCCCGGCGACGGCAAGGGCGCGCTGTACATGGTCGAGGTGGCCGGCATCGGCGCCCTTCGCGACCGCTACGGCTATGCCGGCCTCGAGCAGCTGCTCACCGACGCCTCCAGCCGCATCAGCCAGGCGGCCGCCGGCCACGCGGTGTCGCGCCTGAGCGACAGCATCTACCTGGTGCATGCCGCCGACCTCGCCGCCGACCAGTTGCCCGAAAGCGCCCGCGCGCTCCGCGACGCGCTGGGCCGCGAAGGCTTCAGCGCCAACGACGAGGCGGTGCGCCTGCGCGCCTTCGTCGGCTACACCACCCTGGCCCACGGCTACGGCGACGCAAGCAGCGCGCTGGCCGCGGCCGAGCGCGCCCTGCGCGAGGCCCGCGCCCAGCCGATCGGGATCGCCGGCTACCAGCCGCCGCGGCAGCGCGACCACGACCAGGCCATGGCCGAGTCGGTACGCCAGGCACTGGCCGACAACCGCTTCCAGCTCGCCTTCCAGCCCGTGGTCGCGGTGGCCGGCGGCGACGAAGCCCAGTTCCAGACCCTGCTGCGCATGCGCCGGGCCGACGGCAGCCTGCTGCCCGCCGGCGACTTCCTGCCCGCCGCCGATGCGGTCGACCTGATGCAGGACATCGACCAGCGCGTGCTCGAGCTGGCAGTGACCGTGCTTCACCAGCGCAGCGAGGCGGGCAAGCCCGTGCGCCTGTTCGTGTCGCAATCCGCGCGCAGCCTGGCCCGTGACGGCCACGCCACCCACGTGCTGGGCATGCTCGCCGCCTACGGCGTGGAGGGTTCGCGGATCGTGATCGACGTGCGCCAGGACGAGGCCCTGATCCATGCCCTGGCCCTGCGCGAATTCTGCGACGCGATGGTGCCGGCCGGCGTGCAGCTGTGCCTGGGCCAGTACCAGGCCGGCCGCGAGGCCGACGCCCTGCTCGGCCAGCTGCCGCTGGGCTACGTGCGCCTGGCCCCGCGCTATTCGCAGAAGCTCGACGACCAGGCCGTGCGCGACGAGATGCGCCAGGCCATCGAACGGGCGCACCGCCTGGGCCTGCGCGTCATCGGCCAGCAGGTAGAGGACCCGCAGGCCGCGGCCACGCTCTGGATGAGCGGCGTCGACTTCATCCAGGGCAACCTGGTGCAGCAGGCGGCGGGCGAACTGGACTTCGACTTCGACCACTCGGTGCTTTGATGAAGCTGACTCGCGGACGCCCCACGGCGATCATGATGCGCTGGCTCGCGCTGGGCGCGGCCGCCGGCGCCGCGCTGACCCTGGTGCTCGACGTGATCGGCATGGAAGGGCCCTGGCAGCACGCGGCGCTGGTGCTGGCGCTGCTGGCGCTGTTCGCGGTGATCGCGCTGCACATCGCCCTGCGCCAGCGCGAACAGCAGATGGACGAGGCCGACGAGCGCGCCCGCCGCGACGAGGCGGTGATGGAACAGCTGCAGGCGCAGATCGAGCAGCACACCCAGCTCGAACACCAGCTGCGCCAGGCCAAGCAGGCGGCGGAATCGGCGGTGATGGCCAAGGGCGAGTTCCTGGCCACCATGAGCCATGAGATCCGCACCCCGCTCAACGGCATCGTGCCGATGCTCGACCTGCTGATGCACGCGCGCCTCGCGCCCGACCACGCCGAACTGGTGCGTACCGCGTACACGTCCTCGCAGCAGATGCTGCGCATCGTCGACGACATCCTCGACTACTCCAAGCTCGAAGCCGACAAGCTCGAACTCGAGACCACCGGCTTCAACCTGCGCGAACTGCTGGACGGCGTGATCCAGCTGATGGAACGCCCCGCCCAGGCCAAGGGCCTGCGCATGAGCCTGAGCGTGGACCCGGCCGTGCGCCTGGCCGTGCGCGGCGACCCGGTGCGCCTGCGCCAGATCCTGGGCAACCTGGTGTCGAACGCGGTGAAATTCACCGAACGCGGCTCGGTGTCGCTGTCGGTGCGCCGCATCGGCGAGACCGCCGCCCAGCACCAGCTCCGCTTCGAAGTGCGCGATACCGGCATCGGCATTCCCGCCGGCTCGCAGTCACGCCTGTTCCAGGCCTTCAGCCAGGCCGATGCATCCACCACCCGCCTCTACGGCGGCACCGGCCTGGGCCTGGCGATCTCCAAGCGCATCGTCGACCTGATGAGCGGCCGCATCGGCGTGGAGTCCGAACCCGGCCACGGCGCCACCTTCTGGTTCGAGATCCCGCTGCTGAAGGCCGCCGGCGACATGCCCAGTGGCGGCGCCGAGGACAGCACCGCCCGCGGCCGCCTGCTGCTGCTCAGCGCCGACCCGCGCCTGCGCCTGCGCCTGTCGATGCTGCTCCCCAACTGGGGCCTGCGCGTGAGCTCGGTCGAAACCACCCAGGAAGCCCTGGACCGCCTGCGCGCAGCCGCCAACCAGGGCGCGCCGTGGGCCTATTCCCTCGTGCTCGCTGACCTGGCCGGCATGCGCAGTACCGCGGTGGCCCTGCACCGCAACCTCGGCCGCCAGGCCGTCTACGGCGACCTCAGGCTGGTCTGCCTGTACGGGGACGACCCGATCCCCGATGAACTGCAACGCAGCGTCACCCTCCTCAGCCGGCAGGCCCCCGATGCCGACCTCCGCGCCGCCCTCCTCGAAGGGGGAACGACGCAGACTCCGGATTCCAGGGAGCCCATCGCCATGGCCACCATCCCGACCCCGTCGACACCTGCCGCGCCCGTGCGCGCCGCGCGCGTGCTGCTGGTCGAAGACAACCCCGTGAACCTGATGGTGGGCCAGCGCCTGCTGTCGGTGCTCGGCATCACCTGCGACACCGCCAGCAACGGCGAGGCCGCCCTGCTGCGCATGGAAGCCTCGCGCTACGACATTGTGCTGATGGACTGCCAGATGCCGGTGATGGACGGCTACACCGCCACCCGCCGCTGGCGCGAGACCGAGGAGGCCGCCGGCGACGGCCGCCACGTGCCGATCATCGCCATGACCGCGAACGCGATGGCCGGCGACCGCCAGAAGTGCCTGGATGCCGGCATGGACGACTACCTGGCCAAACCGGTGACCCGCAGCGAACTGGAGCGCACGCTGGCACGCTGGTGGAACGCGGAGACCGCCGCGGCGGCCGCGCAGCGCGAGTCCTACGAGGTGGACCCGCATACCGGCGACATGATCGGGCCCGGTGGCGCGATCGAGGACGTAGTCGCCGCCGATGCGCCTCCGCCTCCGGTGGTACCGGCGCAGGTGGCCGCTCCGTCGCCGATCCCGACGGCCGCAACGGCACCTGCCGCGTCGGCCGCGCCGCTTCCGCAGCAGGCGCTGCCACCGGTGCTGGACCACGAGATCCTCGACGAACTGCGCGCCATGCTGGGCGGCGACCTCGACCACCTGATCGACGTGTTCCTGACCGACACCCCGCGCCTGATCGGCACCCTGGAGCAGGCCGCCACCGGCCCCGACTACGAAGCCCTGCGCGACGCCGCGCACTCGCTGAAGTCGTCGAGCGCCAACCTGGGCGCGATGTCGCTGTCGGCCGCGGCCAAGCGCGTGGAACTGGGCGCCCGCGAGCGCCTGCTCGAGCGCCCGGCGGTGGCGGTGGCGCTGGTGGCCAACGAGTTCGTCAGGGCCCGCGCCGCGCTGAAGGCGGTGAGCCCGGCGCAGGCCTGAGCGGCCTGCGCGGATAGCAGCAGGGGGCGGCTCAGCCGCCCATCTTCGACTGCAGGTAGTTCTGCTCGCCCACGCGCTTGATCAGGTCGAGCTGGGTCTCGATCCAATCCACGTGCTCTTCCTCGGAATCGAGGATGTCCTTGAACAGGCGGCCACTGGTGAAGTCCTTGACGCTGTCGCAGTACTCGATGGCCTCGCGCAGCAGCGGCAGGCCGTCGAGTTCCAGCGCCAGGTCGCACTCCAGCGCCTCGCGCGGCGACTCGCCCACGCGCAGCTTGCCCAGCGCCTGGAAGTTCGGCAGTCCCTCGAGGAACAGGATGCGGTCGGCCAGCCGGTCGGCGTGCTTCATCTCGTCGATCGATTCCTCGTACTCGTGCTTGGCGAGTTCCTCGAGGCCCCAGTTCTTCAGCATCTTGGCGTGCAGGAAGTACTGGTTGATCGCGGTGAGTTCGTTGTAGAGCGCCTTGTTCAGGAGCTCGATGACCTTGGGATCGCCCTTCATGGCATGCCTCCGGCTGGGATGGGGAAGATGCCGGGGACTCTAGCGCCATCGCGAAGGCGATGACGGAACGCGAATCGTGATCATCTTCACCCGCGGCGCGGGCCAGGAGGGGCGCGGCCCGCAGGGGTCGAACGTGGCGGCGCCCGCAGGCGCGGCGGCCTCAGGCCGCGCAGGCCATGGGAAGTTCGTGGACGACCTTGCGGGCCGCGGTCTCGCTGGCCAGCAGCTCCGCGGCGGTGTCCACGCAGCTGCCGCAGCAGGCACCGGCACCGGTGCGCATCGTGAGCTCGGTCATGCTGCCGCAGCCGGCGGCCGCGGCTTCGCGGATCTGGTGGTCGGTCACACCATTGCAGACGCAGACGTACACGGCTTGCTCACGGAATCCAGGGAACGGGCCGATTGTCCGCTTACATGAGAATGATTGTCAATGCTGAATGAGGATCGTCCTCAGCGGGACGGTTCAATCCGCCGACGAGCGCCGCGGGCCCGAGGGCGCGCGGCCCGGCTGGCCGCAGCCCCGGCCACCGGGCGCCGCCCCGCCCTGCCGGCCCCGGCTGCGCTGGGTTTCCAGGCTGATCGTGGGCACCGCTCCGGCCCCGGCCACCTGCCGCGCGAACGGTGCCAGGTGCTGCAGCGCCCGGGCGTAGACTCCGCGCTTGAAGTTGACCACGTGCTCCAGCGGGTACCAGAAATCCACCCAGCGCCAGTGGTCGAATTCCGGCTTGTCGGTCAGGTCCAGGCGCAGGTCGCTGTCGGCGCCGGTGAAGCGCAGCAGGAACCAGACCTGCTTCTGGCCGATGCAGACCAGACGGTCGTTGCGGCGGATGGCCCGCGGCGGCAGCCGGTAGCGCAGCCAGCCCGGCGTGGTTCCGAGCACCTCGACGTGCGCGGGCAGCAGCCCGGTCTCCTCGTTGAGCTCCCGGTACATGGCCTCGAGCGGCGTCTCGTCGGAGTTCATCCCGCCCTGCGGGAACTGCCAACCGTCGCGCCGCACGCGCCGCGCCCAGAACACCCGCCCGTCGGGGTGCATCAACACAATGCCCACGTTGGGGCGATAGCCGTCCGGATCGATCACGATGCGGACTCCTGAGGTCTTTCGACGCTTCCAGCGTCACTGCGACCGACTCTGCCACGCGCCGCCGGGGGCGACAAGCCGCGGCCGGGGATTTGACGCCGGGGACCGGCCAGTGGACAATTGCGGGCTCGCCGCGCCCAGCGCGTGCGGACCCCATGGCTATGTAGCTCAGCCGGTTAGAGCACAGCACTCATAATGCTGGGGTCGGTGGTTCGAGTCCACCCATAGCCACCATATTTTCCAATAAAAACAACAAGTTAAACGACGAAAACCCGCCATCGACGCGGGCTTTTCTGTGTCCATGCACCGGGCACTGGGCTAAGGCATGCACGCCTCATCCAACCGGGGCAACGCGCAAACCCCTCTAGACAACGCGGGAACGGCCACTACAGGCCGCTGAGGCCAGGGCGGATCAGGTGTGTTCTTTCGCCGCTGCCTGGACACCGCCGGAGGCTTGGGCCATCTGGCGGAGCACGGTCAGCAGCTCGTCCCGGTCCCCGTCTTCATGGATCGCAGCAATGACTGCGAGCGCCAATGCCGGGTCATCGCGGTACAGGTCGGCCATGGCGTCGTCATTGGGCCTGCTCTTCATCTCATTCCCTCCGCTGCCAGTCTTGCCAGCGAGCACCGGCCGGCCCGGCGGCATCAGGCCTTGTCGTGCTTGCTGCCACCCATGCACCGCGGCGAATCCGGCGCCGCCCCCTGCTCCGCCCACTCCTCCGGCGTATAGGTATGCAGCGCCAGCGCGTGGATCTCGCCCATCAGCCCGCCCAGCGCGGCATAGACGGCCTGGTGGCGACGCACGGCGGTCTTGCCGGCGAAGGCCTCGCTGGCGATCACGGCCTTGTAGTGGGTTTCAAGCCCGCGGCTGTGCATGTGGCTTTCGTCCAGCACTTCGAGATGGCTGGGGGACAGGGCCTGGAGGGCGGCCTGGATGCGGTCGATCTTGGTGGTCATGGCGCCATTATGGCGCGCCGGACCTGTGGGAGCGGCCATGGCCACGATCGCCGCTATAGCGGCTCCCACAGGCATGGGGGCCCCGACACATGGGGGCCCCGACAGTCAGGCAATGGCGGCCAGTGCTTGCCTTGCCGCGATCCACTCTTCATTGGTGGGCTCCACCGCCACCAGGACGCGGCTGCCGGGGGCGGAGATCACCGCTGCATTTGCCTCGTTCGCGGCCTCTTCCAGCTCCACGCCCAGGAAGGCCAGGTCCCTGCACACGCGCTCGCGGATGAAGGCGTTGTGCTCGCCCACGCCGGCAGTGAACACCAGCATGTCCAGGCCACCCAATACCGCGGCCATCGCGCCGATCTCGCGCACGATGCGGCGCACGTACAGCGCCAGCGCGATCCGTGCGCGTTCGCCGGCTTCGCCTTCCTCGTCCTCGTGCTTCACGATCACCCGCGGCTCGGACGAAATCCCGGACACGCCGAGCAGCCCCGAGCGGTGGTACAGCATCTGCCCCACGTCTTCCAGGCTGAGCTTCTCGATCTCCATCAGGTAGATCACCGCACCGGGATCCAGTGCACCGGTGCGCGTGCCCATCATCAGGCCGTCGAGCGCGGAGAAGCCCATGGTGGTGGCGACGCTCTGCAGATCCCGCATCGCGCACAGGCTGGCGCCGCTGCCCAGGTGGGCGACGATGGTGCGGCCGCGCGCGGCGTCGCCGTGGCGTTCGGGCAGCGCGGTGGCCATGTAGGCATACGACAGGCCGTGGAAGCCGTAGCGGCGCACGCCGCGCTCCCAGGCGTCCCAGGGCAGGGGCAGGATCTGTTCGACCTTCGGGATCGTGTGGTGGAAGCCGGTGTCGAAGCAGGCCACCTGCGGCAGGCGCGGGTACTCGCGCAGCAGGATGGCGACCGCCTCCAGCGCGAAGGGCTGGTGCAGCGGCGCCAGCGGGATGTAGCCGCGCAGGTCGTCGAGCACGCCGGCATCCACGCGCACCGGTTTGAAGTACTTGCTGCCGCCGTGCACCACGCGGTGCGCGACCGCGCCCACGCGCCGACCGGCCAGGCGCGCGAGGATGCGGTCGCGGATCAGCGCCAGCGCGCCGGTGTAGGGCTTTCCGGCATCGAGATCGATCGCGAAGGGCTCCACGCCGCTCTCGCCGAAGTCCGGCGACGGGCCGCCGATGCCCTGCACCTTGCCGTTCCACAGCGCCTTGCGCGGCAGCGGGTCGATGCCGCTGTCGTAGACGGCGAACTTGATGCTCGACGAGCCGCAGTTGAGCACCACCACCAGGTCGGCGCCGGAGGATTCCACCGGCGGCGCCACGGGCTGCGCGCTCACGGCGGGCTCTGCCGGTTGTGGTGGGCCAGCATCAGCGCGATGGCGCAGGAGGCCATGCGCGAGTCGCGCGCGTCGGCGCGGCTGGTCAGCACCACCGGCACCTTCGCGCCCAGCACGATGCCGGCGCTCGCCGCCTGGCCCATGTACATCAGCTGCTTGGCCAGCATGTTGCCGCTTTCCAGGTCCGGCACCACCAGGATGTCGGCCTGGCCGGCCACCGGTGATTCGATGCCCTTGGTCTGCGCGGCCGCCATCGACACCGCGTTGTCGAAGGCCAGCGGGCCGTCGAGCACGCCGCCGGTGATCTGGCCGCGGTCGGCCATCTTGCACAGCGCGGCGGCGTCGAGCGTGGCCGGCATCGAGGGGTTGACCGTTTCCACCGCCGCCAGGATCGCCACCTTCGGCCTGGCCACGCCGATCACGTGCGACAGGTAGATCGCGTTCTGGACGATGTCGGCCTTCTGCAGCAGGTCGGGCGCAAGGTTGACCGCGGCGTCGGTGACGATGAACGGCCGCGGGTAGTGCGGCGTCTGCATCACGAAGCAATGACTGACGCGGCGCTTGGTGCGAAGGCCACCGGCCGACGACACCACCGCCGACATCAGCTCGTCGGTGTGCAGGCTGCCCTTGATCAGGATTTCGACGTCGCCGCCGCGCGCGAGCTCGGCGGCGCGCACGGCGGCGGCGTGGCTGTGGGCGACGTCCTCGATGGCGAGGCCGGAAATGTCGAGGCCCGCCTCCTTCGCCGCGGCTTCAAGGCGCGCGCGCGGGGCCACCAGCACCGGCTCCACCAGCCCGGCATCACGCACGTCCAGCGCCGCGGACAGGCTGAGCGCATCGCAGGGATGCACGATCGCCGCACGCACCGGCTCCAGGCTTGCGACATGCGCCAGCAGGCGGGCGAGGCCGTCGTTGCCGTTGGCGTCGCTGGTATTGATGTCGGGAAGCGCCAGGCGGCCGCGCTCGATGCGCTCGTCCTGCGCCAGCACTTCGACCTCGCCCTCGACCACGGTCTCGCCGTCCTGGTTGCTGCCGCGACAGTCCAGCACCACGGCGCGGCTGGCCTCGTCCTTCGAGCTCACCTCGACGCGCAGCGTGAGCGTGTCGCCGGCCGACAGCGGCCCGCTGTAGCGCAGCGCCTGGCGCCGGTACACCGTGCCCGGGCCCGGCAGGCGCGTGCCCAGCAGCGCCGCCAGCCAGGCGCCGGCCCACATGCCCAGGGCCACGGTGTCCTGCGCGGCGGGCGCACCGCCGTCGTTGGCGGGATCCTCGACGGCCTTGCCCGCCAGCAGGGCGAACATGCGCAGGTCTTCGCGGGTCAGCGTGCGCGCGATGCTGGCGCTGTCGCCGACGGCGATCTCGTCGAAGGTGCGGTTGCGGAGGGTGTCGAGCGCCGGGGCATCTGCGGTCATCGGGGTCCCTTGGGCGATGGGCGGGTTGGCCGCGCGGGTGGCGCGACCCGGGCAGTGTCGCGGCTGCGGGCGCACGGGACAATGACAGGCGTCAATCCGCTCGCCGCGCGCGGTCGTCCGGCACAATGGCTCGTGAGTAGCCGGGGGCCTGCCTGCCCGGCCGGAACCCACCATGCCTCACGCCATCGTCGACGGCACGCTCTCGTTCGACGCCTTCGTCAGCATCACGCTCGCCATCCTGCTGCTGTTCGTGGGCAAGGGACTTGCCGCGCGCGTCGGCGTGCTGCGCCGCTACGGCATTCCCGAGCCCGTGGTCGGCGGCGTGCTGTGCGCGACGGTGGTCTGCGCGCTGTACTACGGCGCGGGCCTGCGGGTGGAATTCGACCTGGGCATGCGCGACCTCCTGCTGCTGTATTTCTTCGCCGCGCTGGGCCTGAACTCGAACGTGCGCGAACTGGCCTCCGGTGGGCGCCTGCTGGTGGTGCTGGCGCTGCTGGCGACGGTCTTCATCGTGATGCAGAACGGGCTGGGCATGGCCCTGGCCGGCCTGTTCGGCATGGATCCGCGCGCGGGGCTGATGGTGGGCTCGATCTCGCTGACCGGCGGCGTGGGCACCACCCTGGCCTGGGCGCCGCACTTCACCGATGTGCTCGGCATCGAGGACGCGGCCGAGCTTGGCCTGGCCGCGAACATGATCGGGCTGATCTCCGCCTGCGTGATCGGCGGCCCGATCGCCGGCTGGCTGATCCGGCAGCGCCCGGTGATGCCGTCGGCCGACGCGGAGCTCGAGGTCGGCCTGCTGTACGGCGATGAATCGCGCACCACGCTCGACTACCACGCCGTGCTGCTGGCGCTGTTCTGGCTCAACGTGGCGCTGATGCTCGGCCATGCCATCGGCGGGCTGATCGAAGGTGCCGGGATCACCCTGCCCGCCTTCGTCGGCTGCCTGCTCGGCGGCATCGCGCTGCGCGCGGTGGGCGACCTGGTCGCGCCCGAGGGCGGCCGGATGTGGCGCTTCAACGAGATGCAGCCCGGGATCGCGCTGATCTCGGACATGTGCCTGGGCCTGTTCCTGACCATGGCCCTGATGGGGCTGCAGCTGTGGGTGCTGCAGCCGATGCTGGGCTTCATCGCGGTGGCGATGGCGCTGCAGGTCGCGATGGTGGTCGCCTTCACCGTGTTCGTGGTGTTCCGGGCGATGGGCCGCGACTACGAGGCGGCGGTGATTTGCTCCGGCTTCGGCGGCATCGCGCTCGGCTCCACCGCCACCGCGGTGGCGAACATGACGGCGGTGGCGCGCGAATACGGCGCGGCACCGCGGGCCTTCCTCGTGGTACCGCTGGTCTGCGGCTTCGTGATCGACCTGGTCAACGCGCTGGTGATCGGCCTGCTGGCGCGCTGAGCGTCCGCGCGCCCGGCATGGCGGCCGCGCCTTGCCTCGCGGATTATTATTCCGCCGCGGCGCCTTCCAGCCGCTTCGCGGCCTCGCGCTTGCCCATGCCACGCAGTTCGGCCAGCGCGGCCACCTGCGCCTGGCGCGGGGTCGACTTGCCGGCTTCCCAGTTGTAGATCGACTGCGCGCTGACGCCGGCCAGCGCACCGTATTCGGCGGCCGACAGGCCCAGCTTCTCGCGGTGCGATTTCAGGCCCTTGGCCTGGAAGCGGAGCTTGCGGCCATCCTCGGGTTCGGCCTGGGACTTCCTCGCCGGCTTCGACGCGGACTTGAGCTGGCGCGAAAGCTGCGCCACCTCGCGCTTGAGCGCGGCGATGTCGCGCCGGTAGCCGACATTGGCCTTGCGCAGGGGGTCGAGCTGGGCCTTGGTTTCCTTGCGGGCCAGGCGGGCGATTTCGGCTTTCAGGACGCTTGCGAGATTTGCCACCAGTCGTCACTCCGTATTTATCCGGGGGAATGACGCAGTTTATGTTCGAATACAAATTCCGTCCAATGGAAAGATAAACAATCGTCAATCAGGAAACCTTGTGGAGGATTATCCAGATCGCCGCGGCGAAGGTCATGACAGAAAACAACGCGGCCCCCGAGACCATGCTGCCCGAGCGCCCGGGCCGCGCATTGATCCAGGGCAAGGCCGGCGCGGCGATATAATGGGCGTTTCCCGCCCACCCCCGTGCCAGCCATGACCAACAGCAAGCATCGCAAGCCCCTTCCCGGAACCTCGCTCGACTGGTTCGACGCCCGCGAGGCAGTGGAGGCGCTGCGCCCCGGTGCCTGGGACGGCCTGCCCTACACCGCCCGCGTGCACGCCGAGAACATCGTCCGCCGCGCCGAACCCGCGCGGATCGACGATTACCTGCTGCAGCTGATCGAGCGCCGCCGCGACCTGGATTTCCCCTGGTTCCCTGCGCGCGTGGTCTGCCACGACATCCTCGGCCAGACCGCGCTGGTCGACCTGGCCGGCCTGCGCGACGCCATCGCCGACCAGGGCGGCGACCCGGCCAAGGTCAATCCGGTGGTGCCGGTGCAGCTGATCGTCGACCACTCGCTGGCGGTGGAATGCGGCGGTTTCGATCCCGGCGCATTCGAAAAGAACCGGGAAATCGAAGACCGCCGCAACGCCGACCGCTTCGATTTCATCGACTGGACGAAGAAAGCCTTCCGCAACGTCGACGTGATTCCGCCGGGCAACGGGATCATGCACCAGATCAACCTGGAGAAAATGTCGCCGGTGATCTACACGCAGGACGGCGTCGCGTTCCCGGATACCTGCGTGGGCACCGACAGCCATACCCCGCACGTGGATGCGCTGGGGGTGATCGCGATCGGCGTCGGCGGCCTGGAGGCGGAGAACGTGATGCTCGGCCGTGCCTCGTGGATGCGCACGCCGGAAATCGTCGGCGTCGAACTGGCCGGGAAGCCGCAGCCCGGCATCACCGCCACCGACGTGGTGCTGGCGCTGACCGAATTCCTGCGCCAGCAGAAGGTGGTCGGTGCCTATCTGGAATTCCACGGCGAAGGTGCCGCGGCGCTGACCATCGGCGACCGCGCCACGATTTCCAACATGGCGCCGGAATACGGCGCGACCGCGGCGATGTTCTTCATCGACGACAACACCCTCGACTACCTGCGCCTGACCGGGCGCAGCGACGAGCAGGTGGCGCTGGTCGAGACCTACGCGAAGACCGCCGGGCTGTGGGCCAGCGACCTCGCCGACGCGCGGTACGAGCGCACGCTGCACTTCGACCTGTCGAGCGTGGTGCGCAACATGGCCGGCCCGTCGAACCCGCACCGCCGGCTGCCGGTCAGCGACCTCGCCGAGCGCGGCATCGCCGGCAACCTCGACGCCGCGCGTGCGCAGGAAGCCGAGGGCCTGCTGCCCGACGGCGCGGTGATCATCGCCGCCATCACCAGCTGCACCAACACCTCCAACCCGCGCAACGTGATCGCCGCCGCGCTGCTGGCGCGCAACGCCAACGCGCGCGGGCTCACGCGCAAGCCCTGGGTGAAGACCTCGCTGGCACCGGGCTCGCGCGCGGTGCAGCTGTACCTGGAAGAAGCGAAGCTGCTGCCGGAGCTGGAGCAGCTCGGCTTCGGCATCGTCGGTTTCGCCTGCACCACCTGCAACGGCATGTCCGGCGCGCTGGATCCTGCGATCCAGCAGGAAGTCATCGACCGCGACCTGTACGCGGTGGCGGTGCTGTCGGGCAACCGCAACTTCGACGGCCGCATCCATCCTTACGCCAAGCAGGCCTTCCTGGCCTCGCCGCCGCTGGTGATCGCCTATGCGATCGCCGGCACCGTGCGCTTCGACATCGAGAAGGACGCGCTGGGCACCGACGCAGAAGGCAATCCCGTCACGCTCAAGGACATCTGGCCGACGGACGAGGAAATCGACGCGGTGGTCAAGGCCAGCGTCAAGCCAGAGCAGTTCCGCCGCGTGTACGAGCCGATGTTCCGCATCGCGGTGGACGACGGCAGCCGGGTGGAGCCGCTGTACGACTGGCGTCCGATGTCGACCTACATCCGCCGCCCGCCATACTGGGAGGGCGCGCTGGCCGGCGAGCGCACGCTCAAGGGCATGCGTCCGCTGGCGGTGCTCGGCGACAACATCACCACCGACCACCTCTCGCCCTCGAACGCGATCATGGCGTCCAGCGCCGCCGGCGAATACCTGGCGAAGATGGGCCTGCCCGAAGAGGACTTCAATTCCTACGCCACCCACCGCGGCGACCACCTGACCGCGCAGCGCGCGACCTTCGCCAATCCGAAGCTGCTCAACGAAATGGTGCGCAACGAAGACGGCAGCGTGCGCCAGGGCTCGCTGGCGCGGATCGAGCCGGAAGGCACCGTCACCCGCATGTGGGAAGCCATCGAAACCTACATGGAGCGCGGCCAGCCGCTGGTGATCATCGCCGGCGCCGACTACGGCCAGGGTTCGAGCCGCGACTGGGCCGCCAAGGGCGTGCGCCTGGCCGGCGTGGAGGCGATCGTGGCCGAGGGCTTCGAACGCATCCATCGCACCAACCTGGTCGGCATGGGCGTGCTGCCGCTGGAGTTCAAGCCGGGCACGACGCGGCTGACGCTCGGCATCGACGGCAGCGAGACCTTCGACGTGGCCGGAACGCCGGCACCGGGCGCGACGCTGACCCTGGTGATCCACCGTCGGGACGGGTCGACGACCGATGTGCCGGTGACCTGTCGCCTCGACTCCGACGAGGACGTGCAGGTCTACGCCGCGGGCGGCGTGCTGCAGCGCTTCGCGCAGGATTTCCTGGCGGCGTCGACGGCCGCATAACGCGGCCCGGCGTAACACGCGGGTTCCACCCGTTCCGGGAGGAACCCGCATGCCCGGCACCGGCACCATGCACGCGTTCGATGCGCGCGTGGGCGGCGGCTACCGGATGTCGTTCACCAACCTTGGCACCGGATCCAGCCATTCATTCACGGTGAAGTACGTCGAACTGGTGCCGAACGAGCGCATCCGCCACACCGACAGCTTCGACAGCCCCGGCCTGCCGGGCGAAATGCAGGTGACGGTGGCGCTGAAGAAGAGTGTCTGCGGCACCGAGCTGCAGATCGAGCAGGCCGGCATCCCCGACGCCATCCCGGTGGACTACTGCTACCAGGGCTGGCAGGAATCGCTGGAGCTTCTCGCGAAGCTGGTGGAACCCGAGATCCCGGACGGCGCCTGAGCGCGCGCGGGCATCCGCATCCGGTGGGACAATGCGGTCTGGCGATACACGACACCGACTCCCATGACCCACCTCCCCCAGCTCAGCATCCCCGCCACCTACATGCGCGGCGGCACTTCCAAGGGCGTGTTCTTCCGCCTGGAAGACCTGCCCGAGGCCGCGCGCGTCCCCGGCCCCGCCCGCGACGCGCTGCTGATGCGCGTGATCGGCTCGCCCGATCCCTATGGCAAGCACACCGACGGCATGGGCGGGGCGACGTCCAGCACCAGCAAGTGCGTGATCATCGGGCCGTCCACCCGGCCCGGGCACGACGTCGACTACCTCTACGGCCAGGTCTCGATCGACACCGCCTTCGTCGACTGGTCGGGCAACTGCGGCAACCTCAGCACCGCCGTCGGCCCGTTCGCGGTCGCCAACGGCTTCATCGATCCCGCGCGCCTGCCAGAGAACGGCAGCTTCGCGGTGCGCGTGTGGCAGGCCAACATCGGCAAGACCATCGTGGTGCACGTGCCGATCGCCGACGGCCAGGTGCAGGAGACCGGCGACTTCGAACTCGACGGCGTGACCTTCCCCGCCGCGGAGATCGTGCTGGAGTTCATGGACCCGTCCGACGATGGCGAGGGCGGCGGCGCCATGTTCCCCACCGGCCGGCTCGTCGACGAACTCGAGGTGCCGGGCCTGGGCTCGTTGCCGGCGACGATGATCAGCGCCGGCATCCCGACCGTCTTCGTCAACGCCGCCGACATCGGCTACGACGGCACGGAGCTGCAGCCGGCGATCAACGAGGACCAGGCCGCGCTGGCGATGCTGGAGGCCATCCGCGTGGCCGGCGCGCTGCGCATGGGCCTGATCGCGACGCCGGAGGAGGCCGCCACCCGCCAGCACACGCCCAAGGTCGCCTTCGTGGCCCCGGCGCGCGACTACGTCGCCAGCAGCGGCAAGGCCATCGCCGCGGCCGGCATCGATCTCAACGTGCGCGCGCTGTCGATGGGCAAGCTGCACCACGCGATGATGGGCACCTGCGCGGTGGCCATCGGCACCGCCGCCGCGATCCCCGGGACGCTGGTGAACCTCGCCGCCGGCGGCGGGGCGCGCGAGGCGGTGCGCTTCGGCCATCCCTCGGGCACCCTGCGCGTGGGCGCGGAAGCGCGCGAAGTGGACGGCCGCTGGACCGCCACCAAGGCGATCATGAGCCGCAGCGCGCGGGTGCTGATGGAAGGCGCGGTGCGCGTGCCGGCCGCCGACGGCGCCGCGTAGAATCGCCGCCATGGACATCTTCAAGGTCTTCACCCTCGAAGCCGCGCACCGCCTCCCCAACGTGCCCGAGGGCCACAAGTGCGCGCGGCTGCACGGGCATTCGTTCCGGGTCGAGCTGCACGTGTCCGGCGAGCCGGGCGCGGACACCGGCTGGGTGATGGACTTCGCCGACATCAAGGCCGCCTTCCGCCCGCTGTACGACCAGCTCGACCACCACTACCTCAACGACATCCCGGGGCTGGAGAACCCCACCAGCGAGCGCCTGGCGGTGTGGATCTGGGAGCGGCTGAAGCCGGCGCTGCCGCTGCTTTCGGAAGTCGTGGTGCACGAAACCTGCACCTCCGGCTGCCGCTACCGGGGGCCGGACGCCTGAGGGCAGGTCCGCCGCGGCGGTTCGCCGGCCGGCGTTTCCCCGCATAAACAGCAGCTTAAAGGTTCCGACAGGCGGTTGTTGCAACGCAACATGGGCCGGGTTATGCTGCACCGCACAAACCGGCAATCCCTGCCGGACATTCAGCAGGAGCCCGCCATGTACCAGAACATCAACGAGCAGTTCGCCTCGACCGCGCGCCAGTTCGCCGACACCGCCGCCCAGGTCAACCGCCTGGCCCTGGCCAGCGCCGAGAAGGCCTTCGGCCTGCAGCTGTCGACCCTCGAAGAGAACACCAACGCCGCCTTCGCCTTCTGGGGCGAGCTGGCCGAGGTCCGCGACTTCGACGGCCTGAAGGCCGTGTGGCCGAAGGGCGTTCAGACCGCCCGCGAGAGCATCGAGCGCTCGGTCAGCGCCGGCCAGGAAGTCTTCGGCCAGGCCGTCGCCACCAACGAGGCCATCGCGCAGATCGCGAAGGGCCAGGTCGAGGCCGCCCAGGCCAAGGCCGAGGAAGCCGTGCAGACCGCCACCAAGGCGGCCACCGGCAAGAGCCGCAAGTAAACAACGGCGTCAAGGGTTCCGGCAACGGAACCGGGGCACGCGCGCTCCTCTCCCCGCGCGTCGCCCCACACACCGTACCCGGCAGCGCAAGCTGCCGGGTTTTTTCGTGCCTCAGTCCTTCGCCAGTGCCTTGCCCGGCGCGGCATCATCCAGCCGCTCGCCCAGCACGCGGCGCACGCTGACGAAGAACACCGGGATCAGCAGCAGGCCGAGGAAGGTCGCGAACAGCATGCCGCCGATCACGCCCGTGCCCAGCGCGTGGCGGGCGTTGGCACCGGCACCCGACGACAGTGCCATCGGCGTCACGCCCATGATGAAGGCGAAGGACGTCATCAGGATCGGGCGGAAGCGCATGCGCGCGGCCTCGATCACCGCTTCGCGCAGTGGCTTGCCCTGGGCGCGCTCCAGCACCGCGAACTCGATGATCAGGATCGCGTTCTTCGCCGCCAGGCCGATCACCGTGACCATGCCGATCTTGAAGAAGATGTCGTTCGACAGCCCCGGGCGCAGCATGGTGAACACCACCGCGCCCAGGATGCCCAGCGGCACGATCAGCAGCACCGCCACCGGGATCGACCAGCTCTCGTAGAGCGCGGCCAGGCAAAGGAACACCACCACCACCGACAGCACCAGCAGCAGGGTCGCGGTGTTGCCGGCGATGATTTCCTGGTAGGACATGCCCGCCCAGTCGTAGCCGAAGCCGGTCGGCAACTCTTCGTCGACGATGCGCTCCATCGCGCCCATGGCCTCGCCCGAGCTGTGGCCCGGCGCCTGCGAACCCACGATGTTCACCGCCGAGTAGCCGTTGTAGCGGGTCAGCGAGGGCGTGCTCATGGTCCACTCGGAGTGCACCACGTTCGACAGCGGGATCATGCTGCGGCTGCCGTCCTCGGCCACCGGGCCGGGGGTGTAGAAACGCGACAGCGAACCGGGGTCGGTGCGGTAGGGCGCGTCGGCACGCATGTTCACGCGCTTCACGCGGCCGTCGGCGAAGTAGTCGTTGACGTACACCGGCGCCAGCATCAGCTGGATCGCGCTGTAGATGTCGCTGACCGACAGCCCCATGGCCTGCGCCTGCACGCGGTCGACGCTGAGCTTGAGCTGCGGCGCGTCTTCGAGCGTGTTCGGTCGCACCGCGGTCAGCGCCGGGTCCTGCGAGGCCGAGCCCAGCAACTGGTTGCGCGCCTGGGTCAGCGCTTCGCGGCCGAGGCCGGCGCGGTCCTGCAGGTACATGTCGAAGCCGCCGAACTGGCCCAGGCCCTGCACCGTCGGCAGGTTGACCACGAAGATCTGCGCGTCGCGGATGCCGTACAGCGCGCCGTTGGCCGCCTGCAGGAAGTCCTGCACCGTGCCCTCGCGGTCGTCCCAGTCCTTGAGCTTGATGAAGGCCATGCCGACGTTCTCGCCCTGGCCGATGAAGCTGAAGCCGGCGACCTGCATCATGCTTTCGTAGCCGTCCACCTGCTCCAGCGTGGTGCGTACCTGCTCGAACACCGCCTGCGTGCGCTGCAGGGTCGAGCCCGGCGGCAGCTGCACGATGGCCATGGCATAGCCCTGGTCCTCCTCGGGCAGGAAGCTGCCCGGCAGGCGCGCGAACAGCACGCCGGTGGCCACCACCAGCGCCGCGAACACCAGCATCCACCGTGGCGCATGACTGACCGCGCCGCTGATGTGGCGCACGTAGGTCGCCGCGACCCTGTCGTAGTACTTGTTGAAGGTGCGGTAGACCACGTTCTGGCGCTTGCCGCCCTGCTCCTCGCCGTGGTGCACGGCGTCTTCCTTGAGGAAGCTGGCGCACAGCGCGGGGGTGAAGCCCAGCGCCAGGAAGGCGGAGAACGCCATCGCCACCGCGATGGTGATCGCGAACTGCTTGTAGATCTCGCCCGAGGCACCGCCCTGCAGCGCGCTGGGGATGAACACCGCCGCCAGCACCACGGTGATCGCGACCACCGCGCCGGTGATCTGCTCCATGGCCTTGATCGTCGCCTCGCGCGGCGGCAGGCCTTCCTCGGACATGATGCGTTCGACGTTCTCGATCACCACGATCGCGTCGTCGACCACGATGCCGATCGCCAGCACCATCGCGAACAGCGTGAGCTGGTTCACCGTGAAGCCGAGCATGCTCAGGCCCAGGAAGGTGCCCAGCAGCGCCACCGGGATCACCAGGGTCGGGATGATGGTGGCACGCAGGTTCTGCAGGAAGATCAGCATCACCAGGAACACCAGCACCACCGCCTCGAGCAGGGTCTTGACCACCTCCTTGATCGAGATGGTCACGAAGGTGGTGCTGTCGAAGGGCGAGAACCACTCCACCCCTTCCGGGAAGCTGCCCTGCAGCTCGTCCATGCGCGAAGTCACGGCCTCGGCCACCGTCAGCGCGTTGGCGCCGGGCAGCAGCTGGATCGCGAAGGCGCCGGTGGGCACGCCGTTGTACTTGGTGTCGAAGCCGTAGCCCTGGGCGCCGATGTCGATCCGCGCCACGTCCTTCAGGCGCACGGTGCCGCCGTCGGCGTCCGCGCGCAGGATGATGTCGCCGAACTGTTCCGGCGTCGCGAAGCGGCCCTCGGCCGAGACCGTGGCGGTGAAGCCCTGGCCCTCGGGCGCAGGGTCGGCGCCGATCGAGCCGGCGGCGAACTGCACGTTCTGGCCGCGCACGGCCTGCAGCACCTGGCTGGCCGACAGCCCGTAGCCCTGCATCCGGTCGGGGTTGAGCCAGATGTTCATGGCGTACTCGGAGCCGAAGTGCTGGGTGCTGCCGACGCCGGGCACGCGCGAGATCTGCTCCAGCACGCTGGAGCCGATCATGTTGTTGAGCGCGTTGCGGTCCACCGCCGGGTTCGACGAGCGCAGCCCCACCACCATCAGGAAGCCGGCATTCGCCTTGGCCACCACCACGCCCTGCTGGGTGACCTCGCTGGGCAGGCGCGGCGTGGCCAGCGCGACCTTGTTCTGCACCTGCACCTGGGCGATGTCGGGGTCGGTGCCGGTCTGGAAGGTCAGGGTGATGCTGGCGCGGCCCGACGAGCTGGAGCTGGAACTGAAGTACAGCAGGTTGTCGATGCCGGTGAGCTGCTGCTCGATCACCTGGGTGACCGCGCGTTCGGTGGTCGCCGCGTCGGCGCCGGGGTAGCTCGCGCCCACGGTGACCTGCGGCGGCGCCACGTTCGGATACGACTCCACGCCCATGTTGAGCAGGGCGATCACGCCGGAAAGCGCGATCAGGATCGAGATGACCCAGGCGAAGACCGGATGGTCGATGAAAAAGCGAGGCATCGCCGTCAGTCCTGCGTGGCCGCGTCGTCGCCGGCCTCAGCCGGTGCGGCGGGGTCGGCGGCATCGGGGTGGTCGCCGGCCGGTGCAGGCGCGGCCTGTCCGCCGGTCGGTGCCGCGGGCGTGCCCTGCGCCGCACCGTTGGCGGCGGCACCCGGCTGCCACGGCGTCGCGGTGGCCGGCTCGCCGACCTTCGCGCGCTGCAGGCCGGACACCACCACGCGATCGCCGGCAGCCAGGCCGGCGGTGACGATCCATTGGCCGCCTTCGGCGCGGTCGGTGGTGACGTCCTTGCGGGCGACGGTGTCGTCCGCGCCCACCACCAGCACGTAGGGGCCGGTGGCGTCGCGCTGCACCGCGGCCTGGGGAACCGTGTACACGCCCTGCTGCACGCCCAGCGTCGCGACCAGGGTCACATAGGTGCCCGGCAGCAGGCGGCGGTCGGGGTTGGGCAGGGTCGCGCGCAGCGACACCGCGCCGGTCTCCGGGTCGACGGTGTCGCCGGAGAAGTCGAGTTCGCCTTCATGCGCGTAGACGCTGCCGTCGGGCAGCTTCACCTGCACCGCGACCGGCCCCTGGCGCTCGAGCTGCATCGCCCGCACCTGGTCCAGCTCGGCCGAGCCCATGCTGAAGTTCACGTACAGCGGGTCGATCTGGTCGACGGTGGTGAGGAGGGTCGCCGTGCCCTGGCCCACCAGCGCGCCCTCGGTCACCTGCTGCTTGCCGGCGCGGCCGGCGATCGGCGAACGCACGGTGGCGTAGCCGAGGTTGATGTTGGCGCTGTCCACCGCCGACTGCGCCGCCTGCACGGCGGCGTCCGCGCTGCGTTCCGCGGCCAGGGCGTTGTCGAGGTCGGACTGGGACACGAACTTCTGCGGCGCCAGGCTGCGCGCGCGGTTCGCGGCGGCGCGGGCATTGGCCTGGTTGGCGCGGGCCTGGGCGAGCGCGGCCTGGGCCTCGCCGGCGGCCGCGCGCAGCGGCGCCGGGTCGATCTCGAACAGCACCTGGCCTTCCTTGACGTCGCTGCCCTCCTGGTAGCTGCGGCGCTGGAGCACGCCCGGCACGCGGGCGCGCACGTCGGCGCTGCGGTAGGCGGCCAGCCGGCCGACCAGGTCGCGACGCAGCGGCGCATTGGCCGGCTGCACGGTCACCACGCCGAGTTCGGGCGGCGGCGGGGCCTGCTGGCCGTCTTCGCCACCGCATGCGGCCAGCGCCGCGAGGAGGAGTGTGATCGTCGCGATGCGCCGCATGGGACCGGTTCCGTCAATTATTGAACTGGCAAGTATAGCGTCGGGGAAACGCCATACCCGTGCATGAAGTCAGGGTTGTAGCAGCACGTTCCGTCCCAGCGGTGAAGACTATTGCTCAAGAACTGAATCAGGTTCATTATTCCCGCCCCACCCCTCCCCCAGCCCCTGCATGAGCACCCGTGAACGACGCCGGCGCGAACTCGCCGAGCGCGAACAGCTGTTCCTGGACAAGGCACAGGAGCTGATCCGCCAGGACGGCCTGCTGGGCCTGCAGATGTCGCGCATCGCGCAGTCCTGCGACTACGCCATCGGCACCCTGTACCAGCACTTCGCCAGCAAGGAGGACCTGCTGGTCGCGCTGGCCACGCGCAGCTGCCTGTCGCGCGCCGAGCTGTTCGAGCGCGCCGCGCGCTGGGACGGCCCCACCCGCGACCGCATGCTGGCGGTGGCGCTGGCCGACCTGCTGATCCTGCGCGAGCAGCCCGAGCACTTCCGGCTGGCCCAGTTCGTGTGGACCGACGTGGTCTGGGGCGCCGCGTCGGCGGAAAGCCGCCGCCGGGCGCTGGAAGCCAGCGCGCCACTGGCGGCCGTGGTCGACGGCATCGTCGTCGAGGCCCGCCGGCGCGGCGACCTGCCCGGAAACGTGACGCTGGCCCCAGCGGCGATGACCATCGGACCTTGGGCGATGTGCCTGGGCATGTACACCCTTGCGCAGCAGGAAGGCCTGCTGGACCACCGCCAGACCGGCAACCCCTACCGCCTCCTGCTCGTCCACGTGCAGTACCTGCTCAACGGCTACGGCTGGCAGCCGCTGTTCGACCCGGCCGACGACCGCGCCTTCGACGCCCTGCTCGAACGCGTCTGCGCCGCGGTGTTCGGCCCCGCCTGCGACCCGCACTCGACTTCCGCGACTTCCCTGCTCCAGGACCTCCTCCATGGCCAAGCCTGACCCCGCCCGCAAACCGTCCGCGCGCAAGCGCATGTTCTGGATGCTGCTGATCACCGTGCTGGTGTTCGGCGGCGTCTTCGCCGTCTGGGGCGCGATGCGCGTCATGATGAACAGGTTCTTCGACGACATGCCTCAGCCGGCGGTCGCGGTGAGCACCTTCGAGGCCCGCGCCGAACGCTGGGAAGGCAGTCTCGAGGCGGTCGGTACCCTGGTGGCGGTCAACGGCACCGACGTCACCGCCGAAGCCGGCGGCGTGGTGCAGAAGATCGCCTTCGAAGCCGGCCAGCCGGTGAAGGCCGGCGCCCTGCTGGTCGAACTGAACTCGGCCGCCGAGCTCGCCACCCTGGAAGCACTGGACGCTTCGGCGCGGCAGGCCCGCACCCAGGCCGAGCGCTGGCGCACGCTGGGGCGCGACAAGCTGGTCTCACAGGCCGACGTCGAGGAGCGTGCCACCCAGGCCGCCACCGCCCGCGCCCAGGCCGAAGCCCAGCGCGCGGTGATCGCGCAGAAGCGCGTGCGCGCGCCCTTCGACGGCATCCTCGGCATCCGCAAGGTCAACCTGGGCCAGTTCGTGGCGCCGGGCGACCCGATCGTGAGCCTGCAGTCGCTGGACCCGGTGTTCGTGAATTTCAGCCTGCCAGAGCAGCAGATCCCGCAGGTGCGCGAAGGCCTGACCGTGCGCGCCCGCGTGGACGCGCTGCCCGACCGCGAGTTCGAGGGCACGATCACCGCGATCGAGCCGGGCGTGGATGCCGGCACCCGCAACTTCACCGTGCAGGCGACCGTGGCCAATCCCGACGGCGCGCTGCGCCCCGGCTCCTTCGCCCGCGTCGACTTCGACGTCGGCGAAGCGACCGACGCCGTGGTGGTGCCGCAGACCGCGATCAGCTTCAACCCCTACGGCAACGTGGTCTACGTGGTGGTCGAGGCCGAAGGCGAGGCGCGCGCGCAGGACGGCGAAGGCGATGGCCCGCAGCTGATGGTGCGCCAGCGCTTCGTCACCACCGGCGCCACCCGCGGCGACATGATCGCGGTGACCGAAGGCCTGGAGCCGGGTGAAACGGTGGTCAGCAGCGGCCTGCTGCGCCTGCGCAACAACGCCGCGGTGACCATCAACAACGACGTGCAGCCCAGCACCGACGAGCGCCCGCAGCCGGCCAACCGCTGAGCGCGGCCCCGCCCCCACCCGCCGCCGCGCGTCCGCGCGACGGCCGGAGATCCCGATGAAATTCACCGACATCTTCATCAAGAAGCCGATCCTGGCGATGGTCGTCAGCCTGTTCATCCTGCTGCTGGGCATCCGCTCGTTCACCGAGCTCAACGTGCGCCAGTACCCGGAGCTGCAGAACGCGGTGGTGACCGTCAGCGTGTCCTACTTCGGCGCCGACGCGAACCTGATCCAGGGCTTCATCGTCACCCCGCTCGAGCGCGAGGTCGCCAGTGCGGAGGGCATCGACTACATCACCTCCACCAGCACCGCGGGCGTGGGCATCATCCAGGCCTACATCCGCCTGGACTACGACGCCAACGAGGCCCTGACCCAGATCGCGGCCAAGGTGAACAAGCTGCGCAGCCAGCTGCCGGCCGAATCCGAGGATCCGGTGATCGACCTGCAGCAGGGCCAGCAGATGGCGGCGATGTACACCTCGTTCGCCAGCGAACAGCTCAGCAACAACCAGATCACCGACTACCTGACCCGCGTGGTCGAGCCGCGCATCTCCACCATCCCCGGCGTGCAGCGCGCGGAGATCATGGGCTCGGGTTCGTTCGCGATGCGGGTGTGGCTCAAGCCCGACCGCATGAACGCGCTGGGCGTGACCGCCAGCGACGCACACGCGGCGCTGCAGTCGAACAACGTGCTGGCCGCGCTCGGCTCGACCCGCGGGCAGATGGTGTCGGTCGACCTGACCGCGCGCACCGACATGCGCACGCCGGAGGAGTTCCGGTCGCTGGTGGTGCGTGAATCCGAAGGCGCGATCGTGCGCCTGGGCGACATCGCCGACGTCGAGCTGGGTTCGGAGAACTACGACACCTCGGTGCGCATCAACGGCGAGGCGGCGACCTTCATGGGCATCTTCGTCTCGCCCGACGCCAATTCCCTGGACGTGATCGCAGAAGTCCGCCGGGTCTGGGACGAGGAGATCCTGCCGCAGCTGCCCGAGGGCATCGAGGCCACCATCCCCTACGACAGCACCGAGGCGATCCAGGACGCGATCAACGAGGTGGTGCGCACGATCATCGAGGCGCTGGTGATCGTGATCGTGGTGATCTACCTGTTCCTGGGCTCGCTGCGCAGCGTGCTGATCCCGGCGATCGCGGTGCCGCTGTCACTCGTCGGCGCGCTGTTCCTGATGCTGCTGATGGGCTTCACCATCAACCTGCTGACCCTGCTGGCGATGGTGCTGGCGATCGGCATCGTGGTCGACGACGCGATCATCGTGCTGGAGAACATCCACCGCCACATCGAAGAGGGCATGACCCCGCGCGATGCCGCGCTCCGCGGCGCGCGCGAGCTGGCCTGGCCGGTGGTGGCGATGACCACGACGCTGGTGGCGGTGTACGTGCCGATCGGCTTCCAGGGCGGCCTGACCGGCGTGCTGTTCACCGAGTTCGCCTTCACCCTGGCCGGCTCGGTGCTGCTGTCGGGCGTGGTCGCGCTGACGCTGTCGCCGATGATGTCCTCGCGCCTGCTCAAGGCCCACGGCGACGGCCACGAGAAGGGCCGGCTGGAGGCCTGGCTGGATGCGCGCTTCGACCGCCTGCATGCCGCCTACCAGGGCAAGCTGCACGGTGCGCTTGAGACCAAGGGCGTGATCGCGGTCTTCGGCGCGCTGGTGTTCGCTTCCTGCGTGGCGCTGTACATGATCGCGCCCAAGGAACCGGCGCCGATGGAGGACGAGGGCTTCATTTTCGGCGTCGCCTTCGCCGACGCGCCGGTCACGCTCGACTTCATCGAGCGCTACACGGAATCGGTCAACTCGCTGCCCGAGGAGATCGACGAACTCGGCGACGTGTTCCTGATCAACGGCGGCATGGGCCCGGGCAGCGGCATGGCCGCGATCGCCGGCTTCATCATGGAACCGTGGAGCCAGCGCAGCCGCTCCACCAACCAGGTGCTGCAGCAGGACATCCAGCCGAAGCTGGCCGAGATCACCGGCCTGAACTTCTTCGCCCAGGTCCCGCCCTCGCTGCCCAGCGCCGGCGGCGACGGCGGCGGCGAGTTCCTGATCGGCGGCATCGGCTCGTCGGAGCAGCTGGCCGAACTGGCCGGTGCCATCGTCGAGCGCGCGCAGGCGAGCAGCCGCTTCATCTTCCTCGACACCGACCTCAAGCTCGACAGCCCGCGCATCGAGGTGCAGGTCGACCGCGACAAGGCGGCGATGCTCGGCATCGACATGCGCACGCTCGCCGCGGACATGTCGGCGCTGCTGGCCGGTGGCTACGTCAACCGCTTCGCGATGGAGAACCGCTCCTACCGGGTGATCCCGCAGGTGCAGCGCAGCGACCGGCTCAACGCCGCGCAGCTGGAGAACTACTACACCCGCACCCGCGACGGCGAGCTGATCCCGCTGTCGACCCTGGTAACCCTGAAGGAAAGCGTGCAGCCGCAGAACCTCAAGCGCTTCCAGCAGCTCAACGCGGTGGCGATCACCTTCATGCCGCGCCCGGGCGTGTCCAAGGGCGATGCGCTGCGGGTGCTGGAGCAGGCCGCGGCGGAGGTGCTGCCGCAGGGCTACAGCGTCGATTACGCCGGCGAGTCGCGGCAGTTCAAGCAGGAAGGCACCGGCATGCTGGTGACCCTGCTGCTGGCGCTGATCGTGATCTTCCTGGTGCTGGCCGCGCAGTTCGAAAGCTTCCGCGACGCGCTGATCATGCTGGTCACCGTGCCCATGGCGATCAGCGGCGCACTGCTGGTGCTCAACGCCCTGGCGCTGCTGTCCGGGGTGCTGCAGATGGCCGGGATCGAAGCCTTCCCCGGCATGAGCATCAACATCTACACCCAGGTCGGCCTGGTGACCCTGGTCGGCGTGATCGCCAAGCACGGCATCCTGATCGTGGAGTTCGCCAACAAGCTGCAGCTCGAGCAGGGGCTGTCGAAGCGCGAGGCGATCGAGGAGGCCGCCGGTATCCGCCTGCGTCCGGTGCTGATGACCACCGCCGCGCTGGTGTTCGCGATGATCCCGCTGCTGATCGCCAGCGGCCCGGGCGCGGCGGCGCGCTTCGCGATCGGCATGACCGTGGCCGCGGGCATGACCATCGGTACCGCCTTCACCCTGTTCGTGCTGCCGGCGTTCTACCTGTACCTGGCGCGCGACCACAGCCACGACCGCGAGGCGGACGCAAGCAGTGTCGATGATGCCGATGCCGACGACGACGCCCTGCCCTCGCCGCAGCCTGGCTGAGGCGAGGCCTCGCGCGGCTGCCGGTCAATCCCCGGCCGGCAGCCGCAGCGCCTTCGCGGCGGCGCGCGCGTCGCCTTCGGGCAGGTACGGCAGCACGCCGAGGCAGGGTGCCGGCAGGGCGTCTTCGACCAGCGCCAGGTAATCGGCGCTGAAGTCCGGCTCCAGGGTGGAGCCGATCCAGCCGGCCAGGCGCAGGCCGTCGTCCTCGATCGCGCGCGCCGACAGCCGGGCGTGGTTGAGGCAGCCCAGGCGCAGGCCGACCACCAGGACCACGTCGGCGTCCAGCGAGCGCGCCAGCAGCGCGTGCTCCAGGCCGTCGGCCAGCGGCGCCATCCAGCCGCCGGCGCCCTCCACCACCACCACGTCGCAGTTCGCGGCGATGCGCGCGTGCGCGGCGGCGAGCACGCCCGGCGACACGCGGATGCCCGCGATGCGCGCGGCCAGCTGCGGCGCGGTCGGCTCGGGCAGCGGATAGGGGTTCACGTCCGCGTAGGGCGGCCGCGGCCGGCTGGCCGCCTGCAGCGCCAGCGCATCGGCGTTGCGCCAGCCGCCGTCGCCCGGTTCGCAGCCGGCGGCCACCGGCTTCATGCCGGATGCGCGACGGCCCTGCGCGCGCAGCGCATGCAGCAGCGCGGTGGACGCCAGGGTCTTGCCGATGCCGGTGTCGGTGCCGGTGATGAAGAACGTGGTCGCGGCCATGGTGGCCATTTTTACGCGAAAAACACCGCGCCATCACCGCCCGACGCATCGCGCCGCTTTCGCGACAGGCGCGGCGACGGGCACGCCGCCGCACCGGCCTGGCGGCTTGCCCTAGACTGGGCGGATGTTCACGTCACAGACCCTTTCGGGCAGCAAGCCCGAGCAGTACGCCCAGCTCGCCGCCCAGGCCCGCGCCCTGCTGCACGGCGAGCGCGACCGCATCGCCAACGCCGCCAACCTCTCCGCGCTGGTCTACCACGCCCTGCCGGAGCTCAACTGGGCCGGCTTCTACTTCTACGACGGCACCGAACTGGTGGTCGGCCCCTTCCAGGGCCAGCCGGCCTGCGTGCGCATCCCGCTCGACCGCGGGGTCTGCGGGGCCGCGGCCCGCAGCGGTGAAACCCAGCGCGTCGAAGACGTCGAAGCCTTCCCCGGCCACATCGCCTGCGACGCCGCCTCGCGCTCGGAGCTGGTGGTCCCGCTGTTCCACGAGGGTGCCCTGGTGGGGGTGTTCGACCTCGACAGTCCGGTTCCGGGCCGTTTCGACGTTGAGGACCAGCAGGGGCTCGAGGAGATCGCGCGCGTGTACATGGAATCGCTGGGGCAGTGAGTGCGCCGCCGCTCAAGATGCGCAACATCGGGCCGAAATCGGCCGCATGGCTGCGCCAGGTGGGGCTGAAGACGCCCGAAGACCTGATCGAGGCCGGCCCGCTGGAGGCCTTCATGCGCATCAAGCGCGCGGGCTTCAAGCCCAGCCTCAACCTGCTCTATTCGCTGGAAGGGGCCCTGCGCGACTGCCATTGGCAGGAGGTGCCCGAGGCGCGCCGCGCCGAGCTGGTGGCCGCCGCCGAAGAGGCCATCGCCGGCCTGCCGCCGCCGCGCAACCGGCCGCCGGCCGGGCCGGTGACCACCACCGTGATGCAGGACGAGCCCGACGCCGACTGAGGGCCCTGCGGCTGCGGCTGCGGCCGCCGCCGGTACCCGTGTCCGGGCGTTTTGGCGCGCCCCGCCCCGATGCCTTAGACTGCCGCCACTTTCTGGTGACCCGCGGGGATTCCCCCAAGGGTTGAAACGGGAAGCCGGTGACCTCCCGCCCGCCACCATGGCCGGCGGAAGCATTCCGGCGCTGCCCCCGCAACGGTAAGCGTGGATCCACCCCGGCAAACCGCCACTGTGCTTCGCACGGGAAGGCGCCGGGGCCGGGCATGGAGTCGGCACGCCGACCCGACGCCCTCCCGCAAGCCCGGAGACCGGCCAGAGGGATGACTGGTTGCGATGCGGAGGGCGTCGCGGCGGCAGCGCGCCGTGTACCCGCACGTCTCCCTTCCGTCGCTCCCCATGCACGCAGCCCACACCGACCCGGTCGCGCGGGCGTGCGCGATGCATGGAGATTGACCGATGAAGCCGCAACACCAGATCCTGTCCCTCGCAGTGGCGCTCGCCCTGTCCCCGGCCGCCGCGGCCAGCGGCGCGATCCAGGCCACCGACCTCGACACCGTCGTGGTCACCGCCACCCGCACCGCGATCAACGCCGAGGACGCCAACGTCCCGGTGCAGGTGATCGACCGCGCGGTGATCGAGCGCAGCCAGGCCACCTCGCTGGTGGAGCTGCTGCGCGGCCGCGCCGGCATCAACCTCGCCAACCAGGGCGGCCCCGGCAAGCTGTCGTCGGTGTTCCTGCGCGGCACCGAGTCCGACCACGTGCTGGTGATGGTGGACGGCGTGCGCATCGGCTCGGCGACCGCCGGCATGGTGATGTTCCAGGACCTGCCGCTGGACCAGATCGAGCGCATCGAGATCGTGCGCGGCCCGCGTTCGAGCCTGTACGGCTCCGAAGCCATCGGCGGCGTGATCCAGATCTTCACCCGCCGCGCCGGCGAGGGCGAAGGCCTGCGCTCCAACTTCAGCCTGGGCGTGGGCAGCAACAGCCTGCGCCAGGCCGCCGCGGGCATCGGCAGCTCCGGCGAGCGCGGCTGGTTCCAGGCCCAGGGCGCCTGGCAGCGCACCGACGGCATCGACTCCTGCCGCGGCACCGCCGAGGGCTGGGGCGCGGGCTGCTTCGCCGACGAACCCGACCGCGACGGCTACCGCAACACCTCGGTGAGCGTGCGCGGCGGCGGCAAGCTCGGCGACACCGTGGAGCTGGAGGGCCACGTGCTGGTGGCCGACGCCTTCAACGAATACGACGGCAGCATCTTCGGCGGCAACGAGGCCGACACCCGGCAGCAGGTCTTCGGTGGCCGCCTCGGCTGGCGCCCGAACCAGGGGACCGACGTCAACGTCCGCATCGGCCGCGCCGACGACAAGTCGGACAACCATTTTTACGACCACGCCACCGGCACGCGGACCTTCGCCAGCAACTTCGAGACCCGCCGCGACACCGCCTCGGTGCAGGGCGACTTCAGCGTCGGCGAAGGCCAGCTGCTCAGCACCGGCGTCGACTGGCTGCGCGACAAGGTCACCGGCAGCACCGACTTCACCGTCAAGGACCGCGACAACACCGGCCTGTTCCTGGCGTACCAGGGCAGCTTCGGCGCGCACAGCCTGGACGCCAGCGTCCGCCACGACGACAACGAGCAGTTCGGCGGCCACGCCACCGGCAGCCTCGGCTACGGCCTGAAGTTCGGCGACGGCTTCCGCTTCACCGCCAGCGCCGGCACCGGCTTCAAGGTGCCGACCTTCAACGACCTGTACTACCCGGTCTACGGCAATCCGGACCTGGAGCCGGAGGAGTCGACGACGCTGAACCTGGGCATCGCGCAGTTCGGCCAGGGCTGGAACTGGACCTTCAACGTGTTCCAGACCGACATCGACGAACTGATCGGCTACGACACGAACTTCGCCCTGCTCAACGTCGAAGAGGCGCGCATCCGCGGCGCCGAGCTGACCGGCTTCGTGTCGCTGGCCGGCTGGGACATCAACGCCGAGCTCAGCCACATCGACCCGCGCAACCGCAGCGCCGGCGCCAACCACGACCACTGGCTGCCGCGGCGCTCGCGCAACACCGCGCGCGTGGACGTGGACCGCGCCTTCGGCGCCTTCCGCGTGGGCGTGACCGGCTTCGGCAGCGGCGAGCGCTATGACGACGCCGCCAACCTGGTGCGCCTGGGCGGATACGGCACGCTCGACCTGCGCGTGGAGTACGCGATCAACGCCGACTGGACGCTGCAGGCGCGGGCCTCGAACGTGTTCGACCGCGAGTACGAGACCATCGCCTGGTACAACCAGCCCGGCCGCGAATACGGCCTGACGCTGCGCTACGCCCCCGCCAACTGAGCCTAGGAAGCGCAGGCTGCCCCGCGCCGCCCTGCATCGCACAGCACCGCACCCCCTGTAGGAGCAGCTACAGCTGCGACCCCGACCTCGCGACGGATCACCAAAGGTCACATGGAATGTGACCTCGGAGTCGCAGCTGTAGCTGCTCCTACAGGACGGTGTCGGACGGGGCGGTGTCGGGCGGGGGGCTGAGGGACGGCAGGGTCGACAGGTCGTCGAGCACGGCCACCGCACCCGCGCTTTCCAGGTCGAAGTCGCGCGGATAGCCGTGGCGCAGCAGCACCAGGTCCATGCCGGCGGCCTTCGCGGCGCCGGCGTCGGCCTCGGAATCGCCGACCATCAGCGTGTCCGCGGCAGCCACGCCGTGCAACGCCGCCAGGTGCAGCAGCGGCATCGCGTGCGGCTTGCGTTCGGCAAGCGTGTCGCCGCCGACGACATGCGTGAAATAACGGTCGATGCCCATGGCGTCGGCCAGCACGCGCGCCATGCGCTCGGGCTTGTTGGTCGCCATCGACATCGCCACGCCGGCGTCTGCCAGCGCATCGAGCGCTTCGACGGTGCCGGGATAGAGGCGCGCGTGCAGCAGCAGGCAGTCCTCGTAGTGGACCATCAGCCGCGGCATCACCGCGTCCACGTCGGCAGTGCTGCCGGCATGGCGCAGGGCGCTTTCGAGCAGTACGCGCGTGCCCAGGCCGATCCACGAGCGCACGGTGGCCTCGTCCTCGCGGGCGTGGCCAAGTTCGTCGAGGGTGCGGTTCACCGCCTCGGCGATGTCGGCGGCGCTGTCGACCAGGGTGCCGTCGAGGTCGAACAGCACCAGGGCATACGGAAAGGACACGCGGCGCCTCCTCGGCTTCGGGGACGCCCATTGTCGCCCCGGGCGCGGGCGCGGCGCTATCCGCGGGCGCCGCGCGCCGCCGACAGGTCCAGGCGCGTGGTCGTGCCCTGCCCCGGCCGCGATGCGATGTCCAGCGTCCAGCCGAGATGCCCGCACAGGCGCGAGATCAGGTCCAGGCCGATGCCGCCGCGCTCGCGACCGCCGCCACCGCGCGCCATGCGCGCATAGATCGCGCTGATCTCCTCGGGCGTCATGCCGTGGCCGGGATCGTCGATGACCACGGCGCCACCGTCGACGCGGATGTCGATCGTGCCGCTGTCGCTGTTCTCGATGGCGTTGCGCAACAGGTTGCCGATCGCGGCCTGGACCACCGGCAGCGGCGCCAGGATGTCGCAGCGCTCCGGCGCGTCCAGCACCACCGCCAGGCCCTTCTCGCGCGCCATCGGCAGGTGGTCGTCGATGATCTCGGGCAGCAGCTCGGCCAGATCGATCCAGTCGCTGGACCGCGCCAGCCGCCCGGGGTCCTTGGCCAGCACCAGCAGCAGCGCGATCAGCCGCTCGACCTCGTGCCCGGTGCGGCGGATGCGCGCGATCTGCTGGCGCGCGGCGTCCGGGACGCCGGGCTGCGCGGCCGCCAGCTCGGCCGCGCCGGCGATCACCGACACCGGCGTGCGCAGCTCGTGGCTCATGCTGTCGATGAAGGCCCGCTCGCGCTCGACGTACTGCTCGTTGCGCACGATGAAGTCGTTGAGCGCATCGGCGATCACCGCCAGCTCGGTGCTGGCGTCCGCGGGCAGCGCGATGCGCTGGCCGGCCCGGTCCGGGCTCAGGCCCGCGATGTCCTGCGCGAACTCGCGCATCGGCCGCATCAGCCGGTCGACGCCCCAGCCGATCGCCAGGCCCAGCAGCGCCACCATCACCAGCATCGCGGCCAGCACGCTGGCGGCGACGAAGATTTCCCGCCGCTCGAAATCGCCGATGTCCAGCGCCAGCGCCCACGGGCGGCCGTCCACCTCGCGCACCAGCACCACCCATTCCTTGCCGCCGAACACCACCTCGTCATGCAACCCGGGCGCCAGGCCGCGCAGTGCGTCCGGCAGCGGGCTGGCGGCCTCGTCGCCGTACAGGAACAGGGTCTCGGTATCGCTCCAGCGCTCGTCGGGGGAGAGCGCGCGGCGGTCTTCGATGTGGTCGAACTCGGCCTCCAGCAGCGCCGTCCACACCAGCTGTTCGGCGCGCTCGTTGACCAGGAAGCCGTAGCCGTACACCGCCACCGAAACCAGCAGCGCGTACGCCAGCAGCCCCTGCACCATCCGCCGCCGCAGACTGCTCCTAGCCGGCATCGTCGTCCCCGGTCGCCGGTTCGCCCAGGCGGTAGCCGATCCGCGGCAGCGTGTGCAGCAGCTTGACCGGCCACGGACCGTCGATGCTGCGCCTGAGTTCGTAGACGTGCGAGCGCAGCATGTCGCCGTCCGGCGGGTCGTCGCCCCACAGCGCCTGCTCCAGCCGTTCGCGCGTGACCGCCGCCGGACTGGCGCGCATCAGCACTTCCAGCAGCTTCCGGCAGGCCGGATACAGGTGCAGGCTGCGGCCGGCGCGGGTGACGTCGAGGGTGGTGAGGTCGTAGCGCAGGTCGGCCACCTCGAGCACGCGGCCGCGCCCCCGGCCGCTGGCCCGGGCCACCAGGGCTTCGATGCGGACCTCGAGCTCCGGCAGCTGGAAGGGCTTGGTCAGGTAGTCGTCGGCCCCGGCGCGGAAGCCTGCGATCTTGTCCGGAAGCTCGTCGCGCGCGGTCAGCATCAGCACCGGCATGTCGTGGCCGGCCTCGCGCAGCCGCCGCAGCACCTCGCGGCCGTCCAGCCGCGGGAGCATCCAGTCCAGCACCAGGGCGTCGTAGGCCTGGGTAGAGGCGAGGTGGTAGCCGGTGGGGCCGTCCGGGGCGGCATCGAGCACGTGGCCGCGCGCTTCGAAGTAATCGAAGAGATTGGCGACCAGGCTCTGGTTGTCTTCCACGACCAGCAGGCGCATGGGTGGCTCCGGTGGGGCCGACAGGCTGCGCGCGCCGACGTCGGAACGATGTCGGAGGCGGCGCGCTCCGACGATTCTCCCACGCGCCGCCGGACACCATCGCCCGGACACCCGGTCCCCCGATGCAGACGCCGATGCCGCCGCCGCGCCCCGCCCGCACGCCGCTCCCGCCCCGCTGGCTCCTGCTGGCACTGCTGCTGTTCGCGCTGGCCGCCGGCATCGGCCTGCGCGATCCCTCGCCGCCGGACGAGCCGCGCTTCGTCCTGGCCGCCAGCGCCATGGTCGACAGCGGCGACTGGCTGCTGCCACGCCGGGGCCGCGAGTTCTATGCCGAAAAGCCCCCGGTCTTCATGTGGATGCAGGCGGCCGCCTGGACCCTGGTCCGCGACTGGCGGGTGGCGTTCCTGCTGCCGTCGCTGCTGGCGGCGCTGGCGACGCTGTGGCTGGTGCGGCGCACGGGCGCGCGGCTGTGGTCGCCGCGGCACGGGCCGTGGGCGGCGGCGGCGCTGTTCGCCTGCCTGCAGTTCGGCCTACAGGCCAAGCGCGCGCAGATCGACATGGTGCTGGTGCTGATGACCACGCTGTCGCTGTGCGCGCTGCTGCGCTACCTGCTGGACGGATACCGGCGGCGCTGGCTGGCGCTGGGCCTGTTCGCGGCCGGGCTCGGCACCGTCACCAAGGGCGTGGGCTTCCTGCCGGTGCTGGTGCTGCTGCCCTGGCTGTGGCCGGGGCTGCGACGGCGGCGGCCACGTCGGCCCGGTGCGCGCGTCGCCGGCGATGCGGTGCTCGGGCTGGCCGCCTTCGCCGCGGGCGCGGCGGTCTGGCTGGCACCGCTGGGCATCGCGCTGCTGCGCCATCCCGATCCCGTACTGCAGGCCTATGCGCACGAGCTGCTGTTCCGCCAGACCGGCACCCGCTACGTCAACGCCTGGCACCACGTGCAGCCGCCCTGGTACTACGCGCAGGTGATCGCGACCCTGTGGCTGCCGGGCGCCCTGCTGCTGCCCTGGCTGCTGCCGGCCTGGTGGCGGCGCCTGCGCCGCGGCGATCCGCGCCACGTGCTGCTGCTGGGCTGGGCGGCCCTGGTGCTGCTGTTCTTCTCGCTGAGCCCGGGCAAGCGCGAGGTCTACATCTTTCCCGCGCTGCCCGCGCTCTGCCTGGCCGCGGCGCCGCTGCTGCCGGCGCTGCTTCGGCGCGCCGGCGTGCAGTGGCTGCTGTCGGGCTGGCTGCTGCTGTGCGGCGCGCTGCTGCTGGGCGCCGCCGGCAGCGGCCTGTCCGACGCCGACTGGGCGACGCGGCTGGGTGGAACCCGGGGCATCGCGCCGGCCGACATGCGCGCTTTCCTGTGGGCGCTGGGCGCACTCGGCGCCGCGGCCTGGGCGCTGGCCGCGGCCTTCCGCGGGCCGCGCGTGGGCTCCGGCCTGCTGCTGTTCACGGCCCTGCTGTGGGCCGGCTACGGGCTGGTGCTGGCGCCGGCGCTGGATGATTCGAGCTCGGGGCGGGCGCTGATGCGCGACGTCTCGACGCGCATCGGCGCGCAGGGCGAACTCGGCGCGATCGCCTGGCGCGAGCAGCACATGCTGCAGGCCGGACGCCCGATGCAGGAGTTCGGCTTCAAACAGCCTCTGCACCTGCAGTGGCGCGAGGCCGCGGACTGGGTGGCGGCGGCGCCGGAGCGGCGCTGGCTCTGGATGCCGGAGCCCGCGCTGGGGCCCTGCGTCGACCGCGGCCGCGCGCGGATGATCGGCCATGCCAGCCGGCAGGACTGGTGGCTGGTGCCCGGGACCGCGGTCGATCCACGGTGCAGCGTGCCGCCATTCGCCGCGGACGGGGATTAACGAAGCGCCAACATCGCTCCAACGGCTCTCCGACAGCGGCGCCCGGATCATTCCGCCACCCCACGCTGCCGACGCCTGCGATGCCCACCACCATGTCCACCGCGCCCCGCCACCGTGGCGACGCCCTTGCCCGGACGCAGCCATGACGATGAATCCGTCCCCCCCGCGGCATCCGCTGGTGCCGGCGCTCAGCGTCGTCGTGCCCGCCTACAACGAAGCCGACAACCTGCCCGCCCTGCTCGACGAGATCGACGCCGCCCTGCGCCACGTCACCCGCTACGAGATCGTCTGCGTCGACGACGCCTCCGACGACGGCACCGCCGCGGCGCTGGCCGCCTGCGCCGCGAACCGGCCGCAGCTGCGCGTGCTCCGCCACCGCGCGCGCAGCGGCCAGAGCGCCGCGCTGCGCACCGGGGTCAAGGCCGCGCGGGCGGACTGGGTCGCGACCCTCGACGGCGACGGCCAGAACGATCCCGCCGACCTGCCGCGGCTCTTGCAGGCACGCGCGGACGCCGACGACGGCGTGCGCCTGTTCGCCGGCTGGCGCGTGCGGCGCGAGGATTCCGCCAGCAAGCGCTGGGCCTCGCGCATCGCCAACGCGATCCGCACCCGGCTGCTGCACGACGCCACCCCGGACACCGGCTGCGGGATCAAACTGTTCGCGCGCGACACCTTCCTCGACCTGCCCGCCTTCGACCACATGCACCGCTTCCTGCCGGCGCTGATGCAGCGCGCGGGCTGGCGCACGCTCAGCGTGCCGGTGAACCACCGCCCGCGCCGCCACGGCCAGAGCAAGTACGACAACCTCGGCCGCGCACTGGTCGGCATCAGCGACCTGCGCGGCGTGCTGTGGCTGCTGCGGCGGAACCCCTGCGCAGTCGCCGACGAACGCATCAGCCGCAGCACGGAGCTGCTGTCATGAACGGGACCATCGAAGCACTCGCATGGACCGGCATCGCGCTGACACCGTGGAAGCTGGTCGGCCTGGCCGGCGCCCTGCTGTTCGGCGCGCGCTGGCTGGTGCAGTTCGGCGCCTCGCGCCGCGCCGGACGCGCGGTGGTGCCACGCAGCTTCTGGATCATCAGTATCTGCGGCAGCGCGATGACGCTGTCGTACTTCCTGTTCTCGGACAAGCAGGACGCCGTGGGCGTGCTGCAGAACCTGCTGCCGGCGCTCACCGCGGCCTACAGCCTGTGGCTGGAGCTGCGCCCGACGCGCGCCGCGCCCGCTCAGGCGGATGCGAACAGCGGCGCCTGGACCGGCACTTCGTCGGCGTCGCGGAATCCGGCCAGGCCGACGCCGGCCAGCCGGTAGCGGGTCGAGGCCGGCAGCTGCACGCGCTCGCGCAGCGCCAGCGCGATGGCGACGAACTCCGCCTCCGACGCGGGCGGCGCGTCGGGCGTGAAGCTGCGGGTGAGGATGCGGAAGTCCGACGTCTTGAGCTTCAGCACCACCGTGCGGCCAACGCGCTCGGTCTTCCGGGTCGCGGCCCAGGCCTTGGCGGCCAGCGCCTCGATCGCCGGACCCAGCTCGTCCAGGCGCAGGTCGCTGGCGAAGGTGTCCTCGGTTGAAATCGACTGCACCGGCTGGTCGGGTTCGACCGGGCGCTCGTCGATGCCGCGGGCGCGCCGGTACAGGCCGGCGCCGAAGCGGCCGAAGCGCGCCTGCAGCTCCTCCAGCGCGAAGCCGCGCAGGTCGCCGACGGTGGCCACGCCGATGTCGGCCAGCTTCTTCTCCATCACCTTGCCCACGCCGGGGATCTTCGACACCGGCAGCGGCGTCAGGAAGGCCTCGACCTGCGACGGCTTCACCACGAACAGCCCGTCGGGCTTGTTCCAGTCGGAGGCGATCTTGGCGAGGAACTTGTTCGGCGCGACGCCCGCCGACGCGGTAAGCGAGGTCGCCTCGCGGATCTCGGCGCGGATCATGCGCGCGGACTCGGTGGCGCTGGGCGAGGCGACCTTCGGCGCGGTCACGTCGAGGTAGGCCTCGTCCAGCGACAGCGGCTGCACCAGGTCGGTGTGGCGCAGGAAGATCTCCCGCACCTGCTTCGACACCGCCTTGTAGCGCGCGAAATCCGGCGGCACGAACACCGCCTCCGGACACAGCCGCTCGGCGCGCGCGGCCGGCATCGCCGAGCGCACGCCGAACACCCGCGCCTCGTACGAGGCCGCGCACACCACCGAGCGCGCGCCGCGCCAGGCCACGACCACCGGGCGGCCGCGCAGGCCGGGATCGTCGCGCTGCTCCACCGACGCGTAGAAGGCGTCCATGTCGATGTGCAGGATCTTGCGCATCCGCGGATTATCCCCCGGCACCTGCCTCCACCGGCAGGGTCACCAGCATCAGCGTGGCGTCGTCGGGGTCCGGCACCACCTTGAAACCGAGTCGCCGGCACATGGCGAGCATGGTGCTGTTCTCGCGCAGCACCTGGCCTTCGATGATGGACAGGCCCATCCAGCGCGCGACCTCGATCATCTCCTGCATCAGCCGCCAGCCCAGTCCGGCGCCCTTGAGGTCGGAGCGCACCATGATTCCGTATTCGCCGCGCTCGAAGTCGGAATCGGCCAGCAGGCGCACCGCGCCCAGCATGTCGCCGGTCTGCGTGTCGATCGCCACCAGCGCCATCGAGCGCGCGTAGTCCAGCTGCACCAGGCGGGCGATGAAGTCGTGGCTGAAGTCGCGTACCGCGCGGAAGAAGCGCAGGCGCAGGTCCTCGGCGCTGACGTGCTCGAAGAAGCGGCGGAACATCGCATCGTCCTCCGGGCGCACCGGGCGCACGAAGGCCTCGCGGCCATTGGACAGCGCCAGCGTCCGCTCCAGCTCGGTGGGATACGGGAACACCGCGAAGCGCGGGTGGCCGCGGCCGCGGTGCAGGCGCTTCGACGGCGCCACCGCGATCCGCGCGTCCAGCGCGACCGCGCCGCCGGCGTCGGCCAGCAGCGGGTTGATGTCCACCTCGCGGATGTCGGGGATGTCGGCAGCCAGCTGCGCCAGCTTCACCAGCACCAGGGCCAGCGCGCGCTCGTCGGCCGCGGGCACGTCGCGGTAGGCGTGCAGGATGCGCGAGACCCGCGTGCGCCCGATCAGCTCGTGCGCCAGGCGCAGGTCCAGCGGCGGCAGCCCCAGCGCCTTGTCGTCGATCACCTCGACCGCGGTGCCGCCGCGGCCGAACACCACCACCGGGCCGAACACCGGGTCGTCGGCGATGCCGGCGATCACTTCGCGCGCCTTCGCGCGCAGCACCATCGGATGCACGCTGACGCCGTCGATGCGCGCGTCGGGCCGCAGCCGGCGCGCGCGCGCGATGATTTCTTCTGCCGCCTCGCGCACCGCCGCGGCGCTGGCCAGGTGCAGGCGCACGCCGTCGACGTCGCTCTTGTGCGCGATGTCCGGCGACAACACCTTGACCGCCACCGTGCGCCCGGCATCGAGCAGCGGCTGCGCGGCGCTCACCGCGGCCCCGGCATCGGCGGCCAGCGCCGGGGTGGCGATGGCGATGCCGTAGGCGGCGAGCAGGCACGCGGTGGCTTCGGGGTCGAGCCATTCGCGGCCCTCCGCCAAGGCGGCATCCACCAGCGCCTGCGCGGCGGCGCGGTCCACGGCGAAGTCCCCCGGCAGGCTCGGCGGCGTCTCCATCAGCGCCGCCTGCGCCTCGCGGTGGCGAACCAGATACATGAAGCCGCGCACGGCCTCGGCCTCGCTGGCGTAGGTCGGTACCCCGGCCGCGCCCAGCAGGCCGGCGGCGCCCTGGTCGTCGCCCAGCCACAGGGCCAGCACCGGCTTCTTCGGCGCGCCGCGCGGCCGGGCCGCGAGCACGCCCGCCACGGCCTCGGCGGTCTCCTTCGGGCTGGACAGCACGGTCGGCACGTTGACCGCGAGGATCGCGTCGTTGCCGGGATCGTCGAGCAGGGCCTCGAGCCCGGCGGCATAGCGCTGGCCCTCGGCGTCGCCGAGCAGGTCGACCGGATTGCGGCGCGACCATCCGCGCGTCAGCGCCGCGTCCAGGCGATCGACGGTCGTCTGCGAAAGCCCTGCCGGCGTACCGCCCAGATCCTGCAGGCGGTCGAGCGTGAGCAGGCCGGTGCCGGCGCCGTTGGTCAGCACCGCCAGCCGGTCGCCGGGCACGCTGCCCAGGTGCGACAGCGTCTCCGCCGCGGCGAACAGTTCGTCCAGCGCGTGCACGCGCAGCAGGCCGGCGCGGCGGAAGGCGGCGTCGTAGACGGCGTCGGGCGTGGCCAGCGCGGCGGCATGGCTGGCCAGTGGGCCCCGTCGCCGCGCATGCCGCCCAGGGCGCACCACCACCACCGGCTTGCCGCGCGCAGCGGCGCGGGCGGCGGACAGGAACTTGCGCGCATCGCGGACGCGTTCGAGGTAGAGCAGGATCGCGCGGGTGTGGCGGTCGACGGCGAACCAGTCCAGCAGGTCGGCGAAGTCCACGTCGACGGCATCGCCCAGCGACACCACGCTGGAGAAGCCGAGGCTGCGCTGGCTGGCCCATTCGATCATCGCCGCGGCCACCGCGCCCGACTGCGACACCAGGGCCAGGTCACCCGGCGGTGGCCGGTGCGCGGCGAAGCTGGCGAACAGGCGCGAATGCGGCGCGATCACGCCCAGGCAGTTCGGCCCGACCACGCGCAGCCCGCGCTCGCGGGCGATGGCGCGCAGCGCGGTGTTGTGCGAACCGGGGCCCACGCCCATGTCGCGGGTGAGCACGATCAGCGCGCGCGCGCCCGCATCCGCGGCACGCACGGCGACCCGCGGCACGGTCGCCGGCGGGGTGGCGACCAGCACCAGCTCCGGGGCGAAGCCCAGCGCATCCAGCGACGGCGCCGTGGCCACGCCCTCGATCTCCGGATAGTTCCGGTTGACCACGCCGATGCGGCCGCGGAAGCCGCCGTCGATGAGCTGCCGCAGCACCAGCCGGCCCAGCGATCGCTCGCGCGGACTACCCCCGACCAGGGCCACCGAGGCCGGGGAGAACACGGATCCGAGCGCATAAGTGCCCATTCGATCGATGGCCTGCGTGGGGGCCGTCGACGATAGCACCGGCGCCCCGCGGGCCGCTTGACGCCGCGCAGCCCGCTGTACAACCTGCCGTGATGACCATCACACTCATCCGCAACGCCGACGTCTACGCCCCCGAACCCCTCGGCCGCCAGGACCTCCTGCTCGGCGGCGGCAGGCTGCTCTGGATCGGGCCTTGCGGGTCGGAACTGCCGGACGCCTTCGGCGCCAGCGCCATCGACCTTGGCGGGCGCCGCCTGCTGCCCGGCCTGATCGACTGCCACGTGCATGTCACCGGCGGCGGCGGCGAAGCCGGCTTCGCCACCCGGGTGCCGGCGCCGATGCTTTCGCGCTACACCCGCAGCGGCGTGACCACGGTGGTCGGCCTGCTCGGCACCGACGACGTCGCCCGCGGCACCCGCGAGCTGGTGGCCCAGGTCAACGCGCTGCGCGAGGAGGGCCTGTCCGCCTACGGCCTGGCCGGCGGCTACCACCTGCCCCCGACGACGCTGACCGGCAGCGTGGCCGCCGACCTCGCCTTCATCGACTGCCTGATCGGCGTCGGCGAGCTGGCGATCAGCGACCACCGCTCCAGCCAGCCGACCCTGGACGAACTGCTTCGCATCGCATCGCAGGTGCACGTGGCCGGCCTGATGACCGGCAAGGCCGGCATCGTCCACCTGCACCTGGGCGACGGGCCGCGCGGCCTGGACCTGGTGCGCCGCGCGCTCGACCAGAGCGAGCTGCCGGCGCGCGTGTTCAACCCGACCCACGTCAACCGCCGCAAGGCGCTGTTCGAGGAAGCCGTCGAACTCGCGCGCCGCGGCTGCACCGTCGACATCACCGCCTTCCCGGTGGAGGACGGCGAGGACGCGTGGAGCGCCGCCGACGCCTACGTCCGTTACCTCGACAGCGGCGCGCCGCGCGAACGGGTCACGATCAGCTCGGACGCCGGCGGCTGCCTGGCCTGCTTCGACGCCGAAGGCCACCTGTGCAGCATGGGCGTCGGCCACTCCGGTTCGCTGGTCGAGACGCTGCGCGAGCTGCTGGCCCGCGGCGTGGCGCTCGAAAACGCGCTACCGGCCTTCACCAGCAACGTCGCCGCCCTGCTGCGCCTGCCCGCGAAGGGCCGGATCGCGGTCGGCGCCGACGCCGACCTGGTGGCGATCGACGACGCCGGCGCGGTCACCGACGTCATCGCCCGCGGCCGCCCGCACGTGCTCGCGGGCGCGCTGGTGCAGCGTGGTACGTTCGAATCGCACGACGCATGAGCCATTTCATGCGCCACTTGAAGCCCATCCAACACAGGAGCCATTGATGCCAAGCAAGCCCGCCAACGGGGAGCAACGCGGCTGGATTATTCCGATCGGCGGTGCAGAGGACAAGGAAACCAACCCGCGTATCCTGGCGCGCTTCGTCGAAACCAGCGGCGGCAGCGAGGCGGACATCGTGATCCTCCCGACCGCGAGCCGGCTCAAGGAAAGCGGCCTGAACTACGAGGCGCTGTTCAAGGAGATGGGCGCGGCCCGGGTCGAAGTGATGGACTTCGACACCCGCCGCGACTGCCAGGAGGAGAACCGGCTGGCGCGACTGTCCGAGGCCAGCGGCATCTTCTTCACCGGCGGCAACCAGCTGCGCCTGTCGACCATCCTCGGCGGCACCGACGTGGCGCGCACCATCCGCCTGCGCAATGCCCAGGGCGTGACCGTGGCCGGCACCAGCGCCGGCGCCGGCTTCCTGAGCGAGCACATGATCGCCTTCGGCAGGGAAGGCTCGTCGCCGCACGCCGACAGCGTGCGCCTGGCGCCCGGCCTGGGCCTGACCAACCGCTTCATCATCGACCAGCACTTCCGCCAGCGCGACCGCCTCGGGCGCCTGAGCGCGGCGCTGGCCTACAACCCCTTCGCGATCGGCATCGGCCTGGACGAGGACACCGCCGCCTTCATCTCGCCCGACGACACGCTCGAGGTCGAGGGCAGCGGCGCGGTCACCGTGGTCGACGCCCACGACCTGCAGTTCTCGTCGATGGCCCATGCCGACGAGGAAGACCCGGTATGCATGCTCGGACTGGGCGTGCATATATTGATCGCCGGCGCGACCTTCAACCTGCACACGCGGCGGGCCTCGGCCGGACGCCTGGCCACCCGCAAGACCTGACCACCAGGGACACACCATGCGCATCCTCGAACGCTCCGTCTACGTCGGCCCTTCGCTCCACGCCCACTTCCCGGTCATCCGCCTGCTGATGGACCTGGGCGAGCTGGAGCAGTGGCCCACCGCGCGCCTGGGCCCCGGCTTCATCGATGGCCTGGTAGCCGCCCTGCCCGGCCTGGCCGAGCACGGCTGCTCCTACCGCGAGCCCGGCGGCTTCCTGCGCCGCATGCGCGAGGACGAGGGCACCTGGCTGGGGCACGTGTTCGAGCATGTGGCGATCGAGCTGCAGAACATCGCCGGCGAGGACGTCACTTTCGGCAAGACCCGCAGCGTCGACGGCCGCCCCGGCGTCTACACCGTGGTCTACGAATACGCGCAGCGCGAGGAAGGCATCGCGGCAGGCGAGCTGGCGATGCGCCTGCTCGGCTCGCTGCTGCCGGAAAACCTCCGCCCCGCGGGCAGCGTGCCCGAGGGTTGGCAGTGGGAGGAGGCGCGCGACGACTTCATCCGCTATGCGCAGCGGCGCGCGCTGGGGCCGTCCACCGCCTCGCTGGTGCGCGCGGCCGAAGAGCGCGACATACCCTGGCTGCGGCTCAACGAGCGCTCGCTGGTGCAGTTCGGCCACGGCAGGTACCAACAGCGCATCCAGGCCACGATCACCGGGCGCACGCCGCACATCGCGGTGGAGCTGGCCTGCGACAAGGAGGAGACCAACCGCATCCTCGCCTCGCTCGGCCTGCCGGTGCCGCGGCAGGAGCTGGTGTCGCGCCAGACCGACGCGCTCAAGGCCGCGAAGAAGCTCGGCGGCCCGGTGGTGCTCAAGCCCTACAACGGCAACCATGGCCGCGGCATCACCATCAACATCACCGGCGACGACGAGATCCGCGAGGCCTTCACCGCCGCGCAGGAGCATTCGCGCTCGGTGATCGTGGAAACCTTCCAGCCCGGCGACGACCACCGCCTGCTGGTGGTCAACGGCGAACTGGTCGCCGCCACCCGGCGCACGCCCGGCCACGTCGTCGGCGACGGCCGCAGCAGCATCGCCGCACTGGTCGAGGTGGTGAACCAGGACCCGCGCCGCGGCGTCGGCCACGAGAAGGTGCTCACGCGCCTGGAACTCGACCGCGAAGCCGGGCTGATGATGGAGCGCGTGGGCTACGTCGCCGAATCCGTGCCGAAGGACGGCGAGGTCGTCTACCTGCGCTCCACCGCCAACCTCAGCACTGGCGGCACCGCCACCGACGTCACCGACGTCATCCACCCCGACAACCGCGAGATGGCGGTGCGCGCGGTGCGTGCGATCGGCCTGGACGTGGGCGGCGTGGACTTCATCAGCCCCGACATCACCGAGAGCTACCGCCGCATCGGCGGCGCGATCTGCGAGGTCAACGCCGCGCCCGGCTTCCGCATGCACGTCGCGCCCAGCGAAGGCACCCCGCGCGACGCCGCCGGCCCGGTGATCGACATGCTGTTCCCGCCGGGCACGCCGTCGCGGGTGCCGATCGCGGCGGTCACCGGCACCAACGGCAAGACCACCACCGCGCGCATGCTCGCGCACATCGCCAAGATGTCCGGCCACACCCCGGGCCTGACCACCACCGACGGCGTCTACATCGACGGCAACCGCACGGTCGAGGGCGACATGACCGGACCTGTGTCCGCGCGCATGGTGCTGCGCGACCCGACCATCGACTTCGCGGTGCTGGAAACCGCGCGCGGCGGCCTGCTGCGCGCCGGCATGGGCGTGCGCTCGGTGGACGTGGGCGCGGTGATCAACGTGCAGTCCGACCACCTGGGGCTGAAGGGCATCGACACCCTGGAGCAGCTGGCCGAGATCAAGCGCATCGTGGTCGAGGTGGCCGACGAATGCGCCGTGCTCAACGCCGACGACCCCAACGTGCTGCGCATGTCCGGGTACACCAAGGCGCGCAACATCTGCTACGTGACCATGAACCCCGGCCACCCGCTGGTGCGCGAGCACGTGCGCGCCGGCGGCCGCGCCTGCGCGCTGGAGGAAGGCGTCAACGGCCACATGATCACGCTCTACGAGAAGGGCAGCCACATCCCGCTGCTGTGGACGCACCTGATCCCGGCCACGCTGGAAGGCCGCGCCCTGCACAACGTGCAGAACGCGATGTTCGCCGCGTCGATGGCCTTCGCCATGGGGCTGAAGCTCGACGACATCCGCCACGGCCTGCGCACCTTCGACACCACCTTCTTCCAGGCCCCGGGCCGGATGAACGTGTTCAACGAGCATCCGTTCAAGGTGCTGTTCGACTACGCGCACAACGCGCACGCGGTGGGCGTGATGGCCGACCTCGCGCAGCGCCTGGACGTGGACGGCCGCCGGATCGTGGTGGTCGCCGGCCCCGGCGACCGCCGCGACGACGACATCATCGCCATCGCGCAGGCGGTCGCCGGGCGCTTCGACCACTACATCTGCCGCCGCGACGATTCGCTGCGCGGCCGCGACGGCGACGAGGTGCCCAACATCATCGCCCGCGCCCTGCGCGAAGCCGGCGTCGACCGGGACGCGATCTCGGTGATCCCGGACGAGCAGGCGGCGATCGATGCCGCCCTGCGCATGGGCCAGCCCGGCGACCTGTTGCTGGTGTTCGCCGACGCGCTGGCGCGCTCCTGGAAGCAGATCACCAAGTTCCGCGCCGACGGCAGCGCGGCGGGCGCCGCGAAGCCGGTGCAGCCGCCGCCGCTGCCGGGCGTGGACGTGGCCGAGCCGGCCTTCGACCTCGAGGGCCTGGTGCGCGAGGAGCGCGGGCTGGTGTTCGCCCCCGAGGAAGACAGCGACTGAGGCCCGGGGCCGCCGACCGCGGCGGCCCCGCCCGCGAGCCCGCGTCCCACGCCCACCTGCCCGGCGCACGTCACGATGACCCAGCCTGCCCCACCGCCGTTCGACGACCTGCGCCGCCTGACCGGCCCCAACCTGTACTTCGCCGCGCCCGGCGCGGTGCTGGAAACGGGCATCGGCGCGCCGGTGCCCGCCGCCCTGGTGGACGCATGGAAGCGCCGCATCGCGCAGGCGCGCGCCGCGCTCGGCTGGCCGGAAGGCCCGGTGACCGTGCGCGAACACGCCACCGGCGCCAGCCTCGCCTTCGCCGCGCCCGGCGACGTGCTGTACGCGGCCACCGAGGTCAACGAATGGGCCTGGCTGTCGGCGCTGGCCGACGCCGGCATCGACACCGGCGAAACCGCGCTGCAGCCGGGCCATGCACCGGTGGGCAACGACGGGGAAGCGATGCGGATCCTGCGCTCCGTCGCCGCGGCCGAAGGCCTGCCGCGCCTGCCCGCGCTGCGCGAAGGCGCGCGCAAGCACGACCTGCCGCTGCTGCTCGACGACGAACAGCTTTCCATCGGCCTGGGCACCGGCAGCCTTACCTGGGACAACCCCGAACTGCCGCTGGCCGAAGACGTGCCCTGGCAGGACCTGCACACCATTCCCGTCGCGCTGGTCACCGGCTCCAACGGCAAGACCACCACCGTGCGCCTGCTGACCGCGATCGCCATCGCCCACGGCTGGCACACGGCGAACAGCTGCACCGACGGCATCTACCTCGACGGCGCCATGATCGAGGACGGCGACTACTCCGGCCCCGGCGGCGCGCGCGCCCTGCTGCGCAACCGCCAGGCCGAGGCCGCGATCCTGGAAACCGCCCGCGGCGGCCTGCTGCGCCGCGGCCTTGGCGTCGAGCGCGCCGACGTGGCCATCGTCACCAACGTCAGCCCCGACCATTTCGGCGAGTACGGCATCCACGACCTCGACGGCCTGGCCCAGGTGAAGCTGACCGTCGCCCGCGCCATCGATGCCGACGGCATGCTGGTGCTCAACGCCGACAACGAACTGCTGCGCCGGCACGCCGGCGGGATCGACGCGCCGCTGGCCTGGTTCTCCACCGACGACGGGCATCCGCTGCTGCGCGAGGCGCGCGCCGAAGGCCGCCGCAGCTGCGGCGTGCGCGAGGGCCGGCTGATGCTGTTCGACGGCGCCCAGGCGCACGACCTCGGCGCGGTCGCCGACATGCCGCTGACGCTCGGCGGCCTGGCCGCGCACAACGTGCAGAACTGCGCCGGCGCCGCCCTGGTCGCCACCGGTCTGGGCATCGCGCCGGACACGATCGCCGCGGTGCTGGCGCGCTTCGGCAGCGACCACGGCGACAACCCCGGCCGCCTGCAGCGCTGGATCCTCGGCGGCGGCGTGCAGGTCTACGTCGACTACGCGCACAACCCCGACGGCCTGCACAACCTGCTGACCCTGGTGCGCCAGGCCATGAGCGAGGGCGGCCGCCTGCACCTGCTGCTCGGCCAGGCCGGCAACCGCACCAACGAGGCGATCGGCGAACTCGCCGCCACTGCGGCCGCGTTCAAACCCGACCACGTCGTGCTCAAGGACATGGACGGCTACCTGCGCGGCCGCGACAGCGGCGAGGTGGCCCACGTGCTGCGCGAGTCCCTGCTCCGCGACGGCGTGGCCGCCGACGCGATCGTCGAATGCCTGGACGAGACCGAGGCCGCGCGCCTGATCCTGGCCGCGGCCCGGCCCGGCGACAGCCTGGTGCTGCCGGTGCACGGGGCCACCGGGCGCAACCAGGTGCGGGGGCTGCTGGACGAACTGCAGGCGCGGCGATGGACGGCGGGCATGCCGCTGCCGCCGCCCGCCGCGGCCGATCCCGCCGGGTAGGCGCGACTCAGGCGCGCGAGGGCGCTTTCCTGCGCCGGCGTGCTTTCGCGGGTGCCTCCGTGGCCGTGGGCGCGGCCGTTGCCTGCAAGGCCTGCAGGCTGGCCAGCATGTCGACGTAGGCCGTGAAGTGCTGCAGGTAGCCGGGCGACTGCGACTGCATCAGCCTGAGCATACGGTGTACCAGCGCGCTTGAATTCAGCGGCCCCGCGTCCGCCAGCGCAGGCGCGGGTGCCAGCGCGGAACGCAGCCGGGCGTCGGCGTGCAGCCGTGTCCACAGCACGGTGAAGCCATGCAGCGCAGGCAGCTCCGGCCACTCGTCCTGCCGCGGCAGGCCGGTATCGATGCCATCGGCGAGGGCGTCGCGCGCGTCCTTCCAGCGCTCCATCTGCTGCAGCAGGCCGCGAAGCCCCGGCGCGTCGGCGCACGCGCCCTCGTCCGCGAGGTCCTGCACGACGCTGTCGATCATCGGCGGCCTTCCAGGCCCGACCCGGCCATGGCTGCGGCCGCCGAGGGCTCGGCCGGCCCTGCGGCCTGCGCCTGCGCCTTCGCCAATCGCGGCACCGGCGCCATCTCCACGCGGCGGTTGCGCGCGCGGCCTTCCTCGCTCTGGTTGCTGTCCACCGGCTGCTCGGCGCCGAACGCCGCCGCGAACACCGACGAGGCCGGCACGCCCTGCCCGACCAGCGCGCGGGTCACGGTCAGCGCGCGCTGCGCCGACAGCTCCCAGTTGTCCGCGAAGCGGCGGTTGCCGTCCAGCACCGGGCGGTCGTCGGTGAAGCCGCTGACCATCAGGATCTCGTCGCGCGCGGCCAGGAAATCGGCCAGCGGCGCGGCCAGGCTGGCCAGCAGCGCCTCGCCCTCGGCCTGCAGGCGGTCGGAGTTGAGCGCGAACAGCACGCTGCCGCGGATGCCGATGCGGCCGTCGACCAGGGTGATGCGACCGGCGGCCAGCGGCGCGGCCAGGGCCTGCTCCAGCGCTTCGCGGCGCTGCTGTTCGGCCTGGCGCTGCGCGATCTCCTCGCGCAGCTGCGCCTCGAGATGCAGCTGCACGCCGATCACGCCGACCAGGATCAGCACGAACACGCCCAGCAGCACCGACATCAGGTCGCCAAAGGCGGCCCAGACCGGCGCGGTCGAATCGGCGTCGCTTTCGATCTCCAGGCTCACGCCCCGGTCCCGGCCGGCGCGCCCGGCAACTGGCGGAGTTCACCGATGATCTGCTTCTGCGACAGCACGCTCAGGTCCACGACCTCGCGGGCCTGGGCGACGTAGTAGGCCAGCTGCTCGTCGCTGCGCGTGCCCGCCGCTTCGAGCGCGGCGGCGATGGCGTCCAAGCGCTGCGTCAGCTGCGCGTGGCTCTCGCCGAACTGCTGCACCGCGCCGGCCAGCGCCTCGCCCAGCCCGGCCACGCCGTCCACGCCCGCATCCAGGCGCGCGGTGGCGGCATCGATCACGCCGGTGCCGGCCTCGACCTGGTCGCTGAAGCGGCTGCCGGCCTGCTCCAGCAGGGTGGAGGTGGTGGACACGAGTGCGTCGATGGCGCCGCGCTGCTCGCTGGAGGCGTGGTTCACCGCTTCGAGCAGGGTCGCCAGGGTCTCCATCAGCTGGCTGCGCTCGGCCAGCAGCGCGGTGTCGCGCACCATGCTGTCGGAGAGCTTCTGGCGGAGCTCGGCGACCACTTCGGCGGCGGCGCGTGGCGCTTCGGAAGCGGCTTCGACCAGGGTGGAAATCTCGGCGATGGTCGCGGCGGCGTGCGCCTGCGACTGCTCGCCGATGTCGGCGGCGGCGCGGGCCAGGGCTTCGGCGACGGCTTCGTGCCGGCGCGCGGCGTCTTCGCCGGCCTGCGTCCAGTCCTCGCGCAGCGTGGTCGCCATGCCGGCGAGCTGCTCGCGCCAGGCTTCGAGGCGCTGCGCATCGCGTTCGGCCAGCGCGGACTGCAGGCGCCCGTGCGCACCTTCCAGTTCGGCCAAGAGCGTCGTGGCCTGCGCCGCGAACGCCGCGTTGGCCGCGTCGAGCGCTTGTTGATGGCGCCCGGCCAGCGCATCGGCCAGCGCCTGCTGCGACGTCGCCTGTTCGTCCAGCGCGCGCTGCCACAGCGCGGTCGCGGCGCTGGCGTTGGCTTCGAAGCCCGCGCCCAGCGCGGCCAGCTGGCGGTCGACGGCCTCGGCGACGTTCGCGTTGAGCCGTGTGGCCTCGCCGGTGACCGTTTCCATGGCGGCGGCGATGGCCGGCTGCACGGCTTCGGCCGCGGCACGCGCGCTGTCGGCGGCGCTGCGTTCCAGCGACTGCGCCATGGTCTCCGCCAGGCGCTCCCAGGCCTGCATCGCGCCCTCGTGGAAGGCCGCCTGCTGGCCGGACTGGCGCTCGTGGGCGAGCTGCGCCTGCTGCTCCAGCGCCGCCATCATCGCGCCCATGCGCTCGACCAGGGTCGGCATCAGCGCGGCCTGCTCCTGCATCAGGCGCAGGGCCTCGTCGCGCTGGTGCGCGCGCGAGTGCGGGCGCAGGTGGGTCGCGGTCGCGGCGTCGAGGGCACGCACGGCCGCCGCGCGCTCGCGGCGGCACAGCGCCGCCAGCAGCCCCAGCATCGCCGATGCGGCCACGCCCGCGATCGAAGTGCCGAAGGCGACGCCCAGGCCCTCCACCGGCGCGGCCAGCGAATCGCGTACCGCCTGCAGGTCGCCCGCCGACTGCAGCGCAAGCCCGGTGCCACGCAGGGTGACCAGCATGCCCAGCAGGGTGCCGAGCATGCCCAGCAGCACCAGCATCCCGACCAGGTAGGGCGCGAGCGCGGGCGCCGGCAGCGGCGCCTGGCCGCTCTCGACGCGCTGGCGCACGGCGGTGCGCAGGCCCGGGTCGAGGCGGCCCAGCCATTCGCCGAAGCCGTCGGGCTCAGGCGGCGCATCCAGCGCGGCCGCGAGGCTGGCGGTGGCCTGGCGGTAGCGGTGCAGCTCGATGCCGCCGAGGACGTAGAGCACGCCGATCACCACGGTCACCGCCAGCGCCAGCGCATGGCTGCCGACGTAGCCCGCGCCGATCCAGGCCACGACCAGCAGGCCGATGGCAAAGACGAATCCGTTCAGGAGAGTTCTGTTCATGCGTCCGGTCGTGGAGTGCGAAGCGCGGCGAGCAGCGCTTCGATGGGTTGGAAACGGAGGTCGAGTTCGGCCAGCAGCACCTGCCGGGCCTCGCTGCGGAAGTTCGCGCGCCAGGTGGTGGCGGGCTGCGCGGCGCCTTCGCCATGGCGCGCATGCAGGCTTTCGAAGCGCGCGACGAGCGCGGGGACGACGGGGGCCAGCAGCGCGTGCTCGCGCGGCGCAAGCAGGCCCTCCATCACCGCATCGACGGCGGCCAGGCGCGCTGCGCCGCCTTCGCGCAGCGCCAGGCGCTCGCGCAGTTCGCCGCGCAGGCGCCCGGTGGCGGCCTGCATGTCGTGCTGCAGGTTGCGGCAGTGGCGCTGCACGGCAGTGGCGCCGGCGGCGGCCCCGTGGCTGTCCTCGTTGCGGCGCGGATGCAGCGGCAGCGTCCAGTCGCGGGTTTCTTCGGCGATGGTGTCGCCAAGCTCGGCGCGCAAGCGGCGGCACTCGGCGACCAGGGCTTCATCCACATCATCGGAGGCGTTCATCGATCCGGCGTCCGCATCCGTGACGGCGCCAACGCCCGGATCCGCCGGTCGATGGCCATCGGTGGCTCCGGAGCCATCGGCCCCCGGATCGCCGTCCAGCGCCCGCGACAGCGCCACCGCCCGCTGCCACTCCAGCCAGTCGCCCAGCCGCTCCGCCGGGGACTGCGTCGGGGGCGTGGCGTCCAGCCCCGACATCCGGGCCAGCAATCTGGCGAGGGCGGCGCCCGGGACGGGCGCCCGGGTCTGGGCTTCGGGCATTCGGATGGCCAAAAAACGACCATTTTAGCGCGTGGGCGGATCTGGTCGGGGCTGCCCGATGCCCCGACTTCCCCGGACCAGCCATGGCCGCGATCGACAAGGCATTCCACGGCCAGCCGACCGCGGATGCCACGGCGGGCTACTCGACGGTCACGCTCTTCGCCAGGTTCCGCGGCTTGTCCACGTCCGTGCCGCGCGCCAGCGCAACGTGGTAAGCCAGCATCTGCACCGGGATCGTGTGCACGATCGGGCTCAGCACGCCGACGTGGCGCTCGGTGCGGATCACGTGCACGCCCTCGGATTCGCTGAAGTTGCTGTCGGCGTCGGTGAACACGAACAGTTCGCCGCCGCGCGCGCGCACTTCCTGCATGTTCGACTTCACCTTCTCCAGCAGGCTGTCGTTGGGCGCGATCACCACCACCGGCATGTCGGCGTCGACCAGGGCCAGCGGGCCGTGCTTGAGCTCGCCGGCCGGGTAGGCCTCGGCGTGGATGTAGGAGATTTCCTTGAGCTTGAGCGCGCCTTCCAGCGCGATCGGGTAGTGCACGCCGCGGCCGAGGAACAGCGCGTGCTGCTTCGGGGTGAAGCTCTCCGACCACAGCGCGACCTGCGGCTCCAGGTTCAGCGCGTGCTGCACGCTGCCGGGCAGGTGGCGCAGCGCTTCGATGTATTCGGCCTCCTTCTCTTCCGGCAGGCGGCCGTTGAGCTTGGCGAGCGTCGCGGCCAGCGCGAACAGGCCCACCAACTGGGTGGTGAAGGCCTTGGTCGAAGCCACGCCGATCTCGGCGCCGGCGCGGGTGTAGAACACCAGGCGGCTGGCGCGCGGGATCGCGCTCTCCGGCACGTTGCAGATCGACAGCGTCAGGTCCTGGCCCAGCGACTTCGCGTACTTCAGCGCCTCCATGGTGTCGAGCGTTTCGCCGGACTGCGAAATCGTCACCACCAGGTGCTTCGGGTTCGCCACCGCGGTGCGGTAGCGGTATTCGCTGGCGATCTCGACGCTGCAGGGCAGGCCGCTGATCGCCTCGATCCAGTAGCGCGCGACCGAGCCGGCGTAGAAGCTGGTGCCGCAGGCGAGGATCTGCACGCCTTCCACTTCGCGCAGCACGGCGTCCGCGTCCTTGCCGAACAGGGTCGGCTCGAAGACGCCGGCGTCGATGATCGCTTCCATCGTGTCGCCCAGCGCGCGCGGCTGCTCGTGGATCTCCTTCTGCATGAAGTGGCGGTAGGGCCCCAGCTCCAGAGACGACAGCGAGACGTCAGAGAGGTGCTCGTCGCGCTCGACCGGCCGGTCGTCGCCGTCGAACACGCGCACGGCATCACGGCTGATCTCGGCGGTGTCGCCCTCCTCCAGGAAGATCACGCGGCGCGTGGCCTGCAGGATCGCGGAGACGTCGGAGGCGACGAAGTTCTCGCCTTCGCCCAAACCGACCAGCAGCGGGCAGCCCATGCGCGCGACCACCATGCGCTCCGGCTCCTTGCGGCTGACCACGGCCAGCGCGTAGGCGCCGTGCAGTTCCTTGACCGCACGCTGCAACGCCGCCAGCAGGTCGTCGCCGTCCTGCAGGTAGTGGTGGATCAGGTGGGCGATGACCTCGGTATCGGTCTGCGATTCGAATTCGTAGCCCAGCGACTTCAGGCGCTCGCGCTGCTCTTCGTGGTTCTCGATGATGCCGTTGTGCACCAGCGCCACGCCCTGGCTGATGTGCGGGTGCGCATTGGATTCGGTGACGCCGCCGTGCGTGGCCCAGCGGGTGTGGCCGATGCCGAGCGTGGCCGAGAAGCCTTCGGCACCCGCCGCGTTTTCCATTTCCGCCACGCGGCCGGTGCGGCGCACGCGACGCACGTCGGCGCCGTCCACCACGGCGATGCCGGCGGAGTCGTAGCCACGGTATTCAAGCCGCTTGAGTCCTTCGATCAGGACCGGAACCACATCGCGATCCGCGATCGCGCCGACGATGCCGCACATGGGTGATGGACGCCTTGCCTGGGGACTGCACAGTTTAACGGCGAATGCGCGGCAGGCTGTCCGGCGGACGGCCCAGGTGTCCGCCCGGACAGTCGGACACGACAATAAAATTGAACAAAATCAACATCTTGAAGTTGGCACGCAGCTTGCGTCCCCGATAGACGACTCCCGAATCCCCGAGACCGGACACGCCATGGAACCCAGCCGCGCCCGCATCCGCGATACCTCCGGCCAGGACCGCATCCCCACCGGCACGCCGCCCGCGCGCCGTCGCCTGCGCGATCCGAAGCTGGTGGCCGGCTTCGCCGGCGCGGTGCTGTTGGGCCTTGCCGCCTGGGTGGCGGTGGGCTGGAGTGGCGGCGGCCGGTCCTACGACACCTCGCGCCTGCGCATCGCCGAAGTGGTCCGCGGCGACCTGGTGCGCGACCTCTCCGCCGACGGCCGCGTGATCGCCGCCAACAGCCCGACGCTGTACGCGATCGCCGCCGGCACCGTCGCCCTCAAGGTCGTGGCCGGCGACGCGGTGGAGAAAGGCCAGGAGCTTGCGATCATCGACAGCCCCGAACTGCGCAGCAAGCTGGTGCAGGAGGAATCCACGCTCGCCAGCCTGCAGGGCGAGGCCAGCCGCGCCATGCTCGACGCGCGCCTGACCCGCTCCGACGCGCAGAAGCTGCTCGACCAGGCCCTGATCGAACAGACTGCGGCGCAGCGCGACGTCGAACGCTACAAGCGCGCCTTCGAAGGCGGCGCGGTCTCGCGCAACGACTACGACCGGGCGCTCGACGGCCTGAAGAAGGCGGAGATCGGCGTCGCCTCCGCGCGCCAGGACTTCGCCCTGCAGGGCCAGGGCGCCGGCATCGACGCCGGCAACAAGCGCCTGATGGCCGAACGCCAGAAGGCGGTGGTCGACGAACTGCGCCGCCAGGTCGACGCGCTCACCCTGCGCGCGCCCTTCGACGGCCAGGTCGGCCAGGTGCAGATCGCGCAGGGCACGAACGTGGCCGCCAACGCGCCGGTCCTGGGCGTGGTCGACCTCTCGCAGTTCGAGGTCGAGATCAAGGTGCCCGAGAGCTTCGCCCGCGACCTTGGCATCGGCATGCCGGCCCAGGTCACCAGCGTCGGCAAGCTGTGGCCGGCGGAGATCTCGGCGGTGTCGCCGGAAGTCGTCAACGGCGAGGTCAACGCCCGCCTGCGCTTCGCCGACGGCCAGCAGCCGCCCGGGCTGCGCCAGAACCAGCGCCTGTCCGCGCGCATCGTGCTCGACACCCGCGAGGACGTGCTGATGGTCGAGCGCGGGCCCTTCCTCGAACAGGACGGCGGCAGCTTCGCCTACGTCGTCCAGGGCGGCAGCGCCCACCGGCGCCCGATCCAGGCCGGTGCCTCCAGCCTGTCCTCGGTCGAGATCGTTTCAGGGCTGCAGGCCGGCGAACGCATCGTCGTGTCGGGCGGCGACCAGTTCCAGCAGGCGGACCGCGTCCGCATTTCCGGAGATTGACCATGCAAGCGAACACCGGCTTCCCCCACCAGGTGCACTGGGATTCCTTCCAACTCGCCGATGCCGTGCCGCGCCGCCTGAGCGAGCTGTACCGCTTCGACGTCCGCCTCGACGCGCCCGAAGCGCGCTGCGCCAACGCCGAGCCGCGCCGCGGCCGCGGTGCCCGCCCCTACCTGCCGGCCTCCACCCTGCCCGGCCTGTTCCGCGTCGATTGATGCCCACCACCCACTCCAACGCACAGGGACACACCGTCATGCTGGACATGCGCCAGGTCACCAAGGTCTACCGCACCGAACTGGTCGAGACGCACGCGCTGCGCTCGCTCGACCTGAGCGTGAAGGAAGGCGAGTTCGTCGCCGTCACCGGGCCTTCGGGTTCGGGCAAGACCACCTTCCTCAACATCGCCGGCCTGCTCGAAACCTTCACCGGCGGCGAATTCCACCTCGACGGCGAGGACGTGCGTGGCCTCAACGACAACCAGCGTAGCCGCCTGCGCAACCAGAAGATCGGCTTCATCTTCCAGGGCTTCAACCTGATCCCGGACCTGAACCTGTTCGACAACGTCGACGTGCCGCTGCGCTACCGCGGCATGCCGGCCAACGAGCGCAAGCTGCGCATCGAGGACGCGCTGGCCATGGTCGGCCTGGGCTCGCGCATGAAGCACTTCCCGGCGGAACTGTCCGGCGGCCAGCAGCAGCGCGCCGCGATCGCGCGCGCCATCGCCGGAAGCCCGCGCCTGCTGCTCGCCGACGAGCCCACGGGCAACCTCGACACGCAGATGGCGCGCAGCGTGCTGGAACTGCTGGAGGACATCAACCAGCAGGGCACGACCATCGTGATGGTCACCCACGACCCCGAGCTGGCCGCGCGCGCGCACCGCAACGTGCACATCGTCGACGGCATGGCCACCGACCTGTCGGTGGAGCCGAGCCTGACCCGGGCCGCGCGCGCGGCGCAGGTCGAGGCCGATGCGACCGCGGCCCCCTGAGGACACGCCCATGTTCGCCTACTACTTCAAGCTCGCCCTGCGCAGCTTCCGCCGCAACAAGGTGCTGACCGCGCTGATGGTGCTGGCGATCGCGCTGGGCATTGGTGCCTGCATGACCACGCTGACCGTCTTCAAGGTGCTGTCCGGCGACCCGATCCCGGAAAAGAGTGATCGCCTGTTCTACGTGCAGCTCGATCCCGCCTCGATGCGCGGCTTCATCCCCGGCGAGGAGCCCTCGGCCCAGGTCACGCGTTTCGACGCCGAAACACTGCTGCGCGAGAAGCGCGGCGTCCGCCAGGCGATGATGACCGGCGGCGCGGTATCGGTCACGCCCGAACGTGCCGACCTGCCCCCCTTCTTCGCCCAGGCGCGCTACACCACTGCCGAGTTCTTCCCGATGTTCGCCGCGCCGTTCCTGCACGGCACCGGCTGGAGCAGCGCGGACGACGCAGGCAGCGCGCGGGTCGCGGTGATCTCGAAGTCGCTCAACGAGCGTGTCTTCGGTGGCGCGAACAGCGTCGGCCAGCGCCTGGTGGTCGGTGGCAACGAGTTCCGGGTGGCAGGCGTGCTGGAGGAGTGGCGGCCGACGCCGCGCTTCTACGACATGAACACTGATCGCTACGGTGAGCTGGAGGAGGTCTTCGTGCCGTTCTCCACCTCGCGCGACCTCGAGTTCGGCCGCAGCGGCAGCATGGACTGCTGGGGCGATTCCGGCGCCGACGAAACCGCGCTCAACGCGCCTTGCGTGTGGATCCAGTATTGGGTCGAACTCGAGGACGCCTCGAAGGCCGCGGACTACAAGGCCTATCTCGAAAACTATTCGGCACAGCAGAAGGCCGCCGGCCGGTTCGAGCGCGAGCCCAACGTCCGCCTGCGCAACGTCATGGAATGGCTGGACTTCAACCGCGTGGTCCCGCGCGACGTGATGATGCAGCTCTGGCTCGGCTTCGGCTTCCTGCTGGTCTGCCTGCTCAACACCGTGGGCCTGCTGCTGGCCAAGTTCCTCCGCCGCAGCGGTGAGATCGGCGTGCGCCGCGCCGTGGGCGCCTCGCGCACCGAGATCTTCAAGCAGTGCCTGGTGGAAGCCGGTGCGATCGGCCTGGCGGGCGGCATCCTGGGACTGGGCCTCGCGCTCCTGGGGCTGTGGGCGGTGCGGCAGCAGCCGTCGAGCTACGCCGAACTGGCGCACCTGGACCTGCCGATGCTCCTGGCCACGTTCCTGCTCGCGGTTTTCGCCAGCATCGTCGCCGGCCTCCTTCCTGCGTGGCGCGCCATGGAAGTGACGCCCGCCATCCAACTCAAGTCGCAGTGACCGCGAGGAACGACTGATGGACATCCGACCGATCCTTTCCACCCTGCTCCGCCACAAGACCGCGGCCGCGCTGATCGTGCTCGAGATCGCGCTGACCTGCGCCATCATCTGCAACGCGCTCTTCATGGTCGGCGAACGCCTGGCGCAGATGCGCGAACCCAGCGGCATCGTCGTGGACGAACTGGTGCGCATCCAGATCATCCCCGTCGGCAACGATGCCGACGCCGCGGCGCAGACCCGCTCGGACCTGCAGGTTCTGCGCGAGCTGCCCGGCGTCCGTGCCGCCACCACCAGCAACCAGGTGCCGTTCGTGAATTCCTCATGGAACTCGGGGGTCAACCTGAAGCCCGACCAGCAGCAGCCCACGCTCAGCGCAACCACCTACATGGGTGACGAGCACTTCCTCGACGCCTTCGGCGTGGAACTGGTGGCCGGCCGCTACTTCACGTCCGACGAACTCATTCCGCACGCCGCCCTCAGCGATCCCGACCAGGAGGTGACCATCCCGGGCGTGGTCGTCACCCGCGCCGTGGCCGAGCGGCTGTTCCCCGGCGCGAATCCGCTGGGCAAGCCGATCTACGTCTGGGGCGACACGCCGGTCAGCATCATCGGCGTGGTGGAGCACCTGGTCCGGCCCAGCAGTCTTGGCGGCCCGGGGGCAAGGCAGTACTCGCTGATCGTGCCGGTGCGCGCCAACTACGATCTGGGCGGCCAGTACATCATCCGCACCACGCCCGAACGCCGGCAGGAGGTCCTGGCCAGCGCCAGCGACGCCCTGCGCGCCAACGGTCCGAAGCGGATCATCATCGAGGACAACACCAAGACCTTCCGCGAACTGCGCGACGAGTACTACCAGCAGCAGCGCTCGATGGTCTGGCTGCTCGGCATCGTCTGCATCGCGCTGCTGCTGATCACCGCGCTGGGCATCGTCGGCCTGGCCAGCTTCTGGGTGCAGCAGCGCAGCAAGCAGATCGGCATCCGCCGTGCGCTCGGCGCCACGCGGGGGCAGATCCTGCGCTACTTCCAGACCGAGAACTTCATCCTCGCCACCATCGGCATCGCCATCGGCATGATCCTGGCCTTCGGCATCAACCAGCTGCTGATGGGCCGCTACGAGCTGCCTCGCCTGCCGCTGGTCTACCTGCCGGTCGGCGCGGTGGCGCTGTGGCTGCTGGGCCAGCTGGCGGTGCTGGGGCCGGCACGCCGCGCGGCCGCCGTCCCCCCGGCGGTGGCCACGCGCAGCGTATGATCCCGGACCGATGCCGACCATCCTGATCATCGACGACAACCCCGCCGTCGCCACCGCGCTGGAAGTGCTGTTCTCGCTGCACGACATCGACACCGTGGCCGCGCAGTCGCCCGACGAGGGCCTGGCGCGGCTGCGGCGCGGCGACATCGACCTGGTGATCCAGGACATGAACTTCCACGCCGACACCACCTCGGGCGAGGAAGGCATGGCGCTGTTCCAGGCGATCCGCGAGCGCGAACCCGACCTGCCGGTGATCCTGCTCACGGCGTGGACGCACCTGGAAGCCGCGGTCGACCTGGTCAAGGCCGGCGCCGCGGACTACCTGGGCAAGCCCTGGGACGACCGCAAGCTGCTGGCCACGGTCAACAACCTGCTGGAACTGTCGGAGGCGCGGCGCGAGCTGGCCCGCCACCGCGGCGCCGAGCGCCGCCGCCGCGACGAGCTGTCGCGCGGCCACGACCTGCGCGGCGTGGTCTACGCCGACCCGGCCAGCGAGCGCCTGCTGGCGCTGGCCTGCCAGGTCGCGCGCTCGGAGCTGCCGGTGCTGGTGACCGGGCCCAACGGCGCGGGCAAGGAGAAGATCGCCGAGATCGTGCACGCCAATTCGATGGTGAAGGACGGCCCGTTCGTGGCGCTCAACTGCGGCGCCCTGCCGGGCGAACTGATCGAGGCCGAGCTGTTCGGCGCCGAGGCGGGTGCCTACACCGGCGCAGGCAAGGCGCGCGAGGGCAAGTTCGAGGCCGCCGACGCCGGCACCCTGTTCCTGGACGAAATCGGCAACCTGCCGGCCGCCGGGCAGATGAAGCTGCTGCGCGTGCTCGAGACCGGGCGCTTCGCGCGCCTGGGCGGCAACCGCGAGCGCCACGTCCGCGTGCGGGTGGTCAGCGCGACGAACGCCGACCTCCCGGCGATGATCCGCGACGGCCGCTTCCGCGAGGACCTCTACTACCGCCTCAACGCGGTCGAGCTGAAACTGCCGCCGCTGGCCGAGCGCCCCGACGACATCCTGCCGCTGGCCCTGCACTTCCTGCCGGCGGGCAAGCACCTGGCCGCCGATGCCGAGCGCGCGCTGCTGCGCCATCCCTGGCCGGGCAACGTGCGCGAGCTGCGCAACGTGGTGCAGCGTGCGGCCCTGCTGTCGACCGGCGCCGACATCCACGCCGAGGCGCTGGGCCTGCCGGCGCACGCGGCATCGACCACCGCGACCGCGGGCGGCATCGAGGAACCCGATCGCACGATGATCGAGGCGGCGCTGGCGCGCAGCGGCGGCGTGCTGGCGCAGGCGGCGATGGAACTCGGGCTGTCGCGGCAGGCGCTGTACCGCCGGCTCGACCGCCTCGGCATCCGGCGCGACTGATGCGCCGCATCCGGCGCCTGCCGCTGAGCCTGTCGTTCACAGCCGTCGCCGTGGCCTACATGGCCATCGCGGCCGCGCTGGTGCTGCTGCTGGAACCGTGGCTGCCTTCGCGCTGGCTCGCACTGCCGCTGGCGGTACTGCTGCCGCTGCCGCTGCTGCTGTACCACCTCCGGCGCCTGCTGGCGCCGGCGCGCTCGCTGTTCCGCGCGCTGGCAGGCAGCGTCGCCAGCTACCGCGACGGCGACTACAGCTTCGGCATCGCCTGGGAAGGTGGCGGCGACCTCGGCGACCTGGTCGCCAGCCACCAGGCGCTGGGCGACGCGCTGCGCGAACAGCGCCTGCGCCTGGTGCAGCGCGAACTGCTGCTCGACACCATGGTCCAGAACACCCCGGTGGCGATGCTGCTGGTGGATCCGTCCGGACACGTGGTGCTCGGCAACCTCGCGGCGCGCAAGCTGCTCGGCGACGGCCGCAGGCTGGAGGGCATCGCCTTCGACGAGCTGATGGAGCACGTGCCCGAGCCGATGCGCGAAGCCTTCGCCCGCGGCGGCGATGGCATGTTCACTGTCGGCGACGAGGACGACGAGGACATCTACCACCTCTCCCGCCGCCTGTTCCGGCTCAACGGCCGCCGCCACGAACTGGTGCTGCTGCGCCAGCTCACCGCCGAACTGCGCCGGCAGGAAGTGCAGACCTGGAAGAAGGTGATCCGAGTGATCAGCCACGAGCTCAACAACTCGCTGGCGCCGATCGCGTCGCTGGCCCATTCCGGCGCCGAGCTGCTCAGGCGCGGCCAGCACGAGCGCCTGCCGGCGGCGCTGGCCACCATCGAGGAGCGCGCGCGCCACCTGGAAGGCTTCATCCGCGACTACGCGCGCTTCGCCAAGCTGCCCTCGCCGCGGCTGGAGGCGATCGAGTGGCGCGGCTTCCTCGAGCGCCTGCGCAGCCAGGTCGATTTCATGATCGAAGGCCACGTCGAAGGCGACGTCCGCGCCGATCCCGCGCAGCTGCAGCAGGCGATGCTCAACCTGCTGAAAAACGCGCACGAATCCGGCTCCGCCCCGGGCGACGTGCGCCTGGCGCTGCGCCGCCTGCCCGACGGCTGGCGCATCGACGTGCTCGACCGCGGCAGCGGCATGAACGAGCCGGTGCTGGCCAACGCGCTGCTGCCGTTCTATTCCACCAAGCGCCACGGCACCGGCCTGGGCCTGGCGCTGAGCCGCGAGATCGCCGAGGCCCACGGCGGCCGCATCGCGCTCGCCAACCGCGAAGGCGGCGGCCTGTGCGTGAGCCTGGTGCTGCCGGGCTGAAAGGACGCTCAGCCGGCCTTCGGCTTCTTCAGCGGACGCTGCCAGCCCTCGATGCTCTGCTGGCGCCCGCGCGCGATCGTCAGCTTGCCCTCGGGCGCGTCGCTGGTAACCACCGAACCGGCGCCGATGGTGGCGTCGCGGCCGATCCGCACCGGCGCCACCAGCGACGAGTTGGATCCGATGAAGGCCCCGTCCTCGATCGTGGTCGTGGACTTGTTCACGCCGTCGTAGTTGCAGGTGATGGTGCCGGCGCCGACGTTCACCCCGGCGCCGATCTCGGCATCGCCAAGGTAGCTGAGGTGGTTGGCCTTGCTGCCCACGCCCAGCACGGCGTTCTTGGTCTCGACGAAGTTGCCGATGTGCACGCCGTCGGCCAGCACCGTGCCCGGGCGCAGGCGCGCGAAGGGCCCGACCTGCACGGCGCCCTCGGTGCGTGCGCCGTGGATGTCGCAGTGCGCGCGCACTTCGGTGCCCGGTCCCAGTTCGGCGTCGCGGATGCGACAGAACGGGCCGATGCGCGCGCCGTCGCCCAGCACCACGCGGCCTTCGAACACCACGTCGACATCGATCTCGACGTCGCGGCCGACGACGACCTCGCCGCGGATGTCGATCCGTCCGGGATCGGCGAAGCGCGCACCCTCGGCGCACAGCGCGCGCACCAGGCGCTTCTGCATCGCACGCTCCAGCTGCGCAAGCTGCCAGGGATCGTTCGCGCCCTCGGTCTCCATCGGGTCATCCACGAACACCATCTCCGCGGCGCTGTACTCGGCCGCGGCCATGGCGAAGACGTCGGTCAGGTAGTACTCGCCCTGGGCGTTGTCGCTGGACAGGCGCTGCAGCCAGTTCTTGAGCGCAGTCGACTCCGCGGCCAGCACGCCGGTGTTGACGATATTGATGCGGCGCTGCTCGGCGGTCGCGTCCTTCTCCTCGACGACGGCGCCGACGTTGCCCTCGGAGTCGCGCAGGATCCGGCCGTAGCCGCGCGGGTTGTCGAGTTCGGCCACCAGCACGGCCAGCCGCCCTTCCACCGCCAGCAACCGGCGCAGGGTGGCGGCGGTGATCAGCGGCACGTCGCCGTAGAGCACCAGCACCTGGGCGCCATCGGGGATGCCGGGCATCGCCTCGCGCACGGCGTGGCCGGTGCCGAGCTGTTCGGCCTGCTCGACCCAGCGCAGGTCGGAGCGGTGGCTGAAGGCCTCCTGCACCTGGTCACCGCCGTGGCCGTACACCACGTGGATGGCGGTCGGCGAGAGTTCGCGGGCCGCAGCCATGACGTGCGAAAGCATCGGCCGGCCGGCCACCTTCTGCAGCACCTTGGGCAGCGCCGATTTCATGCGTTTGCCCTCGCCGGCCGCGAGGATCACGACGTGGAGCCCGCCCGTGGAGGCGCTGTCGGCAGGGGTCTTGCTGGCTGATGGCATGGTCGGTCCTGGGCCCTGGTCCCGGCCATTCTAGAGCGAGCCTCTGCTAGCATGCGCGCGATGTCGCCGCCACGCGTGCAAGGACCGAGCCACGCCCTGTCCTCGCCGCGCGTACGGACCGCGGCGGGGCGCGTGCTGGCGTGGTCCGGCCTGGCCGCCACCATCACCGGTGCCGTCGTCCACGACCTGTTCGAAGGCTGGCGGCCGCCGCGGACGCTGGCGATCCTGGTCGTGGCCGGCCTGCTGCTGGCCTGGCCGCTGCGACGCTTCGCGCGCTGCTCCTGGGCTTCGGCGATCGCGCTGTACTGGTGCGCGCTGCTGCCGGTGTTCGCCGATCCCCTGCCCGTGGCCGCCACCCTGCTCGCTGCCGCTGCGGCCACCGCGCTCGGCGGCACGCTGCTGCGGGACGAGGACCTGGCCGCGCGCTGCATCGCCGGCACCGCGCTGGCCGCCGGCGTCCTGGGCTGGCTGATGCCGCTGCCGATCCACCTGCGCTGGATCTACCTGGCCGCATGCGCCGCGCTGCTGGCCTGGCAGTGGCGGCCACTGTGGTCGGGCCTGCGGTCCGCGCGCGTCGCCTGGACCGATTCGGTGGCGACGGCGCCGCTCAGCGCCGCGTTCGCGGTGATGCTGCTCGGACTGGCCGGCACCGGCGGCTGGCTTCCGACGCTGCAGCACGACGACATCGGCTACCACCTCTACCTGCCGTGGTCGCTGATGCTCGACGGCCGCCACCCGCTCGATCCCGAATACCACGCCTGGGCGCTGGCGCCGTGGTTCGCCGACGTGGTGCAGGCCGTGCCGCAGGTGCTGGCCGGCGCCGAAGCCCGTGGCGCGGTCAACGCGCTGTGGCTGGCGCTGGCGGCATCGGGCCTGTGGCGGCTGTGCCTCGCCCTGGGCGGCGATGCGCGCGCGGCGTGGTGGACCGTCGCGGCCTGGGCCAGCCTGCCGCTGACCGCGGCGCTGGCGGGTGGGATGCAGACCGAACTGCCCACCACGGCATTGCTGGCCTGGCTGGTGGTGCTCGGCCATCGCCCGGCTTCGATGCGCGGAGTGCTGGCCATGGCGCTGCTGGCCGGCGCGCTGGTCGCGACCAAGCTTGCCGCCGCGGCCATGGCCCTCGCCCTGCTGCCGTGGCTGGCCTGGCGCCAGCGCGCGGCGCTGGGTCCGGCCACCGTGGCCGTGGCGATGGCGCTGATGGCGCTGGTCGGTGGCGCCAGCTACGCCTTCGCGGCCGTGATCGCCGGCAATCCGCTGCTGCCGCTCGCCAACGGCATGTTCGGATCGCCGTACTTCCCGGCCGAGGATTTCAGCGATCCGCGCTGGCAGGCCGGCTTCGACGCCGCCCTGCCCTGGCACCTCACGTTCGACACCGCGCGCTACCTGGAAGCCGACGCCGGCGCGGGCGGCGTGGTGCTGGTGGCGCTGGCCGGAACCTGGCTGCTGGCGATCGCGATGCGCCGCACCCGTGCCTTTGCGCTGCTCACGCTGGCCCTGATGGCGGGACTGCTCGCGACCAGCCAGTACCTGCGCTACGTCTACCCGCTGCTGGCGCTGGCGCTGCCGGCGCTGGTGGTCGCGACGACGCGCGCCGAACCCCGGCACTGGATGCTGTTGCTGGCGCCGGTGATCGTCCTCAACCTCGCCCTGCAGCCGCGGGGCCACTGGATGCTCGGCGCCAACGTGGTCAAGCACGCCCTGTCCGCGCGCGGCGCGGACGCACCGCTGTATGAAACGTTCGCCCCGGAGCGGCAGCTCGCCGCGATCATGCGCGAAACCATGGGCGCGGATGCGCGCGGCAACGTGCTCATGCTCAGCGACTTCGGCCCGATGCCGGCCGAGTTCGGCCGTCGCGCCAGGACCATCATCTGGTACGACCCCTCGCTGGCCGCGCGCGCGGCCACGGCCGACCGCGATGCGTCCGGCGAAGCCTGGATCCAGCTGCTCCGCGACGAGGGCATCGGCGAGGTGATGCTGCGTCCCGACGAACTCTCCCCGCCGCGCCGCGCCGCGCTCGAACGGCTGGACGCGCGGCCGCGCGCCGCAGTGGGCAGGGTCGAATGGTGGCAGCTGCCCCCCGCGGGAGACACGCCATGAGCCTGGGCCGGCAGGGTTCGCGCTACCTGGTGATCGGCGCCATCCAGTGGCTGCTCGACTGGGGCGTGATGGTGCTGCTGAGCCACTTCGGGCTGCGCATCGGCCTGGCCAACATCGCCGGACGCGTCAGCGGCGCGATCCTGGGGTTCTGGCTCAACGGCAAGCTGACCTTTACTGGCGACGAGCACGTGCTCGGACGCAGGCAGCTGCTGCGCTTCGTGGTGATGTGGCTGGCGCTGACCCTGCTGAGCACGGTCGCGATCGAGGCGATCGACGACGTGCTCGGGCGCAAGTGGGCGTGGCTGGCCAAACCACTGGTGGAACTGTGCCTGGGCGTGCTGGGCTTCATCGGCTCCCGGCACTGGGTCTACCGGCGCTGAGCCGGAAAAGGAAAACCCCGCGCGGAGCGGGGTTTTCCGGGATTCCCGCAGGGGCCGACGCCCCCGCCTTCAGTGCTTGAGGTCAGTGCTTGAGGTTCTTGCGCAGGCGCTCCAGCGCCTGCAGCTGGGCCGCGACTTCGGCCATCTTCTTCTGCGCCTCGGCGACGTCCATCGCCTCGCCGCGGCCGGCGAGCACGCGCTCGGCCTCTTCCTTGGCGGCGCGCACCTTGGCCTCGTCGATCTCGTCGGCGCGGATCGCGGTGTCGGCCAGGATCGTCACCACCTGCGGCTGCACCTCGAGGATGCCGCCGCTGATGGCGAAGTCCAGCTTCTCGCCGTTGGCCTGGGTCACCACCACCTTGCCCGGTTTCAGGCGGGTGATCAGCGGCGCGTGGCGCGGCGCGATGCCGAGTTCACCGACTTCACCGGTGACGACCACCAGGGTGGCCTCGCCGTGGAAGATCTCGGCCTCGGCGCTGACGATGTCGCAACGGATGGTGGTGGTCATGGCTCTACCTTCTTAGGCCTTCTCGGCCATCTTCGCGGCCTTCTCGACCGCCTCGTCGATGCCGCCCACCATGTAGAACGCCTGCTCCGGCAGGTGGTCGTACTCGCCTTCGACGATGCCCTTGAAGCCGCGGATGGTTTCCTTCAGCGGCACGTACTTGCCCGGCGAGCCGGTGAACACCTCGGCCACGTGGAAGGGCTGCGAGAAGAAGCGCTCGATCTTGCGCGCGCGCGACACGGCCTGCTTGTCCTCTTCGGACAGCTCGTCCATGCCCAGGATCGCGATGATGTCCTTGAGCTCCTTGTACTTCTGCAGCGTCGCCTGGACCTTGCGCGCGGTGTCGTAGTGCTCGCTGCCGATCACGTTCGGATCGAGCTGGCGGCTGGTCGAGTCCAGCGGGTCGACCGCCGGGTAGATGCCCAGCGAGGCGATCTGGCGCGACAGCACGACGGTGGCGTCGAGGTGGGCGAAGGTGGTGGCCGGCGAGGGGTCGGTCAGGTCGTCCGCGGGCACGTACACGGCCTGGATCGAGGTGATCGAACCGGACTTGGTCGAGGTGATGCGCTCCTGCAGCACGCCCATTTCCTCGGCGAGCGTGGGCTGGTAGCCCACCGCCGACGGCATGCGGCCCAGCAGCGCCGAAACCTCGGTGCCGGCCAGGGTGTAGCGGTAGATGTTGTCGACGAACAGCAGCACGTCCTTGCCCTTGCCCGACTCGTCCTTCTCGTCGCGGAAGTACTCGGCCATGGTCAGGCCGGTCAGGGCGACACGGAGACGATTGCCCGGCGGCTCGTTCATCTGGCCGTAGACCATCGCCACCTTGTCGAGGACGTTGGAGTCCTTCATCTCGTGGTAGAAGTCGTTGCCCTCGCGGGTACGCTCACCGACGCCGGCGAACACCGACAGGCCCGAGTGCGCCTTGGCGATGTTGTTGATGAGCTCCATCATGTTCACGGTCTTGCCCACGCCGGCGCCGCCGAACAGGCCGACCTTGCCGCCCTTGGCGAAGGGGCACATCAGGTCGATGACCTTGATGCCGGTTTCCAGCAGCTCGGTGGAGGACGACTGGTCCTCGTAGGACGGCGCGGCGCGGTGGATTTCCCAGTTCGCCGAAGCGTCGACCGGGCCGGCCTCGTCGATCGGGCGGCCGAGCACGTCCATGATGCGGCCCAGGGTGCCGGCGCCGACCGGCACCGAGATCGCGCTGCCGGTGTTGGTGGCGACCAGGTTGCGCTTCAGGCCGTCGGTCGAGCCGAGCGCGATCGCGCGCACGATGCCGTCGCCGAGCTGCTGCTGCACCTCGAGGGTGATCTCGGTGCCGTCCACCTTCAGTGCGTCGTACACCTTCGGCACTTCGCTGCGCGGGAACTCCACGTCGACGACGGCGCCGATGATCTGAACGATCTTGCCCTGGTTGCTCATTGCCTGGTCCTCTGAAACTTGCTGTGTGCTTCGAATGTGGGGTTCAAACCGCCGCGGCGCCGCCGACGATCTCGGAAATTTCCTGGGTGATCGCCGCCTGGCGGGCCTTGTTGTAGACCAGGTTCAGGGTGTCGATCAGCTTGGTCGCGTTGTCGCTGGCGGCCTTCATGGCGACCATGCGCGCGGCGTGCTCGGAGGCGATGTTCTCCATCACCGCCTGGTACACCAGCGACTCGATGTAGCGGGTCAGCACGTGCTCGAGCACGGTCTGCGCGTCGGGCTCGTAGAGGTAGTCCCAGTCGTGGGTCACCAGCTTCTCGTCCGACGGCGGCAGCGGCAGCAGCTGGTCGAAGGCGGCGCGCTGGGTCATCGTGTTGACGAAGTCGTTGTAGACCACGAACACACGGTCCTGGCGGCCCTCGGTGAAGCCGTCGATCATCACCTTGACGATGCCGATCAGCTGCTCCAGCTCCGGGTTGTCGCCGAGGTGGGTGACGCTGGCCAGCATGTCCACCTTCAGCCGACGGAAGAACACCGTCGCCTTCTGGCCGATGGTGACCACGTCGACCTCGACGCCCTTCTCCTGCCACTCGCGCAGTTCGCCGAGCAGCTTGCGGAACAGGTTGTTGTTGAGGCCGCCGGCCAGGCCGCGGTCGGACGACACGATGATGTAGCCGACGCGCTTGACCTCAGGCCGCTCCGCGAGGAAGGGGTGCTGGAAGTCGGTGTTCGCCTGCGCGAGGTGGCCGATCAGCTGCTTCATCGCGCGCGCGTACGGGCGCGAAGCCTTCATCCGCTCCTGCGCCTTGCGGATCTTCGAGGCCGAGACCATTTCGAGCGCGCGCGTCACCTTGCGGGTGTTCTGCACGCTCTTGATCTTGGTTTTGATTTCTCTGCCGCCGGCCATGGTCGCTCGCTCTGGTCGCTAAGGGGTCTGGGTCTGGGTCGCTGGGCTCGGGCCCGCGCTTACCAGGAACCCGTCGCCTTGAAGTCCTCGATGCCCTTCTTGAACGCGGCCTCGATTTCATCGTTCCAGCCGCCGCTGGCGTTGATCTTCGAGACCAGTTCGCCGGCGGTGTTGTCGAAGTGGGCGTGCAGGCCTTCCTCGAAGGCACCGATCTTGGCGACCGGCACGTCGTCGATGTAGCCCTCGTTGACGGCGTAGATCGACAGCGCCTGGTGGGCGATCGACATCGGCTGGTACTGCTTCTGCTTCATCAGCTCGGTGACGCGCTGGCCGCGCTCGAGCTGCTTGCGGGTGGCGTCGTCGAGGTCGGAGGCGAACTGCGCGAACGCCGCCAGCTCGCGGTACTGCGCCAGCGAGATGCGGATGCCGCCCGAGAGCTTCTTGATGATCTTGGTCTGCGCCGAACCGCCCACGCGCGACACCGAGATGCCGGCGTTCACGGCCGGGCGGATGCCGGCGTTGAACAGGTCGGTTTCCAGGAAGATCTGGCCGTCGGTGATCGAGATCACGTTGGTCGGCACGAACGCGGACACGTCGCCGGCCTGGGTCTCGATGATCGGCAGCGCGGTGAGCGAGCCGGTCTGGCCCTTCACTTCACCCTTGGTGAACTGCTCCACGTACTCCTCGGACACGCGCGCGGCGCGCTCGAGCAGGCGGGAGTGCAGGTAGAACACGTCGCCCGGGTAGGCTTCGCGGCCCGGCGGGCGGCGCAGCAGCAGCGAGATCTGGCGGTAGGCCACGGCCTGCTTGGACAGGTCGTCGTAGACGATCAGCGCGTCTTCGCCGCGGTCCATGAAGTACTCGCCCATGGTGCAGCCGGAGTAGGCGCTGATGTACTGCATCGCGGCCGACTCCGACGCGGTCGCGGCGACCACGATCGTGTGCGCCAGCGCGCCGTTCTCTTCCAGCTTGCGCACGATGTTCGCGACCGTCGAGGCCTTCTGGCCGATGGCGACGTACACGCATTTGATGCCGGTGCCCTTCTGGTTGATCACCGCGTCGATGGCCATCGCGGTCTTGCCGGTCTGGCGGTCGCCGATGATCAGCTCGCGCTGGCCGCGGCCGATCGGGATCATCGAGTCGACCGACTTGTAGCCGGTCTGCACCGGCTGGTCGACCGACTTGCGCCAGATCACGCCGGGGGCCACGCGCTCCACCGGGGCGGACAGCGAGGCGCCGATCGGGCCCTTGCCGTCGATCGGCTCGCCGAGCGCGTTGACCACGCGCCCCAGCAGCTCGGGGCCGACCGGCACTTCGAGGATGCGGCCGGTGGTCTTGGCCACGTCGCCCTCGCGCAGGTGCTCGTAGTCGCCCAGGACCACGGCGCCGACCGAGTCGCGCTCGAGGTTCAGGGCCAGCGCGAACGTGTCGTTCGGCAGCTCGATCATTTCGCCCTGCATCACGTCGGCCAGGCCGTAGATGCGCACGATGCCGTCCGACACGGAGGTGACCGTGCCCTCGTTGCGCGCCTCGGCGGCCAGCTTGACCTTCTCGATGCGGCTCTTGATCAGTTCGCTGATTTCAGAGGGGTTGAGCTGGGTGCTTGCCATTTCCGGTTCCTCGGTGCGCGCCAGCGTTGGTGGTGCGCGGTAAGTGGATCTTGTGGTGGTGCCGCCGCCCGGGGGCGACGGCACCTTGGTGCTTACTGGCTCAGTGCCGACTGCAGGCGCGCGAGCTTGCCGCGCAGCGAGCCGTCGATGACGACGTCGCCGGCGCTGATGACCGCGCCGCCGATGAGGGCCGCGTCGACCGCGGTCTCGACCTCGACCGCGCTGCCGAAGCGGCGCTCGAGCCCGGCGCGGATGCCGGCCAGCTCGGCCTCGGACAGCTCGGCCGCCGAGGTCACCGTGGCGCGGACGACCTTCTCGGCCTCGGCGCGCAGGTCCTCGTAGAGACCGGCGATCTCGGGCAGCTGGGCCAGGCGGCCGTTGGCGGCGAGCAGCGCGAGAAAATCGCGCTGTTCGGCGGCCGCGGCTTCCGGCGCCAGCAGTTCGACGGCCTCGGCATCGGCCAGCGACGGGTGGCCCAGCAACGGCGCGACGCGCGGGTCGGCGGCGACGCGGGCGGAGAACGCCAGCGCCTTCGACCAGCCCGCGAGGTCGCCGCGGTCGCGCGCGATCGCGAAGGCCGCGCGGGCGTAGGGACGGGCGAGGGTGATCTCCTGGCTCATCGGGCTCAGATCTCCGCGGCGAGTTCGTCGAGCAGCGCCTTGTGGGCGTTGGCGTCGATCTCACGCTTCAGCAGCTTCTCCGCGCCGGTGACGGCCAGCGTGGAGACCTGCCTGCGCAGTTCCTCGCGGGCACGGTTGGCCGAAGCCTCGATCTCGGCGTCGAACAGCGCCTTCTGCCGGATGGCCTCGGTCTGCGCTTCCACGCGCGCGGCCTCGACGATCTGGTTGGCGCGCTGGTGCGCCTGGTCGATGATCTCGTTGGCCTTGGTGCGCGCGGCCTTGAGCTCCTCGTTCGCCTGGTCCTGGGCCTGCGCAAGCGCGCGCTGGCTGTTGTCGGCGGCGGCGAGGCCCTCGGCGATCTTCTGCTGGCGCTCCTCGATGGCCTTGAGCAGCGGCGGCCAGACGAAGGTGGCGATCAGCCAGATCAGCGCGGCGAACGAAAGCGCCTGGGCGATCAGGGTGAGATTGATGTTCATGGCGTTGCCTGTCGTGGTGGTCGGGGCATGCGCGGCTGCGCATGCCGGCCCTGCGGCGTGGCGGGGGCGACGGTCGCCACCCCTGCCGACTGCGGAGCGTTGATCAGCCGGCGACGCGAGCCAGGGCCTCGGTCCACGGACCGATGAACGGGCTGGCGAAGGCGAACAGCAGGCCGACGGCGACCGAGATGATGAACGCGGCGTCGATCAGGCCGGCGGTGATGAACATGCGGACCTGCAGCACCGGGATCAGCTCGGGCTGGCGCGCGGCCGACTCGAGGAACTTGCCCGACATGATGGCGAGGCCGAGGCCGGCGCCGAGCGCGGCGAGGCCGATCATGATGCCGATACCGAGGGCGGTCGAGGCCTGGACCTGGGCAAGGGTGGCGAGGATGGTATCCATGGTTATCTCCGGGCGATGTTGCTTGAGGGTTGAACGAAAGGGTTGAGGGTGGAACTGGAACTCTGGGTGGCTGCCTAGTGGCTGTCTTCGGACAGGCTCAGGTAGACGATCGACAGCATCATGAAGATGAAGGCCTGCAGCGGGATCACCAGGATGTGGAAGATCATCCAGCCGAAACCGAACAGGGCGCCGCCGATCATGCCGAGGATGCTGGCGCCGCCGAGCACCCAGATCAGCAGGAACACGATCTCGCCGCCGAACATGTTGCCGAACAGTCGCATCGCCAGCGAGATCGGCTTCGACAGCCACTCGACGATGTTGAGGATGAGGTTGAACGGCATCATCCACTTGCCGAAGGGCGCGGTCAGGAACTCCTTGGAGAAGCCGCCCAGACCCTTGGAACGCAGGGCGAAGAACAGCATCAGGAAGAACACGCTGAAGGACATGCCGAGCGTGGCGTTGACGTCGGCCGTCGGCACCGGCTTCCAGTAGTTGACGCCCACCCACGACAGCGGGATGGCGAAGAAGTCGGCCGGGATGAACTTGAGCATGTTCATCATCAGGATCCAGAAGAACAGGGTGATCGCGATCGGCGTCACCAGCTTGCTGGAACCGTGGTAGGTGTCGCGGGCCTGGCGGTCGACGAACTCGAGCAGGATCTCGACGAAGGCCTGCCACTTGCCGGGCACGCCGGCGGTCGCGTTGCGGGTCGCGACCCAGAACAGGAAGGTGATCAGCAGGCCCATCGCCACCGCGCTGACCAGGGTGTCGACGTGCAGGGTCATGAAGCCGCCCTCGCCAACCGACGCGGTCAGGTTCTGCAGGTGGTGCTGGATGTAGCTGGTGGGGGTGAGTTCCGCCGCAGCCGCCATTTCAAGGATTCCCGTTTCGATGTTCGCCGGCCAGGGCCAGCACCTGTACCACCAGGGCGACGACCACGCCCCCGATTACCGCCAGGGGCGGCAGCTTCGCCACCGCGATCGCGATGAACAGCGTCGCGATCACCACGAACCACTTCGCCAACAGCCCCAGCACCAGGCGCGCAAGCGCGCCGACGGCGGGCGCGATGCCCCCACCGAGCGCGAGCACGCCGTACAGCGCACCGCCCACGATGATGGCACCCCCCCCTGCCACCGCCCCCAGGGCCCATGCGGATCCCTTCGCGAGCAGCGCAAGCGCCAGCGCGGCGACCGCGATCCCCTGCCGGGTGACCGTGCGCCGCACCAGCCGCGGACCTGCGGCGAGGGGATTGAACACGTGGTTTCCTGTGGCCATGGTGCGGGAGCCGCGGTGAATATCGGCCCCGTCTAGCCCCGGAAGTATAGCAGTCACATTCCGCTCACGGCCAATGGCATTCGTGGGAAAGTTCCCTGAACGGGCGGATCCGCGACGGCCGCCCGGAATCGGAGGCGCCACGACCCATTCAGGCAATCCGGCGACGGCGGCGGGGAACCCTTTGGCAGCGGGGCTGTCTGACCCATTGCCCGGCCCGCACGCTCACCTCGTCGATCCCGTGCAGGCCTTGCAGAAGCCCCGGCAGCCGCCGGGGCTTCGACTTTTCCGGGCTCCCGGCAGGCCGCGCTCAGCCGCCCTGCCGCTCCTGTTCCGCGTCGGCCTGCGCCTGCAGCGCCTGCTCGCGCGCGATCCAGTCCTCGATCGCACGGCGCGCGCGGCGCTCCTCGGCCTTCTCGCGCAGCGCTTCGATGCTCAGCACCCGCTGCAGGCCCACCATCACCCCCACCATCAGCAGCGCGAACGGCAGCGCCGCCACCGTTATCAGGGTCTGCAGCGCGCCCAGGCCACCGGCGACCAGCATCGCCGCGGCGATCACCGCGATCGCGATGCCCCAGGCGAACTTGCGCGACAGGCTGGGATCGCCGGCGGATTCGCTGGACATCGACCCCAGCACCAGCACCGCGGAGTCGGCCGAGGTCACGAAGAAGATCACCAGCAGCGCGATGGTGAGCGCGGACAGCAGGCCAGACACCGGCAGCATGTCGTACATGCCGAACAGCACCGTCTCGTAGCCTTCGGCGAGCGCACCGGCCATGTCCGCGCCGCCGAACATCTGCCCCCACAGCGCGGCGCCGCCGAAGGTCGCGAACCAGGCGAAGCCGAGCAGGCTCGGCACCGCGACCACGCCGAGCACGAACTCGCGCACGCTGCGCCCGTAGGACACGCGCGCGATGAAGGCGCCCACGAAGGGTGACCACGAGATCCACCAGGCCCAGTAGAAGATCGTCCAGTCGGCCACCCAGGTGCTTTCGGAGAACGGCGCCATGCGCAGGCTCATCTCCACCAGGTGGTCGAGGTAGCTGCCCAGCGAGGTGGTAAAGGTCTCGAAGATGAAGCCGGTGGGCCCGAGCAGCGCGACCGCCAGCAGCAGCAGGCCGGCCAGGGCCAGGTTGAAGCTCGACAGCCACTTGATGCCGCGGTCCACGCCGCTGGCGCTGGAGGCCATGTACAGCACGAAGCACACCGCGATCACGCCCAGCTGCATGCCCAGGCCGGTGGGCAGGCCGAACACCCGCGCCATGCCGGCGCTGATCTGCATGGTGCCGAAGCCCAGGGTGGTGGCCACGCCGATCGCGGTGGCGACCACGGCGACGATGTTCACCACTTTGCCGATCCAGCCCAGGTGGCGGTCGCCGATCAACGGCTGCAGCAGGTCGCTGATCAGGCCGCGGCCATTGCGGTTGTACTGGAACCAGGCGATGGCCAGGCCCATCAGCGCATAGATCGCCCAGGGATGCAGGCCCCAGTGGAAGAAGGTGTATCGCATCGCCGCGCGCGCGGCCTGCGGCGTGCCCGGCGGCAGGCCTTCGGGCGGCTTCACCAGGTGCGAGACCGGCTCGGCCGCACCCCAGAACACCAGGCCGATGCCCATGCCGGCGGCGAACAGCATCGACAGCCAGACGGGGTTGGAGAACTCGGGCTCGGCGTCGCGGCCGCCGATCCGCAGCCGCGCCAGCGGGCCGAAGGCCAGGTAGGCGAGGAAGGCCAGGGTCAGGAACACGATCAGCAGGTACAGCCAGCCGGCGTGGCCGATGACCGCGACCAGCGCCGCGGAGGCCATCGCCCCGAACGAGTCGGGCGCAAGCCCGGCGACCACCGCCAGCGCGAACACCAGCAGCAGCGAGATGCGAAAGACCATGGACGGCTCCCCTGCGCCTGCGGAAACCGCGACAGCTTACGCACCGGGGCGCACGGCCGCATGAAACCCCTTGCCGGATGCGTCGCCCCGCCCTCAGTGCCGCAGCTGCACGTCGTCGATGTAGAGGTTGATGTCCCAGCTGGTGTTGGCGTGGTACAGCCAGATCGCGTCCAGCGTGACGTTCGCGGCGGTGATCGCGCCGTTGCCGCCCGCCCAGGCGTTCCACTGGCCGGCGTCGGCCAGCGACCAGGACACGTAGGTCCAGCTGTTGGCCGGGATCGCGCGACTGATCGAACGCTCGGTGCCGTCGCTGTCGTCGATGCCCACGGCCACGCTCATGCCGCTGCCGCCGGCATAGACCCAGAAGCCGATGCTGCCGGGGCGCGGCAGCGGCGCATTCGCCGCGGGAGTACCGACGCCCGACAGCAGGCGCACCGCCCAGGCGGCGCTGCTGCCGGGATCGTCCACCAGCCGGACATGCAGGGAACACGTGCCGCCGTGGCGGACGCTGCAGGTCCGCATGGCAGTCGAGGCGGTGCTGATGCCCACGGTGCTGCCCGAGTAGGTGGGGCCGGTTCCGAACCGGCCCACGCCGTTCTCGAAGTTGTCGAGCATCGTGGTGGCGGTGGCGAGGTTGGCCAGGAAGGCATTGCGCATCCCGCCGGGCTGGTTGCTGTTGTTGAAGTAGTGGTTGGTGATCCACAGCCAGTCGCGCCCGTGGTTGGCGGCCCAGCGCTGCGTACCCCACTGGCTCATGCCGCGCCCGTGGCCGAAACAGCCGCGCCCGGTCCCGACCGGGTCGGACAGGCAGGGCCAGCCGTTGCGTGGCGATCCGTTGCGGCCGTTGCCGCAGCTGAGGTCGGGATTGCTGCATGACAGGCCATCGGACGGGTCGTCCCAGGCGTTGTTTTCGGCCGAGTATTCGCTGAAGGCGATGCTCTGGCCGTCGCGGGTCAGGACCACGCCGCGGGTGGCCGCGGCGGCGGCGACCGTGGCCGTCACCGAACCCGGCTGGAACACCTGGCAGGACGTGCTGCTGCAGATGTCGTACTGGCTGTTGACCGGATTCGCCACGTGGTAGGCGCCGTAGCTGCGGTACGCGATCGCGCCGGCAGCCAGCGACGCCGCCCGCCAGGACGCGATCCACTCATCGTCCAGGCCGCGGCCGACGTAGTCCTCCAGCGCGTAGACCGACACCCCCGTGCAGCTGCGCCCCGAGCAGTTGGTGCCGACGCGGATGCTGCCCGGCACAGGGAGGGTGGCGGCCTGGGCGGCGAGTTCGCGCGCCATCGCCACGGTGTCCGGATCATCCGGATCCAGGGCCTGGTGCCGGTCGGTGGCGACGCGCTCGGCTTCGATCGCCGCCACGGCCGGAGCCCCGGCCAGCGCGGCGCGCGCAGGCGCCGTCCCGGCCTGCAACTGGACGTGTCCGAAGTCGGCTGGCGGCGAGCCGCCAGGGGCGAGATCCAGGATCAGGTCATGGCTGTCCTGGTACAGCGCGAGATTGCGCAGCGCCTGCCGGTAGCCGCCGCCCTCGATCACCAGGCTGGTGGTTTCGGGCAGGGCTTCGGCGTCGGTGGTGGTGTGCGGGGATGCATGCAGCACCAGCTCGAACGCGCCGTCACGATCGGTGGTGGCGCTGCCCCCGCGCTCGGAGCGGATGCGCAGCCCCGGCAGCGGACGCCCCGAATCGCGATCGTAGACATGACCGGACACGATGGCGCAGACACCGCATTCAACGGCACGCAAGGCACGGCGCTCGGCCTCGACAGAGGGCCGCTGTGGCTGCAGCCAGAGCGTCACCGGCAACGCGGCCGTGCCGTCGACCTGGAGGGGCATCGACAGCGGGTGGTAACCCGGCGCCGATACGGACAGCTGGTACGCACCGTGCGCGACCTGCGCAAGTCGCGCACCCGAGGATGGCAGCGCGCCCTGGCGGACGGCATCGGCGCGCGCGAGTGATTGCAGCTCGGCCTGGGCCGGCAGGCTGCGACCGGTCGCGCTGTCACGCACGCGCACCAGGGGCGCCGAAGGATCCGGCCGCGTGCCATCACTTGCCAGCAGCGGGGACACAGGCCCCGCATGGGCGAGGCCCGTCACGCAGGCGACGAACGCGGCGGCAAGGATCACGGAGCGGCGGCGGGGATGACCCGCCTTCCGGTCTGTCAGTGTGGACATGGGGCGTTTCCGGCGGATCGCTGGAATGCAACGGCAACTGCCGCGGGGCGGCCTGTCCGCATGCGGACCGCCCGCGACGGGCGCAGGCCCTCGCGCTGCCGCAGTGGGATGGGCGATGGCGGCGAACCGCCACCGCCCGGACCCGGGTCAGTTCCTGGCCTGCACGTCGTCGATGTAGACGTTGATGTCGTAGCTGGTGTTGGCGTGGTACAGCCAGATCGCGTCCAGCTTGACGGTGCCGGCGGTGATCGCGCCGTTGCCACCGACCCAGGCGTTCCACTGGTTGGCGTCGGTCAGCGACCAGGACACGTAGGTCCAGCTGTTGGCCGGGATCGCCTTGCTGGTGGAGCGCTCGGTGCCGTCGCTGTCGTCGATGCCCACGGCCACGCTCATGCCGCTGCCGCCGGAGTACACCCAGAAGCCGATGCTGCCGTTGGCGCGGGTGATCGCCGTGTTGCTGCCCGGATTGCCCGTGCCCGAGAGCAGGCGCACCGCCCAGGCCGCGCTGGTGTTCGGGTTGTCCTTCAGCAGCACGCGCAGCGAGCAGTTGCCCGCGTAGCGGGTCGTGCACACCCGCGTCGCGGTGGACGCCGTGGAAATACCGGTGGTGCTGCCCGAATACGCGGGGCTGGTGTTGAAGTGGCCGACGCTGCTCTCGAAGCGGTCGAGGTACGTGGTGCCGCCACCGCCACCGCCCGGGTTGAGCCGGGTGTAGTAGCTCGCCCAGTTCCAGTTGATGCCCGGATCGGTGTGGGTCTGCCCGCTGAAGTGCTGGTGGCCCTTGATCTTGACCGAGGTCGGCAGGACGTTGATGCCGCTGCTGGGCGCACCCTTGTAGGCGCTGGCGCAGCTGATGGCGCTGTACTTCGAGCAGAAATTTCGCACCAGCGCCGCCGAGGCGTTGTACATGGCGGTGGTGTACCAGGAGCTGTTGTTGACGTAGCCCTCGTGCTCGATGCCCAGGGTGTAGCTGTTCTGGTTGCGCACGTGCCAGGCAGTGTGGGCGTTGCGCACCATCTGCGTGACCTGGCCGTCGGAGCTGCGGATCACGTAGTGGGCGCTGACGTTGGCCGCCGAGTTCTTGAACCAGCTGATGGTGCCCGCATAGCTGCCCTGCGCGGTGTGGATGGTCACGGCGCTGACGGCCGCGCTGCGCGAGGCGTTGTAGTTGGTGGAGTGGGCGGGGTTCCAGATCGCCGGACCGTAATCGGTGCTCTGCGCGCGCAGGCTGCCGTCGCCGCCGTCCTTCTTCGACGGCGTGCGCACGAGCTGCTCGCTGACCGGGTCGATGGCGAAGCCGTCGACCTCGATGCGGTCGCCTTCCACGTCCAGGCGCACGAACGGCGCCTGCAGCTTCACCAGCGTGGAGGCGTCGAAGGCGCGCTCCCAGGCCACCGCGGTCTGCGGCACCACCATGCCCTTCTCGTCGATGCCGCGGTCCTGTGCCAGCAGCACGTCGAAGGCGAAGCTGGCGCGGGCATAGTCGTCGATGGCGCCATCCGCCGGCGAAGCGGAGAAGCCCGCGTAGCGCGCCAGTTCCGGCGCCAGCGATTCGAGGTCCCTGACGTCCTTGCCGCGCAGCTGGCGGTCGAGCAGCACCGCGGCGGCCAGGATGTTGGTGGCCGGGTCCTGCTTCACGCGTTCGGCCGGGACGCCCAGCAGGGCCGCGGCCTCGCCCACCTGGTCGGCGAAGCCATCACCCGCGTACAGGCCCATCACGCCGTGGGCGGCGGGCATGTGGTGGTGGTCGCCCATGTCGCCGGCGTCCTCGTGGCGGACGTTGTGCCAGCGGCTCTGCACATAGGCGATCGCCTCCAGGGTGCCGCGCGGGATCTTCGGATAGGCCGCATAGGCGCGCTGGAAATAGCCGGGATACGCGGCACGTTCGGCGCGCAACCGGACCTCCTCGGCCTGGAGCCGCTGCACCATCTCCGCTTCCAGCTTCGCCGTGACCGGGTCCACCCCGTCGTCGCCGACGAACTTCGCCTTCGCATGCGCGGGCGCCGCCGCAAACGCGGCCACCGCGATCGACAGGGCCAGCACCGCAACTGCCTGATTCGTTCGAATGCTCATCTCCACCCCTTGGTTGCGCCCTTTGGCGCCTTGGCTCCCCCCGTCCCCGGAACCGGTCCGCGCGGCTTGCCGCCGCGCTTGGGCAATAGCGCCACGCCAGGCGCGACGCGGATAGCTGGGGTTGGCCCTAAGCCGATGGAAACGCGACGCATGGGCGATGCGCAGCGTGCCGACGGTCACATTGCGACTGGCCGCGGGGCGTCGCCCATCGCGCCACCGCTTCACGTCCGCTGCATCGCCGATCAGGCAGAAAGTGCGCCGGCGGCCGCCGCAGAGCAGCCCCATCCCCCCACAAGGAGTTCCCCACGTGAGCAAGACCCCCCTGACCCGCGGCGCATTTGCGCTGTGCGCGGCGGCGGCGCTTTTCGCCCCGGCCGCCCATGCCGACGATGATCGATTCACCCTGCGCCTGAGCGGCATGCACGCCAAGGCCGAGACACAGTTCACCGCCGACGCCATCGTCGCCGGCGATGCCTACGAGTATGAAAGCCCGCGCTGGGAGATCGGCGAAAAGACCGTGCCGCGCATCGAAGGCATGTTCCGCGCTGGCGACCGCCACCGCCTGCTGTTCAACTACTTCCGCTACAGCGAGGACCAGAGCGCGACCCTGGGCCAGGACCTGGACTTCGACGGCATCGAGTTCCCGGCCGACAGCCAGGCCCGCCTGGACACCGACTTCCACCTCGCCAGCCTGGTCTACGACTATGCGGTGGTGGAAACCCCGACCACGAGCCTGGGCCTGCAGATCGGCCTGGAAAGCGCGCGCCTGGAAGCCGACCTGCGCGCGACCGCGGGCGACGAGAGCTTCCGCGCCCACGGCCGCGAGACCGGCTACGCGCCGGTGGTCGGCCTGCGTGCCGCCGCGAACACCGCCGACGGCCGCTGGCGCTTCGTCGCCCAGGGCCAGTACCTGGACGCCGACTGGGGCGACTTCGACGACTACGACGGCGACATCAGCCGCGCCAACGCACTGGTGGAATACCGGTTCACGCCGAAGGTGGGCGTCCACGTCGGCTACGACTGGTTCAAGCTCAACGTCCGCAAGAGCGGCAGCGACGGCACGGTCGGGCTGGACCAGCGCTTCCGCGGGCCGGTGGCGGGGTTGACGCTGGCGTTCTGACGATACGGCGGCCTGCCCCCATCCCCCGAAGGGCAGATGGGGGGCAGGCTCGCGGTGGTGTCCCGCTACTTGCGCTTCGGGATGTAGAGGTCGGTGATGGTTCCGTCGTAGACCTCGGCCGCCATCGCCACCGATTCGCCGAGCGTCGGGTGCGGGTGGATGGTGTGGCCGATGTCCCCGACCTCGGCGCCCATCTCGATCGCCAGCGCGGCTTCGGAGATCAGCTCGCCGGCGTGCACGCCGACGATGCCGGCGCCGATGATGCGGTGCGTGGCCTCGTCGAAGACCAGCTTGGTGAAGCCCTCGGTGCGGCCCAGGCCGATGGCGCGGCCGCTGGCCGCCCACGGGAACTTGCCGACGCCGATCTTCAGGCCCTTCGCCTTCGCTTCCGTCTCGGTGATGCCGACCCAGGCGATCTCCGGGTCGGTGTAGGCCACCGACGGGATCACGCGCGCGACCCATTCCCGGCTCTTATCGGGATCGCCTTCGCCGGCGGCGACTTCGGCGGCCAGCTTGCCTTCGTGCGTCGCCTTGTGGGCCAGCATCGGCTGGCCGACGATGTCACCGATGGCGAAGATGTGCGGCACGTTGGTGCGCATCTGCGCGTCGACGTCGATGAAGCCGCGCTCGCCCACGCGCACGCCGGCCTTGTCCGCGTCGATCTTCTTCCCGTTCGGACTGCGGCCCACGGCCACCAGCACGCGGTCATAGAGCTTGCCCTCGGGGACGTTCTCGCCGTCGAAGGCGACTTCGATGCCCTTCTTGCCGGTCTTGGCTTCCACCACCTTCGTCTTCAGGTGGGTCGACACGCCCTGCTTCTTCAAACGGTCGGCCAGCGGCTTGACCAGGTCCTTGTCGGCGCCGGGCATCAGCTGGTCGGCAAGCTCGACCACGGTCACCTCGCTGCCCAGCCCGCGGTACACCGTCGCCATCTCCAGGCCGATGATGCCGCCGCCAACCACGAGCAGCTTCTTCGGCACCTCGGCCAGTTCCAGCGCGTCGGTCGAATCCATGATCCGCGGATCGTCCCAGGGGAAGCCGGGCAGCTTCAGCGCCTGCGAACCGGCGGCGATGATGCACTGCTCGAAGCGCAGCAGCCGGGTCTTGCCGTTGTCGCCGGCGACTTCGATCTCGTTGGCCGAAACGAAGCGGCCGACGCCCTGCAGCACGCGCACCTTGCGCTGCTTGGCCATGCCGGCCAGGCCCTTGGTCAGCTGCCCGATCACGCTTTCCTTGTGGCCGCGCAGCTTGTCGATGTCGATCTTCGGCTTGCCGAAGTCGACGCCGTAGGCGCCGGCGTGCGCGGCCTGCTCGATCACCTCGGCCGCATGCAGCAGCGCCTTGGACGGGATGCAGCCGACGTTGAGGCAGACGCCGCCGAGCGAGGGATAGCGCTCGATCAGCACCGTGTCGAGCCCGAGGTCGGCGGCGCGGAACGCGGCGGTGTAGCCGCCGGGGCCCGCGCCGAGCACCACGATGCGGCATTCCACGTCGGCCTTGCGGCCGCTTGCGGCGGCTGCGGCCGGCGCTTCCGGCTCGGCCGGGGCGCGATGCGACTTGGCCACAGGCGGCTTGCCCGGGCCGGCGTCGTCGGCCGCGGCCGGTGCCTTGGGCGCGTCGGCCTCCGGCGCCTTGCCGGCCGGCGCATCGCCGCCGCCCGCGCCTTCGGCCTCGAGCACCAGCACCACGCTGCCCTCGGACACCTTGTCGCCGACCTTGACCTTCAGCTCGCGCACCACGCCGGCGGCCGACGAGGGCACTTCCATCGTCGCCTTGTCCGACTCCAGCGTCGCCAGGCCCTGGTCGACGGCGACGGTGTCGCCGACGGACACCAGCACTTCGATCACCGGCACGCCGTCATAGCCGCCGATGTCGGGAACCTTCACTTCGATCGTGTTCGCCATGGCCGCGCCCTCAGAGCATCGCCCGGCGCATGTCGCCGAGCAGCTGTGCGAGATAGGCGGTGAAGCGCGCCGCCGCGGCACCGTCGATCACCCGGTGGTCATAGGACAGCGACAGCGGCAGCACCAGTCGCGGCTGGAAGGCCTTGCCGTCCCAGACCGGCTTCATCGCCGACTTGGACACGCCCAGGATCGCGACTTCCGGCGCGTTGACGATCGGCGTGAAGGCAGTGCCGCCGATGCCGCCCAGCGAGCTGATCGAGAAGCAGCCGCCGGACATTTCGGCCGGGCCGAGCTTGCCGTCGCGGGCCTTCTTCGCCAGCGCCGAGGTCTCCTGCGCGATCTCGATGACGCCCTTCCTGTCGCAGTCGCGCACCACCGGCACCACCAGGCCGTTGGGCGTGTCGGCGGCGAAGCCGACGTGGAAGTACTTCTTCAGCGTCAGCGTCTCGCCCGAGGCGTCGAGCGAGGCGTTGAACTCGGGATACTTCTGCAGCGCGGAAACGGCGGCCTTCATGATGAAGGCGAGCATGGTGAGCTTGATGCCGGCCTTCTCGTTTTCCTTGTTGAGCGCGACGCGCAGCGCTTCCAGGTCGGTGATGTCGGCGTCGTCGTGCTGGGTGACGTGCGGGATCATCGCCCAGTTGCGCGCGAGGTTGGCGCCGCTGATCTTCTTGATCCGCGACAGCGGCTTTTCCTCGACCTCGCCGAACTTCGAGAAATCGACCTTCGGCCAGGGCAGCAGGTTGAGGCCGCCACCGGCCGCGACCGCGCCGCCGCCCGCGGACACGCCGCCAGCCAGGGCCGACTTCACGAACTTCTGCACGTCTTCCTTCGTGATCCGGCCGCCGCGGGCGCTGCCCGCCACCTGCAGCAGGTCGACGCCGAGCTCGCGTGCGAACAGGCGAACGGCCGGGCTGGCATAGGGCACCTTGCCCGGCAGCACCGCGTCGGCGCCGAGCACGCGCGGCGCGGCGGCGGCATCGGCCGCGGCCGTCCCGCCGGCCTGGCGGTCGATGGCGGCCTGGGCGATGTTGTCCGGCTTTTCGGACACCGCCACCGGCGGCACCTGGGTGCCGGTCTCGGCGGCAGGGCGGACCTCGGACGGCGCCTCGGGCTGGGCGCGCGGCGCTTCCGGCGCCGCGGCTTCGGCCGGGGCCGGTGCGTCGGCGCCGCCTTCGGCGGGTTCGATGAGGGCGACCAGCCCACCCTCGGACAGCATGTCGCCGACCTTGACCTTGACCTCGCGCACGATGCCCGCGAACGGCGCCGGCACTTCCATCGTCGCCTTGTCGGACTCCAGCGTGATCAGGCCCTGGTCCTTGTCGACGCTGTCACCGGCCGCAACCAGGACCTCGATCACCGGCACGTCGTCGTAGCCTCCGATGTCCGGTACGCGTGCTTCCTGGGGGCTGGCCATCGGGTATCTCCACGGTCGGTAAGGCGGACCGCTATTGTGGCCCCCGCGCGTGCAAGCGCCAACCTCGGAACCGGCGGCCACGCCCGGGCCGCACCCCGCTTCGCCGCGCGGCGCCTCACAGGCTGCCGACCGGCCATGACCAGGGTCATGCCGCGTTCACCCGTGTCCACGCCGCGTGTGGCGGATGAACCGCGCGTGCAGAAGTTCCCTTTTCCGCCCCGCCCGCGACAAGTGCGATTCATGCGTGCACGGCCAGGATGTCGTCGCCCCACTCCCAGGGGCCCATATGTTGTTAACGAGGAGACTCCCCATGTCCGTTATTTCCCCCAAGAAGCAGTCCCGCATCGCCAAGGTCCTGGTTCCCGCCGCCCTGGCCCTGGCCATCGCGCCGGCGGCCTTCGCCCAGGACGGCACCAGCGCCGCCGACAAGCGCGTGTCCGTGGTCGCCGGCTATTCGATGGTCGAACCGACCCGCAACCCCGAGATCGGCGGCACCCGCACGCAGTTCGACGGCGAAGGCACCCCGACGCTGGGCGTGACCTACCACATCACCGACAACTGGGGCGTTGAAGCCTGGGCCGCGGACAGCTACGGCCAGCGCGTCAATGCCGGCGGCGGCAAGGTCGGCAGCGTCGATGCGCAGCCGTACTCGGTGAGCGGCCAGTACCGCTTCGGCACCGCCGAAAGCACGATCCGGCCCTTCGTCGGCCTCGGCTACCACGAGACCAACTACGACAACGAGACCGCCACCCCGGCCGGCGACCGCGTCGGCATCGAGACCGCCAAGGGCGCGGTGGCCACGGTCGGCGTGGATGCCAACATCAGCCCGACCTGGTTCGCCCGTGCCGATGCGCGCTATTTCCAGGCCGACTCGGACGTGAAGGTCAACGGCGTGAAGGCCGGCGACGCCAAGCTCGACCCGGTGGTGCTGGGCGTGGGCATCGGCGCCCGGTTCTGATCGGACGCGCCGGTCTGCGGCGATCCGGTCGACCGCCGGCCGGCAGTCCCGGCAACAAGGCGGGCCCCGCGCGGGCCCGCCTTTTTCATGCCTGCGCAGGCGGCTCCGGCGCGTCGGCGGGCGCGGACTGCGCGCGCACCACCCGCTCGCGGCGCATCAGGTAGAGCCCGCTGGCGACGATGATCGCCGCGCCCAGCCAGGTCATGCCGTCGGGCAGCGCGTGCCACAGCGCCAGGTCGAGCACCACCACCCACACCAGCGCGGTGTACTCCAGCGGCGCGATCAGTGAAGCCTCGCCGAGCCGGAAGGCATTCGTCAGCGCCACCTGGCCCAGGGTGCCGAAGACCGCGATGCCGCCCAGCAGCCAGGCATCGGCGGCGCGCAGCGGCACCCACTCCGGCCAGGCCAGCAGGCCCGCGCCCAGCGCCACCATGCCCAGGAACCAGAACACCAGCGACTGCGCGCTGTCGCGCTGGGCCAGCATGCGCACGGTCACCACCGAGGCCGCATAGCAGACGGTCGCGAACAGCACCAGCAGGCCGGCGCGGGTCATCACGCCCTCCCCGCCCGGCCGCAGCACCACCAGCACGCCGACGATGCCGACCACGATCGCGGTCCAGCGCCGCGGGCCGACGTGCTCGCGCAGCAGCGGCACCGCCATCGCGGTCACCAGCAGCGGGCCGACGAAGGTGATCGCGTACGCAGTCGACATCGGCAGGTCGCGCAGGCCGGCGACGAAGCAGGACAGGAACAGCACGCCCAACACGCCACGCAGCAGGTGCAGCGGCCAGTGCACCCGGAACAGCGGCCGCAAGCCGGTGGTCGCCGCCGCCCAGGCCAGCACCAGCGGCAGGCCGACCATGCCGCGCAGCGCGGCGACCTGCATCGGCGGGTAGTGGCCGGCCAGCTGCTTCATGCAGGCGTCCATCAGGCACAGCACGGCCACCGCGAACAGCATCGCGAGCACGCCGCGGCGGTGGTCGCGGGCGGCCGCGGCTTCGGCATCGCCGTCGCCGGCGACGCCGGGGCTCACCGGATCCATCGCGTCCTCAGCCGCCGAAGGTCGCGGCGTCGATCACGAAGCGGTAGCGCACGTCGCCGCGCAGCATGCGCTCGTAGGCCTCGTTGATGGCGCTGGCGTCGATCAGCTCGATGTCGCTGGCGACGCCGTTGGCGGCGCAGAAATCGAGCATCTCCTGGGTTTCGCGGATGCCGCCGATCAGCGAACCGGCCAGCCGGCGGCGGGCCATCACCAGCGACGAGGCCGCAACCGGCGACGGCTCCGGAATGCCCAGCAGCACCATGGTGCCGTCGATCTTCAGCAGGCCCAGGTAGAGGTTGTAGTCGTGGGCGGCGGATGCCGTGTCGAGGATCATGTCGAAGCGCTTGGCCAGCCGGCGTGCGGCGCGGCTGTCATCGCCGACGACCTCGAAGGCGTGCGCGCCCAGCTTCATCGCGTCCTCGCGCTTGCGCTCCGAGGTGCTGAGCACGGTCACCCGCGCGCCCAGGGCCACGCCCAGCTTCACCGCCATGTGGCCCAGGCCGCCCAGGCCGACCACGCCCAGCTCGTCGCCGGGCTTCAGCCCGAAGTGGCGCAGCGGCGACCAGGTGGTGATGCCGGCGCAAAGCAGCGGCGCGGCGCGATCCAGCGGCAGGCCGTCGGGGATGCGCAGCACGTAGTCCTGGTGGACGGTGATGCGGGTGGAGTAGCCGCCCTGGGTGGTCTCGCCGGTCGAAGGGTCGAGGCTGCCGTAGGTGGCGACCATCCCCTTCTCGCAGTACTGCTCCTCGCCGGCGGCACACTGCGGGCAGCTGCGGCAGGAGTCGACGAAGCAGCCGACGCCGACGGCATCGCCGACCTGGTAGCGGTCCACGCCCTCGCCCACCGCGGCGACGTGGCCGACGATCTCGTGGCCGGGCACCAGCGGGTACTCCACCGGACCCCACTCGCCGCGCACGGTATGCAGGTCGGAGTGGCAGATGCCGCAGTAGCGGATGTCGATCAGGACCTCGCCCGCGCGCGGATCGCGGCGCTCCAGGCTCCAGGGGGCCAGCGGCGCGGTGGCCGAGGTGGCGGCATAGGCGGCGGTCTTGTGCATGGCGGGCTCCGGGGCTGTCGCGGGGTGCGGATCGGGGTCGGACGCACATGATGCACGACGGCCGTTCCAGCCGCGTTGCGGTACCCTGACCACTCCGTTCCAACGCAATGAGCGCGCCATGCCGTCCTTCGACATCGTCTCGGAAGTCGACACCCACGAGCTGACCAATGCCGTCGACCAGGCCAACCGCGAGCTGTCCACCCGCTTCGACTTCAAGGGCGTGGACGCGGCCTTCGAGCGCGAGGACGCGGTGATCAGCCAGCGCGCGCCCAGCGAGTTCCAGCTGCAGCAGATGACCGACATCCTGCGCGCCCGCCTGGCGGCGCGGAAGATCGACACGCGCTGCCTGGAGTTCGGCGACATCGACACCAACGTCGCCGGCGCGCGGCAGAAGATCACGGTCAAGCAGGGCATCGAGCGTGAACTGGCGAAGAAGATCACGACCGAGATCAAGGCTTCGAAGATCAAGGTCGACACCCAGGTCAACGGCGACAAGCTGCGCGTGACCGGCAAGAAGCGCGACGACCTGCAGGCGGTGATGGCGCTGCTGCGGGGCAAGGACTTCGAGCTGCCGCTGCAGTTCGACAATTTCCGCGACTGACCGCGCCGCGCCCCCCGCAAGCCCCACAGCTCCAGCAGCGCCCCCGACTCCCGGGGCGGCAACCCAAGGCAGGCCGATGGATCCGATCGAAGACACCCGCCGCTGGCTCGAGCGCGCCGTCATCGGCCTGAACCTCTGTCCCTTCGCGAAGGCGGTGGTGGCCAAGGGCCAGGTGCGCATGGTGCTGAGCGAGGCGCGCGACGAGGCGGCATTGCTGGAGCAGCTCGGCGAGGAGCTGCTGCACCTGCGCGACACGCCGGCCGAAGTCACCGACACGACGCTGATCGTGCATCCACAGGTGCTCGGGGACTTCCTGGACTACAACGATTTCCTCGATGCCGCCGATGGGCTGGTCGAGGAGCTGGGGCTGGAAGGGGTGCTCCAGGTCGCGAGCTTCCACCCGCAGTACCAGTTCGCGGGCAGCGATCCCGACGACATCGCCAACTTCACCAACCGTTCGCCCTGGCCGACCCTGCACCTGCTGCGCGAGGACAGCGTCTCCCGCGCGGTCGAAGCCTTCCCGGATCCCGATGCGATCGTCGAGCGCAATGTCGAGACGCTGGAGAAGCTGGGCCACACCGGGTGGCAGGCGCTGTTCCGCAGGGATTCCTGACGTTTTTTGCAGGGCGCCTTCCCTGGATTCGGCTTCGTGTTTGAGCGCCCCTCCTGGGGGACTGTTGCTTCGGGGGGACGCGTGCCTCGGCTTCGGAAGGACGCGTGCCACTACGCGGTGGGTATGAACCGGCGAAGCAGCCATCCATGGCTGATTCGCCTACCGCGCACATCCTTGTGCGCTGTTCATACCCACCGCGCAGTGTCCCGCTCGCGCGAGCGTGTGGTTTCCCGGCTTCGGGGATGACGACGTCCGGAGAACCTTCCGCGTAGTGCCCTTGCGGCTGTGCGATAGCCGCTGCTTGGGCGTTGGGCGTTGCGCCTTGGGCCAGACCTCAGGCCACCGCACCGTCCGTCGCGGAGCGCGGAGTCCGTCGCTTTTCGCCTGGCCGTGCCAAGAAGGTGGTGCAGGAGGTGGATGGTGGGGGGAGTGCGGAGAGTGGGCCAGGGATGGCCCAAGGCCCCGCTTCAGCCATGGACGGCTGACGGCGGGGCGCAGCACTCCCCCCGCCAGCCGCCTCATGCGGCGCGCACTCACACGAACGGGCTTTTGGCTCCGGTGCGACGCACCCCAGGAGCACACCCCAGCCCATCCGTAGCGGCTGTCGCGGCTGTAGCCGCTCCCACAAAGACAGTGATCCCTGGGCAGTGATCCCTAAAGGGGCGCGGCGAAGAGGCGGGTGCGTTCCGCTTCGTCAAGGCTGCGCCATTCGCCTTCGGGCAGGTCGCCGAGGGACAGGCCGCCTACCTCGGAACGATGCAGCGCGGCGACGTGGTTGCCGACCGCCGCGAACATCCGCCGCACCTGGTGGTAGCGGCCCTCATGCAGGGTCAGGCGCGCTTGCGTGGGCGAGATCACTTCGAGTTCCGCCGGCAGCAGCGGCGTCTTCTCGGATTCCAGCATCAGCGTGCCGCTGGCGAAGATCGCCGCCTCGTCGCCCCGTAGCGGCTCCGCCAGCGTCGCCTCGTAGACTTTCGGCAGCTTCGACTTCGGCGAAATGATCCGGTGCAGCAGTTGGCCGTCGTCGGTCAGCAGCAGCAGGCCGCTGGTCTCCCGATCCAGGCGCCCCACCGTCGACAGCGTCGGCGAACGCAGCGCGTAGCGCGGCGGCAGCAGATCGTAGACCAGTCGCCCGCGGTCCTTGGTCGAACAGGTGTAACCGACCGGCTTGTGCAGCATCAGCAGCAGGCCCGGCGGCGGATCCAGCGGCTCGCCGTCGACGCGCACATCGTCCCAGGCGGGCGTGTCGTCGGCATAGAGCACCTCGCCGGCGGCATCGGTGACGCGGCCCTCGCGGAACATCAGCGCGACCTGCTTGCGGCTGCCGTAGCCGAGGTTGGCCAGCGACTTGACCAGCTTCATCGCCGCGCCCATGCCGCCGGCGCGCCCGTGGCCTTGATCGCCTCCACGACCTTGAAGCCGGATTCCTGGGCCACCAGCCGCGCCTCGCCGAAGCCGGCGCCCAGCGCCTGTTCGTAGGGCAGGTGGCGGTTGGCGACCAGCCACAGGCGGCCACCGGGCCGCAGCGCCTGCGCGGCCGCGGCGATGAAGGCGCGGCCGATGTCCGGGCGCTCGCGGCCGTCCGGGGCGTGGAAGGGCGGATTGGTGACGACCACGTCGTAGCCGCCGGGAATGCCCGCGGTCACGTCGTGCCAGTGGAAGCCCAGCGCCACGCGCTGCGCGAAGCCGGCGAGGTTGTGACGCGCCAGCGCAAGCGCGCGGGCGTCGGCTTCAAAGGCGTCGAGCGCGGCGATGCCGGGGCTGCGCTCCAGCAGTTCGGCGGCGAGGTAGCCGTAGCCGGCGCCGAGGTCGGCGGCCCGGCCGCGCAGGTCGGTCGGCAGGTGGCGCGCCAGCAAGGCCGAGGCGAGGTCGATGCGATCCCAGGCGAACACGCCCGGGCGGCTCAGGAAGCGGCCGCCGGCCACCGGGCGCGGGGCGTCCAGGCCGCGCCACTGCGCCGCCAGCGCAGGATCGCCGCCGGGCTGGCCTGCGCGCGCCCAGAACACCCGGCACTTGTGCTTGCTGCGGGTGTTCACGGGGCCGGCGATGCGCGCGAAGTCGGCTTCGGCGGATTTCGCGCCGGCATCGTTGGCGACGCTGGCCACCACCAGCGCGCCGGGCGCGGCACGCGACAGGGCTTCCGCGAACAGCGCGCGGGCCTCGTCGCGCTGGCGCGGCGGCAGCAGCAGCACCAGGGGCCGGCCGGCTTCGCCATCGACAGCCATCGACTCACTGGCCACGGCAATCCCGGCACGCTCCAGCGCCGCCGCATCCGGCCTGAACGCCGTCTCGCAGTCCAGCCCCGGCCAGTCGCCGGCGGCCAGGGCGGCACCTTTGCGCGCGCGCAGGAACAGCGCGCCGGGCTCGCGCGCCAGCGTGCCGTCGGCGAAAGGAAGCATCAGCGCGTCGAGCGCGGGGTCACCGTGGCTGGACATCATGGGCCCGATCAATGAACAGGGCGGGGATTGTAGTGCCGCCACCGCCCTCAACGCCGCGGCAACACGCGCTTCATCGGATTCGAATGCCGGCTTTGCCAGCATCGGGGCCTCCCCCAAGGCAAGCAGAGGAACCCCGCATGCGAGCACTTTTCGTCGGAGGCCCGGTCGACAACAGCGAACTCGACATCAACGCCACCACCCCGCCCACCCACTACCCGCCCGACACCGGCAGCGGCCAGTCCCGCTACCGCCTGCACCAGGTCGGCCGCAAGGGCGACGACGTGGTCTACGCCGTCTACGGCGCCCCCGACAGCGCCGATGACGAAGTCCTCGCGATCGCCGAAGAGCGCGGCTACGCCCGCCGCTTCGAGGCCGAGCCCGGCCCGGCCCGGCTCTGAATGCTCGGGGGTTCCGCCCCCCGCATCCTCAGCCCTGCAGTTCGCGCAGGGTGACCGCCGGCGGCGCGTCGAGCACGCGCCGCGTGGCCCACAGCCCCGCGGCCAGCGCCGCCGCCATGCCGGCCAGGCCGCCGGCGGCGGCCATGGCCAGGTCCGGCGTCCACGGCAGGTCGAACACGCGGGTGGCAACCACGCCCGCCAGCACCGTGGCCGCGATCGCCGCCACCAGTCCCGACAGCAGGCCGATGGCCGCGAACTCCGAGGCTTGGGCCAGCCGCAGCTGCCGCCGGCTGGCGCCGAGCACGCGCATCACCCCACCCTCGAGCAGGCGCTCGTCCTGGCTGGCGCTGATCGCCGCCAGCAGCACCAGCAGGCCGGCGGCGAGCGCGAACCAGAACACCACTTCCACCACCGTCGAGACCTGGTCGGCGGTGCTTCGCACCTGGGCCAGCACCACGTCGATGTCGATCACCGAGACGTTGGGATAGCGCTCCACCAGCGCGCGCGTGAACGCGGTATCGCCCTGCGGCACGCTGACCGCGGTGATCCAGCTTGCCGGGTAGCCCTCGAGCGCGCCGGGCGAGAACAGCACGAAGAAGTTCGGCCGGAAGCTCTCCCAGTCGACCTCGCGCAGGCTGGTGATGCGGCCCTCGATGCGGCGGCCGGCGATGTCGAAGGCGACGCGGTCGCCCAGCGCCCAGCCCAGCGAAGCTGCGAAGCCGGTTTCCACCGACAGCTCCACGCCGTCGCCGCCATCCGCCCCCCAGAACTCGCCCGCGCTCACGCGGTTGTCCTCGCGCAGTTCGCGCGCGGTGGAGAGGTTGAACTCGCGGTCGGCGCGGCGCTGCGCGCGTCGCGCATCCTCGTCGCCGTCGTCGCCGGCGAAGTCGGCCCCGCTCACCACGCGGCCGTTGTGCGTGGCCAGGCGGCCGCGGACCATCGGGTACAGCACCGGCTCGGCCAGGCCCTGCGCCGCGGCCACCTCGGCCACGCCATCGATCTGGTCGGGCTGCACGTTGACGATGAAGCGGTTGGGCGCCTCCTCGGCCAGCGCCAGCTGCCAGCGTCCGATCAGGTCGGTGCGCACGAAGGTCAGCAGCAGCAGCGCCATCAGGCCGAGGCCGAGCGCGGACACCTGGGCGATGCTGGTGCCGGCGCGGCGGCTGACGTTGGCAAGCCCGTAGCGCGCGCTGCCGCGCAGACGCGTGCGCAGGCGGCGCACCGCGAGGATCATCAACCAGGCCAGCAGCGCCAGCACGCCCAGCGTCAGCGAGATGCCCACCAGCATCGCCAGCGCCAGCGTCGCCGAGCCCGCCTGCCACCACAGCAGGGCCGCGATGCCGGCGATGCCGGCGGCGAACACCAGCAGCGCCGCCGGCTCGGTCGGATCGAGGTCGCGGCGCAGCACGCTCAGCGCCGGCACCCGGCGCAGGGCCAGCACCGGCGGCGCGGCGAAGGCCAGCAGCACCACCAGACCCACGCCGTAGCCGCGCAGCGCCGGCATCGCGCCCGCCGGCGGGATCGCGATGCCGAGCATGCCGGCCAGCCAGCCGCCGATCGCCCACTGCAGCCCCCAGGCGATGCCCACGCCCACCGTGCAGGCCAGCAGGCCCAGCATCAGCAGCTCGCCGACGTGGATCCCGGCGAGCGTGGACTGGCTGGCGCCCAGGCAGCGCATCACCGCCGCGCCCTGCAGGTGGCGCGCGCTGTGCCGGCGCGCGGCCATCGCCACCGCCACCGCGGCCAGCACCACCGAGACCAGCGCGGCCAGGCCGAGGAAGCGGCCCGCGCGGTCGAGCGCCGAGCGCACCTCCGGCCGCGCATCCGCCGCGGTTTCCAGGCGCTGCCCGCGCGCGAGGTTGTCGCGCGCCACGGTGGTGAAGCGCTCCACCGCGCCCGCGTCGCCCGCCACCACCAGGCGGTAGCGGATGCGGCTCCCCTCCTGCACCAGGCCGGTGGCGGCGAGGTCGTCGGGGTGGATGAAGACCTTGGGCGCGACGTTGAAGTAGTCCAGTGCGGCATCGGGCTCTTGCACCACCAGCGCCTCCAGGCGCAGCTCCAGCATGCCGATGCCGACGGTGTCGCCAATGCGCGCGCCGAGGGTGTCGGCGCCACCGCGGCTCATCCACAGCGTGCCCGGCGCCGGCACGCCGTCGGCCACGCGCTCGACGCCGTCGGCGCCGCTGATCCGGTATTCGCCGCGCAGCGGGAAGCCTTCGCCGATCGCGCGCAGCTCGCCCAGCCGCAGCTGCGCCGCGTCGCCGCGGCCCACGCGCACCATGGTGTCGAGTTCGACCGTATCGGCGCTGCGCAGGCCCGCGGCCGCGGCCGCCTCGCGCGCCGGGCCGTCGATGGGCGCGTCGCCGCGCAGCACCGCATCGCCGCCGAGCAGGCGGTTGGCCTCGATCGCCAGCGCGCGCGCGGCGCGGTCGGTGACGAAGCCGACCGCGGTCACCGCCACCACCGCCAGCACCAGCGCCGCCAGCAGGATGCGGACATCGCCCGAGGCGAGGTCGCGCCGCAGCTGGCGCCAGGCAAGGCCGGCGATCCTCATGCCAGCGGCCCGCTGTCGGCCACCAGCCGCCCGCCTTCGATGCGCAGCGTGCGCCGGCAGCGTTCGGCCAGGTGTTCGTCGTGGGTGACCAGCACCAGGGTGGTGCCGGCGTCCTGGTTGAGCGCGAACAGCAGCTCGATGATCGCCTGGCCGGTGGCAGTGTCGAGATTGCCCGTCGGCTCGTCGGCGAACATCAACGAGGGGTCGGTGACGAAGGCACGGGCCACCGCCACGCGCTGCTGCTCGCCACCCGACAGCTGCCGCGGGTAGTGGCCCAGGCGCTCACCCAGGCCGACGCGGCCGAGGATCGCGCGCGCCGGCCCTTCGGCATCGGCGTCGCCGCGCAGCTCCAGCGGCAGCATCACGTTCTCCAGCGCGGTCAGCGAGGGCAGCAGCTGGAAGTTCTGGAACACGAAGCCGACCTTCTCGGCGCGCACGCGGGCGCGGCCGTCCTCGTCGAGCGTGGACAGCGGCGCGCCGTCGATCGCCACCGCGCCACGGGTCGGCGTGTCCAGGCCCGCGAGCAGGGACAGCAGGGTGCTCTTGCCCGAGCCCGAGGGCCCGACGATCGCCACGCTTTCGCCGCGCGCGACGCCGAAGCCGACGCCATCGAGGATCACCAGCTCGCCGCCGGGCAGCGCGACGCGCTTGCCGAGGTCGCTGGCCGACAGCGCGGGCGCGGTGGTGGTGGTTCGGGGGGAGTCAGCCATGGTGTCCTTCATCGGGGCATGATGTCCGCCACGGGTGCCCCTGCTGGAGCGGGCACGATCCACGGGCGGAACTTGGGAATCGCGGGATGAAGACAGGATATTGGGCGCGGCGGCGCTGGCTGCAATGTGCCATGGGTTTGTGCGTCCTGCTGCTGGCGACCGCCGCGCAGGCGCAGCCGGCCGCGGCCGCGGCGGAAGCCGGCGCGCCGCGCGGCACCGTGCTGGTGATGGGCGATTCGCTCTCCGCCGCCTACGGCCTGCGCGCCGAAGAGGGCTGGGTGGCGCTCATGGCCGAACGCATCGCCGCCGGCCATCCGGGCTGGCAGGTGGTCAACGCCAGCATCAGCGGCGAGACCAGCGCCGGCGGCTCGGCGCGCGTGGTCGGCGAAGTCCTGCGCCACCGCCCCACCGTGGTCGTGATCGCCCTGGGCGCCAACGACGCCCTGCGCGGCCTGCCGCTGCCGGAGATGCGGCGCAACCTGGCGCGCATGGTCGGCGCCTCGCAGCACGTCGGCGCCCGGGTGCTGCTGGTGGGCATGCGCATGCCGCCCAACCTCGGCCCCGACTACACCCGCGGCTTCGAACAGGTCTACCGCGACCTGGCCACCCTGTTCGACGTCGAACTGCTGCCCTTCCTGCTCGAACCCGTGGCCGCCGACCGCGGCAACTTCATGGACGACAACCTGCACCCGACCGCTGCGGCGCAGCCGGCGATCCACGACCACGTCTGGCCCGCGCTGGAGCCGCTGCTGGACTGAGTCCGCACAGGACCGCGGCGGTGCGCCGTGCCCTGCCCGACGCCTCAGCGCGCCCCGTCTGCCAGCAGCGGATACGGATCGATCGCCGTGCCTTCCCACCAGCGCTTCTCGGGGCCGAGCAGGAAGATCGCGAAGTGCAGGTGCGGCGCCGCCGGATCGGCGTTGCCGGTGCTGCCGACATAGCCGATGACCTCGCCCCGGCGCACTTGCTGCTGCTCTTCCAGTCCGGGCGCATAGCGTTCCAGGTGCGCGTAGTAGTAGGCGTACTCGCCGCCCGGCTCGAACTGGTAGATCGTCAGCCCGCCGCGGTCGCTGTCGAACAGCTTCTCGACGTGGCCGTCGGCCACCGCCAGCACCGGCGTCCCGGCCGGCGCCATGATGTCCAGCGCCTCGTGCACGCGGCCTTCGCCGCGGTCGTCGTCGAAGGTCGACGAGAGCTGCGAGGGCGCGATGCCCTGCACCGGCACGAGCAGGCCGGAAGGCGGGGGCGCAGCGATGGGCGCTGCGTCGGGTGGCACCGTGCCGGTGTCCACCGGCAACTCCGGCATCGGCGCGGCGACGGCGGATGCAACAGGCGTCGCGTCGGATGCCGGCAGCGCGGCGATCCCGACGTCCGCGTCAGCCGCCGCCACGGACGATGCCGCCGATGACGGGGCCACCTGCAGGATCCGCGCCCGCTCGGCGTCCGGCATCAGCACGAAGTGCAGGCCCGCGGCCAGCAGCAGGCCCGCGAGGACGATCGCCACATGGCGCACGCCCTACTCCTGCAGCACCGCCGGCAGGCCCGGTTTCACCGCATCGGCCAGCACCAGCACGTTCCAGTTGCTCAGGCGGATGCAGCCATGCGAATCGGTCTTGCCGACGTTCTCCGGCGCCGGCGTGCCGTGGATGCCGTAGTGCTCCTTCGACAGGTCCACCCAGGCCACGCCCACGGGGTTGTTGGGGCCCGGCGCGAGCGTCGCCTTGGCGTGCGACTTGTCCGCGTCCCAGAACAGGTCGGGGTTGTAGTGGAAGGTCGGGTCGCGCGCGACGCCCTGGATGGTCCATTCGCCGATCGGCAGAGGATCGTGTTCGCTGCCGGTGGAGGCCGGGAACTGGGCCACGACCTTGCCGCCGGCATCGACCAGCTGCAGCACGGAATCGGACTTGTCGACGACTACCTTGGCGATCTCCGGCAGCGGCGCGGCGCCCGACACGCCCGGCACCACGACGCTCGTACCGGCGCGGAACTCCTTGCCGGGGTTGAGTCGCTTCAGCAACGCCGGGCTGGCATGGAACTTCTCGCCCAGGGCCTCGGCCGCGCTCTCGTAGCCGAGCGCGTCGAGCTTCGACTTCTCCATCATGTCCCCGGGCAGCTTGCGGAACGGGCCGCTGACGTCGGCGCCGGTGATTTCGTACTGCACCAGCACCGGAGCGGTGTCGGCGTCCAGCGCCTTCCAGGTGGCCTCGTCCAGTTCACCGCTGGCATCGAGGTCGCGGCTGCGCTGGAAGGCCGCGATCGCGCGCCGGGTGTTGGATCCGCCGCGCCCGTCGATCTCGCCCGGCGAGAAGCGCGCGCGATCAAGCAGCACCTGCGCGCGCAGCATCGCGTCGTCGCCGCTCCGGGCGCCAGCGTCGTTGGCGGGATGGTCGGCGGCCTTCGCCTGCGGGCGTGCAGCCTCTTCGCTGGCTTTCGCGCCGGGCTCGGCGGGGCCTTCCTGCACGGACGCCAGCAGCGGCGCAGTGGACAGGATCGCGCACAGCGCGAGGGCAAGCGGCTTGGCGGAAGTCATCATGCGTCGGTCCTTCGTTCCTGGTCCGCCGGATGCTGCGCGAGCCACGGGCGAAGCTACGTGAAGGTCAGCGCCTGCCGGAGCCCCCACGTTCAGCCAGATCGCAGTGCAGGAAGCGCGAACCTTCCAGCCACGCGGCATCGCGTGCATAGGCGAACAGCAGCTGTCCGTTCTTCAGGTGATCGATGACCTCGCGCGTGACTTCCGGTCGCAGCGCGGGACACCCCCAGCTGCGTCCCAGTCGGCCCTGCCGGCGGGCCTGCGCGGAATCGACGTAGTCGGCGCCGTGCATCACCAGCAGGCGCTCGCGCGCGGCGTCGTTGATGCCGGGCTCCAGGCCATCCATGCGCAGCGAGTAGCCATTGCCGCCGACATAGGTCTCGGCGGTGGCGAACAGGCCGAGGCTCGACTGGTAGCTGCCCTCGACGTTGGAGAAGCGCGTGGCCATGCCGTCGCCGCTGCCGCGACCGTGGGCGACGTGCTCCTCGTGCAGCAGGGTCCCGCGCACGAGGTCGAACACCCACAGCCGTTCCTCGGTCGAGGGACGGGTGTAGTCGATCACCGCCAGCCGCGCGGCATCGGCCCCCGCGCCGCCGCCCAGGCGCGCGCAGTCACGCGCCTCCAGCGCCAGCGCCAGCACCTCGCGATCGATCCCGGGCGCGGCTGCGGCAAGCCGCTCCAGCAGGTCGCCGGCCTGCGCCAGCGGTGCGGACGCGAGCAGTGCCACGACGACTGCGCGACGCAGACGCGGCACGGACCGCCGGCCCGGGCGGATGTTTCCAGTCACCATTGCTTGAAGATGCGGGCGCATTGGCACCGGCGCAAGGGTGCCGCCGCTGCGCACAGGCTGAACGAAGCGTGTCGCCGCCGCCCGATTTCATTGCCGCGGAACGCATGGGGGCGCAGACTCGGTCAATACGACGGCAAGGAACCGCAGCCATGCCACGCCAACGACACATCACGACCGCCGCGATCGCCACCGCGTTGGCGTTCGCCTTCGCAGTTCCCGCCGGCGCCGCCACCCGCATCACCGATCCCGACTACCCTCGCAGCCTGGAGGCCGAAGGCCCGGTTGCGGTGTCCTGGGACGATCCCGCCGGCTTCACCGAGATCCGCTACAGCCGCGACCGTTTCGCCGCCGGACGCGGCAACTGGGTGCACGACATCGCCGCCTACGTGGCCACGCGCGCCGGCAAGGCACTGGGGCCAGGCGAGCGGCTCGAGGTCCACATCACCGACATCGACCGCGCCGGCGACTACGAGTACGGCGCGCGCCGGGCCGACTTCGTCCGCGTGGTGCGCGACGTCTACCCGCCGCGCATCAGCCTGCGCTACACCCTGTACGACGCAGGCGGCCAGGTGGCCGACAGCGGCGAACGCCGGCTCACCGACCCCGGCTTCCTGAGCAGCGGCATTGGCCTGCCGTCCAGCAGCGACCCGCTGCGGCACGAGAAGCGCCTGGTCGACGACTGGGTCCGCCGCGACCTGCAGGCGCGCGGCAACGTCGCGGCCAGGGACGACTGAACGGCGCGATGGCGGTCTACGTGGACGATGCCGTGACCCTGTGGCGCGGCCACCGCTGGGCCCATCTGATGGCCGACACCCTGGACGAGTTGCACGCGTTCGCGGCGGCGCTGGGTATGCCGCGGCGCGCCTTCCAGGACAAGACCAGCGGCGCCCATTACGACGTCACCGGGGAACTCCGGGAACGCGCGATCGCGCTCGGCGCGGTGCCGATATCGCGCCATCGCGACCGCGAACAGATGCGCGCGGTGATCGCGCGTGCCCGCGCCCAGGGCCGCCGCGAAGCGTCCTGAGCGCGATAATGGCGGCCCTGCCCCGTCCACTCCCCCACAGGAGCCGCGCATGACCGCCTTCGACCTGTCGCCCCCCGACGAAGCCCAGCGCCGCCGTCTCACGGAGGCACTCGGTGACGACGCCCGTCGCGTGCTTCTCGCCCACGGCACCGAGGCACCGTTCTGCGGCACCTTCCTCGACAACAAGCGCGACGGCACCTACACCTGCGGCTTCTGCGGCCTGCCGCTGTTCCGCTCCAGCGCCAAGTTCGACTCGGGCACCGGCTGGCCGAGCTTCTTCGAACCCTTCGACCCGGCGCACATCCGTTACGTGCGCGACCTCAGCCACGGCATGGTGCGCGTGGAGGAGGTCTGTGCGCGCTGCGGCAGCCATCTCGGCCACGTCTTCCCCGACGGCCCGCCGCCCACGGGCGAACGCCACTGCCTGAACTCGGTGTCGCTCGACTTCGTCGCCGCCGGCGACCCGCTGCCCGACCCGCTGGGGCGTGGAGGCGCGGAGGCGGCCGCGGTAAAGTAGCGGCCATGAACGACACGCCTCCCGATCGCCTCAGCAACGACCCGCGCAGCCCCCATTACGACGAAGCGGCCATGGCCCGCGGCGTCGGCATCCGCTTCAAGGGCGAGGAACGCAACAACGTCGAGGAATACTGCGTCAGCGAGGGCTGGATCCGCGTTGCCGTGGGCAAGGCGCTGGACCGCCGCGGCAATCCGATGACGATGAAGCTCCAGGGCGAGGTCGAACCCTACTTCCGCGACGCCGCTGGCTGAGCCGTCGCCGCGGGGCGCTGCGACGCGCCCGCGGGAGCAGCCGCACCCGACGCCAGCAGTCCCTGTGACCTGAAACGCTCGATCACGAGGCGGGCGCCCTCGTAGCTGAGGTGCGCCTTGTCGAACTGCACGGGCACGCCCGCGGCCGTCGTGGCGACGCACCGGCCTTGCTCGCACATGGCGTCGAAGGGGGCGTAGAAGGACACGCCCAGCGGCTGCATCCGCCCGGAAACAGCCTGCGTGGCCTTCTCGGCCTGGGCGTAGAGCCGGGCTTCGTCGACCAGCGCGCCATTGTCCTTCCGCAGTGCCGACCTCGCCAGCAGCACCGGTAGTTCCGAGGTGTACTCGGGAACCGGACCGAACACGATGACTTCGCCGACCTGCGGCGCAATCTGCTCGACCGTCTTCGCCAGGCGGGCGGAATTCCCCGCCGACCATCGTCCGGCGAGGATCACCGCATCGAAATCGCCACGCGGAATGTACTCGCTGAAGACCTTGTCCAGCAGTCTCGTGCAGGTGTTCTTCTTCGCATCAGGCGACTGCACTACCGGGCGGCAGCCGGACGCGGTGACCTGCGAAAACTCTACTTCCGGATAGACGTCTCGCAGCGCTTTGCCGTAGTGCGCGGCGTGGCTGTCGCCGACGAGCAGCACGTTGCGACGACCCGGCCGGATGTCGACGCACTCATCTTCCGAGAAATCGCGGACGCCACGCTTGTGGAGGCTGGTGATGAAGCAGTCATTGCGGCCGTTCTGCGAGGTCACGGTCTCCGCGGCGTAGTGCTCCAGCTTCCGCAGCTCCGGCGGCAGGCGCGCGGGCAGGCCGCCCGATGTGGCGACCGCGAGTCCGCAGGCGGCCACCGCCACGATGGCCGTCGAGCCCACCGCGACATTCACGCCCTTGCGTCCCCGGCGCCTGCGGAACGGCTGCTCGATGAAACGCCAGGACAGCACCGCGAGCACGAGACTGGCCAGCGCGAGCCACAGGGCCTCGCGGGTACCCGGCTGCTCTCCGGTGCCATAGAGGCGGTAGAAGACCAGCACCGGCCAGTGGTAGAGGTACAGCGAGAACGAGATCCTGCCGATGAATACCAGCGGAGGCAGGGCCAGCAGGCGGGCGATCCAGGTGCCCTGCTCCCGCGGCCAGACCAGGAGCGCAGCGCCCACCACCGGATAGGCCGCGTTGGCGCCCGGGAACTTCGACTCCGCATCGAGCAGGAAGAACGCGGCGACCACCAGCCCCAGCCCCAGCAGCGACAGTACTTCGGCGAAGACCCGACCCGGGATGCGCGGCAGGAACACCAGCAGCGCGCCGAGCGCCAGTTCCCAGGCGCGCGAGTGCAGCATATAGAACCCGATCTTGGGATCCCCGACTTCGAGGATGGCGACCGATGTCGCGAAGCTGGCCAGGATGATCGCCGCCAGCGCGCCCGCGATGATCCGCGGGGAATTCGACGACAGACGCGCGACGACCAGCAGGATCACCGGCCAGACGAGGTAGAACTGCTCCTCGACCGCAAGCGACCACATGTGCAGCATCGGCTGCATCTCCGCGCTCGCGTCGAAGTAGCCGGTGTTCCAGAGGAAATAGAAGTTGGCCAGGCCGGCGGCGGAATAGCCCGCGCTTGCTCCAAGCGTGGTGTAGGCCGTCGGCAGGAGGATGAAGTACCCCGCGACCAGGCTGGCGAGCACCACCACCAGGGCCGCCGGGAGGATGCGCCGCACGCGCCGGTCGTAGAAGCCGGTGAACGAGAAGCTGCCACGCCCGATCTCCCCGGCGATGATCGCGGTGATCAGGTAGCCGGAAATCACGAAGAACACGTCGACACCGACGAAGCCGCCGGGCACCGGGCCCAGCTGGTAATGGAAGAGCACCACCGACAGCACCGCCAGCGCACGCAGGCCATCGATGTCGGGACGATAGGTGATGGGCGTCATCGAGTACGGCCGGGCATGCGCAAAAGGGCCTGAATCATACCGGACGCCTCCGCGCGGTTCCTGGCGCAAACCCTCTCCGGACCAGGCAACGATGGATTCCGGCCGCGCCTTGGCGGCGGTTCAATCCGTCGGCTGCTGTCCGTAGCGCAGCCAGAGGCGGGCTTCGCGCACGTCCATGAACACGCGGGCCTGGAAACCGACCTGGCGCGCCGAGAGTTCACAGTGCTCGATCTCGTCCAGGCCATTGGGCTTCACGTGGGCGATGCGCACCGACTCCAGGCCGGAGCCGACCAGCGTCCGCACCAGCGCCTGCCAGTCCCCGGCGCTCAACGCGGGGCCACGCAGTTCGTCGATCAGCAGCACGTAGTCCACCGGCTCGCGGGCGAACTCCTCGACGATCTGCCGCCAGTAGGCCCGGGTGGCCTCGGGCGAGGCCGCGCCACGCACTTGGACGCGGAGCGTCCCTGCCTCGCGCGAGATGACAACCGTGGGCACTTCCATCGCGATCACGGCTCCTTGGAGGCTGTACCGGTTGGCGGGACAACGCAGGCGGCGGCGCGCACCGGCCATGCGCCTCGAACCGGCAGATCACAGTGGTTTGGAACTGTACTGATGTCCGCCCGGCTGGCGCGGCCGCGCCGCCAGATGACCGTAGAACAGGAACTTCGTCACACTTGGCACGCTCATTGCTTCACGTTTCCGCGGGAGTGCCGGGGCAACCCCGGTACATGGAAAAGGGGAAATCCAATGAGCAAGACCCGCAATCGCACGGCGCTGGCCAGCGCACTCGCATTCGCAATCGCCTCCGGCGGCGCCCTGGCGGCCGAGCCCCGGATCGTGTCCGTGGTGGTGATGGACGACCTGGATGCTTTCGTGGTCCTGGGTGAAAACCTGCAGCATTCGGGCGCCCGCTCACGGATCACGCTGGGCGACGTGGGCGACATCTCGCGCAACTGCATGCGCTCGCGCGGCCCAGAGTCGCTGACGATGCTGACCTGCACCCTGCCCGGCGGCTTGCCCCCGGCGGGCGACTACATGCTCACGATCGAGCATTTCAGCAGCCTGGGCACGACGCAGCTCGACTACGGTCTGACCATTGGTGCTGTCGGACCGCAGGGCCCCACCGGGCCCCAGGGACCCGCGGGTGACACCGGCCCGGCAGGTCCAGCGGGGCCCGCCGGCCAGGCCGGTGCCGCGGGCGAAGCGGGTACCGCCGGTCCCCAGGGTGACGTTGGTCCTCAGGGACCCCAGGGCGAACAGGGTGTTGCCGGTCCACAGGGCGACATCGGGCCCCAGGGGCCGCAGGGCGAACAGGGCCTCGCCGGTCCCCAGGGTGACGCCGGTCCTCAGGGACCCCAGGGCGAACAGGGTGTTGCCGGTCCGCAGGGCGACATCGGGCCCCAAGGGCCGCAGGGCGAACAGGGTGCTGCCGGTCCGCAGGGCGACATCGGGCCCCAGGGGCCGCAGGGCGAACAGGGCCTCGCCGGTCCCCAGGGTGACGCCGGTCCTCCGGGACCCCAGGGCGAACAGGGTGTTGCCGGTCCGCAGGGCGACATCGGGCCTCAGGGGCCGCAGGGCGAACAGGGTCTCGCCGGTCCGCAGGGCGACATCGGGCCCCAAGGGCCGCAGGGCGAACAGGGTCTCCAGGGCGAAACCGGCACCACCGGGCCGGTGGGACCGATGGGGCCCGCCGGTCCGCAGGGCGCCACCGGCCCGATGGGCCCGGCCGGCCCGGCAGGCACCGCCTCGCTGCGCTACATCACGGGGACCATCAATATCCCGGCGCGCGCGCTGCGCCGCGGCATCGCCCAGTGCCAGTCGAACGAGATCGCCTTCAACGGCGGCATGTACGTGGCCAACCACGGCAACGACGGCTTCAACCTGGACAACGTGGACGGGGTCTACGTCAACACCAGCGGTACCGGCCGGAACGCCCAGGAATGGGTGGTCGTCGCCACCAACGTCCGCTTCTCCGGCGCACAGAACGTCACTTTCTGGATCGGCTGCGCAGGGAATGACGCTGGCGGGACCGCGATGTCCGAAGCCGTGCGGCAGCGCGACGGCGCCTGGCGCTTCGACGGCAAGGCCCTGGCCGACTGACACCAGGGCAGGCACCGGGGGGCACGGACGCCCCCGCCATGAAGTACGAAGGCACGCCCAAGGGCGTGCCTTCGCGTTTACGGGACCCTGCCGGGCCGGCGGAAGCGCCGCGTCCGTTCCGGGCGGGGCGCTTCCTCGAACTCAGGCGTGCAGCGGATTCGGCCGGTCGGTGTCGATCTTGTAGAGCTTCAGCGCCCGCGCCGCGTCCTTGGCGGTCATGCTGCCGTCCTTCGCCAGCGCGTCGATGGCGGCGTGGGCGATGTGGAAGCGGTCGACCTCGAAGTGCCGGCGCAGGTTGGCGCGGGTGTCCGAGCGGCCGAAGCCGTCGGTACCCAGCACGGTGTAGGTCATCGGCACGAAGGCGCGGACCTGGTCGGCGAAGGCGCGCACGTAATCGGTGGCGGCGATCGCCGGGCCCTGGCGGCCCTCGAGCAGCTCCGTGATGTAGGCCTTGCGCGGCTTCTTCGCCTCGGGGTTGTGGCGGTTCCAGCGTTCGACGTCGAAGCCGTCGCGACGCAGCTCGGTGAAGCTCGGGCAGGACCAGATGTCGGCGGTGACGCCGAAGTCCTTGTCCAGCAGCTCCGCCGCGGCGATCGCCTCGCGCAGGATCGTGCCCGAGCCCATCAGCTGCACGCGCAGCTCGCCCTTCTTCGGCTTGCCGGCGTCCTTGAGCAGGTACATGCCGCGGATCACGCCCTCGGCCGCGCCCTCGGGCAGCGCCGGGTGGGCGTAGTTCTCGTTCATGAGCGTGAGGTACCAGTACTCGTCCTGCTGCTGGTCGAGCATCCGCTCCATGCCGTGCTGCACGATCACCGCGACTTCGCCGGCGAAGGTCGGATCATAGGCGCGGCAGTTGGGGATGGCGCCGGCCAGCAGGTGGCTGTGGCCGTCCTCGTGCTGCAGGCCCTCGCCGTTGAGCGTGGTGCGGCCCGCGGTGCCGCCGAGCAGGAAGCCTCGTGCGCGCATGTCCGCCGCCTGCCAGGCGGCGTCGCCGACGCGCTGGAAGCCGAACATCGAGTAATAGATGTAGAACGGCAGCATCGGCTGGTCGTTGGTGCTGTAGCTGGTGGCGCAGGCCATCCACGAAGCGAAGGCGCCGGCCTCGGAAATGCCTTCCTGCAGCACCTGGCCGGTGGCGTCCTCGCGGTAGTACATCAGCTGGTCGCGATCGACCGGCTTGTACTTCTGGCCATCGGGCGCGTAGATGCCGATCTGGCGGAACAGGCCCTCCATGCCGAAGGTGCGCGCCTCGTCGCAGACGATCGGCACCACGCGCGGGCCGACCTGCTTGTCGCGCAGGATGATGCCCAGGGTCTGCACGAAGGCCATGGTGGTGCTGATCTCGCGCTCGCCGGTGTCCTTGAGCAGGCGCTCGAAGACCTCGAGCTTCGGCGCGACCAGCGTCTGCGTGCTCTTGCGGCGTCGCTGCGGCAGGAAGCCGCCCAGCGCCTTGCGGCGCTCGAGCATGTACTCGATTTCCTCGGATTTCCCGCCCGGGTGGTAGAACGGCACCGCGCCGTCCTTGAGCTGCCCGTCGTCGAGCGGGATCTTGAAGCGGTCGCGGAAGGCGCGCACGGCCTCGTCGTCGAGCTTCTTGGTCTGGTGGGTCGGGTTCAGCGCCTCGCCGGCCGAACCCATGCCGTAGCCCTTGACCGTCTTGGCCAGGATCACGGTCGGCTGGCCCTTGGTCTCGACCGCGTTCATGTAGGCCGCGTAGACCTTGTGCGGGTCGTGGCCGCCGCGGTTGAGCCGCCAGATGTCGTCGTCGGACAGGCTGGCCACCATCGCGGCCGTCTCCGGGTACTTGCCGAAGAAGTTGTCGCGCGTGTACTTGCCGCCGAAGGCCTTGCAGTTCTGGTACTCGCCGTCGACGGTTTCCATCATCAGCTTGCGCAGCAGGCCGTCCTTGTCGCGGGCCAGCAGCGGATCCCAGTAGCTGCCCCAGATGGTCTTGATGACGTTCCAGCCGGCGCCGCGGAAGTTGCCTTCCAGTTCCTGGATGATCTTGCCGTTGCCGCGCACCGGCCCATCCAGGCGCTGCAGGTTGCAGTTGATGACGAAGACCAGGTTGTCCAGGCCCTCGCGCCCGGCGATCGAGATCGCACCCAGGCTCTCGGGCTCGTCGGTCTCGCCGTCGCCGAGGAAACACCAGACCTTGCGGTCGGACTTCGGCATCAGGCCACGGGCCTCGAGGTACTTCCAGTTGCGCGCCTGGTAGATCGCGGCGATCGGCCCCAGGCCCATCGACACCGTCGGCGTCTGCCAGTAGTCGGGCATCAGCCACGGGTGCGGGTACGAGGAAATGCCGCGGCCGTCGACCTCCATGCGCAGGTGGTCGATCTGCGACTCGGTCAGGCGGCCTTCCAGGAAGGAGCGCGCGTAGATGCCGGGCGAGGAATGGCCCTGAATGTAGAGCAGATCGCCGGGGTGATCTTCGGACGGCGCACGCCAGAAGTGGTTGAAGCCGACGTCGTAGAGCGTGGCGCTGGAGGCGAAGCTGGCGATGTGGCCGCCGAGATCGCCCGGCTTGCGGTTGGCACGCACCACCATCGCCATCGCGTTCCAGCGGATGATCGAGCGGATCTTCCATTCCAGGGTCTGGTCGCCGGGGATCTTCGGCTCCAGGTGCGGGGGAATGGTGTTGATGTACTCGGTGGTCGGCGCGAACGGCAGGTGGGCGCCGGCGCGGCGCGTCAGCTCGACCATGCCTTCCAGCAGCTGGTGCGCCCGCTCCGGCCCATCGGCGTCGATGACCGCCTTCAGGGACTCGAGCCATTCGCGGGACTCGGTCGGATCCGGATCGTTGTCGAGGACGTCGTTCAGCCAACTGTTCATGCTCGTGCTCCACACGGCGCGCCGGCCGTGTCATTCGGGATTCGTGGAACCCCCGATTCTACCAGCCCGCTCCCCCGACCTGCCGGCGCCGGCGTTGCCCCCGGGGCCCGCTTCGCGCATGATCCCGTGGCCGGTACGCGCTGCGACCGGTCGTCCTGTCCAGGGGATCCCGCCGACCACATGCCTCCCGTTTCGTTCCGGTTCGACCCGCGCTGGCGGGTGCCGCTGCTGCTGGCGGCGGTGCTGGTGATCGTGGTCGTGCCCTTCCTGCTGCTGCGCGCCGCCGAAGACCGCATCCGCGACGCGGAGGCGCTGGTGGCGCACACGCTGGAGGTCGAGGCCGCGGTGCAACTGGTCAATGCCGCCGTGCGCAACATCGAGGCGGCCTCGCTGGAACGTGCGCTGGGTGCGCGTGCACCGATCCTCGAGCAGCGCCTCGATTACAGCCGCACCATCGTGGTGCCGACGCTGGACCGGCTGGAGGCGCTGACCCGCGATTCGGCCGAGCAGCAGGTGCGCATCGGCATCCTGCGCCAGAGCATCAACCAGCGCCTGGACCAGATCGGACGCCTGCAGGACGACACCGGCGCCATCGACGGCGTAGAGCTGCAGCGCCTGGCTGAACACTTCCCCGTGCAGGAGCCGATCGCGGAGATGATCCGCGCCGAACGCAAATTCCTGGCCGACCGGATGGCGGTGGCCGACCGCGCGCGCCGCCAGGCCGACTGGCTGTCCTACGGCACCCTGGCCGCGCAGATCCTCCTGCTCGTCGGCCTGGCGACCCTGGCCATGCGCGACGCCGATCGCCGCAGCCACGCCGAGACCGCCTCGCAGCGCGCAAACCGCCGTTCGGCCGCGGTGCTCGACACCGTGCGCGAGCCGATCGTTCTGCTCGACGGCGACCTGCGCATCGTGATGCACAACGCGGCGTTCTCGGAGCTCTTCGGCATCGACGACGACGCCCGCGGCCGCCCCCTGGCCGAGGTCGGCAACGGCGCCTGGAACGATGGCGAAGCCCTGCGCCGGCTGCGCGACGTCAGCGGCCGCGGCCGGGAGCTGTGGGACTACGAACTGCAGCAGCGCACCGCCGACGGACTCGAGCGGACCATGCTGGTGAACGCGCGCATGATGGAGCTGCCCGACAGCGACGACAGCGTCGCCCTGGTCACCGCCAGCGACATCAGCCTGCAGAAGGCCAGCGAAGAGCACATCCGCGACCTCAACCGCCAGCTCGAGGGCAAGGTCGAGCAGGTCTCCGACGTCAACCGCGAACTCGAGGCCTTCAGCTACTCGGTCTCGCACGACCTGCGCGCGCCGCTGCGCCATATCGCCGGCTTCGCCGACAAGCTGCGCCGCCACCTCGGCGAGGGCATCGACGACAAGGGCGAGCACTACATCCAGGTGATCGGCAGCTCGGCCAAGCGCATGTCCGAGCTGATCGACGACCTGCTGGTCTACTCGCGCCTGGGCCGTAGCGCCCTGCGCCTGCAGGCGGTGGACATGCAGTCGCTGGTGGAGGAAACGCGGGCGATGCTGGACTCCAACGTCTCCCACGACCACCCCGGCCACCACGTCGACTGGCGCATCGGTCCGATGCCGGTGCTGGTCGCCGACGAGAACATGCTGCGCCAGGTCTGGGGCAACCTGCTGGGCAACGCGGTGAAGTACAGCACCGGCAGCGAACCCGCCGTGGTCAGCGTCGAACATCGCCGCGGCGACGACGGTGAGCACGTCTTCACCGTGACCGACAATGGCGCCGGCTTCGACATGGCCTACGCCGGCAAGCTGTTCGGCGTGTTCCAGCGCCTGCACGCGCCCAGCGAGTTCAGCGGCACCGGCATCGGCCTGGCCAGCGCCAAGCGCGTGATCACCCGCCACAATGGCCGCATCTGGGCCGAAGCCGAGCCCGGCAAGGGCGCCACCTTCCACTTCACCCTCCCCGCCAACCTCGACCTGAGCCAACGGAGCAAGACCGCATGACCGCCATCCGCACGATCCTCCTCGCCGAGGACAGCCCGCACGACGCAGAGATGGCGATCGACGCGCTGCGCGACGCCCACCTCGCCAATCCCATCGTCCACGTCGAGGACGGCGTCGAGGCGCTGGACTACCTGTTCCGCCGCGGCAAGTTCGCCGACCGCCCCGAGGGTGATCCGGCTGTGCTGCTGCTGGACATCAAGATGCCGCGCATGGACGGCCTGGAAGTGCTCACCCAGCTGCGCCAGCACGAGAGCCTCAGGCGCATGCCGGTGGTGATCCTGTCGTCTTCGCGGGAAGAGAACGACCTCGCCCGCAGTTGGGACCTGGGCGTCAACGCCTACGTGGTCAAGCCGGTCGACGTCGACCAGTTCTTCGAAGCCGTGCGCACGCTCGGCAAGTTCTGGGCGGTGCTCAACGAAAGCCCCTCCGAGGGCTGAGCCGGTGGCGATCAGGGTGCTGATCGTGGACGACTCGCGCGACGATGCCGAACTCACCGAGTTCGCGCTGCGCGAAGGGGGGCTTGCGGTCGAATGCCGCAGCCTCTGCCACGAAGCCGCCCTGGACGCCGCACTGGCCGGCTTCGAGCCGCAGCTGGTCCTGTGCGACCTGAACCTGCCCGGCTGGTCGGGGTCCGAGGCGATGGCGGCGGTGCGCCTCCGCGTGCCGGCCGCGTGCTTCGTGTTCCTCACCGGCGCCCTGCACGGCAACGAGGACCTGCCCGAAGCGGACGCCGTGGTGCTGAAGGACGACCTCGGACCGGTGGTGGCGCTGGCGCGCTCCCTGGCTACCGCCTGACCACGCGGATCAGGCGGATTCGGATGCGCGGCGGGCGGCGCGGATCTGCGCTTCCACCGCGGTGATCGCGGTCATGTTCACCACCCGGCGCGGCGTGCTGGATGCGGTCAGCACGTGGGCGGGATGGTCGACGCCCATCAGGATCGGGCCCAGCGCCACGCCATCGGTCATCACCCGCACCATGTTGTAGGTGATGTTGGCGGCGTCGAGGTTGGGCAGCACGAACAGGTTGGCGCGTCCGCTGAGCGTGGTGTTGGGGAACATGCGCTCGCGCAGCACGGAATCCCAGGCGGTGTCGCCCTGCATTTCGCCGTCCATCTCCATCCGCGGCGCGCGGCGCGCGAGGATCTCGCGCACCCGGCGCATCTTCGCCGCGCTCGGGTTGTCGTGGCTGCCGTAGTTGGAATGCGACAACAGCGCCACCCGCGGCTCGATGCCGAACAGCTTGAGGCGGTAGGCCGCCTGCATCGTGGCCTCGGCGATCTGCTCGGCGGTGGGGTCGACCTGGACGTGGGTGTCGAGGAAGAACCACACGCCGCGGTCGTTGATCACGCCGGTCATCGCCGAGGTGCTGGTGACGCCGGGATCCAGGCCGAACACGCTGCGCAGGTAGCCCAGCTTCTTGTGGAAGCGGCCGACCAGGCCGGCGATCATGCCGTCGGCCTCGCCGCGCTGGACCATCAGCGCCGCAATCAGCGTCGCGCGCGAACGCACCAGGTTCTTGGCGGCGTCGGGCGTGACGCCGCGGCGTTCGGTCAGCGCGTGGTACTGGCGCCAGTAGTCGCCGAAGCGCGGATCGTCGTGGATGTTGGTGAGGTCGAAGTCGCGACCCTCCTCCAGGCGCAGGCCGAGGCGCTCGATGCGCTGGGCGATGACCTCGGGGCGGCCGATCAGGATCGGGCGCGCCAGCTGCTCGTCGGCCACCGACTGCACCGCGCGCAGCACGGTCTCCTCCTCGCCCTCGGCGTAGACGATGCGCTGCACGTCCGCGCGCGCGCGCTCGTAGACCGGCTTCATCACCAGGCCGGTGCGATGGATGAACTGGCCGAGCTTCTCGGCGTAGGCCGCCACGTCGATCGGGCGACGGGCGACGCCGGAGTCCATCGCCGCCTGGGCCACGGCCGGGGCCAGCAGCATCAGCAGGCGCGGGTCGAAGGGCCGCGGGATGAAGTACTCCGGGCCGAAGGAGGTCACGTCGCCGCCGTAGGCCGCGCCGAGGTCGGAGGACTCGCGCTTGGCCAGCGCCGCGATGGCGTGCACGCAGGCCAGCTTCATCGCCTCGTTGATTTCCGTGGCGCCGACGTCGAGCGCACCGCGGAAGATGTAGGGGAAGCACAGGACGTTGTTGACCTGGTTCGGGTAGTCCGAGCGGCCGGTGGCGATGATGGCGTCGGGGCGGACCGCCTTGGCCGCTTCCGGCAGGATCTCCGGGGTCGGGTTGGCGAGCGCGAGGATGATCGGGCGCCCGGCCATGGTCGCGACCATCTCCGGCTTCAGGATGCCGGCGGCGGACAGGCCGAGGAAGATGTCGGCGCCCTCGACGATCTCCGCCAGCGTGCGCAGCTCCGTATCGCGCGCGTAGCGCTGCTTGGCCTCGTCGAGGTCGGTGCGGCCGGTGTGGATCACGCCGCCACGGTCGAAGGCGAGGATGTTCTCCGGCTTCAGGCCCAGCGCCACCAGCATGTCCAGGCAGGCGATGCCCGCGGCGCCGGCGCCGGTGGTGGCGACACGGACCTCGTCGATCTTCTTTCCGGCGATCTCCAGCGCGTTGACCACCGCCGCACCCACGATGATCGCGGTGCCGTGCTGGTCGTCGTGGAACACCGGGATGTTCAGCCGCTCGCGCAGCTTGCGCTCGACGATGAAGCACTCCGGTGCCTTGATGTCTTCCAGGTTGATGCCGCCGAAGGTCGGCTCCAGGCTGGCGATGATGTCGACCAGCCTGTCGGGATCGCGCTCGTCGACCTCGATGTCGAACACGTCGATGCCGGCGAACTTCTGGAACAGCACGCCCTTGCCTTCCATCACCGGCTTGCCCGCCAGCGGGCCGATGTCGCCCAGGCCCAGCACCGCTGTGCCGTTGGAAATCACCGCCACCAGGTTGCCACGCGCGGTCAGCGTGCTCGCTTCATCCGGGTCGGCGACGATCGCCTCGCAGGCGTAGGCCACGCCCGGCGAGTACGCCAGGGCCAGTTCGCGCTGCGTCACCAGGGCCTTGGTCGCCGCCACCTTGATCTTCCCGTGCGGCGCGGCGCGATGGTAGTCGAGCGCGGCCTGCTTGAACTCTTCGGTGGTGGAAGGACTTTCGGGCGGCTGTTCGGACATGGCGTGGCTGCGGTTCGTGCGGACGTTCCATTCTAGCCCCTTGGCCCGGTGGCGACCCCGCGCCGGTGGCATCAGGCCGGACCACCGCGGCCCGCCCCACTGCGCTGCCATAACCCGCGGTTATGCGCGGCGGGCATCTTTTCAATGGCGGGGCCCGGGTGCAGGGCAGAAGATGGAGTCCCCCCTGCCCGCCCGGGCCGCACAGGACGCCACCGGCCATGTCGATCGCCCTTCCCGCCGCCACCGCAGAAGCCCCGCACTGGCCGCCACCGTTCCTGCTCTACCTGGGCAACGCGGCGGACGACCTGGCCGCCAAGACCGCGCGCGGGCTGGTGCAGTTCCGGCCGGAGTGGTGCGTGGGCCAGTTCCGCGGGCCGGAGTGCAGGACCACCGTCCACGTGCCGGACATGGGTTTCGCCGAAGCCCGCGACGCCGGCGCCAACACCATGATCGTCGGCGTGGCCAATGCCGGCGGGCGGCTGGGGTCGGACTCGGTCGCGGACATCGTCGCGGCACTGGACGCTGGCATGAACGTCGCCTCCGGCCTGCACGAGCGGCTGGCCTCGCACCCGGCCATCGTCGAAGCCGCGCGCCGCAATGGCCGCCACCTGTTCGACGCCCGCAACCCGCCGGCCACGCCGGTCGGCAACGGCCTCCGGCGCGCCGGGCGCCGACTGCTGACCGTCGGCACCGACTGCTCGACCGGCAAGATGTACACCACGCTGGCGCTGGAAACCGAAATGCGCGCGCGCGGGCTCGCCGCCGACTTCCGGGCCACGGGCCAGACCGGCATCTTCATCGCCGGGCGCGGCATCCCGATCGATGCGGTGGTGGCCGACTTCATCTCCGGCGGCATCGAATGGCTCTCGCCCGAACGCCACGACGGCGGCTGGGACCTGATCGAAGGCCAGGGTTCGCTGTTCCATCCGTCCTATGCCGGCGTGTCGCTGGGATTGCTGCACGGCGCCCAGCCCGACGCGCTGGTGCTGTGCCACGAGCCGGGCCGGCCGCACATGCGCGGGCTCAGGCACTACCCGGTGCCGGACCTGCGCACCACGCTGGCGGCCAACCTGGCCGCGGCGCAGCTGACCAACCCCGGGGCGGTCGCCGTCGGCATCGCGCTCAACACCTCCAAGCTCGATCCGGCCGAGGCCACCCGCGCCTGCCGCGAGACCGAGGACCTGCTCGGCCTGCCGGCGCAGGATCCGGTGCGCGACGGCGTGGCACGGATCGTCGACCGCTTGCTGGACTCCGTGCCGTGCTGAGCCTGGCCCGGGCCAGCCATCCGCTGGCCACGCCCTTCCGCATCGCACGCGGGGTGCGCACCTCCGCGGACGTGGTGGTGGCGACGATCCACGATGGCGCCCGCACCGGCCGCGGCGAAGCGATGCCCCTGGCCCGCTACGGCCAGGACGTCGATGGTGCGATCGCCGAGGCCGGCGCCCTGGCCGACGCCTTCGGCACCGGGCTCGACCGCCGGGGGCTGCTCGAACGGCTGCCCCCGGGCGCCGCGCGCAACGCCCTGGACTGCGCGCTGTGGGACCTGGAATCGCAGCGGCAGGGACTGTCGGTGGCAAACCTGCTCGGCCAGCCCGGCCCGTTGCCGGCGCTGGCCAGCGTGCAGACCGTCGGCATCGATACGCCCGAGCGGATGGCCGCAAGCGCACGCACGCTTGCCCACCTGGGCCAGGTCAAGATCAAGGTCGACGCCAGCGATCCGGCCGCGCAGATCCGTGCGGTGCGCAGCGCGCTGCCGACGGCCCGGCTCATCGTCGATGCCAACGAAAGCTGGACCCTCGACCTGCTGCACGCCATGCAGCCGGTGCTGGCCGAAGCCCGCATCGACATGCTTGAACAGCCCCTGCCCGCCGGCGAGGACGACGCCCTGCTCGGCTTCGAGTCCGTGGTGCGGCTGTGCGCGGACGAATCCTGCCACGTCGCCGCCGACCTGCCGCGGCTGCACGGCCGCTACCGGATGGTCAACATCAAGCTCGACAAGACCGGCGGCCTGACCGCCGCGCTGGAGCTGCTGGACGCGGCGCGCGCGCAGGGCTTCGGGGTCATGGTCGGCTGCATGATCAGTTCCTCGCTGGCCATCGCGCCGGCCTGGCACGTCGCCCGCCACGCGGAGTTCATCGACCTCGACGGCCCGCTGTGGCTGAGCGACGACCATCCCGGCGGCACGGTCATGCGCGACGGCCTGCTGCAGCCGCCGGCGCCGGAGCTCTGGGGTGGTGGCCTGCGCGCGACAGGAGCAGCCACCGCATGAGCGGCGGCCGCGCAGGACACGCCCGCCTTCGCGCAGCGCATGCCCTGCGCCTGCCGCGGCCGGCGCGCTGCCTGGTCGGCCTGCTGTTGCTCGCGGGCTGCACGAACGTCACGCCGACGCCGACGGCCGACGCCGACACCCTGATCCACGGCGGCCTGCTGTTCGACGGCGGCGACGGCCCGGGCCGCATCGCCGACGTCGCGATCCGCGGCGACCGCATCCTCGAGGTCGGCCCCGGCCTGCGCCAGCGCTACCGTGCCGCGCGCGAGCTCGACGCCACCGGCCTGGTGGTGTCGCCGGGCCTCATCGACCCGCACACGCACCCCGATACCTACCTGCGCTCGACGGACCCGGCGATGCGGCGCCTGCTGCCCTGGCTGCACCAGGGCGTGAGCACGATCTTCATCGGCATCGACGGCGGCGGCACGCCGGACATCGCGGCGGACCGCGCCAGGCTCGAGGCCGCGGGCACCGGCACCAACGTCGCCGCCTACGTCGGCCTGGGCCCCGTGCGCCGCCGCGTGCTGGGCGACGACGCGCGCGCACCGGACGCGGACGAACTGGCGCGCATGCGCGGCCTGGTCGCCGGCGCGATGTGCGAAGGCGCCTTCGGCCTGTCCGCGGGCCTGTTCTACGCGCCGCAGAGTTTCGCCTCCACCGACGAGGTGGTCGCGCTTGTGCGCGAGGCGGCGATCCGCGGCGGCATCTACGACACCCACCAGCGCGACGAGTCCAGCTATTCGCTGGGCCTGATGGGCTCGATCGAGGAGGTGCTGGAGATCGGGCGGCGCGCCGGGCTGCCGGTGCACATCGCCCACATCAAGGCCCTGGGCGCCGACGTCCATGGCAGCGCGGGCGAAGTCATCGCACGCATCGAACGCGCGCGGGACGAAGGCCAGCAGGTGACCGCAGATCAGTATCCCTGGCTGGCGTCGTCCACCAGCCTGGGCGCCGCGGTGCTGCCGCGCTGGGCGGTGGACGGCGGGCGCGCCGCGCTGTTCGAGCGGCTGGACGATCCCGCGACCGCCGCCCGCATCCGCGACGCCATGCGCGACAACCTGCAGCGCCGCGGCGGCGCCGACGCGATCCTGATGACCGGCAGCGGCTGGCCGTGGAGCGCGCTCACGCTGCAGGCGTTCGCGGATGCCGAGGGCCTCGACCCGGTCGAGGCCGCGCTGCGCATCATCCGCGAGGGCGGCACCGGACGCACCGGCTCGGCGCAGCGCATCGCCTCGTTCAACATGCACCGCGACGACGTCGACCTGTTCATGCGCCAGCCCTGGGTGCTGACCGCCTCCGACGGCGGCGACGGCCATCCGCGCCAGCACGCGACCTTCCCCGAGAAATACGCGCGCTTCGTGGTGCAGGACCAGGTGATCGACCTGGCGGCCTTCATCCACCGTTCGACCGGGCTGACCGCCACCACCTTCGGCCTCGAAGGCCGCGGCTTCCTGCGCGCGGGCCACCATGCCGACGTGCTGGTGTTCGACCCCGGCGCCTACGCGCCGAAGGCCGACTACGTGCAGCCGCACCTGCTGTCGGAAGGCGTCGTCCACCTGCTGGTCAACGGCGTGGCGATGATCGACACGGGCCTTGCGACACATGACCTTCCGGGACGGGTGCTGCAGCATCGTCCACCGCCGGGCACCTGCCCCTGAACGTCGCCCGCCCGCTGCGGGCGACGTGACCCCGAAAAGGAGTGTCCATGCTGCAACTCGACGCCGTCCAGACCCTCGCCCTCGCCGGCATCGCCCTGTTCCTGGGCTATGCGCTGTGCCGCGCGATCCCCGTGCTCGGCCGCTACAACCTGCCGCCGCCGGTGATCGGCGGCCTGGTGTTCGCGATCGCCGCCTGGATCGCGCACGACCGCGGCACCGTCCTGTTCGAGCTCGATACCGGCCTGCAGAGCCCGCTGATGATCGCGTTCTTCACCACCATCGGCGTCAATGCCAGCCTGCGCCTGCTGAAGATCAGCGGCCGGCAGGTGCTGGTGTTCCTGGCGCTCGCCACCGTGTTCGCCGTGGCGCAGAACCTGCTGGGCATGGCGGTGGCGGTCGGCTTCGACCTGCATCCGCTGTTCGGCGTGCTGGCCGGCTCGACCACGCTGACCGGCGGGCCGGCGACCGGACTGGCGTTCGCGCCGCTGTTCGAGGCCGCCGGTGTCGAGGGCGCCGAATCGATCGCGGTGGCGGCCGCGATGTCGGGCATCGTGCTGGGCGGCCTGATCGGCGGCCCGGTGATCACCGTGCTGATCCGCCGCTTCGGCCTGGTATCCACGCGCCCGCAGGACCATGACGCCCCCGACGATGCCGTCGCCGCACCGGCGCTGACCGAGGCCCAGCGCGAGTACGGCGCGCTGAAGAGCATCGTCGTGATCCTGGTGGCGATGTGGCTGGGCAGCTGGGTCAGCGGGCTGATCTCGGCCACCGGCATCACCCTGCCCGCCTACGTCGGCGCGATGCTGGTGGGCGCGCTGATCCGCAACATCGACGACGCCACCGGCTGGATCGGCATGTCGGTGCCGACCACCGACCTGATCGGCAACGTCTGCCTGGCGCTGTTCCTGTCGGTGGCGCTGATGAACCTGAAGCTGTGGGAGCTGGCCGGGCTGGCGCTGCCGCTGCTGGTGAACCTCGGCCTGCAGGTGGGGATGGTGGCGGCGTTCTGCCTGGTGGTGTTCCGGATGATGGGCCGCGACTACGACGCCGCGGTGATGGGCGGCGGCTTCATCGGCTTCATGCTCGGCACCACCGCGAACGCGATGGCGGTGATGCGCACGCTGGTCGAGCGCTACGGCGCGGCGCCGCGCGCCTTCCTGGTCGCGCCGCTGGTGGGCGCGTTCTTCATCGACTTCACCAACGCGCTGATCATCACCGGCTTCATCAACGTCTGGAGCTGATCGGCACGTCGTACAGCGGGCCGGGCGGCGCATCGGAGCGCAGGCCGTAGTGCCACCACTCCATCGGATGGTTGCGGAAGCCGCCGGCCTCCATCGCCTCGCGCAGCAGCTGCCGGTTGGCGCGCTGCGCGGGGCTGGCCTCGGGCGAGTCGGTGTTGGCCAGCGGGCCGAAGAAGTCGAAGCCGGTGCCCATGTCCAGCGGCTCGCAGCCGCTGCCGTCGGCGGCGCAGCGCAGCAGGGTGAGGTCGACGGTGCCGCCGCGGCTGTGGCCGGACACCGGGGCGATGTAGCCCTCCAGCAGCTGCGGCTTGTCCAGGTCGGGATAGTGCGTGGCCTTGGTGGCCAGGTCGTCGGCGTCCTCCACCCAGCGCATGAAGTGCGCCACTGCGCGCGCCGGGCGGTAGCAATCGAAGACGTGCAGGCGCAGCTGACGCGGACGCAGGGCCGCGTCGACCCGCGCCAGCGCCTCGGCGGCATCGCGCTTCAGCCAGCAGCGCGGCGCTTCGTAGCCGTCCACCGGCGCGCCGACGAAGTTGTCGCTGCCGGCATAGGCGATCGATTGCGACATGTCCGGCACCAGCTCGCGGATGTCGACCAGGCCGGCCTCGGCCTTGGTGGCCGCGTCGGACACGACGGGCGCGGGCGCGGCCGCCGGCTCCGCTGCGGGATCGGCGATGAAATGCTCGTGCAGCGCCCGGTTGACCGCGGTGCGGAACGCCTCCTCCCCGCGGCTGCCGTTGGTGATCACCACGAAGCCGTATTTCTTCTCCGCGTCGAAGAACATCGAGCTGTACAGGCCGTAGGCGGAGCCGGTGTGGCCGGTGAGGACGACGCCTGGCACCAGCGCACGCTCCGTGCTCAGGGCCAGGCCGTAGGCGGAGTCGTCGTCGATGGCAACCGTCGCCGTCTGCATCGCCTTCGCGCTGGCGGGGGCGATGACGCGCACGCCGTTCCACTCGCCCTGGTTCATGTGCATCAGCATGTAGCGGGCCAGGTCGGGTGCCGAGATCTTGACTCCACCGGTGGGCGAGAACATCGGCGCGTCGCGGCCCTGCACGTAGTGCTGCAGGCGCTCGCCCAGCGGCGCATAGGCCGCGTCCGAGCGCACGAAGCCCTCACCGTCGCGCCAGCGGTAGATGCGCGCCAGGCGCCCCGCGTCCAGCGCGTCCACCAGGTGGCCGCCCTCGAGCCCGAGCGGTTCGAACACGTGCCGCCGCACGTAAGCGTCGAAGCGCTCGCCCGACACCCGCTCCACGATCGTCCCCACCATGTTGTAGGCGAGGTTGGAGTACTCGTAGCGCTCGCCGGGCGCACGGTCGGCGTAGCTGTCCTGCCAGTTGCCGCCGGCGTCGGGGTCGATGACGTCGAGATTGCCGTAGCTCGGCCCGTCGGTGATCGACGAGGTGTGGTCGAGCAGCATCCGCAGCGTGATCGACCGGTCGGGGAAGGCCGGGTTGCGCACCGGGAAGCCGATCAACTCGCCGGCGTCGTCGTCCAGCGACAGCCGGCCCTGCTCCACCAGCTGCATCACCGAGGTGGCCGCGAACGACTTGGAGATCGAGGCGATGCGGAACAGGTCGTCGGCCTCCAGCGGGACCTTCGCCTCCAGATCCTTCCAGCCGAAGCTGCCGCGGTAGACGATGGCGTTGTCCCTGGCCACCACCACCGCCAGGCCCACGGTTTCGTGCTCGGCCATCAGCGCACGGAGCCGGGCTTCGACATCGTCGGCCGCCATCGACGGCAGCCACGCGCACGCCAGCAGCCAGGCCGCGCACAGCGACCAGGCGTGGCGGTTCTTGCGGGATCGCTTCATGGTTCCTCCGTCAGGTCCTGCGGTTGCACGCGGCCACCGCCGCCGTTCATGGCGGCGGCGGTGGCGGTGGGGAGGACGGCGGCGCTCAGTCGAAGGACTTGGTCACCGTCAGGTACCAGCCACGCCCCAGCGCATTGTGCATCGACGAGCTGTAGCCCAGCGCGCTGGGCGTCAGCGGCGGCTGGCGGTCGCCGACGTTGCGCACGGTCAGGCGGATGCGGGTGCCGTCGAGGATGCTGTCGGTCCCGCGGAAGCGGTGCTCCGCCCAGACGTTGGCGGTGGTCCAGCTCGGCACCTGCCAGTAGTCACCGAGGTTGGACACCGCGCCGGTCGATTTGAAGCCGTCGGTGTAGTTGACGAAGGTGCCCAGGCCCCAACCGCCCTTGCGCCACGAGGCGCTGAAGGTGGCGCGCCACTCCGGCTTGCCGTTCACGCCCAGCAGGTTGCCGGCGTTGCGGATGTCGAAGTTGTCATCGATGACCCCGGCTTCCTGCGCGGCGATGATGCGCAGCTCGTCCTCGGTCGGGTCCTGCGACATCTCGATCAGGCGGGTCGCGTTGAGGCTGGCGTTGAAGGTGCCGGCATTGTCCGTGCGCAGGCGCCAGTCGACGCCGAAGTCGATGCCGCGCGTGGTCCGCGGCAGGCGGTTGATGTAGACGTCATCCACGTAGTCGACCATGCCCACCGGCGCCAGCCCGGTGCCGTCGAACAGGTCGATCCGGGCCTGGTCGGGCTCCAGCCGCACCACCGCCGGGTTGTACGAGCCTTCCATGCGCAGCAGGTAGTCCAGCGCCAGCTGGGTGGCCTCGCCCAGGATGCCGATCACGTCTTCCTGCTGGATCTCGAAGTAGTCGGCGGTGAACGTCATCCGGGTGGATTCGGGCAGGAAGCGCGGCTGGAACACGACGCCCGCCGACCAGGTTTCCGCCGTCTCCGGCTGCAGGTCGCGGTTGCCGCTGCGGATCGCCATGGTGCTGTAGCTGCGGCCGCAGCGGTGCACGCCGTCGATGGTGCCGTTGCGGATGTCGGCCTCGCAGACGTAGTAGTCGGTGCGGCTGTTGCTGACCGTGGTGCCTTCGGCGTACAGCTGCAGGATGTTGGGCGCGAGGAAGCTCTCCGACCAGTTGCCGCGGACCATCAGGCCGTCGACGATGTCCCAGGCCAGCGAGACCTTGGGCTTGGTGACGCCGCCGAAGTCCGAGTAGCGCTCGTGGCGTCCGGCGACCTGCAGGTCCAGCGCGCGCACCAGCGGCACGCCCATCGACGGCGACACCAGCGGGATCGCGAACTCGGCGTACAGCGAACCGACGTCGCGGTCGCCGGAGTTGTCGCCCGACGGGCTGGCGCCGAGCACGTCGCTGGTGATCGCGCCGTTCATCGGGTTGGTGTAGGTGATCGTGCCGTCGAAGCGCGGGTCGCGGTCGTCCTTCAGGGTTTCCCGGCGCCACTCGGCGCCGAAGGCGACGCCCACCGGCCCCGCGGGCAGCGCGAACAGGTCCTCGCGAATGAAGCGGGTATCGACCTGGAACAACGTCGCCTTGCTCTTGCGGACCACGGGAACCGTGAAGTGGTCGATCGCCACCTGGTTGCGCGCGGAATCCGGCGGCGCGCCCCAGTCGGCGAGGTTGCCGCCGTGGAAGGGGTTGTAGGCATCGGGCGTGCTCCACGCCAGCGCCTCGCTGAACAGCGTGCTGCTGATCGAGCCGTGCTGGGTGTCGGTGGTGTTGGCGGCCGAGTACAGCACCGCGCCTTCCCAGTCGAAGCCGCCCACCATGCCGCGGACGCCGGCCAGGAACCGGTACTGGTCGTCATCGACCGTGTACGGGCGCGTGGTGTCGGTGGCGCGGAAGCTGGTCATGCGCACGTCCAGCCCCTCCTCCGGCGCGTCGATGCCGGCCAGGCGGTTGGGGTTGAGCGAGCCGTCGGGCAGGTACATGGCGCCGAACGGGTTCCAGTAGTTGGTCTTCGACACGATGATCGGCGCCGCGCCCAGCGCCGCCGCCTGCTCGCGCATGCCCTTGTAGCGGGACTCGTAGTACGCCAGCTCCGCGAAGGCGACGAAGTTGTCGTCAAGATCGTGTTCGAGCGTGCCGAACACGTTCATGCGGTCGACCTCGCCCAGGATGTTGCGCTGGTGGTTCGGGCTGAAGCGCAGCGGCCGGTCGGCGTCGGTGTTCTGGGAGCCCGAGTTGATGCAGACATCGCCGGTGACCTGCGCGGTACAGCCGTGGTGGCCGACCGGGTCGATGTGGAAATAGCCGCTGGCGCTGGTGATCGAACCGTTGTCGGCATCGCGCACGCGCACGCCGTCGATGGTCTGGAACACGCCCCAGGCGGTGCCGGTGATGCGGTCGTCGAAGGCGGTGACGCCCTCGAAATCGGTGCCGTCCATCTGCGCGCGGCGGTCCATGTTGGCGCTGTAGTCGCGCTCAGTGGCCGGGAGATCGGTGCGGTGCGTCCAGCCGCCGACCACCGTGGCCCGCGTGCGGCCGTCGTTGAACCATTTGCCGGCCTTGAAGTTGATGTTGCCCTGGCGGAAGTCCACGTCTTCGGAGCCGCCGTACTGGCCCTGCACCTGGAAGCCCTGGTAGTGGGTGTCCAGCACCACGTTGACCACGCCAGCCACCGCATCGGATCCGTACAGCGCGGACGCGCCGCCGAGCAGGGTCTCCACCCGGCGGGTGCCGAACAGCGGAACCGCGTTCATGTTGGCGGTCTGCCGCGGCACCAGCGCCTCGGTCTGCGTGCCCGGATGCGGGACCATGCGGCGCCCGTTCACCATCAGCAGGGTGTTGCCGGTGCCGAGGTTGCGCAGGTTGATCGAGCCGACGTCGCCGCGCGCGGCGTTGAGGTTGGCCGCGGTGTCGGCGTTGTTGAACATCATGTCGCCGACCTGCGGGATCGACTGCAGCAGCTCGTCGCCGGAGATCGCGCCGGTGGCTTCGATCTTCTCCTCGTCCATGACCAGGACCGGCGAAGGGCCTTCGGTGCGGTTGCTGGCCAGCCGGCTGCCCACCACCGTCACGGCGTCCAGATCCTTGGCATCGGGTCCGGTCGTCGCCGCCTCGGTGGAATCGGCGGGGGCCGGCGATGGATCAGCCGCCCCGGGTTCCTGCGCGAACGCGAGGTTCTGCAGGGCGGCTGCAAGCATGACGCTCAACAGCGTTGGTTTGATGCGGCGACGGTGCATGTGGTGACTCCCTCCGAAAGCGCGAAGCTGCACGCGGCAGCGATTTCCCCGCCCGACTGTAGCGACATGTCAGCCGCGCCAGACCTCGCTTTTTGAGCCCATCCCATAGCGGCAGGTTATGCCTGCACGCACCGCATCCGCCGGCCATGGAGGGCTACTGCGCCACCACCGCCGCGCCCGGGCGCCGGGGATCGGCCGCGCCCTCCACGCGGTCGGACTCCAGCAGCAGGGTCTGCGTGCTGCCGATGGTCTGTCCCGGCTCCGGCTGGTGCCCGCGTTCACGCAGGATGCGCAGCGTGTCCGGGCTGAAGCCGCGCTCGATGTCGAGCTCGCCGCGCGCGGTGACCTGCTGGTGGATGCGCGGGAACGCCGTGGCCTCGGCGATGTTCATGTCGAAGTCGACCACGTTGACGATCATCTGCACGATCGTGCCCGGGATGGTGTTGCCGCCCGGACTGCCGGTCACCAGCCAGGGCCTGCTGTCGCGCAGCAGCATCGTCGGCGACATGCTCGACACCGGCCGGCTGCCCGGCCGCAATGCGTTGGCCGGCGGCTCGCGCCCCTCGCGCGCGGCATCGAGCTGGGCCTGCAGCGAGAAGTTGCCGATCAGGTTGCCAAGCAGGAACCCCGTGCCCTCGATCATCACCCCGGATCCGAAGTCGGCGCCGATGGTGTACGTGGTACTGACCGCATTGCCGTCGTCATCGACGACCGAGAAGTGGGTGGTCTCGCGGCCCTCGTGCGCCCAGATGTCGCCTGCGCCGACCTCGGCGGCCGGGGTGGCCCGATCCATCGATATCCCGCGCGCCCGCAGCGCGCCATAGGCCTTCGACACGAAGCCCTCCAGCGGCACGGCCGACGCCGCCGGATCGTTGGCATATGCCCTGCGGTCGCGCCAGGCGCGCTTGGTGGCCTCGGCCAGCAGGTGCAGCGCGTCCGCCGAGCCGGCCCCCATCGCGGCGAGATCGAACTGCTCCAGGATGTTGAGCGTCATCGCGATGCCCGGGCCGCCACCGCTCGAAGGCGGCATGGTCAACAGTTCATGGCCGCGGTAGCGGGTGCGCAGCGGTTCGCGTTCGACCGCGCGATAGGCGGCGAGGTCGGACTTGCGCAGCAGGCCGCCATGGGCGCGCATGCCAGTGTCCAGGCGATCGGCGATTGCGCCGCGATAGAACGCGTCGGCGCCGTGCTCGGCGATCTGCTCCAGCGACCACGCCAGGTCGGCCTGCACCAGGCGCTCGCCGGCGGCCAGTGCCGAGCCGTCGGGATGCAGGAAGACCCGGGCGCCGGCCTCGCTGCGCGCCAGCCGCTCACGGCCCCAGTCCAGCGCGAAAGCTTCGTCGCGGCTGAGCACCATGCCGTCGGCGGCCAGCCGGATCGCCGGCTGCAGCAGCTGCTTCCAGGGCAGGCGCCCATACCTCCCGTGCGCCAGCGCCAGGCCGGCCACCGTTCCGGGCACACCGGCGGCGCGGATGCCCGCGGCCTGGCCCTGCAGCGTCCCGTCATCGCCCACGTAGGCATCCAGCGTGGCCAGCGCCGGCGCCATCGACCGGAAGTCGATCGCGATCGCGCGATTCCCGTCGGCGAGGTGGACCAGCATGTAGCCGTCGCCACCGATGTTCCCAGCGCGCGGCAGGGTCACCGCCATCACGAAGGCCATCGCCACGCTGGCATCGACCGCGTTGCCGCCGTCGCGCAGCACCTTCGCCCCGGCTTCGCTGGCCTGCGTGCTCTGGCTGACCACCATGCCGGCGTCGGCCACCACCGGCTTGTGGATCTGCTCGTAGTTGAGCAGCTGGCGCGTCTGCGCCGGCGCCGGGGCAGCGGTCGCCGCCAGGGCGATGGCAAGCAGCGCTGCGAGGGAGGCGATGAGGGGCCTGGGCATGGCGTGGGTCTCCAGGAGGCAGCCAAAGGTGCTTCCACCCTGCGGCAGCGCATGTCGGCTGTCGCGCAGCATTTCCGGAGTGGGGTATGCCCCGGGGCTATGGGACACCGTGGCAAAGCGACGGGCGGGCCGCGACAGGAAGCGATAGCCTCGGGACCATCGATTCCCGCCGGTGGCACGCTGCCGGCCCGCCACAGGTGGCCGCACTTGCCTTCTTCATCGCCGCACCCGTCCCGCATACGCGCCCGGCGTTCGCTTGCCGCCGCCTGCCTGTTCCTTGTCGCGGCCTGCGGCACCGGCCCCGATCGCGCGGCGCCGGCACCCGCGGACGCCGGCCCGGCCTCGCCAGGCATGGTCAGCAGTGCGCATCCGCTGGCCACCGAAGCGGGCCTGGAGGTGCTGCGTCGCGGCGGCCACGCCATCGATGCCGCGATCGCGGTGCAGGCGATGCTGGGACTGGTGGAGCCGCAGAGCTCCGGCCTGCTGGGCGGCGCGATCCTGCTGCACTACGACGCCGGATCCGGCCGCATCGACAGCTACCTCGGCCGCGAGCGGGCGCCCGCCGATGCCCGGCCCGGCATGTTCAGCGACGGCGATACGCACGCGCTGTCGCGGGGCGACGCCATGCTCAGCGGACATGCCACGGGGGTTCCGGGCGTGCTGCAGGCGCTCGAACTGGCGCACGCCGCGCACGGCGCCCTGCCCTGGCGGGAACTGTTCGAGCCCACCGCACAGCGGGCCGGTCAGGGTTTCGCGGTCACGCCACGCCTGCACCGCCACATCGCCGGCCGCTTCCCGCAGGCGTCGGCGCCGGACGTGGTCGCCCTGTTCGAAGGCCCGGACGGGCGTCCACTGCGCATCGGCGACACCTTCCGCAACCCGGCGTACGCCGACAGCCTGCGCATCATCGCCAAGCACGGGGCCGACGCCCTGCGCGAAGGCCCGCTGGCCGATGCCCTGGCCGCGCGCGTCGCGCAGGCGCCGCATGGCGCACGCATGACCCCGGAAGACCTGCGCGCCACGGTCGGCGAACGCACCGATGCGCTCTGCCGTCCGTTGCGCGCCTGGATCCTCTGTACCGCACCGCCGCCGGCGAGCGGCGTCGGCGTGCTGCAGCTGATGCTGCTGCTCGACGGCACCGACATCGCCGGACGCGGTCCCGACGACCCCGAGACCTGGCGGCTGTTCGCCGAAGCCAGCCGCCTGATGTACGCCGACCGTGACCACTACGTCGGCGATCCGCGCTTCGTTCCGGTGCCCGTCGAGGGCCTGCTGGCACCGGAATACATCGCCGCGCGGCGCGCCCTGATCGGTTCCCGCGCCGCCTCCGCCGCGCCGATGCCGGGCCGGCCCGGCGGAGCGCCCTCGCCCGCGGCCGACAGCACCTGCGAGCCCGCCGGCACCAGCCACCTGGCGGTGGTCGACGCCGCCGGCAATGCGGTGTCGATGACCACCACCATCGAGTCCTACTTCGGTTCCGGCCGGGTGGTCGGCGGCATGCTGCTCAACAACCAGCTCACCGACTTCTCGTGGGGGCCCGGTGCGACGGCGGCGAACGCGATCGCGCCGGGCAAGCGCCCGCGCTCGTCGATGTCGCCGGTGATCGTGCTCGACCGCGAGGGCCGCTTCGTCGGCGCGATCGGATCGCCGGGCGGCAACGCGATCCCGGCCTACATCGCCAAGGCCCTGGTCGGCTGGCTGTACTGGGACCTGCCGCTGCAGGACGCCATCGCCCTGCCCAACCTGGTGGCACGCGGGGATCGCTTCAACGGCGAGGCCGATGCCTTCCCGCCGGCCCTGCGCGCGGCGCTGTCGGGGCGGGGCGTCGACATCGTCGCCGGAGCCGGCGAGGACTCGGGCCTGCACGGCGTGGCCCTGCAGGACGACATCCTGCAGGGCGCGGCCGATCCGCGCCGCGAAGGCGTTGCCGCACAACCTTAGTCACGCGACACCCGCATGGCGGGCGGCCATCATGCCCTGCAGCCATCCAGGAGTTCCGGCCAGACATGCGTTTCCGCCAGATCGAAGTCTTCCACGCCGTCTACACCACCGGCTCGATCAGCGCCGCCGCGCGCGCGCTGCATGTCTCGCAACCCTCGGTCAGCAAGGTGCTGCACCACACCCAGCAGCAGTTGGGCCTGGAGCTGTTCCGGCTGGTACGCGGCCGCCTGGTCGCCACCGACCAGGCGCACGAACTCTTCGTCGAGGTGTCCGAGGTCTTCAGCCGCCTGACCTCGCTGCAGAAGACGGTCGGCAACCTGCGCAGCCTCGCCGGCGGTCGCGTGCGCCTGGCGGTGGTGCCCTCGCTGGGCCTGCACATCGCGCCGCTGGCCATCGCGCGCTTCCGCGCACGCCACCCGGACGTCAGCTTCGACGTGCAGACCCTGCACCACGACGCGCTGTTCCAGGCGCTGTACGAGCGCAGCTGCGACGTCGCCATCGCCTACGACCCGCCGACGCACCCGCGGATGAAGCGCCGCGACATCGACAGCGGCGAGCTGATGCTGCTGTTCCAGGGCGACGCCCTGCCCGACGCCGGCGAGCAGGTTCCGCTGCGGATCCTCGACGGGCAGAACCTGGTGGGGCTGACCACCGGCGGCCCGGTCGGCGAGCTCCTCAACCGCGAGCTGCAGCGCCAGGACATCACGGTGAACGAGGTGGTCTCGAACCAGACCTTCTACATCGCCGCCGAGCTGGCGCGGCACGGCGTGGGCATGGCGGTGGTGGACGAGTTCACCGCGCGCGCGAGCAGCGGCCCCAGCCTTTCGCACCGCCCGTTCTCGCCGCCGCTGCGCTTCAAGGTGCAGTACGTGCACCTGGAAGACCGTCCGCCCTCCGAGGCGGCCCGCCGTTTCCTGGCGGTGTTCTCCAAAGTGCTGCGCGAGGCGCGTCCGGCGCGCTGATGCTGATGCCGCCGCCCCGCCCCTAGCCCGCCGTGGACAGCCGGTCGAGCCGGATCCGGTTGGCGAACAGGGAGAACGCCAGCACCCCGGCCAGGCCGTTGGCACGCGCCACCCATTCGGGCAGCCAGCGCGGCGGCAGCAGCACGCCGGCGTCGAACAGCGGATCGAAGGCCTGGACGTCGTCGAGGGTCATCTTGCCCGCGAACAGGCGCCGGCACTGGTGCAGTCGGCCCTCGCGCAGCGCATGCCTGAAGAAGGTGTGCACCTCGACCAGCCCGCGCAGGTAGACCGTGTCCTTGGCGAAGGCCGCGCCGCCGGTCACCGGCACGCCGCGGAACACGCGCTGGGCCGAGGAAAAGCTCTCGTCCGGGCCCTGCCCGGCGTCGCCGAAATAGGCGAACACCTCCAGGAAATCCGCGCCGTCCATCGCCATCGCGATGGCCTCGGTGCGCAGGCTGATGCGCTTCATCCGCTCGATGTCGATCGAACCGGTGATCTGCTCGGCCAGCACCGCCAGTCCCTCCTGGGTGGCGGTGATCCGCGGCGAGGACATCGCCAGGCTCGGCAGCCGCACCTGTCCGCGGCCGTTGATCGCGGTCAGCGAATGCACCAGCGCCTCGTGGTGCAGGAGTTGCCGCCGGTCGTAGTCGGTGTAGGCCGCGCCGTTGCGCAGGCGGATGCGGTAGGCGCCCGCCGCGGCCTTGGCGATCATGTCCGGATCCAGCTCGACCTCGATCACGCGGCCGCCGAAGAACCCGTCCAGCGCGTTCTGCAGCTGCAGCTGCAGCGCGGTGGCGGAGATCTCGACCTGCTCCTCCGGCGCCAGCAGCTCGCGATCAAGCTCGTTGGCGATGTCGATGAAGTGCCGTGCCGCCTCGCGCGTACCCGGCCCTCCGCCCGGGAGCGGGTCGCCCGGATGCCCGTACAGCGACACCGACAGCGCGCCCGCGCGGTGGGTGCCCAGGGCCTCCAGCATGCGCGCGGCGATGTCCCACTGCCGCGCCGACTCCACCAGGTAGCGGCCCAGCGGGTGCGCGGGATCGGCCGCATCCACGATCGCCTGCAGCTCGCGGCGCGACTCGCCGAAGTCATGTCGGGGATAGTCGATCCGCGGCAACCGCGCGTCGCCGCGTGCAAGGCCGGCGAGGAAGTCGCGCTGCACCGACGCCGGCCAGCTCGCCAGCGTCAGCACCCGGATCCCGCGCGCGGCCTTGACCATGCGTGCGTCCATCGCGGCGTGGTGGCGGATGTCGGGTGATCCGGCGTCCACGGCTCAGTGCTTGCCGTACTTGTCGTCCAACCGCTTGTGCAGGGCGCGCGTGACCACCCTCGCGCCCTGCTTGTCGGCCAGTCGCGAGGCGAGGCGGTCGGACGCGGCGGCGACTTCGTCGCGCAGCTTGAGGTAGTTGAGGAAGCGGCCCTCGTCGAGTTCGCCGCGCTCGATCGCGGCGCGCACCGCGCAACCCGGCTCGCGACCGTGCGCGCAATCGCGGAACCGGCACGCCGCGGCCAGCGCCTCGACATCGGCGAAGCCGGCATCGGCGACTTCCTCCTCGCCGGTGGGCTTGAGCTCCCGCATCCCGGGCGTGTCGATCAGGCAGGCGCCCGTCGGCAGCGGGATGAGCGCGCGGTGGGTCGTGGTGTGGCGGCCGCGTGCGTCGTGTTCGCGCACCTCCGCGGTCTTCATCCGCTCGACGCCGAGCAGGGTGTTGGTGAGCGTGGACTTGCCCGCGCCCGAGCTGCCCACCAGCACGGCCGTGTCGCCGGGGCGCAGCCATGGCGACAGCGCTTCGACCGCTGCGGGATCCTTCGCGTTCACCGCCACCGCCGGCACGTCCTGCGCCTCGATGTCCGCCAGCTGCGCCCGCGCGGCGGCGACGTCGGCACCGGGGCCGTCGGCCTTGGTCAGCACCACCACCGGCTGCGCGCCGCTGCCCTGCACCAGCAGCAGGTAGCGCTCGATGCGCCGCGGGTTGAAATCACCGTCCAGCCCGCAGACCACGAACACCACGTCCACGTTGGCGGCGATCAGCTGCTGCCGGTAATGCTCGCCGGCGGCGCCGCGCTTGATCGCGCTGCGACGCGGCAGCAGGGCGACGATGCGCCTGCCGTCCTCGACCAGCACCCAGTCGCCGACCGCGGGCCGGTCCTCGGGGGCCACCTTGCCCTTGCGGTAGCCGGCCGGCCGCTGCCATTCGGGCAGCGACTCCACGGCCACGCCGTCGCCTGGACCGGTCGCCACCACGTAGCCGGAGCGGTGCTGCTCGACCACGCGCGCCGGGGATGCCGCCGGATGTGCGTGCATCGCCTCCCGCCAGCGCGGATCGACATCGGCGCGCCAGCCGATCGCCTGCAGGCCGGCGGGCACGGGAGTCAAGCGTGGAGGCGACGGCGGTTCATGGCCGCGATTCTACCGCCGGCTTGGCAAGCCCGCCGACCGGCTGCGACCATCGCGCGGTCACCTTCCCGCACGGATTCCCGATGGACTGCTGCCCCCACGGCCATCTGCATGGCCGCCTCCCGATCACGCGCACCGCCGCCTGGCTGCCTGCCCTGCTGGCGCTGCTCGTGGCGGGCTGCGTCTCGCACCCGCCTGCGGGTCCGTCGGCGGCAGCGGCGACCGCTGTCGCGACTCCGGCCACGAATGACCCCGGCGCGACGCTGCAGGCACGCCGGACCTGGCGGTTCGAAGCCGATGGCATCCGCTTCGACAACCAGCTGTCGGCGGCCCGGCTGTCGGGCGTCGAACGAGTGGGCGATGGCCGCTACCGCGTCGACATCGCGCCCGAGGTCCATCCCGTGAACCCCAGTCCGTGGTACGGCTTCCGCATCCGCAGCGATGCGCCGCGCGCGCTGGAACTGCGGTTCGCCTACCCGCACGACTACCGCCATCGCTACGTGCCCAAGCTCAGCCGCGACGGGCGCGACTGGCAGGAGGCCGACCCGACGGCATTCCAGGTCGATGCCGACGGGAACGCCCGCCTGCTGCTGCAACTGGAGGCCGGCGAGCTGCGCGTGTTCGCACAGCCACCGCTGCTGCCCGGTGATTTCGAGGCGTGGTCGACGCGCATCGCGGCGCAGGTGGATGCCGCCACGGGCCGCTTCGGCAGCTCGGTGCAGGGCCGCCCGCTGCGGATGTTCGAATTCGGCGCGGGCGCGGATGCCCCCCTGCTGCTGGTGGTCGGCCGCCAGCACCCGCCCGAGAACACCGGCACCCAGGCGCTGATGGGCTTCGTCGAGGCGCTGGCCGCCGACACCCCTCAGGCACGCGCCTTCCGCGGCCGGGTGCAGGTGCTGGTGGTGCCGCTGCTGAATCCCGACGGCGTGGTCGAAGGCCACTGGCGCGGCAACGCCCGCGGCGTCGACATCAACCGCGACTGGGGGCCGTTCGCGCAGCCGGAGACGCGCGCGCTGCGCGACCTGCTGGCCGCGCGCGGCGCCCGCGGCCGCACGGTCTTCGCCATCGACTTCCACTCCACCTTCCGCGACGTGTTCTACACCGTCGCCGAGGACCCGGCGCGGGCGCCGGACGGGGTGCTGCATGCATGGATGGCCGCGATGCAGGCGGAATTCGACATCGACGACAGGCCGTCCGCCGCGCGCACGCCGGTGTTCAAGAACTGGGCGTTCTGCCACCTGGGCGCGCCGGCAGTGACCTATGAGGTCGGCGACAGCACGCCGGCGGCGACGCTGGGGGAGGTCGCCCGCCATGCCGCGGCGAGCCTGATGGCGCTGCTGGCCGACCCGCCGCCGCCGGCGGCCGCCCCGGACTGCCCTTCCTTCCCGTACGGCTGAGCGCAGCCCAGCGGGCGGCCGACAGCGCCAGCGGCGCTTTTCCGCTAGGATCCGCGGGTTTCCCCACCGATCCGCGCACGATGCCCGCCCCGACCCTGCCGATCCGCGAACGCCTGACCGAGGTGCGCTACGAAATCCGCGGCGAGCTCGCCCGCCGCGCCCGCGAGCTCGAGGCCCAGGGCCACAGCCTGATCAAGCTCAACATCGGCAACCCCGGGGCCTTCGGCTTCCGTGCGCCCGAGCACATGCAGCGCGCGATCGCCGACCGCATCCAGGACACCGATCCCTACGCCCACCAGCAGGGCCTGCCGGCCGCGCGCGAAGCCATCGCCGGGCACCACGCCGCGATCGGCACCCCGGGCGCCTCGGCGGACAACGTCTTCATCGGCAACGGCGTCAGCGAACTGATCGACATCAGCCTGCGCGCCCTGCTCAACCCGGGCGACGAAGTGCTGCTGCCCTCGCCCGACTACCCGCTGTGGTCGGCGGCGACCATCCTCAACGACGGCCGCCCGGTGTACTACCGCTGCCACGCGGGCAACGGCTTCCTGCCCGATCCCGACGAGATCGAGGCCCTGGTGTCCCCGCGCACGCGCGCGATCGTGCTGATCAACCCCAACAACCCCACCGGCGCCAGCTACCCGCGCGAGCTGCTGGAGCGCATCGTCGCCATCGCCCGACGCCACGGCCTGCTGCTGATGGCCGACGAGATCTACGACGGCATCACCTACGACGGCGCGCGCTTCGAACCGCTGGCGCCGCTGGCCGGAGACGTGCCCTGCCTGTCGTTCGGTGGCCTGAGCAAGGTGCACCGCGCCTGCGGCTGGCGCATCGGCTGGGCGATGCTGTCCGGCGACGAGGGCGCCACCCGCGACTACCGCCACGCCATCGACCTGCTCGGCGCGCTGCGCCTGTGCGCCAACGTGCCGGGGCAGTTCGCGGTGCCGGCGGCGCTGTCGGGACTGGACACCATCGGCCCGCTGGTCGCGCCCGGCGGCCGCCTGCACGAGGCGCGGCGCATCGTCGCCGAGGCCTGCGCGGCCAGCCCGCACCTGGAACTGCAGGTCCCCGACGGCGCGCTGTACGCCTTCCCGGGCGTGGTCGGCCCGGCGGCCCAGGGCTTCGACGACCACGATTTCGCGCTGGAGCTGATGGAGACCGAGCACGTGCTGGTGGTGCCGGGTTCGAGCTTCAACGTGCCCTATCGCAACCACTTCCGCGTGACCCTGCTGCCGGAGCCGGAGCAGCTGCGCGAGGTGTTCCGGCGCATCGACCGCGTGCTGCAGCGGCGCGCGGATGCGGCCACGGCGGCGGAGGCCGCGCCGCTGGCGCAGGCCGCGGTGGCCTGAGCGCGTGGGCCTGCGCTACCTCGCGCTCGGCGACTCCTACACCATCGGCGAAGCCGTCGCGGTCGAAGGCCGCTGGCCGCACCAGCTCGCATCGCGGCTGCGCGCGGAAGGCATCGACCTCGACGACCCGTGGACCATCGCGACCACGGGCTGGACCACCGACGAGCTCGACGCCGCGATCGACGAAGCCGCGCCGCAGGGACCCTATGACTTCGCCAGCCTGCTGATCGGCGTCAACAACCAGTACCGCGGCCGCGACCCCGGCAACTACGCCGACGAGTTCGCCGCCCTGCTCGATCGCGCCATCGGCTTCGCCGGCGCCCGCGCCGACCGCGTGCTGGTGCTGTCGATCCCGGACTGGGGCGTCACCCCGTTCGCCGCCGCCTCCGGCCGCGACACCTCGGCCATCGCGCGCGAGCTCGATGCGTACAACGCAGCCGCGCGCGCGGCCTGCGAAGCCCGCGGCGTCGCCTTCGTCGACATCACCGCGGTGAGCCGCGAACGCGGCGCCGAACCCGACATGCTGGCCGAAGACGGCCTGCATCCCTCCGCCCTGATGTATGCGGAGTGGACGCGCCTGGCCCTGCCGGTCGCGCGCCGCCTGCTGCAGCCATCCCACGGCAACGCCAAGGACGACGCATGAGCCCCAGAGCCGCCGACGCCCCCTTCCCGCCCGACGAGGCCCGCGCGATCGCCCGTGCCTTCCTGCCACCGCGCTTCTACGGCAACCGCTACGACTACTACTACACGCTGACCAAGCTGCGCACGGATCCGCTGTACCCCGGCGTGCTTGAGGCCCTGCGCGGCACCGACGCGCCCGTGCTCGACCTGGGTTGCGGCCTGGGCCTCCTGCTGCACGCCCTGCGCCTCGACGGCCAGGCCATGCCCTGGCACGGCGTGGACATCGACGCCGACAAGATCAAGCGCGGCCGAATGATCGCCGAGCGCAACGGCATCGCCGGCAACGCCCGCTTCGAAGTGGTCGACCTCGCCGAAGGCTGGCCTCCGCACCAAGGGAGCGTCGCCATCCTGGACGTGCTGCAGTACCTCGACGCCGAAGCCCAGGCCCGCCTGCTCGCCGACACCGCCGCGATGCTGGTGCCCGGCGCCAGGCTGGTGATCCGCAGCGGCCTGGGCGACGACACCCGCCGCGGCCGCACCACCCGCATCACCGACCGCCTCGCCCACCTCGCCGGCTGGATGCAGGAAGTGCCCAAGCGCTACCCCACCCGCGCCGAACTGGAAACCGCGCTCACCGGCGCCGGGCTTTCCGTCGAGTTCCGGCCGCTGTACGGGAATACGCCGTTCAACAACTGGCTGGTAGTGGCTCACCGCGACTGAGCTGCCGCGCGCGCTGGGCGGGGCATCTTTTTTTTGCCACGGATTTGCGCGGATTACGCGGATCTGGCTGAGGCAAGAGTGTTGCCGGGAAGCCTGAAAAAGGAGAATGCCCCGGTAAAAGCATAGTGCCATCGCTGGCCTCAGCCAGATCCGCGTAATCCGCGCAAATCCGTGGCAAATCTTCTGCTCTTCCCTCACCCCACCGGAACCACCGCCCGATAGCCCGCACCCTGCGTCCGGGCTAGTACCGCGGCGATGATGTCGACGCTGCGGCCGTGGGGGGCGCCTTCGTGGAGGAGGACGATGGCGCCCGGCGCGAGGTCTGCGGCGATGCGGGCGGCGACGCGGGCGGGGTCGGATTCGACGGCGTCGTAGCCGCGGGCGCTCCAGGCCAGGCGCGACAGGCCGGCGTCACGCAGCGGCGCGTGCACGAAAGGGTTGGCATGGCCGACGACGGCGCGGAACCAGCGCGGGGACGTGCCGGTGATGGCGGTCAGCGCCTGCTGGCAGTCGAGGATCTCGCGGCGCATCGCGCGCGGGCCCAGGGCCCAGAAGCGGGCCTGGGGGTGGGTGTGGCTGTGATTGCCGATGCCGTGGCCGCGGGCGGCGATCTCGCGTACCAGTTCGGGGCGCGCAGCGGCGCGTTCGCCGACGAGGAAGAAAGTGGCCTTCGCGCCGTGCGCGTCGAGCAGGTCGAGGACGGCGGCGGTGTCGTCGGACGGACCGTCGTCGATGGTCAGCCACACGTCGCGGCCGGTCGCCGGGAAACTCCGCCGCACCGGGCCGAACAGGCGCGAACCGGGCCGCAGCGTGCCCCAGACGAAGCCCAGGTGCAGGGCCAGCAGCAGCGGCAGGCCCCAGCGCCAGCCCAGCTGCCACCAGGCGAGCGCCACGGCGAGGTGCAGGGCCAGTGCGAACCACGCCCATGCGTGCGGGTGGCGGGGAGCGGCATGGAGGGAAGCGGGGCCGGGCATCGGGAGATGGTGGCACGGGAACGCCGCCCGCGGGCCGCATGGACACACGTCGATGACCCGGATCAAGGCTCCCGCATGGCGCGCGGGGTACCCTATGCAGCCCACTCAACCCCGCGGTGCCCGCCATGTCCCTCACGCCAGAACTCCGCCAGCGCATTGAAGACCTGCTGCAGGCCAACCGCATCGTGCTGTTCATGAAGGGCGATCCGCGGGCACCGCAGTGCGGCTTCTCGGCCAAGGCGGTGGCGGCGCTGTCCGCGCTGGAGCAGCCCTACGCGCACGTCAACGTGCTGGCCGATGGCGAGATCCGCGAGGGCATCAAGGCCTATGGCAACTGGCCCACGATCCCGCAGCTCTACATCGGCGGCGAACTGGTCGGCGGCAGCGACATCATCGAGCAGATGGCGAACTCCGGCGAACTGCACGCAGCCCTCGGCCTGCCGCCGCCGGATCGCACCCCGCCCACCATCACCATCACCCCGGCCGCGCACCCCACCCTGCGCAAGGCCATCGACGATGCCGGCGGCGACCTTGCCGTGCAGATCGACATCGACCCGAACTTCCGCACCCGGCTGGCGCTGGCCACCCGCGACGCGAACGCGATCACCGTCGACTGCGACGGCATCCCGGTGCAGGTGGCGGTCGCCGCCGCGCGCCGCGCCGACGGCCTGGTGATCGACTTCGCCGACGACACCCGCGGCCGCGGCCTGGTGGTGGAAAACCCGAACGCGCCGCCGGCCGTGCGTGCAATGTCACCGGCCGACGCCCAGGCCCGCGCCACCGACGGCAGCGTGCGCCTGGTCGACGTGCGTCCAGCTGAAGAACGCGCGATCGCCACCGCGCCGGTGCCGCATTCCACCCTCGACGAGGGCCCGGGCGCGCTCGAGGGCCTGCCGAAGGACACCCCGCTCGCCTTCCTCTGCCACCACGGCGGCCGCAGCATGCAGGCGGCCGAGCACTTCCGCCAACTCGGTTTCCGCGAGGTCTACAGCGTCGAGGGCGGCATCGACGCCTGGGCGGAACAGGCGAACGCAACGATTCCGCGTTACTGAGGCGTCGCGCTTCGGGCGTGGCTTTGCGAGGAAGAGCTTTTGCCACGGATGAACGCGGATTACGCGGATCTGGCCGAGGCCAGCGATGGCACCACGCTTTGCCGGGGCATTCTCTTTTTCAAGGCTTTCTGGCAACACGCTTGCCTCGGCCAGATCCGCGTAATCCGCGCAAATCCGTGGCCAAACACGCTGTTGCCTTTCGCTTCCTTCCCGATCAGCCGGCGCAGCCGGAACGCTTGCCTGCAAGCGCCTTTTCTACAAAGGCTCTCGCTCTATCCGTGTAAATCCGCGTAATCCGCGTTCATCCGTGGCAAAAGCTTTTCTAGAAGCCTCCACCAGCATCGAGCCAAGCCTGTTCGTCGGCGCTGTTGATCCGGCCCAGGGCGCGGTTGCGGTGCGGGAAGCGGCCGAAGCGTTCGATCACTTCGAAATGCTGCACCGCGTAGTCGGCGTAGACCTCGCCCAGATCGGCCATGAGCGCGACCGAGCGCTCCTGGTCGAGCAGCTTCTCCGAATGCTCGAACGGCAGGTAGCAGAATACCCGCAGCCCGGGCTCGACTTCGCGGTCCAGGCCCGACTCCAGCATGCGCTCGGCGTAGTGCAGGGCCAGCGGATCGGTGGCGTAGGAATGCGCGCTGCCGCGGAAGATGTTGCGCGGAACCTGGTCGAGCAGCACCAGCAGGGCCAGCGCGCCGTCGGCCGTCTCCATCCACGACTCCAGCTCGCGGCGCGCGGCGGCGAAGTGCGCGGCCTCGAAGCGCTCGCGCAGCTCGGCGTCGAAGGCGTCGCCGCCGCCGAACCACTTGGCCTGGCCAGCTTCGCGCCAGAAATCCACGACCTCGCGGGCCGCGGGCAGATCGTTTGCAGTGTTCATTCGTCGAACCTCAGGTGGCGCACGGACTTGCCGTGGCGGCGGATCAGGCGCAGCGACTCGATGCCGACCTGGATGTGGCCTTCGACGAAGCGCGTGCTCACCTGCGCATCGGAGGCCTCGGTCTTCACGCCTTCGGGAATCATCGGCTGGTCGCTGACCAGCAGCAGCGCGCCACTGGGAATGCGGTTGGCGAAGCCGGCGGCGAACACGGTGGCGGTCTCCATGTCGATGGCCATGCAGCGCATCGTGCGCAGGCGCTCCTTGAAGGCCTCGTCGTGCTCCCAGACGCGGCGGTTGGTGGTGTAGACGGTGCCGGTCCAGTAGTCCAGGCCGGCGTCGCGGATCGAGGTCGAGACCGCGCGCTGCAGGGCGAAGGCCGGCAGCGCCGGGACCTGCGGCGGCAGGTAGTCGTCGCTGGTGCCCTCGCCGCGGATGGCGGCGATCGGCAGCACCAGGTCGCCGAGCTGGTTCTTCTTCTTCAGCCCGCCGCACTTGCCGAGGAACAGCACCGCCTTCGGGCTGATCGCGGACAGCAGGTCCATGAGCGTGGCCGCGTTCGGGCTGCCCATGCCGAAGTTGATCATGGTGATGCCGTCGGCGGTGGCGCTGGGCATCGGGCGGTCGGTGCCGACGATCTCCGCACCGGTCAGGCGCGCGAAGTGGCCGAGGTAGCCGCCGAAGTTGGTGAGCAGGATGTGCTCGCCGAAGCCGTCCAGCGGCACGCCGGTGTAGCGCGGCAGCCAGTTTTCGACGATCTGGTCTTTTTCCTTCATTCCTTCCTCCTTTCTCCCGGGATTCTGGCACGGCCGGAACCGCCACCCTGCCCGCCCATGCGAAAACACGACTTTCCGCCCATTGCCCCGGCACCAGTGCCCGGCTAGGGTTCGGAAAGAACCACGGGGACCCTCGAATGGCACTGAAGACCACCACCGCGCTCGCTGCGGCGCTCACGATCGCGCTCGCCGCCGGCTGCGCGACCACCAGCGCGTCCGGCCCGCGCGACGACGGCAAGCGCGGCGCGACCGCCACCAGCAGCTCCCCCGGGGATGCCTACCCGAGCACCTACCAGCGCATCGCCAGCGCGCCGGTGCTGGTCTCCGGCGCCACCGTGCTCGACGGCACCGGCCGGCGCCTGGACGGTGCCGACGTGCTGATGCGCGATGGCGCCATCGTCGCCGTGGGCCCCGGCCTCGAGGCCCCGGCCGACGCCATCCGCGTCGACGGGCGCGGCAAATGGGTCACGCCCGGCATCATCGACATCCACTCCCACCTGGGTGTCTACCCCAGCCCGGGCACGCGCTCGCACAGCGACGGCAACGAGATGACCTCGCCGGTCACCGCCGCGGTCTGGGCCGAGCACTCGGTCTGGCCGCAGGACCCCGGCTTCCACGCCGCGCTGGCGGGCGGCGTGACCAGCCTGCAGATCCTGCCCGGCTCGGCCAACCTGGTCGGCGGCCGCGGCGTGACCCTGAAGAACGTGCCCGCCACCACCTACCAGGGCATGAAGTTCCCCGACGCCCCGCACGGCCTGAAGATGGCCTGCGGCGAGAACCCCAAGCGCGTCTACGGCCAGAAGGGCGGCCCGGCCACGCGCATGGGCAACGTCGCCGGCTACCGCGCCGCCTTCATCGACGCCGCCGAGTACCGCGACAAGCGCAAGGGCGGCGACGGCAACGGCAAGCGCGACCTCAAGCTGGAGACCCTGGCCGGTGCGCTCGACGGCGAAATCCTGGTCCACATCCACTGCTACCGCGCCGACGAGATGGCGACCATGCTCGACCTGGCGGACGAGTTCGGCTTCAAGGTCGCCGCCTTCCACCACGGCGTGGAGGCCTACAAGATCGCCGACCGCCTCGGCCGCGAAGGCGTCTGCGGCGCGCTCTGGGCCGACTGGTGGGGCTTCAAGATGGAGGCCTTCGATGGCATCCAGGAGAACATCGCGATCGTCGACCGCGCGCCGGGCGGCTGCGCGATCGTGCATTCGGATTCGGACGAGGGCATCCAGCGCCTCAACCAGGAGGCCGCCAAGGTCATGGCCAACGCCCGCCGCGCCGGCATCGACATCACGCCCGAGCATGCGATCACCTGGCTGACGGCCAACCCGGCGAAGGCCATGGGCATCGGCGACCGCACCGGCACCCTCGAGGCCGGGAGGATGGCCGACGTGGTGCTGTGGAACAGCAACCCCTTCAGTTCCTACGCGCTGGCCGAACAGGTCTGGATCGACGGCGCGAAGGTGTACGACCGCAACGACCCCGCGCGCCAGCCGCGCTCGGACTTCATGCTCGGCCGCGGCGCCGGCGCCGGAGGTGCCCGATGATCCGCCGCGCAGTCACGATCGCCGCGCTGCTGGTCGCAGCCGGGGGCGCCCATGCCCAGGACCTGCTGATCCGCAACGCCACCGTGCACACCGCCACCAGCCGCGGCACGCTGCAGAACACCGACGTGCTGGTGCGCAACGGCCGCATCAGCGCGGTCGGCAGCGGCCTGGACGCCGGCGGCGCGAGCGTGGTCGAGGCCGAGGGCCGGCCGCTCACGCCCACGCTGTTCGGCGGCATCACCGGCATCGGCATCGAGGAGGTCTCGGGCGAGGACGCCACCACCGATGGCCGCCTCGCGCTCGGCGGCAATGCCCACGAGATGACGGTGCGCCCCGAGTTCGACGTCACCCTGGCCTACAACCCCGACTCGCTGCTGATCCCGGTGGCGCGCGTTGAGGGCGTCGGCTTCACCCTGGTCGCGGCCGGCACCGGCGCCGGCGGCTCGATCATCGGCGGCCAGGGCGCGGTGATGCGCCTGGACGGCGGCGACCAGCCGGCGGGCCCGAAGCTGCTGTTCGTCGACCTCGGCAGCCGCGCCGCCAACCTCACCGGCGGCTCGCGCGCGGCGCAGTGGATGCTGCTCGACCAGCTGGTCGACGAGGCGCAGGGCCGTATCCGCGCGGATTCGCCCTCGGCCCTGCTGACGCCGGCCGGCCGCGCCACCCTGCACCGCCACCTCGAAGGCAAGCGCCCGCTGGTGGTGGCCGTGGACCGCGCCGCCGACATCCGCCAGCTGCTGCGCTGGTCGAACAGGCAGGGCGTGAAGGTCGCCATCCGCGGCGGCGGCGAGGCCTGGCGCGTGGCGCGCGAACTGGCCGCGGCGCAGGTGCCGGTGTTCGTCGACCCGCTCGACAACCTGCCGGCGAACTTCGACCGCATCCACGCCAGCCTGCGCAACGCCGCGGTGCTGCGCGAGGCCGGGGTCGAGGTCGGCTTCACCCAGGCCGGCGATTCCTCGCACAACGCGCGCAAACTGCGCCAGCTGGCGGGCAACGCCGTGGCCCACGGCCTGCCCTGGGAGGACGCCCTGGCCGGCCTGACCCGGGTGCCGGCGCGCGCCTTCGGCGTCGACGGCGAGACCGGGGCCATCGCCCCGGGCCTGCGCGCCGACCTGGTGCTGTGGGACGGCGACCCGCTCGACGTCGCCAGCCTGGCCAGCCGGGTGTGGTTCGACGGCCGCGCGATCGACATGCGCTCGCGCCAGACCGAGCTGCGCGACCGCTACCTGCGCGCCGAGCCCGATGCCACGCGCGGCGAGCTGCCGCGGGCCTATCCGGCGGCCGGCGGGCGCTGATCCCGGCCCGGGCGCCGCCGCGGAACCACGCCGCGGCGGCGTTTGACCGCCGTCAATACCGCGGCCCGCGCCGCGGCCAATGATGCCCCCCGGTCCCTGGGGAGATTGGCAATGCATCCTGTCCTGGTCGAACTGTTCGCCCGTCCGGTCGGCTGGCTGCTGATCGCCGGCACCGTGATCATGCTCGGCATCGGCATCGGCGTGCCCCTGTTCATCCGCAGCCGCGAGCGCGCCGACGCCGCCGAGGCCAAGCGCCGCGGCAAGGCCCCGCCCGGCCCCTGAGCGGGATCCCCCGGGCATCGCAAATCCCGCAGCCCATCACCACCGGGGCGTGACCGCGAGCACGTTGCATGCGACGATTCCCGCGATTGCAGCTGCAACAGAGGGAACGCCATGCGCATCGGAATCGTCGTCGACTCGGCCTGCGACCTGCCTGCGGACTTCTTCGAACGCGAACAGGTCCACATCCTCCCGATCACCGTGCGCATCGGCGATGCCGTGCAGGCCGATCACCGCGACGAGACCCAGACCCTGGCCTTCCTCGAATCGCACATCGCCGAACGCGGTGCCAGCGCCGAGACCATCCCCTACACCCCGGAGCAGATCCGCGACCTGTTCCTGGACCGCCTGGTGGTCGACTACGACTACGTGTTCTGCATGACCATCACCGGATCGCGCAGCCCGATCTTCGCCAACGCGCAGAAGGCGAGCTACATGATCCTCAACGACTACAAGCAGCCGCGCGCGGCCGCCGGCAACACCACGCCCTTCGCGCTGCGCGTGATCGACACCCAGAACCTGTTCTGCGCCCAGGGCATCCTGCCGGTCGAGGCCGCGCGCCTGCGCGCCGCCGGCGAGCACCCGCTGCGCATCCGCACCCGCCTGGAGGAACTGGCCAGCAACACCTACGGCTACCTGGTGCCGCGCGACCTGTACTACATCCGCAACCGCGCGCGCGCCAAGGGCGACCGCAGCATCAGCATGCTGAGCGCCGCGCTGGGCACCGCGCTGGACATCAAGCCGGTGCTGCGCGGCTACCGCGGCGACACCGGGCCGGTGGCCAAGATCAAGGGCTTCGACCCGGCCACGGAGAAGATGTTCGACTTCGCCACCCGCCGCGTGCAGGCCGGCCTGATGACCCCGACCGTCACCCTCTGCTACGGCGGCCACCTGGACGAGATGCGCGCCCTGCCCGGCTACGAGCGCCTGCGCAACGCCTGCGCCGACCAGAACGTGGAGGTGTTCGAAAGCGTGATGAGCACCACCGGCATGGTCAACGTCGGCCGCGGCGCGGTGGTGGTGGGCTTCGCGGCGGCGCCGCACAGCTTCGACTGAAGGCTCCGCGCGGCCGCACTACACCCGGTTAACGCCGGCGAAGGCTAAGCTTGCGGCAACGCCACGCAAGGGACGCCACCATGGCCACGCGCTATTTCATCGCCATCCCCGACCCCGCCGCCGCCCGCGGCGCCGGGGAATTCGCCTTCACCGCGCAGGGCGCGGAAGCCTTCGCTCGCGAACTGCAGGAAGCCCTGCGCAGCGACCGCCTGTTCGAACGCTGGCGCGCCACCCAGGACGAGCCCGACGAGGTCGATCCGAAGCTCGGTGCCACCGACCCCGGTGCGAGCGTGGAAGGCACCCAGCGCGAGCAGCGCATCGAACTCGTGGCCAGCACCTCGGTGCCCGGCGACGTGGTGAAGCACCGCCTGCGCCTGCTGGCCGGCAGCGCCTGGGAACTGCGCGACGTCCGCGCCGGCTGAGGCCGGCAGCGCAATGGAACGGCCGCACGCGCTGCTGGCCTGGAGCGGCGGCAAGGACGCGGCCTGGGCGCTGCATGCGCTGCGCGAACGCGGCGATGTCGATGTGGTCGGCCTGCTGACCACGATCACCGAAGGCCACGAGCGTGCGTCGATGCAGGGCATCCGCGTCGATGTGCTGCAGGCGCAGGCCGCGGCGGCGGGGCTGCCGCTGCTGGAATCACGGATTCCGCAGAACTGCGACAACACAGGTTACGAAGCCGCCTTCGCCGCGACGCTGGACGAGGCGCGCAATCGCTGGCCCGGCATCGCCCACATCGCCTTCGGCGACCTGCTGCTGGCCGACATCCGTGCGTGGCGCGAAGCGCTGTGCGCGCGACTGGGCTGGACGCCACTGTTCCCGCTGTTCGGCCGCGACACCTCAGCGCTGGCGCGCGAAATGCTGGCCGGTGGGCTACGCGCCGCGCTGTGCTGCGTGGATACCGGGCAGCTGGATGCCGGCTTCGCGGGACGCGACTTCGACGCCACCCTGCTGGACGACCTGCCCGCAGGCGTGGATGCCTGCGGCGAGAACGGCGAATTCCACACCTGCGTGGCCGCGGGGCCGATGTTCACCGCGCCCATCGCACTGCGCCGCGGCGAGACCCTCCTGCGCGACGACCGCTTCGTCTATACCGACTACGTGCTTTCGGAGCTTCGGTAGCGGCGACGGGAGATGGAAAAGCTTTGCCACGGATTCACGCGGATGGGCGCGAATTTACACGGATCAAGCCAAAGCTCTTGAGTGGCACCTTGCCTTGATCCGTTCCTGCCCTGCAGGCTCGCAGCAGGAATATCCCGGCCCGCCCCGCGTAGATCCATAGCTGAAAAAGCTTCTGCTCTATCCGCGCAAATCCGCGTTTATCCGCGTCATCCGTGGCAAAAGACTTTCCCGCCTCAGCCCCTCAACGCCGCCGCATGGTGCGCGATGTGGTCGCCGATGAAGCTGGCGATGAAGTAGTAGCTGTGGTCGTAGCCGGGCTGCATGCGCAGGGTCAGGGGGTGGCCGGCGGCCTCGCAGGCGGCCTGCAGCAGCTGGGGCTTGAGCTGGGCTTCGAGGAATTCGTCGGCGTCGCCCTGGTCGATGAGCAGGGGCAGACGTTCCTTTGCGGACTTCACCAGTTCGACGGCGTCGTGCTGCTTCCAGGCCTCGCGGTCGTCGCCGAGGTAGGCGGCGAAGGCCTTCTCGCCCCAGGGCACCTGGCTCGGGGCGACGATCGGCGAGAACGCAGACACGCTGCGGTAGCGGCCCGGATTGCGCAGGGCGATGGTCAGCGCGCCGTGGCCGCCCATCGAATGGCCGCTGATCGCGCGCGCGTCGCTGGCGGCCGGATCCTCTTCGACCCAGGCCGGCAGCTCGTGGACGATGTAGTCGTACATGCGGTAGTGCTTCGCCCAGGGATCCTGCGTGGCGTTGACGTAGAAGCCGGCGCCCTTGCCGAGGTCGTAGCCCTCGGCGTCGGCCACGTCGTCGCCGCGCGGGCTGGTATCCGGGGCGACCAGGATGATCCCGTGCTCGGCGGCGTAGCGCTGCGCGCCGGCCTTGGTGATGAAGTTCTGCTCGTTGCAGGTCAGGCCCGAGAGCCAGTACAGCACCGGGCACGGGCCCTGCTCCGCCTGCGGCGGGACGTAGACGCCGACGGTCATGTCGCAGCCGAGGACTTCGGAGCGGTGGCGGTAGACATCCTGCCAGCCGCCGAAACTGGCGCGATGTTCGATGCGTTCCATGGCGGTGCCTCAGTAATGGATGACGGTGCGGATCGACTTGCCCTCGTGCATCAGGTCGAAGGCCTCGTTGATCCGCTCCAGCGGCAGCGTATGCGTCACGAACGGCGCCAGCTGGATGTCGCCGCGCATCGCATCCTCCACCATGCCCGGCAGCTGCGTGCGGCCCTTCACGCCGCCGAAGGCCGTGCCCAGCCACTTGCGGCCCGTCACCAGCTGGAACGGACGGGTGCTGATCTCCTGCCCCGCGCCGGCCACGCCGATGATCACGCTCTGGCCCCAGCCGCGGTGCGCACACTCCAGCGCCGCGCGCATCACGTTGACGTTGCCGATGCACTCGAAGCTGTGGTCCACGCCCCAGCCGGTCATCTCCACGATCACCTGTTGGATCGGCTTGTCGTGGTCCTTCGGATTCACGCACTCGGTCGCGCCCATTTCCTGCGCCAACGCGAACTTCGACGGGTTGGTGTCGATGGCGATGATGCGCCCGGCCTTGGCCTGCTTCGCGCCCTGGATCACCGCAAGTCCGATCGCGCCGAGGCCGAACACCGCCACGCTGTCGCCTTCGGCCACCTTCGCGGTGTTGTGCACCGCGCCGATGCCGGTGGTCACGCCGCAGCCGAGCAGGCAGGTGTGCTCCGGGTTGGCTTCCGGGTTCACCTTCGCCAGGGACACTTCCGCGACCACGGTGTGCTCGCTGAAGGTCGAGCAGCCCATGTAGTGGTACACCGGCTGGCCGTTGTAGCTGAAGCGGGTGGTGCCGTCGGGCATCACGCCCTTGCCCTGGGTGGCGCGCACCGCGACGCACAGGTTGGTCTTGCCGCTCTTGCAGAACAGGCACTCACCGCACTCGGCGGTGTACAGCGGGATCACATGATCGCCCGGCTTCACGCTGGTCACGCCCTCACCCACTTCCACCACGATGCCCGCGCCTTCATGGCCGAGCACCGCCGGGAACACGCCTTCCGGATCCTCGCCCGACAGCGTGAACGCATCGGTGTGGCAGAGCGCGGTGTGGGTGATCTTCACCAGCACCTCGCCCTTCTTCGGGCCTTCGAGGTCGAGCTCGACGATCTGCAGCGGCTTGCCGGCTTCAAAGGCGACGGCGGCACGGGTCTTCATGGTGATGCTCCTGGCGATGCGATGTGTGGGGCGGCGCTCGCGGCGCCGTGGCTCGTGCGGGCGACCTACTTGAGATAGGAGCGGATCAGCCCGGTCATTTCGGCGACGCGCTCCGCGCGCTCGGCGTCAGTGTGCGCGGCGTGCCCGAACTGCTCGCGCAGGTGCGATTCCAGCACCTCGCTCATCAGCCCGTTGACCGCGCCGCGGATGGCCGCGATCTGCTGCAGCACCGGCGCGCAGTCGGCGCCGGCCTCCAGCGCGCGGTCGAGCGCGTCGCACTGCCCGCGGATGCGGCGGACGCGGGCGAGGACCTTCTTCTTTTCCTCAGGCGAGTGCGGCATGGCGGGCGCTTGGAACTATAGGGGGGGATAGTATACGGCCATCCCGACGCCCGTGCGACGCCAGGGGTTGCCGGGCGCTAGACTCCCGCCATGACGCGCACCTGGATCCTGTCCGCGACCCTGCTGCTCACGGCCTGCTTGCATGGCTGCGCGAGCCTGCAGGACCCTCCCTCCGGACCCGTGGCCGCAGGCCCGCGCGCGGGTGTCCCGATGCCGGCCGGGCAGAAGACACCGGCGGACTCCGTGCCGCTGGAATACCTTCCGGCGCTGGCCGGCGACTACTTCCCGCTGGTCTCGCGCGACAGCGGCCGCACCCACCACGCTTATGTGAGCCTGCCCGAGGGCTACGACGCCGCGGACGACCGCACGTATCCCGTGGTCTACCTGCTCGACGGCGACAGCCTGTTCCCCCTGCTGGCACCGACCCATCTGTTCCTCGGCTACGACGAAGGCCTGCCCGAAGCGATCATCGTCGGCCTCGCCTACGGCGGCTTCGATCCGTCCGTCAACAGACGCAACCTCGACTTCACCGCCGTCGGCGCCGACACCGCGCCCGACCAGGGTGGCGCCGAAGCCCACCACCGCTTCCTGCGCGAACAGCTGTTGCCGGAAGTGGAGCGCCGCTACCACGCCGATCCCGAGCGCCGCGTGCTCGTCGGCCAGTCGCGGGCCGGATACTTCGTGCTCTGGTCCGCGATCCGCGACCCGGACCTGTTCTGGAGCCGGATCGCCAGCAACCCCTCGCCCGGACCCGCGCGCGAACAGCTGTTCGGCGCGCCTGCCACGCACCGGCGCGACGACCTGCAGCTCGTCGTCGCCAGCGGCGCGCGGGACACGGCGGCGCGAGTCCGGCACGCGGCCGAATGGTCGGCGACCTGGCAGCAGCGGCCCGACGCGCCGTGGGACATCGAGCTGGTGGTCCTGCCCGAAGGCACCCACGCCGCCAGCATCGGCGACGCTTACCGGCGCGCGATGCTGTGGCTGTTCCGCGACGCCATGCGGCGAACCGGGCCGGAAACGCCGTAACATCACGCGCCAGGACAGGGAATGCCCGGAATGAAGCCGCATCGCACGCGCAAGGCCATTCTCCTGCTTGCGGGACTGCTGGGCGCCGCCCTGTTCGGCTTCACCTTCTTCCTGACGTTCCACACACCCGCATGGGTCGAGTCGTTCGCCGCCGGCTACATCGAGCGGGAAGTCGCGACACGGGTCGACCGGAAGATCGACTCGGTCCAGCCGCCCGCGGGCGAGGGTGCGCTCTCGCGCATGGCCGCCCACGTGTATGCGAGGAACGAAGCGGACATCGAACGCTACAGGGAATTGCTTCGGCGCAATGCACATCAGCGCATGGGGGCGGCCATTGCCACGATCCGCGATCCGGACTGCGATTGCAGGACCCTCTGGGCCGAACGGATCCGGCAGGGAACGACCATGCAGATCCACGCGCTCGAACGGGCCAACGAGCGCATCACGGCGCTCATCCATTCCACCTACGTCGAGGTCGTCGCCGACCTCAAGCGCGACATCCGCATCTTCTCCGGCTCGAGCGCGGCCATGTTCCTGCTGCTCGTCGCGGCCGCGTTCCTGAAGCCGGGCGCCACCATGCAGCTGTTCGTCCCGTGCCTGCTCCTGGTGATTTCGACGCTGGCATGCGCGTACTTCTACGTCTTCAAGCAGAACTGGCTGATGACCATCATCCACGGTGACTACGTCGGCCTGGCTTACGTGGCCTACCTGGCGCTGGTGTTCGGATTCCTGTGCGACATCGTGCTGAACCGGGGGCGCATCACCACCCGGATCGTGAACGCCGTGCTCAATGCGATCGGCTCGGCCGCCAGCGCCGCGCCTTGTTGACCTGCCTGCGGAAGACGGACAGCCCGGCTAGCTCGGCAGGACGCGTCCCACGCGCATGTTGATCGGCCACGTCACCGGGCGCCTGCCCCGTGCCTCTCCCCACAGCCCGGCCAGGTCCTGCACGAACCGCTGCACGATCTGCTCCCGCCCGGCCGCCCTCGCCCTGCGCACCGCCGACCAGGTCGCGACGTAGCCCAGGAACTGCGGCAGGCTCCACGCCTTGCGGATCTCCAGCTGCGCAGGCGCCAGCTCCTCGAACGGGAAATCCAGGTCCGCGTACCCGCCGTCCACGAGGCTGCGCTCGGGCGGCCAGAACGGGCCGATTTCCTTCCAGTAGAAGCGCTGGAAGCGCTCGTCAAGCTCCGGTTCCAGACGTGCAACGCCGTAGCTGACCAGGGCCAGGACGGCATCGGGCGCTGCGACGCGGCGGGCTTCCGCGTAGAACGCCGGCAGATCGAACCAGTGCGCGGCCTGCGCCACGGCAACCAGGTCCACGCTGCCATCGGGCAGCGGCAGCCGCTCGGCGGGCGACACCAGATACCGGGCCCGATCGGCCGCGCGCGCATTCGCGACCTGGTCCGCGCTCGGGTCCAGTCCGATCACCTCATCGAAATGGGGTGCAAGCAGCGTGGTCAGCTGTCCGGTGCCGCAGCCCACGTCGATGGCCAGTCGCCGCCGTCCGCACAGTCCGGCCAGATGAGCGGCAAGCTCCGGCGGATAGTCGGGCCGGAACTTCGCATAGCCCTGCCCACCTTCCTCGAACCAGTTCTTCCGCCCGTCACCACCGTGAATTCCGCTCAATTCCGCGCGCCCTCCGATCCGTCCCGCGGCTTCGCGACGCACTGTGCCGCCGACCAGTATTCCATGCGCCGCACCTGCATCAACGGGCTGGATCAGTCGAAGCGCTCGTGCGCGTTGGCCGCCTCGCGGCGCCAGTAGCTGGCCGCGCGGATGCGGCTCTTGTCGACGCCCAGCACATCGGCCAGGTGGCGCCGCACGGCGCGGATCTCGCTGTACTCGCCGGCGGCCCAGACATAGCCTTCGCCCTCGTCTGGCAGCGCGAGCTCGCGGACCGCGGACAGCAGCACGCCTTCGCCGGTATCCACCTCGCCCGGTCCACCGACCACCCAGCGGACCTCGCTCTGGCACTCGCCGTGCAACTCGATCCTCCCGTCTCCGGCCAGCGTCCTGATGATGACGATGGCCTGCGCCGAAGCGGGCAGCTCCTCCAGCCTGCGCCCGATCGCCGGGATCGCGGTCTCGTCGCCGATCAGCACATGCCAGTCGAACGCGGTCGGCACCACGGATGAACCGCGCGGCCCGGCGATGCCGATCGGGTGGCCCGGTGCGGCATCCGTGGCCCATGCGGTTGCCGGACCGGCGTGGCCGAGCACGAAATCGATGTCGAGCTCGTTCGCGTCCGGGTCGTAGCGGCGCGGCGTGTAGTCGCGCATCGCGGGCTTCGCCGTGCCTTCCTCGAACACCAGGCCATCAGGGCCCAGCGTCGGCACGTTGGGCTCGCCGCCCGCGGCCTCCGGAACGATCAGCTTGACGTGGTCATCGAACGAGGCCGAGACGAAGCCGGCCAGCGCGTCCCCGCCCAGGGTGATGCGCCGCATCGACGGGCCCAGCTCCACCACGCGCCTGACCTCCAGGCGCCGCGTGCGGATGGGATGCTGCAGCTTCTGCACCTTGTATGTGTCTGTCGTCATCGTTGGCCCCAGTGCTTCAGAAGGACGATTTTATCGGCGCGGAACCGACCCACCCGCTCCGCGCCGGAACAGGAGTGTTCCGCATGCGTCGGGGGTCTGCGGCACGCGCGTGCAGGGTCTTGAGGACAGTCCGCCGTTACGTGAGCGCTGCGGACACGGCGTCCGCGAGCGAGGTGGTCGGCCGCCCGATCAGCTTCGACAACGCGCGGCCATCATCGAACAGCGCGCCCTTGCCGGCTTCGACATCGAGCGCCGGCAGCGCGTCCGGCCACGGTGCGGGCACGCCCGCCGCGACCAGCGCCGCGGTGTACTCGGCGGGCGGCAGGTCGACGTAGGGCACGTCCTTGCGGGACTGGCGCGAGATCTCCGCGGCGAGATCGGCCAGCGTGTAGGCGGTATCGCCGGCCAGCTCGTAAACCTTGCCGTCGTGGCCGGGCGTGGTCAGCACGGTCACCGCGGCATCGGCGTAGTCGGCGCGCGTGGCCGAAGCGATCCGTCCCTGCCCCGCGCTGCCGATCAGGGCGCCGTTGGCCACCGCGACGGCGGCGCCGGCGGTGTAGTTCTCGGTGTACCAGCCGTTGCGCAGCACGGTGGTGGCCAGCCCGGACTCGCGGAGCATGGCCTCGGTGGCGACGTGCTCGGGCGCCAGCCCAAGGGTCGAAGTGTCCGCGTGCAGCAGGCTGGTGTAGACCACGCGGCGGACGCCGGCCTGCTTCGCGGCCTCGATGAGGTTGCGGTGCTGGGCTTCCCGCTGCCCGACCTCGCTGCCGGAAATCAGCATCAGGGTGTCGATGCCGGCCAGCGCCTTGTCCAGGGTTTCCGGGCGCGTGTAGTCGGCTTCGCGCACCTCCACGCAGAGGTCGGCGGCCTTCGCGGGCGTGCGGGCCAGGGCGACGATGTCGGTGGCCGGCACCTTGCCGCGCAGGCGCTCGATGAGCAGGCGGCCAAGCTGGCCGGTGGCGCCGGTGACTGCGATTTTCATGGGGATTCGCTCCGTTGTGGGGGGAATGCGGCCAGTGTAGGATTGCCACTAACTTTTAGGAAGTACGCACATGAAAGTAAGTGCAAAGGCCTCAGGCACCCCAGCCATCGACAAGGACCCCACCCTGCTCGGCCGCATGCGCCGGGGCAAACTCCTGGCGGCCGCCTGCCCCTCGCGCGAGGTGCTCAAGCACGTCACCAGCCGCTGGGGCGTGCTGGTGCTGGTCGTGCTGGAGACCCGCGTCCACCGCTTCAGCGAACTGCGCCGCGCCATCGACGGCGTCAGCGAACGGATGCTGGCGCAGACCCTGCAGTGGCTGGAGGGCGACGGCCTGGTCGACCGGATCGCGTACGACGTGGTGCCGCCGCACGTGGAATACCGGCTGACGCCGCTGGGCCGGGAGGCGGCAAAAAAAGTGCGGGCGCTGGCGGACTGGATCGAGGGAAGCCTGCCGAGGATCCTGGAGGCGCAGGACGAGCGGAAAACGGAACGCTCGCAATAGGAGCGTACGCCACGGTCGCTCAAGAAGTGCAAGCGCGTTGGCAACCACGAGCGCCTCCAGAGGACCGGATCTGCCCGTCAGCCCGGGACCAGCCGCTTGACCGCTCGATATTCCCGCAGCCAGCGCTGGCGCAGCGTACGGTTCACCCACGCCGTCACGCCCACGGATGCAACCGCCACCACCAGCAGGGCCAGCCCCGCTTCGCGCCATGGCCCGCCAGCCAACAGCCACACACCCACGTTGGCCACGACCGCATACCCCAGCAGCCACCACGCCGTGGTCCGGGCCAGCCACAGGTCACGCAGGCCGGCGCGGAGCTGGGCGAGCCTGAGCCGCGCGTAGCTGCTGGTGCTCGCGGTCGCGTGCTGTCGCGGCGCGCGCTGCACGGTGGCCCACGCCATCGGCAGGAAGACCACGAAGAAGGGCATCAACAGCCAGTGCGCAGGGTCGAGGCGCCCGCTCAGCAGCGCCCGCCCGAACACCAGCACCGCCATCACGGTCAACGCCACTTCCACGGCGCGCAGCAGGCGCAGCCGCCACTGGCGCCTGCGGATGCGACGCGTCAGCTCCCGGTGATCGGTCGAATGCGTTTCGCCCTGCCACGCGTCCTTCAGCAGTTCGTCGAAGTTCATCGCGCAGCCTCCTCTCTGGACAGCGCCTTCAGGCGCCCACGGGCGCGATGCAGGCGCACGCCCACGTTCTCGACACTGATTCCCAGCATGTCGGCGATCTCCTGGTAGTCGAACCCTTCCAACTGCAGCATCAGCACCTGGCGCAGGCTCAGTGGCAGGGTGGCCAGCGCCTCGAACAACCATTGCGTGCGGGCGCAGGCATTCGTCGTGGCCGGGTCAGCCACGTCGTGCAGGGTGTCGTCGAATGGAACCGGTGATGGCATTCGCGTCTCCGCGCGCACATGGCTGGCACCCAGGTTGTGGGCAATCCGCAGCACGAACGGCAACAACAGGTCCGGATCGCGCAGCCGGGGCAGGCTCTGCCAGATGGCGAGCAGCACCTCCTGCAGCAACTCCTCGCGCATCGCGGGATTGAGCTCATAGCCGCATACCGCACGCCACAGCTGAGGGTGGAAGGTCTGTACCTGGGGCCAATGTGGATGCATGCGGTTCGTGTGCAGGTGTGCCAGAGGCCAACTACAGGGCGGCCATCAACCTTCAGTCGTCGCCCGGGGCGCGTTTCTTACACCTCTGGAAATTGTTTCTTTTCGTAAGAAATCCGCCGTTCCAGCTGACTTGAGAGACAGACCCACTCGAAAGGAAGCATCGACGATGCGACGCTCCATCCTGGCAAGACTGCTGCTCCCATCCACCCTGGCGTGCGCACTGGTTCCCGCGCTGGCAAACGCCCGGCCCACCGACAGCATGTTGGCGCTCGACAATGTGCACATCGTCGAGGCCGAACACAACCGCGTCACCGCGCCCAGCTGCGTGCGCGTGCAGGGTGACCGCATCACCGGCATCACCCCGGCGGGCGATGCCGCATGCCGGCGCGGCGCCCGCACTGTGGACCTGCAGGGCCGCTACCTGATGCCGGGCCTGATCGATATGCACGCGCACCTCACCCTGGGGCCGCTCGAGATCAAGCGCGAACGCGGCCAGGCGGTGATGCAGGCCCTGCCCGACGATGACATTGCCGAACACAACGCCCGGCGCCTGGTGGCATTCGGCGTCACCACCGTGCGCAACCCGGGCGGCGACCTGGAAGCCGCCAGCCGCTACAAGGCGCGCCTGGCCGCTGGAGAACTGGTGGGTCCCGAAGCCTTCAATGCCGGCCCGGTGATCAACAACGCCGACCTGGCAGGTCTGTCCACCGCGGCACACAGTGCCGAGGCCATGGAGCAGGTGGTCCGCGCGCAGGTCGAGGCCGGTGCCGACTGGATCAAGCTCTACACCGGCCTCTCACCGGAACTGCTGCAGGCCGGCATCGATGCCGCACACGGCCATGGCCGCCTCGCCGTCGCCCACCTGGAAAGCATTGCCTGGACCGACGCATTGGCCATGGGGCTGGACGGGATCGTGCACCTGATGCCCCTGAGCCCGGACCTGCTGACCGCGGAGCAGCGCGCGGCCTGGCAGGCCACGGCACGCGGTGGCACGTACTCGTTCTTCGAGTGGTGGGAACACTTCGATCCCGATGGCCCACAGGCTGACCGCGTGGTCGCGGCCTACGAACAACACCGTCCGGTGTTCGACGCCACCCTGGTCGCCTTCCACGCCGCCTTCGTCCAGGACCAGGACAACCCGTACAAGGACGATGCCCGCCGCTACGCCCACCCGCGCCTGCTGGCGCACTGGAACGAATGGTTCACCTTTGCCATTGGCTGGGAGGCCGGCGACTTCGAGCGCGCCCGCGCGGTTTGGCCGAAGGTGCAGCGCATGGCCGTGCGCCTGCACGCCACCGATGCCCGCATGACGCTGGGCACCGACATGAGCAACCCGTGGATCGCGCCGGGCATCAGCCTGCACCGCGAACTGCAGCTGCTGTCCGAAGCCGGCGTGCCCACCGCGCAGCTGCTGCTGGCCGCCACCCGCAACGCCGCCGATGCCCTGGGCGCCAGCGAGCGCCTGGGGCGCGTTGCCCCCGGCTTCAACGCTGACCTGCTGGTGCTCGACGCCAACCCGCTGGACGACATCCGGCATACCCGTGGCATCCACGCCGTCGTGCTGGATGGCGCGTTGCTCACGACCGATGCATTGAATCGACTCAAGGGAGAATGACCATGAAGCACACCTGCCGATACCTCGCCACCCGCACCCTGCTGGCCGCAGGCCTGACCCTGGGGCTCGCCACCAGCGTCCATGCTGGCCCCAGCGACTGGGAAACGCCCGAGGCCATCGTCCACGCCCTGTACGAAACCATCTCCGCCGACGCCGGCGCCAAGCGTGACTGGGACCGCTATCGCGCCCTGTTCCTGGGTGGTGCCCGCATGTCGATGGCGGTGGATTCCAGCATCGCCACCGGCATCATGGGCATGGACACCGAAGAGCTGATCGCGCAGACCGAGAGCGCGTACGGCGCGACCGGCTTCCACGAGCTTCCACTGGTGACGAAGGTCGAGCAGCACGGCCTGCTGGCCTCGGTCATGAGCAGCTTCGAGGTCAGACTGCGCCGCAGTGATGAACAACCGCTGATGCGCGGACTGAACCACTTCCAGTTGCTCAATGACGGCGAGCGCTGGTGGATCGTGTCCAACATCGGCGCGGTGGAGACACGCAGTTCACCGCTGCCCGACGCCATGCTGCCGGCGAGCCGGGGAGGTGCGGAATGAGTGCTCCCGTGACCACCAGAACCATCGCGGCCACCGCGACTTCCCCGGCGGCGGAGTCGCAGCCTGCCCACCGCCGCAAGTGGAGATGGATCGTCCTGTCCGCTGTCGCGTCCCTGCTGTCGTGGCTCGCGCTGGTCCTGGGCTTCTTGCTGGATGCCGGCACCGGGACGATGCTCATCCTGGCCACCCTGGCCGCCGTCACCACCGAGGGCACGATCTGGCTGGCGGCGCTGCTGCTGGGAGTCAGCGTCTACCAGGCGCGCCGGCGGCTGTGGGAGAAGTTGCGCTCCCGCTTCCTTTGACGCGCGAGGGAGGCGGTCACTGCCACGCAGTGACCGCTTTCGCGGCGTCGATCATTCGGTCAGGCCCTGTGTCGGTCCAGCAGCGGCAGTCTGGCCACCATGTGGCCCGGCTCGACCTCCTCGATCACCAGATCGATCCCGTACCGCTCGCAAAGCCGCCCCGCGATCGAAAGCCCCAGCCCGAAACCGGTGCTTGCCTCGGCCTTGGCAAAGGGCTGCAGGTCGGCTGCGCGGACGCCCGCGCCGGGATTGCGGATCCACAGGTGCCCGCCGTGCGCCTGGATCGAGATCAGCCCTTCACGGGTGTGGGCGAAGGCGTTGCCCACCAGGTTGGACAGCAGGATGTTCAATGCTGGCGCCGGGAGCGCCATCACCGCGTCGGCCGGCACGTCGATGTCCACGGTGATGTCCTTGCCTTCGAGCAGCGGCGACTGGTCGACGACGACGCGCTCCAGCAGCGCAAGCACGCCCGTCGACGTGCCGCTGCCCGGAAGCGCTTCCTCCCGCGCCAGCGACAGCAGCGCATCGACGGTCTGCTCCAGGGAGGCTGCGGACTGCCGGATATGGGCCAGGCTGTGGCGCGCCTCCGCGGACAGCGCAGGATCGGTCGCCAGGCGCTCGGTCGATCCACGGATCACGGCCAGCGGCGTGCGCAGTTCATGGCTGGCATCGCGCGTGAACTCGCGCTCGCGGGCGACGAAGGCGCGGATGCGCGCGACCAGGTCCTCGAGCCGCCTCGCGAGCAGGCCGACCTCGTCGTCGCGGAACTCGGACGCGAACGCCGCGGGCAGCCGGTCGGGCGCGGTGTCCGCCATCAGCCCCGCCAGCCGCGACAGCGGCGCGGTCGTGCGGCGCGCAAGCCACCAGCCCAGCACCAGCGCCAGTGCCGCCATGGCCACGCCCGACCAGGCCAGCAGTCGCAGCAACGCGTTGCGCTGCGGCCGCACCACCAGCTGTCCGCTGACTTCGGCGACCAGCCAGGCACTCGCGTCCGGCGCGTCCAGCGCGCGCAGGTGGTAGTGGTCGCCGTCGGCTCCCGCGAACTCGGTACGACGGGGCTCGGCGCGCAGCGTCGCCGCGATCCCGGCCGGCAGTCCATCGGCGTCCTCGACGACGCGCATCCATGATTCACGCGGCGTGGCCCAGATGCCGGAACCGGTGCGGTGCCGGAGTTGCACCTCGGCCTCGCGCTCCAGCATCGCGTTGAAGAACATGTCCTCGACCGTGTAGGCGAAGACGACCGCATAGAGGCCGAACAGCGCAGTCACCGCCAGGGTGAACGCCGCGAACGCGAGCATCAACCGGTTGCGCAGGCGGTGCCTTGGCGCAGCGGTCCCGCCGGTCATGCGTCGGCCTCCAGCCGGAAACCTACGCCATGCACGGTCTTGAGCATCGGCGTATCGAAGGGTCTGTCCAGGGCCTGGCGCAGCAGGTACAGGTGCGAACGCAGGGGATCGGAGCCGGGTGGATCGTCGCCCCAGAGCCGCTGGATGATTTCGCTGCGGGTCAGCGTCCGCGGCCAGGCCTCGGCCAGCGCCAGCAGGATGCGATGACTGGTCCTGTGCAGCTCGATGCGCCGGCCGTCGCGCCGCACTTCACCGCACTTGCGGTCGATCTCCAGGCTGCCGATCCGCAGCACGTGCCGTTGGCCGGCGAGATGGCGGTGCGACAGCGCCAGGCAGCGGGCGACCAGTTCGTCGCCCGAAAAGGGCTTCACCAGGTAGTCGTCCGCGCCCGACCCGAAGCCCTGCAGCTTGTCCTCCAGCGCATCGCGCGCGGTCAGCATCAGGATCGGAACGTGCCGGTCGGCGCGGGCACGCAGCCGCTCGCAGACCTGCAGGCCGCCGAGACCCGGCAGGCCCAGGTCCAGCACGACCACGTCGAAGGGCTCTTCCAGCGCCATCGCCAACCCCGCCAGACCGTCGCCCGCGAAGCTCGCATCGAAGCCGGCACGGACGAACAGCGCTTCGAGGTTCGCGCACAGCGCGCGGTTGTCCTCGATCACCAGCACGCGCAGCGTCTTCGCCTTCATTGCTCAGCCATCGATCTGTCGAAGCAGTTCCTCAGCCTGCTCCAGGCCAGGCTTCGCCTCCAGTGCCTGCAGTAACAGGGCACGCGCCTGCGCCTGCTGCCCGAGCTTCACGTGCAGGCCGGCGGCGGCCACCTTCATCTGCGGGTCCTGGAAGTACGGCAGCGCGAGCTCGACCACCTGAAGCGCCCTCCGCCAGCCCTCCGGAGTGGTGGCCGCAATGCCCTGGTAATAGCCCAGCGCGCCGAGCAGTTCCACGTGGTACTGCCCGGGTGCGGCGGCAAGCTTGCGCGCCGCGCCCTGGGCATCGCCGGCGTGAAGCTGCTCCGCCAGTGCGATGGTCGCCTCGTCGCGCCATGGCTCGCGGGCCACCGGCGTGCGGCCGGTGCCGCGGACGATGGCCTCGGCCACCAGCACGGTGGAGTAAGGGTTCTGCCCCGTGACCAGACGGCCGTCGACCACGAGGTGGGGCATCATCAGCGGCGCATTGCTCCATCGCGCGCCGCGCTCGCGCAGGGCGGTTTCCAGGTGCCACGGGAACTCCTTCGCCCACTTCTTGCCGAAGATCGCCTCTTCTTCGTTACTGAAGCCGGTCAGCGCACGGCCCTCGACCAGCCGCGAGCCGTCGGAAAGACGCACCTCCGCCAGCGCCGCCGGTCCGTGGCAGACCGCGGCCACGACCGCTCCGGCCTCCCAGGCATCGGCCAGCAGCCGCTGCAGGGCCGGATCGAACGGCAGGTCGAACATCGCGCCCTTGCCGCCGACCACGTAGACCGCCGCATAGTCGCCGGCCTCGAGGTCGGCCGTGGCGCGGGTGTCCGCCAGCGTCCGCATGGCCGCCTCGTCGGCCAGCAGGGCGGCATTGAACGGGTCGGCGGGGTCGTACCTGTCGGCCTCGACGGCGCCACCGCGCGGGCTGGCGACATCGACCTCCAGGCCGTTGGCCGTGAACACCAGCCAGGCCTGCGAAAGCTCGTCGAACTCGTAGCCCGGCCGCGCCTTGCCGCCGTCGCGGCCTTCGCCGCTGACGACGATCAGCACCTTGTCGGCGGCGGCCGCTGGCGCGGCCAGGAAAACGATCGAGGAAAGGGTCAATACTGTCGACAGCAGGAAGCGTTTCATGGGCTTGCTCCGGGGAATCCGACTCCAGCGTGGCAACCCGGCGTGAAACAGACTTCAAAACCGCAGGCAGCAGGACCGGAGCACATGGCCACCGACCAGGACTTCATCGACTACGTCGCCGAGCAGGCCGGGCTCGGCGAACGGCTGACGCGCAGGAAGATGTTCGGCGAGTACGCGTTCTACGTGGACGGCAAGGTCGTGGCCTTCGCCTGCGACAATAGTCTGTTCGTCAAACCGTCCTCCGCTGCAAAGAAGCTGGCCCCCGACCTGCCGCAGCGGCCGCCGTATCCCGGCGCGAAGGACTACCCGGTGGCCGATGAACTGCTCGATGATGCCGATGCGCTGCGCCGGCTGCTTCTTGAAACCGCCGCGCTGATGCCCGAACCCCGGCCGAAGAAGCCGCGCAAGCCCCGGAGGACGCAAGCTTGAACGGACCCGACCCAGGCAACCCCCATCCGATGGAGGGCTTCCCGCAGGTGTGCTTCATCCGCAACACCGTGCGCAATCCGGACATCATCGTCGGCGAGTACACCTACTACGACGACCCGGAGGATTCCGAAGGCTTCGAACGCAACGTCCTTTACCACTTTCCCTTCATCGGCGACCGGCTGGTGATCGGGAAGTTCTGCGCGATCGCGCGCGGCGTGAAGTTCATCATGAACGGCGCCAACCACAAGCTGTCTGGCATCTCGACCTATCCCTTCCAGATCTTCGGCAACGGCTGGGAGAAGGTGATGCCAGAAGCCGGCGACCTGCCGTACAAGGGCGACACCGTGATCGGCAACGACGTGTGGATCGGCTACGAGGCGCTGGTGATGCCGGGCGTCCGGATCGGCAACGGTGCGATCGTCTCGGCGCGCTCGGTGGTCACCTCGGACGTGCCCGCCTACACCATCGTCGGCGGCAATCCGGCCAGGCCCATCCGCCAGCGCTTCGACCCGGAGACGATCGCGCGACTGGAATCACTGGCCTGGTGGGACTGGCCGGTGGAGGCGATCACACGGCACCTCGGCCTGATCGTGGCCGCGGATGTCGACGCGCTGGCCGCGGTTGCAACCGGAGTCTGAACTTGCGCCTCTGGTCCCTGCATCCGCGCTACCTTGACCCGCCGGGCCTGGTCGCGCTGTGGCGCGAGGCGCTGCTGGCGAAAGCGGTGCTGCGCGGCGAGACCACCGGCTATCGCCGCCACCCGCAGCTCGAGCGCTTCAACATGCACCCGCATCCCCGCTCGGCGATCAACGCCTACCTCGCGGCAGTACACGACGATGCCACGTCCCGCGGATACCGCTTCGACCGCTCGAAGATCGGGCCGGTGCGCCAGGTCATCGCGATCGCGGTCACGGCCGGCCAGGTCGAACGCGAGTGGGAACACCTGCAGCGCAAGCTCGCTTCGCGCAATCCGGCGCTCTTCGAGCAATGGGCCAGCGTGCGCCACCCGGAACTGCATCCGCTGTTCCATGCCGTGCCGGGACCGGTGGCATCCTGGGAAAAGGCGCAGTAGCCGGCAGGTATGCAGAACGGGGCGGCGCTGTTCACTGCCCGCCGGCAGCAGTGATCAGAACGCTCGTTTCGCTTCCCGCTCCACCCAGCACCTGCAGCACCAGGTCACGGCCAGCGGCCAGATCGAACTCGACGACCTTGCGCAGCAGCGGACACCCGTGCCGCCCCTCGTGGCCCGTCGAGGCCACGATCTCTCCGCCATCGACCACATCGACCCAGTGCGCGGTGTCGAGCGAGACCCGGTAGCGGCCGTCCACCGGCACCTGGAACACGAGCAGGCCCGCGACCGCATCATCGGCCGGCGCCTTGGCCGGGCGCGCGGCCAGCGTCACTGCGCCCTGGGGATGCAGGCGCATGTCGTAGCGGGTGTCCAGCTCGATGCGCACGGCGTCGGCGTCGCCGCCCATGCCGGCTACGCCGGCGGTGGACGGCGACTGCAGCACCGCAAGCTCGTTCGACACGTCCCAGGCGAAAGCGCCGCACTCCCGCGGCAGCGCGTCCACGGCGGCCGGCGCATCGGCAGCGACGGCGGCGGAGGCCGCGAGCAGGATGGACAGGAGCAGGCTTGGACGGACAGGCATGGCGGGCACCTCTCGATACGTTCACGGCAATGTATCGATGCGCCCGTGGCAACGCCATTGCGGAGGCCGCATGTCCCCGCCTCAGTGCAGCAGCAGTACCGGAATGCGGATGCTCCGCAGCAGGGTCGAGGTGGTGCTGCCCATGATCAGCTGGTGGATGCGCGAGCGGCCGTAGGCGCCGATCACCAGCAGGTCGGCGCGAATGGCATCGGCATGCAGGCCGATCACCTCCTGCGGGTCGCCATGCACCACCCGCCCCGAGGCCTGTGCGCCGGCATCGGTGAGCATCCGCAGCGCCTGCTCCAGCGCGGGGCGCGCGGCATCGTCGCCCACCGTCACCAGGCGGATGTCGAGGCCGGCGAACAGGGGGCTTTGCGCCACCCACTCCAGACGCCTGCGCCCGCTCTCGCTGCCATCGAAGGCCACCAGCACCCGGCGCACGTCGGTGAAGCCGCGCGGGGCCACCAGCAGCGGACGGCCGATGTCGCGCACCACGCGCTCGACCTGGCTGCCCATGCGCGTCTTCTCGAATTCGGACTGCTCGCCGCGGCGCCCCATGACGAACAGCGCCGCCTCCGGCGCCAGGGTCGAGAGCGCGCCGACCAGCGGGCCGTGGCCCAGCAGCGCGCGCACCGGAACCTCGCAGCTCCGCGTCGCCAGCGCCGCCGCCTGCTGCAGCAGCAGCTGCCCGCGCGCATCCCCCCCGAGCTTCCCGACCGCCTCGAGCAGCTCCGCCTCGTCGAGCAGCGCTGCCGCGGCATCCAGCGCGACATCGGCCAGCGAGCCATCACCATTGCGGCGGCCGCGGCCTTCAACCACGTGCAGGCAGGCCAGCGGCGCGGCCAGGCGATGCGCCGCCCACGACGCATAGCGGCAGACGCCCTGCGTGTACAGGGAGGCATCGAGGGCGGCGACCACCTGGCCGCCGGCATCCACCTTCGCTGCTGCGCCGCCGCCCATCGCCGCGGCCTCAGTCCTTCGCCGGCATCAGCGCGTCGTCCTTGGCCCGCGCACGCTGGTAGGCCTCGCGCGCGCGCAGGCGCTCGGCCCAGGCAGTGAATGCGGGACGCTCGGGGATCGACTTGAAGGCCAGGCCGAAATCGACCTGACTGCCGACGTAGACGTCCGCGGCGCTGAAGTGGTCGCCCAGCAGCCAGGGCGAGGCCGAGGCAGCGGCCTGCTCCAGCGCGTCCATGGTCTGCTCGAAGCTGCCGTAGCCGACGAAGCCGGCCTTCTCCGCCGGCGGCAGCAGCCCCAGCGAGTTCGCGGTCACCGCGGCCTCCACCGGGCCGGCGGCGAAGAACATCCAGCGCAGGTAGGGCCCGCGCAGCGGATCGTCGGCGGCGGGTGCGAGCCCGGCCTGCGGGAAGGCATCGGCGAGGTAGGCGCAGATCGCCGCGGCCTCGGTGATCACCACGCCGCGGTGCTCCAGCGCTGGCACCTTGCCCATCGGATTGATGGCAAGGTACTCGGGCGACTTCATGCCCGTGCCGTAGTCCTGCACCACGGTGGTGTATTCGATGCCGAGTTCCTCAAGCATCCAGCGCACGATCCGGCCGCGCGACATCGGGTTGGTGTGGAAGACGGGGTCGCTGCTGGCCATGGCTGGCTCCGGGGGGGCGGGAGGATCACGTTACCTGCTGGAACGTCGTCGCGCATGACGCTGCGCAGCGATCACGGGACACCTCCGCGCGGCGCCGGATCAGCCCGTGTTCTGGATACCGGCCGCGATCCCGTTGACGGTCGCGAACAGGGCGCGCTGCAGCTCGCCCTCCTCGCGGCCGCCCTCGCGCCAGCGGCGCAGCAGCTCCACCTGCAGCAGGCTGATCGGATCGACGTAGGGATTGCGCAGGCGGATCGACAGGCGCAGGCGGTAGTCGTTGGCCAGCAGCTCGTCCTCGCCCTTGATCGCGAGGATCGCGTCGCGGGTGCGCGCGAACTCGGCGGCGATGCCGGGGAAGAACGCATCGTGCGCATCGCCCGCCAGGCGCGAGTAGCGCTCGAAGATGGCGAGGTCGGACTTGGCCAGCAGCATCTCGACGTCGTCGAGCATGGCGGCGAAGAAGGGCCAGTCGCGCGCCATCCCGGCCATCGCGTCCAGGCCGTACCGGGCGATGCCGGCCTCCAGCGCGTGCCCGACGCCGTACCAGCCGGTCAGGCCGGAGCGGTTCTGCGACCAGGCGAACACCCAGGGAATCGCGCGCAGGTTGGCGATGCCGCCGTCGCGCCGCCGCGAGGGACGGGAGCCGATCTGCAGGCGCTCGATCACGTCCACCGGCGTCGCCGCGCGGAAGTAGGCGTCGAAGCCGGGATCCTCGTGGACCAGGGCGCGATAGTGCGCGCGCGAGTCGGCGGCCAGCGCATCGGCGGCGGCGCGCCAGGCGCGCACGCGCGGCTCCGGTGGCCGCGGCCGCAGGCTGGCGCGCAGCACCGCGCCGGTGGTCTGCTCCAGGTTGCGCAGCGCCAGTGCGCGGATGCCGTACTTGCGATGGATCACCTCGCCCTGCTCGGTCACCCGCAGGCGGCCGTCGACGGTACCGCGCGGCGCGGCGATGATCGCGCGCCCGGTCTTGCCGCCGCCGCGGCTGACCGAACCACCGCGGCCATGGAAGAACACCAGGCGCACCCCGGCCTCGTGCGCCAGCCGCATCAGGTCGACCTGGGCCCGCTGCAGCGCCCAGCGCGAGGCCAGCAGTCCGCTGTCCTTGGCGCTGTCGGAGTAGCCGAGCATCACGACCTGGCGGTCGCCGCGCGCCGCGACGTGGCGGCGATAGACGGGATCGTCGAACAGCGCGCGCATCACGCCGGCGGCGGCGTCGAGGTCGTCGACGGTTTCGAACAGCGGCGCGACATCGAGCGGCACTTCGCCGGCGCCCACATGCGCGCCACCGGCTTCGGCGCCGCCGTCCGCCTGCTCCACGCAGCCGGCGATGCGCGCCAGCGCCAGCACCGCCAGCGCATCGGCGGCGCTGCGGCTCATGCTGACGATGTAGGGTCCGAAGGCGTTTTCGCCGTAGCGCCCGCGCGCGGACTTCACCGTGCGGAAGACCTCGAGCGTGGAGGCGGCGGCGGCGGCATCGGGCACGCGAGGCCGTGCCGATCCGATCAGCGCGTGCAGGCGGGACAGTCGCTCCTCCAGCGGCTGCGCCGCCCAGTCACCAACGCCTTCGAGCGCAGCCAGCGCGGCATCGTGCATCGCCGAATCCTGCCGAAGGTCGAGCGCGGCGAGATGGAAACCGAAGCCCGTCACCCGCCGGCGCAGGCGTCGCAGCGCGAAGCGGCCGGCGTGCTCGCCACGATGGCGGGCGAGGCTGGCATCGATCAGGTCGAGATCGGCGAGAAAGTCGCCGGCGCCGGCGTAGGCCGCGGACGACGACGCCGGCCCATTGGCATCGACGACATCAACGTCGGTGCCGGGTTGCGCGCCCTCTCCGGCCGTCGCCAGCAGCCGCGCCGACATCAGTTCCAGCAGCTGGCGGTAGGGCATGTCCGCCTGCCGCGCGCGCAGCTGAGCCGCCGCTTCGGGCATCGCGGCCTTGTACGAGGCCAGGCGCTCCAGGATCGCGGCATCGACGCCGGCGCGGTCCACCGTCTGCGTCAGCACCTGGCCCAGCGCGGCGACTTCCGCGCGGTAATGCCCCAGCACCTGCGCGCGCTGTGCGGCCAGTGCGGCTTCGATGGTCGCGGCGCCGACGTTGGGATTTCCGTCCATGTCGCCGCCCACCCAGGTGCCGAAGCGCAGCATGTCGGGCAGCTCGACGCGCTCGCCCCAGGCCGCCTCGACCGCGTCGGCGAAAACTTCGTAGAACGCCGGCAGCACCCGGAACAGCACGCCCAGGTAGTGGCCGATGTGGTCGACCTCGTCGGTCACCGTCGGCTTCAGCGGCGGTGCTTCGGAGGTCTGCCAGGTGGTGGCCAGGGCCTGGCGGATGCGCGACTCGTCGCTCAGGCGCTCGTCGGGCGTGCGCGTGCGGTCGATGTCGGCGACCAGGCGCTCCACGATCACCGCTTCCTTCGCCAAGAGCGCGCGGCGCACGGCCTCGGTGGGATGCGCTGTGAACACCGGCTCCACCCACAGCCGCGGCAGCAGGGCCTGCAGCTCGTCGATGGTCACACCTTCGGCATGCAGCGCGGTCAGCGATGCTTCCAGCCCGCCGGGCTGCGGGCCTTCGTCGCTGCGCTGGTGGTCGCGCCGGCGGCGGATGCGATGCACGCGCTCGGCCAGGTTGATGGCGCCGAACCAGGCCGAAAACGCCCGCACCAGCGCATCGGCATTCCCCGGCGAGACCCGCGCCAGTTCCGCGGCCAGCGCATCCACCGGCTCCCCGCTCTCGCGCCGCGCGATCGCCGCCCGCCGCACCGCCTCCACCTGCTCCAGCAGCGCCGGCGACACCTGCTCCGCCAGCATCTCCCCCACCATCGCCCCGAGCCGCCGCACGTCATCGCGCAGCAGAGCATCGGTATCGGCGAATTCGAGCTGCTCTCGCAGCGGCCCGTCACGACTGTCGGAAGGAATGCTCATGCGCCGAAGGCTACACCGTGGTGCGTTGAGAGATGATTTTTCGCCACGGATTTACGCGGATTACGCGGATCTGGCCGAGGCGAGATTGTGGGTCAGAACTCATCCGGGATAGTTCGCCCCAAGCCCATCTGGAAGAGTGAAGCCGGTGCAGGGCGTGGTATCGATCCCAGCCTCGGCCAGATCCGCGTAATCCGCGTAAATCCGTGGCAAAAGCGCTTGTGCTTTTCCTCAGTACGCGAACTCGCGGAACACGCGATCAATGTCGCCGCCCCACTCGCCGTGGTACAGGGCGAGCTTGCGTTCGGCCGGGGTTTCGTTGGCCTGGGCGAATTCGATCAGCGGGGCGAGGAAGTGGCGTTCGTCCTGGTCCTGGTCGTTGCGGCGGTCGCGGCGGGCGAGGCCGGCGGCGGAGATCTCCAGCGCGCGCAGGGCGAGGTCGCGCACGGTGCCGTCGCGGAACGGCAGCTTCAGGGCCTGCTTCGGCACGCCATCGCGCAGGGCGTGGCGTTCCTCCAGGCTGAAGTCCTTCACCAGGTCCCAGGCGGCGTCCAGCGCGGCATCGTCGTACAGCAGGCCGACCCAGAACGCGGGCAGCGCGCAGATGCGGTTCCAGGGGCCGCCGTCGGCGCCGCGCATCTCCAGGTACTTCTTCATGCGTACTTCCGGGAAGGCGGTGGTCATGTGGTCGGACCAGTCCTGCATCGTCGGCAGCGCGCCGGGCAGCGCCGGCAGGCGGCCGTCCATGAAGTCGCGGAAGCTCTGGCCGCTGGCGTCGTGGTACACGCCGTCGCGGTAGCTGAAGTACATCGGCACGTCGAGCAGGTAGTCGACGTAACGCTCGAAGCCGAAGCCGTCGGCGAACACGAAGTCGAGCATGCCGGTGCGGTCGGGATCGGTGTCGGTCCAGATGTGCGAGCGCCAGCTGAGATACCCGTTGGGCTTGCCTTCGGTGAACGGCGAATCCGCGAACAGCGCGGTGGCGATCGGCTGCAGCGCCAGCGAGACGCGGAACTTCTTCACCATGTCCGCCTCGTCGGCGAAGTCCAGGTTGACCTGCACCGTGCAGGTGCGGGTCATCATGTCCAGGCCAAGGTCGCCGACCTTCGGCATGTAGGCGCGCATGATCCGGTAGCGGTCCTTGGGCATCCAGGGCATGTCCGCGCGCGCCCACTTCGGCTGGAAGCCCATGCCGAGGAAGCCCAGGCGCAGCTCGTCGGCCACGGCCTTGACCTCGAACAGGTGGCTGCCCACTTCGCGGCAGGTGTCGTGGATGGATTCCAGCGGCGCGCCGGAGAGTTCCAGCTGGCCGGCGGGTTCGAGCGTGACCGAGGCGCCGTCCTTCAGCAGCGCGACCACCTTCCCGTGCTCCTCCACGCGCGTCCAGCCGTAGCGGGCCAGGCCGTCGAGCAGGGCGCCGATGCCGCGCTCGCCCTCGTAGGCCGGCGGCCGCAGGTCGTCCAGGCGGAAGCCGAACTTCTCGTGTTCGGTGCCGATGCGCCAGTCGGTGCTCGGCTTCGAACCGGCGGCGATGTAGGCGACGAGTTCGTCGCGCGAGCGGATCGGAGCGTCGTTGCGGGTGCTGGGGCTGGACACGTGGGATGGCTCGCCGGGGCGGTTTGGAGGGCCCGCGGTCGCGACGCGGCCCACGGGGCGCCACTATATCCCGCGCCGCCGCCGCGACCGGCCCCGCCCCCGGATTGCAGCGTCGCCGCCATCGGCGCAATCGCCCGGCCTGGAGGCGCCCGCCCGGCTCAGTCCGGCGCGATCTCCAGCCAGCCGCAGATCACCTCGCGGGCCTGCTCGACCCCGAGCTTCGATTCGCCGGAGAACGACTGCACGCTGACCGCGTCGCCGAAGCTCTTGGCCAGGTCGCGCTTCACCGCCTGCACCACGTTGCCGGCGGCGCTGCGCGACAGCTTGTCGGCCTTGGTCAGCAGCGCATGCGCCGGCAGCCCGCGCTCCACGGTGTAGCCCAGCATGTGCCGGTCGTAGTCCTTCAGCGGATGGCGGATGTCCATCACCACCACCAGCCCGCGCAGGGCGATCCGGGTGCGGAAATAGTTGTCGAGGAAGGCCTGCCAGTGCGCGCGCAGATCCTGCGGCACCTTGGCGTAGCCGTAGCCGGGCAGGTCGACCAGGAAGCGGTCGGGGTACTGCGGCAGCCCGAAATACACCAGCTGCTGGGTCCGCCCGGGCGTCTTGGACACCCGCGCCAGCGCGTTCTGCTGGCACAGGGCGTTGAGTGCGCTGGATTTTCCGGCGTTGGAGCGGCCGGCGAAGGCCACCTCGAAGCCGCCGTCGGGCGGCAGCTGGCGGGGAAGGTGCGCCGCCAGCGTGTACTGGGCGCGGGCAAGGGGATTGGCCATGGCGCACAGGATCGCACGGGACGCCCGGCAGGGCGGGTTTGACCGCTTCGAGCCGGCGACCGGATAATGACGGGCCTTGCGACCGAGCCCCTACCCGGGGCCCGGTGTCCCGATCCCCGGAGTCCAGCCAGATGCGTCACGCCCGCAGCTACCTCCTCGCCGGATTCGCCGCCCTCGCGGTCGGCGCAGTCGCCTTCGCCCAGACCACGGTCGCCCCGCTGGAGGAGGCCGAGCCGGTCGAGACCCTGCCGCTGGAGTCCGTCGACGCGGTCACCGAACTGGCCAAGGCCAAGCCCGGCAACGCCCAGAACGGCGCCACCCTGGCCGGTACCTGCGCGGCCTGCCACGGCCTGGACGGCAAGGGCACCATCCCCGAGATCTACCCGAACATCGGCGGCCAGAGCGAGCGGTACATCGCCCACCAGCTGGCGCTGTTCAAGAGCGGCGAGCGCGCCAACGCGATCATGCAGCCCTTCGCCGCGATGCTTTCGCCGCAGGACATGCGCGACGTGGGCGCGCACTTCGCCTCCCAGGCGTCCTCGGCCGGCATCGCCGACGACTCGCTGGTCGCCGAAGGCCCCTACCAGGGCATGAAGTTCTACGAGATCGGCCAGCAGCTGTTCCGCCGCGGCGACTTCGAGCGCGGCATCCCGGCCTGCATGGCCTGCCACGGCCCCTCGGGCGCCGGCAACCCGGGACCGGCCTACCCTCACGTGGGCGGCCAGCAGTCCTGGTACACCGCCCGCCGCCTGGAGGAATACCGCGCCGGCACCACCAACGAGCGCGACGGCGGCATGTTCGAGATCATGGCCGCGGTCGCCCGCCAGCTGACCGACGAAGAGATCGGCGCGCTGTCGAGCTACATGCAGGGCCTGCACGCCCGCCCCGACGCCGCCACCCTGGCCGCGATCGCGAAGATGCCGGCGCAGGCGCCCGCCGAGGCCGCCCCGGCGGACGCCGGGGCCGAAGAAGGCGCGACCGATGCCGCCGAGGGCACCGAACCGACCGACGCCGCCGCGACGGACCTCCAGCAGGCGCCGTGACGTTGTTCCGGCAGCTGCCGGCCGGCGGCATGCACAATGCGTGAGACCCAGCGCCGGCCAGGCCCCTGTGCCGGCGCTTTTTTCTGAAGCGAGTCCCGATGCCGATGATCCAGCGCCTGTTCCCCGCCCTGTTCGCCCTCGCCTTCGCCGCGATGGCCGCCGCGCTGCCAGCGGCCACGGCGCACGCCAGCGAAGGCCTGGTCGAAGGCCGCGACTACGTCACCGTCGCCGACGGACAGCCGCTGAAGGCGGAGCCGGGCAAGATCGAGGTGGTGGAGGTCTTCGCCTACTGGTGCCACCACTGCAACAACCTCCAGCCCCTGATCAGCGCCTGGCAGCGCAGGCAGCCCGCCGACGTCGCCTTCCGCTACCTGCCGGCCGCCTTCACGCTGGACGACGCCGCCGCCCGCGCATACTTCGCCGCGGAGTCGCTGGGCGTGCTGGACCGGACGCACGACGCCACCTTCCGCGCCATCCATGCCGAGCAGTCGCTGCCCGCGCGGGGCGCCTCGATGGCCGAATACGCCGCGCTGTACGCCGGCCTTGGCGCCGACCGCGACCAGGTGCTGGCCGCCATGCGATCCCCGGAGACCGATGCGCGCATGGCCGCCGCCCGCGAGTTCATCGTCAACGCCGGCATTCAGGGAACACCGACCATCATTGTGAACGGTCGCTACCGCGCGCTCGGCCGCAGCTACAGCGACATGCTCCGCATCACCGACCTGCTGGTCGCGCGCGAGCGCGCCGCGGCCGGCCACTGATTCCCGCATCCGCAACACACGAGTCCAGACCATGACCAAGCGCCTGTTCGCCCCTCTGCTCCTGAGCGTCCTGCTCGCCGCCTGCGGTGGCGGCGAAACCCCCTCGACGTCCGACGCCACCCAGGCTCCCGCGGCCACCGCCCCGGCCGAAGCCGCGGCGCCGGTGGGCGACGAGCCCGCGGTTGAGGGTGCGCCCGCGATCGAGGCCGGTGCTGATGCCGCCGGCACCAGCGAAGCCGCGCCCGCCGCCCCGGCCGAAGCCGCGGCCGACCCTGCCGCCGACGCCGCGGTCGCCGCCGCAGCTCAGGCCGCCCAGCGCGGCCCGGCGCTGGTGCCCGGCACCGACTACGTCGAGATCCAGGGCGGCCAGCCCTTCGCGCCGCTGGACGGCAAGATCGAAGTGGTCGAAGTGTTCGCCTACTCCTGCGGCCACTGCGCGGCCTTCGACCCGCTGGTCGGCGCCTGGAAGAAGCGCCTGCCGTCCGACGTGCGCTTCACCATGCTTCCGGCCGTGTTCCACGACCAGGACAACTTCCCCAAGGCCTTCTTCGCCGCCGAGTCCGTGGGCGTGATCGACCGCGTGCACACCCCCCTGTTCAACGCCATGCACATCCAGCACAGCCTGCGCCCGAACGCCAGCGCCGACGACATCATCGCGGTCATGGCGAAGAACGGTGCCGACGCCGGCCAGCTCAAGGGCACCATCGACAGCTTCGCGGTGAAGGCCAAGATCGCGCGCACCAAGCAGTTCATCGTGCGCAGCGGCGTGGACGCCACCCCGACCGTGATCGTGAACGGCAAGTACCGCGTGCGCGGCCGCAGCCTGGAAGATGTGCTGCGCATCACCGACCAGCTGATCGCGCAGGAGCGCGCAGCCGCGCAGGCCGGTGGCACGCACTGACAGCCAAGCCATGGCGCAGCCGGACACGACCGCGCCCGCAGCCGCTGCCGACGCCGATGGCGCCGCGCAGCGGCTGAAGCTGCTCAGCGCCAACATCCAGGCCGGTTCGAGCACCCGCCGCTACAGCGACTACGCCACCCGCAGCTGGTCGCACGTGCTGCCGATGGGCAACAAGCGCGGCATGCTCGACGCCATCGCCAAGCTGGCCGGCCGCCACGACATCGTCGGCCTGCAGGAAGCCGACCCCGGCAGCTGGCGCTCGGGCTTCACCAACCAGACGCACTACCTGGCCGAACGCGGCGGCTTCGACTACTGGACCCACCAGCCCAACCGCCGCGTGGGCCAGTTCGCCTCCAGCGCCAACGGCCTGCTCAGCAAGTTCGAACCCCTGGACATCGCCGTCCACGCCCTGCCCGGCCGCATCGCCGGCCGCGGCGTGCTGGTGGCCCGCTTCGGCGAAGGCGACGACGGCCTGACGATCGCCGTGGCCCATCTCTCTCTGGGCGCGCAGTCGCGCGCCTCGCAGCTGTCCTTCATCGCCGAACTGCTGTCCGACACCCCGCACGCGGTGCTGATGGGCGACTTCAACTGCACCGTCGACCGCCCCGAGATGGCGAACCTGTTCCGCCAGACCCGGCTGCAGCCGCCGTCGTGCATGGTGCACACCTTCCCGAGCTGGAAGCCGCAGAAGGCGATCGACCACATCCTGGTGAGTGATGGGTTGGGATGCCGCGACATGCAGGCGTTTCCGGCGGCGTTCTCCGATCACCTGGCGCTTTCGGTGGAGCTGGATGTGCCGGATATCGCGCTGAAGCGTTAGCGGCGATCGCTGCGGGCGGGCTTCGCGGGGCGAACAAGGAATGCCGGGTTAGGGCCCATGAAAAGGATCATCGCAATCTGGGCGCCTGTCCTCATGGTTCTCGCAGCCGCGTGGTTCGGATACTCGCACTACAAGGCTACGCCGGTTGGTGACTTGCTCTACACGCCCGCTCCTGGCATCTGTCCGAACCACAGTCACAGCTTCACAACAGGCTACACACTCGCCCTGTCCTTCGCTGGTGTCATCTGGCTAGTCGCCCTCGTCGGCTCTTGGGTCGTTGGCCGGCTCGCAAAGTCGACCAGGATCAGAACAGTATCGCGCAGCCTGACTACATCCATCCTGCTCGGAGTTGCCATCCTTGGCGTGTTCTGGTTACTGCATCCAGTCGCAGAACACTTTCTGCCCCTGCAGCCCTCGCCTTGTACGCAGCATGGGCCCTGACAAGTCATTCAAGCCGACACCGCTTCGCGGCGCGGCTTGGTTCCGGCGCTGGACCGCAAGGAGAAAACATCACGATGTCGAACCAAGGAAGACGCTCAAGCACCTGGCTGTTCTTTTCGGCTCTGCTCTTCATGATCCTGGGGCTGGCTTCCAATCCGCTGTTCTTCGTCGTTGCCATCTTCCTGTTTTCCGCTGCGCAAGCGGGCCGAGACAAGACCGTTGGAATTGTTGGCATGGCCTTCGGAAGGCCTGTTTCTGTTCCTCATTCTTGGTTATGGCTTCGGCAAAGACGCGGCACTTCGTGACAACGCCCAAGCATCAATCCCGAGGTCCGGAAGCACGCCCGGACAGTGCGTCCGAGCCGACGCAGCTTTGCGACGCGCTCTGGCACATGCGCTGGGCGCAGGAGTCGCAGGAGTTCCGGGAATGCATCCGGGAACCATGGAATCAGGTGCATGCCTGACATGGAAAGGATGACTTGGCCCTTCCTGGCCGTTGGCCTTGCCTTGGCCATGCCGCCAGCTGCTTCACAGGAATCAGGGCTGCTCCCGTCGATCAGGGACGCCGAGTGGCAAACCCACGGCGACTACTATCCGCCGAGCCCGCTTTGCGGAAACGACGAGGTGACGCTGTGGTCGTGCAAGGTTCGCGACCGGGAGTACTCGCTCTGCGCCTCCCGGGTGATGACCCGCGACGCGGGCCACATGCAGTACCGGGCGTCGGACGCGGGCACGACGGTGTTCACCTATCCTGCGGAGAAGCAGCCCCCTGCGGGCCTGTTCACCTTCATGACCTTCGCCAATGGGGATGCGTCCATCAGGTTCGAGAACCGGGGTTACCACTACACCGTGATGGACCGGCTCCGGGGCGATTCTTCCATCATGGTGGCTGCGCCGGACGGCAGGGGCAGCACGATCGACTGCGGGGGCAACCAGACCCTCCATGTCAACTACACCCTGCGGCTCATGCATGAGTCCGGGATATGGGAGCGTCACGATGACCGTCGCTGAAGTCCTCGCCCTGCTCCGCGCCGAGCGCGACGAGCGCGGCATGAAGAACTGGGAGAAGCTCGGCCCGGCCACCGCCGGCATGCGCAGCTACGGGATCGGGCTCACGCGCCTGCGCAAGCTGGCGAAGCAGGTCGGGCGCGACCGGGCGCTGGCGCAGGCGCTGTGGAAGACCGACGTCCACGACGCGCGGGTCATCGCACTCCTGATCGACGATCCCGCGCAGATCACCCGCGAGCAGGCCGAGCGGCAGGTCGGGGAACTGTCCGGCGGGATGCTGGCCCACGTCTTCGCCTCCTGCGACGCGACGCTCGCGAAGACACCTTTCATGGTCGAGCTGGCCGACGAGTGGGTACGCAGCGACGATCCGGTGCGCCGCGACTGCGGCTACGGGCTGCTCTACGAGGCATCCAAGCTTTCCGGCAGGAAGGCACCGGAGGAATCCTTCTTCCTCGCGCATGTCCAGCGCATCGCGGACCGCATCGACAACGAACCCGAGCGCGTCCGCCTGGCGATGGCCACGGCGCTGATGGGGATCGGGAAGCGCAGCGTCGCCCTGAACCGGGCCGCGCTGAAGGTCGCACGCGACGCGGGGCCGATCGGGTTCGCCTCCGCCAGCGGCAGCTGCGAGTCCTTCGATGTCACCAGGCACCTGACCACGGATCGGCTGAAGGAGAAACTGGGGCTCTAAAGGCGGACAATCCGGAGTCGAGCATCCGCCAGTCATCCACGGAGTCCCCATGCCGATTCGCCCGTTCCGCTTCGCCGCCCTCCTCGCCGCCGTCGTCCTGGTGCTGGCGACCGCCTGCAGCCAGGTACCGCCCTACACCGGCGGCAACGTGCCCGAACTCGAGCGCATCGACCTGGTGGTGGGTGAAGGCGAGACCGCGACGCCCGGCGACGAGGTCAGCGTGCACTACACCGGCTGGCTCCACGAACAGACCGCCGCCGACCGGCGCGGCGCGAAGTTCGACAGCTCGGTCGACCGCGGCCAGCCCTTCGTGTTCAAGCTCGGCGCCGGCCGCGTGATCCGCGGCTGGGACGAGGGCGTGGCCGGCATGCGCGTGGGCGGCAAGCGCGAGTTGCGCATTCCCGCCGACCTCGCCTACGGCGCCAAGGGCGCGGGCGGCGTGATACCGCCGGGCGCCTCGCTGGTGTTCGAGGTCGAGCTGCTGGACGTGCGGCGCTGAGGCATGGATACCACCACGACCACCGACACCATCCGCTTCAGCAACGGCGCCTCCTACGAGCGCTACATGGGCCGCTGGAGCCAGCTCGTCGGCGACGCCTTCCTCGACTGGCTCGATCCCGCGCAAGCCCTGCGCTGGCTGGACGTCGGCTGCGGCAACGGTGCCTTCACCGAAATGCTGTTCGACCGTTGCGATCCGCGCTCGGTGCACGGCGTCGATCCTTCGCAGGCCCAGCTCGACTACGCACGCGCGCGGCCGACGCTGCAAGCCGCGGACCTGCGCATCGGCGATGCGATGGCGCTGCCCTTCGCGGAGGACAGCTTCGACGTGGCGGTGATGCCGCTGGTGATCTTCTTCGTGCCCGACCCGCGCAAGGGCGTCGCGGAGATGGTGCGCGTCGTCCGCCCCGGCGGTTCCGTAGCGGCCTATGCCTGGGACATGGACGGCGGCGGCTTCCCCTACGAAGTGCTGCTGGCGGAGGTGCGCGGCAGCGGCGTGACCTCGCCGCGGCCGCCCAGCCCGGATGCTTCGCGGATCGATGCCATGCATGCGCTGTGGACGGAGGCGGGGCTCGAGGCGGTGGAGACCCGCTCGATCGACGTCAGCCGCCGCTTCGGGGATTTCGACGACTTCTGGGACACGGCGCTCGGCGCACCCAGCCTGGGGCCCACGCTGGCCGCGATGCCGCCGGCGGAGCTTGCGGCCATCCGCGATCGCGTGCGCGGCAGGCTGCCGGCCGCGGCCGACGGTTCGATCACCTGCCACGCCCGCGCCAACGCGGTGAAAGGCCTGCGTGCACTACGCTCCGGCCAGTACTGAGAAGCCGGGGCCGTGAACATGCAATCCATCGTGCTGGTGGGCCTCGGCGGCTTCATCGGTTCGATCGCCCGCTACCTGCTGGGCGGACTGGTGCTGCAGATGACGGCGCAGGACCGCTTCCCGGCCGGCACCTTCGTAGTGAACGTGCTGGGCTGCCTGGTGATCGGGCTGCTCGCGGGCGCCTTCGAGCGCCACCCAGGCTTCGGACCGGACGTCCGGCTGTTCCTGTTCACCGGCCTGCTCGGTGGATTCACGACGTTCTCCGCGTTCGGGCTGGAAACCCTGTACCTGCTCCGGCGCGGCGACACCGGCATCGCCGTGCTGTACGTGCTGGGCAGCGTCACCCTGGGCCTGGTCGCGGTCTGGCTGGGATTCAAACTGATCGAGTTCCTGCCGCGCTGAAACCCGAAACCATGGACCTGGCCCTGTTCGACTTCGACGGCACGATCACCACGCGGGAGACCATGCCCGACTTCATGCGCGCGGCCGTGCGTCCTGGCCGCCTGCGGCTGGGCAAGGTGCTGCTTGCGCCGCTGGTTGTGGGCTACCGGCTGGGCCTGGTGTCGGGAACGGTCGTGCGCACGGCCATCTGCCTGTTCGGTTTCCGCGGCGTGCCCGCACCCGAGCTCGAATGCCACGGCCTGGCGTTCGCACGCGACGTCCTGCCCGGACTGCTGCGTCCCGAAGCGATGGCGCGGATCGCCTGGCACCGGGCGCGCGGCGACGCTGTGGTCATCGTCTCCGGCGGGCTCGATGCCTACCTCGAACCGTGGGCACGCGAACACGGCCTGGAACTCGTCTGCTCGTCGCTCGAGCAGCGCGACCGCCTGCTGACCGGCCGCTATCGTGGCCGGCAGTGCGTGCGCGCCGAGAAGGCGCGGCGGGTCATGGAACGCTACCCGCCGACCGGCTACGCACGCATCCACGCCTACGGCGACACCCCGGAAGACCAGGAACTGCTGGCGATGGCACACGAACGCCACTACCGCTCCATGCCCGCAGCGGCACCCGAGGCGGCGCACTGAGCCGCCGCTCCATGTGCAGCGGTACCGCAACATGCCGGCCGGCACCCACGCCGGCCGGCCCGCATCGACTCAGAACTTCACGCCCACGCGCGCATAGAAGAACCGCCCCGGCAGGTCGTAGGTGGACGCGTCGTAGCCGTTGAGCGAGCAGCTCAGGCAGATCGGCGGGTCCTCGCCGGTGAGGTTGTTCACGCCCAGGGTCACCCGCAGCCCGCGCATCAATGCGTCGCTGTTCCACGAGGCCTGCAGGTCGTGGTAGGTGGTGGCATCGAGCCGGTTGAGGTCGTTGGCGCTGTCGTCGCAGATCGGGAAGCCATTCGCACCGCCGCAGGACTCGCGCAGCTCGCCGATGTGGCGGACGCTCCAGGCCAGCGCCCAAGGCCCCTTCGTCCACTGCGTGGTCAGCGACGAGGTCCACTCCGGAATCGCGCTGTCATTCACCTCGACGCCCGGCGCGCGCGGCTCGGCCTGGCCGGATTCGTTGACCAGCTCGTACTTGCCCACGAAGGTGGCCTTGGCGTCGAAGCGCAACTGGCCCCACGACTGCTCGGGCAGCAGCCAGCCCAGGCTCAGGTCCCAGCCGTCGGTGCGGATGGTGCCGAGGTTGTCGAGGATGTCGTCGAAGCGGACGATCTGGCCGCGGTCGCTGCGGTCGTAGGACCCGCAGGAGAAGGGATCGGCCTCGAACACGCAGCGGTTGAGGATGGCCTGGGCATCGGGCGCCTGGATGGCGTCGTTGATGGTGTGCTTGTAGAAGGTCAGGCCCAGGTCCATGCGCTCCGACCAGGCGGCATCGCTCGCGAACGAGGGGCTCCACACGGCGCCCAGGGTCAGGCTGCGGCTCTCTTCCGGCTGCAGGTCCGGGTTGCCCGAGGTCACCACCGAGATCTGCGAGTTGGTCTGCACGTAGTCCGCCGGCACGCCCTGCGCGACGCACTCCGGCCGCACCGCGTTGGCAGGTCCGGAGCAGGGATCGATCAGGGTGGCGTCGAAGCGCGACAGCGTGCCGTACAGCTCGCCGATCGACGGCGCGCGGAAGCCCTGCGCCCAGGTGCCGCGCAGCACCAGTTCCTCGGCCACCTGCCAGCGCAGGCCGAACTTGCCGGTGCTCTCGCCGCCGAAAGTCGAGTAGTCCGAGTAGCGGCCGGCGATGCTCATGTCCAGCGCGCTGCCGCGCTCGGCGTTGGCGTACAGCGGCACGGCCAGTTCGAGGTAGAGCTCGTTGACGTCGTAGTCGCCGCGGGTCGCGCCCGAGGGCACGCCGTTGTATTCGCCGGCCACGGTGATCGGGTCGGGCTGGTAGGCGCCTTCGTACTTGCGGTACTCGTAGCCGGCGGCGAAGCCCAGCGGGCCCGCGGGCAGTTCGGCCAGCGCGCCGGTGATGTTCGCCGACACCAGGCTGAGCTGGTTCTCGCTCTCGTCGCGCACCACCGGCTGGATGAAGGCCAGCATCTCCGGGGTGATGGTGCCGGCGCCGCCGAACAGGTTCAGCGGCACGCAGCCGGCGATCGCGGCGCAGGCCGCGGGGTCGCCCAGGGCTTCGTTGATGCGGCGCAGGTTGTAGCTGCCGTAGTTGGTCTGCTCGGCGCGGCTCTCGCTGCGCACCAGGTTCACGTCCCAGCTCCAGGGGCGGTCGCGCACGTCGAAGCTGCCCTCAACGCCGGCGGCCACGTACCAGGTCTCGACGTCCTGCTCGTAGCGGCGCGGGCCGCCTTCCACCGGGCGACGGCCGAGCAGGAACAGGTTGGCGTCGTCGCCGACGGTGGTGAGGTCGAAGCCGAAGGGGTTGTAGGGATTGAGCGCCGAGATCACCAGGCTGCTTTCGCCCCAGTGGTTGTAGATGCCGGCGTCGGTGCCGAGGAAGAAGGGCTCGGGCGCGGCCTGGTTGGCCGACTGCCGCTCGTTGTACAGCACGCGCGCATAGCCACCGACGTTGTCGTTGAAGGCGAAGCGCACCTGGCCGAACACGGTCTTGCGCTCGGACGGCGTCAGCAGCAGGTTGTAGGGCGCGAAGTTGAAGCGGTCGGCGGTGGCGAAGCAGTGGAAGCCGTCCGTGCGCTCGCAGGCCTCGCCCGGATTGAAGACCGGGTCGCTCACGCCGGTGTTGGTGGTGAGGTCATGCACCACGCCGGTGTTCGGATCGAGGAACACGAAGCGCCCCTGCGGCGTGGCCGAACTGCCGTTGGACAGCCCGGTGCCCGGCACCGGCACGCTGGACGGTCCGTACTTGAGCGAGGACACCTCGTCCTGCTTGAAGTACGAGGCGCCGACGAACCACTGCAGCCGGTCACTGCCGCCGCCGAAGCCCATGTCCGCGCCCCAGGTGTCGCCGCCGAGGTCGTCGTAGGTGCCGTAGTGCAGTTCGATGTCGCCGCCCTGCACGTTCTTGCGGGTGATGATGTTGACCACGCCGGCGATGGCGTCGGAGCCGTAGATCGAGGAGGCACCGTCCTCCAGCACCTCGATGCGGTCGACCAGCGCCAGCGGGATGGTGTTGAGGTCGACGGCCGAGCCCACGCCCGAGCCCGAGGACTCGTTGACCCAGCGGATACCGTCCACCAGCACCAGCACGCGCTTGGGGCCAAGGTGACGCAGGTCGACCGTGGCCGCGCCCGCGCCCACGCCGCCGCCGTCGGGCGGGAAGCCGAAGTTGCCGCTGGAGTTGAACTTGGTATTGAGGCCCGCGCCGCTGGCCGTCAGGTTCTGGACGATGTCCGACACCGACTTGAAGCCACTGCGGTCGATGTCCTCGCGCGTGAGCACCTGCACGGGGACATGGGTTTCAAGTTCCGACTGCTTGATGCGCGAGCCGGTGACGGTGACCGAATCCAGGGTGGTGGGGTCGGCGTCCTGCGCGAAGGCCGCGGCGGGAACCGTGAGGGACAGCGCGGCGCCGACGGCGGCCGCCAGCAGGCAACGCGGGGGCATGGCCATGGATCACTCCTTGTGAGGTGGTGCCGGCCCGTTGCCCCCGTGCCGTCGGCGGCCCAGTTGTAAACAAACCGTAAAACAACGGCAAGGCCCGGATGCGGAACTGCGGCACAGATCACCCACGCACGCACGCACATCCGGATCGACGCACGGATCCCGCGCGGCTCAGCCCTGCAACACCAGGCTCAGGCCCACGAGCACCATGAAGACGGCGAACACCCGCCGCAGCGCCGCACCGCTGATCGCGTGCGCCAGCCGCGTGCCCCATGGCGCGGCGAGCACCGAGGCCACGGCCACGCCGATCGCGGCCGGCAGGTAGACATAGCCCACCGCGCCTTCCACCAGGCCGCCGGGAGGCGCATTCAGCGCATAGCCCAGCACGCTGCCGATGGCGATCGCCACGCCGCAGGCCGAGGACGTGCCGACCGCACGCACCGGGCGCACGCCGCGCCAGACCAGCAGCGGCACGGTCATGCTGCCGCCGCCGATGCCGACCACCGCCGACAGCGCGCCGATGCCGGTGCCGGCGGCGGTCATCGGCAGGCCGGTGGGCACGACGTCCTGGCCGCTGTCCGCGCGCGCGCCGCCGAAGGCCATCTGCGCGCCGGCGACCAGGCAGTACAGGGCGACGATCCAGCGCAGCACGATGCCTTCCAGACCCACCGCCAGCAGGCTGCCCAGCCAGCCGCCGACCAGCAGGCCCGGCACCATCCAGCGCACCGTCGGCCACAGCACGCTGCCGCGGCGGTGGTGCGAGCGCGCCGAGGACAGCGCGGTGAACACGATGCTGGCCATCGACGTCGCCAGCGCGGCATGCATTGCCAGTTCCGCCGGCACGCCATGCAACGGCAGCAGCCAGGCCAGCGCCGCCACCAGCACCAGACCACCGCCGATGCCGAGCAGGCCGGCCAGCACGCCGGCGACGAGGCCCAGCAGCGGGAACATCCAGAACCCGTCGATCACGTCGACTCCTTCAGCATGGGCCACGGAACCATTCGATATAGTCCCCGCATGTCGCCCCACAAACCCTGCATCGTACTGTCTGCGGCGTTCGCGCTGTCCCTTGCCACCAGCACCGCGCCGGCCCAGGCGCTGCCCGACGACGATCTCGCGCGGCGCGCGCTCACCGCCGCCGAGATCGGCCAGCCGCTGCCGCCGCTGCGCGCCGACCACCCGCTGCAGGGCTGGATCGGCCATGCGCGGCTGAACCGCGACATCGCGAACCTGACGCCCGCGCAGGCGCTCGACTTCATCGACCGCCACCGCGGCCAGGCGGCCGTGGTCGACACCTTCCGCACCGCGTGGCTGGGCGAACTGGCGAAGCGCAAGGACTGGGCGGGCTTCCGTACTGCGTGGGTGGCGGGCACCGGCTCCGCGGCCCTGGCCTGCAATGAACTCGAAGCGCGCCTGCGCACCGGCGCCGCCGACGCGAAATGGACCGCCGAGGTGCAGGAGCTGTGGCGCGGCGCCGGGCGCTCGCAGCCCGACGCCTGCGATCCGGTGTTCGCCGCGCTGGCCGAACGCGGCGGCCTGGGCGAAGCCGAGCGCTGGGCGCGGATCGAAGCCGCGATCGCCGAGGGCCAGCCGGCCGTGGTGCGCGCCGCCGCGCGCGGCCTGCCCGATGCGCAGCGCCGCCAGGCCGAGGCCTATGCCGCTTATATCGCGAAGGCCGATGCCAGCGCGACCTCGTGGCCGAAGGACGCGCGCAGCCGCCTCGCCGCCTCGCACGGCCTGGCGGCGCTGGCGCGCACGAACCCCGATTCGGCCGAATCGCTGCTGCCGCAGGTGGCGGCGGCGCTGGACTTCAGCGACGCCGACCGCAGTCGCGTGCTCTACCAGATCGCGCTGTGGACGGTGGCCTCCTACCACGACGGCGGCGCGCGGCGCCTGGCCGCGGTGCCCGAGGCCGCCTGGGACGACCGCCTGCACGAGTGGCGCGTGCGCGAGGCACTGGCGCGCTCGGACTGGCGCGCGGCGCTGGCCGGGATCGAGCGAATGGGCGCGGAGCAGCGCGGCCAGTCGCGCTGGACCTACTTCGAAGCGCGCCTGCGTGAACTCGCCGGCGACCGCGCCGCCGCGCGTCGGCTGTACGCGGCGGCCGCGCGCGAACCGGATTTCCATGGTTTCCTCGCCGCCGACCGCATCGACCAGCCCTATGCGCTGTGTCCGCTGGAACACGGCGGCAGCGCCGCGGACAAGGCCGCGGTGGCGAACGATCCGGCGATGCAGCGCGCGATGGCGCTGTTCCGCATCAACCGCGCAGGCTGGGCCACGCGCGAGTGGCGCGACGCGCTTTCGCGCTTCAGCGACCGCCAGCGTCAGATCGCGGTGGAGGTGGCGCAGGACAACGGCTGGTTCGACCGCGGCGTGTTCGGCCTGGTCAACGCCGGCGGCGAGCGCAAGCCGGAGGAACTGCGCCTGTACACGCTGCGCTTCCCGCTGCACCACGACGCCCTGATCCGCCGCGAGTCCGCGCGCAACAACCTCGACCCCGCCTGGGTCGCCGCCGAGATCCGCGCGGAAAGCACGTTCAACCCGCGCGCGCGCTCGCCGGCCAATGCCCGCGGCCTGATGCAGGTGCTGCCGGACACCGGCGCCGGCGTGGCGCGGCGCCTGGGCATTCCGTGGTCGGGCGCGGAGTCGCTGTACGACCCGGCCACCAACGTGCGCATCGGCACCGCCTACCTGCGCGAGATGAAGGACAAGTACACCCTGCCCTACGTCGCCATCGCCGCCTACAACGCCGGTCCCACGCCGACCGCGCGCTGGCAGTCGCAGCGCCCGGGCATGGATGCCGACTTCTGGATCGAGACCATCACCTACAAGGAAACCCGCGACTACGTGGCGCGCGTGCTGGCCTTCAGCGTGATCTACGACTGGCGACTGGGCGACGCGCCAGTGCCGGTGGGCGACCGCATGCTGGGCCGCACCGTCGCGGCGCGAAAATCCTTCAGCTGTCCGGCGGCCGCCAGTCCGCCCACTGCCGCCGGCAGCGGGGGCTGAGGGCGCCTTGGAGACCCTTCTCGTCGGCGGTGCGGTACGCGACCGGCTGCTCGGGCTGCCGGCGGGCGACCGCGACTGGGTGGTGGTCGGCTCGACGCCCGAGGCGATGCTCGCCGCCGGCTTCCGCGCGGTGGGCCGCGACTTCCCCGTTTTCCTGCACCCCGACACCGGCGAGGAGCACGCGCTGGCGCGCACCGAGCGCAAGTCGGCGCGCGGCCACCGCGGCTTCGTGGTCGACGCCGCGCCGACGGTGACGCTGGAGGAAGACCTCGGCCGCCGCGACTTCACCATCAACGCCATCGCCGAGCGCGACGACGGTCGCCTGGTCGATCCCTACGACGGCCAGCGCGACCTCGAGGCGCGCGTGCTGCGCCACGTCGGTCCCGCCTTCGCCGAGGATCCGCTGCGGGTGCTGCGCGCGGCGCGTTTCATGGCGCGCTTCGCACCGCTGGGCTTCACCGTGGCCGATGAAACCCGCGCGCTGATGCGCGGGATGGTGGCCGGCGGCGAACTGGCCGACCTGGTGCCCGAGCGCGTCTGGCAGGAGCTGGTGCGCGCGCTGCGCTCGCAGCGGCCTTCGGCCTTCCTGCAGACCCTGCGCGACTGCGGCGCGCTGGCGGTCGTTCTGCCCGAGGTCGATGCGCTGTACGGCGTGCCGCAGCGGCCGGAATACCACCCCGAGGTCGATACCGGCGTGCATGTCGAACTGGTCTGCGACATGGCCGCGAAGCTGGCACCGGGCGACGACGAGGTCGGCTTCGCCGCACTGGTGCACGACCTGGGCAAGGCGCTGACGCCGGCCGACGAGCTGCCGCGCCACATCCAGCACGAGCAGCGCGGCGTGGCGCCAGTGCGCGCGCTGTGCGAGCGCCTGCGGGTGCCGGCCGCGCATCGCGAGCTGGCGGTGGTCGCCTGCCGCGAACACCTCAACGTGCATCGCCTGGCCGAACTGCGCGACCAGACCGTGCACGACCTGCTGGCGCGCTGCGACGGCTTCCGCAGGCCCGGACGCGTCCGCCAGCTGGCCGTCGCCTGCGAAGCCGACAAGCGCGGCCGCGCCGGGCTGGAGGACCATCCCTATCCGCAGGGCGAAGAACTCGTGCGCCTGCGCGACGCGGCCGCCGCGGTGACTGGCGCCGACATCGCCCACCCCGATCTCAAGGGCCCCGCCTTCGGCGAGGCACTGCGCAAGGCGCGCATCGCCGCGATCGGCGCAGCACGCACGCTACGCCGCGACCCGGGCTGATCAGCCGGAGCGGAAGCCGCGCGGCGCCGACCGCTCAGCCGGACGCACGCAGCGCCAGGCGCGCTTCGATACGCAGCAGCAGGTCGTGGAGCGGCGTCAGCCGCGTGCCCAGGCCGGCGATCACACCCAGGGTATTGGCCAGCGCGTCCCAGCGGTCGGCCATGCGCGCCACGCCCATCGCACCCTGCGCGTATTCCAGGCCGATGCCCAGCAGCACCAGCCCCAGGCCGGCGCCGAGCAGCGCGGGCCAGCGCGCGAACAGCTGCACCGCGCTCGCCGCCAGCGCGAAATAGGCGAGGAAATGGTGCAGCTTGTCGTTGCCCGGCGCATCGGGCAGTTCCGCTGCCGGCATCAACGACAGCGCCACCACCACCGCGATCGCCAGGCACCACAGCGCCGCCCACGCCCAGGGCCAGCGCAGCGGCTTGAGCGAACGCCCGAAGCGCGGCCGGCCACTCACAGCCGGAAGCTCAGGTCGCCGGCGAGGAAGGCGGCCTCGAAGGGCACGCCGCGCTCGAAGCCCATGGCCTGGAAGCGTTCGCCCATGGCGGTGGGCAGGGTCAGCTGCTGCACTTCGCGGCGCAGGGCGAAGCGTGCGGTCTCGGTGGAGGCGATCGCCTCCTGCGCGGCCAGGCGCTGCTCCAGGCCGTTGCCGAGGAGAAACGCCGCCTGGCTGCAGTAGCCGGCGAAGTCGAAGCCGGCGCCGGTGCCGGCCTCGGCCAGCGCGGTGAAGTCCACCGAAGCCGTGATGTCCTGGAGGCCCACGCGCGCGAACACGTCGTCGACCACGTGGTGGCGATGGAAGGCGCGCAGGGTGCCGCGGTCGCGCGTCCGCGCGTAGTACTCGCGACGCGGGTAGCCGTAGTCGATGAACAGCATCGCCCCGGCCTGCATCCGGCCCATCACCGCCTGGATCCAGTACGGCAGCTGCGGCAGCAGCTCTGAGCGGTAGCCCTCGGGGAAGGCCTCGCCGCGCTCGCGCTCGACGTGGCGCACGGCGGCGGTCATCAGCGCGTCGGAAGGCACTTCGACCACCGTGAAGCCGCCATCGGCTGCGCTGGCCACGCCCTCCTCCATCACCTCGCCGCCGCGGATCACGAAGCGCGGCGTGGGCAGGGCATCGATCACCTCGTTGGCGAACAGCACGCCGCTCCAGTCGTCCTCGCCCAGCGGGCGATCCAGCCATTCGACGCGCGCGTTGAGCGCGGCGGGCAGGCGCTCGCGGAGGCGTTCGCGCTGGCGTTCGCGCAGGTCGGCGCTGGGCTCGAGGATGGCGTAGCAGGCGGGCATGGCGTCGAGTGCGGCCAGGTGCCGGATCGCGGCTTCGGCGAAGGCACCGCTGCCGCCGCCGATCTCCACGAAAGTGGCGCGGTCGCCGACCTGGCGCAGCGGCGGTGCCAGCGCCTCGGCCACGCATTCGGCGAACAGGCTGCCGAGTTCGGGCGCGGTGACGAAATCGCCGGCGCGGCCGAACTTGGTGCTGCCGGCGCTGTAGTAGCCCAGGCCCGGCGCGTACAGCGCCAGCTCCATGAAGCGGGAAAAGGGAATCGCGCCGCCGGCATCGGCGATCACGGCGTGGATCAGCTGGCGCAGGCGGTCGCTGTGGGCCTGGGCCTCGGGGTCGAGCGGGGGAAGCGGCATGGGGGATTCCGTTGCGTACGCGCGGAAAGGATACGGAAACGCGCGCCGCGGGACGTTATCGTGTCCCTTCCCTGTTACGGAGCCAGCCATGTCGGGAGGCCATCCAGTCGCGCTCGTCACCGGCGCCGCGCGCCGCCTGGGCGCTGCCATCACGCGCCGCCTGCACGGCGCCGGCTACGACCTCGCCCTGCACTACCGCGGCTCCGCCGGCGAGGCCACAGCACTTGCGACGGAGCTGGACGCCGCGCGCCCGGGCAGCGTGTTGCCGCTGCAGGCGGATCTGGCCGAATTCGACCGCCTGCCGGAGCTGGTGGCGCGCACCGTCGGCCGCTTCGGGCGCCTCGACGCCCTGGTCAACAACGCCTCGGGCTTCGCGCCGGCCGTATTCGGCGGCATCCATCCTGCGCACTGGGACGGGATGATGGCGGTGAATGCGAAGGCGCCGTTCTTCCTCGCCCAGGCCGCCGCGCCGCACCTGCGCGCGGCGCGCGGCGCCATCGTCAACCTGTCCGATGTCTATGCCCGCGCCCCGCGCGCCGACCTCGCCGCCTATGCCAGCAGCAAGGGCGCGCTGGAGGCCGCGACCCGCGCCCTGGCCGTGGCCCTGGCCCCGGAGGTGCGGGTGAACGCAGTGGCCCCGGGCGCCATCCTGTGGCCGGACGAAGGCATCGACCCGGCGCTGCAGGAGCGGTTGCTGGCGATGACCCCGCTGGGCCGCACCGGCACCCCCGAAGAGATCGCCGGCGCCGTGCTCTGGCTGCTGCGCGACGCGGAGTACACCACAGGGATGGTGCTCGCCGTCGACGGCGGCCGCGGGCTGCGCTGAGTCAGCGCTTCGGCGCGAAGGCGTGCGCGATGTCGGTGCCCCGAAAGGCCTCCGGCACCTCGTGCGCCACCGCATAACGGTACAGCACCGCCGAATAGATCCCCGTCAGCGCCGCCTGGTACACGCCCAGCAGCAGCACGCCCAGCAGGCACGCCACGCCGACCACGATCGCCAGCGCCACCGAAGCCTGCGCGGCCAGCACCACCAGCCCGACCGACACCAGCACCGCGCAGAAGCTCAGCAGGCCGAAGGCGGCGCCGATGCCGACCTGGCCCACGGCGTTCTCGCCCCAGGTGCGCTTGAGCAGGGTCACGCTCTGCTTCAGCGCATCGACCGGGCCGATGTCGCGGCTGACCAGCACCGGCACCACCAGGAAGGTGGCCAGCGTCCAGGCCATGCCCAGGCCGCTGCCGACCAGGCGCACCAGGAAGTTGTTGTCCTTGCCCTTGAGCGCCTGCAGCAGCACGCCCACGGTGGCGGCGATTGCCGCGTAGCCGAAGATCGAGCCCATGCGCGCGCGCGCCGCCGCCAGTCCGTCGGACAGCGTGGGATCACCGCCCTCCAGGCGGATCATCGCCGCGCCCACCAGCGCGCAGTTGAAGAAGATCATCACGCTGTAGGTGCAGAAGTAGAAGGCGAAGGCGAGCAGGACCCCGCCCACGCTCCAGCCATTGGCGAACACGCCCAGGGCCAGCGTCGGCAGCGCGAAGCTCGCCATCACCAGCAGCGTGGCCAACCCCGACAGCACCGGGAACAGCATCAGTTCGCGGTCGGAGCGCAGCACCTCGGCGCTCGCCTTCACCATGTCCCAGCTGCGCGAAAACTTCTCGAACATCGCTCCATCCTCCCTTCTGGATTCCGTGTTCCCCCGCGGCGGCAGGTCCGCCACCGCATCAGGTCCATGTTCCCACGACGCAGGCTGCGGCCGGAATGTGACCACCGGCCGCACCCGCACACTATTCCGTGGCCTGCTCCCACTGTTCCGTCCCGAGGTCCACGGCGTCGAAAGCGGTGTCGTGGTCCGGGTGCGCCCGCCACAGGTCGGCGATGCGACGTCGCTCGAGCGGATGCAGCGCGTCCGGCGCGATCTCCGCCAGCGGCTTGAGCACGAAGGCGTGGCGCAGTTCGTCGCGCGGGATGCGCAGGTTGCCGGCGCCTTCGGCCACCAGCTCGTCGTAAAGCACGATGTCGACGTCGAGCGTGCGGTCGCTGTAGCGCGGGCCGCTGCGGTCGCGCCCGTGCGCATCTTCAAGCGCATGCAGCCAGTCGTTGAGCGCCGCCGGCGACAGGTCCGTGCGCAGCGCCGCGGCAGCGTTCAGGAAATCCGGACCCTGGTAGCCGACGGCCGGAAAGCGGTAGACGATCGACACCTCGACGTTGCCGAAGCGTTCGCGCAGCGCCGCGATCGCCTCGCGCAGGTGGCGTACGGGCTCGAGGTTGCTGCCGAGGCTCAGGTAGGCGATGGGCATGTACGCGCTCCGCGGGGGCGCCCATGATCGCGCACGCGCCGCCACGGCCGCCACCGGAACCCCTGCCCCCGCACCCCCGTGGGAGCGGCTACAGCCGCGATTGCTATCGCGACGTGGCCGCAAATCCGATCGCGGCTACAGCCGCTCCCACCAGGGGAGGTGGCCGGGAAGGCAACCAAGGGAAGGGGCTGGGTAAGGCGACTAGGAAAGGCCGGAGGCGGTGGTTGGTTCCCTGCCCGCGCGGGCGTCGCTGAGCAGCACTTCCTGCGGCCCGTCGCTCGCGTCCTGGAATACCCGCAAACCGAACTCCGGCATGATCGCCAGCAGGTGGTCGAAGATGTCGGACTGCACGTCCTCGTAGGGCTTCCAGCGCACGTCGTGGGTGAAGCACCACAGCTGCAGCGGCAGGCCCTGCGGCGTCGGGTCCATCTGCCGCACCAGGGTGGTCATGCCGTGGTGGATGCCGGGATGATTGGCCAGGTAATGATTCACGTAGGCGCGGAAGGTGCCGAGGTTGGTGACGCGGCGCTGGTTGACCGGCTCGGCGCCGCGCCCGGCCAGCTTCGCGTTCCACTCCTGCAGCTCCTTCTCCTTCGCGTCGAGGTAGTCGTCGAGCAGCATGAAGCGCTGGAAGCGCGCCACCTCGTCGGGCTCCAGGAAGCGCACGCTGCGCTGGTCGATGTACAGCGAGCGCTTGATCCGGCGCGCGCCGGTCTCGGTCATGCCGCGCCAGTTCTTGAACGACTCGCTGATCAGGTACTTGGTCGGCACCCGGGTGACGGTCTTGTCCCAGTTCCTGACGGTGATGGTGTGCAGGGCGATGTCGATCACGTCGCCGTCGGCGTTCTGGCCGGGCATCTCGATCCAGTCGCCGATGCGCACGCGGCCGTCGCTGCTGATCTGCACGCTGGCCACCAGCGACAGGATCGTGTCCTGGAAGATCAGCATCGTCACCGCGGTCATCGCGCCCAGGCCGGTGAGCAGGTGCAGGAACTTGGCGCCGATCAGGGTGGCCACGATCGAGACCGCGACCAGCACGAACATGATGATCTTGGCCACCTGCAGGAAGCCCTTGATCGGCTTGTCGGCGGCGTTGGGGCGACGTTCGTAGACGGTGTTGACCAGGTCCAGCGCGCGCGACACCGACAGCGCCACGGTCAGCACGATGAAGGCCTGGCACAGTGCGCGCACCACGGTGACCACCTCTTCCGGCAGCCCCGGCACCACCGCCACGCCAGCGGCGATCACCAGCGCCGGCACCACGTTGGCCAGCCGCGGGATCACCCGCAGGTTGACCTCGTGGTCGTGCGCCTGGCCGCCCATCGGCGTCGCCCGCAACGCGCGCTTGATGCCGCGCAGCAGCACGCGCTTGGTCAGGATGTTGGCCAGCCACGCCGCCAGCAGCAGCGCGGTGATGACGACGGCGGTGTAGGCCCAGGGATAGGGCGCGAGCGCTTCCTGCAGCGCCTCGAGTCGAGCTTGCATCGGAACTCCGTTGTACGGCTGGAATCAGCCCGCCCGGGTGCGTTCGATCACGACTCCCACGGCGCGCGCACCGCGCACGGCACCGGGCTTGCTGAGCTTCAATCGTAGCCAATCGACACTGAATTCCGCGATCACGATCTCCGCGCAGCGCTCGGCCAGGGTCTCCACCAGGCCGAAATCCGACTGCGTGACGTACTCGACCAGGCGCTGGCTGACCGCCTTGTAATTGAGCGTGTCGACGATGTCGTCGCTGGCGGCGGGAACACGGTTGTCGAAGCCCATCTCGAGGTCGAACACCAGCGTCTGGCGGATCCGCCGCTCCCAGTCGTAGATGCCGATCAGGGCCTCGATCTCGAGCCCTTCGATGAATACTTTGTCCATGGCTGAACTGTCCGGGCGGGGGCATGCCAGCTTAGGGAAGCTCACCGCAATTCCCAACCGCCTGCGATGCGAGCGGCCCTGGCCGCGATCCAGGGCCTCAGGTCGCCGCGGGCGCCAGGACTTCCGGCAGCGTCGCCATGTCCCAGCGCGGGGTCACGTGCACGGCGTCGGGTGCGCGTTCGCCGGCTTCCAGCCGCAGCGCGCCTGCGAAGGCGATCATCGCGCCGTTGTCGGTGCACAGCGCCGGACGCGGGAAGCAGGCACGGCCGCCGCGCTTCGCAGCCATGTCCTGCAGGCGCGCGCGCAGGCGCCTGTTCGCGCCGACGCCGCCGGCGACCACGATCACGTCGCAGCCGGCCTCGTCCAGCGCGCGTTCGCATTTGATCGCCAGGGTGTCGACCACGGCATCCTCGAAGGCGCGGGCGATGTCGGCGCGGGTGGCATCGGACTGGTCGCTGTCGCGCCAGGCCAGCATCACCTGGGTCTTCAGGCCGCTGAAGCTGAAGTCCAGGCCCGGGCGCTGGGTCATCGGCCGCGGGAAGGTGTAGCAGCCGGGGGTACCGGCCTCGGCCAGCGCGGCGAGCTGCGGACCGCCGGGGTACGGCAGGCCCATGAGCTTGGCGGTCTTGTCGAAGGCCTCGCCGGCGGCGTCGTCCAGGGTCTCGCCGAGCAGGCGGTAGCGGCCGATGGCGTCCACGGCGACCAGCTGGGTGTGGCCGCCGGACACCAGCAGGGCCACGAAGGGCGGTTCCGGCGGGTCGTCCTCCATCAGCGGCGCCAGCAGATGGCCCTCCATGTGGTGGACGCCGACCGCGGGCAGGTCCAGCGCCCAGGCCAGCGAACGCGCCACCCCGGCGCCGACCAGCAGCGCCCCGACCAGACCGGGGCCGGCGGTGTAGGCGACGCCGTCGATCTCATCAACCCTGAGACCGGCCTCGGCCAGGGTCTGGCGGATCAGCGGCAGCAGCTTGCGCACGTGGTCGCGGCTGGCCAGCTCCGGCACCACCCCGCCGTACTCGGCGTGCAGGGCAATCTGGCTGTAGACGGCGTGCGCGCGCAGGCCCGCCGCCCCCGGCAGGGCGGTGTCGTAGACGGCGACGCCGGTCTCGTCGCAGCTGGTTTCGATGCCGAGGACTTTCATTACGGGGGCGGGCTGGGGCCAGGGGCCTTGTCCATTTGCGCGGTCGGATGACTGGGGCTATCATACGCGGCTCGCCGGGGGGAAACCGGCGCACCCTGAACCCAGAGATTCCCAATGCCCAGCGTCAAAGTCCGCGAAAACGAGCCCTTCGAGTTTGCCCTCCGCCGCTTCAAGCGCACCTGCGAAAAGGCCGGCGTCCTGGCCGAGACCCGCAAGCGCGAGTACTACGAGAAGCCGACGCAGGAGCGCAAGCGCAAGGCCGCCGCGGCGGTGAAGCGCCAGGCCCGTCGCACCTCGCGCGACGTCACCAAGCGCCAGCGCATGTACTGATCCGGCCTGCCGGCGCCCACGCGCCGCGGTCACGGATCATCCCTTGAAGCCGGCACGCGCGAGCGTCGCCGGCTTCTTGTGTTTCACGCAACCCGGAGCATCCCGATGAGCCTCAAGCAGCGCCTCACCGAAGACATGAAGGCCGCCATGAAGGGCGGCGACAAGGCCAGCCTGGGCGTGATCCGCCTGGTCAACGCCGCGATCAAGCAGCGCGAGGTCGACGAACGCATCGAGCTCGACGACGCCCAGGTGCTGGCGGTGCTGGAGAAGATGGTCAAGCAGCGCAAGGACTCGGTCAGCCAGTACGAGGCCGCCGCGCGCGAGGACCTGGCCGCGATCGAGCGCGCCGAGATCGAGGTCATCCAGCGCTACCTGCCCGAGAAGCTGGGCGAGGCCGAGGTCCAGGCCGCGATCGACGCCGCCATCGCCGAGACCGGCGCCAGCGGCCCGGCCGACATGGGCAAGCTGATGGGCGTGCTCAAGCCGAAGCTCGCCGGCCAGGCCGACATGGGCCAGGTCTCGGCGCTGGTGAAGAAGGCGCTGGCGGGCTGAGCCGCGCCCTTCCGGCCCTGCGCGCGCGGCCACGTCGCGTGCACGGGAAGCTGCGCACACTGCCTCCATGTCCCCCCTCGCCAGCGACCGCCTGAAGTCCGGCTTCGAACGCCTGCAGCAGTCGCTGCCGTACGCGATCGCGCAGCGCTTCGTCGAAGTCGACATCCTCACCCACGCGGCCTCGCTGACCTTTTTCGCCCTGCTGTCGCTGGCGCCATTGCTGGTGCTGCTGCTGTGGCTGACGGCCTCGCTCTACCCCGAGGCACAGGACGCACTGCTGGCGCAGGTGCAGGCGATCGCCGGCAGCGGTGCGGGCGAGGTGGCCAGCACGGTGCTGCAGAACGCCAACGCGGAGCCCGACGTCGGCTCGCTGGCCGGGCTGTGGAGCACGGGCCTGCTGTTCTTCGGCGCCACCGCGGTGTTCGCGCGCCTGCAGGGCACGCTGAACCTGGTCTTCCATACCTCCGGCGACAAGGTCCGCGGCGGGCTGAGCGCCTGGCTGCGCAAGCGCGTGTTCTCCTTCGGCGTGGTGCTGGCGCTGGGCTTCCTGCTGCTGGTGTCGGCGGCGCTGACCACGGCGCTGGAGATCTTCTTCGCCGGCTCCCCCACCCTGCCGGTGCTGGGCAACGTGGCTTCGCTGGGGCTGTACGCGCTGGCCTTCGCGCTGATGTACCACTACCTGCCCGACCGCCGCGTGCGCTGGCGCCAGGCCTTCCTGGGCGGCCTGCTGACCGCCGTACTGTTCGTGATCGGGCGCTGGGGCATCGGCCTGTACATCGGCGAGGCCGCGCCGGGCAGCGCCTACGGCTCGATGGGCACCCTGGTGGTGCTGCTGGTCTGGCTGTACTACGCCGCGGTGGTGTTCTTCGTCGGCGCGATGATCACCGCGGTGATCGACGAGCGCTGGCGGCTGGGGGACGTGCAGCGGCGGCTCGAGGCGCGGGCGGCGCGGCGACGGGCGGCGGCGTAGGCCGGTTCCGCCCCGGGGTGGCTGCCCCTGCTCTTGTGGGAGCGGCTACAGCCGCGATCGGATGGCCGGGATCGCGGCTGTAGCCGCTCCCACACTGGCGCATGCGATCATGGCGGGAGCCATGGCCCGCCTCTCCGACGCCTTCATCGACGACCTGCTCGCCCGGACGGACATCGTCGAGGTGATCGGCGCGCGCGTGCCGCTGAAGCGCCAGGGCCGCGAGTATTCGGCGCGCTGCCCCTTCCACGACGAGCGCTCGCCCTCGTTCACGGTGTCGCCGACCAAGCAGTTCTACCACTGCTTCGGCTGCGGCGCGCACGGCACCGCGATCTCGTTCCTGATGAACTTCGACCGGCTCGAATTCCTCGATGCGGTCGATGAACTGGCCAGGCGCGCCGGCATCGAGGTGCCGCGCGAGACCCGCCAGCACAACGAGAATCCCGACACCCGCGACATGTTCGGGGTGCTCGACGAGGCCGCGCGCTTCTACCGCGCCGCCCTGGTGCCCGGCACCGAGGCCGACGACTACCTGTCGCGCCGCGGCCTGGATGGCGCCATCCGCGAGCAGTTCGGCATCGGCTACGCGCCCGGCGGCTTCTCCGCGCTGAAGGACGCACTCGGCAGCGACCCGCGCCGGGTGTCCCTGCTCGAACGCACCGGCATGCTGTCGAAGAACGACCGCGGCCATGTCTACGACAAGTTCCGCGACCGGGTGATGTTCCCGATCCACGACCGCCGCGGCCGCGTGATCGCCTTTGGCGGCCGGGTGCTGAAGCCAGAGGACTCGCCCAAGTACCTCAACTCGCCCGAGACCCCGCTGTTCCACAAGGGCCGCGAGCTCTACGGCCTGTGGCAGGTACGCCAGGCCAACCAGAAGATCGCGCGCCTGGTCGTGGTCGAGGGTTACATGGACGTGGTGGCGCTGTTCCAGCACGGCATCAGCCAGGCCGTGGCCACGCTCGGCACCGCGACCACCCCCGACCACGCCGAACTGCTGTTCCGCAACGCGCCCGACGTGTACTTCTGCTTCGACGGCGACGCCGCCGGCCGCCGCGCCGCCGCGCGCGCGATGGAGTCGGTGCTGCCGCGGATGAAGGACGGCCGCCAGGCCTTCTTCCTGTTCCTGCCCGACGGCGAGGATCCCGACACCATCGTCCGCAACGAGGGCGCACCCGGCTTCGAGGCGCGGCTGGCGCAGGCCACGCCGCTGTCGCAGTTCCTGTTCGACCACCTGGCCGAGGACGGCATCAACCTGGCCACGCTCGACGGCAAGGCGCGGCTGGCCGAGCGCGCGAAGCCGATGCTGGCGCAGCTGCCCGACGGTGCCTTCGCCGACCTGATGCAGCAGCGGCTGACCGAGCTCACCGGCGTCGGCGCGCGCAGCGCTCCGCCCGAAGTCCACGTTCCGGCGGCCCGTGCCCGACGCGCGCCCGCGGGCAATGCACCGAAGCGCAGCCTGGTGCGCAGCGCCATCACCCTGCTGCTGCAGAAGCCGCAGCTGGCGCTGGAGCTGCAGCCGCCCTACCGCTTCGTGGCCCTGCGCCAGCCGGGCATCGACCTGCTGACCGAACTGGTGGCCATCGTCAGCGCGCGACCGGACATCGGCACCGGCGCCGTGCTTGCCCACTTCGAGGGTCGGCAGGAAGCGGACGCGCTGCACAAGCTGGCCGCGATCGACCTGCCCGGCGACGAGGCCGGCTGGGCGCGCGAGTTCAGTGACGCCATCGCCCAGCTCGACCGCCAGACCCTGCAGCAGCGCGTCGACGAACTGCTGGCCAAGCAGCGCGAGGAAGGCCTGGACGCCACCGACAAGGCCGAGCTGCGCGAGCTGCTGCAGGCCCGCGGCGCCCGGGCCGGCGGGTAGACGCCACGTTTCATCCGGAAGACAGGGGTTTTCCCCAATGGTGACGCCGGGTACGGCACCGTATTGTCCGGGAAGCTCCCGAAGCCCGGTGCCTGACGCATGTCGTTCGAAGCCCAGAGCCTGCTTGCCCCCCTGCCCCCGCCACAGCCCTGGCGCGACCTCGGCGGCTGCCTGCGGGGCCCGGAGGCCGCCCGCCCCGACGGACTGGATCCGTCGCTGCTGGATGCCAAGCCCGACGAGGTCGCCTTCGAGCTTGACCCGCGCAGCGTGGTGACCAGCGGCGAGCGCTCCGACCAGTGGAACACCCACTACGAAGCCAGCGGCGAGATGACCGTGCGCGGCCCCGACGGCGCCGGCACCGAGGTCCCGGTGCGCTACGAGGTCACCCTGCGCAACGAGGAGGCGACGCCGGCGGCGATGGCCGCGGTGAATCCCTTCGACCCCTCGACGATCCCGCCGCGCACCCGCATCGAGGTGCACGGCGCCGACTACGTGGGCACCGCGCTGGAGCCCGCCTTCCGTGAACTGGCCGCGGCCAACGACCTCGATTCGATCGAGGACCTGCGCCTGTCGCTGGAGATGACCGAGAAGAAGGGCCTGCGCGTGATGACGGGCTCCGAGCAGCTGTTCGACGCCCCACGCGACGGCGGACCCGGCTCCCCGGCGCTGGCGCGCGAGGACTTCACCCGCCACACCACGATGCTGTCCGACCCGGCCGGCGCCGACCTCGCCCAGTACAACCGCATGCTGCTCACCGGCCAGGTGCCCGACGGCACCGTGGCGGTGAGCGAGGACGTGGAGCCGGGCGAAGTGCGCGGCACCGTCACCGAAGCCGGTTCGGGCGAGGTCAACGACATCACCTGGACGCTCGACGCCGACGGCCGCCCCACCGGCGCCGAGGCCGTGCTGACCTGGGAGCCCTCGAGCCGCGGCCGTGACTCCGACCGCATCGAAGGCAACGCGCAGTCGAAGTTCCGCGTCGACAACGACATGAAGGGCAGCGGCGACGACGTCGGCCACCTGGTGGCCTACCGCTTCGCGCAGGGGCATGGCGAAGTGAACATGTTCCCGCAGTTCTCGAGCTTCAACCAGGGTGCCTACGCGAAGATGGAGCAGGAGTGGAGCGACTGGATCGGCGCGGGCATGGAGGTACGGATCGACATCGACCTGCTGCGCAACGACTCGCATCGCCCCGATGAAGTGCACGTCGACTACGAAGTCATCGACCCGGTCACCGGCAACGTGGTCTACGACCCCTCGCTGATCGCCTTCACCAACGGCGCGGACCAGGGCTTCGACGCGATCGCCGCCCGGCAGATGCCCGACATGATCGACAGTGCCGCGGCCTGACGGCACACTGCCCCGCATGCACGCAGGCCCCGCGCTGGACCGCAATGAACTGATCGCCCGCATCGGCAAGCTGCTGGTGGCGGACCCCGCCGTGTCCGACGGCCAGTGGCACGGCTACGCGCTGATCGTCCGCTACGCCGACGGCGCCATCGCCCGCCGCCTGAGCGGCTTCCGCTACGACCCCGACGGCACCCCGCACGCCGCCACCCCCGACGACGCCAGCCTCGGCCCCGCCTTCGACGACCTGCGCGAAGCCACCCGCGTCCCGAACAAGGAACCCTGGGGCGCCTGCATCCTCCGCCTCTGGCGCGCCACCGGCCGCCTCGCCGTCGAGTTCGAATACGACGCCCCCGAACAGTGGGACATCACCCCCGCCAACCTGGCCGACGTCGCGGTGCGGGCGCGGCCTGGGGAGTAACGGAAAAGCTTTTTGCCACGGATTTACGCGGATTACGCGGATCTGGCCGAGGCCAGTGTCGACACCGCGCCCTGCACAGGCTTCTTTTGTCAGATGGCTTTCGGCGGATTGTTCCGGACGCGCCCTGACCAATAATCTTGCCTCGGCCAGATCCGCGTAATCCGCGTAAATCCGTGGCCAAAGGCTTTTTCTCCTGCCTTTGCTTTATCCGTGTAAATCCGCGTTTATCCGCGTCATCCGTGGCAAAGCTTTTCACCCCACCCGCTGCAGCTCGAACAGCGGTGCCGGCTGCAGGAACGGCAGCAGCCAGTGGTCGAGCAGCAGGAAGGCGAACAGCGCCATCAGGTAGACGACGGAGTAGTTGAAGACGCGCATGGCGAAGAATTCGTCAGGCGGGTCCATCAGCTTCCACGCGTACCACAGGAACACCAGGCCCAGCACCAGCGCGCCGCCGAGATAAAACAGGCCGCTCATGCCCACCGCCCACGGCAGGATGGTCACCGCCACCAGCAGCACGGTGTAGAGCAGGATCTGCCAGCGCGTGTACTGCACGCCGTGGGTCACCGGCAGCATCGGCACCAGCGCGCGGGCGTAGTCCTCGCGGCGGAAGATCGCCAGCGCCCAGAAGTGCGGCGGCGTCCACACGAAGATGATCAGCACCAGCAGCAGCGCGTGCGCCCAGTCCCACTCGTTCTGCATGCCGGTCACCGCCGACCAGCCCAGCAGCGGCGGCGCGGCGCCGGCGATGCCGCCGATGACGATGTTCTGCGGCGTCGCGCGCTTCAGGAAGCCGGTGTAGACGATGGCGTAGCCGATCAGCGAGGCGAAGGTCAGCGCCGCGGTTAGCGGGTTCACCAGCGCGATCAGGATCGCCATCGAAGCCGCGCCCAGGAACACCGCGAACGCCAGCACCTGCGCCGGCTTCAGGCTGCCGGTCGCCAGCGGGCGGTCGGCGGTGCGCACCATCACCTTGTCGATGCGCTGGTCGATCAGGTGGTTGACCGCCGCCGCCGAGGCCGCGGCCAGCCAGATGCCGATGAAGCCGAACACCGACTGCCGCAGCGGCGGCAGCCCGGGCACGGCCATGAACATGCCCACGAAGGCGGTGAACACGATCAGCGCCACCACGCGCGGCTTGGTCAGCGCCCAGTACTGGTCGAACTTCGCGCGCACCTCAGTCGACCCCGCGCAGGCGCGCCAGCAGCGACACCATCACGAACACCAGCAGCGCGGCGCCGCCGTTGTGCATCACCGCCACCGGCAGCGGCAGCGACAGCTTGACGTTGAGGATGCCGAGCGTGACCTGGGCCACGGTGAGCAGGGCCAGGGCGCCGCCCCAGCCGCGCAGGCCGGGCGTGCGCAGCATGCGCACCGCCGCCCACAGCAGCATCGCCGCCGCGACCACCGCGCCCAGGCGGTGCGCGACGTGGATGGCGATGCGCGCGGCGCCGTCGAGCACGCCGCCCTCGTAGTCCACGCCGATCCCGCGCCAGAGCACGAAGCCCTCGCGGAAGTCGGTCGGCGGCAGCCACAGGCCGGCGCACTGCGGGAAGTTCTCGATCCCCCAGCCGCCGGCGCCGCAGGACAGCGCGGCATAGTTGGCGCTGACCCAGCCGCCCAGGGCGATCTGCAGGCCCAGCGCCGCCAGCGCCGCCCACAGCAGCCGGCGCAGGCGCGCGGCGTCGGCCAGCACGATCGGGCGGTCGGTGGCGCGCCAGGCCATCCACACCAGCAGCGAGAAGGTCAGCAGGCCACCCATCAGGTGGCCCATCACCACCACCGGCTTCAGCAGCCAGGTCACCGTCCACATGCCCAGCAGGGCCTGGAAGATGATCACCGCCAGCGTCAGCGCCGATTCGCGCCCCAGGTCCTGGCCGCGCCAGCGCAGCGCCGCCGCCAGCAGGATCGCCTCGCCGGCCACCGCCAGCAGCGAAGCGGCGACGTGGGCGCCGGCCATGTAGGCCGGGATCGCGATCGCCACCAGGCCGGCGGCGGCCAGCACCTGGGCGATACCGTAGCGGCGCCGACGGGCGGCCAGCAGGGCCAGGGCCAGCACCAGCAGGCCCAGCAGCGCAGCGATGTGGCGGTGCACCTGCTCGCGCCAGGCCTTGTGGTCCTCGAAGGCGCGGATCGCGCTGGCGGCGTGGTCGGCGACGTGGTGCGCGGCCTGTGGCCAGGTGGCGCGGCCGTAGCAGGTCGGCCAGTCCGGGCAGCTGAGGCCGGCGTGCGACAGGCGCACGAAGGCGCCGAAAACGATCACGCCCAGCGCCAGCGCCACGGCAAACCAGGCGATGCGGTGGAAATGGCGGTGGATGTGGCGGACCCCGTGCTGCAGGGCGGTCTGGTCGTTCATCACTTGAGCTTGAGCAGGCGGGCCATGTCCGTGCGCAGGTGGCCGGGGTCGAAGCCCGGCGCATAGTGCAGGATCACGAAGCCGTTGGGATCGACAACATACACCGGCGCGCCCTGCGGGCCGCCCGCTTCCACGCCCGGCAGCTGCGCGGTGAGCTCCGGCATCGGCTCGACCACGTGCCAGACGCGGTTGCGCAGCGCGCCCTCGGGCGGCTCGCCGACCCAGAGGATGTGGACATGGTCGGCGTTGTGGCCGAACAGGCGCCAGACCTTGTCGATGTCGTGGCTGAGGCCGACGCAGGCGTCGGTGCAGTCGGCCGGCGGCGCAACGAGGATGCGCCAGGTGCGCTCGATCGGGTTCCAGGGATATTCGCCGCCGTCGGCCAAGCGCGGCGCGATCTGGCGCAGGTCGGCCGGCGGCTGCAGCAGCTCGCCGTGGTTCTTCAGGCCTTCCGGCCGCCAGCCGGAGAAGCGCAGCGCCCCGGCCACCAGCGCGCTGCCGAAGAACACGACCACGATCAGCACCAACAGCGCGCGGTTGCGGTTGCGTTCGCGCACGGGAACGGTCGGGGTGGGGGCGGGATCGGTCATGGGCGTTGCCTGCGGGAAGTGAGGACGATGGCAGTGGCCAGCACCGCCAGTGCCAGCGCGAACCACTGCACGGCGTAGCCGAGGTGGCGTTCGGGCGGCAGGGTGTTGGGAAGGATGTCGAGGTCACGCGCGTAGCCGATGGCGGCGTCGGGGTCGAGCTTCAGCACGCGCGGGGCGAGGCCGGGCAGGCGCAGCGCCGGCGCGAGCGCGGCGGGATCCAGGCCCACGGCCAGCAGGCTGCCGTCGCCCTGCACGGCGAAACCGGCCGGGCCGATGCCGTGCGCGGGCGGCGGCGCCAGCAGGCCGGCGATGTCGTGCTGCCCGACCGGGCGCGGCACCTCCGGCAAGCGGCGGTCGCCGGGCAGCGGCAGCCAGCCCAGTTCGACCAGCAGCGGCGCGGCGCCGCCGTCGGGCACGAAGGCGCGGTAGACGCGCACGCCCGCGCGGCCTTCGCGCTGCTGGTTGTCGAGCAGCACCGCCGGCGCCTCGGCGAAGCGGCCGCCGCCGGCCGCCCAGTCGTAGACGCCCGCGCGCGCGCCATCGGCGGCGATGGCCAGCGGCCGAGGCGACTTCGCGGCCACGGTCGCCGCCACCTGGTCGAGCATCAGCTGCTTCTCCTGCTGGCGCCCAAGCTGCCAGTGGCCCAGCGCGGAAAAGCCGGCGATGGCCAGCAGCGCGGCCAGCCAGCCGACCACCAGGGTGGTGTCTCCCGTCGCAGGCCTGCCCATCTCAGCCCGCCGCGCAGGTGCGATACTGCACGGATCGCCGCGGCCCACTGGAGGCCCACCGCATGAGTGATTCGCTCAAAACCCTGCTCATCATCGCCTTCCTGATCCTGATCGTCTGGAATCTCGGCGCCGGCCTGTACTACATGCTGGTCGACAAGGGCACCACCAAGCGCACCGTGAACGCGCTCACCCGGCGCATCGCGCTGTCGGTGGCGCTGATCCTGATCGTGCTCCTTTCGATCTGGATGGGATGGATCACGCCGCACGGGATCCAGGGCTGAGGCCGAAGGCCCCGCGCCCCCGCGGCGCAGACGAGAAGGCCGGCATTCGCCGGCCTTCGTCGTTTCCGGGTCGGCCCCGCGTCAGAGCACGTAGACAAACAGGAACAGCGCCAGCCAGACCACGTCGACGAAGTGCCAGTACCAGGCCACGGCCTCGAAGGCGAAGTGGTTGTCCTTCGTGAAATGGCCCTTGGCGCAGCGGAACCAGATGATCGCCAGCATGATCGTGCCCAGGGTCACGTGGGCACCGTGGAAGCCGGTGAGCATGAAGAAGGTCGAACCGTAGATGCCCGAACCCAGGGTCAGGTTGAGGTCGCGGTAGGCGTGGATGTATTCCTCGACCTGGAAGAACAGGAAGATGCAGCCCAGCAGCACCGTCGCGCCCAGCCACACCAGCAGCTGGCGGCGGTTGTCGGCCTTCAGCGCGTGGTGGGCGATGGTCAGGGTCACGCCCGAGGTCAGCAGGATCAGGGTGTTGAGCAGCGGCAGGCCCCAGGCCGGGATAGTCTGGAAGGCACCGCCGACCGCGGCCGGGCCGGCGGACGGCCAGGCGGCGCTGTAGCCCTCCCAGAGCAGCGAGTTCGTCATCGCGCCGTCGCCGGCGCCACCCAGCCACGGCAGCGACAGCTGGCGGGCATAGAACAGCGCGCCGAAGAAGGCGGCGAAGAACATCACCTCCGAGAAGATGAACCACACCATGCCCATGCGGAACGAGGTGTCGACCTGCTTGTTGTAGTAGCCCGAAATCGACTCGAGGATGACGTCGGCGAACCACTTGAACAGGATCGCGGCGAGGCCCGCGGCACCGACGAAGAACACCGTGCGACCCCAGCTGACCTCGTTGAACCAGCTGGCGAGGCCGAACATGGTGATGAACAGCGCGACCGAGGCGAACAGCGGCCACTTGCTGTCGTGCGGCACGAAGTAGACGTTCGGGTCTTGGTGGTCGGCGTGGGCCTGTGCCATGTCGGTCTTCCGTTTCTGCTGTGTCAGGGTGCCGCGTGCGGCACGGTGGACGCCGCCGCGACCGCGGCGGTGTGCTCGCGCTCGGTAAGGACGTCGTTCTTGAAGAAAGTGTAGGACAGCGTGATCGTCTTGACGTCGGCCGGCAGCGACGGGTCGATGATGAAGCGCACCGGCATGTCGCGCGTCTCGCCGGCGACCAGGGTCTGCGCGGTGAAGCAGAAGCACTCGGTCTTGGCGAAGTAGCCCGAGGCACGCGCCGGCGCCACCGAAGGCGTGGCGCTGCCGACGATGGTGCGGTCGCCGTCGTTGTGGGCGTAGTAGGTGGTCTCGTACTGCTCGCCCACCCGCACCTGCATGCGCGTCTGGTTGGGACGGAACGACCACGGCAGCGAGGAGTTCACGCCGCCGTCGAACTCGACCGTGACCATGCGCGCCTCGGCCGCCGCCGCGCCCACCGTGCCGGCGTCGGCCGCGGTGTTGTCCAGGCGGATGCCGAAGACCTTCTCGCAGGCGATGCGGTACAGCGGCACCAGCGAAAAGGTGAACGCGAACGCGGCCAGCGCGGCGAGCACCATCTTGCCGATGCCGGCGGTCCTGGCGGCCTTGCCGCTCACGACGCGAGCACCCCGGAGAGGATGAAGGCGATGTAGATCGCCAGCGCCACGCCGGCCAGCCACAGCGCCATGCGCACGGCACGGCGCCGCTGTGCGGCGATCGCCTCGGGATCGCGGGACTCAGGCACGGCCGACATCGGGCTCAGGACCGGCTTCGCGACCGTGCTCGTCGACGTCGTCATGCGCGAGGTCGCCCGGGCGGATCACCGGCGGCGTGCCGAAGGTGTGGTGCGGCGCCGGCGAAGGCACGGTCCACTCCAGGCCACGCGCGCCTTCCCACGGACGCTGCGGTGCCACGGCGCCCTTCTTCAGCGAGTGGTACAGGATCGCGAACATCATGAACGGCGTGACGAACATGCCGAAGGCACCGATCGAGCTGATCATGTTCCAGTCGGCGAACACCACGTTGTAGTCCGGGATACGGCGCGGCATGCCGGCCAGGCCCAGGAAGTGCTGCGGGAAGAACAGCACGTTGACGAAGACCATCGTCCACCAGAAGTGGATCTTGCCCCAGGTCTCGTTGTACATGCGGCCGGTCCACTTCGGCCACCAGTAGTAGACCGCGGCGATCAGCGCCAGCACCGAGCCGGTGACCAGCACGTAGTGGAAGTGCGCGACCACGAAGTAGGTGTCGTGGTACTGGAAGTCGGCCGGGACGATGGCCAGCATCAGGCCGGAGAAGCCGCCGATGGTGAACAGGATCACGAAGGCGATCGAGAACAGCATCGGGGTCTCGAACGTCATCGAGCCTCCCCACATGGTGCTGACCCAGTTGAAGATCTTCACGCCCGTGGGCACCGAGATCAGCATGGTCGCGAACATGAAGTAGATCTCGCCGCCCAGCGGCATGCCCGCCGTGAACATGTGGTGCGCCCACACGATGAACGACAGGAAGGCGATCGCGGCGGTCGCGTACACCATGGCCTGGTAGCCGAACAGCGGCTTGCGGCTGAAGGTCGGGATGATCTCCGAGACCACGCCGAAGGCCGGCAGGATCATGATGTAGACCTCGGGGTGCCCGAAGAACCAGAAGATGTGCTGGTACATCACCGGGTCGCCGCCGCCGGCGGCGTTGAAGAAGCTGGTGCCGAAGAACTTGTCGGTCAGCAGCATCGTCACCGCGCCCGCCAGCACCGGCATCACCGCGATCAGCAGGAAGGCGGTGATCAGCCAGGTCCAGGGGAAGATCGGCATCTTCAGCAGGTCGACGCCCGGCGCGCGCATGTTGAGCACGGTGGCGATGACGTTGATCGCGCCCATGATCGAGCTGATGCCCATCATGTGGATGGCGAAGATGGCGAAGGCGATGGACGAACCACCCTGCAGCGACAGCGGCGGGTACAGGGTCCAGCCGCCGGCGGGGCCGCCGCCGGGCAGGAACAGCGTCATCAGCAGCATCGCGAACGCGAACGGCAGGATCCAGAAGGACCAGTTGTTCATGCGCGGCAGGGCCATGTCCGGCGCGCCGATCTGCAGCGGCAGCATCCAGTTGGCCAGGCCGACGAAGGCCGGCATCACGCCGCCGAAGATCATCACCAGCGCGTGCATCGACGTCATCTGGTTGAAGAAGTGCGGGCTGACGTGCTGCAGGCCCGGCACCGCCAGCTCGAAGCGGATCACCACGCTCATCGCCGCGCCGACGATGAACATCATGAAGCTGAAGAGCAGGTACAGCGTGCCGATGTCCTTGTGGTTCGTGGAGAAGAACCAGCGCTCGACGAAGCCCTGCTTGTGGCCATGGTGGTCGTCGTGGTGGTCGGCGGTTGCGGTATGGGTGGACATGGGCTATCGGCCTTCGTGTTCGGTCAGGCGGCGCTGGTCGCGTCGGCGTCTGCGGGGGCGGCTTCGGGCGCCTGCGGGGCGGCGGGCTCCTCGCCCTGCTGCACGTCTTCGATCATGTCGGGGTCCAGCGACCGCGGCGCGTTGCCGTCGCCGCCCTCGGGCACCTGCGACGGCTCGGCGGGCGTCGCGCCCGAGGCCTTGGCCGAAGCCAGCCAGCTGGCGTACTCGTCCTTCGGCACCGCGCGCACCACGATCGGCATGAAGCCGTGGTCCTTGCCGCAGAGCTCGGCGCACTGGCCGCGGTAGACGCCCGGCTCGCGGATCTCGGTCCAGGCCTCGTTGACGATGCCCGGCACCGCGTCCTGCTTCCAGCCCAGGGCCGGCACCCACCAGGAGTGGATGACGTCGTCGGCCGTGATCACGAAGCGGATCTTGGTGTCGACCGGGAGCACCAGCTCGTTGTCGACGTCAAGCAGGTAGTGCGGGTTGGCCGCCATGTCGGGGCGCTCGCCGCTCTGGCGGATGCGGTCGCTCTCGCGGTCCATGCGGCTGGTGATGGAAACGTCTTCGCCCAGGTAGTCGTACTTCCACATCCACTGGTAGCCGGTGACCTTCACGGTCATCGCCGACTCGCGGGTGTCGTACATCGCGATCAGCTTGGCGGTCGCCGGCCAGGCCATGATCACCAGCAGGATCACCGGGATCACCGTCCACAGCACCTCGAGCCCGGTGTGGTGGCTCCACTTGGCGGCCACGGCGCCCTTGGACTTGCGGAAGGCGAACATCGCGTAGCCCATGGCCGCGAACACCACCACGCCGATGGCCACGCAGATCCACAGCGCCAGCATGTGGGCCTCGTAGGCGTTCTGGGAGGAGGCGGTCACGCCGCGTCCCATGTTCAGCTGCCAACGGACCGGGTCGGCCTGCTGGGCCAGGGCCACCATCGGCGCCGAGGCGACGAGCGCCAGAATCCATCGCGAGAATCGCGCCTGCATCATGCGTGCAACCCCAAAATTTCCGATCGCGGCCCGGGCGGCCGCCTGCCTTGACGGTTGGTTGGACGATCCGCCCGCGCCGGCAGGGGCCCGCGCGAATGGACCGGCCACGCCCCGCGAGGGGCGTTCGATCACGAGGATGGTAGCCGTCGCGCCACGGGACCGGCAAGCGAGGCCGCTGCGGAGCCCCTTCGCGGGGCGCCATTCCGACCCCCGCGGGGGCTAGAATCGCGCCCTGTCCACCCCTGCGCCCGAACACCGTGACCCAAGCTCCCTTCGGCGACCTCCCCGCGCCGCCAGATCCCCTGCGCGCGGCCATCACCCGGCACTGGCTCGCCGACGAGGCCGTCCGCGTCCGCGCCCTGCTCGACGAGGCACGCCTGCCTCCGGAGGACACGGCGGCCATCGCCGCCACAGCCGCCGACCTGGTGCGCCGGGTTCGCCTGCGCGCGCGCGACCAGGGCGTGGTCGAGTCCTTCATGCGCCAGTACGACCTCGGCAGCGACGAAGGCGTGCTGCTGATGTGCGTGGCCGAGGCCCTGCTGCGCATACCCGACCAGGGCACCGCCGACCGCCTGATCCGCGACAAGCTCGGCGAGGCCGACTGGAAGCGGCACATGGGCCAGTCGGAATCGGTGCTGGTCAACGCCTCGACCTGGGGCCTGATGCTCACCGGCCATCTGGTCGACCTGGCCGACGATACGAAGCGTGACGTCCACGGCGCCTTCAAGCGCCTGGCCGGCCGCGTCGGCGAGCCCGTGATCCGGCTGGCGGTGCGCCAGGCGATGAAGATCATGGGCCACCAGTTCGTGATGGGCCGGACCATCGCCGAGGCGCTGGCGCGCGCGCGCAAGGGCCGCAACGCCAACTACCGCTACTCCTACGACATGCTCGGCGAAGCCGCGCTCACGCAGCGCGACGCCGACCGCTACCTCGAGGCCTACCGCAGCGCCATCGACGCCATCGGCCGCGCCGCCGGCCCGCCGGCCGACGAGATCGTGGCGCCGTCGATCTCGGTCAAGCTCTCCGCACTGCACCCGCGCTACGAGCACGCCAAGCGCGAGCGCGTGCTGGCCGAGCTCGCGCCGCGCCTGCTCGACCTCGCACAGCGCGCGAAAGGCCACGGCATCGGCCTGACCGTCGACGCCGAGGAGGCCGACCGCCTGGAGCTGTCGCTGGACGTGATCGAGGCGGCCTGGTCGGACCCCTCGCTGGCCGGCTGGAGCGGCTTCGGCATCGTGGTCCAGGCCTACCAGAAGCGTGCGCCCTTCGTGATCGACTGGATCGCCGGCCTCGCCCGCCGCGGCGGCCGCCGGATCCCGGTGCGCCTGGTCAAGGGCGCCTACTGGGACGCGGAAGTGAAGCGCGCCCAGGTCGAGGGCTACCCGGGCTATCCGGTGTTCACCCGCAAGCCCAACACCGACGTCAGCTACCTCGCCAATGCCCGCCGCCTGCTCGACGCAGGAGACGCGGTGTATCCGATGTTCGCCACCCACAACGCACAGACCATCGCCGCGGTGCAGCGCCTGGCCGCGGGCCGCCCGTTCGAATTCCAGAAGCTGCACGGCATGGGCGACGACCTCTACGACGAGGTGATCCCGGCCGATCGCCTGGACGTGCCCTGCCGCGTCTACGCGCCGGTGGGCAGCCACGAGGACCTGCTGCCCTACCTCGTGCGCCGCCTGCTCGAGAACGGCGCCAACTCGAGCTTCGTCAACCGCATCACCGACGAAGACGTGGCGATCGAGGACCTGGTCCGCGATCCGGTCGAGGTCGTGGCCGCGTTCGACCCCATCCCGCACCCCCGCATTCCGCTCCCGGTCGACATCCTTCGCATCCCGGGCTCCGACAGGACCAATTCCATGGGCATCAACCTCGCCAACGACGACGACCTGAACCGGCTGGCCGCAGCCATGTCCGCCGAGCCCGCCGACTGGCAGGCCGCGCCGCTGGTGCCGGGCGCCAGCAGCACCGCGGAATGGACCGAGGTCACCAGCCCCGCCGACCGCCGCCGCCGGGTGGGCCGCTGGCAGGCCGCCGATGCCGCCACCGTTGACCGCGCGATGGCGAACGCGGTGGCCGCGCAGCCGGCCTGGGACGCGACCCCGGTCGCCGGCCGCGCCGCGCTGCTCGAACACGCCGCCGACCTGCTGGAACAGCGGATGCCGCGCTTCATGGCCCTGTGCACGCTGGAAGCCGGCAAGACCATCCCCGACGGCGTGGCCGAAGTCCGCGAGGCGGTCGACTTCCTGCGCTACTACGCCGAGCAGGCGCGCGCCATCACCGGCCCGGATCCCCTGCCCGGACCGACCGGCGAGACCAATACCCTGCAGCTGGCCGGTCGCGGCGTCTTCGCCTGCATCTCGCCGTGGAACTTCCCGCTGGCGATCTTCATCGGCCAGGTCGCCGCGGCCCTGGTCACCGGCAACGCCGTGCTCGCCAAACCCGCCGAACAGACCACCCTGGTCGGCCACGAGGCGGTGAAGCTGCTGCACGAGGCCGGCGTGCCGGAGGACGTGCTTCAGCTGGTGCCCGGTGACGGCGCCAGCGTGGGCGCCGCGCTGACCGGCGATCCGCGCATCGCCGGCGTGGTGTTCACCGGTTCCAACGGCACTGCGCTGGCGATCAACCGCGCACTGGCCGCGCGCGACGGCGCCATCGGCACCCTGATCGCCGAGACCGGTGGCCAGAACGCGCTGATCGCCGACTCGTCGGCGCTGCCCGAACAGCTGGTCAAGGACGTGATGTCCTCGGCTTTCACCTCGGCCGGCCAGCGATGCTCGGCCGCGCGCGTGCTGTTCGTGCAGGACGACATCGCCGACCGGGTGATCGAGATGCTTGCCGGCGCCATGGCCGAGCTCAAGGTCGGCGATCCCGGCCAGTTGTCCACCGACGTCGGCCCGGTCATCGATGCCGACGCCCTCGGCATGCTCGACCGTCACGCCGAACGCATGCAGCGCGAGGCCCGGCTGATCGCGATCGCCGACATGGGCGAGGACACCGCGCACGGCACCTTCTTCGCGCCGCGCGCCTGGGAACTGAAGTCGCTGTCGCAGCTGGACCGCGAGAACTTCGGGCCCGCGCTGCACGTGATCCGCTGGAAGGCCGGCGAGCTCGACCAGGTGATCGACGCCGTCAACACCACCGGCTACGGCCTGACCCTGGGCATCCACTCGCGCATCGACGACACCGTCGAGCAGATCGCGGCCCGGGCGAAGGTGGGCAATGTCTACGTCAATCGCAACCAGGTCGGTGCCGTGGTCGGCGTGCAGCCCTTCGGCGGCCAGGGCCTGTCCGGCACCGGCCCCAAGGCCGGCGGCCCGCACTACCTGCCGCGCTTCGCGACCGAGAAGACGGTGACGATCAACACCACCGCCGCCGGCGGCAATGCCTCGCTGCTGACGCTGGGGGACTGAAGAGCTTCCGGGCATCTTCCCCCGCTTGCGGGGGGAGGTACGAAAGAAAAGGCCCCGCAGGTGCGGGGCCTTTCCGTTTCAGCACACAGCCCCGGAACCGGGGCGTCGGCCAGGTCAGAAACGGTACTGCGCCGACACGCCGAACAGGTTGGCGTGGCCGTCGAAGGGACCGGTGATGGTGCTGCCGCCGCTCGAATAGTCGACCTTGGGATCCTTCGGCTCGAGGCGGGCGAAGGCGAAGTCCATCGACAGCGCATCGCTGACCTGCCAGGTCGCGCCGAGCGTGTACCAGCGACGGTCGTCGTCGGGCAGGCGCGGGGTGCGGTGCGCCAGGCTGGTCGGGGTCTCGTCGATGGCCAGGCCGCCTCGCAGGGTCCAGGCCTCGTTGAGCTTGAACTCGCCGCCGAGCGAGACGAAGTCGGTGTCCTGCCACTCGAAGGGCTCGACCGAATCCGCGTCGGGGCCATCGAACTCGATCCGCACCTCTTCCAGCGACGACCAGCCGGTCTTGGTCCAGTTGGCCATCATCGCGAAGCGGTCGGTGATGTCGTAGCGGGCCACGATGGCCGTGGTCGACGGCGTGGTCAGCCTGGCGCCGGCACCGCCGTTCTGGAACAGCTGGGCGGTCATCGGGCTGCTGTTGAACACCGCGCGCACGTCGCCCGGAACCTGCCACTCGACGTTGCCGCGCAGGTCGTAGTCGATCTCCGACTGGTGGCTGATGCCCAGCGAGAAGCGGTCGGTGGGACGGAAGGTGATGCCGGCGATCCAGCCGAAGCCGGTGTCGTCGCCCTCGACGCTGGCATGGCCGTCGCGGGCCTGCGGAATCGCGAAGGGCAGCGGGCGGGTGGCCGGATTGGAGTACAGCAGGGTGCCGAAGTCGATCGCCTTGGACAGGGTCACGTCGGCCTTGGAGTACACGGCACCGACGCCGACCGAAACGCGCTCGGTGATGTCCAGGGCCGCGGAGAAGGTCAGGTTGACGATCTTCACGTCCGACGTGTCGGCGAAGTAACGGCCCTGCCAGTCGGGCTCGTACTCGGTCTTCAGGCCGAACGGCGCGCTGACCATGGCGCCCAGGGCCAGGCCGTTGTCGAGCTTGTGGATCACCGAGAACGCCGGGACCGGGGTCACGTCGCCGGCGTTGCCGCCGTCGCCGCCGGTGAGCGGGCGGCCGAAGGCGTCGGTGCCGCTGCCTTTGAACTCGTAGCTCAGGTCGATGACCGACAGGTCGGCCTGGACGGTGGTGCCTTCGAAACGGGTCATCGAGGCCGGGTTGTTGACCACGACCGAGGCGTCGCCTTCGTTGACGCCGGAACCGGCGAACGCGGCGCCGAGGCCCTTGACGCTGTTTTCCTTGAGCTGGAAGCCCGAGGCATGGGCGGGGACCAGGGCCAGCGCGCCCAGGATGCCGAGCGCGAGGGCCGAAGCCGGGAGAATGGGGGAGATGCGCATTGCTGGAAAGCTCCTGACGGTGTCTTGTGGTGTTGTTGTGGGCGGCACTATACCGTGGCGGATGGTGTTGCACAGGTGCCCCGCGTCACGTCTCCGGACGGGTATCTTTGCCCCACCTTCCCGGGCCGGCCACCGTCTGCAGCCATGTTCGTCTCGATCCCGACGCATTCACGTCCCGCCTTCCGCTGGGCCACGCCGCTGCTCTGCGCGGCGCTGTGGTGCGTCTACCTGTGGGCCAGCACCCGGCCCGAGGCCGTCGAACAGGCGCTGATGGCGCGCTGGGGCGCGCTCACCGGCGGGCTTGCCCCCGGGGACCTGCTGGCCTGGGCCGACGGCGAACGCGGCCTGCGCCTGCTCACGGCACTGTTCGTCCATGCCGACTGGGCGCACCTGCTGGGCAACCTGGTGTTCCTGCTGATCTTCGGCCTGCCGGCGGAGCGCGTGCTGGGCTCCTGGCGCCTGCTGGCCCTGTTCATGATCGGCGGGGCGCTCGCCAACCTGGCCACGGTGCTGGTGATCGACACCCCCGACCGGCTGGTGATCGGCGCCAGTGGCGCGGTCTCGGCGCTGATCGGCACCTACCTGGCGCTGTTCCCGCGGGCCCACCTCGGCGTGGTCCTGCCGCTGGGCCTGTTCCTCGAATTCGTGCGCGCGCCGGCGTCACTGCTGATCGGCATCTGGGCCCTGCTGCAGGTGGTGTTCGCCTACATCGGCCCGGCCTTCGGCGCGGTGGCGTGGTCGGCGCACATCGTCGGCTTCGCAGTCGGAGTGGTCTTCGCCCTGCTCTCTCGGCGCGCGATCGCGCGCCGGCTGCGCCGCCAGAAGGGCTACTGAGCGGCGTCTTCCTTCTTCGCCGGGGCCGACGCCGCGTCCGGCGGCGGCGCACAGCTCCCGCCCGCCACCAGGCGGCGCAGCGCCGCCATCGCCTGGCGGACCGGCTCGTCGCCGTCGAGCACGTGCCCGGGGCCGCTGCCCTCCTCGCCGTCGGCGGCCAGGTGGCCCGGGAGCGCGGCCTCGACGTAGCCGCGGGGCGTCCCGTCCTTGCCGTCGAGCACCAGGTCGGGCTCGATGCCGCGCGCCTGGATCGAGGTGCCGTCGGGCGTGTAGTAGCGCGCCGTGGTCAGCTTGACCGCGTCGCCGTTGTCCAGCGGCAGCACGGTCTGCACCGAGCCCTTGCCGAAGGTGCGGCTGCCGACGATGCAGGCGCGGTCGTTGTCGCGCAGGGCTCCGGCCAGCACCTCCGAGGCGCTGGCCGAGCCGGCATCGACCAGGACCACCACCGGCCGCCCGCGCATGCGGTCGCCCGGGGTGGCGTTGAACGCGGTGTCGCCGGCCTGGATCCGGCCGCGGGTGCTGACGATGCCGCCGCCCTCGAGCAGGTCGTCGGCGATCTGCACCGCCGAGGTCAGCAGGCCGCCGGGGTTGCTGCGCAGGTCGATCAGCAGGCCGCGCAGGCCCTCGCCACCGGCCTCGCGGTGCAGCCGGTCCAGTTCGTTGGCGAAGTCGGCCGCGGTGTCGGCCTGGAACACGGCCAGGCGCAGGTAGCCCAGGCCCGGCTCGCGGATGCTGGCGCGCACGCTGGGCGTGCGGATGATCTCGCGCGCCATGCGCAGCTCCAGCGGCTCCGCGCTGCCTTCGCGCATCACGGTCACCCCGACCTCGGTGCCCGGGGGGCCGCGCAGGGGGCCGCGGCCCTCATGGCTTTCCGGCGTGAGCGCCTGGCCATCGACGGCGACGATCACGTCGCCGGCGCGGATGCCGGCGCGCTGCGCGGGGCCGCCGTCCATCGGCGCGATCACGCGCATGCTGCCGTCGGGCAGCGGCATCACTTCCACGCCGATACCTTCGTAGGCACCCGTGGTGCCCTCCTCGAAGGCCTCGGCGTCGCTGCGCTGCAGGTAGGCGCTGTGCGGGTCGAGGTCGAGCAGCAGGCCGCGGATCGCCGACTGCATCAGCTCGCGATCGCCGACCTCGTCGACGTGGCCGGCGCGAACGGCGTTGAAGACCAGGACGAAGCGGCTGATCTCGTCCAGCGGCACGGCGCTGGCCGCTTCGGCTTCGGCTTCTGCCGCAGCCGCGGCCTCGACGCCGGCATCCGCTTTGGGCCCGTTGTCGCTCCCGGCGTCCTGCGCGTCGTCCGCCGCGGTGTCGGCCTCGACCGCGCCTTCGGCTTCGACCGCCTCCGGCTCCGCCGGCGGCGGCTCCTGGGCGGCGGCAGGCGGCAGGGCCAGCAGGCTGGCGAGGGCAAGCGTCAACAGGCTGGCGCGCATGCAGGGACTCCGTGGGGAACAGGATTGGGACCGCGCGGCGACGCGCGGGTTCAGCCGATTATGCCGCCCGCGCGTCCGGCGTCCGCCGCGGTTCAGCGTTTCTGCAGCCAGGTGTTGGGATCCACCGGCTTGCCGTCGCGGCGCAGCTCGAAGTACAGCGCGGCCCGGCCCTGCCCGCCGGAGGTGCCGACGGTGGACACCGCGTCGCCGCGGCGCACGCGGTCGCCGGGGCCCTTGAGCAGGCTGTCGTTGTGGGCGTACAGGCTCATATAGCCGTTGCCGTGGTCGATGATCAGGATCAGGCCGTAGCCGGTCATCCATTCGGCGAAGACCACGGTGCCTTCGGCCACGGCGGTGACCGGCGTGCCCGCGGCGGCGGCGACGAGTACACCCGAACTGGTGCGGCCGTCGGGCATGCGCGCGCCGAAGCCGGCGAGCAGGCTGCCGGCGAGCGGCCAGGACAGACCGCCCACCTGCACCGGCGCCGTGCGCGCGACCGCGACGCCCGGCGCATTGGGGACCGGGCTGCGACCGGCGGTGCTGGCTCCGGGGCTGGCCGTGCCGGAGTCACGGCGGGCGGCAGCCGCGCGGCGGGCGGCTTCGGCCTTGCGTTCGGCCTCGGCCTTGCGCGCCGCCTCGCGCAGGCGCGCGAGCAGGCTTTCCAGCGACTTCGCGTCGGCGCCCAGCGCCTTCTCTCGCGCGCTGCGGTCCTTGTAGCGGGCGTCGAGCTCGGCTACCGCCCGGGCGCGCTCGGCCTGCTCGCGCTCCAGTGCCGAGGCCTGCGCGCGCTGGCGCTCGTGGGTCGCGGCCAGCGCCTCGCGCTCGGACGCGATCCGCCGCTCCATCTCATCCAGCCCGGCGAGCTCGGCCGACAGTTCGGCGATGCGCGCGCTGCGGCCGCGCTGCAGGTAGCCGTGGTAGGCCAGGCTGCGGTTGGCACCGGCGACATCGTCCTGGGCCAGCAGCAGCTTCAGCGGCGCATGGCCGCCGACGGTGTAGGCCGCGCGCAGCAGGGCGGCGAGTTCTGCGCGCTGCGCGGACAGGCCTTCGGCGGCCGCGTCGCGGCGGGTCTCGAGTTCGGCCAGCTCCTGCTGCTGGCGCGCCAGCGCGGCCTCGGTCCCGGCCAGCTCGCGCGCGTTGCGGGCGACGCGCTCGTCGGCCTCCCGCAGGTCGCGGCTGGCGGTGCCGCGCTCGCCCTCGATGCGGCGGCGCTCACGCCCGACCTCGTTGAGCTCGCGCTTGACCCTGTCCAGCCGGCGCTGGGCCTCGCGGCTGTCCTGCGCCACGGCCGGGCCGGGGGCCAGGACCAGCAGCAGCGGGAACAGCAGCAGCCAGGCCAGCACCGGCCACGGCCGCGACGCGGCGGGCCGCGGCCAGCGCTGCGCGCGGGTGCCGCGGCCCGGCCTGGCCGAGGCGTCGCTCACGCCAGCAGGCTGCGGCCGGTCATCTCCGCCGGCTTCGGCACGCCCAGCAGGTCGAGCATCGTCGGCGCCAGGTCGCGCAGGGCACCGCCGGTGCGCAGCGTCGCGCCGGTACGGTTGCCGACGTAGATCAGGTCCACCGGGCCGACCGTGTGCGAGGTGTGCGGCTGGCCGGTCTCCGGGTCGCGCATCATCTCGACGTTGCCGTGGTCGGCGGTGACCAGCAGCTCGCCGCCCTGCGCGGCGACCGCGGCGGCGACTTCGCCCAGGGCCTGGTCGACCGTTTCCACGGCCTTGATCGCGGCCTGCAGGTCGCCGGTGTGGCCGACCATGTCCGGGTTGGCGAAGTTGCAGACCACGGCGTCGAAGCGGCCGGAGTCGATCGCGGCCACCAGCTTCTCCGTAACTTCGGGGCAGCTCATTTCCGGCTGCAGGTCGTAGGTGGCGACCTTGGGGCTGGGCACCAGGATCCGCTCCTCGCCGGCGAACGGCGTCTCGCGGCCGCCGTTGAAGAAGAAGGTGACGTGGGCGTATTTCTCGGTCTCGGCGATGCGCAGTTGGGCCAGGCCGTTCGCGCCCAACACCTCGCCCAGGGTGTTGCGCAGGTCGTCGGGCGCGAAGGCCAGCGGCGCCGGCAGGGTGGCGTCGTACTCGGTCAGGCAGGTGAAGTCCGCCAGCGCCGGGCGCCGGGCCTCGAAACCGTCGAAACCAGGGGCCACGAAGGCCGCGGTGAGCTGGCGGGCGCGGTCGGCGCGGAAGTTCATGAACACCACGGCGTCGCCGTCGCGCATCGGCGCGGCGCCGTCGATGACGGTGGGGGCGACGAACTCGTCGTTCTCGTCGCGGGCGTAGGCGGCCTTGAGCGCGGCGAGGGCGTCGGGCGCGCGGTGCTCCGACTGCGCTTCGACGATCGCGTCCCAGGCCCGGCGCACGCGCTCCCAGCGCTTGTCGCGGTCCATGGCGTAGTAGCGGCCGCTGACGCTGGCGACGTGGGCATTGCCGGCCGCGGCGCAGGCGTCCTCCAGCGCGCGCAGGCTGGGCGCGGCCGAGCGCGGCGGCATGTCACGGCCGTCGGTGAAAGCGTGCACGGCGACCCGCGCCACGCCCTCGCGCTTCGCCAGTTCCAGCATCGCGAACAGGTGCGTCTCGTGGCTGTGCACGCCGCCGGGCGACAGCAGGCCCATCAGGTGCAGGGTGCCGCCGCCAGCCTTCGCCGCCTGGCAGGCCGCGAGCAGCCCCGCGTTGGCGAAGAAGCTGCCGTCGGCAATGGCCGCGTCGACCCGGGTCAGGTCCTGGTAGACCACGCGCCCCGCGCCGATGTTCATGTGCCCGACCTCGGAGTTGCCCATCTGGCCGTCGGGCAGGCCGACGTGGGTGCCCTCGGTGTGCACCAGGGTGGTCGGGTGGGCGGCGAACAGGCGGCGCCAGTTCGGGATGTCGGCCAGCGCCAGCGCGTTGTCGCGCGGGTCGTCGCGATGGCCCCAGCCGTCGAGGATCAGCAGCACCACCGGCTTCGGGCGGCGGACGGAAGCGGGTTCAGGCACGACGTTCGACCTTGTGACCTTGGACAGATGCATTGTACCGCCGGCGGGCGCAGACTCGCCCCATGGCCGCCATCCACGCCACCCTCTTCGCCGTCCTGCTGCTGCTCGCCGCGCTGTTCCCTGCGCAGGCCCGCGCCGCGGAGGACATCCGGCGCACCAACGGTGCGATCAACACCACGGCCGGCGCCGAATACGGCCGCCTGACCACGACCAACGGCGGCATCCGGCTTGCCGACGGGATCACAGCCGGGCCGGCGGCGACCACCAACGGCAGCATCAACGCGGGCAACGACGTCACCGGCGAGCGCCTGGCCACGGTCAACGGCAGCATCCGCGTCGGCGAGCGCGCGCGCATCGCCGGCGACGTGCAGACCGTCAACGGCAGCATCCTGGTCGGCCGCGGCGGCCGCGTCGGCGGTGATGTCCACACCGTCAACGGCGCCATCGGCCTGGTCGCGACCGAGGTCGGCGGCGACATCGATATCTCCAACGGCGACCTCACCATCGGCGTCGGCTCGCACGTGCGCGGCGGCGTGCACGTGCACAAGCCCGGCGCCAACTGGATGCCGGTGCGCGTGAGCACGCGGCGGCAGCGCGTGATCATCGGCCCCGGCGCGGTGGTCGACGGCCCGCTGGTGTTCGAACGCGAGGTCGTGCTGTACGTGCACGAAACCGCTCGCATCGGCGCGGTCACCGGCGCGCAGCCGGTGCCCTACGCCACGCCCACGGCACCGCCGCGCGGCGGCGAATGAGCGCGCCGGCCCCGGCGCCGGCGGCGAACGCATAGAATCGGGGATTCCTTCAACGCAGGACCCGAAGAATGCGACCGACCCACCTCGTGCTCAGCCTCGCCGTGGCCACGGCGCTGGCCGCGTGCAGCGGCGAGCCCGCTTCCGCCCCCGCCACCGGCGACACCCCGGCCGCGGCGACCTCCGGCCACACCTTCAGCCCGGAACTGAGCAAGGACGACTTCGCCGAGATGGTGAAGACCCTGGCCTCCGACGAATTCGAGGGCCGCGCCCCCGGTTCTCCCGGTGGCGAGATGACCGTCGAATACATCAAGGCCCAGTACGAGCGCATCGGCCTGGAACCCGGCGGCGACAACGGCACATTCTTCCAGACCGTGCCCATGGTCGAGACCACCGCGGACGAATCCACCGTGCTGCGCCTGGACGTGGCCGGCGAGCAGCGCGAGCTGGCCTTCGGCAGCGACATGGTGATCGGCACCCGCACCGGCGAGGCCGAGGTCAAGGTCGCCGACAGCGACCTGGTCTTCGTCGGCTACGGCGTGGACGCGCCGGAGCTGGGCTGGAACGACTACGAGGGCATCGACGTCAAGGGCAAGACCGTGGTCATCCTGGTCAACGACCCCGGCTTCCACGCCAACGACGAGACGCTGTTCGAAGGCGAGCGCATGACCTACTACGGGCGCTGGACCTACAAGTTCGAGGAGGCCGCGCGCAAGGGCGCCGCCGCCGCCCTGATCATCCACGACACCGCCGGTGCCTCCTACGGCTGGGACGTGGTCAAGAACTCCTGGTCGGGCCCGCAGTTCGACCTGCGCGCCTCGGACGATCCGGAGCCGCGCCTGCCGGCCCAGGGCTGGCTGTCCGCCGAGACCGCGAAGCAGCTGTTCGCCGATGCCGGCCAGGACCTCGATGCCCTGTACACCGCCGCCAACCAGCGCGGCTTCAAGGCCGTGCCGCTGGACGCACGCGTGTCCTTCGACCTGGCCAGCACCACCCGCGAGAGCTCCTCGCGCAACGTGATCGGCATCCTGCGCGGCAGCGAGGCGCCGGACGAGGCGGTGGTCTACATGGGCCACTGGGACCACCTCGGCAAGCACGAGGGCGAGGGCGACACGATCTACAACGGCGCCATCGACAACGCCACCGGCATCGCCGGCATCATCGAGATCGCGGAGAAGTTCAAGGCCGACGGCCAGCCGAAGCGCTCGGTGGCCTTCATCGCCGTGACCCTGGAGGAATCCGGCCTGCTGGGCTCGAAGTACCAGGTCGCGCACCCGGCCTTCCCGCTGGAGAAGACCGTGGGCGTGGTCAACCTCGACGCCATGAGCGTGGCCGGGCCGTCGCGCGACATGGTCGTGACCGGGCTGGGCAACTCCGAGCTCGAAGACCTGCTCAAGACCCGGGCCGATGCCCAGGGCCGCACCCTGGTGCAGGAAGGCAACCCGGCCGGCGGCTTCTACTTCCGCTCCGACCACTTCAACTACGCCAAGGCCGGCGTGCCGGCGCTGTACGCCAAGGGCGGCGACGACCTGGTCGACGGCGGCAAGGAAGCCGGCGCGGAGTACGCGAAGCGCTACACCGAAGTCGCGTACCACAAGCCCGCCGACGAGTTCGATCCGTCCTGGAACCTGGACGGCGTGATCCAGGACCTGGAGGCGCTGTACGGCGTCGGCCGCGCCCTGGCCGACGAAGGCGGCTGGCCGAACTGGTACGAGGGCAACGCCTTCAAGGCCGCGCGCGACGAGATGCGGACCGGCGCGGAGTAAGCCCCCCGCGCGATCAGCGACCGGGAACGGCCATACGGGACGGCGCCTGCGGGCGCCGTTTCCGTGTCCTGCGCCACCGCCGATGGGCGCGCGGGGCGAAACCTGCTCTACTCCGCCGGTCCACGCACGGAATCGCCGCCATGACCCTCGCCACCGCCTACTGGTGCATCCTGATCACCGCGCTGCTGCCCTACGTCCTGGCGCTGGTCGCCAAGACCTCCGGCCCCGGCTACAACAACCGCAACCCGCGCGCCTGGCTGGCCAAGCAGGACGGCAACTACAGGGTCCAGCGCGCCAACGCCGCCCACCTCAACGCCTTCGAAGCCTTCGCGCCGTTCGCCGCGGGCGTGCTGATGGCGCAGTTTGCCGGCGTGGATCACGGGCGCATCGCGCTGCTCGCCGTCGTCTTCGTGGCGATGCGGCTGGCACACGGCATCTTCTACGTCGCCGACGTGCAGCTCGCGCGCAGCCTGGCCTGGCTGGGCGGCTTCGCCTGCGTGGTGGCGCTGATGGTGATGGCGGCGACCGCCATCGCCTGAGTCAGCCCGCGACCAGTCGCACCCGCGCGAAGTTGCGCTTGCCCACCTGCAGCACGCCCTCGAAGCCCGGCGCGAAGGTCGCACCGGCGTCCTCGACCACCGCGCCGTCCACCTTCACCGCGCGCTCCTTGAGCTTGCGGTTGGCCTCCGAGTTCGACGGCGTGATCCCGGCCGCGGTCAGCAGCGCGGCGATGCGCAGGCCCTCGGCCGGCACCGCCACCTCCTGCAGCGGCAGCAGCGAGGTGTCGCCCTGCCCGGTCACCGCCGCGTGCCAGCCGGCGATCGCGGTTTCCGCGGCCGCCGCGTCGTGGAAGCGCGTGGCCAGCTCGCGCGCCAGGCGCAGCTTCACCTCGCGCGGATTGAGCGTGCCCGCGGCCACTTCGGCCTTCAGCCTCGCGGCCTCGTCGATGCCGATGTCGAAGCTCAGCAGCTCGATCCACTCCCACATCAGCTCGTCGCCGATCTTCATGGTCTTGTTGACGAAGTCGATCGCCGGATCCGTGACGCCGATGTAGTTGCCCAGCGACTTGGACATCTTGTTGACGCCGTCCAGCCCGACCAGCAGCGGCATGGTCAGCACCACCTGCGGCTTCTGGCCGTGGGTTTCCTGCAGGCCGCGGCCCATCAGCAGGTTGAACTTCTGGTCGGTGCCGCCGAGCTCGACATCGGCCTCCAGCGCCACCGAGTCGTAGCCCTGCACCAGCGGGTAGAGGAATTCGTGGATCGCGATCGACTGCTGCGCCGCGTAGCGCTTGGCGAAGTCGTCGCGCTCGAGCATGCGCGCCACGGTCAACTGGCCGGCCAGGCGGATCATGTCGGCCGCCGACATCCCGCCGAACCACTCGCTGTTGAAGCGGACCTCGGTCTTCGCCTCGTCGAGCACCTTGAACACCTGGTCGCGGTAGGTCTGGGCGTTGGCCAGCACGTCCTCGCGTGAGAGCGGCTTGCGGGTGGCGCTCTTGCCCGAGGGGTCGCCGATCATCCCGGTGAAGTCGCCGATCAGGAAGATCACGGTGTGCCCGAGGTCCTGGAACTGGCGCAGCTTGTTCAGCAGCACCGTGTGGCCCAGGTGCAGGTCGGGGGCGGTCGGGTCGAAGCCGGCCTTGACCCGCAGCGGGCGGCCGGTGGCGAGGCGGACCTCGAGGTCCTCGCGCTTGAGGATCTCATCGGCGCCGCGGGCGATGAGTTCGAGGGCCTGTGCGGGGGGAATCTGGGACACGTTCATGATCCTGCTGTGCGTCACAGCCTCAAGGAAATGTGACGGGGTTTGTTCGCTATGTTAACGAGACGTTAAATTGTTGGCCGGGGGAAATTCCAGCCGGTTCAAGTGTTTGACGCAACATCTTCGCGTGATTATGGTGGCCCGGTGACGCGCCCGTCACGCATGGGCCCGGGGGTCCGTTCCGCACATGACCATGGCCGAATCGCCCCAGTCCCACGACGCGCAGCGCAGCGAGCGCGCCCGTCTCCACAATCTCCACGAACTCGCGCGCCAGGCCGCGTCCGACGCACAACACGCCGGAACCGCCACCGAAACCATCGGCGGCCGCCGATGGTCGCGCAGGCAGTGGGCACACGCCAGCCTCTTCGCCACCGCGGGCGCCCTGCTGCTGGCCATCGTGCCCGGGTTCAATACCGCCGTCGACGTGCCGCACACCGCGCGCCTGACCACGCTCTCGCTGGCGCTGCCGGCCCCGTCCGAGCCCGTCCGGGCCGAGGCCCAGGGCACCGACTGGATGCTGGTCGGCGTCGAACAGGGCCAGACCCTGGGCGCGATCTTCGACGAGATGGGCATCCCCGCCGCCACCATGCACACGCTGCTCAAGCAGCCGGGCGCGCGCGAGGCCCTGACCCGCCTGAAGCCAGGCGCCCAGCTCGGCTTCGCCTTCGGCGCGCCGGGTGCCGACGGCAAGCCCGGTGCCCTGCAGGCGCTGCGCTACGACCGCGGCGAGACCCAGCGCGTCGAGCTCGCGCTCGAAGGCGACAAGGTCGTCGAGACCGTGGTCGAGCGCCCGGTCGAGATCCGCACCACCGTGGTCAGCGGCCAGGTCGGCCGCTCGCTGTTCCACACCGCGCGCAGGCACGGCCTGTCGGGGGCGAGCATCAACAAGCTGACCGACGAGATCTTCAAGTACGACATCGACTTCAACACCGACGTCACCCAGAACGACCGCTTCAGCGTGGTCGTCGAGCAGGTGTACCGGGAAGGCGAACTGCTGCGCACCGGCGACGTGCTGGCCGCGGTGTTCACCGCCAAGGGCAAACCCTTCACCGCCTTCCGCTTCGAACAGGACGGCAAGGCCGAGTACTACAACGCCGAAGGCCGCCCGCTGAAGAAGAGCTTCATCCGCATGCCGATCCAGTACGCGCGCCTGAGCTCGAAGTTCGGCTCGCGCCGGCACCCGGTGCGCGGCACGATGCGCATGCACAAGGGCGTGGACTACGCCGCCCGCACCGGCACCCCGATCATGGCTGCCGGCGACGCCCGCGTGCAGTTCAAGGGCTGGCGCGGCGGCTACGGCAACACCGTCATCCTCGACCACGGCCGCGGCTACACCACCCTGTACGCGCACATGTCCCGCTTCGGCAACATCCGCCAGGGCCAGCGCATCAGCCAGGGCACGGTCATCGGCCACGTCGGCACCACCGGCCTGTCCACCGGCCCGCACCTGCACTACGAGTTCCGCATCAACGGCGTGCATCGCAACCCGCTGCAGCACACCATGCCCGAGCCCGAGCCGCTGAAGGGCACCGCGCTGGCGGCGTTCAAGGCCCAGACCGGTCCGGCGCTGGCGCGCATCCGCACGGTCGAGGACCTCATCTACGCGCAGGCGACCGACGAAGGCGGCGACGACACGCGCGTTGCCGCCGCCGGCCGCCCCTCCGCCGCGGGCAACAGCCGCGGCTGACCACCGGGCACCGCGCCCTGCCACCAAGGGGCTCCGCCACATGGCCCGGCCGCGCAGCTTCCTCGGCCTGATCTCCGGCACCAGCGCCGACGGCATCGACGCCGCGCTGGTGGACTTCGACGGCGACGGGGCCGGCGCCAGGCCGGCCCTGCGCTTCGCCCGCACCTACGCCTGGGATCCAGCGCTGCGCGAACGCCTGGTCGCGCTCGGCCAGCAGGACGCGCACCTGACGCTGGATGAGGTCGGCGAACTCGACGTCGCCATAGGGCAGGCCTTCGCCGACGCGGCGCTGTCTGCGCTGGCCGATGCCAGCATGGAGGCCGCGGGCGTCGCCGCCATCGGCTCCCACGGCCAGACCCTGCGCCACCGGCCGCACGGCGCCCTGCCCTTCAGCCTGCAGCTCGGCTGCGCGGCGACGATCGCCGAACGCACCGGCATCACCACTGTCGCCGGCTTCCGCGCGCGAGACGTCGCCGCCGGCGGCCACGGCGCGCCGCTGGTGCCGGCGCTGCACGCCGCGCTGCTGCACGAACGCGGCGAATCACGGGCGGTGCTCAACCTCGGCGGCATCGCCAACTTCACCCTGCTGCCGGCCTCCGGCCCTGTGCGCGGCTTCGACACCGGCCCGGCCAACGGGCTGATGGATGCCTGGTGCCTGCGCCATCGCGGCGAGGCCTACGACCGCGGCGGCGCGTTCGCCGCTTCGGGCCAGGTGGACGAAGCCCTGCTGGCGCGACTGCTGGACGAAGCCTGGTTCGCGCTGCCGCCGCCGAAGTCCACCGGCCGCGACCAGTTCCACCTCGGCTGGGTCGAGGCCCGGCTGGCCGGCGGCGAATCACCCGCCGACGTCCAGGCCACCCTGCTCGCACTCACCGCGCGCAGCGTGGCCGATGCCCTGCGCGCCACCCAGCCCGACACCGCGCGCGTGATCGCCTGCGGCGGCGGCGTGCACAACGCGGCGCTGATGGCGGCGCTGGCGGCAGGGCTGCCGCAGATGACCGTCGAATCAAGCGCGGCGCACGGGCTGGACCCGGATGCCATCGAAGCCATGGCCTTCGCCTGGCTGGCCCGCGAGACCCTGGCCGGGCGGCCGGGCAACCTGGCCAGCGTCACCGGCGCCGGTGGCCCGCGCATCCTGGGCGCGATCCACCCGGCCTGAGCGCCACGGTCTTCGTGGGAGCGGCTGTAGCCGCTCCCACAGAAGTGGGGACCGGTCAGCCGGCGGGCTTTTCGGCGTCGGGGACCTGGCCGATCAGCGAGAACACGCCGTCGGGCACGCCCTCCAGCGCGGCGATCGCAGCCTGCAGCACGTCGGCCTCGGAGTTGTCGAAGCTGAGGCGGCCATCGCCCTCCACCGCATACAGCCCCTGCTCCAGCAGGTGCTGCAGCGCGTACGACAACGCCCAGCCGCGGCGCTCGGCCACGCGCCTGATGCGCTCCAGCAGCACGTCGTCGATGTCCTTGAGCACGATGTCGGTCATGGCCGAAGTCCAGTCACTTCCATTCACGGCGGCGCGCCATTGATACGACGGCCCGCCGTTGCCGGCAAGGGGTTGCGCGCATTCACCGCGCCTCCTCCATCGCCGCCACGCCGGTGTCGTCGCCCAGCCGCACCCGCGGCTTGAGCCAGAAGAACAGCGCCACCGCCGGCACCGCGACCACCGCGGTGATCAGGAAGTAGGTGGCGTAGCCGCCGCTGCTGGTCTCCACGATCGCCCCGGAGAAGAAGCCCAGCACCTTGCCCGGCAGCATGATCAGCGACGAGAACAGCGCGTACTGGGTGGCGGTGTAGCGCTGGTTCACCAGTGCCGACAGGTAGGCCACCGCAGCCGTGCCGAGGAAGCCCTGGGCCAGGTTCTCGCCCGAGATCACCAGGGTCAGCAGGCCGATGTCGCCATTGGCCCCGATCAGGATCAGGTACAGCAGGTTGCTGGCCGCGCCGAGGATGATCGCCGCCAGCAGCGGCCAGTGGATGCCCCAGCGCGCCACCGCCACGCCGCCGAGGAACACGCCTGCGATGCCGACCCAGATGCCATAGACCTTGGTCACCGCGGCGATCTCGGTCTTGCTGAAGCCCTGGTCGAGGTAGAACGGCCCGATGATGCCGCCGACCAGGGCCTGGTCGGAGATCTTGATCGAGAGGATGAACAGCAGCACCACCAGGCCGATGCCGCCACCGAAGCGGCGGAAGAAATCGGCGAAGGGCTCGACCACGCCCTCGCGCAGGCCGGCCGCCCAGCCCTGGGTGCGCACGCGCACGGTGTCGGGCTCGGCCGCCAGCAGGCAGGCGACCATGGGCACCAGCATCAGCACCGCCATCACCCGGTACACGTTCGGCCAGGCGGCGTGGTCGGCCAGCACCAGGGCCAGCGCGCCCGAGGCGATCAGGGCGATGCGGTAGCCCAGCGAATAGGTCGCCACCAGCGCGCCCTGCGCCGAGGCCGGCGCGATCTCGACGCGGTAGGCATCGACCGCGATGTCCAGCGTCGCGCCGGCGAAGGCCACGAACAGCGTGAGCGCCACGAACACCGCCAGCCGTTCCGGGGTCAGCGCCGCCATCGCCAGCAGGCCGGCCATCACGCAGCCCATCGCCAGCAGCAACCAGCCGCGGCGCTGGCCGAAGCGACCCAGCAGCGGCAGCCGCCAGCGGTCGACCAGCGGCGCCCACACGAACTTGAAGGAGTACGCCATGCCCGCGCTCGCGATCATGGTGATCTCCTTCAGCTCGATGCCGCCCTCGCGCAGCCAGTAGGCGAGCGTGCCGGCCACCAGCAGGAAGGGCAGGCCCGAGGCGAAGCCGAAGAAGAACATCGTCCACGCCGAAGGCTGCGCGAACGCGCGCCAGGCGGAGGGTTTCGCGCTCACTCGCGGTAGTCCACGACCAGCGGCGCATGGTCGGAGAAGCGCGGCTCGCCGTGCACCGCGCAGGCCTCGACGCGCTCGGCCAGGCCCGGGGTCACGAACTGGTAGTCGATGCGCCACCCGACGTTGTTCGCACGCGCGGCGCCGCGGTTGCTCCACCAGGTGTATTCCGGCGCCTCGGCGCGCAGCACGCGCAGGGCGTCGCGCCAGCCGTTCGCCGGCGCCTCGCACAGTCCGTCGCCGCAGGCGTCGGCGATCATCGCGTTCAGCCAGGCGCGCTCGGGCGGCAGGCAGCCGGAGTTCTTCTGGTTGCTGCTCCAGTTCCGGATGTCGTTGCGCGAACGCACGATGTTCCAGTCGCCGCACAGCACGTAGTCGCGGCCGCTGGCCAGCCACTGGTCCAGGTGCGGCTTCAGCCAGTCCATCACCTCGAACTTGAAGCCCTGCCGCAGCTCGCCCGACGAACCGGACGGGATGTAGAACGACACCACGCTCAGGTTGCCGAAGCGGGCCTCGATGTAGCGGCCCTCGTCGTCGAAGGGCGCCCAGCCCAGCGAGGTACGCACCTCCTCGGGCTCGCGGCGGCTGTAGATCGCCACCCCGCTGTAGCCCTTCTTCGTGGTCGCGTCCTTGAACCAGGCCTTGTAGCCCGCGGGCAGGAAGTCGGCGTGCAGGCCGTTGCCGTCGGCGGCGATGAGCTGGTGTTCCTGGGCCTTGGTTTCCTGGACGCAGAGGATGTCGGCATCCTGGGCCCGGAACCAGTCGAAGAAACCCTTGCTGGCCGCCGAACGGATGCCGTTGGCGTTGAAGCTGACAATGCGCATGCATCAAGGTTAACGCACCGCCGGCCCGGCTGCCGCGGGTTGCTACCATGTCCGTCCCGCCGCGGACGCTCCTGCACCCCATGACCGACCACCGCTCCCGGTTCCTGCGCCTGGCGCTCGAGGTCGAGGCCCTGCGCTTCGGCGAATTCACGCTCAAGTCCGGCCGCAGCAGCCCCTATTTCTTCAACGCCGGCCGCTTCGATTCCGGCGCCGCGCTGGCGACGCTGGCGGCCTGCTACGCCGACGCCATCGATGCCGCCGGCCTGGCCTTCGACCTGCTGTTCGGGCCCGCCTACAAGGGCATTCCGCTCGCCAGCGCACTTGCCTGCGAATACGCCCGCCGCGACCGCGACCTGCCGCTGGCCTACAACCGCAAGGAAGCCAAGGACCACGGCGAGGGCGGCACCCTGGTCGGCGCGCCGCTGGACGGCCGGCGCGTGCTGGTGGTCGATGATGTGCTCACCGCCGGCACCGCCGTGCGCGAGGCCCTGGGCCTGATCCGCGCCGGCGGCGGCCTCCCGGTGGGTGTGGCGATCGCGCTCGACCGCCAGGAGGTGCTCGACGAGGCCTCCGGCGACCGCCGCTCGGCCGCGGCACTGGTCGCGGCCAGCGAGGGCCTGCCCGTGGTCGCCATCGCCAGCCTCGGCGACCTGCTTGCGTTCGCCGGCGAAAGCGCGACACTGTCGGACGAACGCGATCGCCTGCTTGCCTACCGCACGCGCTACGGCAGCGCCGCCGACTGATTCGCCCGACCGGGGGGACGGACACGATGAAGACCATGACCTGCATCGCCGGCCTTGTGCTGGCCACGCTGCCGCTGGCGGCCACGGCCCAGCGCAAGCCCGCGAAAGCCCCGTCCACGGCCGTGGACAAGAAGCTCTACTGCTGGGAAGAAAACGGCATCCAGGTCTGCGGCGACACGCTGCCGGCCAGCGCCGTGGACCGCGCGCGCACCGAGATCAGCGCGCGGCACGGCACCCGCACCGGCGAAGTGGGGCGCGCCCTGACCGCCGAAGAGCGCGTCGAGGCCGACGCCGCCGCCCGCGCCGCGGCCGAGGCCGAAATGGCCGAAGCCGAACGCAAGCGCCGCGACCTGGCGATGGTCGAGTCCTATGCCACCGAAGCCGACCTCCACCGCGCCTACGGCGAGCGCATCACCCTGGTCGACGAGTCGCTCAGGACTTCGGAACTCAGCATCGCCAACCTGCGCCAGAGCCTGCTGTCGCTGCTGCGCCAGGCGGCCGAGCGCGAGCTGCTCGGCCAGCCGGTGGGCAAGGTGCTGGCCGGCGGCATCCAGTCGCAGCATGCCGACCTGCTGCGCCAGCAGGCGATCATGGAGCGCCAGCTGGCCGACCGCGCCTCGCTGGGCAGCGACCTCGACGGCGCGCTCGAGCGCTACCGGAGCATGAAGGGCGGTTGAGGCAACCCCCTTCCCGCAACGCGGGGCCTAGAACGGCAGCGGCAGATCCGGGTCGAGGGCCAGCAACTGCTGGCGGAACTCGCCGCGGATGCGCTCCAGCGCCTCTTCGCTGTCGGCGTCAAAGCGCAGCACCAGCACCGGCGTCGTGTTCGACGCGCGCACCAGGCCCCAGCCGTCGGGAAAGTCCACGCGCAGGCCGTCGATGGTCGACGGACGCGCACCGCTCTCGAACTTCGCCTGCGCCACGAAACGCTCGACGAAGGCGTGCGGATTGCCGCCGGGGGCGTCGACCTTGATTTCCGGGGTGGCGATGCCGGTCGGCAGGGACGCCAGCACCTCGCTGGGCTCCTCGGGATTCGCGGCCAGGATCTCGAGCAGGCGCGCGGCGGCGTAGATGCCGTCGTCGAAACCGTACCAGCGCTCGCCGAAGAAGAAGTGGCCGCTCATCTCGCCGGCCAGCTCGGCCTCGGTCTCGCGCATCTTGGCCTTGATCAGCGAATGCCCGGTCTTCCACATCAGCGGGCTGCCGCCGTGACGCAGGATGTGGCCCTGCAGGCGGCCGGTGCACTTCACGTCGTAGACGATCACCGCGCCGGGATTGCGCTCCAGCACGTCGGCGGCGAACAGCATCAGCAGGCGGTCGGGGAAGATGTTCTCGCCCGACTTCGTGACCACGCCCAGGCGGTCGCCGTCGCCGTCGAAGGCGATGCCCAGGTCGGCGTCGAAGCGCTTGACCATGTTCACCAGGTCTTCGAGGTTGTGCGGCTCGCTCGGATCCGGGTGGTGGTTGGGGAAGGTGCCGTCGATCTCGCAGAACAGCGGCTCGACGTGGGCGCCGATGGCCTCCAGCACGCGTGGGCCGATCTCGCCGGCCACGCCGTTGCCGGCATCCACCACCACCTTCAGCGGACGGTCGACCTGGACGTCGGAGGCGATGCGCTCGACGTAGTCGCCGCCGATGTCGCGCTCGGTCACGCCGCCCGGCGAAGGCGCGGTGTACAGCCGGTCCTCGGCCACGCGCGCGTAGAGATCGGTGATCGCGTCGCCAGACAGGGTCTCGCCGCCGACCACGATCTTGAAGCCGTTGTAGTCGGGCGGGTTGTGGCTGCCGGTCACCGAGACGCAGCAGCCGGTGCGCAGGTGGTAGGCGCCGAAGTACACCACCGGCGTCGGCACCATGCCGATGTCGATGACCTCGCGGCCGGCCTTGCGCAGGCCGGCGGTGAGCCCGGCGACCATCTCCGGGCCAGACAGGCGGCCGTCGCGACCGACCACGATGTCCTTCAGCCCCTGTTCGTGCATCAGTGAGCCGATGGCGTGGCCGATCAGCTCGGCCACGCCGATGTCCAGCGACTGGCCGACGATGCCGCGGATGTCGTAGGCGCGGAAGATGCCGGGATCGATGGCCACCGGCTGGGCGTCTGTTCCGCGCGCCGGCGCGGACGCTGTGGCTTCTTCGTTGCTCGTTGCGGGTTCCATTTCGAGTGCCTGTTCCAGGGTGGGGGTGTCTTCCGTGGCGGCGGCCTCCGGCCTGCCGGCCAGCGCCGGCAGGCGCGTCAGCAGGTAGGCCAGCAGCAGCAGGATCCCCGCCACCACGAAGGACGGGATCGCGCCCAGGCCGAACAGCGCGGTCGGTCGCGGCGGCAGGCCAGCCGCCACGCGCAGGCCGGTGCCGGCCACCGGCACGGCCATGCGCTCGGCGGACTCGGCGAATCCGGCATCGCCCGCTTCGGCCACGGTGAAGCCGCCCTGGCGCAGCGCGAGGTAGGTCGAACCCGGCATGTCCGCCGCGTCCACGCCCGAGGTCGCACGCGCCAAGGGCAGGCGCACATAGGCCACGCCCGCCACGTCGGCGCCGTCCGCGGCGCGCGCAGGCATCGCCAGCGCCAGCCGCGGCGCGCCGCCGTCGCGCACGATCCAGAGCACCGGGCCATCCTCGGTCAACGCGGCCTCGGCCACGGCGATGCGGCCGTAGCCGGCCTCGCCGACCGCGCTGTACGCATCGGCCAGCGCGGTGTCATGGATCGAGGCGTGCTCGAGCCCCGGCCAATCCGCGCCCAGGGCCGCGGACGCGGCGTCCAGGTCGCCGGCGGCCAGCGCCTCGCGCACCGGCGCGGAGGCCATGCGTTCCTGCAGGCGCTCGAGCTCGGCGCGCAGCGAACGCGATGTCGCCTGCGCCACCGCGTCACGGCTGGCGGCCAGCTGGTCGCGCCGGCTGCCGTCCTGCATCTGCTGCCAGCCGGTCCAGGCCAGCCACAGCGCCAGCAGCACCAGCAGCCCGGCCAGCACCTTCAGCAGCGGGCCGGCCTGGGCCAGGGCCTGCCGGGTCTTGTTCGAAGCGGTCTCGTCCATGCCGATGTCTCCCCCCGTCAGCGCGTGCCGGTGTGGCCGAAGCCACCCGCGCCCCGCGCACTGTGTTCGAAAGTATCCACCACGCGCAGTCCCGCGCGCACCACCGGCGCCAGCACCAGCTGCGCGATGCGGTCGCCGGGCTGGACCACGTAGGCCTCGCGCGAACGGTTCCACAGGCTGACCATCAGCGGGCCCTGGTAGTCGGCGTCGATCAGGCCGGTGCCGTTGCCCAGCACCAGGCCGTGCCTGTGCCCGAGCCCCGAGCGCGGCAGCACCATCGCGCACAGGCCGGGATCGGCGATGTGGATGGCGATGCCGCTGGGCACGAGCGCAGTGTCGCCGCCGGCCAGTTCCAGCGGCGCGTCGATCGCCGCGCGCAGGTCGAGGCCCGCGCTGCCCTCGGTGGCATAGGCCGGCATCGGCCATTCGCCGCCGATGCGCGGGTCGAGGATCTTCAGGTCCAGCGTGTGCTGCATGGGCGTCCCGGTGGGTTTCGTGTCATTGCAGGCGCGCCGCGACCAGGTCGAGCAGCGCCTCGGCGAGTCCGGTCTTCGGTCCCGGGCCGAGCACGTGGCTACCCGTGGCATCGAAGACATGGAGGGTGTTGTCGTCGGCTTCGAAGCCGCTGCCGGCGACGCCAACGCAGTTGCCGGCGATCATGTCCACGCGCTTGCGGCGCAGCTTGTCCTGCGCATTGGCCTCGAGGTCAGCGGTCTCGGCGGCGAAGCCGAGCACCAGGCGCGGCCGCAGTGCGTGCGATGCGACGTCGGCGAGGATGTCGGCGGTGCGCACCAGTTCGAGCGTAAGGCCGCCGCTTCCGGGCTGCTTCTTGATCTTGCCTTCGGCGACCTCGGCCGGAGTGAAGTCGGCGACCGCAGCGGCACCGATGTAGACATCGGCCGGCAGCGCCCCGAGCACGGCGGCATGCATCTGCGCGGCCGAGCGCACGTCGCGCCGGTCCACGCCGGCCGGCGTATCCAGCGTCACCGGCCCGGCGACCAGCACCGTCCCGGCACCGCGGCGCGCGGCAGCGGCGGCGATCGCGAAACCCATCTTGCCGCTGCTGCGGTTGCCGATGAAGCGCACCGGATCGATGTCCTCGAAGGTCGGGCCCGCGCTGACCAGCACGCGCAGGCCTGCCAGTGCGTCGCGGCTCATGCCTTCGCGGCCGCCAGCGCGGCGACGATGTCCAGCGACTCGGCCATGCGCCCCGGACCGGATTCGCCCTCGGCCAGCGGACCGTCGACCGGATCGATCACCTGCGCCCCGCGTTCGCGCAGCAGGGCCATGTTCGCCTGCGTGGCCGGGTGCAGCCACATGCGGTGGTTCATCGCCGGGGCCAGCGCCAGCGGCGCAGTGGTCGCCAGGCACAGCGTGGTGACCAGGTTGTCGGCGAAGCCGTGGGCCAGCTTGGCCAGCGTGTTGGCGGTGGCCGGGGCGACCAGCACCCGCGTCGCCCAGCGCGCGAGTTCGATGTGGCCCATCGCGGCCTCGGCCGCGGGATCCCACAGCGAGCTGCGCACGGCCTCGCCGGACAGCGCCTGGAAGGTGGTGGTACCGACGAAATGCGTCGCGCCCTCGGTCATCGCCACCCGCACCCCGGCGCCGGCATCGCGCAGGCGGCGCACCAGGTCGGCGGACTTGTAGGCGGCGATGCCGCCGCAGACGCACAGCAGGATGCGCTCGCCCGCGAGTGGGATGTCGGCACTGGCCATGCGCGCTGGGAATGTCCTGACCCGGGAAGGGTCCGACAGCTTACCCGAAGGTCCGTGGCCGACCGGCGGCGGCGCGCCCGCCGATCGCGTGCAATGACCCCACGTCGGCTGCCGGCGCTGGCGCCCCCGATCGATCTGCCACGCGGCCCATCCCTTGCCGTGACGCGCCGGCGGCCGACGACCATCTCCACCGGAGTCCCGCCCATGCACATCCGCGACTGGCCCAGCAGCGAGCGCCCGCGCGAGAAGCTCCTGGCGCGCGGCGCGGCGGTGCTGTCGGACGCCGAGCTGCTGGCGCTGTTCCTGGGCTCCGGCGTGCGCGGGCTGGATGCGGTGGCCACCGCGCGCCGGCTGCTGGCCGACCATGGTCCGCTGCGCCGGCTACTCGAGCTTCCGCCCCCGGGCCTGGTCAAGCTGCCCGGCCTCGGCCCCGCCAGCGCGTGCCAGCTGGGGGCCGCGCTGGAGCTGGCCAGCCGCCACCTGGCCTCGCGCCTGGAGCGCGGCGAGGCCCTGACCGATCCGCATGCCGCCGGGCGCTACTTCGCCCAGCGCCTGCGCGGGCAGCCCAGCGAGGTGTTCGCCGCCCTGTTCCTGGACACCCGGCACCGGGCGCTGGCCTTCGAGGAGCTGTTCCGCGGCACCGTCGACGGCGCCGAGGTGCACCCGCGCGAGGTCGTCCGCCGGGCGCTGGGCCACAACGCCGCCGCGGTGATCGTCGGCCACAACCACCCCAGCGGCAGCAGCGAACCCAGCGCCGCCGACCGCGCGGTCACCGCCCGCCTGAAGCAGGCCCTGCACCTGGTCGACGTGCGCCTGCTGGACCACTTCGTGATCGGCGACGGCGCGCCGGTGTCGCTAGCGGCGCGCGGCTGGGTGTAGGGCCGGCGGCCGCCGGCCGGGCAAGCGGCACCGCCTGCAGGCATGGGGGGGGGAGGAGCGCAGCCGCTGTTCAGTCGCGGGGCCGGGCGCAGGGGGCGCCTCGCGTACAATGAGCGGCCGTACGTTCCCGCTGCGACCCCCGTGAAATCAACGCTCAAGGCCCTGGTCGAACAGGGCATCGCCGCCCTCCGCACGCAGGGCATCCTGCCTTCCGACCTGGCCACGCCCGACTTCGTGATCGAGCGGCCCAAGGAGCGCGCGCACGGCGACTTCTCCAGCAACGCCGCGATGCTGCTCGCGAAGCCCGCGCGCAACAACCCGCGCGCGATCGCGCAGGCGCTGGCCGAAGCCATCCCCACCGGCGGCGACATCGCATCCGTCGAGATCGCCGGCCCCGGCTTCCTCAATTTCCGCCTCGCGCCCGAAGCCTGGCAGCGCCAGCTGCGCGAAGTGCACGCGCAGGGCGAAGCCTTCGGCCGCAACGCCAGCGGCGCGGGCCGCGTGGCCGGCGTCGAATACGTCTCGGCCAACCCCACCGGCCCGCTGCACGTCGGCCACGGCCGCGCGGCGGTGATCGGCGACTGCATCGCGCGCGTGCTCGATGCCAACGGCTGGGACGTGAAGCGCGAGTTCTACTACAACGACGCCGGCGTGCAGATCGAGAACCTGGCGAAGTCGGTGCAGGCGCGCGCCAAGGGCCTGGTCCCCGACGACGCCGGCTGGCCCGAGGACGGCTACCGCGGCGACTACATCGCCGACGTCGCCCGCGCCTTCCTCGACGGCGGCAGCGTCGAGGTCGAGGGCCAGGTGGTCACCGGCAGCGGCGACGCCGACGACATCGATTCGATCCGCCGCTTCGCAGTCGCGTACCTGCGCAACGAGCAGAACGGCGACCTCGCCGCCTTCGGCGTGGCCTTCGACGTGTATTTCCTGGAGTCCTCGCTGTACGCCGACGGCAAGGTCGAGGAGACCGTGCGCCAGCTGGTCGAAGGCGGCCACGCCTACGAGGACGGCGGCGCGCTGTGGCTGCGCACCACCGCCTTCGGCGACGACAAGGACCGCGTGATGCGCAAGTCCGACGGCACCTACACCTACTTCGTGCCCGACGTCGCCTACCACCTGTCGAAGTGGGAGCGCGGCTACGAGCGCGCGATCACCGAGCTCGGCGCCGACCACCACGGCTCGCTGGCGCGGGTGAAGGCCGGCCTGCAGGCGCTCGACCGCGGGATCCCGCAGGGCTATCCCGAGTACGTGCTGCACCAGATGGTCACGGTGATGCGCGGCGGCGAGGAAGTGAAGCTCTCGAAGCGCGCGGGCAGCTACCTGACGCTGCGCGACCTGATCGACGAAGCCGGCCGCGACGCCACGCGCTGGTTCCTGGTCGCGCGCAAGCCCGACTCGCAGCTGGTGTTCGACATCGACCTGGCGCGCAGCCAGTCGCTCGACAACCCGGTGTACTACGTGCAGCTCTCGCACGCGCGCATCTGCGGCCTGCTGCGGCAGCTGAAGGAGCGCGGCCTGGGCTTCGACCTGGACAACGGGCTGGCACGACCGCTGGATCTCGACAGCGCCGCGACGCTGGAGCTGGTGACTGCGATCAGCCGCTGGCCGGAGCTGCTGGCCACGGCCGGGCAGCTGCTGGAGCCGCACCTGGTGGCGCAGTACCTGCTGGAGCTGGCACAGGCCTTCCAGTCGTATTACAACGATCACCAGTTCCTGGTGGACGAGGCCGACGTGCGCGACGCGCGCCTGGCGCTGGCGCTGGCCGCCCGCCAGGTGCTGGCAAACGGACTTGAAGTACTGGGCGTGCAGGCCCCGGAGGCGATGTAAGTGGCAGTCAAGCGTGGCAAGTCCCAGGCCCGCCGCACCGGCGGCGGCAGCAGCGCACCGCTGCCGGGCTGGGCATGGATGATCATCGGCGTGCTGCTGACGATCGTGGTGATCATGGCGGCGCCGAAGCTGCTCAAGTCCGGGGACGACCAGGGCTTCTTCCGGCCCACGCCGAACCCCGACGCGACCCCGGCCGCCGCCAGCCCCGAGGCCGGCGACAGCGTGGCCGACGACGCGCCGGCACCCGCACGCCCGGCATCCACCGAGCGCCCCGCGGAGCCGGCGACGCAGGAAACGCAGTACGACTTCTACACCCTGCTCCCGGGGCAGGAAGTGGCCATGAGCGACGCCGAACTGGCCGCCAGCGCGCGCGCCGAGCAGCAGCGGCAGCAGGAACTGCTGGCCCGTGAGCGCGCGGCGCAGCAGCAGGAGCGCGATCCCGATGCCGCCGACCTGGCGGGTGCCACTACGCCCACACCGGCGCAGCCCACCGCACCGGCACAGCCTCCGTCCACGCGCGCGCAGCCGCCGGCGGCCAGCACCGCCGCCGCGACCCCGCCGGCCGCCGCCGACGGTGCCCGCTACATCCTCCAGGCCGGCTCCTTCGCCAGCAATTCCGACGCCGAAACGCTGAAGGCGCGCATCGCCATGCTCGGCTTGGTGGCCCGGGTGGAGACCGCCGAGATCGACGGCCGCACCATGCACCGCGTACGCATGGGGCCCTACGGCACCGCGTCCGAACTGGCCGAAGCCAAGCAGAAGCTCGGCAACGGCGGCCTCGAAGCCCTGGCGATCCGCGCGCGCTGAGGATGAAAACCCTGCTTGTCACCGGCGCCACCGCCGGCTTCGGCGCCGCGATCGTCGAACGCTTCGTCGGCAACGGCTGGCGCGCCGTCGCCACCGGCCGCCGCCAGGACCGCCTCGACGCGCTGGCCGAACGCCTGGGCCGCGACCGCGTCCACACCGCCTGCTTCGACATCCGCGACGCCGACGCCATGGCCGCCGCGCTCGACGCCATTCCCGCGCCCTTCCGCGACGTCGACCTGCTGGTCAACAACGCCGGCCTCGCGCTCGGCACCGCGCCCGCGCCGGCCTGCGACCTCGCGCAGTGGCGGCAGATGATCGACACCAACGTCACCGCCCTGGTCGCCATCACCCACCGCCTGCTGCCGGTGCTGATCGAACGCCGCGGCGCGATCGTCAACATCGGCTCGATCGCGGGCGTCTATCCCTACGCCGGCGGCAACGTCTACGGCGCCACCAAGGCCTTCGTCGAACAGTTCTCGCTCAACCTGCGCTCCGACCTGCACGGCACCGGCGTGCGCGTGAGCGTGATCGAGCCAGGGCTGGCGGAAACCGAGTTCACCCTTGTGCGCACCGGCTGGGACCAGGCGGCGTCCGACACCCTGTACGCCGGCGCGCAGCCGATCACCGCGGCCGACATCGCCGAGTCCACCTGGTGGATCGCGAACCTGCCGCCACACCTCAACATCAACCGCCTGGAAGTGATGCCGGTAAGCCAGTCACTGGCGGGGCTGCAGATCCACCGGGCGCCATGAACCCCTGGCTCGCGATGCTGGTGATCGTGGCCATCGGCGCGATCCTCCCTCTGCAGGGCCTGGTCAACGCGCGCCTCGCCACCGCGCTGCATGGCCCGGTGATGGCGGCCTTCGTGTCGTTCCTGGTCGGCAGCGTGGTGTTGGGCGCCTGGCTGCTGGTCGCGCGCACGCCCTGGGGCGCCGCGCCCGACGCCCGCTTCCCGGCCTGGATCTGGGTCGGCGGTGTGCTGGGTGCGGTCTACGTGGCCGTGTTCACCCTGCTGATCCCGCGCGTGGGCGCCGCGGCGGCGATCTGCCTGGCCGTGCTGGGCCAGGTCGTGGCCTCGATGCTGCTCGACCACTTCGGCGTGCTGCAGGCGCAGCGCCCCGCTGACTGGACCCGGATCACAGGCGCCGTGCTGGTGCTGCTGGGCGTGGTGCTGGTCGCCGCCCCCTGGAAATCCCCACCCCCGGCCCTTTAGCAGGCCTCTCCTTTCAGGAACTCCCGCGGGAACGGCTACAGCCGCATCCCCACCCGCCGCCGGCACATGCCCGAATATCCCATTCAGGCCAATATGGTGAAAAAGGGTATATTGGATCCAGTCCGCACCGGAGCAAGCCCATGCCCGCCCCCTACCCGACCGACACCCTGGACGAAGCCCCCCGCACCCCCGCCTCCGACGTCAAGAAGCTCGGCTGGCGCGGCGTGATGAAAACCGTCCACCGCCACGGCAGGGTCGTGGTAACCAACCACAACGAGCCCGAGGCCGTGATCCTGCCGATGGCCGAGTACGAGCGCCTGATGGCACGGCTGCAGGCTGCGGGTGAACGGGATCGCGCCGCAGTGGCCGAACTTCGGGCCAGGTACGACGCGCGACTGGAGTCACTGGAGGCACCCGACGCCGGGGACAGGCTGCGCGACATCCTGCGCAGGCCGCTCGCACTGGATGGCAAGGTGATCGCCGGCGAGAACACCTAGGCATGTCGCGCCCACTGGTCTACGTCCTCGCCGGCGTCAACGGCGCCGGCAAGAGTTCCCTGGGCGGGCGGGCACTGGCGCAGTCAGGGCTCACCTGGTTCAACCCGGACACGTACGCGCGCGAGTGGAGCGCATTGACCGGCTGCCCGCTGGCCGAAGCCAACGGGATCGCCTGGCAGGAAGGCGTGCGCCGCCTGGACAAGGCCATCGTGCAGGGCCGCGACCACGCCTTCGAAACCACCCTGGGCGGCAACTCGATCGCGGCAAGGCTGCGTGCCGCCACGGCCACCCATGATGTCGCCATGTGGTTCTGCGGACTGGACTCGCCGGAACACCACATCGCCCGCGTGCGCCTGCGCGTGGCCGGTGGCGGGCATGACATTCCCTCGACGAAGATCCACGAGCGCTATGTCTCCTCGCTTTCCAACCTGATCGCGCTGCTGCCGCACCTGTCGCAGCTGCAGGTCTACGACAACAGCGTCGATGCACTGCCCGGAGCCCAAGTGCCCGATCCGCGGCTGCTGCTGCAGATGGAAGAGCAAGGCATCTCCTGGCCAACCGATATCGACGGATTCAAGGCCATTCCCGACTGGGCCAAGCCAATCATGGAAGCGGCGTTGACGCTGCAGCGGTAGCTTCCGGGCCAAGTGGCAACAATCCCCGCCCCGTCCATGGGCCGGAGCACCACCCCCGGCACCGAAATCACTCCAGCGGCGAATCGTCCAGATAGGTATAGCCCGTCAACCCCGCCTCCAGCGCCTCGCGCAGGCGCGCGGACTCGTCCGCCGGCAGCTTCGCCGCGGCCACCTTGGCGTCATAGCTCGCGCGCAGGTCGTCCACGCTGTAGCCGACGTAATCCAGCATCACATCGGTGGTGTCGCCACGCCGCTGCTGGACGATCGAATACCCGTCGCCCTCCACCTTGACTTCGATCGCGTCGGTGTCGCCGAACAGGTTGTGGATGTCGCCCAGGATTTCCTGGTAGGCACCCACCAGGAAGAAGCCCAGGCGGTAGCTCTCGCCGGCGCGCAGTTCGTGCAGCGGCAGGGAGGTGTCCAGGTCCTCGTTCTCGACGTAGGTGTCGATCTTGCCGTCGGAGTCGCAGGTCAGGTCGGCGATGATGCCGCGGCGCTCCGGGCGTTCGTCCAGGCGCTCGATCGGCACGATCGGGAACACCTGGTCGATCGCCCAGACGTCCGGCATCGACTCAAACACGCTGAAGTTGACGAAGTACTTGTCGACCAGGCGCTCGTTGAGCTCGTCCAGCAGCGGGCGGTGGCTCTTCTCGTCGTACGTCAGGCGCGCCTTCACCGCGTGGGCGATGGCGTAGAACAGGTCGTCGATGCGCGCGCGGTGCACCAGGTCGAGCTGGCCCAGGGCGTACAGGCTCAGGCCTTCGGCATGGTGGTGCGCGGCCTCGTGGAACAGCTCCACCGCCGGGCGCTGGTCGATCTCGGAATGGATCTCGCGCAGGTTGCGGATCACCGCCGGCTCGTCGTCGTGCGCGTCCGGCACGCGGCCTTCGGGCGCGGCCTCGACCTCGGAGACGTTGGCCACCAGCACCGCGTGGTGCGCGGTCATCGCGCGGCCGCACTCGGTGACGATGCGCGGCTGGCGCAGGCCGGCCTCGGCGCAGGCGTCGGCCAGCGGCTGCACGATGGTGGATGCGTACTGCGCCATCCGGTAGTTGACCGAGTTGTAGCTGCGCGAGCGCGTGCCCTCGTAATCGATGCCCAGGCCGCCGCCGACGTCGACGTAGTCGATCGATGCGCCGAGCTGCGAGAGTTCGACGAAGTAGCGCGTGGCCTCGCGCATGCCGCGCGCGATGTCGCGCACGTTGGAGATCTGCGAGCCCATGTGGAAGTGCAGCAGCTTCAGCGCATCGCCCATGCCGGCATCGCGCAGCGACTTCCACAGGTCCAGCAGCTGGCGCGGGCTGAGCCCGAACTTGGCCTTGTCGCCACCGGAGTTCTGCCACTTGCCCGCGCCCAGCGAGGCCAGGCGCATGCGCACGCCGAGCACCGGCTCCACGCCCAGCGCCTTGGACTCCTCCATCACCAGCTTCAGCTCGGAGGGCTTCTCGACCACGATGAAGACGTTCATGCCCAGCTTGCGGCCGATCAGGGCCAAGCGGATGTACTCGCGGTCCTTGTAGCCGTTGCAGACCACCAGGCCGCCGTGGCGCGACAGCGCCAGCACCGCCATCAGCTCGGGCTTGCTGCCCGCCTCCAGGCCGAAGCCTTCGCCCGCGTGCGAGGCCAGGGTGCCGGCCACGCCGCGGTGCTGGTTGACCTTGATCGGGTAGACCGCGGTGTAGCCGCCTTCGTACTCCCAGTCGGCCTGCGCCTGCGCGAACGCGGCCTGCAGCGCGGCCAGGCGGTCGCCGAGCACGTCGGGGAAGCGCAGCAGCAGGGGCATGTTGCCGCCCTGCGCCAGCGCGCGGTCCACGACCTCGGGCAGCGGGATCGACGGCCCGCCGGCGCCGCGCGGACGCACCACGACGCGGCCGGCGCCGTCGACGTCGAAGTAGCCCGAGGACCAGTGCGGGATCGAATAGGTCTTGCGGGCCTGGTCGATGGACCATGCGCTCATGGGCGGGAATCCGTGGGGCGTGGGGTGATGGGCAATTGTAGGGCCGCCCACGGCCGGCCACACGCCCGAGCCTGTCCGCAGCCTGTCGGAGCGTGCTCCGCCCGACCTGGGCGCGCCCGCGTCACCGCGGCGTCATGACGGCGGGGCGGCGCCCGCCCTACAATTCCCGCTTCCGCCACGCTCCACGGACACCTGTCGCATGACCGCCCCCACCTGGCTCTACGAGAACTTCGACCCCGCCGGCTCCGCCATCGGCTACCGCATCACGCGCAAGCTCGACGAGGTGCAGTCGCCGTTCCAGAAGATCGAGGTCTACGAGTCGACCGACTGGGGCAACGTCATGCTGATCGACGGCGCGATGATGGTCACCACGCGCGACAACTTCCTCTACCACGAGATGATGACCCACCCGGCGCTGTTCACCCACGCCGACCCGAAGAACGTGGTCATCATCGGCGGCGGCGACTGCGGCACCCTGCGCGAGGTGCTGCGCCACCCGGGCGTGGAAAAGGCCGTGCAGTGCGACATCGACGAGCAGGTCACGCGCATGGCGGAGAAGTACTTCCCCGAGCTGTGCGAGTCCAACAATGACCCGCGCGCCGAGGTGCTGTTCGACGACGGCATCGCCTACATGGCGAACTGCGCCCCGGGCAGCCTGGACGTGGTGATCGTGGACTCGACCGATCCGGTCGGCCCGGCCGAGGGCCTGTTCAACAAGGCCTTCTTCGAAAGCTGCTTCCGTGCACTGAAGGACGACGGCATCCTGGTGCAGCAGTCGGAATCGCCGCTGGTGCTGCTGGATCTGATCCAGGAAATGCGCGCCGAGATGGGCAAGGCCGGCTTCGACAGCTTCCAGACCCTGCCCTTCCCGCAGCCCTGCTATCCCACCGGCTGGTGGAGCTGCACCCTGGCGCGCAAGGGCGGCCGCGGCTTCGGCTTCCGCGAGGCGGATGCGGCGGCGAAGACGTTCGCGACGAAGTACTACAGCGCCGACATGCACAAGGCGGCACAGGTATTGCCGCCGTTCGTGGCTGACGCATTGGGCTGAGGACGAGATACGACGGGCTGATCCCTCCCTAAGCGAAACCGCAAGCGCAGCCTGCTGCTGGGAAGCGACTATCGCCGGAGCAGCTATAGTCTCTCGATCCCGACGATGTCGTAGACATTCGCGCTGAGCGACGGATAGCCTTCCACGCCGACTGTCTCGCTGTCCACCTGCTCGAGATGAACGAGGTACTGGTTCATCACTGCCGTTGTTTCCTGCGTCCCTGTGCGAACAAGCTTCGAGCCGAGCACAAGGGTCGCACGCCCCTTGTCCAAAACCTCTGTCGTGGACTCCACTAGAACTTCGAACCCTTCGTCCACTTCTTTCGTTAGGCGCTGCACATCCCCCTCGCCAACTGCAGCTCCGGCAGCTACCAAACCCACGAACTCCGGTGTAATGATCCGACGAGTTCTGGATTCCAGCCGCTTCATGTCGCTAGATCGGGCGCCCTCGGATGTTATCCCCTGGTCAAACAGAGCCAATGCGAGTTCCGGCGCAACATGAGTCAGATACTTGAAGCCTGCGGTGTTCTCAGGCGACCGGATTCCGTAAAGGAGAGCACCGCCCAGATGCTCTCCCTGCGAAAGAGCAGCAGCACATTCGCCGCCATGCTGCGCAGACGCTGTCCCGGCGAAGAAGAGCGAGGCAGCGAGCGCCCACCGCACGCAATGCTTTATCCTTTCCATGACGTCCTTCCTTTGGTCAAACTCCTGCGCGCGGACCCATGCCACGATATCAACGCCGCGCCAAGAATCCTTGCAAAATCGAGGATCGCAGTCCCTGAACGATCATGAGTGCTACAACGCGTCGGCGTCCAGCTCTCCGGTGCGGATGCGCACTGCACGCTCGAGGTCGTAGACGAAGACCTTGCCGTCGCCGATCTTGCCGGTGGAGGCGGCCTTGAGGATGGCCTCGGTGACCAGCTCGGCCTGGTCGTCGGTGACCGCGACCTCGAGCTTGATCTTGGGCAGGAAGTCGATGACGTATTCCGCGCCGCGGTAGAGCTCGGTGTGGCCCTTCTGGCGGCCGAAGCCCTTCACCTCGGTCACGGTGATGCCGGCCACGCCGGCCTCCGACAGCGCCTCGCGCACGTCGTCGAGCTTGAACGGCTTGATGATCGCCATGATCATCTTCATCACGTGGCCTCCCCTTGCAGTGCGCGCAGCATAACGCGCCCGGCACGGCGGCCGGGCTTTTTCCCACCCATCCACGCGCCCCGACCCGATGGCGCGCGGCCCGCGCGGCGGCCAGGCTGAAGCTGCAGGCAAACCGGAGACCCCCATGATCGACCTCGGCCACATCGACGACCTCGCCCGCCGCCTCAGCAGCCTGGTGCCCCCGGGCCTGCGCGAGGGCCGCGAGGAGCTGCAGGAAAACTTCAAGTCCGTGCTGCAGGCCGGGCTGTCCCGCCTGGACCTGGTCACCCGCGAGGAGTTCGACGTCCAGCGCGCGGTGCTGCTGCGCACCCGCGAGAAGCTGGAGGCGCTGCAGGCGCAGGTGGCGGAGCTCGAAGCCCGCCTGGCCGCAGGCGACGCTTTGCCGGCGGCCCCGCCGCAGGCACCGCAACAGCCGCACTGAGGCCCCCACCATGGCCGGGCTTGCGATCGTGCACGGCCGTGCACGTGCCGGCGTGCGCGCGCCGGAAGTGACGGTCGAGGTCTACATGAGCGGTGGCCTGCCGCGGATGTCGATGGTTGGCCTGCCGCAGGCCGCGGTGCGCGAGTCCAAGGACCGCGTGCGCGCCGCCATCCGCTGCGCACAGTTCGAGTTCCCGCCGCGGGTCACGACCGTGAACCTGGCGCCGGCGGACCTGCCCAAGGGCGGCGGGCGCTTCGACCTGCCGATCGCGCTGGGCATCCTGGCCGCCAGCGACCAGCTGCCGCGCACCGCCCTGGCCGGACACGAGTTCATCGGCGAGCTGGGGCTGACCGGCGAGCTGCGCGCGGTCGACGGCGTGCTGCCGGCGGCGCTGGCCTGCGGCGAGGCCGGGCGCGTGCTGGTGGTGCCGGCCGCGAACGGTGCCGAGGCGGCGCTGGTGCGCGGGGTGGACGTGCGGGTGGCGCGCACGCTGTCGGAAGTCTGCGCGCATGTCGCCGGACAGCGACCGCTGCCGAAAGCGGTGGCGGACACCACGGCCGTCGTGCCGGCGCCCGCCGGCATTCCCGACCTGGCCGACGTGCGCGGCCAGCTGCGCGCACGACGCGCGCTGGAGATCGCCGCGGCCGGCGGCCACCACCTGCTGCTTTCCGGCAGTCCGGGCTGTGGCAAGACCCTGCTCGCCTCGCGCCTGCCCGGCATCCTGCCCGAGGCCAGCGAAGCCGAGGCGCTGGAAACCGCGGCCATCGCCTCGGTCAGCGGTCGCGGCATCGATCCTGCGCGCTGGCGGCAACGGCCTTTTCGCGCGCCCCATCACACGGCCAGCGCGATCGCACTGGCCGGCGGCGGCGGCGAACCGCGGCCCGGGGAGATCTCGCTCGCGCACCACGGGGTGCTGTTCCTCGACGAGCTCCCCGAGTGGAGCCGCCACGTGCTGGAAGTGCTGCGCGAACCGCTGGAGTCCGGCACCGTGACCGTCTCGCGCGCGGCGCGGCAAGCCGAGTTCCCGGCGCGCTTCCAGCTGGTCGCGGCCATGAACCCCTGCCCCTGCGGCTGGGCCGGCGACGCCTCCGGCCGCTGCCAGTGCGGCGTCGACGCCGTGCAGCGCTACCGCATGCGCGTCTCCGGCCCGCTGCTGGATCGCATCGACCTGCACGTCGACGTGCCGCGCATGGCTCCCGCGGAGCTTCGCCCGGATGCTCCGCCCGGTGAAGCCAGCACCGTCGTCCGCGCCCGCGTCGAAGCCGCGCGCAACCTGCAGATCGACCGTGCCGGCGTGCTCAATGCCCATCTCGACCAGGCCGGCACCGCCGCCCACTGCCGCCTGCCCGCCAACGACCAGGCATTGCTGGAGCGCGCGATTGACAGCCTGCAGCTGTCGGCGCGCGCGATGCACCGGATCCTTCGCGTGGCGCGGACGATCGCCGACCTTGCCGGCAGGGAGGCAATCGGCAGCGCTCATCTGGCTGAAGCCCTGGGCTACCGCGGCTTCGATCCCAGGGTGCAGGGAGCCGCCTGATCCACCTGCCCGCGCTCTGTGCCGGCTGTAACATCTGGAACCCATATGGTCATCATCAGGTTTCCCGCCGGGCTGCTCGCCGCAATGACGATCTCGGCTGGACTCCCGGGCTGCGCGTCCGCCGGGCACACATCGCCAGCCACACGGCCCGATCTGTACATCCACGAGCTGCTGGGCATCGCGGTGCGGCCCGGCGCCACCCTCGATCAGCTTTCCAGCCATTTCGATTTCGTAGGAAAGCAGGATGTCGAAGACGCCGGCTTCAGCCTGTCGACCACCTGGTCGATTCCATCCCTGCGACCGGGCCTGGGCGTGCAGAAAATGATCATCAGTCCGAAGCCGGGATCGCCGGATCGGATCGGGAGCGTGCGATTCGTGCTCATGGCGGGTGAGGAATCGGCCTGCGTGGATGCACGCGCGTTCGCAGACCGGGTCGGCCTGGTGGCATCCGCACCGATGCATCCCGATGCCATCACGGAGCACGACGTGGCACGAGTCAGCTACACGGGACGGATCAGCGACGCCCAGGTGTCGGCCGTGACGCGCCCCGACGGCATGGGCTGTCTCGAGGAACTCTTCGTCTGGCATCGGCATGCCGGCCGGCCAACCCCCTGACCTGCGTGCCGGCCCACTTGCACTGAGTCCCAATTGGGACTATTATTGCAATGAAGTCCTGTCAAGGAGTCTGTCATGAGCCAGCTCCGAATCGCCGACGCCCCGCTCCGCCGCGATCTGGCCGCCCCCGCGCTGCGGGCCTTCTTCAACATCGCCGACCGCTGGGGGCTCGGCAACGAGCAGGAGCGCGTGCTCCTGGGCAGCCCCGGCCGCTCCACGTTCTATCGCTGGAAGCGCGACCTCTCCGGCCAGCTCCCGCATGACGTGCTCGAGCGCATCAGCTACATCCTCGGCATCTACAAGGCCCTGCACCTGATCTTCGGCAACGAACAGCAGGCCGATGCCTGGATCAGCCGCGCCAACGACGCGCCATTGTTCGGCGGCCGCTCGGCCCTGGACCGGATGCTCGGCGGCCAGGTGGCGGACCTGTTCGTGGTGCGCCAGTACCTCGACGCCCAGCGGGGCTGGGGCTGATGCAGGCCGCGAAGGCCACCCGCGTGCGGTTCCGGTCGACGTACCGGATCGTGTCCAGCCGCTTCCCGCCGGTGGGCGTCTTCGACACCATCGCCGACCCGGCGGACATCGAGGCCCTGCACGAACTGGAGGCGATGACCAACCCGCGCATGCGCGATGCCCTGGGCGCGATCGGGCTGGTGCCGCCGGAGCGGCGCATCGCCGGCCCTGGCACCACGCCGATCATGGCGGCCTTCACCCACATCAACCCGGAAGGCTCGCGCTTCACCCCGGGCTGGTACGGCGTCTACTACTGCGCCCGCGAGCAGCAGACGGCGGTGGCGGAAACGGTGTTCCACCGCGAGCGCTTCCTGCGCAGCACGGACGAGCCCGCCTGCGTCCTGGACATGCGCTGCTACGTCGGCGAAATCGACAGCCGCCTGCACGACATTCGCGGCGGGTATCCCGCCCTGCACGACCCCGACAGCTATGTCGCCAGCCAGCGCTTCGCAGTCGAGCTGCGCGCGGACGGCGGCAATGGCATCGTCTACGACAGCGTGCGCGCGACGGGTGGCACCTGCATCGCGGCCTTCCATCCCGACGTGCTGAAGCCGGTGCACCAGGGGCCGCATCTCCAGTACCACTGGGATGGCAAACGGATCGCGCAGGTCACAGAAGCCAGAATCGTCCCGTTCTGACCAACCCTTCCCCCGGCAAACCCCAACCATCCCGCCAGCGCACGGACTTCTTCCCCCGCAAAGCGGGGGAAGATGCCCAAAGGGCAGATGGGGGCGAAGCTTGCGGAAGTGTCGGGACGAAGCGCCGCTGCAAGCTTGCGGCGGCGCCTTGTTGGGGCGATGCCACGGGATTGCTTCCATCCCCCGCTTCGCGGGTACTTCCCCCGCTTTGCGGGGGAAGGGAGCGGCCTCGAGGGGCCCTGCTCAGGCCGCAGCGACCTGGAACTGCTCCTCCTCCGTCGACCCGGTCAACGCCGTCGTCGACGACTGGCCCTGTTGGATCGCCTGGGTCACCGCGTCGAAGTAACCCGTGCCCACTTCGCGCTGGTGCTTGACCGCGGTGAAGCCCTTGTCGGCCGCGGCGAACTCCGCTTCCTGCAGCTCGACGAAGGCACTCATCTGCTTGCGCGCATAGCCGTGCGCGAGGTTGAACATCGAATAGTTCAGCGCGTGGAAGCCGGCCAGGGTGATGAACTGGAACTTGTAGCCGTAGGACGCGATCTCGTCCTGGAACTTCGCGATCGTGGCGTCGTCCAGGTTCTTCTTCCAGTTGAAGCTCGGCGAGCAGTTGTACGCCAGCATCTTGCCCGGGTATTTCTCGTGGATGGCCTCGGCGAAGGCGCGGGCAAAGCCGAGGTCGGGCTTGCCGGTCTCGCACCACACCAGATCCGCGTAGGGCGCATACGCGAGCCCGCGGCTGATCGCCTGGTCGAGACCGTTGCGGGTCTTGAAGAAGCCCTCGACGGTGCGCTCGCCGGTAGTGAAGGGGCGATCGTTGTCGTCGATGTCGCTGGTCAGCAGGTCGGCGGCCTCGGCGTCGGTGCGGGCGACAATCAGGGTCGGCACGCCCATGACGTCGGCGGCCAGGCGCGCGGCGTTGAGCTTCTCCACCGCCTCGCGCGTGGGCACCAGCACCTTGCCGCCCATGTGGCCGCACTTCTTGACCGAAGCCAGCTGGTCCTCGAAGTGCACGCCGGCGGCACCGGCCTCGATCATCGCCTTCATCAGTTCGAAGGCGTTGAGCACGCCGCCGAAGCCGGCTTCGGCGTCGGCCACGATCGGCTGCAGGAAGTCGATCGAATCGTCACCTTCGGCATGCTGCAGCTGGTCGGCGCGCAGCAGCGCGTTGTTGATGCGCTTCACCACCGCGGGCACCGAGTCGGCGGGGTACAACGACTGGTCGGGATACATCTGGCCGGCGAGGTTGGCGTCCGCCGCCACCTGCCAGCCGGACAGATAGATCGCCTTCAGCCCGGCCTTGACCTGCTGCATGGCCTGGTTGCCGGTCAGGGCGCCGAGCGCGTTGACGTAGTCGCGCTCATGCAGCGAGTCCCACAGCTTCTCCGCGCCCAGGCGCGCCAGCGAATGCTCGACGTGCACGGTGCCGCGCAGGCGCACGACGTCCTCGGCGGAATAGTTGCGGGTGATGCCGGCCCAGCGCGGGTCGGTGCTCCATTCCTGGCGGATCTCTTCGGCGGTCTGCAGCTTGGGCTTCGTGCTCATCTGGGTGGTCTCCGGTGCAGCGGTCTTGTCGGTGGGGGCGGAGCGGTTTCGCTGCTCCTGTGGGAGCGGCCATGGCCGCGATGGGTTTGCGGGATCGCGGCTGTAGCCGCTCCCACGGTGTTCAGGGGGCGGGCTTCAGGGCAGACGTTCGTACGCCGGCAGCGTCAGGAACTCCTCCAGCTCCGCGCTGCGCGTCAGCGTTTCCAGCATCCCGACAGCCTCGGCAACGCGGCCGGCGCCCGGGATCGGCCCTTCGGCGGCCAGGCGCGAAGGCAGGTTCAGCAGCGCCTGCTCGAACAGGCAGTCGTCGATCACCGTGCCGTCGTCCAGGCACAGCGGCACGCCGCCGCGGTCGGCCGCGTGCAGCCACTGCCACAGCTGCGAACGCGCGATCTCGGCGGTGGCGGCGTCCTCCATCAGCCAGTGGATCGGCACGCAGCCGTTGCCGTCGAGCCAGGCGGCGAGGTAGCGCACGCAGACTTCGACGTTGCCCTCGAAGCCGGCGCGGGTGATGGTGCCGCGCGAGGGCGCGATCAAGGTGTCGCGGTCGGCGGCGACGTCGTCGCGCGCCACGCCGTGCTGGTTCGGCCCCGGCATCGCCTCGTCGAAGATCGCCTTCGCGATCGGCACCAGCGCCGGATGCGCGACCCAGGTGCCATCGTGGCCGGCACCGGCCTCGCGCAGCTTGTCGGCGCGCACGCGCGCCAGCGCGGCCTCGTTCGCCTCCGGGTCGCCGGAAATCGGAATCTGCGCCGCCATGCCACCCATCGCGTGCGCGCCGCGGCGGTGGCAGGTGCGCACCAGCAGCTCCGAATACGCCTTGAGGAAGGGCTGGGTCATCGTCACCTGTCCGCGCTCGGGCAGCACCCGGTCGCGGTGGGCGCGGAAGGTCTTGATGTAGGAAAAGATGTAGTCCCAGCGCCCGCAGTTGAGCCCGGCGATGCGGCCGCGCAGTGCGTGCAGGATCTCGTCCATCTCGAACACCGCCGGCAGCGTTTCCACCAGCACGGTGACCTTGATGCAGCCCCCGGGCAGGCCCAGCACCTGCTCGATGTGCGCCAGCACCTCGTCCCAGAGCGCGGCCTCCTCCATCGACTGCAGCTTGGGCAGGTAGAGGTAGGGGCCGCGATCCTTGGCGACCAGCGCGGCGGCGTTGCCCAGGCAGAACAGGCCGGCGTCGAACAGGCTGGCGCTGATGCGCTCGCCGTCGACCAGCAGGTGCTTCTCGTCCAGGTGCCAGCCGCGCGGGCGCACGATCAGTACCGCGCGCTCGCCTTCGGGCTTCATCCGGTAGGACTTGCCGTTGTCGGCGTCGAAGGCCAGCGTCCCGGCGATCGCCTCGCGCAGCGCGCGCTGGCCGGTGAGCAGGGCGTCCCAGGTCGGCGCGGTCGAATCCTCGAAGTCGGCCATGTAGCAGCTGGCGCCGGAGTTGAGCGCGTTGATGACCATCTTCGGGTCGACCGGGCCGGTGATCTCGACGCGGCGGTCGAGCAGCGCGGCCGGCAGCGGCGCCACGCGCCAGTCGCCCTCGCGGATGGCGCGGGTATCGGCGCGGAAGTCGGGCAGGCCGCCGGCGTCGAAGAAGGCCTGGCGCTCGCGGCGGGCGGCGAGCAGGGCCTGGCGGCGCGGCTCGAAGCGCTGGTGCAGGCCGGCGAGGAAGGCCAGGGCGCGCTCGTCCAGCAGGTCGGGCGCGGCGGCCGCGCCGGCGGCGAGGCGGACATCGGCGACGACGAGATGGGGGGCTGCGGACATGTCGGCTCCGGAGGCGGGTCGGGCAGCCACCATCCCCGCAGCTGGAATATTTGACAAAACAGATATAACAATGCGATTGATAAGTTGTTCTTATATTCCAGTCAGGACGCGGCCTTGGCGCCCTCCCGCACCCCCCGCTTCGCCTACAAGGGCGACCGCCTCAAGCCCCTCCGGGCCTTCTGCCAGGTGGCCCGCCTGGGCTCGGTGTCGCGCGCGGCCGAGGCGCTGTACGTCAGCCAGCCCGCGGTCAGCCAGCAGCTCCAGGCCCTGGAACGGGAGCTGGGCGCGACCCTGTTCCAGCGCAACGGCCGCCGCCTGCTGCCGACCGCGGAGGGCGAGGCCCTGTACGAGCTGGCGCGCCCCTTGGTCGAGGGCATCGACGCCCTGCCCGCCGCCTTCCGCCGCCAGCTGGCGGGCATGGACGCCGGCGAGCTGGAAATCGCGGCCAACAGCTCGACCATCCTCTACCTGCTGCCGCGGATCGTCGGCGCCTACCGCGAACAGCATCCCGAGGTGCGCTTGCGCCTGCACAACACCATCAGCGCCGACGGCACCGACCTGCTGCGCGCGGACACGGTGGAGCTGGTGGTCGGCTCGATGCTCGACGTCCCGGCCGACCTCAGCTACGTGCCGGTGTACTCGTTCACCCCGATGCTGATCACGCCGCGCGACCACCCGCTGGCGACCATGCCGCAGCTGACCCTCGAAGCCATCTCGAAGCACGGCCTGATCCTGCCGCCGCAGCGCCAAGTGACCTGGCGCCTGGTCGACCTGGTGTTCCAGCAGGCGCGCGTGCCCTACACGGTGTCGCTGGAAGTCGGCGGCTGGGAAGTGATCAAGCAGTACGTGGCCATGGGCCTGGGGATCTCGATCGTCAGTTCGATCTGCCTGGACGAGGCCGACCACGAACGCCTCGCCATCCGCCCCCTGGACGCCTGGTTCCCCGCGCGCAGCTACGGCGTGGTGGTGCGCAAGGGCAAGGTGCTTTCGCCGCAGGCGCGCGCCTTCATCGACCTGATCGGGCCCGACCTGTTCGTGCGTCGCAGCCACGAAGACCCGGGGCATTCCGAACGCTGAGCGGAGGCCGCACGCGGGGCCTCCCGCGCGGCCGGTGGTTCAGGCGGCTTCCTCGACGTCGAGATCGCGGTCCTTGCGCTTGCCATCGGCGACGGGCACGGCCGCGGTGGCCGGCTGCCTCGACACCCGGTCGAGTTCGGCGGCGACCTTGTCCTGGTCGGGGCAGCGCATGTTCGGGCACAGCGCCTGCATGTAGTCGGCGTCGAAGTTCAGGCGTTCGACCAGGAAGTCGACGAAGGCGCGCACCTTGGGCGAGGTGACATGGCCGCGCGGGAACACCGCGTTGAAGTCCAGGTCCGGGCCGGTCCAGCCGGCCAGCACGCGCTGCACCATGCCCTTCTCGGCGTAGGCCTTGACGGTGACGTCGCTGGCGAGCATCAGGCCCTCGCCGCAGAGCAGCGCGCCCTTCAGCGCCGCGGGATCGCTGGCGACCAGGATCGGGTCGATGCCGTACTCGGCACGTCCGTCGCCATCGCCCAGCTGCCAGTAATAGCTGCCGTTGCGCCGCGATTTCTGCATCGCCAGCGTGCGGTGGTGCTGCAGGTCGTCGGGATGCAGGGGCTCGCCGTGTCGCTCGATGTAGGAGGGGCTGGCATAGACCTGGGTGCGGAACACCGCCAGCCGGCGCGCGACCAGGTTGGAATCGGGCAGGTTGCCGATGCGCAGCGCGAGGTCGATCTCGCCATCGATCAGATCGACCTGTTCGTTGCTGAGCGACATCTCCAGCCGGACCTCGGGGTGCCGGGCGTGGAACTCACCCAGCAGCGGCGCGATCCAGGCGATGCCGGCGGAATACGGCGCGCTGAAACGCAGCCAGCCGCGTGGGCCGCCCTGCAGCTGGCCGACGGCGCTCTCGGCTTCTTCCAGTTCGCGCGCGATGCGCTGGCAGTGCTCGTAGTAGACGCTGCCGGCCTCGGACAGGCCGAGCTTGCGCGTGGTGCGGTGGAGCAGCTGCGCGCCCAGGCGCGTCTCGAGCTCCTGCACCTTGCGGCTGACGGTGGTCTTGGGCAGGCGCAGGGCCTTGGCCGCGGCGATGAAGCTGCCGAGCTCGACCACCTTGACGAAGATCAGCGTGTCGTTGAGATCACGGCTCACGGGGCGCCTCCGGGGCGAGTACTGGATTGGACCAGAGAAGGGACAATTATTCCCCGATCCGACGGCTAATCAAGTGCCGATCCGGCGCCTATCTTGTCGGCCTGCCCGCCCTTGGCCGCCTCCCATGTCCCGCACCACCCGCCGCTCCCTGCTCCGCAATGCGCTGTCCGCGCTGATCGCCCTGGACCTGCTTGCCCTGGCCGCACTTGTTGCGAATCAGTGGCTTGCGGTGAGTGCGGGGGTGGCCTGGGGCATTGCAGCGGCACTCGCGCTGCCGGTGTTCGCGCTGGCCAGGCCCGTGTCGGCGACGGTGCTGGCGATGGCCGACCGTTACGCCGGCATCCCGAATACGGGAGAACAAATCCCGAGGACGGGACAATGAGCGGCCGCCTGATTGTCCTGGGCGCGACCGGGGCCATCGGTCGCGCCGTGGTCGGCCATGCGCTGGCCGAAGGGCGCGGCGTGATCGCGGTGGCCCGCGACGCCCGCAGGCTGGCGCAGCTCAAGCGCAGCCACGGCCGCGACGCCGACATCGCCACCCTTGCCGCCACGATCGCCAGCGACGGCGACGCCGCGCGGCTGGCGGCGCGCATCGGATCGCTGCGTGGCGCGCCGCCGACGGGCATGGTCGCCGCGATCCGCGGCCAGGCCGAACGCGGCCGCCTGCTCGATGCCCGCGCCGATTTCCTGCAGCGCCGCCTCGACGAGGACCTGCTGCCGCACCTGTTCGCCGCGCGCCACCTGATGCCGCTGCTGGCACAGCAGCCAGACGCCGGCTACGTCTTGGTCGGCGGCCCGGGCGCGGAGCAGCCCTGGGCCGGCTACGGCCACCACTCCATCGGCGCGGCGGCGCTGCGGATGCTGGCGCGCGTGCTCCACGACGAGGCCCGCGCGCTGCCGCTGCGGGTGCGCATGCTGTCGGTGGATTCGCCGGCGCGCACCGCGGACAACGCCCGCCACGCCTGCGAACGCTGGCCCGACGCCGACGCCGTCGCGCGCCAGGTCCTGCATCTGCTCGATGGCGGCGGCTGCGCCCAGCCGCTGGTCCGCTTCCCGCCCCGCGCCGCCCTGCCGACGGCCGCCCTGCCCCCGACTTCCCCCGCGTCGAAGGAAAACCATTCGCCATGAACATCCGCACCGTCATCGTCGATTCCGGCATCCGCCTGTCCCTGGTCGCGGTCGCGCTCGGCGCCGCGATCGCGCTGGCCAGCGCCGGCTGCAGCAGCCAGGCGGCACCCGGCGCCGAGGCTGCCCCGGCGCCCGAAGTCGGCGTCGCCACCGTGCTCTCCCGCCAGGTACGGCAGTGGGACGAGTTCAGCGGCCGCATCGCCGCGATCGAATCGGTCGAGCTGCGGCCGCGCGTCAGCGGCTACGTGCAGCGCGTGGCCTACGAGGAAGGCAGCGAAGTCGCCAAGGGCGACCTGCTGTTCGTGATCGACCCGCGCCCCTACCGCGCCGCGCTCGACCAGGCCCAGGCCCAGCTCGAGCGCGCGCGCGCCGAGGCGCGGCTGGCCACGACCCAGCACGAGCGCGCGCAGTCGCTGATCGAAGCCCGCGCGATCTCGCGCGAGGAGTTCGAGACCCGGCGCGCCGCGACCGCCCAGGGCAACGCCGGCGTCCGCGCCGCCGAAGCCGCGGTGGCCGCGGCGCGCCTGGACCTGCAGTTCACCGAGGTGCGCGCGCCGGTCGCCGGCCGCGCCGGGCGCGCCCTGGTCACCGAGGGCAACCTCGCCCAGGCCGACGCCACCCTGCTGACCACGGTGGTCTCGCAGGACCCGGTGCACGTCCACTTCGAGGCCGACGAGCGCGCCTTCCTGCGCTACCAGGCGCTGGCGCGCAGCGGCGAGCGCGACGCCGCCGGCAATCCGGTGCGCGTGGGGCTGGCGGACGAGACCGGCCACCCGCATGCCGGCACGGTCGATTTCATCGACAACCAGGTCGACAGCACCACCGGCACGGTGCGTGCGCGCGCGGTGCTGCCCAACCCCGACCGCGTGTTCACGCCGGGCCTGTTCGCCCGCGTGCAGATCGAAGGCAGCGCCGAGTTCGATGCCCTGCTGGTCGACGACAAGGCGGTGCTCACCGACCAGGACCGCAAGTACGTCTACGTGCTGGGCGAAGGCGACACCGCGCAGCGCCGCGACGTGGTGCTCGGACGCATGGTCGACGGCCTGCGCGTGGTGCAGTCGGGGCTCGAACCCGGCGACCGGGTGATCGTCAACGGCGTGCAGCGGGTGTTCTTCCCGGGCATGCCGGTGGCGCCGACGCAGGTCGCGATGGTGCCGCCACCCAAGGGCGAGGCCGTCGCCACGGCAGGCACGCGATGACGCCGTAACACGGGTAGACCCCTTCCCCCAGCCGGCCGTCGCCCCCGTCCGCGGATCCCCTCCCCTTGCGCGGGCCGGGGCGGCGACGCCGGCACCTTCTTTCCCGAGCCCCGCCCCGCGGGGCCAGGACCCACGCGGCCCGTCGCCGCGAAGGAATGCCACATGGACTTCTCCAGGTTCTTCATCGACCGCCCGATCTTCGCCGCCGTGCTGTCGATCGTGATCTTCGCCGCCGGCCTGATCTCGATCCCGCTGCTGCCGATCGGCGAATACCCCGAAGTGGTGCCGCCCTCGGTGATGGTGCGCACGGTGTATCCCGGCGCCAATCCCAAGGTGATCGCGGAAACCGTGTCCACGCCGCTGGAAGAGGCCATCAACGGCGTCGAGGACATGATGTACATCAAGTCGGTCGCCGGCTCCGACGGCGTGCTGCAGATGACGGTCACCTTCAAGCCCGGCACCGACCCCGACGACGCCACGGTACGCGTGCAGAACCGCGTCAGCCAGGCGCTGGCGCGACTGCCGGAGGACGTGCGCCGGCAGGGCGTGACCACGCAGAAGCAGTCCCCGGTGTTCCTGATGGTGGTGCACCTGACCTCGCCCGAGGGCAAGTACGACACCCTGTACCTGCGAAATTACGCGCGCCTGCACGTCAAGGACGCGCTGGCGCGCCTGCCCGGCGTCGGCGACGCGCAGGTGTTCGGCGGCGGCGACTACGCGATGCGCGCCTGGCTCGATCCCGATGCGATCGCCTCGCGCGGGTTGACCGCAAGCGACGTGCTGCGCGCGATGCGCGAGCAGAACGTGCAGGTGTCCGCCGGCCAGCTCGGCGCCGAACCGATGCCCGACAGCGACTTCCTCACCCTGATCAACGCCCGCGGCCGCCTGGAGACCGAGCAGGAGTTCGGCGACATCGTGGTCAAGGCCGGCGCCGACGGCGAGATCGTGCGCCTGTCCGACGTCGCCCGCCTGGAGCTGGGCGCGGGCGACTACACCCTGCGCTCGCAGCTCGACGGCAACAACGCGGTCGGCATCGGCATCTTCCAGGCGCCCGGCGCCAACGCGCTCGAGATCCGCGACGCGGTGATCGCCAATATGGACGAGGTCGCGCAGCGCTTCCCCGAGGGCATCGAGTACGAGGCCGTCTACGACACCACCATCTTCGTGCGCGATTCGATCAAGGCCGTGGTCGCCACCTTGCTCGAGGCGGTGCTGCTGGTGGTGCTGGTGGTGATCCTGTTCCTGCAGACCTGGCGCGCGTCGATCATTCCGCTGATCGCGGTGCCGGTATCGATCGTCGGCACCTTCGCCGCGCTATACCTGCTCGGCTTCTCGATCAACACGCTCAGCCTGTTCGGCCTGGTGCTGTCGATCGGCATCGTGGTCGACGACGCGATCGTGGTGGTGGAGAACGTCGAGCGCAACATCGAGGAGGGCCTGAGCCCGCTCGAAGCCGCGCACCAGGCCATGCGCGAGGTGTCCGGGCCGATCATCGCCATCGCCCTGGTGCTGTGCGCGGTGTTCGTGCCGATGGCCTTCCTGTCGGGCGTGACCGGCCAGTTCTACAAGCAGTTCGCGGTCACCATCGCGATCTCGACGGTGATCTCGGCGATCAACTCGCTGACCCTGTCGCCGGCGCTGGCCGCGCGCCTACTGAAGCCGCACGGCGCGCCCAAGGACGCGCCCACTCGGCTCATCGACCGCCTGTTCGGTTGGGTGTTCAAGCCGTTCAACCGGTTCTTCGGCGCCAGCTCCAGCAGGTACCAGGGCGCGGTGTCGCGCACGCTCGGCCGCCGCGGCATGGTGTTCGTGGTCTACGCCGTGCTGCTGGCCGGGACCGGGCTGATGTTCAAGGCGGTGCCGGCGGGCTTCATCCCGGTGCAGGACAAGCTGTACCTGGTCGCCGGCGTGAAGCTGCCCGAGGGTGCCTCGATCTCCCGCACCGACGCGCTGCTGCGCAAGGTCAGCGAGATCGCGATGGACACCGAGGGCGTCGCGCACTCGATCGCGTTCCCGGGCCTGAACGCGGTGCAGTTCACCAACACGCCCAACACCGGCGTGGTGTTCCTGCCGCTGGATCCGTTCTCGGAGCGCAAGCGGAGCGCGCTGGAGATCAACGCCGAGATCAACCAGAAGATCGCCGGCCTGCAGGAGGGTTTCACCTTCTCGGTGATGCCGCCGCCGATCCTCGGCCTGGGCAACGGTGCCGGCTACCAGCTGTTCATCGAGGACCGCGCCAACCTCGGCTACGGCGCGCTGCAGGAGGCGACCAGCGCCATGCAGGGCGCGCTGATGCAGACCCCGGGCATGGGTTTCGCCAATACCACCTACCAGGCCAACGTGCCGCAGCTCGATGCCGAGGTCGACCGGGTCAAAGCCAAGGCCCAGGGCGTGCCCCTGACCGAACTGTTCGACACCCTGCAGACCTACCTCGGCTCGGCCTACGTCAACGACTTCAACCGCTTCGGGCGCACCTGGCAGGTGATCGCGCAGGCCGACGCGCCGTTCCGCGACGGCGTCGAGGACATCGCCAACCTGCGCACCCGCAACGACCGCGGCGAAATGGTGCCGATCGGCTCGATGGTGAGCGTGCGCCAGACCTTCGGCCCCGACCCGGTGCTGCGCTACAACGGCTACCCGGCCGCCGACCTCGCCGGCGACGTCGACCCGCGGGTGATGTCGTCGACCGAGGGCATGGCCAAGGTGGCCGAGCTGGCGGAAGGGATCCTGCCCAACGGCATGGCGATCGAGTGGACCGACCTGAGCTACCAGCAGGCCACGCAGGGCAATGCCGCGCTGGTGGTGTTCCCGCTTGCGATCCTGCTCGCGTTCCTGGTGCTGGCGGCGCTGTACGAAAGCTGGACGCTGCCGCTGGCGGTGATCCTGATCGTGCCGATGTGCATGCTGTCGGCGCTGCTGGGCGTGTGGCTGACCGGCGGCGACAACAACGTCTTCGTGCAGGTCGGGCTGGTGGTGCTGATGGGCCTGGCGTGCAAGAACGCGATCCTGATCGTCGAGTTCGCGCGCGAACTGGAGCTGCAGGGCAAAGGCATCGTGGAGGCCGCGCTGGAAGCCTGCCGGCTGCGCCTGCGCCCGATCATCATGACCTCGATCGCCTTCATCGCCGGCACCGTGCCGCTGGTGCTGTCGTCGGGCGCCGGCGCGGAGGTGCGCTCGGCCACTGGCATCACCGTGTTCGCCGGAATGCTCGGTGTGACCGTGTTCGGCCTGTTCCTGACGCCGGTGTTCTACGTCGCATTGCGCAAGCTGGTCACCCGCCGTGCATCGCCTGAAACCACCACCGCCGCCGACCCGGCCCTGCAGGCCTGATCCGCCATCCGTGAAGGAGTTTTCCCGATGAGCAGCCATTCCCGCATCGCGCGGATCCCGCGCCTCCTCGCCGCGCCGCTGGCGACGGCCCTGCTGGCGGCCTGCGCGATGGGTCCGGACTTCGTCCGCCCGGAGCTTCCGCCCGACGAGGCGTTCCACCATGCCGCCGTCGCCGCCGATGCCGGGACCGAAGCCGGCGCCGCGGCGGCCAATGCCACCCCCGACGCCGCGCACGGCCCGTTCTGGGAGGGCTTCGGCGACGCGCAGCTGAGCACGCTGGTTGAGGACGCGCTGGCATCCAACCACGACCTGCGCATCGCGCTCGCCCGCTACGACCGCGCCAACGCCCTGCTGCGCGGGGCGAAGTTCGACCGCTATCCGACGCTCACCGCACGGGCCGAAGCCGGCGACTCGCGCGCCAGCGCCGACCAGATGCCAGGCGTCGCGCGCGGTGACCGAGACGGCGAAAGCTACAGCGCGGGCGTCACCGCGGCCTGGGAGCTCGACCTGTTCGGGCGCATCCGCCGCGGCGTCGAGGCCGGCCGCGCGGAGGCGCTGGCCGGCTACGCCGACCTGCAGGCGGCCCAGGTCGCGATCGCGGGCGAGGTCGCGCGCACCTACCTGGAGCTGCGCGGGACGCAGGAACGCCTGCGGGTGGCGCGCGGCAACGCCGACAACCAGCGCGAGACCCTGGAACTGGTGCAGGCGCGTTTCGATGCCGGCCGCGACAGCGAATTCGACACTACCCGCGCCCGCGCCCAGCTCGAGGCGACCTCGGCGCGGATTCCCGCGCTCGAAGCGCAGGTCGCCTTCGCCATGCACCGCCTGGCCGTGCTCACCGGGCGCAGTCCCGATGCCGTGGTCGCTTCGCTGGATGCCGCCGCGCCGCTGCCGACGCTGCCGTCCGCGATCGACCCCGGCACCCCCGGCGCGCTGCTGCGCCGGCGCCCGGACGTGGCCGCCGCGGAAGCACGCCTGCACGCCGCGACCGCCCGCATCGGCGTCGCCACCGCCGACCTGTTCCCGCGCTTCACCCTGGGCGGCCTGATCGGCAGCCAGGCGATCGATGCCGGCGCGCTGTTCGAACGCGACAGCGAGACCCGCCTGCTGGCGCTGGGCATCGACTGGTCCTTCCTCGACGTCGGCCGGGTGCGCGCGCGCATCGCCGCCGCCGATGCCGATGCCGCCGGTGAACTCGCGCGCTACCAGCAGGCGGTGCTGCTCGCACTGGAAGACACGGAGAACGCCCTGGTGCGCCTGGACCGTGCGCGAATAGAGGATGCCCACCTCGAACACGCGGCACGCGACAGCGCGCGTGCCGCGGAGCTGGCGCGCACGCGCTTCGAGGCGGGCGCCACCGGACTGCTGGAGGTACTGGACGCCGAACGCACGCGGCTGCAGGCCGAGGATGCCTTCGTCGAAGCCCGGACCCGCAGCGCCACCGGCGCGGTCGCGCTGTACCGCGCGCTGGCCGGCGGCTGGCCGCAGTCGTTGCCGATGCGCGAAAGCATCGGTCGGCGCTGAGGGCGGCGCGACCTCAGTCGGTGGGCAGCGGCAGGCTTTCGTCGGCGAAGACTGCGACGTGCGGCACGCCGTCGGTGCCGATCCAGCCTCGGTACATGCCCTCGGTGTTGAAGGGGAAGGCGACGCGGCCCTTCGCGTCGAGGGCGATCGCGCCGCCGTCGCCGCCGGCTTGCACCACTTCGCCATTGATCACGGCATCCGCGGCGGTGGCGATGTCCTCGCCGCGATGGCGCACGCGGGTGCAGACTTCGTGCGCGGCGGCGGTGCGGAGGTAGAACTCGCCCCAGCCGGTGCCCGACACGGCGCAACCTTCGTCGGCCCAGGTGCCGGCGCCGATGACCGGTGAGTCGCCGATGCGGCCCCAGCGCTTGTTGGTCATGCCGCCAGTGGAGGTGCCGGCCGCCAGGTGGCCGCGTGCATCGAGCGCCACGGCGCCGACCGTGCCGACGTACTTGAGGCCTTCGCGACCTGCGACCTCCTTGCGCAGCGCGCGCTGCAGCTGCTCCCAGCGGCGCTCGGTGCGGAAGTACGAGGGATCGACCAGCTCGATGCCCTGCCCTTCGGCGAAGGCCTCCGCGCCGCTGCCGGCCAGCATCACGTGCGGCGACCGCTCCATCACCGCGCGCGCCAGCAGGATCGGGTTGCGCACGCGCTGCACGCCGGCGACGGCACCGGCATTGCGGTCGCGCCCGTCCATCAGCGAGGCGTCGAGTTCGTTGCGGCCCTCGTGGGTGAACACCGCGCCGCGGCCGGCGTTGAAGGCGGGATCGTCCTCGAGCACGGTGATCGCCGCGACCACGGCATCCAGCGCCGGCGCGCCGGCCTGGAGCTTCGCGTGGCCGGCCAGCAGGGCACGTTCGAGGCCCGCGCGCGCGGCGGCCTGGTCCTCGTCCGAAAGCCCCGCGCGCACCACGCCCGCGCCGCCGTGGATGGCGAGCACCGGCGCTGCGGTCGCACCTGTATGCGAACCCCCGCCCGCGCCGGCAGCCGTGGATGCCTCGCCATCTTGCGCTTGCGCGGCACCCACGATCGCCGCACATCCCATCAGCATCGCCCCTGCCAGCACCACGGCGGCCGCACGCCTTCGATCGAATCGCTTCATGTCCTGCTCCTGGAAAACCTCAGACCGTACCGCGATTGCGCCCCTGCCAGGGCCGGTACCACTCGCGGATGCGGCGCATGTCGGCCTCGGTGTCGTCGCCGACGTGGAACAGCGGGCCAACGCCGATGATCTTCTCCGGATAGTGGAAATACACCGGCAGCACCGGCACATCGGCCGCGCGCGCGATCTTCAGGAAGCCGCTCTTCCAGTGCTCCACCGGCTTGCGCGTGCCCTCGGGCGCGAGGCCGAACCAGAACCGCTCGCGGCTGCGGATCATCTCCGCGACCTGGTCGACCACGCCGGACGAGCGCTGGCGGTCGATCGCCACGATCCCCAGCCCGCGCAAAAGGATGCTGAGCGGCCACCAGAACAGCTCCTGCTTGCCGAGGATCCTGATGTCCAAGCCCAGACCGATCTTCGCGGCCATGCCCCAGATCCCGTCCCAGTTCGAGGAATGCGGTGCGCCGATCAGCACCACCCGGGGTTCGTCGGGGAATTCGCCGACCAGGCGCCAGCCGCCGAGGCGGAGAATCGTGCGCCCGAACCAGCGCGTGAAGCGGTTCGGCTTCACCCGCGGCACCTTTGGCGGAAGCTCGGGCAGGATGTCGTCGCCGGCTGCGCTCATGGTTCCCCTGCGATGGATCAGTCCCAGTCGCGCCCCGTGCGACCGCGCTTGATCGTACTACGCTCGCGCTTGGCATCCAGCCGCCGCGCCTTGGCCGCGCGGCTGGGCTTGGTCGGTACGCGCTTTTTCGGCGCACGCAGTCCGGATTCGATGAAGGCCGCCAGCCGCTCGCGCGCATCCTGTCGGTTGCGCTCCTGGGTGCGGAAGCGCTGGGCGCTGATCACCAGTACGCCTTCGTCGGTGACGCGGCGGTCGCGCTTGGCCAGCAGTCGCTCGCGCACCGCCTCGGGCAGCGAGGGCGAAGCGGCGATATCGAAGCGCAGCTCGACCGCGGTCGCGACCTTGTTGACGTTCTGGCCCCCGGGGCCGGAGGCGCGGACGAAGCGTTCGACAAGCTCGCTTTCGGGGATTTCGATGGGGTTCGGCGTGGCGGTCATGCGTCGGGATCCGGTGGCCTGCACGATCATCGCCGGCTCGCGGCAGCGGTGGCGAACCGCGGCGATCGCTGCGATCAGGGCTGCGCGAAGAATGCCAGAGCGCGTGCGAATTCGCCGTCCGGCGGCGCGGTCACGTGCACGCGCGTGGCCACATCGTGCGGATGCGGGAAGGCCAGCTGCTCGGCGTGCAGCAGCATCCGATGGATGCCCATCATGCGGAAGCTGCGGTTGTGGCGGCCATCGCCGTGGCTGGTGTCGCCGACGAGGTGGTGCGAGAGGTGCTTGAGATGACGGCGGATCTGGCGGAAGCGGCCGGTCTGAGGCCAGGCGCGCAGCAGGGCGTAGCGCGAGGTCTCGAAGCCGGCGGACGGGATCGGCAGTTCGGCGGTGGCCAGGCGTTCGAAGCGGGTCACCGCGGGCTTCTTCTGCGGCTTGCCGGGGCCGCCGTCGAGCGGATGGTCGACGGTGAAGGCCTCGTCCGCCGGCCAGCCGCGGCAGACGGCGAGGTAGGCCTTGTCGACCTCGTGCAACATCAGCGACTTGCCCAGCGCCGACGCGGTATCGCGGTCGAAGGCCAGCAGCAGGCAGCCGCTGGTGGCGCGGTCGAGGCGATGCACGAGGAAGATCGGCCGGCCGAACTGTTCACGTAGGCGATCCGCGGCAAAGTCGTCCTCGCCGCGGGCCAGCTTGCTGTCGTGGACCATCAGGCCGGCGGGCTTGTTGACGACGGCGAAGCGCTCCTCCAGGTGCAGGACCGCCAGGGCAGGAGCGGCAGGCTCTGTGGGAGCGGCTATAGCCGCGATTTCACTCCCATCGCGGCTATAGCCGCTCCTACCGGGGGTGTTTCCGGCGGAGGTGGGGCTCATCACCGCGGGCGGGCGGCGATGATGGCCCAAAGGCCGCCGATGCCGGCGACCCACGCCGTCACCGGCACCGACCACAGGCGCGGGCCGCCGGCGTCGAGGCCGTACAGCACCGCGGCCACCACCAGCAGGCCGACGCCGAGGATCGCGGCCACGGTGCGGCGCTGCATCGCGCGCATCACTTCGACCAGCTCGGCCATTTCCTTCGAATGCATGCCCAGCTGGTGCCGGCCCTCGACCTGCTGCGTCAGCCAGGCGTGCAGCAGGCCCGGCATTTCCGGCGCGCGCGTGGCGAGTTCCGGCAGGCGCTTGCGGAACTCGGCGCCCAGGCGCTGAGGGCTGTAGCGCTCGGCCAGGATCCGCTCCAGCACCGGCCGCGCCACCGCCCAGATGTCGATCTCCGGATCCAGGTGCCGGCTCACGCCCTCGACGTTGAGCAGGGTCTTCTGCATCAGGATCAGCTGCGGCTGCAGGGTCAGCTGGTAGCGCTGCGCGGTGCGGAACAGCTTCAGCAGCACCTCGCCGAGCGAGAACTCCGACAGCGGCCGCGTGAAATAGGGCTCGCAGACGCCGCGCACCGCCGCCTCCAGCTCGTCCAGGCGCAGCGTCGACGGCATCCAGCCCGCCTGCACGTGCAGCTCGGCGATGCGCCGGTAGTCCTTGTTGAAGATCGCCATGAAGTTCTCGGCGAGGTAGTACTGGTCGTCGCCGGACAGCTGGCCGACGATGCCGAAGTCCAGCGCGATGAAGCGCGGGTTGAGCCGCCGCGACGGGTCGTCGTCGACCCAGATGTTGCCGGCGTGGGCGTCGGCGTGGAAGAAGTTGTCGCGGAACACCTGGGTGTAGAACACGCGCACGGCCTTGGCCGCGAGCAGCCTGCGGTCGATGCCGGCGGCCTCGATCGCGGCGAGGTCGTCGCTGGGGATGCCGGTCACACGCTCCAGCGTCAGGATCCGCTCGGTGCTGTGCGACCACACCGGCGCCGGCACGTACAGGTCGGGCGAACCCTCCCAGTTGCGGCGCAGCACCGAGGCGTTCGCGCCCTCGCGCTGCAGATCCAGCTCGGCGGCGAGCGTGGTCGCGACCTCGTCCACGACTTCGCGCGGGCGGATCTTGTCGGCATTGGGATGGGTGCGCTCGACGAAGCCTGCGATGCGCTCGAGCAGGCGGATGTCGGCGGCGATGCGGGCGTCGATGCCAGGGCGCAGCACCTTCACCACCACCTGCCGCGGCAGGCCACCGTCGATGCCGGGCAGCTCCGCCGCATGCACCTGCGCCACCGAGGCCGAAGCCAGCGGCACGGTGTCGAAGCGCGCGAAGGCGTCGGCCACCGGCATTCCCAGCTCGCGCTCGACGATCCCGCGCGCGACCTCGCCGTCGAAGGGCGCGACCTGATCCTGCAGCAGCACCAGCTCGTCGGCGATGTCGGGCGGCACCAGGTCGCGGCGCGTGGACAGCACCTGGCCGAACTTGACGAAGATCGGCCCGAGCTCCTGCAGTGCCAGGCGCACGCGCGCGCCGCGCGGCAGGTCGGTGATCCCGCGTTCGGCGCCCGGCACGAAGGGCCGCAGCAGCCACAGCCAGCGCCCGGCCGGCGTGCCCTCGGCCAGGGTGTGCAGGCGGTAGCGGAGCAGGACGCGCCCGATCTTCAGCGCATGCAGGCCCGACCTCACCGCGCGCCTCCCGCGGCCGCCGCCAGGCGCGCCACGCGCGCGGCGATGCGCTCGACGTCGTCGCGCAGCACGTCGACATCGTCGTGGAAGGCGTCGAGCTCATGCTTCCCGACCACGTCGCGCGACTCCTCCACCACGTATTCGGCAGCGGTGGACGCGAACTCCTGGCCGGCGCGGCGCGCGCCCTTCAGCGCCGAGGCCGCGGCATTGGCCACCTGCACGCCCACCACCTCGCCGAAGGCGGCCACGAAGGGCCGCTGCCAGTCGGGATCGAAACGCTGGGCCAGCCGTTGCAGCGCGCGCGCCAGCTCGGCATCGCCCTCGATGCGCAGGCGGCCGCTGGGCGTGGCGTGGTCGTCGCCGGCACCGAGCAGGGTCTGCAGCTGGCCGAAGAGGCCGCCGATCGTGGTGCGCACCGACAGGTCGGGATCGGCGTCGGCCTCCACCGGGCCCACGCGCAGCGCCTCGCCGTCGACGCGGATCGACATCGCCAGCGGCGGCGAGGCCAGGTGCAGGGCGACATGCCGCCCGTCCAGCCGGGACAGCGCCTGGCGGGTGTCGTCGTCGAGGGTGAGCGCGCGGTTGAGCGCCGATTCCAGCGCGCGGCCGGCCAGCGGCTTCAAGCCGGACAAGGGAGACGGGGATCGGGCCATGGCCGGCATTGTAGCGGCCGCGGCCTGCGCCGCCGCGGTGCCGGAGGCGGCACCGCGGCGGCGGGGATTCAGATCTTCCTGCCGCGGAAGAACGAGATGATGGCCAGGATCAGGAACACCACGAACAGGATCTTGGCGATGCCCGCGGCGGTACCGGCGATGCCGCCGAAACCGAGCACGGCGGCGATCAGGGCGATGACGATGAAAATGACGGCGTAGCTGAGCATCTGGATTCTCCGGTCCGTCGGAATGCGGACGACCGGGCACATGTTCAGGGGAGCGCGGTGGTCAGGAAGTGATGGCCGCCCCGCCCTGCGACGCGGCCAGGCGCTCCAGCCCCTTGGCGATCGACACCCGCGGCACGTAGCCGAAGTCGCGGGTGGCCGGCGCCATGTCGTACCAGTGGGTGGTGCTGAGCTGCTCGGCCAGGAAGCGGGTCATCGGCGGCTCGCCGCCCAGGCGCAGCAGCGGCCACAGCGCCTCGCAGGCCGCGCCCACGGCGTAGGCCACGCGGAACGGGATCGTGCCCTGCACCTCCGGCGCGCCCGAGGCCCGCAACAGGCCGTTGACGATATCGCGCACCGCCATCGGCTCGCCGTTGCTGATGAAGTAGGCGCGGCCGGCGCAGGCGGCGCCGACCTCGAGATGGTCGAGCGCGTCGAAGTGGGCCTGGGCGGCGTTGTCGATATAGGTGGTGTCGATGCGGTTGAGCCCGTCGCCTACGAAGCGCAGGCGGCCGGCGCGCGCGCGCTCGGCCAGCCGCGGCACCAGCTGGTTGTCGCCCGGGCCCCAGATCAGGCGCGGGCGCAGGGCGACCGTGGCCAGGGTGTCGTCGTTGGCGGCGAGCACGATCTTCTCGGCGATCAGCTTGGTGGCCGCGTACGGCGCCTTCAGGTCCTCGCCGTAGGGCACGGTGTCGGCGGTGCCGCCTTCCACCGGATGCGTGGCGCGGTGGGTGACGCTGGGCGAGGAGGTGTGCACCAGCTTCGGCACGAAGTGCTCGCGGCAGCCGGCCAGCACGTGCCCGGTGCCCATGACGTTGGCGCGGTGGTAGCTGTCGTAGCTGCCCCAGGCGCCGGCCTTGGCGGCGTTGTGCAGCACCGCGTCCATGCCGGCGCAGGCGGCGATGACGGCGTCGCGGTCGGCGAGGTCGCCGCGCAGCTGGCGCACGCCCAGCACGTCGAGCTCCGGGTAGTGGCCGCGGTTGAAGCTGGTGACCTCGTGCCCGCGTTCGACCAGGCCGCGGCACAGCGCCTGCCCGAGGAATCCGCCACCGCCCGTCACCAGTATCCGCACCACGCCGCTCCCGCGTCAGTCCGGCGCCGACGCCGGTTCGAAGACCCTGCCGGCACGGAGCTCGCGCGCGGCCCAGACGGCCAGCTTTTCGCGGCCGATCTTCGCATTGTGGCGGATGTCGACCGGGAATGCGGGGTGGAAGGTGAAGCTGTCGACGTGGGCGGTGTGCACGAAACCTTCGCCGAGGTGGCGGAGTTCGTCGGCGATGCGGGCGTGCTCCGTCTTCGCGATGCCGACGTTCAACTCGACGCAGAGCAGCAGCCGCTGGGCGCCGCGTTCGCCGATGCCGACCAGGGCGGTGCGGCGCACTTCGGGGTGGGTATCGAAGACCGGCTCGACCTGTTCGGTGCAGAGGGTGCGGTTGGCGGTGACCACGCGCTGCGACTTGCGGCCGCAGAACCAGAGGCGGCCTTCGGCGTCGAAATAGCCGAGGTCGCCCATGCGGTGGACGATGCGCGCACCTTCGCGGATCTTCGCCAGCCGCGTCTGCGCCTCACGGTTGAAATAGGTGTCCGTGGCCGTGGGCCCCGCCACCGTGATCTCGCCGACCTGGCCCGGCTTCACCAGCAGTTCGTCCGACCACTCGGCGATGGCCTCGTCGGTGATGCGGATGATGCGCACCTCGTTCGGCGCCACCGGGCGACCGACGCAGGTGCCGGCGCCGGTCTCGGTGCGCTCGCGCAGGGTCATCAGTTCGCGACCCTCGATCACCGCCACCGGCAGGCATTCGGTCGCGCCGTAGGGCGTCCAGAACTGGGCGTCGGCGGGCAGCAGTTCGCGCATCTTCGCCACTACGTCGGCGGGCACGGGTGCGCCGGCCGAGGTGACGCGGGTGACGGTGGGCAGCGGCCGCCCGTGGTTCGCCAGCACCCGCATCAGCGCCGGCGAACCGAACAGCTGGGTCACGCCGAAGCGTTCGATCGCCGCATGCAGCTTGCGCGGATCGGCCTTCGCCGGCCGCGTCGGATCCATGTCGGGAATGATCGAGGTCAGCCCCAGCGCCGGATCGAACAGCGCGAACGGCGGGAAGGTCGGCAGGTCGACGCCGCCGGGCTGCAGGCCGAAGGCGTCGCGCAGCATGTCGATCTGGGCCACGAAGTGGCGGTGGCGGTAGACCACGCCCTTGGGCACGCCGGTGGATCCGCTGGTGAACAGGATCGCGGCCACGTCGTCGGGTGCGGTCGCGATCAGCTGCGGGCCGGCGCCCTCGCCGTCGCGTTCCACCTCGGCCAGGGTGGCGTCGGCGAACCGCGCGCTGCGCCCGGTGGTGATGCGCAGCTTCGCCGCCCGCGCCCAGCGCAGCAGCACGCGCGCGAACATCGCCAGCGGCACGCCGATGAAGGCGTCCGGCCGCGCCTCGTCCAGGCACTGCTTCAGCGCACGCTTGTCGATGCCCGGGTCCACCAGCACCGGTACCGCACCGGCCTTGAACAGCGCGTACATCAGCAGGAAGAACTCCGGCGTCGGCCGCACCATCACCACCGTGCGGCTGCCGCGGCCGATGCCGCGCCGTGCCAGGCCGGCGGCGATGGCGTCGCTGCGCCGGTCGAGCTCGCCGTAGCTGAGGGCCGCGTCGTAGCGGCCGCCGTGGCCCGGGCAGCGCATCGCGATGCGCTCCGGTGCCTCGGCGGCGAGCCGGGGCAGCGCCGCGGCGATGTTGCAGGCTTCGGTCATCGCGCGATTATCGCCGCTCAGTCCCCCATCGCGCCCAGCGCGAACAGCATGTCGACGTAGGACTTCTCGATCGCCGCCAGCCCGGCGGCCTCCACGCCCGCGGCCGGATGCACCAGCATGTACTCGTCCGGCGCGTGCGCGCCCGAGCCGTGGCCCAGGCCGCCGAACACGAAGGGCAGGCCCAGGCTGCGGGTGAAGTGGTGGAACGGTGCGCTGCCCGCCAGCCAGGGCGCGACGCGCAGCCGGGTCCCGTACTTGTTGAACACGCCGATCGAGGCCTGCACCAGCGGATCGTCGACCGGGGTCGAAGCCGCCGGATAGCCCGACATCGGGCGCACCACGATGTCCTCGAAGCCGTTCGCATCCAGGTGCGCGCGCAGCATCCGGAACGCCTCGTCCGGCTCCAGGCCGGGCGGCAGGCGCGAATCCATCTTGGCCGTGGCCACGTGCGGCAGGATGGTCTTCACCCCTTCCCCGGTGTAACCGCTCCAGATGCCGTCGATGTTGAGCGTCGGGTCGTAGAGGTTGCGGACCAGGGCGTCGCGCCCTTCGTCGCCGTCGATCCAGCGCGAGACGCCCAGCGCCTCCTGCTGCTGCCTGTCGTTGGACGCCAGCGCCAACGCATTGACCAGGCGCTGCTCGGCCACGGTCGGGGCCTGCACCGCGTCGTAGTAGCCGGGAATCAGGATGGTGTTGCCGTCGGGCGAGGTCATCGAGGCGATGGCCTGCACCAGCCGCAGCGCCGGCGAATCCACCAGCGCCTTGAGCGAACCGTGCACTTCGGCCCGCGCCGGGCCGCCCCACGCGCCGCCCCTGGATTCCAGCTCGAAATAGATGATGCCCTTCACGCCGAGGTTGAGCGTCGCCTCGCCGGCCGGGTTCTGGATGTTCATCGGGAAGAAGGCGCCGTCCGCTTCGCGCAGGCGGTCGGCCCAGGGCGCGACCACGGCGCCGAAGTTGGGCGAGCCCAGCTCCTCCTCGCCCTCGGCGACCACGTACAGGTTCACCGGCAGCTGGCCCTGCGCCTTGATGATGGCGTCCACCGCGTTGAGGAAGGCGCGCTGCGGACCCTTCTGGTTGGTCGCGCCGCGCGCCATCAGCACCGTGCCCAGTTCGTGCTCGACCAGCTCGCCGGCAAAGGGATCGTCGATGCGCCAGTTGTCCTCGATCGGCTGCACGTCGTACATCATGTAGACCACCAGGGTCCGCTCGGCGCCGGCATCGTAGTGGCCGAGGACGCCCGGATGCCCCGGCGTTTCGACCAGCTCGACCTGCTGGAAGCCCAGCGCGCGCAGGTCGTCGGCGACCAGCCCCGCCATGTCCCGGATGCCGTCGTCCTGGGCGCTGATCGAACGCTGGCGGACCCAGCGCTGCAACTCGGCCACATGCGCGTCGAGGTCGGCGTCGATGCGCGCGTAGACCGCGTCGTGGCTGCCGGCATAGGCCGGGATCTCCGAGGCATCGAAGGCGTCGCTGGTGGAGAAGCTGCGATCCGGGCGCGGATTTTCCGCATGAGCCCCGGTCGTCGCCGTGAACAGACAGGCCCCGGAGAGCAGGAGGCAGGAAGCAAGCAAACGGCTGCGCGTCATCAGGGGTCTCCAGGAAAGCCTGCCGGCACTGTAACCGGCTGCCCGCGCCGCTGCCTCCGCGGCACTTGCGCACCCCCGGGCCGTGGTCGAAAAATCCGCTCCCCACCGCATCACGACCGCCCGCGTGCCCCACCCCTGCCTGAGCTGCGGCGCCTGCTGCGCCCACTACCGCGTGAGCCTGCACTGGTCCGAGGCCGAGCCCGACCTGGGCGGCGGCGTGCCGCGCGAACTGACCGTGCCCCTGCGCAGCCACGAGTTCGCCATGCGCGGCACCGAAGGCGGCGGCCACCCGCGCTGCATCGCGCTGGACGCCGACATCGGCCGTCATTCCCGCTGCAGCATCCACCCCATGCGGCCGCAGGCCTGCCGCGATGTCGCAGCCTCCTGGGAATCCGGCGAGCCCAGCCCGCAGTGCGACCGCGCCCGCGCCGCCCACGGCCTGGCGCCGCTCGCCCCGGCCGACTGGATCTGGCGCGAAGCCGCGGCCAACGACCGCGACGGCAATCCCGACGACAGCGACAATCCCAACGATCGCGGCACCCCGCCGCCCGCGCTGCCGCCGCCGATCGCGGCCTGAGGCAGTGGCAGCCGGCACCCGCCGGCGGTCGCGGATCAGCGCTGTTGGTGCGGGCGCTGCAGCGGGTGGCGGTCGAGGAAGTCTCGGATCGCGGGAACCAGCACCTCGTGCTTGTCCTCGAGCACGTAGTGCCCGGCATCATCGAAGGCCATCACCTCCGCGCCCGGCAGCTCGGCCTGGAAGCGTTCCAGGAAGTGATGGTCGAACACGAAGTCCTTCAGCCCCCAGCCGATGAAGGCCGGCAGGCCCGCGTACTCGTGCAGGCGCTGGCCGGATTCCTCCAGCAGCGGCCACGCCCTGTCCTTCGGCGACAGCGGGATGTCCTGCATGAAGCGCACCGTGGAAATACGGTTCTTCCAGCTGTCGTAGGGCGCGACGTAGGCGCGGCGCACCTCGGCCGGCATCCTGCGCTCCACGCCCAGCCACGAGGCGCCGGACGAGAACGCGTTGAAGCCGCGGATCACCATCTCGCCGACGTTGTAGTCGCGGCCCAGCGCGATCTGCCAGGGCATGGCCTTGGCCTCGGGCATCGGGAAGGCCGCGGTGTTGAGCACCACCAGCCGCTGCACCTGCGCCTGGTGCGACAGCGCCCAGCCGAAGCCGATCATCCCGCCCCAGTCGTGCACCGCCAGGGTCACCGGACCGGTGATGCCGAGGTGGTCGAGCAGCGCGGCCAGGTCGTCCACGCGCGACTGCAGGGTGTAGTCGTAGCGCGGGATCGCGTTGGGCGCGTCGTCGGGCTTGTCGGAAAGCCCCATGCCGACGTGGTCGGGGACGATGCAGCGGTAGCGATCCGAAAGGCCCGCCACCAGGTGGCGCCAGTAGTAGCTCCACGACGGGTTGCCGTGGACCATGACCACGACCTCGCCATCGCGGGGGCCTTCGTCGAGGTAGCTCAGCTCGATGCCGGGGCGCACCTGGAAGCGGTGACGGGTGGCGGGGTAGTCGGGGAAATCCATCGCGCAATTGTAGCCCGCGGGTGCCGACCCACCTGCGCGCCGGCCTGGGCGACTACCATGCCCGCCTGCCTTTCCGGATGCCTGCCCCGATGACCGCCGCCGCCCCGCCCTACCTCGACGAAGACCGGATCGAACGCCTGGCCACCCTGCTGGACCAGCGCGCGGTGCCGTTCAAGGGATTCAACCTGGAGGCCCTGGACGGCTTCCTGACCGCGCTGGCGGTGTCGCCTTCATCGGTGCCGCCGGAGGAGTGGCAGCCCGTGGTCTGGGGCGGCAAAACGCCGCGCTGGGACAGCGAAGACGAGGCGGCCGCCGTGCAACAGCTGCTGATGGGCCACCTGAACATGGCCGTCGCCCGCGTGCGCCATGGCGATTCCGACCTGCCCGACCACCTCGCACCGCTGATGTGGCTGCCCGAGGACCCTGAACTCGGCGGCGAAGACAGCCTGCGCGAGGACGAACTCGACGTTGGTGCCGACTGGGCGCAGGGCTTCTTCACCGCGGTGATGCTGCGCGAGGCCGAATGGGACCGCTGGCTGGACGACAACGACTGGATCGAGGACATCTTCGACGCGCTCGACCGCCTGGCCAGCGGCGAAGCCATCAACCCCGACGACCCGACCGCCCCGGCGATGCCGGTCGACTACCGCGAGCGCCTGGGGATCGTAGTCGATCTCCCGGGGATGATGGCCGACCTCAACCACCACCGGGTGGAGGCGCTGACCCCGCGTACGCCGATCCGGCGCGATGATGGGCCTGGGCGCAATGATGCGTGTCCCTGCGGGAGCGGGAAGAAGTACAAGAAGTGCTGCGCGGCGGGCTGAGGCAGCTCCCTGCGCGTGTCCGGGACAGGGACCGCGGCCATCCGCCGCCTCAGCCCGCGAACCCCCTCACCCATTCCACCAGCGGATTCCCGGGCTCCATCAGCAGCTTCACCGTCAACACCAGCGACATCACCACCAGCAGCGGCCGGATCAATCGCGCGCCGGCCCTGCCCAGCGCCAGGTGCGCGCCCAGCTGGCCGCCGGCGATGCTCGCCACCGCCATCACCAGCCCCACTACCCACAGCACCTGGCCGCCGATGACCAGGGTCACCAGCGCGGCGATGTTGCTCGACAGGTTCAGCAGCTTGGTATGCGCGGTGGCCGACACCAGGCCCATGCCGAACAGCGCCACCAGCGCGGTCGCCATGAACGAGCCGGTGCCGGGGCCGAAGAAACCGTCATAGAAGCCCAGCGCGAACATGATCGTGACCAGCGCCGCCTGCCCCAGCCGCGCGTGGCGCTCGGCTTCGCTGGCCTTCGGCCCGAGCAGGAAGTAGGCCGCCATCGCCACCAGCAGCACCGGCACCAGGCCGGCCAGGAACGAGGGATCCACGAGCTGGATCGCGATCGCGCCGCCCACCGAGCCCGCGAACGCGCCCACCACAGGCCACAGGAAGCGCCGGAAGTCGATCCGCCCCTGGCGCGCGAAGGCGAGCACGGCGCTGGTGGTGCCGAAGCTCGACTGCAGCTTGTTGGTGGCGATCGCCTGCACCGGCGGCACGCCGGCGGCCATCAGCGCGGGAATGGTGATCAGCCCGCCGCCGCCGGCCAGCGCGTCGATCGTGCCTGCGACGAAGGCTGTCAGCGCCAGCAGCGCCAGCACCTCGATTCCAAACTCCATAGACCTGCCCGGAAACAACGAAGGCCGGACAAGCCGGCCTTCCTGTGCGTCAGCGGATGCCGGCGCTTACCACTCCACCTCGGCCATCGAGCAGTTCAGGCCCGAGCCGATGCCCAGCAGGGCCACGCGGTCGCCCTTCTTCAGGCGGCCCATCTCGCGCAGCTTGCTGAGCACGATCGGCACCGAGGCCGGGCCGATGTTGCCGTGCTCGCCGAAGATGGTCATGACCTTCTTCGGGTCGATGCCCATGGCCTTGGTGAAGGCAGCGGTGTGCACCTTGCTGACCTGGTGGATCACGAACTGGTCGAGCTCGCCCACCACCCAGCCAAGCTTCTGCGTGGCGACCTGGAAGGTCTTCTGCGCCAGCTTCACGCCTTCGATCAGCAGCATGCGGGTGTCGGTGATCATGCCGTCGAGGTTGCCGCGGCAGAGCTTGTTCCACTCGGTGGCCGCGCGGGTCACGCCGCCCTTGTAGCGCGGGGCGCCCGGGGCGAGTTCGGCACGCGCCAGCACCATGGCGGCGGCGCCGGAGCCGAGCGTCAGGGTGGCCAGCTCGTTGCGGAAGTCTTCCTCGGTGACGTCGGCGCGGGTCATGCGCTCGATGGTCTTCTCGTAGGCGAGGTCGGCGGTCTCGCCGTCCACCACCAGGGCGTAGTCGATCTCGCCGCGCTCGATCATGCGGCTGGCGATGTCCATGCCGTTGATGAAGGCCAGGCAGGCGTTGGCGACGTCGAAGTTCTGGCAGGTGTCGGGCAGGCCGAGGTTGCCGCTGACGATCGAGGCCGTGGACGGCTCCAGGTAGTCGCGGCTGACCGAGGTGTTGACCAGCAGGCCCATGCGCGCGGGGTCGACGCCGGCGTCGGCCAGCGCCTTCACGCCGGCGAGCGTGGCGGCGTCGGAGGCCTGCATGTCGCCATCCCAGAGGCGACGGGCGTGGATGCCGGCGATGTCCTTGAGGACGTCGGTCTTGATGCCGAGGCGGTCGAGCGTCGGCTTCAGGCGGGCGTTGATCTCGTCCGAGGACAACCGGCGCGGGGCGTCGATGTGGGCGAGGCCGGCAATGGCTACGTGCTGGAACAACATGGGCTGGCCGCCAGAGTGCAGGAACAAAGATTTCCTAGGGTACCGGCTTCCGGCCCCCGGCGCACATTCCGGGGGTTGAGGGGCTCCCGGAGGGCCCAACCGCCCGCCCGGTCAGCCGCCGCAGCGCCAGGCGGCCCAGCGCTGGGCGCCGCGGACCGGGTCGGACAGCGGGTGGATGGTGTCCGCACCCAGGCCGGGGGCCTCGTTGCGGGCCAGGGTCTCCAGTTCCTCGCGCACGCGGAGCGGGTTGCGATCGATGAAGGCGACGCTGTGCTTCACCGCCACCTCGATCTCGCCGCGCTTGTCGCAGCCCGCCGGCGGCGAAGCCGCCACACGCACCGAGGACGCGCCCGGGGCCATGTGCACCCAGGTGCAGGCGGACAGCGTGGCCAGGACGGGGATCAGCAGCAGTGCGCGCATGGGAATGGCTCCGTGAAGGATGGACGTGATTGTGCCCCGGTCGCGCGCCGCCTCAGCGGGCCACCGGCTTGCCGTCGGCGTCGAGGATGGTGACCTCGCCCAGTTCCAGCGCGCGCACCGGGGCCTCGATCTGCGACAGGTCGCCGACCACCACCCAGGTCAGGGTGGACGCGTCGAGGGTCTTCGCGGCCGCGGCCACCTGGGCCGGGGTCATGGCCTCGACCTCGGCCTTGCGGCGCACCACGTAGTCGTCCGGGCGGCCATACAGGACGTTGCCGGCGATGGTCGAGGCCACCGACGAGGTGGTCTCGTAGGCGCCGGGCAGGCTCAGGGTGTTGATCGCGCGGATGCGCTCGACTTCCTCCGCGGTCGGCGGCGCCTCGCCGCTGGCGAAGCCGGCGATCTCGCGCTGCATCTCGGCCATGGCTTCGGCGGTCTTGTCGATCTGCACCGGGGCCGAGGCCAGCCACGGGCGCTGGCCCAGGGCACCCGACGCGCCGCTGCGCGCGCCGTAGGACCAGTGCTTGTCCTCGCGCAGGTTCATGTTCAGGCGCGCGGTGAAGTCGCCGCCGATCACGCCGTTGGCGATGTCGAAGCGCACCGCGCCGGTGTCCGTGGTCGAGGGCACCAGCTGGCCGGCGTAGATGTTGGCCTGCACCGCACCGGGCTGGTCGATCAGGAACACGCGCGCACCGGCCGGGCGCGGCACGGCCGGAATCGCCGCGGCGGCCGCGGGCGCGTCGCCGCTGCCGACCCAGTCACCCAGGTGCTTTTCCAGCACCGGCACGATCTCGGCCAGGGTGGTGTCGCCGACCACCACCAGGGTCGCGCCCTCGGGGCGGACGCTGGCGCGGTGGAAGGCCATCAGGTCGTCCCGGGTCAGCGAGGCGATGGAGTCCTCGGTGCCGCTGCCGGTGAACGGCATCGAATAGGGATGGCCCTCGCCGTAGAGCAGCGGCGGCAGCACGCGCAGCGCGGCGGTCTGCGGCCGCGCCTTCTCCTGCGCGATGTTGGCGATCCAGGTCGCGCGCACGCGTTCGATCTCGGCGGCATCGAAGTTGGGCCGGCGCAGCATGTCGGCGAACAGCGCCACCGAACCGTCCAGCTCACCCTTCAGCGCCGACAGCCACGCGGTGCCGGCGTCCAGGCCGGCGCCGGCACCCAGCTGCGCGCCCAGCGCCTCGGCGCGGTCGGCGAAGGCCAACGCACCCTGGCCGGCGGCGCCCTCGTCCAGCATGCCCATGGCGAAGCTGGCCGTGCCGACCTTGCCGCCGGCGTCGGCGCTGTAGCCGGCGCCCGGGAACTGGTAGCTCAGCTGCACCACCGGCACGCCGCTGCGGCGGGCCAGCACCACGGTGCTGCCGTTGGACAGGGTGGCGCGCTCCACGGCCGGGAATTTCAGCTCCGGGAAGGCGTCCGGCATCGGCACGCCCTGGCTGCGGTCGACCGTGGCCGGCTGCACGCCGTAGCGGGCGTCGATCGCCGGCAGGTTCCAGGGCTGCGGCGTGCCTGCAGGCTCCTCGGCCAGCGCGATGCGCTCACCGGGCACGACCACCAGCGTGTGTTCGCCCTTGGCCAGCCAGTTGCGGCCGGCGGCCTGCACCTCCTCGGCGGTGGCAGTATCGATGATGCGCAGCGACTCGCGGAAGCAGCCCGGGTCGCCTTCATAGACCGCGCACTCGGCCAGGGCATCGGCCTTGCCGCCGAAGCCGCCGATGCGCTCGATGCCGCGGACGAAGCCGGCGCGGAATACGGTGCGTGCGCGCTCCAGTTCCTCCGCGGTCGGGCCTTCGGCCAGCAGGCGGGCGATTTCCTCGTCGATCACCGCCTCGACCTTCGCCGGGTCCACCCCCTGCTTGACGTTGGCGATGACCATGAAGTTCGAGCCCAGCTGCTTGCCGTAGGTGCCGGCGCTGATGCTGTCGACCAGCTGGTCGCGATGCAGCAGGCGCGTGTCCAGGCGCGAGGAGCGGCTGCCGCCCAGCACCTGGGCCAGCAGCTGCAGGCGGTCGAGATCGGCATCGCCGACCTCGGCCACGTTCCAGACGCGATAGATGCGCGGCTGCGGCACCTTGTCTTCCATGGTCTCGCGGGTGGACTGCGCGCGGCGCGCGACGTCCACCTTCGGCTGCGCCATGTCGGGGCCGGCGGGAATGTGGCCGAAGTACTTCGCCACTTTCTCCTTCGCGGTGGCGAGGTCGATGTCGCCGGCCAGGACCAGCACCGCGTTGTTCGGTCCGTACCAGGCGCGGAACCAGGCGTGCACGTCCTCGAGCGCGGCGGCGTCCAGGTCGTTCATCGAGCCGATCACGGTGTGGTGGTAGGGGTGGCCCTTCGGGTAGAGCGCCTGCATCAGCTTGGTCCAGGCCTGACCGTAGGGCTGGTTCTCGCCCTGGCGCTTCTCGTTCTGGACCACGCCGCGCTGCTCGTCCAGCGCCGCCTGGTCGACCGCGCCCAGCAGGTGGCCCATGCGGTCGGACTCCATCCACAGCGCGGTGTCGAGCGCGGTGGTGGGCACGTTCTGGAAGTAGTTGGTGCGGTCTGTGTTGGTGGTGCCGTTCTGGTCGGTCACGCCGACCTGCTTGAAGGGCGCGAAGAATTCGCCGTCATGGTTCTCCGAGGCCTGGAACATCAGGTGCTCGAACAGGTGCGCGAAGCCGCTGCGGCCCGAGGGCTCGTCCTTACTGCCGACGTGGTACCAGATGTTCACCGCCACGATCGGCGCCTTGCGGTCGGTGTGCACCACCACGCGCAGGCCGTTGGGCAGGGTGAATTCCTCGTAGGCGATGTCGACGCCGGCCCGGGCCTCGGCGGGCTCGGCCTCGGCCCAGGCTACGGGAGCCACGGTCCCGAGGACTGCAGCGAGTGCGATGGCGAGGACGGTTCCGCGGCGCGGCAGGGTCTTGGCGGTCGGCATGGTTCTTCCTTGCGGGATCGAAACGCCATGGTAAGCCGCCGCGCCGGCCCCGGGGCGGGCCATTGGTACCGGCGATACCGGTCCACGACCACACCGCAACAGGGTTTGGTGCATGCTCGCGGCATGGACACGCCTATCCGCACCTCGATCGTCACCGGCGCCAATCGTGGCCTGGGGCTGGAGTTCGTCCGCCAGCTGCTCGCGCGCGGCGACCACGTCCTGGCCGCCTGCCGCCAGCCTGGCCGCGCCACCGACCTCAACGCCCTCGCCGGCGAGCATCCCGGCCGCCTGCACCTGCTGCCGCTGGACGTGGCTGACGCGCGATCGCGGGCCGCCTTCGCGGCGGAGCTGCCGCTGGTGCTGACCGACGGCGTGCGCATCGACCTGCTGGTCAACAACGCCGGCGTGCTGCACTCCGGGGAGCGGTTTGGAAACCTCGGCGAAGCCAATCTGGAGCACAGCTTCCGCGTCAATGCCATGGGCCCGCTGCTGCTGGTCCAGGCCCTGGCGCCGCTGCTGGCCGACGGCGCGAAGGTGGCCAACCTGTCCTCGCAGCTGGGCTCGATCGCCGGCTGTGGCCGCTTCGGCACGCCGAGCTACAACATCAGCAAGGCCGCGCAGAACATGGCCACCGCGCTGCTGGCGCACGCCCTGCGCGAGCGCGGGATCGCGGTGGTGGCCCTGCACCCGGGCTGGGTGCAGACGGAGATGGGCGGCGAACAGGCTACGGAAACCGCAACGGAATCCGCCACCGGCCTGCTCGGCGTCATCGACGGCCTGGGCGTGGACGACAGCGGCCGCTTCCTCGACTGGCGCGGCGAGGAACTCGCCTGGTAGCCGGCCGCGGCGGGTATCCTGCCGGCCCGCACCGCCGCGCCCGCGATGTTCGACATCATCCTCCACCAGCCGGAAATCCCGCCCAACACCGGCAACGTGATCCGCCTGTGCGCCAACACCGGCGCGCGCCTGCACCTGGTGCGGCCGCTGGGCTTCGACATGGACGACCGCCAGCTCAAGCGCGCCGGGCTGGACTACCACGAGTACGCGCCGGTGGCGGTGCACGACGACCTCGACGCGGCGCTGGCCGCGATCGCCCCGGCGCGGCTGTTCGCGCTCAGTTCGCGCGGGCAGGTGCGCTACGACACCCCGCGCTATGCCGACGGCGATGCCTTCCTCTTCGGCTGCGAGACCCGCGGGCTGCCCGGCGACGTGCTGGACGCGGTTCCCGCCGACCGGCGCCTGCGGCTGCCGATGCGCCCCGGCAACCGCAGCCTCAACCTGTCGAACGCGGTGGCGGTGGTGGCATACGAAGCGTGGCGGCAATCCGGATTCGCGGACGCGGGTTGAGGCGGCGCAAACCACGGATCGACGCTCGCCTGCAAGCCGTTGCAACAGGCCCGGGACACAGATTTCCGAAAAGTTCCTGCACCCGCGGGTTCAATATTCAGGTCACGTTGCCTTCACATCGGCATGATGCGTGCACCGGCCACGGGCGGTATCCGATTTCCCCGATCGGTTCTCTCCCCTCCCCTGCCCCCGTGGCCGGTCCTCTTCCCAAATCTAGAACTAAACAGAGGATCTCCCCCGATGAAGCGCTCCCTGATCGCCATTGCACTGGCGGCATCGCTGCCGTTTGCCGCAAACGCCGCCGAAGGCGTCACCTACAACTACGTCGAGGGCGGCTACAAGGCTTCCAACGGCGACATCGACGCCGACGGCTACGCCGCCAACGCATCGTTCGCGTTCCACCCCAACTTCCACGTCTTCGGCGGCCTCGGCAGCCAGGAGATCGACCACACCAACCGCGACGTCGACCAGTACCACCTCGGCCTCGGCTACAACCTCGAGATCTCGCCGCGCGCCGACCTGCTGGCCCGCGTCGCCTACCAGAAGCTCGACGCGGGCCGCGTGCTCGGCCAGGAGCTCGACTTCGACGGCTGGAGCACCGAGGTCGGCGTCCGCGGCCTGCTGGCCAACAACTTCGACGGCTACGCCCTGGCCGGCTACGAAGACTACGACGGCGGCATCGACGGCGACTTCTACGGCCGCCTGGGTGCCAACGTCCGCTTCAACGCGAACTGGGGCATCAACGGCGACGTCAAGTTCAACGGCGACGTGACCGAATGGTTCGTCGGCCCGCGTTTCACCTGGTAAGTCCCACGGGGTAACTCCCGGCGTCGCAGCGCGACCTCTCTCCGCGCCTGCGATGCACGACCCCGGCCGAAAGGCCGGGGTTTCTTTTTGTCCGGTAGTCGGCCCCGGGGCCGGGCCGCGCCGCGCCGGGCTCAGCGGAAGCTGTAGACCAGATTGATCGTGGTCAGGCTGTCGGTCTTGCGCGTGTCCGCGCCGACCTCGGTGTTGTGCCGCAGCTGCAGGCCCGCCTTCAGCGCGAAGGACTCGTTCATCGCCACCGCGACGCCGAAGTCGTTCTGGGCGAAGGTGTTGTCGGAACCGGCCTCGATCAGGAGCTTGTTGAACAGCTCGGTGTTGTCGGTCAGGCGGTGGCTGAAGTCGAGCAGGCCGCGCAGGATGGCGTCGGACTCGATGTCGCCGGTTTCGGCGTCGCGCGCGCGGCGGTAGCCCGGGCCGACCTCACCCAGAAACTTCGTGCGCTCGGAATCGACCAGTTTGCGGCCGTAGCTGAGGGCCACCGTGGCCTGGTATTCGTAGGGCGAGAAGTCGTCGTTCTCGTAGCGGCCGCTGCCGGAGATGTGGTTGCGGTCGTCGAACTTGTACGCGCTGGATGCGCCCAGCTCGTAGCGGTTGGCGTTGAGCTCGTAACGTTCCTCGTCCACGCCGTCACCGTCGAAATCGCCGGTGACCTCGCCCTTCGCGCGCAACGCGGCGGCGTACCAGCCGTGCTTCCAGTCCTCGGTCTCGCGGCCGAAGGCGAGCCTGGCATTGAAGTTCTCGGAGCGGGCGTTGCCGCGCGCGAGCGCGAAGCCGAGTTCGCCGGTGCCGGTCCAGCCGGTCGGCGCTTCGGGGGCTTCGGGAGCGGCATCCTGCGCGAAGGCCAGCATCGGCGCGGCAGCCAGCGCCACTGCGAGGGCGGAACGACGGATACGGTTTGCCATGGGTGGAGTGATCCCCTTTGTGTGTGGTGTCGCGTGTGTCGTACGGTGCCGTGCGCGCACGGCGGACAGGCTTTCAGTTCAGCCGATCAGCTTGCTGGCGTACTCGGCCTTCTGCTCGCGGGCGAGCAGGCGGGCCAGCCCCTCGGCCGGGGTGATGTCGCCGTGCAGCACGTCGCGGACGTTGCTGGAGATCGGCAGCTCGACGCCGTGGGCATCGGCCTGGCGCATGACCTCGTCGGCGGTCTGCACCGATTCCACCACCTGGCCGATCTCGCGCACAGCCTCGTCCAGGCTCTGCCCGCGGCCGAGCGCCAGGCCCAGGCGGCGGTTGCGCGAGAGGTCGCCGGTGCTGGTCAGTACCAGGTCGCCCAGGCCGGCCAGGCCCATCAGGGTCTCTGGCCTGCCGCCGATGGCGATGTTCAGGCGCAGCATCTCGTTCAGGCCGCGGGTGATCAGGCCGGCGCGGGCGTTGAGCCCCAGGCCCATGCCATCGGCCACGCCGGTGGCCACGGCCAGCACGTTCTTCATCGCGCCGCCGAGTTCGGCGCCGAGCATGTCGTTGCCGGTGTAGGCGCGGAACGCGGGGCCATGCAGCACGTCGGCCACCGACTGCGCGAAGGCCTCGTCGTCGCCGTGCACGGTGACCGCGGTCGGCTGGCCGCTGGCGACCTCCTTCGCGAACGAAGGCCCGGTGACCACGGCCAGCGGCACGTCGCCGCCCAGCACTTCGCCGGCGACCTCGTGCAGGAAACGGCCGGAGCCGGGCTCGAAGCCCTTGGTCGCCCAGGCCACGCCGGCGTGCGCCGGGCGCATCGGCGCCAGCGCGCGCAGGGTGCCGGCGAAGGCGTGCGAGGGCACCACCACCAGCACCAGGTCGGCGCCGGACAGCGCTTCGGCCAGGTCGGTGGTGGCGCGCAGCGCCCCGGGCAGGGCGATGCCCGGCAGGTAGCGCGGGTTCTCGTGGCGGGTGCCGATGGCCTCGGCGACATCCGCATCGCGACCCCAGAGCAGGGTCGGATGATCGTGGCGCGCGATCAGCGCCGCGAGCGCGGTGCCCCAGGAGCCCGCGCCGAGCACCGCGACCGCCGGCCTGGCCGACGGTGCGATGGAAGGCTGCGCAGCCACTCAGGCGTTGCCGCTGGTCTCGCTGCTGGCCAGATCGCCGCCCTGCTGGCCGGCGGCGCGCTGGCGCAGGCCTTCGGCGTACAGGGCCTCGAAGTTGATCGGCTGCAGCAGGAAGGGCGCGAAGCCACCGGCCTGGATCAGGTCGCCGATCACCTGGCGCGCATAGGGGTACAGGATCGACGGGCAGTGGGTGCCCAGCATCGCGTCCAGCGACTGGTCGTCGAAGCCGGCGAGGTTGAACAGGCCCGCCTGCTGCACTTCGACCAGGTACACGGTCTTGTCCTCGGCCAGCTTGCAGGTCAGGTTGATGCCCAGAACCACCTCGAAGGTCGACGACTCGCCGACGCGGGTGACGCGCTGGTTGAGGTTCATCTGCAGCTGCGGCTGGCCCTGCTCGCCGAAGGCCTGCGGGGTCTTCGGGGCCTCGAAGGAGACGTCCTTGACGTAGATCTTCTCGACCGTGAACTGCGGGCCGGCGTTCTGCTCGGGCGCGGCGGCGCCGTTCGCATTGATGGGGTCTTGCTCGGACATCTCGGTCAACTCCAGCGGAATTCGGGTTAAGAGAGGGATTATCGCACGCTGCCTGTGGCTACTTGCCGCGCCCCTTGGCCAGCGGCAGGTCGGCCTGCTGCCAGGCGCCGATGCCGCCTTCGAGCACGTACACCTTCTCGAAGCCGGCCTTGCGCAGGCGCTTGGCGGCGTCGACCGCGGTCATGCCGGCCTTGCACACCGCCACCACCGGCAGCGACTTCGCGTTGGCCAGGGCCTTGTTCTCCGGGTCGAACTGGGCCATCTGCACGTTCTTCGAGCCGGGGATGTGCCCCTTCTCGAATTCGGCCGAGGGGCGCAGGTCGACCACCAGGGCGTCCTCGCGGTTGATCAGCGCGGTCAGCTCGGCCGGGCGCAGGCCCTTGAAGCCGCGGAACACGCGCATCACCTCGGTATAGATGATGGCCACGGTGATGCCGGCCAGGGCCAGCGAGAGCATGGGGTTGCGGCCCAGGAAGGCCGACAGTTCTTCGAAATTCACGTTGTGCGGACATCCGTCGGCGGGCCGCGATTGTCGCCCAGCGTCGGCGGCGGCGCAAAGCGGCGGCCGGGCGGGCTTACTCGCCCCGCCAGAAGTCCGGCAGCCCCCCGGTGATCCACCAGGTGCGGGCCTGCTCGTCCCAGCGCCAGCTCTCGCGGTAGCGCATCCCGCGCTCGGCCATGGTGTGGCGGTTGATGACGCCGATGTCGATTTCGCGCTGGGCGGTGCCGTCGGCGGCCTGCTGGCTGCCGAGGTCGCGGTAGTGCGAGACCTGGATCTGGGCGTAGCGCTCGAGCTGGATGTCGGTCAGCGGGTGCTGCTCCCGGTATTCCGGATCGACCAGGTTCCAGGCGCCCTCGAAGTCGCCCCAGCGGATCGCCGCCGACCAGGCGTACTGGGCGCGCTGCAGGGCCTCGCCCTTGCCGCCGCCGGTGGAGCAGGCGGACGGGAGCAGCACCCCGGCCAGCAGTGCGAGGGTGGCGAAGGCAAGGCGGAAGCGGGTCAGTCGCATGGCAGGGTCCCCGGAACGTCGGCGGCCATGCTAACCCCTGGCGATCGCCGCGTAACCCGCGCGCAGGGTGGTGGCGACGCCGCCGTCGGGCAGGGGAACGCTCGCGGCGATCCGCACGCGCGCGCGGCCGCGCCTGCGCAGGGCGTCGTCGAAGGGCGCCCAGCCGCTGCCGTCGGCCAGCGTGGCGGTGGCCTGCAGGTCGGTGTACAGCGGCGCCAGGTAGCGGATCTCGCTGTCGGCGACGTAGACATCGGCGTCGATGCCGAGCTGGTGGCAGCGCAGGGTCACCAGGCCCCAGCCGGCCAGCGTCATCAGCGACACCAGGCTGCCGCCGAAGGCGCAGTCCTTGTCGTTGACGTTCAGCGCCAGCGGCGCACGCAGGGTCAGGGTGTCGCCTTCGATGTCGCGGCCGGCGATGGCGATGTCCATGGCCGCCACCGGCGGCATCGAGCGGTAGTGCGCATCCAGCGCGCGGAGTTCTTCGTCCAGTTGCATGCAGCGTGTTCCATGTCCTTCGATGGCGGGGGTGCGGCGCCTTGCGGGCGGGGGCGCGAAGCACCAAGCTTCCGCGATGCCTGCACGCGCCACGACCGGGCGGCTGTCCGGATGCTACGTCATCTCGCTGCGCCCGGCGGGCGGCCACGACGCCGTGCGCCGCGCCGCCGCGATGCTGGGCGCGCGCACCCTTGCGCTTTCGCCGTGGCGCATCCGGAACATTGATGATGACAACGCGCGCGATGCGCTGCGGCGGTCGCTGTCGGCGCATCGGGTGGTGTTCACCAGTCCCGCGGCAGTGGTGGCGGCCGCAGCGCTGCAGCCCCTGCGGCAGGGCGACGGCCAGGCCTGGCTGGCGGTCGGCGCGGGCACGGCGCATGCGCTGCGCCGCGCAGGTGCCGCGGACGTCGCATCGCCCGCGCGGATGGACAGCGAGGGCTTGCTGGCAATGCCGGCGCTGCGCGAGGTCCGCGGCCTGGACGTCGGCCTGGTCACCGCGCCCGGCGGCCGCGGCGTGATCGCTGCCACCCTGGCCGACCGCGGCGCGCGGGTCGTCCGCGCCAACGTCTACGAGCGCGTGCCGGTCGCGCCAGCGCCGCGGGCGGTCGCGGCGCTGCGCGCGCTGGACGCGCCGGCCTGGCTGCTGCTCAGCAGCGGCGAGGCGCTGGAGCACGTGCTCGCGACCCTGCCGCCGGATGCGCTTGCGGCCCTGCGCCGCGCCACCGTGGTGGCCGCCAGCGACCGGCTTGCCGCGCAGGCGCACGGCCACGGCCTGGACGTGGGCGCGGTCGCAGCCAGCGCGCGCGTCGCGGACCTGCTCGCCGCCTGCACCGGGGCTGCCGCAAAGCCCTAACATGGGCGCCCCGCGCCCCTTCCCTCCCCCGTGAACGCCCCCGAGCCGTCCGCCGCGCCCGCGCGCCGCACTTCCGCTTTTGCCTGGCTGCTGCTGATCGTCCTGCTGCCGGTCGCCGGCTTCCTTGCCTGGCGTGCATGGCAGGCCGAGGCCGACCAGCGCCGCGCCTTCGAGGCCGACGAGGCCGCCCGCGTCAACGCCCTGGAACAGCGCATCGCCACCCTGCGCGAAAGCCAGCAGGGCCAGGGCAAGCGCCTGCAGCAGGCCGAAGCCACCAACCGCCTGCTGCGCGACGAGTTGCTGGCGATGGGCCAGCGCGCGGCCCTGATCGAGGACAGCGTGCAGCGCCTGGCCCACCCCGCCCAGGACGCCGCCCGGGTGCTGCGCCTGGACGAGATCGAACTCCTGCTGGCCCAGGCCCAGCAGCGCCTCCTGCTGGCCGGCGACCTGGACGGTGCGCGCAGCGCCTATGCCCTGGCTGCACAGCTGCTCGAGGCCCTGACCGACCCCGCCGACATCGACCTGCGCCAGGTGCTTGCGCAGGAACGCGTCGCGCTCGATGCGCTCGGCGCGGATCCGCGCGTCGCTGCCATCGCCGGCATCGACGCCTTCGAGGCGGCGCTCGATCCGACGGCTGCGCGACCGGGCGGCACCTCGAACATCGCCACCGGTGAGCCTGCAGGCACGGAGACCGGAAGCCAGGGCGACAGCGGCGACGGCAGTGGCATCACCGGCGACGCCGCGCAACCCTGGTGGCAGCGTCTGGCAAACCGCCTGGCCACGCGCATCGTCGATGTCCGCCGCAGCGACGACCACCTCGCCGTGGCCGCCGGGGACCGTGCCGCGGCCCTGGCCGCGCTGCGCCTGGAGCTGTCGCTGGCGCGCACCGCCGCCGAGCGCCGCGATGCTGGAAGCCACGCCGCCGCACTGGACCGGGCTGCGGCCTGGCTGCCGCGCCTGTGGCCGGAGTCGGCCGCCCGCGACGCCCGCCGCGCCGAACTCAAGACCCTCGCCGAGATGCCGCTCGCGCTGGAGTTGCCGACGCTGGGCACCACCCTGGACCAGTTGCGGCTGCAGCGCGCCAGGCGCGCGCCCACGGCCACGGCCGTTCCGCGCCTCGCCACAAGCCCCCGCCCTGACGCCACGCCGGCCGCCACCGACCCCATCGACGCAGACTGAACGGACCGGCAACCGCCACGGCCAATGGACACGGCCACGACACCGCGGCCGCTAGGGTGGCCCCAGCTTACGGAGGCCCGACATGAACCTGTTCCGAAACCTGCTGGTCTGGATCCTGCTGGCGATCATCGGCGCCCTGGCCTGGCACCTGCTCGCGCAGGATCCCGGCTATGTGCTGGTGCGCTACCGCGGCTGGGACTACACCACCAACCTGCTGTGGGTGTCGGTGGCGGTGGTCGCCGGCCTGTTCGCGCTGTGGCTGCTGTGGTCGCTGGTCGCCCTGCCCCTGCGCGCCTGGCGCAACCGCCAGGAACGCCAGTCGCGCGAGCGCCTGGGCAGCGGCCTTGAAGCCCTGCACCAGGGCCACTACGCGCGCGCCGAAAAGCTGCTGCCGCAGGCCGCCGCCGACAGCGACGCCGCGATCGCGCGCCTGGCCGCCGCCCGCGCGGCCATGGCCCGTGGCGACCATGCCGCCGCACGCAGCCACCTCGATGCCATCGACGCCGGCCATGCTCTGACCCGCGCCATCGGCCGCGCCGAGCTGGCGCTCGCCGAGGATCGCCCGACCGACGCCCTGGTGGCGCTGGACGACCCCGCCGCCCAGCCGCTATCGCCGCGTGGCCTGGCCCTGCGCGCCGACGCCCTGGCCGCCTCGCGCCAGTCCGCTGAGGCCTATGCCCTGCTCGGCGCCCTGCGTCAGCAGCAGGCCCTGCCCGAGGCCGTGCTCGCCGAACGCGAGCGCAGCTGGGCCGCGCTGGCCCTGGCCGAAGCCGCCGACGGCAACGCCCTGGCCGACCGCTGGGAAACCCTGCCCAGGCCGCTGCGCAGCGAGCCCCCGGTGGTCGCCGCCTACGCCGGACGCGCCGCCGACCTGCGCTGGGAAGAGGCCGCCACCTCGAGCATCGAGAACGCCCTGGACGAACGCTGGGACGAAACCCTGGCCGACCGCTACGGCCGCCTGCCGATCGAGCGCATCGAACACCGCGAAGCCACCGCCCAACGCTGGCTGCAGCAGCACCCGGGCAGCCCGGCCCTGCTGCTCACCCTCGCCCGCCTGGCCCGCGCCCGCGGAGAGTGGCCGCAGGCCCAGGACTACCTGCAGCGCGCGATCGCCCAGGGTGCCGGCCCTGACGCCTGGGAGGAATTGGGCGACGGCTACGCCACCATCGGCGACGACAGCCGCGCCCGCGCCGCCTACGCCAATGCCCTGCGCGCCCAGCGCGGCGAACCGCCTGTTCCCGTCGCCGAGCCCGCCGCGCCCTTGCCGCCGCCGCTGTAAGGCGGCGGGGTGCGGGGCGCAAACCCCGCACTCAGCGCTCGAGGATCGCCACCACGCCCATGCCGCCGGCGGTGCAGATCGACACCAGCGCGCGGCCGCCGCCGCGTTCCTGCAGCTGGCGGGCGGCGGTTGCGACCACGCGCGCGCCGGTGGCGGCGAAGGGGTGGCCGGTGGCCAGCGATGAGCCCACGGGATTGATCTTCGCGGGATCGATGCGGCCCAGCGGGGCGTCCAGGCCGAGGCGGCTGCGGCAGTAGTCCTCGCTCTCCCAGGCGCGCAGGGTGCACAGCACCTGGGCGGCGAAGGCCTCGTGGATCTCGTAGATGTCGAAGTCCTGCAGCGTCAGGCCGTTGCGGGCCAGCATCTCGGCCACGGCCACGGTCGGCGCCATCAGCAGGCCTTCGCCGTGGACGAAGTCGACCGCGGCCACGTGCGCGTCGCGGAGGTGGCACAGCACCTCGTGGCCGTGCGCGGCGGCCCATTCGTCGGTGGACAGCAGGCAGACGGCGGCGCCGTCGGTCAGCGGCGTGGAGTTGCCGGCGGTGAGCGTGCCGCGGCCGGAGACCTTGTCGAAGGCCGGCTTCAGCGTGGCCAGCTTCTCCAGCGTGGAATCGGCGCGCAGGATGTTGTCGCGCGAGACGCCGCGGAAGGCCACGACCAGGTCGTCGAAGAAGCCGCGCTCGTAGGCCGCGGCCAGCTTGTGGTGCGAGGCCACCGCCAGTTCGTCCTGCGAATCGCGGGAGATGCTCCACTCCTTGGCCATGTCCTCGCAGTGCTCGCCCATCGACTTGCCGGTGCGCGGCTCGGCCACGCCGGGGAACTCGGGCTTGAGCTCGCCCAGGCGGAAGCCGCGGAACTGCGCCAGCTTGTCGCGGGGCGTCTTCGCCGCGTTCGCGGCCAGCAGCCGGCGGCGCAGCGAGCGGCCGTAGACGATCGGCACGTCGGAGGTGGTGTCGCTGCCGCCGCCGACGCCGCTGTCGATCTGGCCGGCGGCGATCTTGTTGCCGACGGTGATGATCGAATCCAGCGAGGTGCCGCAGGCGCGCTGCAGGGTGATGCCCGGCGTCAGCGGCGACAGCCCCGAGGACAGCGCCGCCTCGCGGCCCAGGTTCCAGTCGCTGGAGTGCTTGATCACCGCACCCATGGCGACCTCGCCCAGGCGCTGGCCGTGCAGGCCGAACTTCTCCACCAGCGCGCCCAGGGTGCGTACCGACATGCCGAGGTTGCCGACGTCGGCGTAGGCGGTGTTCTGGCGACAGAAGGGAATGCGGACGCCGCCGAGGACGGCGACGGGGCGACCATGCTGCATCTGGGGAACCTCGCGGACTGCCCACCGACCGTGGCGGGCATAATGCGCTGGAGTTTAGCGCCGAGCGTGCGCAGGGCCAATGAACACCACCGCAGCAGACAACACCTCCCCCCGCCGCGTGCTCGGCGCCCTGGCCCTGGAGCTGGCGCCGGGCAGCGCCGCCGCGCGCGACGCCGCGGCCCAGGCCGAAGCCGGCGCGCTGGCCGCCCTGGTCGCCGCCGACCTCGCCGCCTTCGCGCCCGACGCCGCCGGCCTGGACTGCACCCTGGTCGCCGCCCACTTCGACCCGGTCGAACTGCTGCGCCCGGGCTGGCCGCTGCACCAGGAGCTGTGGCAGCTCGCGGCCAAGGCGCCGCGTGCGCCCGGCGGCGGTGCGCGCATCCTCGCCTTCGGCAGCCACGAGGGCCGGCTGCCCGGCGCGCTGTCACCGGCACCGGAGTATTCCGGCGGCCCGCTGCGCCTGCTGCCCTTCGTGCTCGACGGCGATGCGGCCGTGGTCGCGCGCGTGTCCGCGCGCTGCGAGGCCGACCTGATGGAGGAAGGCATGGCCGGCGCCGGCACCGCGCTGGCGATGCAGGACGCCTTCGGCCTGCAGGTGGAACACGCGCGCTACCTGACCGTGCACGACCTCTGCGCCCTGACCGCGATGCAGTACGAGCACGCCGGCCTGGCGCCGCTGTGGCCGCTGCTGGAAACCGCCCTGCTCTCGCCCCGACGCGAGGCCTGGCTGGACGAGGCGCCGGAGCCGCTGCTGCACTACGCCGGCGACGGCCAGGTGCGGATGGCGCTGTTGCCCCCGGCGGCGTGGCATTCGCGCTACGCGCCCGGTGACGCCTGCGACGACGACGCCTCGCGCGCGCGACTGGAGCGCCGGTACAGCCACTTCGAGGCCCGCCAGCGCCAGCTCGCCAGCCTGCTGCGCGCCCACGGCCTGGCGGTGGAGTTCATCCACTGCCAGGGCGACGATGCGCGGGCGGAGCTCGCGGCCCCGCCCGCGCCCTGACTCACATCGACTGCGCGATCACGCCGCAGGCCAGGCGCGCGCCGGCATTGCCGGTGGGCTGGGTGGCGTAGTCGTCCGGGTCCGCGTGCACGATCACGCCGCGGCCGAGCACGTCGGTCGGCGCGCCGTCGGCCAGCGTGGCGCCTTCCAGGCGGGTGTTGACCGTCGCCACGCCGGTGTCGTCGGCGACGATGTTGTCGGTGTCGCCGACGTGGTGCGCGCCGGCGCCGACGCGACCGTGATCGACGTCCATCGGGTTGAAGTGGCCGCCGGCGCTGCTGCCGTCGGGCGCACTGCAGTCGCCGGTCTCGTGGACGTGGAAGCCGTGCTCGCTGCCCGGGGGCAGGCCGTTGACCTGGCCGGTGATGGCGACGCCGCCGTCGACCGCCTCGAAGGCGAGCTCGCCGGTGACCGAATTGCCTTCGGTCGCCGACAGGATGGCCACGGTGTGCGACGCCGGCGACAGGGTCATGTCAGGCGCGGCGTCGGCCACCGGTGCGGTGTCGACCGGCGGGGTCGCGGCCTCGTCGACGGCGTCGGACTGGCCGCTGCAGGCCGCGAGGCCGATCGCCAGCGAAGCCGCGAGAAGGGTCGTGGAAAGCTTGCGCATGGGTCTGTCTCCTGTTCCTAGGGGGCGCCCGCGGGCGCGAGGGTGATGACGCCACAGGCGATCCGCGCACCGGTCGCGCCGGCGGTGGAGCCGAGCACGACCAGGGAGCGGCCGCCGATGTCATTGCCCGAGCCGCCGCCGAGCACGGCGCCGCGGACGAGCTGGTCGACGCGGGCCACGCCGCGCTCGTTGGCGACGATGCGGTCGCTGCCGCCGTCGACCGCGCCGCTGCCGCTGGCGTCGAAATAGGGGCCGGCGCTGGAGGCGTCGATCGCGCTGCAGTCGCCGCGCGCGTGCACCTGCAGCACATGGGCGCCGTTGCGGCTGAGGCCGCCGACGTCGCCCGACAGGCGCACGCCGCCGGATTCGGCCCGCAGGGTGATGCGGCCGCTGGCCAGCGTGGCCGAGGCCGCGGTCAGGTTGGCGTGGGCCAGGCTCGCGGTGCCGGCCTCGGCGCGGGGCGGCGGTGGCGGCGGGGCCTGCGGCTCGCGCGGCGCCGGGGGCGCGCTGGCGCAGGCGGCCAGCAGTCCGGTGGCGAACAGGGCAACGGCCGGCGGGGCGAAGTTCGGGCGACGCATGCGTTCCGGAATCTTTGTCGGGCTCATAAGGGTAGCCCCGGCGAGGTTGCGGGTGCGTGAGCCACCCGCTCCGCGGCACGGTGGCTCGATGCGGCGTTCAGCGCCCGCCGCGGCGCGCACCGAGCTTGCGGGTCAGGGTGTTGCGGCCCAGGCCCAGGCGCGCGGCGGCTTCGCTGCGGCGGCCGCCGGTGTGGTCCAGCGCGGCCTCCAGCAGCACGCGGTCCAGGGCGTCGCGGGCCTGGGCGTGGATGCCGTCGGCGTGCGCGTCCAGCTTCGCCCGCGCCCAGTCGCGCAGCAGGCCTTCCCAGCCCGGACCTTGCGCCTGGCCCGCAATGCCGCCTGCGACGGCAGCCTCGCCACCCAGCGCGTCGCCGAGGTCGGCCACGCCCACCACGTCGCCCGGCGCCAGCGCGGCCAGGCGCCAGCACAGGTTCTCCAGCTCGCGCACGTTGCCCGGCCAGTCGTGCGCCTGCAGGTGCTCCAGCGCCGGTCGCGACAGGCGCTTGGGCGGTGCTTCGAAACGTCGCGCCGCACGCTGCAGGAAGCGTTCGGCCAGGCGCGGGATGTCGTCGCGGCGCTCGCGCAGCGGCGGCAGGCGCAGGCGCACCACGTCCAGCCGGTGCAGCAGGTCGGCGCGGAAGCTGCCATCGCGCACCTTCGCCTCCAGGTCCTGGTGGGTGGCCGCGACCACGCGCACGTCGACCCGGATCAGCTCCCGGCCGCCGACGCGGAAGAACTCGCCCTCGGCCAGCACGCGCAACAGCCGCGTCTGCAGCGGCGCGGGCATGTCGCCGATCTCGTCCAGGAACAGGGTGCCGCGGTCGGCCTGCTCGAAGCGGCCGACGTGGCGCTTCGTCGCACCGGTGAAGGCACCGGCTTCGTGGCCGAACAGCTCGCTTTCCAGCAGTTCGGACGGGATCGCGGCGGTGTTGAGCGCGACGAAGGGCCCGCGCGCGCGCGGCGACTCGCGGTGCAGCGCGCGCGCAACCAGTTCCTTGCCTGTGCCGGTTTCGCCGGTGACCAGCACCGACAGCGGTGCCTGCGCCAGTCGGCCGATGGCGCGGAACAGCTGCTGCATGGCCGGGGTGTCGCCGACCAGGGCGTCGTCGCCATCGGCGGCGGCCGGGCCCTCCACGACGGACGCTTCGGCAGCGCCCCCGCCTTCGCCCAGCGCGCGCGCGGCCAGGGCCACGGCGTCGTCGAGGTCGAAGGGCTTGGACAGGAACTCCTGCGCACCTCCGCGGAAGGCGCCGGCGGTGCTGGCGATGTCGGTGTGCGCGCTCATCACCACCACCGGCAGCGCCGGCAGGCGGCGCTTCAACTCGTCGAGCAGGGCCAGGCCGTCATCGCCGGGCATGCGCACGTCGGTGAACAGCAGCCGGGGCGGCGCGGCGCCGCGGTCGAGGGTGGACAGCACGTCGGCGGCCGACTCGAAGGCGGTGACCTCGAAGCCGGCGTCGCGCAGCGCGGTGGCGAGCACGAAGCGCACGGCGCGGTCGTCATCGACCACCCAGACGCGGGCGCCGTCAGTCGTGTCCATCAGCCGTCTCCGTCCGTGACGCTACCCGCGCCGGCGTCACCGGCCGCACGACCACCGGCTTCGCCCCTGTCTTCGCTGCCGCCGTCATCCGGCCCTGCGCCGGCATCCGGAGCCACGGGCAGGGCCGCGTAGGGCAGCAGCAGCGTGAACACCGTGTGCCCCGGCCGCGAGCGGAAGGCGAGGCTGCCGCGGTGCTCGCGTGCCACCTGTTGCGCCAGCGCCAGGCCCAGGCCGCTGCCCTCGGCGCGGCCGGACACCAGCGGCACGAATACCTGTTCGGCCAGCTCGTCGGGCACGCCGCGGCCGTCGTCGACGATGTCCAGGCGCAGGGCCAGCGCATGCAGCTCGCTGCCGATGCGCGCGCCGTGCTCGGCGCGGGTGCGCAGCACGACCTCGCCGGCGCCGGCCTCGATGGCGTTGCGCACCAGGTTCCACGTCGCCTGCACCAGGCGGTCGAGGTCGCCGTGGAGCTCCGGCAGGCTCGGGTCGTAGTCGCGCACCAGCTTCACGCCCCAGCCGGCGTCGGCCTCGGCCAGGCGCAGCACGCGCTCGAGCACGGCGTGGACGTTGAGCGGGGCGTGCGGATTGGGCGGCGCCGGGTCGAGCAGGCGGTCGACGAGCTGCGCCAGCCGCCCCACTTCGGAGTCGACCAGTTCGACCAGCTCGCGCGAAGCGGCATCGTCGCCGGGAATGCGCCGCGCCAGCAGCTGCGCCGCGCCCTTGAGCCCCGCCAGCGGATTGCGCAACTCGTGGGCCAGGCCCTTGAGCGCGGCGGCCAGGGCCAGCGGCAGCGCCGCCACCGGATCGCCGCCGGGGAACTCGTCCACCGGGTGCAGTTCGAGCAGCCAGCCGCCACCGTCGCGCGGGGTCAGCCAGGCTTCGGCGAAGCGCGGCGCGGCGCCGGGATACGCCAGCGCCAGGCGCGGGAGTCGGATGACGCCGGTCGCGGCCATCGGCGCGATGGGGCGCCCCATCGCCGCCGGGTCGCCGCCGGCGGCCAGCGCGCGGACCAGGGCATCGCCCTGCACTTCCAGCGCCGCCAGCGGCAGGCCTGCCAGCCGGCGCAGCGAAACCCCGAACCACTGGCCGCCGGCCGTATTGGCCGCTTCGACCACGCCCTCGGCCGACACCGCGAGCAGGGGGGTACTCAGGTGGTCATGAGCGGGGTCGAGGGCGGGATGCATTGCACCAATCTAGTGCAAGGTGACCGGCAATGTCAGCGGGAACTCGTGATACATTGAATACTTGTATTCAAAGAGACCGCATCATGGCCACGTCCATCCGGCTCGACCCGGACACCGAGCGCCGGCTCGATGAACTCGCAAGCCGTACCGGCCGCACCAAGGCCTACTACCTGCGCGAGGCCATCGGCGCATACCTCGACGAGATGGAAGACGTCTATCTCGCCGAGCAGGAACTTCGACGCGTCAAGGAAGGCAAGTCGACCACCTATTCACTGGACGAAGTGATCCGGACGCATGGCCTGGCGGATTGAGCTTTCCGGCGCTGCCGAAAAAGCCCTGAAGCGTCTCGATCCACACGCGAAACAGCGGATACTGCGGTTCCTGCGTGATCGCCTCCTGCCGGCCGAAGATCCACGCCGGCTCGGCAAGCCGTTGACCGGTACCCGCCTCGGAAATCTCTGGCGCTACAGGATTGGCGACTATCGCCTTGTCGCCGACCTGCAGGATGGCACCCTGACGGTGCTGGTGGTCCGCATCGGCCACCGGCGCGAGGTCTACCGGCAATCCCCGTGAGCGGTAATCCCGCCTTGATCCAAGCCCGTCCTTGCCCGGCTCAATCCAGGCCTGTCGCCGGCACCAGCAAGCCCGCCCCACCGGGCAGCGTCAGCGCATGCAGGATGCGCAGGTCCTCGTCGTCCAGCGCTGTCCCCGCATCGCCGCGGAATCGCAGGCGGAACGCGCGCACCACGGCCTCCGGATCGCGGGTGTCGTAGCCGACCTCGCGCAGGGCGCGCATGCCGTCGAAGCCTTCCGGCGCCGGCGGCGCATCGTCCGCAGGCCAGATGCCGAAACCGGCCTCGGCCAGGCGCCGCCAGGGGAACAATGCGCCCGGATCGATCTTGCGCGAGGGCGCCAGGTCGGAATGCCCGATCACCTGCGTGCGCGGGATGCGCAGGCGCGCGGTGAGGTCATCGAGCAGGCGCAGCAGCGCCTGCACCTGCGGTTCGGTGAAGGGCTCGCGGCCGTTGTTGTCGATCTCGATGCCGATCGAGGCCGAGTTGAGGTCGGTGATCGTGCCCCAGCGGCCGCCGCCGGCATGCCAGGCGCGGTGCGAATCCGCGACGAGCTGGTAGATCGCGCCGTCATCACCGACGAGGTAGTGCGAGCTCACCGGGCCGCCGCTGTTGCCCGTGCGCAGGGTGCGCAGGCTCTGCTCGGCCGAGTCCTGCTCGGTGTAGTGCAGGACGATGACGACCGGGCGGCGCTCGTCGAAATTCGGCGAGGGCACCCAGGTCGCCATCGGATTGCGCGCCGGCTGGTGGACGCAGGCGGACAGGAGGGCGGCGCAGAGCACCGCGGCTGCGAGCTTCTTCATGCGCTGCATTGCACCCGGCGCGTCAGACCAATGCAAGTGGGAGCGGCTACAGCCGCGATGGCCCAACTGTTGACCAATCGCGGTTGTAGCCGCTCCCACAGATCTGCTGGGCTGGTGTCAGATCGCGTAGTAGAGCTGGTACTCCAGCGGATGCGTCGCCGAGCGGAACGCGGTGACCTCCTTCATCTTCAGCGCGATGTAGGCGTCGATGAAGTCGTCGCTCATCACGCCGCCGGCCTTGAGGAACTCGCGGTCGGCGTCGAGCGCTTCCAGCGCCTGGTCGAGCGAGTGGCAGACGGTCGGGATGCCCTTGGCCTCTTCCGGCGGCAGGTCGTAGAGGTCCTTGTCGCTCGGGCCACCCGGGTCGATCTGGTTCCGGATGCCGTCCAGGCCCGCCATCATCAGCGCGGTGAAGATCAGGTAACCGGAGTTCATCGGGTCCGGGAAGCGCATCTCGATGCGGCGCGCCTTCGGATTGGCCACGTACGGGATGCGGCAGGACGCCGAGCGGTTCGACGCCGAGTACGCCAGCATCACCGGCGCCTCGAAGCCCGGCACCAGGCGCTTGTAGCTGTTGGTGCTGGAGTTGGCGAAAGCGTTGATCGCGCGGGCGTGCTTGAAGATGCCGCCGATGTACCACAGCGCGGTCTGGCTCAGGCCGCCGTAGCCGTCGCCGGTGAACAGGTTCACGCCGCCCTTGGCCAGCGACTGGTGCACGTGCATGCCGCTGCCGTTGTCGCCCACCAGCGGCTTGGGCATGAAGGTCGCGGTCTTGCCGTTGCGGAAGGCGACGTTCTTGATGATGTACTTCATCGTCAGCAGCTCGTCGGCCTTCTGCACCAGCGAGCTGAACTTCGTGCCGATCTCGCACTGGCCGGCGTTGGCGACCTCGTGGTGGTGCACTTCGACCTCGATGCCGACCTGCTGCAGGGTCTTGCACATCTCGGCGCGGATGTCGTGCAGCGAGTCCAGCGGCGCCACCGGGAAGTAGCCGCCCTTCACGCCCGGGCGGTAGCCGCTGTTGCCGCCGTCGTACTCGCGGCCGGAGTTCCACGCGGCTTCTTCGGAGTCGACGTGGAAGAAGGTGTGGCCCATCTCGTTGGCGTAGCGCACCGAGTCGAAGATGAAGAACTCGGGCTCGGGGCCGAAGAAGGCCTGGTCGGCGATGCCGCTGGACTTCAGGTAGGCCTCGGCGCGGCGGGCGATGCCGCGCGGGTCGCGGTTGTAGGCCTGCATCGTGGTCGGGTCGAGCACGTCGCAGGTCAGCACCAGGGTCGGATCGGCGGTGAAGGGATCGAGGAAGGCGGTCGCCGGATCGGGCAGCAGGACCATGTCCGAGTTCTGGATGCCGCGCCAGCCGCCGATCGAGGAGCCGTCGAACATCTTGCCGTCCTCGAACAGGCCGGGTTCGATGATCGACTTGGGATAGGTGACGTGGTGCTGCACGCCGCGCATGTCGGCGAAGCGCAGGTCGACGAATTCGACCTTGTGGTCGCTGATCAGCTTTTCGACGTTCTCGATGGACATGGATGGCTCCGGGTTCGCAAGGGATGGATCCCGGGCGCGCCCGGGTGTCGCAGTGCAACAACGCAAGCGCCGTGCCATCGGGCAAGTCATTGAATTTGCGGGCCAAGTGAGCGATCAAATCGCCTGAGTGCACCTTTATGGTGCAGATCTGCGAAAGTTCGCACCATCATGGTTCAGCCGCATCATCGGCTATGCTGCCGCGCTGCCCTGCCCTGCGTCCCGCGCCCACCGACCGGCCGCGCGACCGCGGCCGACACGAAACCGCTCCGGAACCCCGCCGATGACCGACCCCTTGGCCGCCCTGCTGCTGGGCATCCTCGAAGGCCTGACCGAATTCCTGCCGATCTCCAGCACCGGCCACCTGCTGATCGCCCAGTACTGGTTGGGCGCGCGTTCGGACTTCTTCAACATCGTGATCCAGGCCGGCGCCATCCTCGCCGTCACCCTGGTGTTCCGCGAGCGCCTGGTGACCCTGGCCACCGGCCTGGGCGAGGCCCGCAACCGCGACTACGCGATGAAGCTGGCCGTGGCCTTCCTGGTCACCGCCGGGGTCGGCCTGCCGGTGCGCCTGCTGGGCTGGGAGCTGCCGGAGACGGTCACGCCGATCGCCTGGGCGCTGATCTTCGGCGGCGTGTGGATGATCGTGGCCGAGCGCGTGGCCGAGCGCCGCAGCCCCGACGGCACCACGGTGACCTGGACGGTCGCGGTGCTGGTGGGCCTGGCCCAGGTGGTGGCGGGCGTGTTCCCCGGCACCTCGCGCTCGGCGGCGGCGATCTTCATCGCCATGCTGTTCGGGCTCAGCCGACGCACGGCGGCGGCCGAGTTCGTGTTCCTGGTCGGCATCCCGACCATGTTCGCGGCCAGCGCCTACGCCTTCCTGGAACTGGCGATGGACGGGGCGTTGGGCGGCGAGGCCTGGGCCGACGTCGGCATCGCCTTCGCCGCGGCCACGATCACCGGCTTCCTGGTGGTGAAGTGGCTGCTGGGCTACATCGAACACCACCGTTTCACCGGTTTCGCGATCTACCGCATCCTGCTCGGCGCCGCCCTGCTGCTGTGGCTGCCGCTGGGCGATTGAGGCCGGCGTGACCCCATCGGTCGCGCCCGCGCGTTGTCCCGGTCACTGCCTGTGGAGGTCATCATGAAGCACCTGTCCGTCCTTGCCCTCGCGCTGTCGCTCGCGGCCTGCTCGCCCGCGCCCGGCCCCGGCGATGCCAGGCCCGACGCCGGCGGCACGCCTCCGGCCGCATCCACGGCCCCGGGTGATGCCACGGCCCCGGTTGACTCCGCGGCCACCCTCGGCGCCTACCACTGGCAGCTGGAATCGGCGACCGACGCCGCCGGCCAGCCCATCGAAGCCCTGTCCGGCAACCCCGATGCACCGCTGCAGCTCGACTTCGCCGACGGCCGGGTTTCGGTCTCCAACGCCTGCAACCGCATGGGCGGCGACTACACGCTCGAGGCTGGGGAAATCCGCTTCGCACCAATGGTCAGCACCGAGATGGCCTGCGCCGAACCGCTGATGGCGATGGAACGCGAGGCCCATGCGCGCCTTGCCGGTGCCCACGCTCTGGACCTTGAAGCCGGCGAACCGCCGCGCCTGTCGCTGTCCAGCGGCGCTGGCCGCCTTTCCTTCATCGGCGCGCCCACCGCGCGCACCCGCTACGGCAGCGAGCCCGAGCGCGTGTTCCTGGAAGTCGCCGCCGAGCGCATCGACTGCCACCACCCGCTGATGCCGGAATACCGCTGCCTGCAGGTGCGCGAAGTGCACTACGACGGCAACGGCCTCAAGCAGGGCACCGGCGAATGGGGCCCGCTGTACGAGGAGATCGAGGGCTACGAGCACCGCCCCGGCGTGCGCAACGTGCTGCGCCTGGACCGCTACCGACGCCAGGACGTGCCGGCCGATGCCTCGGCCGTGGTCCACGTGCTCGACATGGTGGTCGAGTCGGAGCAGGTCGCGCCCGAGGAGTGACTTCCTGGTCTGTGGGAGCGGCTACAGCCGCGATCCGGGCTCGCGGCAATCGCGGCTGTAGCCGCTCCCACAAAAGCCGCTCCCGGCGCCCTCAGACGTTGAGGCTGTAGCTGCCCCAGGTGGCGGCCTCGGCCAGCACGTGGCCCTGCATCGCGCGCAGCACGTCGCCTGCGGTGAAGCGCTCCGGAAGCTGCAGGCGCTCGACGTCGAGCGCGAACACGCGGAAGAAGTAGCGGTGCACGCGCAGGTCGTGCGGCGGCGGGTACGGGCCGTCATAGCCCAGCCAGTCACCCTCCATCTCCGCATCGCCGGCGAACCAGCCGGTGTAGTCGTTCAGGCCCTGGCGGGTGCCGGCCGGGCCCTGCGGCGAAGCCTTGCCGCCCTTGGTCACGCCCTCGCTGCAGCTGCCCGCGGCGATGTCGGTGACCTGAAGCGGGATGTCGACCATCGCCCAGTGCGCGAAGTCGCCGCGCGCGTGCTCGACCGGGATGTCGGACTGGTCGTTGGCGACCAGGGCGGGGTCGGTCGGGGCATCGGTGTCGATGCACAGCAGGGCGAAGGCGCGCGTGCCCTCGGGCGCGTCGCCCCAGGACAGCTGCGGGTTGCGGTTGCCGCCCAGTCCACCGGGGGCGCCGAAGGCGAACTCAGCGGGAATCGGCATGCCGTGGGCGAAGCTTTCGCTGGTGATGTGCATCTCGTGTTCCTCGGGTCAGGCGTCGGGATAGCCCAGGCGGCGGGCCACCGGGGCCAGGGCGGCGAACGGTGCGGCGAGCAGGCCGGCATAGTCGCGCCAGGTGCCGGCCGCGAAGCGCGGCGCGCCGAACAGGCCCATCGGCGGCTCGGGCAGGCGGATGCCAAGCGCCTCGCCCAGCTGCGCGGACATCGCCACCGGATCCTCGGCGGTATCGTCCACGCGGAGCAGGCGGTGCGGCACCAGGTCCTGCTCGTGCAGGGTGGCGATCTGGTCCAGCGCGGCCGCCAGCCAGTCGGCCGCGGCCTGCGGCGACTCGACAGCGAACGGTGCGCGCGCGCCGAAGGCCAGCCAGTCGACCAGCATGTCGCGCGGATCGCGCAAGGGCACCAGCAGCATGGCCTCGGGCAGCGCCGCGCGCATGGCCGCGGCATAGGCGTGGTCCCACCACGGCAGCCAGTCGATGATCGCGCCATCGATGCCGCGCGCGGGCATCAGCACGCGCCAGCCGGCGACCACGGCGGCGGCGTCGGGTTCGCCCGCGGAAAGCCGCGCCCAGCCCGCGGCGTCCTGGAAGGCATCCGGCGGGGGCTGCGCACCGAAGCGGTCGTCGCGGAAAGTGGGCACCACCCCCGCCAGCAGTTGCGCCATGCGTTCCACGAGGCTGCCGGGAAGACTGAGCAGGAAGGCGGCCGGGGGCGCGCCTGGCGTCGCTGCCGCGGGCTCGGGCCAGGATGCCGGCGCGGACGTGTGCGTCGGCAGCGGCAGCCGATCCGCCGCATCGTCGGCGTTGCGCCGGTTCCAGCTTTCCAGCGCGGCGGTGAAATCACCCGAACGATGACGCGCCAGCCCCAGCCACGCGGTCAGCACCTTGCGTTCGGCCGGGCGAGAGGCCCGCGCCATGAGCGCCTCGAGGCGCTGCGCGGCCTCCTGCGGATCGCGCACCAGCAGGGCGTCGATCACGCGCATTTCGGCACGCACGTGGCCGGGCGAACGCTCCAGCAGCGCGCGCGCGGCCGCCTCGGCCTCGGCAGGCCGGCCTTCGCTGGCGTGCAGGACCATCTCGGCCTCCATCGCGTCGATCGACTCGGGCCGACGCTCGCGCCAGCGCGCGATCAGCGCGGCCGCGCCCTGCCGTGCCGGCTCGAAGGCCAGGCGCGCGCGCCACAGGCCGTCGTTTTCCGGCGACGTCGCCAGGGCTGCATCCAGGGTGCTGCGCGCATCGTCGAAATCGCCCAGGCGACGCCAGGCTTCGCCGATTGCGGCCATCGTCCTCGACTCGCCCGGCAGCGCGGCCAGCGCCTCGCGCAGCAGCGGCAGGGCGCGGTCGGGGCGGCCCGCGGCGATCTCGATCTCGCCGGCAAGGCGACGCAGTGCGGGCGTGGCGGTCGCGGGATCGTCCAGCAGCGGCGCCAGCGCTTCGACGGCCTCGACCGGGCGGCCCTGGCGCAGCAGCAGCTGCGCGATCACCAGCCGGACCATGCCCGCGCGCGGCGCCACCTTCAGCAGGTTGCGGAAGGCCTGTTCGGCAAAGGCCAGGTGGCCCTTGGCCAGGTAGGCGAAGCCGAGCGCATGCAGTGCGACCGGGTCCTCCGGCGTCCGCTGCGCGGCCTCCGACAGCAGCCTCATCGCCTCGTCGGTGTTGCCGCGGCGAAGTTCCAGAGTGCCCTGCAGCGCCTGCAGCGACGGGTGGTCGGGCGATACCCGGGCCGCCAGCCGCGCCAGCCGCGCCGCCTCGTCGAGATCGTTGCGGCCCATCGCCAGCTGCGCCTGCATGATGTAGGCGGGAAACGCGTTCGGATCCAGGGTGACGCTGGCCTCCAGCGCCTGCCCGGCGCCATCGAGGTCGCGCACGCCCAGCAGCAGGCCGGCGTGCTCCATGTGCAGGCGGGCATCGTCGGGCGCCAGCGAAATGGCCTGTTCGATGGCCGCGCGCGCGCCTTCGGCGTCACCGGCGCTGCGCAACGCCAGCGCCAGCAGCCGCTGCGCCTGGGCGTCGTCGGGGGCATCGGCAGCGAAGCCGCGCGCCGCGTCCAGGGCGGCCTGGACATCGCCGCGGCGCAGCGCCTCGATAATCTGTTCTTGCATGCGGGGGTTCCTGCGGGCGCGGCGCGCCGAAAAACGCTGATTGTAGCTTGCGTCAGGCCCTGCCCCTCAGTCGCCGCCGGCCAGCCGCCCGGCCACCCAGCGTTCGGCATAGCCGTCCAGCCGCGGCCCTTCGATGAAGCCGCAGTGGCCGCCCCAGCGGGCCACCTCCAGGTGCGCGTCCGTGGGCAGGGCCAGGCGGCCGAAGTCCTCCACCGGGATCACCGGATCGTCGGCGCTGGTCAGGATCGACACCGGCACCGCGAGCCCCGCAAGGCGGTCGCCAGCAATGGAATAGCGGTCGAAGTAGGCGTCCAGGCTGCCGAAATCGGTGTGGCGCAGGACCAGCCACTCGGTCAGCTCGCGCATGCGCAGGCGCAGCACCGCGTCATCGAAGCCCACGCGCTCGGGAAACAGCGCTCGCTTGCGCGCCAGCGAGCGCCGCCAGCTGCGCTCGAAGTGGTGCATGTACAGCGGCAGTCCACGCTCCATCGAATCCATGGTCCGCGCCGGGTCCAGCACCGGGCAGACCGCGGCCACGCCGGACAGCGGCAGCCCCGCCGCCGGCGCGCGCAGCGCCAGACGCAGGGCGAAGTTGCCGCCCAGCGAATGCCCTGCAACCACCAGCCGCGGCCGCGGCATGCGCCTGGCCACGTCGAGCGCGGCGTGCACCACCTCGTCGATGCGCGCGGAGTGGAAGATGTCCGGGTTGAGGTGGTGGGTGCCGCCGTGGTCGCGGAAATTGAGCCGGAACACGTCCCAGCCGCGCGCCAGGAAACCGGCCGCGGCCAGGCAGACATAGGCCGATTCCGCGCTGCCCTCCCAGCCGTGCAGGAGCAGGGCCATGCCCTGCGGCTCCATCCCGGGGCGCGTGGTGTGCAAGCCCATCAGGCGCACGCCGTCGCCGCCGTCCACCTCCACCTGCCGGGTCTGCGCGCCGGTGGCCGCGAGCGCGGCCAGCCCGCGGCGTCGACGCAGCGGGCTGCCCGCCAGCACCGACTGCACGTGCGCGTTGCGCAGCCAGCGCGGCGGGCGGTAGCCGCTGGCGACCCCGGCGCTCACGGCGCCTGCAGTGCTTCCACGATCCGTTCGCGCGCGATCTTCGCGATCGCCGCCCGGCCGTCGGCCTCGCCGGGCATCACCGGCGCCAGGAACACCACGTCGACCACTCGTGCGGGCTCGCCGAGCAGGCGCAGGAAGTTCTGCAGGAAATTTTCGCGGCCCTGGAAGGCCACCGCGCGCTGGTCGTCGCCACCGGCACCGTAGCGCAGCGCGACCGGCTGCACCGGCACCCCGGCCTCGACCGCGGCCATGAAGATGCGGGCATGGAACGGGCCCACCTCGCCGCCATCGCGGGTGCGGCCCTCGGGGAACACGCCCACCGCGCGGCCTTCGCGCAGGCGCTCGATCATCGCGTCCAGCACCCCGCCCAGCGACTCCTGGCTGCCGCGCTTGTGGAAGATGGTCTCGCCCCGGCGCGCCATCCGCCCGACCACCGGCCAGCCGTCGATCTCCTGCTTGGCGACGAAGCCCATCATCCGCTGGCTGTGCAGCGCCGAGATGTCCATCCAGCTGACGTGGTTGGCCACGAACATCGTGGCGCCAGGCAGCGGCGTGCCGACCTGGCGCATGCGCATGCCGAACACGCGCATCAGGCCGCCCTGCCACCAGCGCACCAGGCGACTGCGCAGGCTCTCGCCGCCGATGTCGACGCGGTCGCTGGGCAGGGCGATGCCGATCATCACCGGCGGCAGGTGCACCAGGGCATGCCAGAGCAGCATCGGCACGCGCACGGCATAGCGGCCCGCGCGCGCCAGACGGCCTCCGGCGGGCGCGGTGGAAGAGGTGGGGGAACGCATGGCTGGAACGATACCGGATGGCCTCCGGCACGGGTAGACGGAAGCGCGGCCTCAGGCCGCCGGCACCACCGCCAGGGTCAGGCGCGAAACGCAGGCCAGGCGGCCGCGGGCGTCTTCGATGCGGATTTCCCAGACCTGGGTGCTGCGCCCGAGGTGCAGCGCGCGGGCGGTGCCGGTGACCCGGCCTTCGCGCACGGCGCGGACGTGGTTGGCGTTGATCTCGAGGCCAACGCAGACCTCACCCTCGGCCACGCACATGTTGCCGGCGCTGCTGCCCAGGGTTTCGGCCAGGAGCACCGAGGCGCCGCCGTGGAGCAGGCCGTAGGGCTGGAGGGTGCGGTGGTCGACCGGCATGGTGGCGACCAGGCGGTCATCGCCGATGTCGACGAATTCGATGCCCAGGGCCTCGATCGCGGTGCCCTTCGACAGGGCGTTGAGGGCCGCCAGGTCGAGGCCGCGGCGGAAGATCGGGGTGGGGCTGGACATGGCGGGGTTCCGGGAACCTGGCTGGCGGTGGGGGCGCGCCAGCCTAGGTTCGGATCCCCCCGGGGTCAATCGACTCAGGCGAGGCGGAAGCGGGAAACCGGCTGGTTGCCCGGGACGTAGCGGCGGGCGGCGGCGTAGCCGCTGCTGCTGCCATAGCCGGAGCCGAAATCGCGGGAGCGGTAGCGGACCGGGCGGGGGGCCGGGACGCGGACGGCGTTCGTGGTGGCGTGGGAGGCGACGGTGGATTCGGTGCGGTACATGGTGATCTCCTTGGGGGGTGTGACTTGGTGTGCTGGTAGACTACAACACCACAGTTCTACCGCAATAGGCCAAAGGTCATGACCGCCCGCTCCGGGCAACCGGCCGACGAACGGTCGCCCCCGCGGGGGCTCTCCAAGGGGTCAGAGGATCGGGGCCAGCCCGGCGCCGAAGGCGGTGAAGATGCGCGTCATCAGGCTGCGCAGGCCCAGCCGGACTTCGGGGAAGTCGCCCACCGGCTCGTGGCAGGCGCGGAAGCGCGGGTCGCCCGGCGGCGGTGGCTCCGGACAGTCGGGCCCGGGCACGAACTCGTAGCTGGTGGCATAGCGGGTCGGCCACAGGTCGAACACCGGCAGCGACTCGGACACCTTGCCCAGGGAATAGTCCAGGCCGGAGAACACCGGTGGCCGGTCACGGCGGGCCACCACCCACGAGTTCTCGGGCGCCATGTCGCGGCGGATGCTCGTGGCCAGCGCCTGCGCGAAGGCGGCGTCCTCGATCACCACCGCGCTCTCGGTGTTGTAGTTGTCACCGCGTGGATCGAAGTTGTGGGTGCCAACCACGCCGATGCGCCCGTCCACCACCAGCGACTTCGAATGCAGGCCGAAGCGCACGCCGCCGCGGTGCAGCGGCACCCGCTCGTGCGCCGAGAAGCCCGACCAGCGCAGCGCCGAGTACTCTCGCTCCAGCGGTCGCGCGCGCGGCCGGCCGTCCGCCGCACGCGCCACCGGCTCGCCGTCGAGCCCGACGGTGCCGGTGGCCTCGACGTCGATCGGCGCGTCCTGGGGGAAGGGCTTGAACTCGTGGATCTCGAAGCCGAACTCGCGCAGGAAGCGGCGCTTGTACTTGTACGACAGCGCGTAGGTGATGAAGGCGTCGGTCGCCGCCAGGCTGTTGGTCGACACCCGCACCCGCGGCGGACCGTCGCGCTGGCGCAGCTCGCGGAACTGGTCCTGCGCCTGCGGCGACAGCACCAGGTAGGGCGTCTGCAGCAGGATCTCCTCCTGCGCCGATCCGATCAGGTCGAGCAGGCCGCGGGTGGATGGCGCGACCTCTTCGTAGCCGGCACGATGCTTTTCCGGCGGGTCGGAGATGAACTCCACCTCGCCCACCGGCAGCGCCTGCGCGGCCAGCGCCCCCACCAGCAGCGCATCGTCGGCGTCGCGCGAGATCCGCTCGACCCGCGCCGGCAGTTCGAAGGGCTCGTGCGGCAGTGGCGGCACGCCCTCGCGCAGCAGCAGGCGGCCGACGTCGGCCAGCTCCGGCAGGCTGCGGGCCAGGCGCGCGTCCCAGTACTCCTCGAAGCTCGCCTGCATCCCCGCCACCACCGGGCCGGCGACGAACAGGTCGCGGTCGCGGAAGTTGTACTCCGGATCCCAGTCGTAATAGCTGTCCTGGTAGTTGCGCCCACCGGTGATACCGACCAGGCCGTCGACCAGCAGCAGCTTGTTGTGCATGCGCTGGTTGAGCCGGCGCCAGCAGCAGGCCGCGGCCAGCACGTACTGCGGGTAACTGATGCGCGCGCGGCCAAGCAGCGGGTTGTAGATGCGCAGCTCGAAGTTGGCGTGGGCACCCGCCAGCGCCGCCAGCGTCTCCACCTTGCGCAGCGCCGAAAGCTGGTCGATCAGCACCCGTACCTTCACCCCGCGCCGGGCCGCGGCCAGCAGTTCGTCCAGGAACAGGTGGCCGGCGTCGTCCTCGTCGAAGATGTAGGTCTGCACGTCCACCGCCTGCTGCGCCGAGCGCACCAGGCTCAGCCGCGCCAGCAGCGCGTCCTGGCCGTAGTCGAGGATCAGGGCGTGGTGGCGCGGCGCATCGGGCGCGCTGGCCGCCATCGCGTCGCGGCCCAGCGCGCGCAGCGGTGAAGGCGTGGCACAAGCATCCTCGCGCGCGCAATCCACCAGCACCGGGCGCGCCTGCGCCGCGACCTCCGCGGCCGCGCCGGCCTGCTCCGGGGTCAGCGTGGCGCAACCGCCGGCGGCCAACGCCGCGACCAGCGCCAGCAGTCGTGCCAGCACCTTCATGTGCCCTCGCCGGCCAGCCGCAGGCTGAGCTGGAAGCGGACCTTGCCGCCGATGGCGAAGCTCCAGCGGTTCATGCCGTAGTTCGCACGCTCGACCACGCCGCGCGCCCGTACCGCGCAGTCCAGCGCGGGCCGTGCACAGTTGGCGGGCGCCACACTGAAGATCTCCGCCCGCTGCACGTCGCGGATGTGGAGCGTTCCCGGCAGGGGCCCGCCCTCGATCAGCAGCGCGGGATCGAAGGGCTCGGAAACGAAGGTCACCCAGGGGTACTTCTCGGCGTCGAAGAAGCCGCGGCCGCGGGTCAGATGCGTGTGCCGCAGGTTGCCGACGATCTCGACGTCCGCGGTCGAGAGCGACAGCCGCACCTGCTGGCGGCCGTCGGGAAGCCGGGTCAGGCGGCCGTCGAAGACCGGGAAGCGGCCGTCGACCACCTCGCCCCAGCGGGTGACCAGGCTGAAGCCGACCTCGGACGCCGCGGCGTCGATGTTGGCCGCGCACACGGGTACCGCCGCGCACAGCGCGACGGCGGCGAGCAGCCAGGCGTGGAGACAGGCACGGCTCACGGCCACCAGAAGTCGGCGAGGCTGGCCACGCCCGGCTCGACCTCGGCCGTGGCCGGCAACCGCAGGTGCGCGATCGAACCCGGCGGCATGCCGCGGTAGTCGCCCGACTGGCCGCTGTGCAGCAGGGCCGCCAGCCTCTCCAGGCCCGGGTTGTGTCCGACCAGCATCAGTCGGCCGACGTCGCGGTGCTGGTCGGCCAGTTCCGCCAGCGTGCCGGGGGTGGCGTCGTAGATGGCAGGCTCCAGCCGCTGGTCGACGTAGCCGATCACGCCGAGCACCGCCTCCAGCGTTTCACGGGTGCGTCGCGCCGGCGAGCACAGCACCAGGTCGGGCAGCAGGCCGTGCTCCTGCAGCCAGCGCCCGGCGGCCTCCGCCTCGGCCTGGCCCTCGGGCGACAGCGGGCGGTCGAGGTCGGCCTGCCCCGGCCCGCTCCCCCCGGCGTGGGCGTGGCGTAGCAGCAGGATGTCCCTCGTGTCGATCGCCATGCTCAGCTTCTCCTTGGTCCCTCGGGGCGGGTTCAGTGCTTGCGCAGCCACTTCAGCAGCGGCGCCCAGTCCGCCTGGTGGTCGCGGACCTGGGCGGAGCGGTAGTCGAACAGGCTGCGCCCCAGGCCCACCATCAGCACGTAGGCCTGGCTGTCGCGCAGGGTGGCGACCACCGGATAGGGCCACTGCGACAGCAGGTCCAGGGTGGCCTGCGAAGCGTTGGTCCAGGGCTTCATGCGGTTGGCGACCAGGCCCACGCGCAGGTCGCCGCGACGCACGCGGGTGTCGCGGGCCAGGGTGTCGAGGAAGTTCACGGTGGCGTCGAGGTCGAGCGCCGAGGGCTGCACCGGCACCACCACGGCATCGGCGTGTTCCAGCCAGACCCCGAGGTCGTCGGCCATGGCCCCGGCCGGCGCGTCCACGATCACCCGCTGGGTGTCCTCGGGCAGCGACTTCCAGGCGGCCTTGGCCCGGCGCGCGCCCGGGATCGGCAGCACCGCGCTCTCCAGCCCGGCGCGGCGCTCGGCCCAGCGCGTGGACGACTGCTGCGGATCGGCGTCGATCAGGGCGGTGTGCCGCCCTTCGAGGGCCGCATGCGCGGCGAGATGGGTCGCGATCGTCGTCTTGCCCACGCCGCCCTTGGAACTGGCCACCAGCACCGTCTTCATGCGCTCTCCGGTCACGTCCACCAACGTACGACAGTCGAGGTTACACCGCCGTGCGCGGCTTCGCGCACATAGAATGCCCCGATTCCCGCCCCGCACCACAGATGACAGATGACAGATGAGTGACCTGCAGGACCTGGCCGCGCTGATCCGCGCTGACACCCCGCTGATCGTCGTCGAGACCCCGGACGAGCCGCGGGTGGTCGAGCTGTTCCGGCAGTCGCTGCTGCACGTCTGGCGCGCGCTGTACCGCTGGACGATCACCGAGGGCCTGCGCCGCCTCGACCTCGACGGCGAGGACCCGATCGAAGGCGCCCCCGACGCCACCGCCACCCTGCGCGCGATCCACGCCGCCGAGCAGCGCGGCGTCTACCTGCTGCTCGACTTCCACCCCTACCTGGGCTATGCCGGCACCCAGCGCATGCTGCGCGACCTGATGCAGCGCCGCGGCTGCCTGCCGCACGTGCTGGTGCTGGTCGGGCACAAGGTCGAGCTGCCGGGCGAACTCGAGGCCAAGGCGGTGCGCTTCCGCACCCGCCTGCCCGACGCCCGCGCCCTGCTCAAGCTGGTCCGCGAGGAGGCCGAACGCTACCAGGTCGAGCACGGCGGCCGCCGGGTCGAGGCCGACGCCGAGGCGGTGCAGCTGATCGTGCGCAACCTGCAGGGCCTGTCGCTGGGCGACGCCCGCCGCATTGCCCGCCAGCTGGTCTTCAACGACGGCGCACTGTCCCACGACGACCTGCCGCGGCTGGCGAAGCTCAAGTTCGAGCTGCTCAACCGCAGCGGCCACCTGCACTACGAATACGACACCGCGCAGTTCGCCGACGTCGCCGGCGCGCGCGCATTGAAGCGCTGGATCGAACAGCGGCGCGCGGTGTTCGTCTCCGGCAACGCCCCGCCCGGCCTGGACCCGCCCAAGGGCGTCCTGCTGCTGGGCGTGCAGGGCTGCGGCAAGTCGCTGCTGGCGAAGTCGATCGCCGGCGGCTTCGGCGTGCCCCTGGTGCGCCTGGACTTCGGCACCCTGTACGACAAGTTCCACGGCGAGACCGAGAAGAACCTGCGCGCGGCGCTGGAGTCCACCGAACAGCTCGCGCCCTGCGTGCTCTGGATCGACGAGATCGAGAAGGGCCTGGCGTCCTCGGCCGGCGACGGCGACGGCGGCGTCTCCCGCCGCGTGCTCGGCTACCTGCTGACCTGGATGGCGGAGCGCAAGTCGCACGTGTTCCTGGTCGCCACCGCCAACCAGGTGCAGGAGCTGCCGGCGGAACTGCTGCGCAAGGGGCGCTTCGACGAGATCTTCTTCGTCGACCTGCCCGATGCCGACACCCGGCGCGAGCTGTTCGAGCTGCACCTGCGCAAGCGCGCGCTGAAGTCCGACGGCTTCGACCTCGACGGCCTGGCCGCGGCGGCCGAAGGCTTCTCCGGCGCCGAGATCGAGCAGGCGATCGTGTCCGGCCTGTATTCCGCGCACGCCGCCGGCACGCCGCTCAACGACTTCCTGCTGCGCGCGGAGATCCGGCGCACCCGGCCGCTGTCGGTGGTAATGGCCGAACCGGTGGAGGCGCTGCGCAGCTGGGCGCACGGACGCACGGTGCCGGCGGACTAGGGTCCGTCCCAGCTGGCAAGCCGCCCGCGGCTGTCTAGGCTCCCCGTATCCACCGCGGAGTCGGCCATGAGCTTCCCGATCGCCAGCCAGCTGTCCATCGCCCAGCAGCTGCAGCTGGACAAGCGCTTCCCGCTCGGCCTGCAGCCGCCACCGTCGCTGCAGCAGGTCGCCAATGCGTACCCGCAGGGCGACGGCAGCTTCGCCAGCCAGGTCACGGGCACCCAGCCGCAGCCCGACCTCGACCTGCAGCTGGCGATGATGGCCAACGACGTCTACGCCGCCGACAACCCGCAGACCGAGCAGGCGCTCGCCGAGGCCGGCTGGCACCGCCTCGAGCCCAGCGCCGACGGCGCGTCCCTGGTCGATGCCCAGGGCAACCAGATCCCGATCGACCCGACCCTGCTCAGCACCTCCGAGGGCTTCGACGCCGCGATCTACCAGAACGATCAGGGCCAGTACGTCGTCGCCTACCGCGGCACCGACGACTGGGGCCTGTCGCCTTCGGGCGACGCCGACGACAACGCCCTGCAGGGCCTGGGCTTCGAGAGCGGGCAGTACCGCGACGCGGTCGCCCTGGCGGAGGCGGCGCTGCGTGCCTTCGGCGACGGCAACGTGGCCTTCACCGGGCATTCGCTGGGCGGCGGCCTGGCCTCGGCGGCCTCGCTGGCCACCGGCGTGCCGGGCGTGACCTTCAATGCCTCGGGCCTCAGCGACCAGACCCTGGAGTCGCTGGGCTTCAACCCCAACGCGGTGCGCGAGTCCGCCGCCGAGAGCGGGCAGCTGCGCCGCTACATCGTCAACGGCGATCCGCTCAATGCCGCGCAGCAGGACGTGCCGATCATCCCGATCCTGGGCATGTCGCCGCCGAACGCGGTCGGCCACGAGCTGCGCATCGATCCGCCGGCCGGCATGGGCGGGCTGGGCGACCTGGCCGCGCTGCACGGTGGCGGCGGCGACGGCGCCTCCTACGTCGACGCGCTGCGCCAGAACAGCGCCTACGACCCCGCCACCCGGCCCACCCTGCCCGAACAGGCCGGCAGCCTGGTCAACGACGGCCTCGATGGCCTGGGCGATCTTGCCAACGACCTCCTCAGCGCCGGCGGCAGGCCCGGCCTGGGCTGGGCGGTCGACGGCCTGCTCGATGCCGGCGGCAACGTGCTCGACACCGGCATCAGCGTGCTGGGCAACATCGGCATCGACGGCCTCGAGCGCTACGGCGAATTCAACCTCAACCAGCTCGGCAGCGTCATCCGCCAGGGCCAGGAAGTCGTAGGTGACATCGCCGGCAACGGCTCCGAGCTGGCCGACGGCCTGGCGCAGGCCGGCCAGGAGTTCCTGCAGGGTGACTACGTCGACGGCGTCGCCCAGGGCCTGGGCGACGTGCTCGACTTCGGCATCGACAGCGCCGGCAGCCTGGTCGATGGCGCCATCGGCCTGGTCGGCGACACCACCCAGAACCTCGCCAATGCCGGCGGCGGCCTGCTGCGCGACATCGGCGACGCCACCGGCCTGGATACGCCCTTCGACTTCGTGGCCAACGTCGTCGAGGGCGGCGGCAAGATCGTGAGCGACGTCGCCGACGTCGCGGGCGACGTGTTCGAAGCCACCGCCGACCTGGTCGGCGACGGCATCGAGGTGGTGTCCGATGTGGCCGGCGACGTGGGCCAGGCCGTGTCCGACGGCGCGCAGTGGCTGGGCGAGAAGCTCAACCCCATGAACTGGTTCTGATCGCAGGCGCCGCGCCGGTCACGCAGGGCGCGGCATTGACGTAGTAAGTTGGCCCGCATGTCCGACGCGCCCCGCCGCCAGGTTCCGCAGACAGCCTCCCGACGGGGGCTGCCGCGGCGCATGCGTGCGCTGCTGGCCGCGTCGCTGATGCTCGCCTCCACCGCCGGCTGCGCCCGGCAAGGGACCGACGTGAACCCAGGCCAGGCCTTCGCAAACCCCGGCAACGCCCAGTTCGCCGACGCCGTCATCCGCGGCGACGAAGCGCTGGCGCGCGAGCTGCTCGCCGCCGGCGCCAACCCCAACGCCGAGGACGAGCAGGGCCAACCGCTGCTGCAGTGGGCGATGAAGCGCGGCGATCGCGGCGCCTTCCGCCTGCTGCTGTCGCTGGGCGCCGACCCGGCGCGCGGCAACCGCGACGGCCGCACGGCGCTGCACCTGGCGGCGATGGGCAAGGACCCGGGCTGGCTGGAGGCGCTGCTGGAGCGCGGCATGCCGCCGGACACGCCGAACACCGTCACCGGCGCCACGCCGCTGTACGACGCCCTGCGCGCGGACAGCGAGGGCAACCTCGGCGTGCTGCTGCGCGCCGGCGCGCGCCTGGACGTGGCCGACCGCAACGGCACCACGCCGCTGCACCAGGCGGCGACGGTGAAGGATTCCGCCGCGGTGCTGCGCTTCCTCGAGGCCGGCGCCGACCCGCGCGCCACCGACCGCACCGGCGCCACGTTCCAGGACTACCTCTACAAGGGCGATCCGAAGCTGCTCAACGTCGCTACCCGCCGCGACCTGGACAAGATCGACGCCTGGCTGGAAGCCAACGGCGTCGCGGTGCAGCCGCGCGGCTGAGTCGCGCGCACCGCGCTCAGCGGCGCGGCCGCTGCCAGGGCGCGGCCCAGCCCGCGGGCGGATCCTGGGCGAGGCGGGCTTCGGACAGCAGGCGACGCACCAGCGCGTCCTCGGTGTCGATGGAGGCATCGGCCAGCGCGTGGGCGAAGGCTTCGGCATCGCCGGCGTCTTCGCGCCCGGCCCGTTCGGCCATCTGCTCCTGGCGCCAGTCGACGCCGCGGCGGCGCGCGTCCAGCGGCGCGCGCTCGGCCGCGCTGCGGGTCAGTGCGCGCGCCATCGACAGGCCGATGCGTTCGTCGAGCACCGTCTGCGGCCGCGCCAGCAGCAGCTCCGACAGGTGCCGGCAGGCTTCAGGGCGACCGGCCAGGCCCAGCTGGCGGCCAGTGCAGGCCTCCAGCACTTCGCGGTAGTCGGGCACCAGCAGCGCCTGCAGCGATGCCGCCCAGGCCGCGGCGTTGGCCTCGGCCGAGGGTCGCGGACCTTCGCCGAAGGCGGCCCATTCCGCCGCGCTCGGCGCGTGCCGGCGCAGCACGCCGGCCACCCAGCGCTGCAACGGATAGGGGTCGGGTGCATTGCGACTGGATTGCCCGGCCGCTTCGAGCAGGGCTTCCGGCCCCAGGCCCTGCAGCACCCGCGGCGCCAGGTTGCCCGGCTCCAGCGACTGCCAGCGGCGCGCGGCAGCGAGCGCCGCGGCTTCGTCACCGCCCGCTAGTCCCGCGGCCAGCAGCAGCTGCTGGGTGAGGGTGTCGCCTGCGCCCTTCGTAGTCGCAGCTTCGCGCCAGCGCCTGGCTTCCGCGCCAGCAGGTGCGATGCCCTCGCCTTCGGCGGGACGCGCGGTGGCCTCCAGCAGCGTCGCCAGTGCCAGGTCGCGGGCGCCGTCGGAGCGGCCCAGCAAGCGGGCCACGCGCAGGGCGTAGGCCTGCCAGGCTTCGCCGCGCTGCTGCGCGAGCCGCAGCTCTTCTTCCGTGGGCTCGGGGGCCTGCGGCGACTGCGCGAACGCGGGCGCGGCCAGCACCGGCAGCAGCAGGAGGGGAAGCAGGAAACGGATGCGCATGCGCGACTCCATCAACAGTGTCGACCGCCCCGCAGCATATCCGTGCCGGCGCGGACGCCATGCCCACGCCGCCGCCACGATGCACTCGCCGTTCAGTAGCCGGCGGCCTGCCCGTCCTTGCGCGATTCGCTGGCGCCGGTATACCCGCCCTGCGGATTGACCTTGATCGCCTGGTAGCCGCCGTAGGGGCCGAGCGCCCGGCGCACCGAGTGGCCGAGATCCATCAGCGCGCGCACGGTCGCCTCGGGGAAACCGGATTCCAGTTCGATGCGGCCACCGTCGCTCATCACCGTCGCCCGCCCGACCGGTTCGGTGGAGCCGTCGTGGTGGATGCGCGGCGCATCGCCGGCCTCCTGCAGGTTCATGCCGAAGTCGATCATGTTGAGCAGGATCTGCACGTGCCCCTGCGGTTGCATCGCGCCGCCCATCACGCCGTAGGAGAGCCACGGTTTGCCGTCCTTCGTCACGAAGGCCGGGATGATGGTGTGGAAGGGCCGCTTGCCCGGCGCGTAGGCATTGGGATGCGCGGCGTCGCCGAGCACGAACTGCTCGCCGCGGTCCTGCAGGATGAAGCCCAGCCCCGGCGGCGCCATGCCGCTGCCCATGCCGCGGTAGTTGGACTGGATAAGAGAGACCATCATGCCGTCGGCGTCGGCGGTGGTGAGGTAGATGGTGTCGCCCTCCTCCAGCTGCCGCGGCGTGCCCGGCTGCGCCTCGCGCAGCACGCGGTCGGGCGACATCAGCTTGCCGCGCTCGCGGGCGTAGTCCTTGGAGATCAGCTTCGCCACTGGCGCCGGCTGGAAGGCGGGATCGGCGTACCAGCGCGCGCGGTCGGCGAAGGCCAGCTTCTTGGCCTCGGTGAACAGGTGCACGTGCTCCACGCTGCCGAAGCCGTAGGACGCCAGGTCGTAGGGCTCCAGCAAGTTGAGGATCTGCAGCGCCGCGATGCCCTGGCCGTTGGGCGGCAGCTCCCAGACGTCATGACCGCGGTAGTTCGTCGACACCGGCTCGACCCACTCGCCCCGGTGCGCGGCGAGGTCGTCGTAGGAGAGGAAGCCGTCGTTGGCCGCGAAGTAGTCGCCGATCACGCGCGCGATGTCGCCCTGGTAGAAGGCGTCGCGGCCGCCGTCGGCGATCTTCTGCAGGGTGTCGGCGAGGTTCGGGTTCTTCCAGGTCTCGCCGTTGCGCGGCGCGCGACGGCCGCCATCGGCGTCGACATCTGCCACGGTGAACTGCTCGCTGAAGCCCGGCCACTTCGACAGCCGCGGCACCGATCGCGCCCAGTAGTAGGCGATGGTCTCGTGCACCGGATGTCCCCGGCGCGCGTAGCGGATCGCCGGCGCCAGGTTCTCCGCCATCGAGCGCTTGCCGAAGCGTTCGTGCAGCGCGAACCAGCCGTCGACCGCACCGGGCACGGTCACCGGCAGCGGACCGTGCGCCGGGATGTCGGCCAGCCCACGGCGCTCGAACTCGGCCGCGGTGAGCGACATCGGCGAACGCCCGGAGCCGTTGTAGCCGTGCAGCTTCCCGGTCTTCGGATCCCAGATGATGGCGAACAGGTCGCCGCCGATGCCGTTGCCGGTCGGCTCCATCAGCCCCAGCGCGGCATTGGCCGCGATCGCGGCGTCGACCGCGGAACCGCCGGCCTTCATCACGTCCAGCGCCACCTGCGTGGCCAGCGGATGCGAAGTCGCCGCCATCGCCTCGGGCGCATGCACCTCGCTGCGGGTGGCGAACACCTGCCCGGTAATCCGATCAGCCGCACCCGCGGCCGTGGCTACACCCAGCAGCAGGACCACAGACAACACACGCGCACGAACAGTCATATGCACTCGAAACGGCTCAGGACAGAACCGCGACCTTAGCAAGTGCATGGTCCGGCGGGTGCGGCTGCGGGGTGGCCCTCGAGAGCATTTTTGCCACGGATTACGCGGATTGCGCGGATCTACACGGATCTGCGCAAGGCAAGTCCATGGCCCAGAGCCCATCCACCGCACCTCGCCGAAAACCCATTGAAAAAGAAGCCTGTTCAGAGCGTCTTGTCGGCGCTGGCCTCGGCCAGATCCGCGTAAATCCGCGCAATCCGCGTAATCCGTGGCAAAAGCTTCTGCTCCATCACCCCCGGTCGAAGCGGGAGCCTAGGGTACGCCCCCGGTTGATCGCGGGCGGGGACGGCGGTCCACTGGCGGCAGACTTCCGCGGGAACGCTTCCCATGCAGCCGATGCGCCTGGACAACGATTCGCTTTCGCCCATCCAGCTGCGCAGCCTGCAGGCGCCGCCGCCGGCAGCCGAAGCGGCCAATGCCCCGGCCCTGCAGCCGCTGCAGGGCCGCCACGAGCCCGCCTACCACCCGCAGCTGGCCGCGCTCTCGCCCACCGCCGCCGCGCCGGCGCAGTGCGGTCCCGGCGCGCTCGGTCCCGGCGAGCTCTCGGCCGTGGCCGGTGGCCAGCAGGCGCAGGAGTTCGACGTGGTGCTGTCGCAGCTGGCCACCGCCGTGTACGAAGGCCGCCCCGCGCCGCCGGCCGGCTGGACCGCGGTCACCAATGACGACCTTGCCGCCGCCGGCATCGAGGACCCCGCCGCCTGGCGCGCGCAGTACCTGGAAGGCGGCGACCAGCTCGCGGCCCAGCACTTCAAGGCCGAGATCTACCGCGACTGCAACGGCAACTTCGTGCTCGCCTACCGCGGCACCGACGGCAGCGGCGCGGACTGGATGAACAACTTCCGCCAGGGCGCGGGCTTCACCACCAGCGACGAGATCGACAAGTTCAGCGGCCTGGCCACGCGTACCGCGGTCGAGTTCGAGCGCCGCTTCGGCACCCCGGACGCCGACGGCAATGCCACCAACCTCGCCATCACCGGCCACTCGCAGGGCGGCGGCCTGGCCTCGGTGGCCTCGCTGGCGTCGGGCGTCCCTGCCGTCACCTTCGACGCCTCCGGCATCCACCCCAACACCCTGGACCGCCTCGGCATCGATCCGCAGGCCGCGCGCGACCTGGCCGAGGGCGGGCTGATCCGGCGCTACTCGCTGGACGACGACCTGCTGACCAACTTCCAGGAAAACAGCCCCTTCGCGCTCGCCGCGCCGGACGCGCTGGGCACCCAGATCGTGGTCAAGGCCGAGGGCGTGCAGGACGCCACCCAGGTGGCCCGCGGCCTCGATATCGAAACCGGCCTGCCGACCCCGATCGCCTGGGGCCTGGGCCTTGGCCTGGAAGCCCTGGATCGCGCCAACGTCCCGGTGCTGGGCGATGTGGCCGGGCTGGTTCGCGGGGCCGTCAGCCACAGCCCCGAACTGCTGACCGAAGCCATGATCCAGCAGCAGCCCTGGCAGCCCGGCTACCAGAATCCGCCGCAAGGCACCGCCGGCAGCCTGATCGATGCGGTGCCGGACGTGCTGCAGGACGACTTCGCGCGCAACACGCATGACCTGGTCGGCGACATCGCCAGCGAGTGGGAGAACAACATCGCCAACGGCAACGTGCTCGAGGGCGGGATCCGCATCGCCGGCGACGTGGTCGAGGGCGTGTTCAACTCCGCCGGCGACACCGTGCGCACCGGCACCGACGCGCTGGCCGAGCGCATCGACAACAGCGTGGGCGGTCCGGTCGGCGACATCGCCGCGAGCGTGGTCTCCGGCGGTGGCCGCGTGGTCGAGGGCGTGGTCGACTTCGGCGGCAACGTGCTGGAGACGGGCTTCGACCTGGTCGGCGGCCTGTTCCGTCGATAACACGCGCCTGTGGCACCATCGGGAGCCATGCGCAGCGGTGTCCTGATCCTCCTCCTGGCGGCGAGCGCGGCCGCGTGCAGCCGAGCACCCACCTTGGACCATCCCTTCACTGATCCGCAGCTCGCCCCGCTCGCCGACGCCGTCGTGCGCGGCGATGCCGACGCCCTGCGCGCCGCCCTGGCCGGCGCCGGCGTCCACCCCGACGCCCCGGGCAGCGACGGCAGCAGCCTGCTGCAGCTGGCCGTGGCCGCCGGCGAGGCCGAGGTGGTGGCGGCCCTGCTCGATGCCGGTGCCGATCCCGATCGCCAGCCACCCGGCGGCGGCAGCGCGATGCACGTCGCGGCCTTCGGCGACGATCCCGCCCTGCTGCGGCTGCTGCTCGACCGCGGCGGCGACCCCGACCTGCGCAACCGCGTGACCGGGGAAACCCCGCTGGTACGCGCCATCCTTGGCGGCAACCGGGCCCAGGTCGACATGTTGCTCGAGGCCGGCGCCGATCCCGGGCTTGCCGACAACAACGGCGCGACGCCGCTGCACGCCGCGGGCTCGATCAACGCCGGCGGCGTGCTGCTGCGCCTGCTGGAAGCCGGCGCCCCGGCGCACGCGACCAATTCGGCCGGGGAAACCTTCCAGCCCTACTACTTCCAGATGCGCGAGGCCCTGCTCAACGAGCGCGCGCGCGGCGAGCGCCAGGCCGTGCTGGCTTGGCTGCGCGAGCACGAGGTTCCGCTGGAGGCCGGCGTCGGGGAATGAGTCGGCGCGGCCACAGTCGTGGCCGCGCGTCGACCGGGATCGATCAGGCGATCGCGATCAGGGCCAGGACGGCGGGTTGGCCTGCCAGGCCGCGGCCACTTCGGCCAGCATCGCGCGGTCGGCTTCGGTCCAGTCCGGGAGCAGGCGCGCCAGGTCCGGCGACTGCCACAGCAGCGGCTCGGTGCGCACTGAAGCGGCATACCAGCGCACGGCCTCGTCGCGTCGGTCGAGCTGCCACAGGCCCAGCGCCAGCGTCGGCGGCAGCCAGGACGGGCCCTTCAGGCGCTCGGCGCCGGCGATCCGCCACTGCTCGAGCGCACCGGCGATGTCGCCGCTGCGGTACAGGTCCCAGCCGTGGTTCCAGTGCAGCGAATCGCGCATGCGCGCGTTGTCGGGACGCTGCTTGGCCTCCGCGTACAGCGCGGCGCCGGTGTCGGCGCGGCCGGTGGCGTAGGAGATGTGCGCCAGCTGGGCCGTCGCCAGCGTAGCGTCGCGGCGGTTGCGGTCGCGGGCCTGCAGCAGGCGTTGGATGGTGGCATCGTCGCTCCCCGGGTACAGCTGCAGCGGACTGGCGACGTCGGTGTCGGCCTCGAAGTAGAACTCCTTGGGCCTCGGAATGTCCTGCGCACACAGGCCGAACGGAAGCGCGGCGAGCATGAGCGCGCCGAAGATGCGGACGATACGGTGGTTCATTGCGTGAGATTGCCGATGACAGGGCCCCTGCACCCCGGCCCCCATGGTAACCCCTGCGGTGCGGGGATTCAGCCGCTGCGGGCCAGCAGGGCCTGGAACTCGGTCACCGGCATCGGCCTGCCGTAGTGGTAGCCCTGGCCGCGGGTCACCCCGCAACGGGCCAGGGCCTCCGCCTGCGCCCCGGTCTCCACGCCCTCCGCGACCACGCTGATGCCCGCCTTGCGGGCGACCAGGGCCATGGCGGCCACGATCGCCGCGTCCAGTGAATCGTCCGGCAGGTCGGCGACGAAGCTGCGGTCGATCTTCAGCCCGTCGATCGGCAGGTGCTTGAGCCGCGCGAACGAGGAATGGCCGGTCCCGAAGTCATCCAGGGCCACGCGCACGCCCAGGGCGCGCAGCCGCGCCAGGGTCTGGACCGCGAACTGGGCGTCGGGCAGCAGCGCCGTCTCGGTGAGCTCCAGCCACAGGCGCGAGGGCGCGAGGCCCGAGGCCTGGAGCGCGGCGGCCACATCGGCCACCAGCCCCGGCTGCTCGAGCTGGCGCGCCGAGACGTTGACCGCCAGCACCGGCGGCGGCTGCCCCTCGCGGGCCGTCCATGCCACCGCGTGCCGGCAGGCCTCGCCCAGCAGCCAGCGCCCCAGCGGCACGACCAGGCCCGAGGACTCGGCCACGTCGATGAATTCGCAGGCCGGCCGCCAGCCGCCGCCTTCCTCGCGCCAGCGCAGCAGGGCCTCGGCGCCCAGCACCCGGCCGTCGGCCAGCTCGACCAGGGGCTGGTAGTGGACATGCAGCCGGCCCTGCTCATGGGCTTCGCGCAGGGCGCGCTCCACCTGCATGCGTTCAAGCAGGTCGCGGTGGCGCCCGGCGTCGAAGACCTCGCAGCGCTCCAGCCGCCCCAGGCTGTGTGCGCGCTGGCTGGCGAGTTCGGCGTTGCGCAGCAGCATGTCGGCCGAGGGCGCGGCCAGGTCGTGCGAGAAGGCGATGCCGGCCGAGGCCCGGGTGCCGTCCGCGCCCGGCAGTGCCTGCTCGGCCAGGTCCACGCAACGACCGGCCAGCTCCAGCGCCGCGGCCTCGCGCAGGCCGCGGTGGGGGACCAGGGCGAAAGCGTCGTCGCGCACCCGCGCCAGCGTCACCTCCTCGCCCAGGGCCTTGCGCAGGGCCGAGGCCACCGCGACCAGGCCGGCATCGCGATCGTCCCCGACGCCGTCGAGCTGCAGGTGGATGGCGGTGATCGCAGGCTCGCCCGCGCCTGCCGGGCGCAGGGCGCTGTGCGCGACCTCCAGCAGGTGGTCGCGGTTGGGAAGGTTGGTCTGCGCGTCGTGCAGTTCGAGGTAGCGCAGGCGGCGCTCGGCGGCGCGGCGGCGGTGGATCTCGGTGGCCATCGCCACGTAGTCGCCGATGCTGGCGGCGAAGGCCTGGTCGGCCTGGCTCCACACCCGCGGCCGCCCGACCTGTTCGTGGCAGACCACGCCCAGCAGCACCCCTTCGCTGCGCACCGGCGCGTCGAGCAGCGAGGCCACGCCGTGCTCCGCGAAGTACGTGCCCAAGGCGCCGTACGAAGCGGCCAGCGTGGGGTCGCGGTGCACGTCGACGGCGTCGATCACCCGCACCGCGTCCAGGCGCCGGCCGTATTCGTTGTCGGTATCGAAAGCCTGGTCGTAGCCCGGGGGATTGTGTCCGCCGGTGCGCCGGTCATAGGCATGGATGCAGCGCAGCACGCTGTGCCCGGGATGCAGCCGCCAGACGTTGACGCGTTCCACCCCCAGGGTTTCGGCGGCGGTTTCGCAGATCCGCGCCAGGGCCGATTCCAGGGTGCAGCCGTGGCTCCAGACTTCCCTGGCCAGGGCCACCAGCGCCTGGCTGTGTCGCCGGGCGAGGCGGCCTTCTTCGTCGTCGGCCTGGCGCAGTTGCTCCTGCATGGCGGCCATCTCCGTCCCCCATCGGCTACGCCCTTGGGCCATCTAGCGCCCGCCGGTGTTAAGAAGGGGTCACGAAAACAGGGCCACTGATAGAATCCGCGCCGCTTTCGCGTCCACGCACACCGCCCGCACGCCCGGCGCGGGCCCGTGGATGCGCCCTCCGCCAGCGTTCCGCCTGCAACAGGGTTCCGCCATGACCAGCACCGCCGAATTGTCCTCCCCCGCCTCCGCCAGCACCGGCCTGACCCGGGGCGTGACCGACGCCGACTACACGCTGGAGGACAAGTACACCCGTACCCGGGGACGCATCTACCTGTCCGGCGTGCAGGCCCTGGTGCGGCTGCCGATGATGCAGCGCCTGCGCGACCAGGCCGCGGGCATCGACACCGCCGGCTTCGTCTCGGGCTACCGCGGCAGCCCGCTGGGCGGCTTCGACCTGGAGCTGTGGCGCGCCCGCAGGCAGCTCGAGGCGGCGAACGTGCGCTTCCAGCCGGGACTGAACGAGGACCTCGGCGCGACCATGGTCTGGGGCACCCAGCAGACCAACCTGTTCCCGGGCGCCAAGGTCGATGGCGTGTTCGGCATGTGGTACGGCAAGGGCCCGGGCGTGGACCGCTCGGGCGACGTGTTCAAGCACGCCAACGCCGCCGGCACCCACCGCCACGGCGGCGTGCTGGCGCTGGCCGCGGACGACCACGCCTGCCGCAGCTCCACGCTGCCGCACGGCTCGGAAGGCGAGTTCACCAGCGCGCTGATGCCGATCCTCAACCCGGCCGGCGTGCAGGACATCCTCGACATGGGCCTGGTGGGCTGGGCGATGAGCCGCTACACCGGGCGCTGGGTGGGCTTCAAGACGATCGCCGAGACGGTGGAATCGTCGGCCTCGGTGGACGTGGATCCGTTCGCGATCGAGATCGTCACGCCCGAGGATTTCGAGCTGCCGCCCGGCGGCCTCAACATCCGCTGGCCGGATCCGCCGATGGAGCAGGAGATGCGCCTGCACCGCTATGCGGTGAAGGCGGCGCAGGCCTTCGCGCGCGCCAACCGCATCGACCGCGTGGTGGTGGATTCGCCCAATGCGCGCCTGGGCATCGTCACCACCGGCAAGAGCTACCTGGACGTGCTGCAGGCGCTGGAATACCTGGGCCTGGACGCCGCCGCCTGCGCGGAGCTGGGCATCCGCGTCTACAAGGTCGGCATGACCTGGCCGCTGGAGCCGGTCGGCATCCGGGCGTTCGCGCGCGGGCTGGAGGACATCCTGGTGGTGGAGGAGAAGCTGTCCTTCATCGAGAGCCAGATGAAGGAGCTGTTCTACAACTTCGACTTCGGCCTGGACGGCGGCCGCCGCCCCTCGATCGTCGGCAAGTACGACGAGGCCGGCGAATGGATCCTGCCCTCGACCGGCGAGCTGACGCCGGCGACCATCGCCGGGGTGATCGCGCGCCGCATCCAGCGGTTCCACGACTCGGAACACATCCGCGACGTGCTGCGCTGGATGGAGGAGAAGGAAGGCGCCCTGGCGCTGCCGCGCGCGCAGTTCCCGCGCGTGCCGCACTACTGCTCCGGCTGCCCGCACAACACTTCGACCAAGGTGCCGGAAGGCTCGCGCGCCATGGCCGGCATCGGCTGCCATTACATGGTGACGTGGATGGACCGCAGCACCGACACCTTCACCCACATGGGCGGCGAAGGCGTCACCTGGTCGGGGCAGGCGCCGTTCTCCGACACCCCGCACGTGTTCCAGAACCTCGGCGACGGCACCTACTTCCACTCCGGCACGCTCGCCATCCGCCAGTCGGTCGCGACCGGCGTCAACATCACCTACAAGATCCTCTACAACGACGCGGTGGCCATGACCGGCGGCCAGCCGGTGGACGGCACGCTGTCGGTGCCGCAGATCGCGCAGCAGCTGCGCAGCGAGGGCGTGCAGGAGATCGCGCTGGTATCCGACGAGATCGGGAAGTGGAGCGACCGTTCGATCTTCCCGTCGGGCGTCAGCTTCCACGACCGCCGCGAGCTTGACGACGTGCAGAAGCGCCTGCGCGAAGTGAAGGGCGTGAGCGCGCTGATCTACGACCAGACCTGCGCCACCGAGAAGCGCCGCCGCCGCAAGCGCGGCAAGATGGCCGACCCCGACAAGCGCGTGGCGATCAACTCGCTGGTCTGCGAGGGCTGCGGCGACTGCGGCGTGAAGTCGTTCTGCGTCTCGGTGCTGCCGAAGGAGACCGAGTTCGGGCGCAAGCGCGAGATCGACCAGTCGGCCTGCAACAAGGACTTCAGCTGCGTCGAGGGCTTCTGCCCGAGCTTCGTCACCGTGCACGGCGGCAAGCCGCGCAAGGGCAAGCCGGCCACCGGTCTTTCCCGCCTGGCCAACCTGCCCGAACCGACCTTCGCCAGCGACCTGTCGCGGCCCTGGAACATCCTCATCACGGGCGTCGGCGGCACCGGCGTGGTCACCATCGGTGCCCTGCTGGGCATGGCCGGCCACCTGGAAGGCCGCGGCGCCAGCGTGCTCGACCAGACCGGGCTGGCGCAGAAGGGCGGCGCGGTGACCACCCACATCCGCATCGCCAACGCGCCGTCGGACATCCACGCCGTGCGCATCGCCGCCGGCGAAGCCGACCTGGTACTGGGCTGCGACATGGTCGTGGTCAACGACTACTGGGCGCTGTCCAAGCTGCGCGCCGGGCGCTCGCAGGTGGTGATCAACAGCTACGAGGCGATGCCGGGCACCTTCACCACGCGGCCGGACATGCAGTTCCCGGCCGCCGACATCGTCAGCGCGGTGCGCAAGGCACTCGGCGGCGGCGAGGCCGGCAGCGACGGCGCGGCCACGGCACGGACCCTCGCCGCGGACGACGCGCTGCACGTGGTCGATGCCACCCAGCTCGCCACCGCGCTGATGGGCGACGCCATCGCCGCCAACCTGTTCATGCTCGGCTACGCCTGGCAGCGCGGCCTGGTGCCGCTGTCGCTGGAGGCGCTGATGCGCGCGGTCGAACTCAACGGCGCCGCGATCGAGATGAACAAGACCGCGTTTGCCTGGGGCCGCCTGGCCGCGGTCGACATCGCCGCCGTGCAGGAGGCCGCCGGCCTGGTGCGCAACCCGCGCACCGCCGCCGAGGACACGCCGACCCTGCTCGACGCGCTGCCCCCGGGCGACTGGGAAGGCAACGAGTGGGGCGCCACCAGCGCGCCCAAGCCGCAGCGCACCGAAGACGAACTGCGCCACCTCCCCGCAAGCGCCGAGACCTCCCTTCCCCCGCAAGCGGGGGAAGGTGCCCGAAGGGCGGATGGGGGCCAACCCCGCGACAACCTCACCTTCCTGCCCCTCGACGACGCCCGCCTCTCACGCAGCCTCGACGAGCTGGTCGAGCGCCGCGGCACCTTCCTGACCGACTACCAGGACGCGAAGTACGCCGCGCGCTACACCGCCTTCGTCGCCCGCGTGCGCGAAGCCGAAGCCGCGCGCGCCCCGGGCTCGACCGACCTCACCGAGGCCGTGGCCCGCTACTTCTTCAAGCTCATGGCCTACAAGGACGAGTACGAAGTCGCGCGCCTGTACACCAGCGGCGAGTTCGAGCGCCGGCTGAAGCAGCAGTTCGAAGGCGACTTCAGGCTGGAATTCCACCTCGCCCCGCCGCTGCTCGCGAAGCGCGACGCCGAGGGCCGGCTGCAGAAGAAGTCCTTCGGGCCCTGGGTGTTCACCGCGTTCAAGCTGCTGGCAAAGCTCAAGGGTCTGCGCGGCGGCCCGCTGGACGTGTTCGGCTATACGGAAGAGCGGCGCATGGAGCGCGGCCTGATCGACGACTACGAGCGCACCGTCGGCGGGCTGCTGGAGACGCTGGACGCCGGCAACGTGGCGCTGGCAGCGGAGATCGCCTCCATCCCCGAGCACATCCGCGGCTACGGCCACGTCAAGCACGCCCATCTGGAAAAGGCGAAGGCGCGTGAGGCGGACCTGTTGCGCGAGTGGCAGAACCCGCTGCGCATCGTCCAGGCCGCCTGAGCCAGCACGCCGCCCACCGCGACCTCTTCCCCCGCCCTGCGGGGGAAGATGCCCGAAGGGCAGATGGGGGCAAGCTTGCGGGGGTGTCCCATCGGAGCGCTTCTGCAAGCTTGCAGGATACGATTTTTATATCTATTCAATATAAATTCAATCAAATGCGCAAAAGAGGCGTTTATCCAAGCAATAAAGCCACATGAATCCTTGACTATCTATTCATAGATCTATTCAATACAGATCCATGAACACCTCCCGCCTGCCCCAGGCCCTGGCCCTGCTCCAGCGCGAGGGCCCGCTGCCGACCCGGGACATCGGGCAAGCGCTCGGGGTCAGCCAGCCCACGGTCTCACGCCTGCTGGCCAGCGCCGGGGACCGCATCGTGCGCATCGGCCGCGCCCGCGCCACCCGCTATGCGGCGGCCCGCGACATCGGCCGGGCCGGCAGCCGCTGGCCGCTGTACCGCATCGGCCCGGATGCGCGGCCCGTCCATCTGGGCGAGATCCGCGCGCTGGCCGGCGACGCCTTCCACTTCGAGACTGCGCGCCCCTTGCCCAGCTTCGTCCACGGGGCCTTCGCCAGCGGCCTCTACCCCGGCCTGCCGTGGTTCCTCGACGACCAGCGCCCGCAGGGCTTCCTGGGCCGCGCCTTCGTGCATCGCGTCAGCGGCGACATCGGCGCCCCGGACGACCTGCTGCGCTGGCAGGCCGACGACGTGCTGCTGGCCCTGCTGCGCCACGGACACGACCAGCCCGGCGACCTCGTGCTTGGCGACGCGGCGCTGCAGGAAGCCCTGCAGGCCACGCTGTCGGATGTGGGAACGCTCGCGCCCGGCGAGCGCGACGAGCGCTACCCGCTGCTGGCCGAAGCCGCGCTGCGTGGCGAAGCCCCGGGATCATCGGCAGGCGGCGAGCAGCCGAAGTTCCTCGCCCACCTGCGCGAGGAGCACGGCGTGCGCGCACTGATCGTCAAGTTCAGCGAGCGCACCGACACCCTCGCCGGCCGGCGCTGGGCCGACCTGCTGCACTGCGAGTGCATCGCCGCCAACGTGCTGCTCGGCCACGGCCAGGCCGCCGCGCGCAGCGAGGTGCTCGAGGCCGGCGGTCGCGTCTTCCTGGAATCCACGCGCTTCGACCGCACTCCCGTCCGCGGCCGCCATGGCTTCGTGTCGCTGGCCGCGATCGACGCCGCCTTCCACGGGCACGGGCGCATCGACTGGTGGCGCTACGCCGGCGAACTGGAGCACGACGGCTGGCTGCATGCCGAAGATGCGCATCGCCTGCGCGTGCTCGGCTGGTTCGGCGCACTGATCGGCAACAGCGACATGCACCTGGGCAACGCCGGACTGGTGCTGGCCGACGACCGCCCGCTGGCGCTCGCACCGGCCTACGACATGCTGCCGATGATGTTCCGGCCCGCGGCGAGCGGCGAAGTGGTGGAGCGCGGATTCGCCGCCATCCCGCCCCTGCCGGAGCAGCACGATGCCTGGCTGGAGGCCGCACGCGCGGCGCAGGTGTTCTGGTCGCAGGTCGTGGACAGCGATGCGGTGTCGGCGCCCTTCAGGGCGATTGCAGGCCAGGCGGGCGAATCCGTCGCCCGGGCCCTCGCCCGCTACGCTGCCTGAACCGCCGCGACCTCTTCCCGCGCCCTGCGGGGGAAGGGTTCAGCCGCTGCAGCCGCCGCAGCACACCGAAGGCTGCTGCTCGACTTCGTCGGGATCGACAGCACCGCCGACCTGGTTGAGCAGCACCACCAGGCCCTGGGCGTCGATCGCCGCGTTCACGCGCAGGCCCTGCGCGGGGTCGATGTCGACCACGGCGGCCGGGTCGAAGGCGAGCAGCGCGTCCTCGATCACCGCCAGCGGCGGCAGCGGGCGCGACGCGCGGACGTGGAATTCCATCGCCGGTTCCTCAAGGTGCGGCGCAGGTTTCGCGCCGTTGGCCCATGCTCAGCCCGCGGCCGCGCGACCGCGCTGACCCAGGTCAAGCCCGCAACGAGCGGGCTGCATGCGTCGCGGAACCCCGGACGGCTACTGCGCGAGGTAGCCGCCGTCGGCAGGGTAGTAGGCGCCGGTGACCAGGCTGGCCCGCGCGCTGGCCAGGTAGGCCACCAGATCGCCGACCTCTCCCGGCTGCCCCAGGCGCTGGATCGGATGCAGGGTCGCCAGGTGCTCCAGCACCTCCGGGTCCGCGCCGAGGATCGGCGTTTCGACGAAGCCCGGCCCCACCGCGTTGATGCGGATGCCGCGCTCGGCGTACTCCAGCGCAGCGGTCTTCGTCAGCCCGACCACGCCATGCTTGGACGCCACGTAGGCGGACGCCGTGCGCCAGCCGACCCGGCCCAGGATCGAAGCGATGTTGACGATCGAGCCGCCGCCGCGCGCCAGCAACGCCGGCAGCTGCGCGTGCATGGCGTAGTACACGCCGTTGAGGTTGACGTCGATGACCCTGCGCCACCCCTCGGGACTCATGTCACAGGTGAGGTTGGCCTCGCCACCGATACCGGCGTTGTTGACCGCGATATCGAGGCCGCCGTAGGCGTCCAGGGCCGCGTTCACCGTCGCTTCGTGGTCGTCCAGCCGCGAAGCATCGGCGCGCAGCACCACGCCCTTGGCGTCAGCGCGCGCCGCACGCATCTGCGCCAGGGTCTGTTCACAGCCGGCGACGTCGATGTCGGTCAGCACCAGGTCCGCGCCCTCGCGCGACAGCGACAGCGCGATCGCGCGACCGATGCCCGAAGCCGCGCCGGTGACGATGGCGGCCTTGCCCTGCAGCTCGAGATCCATGGCCGTGCTCCTCGGTAGGGTCTCCGAGCATCGCGCAGCCGCCGCGGCTCCGTATTGTCCTCGATCAACCCGCGCCGCCTGTCCTGCGCGCCGGCTCAGTCGCCCAGGACCTCGCGCGCATCGACCACTTCCACGTCGGCCATCTGCCGCGCCCACTGGTCGTACCAGGGCTTGTGCGAGGCGCCGACGATGTTGAGCACGCGCGCGCCGGGGTGCGGCGTGATCGCCTCGCGGATGTTGGCGACCATGCGCAGGTTGCGGGTTTCCCACCAGCCGGCGTAATAGCGCCCGAAGCGCTCCGGCGCCGCGTCGGCGAAGGCGCCGCCGAAGTCGGCCCGGATCTGCGCGTCCTGGGCACCAGGCGCGTTCATGTCGCGGTAGGCCGCCAGCAGGCTGTCGCCGTCGTCGACCGCGGACCAGGCCGCTTCCATGGCCGCGAAGCGGGGCGTATCGCGGATTCCCTGGAAGAAGGTGCGCTGCCAGTCCGCGAACCCCTCGGGATAGGCATCGCCCAGGACCACCGCCGTGTGGTCGTCCACGGCGTGGATCCGTTCAAGGCCGCTGGCCGCCGCCACCGCCGCGGCGATGTCGTAGGACTCGTTCATCGCCCGCTGCGAGCGGTCCAGCACCTTGAGCGCGGCCTCGGTCAGGCCGTCTTCCGCGATCCGTTCCGGCACCGCGAGCCGCAGCCACTGCACCTGCGCCGAAGGCCTGTCGCCGGCCGCCAGGAACAGCATCGCCAGGCGGCGGCGCTGCGCCGGCGTGGGCGATGCCGGCCATTCGGCGAGTACAGCCGCAGCGTCACGCTCGGCCTCCGCCTGCGTGGTCTTCAGCGCGCGCTGGAAGCCGGTCGCGTCGGGACAATAGTGCTCATAGGCTTCGGCATAGCGCTGCGGCACCTGGCGCATCAGCTCGCACTGCGCGCCCGACAGCGATTCCACCGTCACCACCTGCGGCTGCCATGCGACCAGCTTCGCGTTGAGCGGCGCCAGCCACGTGCGCTGCCAGTCACCGTGGCTGGACAGGTGCACGCTGCCGAGGTTGAGCATCTGCGTGCGCGGTCCCGCCACGGCGGGGCGTTCGCCCAGCGGCGGCGTGTACTGGGCGGACGCGGGCGCACCGGCGAACACGGCGGCGGTGGACAGCAGCAGGGCGACGAGCTTGCGCACGACGACGGCTCCATGGCGGGCGGGCCACCACCCTGCCGCGAGCCGGTGCCGTGCTCAAGCTCCGATCGTCACGGTGCCTATCGACGCCTCCACGTCCAGGCAGAACGACTCAGGCCAGCGATTCGATGTGCGCGACCATCCGCTTCCGGCCGGCCTCGTCGGGCAAACGTCCCGTCGCCGCGCCCAGGTTGTCGATCACGTTGCGCGCCTGGCTGGTGGCCGGCGTCGCCGCGGTGACCGCCGGGTGCGAGACCACGAACTTGAGGAAGAACTGGCCCCAGGTGGCGATGTCGTACTCCGCCGCCCACTCCGGCAGCGCCTGGCCTTCCACCCGCTGCCACAGCCGCGTGCGCCCGAAGGGCGCGTACACCAGCACGCCGATGCCGTGCTCCTGCGCCAGCGGGAAGATACGCTCCTCCATCGCCCGGTTGTCGACGGCGTAGTCGACGCCGATGAAGTCGAGCGCCTTGTCGCGCATCAGCGGCTCCAGCTCCGCGTAGCGGCCCGCAGACGTGTTGGTCGCGCCGATGTAGCGGATGCGGCCGGCGGCCTTCGCCTCGCCGAGGATGCCGAGCTGGGTCGGTATGTCGGCCATGTTGTGCACCTGCACCAGGTCGACCGGCGATTTGCCCACGCGCGCGAACGACTGCTCCAGCTGCGCGCGCGCGGCTTCGGGATCCGCGGCACCGCCGCCGCGGCCGGCGACGTTGAGCTTGGTGGCCCAGAACAGCCGGTCGCCGAGACCCGCCTCCTGCGCGATCCGGCCGGCCACGTCCTCCGACGCGCCGTAGCTGGGCGCGGTGTCGAATACGCGGCCGCCGTGCTGAACCATCGCCTCCAGGACCTCGCGGACGCGCGCGGCGTCGCCTTCGCCGGCGATCCGCGAGAACGAAGCCGAACTGCCCAGCCCCACCACCGGCAGCTGCTCACTGGTGCCGGGGATGACGCGCGTGATGAGCGCACGCGGACCGTCGTCGGCCAACAGCAGCTTCGGACTGATCGCCAGGGCCACGCCCGCCGCAGCGGACAGCTTCAGGTATTCGCGTCGCGTGATCATGCGCGGTTCCTCGTTGGCTGTTCGAACCACAGGTTTTACCACGCGCGGCCGGCATCCCGGTGCAGCCAGCGATACAGCGCAGGCAGCACCAGCAGCGTGAGCAGCGTCGACGACACGATGCCACCGATGACGACCGTCGCCAGCGGCCGCTGGACCTCCGCGCCCGCGCCGACGTTGAAGGCCATCGGCAGGAAGCCCAGCGAGGCGACCAGCGCGGTCATCAGCACCGGCCGCAAACGGCCAAGCGCACCCTCGACGATGGCCACCTCCAGCGGCTCGCCGCGCTGCCGCAGCTTGCGGATGAAGCTGATCATCACCAGCCCGTTGAGCACCGCGATCCCCGACAGCGCGATGAAGCCCACGCCCGCCGAGATCGAGAGCGGGATGCCGCGCAGCCACAGCGCGACCACGCCACCGGTCAGCGCCAGCGGCACGCCGGTGAACACGATCCCGGCGTCCTTCGCCGAGCCGAAGGCCATGAACAGCAGCCCCAGGATCAGCAGCAGCGTCACCGGCACCACGACCGCGAGCCGCCGGCTGGCCGAGAGCAGCTGCTCGAAGGTGCCGCCGTAGTCGATCCAGTAGCCTTCCGGCAGCGCGACGTCGCGCACGATCGCGTCCTGCAGTTCGGCCACGAAGCCGCCCAGGTCACGCCCGCGCACGTTGGCGCTGACCACGATGCGGCGCTTGCCGTTCTCGCGGTTGACCTGGTTGGGGCCGAGCCGCGTTCCGATCTTCGCGACTTCGCGCAGCGGGACCGTGCGCGGCGCGCCCGAGCGCCACGCGGCCCTGCCGCTGGACTCGTCCGCCTGCACCTCGTCGCCCAGGGCGATGGGCAGCTCGGCCAGCGCGCGCGGGTCCTCGCGCAGGGCGTCGGGCAGGCGCACGACGATGTCGAAGCGGCGGTCGCCCTCGAACAGCTGGCCCGCCTGCGTACCGCCGATCGCCGTGGCCACGGTGTCCTGCAACTCGCCCGGATTGAGCCCGTAGTTGGCGAGCGCGATGCGATCCGGCTCCACGGTGAGCATCGGCAGGCCGGCCACCTGTTCCACCTGCACGTCGGCCGCGCCGGGAATCCCCGACACCACGGCCTGCACCTGCGCGGCCGTGCGCGCGAGCCTGTCCAGGTCGTCGCCATAGACCTTCACCGCCACGTCCGCGCGCACGCCGGAGATCAGCTCGTTGGTACGCATCCGGATCGGCTGGGTGATCTCGTAGTTGCTGCCCGGGACCGCCGAGATCACGCCTTCGATCTCGTCCAGCAGCACGGCCTTGGGCTTGCCGGGGTCGGGCCAGTCGCGGCGATCGGCCAGCATCACGAAGGTGTCGGCGATCGAGGGCGGCATCGGGTCGCTGGCGACTTCGGCGGTGCCGATCTTGGCGAACACGCGCTTGACCTCGGGCAGGCCGCCGAGCGCCGCCTCCAGCGTCGTCTGCATCTCCACCGACTGGCCCAGGCTGGTGCCCGGGATGCGTAGCGCCTGCACCACCACGTCGCCCTCGTCCAGTTCGGGAATGAACTCGCTGCCCAGGCGCGTGGCCAACAGGCCGCAGAGCACGGTCAACAGCGCTGCACCGGCGATGACCGGCATGCGCAGGCGCAGCGACGCGCGCAGCAGCGGTGCATAGCCCCGCCGGCACGCGGCGACCACGCGGTTCTCGTGCTCGTCCACGCGGCCGCCCATGAACACGGCGATCGCCGCCGGCACGAAGGTCAGTGACAGCAGCATCGCGGCGGTCAGCGCCATCACCACGGTGATCGCCATGGGATGGAACATCTTTCCCTCGACGCCGGTGAGCGCGAAGATCGGCAGGTACACCGCGGTGATGATGCCGACGCCGAACAGTGCCGGACGGATCACCTCGGCGGTGGCGCTGGCGGTGGCCTCGAAGCGCTCTTCGCGGGTCATCACCCGTCCAAGCGCCCGCTGCAGTTCGCCGAAGCGACGCAGGCAGTTCTCGATGATGATCACCGCGCCGTCCACGATCAGGCCGAAGTCCAGCGCGCCCAGGCTCATCAGGTTGCCCGACACGCCCGTGCGCACCATGCCGGTGAGCGTGAACAGCATCGCCAGCGGAATCACCGCGGCGGTGATCAGCGCCGCACGGACGTTCCCCAGCAGCAGGAACAGCACCACGATCACCAGCAGCGCGCCCTCGACCAGGTTCTTCGCCACCGTGGCGATGGTGCGCTCGACCAGCGAGGTGCGGTCGTACACCGGCGTGGCGGTCACGCCCTCGGGCAGGCTGGCGTTCGCGGCCTCGAGCCTGGCCGCGGCCGCCCGCGAGACCTCGCGGCTGTTCGCGCCGACCAGCATGATGACCGTGCCGATCACGGCTTCGTGCCCGTCCTGCGTGGCCGCGCCGCTGCGCAGCTCCCGACCCTCGCCCACCCGGGCCACGTCGCGCACGCGGATCGGCACGCCTTCGCGGCGGTCGAGCACGATCAGGCCCAGTTGTTCCGCGTCGCCCACCTGGCCCGGCACGCGCACCAGCAGCTGCTCGCCGTTGCGCTCGATGTAGCCGGCGCCAACGTTGCGGTTGTTGCTGGCGATCGCGGACACCACGTCCTGCAGGGTGAAGCCGAGCGCGCGCAGCCGGGCCGGATCCGGGGTCACGTGGATCTGGCGCTCGAAGCCGCCGATGGTGTCGACCTCGGTCACGCCCGGCACGTTGCGCAGCTGCGGCCGGATCACCCAGTCCTGCAGGGTGCGCAGGTCGGTGGGCGTGTAGCGGCTGCCGTCGGGCTTGCGCGCGTCGGGGGCCGCATCGACGCTGTACATGAGTACCTCGCCCATGCCGGTGGCGATCGGGCCCATCGTCGGCTCCAGCCCCTCGGGCAGCTGCGCGCGCGCCTGCTGCAGGCGTTCGGCCACCTGCTGGCGGGCGAAGTAGATGTCGGTGCCATCGTCGAACACCACCGTCACCTGCGACAGCCCGTAGCGCGACAGCGAACGCGTGTGGTCGAGCCCGGGCAGGCCCGCGAGGGCGGTCTCGACCGGCCAGGTCACGCGCTGCTCGGACTCGAGCGGGGAGTAGCCGGGCGCCACGGTGTTGACCTGCACCTGGACGTTGGTGATGTCCGGGGTGGCATCGATCGGAAGCTTCGTGAAGCTCCACCCGCCCAGGGCGGCCAATGCCAGCGTCAGCAGCAGCATCATCCAGCGGTGCCGGATGGAGAACGCGATCAGTGATTCGAGCATGGCCGTGCCTCAGTGATCGTGGGCGACAGCGGACTTGCCGATGTCCGCCTTGACCAGGAAGCTCTGCGAGACCACGACCTCCTCGCCCGCCTCCAGGCCGGAGACGACCTCGACCCGCTCGCCATCGCGGCGACCCAGGGTCACCGGCCGCTCCCCGTAGTGCTCGCCTTCGCGCACGTAGATCACGTCGCGACCCGCCTCGTCGGCCTGCAGCGCGGTGACCGGCACCGCCAGCGCGACATCGGCATGGTCCACGACCACGCGCGCGCGCACCGCCGCGCCCGGGCGCCACAGGCCGTCGGCGTTGTCGATGCTGGCGCGCGCCACCGTGCTCTGGCTGGCGGTGGCGGTCGCCGGCAGGATGCGTTCGAGCGTGGCCTCGATGCTGGCGCCGTCGCTCATCCGTGTCACCGTGACCGGGATGCCGGCGACTATGTGGCCGGCGTCGTTGCCGAAGATGTGCAGGTCTACCCACAGCGTCGACAGGTCGGCGACCTCGAACAGCGGCGTGCCCTCCGCCGCCACGCCGCCGACCGATGCGGAGCGCTGCAGCACCACGCCGGAGATCGGCGAGGCCACGGTGTAGGTGGTCAGGCTGAGGTTGCTCTCGATGGTGGCCAGCGCCTGGCCCGCGCGCACCTGGTCGCCGATCCTGGCGTTCAGCGCGCGGATCGGCCCCGGGAAGCGCGCCGTCACCTGCGCCACGCGCCCTTCCGCGGGCGTCAACAGGCCCTGGACTTCGTGTTCGTCGGCGATGGTGCCCGGGCCAGCGGCCGCGACGCGGATGCCGGAGGCCGCGGCCACGTCGGCGGGGATCGTGGTGGCCGGCGCGCCGTCCTCGTCGTGCTCGTCGTGCTCGTCGTGCTCGTCGTGCTCGTCGCCGTGATCATCGTCGTGCCCGGCCGCGCCCTCGGCATGGGTCGCGGCGCTGCCGTCGTCGGCATGCCGGCCGCCGCAGGCGGCGAGCAGCGCGGCCAGTGCCAGCGCCAGCACGCGCTGGATCGTCTTCGTGTACGTCATGGCAGGGTTTCCTTTGCAGCCGAGGCGGGGCCGGCCAGCAGCGATGCGCCGGTCAGGCGCTGGAGTTCGAGCAGTGCACGCCGGGCGTCGAGCGCGGCGTCGAGCTGCTGGCGCTGCGCGGCGATCGTTTCGGACTGGAGCTGCGCCCATTCCAGGTAGCTGGCGGCGCCGGCACGATAGGCACGCTCGGCGGACCGTTCGGCGCGCACGAGCCGCGGCAGGATCCCGTCGCGGGTCCGCTCGACCTCCAGCCGCGCGACGCGATAGCGGCCGTGGGCTTCGGCAAGCGTGCCGTACAGCGCGACGTCCAGCGACTCGCGCTCGATCCCGAGTGCGGCGAGGTCGGCTTCGGCGGCGAGGATCCCCGGCCGGGCGCGGTGCGCGGCACCCAGCGGCATCGACACGCTGCCGAGCAGGGCCACGTCGCCGCCGTCCTGGAAGCGGCGCGCACCCAGCTGCCACTCGAGGTCCGGGCGCGCCTCGCTGCGCGCGAGCTGCAGGCGCGCCTCGCGGATGCGGCGCTCGTCGGCGACCTGCATCAGCTCCGGCGTGTGCTGGAGCATCGCGGCGAGCTCTTCCATCGCCGCGATCTCCGGCAATGCCAGCAGGTCGCCATCGACCATCTCGAACCGGGGCTCGCGCTCGCCCCACAGCGCCGCGAGATGCCGGCGCGCGGCATCCTGCTGCTGCAGCGCGCGCTCCAGCATCATGTCCGCACGGACGTGCGCCGCCTGCGCCGCCAACAGCACCGACTCCGGCGAAGCCCCGGCCTGCAGGCGCTGCCGTGCAGCGGCGACCGCACGCCCGCGCTGCTCGATGTCACGCCGCGCGATCGCAGCCTCCGCCCGTGCCGCCAGCACCGCCAGATAGCGGCGGGCGGTGTCGGCCAGCAGGTCCAGGCGCTGCGCCTCGCGCTGGACCGCCAGCGCATCGATCCGGCCCTGTGCCAGGGTGCGGCGTGCATCCAGCTTGCCGCCGCGCTCGAACACGCCCGCGAGCGTCAGCGTGGTGCTGGCCTGGTCGAATCCACGCAGGGCACCGCTGCCGAGGGCGTCTTCGACCTCGATTCCTGCGCGCAGCGGCGGACGCAGCGTGGCCGCCTCCTGCTCGGCGAGCAGGATGTTGTGACGCGCGCCGAAGAGGCGCAGGTCGGGGTGGGCGCGCGCAACGCGCGCGAACGCGTCGTCGAGCGTAAGCGTGGGGGGCGCCAACGGGGGCGTTTGTGCGCGCACCGGCAGGCACGACGCAAGCAACAGGGCGGCCATCGCCGCCAGACGAAACCACATGGAAATCTCCGATCGGGAACGAGGAGCCGGCCGCAGCCGGCGGCAACCTCAGGCCGTGATCGGGGGCCGGATCGCAGTTCCGCGGGGCGCGGGCGCCGGTTCGGCCAGCGCGGCGTCCGCCGGGCGCGCAGCGACATGCGTCGCCACCATCGAAGCCGTGGCCTTCGGCAGGACCGTTCCCGCCGTGCAGCATTCGCCGCAGGCCTGGCCCGGGCAGCATTCGTCGCCGGCTTGCCCGGAAGCGGCATCCACGACCAGCGCCGCGAAGGGATCGCCGGCCGCCAGCCGCATGTCTTCCAACTCGCAGCCCGCCACCAGGACCGGCTTCACCAGCAGCCCCAGGGCAAGCAGCACCAGCGCCAGGAGGCGCAGGCCGCGTGGAGTGCTGTGGAGGCGGGAATGCATCGGCGCAGGTTAGCGACCGGGCCGAGCGTTACACAATCTCACCCGGGGCGACGCCACGCCAGGCAGCGGTTGTTGGCCGGCATCGCCACGTCGTCGACCAGGCGCAGCCCCGCGGCGACGGCAAGCGCGTCCACCGCCTCGAAATCGCGGATGCCCGAGCGTGGATCGCGCGCTTTCAGCCACGCATCGAAGTCACGGTTGCTGTCGCTGGTGAACGTCCCTTCGTAGTTGAACGGCCCGTAGGCGACGAGCGTGCCGCCGGGCGCATCGGCGAGCAACCGCCCGACGCCGCGAAAGAAGGCCTGCACCCCGTCCCAGCCCATGATGTGCAGCGTGTTGGCGGTGAACACCGCATCGGCACCCGGCTCCGGCCACTGCGGCTGCAACACGTCGAGTTCGAGCGGCGCTGGCGTGTTCGGCAACTGCGCATCGTCCAGCCAGGCACGGACGCCCGGCAGGTGGTCGGCGACGTCCGAGGCCTGCCACTCAAGCCATGGCATCGCCGCCGCGAAGTGCACCGCGTGCTGCCCGGTGCCACTGCCGATCTCGAGGACGCGCCGGCGATCGGCGAACCACTCGCGCAGCACGGCGAGAATGGGATCGCGGTTGCGCTCGCAGGCGGGGGCGTGGGGCCGAGGGTCCATGAAGTCATCCATCCAGTCGATGTTTCCCGCGCCCGGACGCTCAGCGGCCCGCGCGCTCCTGCGCACTGGCATCGCGCGCGACGCGGAATTCGCTGTCCGCATCCCACGCCGGCCAGGCCCCGGATCCCGCCACCTCGCGCACCAGCCGCAGCACCACTTCCGTATCCGCGGTCGGTCCGCGCATGTCCCAGCCGTCGCCGAACTCGTCGCCGGGCTGGTGGTAGCGCTTGGCGAAGTAGTCGGCGCGCGCCGCCTTGCCGCCTTCCACGCCGCCGTCGAGCTGGTCCATGCCCGGACCGATGGTGATCGCCGGCACGCCCGCCTGGGCGAAGGCGAAATGATCGGCGCGGTAGAACAGACCGGCCTCGAGGTCGGGATCGGTGGAATACGTGCGCCCCAGCGCCGCCGCCGCGGCCTGCAGGTCGCGCTCCAGCGAGACCTTGCCTTGGCCCCAGCTCGAGATGTCACGGGTCGGCCCGTCCGGGCTCCACATCTCCATGTTGAGCACCGCCGCCGTGGTCGCAAGCGGCCGCAGCGGATGGGCCGCGTAGTAGGTCGCGCCCAGCAGCCCGCTCTCCTCCGCCGTCAGCGCGACGAACAGCACGCTGCGCGCCGGCTTCGGCCCCTCGGCCATCACCCGCGCGATCTCGATCATCGAGGCGATCGCGGTGGCGTTGTCGACCGCCCCGTTGATGATCGCGTCACCGCTTTCGTCGGGCTCGCCGATGCCGAAGCTGTCCCAGTGCCCGGACACGACCACCGTCTCGTCGGCGCGTGCATCCCCCGGCAGCAGGCCCAGCACGTTGCGACTGGTGATCCGGCTGCGCTCGACCGCGAACGCCGCCGAGAACCTCGCATCCCCCAGCGCGCGCGCCCTGAAGCCATGCTGCTGCGCCTCGCGCTTGGCGGCCTCGAACGACAACCCCGCATCCGCGAACAGCCGCTCCGCCGTCGCCCGCTGGATCCAGCCCCGCACCGGCAGATGCCAGCTGGCCGCATCCTCGCGCACGATGTCGAACTGCGGCGCCAGTCGCCCGTTGCGCACCGTCACCCACGGATACGCCGCCGGCGCCGTCTCGTGCACGATCAGCACGCCTGCAGCCCCGCGCTTCGCCGCCTCGATGTACTTGTAGGCCCAGCGCCCGTACCAGGTCATCGCCTTGCCGCCGAACCGCCCCGGTTCGGTCTCGAAGTCCGGATCGTTCACCAGCACCACCACGACCTTGCCGCGCACGTCGAGCCCCGCGTAGTCGTCCCAGTCCAGCTCCGGCGCCGTGATCCCGTAGCCCGCGAACACCACCGGCACATCGCGCAGCGCCACGTTCCCGTCCGGATGCAGCGTCTCCAGCGCGATGTCCTCGCCGTTCACCAGCGACCACGCCTCATCGCCCCCGACCGTGAACGACGCCGCCACCGGCCCCGCGATCTCCGTCCGCTCCAGCGTCACCGCCTGCGTCCAGCCCCCACCGTCGCCCGCCGGCTGCAGACCCGCCGCCGCGAACTGTTCGCTGATATACGCAACCGTCTTCTCCTCCCCCGGCGTATCCGGCGCCCGCCCCTCGAATTCGTCCGAAGCCAGCATGCGCAGATGCCCCGCCAGCCTCTCGCTGCTGATCGCGCCAACATCCGCATCTGCACCCGCATCTGCAGGCTGCCCGGAATCAGCATTGGCATCCTGATCGCCCTGCCGCACCCCATCGCAGGCCGACAACAGCAGCCCGAACATCACAACGCCGAACACACGCAGCATGGCCGTTCATCCCGGATCGACAAGGCGTCCATTGTGCCCACATGCAAAGAACGCACTGCAACACGCCGCCGCAACACGCCCTGATCCACCCACCGCGAGAACGCCCCGCAGGCATGTCGGGCGCGACGTGCCCACCGAGCACAGGCTGCGAATGGGCACGTCGCGCCCGGCATGCCTGGTCTCAGCCCCCGGCGCGGGAGTCCTTGACCTTCCTCCAGACTGGCGGCGGCAATGCAAAGCGGCGCGTGTCCTCCGCGCCAACCAAGCGAATAACGAGGAGCGACTTGGCGCGGAGGGCACGCGCCGCCACCGTCACCGTCACCGCCACCGCCACCACAATCATCCCGCCCACACACCCGGCGACCATGCAGTCACCCCGCACCAGCCAGCACCACAGCGGCTCCTACTGCCCCGAATCCCGCCGCAAAGCCTCCAGGATCCGCACCCCCGCCCGCCCATCCGCCGGCGAAATCCCCAACCGCTCCTGCTCCGACACGATGGCCCGCCGCGTCAGCGTCCCCACCATCCCGTCCGCCTCCCCGATGGCATGCCCCCGCCCAAGCAGCAGCGTCTGCAGCTCCCGCCGCTCCGCCCGCCCGATGCCCGGATCATCCGTCGGCCACGGCGTCACGAACGCAGCCCCGCCACGCAGCCGATCCGCCAGGTGCGCGATCGCGAACGCATAGCTCTCCGCCGCGTTGTACGAATAGATCGCATCGAAGTTCCGGAACACCACGAACGCCGGCCCCGACGCCCCCGCCGGCAGGATCACCGCCGAACGCGCATCCGCCGCCACCCCCGTGATCGCACTGCCATCGACGCGCCGCAGCCCCTGCGCCACCCACGCCGACAGCGGCTTCCGGTTTGTGCGCCCCGCCTGCGACGCATTGAACCCCGCCGGCAGCTTCACCTCGTAGCCCCAGGGCTCGCCGGTGCGCCAGCCCGACTTCTTCAGATAGTTCGCCGTCGACCCCAGCGCATCCGGAATGCTGCCGACCAGGTCGCGCCGGCCATCGCCGTCGAAATCCACCGCGATCCGCTGGTACGTCGTCGGCATGAACTGCGTATGCCCGAAGGCTCCCGCCCACGACCCCGTGATGCCCGGATCGCGCAGGTCGCCGCGCGCCAGCAGCTGCAGCGTCGCGATGAATTCGCCCTGGAAGAAGGGCTGGCGCCGCCCGAAGCACGACAACGTCGACAGCGACGTGAGCAGCGGCCGCTTGCCGAAGCTGCGCCCGTAGTCGCTCTCCACGCCCCACACCGCCACCACCGTGGCCGGATCGATCCCGTACTCCGCCTGCACCCGCGACAGCGTGGCCGCATGCCCGGCCAGCATCGCGCGCCCGTCGTCCACCCGCTGCTGGTCGACCAAAGCTGCCAGGTAGTCCCAGATCGGCGTGCTGAACTCCGGCTGCTGGTTGAGCAGCGGCAGCACCGTCATGTCCGGCGCCAGCGACGACGTCAGGCGGTCGAAGCTGGCGCCGTCCACGCCCTTGCCGGCGGCGGAGCCGCGCAGCCGCGCCATGCAGCCCTTGAACGTGGCGAGGTCGGCTGCCGATGCGGTCGGTGCGGGTGCAGGTGCGGGCGCCGCCGGTGGGGCGGCCTGCGCCATGGCCTGGGTCGCCGGCAAGGCCAGCAGCAGGGTCGCAAGCATCGGGGAATGGCGCATCGCAGGCTCCGGATTGGACTCGCCGGATTGTAGGCACGTGCACGCGCCGGCAACCGTCACGCCGATGAACGACGACCTGCGCCGCGCCGCGGCTTCACGGCAACCAAACCACTACTGCGATGTCATCGACCGTCCACCCACGGAACGATCGCGATGGAAGCGCTGGAAAGCGGCGAACTCTGGATCCTGCTGCGCGTCGCCGCGGCGATGGCACTGGGCGGCGTGCTCGGCATCGAGCGCGAGCTCGGCCGCCACGCCGCCGGCCTGCGCACCCACATGATGATCGCCGGTGCCGCCGCCCTGATCGTCGGCCTCGGCGACGTGGTTGCCGAGCAGTTCACCCGCGAACAGTACCGCGATCTGGTGCGCATCGACCCTGGCCATCTGATCAAGGCCGTGGTCGCCGCCGTGGGTTTCGTCGGCGCCGGCGCCATCCTGCGCGCGCGCGGCAATCAGCAAGTGCAGGGACTGACCACCGCCAGTTCGCTGCTGATGGCCGCCGCCATCGGCATGGCCGCGGGCCTGGGCCACTACCTGCTCGCGTTCGGCGCCTCGCTGATGTGCGTGGTGGTGCTGGCGGTGTTCCGGCGCCTGGAATCCGGCATCGGCACCGATCGACCCCGGAAGGAATGATTCCGGACAACCGCGCCGCGCATGCGGCATGATCCCGCCATGACCATGAGGAAACCACCATGCCCCGCATCCATCTTTCGCGCAGCGCCGCCGCGCTGCTGGCCGCACCGCTCGTCCTTGCCGTCGCCGCCTGCGGCACCGCCCGCGAGCCCGCGCCCGTGAACGGCGCCCCGCCCAAGGTCATCGAAGGCGGCGGTCTGGCAGGCAGCTGCGACGCCAAGGCCGCGCAGGAATACGTCGGCCAGGTGCTGGACGAAGCGCTCGGCGAGCGCATCAAGACCGCCACCGCCGCCCGCGGCGTGCGCGTGATCCGCCCCGGCATGGCCGTGACCATGGATTACCGCGCCGACCGCCTGAACATCGAGATCGACGACGACAACCGCATCGTCAGGATCCACTGCGGCTGACACCCATGGCACGGGGAAACAGGGGGAAGCCGGGCACGCCACGTAGCTGGATCTGGCTGGTCGCCGCGCTGTGCCTGGTCGGCATGTGGCAGCTGCTCGAGCGCCAGGCCGGCCCGGGCATGCCGCCGGTGGCCGACACCCACCGCGTGCCCGATGCCGCGCCGCAGGCGCCGCCGCGCACGGGTGCCGGCACGCAGCAGGATCCCGCACTCGCCTTCCTGCCGCCCGAAGCCCACGCCACCCTCGCCCTGATCGACCGCGGCGGCCCCTTCCCGCACCGCCAGGACGGCAGCGTGTTCCAGAACCGCGAGCGCCTGCTTCCCCAGCGCCCGCGCGGCCACTACCGCGAATACACCGTCGACACACCGGGCCTCGGCCATCGCGGCGCGCGCCGCATCGTCACCGGCGGCGACCCGCCGGCCGAGTGGTACTACACCGCCGACCACTACCGCAGTTTCCGCGAATTCCAGCGCAGGCCGTCCCCATGACCGACATCGAGCTCGGCGCCCTGCTGGCCGACGCCAGCCAGGCCGCGGCCTATTTCATCGACATCCGCGACCGCGCGGCGCTGGTGGACGCCGCCAACGCGCTCGATTTCGCCGTCGCCGCCGCCAACCTCGAAACCGCCGACGACAAGGACGCGCTGCTCGACGAGATCGCCGCCGCGCTGGCGTTCCCCGCCACCTTCGGCGGCAACTGGGACGCGCTGGCCGACAGCCTGGGCGACCTGTCGTGGCTGCCGGCGCCGGGCTACCTGCTGCTGCTGGACCATTCCACCGGCCTACGCGAATCCGCGCCGGACGATTTCGCCGTCCTGCTCGAGATCCTGGACGAGGCCGCACGCACGCACGCGCGCGTCGGCGTCCCGTTCTGGGCGGTGCTGCCGACCGCATCGTCCGCAACCTGAACCACCGCGACGCCATGCACACGGGCGGGCCGCGATACTCGTGCCACGCCCATCCCTGCGGGGAACCCGCAATGAAGCGACTTCTGCTGACCGCGACTTTCGCCACCCTGGCCCTGTCCCTGGCCGCCTGCAGCGATCCGAGCGAGGCCTATACGCCGGTTGACGAGCTGCCCTCGGCCCAGGACCCGGTCGAGGACCGCACGGACACCGCGGCCCCACCCGAAGACACGATGTACGAGCCCGCGCCGCCGGAGCCGATGCCGCCCACCGACCCGGAGATCCCGCCGCCGATGGATCCGGTCCCGCCGGTCGACGAGGCGACCCAGCCGCCGCCGGTGGACCCGACGATGGAAGACGAAGACCCGGAGACGCCCGCGTCCTGACCGGGCCCTCAGTCGTCGCCCGCGCCCTTTCGGAAATCCACGGGCTCGCTCCTGCGCTCGGTGCTGATGCTGCCGCCGCTCTCGCGCAGGCAGTCGCGGGCGACCGGCTCGCCGGGCCGGTCCGGCCGGCTGGCGCAGAGCGGGTTGGCATCCACGGCCGCGTTGGTGTCGTAGTACTCGCTGGTGCCTGCGCAGCCGGCGAGCGCGAGCGCAGTCCCGCAGATGGCAAGGGTGGTGGCGAAGCGCATGCCGGATCCTCCGTCGACAGTCGAGGGATCCAGCCTGAGCGAGCGGCGGTGTCGCATCAAGGGCCTGCAGGCATGTCGCCCGCGGATGCCGGTGCCGCGGGCAGGCGGGCGTGGCGCCAGGCGACCGCGATCGCCAGCAGCAGCATCGACGAGGCCACGAGGTAGGGAATACCGGGCAGGTCGATCGGCGAAGCCGGCGACACCGCCCAGCCGAAGCTGCCGGCATACACCGCCGGACCGACGACGCCCGCCAGCGCGGTCAAGCTCATCAACGCCCCCTGCACGCGGCCCTGCATGGCCGGATCGACCTGCCGGGTGATCAAGGACTGCGAGGCCGGCGCGGCCACGCCCCACAGCGCGCCGATCGGGATGCCGACCAGGAACAGCCAGCCCACCGGCGCCAGCCCGGTCACGGCGAACCCGGCGGCGCCGAAGCACAGCGCCAGGATCAGCGCGCGGCGTTCGCCCATGCGCTTCACCAGCAGCCCGACCAGCCAGGCATTGACCACGATCGCCATCGCGCCGACGAAGGCCAGTACGTAGCCGACCTCCTTCTGCCCCCAGCCGTAGCGGTAGTCGGCGTACAGCACGAACACGCTGGGGTGCGCGTAGTGCGCGAACGCGGAGATCAGCACCACCACTGCCAGCCCCATCACCTGCGGCTGCGCGCGCAGCAGGCCGAGCGAACCCAGCGGGTTGGCGTGCGACCAGTGGATGCGCGCACTGCGCCGCTCCGCCGGCAGCGACTCGGGCAGCACGAACAGCCCGTACAGGAAATTGAGCAGCGCCATGCCGGCGGCGAACCAGAACGGCAGGCGCAGGTCGATGTCGCCAAGCACGCCGCCGATCAGCGGACCGGCGATGAAGCCGACCCCGAACGCCGCGCCGATCATGCCGTAGCCCCTGGCGCGGTCGGCACCGCTGGTGACATCGGCGATGTAGGCGTTCGCGGTGCTGAAGCTGGCCGCGGTGATCGCGGACACGATGCGCCCCACCAGCAGCCAGGCCAGCGTCGGCGCCAGCGCCATCAGCACGAAGTCGAGCCCGAGGCCCAGGCAGGACAGCAGGATCACCGGGCGCCGGCCGTAGCGGTCGGAGAGCGCGCCCTGGATCGGCGCGAACACGAACTGGATCGCGGCGAACAGCACGGCGAAGATCCCCACCCACCACGATGCCACCGAAATGTCGCCGCCGACGAAGTCTTCGATCAGGTGCGGCAGCACGGGAATGATGACGCCGAACGCCATCACGTCGATCAGCACCACCACGAAGATGAAGGCCAGCGCCGCGCGACGCGCGCCGGGCGAAGGGGTCTGGACGCCCACGGCGCATCCCGCTCTGGAAAACAGAGCGCGGAGTCTACGGCCTTGGGCCCGCGCACCGCAGGTGCCGGACGGCTTCCCGCCGGAATCAGCGCTCGCCGAGCAGGCGCGTGGTCGCGACCGCGAGCTGCTCCATGGCATCGCCCACCGGGTCGCTGCCGCCGTTGGCGTAGACGCCGTGGCCCGAGGCGTAGGCATCGGCCACGCGGCTGGCGACCTCGCGGCCCTGGGCGAACTGCGAGCCCAGCACACCGTCGAACGCCGCCGCGGCGTCCACCGCATCGGCGAAATTGCCGCTGGCGACGTGGCCGAAGGCATCGCGCGCGGCATCGGCCAGGCCGGTGATCGAACGCGCGACGTCGCCAATGGCGTTGGCCGAGGGCGCGACGCCATTGGTCAAGGCGCCGCTGGCCAGCGCACCCAGCACGCCCTGGGGATTGATCGATGCCTGCGCGCCGGGGACGTTGCTGGTCAGCGCGGAGATCGCCTGGTGGGCGATCGCCTGCATCGGCGCGGGCATGGATTCCACCGCCTCGTGCGCCGCCGACGCCACGGTGCCGCCGATGACCGCATTGGCCACCGCCGCCATCGCGCCCGGCAGGCCGCCGGTGATCGCCCCGAGCACCGCGGTGCCGATGAGGCCCTGCAGGTCCTGCGGATCGAGCCCGAGCGCATCGGCGACCGAGCCCAGCGCTTCGCCCAGGCCGATCGCATCGGCCATGGCGCCCAGCGCGTTGCTGACCGCTTCTGCGACCGATTCCGCCACCGATTCGGCGACGCTGCCGAGGCTGTCGGCGGTGGCGCTGGAACTGCTGGCGCTGTCGGCCCCGTTGGAGCCACCGTCACCACCGCCTACGCCACCTGCACCGCCTGCGCCATCGCTCATGGTCCTGCCCTCCGCCTGTCTCTACAGGTGAAGCTAGGACGCCATGCGCGGAAGGACTACCCGGGGCCGACCCGAGGGTGGCCGCTCAGCCCCGCGGATCGCCGACGAAGCGCAGGAACTCCTGGCGGGTGCGGGCGTCGTCGCGGAAGCCGCCCAGCATCTTGGAGGTCACCATGCTCACCCCGCGCTTGTGCACGCCGCGGGTGGTCATGCACTCGTGGCTGGCCTCGACCACCACGCCCACGCCGCGCGGCTTCAGCACGTCCTCGATCACGGCCGCGATCTGCGCGGTCATCTTCTCCTGCACCTGGAAGCGGCGGGCATAGGCCTCGACCACGCGCGCGAGCTTGCTGATGCCCACCACCTTGCCGTCGGGCAGGTAGCCGACGTGGGCGCGGCCGATGATCGGCGCCATGTGGTGCTCGCAGTGGCTCTCGAACTGGATGTCGCGCAGCACGATCATCTCGTCGTAGCCGGCGACCTCCTCGAAGGTGCGCTCCAGGTACTCGCGCGGGTCGTCGCCGTAGCCGCTGAACCAGTCGCCGTAGGCGTCGACCACGCGCTTGGGGGTGTCGAGCAGGCCTTCGCGCGAGGGGTCCTCGCCGGCCCAGCGCAGCAGGATGCGCACGGCGGCCTCGGCCTCGTCGCGGGCCACGCCGTTGCGCTGATCGTCCTGGTTGGCCATGGCCCGGGCTCCACTGGTTCGCGAAACCGCCATGGTACCGCGGCGCAGCAATGGCAGGCGGGCCAAGGCTTCCCGGGACGGCGTCCCCGGTACCAATGGCCCTGCTTGCGCGGCCGGTTTCGTGGGACAGTCGCCGACCTGACCCCGGCCGGATGCCGGTCCCGACGCCCTCGCCACCCGGAGTTCGCCCATGCGCCCTGCTTCCACCCGCTCGCCCCTGGCCATCGCCCTCGCGCTGGTCCTTCCGCTGGGCCTGGCCGCCTGCGACCGCGCAGCCACCGATGCCCCCGCCGCCGGCACCACCGCGGCGACCGCCGCCACCGCCGAGGAGCGCGAGGCCGAAACCGCCCGCCTCAACGCCTGGTTCGAGGCGCAGTTCGAGGAACAGCTGCAGCTGAGCCCGATCCGCATGACCTTCCTCGGCCGCAAGGACCTCTACGACCAGATCGACGACGTCTCCGACGCCGGCATCCAGAAGCAGCTCGACTGGATGGAGGCCTCGGTCCGGACGATGGAGGCGGAGTTCGACTACGACCGCCTGGAGCCCGAGGCCCAGCTGTCCTGGAACCTGTGGAAGAAGCAGTACGAAAGCGCCCGCGACGGCATGCCCTTCCTGCTCGATGGCTATGTCTTCGACCAGATGAACGGCATGCACAGCATGGCCCCGACCTTCATGATCAATTTCCACCGCGTCGACGAGGAGTCCGACTTCGTCGCCTACGTCGCGCGCCTGGAGAAGCTGCCGACGGTGTTCGACGCGCTGGTCGAGCGCGGCGGACGCGCCTCGGCCGCGGGCATCCATGCGCCGAAGTTCGCCCTGGACGGCGTGATCGACCAGTCGCGCAAGGTGATCGCCGGCGCGCCCTTCGACGGCGGTGCCGACAGCGCGCTGTGGGCCGACGCCCAGGCCAAGGCCGATGCGCTCGTCGCCGGCGGCAAGATCACCACCGAGCGCGCGGCCGAGCTGAAGGACGCCGCCCGCAAGGCCCTGCTGGAGCAGGTGAAGCCCGCCTACGAGCGCGTGATCGCCTTCGCCGAGGCCGAGCTTCCGCAGGCGCCGGTCAATCCCGCGGGCGTCGGCAGCACCCACCCCGATGGCGCCGCGTACTACGCCTACCAGCTGAAGCAGCACACCTCCACCGACATGACCGCCGACCAGATCCACGAGCTCGGCCTGTCGGAAGTCGCGCGCCTGCGCGGGGAGCTGGAGAAGGTGCAGGCGGAGATCGGCTTCGAGGGCGACCTGCAGGCCTTCTTCAAGCACGTGCAGAGCGACCCCGAGCGCCTGTACCCCAACACCGACGCCGGACGCCAGGCCTACATCGACGACGCCACCGCGGCCATCGACAACATCCGCCAGTACCTGCCCGAATACTTCGGCCTGCTGCCCAAGGCGGAGCTGGTGGTCAAGCGCGTGGAGGCCTTCCGCGAACAGGACGGCGCCGCCCAGCACTACAACCCGGCCTCGCCGGACGGCTCGCGTCCGGGCGTGTACTACGCGCACCTGTCGGACATGAACTCGATGCCGAAGACCGAGCTGGAAGTGATCGCGTACCACGAGGGCCTGCCCGGCCACCACATGCAGATCTCGATCGCCCAGGAGCTCGAGGGCGTGCCGACCTTCCGCACGCAGCTGTTCGACACCGCCTACACCGAGGGCTGGGGCCTGTACTCCGAGTGGCTGGCCAAGGAAATGGACGGCACCTACCAGACGCCGTACTCCGAATACGGCCGGCTGATGTCGGAGATGTGGCGCGCGATCCGCCTGGTGGTGGACACCGGCATGCACGCCAAGGGCTGGACCGAGCAGCAGGCGGTGGACTACTTCCGCGCCAACAGCTCGGTGCCCGACGCGGCGATCCGCTCCGAGGTGCAGCGCTACCTGGTGTTCCCGGGCCAGGCCACCGCCTACAAGGTCGGCATGATCCGCATGCAGGAGCTGCGCGCGAAGGCCGAGGCCGAGCTGGGCGAAGCCTTCGACATCCGCGGCTTCCACGACACCCTCCTCGGCGGCGGCGCGATGCCGCTGGACCTGCTGGAACAGCGCGTGGACCGCTGGATAGAATCGCGCAAGGCCGGCTGAGCGCCGGCCGTCGGCCACGCCGCCGGGGGACCGGGCGGCGTGGCTCCACGTAGACAGGGGAACAGGACGAATGAGCAGCCCCGACGGGCCGGTGCCAGCGCCGGGCGACGCCGTGACCCCACCCACCAGCCGCGTCGCGTTCGAGCGCCTGCGCGAGCGCACCGACGAACTCGAGCTGATCGTCTCCGGCCTGCTGGCCTTCGCGCTGCTGACGGTGCCCGGCCGCGCCTTCGAGGCCTGGGCGGCGAACACGGTCCACGTCGAGGGCGTGTTCGAGATGGCGCTGTGGTTCGGCTTCGCGACCGTGGTCGGGCTGAGCTGGTCGCTGGCGTTCGCGTTCATGATCCACCTGGCCATCCGCGGCTACTGGGTCGCCCTGATCGGCCTGAAGTCGACCTTCCCCGACGGCATCCACTGGGACCGGATCCCGCTGATGGGGCCGGTTTCCCGGGCCTTCCACCGCGAGCGCGTCGGCGACCTCGGCAGCGTGATCGACCGCGCCGACCGCGCCGCGTCGATGCTGTTCGCGATGGCGATCCTGCTCGCGCTGTCCCTGGTCTGGGTCACCGTGCTCGCGGTGGGCATGATCCTGGTCGCCGCGCTGTTCGGGGCCGTGCTCGGCGACATGGACCGCATCGCGAGGATCGTGCTGTTCCTGGCCTACGCGATGTTCATGGTCTTCGGCATGCTGCCCTACGTCGCCGAGAAGTACCTGGCCCGCCAGGCGCGCGAGGGACGCACCGCGCCGCGGGTCGAAAGGCTGGTGCAAGGCATCCTGCGCGTCTACAGCTTCGTGATCCCGCAGCGGCTGATCCTGCCGGTCCAGCTGACCCTGCAGAGCAACCTGCCCGGCCGCGGCTTCATGGCGGTCTACGTCCTGGTCATCATGTTCGCGATGGTCTTCGGCGGCCTGCAGATCGCCAGTTCCAGCAACTTCTCGATGCTGCACCGCTACGACGTGCTGACCGCGGAAGCCGTGGACCATGGCATGACCGGCGCCCACTACGAAGACATGCGCGCGGACGACGACGTGCTTCTGCGCTACCCGATGATTCCCTCGGACCGGATCTCCGGCAGCCACCTGCGCCTGTTCATCCCGCACCAGCCGCAGCGCGACAACGTGCTCGCGCGCGAGCGCTGCGACGCCCTGGTCGACGGCGCCAACCGCGCGAAGGGCGACGACGCGGCGGCGCTGGCGGTGGACTGCCTGTCGTCGCTGTGGACGGTCACCCTGGACGGCAGGCCGGTGCCGCTCGACGACTTCCTGCCCATCGAGCGCCGCGACCTGCACCTGCGCGGCCTGGTCGGCTACGTCGCGATCGCCGACCTGCCCCCGGGGCGCCACGACCTGCGGCTGGCCTGGAACGAGGCCGGGGACGCGAAGGGCCAGCTGCGCAGGCGCGACTTCCGCATCCCGTTCTGGTTCACCCCGGCGATGAACCGGGACGCCATCGGCGACTGAGCGCCCGCCAGCGTCCGGCGGCCATGCCTGCCATCATGTGCGGATGACCACGCCCTCCCCGTTCGCCGCCCTCCCGCTTTCGCCCGCCCTGCTCCATGGCGTGGACGCCCTCGGCTACACCGCCATGACGCCCGTCCAGGCGCAGGCGCTGCCGCCGATCCTCGAGGGCCACGACGTGATCGCGCAGGCGCCCACCGGCAGCGGCAAGACCGCGGCCTTCGGCCTGGGCCTGCTGCACCGGCTCGACCCGGCGTCCGGCACGACCCAGGCCCTGGTGCTCTGCCCCACCCGCGAACTGGCCGACCAGGTCGGCAAGCAGCTGCGCCGGCTGGCGGTGGGCATCCCCAACCTGAAGGTCTCGATCCTGTGCGGCGGGATCCCGCTGGGCCCGCAGCTGGCCTCGCTCACGCATGCGCCGCACGTCGTCGTGGGCACGCCGGGGCGGGTGCAGGAGCTGGTGGCCAAGGGCGCGCTGTCGCTGAAGGCCGTGCGCACGCTGGTGCTGGACGAGGCCGACCGCATGCTCGACATGGGCTTCGAGGACGCCATCCGCGACCTGGTGCGGCGCACGCCGAAGGAGCGCCAAGGCCTGCTGTTCTCGGCCACCTTCCCCGACGCGATCCGCGACCTGGGCCGCGCGATGCTGCGCGAGCCGGTCGAGGTCAGCATCGACAGCGGCGCCCAGCCGGCGGCGATCGAGCAGCTGTTCTTCGAAGTGGATCCGGCGCGCCGCGGCCGCACGCTGGCGGCGCTGCTGCTGCGCCACCGCCCGGAGTCGGCGGTGGTGTTCTGCAATACCCGCGCCGACACGGCGGACGTGGTCGGCTCGCTCACGCACTACGGCTTCTCGGCGCAGGCCCTGCACGGCGACATGGAGCAGCGCGACCGCGACGAGGTCCTGCTGCAGTTCGCCAACCGCAGCTGCAGCGTGCTGGTGGCCAGCGACGTCGCCGCGCGCGGCCTGGACGTCGAGGACATCGGCGCGGTGGTGAACTACGAACTGCCCAGCGACATCGACACCTACCAGCACCGGGTCGGCCGCACCGGGCGCGCGGGACGCAACGGCCTGGCGCTCAGCCTGTGCAGCGCGCGCGAACGTCCGCGCGCCGAGGCCATCGCCGAACGCCAGGGCCGGCCGCTGCGCTGGGAGACCGTGCCCCCGCTGTCGGGCAAGCCCGCGAACGTGCCGGTGCCGGCCATGGCCACCCTGCGCATCGACGCCGGCCGCGGCGACAAGCTGCGCCCCGGCGACATCGTCGGCGCCCTGACCGGCGAGGCCGGCCTGCACAAGGACGCGATCGGCAGGATCGACGTGTTCGCCACCCGCAGCTACGTCGCCATCGCGCGCGACCAGGCGGCGCAGGCACTGGAGCGGCTGCGCGCCGGCAAGATCAAGGGGCGCAGGTTCCGCGTGCAGCGGGCCTGACGCGGGAGCGGGCAGGCGGCCTTTCCCCGCTCGCCTGCGCCGCCAGCGGCCCACCGGCAGGCCACCGCGGCCGGCGCGGCTCTTGAAATCGACTGCGTCGCGCGCATATCGGACGGTCTTACTGGCCCGTTACCGATATCGCCCATGACCGCCACCGCCGAAACCCGCAAGTTCGAAGCCGAAGTCGCCCAGGTCCTGCACCTGGTGACGCACTCGCTGTACTCGCACAAGGAGATCTTCCTGCGCGAGCTGGTCTCCAACGCCTCCGACGCCTGCGACAAGCTGCGCTTCGAGTCGATCGCCGACCCGGGCCTGCTGGCTGGCGATGGCGAGCTTCACATCGACGTCAGCTGGGACCCGTCCGCGCGCACGATCACCCTGCGCGACAACGGCATCGGCATGTCGCGCGACGAAGTGGTGGCCAACATCGGCAGCATCGCCAGCTCCGGCACCCGCCGCTTCCTCGAAGCCATGGGCAGCGAGCAGAAGGCCGATGCCCGCCTGATCGGCCAGTTCGGCGTGGGCTTCTACTCCGCCTTCGTGGTCGCCGACCGCGTGACCGTGCTGACCCGCCGCGCGGGCGCCGCGCCGGATACCGGCGTGAAGTGGACCAGCGACGGCCGCGGCGAGTACACGCTCGAAGACGCGGACCTGCCCGAGCGCGGGACCACCGTCGTGCTGCACCTGAAGGACGGCGAGGACGAATTCCTCGACGGCTGGAAGCTGCGCTCGCTGGTTCACAAGTACTCCGACCACGTCGCCTTCCCGATCCGGATGCCGAAGGACGCGGCGGCGGATGCGGGCGAGGACGCGGACAGCGAAGGCGACGAGGCTGTCGCCAGGGCCGACGCCACGCCGGAATGGGAGGCGGTCAACGACGCCTCCGCGCTGTGGACCCGCCCGAAGGCGGAGATCAGCGACGAGGAATACCAGAACTTCTACAAGTCGCTGGGCCACGACTTCAACGACGCCGCGGCCTGGACCCACAACCGCGTCGAGGGCAGCCAGAGCTTCACCACCCTGCTCTACCTGCCCGCGCAGCCGCCCTTCGACCTGATGATGGGCGGCCGCGACGAGCGCAAGGGCCTGAAGCTCTACATCAAGCGCGTCTTCATTATGGACGCCGCTGCGGAGCTGCTGCCCAACTACCTGCGCTTCGTGCGCGGCGTGGTCGACGCCGACGACCTGCCGCTCAACGTCAGCCGCGAGATCCTGCAGCACAACCGCCAGCTCGAGCGCATCAAGGGCGCCTGCGTGAAGCGCGTGCTCGACCTGATCGAAAAGCTCTCGCGCGACGAGCCGGAGAAGTTCGCCACCTTCCTCAAGGCCTTCGGCAACACGCTGAAGGAAGGCATCGTCGAGGACGCCGGCAACCGCGAGCGCATCGCGAAGCTGCTGCGCTTCGCATCGACCAAGGGCGAAGGCGAGGCGCGCAGCGTGTCGCTGGACGACTACGTCGGCCGCATGCCCGAAGGCCAGGACGCCATCTGGTACGTCACCGCCGACGGCCACCGCGCCGCCGCCGGCAGCCCGCAGCTCGAAGCCTTCCGCGCCAGGGACATCGAAGTGCTGCTGATGTCCGACCGCATCGACGAATGGATGCTCGGTCACCTGCGCGAATACGCCGGCAAGCCGCTGAAGCACGTCGCCAAGGGCGAGCTGCCGCTGGACGAGGCCGACAGGGCGAAGCAGGAGGAAGCGACCGCGGCCGCTGCGCCGCTGCTGGAGCGCATCAAGGGCCTGCTCGGCGAGCGCATCGCCGAAGTGCGCGTTTCCGCGCGCCTGACCGACTCGCCGTCGTGCCTCGCCCTGTCGGAGTGGGAGATGGCGCCGCACCTCGCGCACCTGCTGCGCGAGGCCGGCCAGGACGTGCCGGAGCAGAAGCCCACGCTGGAGATCAATCCTTCGCACCCGCTGGTGCGCAAGGTGCAGGGCGAAGCCGACGACGCGCGCGCCGCCGACTACGCCAACCTGCTGCTGGAACAGGCGGAACTCGCGGCCGGTGCCCCGCTGCCCGATCCAGCGGCCTTCGTGCAGCGCGTGAACCGCCTCCTGATGAACTGACCACGGCGCATGTGCCCCTGAACCATTCAGCTGGTATCAGCGCATTGCACGCGGATTTCATGGCCGATCGTGGAAAGTGTTCCACACCCCCACGACGGAAACGGACATGACCACGGACAGCAAGAAGATCGAGCACAGCCTCAACGACCTGATCGAGATCGCACGCGACGGCGACGACTTCTATACCGAAGCCGCCGCCAAGGTCGACAACCCCGAACTGTCGTCGCTGTTCAGCCAGATGGCGGCCCACAAGCGCGAGATCGTCACCGGCCTGGGCGCCGACGTCGCCGCGACCGGCGGCGAGCCGGCCGAGCGTGGCACGATGGTGGGTTCGATGCACCAGCTGTACAGCAAGGTGCGCGCCGCGTTCGGCGATACCGACTACGCCTACGTGGCCGAACTCGAGGAGTCCGAAGACCGCCTGCTCGACGCCTTCAGGGACACGATCAAGGACACCGGCACCCCGCCGGCTGCCCGCGCCGCGGCCGAGAAGTACCTGCCGCGCGTGGTCGAGTGCCACGGCATCATGCGCAACCGCAAGCTGGCCATGAAGGACGCCGGCTGATCCCTGGCCGCGGCATCGCGCCAAGGGCGGGAATCCGGGCCCCGGCACATGCCGGGGCCTTCGTTCGCAGGCAGTCATGCAATTCCGCCCTCGAAGCTGCAGAATCGAAGCCCCCATCCAAGGAGTCCACCATGGGCCTGTTCTCGAAGATCAAGGATCGTATTTTCGGCGGCGCCAAGGCCGCCCCGGCACCCGCACCGGCGGAACCCGCCAAGCCCGCGCCCATCATTTTCGATGGCAGTGAAAACGACCCCGACGTGGCACCGCCCGCGCTGAACCCGGCGCCGCCGGCGCCCGCCCCCGAACCCGTCGACGTCGAGGCCGTGCTTTCGGCGATGGCCGAAGCAAAGGGCGGCAAGAGCGACTGGCGCAACTCCATCGTCGACCTGCTGAAGCTGCTCAACCTGGATTCCAGCCTCGACGCGCGCAAGGAGCTGGCGGCCGAACTCGACGTCAACGCCGGCGCCCACGGCAGCGCGGAGCAGAACATCGCCCTGCACAAGGCGGTGATGCGCAGGCTGGCCGAGAACGGCGGCAAGGTCCCCGACGACCTGAAGGACTGACCGGCACGGCGGCATCGCATTGGTGACGGTCCAGCACCCCGCCAGGCGACAGGCACCCCGGCCCCGGCCGGGGTGCTTGCGTCTGGGCGCGACGTGACCGCGGCAACACGCCCCACGGGTGGGCGCGCGCAGTCCCGCGCCGACCGCCTGCAGCCCTGGATCGCCGCGCTGGCCAGCGCGCTGCTGCACCTGCTGCTGGCGTGGCTCGCGATGTCGTCCACGCCCGTCACCGTGTCGAACCCCGAGGGCAGCGCCGGCGGCAGCCGGATGGAAGTCGAGTACATCGACGTCAACAGCCCGATCCCGTCGCCACCGGAAGTCCCGCCGGCCATGCCGACCGTCCGCCGCGAGCGCGTGCCGCCGCGGCCCGACCCCGCCGAACCCCCGTCCGCGTCCGCGTCCGCGCTGCAGGTGGTGCAGGTCGAAGAGGCCGAGGCGCCGCTGCCGCCGGACGCCGAGCAGCCGCGAGACGCCCCGACCCCGCCCGCGTCCAGCAGCCGCCCCGTGCCGCGGCGCCAGCAGCATGCCTGGGGCCAGCCGCCCGGCATGCTCCGGGAAGACCACGCCGCGGTGAACGCCGGTCCCGCGCCCACGCCCGCCACCGACCGCGGCCGCCGCTACAACGCCTCCTCCGCCGAACCCAACATGGAGGTCGGCGGCTACCAGGTCATCTACGACCTGCTCAGCGAGACCCGGCTGCGCGCCTGGCGCGACGAGGGCATCACCGAGATCTTCCTGCCGCTGCCGGGCTCGCGGCAGTACATGGTCTGCCCGCTGGAGACCGCGCTCAGGCGCGGATCCGGGCCCTGCCGCCTGCTCGAACCCGACGACCCCGAAATGGAGAACATCGGCGACGCGCGCAAGGTCATCACCATGGAGCGGGTCTACCGCCGCGGTGAACTGCTCTGGCGCGGCCCGGCGCCGTATCGCTGAAACAGGCTGCTGCGGCGTGCTGGAGGACGGCGTATTCTGCGCCGCGTTCCAGCGGCAGGTGGGGCAGCCGCCGGGACGTTATGCGAGCGCGGGCAGCGAGCGCGCCTGAGGCGGATCAGTCAGCCGCTTCAGGCGGGCCGAGGTTGCCGCGGCTATACATGCCGGAACGATCGAAGCAGCAGGCGCGGCGCTTGCCGGACGCCAGCTGGTCGCAGGCAGTGGCGATGCGCTTCACGCGGGTCTCGGCCTTCTTGCCCGAGGTCATCCACTGGATCCAGTCGCGCCGCGCGACCGGGGTGATGTCGTCCCAGGTCGCCTTCGCGGCGGGATGCGCGGCCAGGGCCTTGCGCAGGTCGGGCGGCAGCTTCGGCTCGGGCTCCTTCGCCACCGGTGCGATCTCCAGGGCCACCGTATCGCCCGGTTTCGCAGCGGCGGCTTCAAGCAGCGCGCCGTCGACCTTCAGCCAGTGGCTGCCCTCGCCATCCGGCTCCAGGGTGGCCTGGAACGGCACCGCCGCGAAGCGGCCTTCCACCGTGACCTGGCTGCGGGTCGGCAGCTTGCCGCTGGCGGCGGCAGGCAGCACGAGGAAGGCCCAGGCGGCGTTCTTCGGCTCGGCGGGCCTGCGAAGGATCGACTTGAAGCGAACTACGGCAGGTGTGGTCTTGGCCATGTCGAAGCCTTGTCAATGGATCGGGAAGCACGCTCGATCTTCGGCGGCTGCCCGGTGGCGACCACGATGATGTTCGTGATCACTGTCGCGGTAAAGATGATCGAAAGCGGACGGGGGACCTGCCTGACGAACCTGCTCGTGTTCATTGATCCACCTTTTCCCTCATGACAGCGTCCCGGCCTGCTTCGCGCCGCGGCGCCGGGATCAGTCCGATGCCGTGTTTCCGTCAGCCTGCCTGATGAAGTCCGCCATCGCCTTCAGATAGCCTTCGGGCTGCCGAGTCGACACACGCTCGCCATCCGCATCGGTTTCGAACTCGTACATGCCATGGTCTGCCTGCGGGAACACGATCGTGGTGATGGGTCGACCCGCTTTCCCGAGCTCGTCCAGTCGCCGCAACGTCTCGAACGGCGGCGCGTCACGATCCTGTCCACCCAGGATCCACAGCTGCGGCACGTCGAGATTGGACAGCACGGGCATCGGGTCGTAATGCGCCGGAACGCCTTCAAGCAAGGCTGGAAAGTCCCGGCGCACCACCGCTTCGGGAGTGGAGAGCAGATACGAGGTGAAGTTCCCGCGCACGAACCGGAACCAGGGTTCGTTCCCATACTGCGCCTTCAACGCGTCAAGCCGGTCGAACCCTTCCGTGAAGTCGCTTTCGATGATGGCCGCTGTCGCGTCCGCCACTTCGCCGGCCTTGCGTTGCACGTCCGCCCCGAAGCCGGCGCGGTCCATGTCGAAGGCGATCGCTTCGCGGTCTTCCTCGATGGGTGACACTGCCAGGCCGAAACTGACGATCACGAAGTCCACCGGCTCGATCATCGCCGCCAGCGGCGCCACCCATCCCCCCTGGCTGCCGCCTTGATATCCGACCCACCCAGTGCGTTCGCCGGAAAGACGCCGGGCCTCTCGCATGGCGTGGATGGCATCGGTGGCGAGGACAAGGTAGTTCTGCGTGTAGCGGCCCCCCGAACGACCGGTGCCGCGCTTGTCGTACGCGAAGACACCGATGCCCTGGCTGGCCAGTTCGCGCTGAAGCGAATAGGTGTCCACCGCCGACGACCGTTCCGCACCGTGGACGAGCACCACCACGGGCACGCGTGCCTCGCCCGGCGGCAGCGTCAGTCGCCCGCTCAACTCGACTCCGCTTCCCTGGAAACGGGTATCGACCTGCAGCAGCGGCTGTCGTCGCCCCTGGACATCGTCGAAGCGGATCTCGCCGCCCTCGCAGTCCTCCACGGTCAATCGGTGGCCGTCCGGACGACCGGTCCAACCGAGCGTGCTGGACCACATGCCGTCATCCTGCAGCGCCAGGGCTCCGGTTCGACCATCCGGACGCCGCCAGCGGAGCGCGCCCGGTGTTCCCGGCCCGATATCGAGCATGCTGCCATCCGCCATGCGATAGCTGCCGGTATGGCAAGCGGGAGCTTGTGCCTCCCCTGCATCATTCCCGCCCGCGATCACCGTGCCATGGGGCGCGGCCAGGACCAGGGCCAAAGCGAGTACCAGCCTCTGCATGACACCCCATTTGCGTTACTATTTACGTAAATATTGACCATGACGCCTGAACGCGTCAACCCACGGGAGAGGAATCACGGAATGACCGACTTCATCCAGCAGCAGGGACCGGCGTTCCTCGCGCACCTGCTGCGGCGACTTGCCGATGAACTGGTGCAGGGCGCGGCCGACTGGTACCCGACGGTTGGAGTGATGGCACCCCCACGCACGATATCCACGCTTCTGGCGCTGGACGAGCACGGTCCACTGGGCGTGACCGAACTGGCGGGACTGCTGCGGCAGTCACATCCGCTGGTGATCGTCTGGATCAGGAAACTGACCCAGCTGTCGCTGGTGAGGTCCAGCACCGATCCGCACGACCGGCGCAGAACCCTGGTGACCCTGACGGCGAAGGGTCGAAGCGAGCTGGTGCGTATCCGTGAAGCCCTGGTGGTGATGGAGCGCGCATCCACCGAACTTCTTGAACTGTCCGGCACCGACTCGCTCGAGATGCTGTGGGCAATCGAACGCAACTGCCGCGAACTCCCTTTCCTGCAGCGCCTGCAACAAGCAACGAAGCGGGAGGCGGGCGCGGCTCGCTAAAGGGTTGCGCCCTGCGGACGACGGTGCCCGGGCACGCTCTTTGTCGATGCTGCGGTCAATCGCCACCCCAACCCCGACCAACGCCCTGCATGCCGCGCCAGCGCCTCCGCGATGACGCCGGCATTCCCCGCCACGTGCAGCCTGTCGCGCGCCCGCGTCATCCCCGTGTACACCAGCTCCCGCGACAGTACGCGGTTGCCACGTTCCGGCAGCACCAGCCAGACCTCGTCGAACTCCGAGCCCTGGGCCTTGTGCACCGTCATCGCGAACGCGCTGTCGTGCGCGGGCAGCGATGCCGGATGGAAGGGCCGCGGCTTCGCGGGGTCGTCGCCGGGAAACCAGGCCATCAGCGTTCCGCCGCTGTCGCGCAGGCAGATGCCGACGTCGCCGTTGAACAGGCGGTGGCGGTAGCTGTTCTCGGTGACCAGCAGCAGGCGGCCGTGGAACCAGCGGCTGGCCGTGGACGCGGGCCCGCCCCCGCGGCGGGTGCCGGCGAGCAGGTCCTCGATGCGGGCGTTGACCGCGCGCGCGCCCTGCGGGCCTTCGCGCACGGCGGTGAGGATGCGCAGGCGGTTGGCCCGGGCGAGCGCTTCGGCGGGGTCGGCGGCGTCCGCCATCGCGGCCCAGTGCGCGAGGAAGTGTTCGCGCTGCGACTGCAGCGGGTCGGATTCGCCTTCGTGGAAGTGCACGCCGGACAGCCCGCCGTCGCGCAGCAGTGACAGCGCGGTGGCGCTGTCGCCTTCGCGCACGGCGGCCGCCAGCGGCGCGAGGTCGAGCGACGCGCTCTGGCGCCAGCCGCGGGTGAGGTGGACGTGCCGGGCCGGGAAGCGCCGGCCCGTGGCATCGGCTTCCGTGGCCCCCACCGCGCGCAGGATGCCGGCGAGCACGTCGCCCGCTTCCACCGAAGGCAGCTGGTCGGGGTCGCCGAGCAGGACCAGGCGCGCGCCATCGGGCACGGCTTCGACCAGCTTGGCCATCAGCGGCAGGTCGATCATCGAGGCCTCGTCCACCACCACCACGTCGAAGGGCAGCGGGTTGTCGGCGTGGTGCCGGAACCGCGGCGAGTCGGGGATGGTGCCGAGCAGGCGGTGCAGGGTCGTGCCGGCGGTGGGCAGGTGGGCGCCCAGCGCGGGGTCGATGCCGAGCACGGGCAGCGCCTGCACGGCCTTGCGCACGCTTTCGGCCATGCGCTCGGCGGCGCGGCCGGTGGGGGCGGCGAGCGCGATGCGCGGCGGTGGGCCGCCGGCTTCGAGCGCCTGGGCGACCAGCAGCACCAGCATGCGGGTGATGGTGGTGGTCTTGCCGGTGCCGGGGCCGCCGGTGACGAGCAGCAGATTGTGGTGCAGGGCGAGCGTTGCCGCTTCGGCCTGGCGGTCTTGTGGCGGTGTCGCGGGGTTGCCCCCATCTGCCCCTTGGGCATCTTCCCCCGCAGGCGGGGGAAGGGCGGGATCGGCTGCAGCACTGCCGATGCGGCACAGGTCGACGGCCAGGCGACGCTCGTATTCGCGATAACGGCGCAGGTAGACCAGGCCGTGCTCGTACACCAGCGGCGCGTCGGCCGCGGATTCATCGACGGCGGTGTCCGGACGGGCGACCCAGCTCGAGGACTCCAGGGCTTCGCGCCAGGCCTCTGGCGTGGGCCAGTCGATGGGCGCTTCGACCAGTCGCTGCGGTCCGGTGGGGTCGAAGCCGGCGTGGCCGGAGGCCACGGCGAGCGAGGCGAGCGCCGCCGCGGCCAGCACCAGCTCAGGCGTCTCCGGATCCAGGCGCTTCAGGCTCTGCGCCAGCGCATGGTCCAGCGTGCGCAGCGCGCCGGCCTTCGCGAGGGCCTGCAACAGGCTCATGCGGCAGCCTCGCCGGGCTCGCCCGCGAACAGCGCGTCGAGCGCTTCGACCAGGCCCGGGTCAAACCGCCAGGCCTGCACGCCGCGTGGCGCCTGCGCGTCTTCGCGGGAAACATCCAGCCCCCGACAGAACACATAGCGCACGCCACCGAAATCGCGCGCGTAGTCGTAGGCATCGCCCATCCGGAATCGCAGCCAGCGGTGCAGTGCCAGGGTGTAGATCAGCGCCTGCAGGTCGTACTCGCTGTGCGCCATCGCCTCGGCCAGCTGCGCCGGGCCGTAGCCCGGCAGGCGGTTGGACTTGTAGTCGAGCACGTACCAGCGGCCCTCGTGCACGTAGGTGAGGTCGATCAGGCCGGTCATCAGGCCTTCCAGCCGGCGCCGCGCGCCGAAGCCCTGGCGCGCGGTGAGCAGGCCGTGGCGGTGCAGCAGCGCGAGCAGGGCATCGACGCGCGTGGGCGCGAGCGCGAACTGGAACTCGATCTCGGGGCGGCGGCGGTCCGCCGGCACGTCGGTCAGGCGCACGCCTTCGGGCAAGGCGACGGTCAAGGTCTGGCCGACCAGCGGCGTGAGCACGGCCACGCCGGCATCGACGTCCTCACCCTGGTAGCCCCCCTCGCGCAGGCGTTCGGACATCAGCTCCACCTCAGCGGCACCCGGCGCGGATGCGCCTGGCACCCACGCCGACCAGCGCGCGAAGTCGACGTGTTCCAGCACGTCGTGCAGCACCACGCCGAAACGGGTGCCGGCGAAGCGCGGGTCGAAGGCGTCGCTGCCCTCGCCTGCCGCGCCTGCCATGGCCACCTCGGCTCCGGCATCCGCCGCCGGTTCGTCCTGGCCGCCGGGCACCGGCTGGGTGGCGCTGGCGGCGGCATCGCCCGGTGCATCACCCTGTCCCTCGGCGTTGGCGAGCTGGGTGAAGCTGTAGACCCACCAGTCGCTGCCCAGGTCACGGGTGGCGAGGCGCGCCGGCGGCACCGCGTCGGCGGATTCGGGAAGCAGCCAGGGCAAGGTGACCGGCGGCACGTCATCGTCGATGGCGACGGCGGCGCCCAGCGCGGCGGCCAGCGCCTCCGGCGCCGCCACCATGTGCCGCAGCGGCGAGCGGTCGGGGTTGTGGAACAGGCCGCTGGCCAACCACAACGCATGCCGCGCGCGGGTGAGGCCGACGTACAGCAGGCGCGCATCCTCGGCGCGCTGCGCGAGGCTCCACGCGTCCTTCGCCGCTTCCCAGCCGGAGATCGACGGCAGCAGCCTCCAGTGCAAGGCGCGGCCGTCCGCGCCGTTCACCACCGCGCGCTGCCCGGGACTGCGCGCGGGCGAGCCGATGGCCGCGAAGGGCATGAACACCAGCGGGTACTCCAGGCCCTTGCTCTTGTGCAGGGTCACCACCTGCACGCGCCTGGCATCCGACTCCAGCCGCAGCAGCTGGCTGTCGTCGCTGGCATCGGCGTCGGCGATGGCGTTCGCCAGCCAGTCGACCAGGCCGTGCAGGCCGAGCGCGCGCGCCTGCGCGTCCTGAAGCAGTTCGGCCAGCTGCAGGTAGTTGGTGAGCCGGCGCTCGCCGTCGAGCAGGCCGAGCAGGCGGCCGGCGTGCTCCGCACAGAGCGCGTTGACCAGGGCCAGCGGCCCGCCGCGCTGCAGGCGGTCGCGCCAGGCGAGCGCGGTGAGCTGCCAGCCGCGCAGCGCATCGCCGTCCCCGTCGAGCGCGGCGATCGCGGCGGCGTCCAGGCCCACCAGCACCGTGGACAGCGCCATGCGCAGGCGGCCGTCGTCGGCGCCGTGCAGCAGGGCGAGCAGCAGCGCGTGCAGGTCGCGCGCCTCGGGCGTGGCGAACAGGCTCTGCTTGCCGGCGGCCACGGCGGGAATGCCGGCCATCGCCAGCGCATGGCGGATGCGCGTGGCCTCATGGTGCGAGCGCACCAGCACGGCGATGTCGCCCGGCTGCACGGCGCGGCCTTCGATGCTGGCCTGGCCTTCGCGCGCATCGGTCAGCACGCGGTGGATCGCGGCAACGCAGGCCTGGGTGGCCAGCTCGCGCGAACGGCCGGCGCTGTACGGCTTCAGCCTGCCCTTGCCGTCGGGCTCCGGCAATGGTGCGCGCCACAGGGTGAGCGCGGGCGCGATCGCGCCGTTGCGAAGGAATTCGTCGTCGGCGCGCACGCCGCCGGGGGCGACCTCCCTGAATCCGATGCGGCCATCGATGAAGGGCGGCGGGACCGCTTCGTCCGCCTCCGCAGCGGCCTGTGCCTGCGCATACAACGCCGACACCGCGCGCAGCACCGACGGCCGCGAGCGGAAGTTCAGGGCCAGCGACGGTGCCTCGACGGCGGTCGCGCGCGCGGCGAGATAGGTCTCGACGTCGCCGCCGCGGAAGCCGTAGATCGCCTGCTTGGGATCGCCGATCACGAACAGCGCCGGCGCGCCGCTGCCGGCGCCGAAGACGCGATCGAAGATGCGCCACTGGCGGGCGTCGGTGTCCTGGAACTCGTCGACCAGGGCCACGGCGTACTGTGCGCGCAGCTTCGCCGCCAGCGCTTCGGCCTGCCTGCCGTCGTCAAGCCTGGAGTCGACGGCCTCGGCGACGCGGTCGATCAGGTCGTCATAGGTCTGCACGCGCTGCTGCTGCTTCGCGCGGGCCACGCGCAGGCGGGCGTCGGCGCGCAGGCGGTGCAGCAGTTCGACGCGGCGCGCGTCCTTCCATTCCGCCATTGCCGCCAATGCGTCCAGATAGCCGGGCACGGCATCGCAGACCGGCGAGTCGGGGGTGGGGCCCTTGGCGGTCTTGTTGGTCTTTCCGACCAGCATCGTGCGCTGGAGATGACCGAGCTTCGCGTGTTCGAACGGCACGCCCCGATCACCTGCGCGGCACCATTGCTGCAGCGAATCGAACAGCGCGTTGATCCAGTCCAGCCGGTAGCTGCCACCGTGCAGGATCTTGCCTTCCACGGCCGACACCAGCGATGCGCGGAAGTCCTCGCCGTGTGCGCGGAGCGCGGCGGCCAGCGCTTCGCCCGCGGCATGCAGGCGCGGCGCGGGATCCCCGGGCAGCTCGGCCAGCGCCGGGCGCAGCACCGGTTCACGCACCAGCACGGCCAGGTCATCGGCCAGCGCCTGCGGCCCTCCCGGCCACATCGCCAGCAGGTCGTCGGCGGCGTCGCCATCGCTGCCATGCGCGCGCCACAGGTCGGTGGCGATGGCCTCGTACAGGGGGGCGTCGCTCGTCAGCAGTTCCGGTGCATCGAAGGCCTGCCCCACCTCCAGCGCATGGTCGCGCAGTACGCGCGCGCAGAAGCCATGGATGGTGAAGATCGCCGCGAGGTCGATGTCGTTGGCCGCAGCGTGCAGGCGGCGGCGCAGGGCGTCGGCGGATTCGGTGCCTTTCGCGAGCTGCGCTTCGAGCACGTCGCGGGTCAGCGCCGCCTCGGGCGATGCATCGGCCGCGGGCGCCGCACCGACCAGCCGCTCGGCCAGCAGCAGGCGCGCGCGGATGCGGCTGCGCAGCTCCTGGGTGGCGGCCTCGGTGAAGGTGACGGCCAGCACCTGGCCCACGCGCAGCCCGCGCTCCACCACCAGGCGCACCACCAGCGTGGCCAGGGTGAAGGTCTTGCCGGTGCCGGCCGAGGCCTCGATGGCATGCACGCCGTCGAGCGCAAGCTCGAGGTAGGGATCCCGCGGCGATGCGCGCGCAGCGTCCTTGCCCGTGCTCATTCCGCATCCTCCAGGTCGAGCGCGGCGGCGATGTCGCGCAGCGCGCCCACGTCCGTGCCCGCGTAGACCTGGCCGGACACCACCGCGGAATAGACGGCCATCGCCAGGTCGACGAAGGCGAGCCGGGTCGCCTCGTCGGTGAACGGGTCGCGGCCCCGCAGCGCCAGCCGCAGTGCCTCGCCGGTGCCCTCGCCCCAGCTGCGGTCGCTGCCGTGCCAGCGCCTGGCCGCCTGCGCCAGGCCGCGTTCGAGGCTGTCGGCGCGGAACAGCTCCCAGCCGCTGTAGGGCGCGAACGGCAGGGGCCTGCGCAGGCCCCTGGCACGCAGCTTGACCAGCATCCGCAGCACCTCGCGGGCCTGCGCGGGATCGAGCGGCGCACGCTCGTGCGGGCCGAGGCCAAGATCGTCACCGTCATGGAATTCCACCAGCGGCGTCGACCGCCCGGCCGCGCTCGCCAGCAGCCAGTCCAGTCCGTTGCGGATCGCCGACTGCCCGCCGGGCTTGTCGAAGCGCATGCGTGCAATGCCCTGCGGATACGCATCCGGGATCCGGCCGCGCAGCATCACGCCGTCGATGTCGACCTCCAGCCGCGGCGAATCCGGCTCGTCCGCGCCGCGCCAGTCGCCGAACGCCGCGGCATAGGCGTCCACCTGCCCGCGCACCTGCTCCAGCGTGCGCCGGCCCAGCGGACCGGACGGCAGCAGCCCGCGCGCGCGCAGCCGCGCATGCGTGGTGGTGTCGTCGTCGCCGCGCAGCACGGCTTCGAACACCGCTTTCTGCAGCACCTGGCGCGCGAGTCCGCGCCCCGGCGCCACCAGCGGCTCCACGTCTTCGTCGACCGCTTCGACCTCGGCCAGCCGCAGGCCAAGACGCTGGCGCAGGAGAACGTCGGCCGGCGCCTGCAGGAAGCGCCGCAGTTCGTCGAGCGACAGCACGGCGCCCTCTTCAGCCATGTTCGCCAGCGATTCCTCGCCGAACCAGGCCGGCAGCGGCACGCGCTCCTGCATGGGCTGCGTCGCCGCCGGCCACCACTGCGCCTGGTACGAGAACCGCCGCGACTCATCAACGCTTCCGAACGCCGCCGGCGCGAACGGTTGCAGCGGATGCCGCACCACCAGCGCTTCGCCCGCTTCCGCTTCCGGCGCGTGCTGCGCATCGGCCGCCGCCAGCAGGTCCGCCACCAGCACCGACGGCTCACGCACGCTGCCGTCGCGCGGATCCGCGCCCTGGTAGCTCAGGTAGAACACGTCCTGCGCGGAGGCGAACAGCTGCAGGAACAGGAAGCGGTCGTCGTCGCGCGTGGAGCGGTCGCCCGGACGGCGCCGGCCGCCGACCAGATCGGCCGCGAGGCGGTCGAGGCCGCCGGAAGGATCCCGGCGCGGGAACTCGCCGTCGTCCATGCCCAGCAGGCAGATCACCCGGAACGGCAGCAGGCGCATCGGCACCATGCGGCCGATGCTGACACCGCCGGTGAGCAGCGGGGCGCGGGTGTCGGCTTCGGACAGCGCGGCAGCGAAGTGCGCCCGCACCACCTCCGCCGGCACCGGCGTGTCCACGCCCGCACGACGCGCATCCTTTGCGAAACCATCAACCAGGCTGCGCAGACGATCCAGCGCGCGCCGCGTCGCCGGCGCCTGCGGCGGTTTCGGCAGCAGTGCATCCAGCAGGCGCAGCAGCCGCTCGCGCCAGCCTTCGGGCGGCAGCGCCTCGTCGAGCACGCGGGCATGGTGCGCGAGCACGCGCAGCAGGCGCACCAGGGTATCGAGCGCATCCAGCGCGCTGCCCTCCAGCTCCGGCATCGGTGCGAGCACCTGCCCGCCGGCGGTGGTGATCGGCGCATCGCTGCCGCTGGCATGCCCCAGCAGCAGGCGGTCCAGCGCGAAGGCCCAGGTGTAGGCGTCATCGGCCGGCGCATCCAGGCGAGCGCGATGCGCGGCGTCCAGGCCCCAGCGCGCGCCGGCGGCGTGCAGCCAGGCATGCAGGCGGTCGAAGGCGGCGGCGTCCAGCCCCGCGGCCTCGGCCAGCGGCGGGCTGGCCAGCAGGTCCAGCGTCTCCACCAGGCCGAAGCGCGCCACCGGCAGCGCCAGCAGGCGCAGGAACACGTCGGCCAGCGGCTCGCCGGCCAGCGGGCTGGCGTCCGCCACCGCGTACGGGATCGCCTGATTGAAGCCGGCGTCGGCGCGACCGCGGCCGCCGAACACGGCGTCGAGGTAGGGCAGGTAGGGGTCGATGTCCGGCGCCAGTACCGCGACTTCGCGCGGCTGCAGCGGCGGGTCGAAGCGAGGGTCCTCGAACAGCGCGCGCAGCTGGTCGTGCAGCACCTGCAGCTCGCGCAGGCGGGTGTGGCAGGCGTGCACCTGCAGGCTGGGGTCGTCGCGGCGCAGCGCCGGCAGCCGGGTACGCATGTCCCCGGTCGCCGGCGCCAGCGGTGGCGACGGTCGGCGATGGAACAGGTCCGACTGCAGCCGCCGCAGCAGGCTGCCCCGTAGCGCGCCGCCGCCCTCGCCCGGGTCGGCATCACCGCGGAACTCGATGTCCGGATGCACCACTTCGTAACTGCCCAGCACCGCCATGAAGTCACGGCCGGCCGCACCCCAGGCGCGCAGCAGCGGGTTTTCGCCGGCGGCCGCCTCCGGGTCGCCGCCACGCGCACGCTGCAGGTCGCCCCAGTAGTCGCGACTGGGCGATGGAACATAAAGGTGAAGCGTGCCGACACGCGCCTGGGTCGCGACCACCCGCAGCACGTCCGGCGACACGTTGAGGATCGCGAAGGCGAACAGCCGCTTCGGCAGGCCCGCCGGCAGCGGCTCGCCGGGCCCGGCGAAGCCGCCCAGATAGGTCTCGATGCGGCGCGCACGGTGCGCCGTGCCGCCCGCCACCCGTCGCCACAGCGCCGCCTGCGGATCGCGCGGCGCCTCGCCGGCCTCCCAGGCCAGCAGCCATTCGCGGCGCCAGGCCTTGTATTTCTCGAACGCCTGGGCGAGTTCGCCGGCCAGCGACCAGGCCTTCACCGGGTCGGGTGCGCCTTCCATGTAGGCGCGCAGCGGCTGCAGGGCGCGCGCGCGCAGCAACGCGGGATCCGCCAGCGCGGCGTGGATGCGCCAGCGCAGGGCGGCGGCGTCGAGGTCTTCTCCCTTCCCCGGCACGTTGGCATCCAGCGCACGCTGCACGAACTCGCCCGGGGTCAGGAACTCGAGGTTGGCGGCCACGCCGTGCGCCTCGGCCAGCGTCGCCTGCAGCCAGCGCCGCATCGCCGGCTGCGGGATCAGGATCACGTCGGGCTCCAGCAACCCCTGCCGGGGCGCGGGCGCGCGCAACTCCGCGGCCAGCAGTCCCGCCAGCACGTCGAGCGCGTTCGAATGGTAGAGGCGGAAGTCGCCGGTCCCCGGAGCCATGCAGCCATGATGCCGGAGCGGTGTCGCAGCCGGCGATACCGCGACCGGCATCTTCGGCGGGATCGCCGGCACGATGCGTTGCGCACCGCCGCAAGCGCGGCCCGCCCGATTCCCGCATAATTCCTGTACTGCCCGGTTCAGGCATGCCAGCCGCTGTTCAGGCTGGTCGCGCCAAGCTTTTCCGGTTTACGTCCGCGCCATCCCCCGAGCCACGACGCCGATGCCCCAGACCGCACAGACATCGCAGGCCCCTGCCGTCCGCCTCTCAGGCGTACGCTTGGATCGCGGTGCGCGCACGATCCTCGAGGGCATCGACCTGGAGGTGCCGCGCGGCAGCATCACCGCCATCCTCGGGCCCTCGGGCAGCGGCAAGTCGACCCTGCTCGCGGCGCTGACCGGCGAGCTGGTGCCGGCCGCCGGCCGCGTGGAGGTGTTCGGCCAGCCGGTGCCGCACCGCCAGCGCGAGCTGCTGGAGCTGCGCAAGGGCATCGGCATGCTGCTGCAGGGCAACGGCCTGCTCACCGACCTGACCGCCGGCGAGAACGTGGCCCTGCCGCTGCGCGCGCACACGAAGCTGCCGGCGCCGGTGATCGAGCAGCTGGTGCTGATGAAGCTGCACGCTGTCGGCCTGCGCACCGCCGTCGACCTGTACCCGCGCGAGCTCTCCGGCGGCATGGCGCGCCGCGTGGCGCTGGCGCGCGCGCTGGCGCTCGACCCGCCGCTGATGCTCTACGACGAGCCGCTGACCGGGCTGGACCCGATCGCCTCGGGCGTGATCATGTCGCTGATCTCGCGCCTCAACGCCACGCTCGGCCTGACCAGCATCATCGTCAGCCACCATGTGCGCGAGACCCTGCCGATCGCCGACCGCGCGCTGGTGGTGGCCCATCGCGGCATCGTCTTCTCCGGCACGCCGGCCGAGCTCCAGGCCAGCGAGGATCCGCTGCTGCGCCAGTTCCTGCGCGGCGAGCCCGACGGGCCGATCGCCTTCGACCCGGCATCGGCGCAGCCCCGCGCGCGCGGCGCAGCCGCCGCGCCCCGTCCCGACGCCGAGGCCCGCTGATGCCCTTCATCTCCAGCACCCGCTCGCTCGGCCGCGCCGGCCTGTTCTCGCTGTCGGTGTTCGCGGCCTCGAAGCCGACCGCCGACTTCTTCGCCGAACTGATGCGCGAGATCTACAAGATCGGCGCGCGCTCGCTGCCGATCATTGCCGTCGGTGGCGCCTTCGTCGGCCTGTCGCTGACCCTGCTCGGCTACCGCGCGCTGGAAACCTACGGCGCCTCCGACCAGGTCAGCGTGCTGATCGGCCTGGGCCTGTACCGCGAGCTGGCGCCGGTGCTGACCGCGCTGCTGTTCGTCGGCCGCGCGGGCTCGTCGATCGCCGCGGAGCTGGCGTTGATGCGCGCCACCGACCAGATCCAGGCCCTGGGCCTGATGGCGATCGACCCGGTGGCCAAGGCCGTGGCCCCGCGCTTCTGGGCGGCGGTGCTGTGCGTGCCGCTGCTGACCGCGATCTTCGTCAGCTTCGCCCTGACCGCGAGCTGGTTCCAGGCGGTGCAGGTGCTGGGCGTGGACAACGGCAGCTTCTGGCAGACGATGCGCGACGTGGTCGACTTCAAGGACGACTTCCTGGTCGCCTTCCTGAAGTCCGCGGTCTTCGGCGGCACCTCGGCCCTGGTCGCCGCCTACGTCGGCTTCCACGCCGAACCGACCATCGAAGGCACGTCCGTCGCCACCACCCGCGCCGTCGTCAACGCGTCCTTGCTGGTCCTGATGTTCAACTTCGTCCTCTCCGCGCTGTTGTTCCGATGAACAGCGGGGAGAGCATTTGCCACGGATTTACGCGGATCAGGCGGATCACGCGGATCGGCTTCCCGCTTATCCGCTCCGGTCGCAAAAACCGGGGAATCAATCGTTGATTGAGAGCAGTCCCGCCCCACCTGACTCCTGATCCACGTAATCCGCGTAAATCCGTGGCAAAAAAGCTTTCAAAGGTATGCCCTTATGAATACATCCCGTGGCCCACGACTTGAATTCGCCGTTGGTGCGTTCCTGCTGCTGGCGCTGGCGTCGGTGCTGGTGCTGGCGATCGCTTCGACCAACGGCAAGTTCGGCTTCGCACGCGACAGCTACGAGCTGACGGCGCGCTTCACCAACCTCGGCCAGCTGCGCCCCAACGCGCCGGTGAAGGTCGGCGGGGTGACGATCGGCAGCGTTTCGAAGATCGACCTTGATCCGGCGAAGTTCGACACCATCGTGACCCTTGCGATCGACTCGCGTTTCAACGAGATCCCGATCGACACCTCCGCCCAGATCCTCACCGGCGGCCTGCTCGGCGAAAGCTATGTCGGGCTGCAGCCGGGCGGCGACATGGAGGTGTTCCAGCCGGGTGAAGAACTTGTCTACACCCAGCCCGCCGTCGACCTGATGCAGATGGTCGGCAAGTACATGTTCAGCGGCGCCGGCGAAGATGGCGCTGCCACAGGCGCAGCGGCACCGGATGCCGCCGCCGGCGACACCCCGCCCCCCACGGAGCCCACCGAATGAACCGTCCCCTGATCCCCCTCGTGCTCGCTTCCGCCCTGCTTGCCGCCGCGCCGTTCGCGGCTTCGGCGCAGGCCGCCCAGCCCGCCGCGGCCGCCACCCAGGGCGAGTCGGCCAGCAAGCTGGTGCTCGACAACAGCCAGCGCCTGCTGTCCACGCTGGAATCGCGCCGCGCCGAGTTCACCGCCGACCGCGGCAAGCTGCAGGCCTTCGTCGCCAGCGAGTTCGACAAGATGTTCGACCGCGATTACTCGGCCCGCCAGGTGCTCGGCCGCCACGGCCGCGGCGCCTCGGATGCCGACGTCAAGCTGTTCGCCGACGCCCTGGCCGACAGCCTGATGCGCCGCTACGGCAGCTCGCTGCTGGACTTCAACACCCAGCTCCGGGTGCGCGTGAAGTCCGAGACCCCGCTGCCGCGCGGGCTGGGCGTGAAGGTGTCCAGTGAAATGCTGCGCCAGGGCGGCGAGCCGATCCCGGTCGACTACCTGATGCGGCAGACCGCCGACGGCTGGCGCGTGTTCGACGTGATGGTCGAAGGCGTGTCCTTCGTGCAGACCTTCCGCCAGCAGTTCGACACCCCGCTGTCGCGCAAGTCGATCCGCGAGGTCGCCGCCGACCTGAGCGCGGGCCGGATGCAGGCCGATGCAGGCACCAACTGAGGCCACGGTCCGCCGCGAAGGCGAGGCGCTGCGCTTCAGCGGCGCCCTCGTCCGCGATGCCGTGCCCGCGCTGTGGCGCGCCGCGCAGCCGCAGGCCGCCGGCGCGCGCGGCATCGACATCGCCGCGGTGACGCGGATCGACAGCGCCGGCCTGGCGATGCTGTCCGCGCTGGCCGGTGCGGTCGCGGGCGGCAGCGGCATCGACGTCACCGGCGATCCGCCCGGCCTGGCCGACCTCCGCGCCGCCTATCGCCTCGACGCGGCGCTGGGCTTCGCTTCCTGACGACGACGACAAGGACGCCCCCGCCCCATGTCCAGCCAGCCCCACACCCGCCTGCGCATCGCCGCCGCCGCGATCACCATCGCGCTGCTGGCCGGCTGCGCGGGCACGGCGCCGCGCGCGCAGGCACCGGCCGACGCGCTTCCGGTCGCCACGCAGGACGCGGCCGTCGGCATCGACGCCGACACCAGCGACTCCGCGTTCGCCGCCGGGGCCGCGGACACCACCGTTGATACCGCCGCCCATGCCGACGTCGCAGCCACCGGAAGCGACGATTCCGGCCTTCCCACCGAAGGCGCGGACGCCATCGCCGCGCCCGGCGCAGACCCCACCCAGGCCGAACTCGATTTCGCCGCCATCTACGGCGGCGACGTCTACGACCCCATCGCCGACCCCACCCTGCCCGCACCGGCACAGGTCTCGGCGCCCGGGCACGACCCCTGGGAGAAGTGGAACCGCCGCGTCCACGGCTTCAACATGGCCGTCGACCGCACGGTCGCCGAGCCGCTGGCGCGCGCCTACGTGAAGGTGGTGCCGCGCCCGGTGCGCCTGGGCGTGGGCAACTTCTTCTCCAACCTCGGCCAGCCGGTCAGCGCGCTGAACGCGCTGCTGCAGGGCAAGCCGAAGCAGGCCGGGCAGTCGCTGGGGCGCTTCCTGGTCAACGCCACCGTCGGCGTCGGCGGCCTGTTCGACCCGGCCACGCGCATGAACATCCCCAACCGCACCGAGGACTTCGGGCAGACGCTGGGCGTCTGGGGCTGGCAGAACTCGCGCTTCGTCGAACTGCCGCTGTTCGGCCCGCGCACCGTTCGCGACGTCTTCGGCCTGGTCGGCGACGGCCAGGTCTCGCCGATCCGCCAGGTCGACGACGACACCGTGCGCATCGGCCTGCAGGGCCTGCAGCTGGTCGACCTGCGCACCCAGCTGTTCGCGGTCGACCGCCTGCGCGAAGGCGCAGCGGACGAATACGCGCTGGTGCGCGACGCCTGGATGCAGCGCCGCAACTACCAGATCAACGGCGACCGCGTACGCGAGGACCAGGACGACCTGCCGGACTACCTGCTCGAGGACGAGACCAACCCGACGGTGCCGGTGGACGTGATGCCGATCGTGCCGGGGTCGATCCCGCCGCCTTGACCGCGGCCACGGTGGCAACGGCCGCTTCGTCGGCCGTCGCGGCCGATGTCAGTCAGCGTCCGGCCCGGCCGCCGCATCCCCCAGCAGTTCCTTCGCCTCCGCGCCGGGCAGCGTTTCCACGCCCTTGAGCTGGCGCTCGATCGCGCGCGTGCGCACGCCGGCCTGCTTGATGCTGTTCTGCACGGTGTCGAGCTGGCCGTGGGCCTTCTCGAGCACGGTCGCGAACTTGCCGAACTCCGCCTTCACCGCGCCCAGCAGCTGCCAGACCTCGCTCGAACGCTGCTCGATCGCCAGCGTGCGGAAGCCCATCTGCAGGCTGTTGAGCAGGGCCAGCAGGGTGGTCGGGCCGACCATGGTCACCCGGTACTCGCGCTGCAGCGCCTCGAACAGGCCCGGCCGGCGCAGCACCTCCGCGTACAGGCCCTCGGTGGGCAGGAACAGCAGGGCGAAGTCGGTGGTGTGCGGCGGCGCCAGGTACTTGTCGCGGATGCGCTTGGCCTCCAGCCGCACCTGCCGCTCGAGGCCGGCGGCGGCCTGGGTCGCGGCCTCGGGATCGGCGCGATCCTGGGCATCGAGCAGGCGTTCGTAGTCGTCGCGCGGGAACTTGGCGTCGATCGGCAGGAGGATCGGCTGGTCGGGCTGCGTCCCGGGCAGGCGGATCGCGAACTCCACGCGCGCGTCGCTGCCGGGCACGGTGGCGCAGTGGGTCTCGTACTGGCCCACGGTCAGCACCTGCTCCAGCAGCGTGGCCAGCTGCACCTCGCCGAAGATGCCGCGGGTCTTGACGTTGCCCAGCACGCGCTTGAGGTCGCCGACGCCGGTGGCCAGCTCCTGCATCTCGCCCAGGCCGCGCTGCACCTGCTCCAGGCGCTCGGACACCAGCTTGAACGAAGCGTCCAGGCGGGTGTTGAGCGTGGTCTGCAGCTTCTCGTCGACGGTGGCGCGCATCTGCTCGAGCTTCTGCGCGTTGTCGGCCTGCAGCGCCTTGAGCTGCGATTCCAAGGTGGCGCGCATCTCGCCAATACGCTGTTCGTTGCGCTGGGTCAGTTCGCCCAGGCGCAGGCCGAGCTGGTCGGCGAAGCGCTGCTGCGCCTCGGCACCCTCGCTGCGGGCCTTGCGCGCGTCCTCGCCCAGGGCCTCGCGCAGCACGTCCAGGCGCTGGTCGGTGCGGGTGCTGAACTCGGTCAGGCGCGCGGCGAAGCCGTCGATGCGCTGCCCCTGCGCCAGGCCCAGGCCGTCGAGCTGCTGGCGCAACTCGCCGCGGCCGTCGCGCTGCTCGGTGCGCAGGGTTTCCTCCAGCTCGCGCTTCAGCGTGGCCAGCGCCGCCTCCGGGCGTCGCAGCAGCAGCACCACCAGCAGCACGATGGCCACCGCCACCGCCGCCAGCACCAGCATCAACAAGGTGTCCACATCCATGGGCGCAGTGTAGCGGCCGGCCGTCGCAGCGCCTGCGATCATGCGATCGCAGCGGACAGCGACAGCCGCCGCCACCGTGTCCGCGCAGCCCGCGCGAGGTCGCCCATGGAATTCAGCATCCGCCGCATCTACGACGACCCGGCTACCCGCGAGGGCCGCCGCGTCCTGGTCGACCGCCTCTGGCCGCGCGGAAAATCAAAGGCCGACCTGGACGGCATCCCCTGGGTGAAGTCGGTCGCACCCAGCGATGACCTGCGCCACTGGTTCGACCACGATCCCGCGAAGTGGCCCGAATTCAAGAAGCGCTACTTCGCCGAACTCGACGCCAACCCCGATGGCCTGGCCGAGCTGCGCAAGGCCCTGGGCCGCGGCAAGCACGCCACCTTGCTCTACGCCGCGAAGGACGAGGACCACAACAACGCCACAGCCCTGGCCGAGTACCTCGCCAAACACCCCCAATAACACTTGCCATCGCGGCTATAGCCGCTCCCACAAACAACTCCCACGACAAACAGCTGCAGGCGGCCGGCCTCAGTCCAGCACGCGGCAGAACACCGCCTTCAGGTAGCGCGACTCCTGCGCGTTCGCCATGAACGGATGGTCCGGCCCGGCGCCGGCCACCTTCAACACCTGCACCGTGCGGTTGGAGAAGAACGCCGCGCGCCGCAGCATGTCCAGGAACTGGTCTTCGCTCACCAGCCCGGTGCACGAGAACGTCGCGAACAACCCGCCCGGCTTCACCACCGACAACGCCAGCTTGTTCATGTCCAGGTACTTCTTCAGCGCCGGGATCACCTGTTCGCGGTCACGGGTCATCTTGGCCGGGTCCAGCACCACCACGTCGTAACGCTCGCCGGCGTTCGACGCATCGCGCAGCCAGGGGAAGATGTCGGCCTGCACGAAGCGCGGGCGCACGCCGTTCAATTTCGCGTTGCCCTTGGCGATCTCGATCACGTCGGCGTCGATATCCACGCCCACCACCTCGGCCGCGCCGCGCACCGCCGCATACACGGCGAAACCACCGGTGTTGCAGCACAGGTCGAGCACGCGCCTGCCGGCCACCTGGCGGCTGAGCCATTCGCGGTTTTCACGCTGGTCGGCGAAAAAGCCGGTCTTGTGCGCACCCGCGGGGTCGGCGCGGAAGCGGATGCCGTGTTCGGTGATGACGGCGGGCTCGGTGCCGGGCGTGCCGTGGAAGTCGAAGCTCTCCTGCTTCTGCACGTGCTCGTCGGCGAAGGCGTGGAAGCGGCAGCCGGGGAACTGTTCGCGCAGCGCGGCCATGATCCATTCGCGGTGGCGGAACATGCCGGCGCTGAAGTACTCCAGCACCAGCAGGTCGGCGTAGCGGTCGACCACCAGGCCGCTCAGGCCGTCGCCTTCGCTGTGCACCACGCGCCAGGCGTCGGACACCTCGTCCAGGCGCAGCACCTCGCGGCGCAGGGCCACGGCGTCGGCGATCTTCCGCGCGAACCAGCCGGCATCCACCGCCACGTCGGGGTGGGTTTCGAGGATCCGCACCGCGATGCGCGAATGGCCGTTGTAGAAGCCGCGTCCGATCCACTCGCCGTCGACGCCGACCACGTCGACGATGGTGCCGGGCTTCGGCCGCGGGTTCGGCTTCTCGACCAGCTTCTGGAAGATCCACGGGTGGCTGGACCGCCAGGCGTTGCGCAGGCGGACTACGGGGGGGGCGTCGTTCATGGTGTGATTCTACCGGCGCCGCCCTTGCGTTGCCGGCATCCGCCGCCATGCTTCGGGTCATGCAGCTGCCCGTCCACGACCACCCGCCCGACTCCGCCGCCCAGCGCGCGGCCGACTGGCGCCGCTTCCGCCGCGCCGCGGGCGTCTCGGCGGCCTTCGTCGCCGTGCTGGCGGTGGTCTACGCCGCGCAGTCCGGCTTCGACGCCCGCCTGTTCGCGGTGGCCCCGGGCAGCCTGAGCGGGCTCTGGGGCCTCCTCACCGCGCCACTGCTGCACGGCTCGCCCGAACACATCGTGGCCAACAGCGCGGCGGTGCTGCTGCTGGGCACGCTGGCCGGTTGGGTGTATCCGCGGGCCTCGCTGCGCGGCCTGCCAGTGATGTGGCTGGGTTCGGGGCTGGGCGCCTGGGCCCTGGGCGCGCCGGGCTCGTACCACCTGGGCGCCAGCGGCGTGACCCACGGCCTGATGTTCCTGGTGATGGCGCTGGCGGTGATCCGCCGCGACCGCGCCGCCATCGCCGCCACCATGATCGGCTTCCTGTTCTACGGCGGCATGCTGCTGACCGTGCTTCCACGCGAGCCGGGGGTGTCCTGGCAGTCGCACCTGGGCGGCGCGATCGGCGGCATCGTCGCGGCCTGGCTGTTCCGCCGCCTCGACCCCGTGGCGCCGCGCAAGCGCTACAGCTGGGAGATCGAGGAGGAAATAGCGGCCGCCGAGGCCGAACGCGCCGCTGCCGATCGCGAGCAGTTCGAGCCCGGCGCGCCCGAGGACGTGCCGGTGCTGTGGCACCGGCCCGATCCCACGGAGCAGGACCGCGGCACCGTCCTGCCGTTCCCGCCGCGCGAGCGGCGCTAGACTCGGGGGCATGAACCTCCGCCCCGCCCTTCTCTTCCTGCTGGCGATGCTGCCTTTCGCCAACGCCACCGCCAACGACGCCACGGAGCGCGCCACCATGGCCGAAGCCGACGCCCGCCTGCAGCGCTACACCGGTGACGTCCCCGGCGCCGCACTGCTGGTGCTGCACGACGGCGAGCCGCTGCTGCGCCGCGGCATGGGCCTGGCGGACGTCGAAGCGGGCACCGCGGTGACGCCGGCCACGAACTTCCGCCTGGCCTCGGTGAGCAAGCAGTTCACCGCCGCCGCCGTGCTGCTGCTGGCGCAGGACGGCCGCCTGCGCCTGGACGATCCGGTGCGCCGCTGGCTGCCCGCGCTTCCCGCCAACACCGACGGCGTGACCCTGCACCACCTGCTCAGCCACACCTCGGGCGTGTACGACTACGAGGACCTGTTGGCCGCGGACTTCGAGGGCCAGGTGCGCGATGCGGATGTGCTCTGCCTGCTGGCGACCGGTGCGCCCTGCATCGATGCAGGCGCGGACGCGGGACCCGACGGCGCAGGAACCGGCTTCGCCGCCGATGCCGCCGCCAAGCCCCCGGCCTCCCGCGCCACCGGACCTGCCCCTGGACAAGCTGTGGGAGCGGCTACAGCCGCGATCCCCGCCCGCCCCTACTTCGCACCCGGCACCGCCTACCGCTACAGCAACTCCGGCTACGCCCTGCTCTCCCTCGTCGTGGAAGCCGCTTCGGGCATGTCCTATCCGGACTTCCTGCGCGAGCGCATCTTCGTCCCCCTGGGCATGGCCGACACCCTCGCCCACGTCGACGGCGTCAACGAGGTTCCCCATCGCGCCTTCGGCCACAGCGCCGACGGCGACGGCTGGCGCCGCACCGACCAGTCCACCACCAGCGCCGTGCTCGGCGACGGCGGCATCTATTCCTCCATCGACGACCTGGCGAAGTGGGATGCGGCGCTTTACGACGACCGGCTGCTCTCCGACGCCTCGCGCGAACTGGCCTTCTCGCCGCAGACCACCACCTCCATCGGCGAAACCGGCGTCAAGGCCTACGGCTATGGCTGGCGGCTGGACGGCGACCTGATGTGGCACTCCGGCGAAACCATGGGCTTCCGCAACATCATCCTGCGCTGGCCCGTGCAGCGGCTGACCGTGATCCTGCTCAGCAACCGCAACGATCCCGAGCCGTATGCCGATGCGCGCGCGATCGGCAAGGCGTTCCTGCGCGAGGCCGCCGCGCGCTAGGCTTGTCGCCTTTGCCGCTGCCGGACCCGCCATGCCCGCCGCCATCCGCCGCCACCCGGCGGCCTCCGCCGCCCTCGCGCTCGCCGCCACGCTCGCCCTGCTGCCGGCGCTGACCGCCTGCAAGCGCGAGGCCACGCCCGAGGCCGACGCGCCCGCTGCGGCGGGCAAGCGCTCCGCGGATCCTGCCGCCCACCGCATCGAGGACGACGTGCGCGCGCTCGCCGACGACCGCATGCAGGGCCGGGAGACCGGCACGCCCGGCCACGAGCTTGCCGCCGAGCACGTGGCGGCCCGCTTTGCCGACGCCGGCCTGTCGCCGGGCGGCGAAGACGGCGGCTGGTTCCAGCGCGTGCCCTTGCTGCGCGCCAGCCTCGACCCCGCGGGCGCGAGGATGGACGTCGGGCTGGCCGGCGACTCGGTCGCCCTCGCCTTCCAGGAGCAGTTCCTGCCGATGGCGAACTTCAACCGGGCCGAGGCTTCGGTCGATGCCCCCGCGGTCTTCGTCGGCCAGGCTGTGCATGCACCCGGTCTCGGCCACGACGACTTCGCCGGCCTGGACCTGCGCGGCAAGGTCGCGGTGATGTTCGGCGGCGCGCCGGAGCGCTTCGACGACACCCGTCGCGCCTTCCACGCCTCGCTGGCCGAGAAGCTGCGCGGCGTGGCCGAACGCGGCGCCGTGGCCGCGGTGCTGGTCGGCACCGCCGCCGACGAAGTGCGCACGCCCTGGGCACGGAGCGCGGCCGGCTGGGACCGTCCCACCCTGCGCCTGCGCGACGCCGACGGCCGCGGCATCGACACCTGGCCGGAGCTGCAGGTGGTGGCGCGCGTCAGCGCCGCCGCCGCCGACACCCTGTTCGCCGGCGGCGAGCGCAGCGCAGCGCAACTGGCCGACGAGGCCCGCGCCGGCCGCCTGCGCGGCTTCGACATGCCTGTGCGCCTGTCGCTGGCGGTGCGCACGCGGGTGGAGCCGCTGGAATCGCGCAACGTCGTCGGCCTGCTGCCCGGCGGCGATCCCGCGCTGGTCGGCGAGTACGTCGTGCACAGCGCGCACCTGGACCACGTCGGCATCGGCCTCGAGGTCGACGGCGACGAGATCTACAACGGCGCGCTCGACAACGCCCTGGGCGTGGCGATCATGACCGAGGCCGCGCGCGAGCTGGCTTCGGCCGCCGAGCCGCCACGCCGGCCGCAGCTCTTCGTTGCCGTGACCGCCGAGGAGCAGGGCCTGCTGGGCTCCCAGTGGTTCGCCCGCCATCCCACGATCGCCGACGGCGGCAGGCTGGTGGCCAACATCAACCTCGACATGCCGGTCCTGACCGCACCCGCGCGCGACGTGGTGCCGATCGGCGTCGAGCATTCGTCGCTGGAGGCCGTGGTCGAGGAAGCCGCGCGCGACATCGGGGTCAAGGTCTCGCCCGATCCCTTCCCGGAGGAGGCGGTGTTCGTGCGCAGCGACCAGTACTCCTTCGTGCGCGAGGGCATTCCCGCGGTCTATCTCGACGGCGGCGTCGAACCCGCCGACCCTGATCGCGACCCCAAGGTCTCGGCCACCTGGTTCATGCGCAACTGCTACCACCGCCCCTGCGACCAGGCCGACCTGCCGATCGAGTACGACGACGCGGTGCGCCTGGCACGGCTGTCCGCGCGCATCGCCCGCGGCATCGGCGACGCCGACGCGGCGCCGACGTGGAACGAGGGCGACTTCTTCGGTGAACACTTCGGCCAACGCAAGGCACTCAGCACCGCCGGCGAAGCCGCAACAGACCACTGAGAAGCCTCATTCCATCTGCTGACCAGCCCATGACTGCAGCCAGCAGGGTGAACACGAACGCATGTCAGACCTGTCTCGCACCGGACATGATGATGCCCACGCCCAGAAGGCAGACGAGCACGCCGATCCAGTCAGTCACGGTCGGCCGCACTGAATCGACGGCCCACAACCACATCAAGGCCACGCTGATGTAAACGCCACCGTAGGCCGCATACACCCGGCCAGCGGCGTGGGGGTGCAGGGTGAGCAGCCAGGCGAACGCGGCCAGGCTGAGTGCCGCCGGCACCAGCAACCAGGCCGATCGACCCTGCTTGAGCCACAGGTACGGCAGGTAGCACCCGATGATCTCGGCCAGTGCGGTAACGACGAAGAGCCCGAGAACCTTCAGCATTTCCAAAATTGAACCTCCCCGGAACTCCCGGAGGCTCATCAGATGCGGTCATGCCGCCACTGCGAGCTCACGGGTTTGATGAATTTGTTGGGCCCTGCGACCAGAGCCGTGACCTGTCGAGGCCAACGGGTAGAACGTGGCCTCAAAGCTTGAGTCACCCTCCCTGCACCACTCCGTGGCGAGTGCAGCCCGATCCAGGGCGCCAAGGCCCTCAGCCGGATCAGCCGACGCCGCCGAAGCGGCATTGGCCTGAACACGCGGCTGAACGCACTTACGACTGTATGCACTGCTCGATAAGGTCCCCGCTCGTGCCGTCGGCATTGTGGCGGAAGAGCGTGCCATCGGATCCGGCACCAGAGCCTTTTGTCCACCACTCCAGATCATTGCCGACGTAACGCGCACCGCTGGCAGAAACCGCGATCTGCATACTGTATGAACTGCCCTTGTACTGGACCGTGGCCGAGTCAGTCGAAGGATAGCTCGTGACGTCCTCCCGATAATTCAGACCAGCCAGAAGTAGAGGATTCGGCGACACTCAGGCCCAATGATCCAGCCTAGTGAAACCGAGACTTCCGATCCGCAGGCAATGCAGGGGCGTGAACGTCCAGGTCCGAACCCCGTTTTCTCCCAAAGTCCGAGCCCTGGGTCATTACCGCAGTGCGGACAGCGAGACTGTTTCATGGAGCGCCTAACGCCTGAATTAAGCCGCGCCGCGAAGCGGCGTCGGCTTGAATGACTTGTTAGGCCGCGGCCAGTTTGAGTTTGCTAACCCGTTGCAAGTTGACATGCTGGCGAGCAACCCAAAGGTCATGA